>CP087563.1:4800000-7376598 GCA_020974905.1 Planctomycetes bacterium syqfu | reverse complement strand
ACCCAATTACCGGCTCATGTGCTCAGAACGTCTACAAAGACGAACTTCCTTCCCATGTCCAAAGTGACCGTGGGACCCGTTATCCGTGGGCCTTTCTCAAGGGTGTCAAAGCCATTCCTGCCATGACCGGTCAGCAGTATGACATCACCACGCAGAATGGTTTGAAACACTATTTCCAGGACCACCCCCACACCCTCCAACCTTATCACCGTCATCATTCGATCATGTATCTGCCGAGCCTGTACCGTAACGGCAAAGACACGAAAGCCGACAACATTGACCAAACACTTTGGCCCAATCCCTACGATGGTTGGATCGATGACTTTGCTCAACTGCTCTTAGAAGAACAGGACCCCGACACCGGCTATTGGCGGACCATTCACGGCCTGAACATGGGCTTGACGTTCCACTATGCCAACATGCTTTTCCGCTATTACTCTCCTGAGCGTGCGGATCGCCCGCTGCGTACCAATTCTCTGCATATCGGCTTGAAGTACATCCCCCATGCCAACAATATCATCGACACCACGCTGATGATGCAGGCTCATACCGATGACGGGAAACTTGCTGCATGGAATCGCAGTGCCTACCGCTACACCACCAACCCCGATGCTGATGACCACAAATGCGACTTCGGCACAACTTGGGACGCCATCTATCTCCTGCGAATCGCTGCTCTGAATCCTGAAGTTGATGACGCTCGCAAAGCCAAAGTCTACGATGCTATCAAGGCTGCTTACGGTTACCTGCTCAAACACAACATCCAAAATGATGGCACGTGGAAACTCAAAGACAAAGATCCACACCCCACCCGTTCAAGTTACATGTACGGACTCATTGAAGATTCGCACTGGCTTGAATGGCGCATCGATCCGAATATCCCTACGCCGACGGTCAAACGTGATGGCAACACCATCAAAGCAACCTTCACCAACCCCGAGCACAACAGCGTCCGCATATTTGCTGTGCCCGAAGGTTTTGACATCAGCCAACTCGACGAAACCCACATGATCGGCATCATCCAGAACACCGGCCATCATCCATCCAACATGGACCCATACCTCGGCATGCAAGCCATCCGTGCAGGCGGTAAAGCCATGTGGGGCCTAGACAACAGCATGCCCGTCGAAGACCATTGGCGTTACCAACGTTACACCTACTGGAAAATCCGCAAACTCTCAGAGAACCTGCTCACCACCACGGACGCCAAAGCCATCGCGCTAACCGGCGAATCGCTCAAGCCCAACATGCGTCTCCACGCCACCGCTGCCAACTGGTATGGCGAACAGTCCAAGCCGGTCCTGATCCCCAATCCCTGATTTACCCCAAGTTTAAAATCAGCAACACCTTTACGTTTTTGTTGATGGACAGACAATTGGGATTAGGTTATAATTCCCGACTCGCACCACGGGGCGTAGCTCAGCTTGGTAGAGCGCTGTGTTCGGGACGCAGAGGCCGCAGGTTCAAATCCTGTCGCCCCGATTGATTCGAAAACCTGTCAGACACGGCAGTTAGCCGTGGCCCGCTAAATAGCGGTGCTGACCATGAAGCCTAAATTGTCTGCGGAATATTCCGCGCAATGCTGAATGGAGCACCGCTATGCCCAAGAAAAAAGTCCCATCTTACCGCCTGCACCGGCAATCCGGGCAAGCTGTCGTCACATTGACCGACAGCAAAACCAAACGCCGACACGATGTTTTGCTCGGTGAATACAACTCATCGGCAAGCCGAATCAAGTACGTCAAAATGATCGCCACATGGGAGGAAGCCGGGCGCGTTCTGGATATGGCTGCGGAAGATGCGCGGAAGACCATCGAGCGCCGCCCTGGCGTGGTCACAGTCTCTACCGTGGCTCTGAACTACTGGCGACATGTCAAAGCCCGCTACCAGACACGTCGCAACCGATCCCGCCTGTTTCACGTCCGGGTCGCGTTGAAGCTGCTGCGGTCAAAATATGGCGGACTGCCCGCCGCCGAGTTTGGCCCGTTGGCACTCCGCAAGGTGCGCGAAGCCATGATCGGCGAAGGCTGGGCAAGGTCGGTCATCAACGACCGTGTTCGGCTCATCCAGTCAGCATTTGAACACGCTGTTTCAGTCGAACTGGTCGGACCGGACAAGCTGGTCGCTCTGAAAGCTGTACGCCCACTCAAACGCAATGAGGGAGGTAAGGAGAGCGGGAAGGTGCTGCCTGTCCCTGAGCCTGATATCGACGCTATACGCCCATACGTGTCATCTCAAGTATGGGCATTGATCCAGTTGCAGCTATTCACCGGTGCCCGTGCGGGTGAATTGGTCATCATGCGAATGATGGATATCGACACCACCGGCAAAGTCTGGCTGTATTGTCCCGAATATTACAAGACCCAAGACCGAGGCCATGCCCGTGTGATCTATCTCGGTCCCAAATCCCAAGCGATCATCAAAGAATTCAAGGCCAACCGTGCCTTAGACGCCTATCTGTTCAGTCCTCGGGAAGCTTTTGCCGAACGTATGGCAAAAGATGCGACCGGCTCACGTCGACCAAACCAGAAACCCAATCCCCGTAAGACCAACCGCAGGATACGGGACCACTACAAAACGGCATCGTATCGCAGAGCCATCACAGAAGCATGCAAAGCCGCTGGTGTCGATACCTGGACGCCCCACCGTTTGCGTCACAATGCCGCTACAACGCTTCGTAAGCAATTCGGCATTGAGGATGTCCGACCATCCTTGGACACAGCAGCGCCACACTCACCGACGCTGTGTACGCTGAACGAAACGCCAGCAAAGCAATCGATATCATTGCTCAAGTGGGATGAGACATTCAGCTTGATCTACAACCGGAGGATTGCCCATGTCCAGTTCACTTTTACCCGTCCATACCGCGTCCGTTGAGTTTGTTGAGATTTGCACAGATCAGGGGTTGCCGGTGCTGATCCCCGTGACCGCGCTTAAGCGATTGCAACAAACCGGACAGACAACGATTGACGTTACCTTGTGCATTGCCGGTGATATTGCACAGCCTGAAAACTCTCTTGATAACAATGAAACAATGGCAGTTGAAAACTGGATTAGTCAGAAAGACGCTGCAACGCTTCACTTGGAAGATATCGATGGATTAACACGAGGCGCTTCAATATCACGAGTCAGACGGGGTATTACACTTGGAAAATTTGTTTCGAAAAAATTTGGTCGTTCACGCTTAATTGATCCTGTCTCATTTGCTGCCTGGCGATTGTCTGAGCGTGAAAAAAATCTATCCAAACTCGACAAAAATGAATAACACTTACCGGAGGAATCCACATGTCCAAACAAACCATATCTGCAACGATTTCCAACGTTCTACCCGACCAGGGCGCAGCCGTGATTCCCCTTGTCAGAATCCAGTGTCAACACTGTGGCCGTATCCATTGGGATGATCCGATGGAATGGGAATTTGACCGCAAGCACAACCCATCCATCCTTTGCCGACGTTGTGGGCAGGATATGAATGATATCAAGAGGGATTATGATTCCCTGACCATCACCGAGCAGGCAATCTATCGCACGATCAAAGAAATGGGACCGATCACCGGCGAATATATTGCGGAGGAAGTGCATAAAACCCAAGATTTTGTCTATCAATTACTCAAAAAAGACATGCCGTTGCGACGCATGGGCGTTCAAAACCGTAAAGGTGCTGGATACTACATCCCGCAATCTACTGCTGTGGAGGTTGCCCAATGAATGAACCCAACACAAGGCAATTTTCGGGGTTTGAAGCGAATACTGGACATGCATCTTTGAGCATCATCACGATTGCTTGTCCACTTTGTGCTCACCTGAATATGGCTGTCGCTCAAACATGGGAAGCATTGCGGCGGATCGGTAATCAAGGGCATTGCATCGCGTGTGGCAAAGGCTTGGTTCTTGATATCGAGCCGTTGCCTCATTTGGACGAATTGCAAATAGCTGTGATAGAGGTTGTCAAAAATGCCGGAGCAGTCATTTCTAAAGCAGATGTTTCTCAAAAAGTTGGCGTGAGCGACACGACGCTTGGCCGCTGGAATGAAAAAATGTCTCATTACGGTATCTCAACAACTCCGCGTGGATATGTGTATGAATCTAGCTTGGATAAATCCCTGGAGGAATCAAGATGACTGAACCCAACCCATCTGCAACAGTAGCAAATCTCCCCATCAATCACGGTGCCGTACTGCTGACTGTGCGTCGTGAACTCTGCCCCCACTGTGGTGCCCATGTCTATATCGATCCCCAGGACTGGCAATTCACCCTGTCACGTCAACGGGCATATCACTGCTGGGCGTGTGGTGATGATATGCACAATCTGGCGGTAGACGTATCAAAGCTAAATGATACTGAGCAGTTAATCTGGAAAATTCTTTCTGGTGGCGAACCACTCCAGATAAAAGAAATCTTATATAGGCTTGAAAAAGATCACATGACCATTATTGATCAACGGTCAGTTGAACGTTACCTGAGCAAATCGTCGAAACTCCGAAAATTGGGCATTTACAACAAGCAAGGGCAAGGCTATTTCATAGGCAAATAATGAAATTGAGGGTTAAACATGACTAAGACAATTTCTCACGCACAATCAGAAACGACTACCTTTGGCATGAATATAGTTGGCATTCGCACCGGCTGGCGTATTTGCCCACATTGCGGATCATGGGTGCCATATAGTCCTGAATTCTGGGATTTCACGCTTTCACATGGCCTGCCGCATGGTTGCTCTGCATGCTTACAAAACATGCACGCTATTGAGTTGGACTTGTCCCAACTCTCCGAAACCGAACTAGCCATTTACCAGCTTATTGAGGACAAGGGACCAATCATGTCCCAGGATATTGCTGATTATCTGGGAATGGCGACAGATTATGTGCGGAGACTGTTGCAATTGGACAGCAAGATTCGAGCATTTGGAGTTGATAATCAAAGATGCAAGGGATATTTCATCCGCAAGCAATTGAATGCATAAACTTATGATTTAAAATTAAAACTACCGGCCTGGCGGATTGATCCCCGCCAGCGTTTCGACTGACACGTGTTCGCAATCCTTCACGTGTCCGGTCGAAACGGTCGCCGGGTAAGGATTGCAAAATGCCATATCTTGAACCTGAATTATGCGACCTGTTGGATTTACTGGGAGTATGGAAAGAGGATGTGCGTGAACAATTGTCGCAAATCGAAATTGCGATTACGTATGATGATTGGTCAAGTTTAGAGAAGCCCAATTATCCATCAAAAGGTCCGCTATCACTGCACGCCCGTACACAAAAAATCGCTTGGGAATGCACCAACTATTGCTCCGCTGACCCCACATCGTTTCAAGCGGCATACGATGTCATCCTTGCCGCCCATCAGTATCGTGATGTAGCCAAACTCCCCTCGCTACAAGAAATCCATAGAACGATTGACGTAGCGATGTATGCCCTGAATCGTATGGAAGCTGCGATTCTGGACAAAGCTACAGATAAACCATCAACATCGAAATCTCAGAATGTTCTAGCACCCAATGCCGATGGCTGGAAAATTAGCGCCAAGCATCGAGTTGCATTGCTGATAGGGAAAGATTACGACCGCAAATGGACAGCAAAGGCATTGGCCGAACTGGCAGATTGTCACGAAGGGACTGTAAAACGTAGTCCTGCATGGATAGCGTGGAGGGCGGATAAAAAGAGGTTGCCGTCGGGCAACATAACCAAAGATGGGAATTTAGACGCTTGGGACCAAGACTGATTGGTAGCGCGCTACCTTTGAAAATTTCGTGAAACTTTTTTTATCCCATAAACCCCGAGAATTCGGGGTTTTTTAATACACCGTGAATGAATTTGCGCTACGTTCTGCGCTACTTTTTGCACTGATTTAATGAGTTAACCAATTGAATCAAGGAGCAAAAGATGAAAACGGACTGCGAAATCATCACCCCAGACAAAGCCATCACCCTGCCACAAGCCGCTGGCTACTTTACCGCCAACGGCAAAAAACCCGCCCCGGCGTCACTCTGGCGTTGGGCGACCAAAGGCATCAAGGGCGTGAAGCTGCAAACTCGACGCTATGGTCGTCGCATGGTCACATCTCCAGGAGCTTGACGAAGCCTACCGGCGTGAACTCGAAGCCATGCCTGTCATCAACCAGACCAGCGCGGATATCGACGCGGAATGTGATGCTGAGGGTAGGCACAGCTAATCCACCACTCATGATAGAAAGATGCTCGTTTCAATACGAATGTTACCTGTAGATGAATCCCTCAAAAGTGAATTGTTTTATGAGGTTCTTTGATGAAACCTTCACCAATGTCCCGCATGCAAATCACTTTGAATCTGAACTACCGAGTTCCGTTAAACGATAGCTTGTGCTTCGACCGCCACTCGGATTTGCCACCAGTATTCCCCGGTTCAGTAATTCACGGATATCACGCAGAGCAGTATCGGTTGAGCACTTGGCCAGCTTGGCATATTTCGATGATGTCAGAAAACCTTTAAAATCATCAAGCATTCGATTGATCACGAGGCGTTGTCTGTCATTGACGGGCTGCTCGTTGATCTTTGCCCAGAGTTGAGCTTTGTACAGAACAGCAGCAAGCAAATGCTCCGCACCATCAATTGCATGATCCAAGCACGCTAAAAACCATTCGATCCATCGTGTGATATCAAGACCACCAGATTGCGCGAGTTCGAGGTTCTTGTAGTAATCTTTGCGTTGAGCTTCGATTTGGGATGACATGCTGTAAAAACGGTCGCTGGTCCCGTCAGCACGTGCCAGAGCCATATCAACGATAGCTCGCCCAATTCGGCCATTGCCTTCATCAAATGGGTGAATCGTGACGAACCAAAAATGTGCAATCGCCGCTTTGATTACGGGGTCGACTTCTGGTGATGCATTGAACCACTTGAGGAATTGCTTCATTTCACGTGGTAACCGTTCCGCATCGGGAGCCTGAAAGTGAACCTTCTCTCGGCCGATTGGCCCCGAGACGACCTGCATTGGTCCAGATTCTGTTGTGCGCCATCTGCCAACGGTTATCCGCTGCATCCCACTACGACCGGTTGGAAACAACGAGGCATGCCAATCGTAGAGCCTTCCAGTTGACAGTGGCTTAGAATTATTGCGTGTGGCATCGAGCATCATTTCCACCACGCCTTCGACATCCCGGCCTGCCTTGGGCATGCCAGCGGTATCGAGGCCCAGACGTCTTGCGATGGAGGAACGTACTTCACTTGGGTTAAGCAATTCACCTTCAATCGCTGAAGACTTGACGACGTCACGTGTCAGAACGTTTAAGCTTGCTTCGGACTTGAGCTCAAAGCCCAAGGTTTCCATTTTGCCAAGCAGGCGACCTTGCTTGTGCCGAACGGCAGCAAGTTGTGCAGACAAAGTCTTGGCATCCCAGGTGAACTTGGGCCAATCGGCATGCATGTAGATGTACTGTTTTATTCGTCGCATAATTTGCGGCGATTATAACCACTAATCGCCGCAATGGACAAGAGAAATTTTGAGTTGTCTCCCTCATCCAGAAAGCTGTGCTAAATATGGCCATCAATCGTCAGCAACAAGTCTCAATATGGGCGACTGTGGTGTGACAGTCCCTAAGCGTTGGGTTGGCTGCGGAATCCGTGATTTGATTCGGTAATACGTGGCTCGAGACTTACCGGTTTCCAACATAAACTGTTGCACCCGTTGGGTATCACTCGTGAATCGCGGATCAAGTTGAAGTCCAGCCACAACAGCCAAAGATCGATCTGGCAGCATCATCTGCAGAAGGCTTTTAGGCCAGTCAAGTAATCCTGTATCGCGCAGACGTTTGCCTTTGTCGTAATAGCGCATGGACAAATTGGGGATGTGTGCCAAGTAACTGCCAATGAACTGATACACCATTTCATCATTGAACCATTCAGCAGTCTTTCTGTGAATCTCTATTGTTGACGGATTGAACCAGAGAATGATTGCTCGATCCTCCAATGCTCGGATGTTGTTATTGATGGTTTTCCATTCGTTTGCAATCAAAATGACATTACTTGTCGTTGTGAACTCAATTGGCAAACCAGGAACATTCAACACAGCATTGCTCAACCAATTAATCCGCTTCCTTTGCGTTGTGTTGCAGAGCGGCTTGAGTATTCGAATACAGTCGGGATTGGCGTAGAGTCGATCCAAATCGTCTAAAACAACCGGGCAATCACGATAATGCCAGAGTTCCTGGTAAAGGCCAAATGGCTGAGCATGCCCCTCGACATACAATACATGCCTTGAAGAATCATGTTCAATACCGAGTGCCGTCTTAACCGCTTCGGTTTTACCAATACCTGGACGCCCAAGTAACAGAACCAAGTCCAGACAGCCTTGAGCAAATTTCAACAGATAACATGCCAGGTCGTGGTAACTGGAAATCACAATGGCATCACGTGGGTGCTGTGTGAATGTATTTGGCTTTGTTGTCATGGGCAAAGCTGCAGGATGTGAAATTGGTCAATATTGAGACTTTTCACGTTTTCTGACCTCTCAAGGTCAATGATTCAGTCTCATATTCAGCCAGTGGCACGCATAGAGGTATTTTCAATGATCTGCTGAAATTCAGAGACCATGGCGGGTTCAACCAGAGAGATGTATCTGACTACCGCAGCGTTGTTCATCAACTTACGAAGATAAGCAACGACAACGGTCATCTTCAGCATGTTTTGACCATACTCTTCTTGAACCATTTTGAAGTCGCGTTCCAATTTCTGCATTTCAGCTTTTAGCCTGTCGATGTCCTGTTTTTCTTTACCATCCTTTAATTTGCGAGAATCTGGTTTGACCAATTGATCAGGTGATGTTGCTGCCACCATACAACGAGCATAGACATCTCCGTAATTATTTGATGCTATCATCAATTCGGCCATTTCAATTTGACGAATCTGCTTAACACGTTTGAGCTCACGAAGTGCACCTGCAGAAACATCGTGAGATTTGAGCATGTCGATTACTTCCTGACAAATGCCATTGAGCAAACTTTTCTTTCGTTTAACACGTTCAACATCAATGTTGAGTGTCTTGGCAATTCGCTCTTCTGAAACACCATTTTTAATGGCTTTGATAATCATGTAGTGTTCCTGAATCGCAGAGAGCTGATTTACTTTGTGGTTGTATGTAAAAGTCTCATCCTCAGTGGCAATCAAACAGAATATTTCCTTTTCTCCAAGAACTTTCGCCACATCAACTCGTAGGTGGCCGTCAAGTAGCGTGTAACAGCCATTTGAATCTTTTTGTGGATACACCACTGGAGGCTCAATGATGCCAATTTCTTCTACAGATGATTTTATTCGCTGATAACGTTGGGTACGTCGAACACACTTGGGATAAGTTTTTAAAGGTAACAATTTGGTGATTTCGACTGTAACACCTTTCATTTTGAATGCCGTTTTTACCGTTGATGACATAGTCACAACCTTTCTCATTGGATTTATTCAGACAAGCAACTAGGCATCGTTTCCAACGATTCTGCCCTTAACAGATTGAGGAAGTTCTCATTAGCCTGTAATTGCTTTAACGCCGATGCCACGTATATAAGCTGTCTTTGACATAATTGAGCCTGCTTAACAACGACCTGTTTTCGTGTTGAATCGTCACGATATGCAAGCAACAGTTTTCGGGACGACATCGCTCGAGTTGCTGGGCCTTCAGCCTTTCTTCTGGCTCTCGCACGACGGCGTTCAATGAATCGCCGCACTTTCATCAGCTTTGCACCACGTAGTTCCTTGTCTTGATATGCGTCCTGCAAGACTTTTTGAATATCTTTGTCGTCGACTTTTGCTATCTCTATAGCCACATTCAAAGGCACCAGACGACGCTCAACTGCAATGACCAATTCTTTTTCACCATTATCAAGCAATCTTATAATCCCTGTAATGTAATCCGTTGTAAGATTTGTCTTTCGTGCAATTTGTCGGATTGAGTCACCACGTTCTTTCATGGAACGGATTTCTTCAAGCAATTCCGTGCAGTCAGTCTGCCGACGAGCAAGATTCTCCACCAAGCTCATCAGAAGCAAATCCTCTGTACTCATGATTTGGATTCGGGCTGGAATGTGTGTTTCACCCAAACCTTGAAAAGCCAAAAGACGACCTTCGCCACAGACCAAGTCATACGTTCCATCACCATACTTGCCTGAAGCTGGTGTAATTGTAATGGGCTTCTTTAAACCCAAAGCCTTGATACTTGCAATAATCTCCTCGAACTTTCGCTTGCTCCGTAATCGTGTATTGACCACGTTAATTTCTTTGATAGGGATTAATTCAACCGGGTCACTGTATTCGTGAGTCATGATCTTCCCCTTATTGGTGATCGAAGGGCTAGCTGTGCAAACCCATCCAAAGAATCAAATCGGTATGTATCCACATAAGCTGCATTGAATTCACCGAGACGTAGAAATGGCATTCGGATATCCAAGAAAGGCAGCAGATAAAAATCACTTGGTTCGTCGTTTTCTGGATTCATGCGGATCATAATGGTGATGTCTGGTAATCTCTCTTTGCTAAATCTGATCAGCCATCTCAAGGTGCCAGCAGTTGTCTTCCAACAACGTGACATCACCAAGGATGCTGTGTATTCACCATTGACAACAAGGTGACTATCACCATTGGATTGATCGACGGATGCTCCAACCGATTCTAAGCGTTGGATAGTGTCATTAAGAATCGTAGGATGAAGATGACGTAAACGCCGATTAATTTCCACGTAGCTGTAATCTCGCTGTGGTTCATATCCCGCCATACGATAAGCGTTAATCAATGAGCCAAAGCGTGTACGATAGGTCGCACTTGATGGGATGCTGTCAGTTTGATCAATCAGATGACCTGAAATGTCTGAGTGAGTTTCTATCAGGCCAGAAAGCATCTTGATGAGTTCTTCATCGCTGTATCGACGATTGCGTTCTTGAATAATCCCCTGAGCAGTGTAAAAGGAAATTGGATCAACAATCGCATCGTAAACACCGTCTGCGCGAACCCAAATGTCAGGCGGATTGACGATACGTTTCTTTTTGAGCTTGAATGAAATGCGATTGTAGACATTGTTGCCGATGTATTTCTCATTCGTCAGGACCTGTCTGACACTTGAACGTGTCCATGCACGGTTCAGATCCGTTCGGATTCCTCTGTGATTGAGTTCTTCTGCAATTTGAGATTCAGTTTTTCCGTGCTTGATAAATAACTGATAGATGTGACGAACAAGACACACTTCTTCGTCTGGCCCTGGAACCAGTATCACACGATCTGTTTGCAGGCTTTTCTGTTCTCCTCGTTTGAGTAATCCTTTGGGCTTTCCTTCCATGTCGATGAGCTGTCGACGCAGACCAAATCCTGCGGGGCCTCCTTGTCGATATCCCAACTCAATCAGTTTGCACTGACCTTTAAAAACCTTCGACGACAATTCGCGGCTGTACTCCCCAGCCATTGCTCGTTTGACACTTTTGATAATCGCTGAAGTTGTGCTGCCATCATTTTCGAACTGCTCTGCGCAGTAGAGCACTTGGATGCCTGCACGCTTGCAGATGTATTCGTAATAGGCACTTTCATCTGTATCTTGAAATCTCCCCCAGCGGCTTATGTCGTAAACCAGGATTGCTTTGTAGTCAGAACTGCCATTTTCAACGTCTGAAATCAAATTTCGCAGTGCATCACGACCTTTAATCTGTAAACCACTTTTGCCTTCATCTGCGTACGTTTTGACAATGTGATATCCTCGACGTTGAGAATATTCGTGGATCACATCAGATTGATTCTCTGTCGAATACTGCTGGTGTTCGGTCGACATACGGATGTACTGAGCAGCGGGGATATGGGAAATATGCGGTGGGTGTTCAGGATCTTCTTGTGATGAAGCCATGCCAATACCTTTAATGGGTGTAGACCATGCGGAATCCATCCCATCAATCGGTACATGCCGTTTTATGCTTCATCCCTGATGCCAACATTATTATGCCCAATTAACGTGTAAAAAATGTGTCAATGTCGTGGCATTTTTATGGCATTATGAATTGCCTATAGAATCCAGAAACAATCCATAACAACGCCCACGACCTCTAATTGAAATTGCCAAGTCATGCATTGATGCCTGTTGCAAGGCGAAACGAAGTCGCTTGACCGCGCTTCTGATTGTTGCATCAGAACACTTTCTGCACCAGACTTCGTTCATTAAGTTGTCATACGAACAGTAATGATTGATTCGCATCGAAAATCGATGTAGAAGCTTGTACTGAATACATGGCCCAAGAACACAGTTGCATCCATGCCAATTGACAGAAAACCTCATGGGATTGATCTGCAACACATCAGCATCATTGTGATTGGAATCCAAATTCAGATGTGGATATTTCACGATATTCGTCGCTGGAACACCACATTCCACCAGTCTTTTCAAAACACGATCAGCAATTGTCGCTGCAGCTTGGTGATGAGCATGGATTTCATCAAGAGCACAAAGTACCGCTTCAAAGTATTCGTATTGTTGCATAGGCATGGCTATTCTCGATACTCATGCATCGATTCGGCCAATTTGAGCAGATCTAACAACGTGGCATGCGTATTCAGCCGGATCGTTGCAATCTGGAAGTCAGTAATCTGCCATTTTCGCACATCCACGCACGGGTTAACAATGCCGATTGATAAATGATGAAAGGAACTACCTCAAAGGTATCAATACGAATGCATCCGTCTCACTGTGCAGGGAAACATAGCATATCACAAAGTTCTTATCGCTTTGGCAATTGATGATGTGATCGCTTTGGAGCAGTCTGCTTCCGATGCAAATTTCGACCAACAGGTAACAGCAGTATTAACATCATCGAGAATCGCTTTGGCCTGTGTGGATTTGATGCCTGCGTTTTTCGCCAGTTTCAAGCAGTGTTCACGTGTTGGCTGTTTGCCTTCACCAAGAACCGTCGTCGTATGTTCACCGCCAGGGCCTGGTGAATAGGTCAGATCGTAGGCTGGTGATAATGCCCATTCGCTGGTTTGGTCATCGAGAATGAAAGCAAAATTCTTGGCATGATCGTCACGGTTGTGCGTGGCCACGTTGAACACCATCAAGCGGAACAAGCTCAGCAGGTCCTGATGATTCCGGGTCAAGACTTGCGTTACCTTGAACAGGTCAGCATAGTCCGTCGACGGTATCCGAAAGTTGACATGAATCAGATTGGCAAACGTGTGGGCATGAAACCGTCGATTGCCTGGACCACGGTCAAATCGCCGGACACCAAAGTAATGGCGAACACCTCGCCCTCGCTTGACTTCAAACAGTCGCGTCGTAGGCATCTGGATTCCCGCAGCTAGTGCCATGAGGCTGTAGGCATACTCCACCGGTCCCGCATCACGTGCATCGGCTTTGGCTGAAAATTTTACGATCCACGGTTCAAAACCTTCCGGCAGGTCATCTTCGCCACTGACAATGTCATTGTCCCGAACACCTACCAGAACCTTGGGCCGGGCACCACCAGGCGAACCACCGGCTCGCATCAACTGTGGCAAGACATCCGATACATCGCCAGCCAACACGTCCTCGGCATGTCGCCCAAGCTCATACAGGTCAACCGTCACATCATCCGAATGTGTACCTTCCGCTGGTGGATGGTAGGTCAAAGCACCCATTGTGCGCGTGCCCAGATAAGCCAGACGATCCAAAGGCGACAGTGTCACGGGATCAATGCCTTGTCGACGAAAATGGCGATCCATCAGCAGCAGGCCCCAACCATCGGGCAGTGAGTCATCAAACACACCGGGAAGTGGGCCAAATGCGTGATCCTGATGCTCGATCAAGCCCGGATGTGCTGGCAGTTTGAAGGGGGAGATTTCAAGACCTGACTGGAGAAATGGAGGGTCGTACTCGAAGTAAGTCCGGTTGTCGTGTTCAGCCAACCTGCCAACCGTCGTGATGTCTTCGGGCGTGCGCTGGAATTTGACGGTGATCGCTTTCATCGCACACCTCGCTTGCGTTTGGGCAAACCATCTGCTGCACGAGCTTCCAATTCCTCCATGGAACTGACAGGTGCTGGTTTTAACAACGCAGAAAATTCATCAAGCTTGCCCAGTGCATGGCAAAGCTTCAAAAGGTTCTCCACGGAGGTACGGCCCGTTCGTTCGTAACGACGAATGGTCGGTAGAGACACTCCTGAACGATCAGCCAAAGTTTCCTGTTTCCAATCACGTGCCAGTCGTTCAGCACGGATACGATGAGCCAGTTGCAAAGCAATCTCGTCAGGCGTATGCAGTTGGAAGGCGGATTGGGCCATGCAATCTCCATCGGCAAGTAGAAGTCATATTTTATCGCTTATTCAATATAAAGTAAATAAAATATCAATTTTGATTTCTTGTGACCTGTGATGAAAATGCTTGGCATTGCACGCTCAATTGCTTGCCAGACATGATTTTGAGCCTGTAAAAGAACGAGTTCAGACCCGATTTACTCTTCAAAAACCTTGAAGGAATCGAGGAATTCCCGAATGATCGGTTCTGTACCAGGATCGCAGCCCCGATTTGAAAAAGCCAATCCGAAAGGATTGGCTTTTTTTATTGGCAAGATGGAAGACTACCTGGGTACATGACCTGAAGTGGTTCCTGCGAAAATGCTTCTTCAGATCGTGGAACCTGTGTCAGATTCACACGTCTGATACACTATCTGCACCTTCCGGAGAACGCTGATGCAACATCAATGTCTAACCATTTTGAGCGTCTTGATGCTCACTCATAACTCGTTTGCACAGTCAGTTAACACGAATGCCCATACCAATGCAGCCCCCCAAAAGCGATTTCCAATTATTGACTTTAACATCGTTGATCTGGAACTGGTATCCCAGTGGACATTAAAACTGGTTGCTCAACAGGAACCGCCTTATACGGACCATCTCAAATCAATCAGCCGATTCATGGTGCCGATGTTGCCAGGTCGTATCAATTTTTCTGCATCAAATCAGATCAAAACGTTCCCGCGTGCCAGTCACCTTCGCGACTATTTTCTGACTCGTCCCTGGGCACTATACACTTTGCCTTCTCGTCACCATTCAGAATTCGTAAGCCTCTTTTTGCGCACCAGCAAGCCGTTTGACCATTGGTCAGGTCACCGCGAAATTTTTCATAAACAACTCTCACATGACCAACCCGCCATTCGCGCATTAGCCATTGAAGCTTTGTCTGTGATGCATCATCCTGAGGATGTCCCCAGAATCGCAACCTACCTGGATGACACATCTGAAGCACTCCCAGCACTCTCTCCCAACATGTGCATGAGTTCCACCACCTTCTTCGACCACAACCAAACCTTTGACCAGCGTTCTCCAAACGCAAATCCGGTGATGCTTCGTTATTCCTGGCTCAATCTGACCGTCAAGCAATACGCACAGCTTGCACTTAAACGCATGACCGGTTTTCGTTTTGAAGACAAGGCCCAATTCGACGTGTGGTGGCTCATCAACCATGATGCCAAAAACTGCTACTGGTATTGGCAACAACGCCTGACACGCGAAATGGCCGAAGTGGATCTTTCAGCAAGTTTGCAAATCAAACTCCCAAGTGAGACGTGGGAGCGTTACCAATCTCGGCTTGGAAAAATCAGCCAGATCGCAATCGACGACGTTCGTCAATCAGCTATCAACGAGTTGGCCCAATGCACACCTGAAGTTCAAACCAAGATTGTGATGTGCTGTGAATTGGAACAGAACACGGGTATTCTCTGGCAATCCTCGCAAGCTCACCGACAATTTTCCCCAAGCCCCCCAGCAGGATTGCAGGTTAATCCCGAATACCTGTTGGACTACCTGGAAAATCAGGCTATCTGGCCGGACCTAAAAATCCATTCACAAGACAACATGTTGAATTTCAGCATGGGGCATCCACATCACATCTTCGTTGGTAATCTGCTTCGCTGGGCTTACCGACTTTTTGAACCTACCCATTTACCGCGTTTACAAGCCCTGCTTCAATCAACTGAATATCAAGCGGATCATTCAGGGCGTCTTGGTATTCTTTTGTGTATTGCCATGCTCCATCCCCAAGCCAATGCTGGCAATCTTGATGATCCAGACACGCGTGATAGTATCCTCCGTCAAGTTATTCGAACTGAACCTTCTCGTGATATGCAACGTTGGTGTGTCGAGTTATTAACCCGGATTGGCTTGCCACAGAATGCAACGCTTCTCAAGGATCATGCGTTTAAGATTCATGCTGATGATCCGGACAATGAAATGTTGCAGAGCATTCTCAAGGTACTGATTGCCCAACCATTGACCGAAATAAAACGGGACTTTCTGGTCAACCTGTTACTGGATCGTCGTTTTGATCGTTGGTGGGTTTATGATCACATGCAAATGGGAGCAGACATGTGTTGTCGCTATGCCATCGATGCGATTAACACCTATTCAGGATTTGAATTGATTGACAATGAACTTGAAAATCGTATCCGCTTTCCTGAAGGGGATGCAACTGAAGCGATCCCGGAAATTCGTAAACGAATCGCTGAGCTTAAAACGCTCCCCCTTCCCCAATGACACTTGTTAACAACTTAGAGCATCGGCTTGAGATATTGGCCGGTGAATGATTTCTTGTTTTTGGCAACCTCTTCGGGCGTGCCCTGGGCGACGAGGGTGCCACCGCGGTCACCACCTTCAGGGCCCAGGTCGATGAGCCAGTCGGCGTTTTTGATGACGTCCAGGTTATGCTCGATCACGATTACCGTGTTACCCGCATCAGCCAACTGATGTAACACTTCAAGCAACTTGGCGATGTCTGCAAAGTGTAAGCCTGTGGTCGGTTCGTCGAGAATGTAGAGTGTGTGGCCGGTGGAACGTTTGCCCAGCTCTGAAGCGAGTTTAACGCGCTGCGCTTCACCGCCAGAGAGGGTGGTGGAGCTTTGACCAAGCTGGACGTAACTCAGACCGACATCGTTGACCGCGGTGAGCATGCGATGGACATCGGGAATGTTCTCGAAAAATGCCAACGCTTCCTCGACGGTCATGTTCAACACGTTGGCAATGTTCTTATGTCGGTAACTGATCTCCAGTGTTTCCCGGTTATATCGCGTCCCGCTACAGGCTTCACATTGCACGTAGACATCAGGCAAAAAGTGCATCTCAATTTTCTTGACGCCCTGCCCCTGACAGGCTTCGCAACGTCCGCCCTTGACGTTGAAGCTGAATCGGCCGGGCAGGTAACCACGAATCTTGGCTTCACGGGTTTGGGTGAAGAGTTTGCGGATGCTGTCAAAAACGCCGGTATACGTCGCAGGATTGGAACGTGGGGTTCGGCCGATGGGTGATTGGTCGACTTCGATGATGCGATCAACATGCTTGAGATTAAGTACCTTGGTGTGCTTGCCGGGTTTGTCCTTGGAGTTGTGCAATTCACGTCGGACAGCACGTAAGAGGATTTGGTTGACCAACGTACTCTTGCCTGAACCTGAAACACCGGTGACGGTAACGAGTCCACCCAGTGGAAAGGCAACATCGATATTCTTGAGATTGTTTTCCGATGCGCCGGTGATCGTCAACGCGTGATCGTGGTCCAGTTCACGGCGTTTATCGGGGACTTCGAGCTTGAGTTTGCCCGTGAGATATTGGCCGGTCTTGGAGTCCTTGCATTTGGACAGGTCTTTGATGGAACCCTGGGCAACGACGGTGCCGCCATGCCGACCGGGGCCCGGACCGATGTCGATGACATGGTCGGCTGCACGGATGGTGTCTTCATCGTGTTCAACCACGAGGACGGTATTGCCAATGTCGGTAAGGTGTCGGAGTGTATTGATCAGTCGGTCATTGTCACGTTGATGCAAACCAATGGTGGGTTCGTCGAGTACGTAACAACATCCGACGAGGCCAGAACCGACTTGGGTTGCAAGACGAATGCGTTGTCCTTCACCGCCGGAGAGCGTGCCGGTGGCGCGGTTGAGGTTGAGGTACCCCAGTCCAACGGACATCATGAAACCGAGTCTTGCCTGGACTTCCTTGAGGATGGGTGCAGCGATTTGTTTCTGTTCGTCATTGAGGACGAGATTTTCAAAGAACTGTGCAGCATGTTCGATGGTCATCTCGGTGACGTCCTGGATGTTGAACAGGCGAGGGTATCCCAGCGCGGTGCCACTGCCATCGTGGACCATCCATTGTGATTCGATGAAGACGTGCAGCGCTTCGGTTTTGAGTCGCGCGCCGGAGCATTCTTCGCATGCTGCTTCGGAGAGATAGTTGTGGAGATATTGTTTGACGTATTCGCTGTCGGTGTTCTCCCAGCGACGTTGCATGTGCGGGATGACACCTTCGAACTTGTAGCCGAACTTTTTGAGATCGCGTGGCGTTGTGCCATGTATGAGAATCCGACGGGCGGTCTTGGTGAGTTTCTTGTAGGGCGTGTCGATATCAACATCGAAGTATTTACAGAACTTGCGGAGCAGTTTGCCATAGAACATGTTGCTGCGTTTGCCACCGGAGCGCCATGCGTCGACTGCACCTTCTTTGAGACTTTTAGTTTGATCGGGGACGATGAGATCTTCGTCAAATTCGAGCACGATCCCAAGACCGCTACACTTGGGGCAGGCACCATAGGGACTGTTGAAACTGAACAGTCGCGGCTCCATGTCCTGCAAGCTTGATTCGGGGTGCAAGGGGCATGAGTATTTTTCGGAATACAGCGTGTCCTGCCAATCGTCTTTGGC
Source organism: Planctomycetes bacterium syqfu (assembly GCA_020974905.1). GTDB lineage: Bacteria > Planctomycetota > Phycisphaerae > Phycisphaerales > Phycisphaeraceae > UBA7800. Next base: position 7,357,941 of record CP087563.1, on the reverse strand, counting down.
TCGGTCTTTGAGTTCACTGACGATGATCAAACCTTCGGAGGTCTTCAGCGCCAACTCCACGGAGTCTGCCACGCGGTTGCGGACTTCGCCTTCGGGGTCGTCGTCCTGAGACTTGATGACGATACGGTCGACGACGGCTTCGATGTTGTGTGCCTTGTATCGATCGAGTTTCATGACCTTGCCGTCTTCACTGTCACTGCCTGCCTGTCTTAGATCGACGACGGTTCCGTTAACACGGGCACGGACGAAACCTTGCTTGACGAGTCCGTCGAAGACTTCCTTGTGATTGCCCTTCTTGCCACGGATGACGGGTGATAAAAGCATGAGACGACTGCCGGGGGGCATGGCCATGATCTGGTCGATGATCTGGGTTGCGGACTGGCTTTCAATGCGATGCCCACAGGGTTTGCCGTCATCATCGACATGCCAGCATCGCGGTTGACCGCCACGTGCAAAGAGCAGTCGCAGGTAGTCGTAAATCTCCGTGGTGGTGGCTACGGTCGAACGTGGGTTATGCGATGCTGAGCGTTGCTCGATGGCAATGGTGGGTGGCAGACCTTCAATCGATTCGATGTCGGGCTTCTGGAGTTGGTCGAGGAACTGACGGGCATATGCTGAGAGTGACTCAACATATTTGCGTTGACCTTCAGCATAGATGGTGTCGAAGGCGAGTGTACTCTTACCGCTACCGGATAAACCGGTGATCACCACGAGTCGATCGCGTGGGATATCCAGATCGACTTTCTTGAGATTGTGTTCGTTGGCACCCCGGATTGAAATGGTCTTTTGCGTATCAGTGCTGGTCATGAGGCACGCTCGATCCTTGCATCGTCCCCGGCCCCCGGAAGCTGGAATGATCCGAGGGAATAATTGAAAGTCCTACCAATCGTCAAGTTCCACCTTGACGGCACCATGTTAGGGAAATTTTAATATCGGAGCAAGTGGGATGGTGTTGGGAAATATTGGCGAGATTTGAGGGAGCGCTAAACCGCAAGCGGTTTTAGGAGAACCGGGGAACTTTCGGGAGAACTTCAGAGGGCGCATGAAAAAACGGGTCACCGTGATGGCCACCCGTTTTTTGTGATTCGTTGTGATCAACTCGGTATTACATGGTCGCCGAGGTGAAGGGCAGCAGTGCCATGTGACGGGCACGCTTGATGGCGTCAGCGACCATGCGCTGTTCGCGGGCATTCAGACCGGTACGCTTGCGACCCTGGATCTTGCCGTTGGGGGTGAGCATGCGACGCAGGGTTTCCACGTCACGGTAATCGACATAGGTCGTACCATTGCTGGCGGTTTTGATCGGGCTGACGCGCGGTTGATTGAAGTTCTGAAATTCTGCCATGGTGTGTTTCCTCCGTCATGGTCTTGTTAGTGGCCCGGCCAATGGACAATTCCGGGGGACGGGCGACGGTTCAAAATTACAAGTCACACATTGTATTGGATTGTCCCAACGTTGGCAAATGTATCTTTCATTTGTCCAAAGTGGTGAATAGAACAATATTTAGCCGCATCGCTAGTGATGCGATTCTCTTGAATGTTTACGACGGGAGCGCATCACAAGTGATGCGGCTAAATGGGGATGACGATCATCCAAACACATTGGGCGCCTGATCCGCAGTACTGATCTGCCAGTTGATACTTCGAGCCCCCTGTTCGATGAGCATGTCGCGGAGTCTTGCCAGGAACGGGCGTTCGGTTTGGGTGTGCCCTGCCAACAGGAGATGGATGCCACGGTCGACAGCAGCGAGCATGTCGTGGTGACGCATCTCGCCGGTGATGTAGAGGTCGACATTTTTCAGTGATCCCAGGAACGAGCCCCCTGCTCCTGCACAGACACCGATGCGACGGATACTCGGGTGGCTATCACCGGGGACTTTGCACATCTCCAGCGTTTTGACACCCAGGTGCTTTTTGAGTCGGGCGATGCAGGTCTGCAATGACAGTGATTTTTGCAGCGTGATGATTCGGCCCATGCCCTGCTTGGAGGTGACGGGTTCGGCATGCAGCGGGATAATGTCAAACGCCGGTTCCTCGTACGGATGCGTCTGACGCAATGCCGTGATGACATCGGGTAGACAGTTGCCGGGGGTGATCATTTCGAGCTTGGCTTCGGGAGCGTATTCGAGTTTGCCTGCGTTACCGACGGTTGGGTTAGACTGTTGATTGCCGAGGAATGTACCGGTTCCTTCGGTGACAAAGCTACATTGCTCGTAATTACCGATGATACCTGCCCCTGCCACGGAGAGTGCCACGCGGAGCATGTTGAGCTTATCCATGGGGATGAAGGTGACGAGTTTGTATTGCTTACTGGTTGGTGTGGCAGCAGGTTCGATGGGAATGACAGTGCCTTTCCCGAAGGGTTCACATAGCCAATCATTGACGCCGTTTTCTGCAGCATCCAAAGCAGTATGTGGTGAGTAGATGGCGATTTTCTTTTCAATGGCTCGAAGCACGATGCGGGACTTGGTGTCAGCATCCGTGACTGTTTTGAGTGCTTTGAAAATCGGGGGATGGTACGCCACGATGAGATTGGCTTTGAGAGCGATGGCTTCTTCGAGGACCGCTTCGGTCAGATCGATACACATGAGGGCTTTGCGGACATTGGCAGTACTGTTGCCGACAAGCAGTCCGACATTATCCCAGTCTTCCGCCAGGTGATTGGGGGCGATCTGATTGAAGATTGCGGTGAGTTGGTCCATTTTCATGGGTAAAAAGTCTCCAGTTTCTCGCTGAAAGTTACAGCAGATGACAGTTTTGTGCCGATAACAAGTGTAACAGGTTTAACTGAGGTGTTGTTGATGTCCCAGACTGTCAATTCGTCAAAACAAGTGATCCCCGGCCTGCCTCGCAAGCCGCTGACTCCCGAGCAGCAGTTGGAGGCGTTAAGCCGCGTGCAAAGCCAGGCTGAAGCGCGCGTGGAATTGGGACTCAAACTTTTCAAGGCTGCGGAGAACCATACACGGAGCCAACAGAAAATGCTTGATCAAATCAAAGCCGAGCAGCAGCAACTCCGGGATCAGGTCAATGAAGATGTCGCCAAGTCCCTGCATGCCTATGACCAATGGGTCGGGCAGATGGATGAGAACTTTACGCGATCACTTCAAAACCTCGAAGCCAAGATCGAACGCCTGCAGGAAAACTGGATGGCCACGCAGCAGCGGATCGAGACCATGATCGAACGCTCCGCGCAGATGTTTGCCATCGCACATGGTATGGATAATCCCGTACCTGACCAGACGCCAGCACAACCGCAGGCTCAGCAACAAGCCCAGGTCACCGAAGAAGAAACACCGCATGCGATCTCGATCGCACCCGTGGAAGACGATACCGAAACACCAGACGAATCAAACGATCAGGACGCATCCATTGAGGCTCAAACCGCCGAACCTCAAGCTCAAGAGCAACCCAAGGTCCAACCCCGCTTAAAGCCCGAATCCGGTGCCATGTACACCGATCTGCTTAAGCAATTACGTCAACAGGCGGACGAGAGGAAGTCGGAGGAGTCGTAAAACCGGTGAACCCATCGGCCGCGTCCAGTACAACATTGGAGAAAGAAAGCCCGGCAAATTGTCGGGCTATTTTATTAACTCAACATAAATGGATTCGATGTCAGTTCAACGCACCAGCGCCCGACGCCCCACCACGGACACACGTCCCTGACACAGCGCTTCCAACGCCTCGATATATGCAATCGTCTCCTGTTCAAAGACACGATCCGCCAGCTTGTCCGCATCGTCATCAGCCAACACCGGGCAAACACGTTGCACCAGAATCGGGCCGGTGTCATACGTGTCATCGCAGAAATGCACGGTACACCCTGAGACCTTGGCACCATGTTCAATCACCGCTTCGTGGACGTGATGCCCATACATGCCCTTGCCCCCGAAACTCGGCAAAAGCGCGGGATGGATATTGATCACCCGATTGACAAAATCATGGGGGACCGGCAACAACACCATGTAACCGGCCAAGCACACATAATCCGCGCCACTCTCACGGATCAATTGCCAATTGGCGCCGGCAAACGCCTGCAAATCCGCATAATCCTTGCGACGAATGATATGCGTTGGCAACCCCAGATGCTCGGCGCGCGTCAAGCCATACACGTCCGGCATCGAGCTGATCACCGTTGTAATTTCGGCATCCAACTTGCCATCTGCGGTCGCATCAGCAATATTCTGTAGTGTCCGACCTGACCCGCTTAAGAGTACAGCCAACTTCAAGTGGCCCGATGGGCATGTTTTTGCTTCTGTCATGTCGGCAGGATACTTTACACCATGGCATCATTGCAACGTACAACCCGACTCGCCCCCTCTCCCACCGGCGCACTTCACCTGGGAAATGCACGGACTTTCCTGATTAACTGGGCGCTGGCCAAACAAAACGATTGGCGAATTGTCCTGCGCATCGAAGACCTCGACAGCCCGCGCGTCAAACCTTGGGCCAAGCAGCAAGCCATCGACGATCTCACATGGTTGCAGATGGATTGGGACAGTTACGTCGGCTTTCAACTTGATGATCTATCACCCTACGAACAAGCGATGGATCACCTGCGTGAGAAGCAAATGATCTACCCCTGCCAATGCACACGCAAGGAAATCGTCCAAGCCCAATCCGCACCGCATGAAGATGACCACGAGCTTTGCTACCCCGGCACATGTCGCCCTGCTGACATGTCCACCGTCCCCACAACCGCGCCGGAGTCCGCGTGGCGTGTGATCGCATCGGATCAAGCAATCACCTACACCGATGCCTTTGCTGGTCATCAAGCACACAATGTCGCTCAGCAGGTTGGGGACTTTGTCATCGCAACCAAAGCCGGACTTCCCGCGTATCAACTGGCAGTTGTGGTGGATGATCACCGCCAGGGTGTCACGGATATTGTCCGTGGTGATGATCTGCTGCGATCCGCTTCACGACAGATGTGGCTTTACCAGTGTCTGGGATACGACCCCTTGCCGACTTACTGGCATTTACCGTTGGTACTCGGGCCTGATGGTCGACGTTTAGCCAAGCGTCATGGTGACACACGGCTGAGTTACTATCGTGATGCCCGGACGCCTGCAGAAAAAATCATCGGCTTAATCGCATACTGGTCCGGCACGCAATCTCAACGCGCCCCCATGTCCGCCGCCGAGTTTGCTCAGCGATTCGACATCACCCAACTTTCACATGATCCGGTGACCTTCACCGATGAGGATGACCAATGGCTTATCACAAACTGATCCAACGCATGCTCCTGATCCTGGCGCTGGCATTGATCGCATGCACGCCACAGGACACAGACACCAACACCCTGCCGGTGACGATTGGCAAGCAGACGTTCCATCTCGAATTAGCCATCACCATCAATCAACGCTTTCATGGCTTATCGGACCGCAAGGAGATTGCCGAAGATGGTGGGATGCTCTTTGTGTTCAAGAATGCCAAAAAGCGGACGTTTGTGATGCGCAAGTGTTACGTCCCCATCGACATTATCTTTTTGGACCCCAGCCAGCGGATCGTGAAAATGCATGCCATGCAGGTCGAGCCGTATGACACACCCGAGCAGGACCTTAAAGGTTATCCCAGTCAGTGGCCTGCGATGTATGCCATCGAACTTGCCGGTGGCACACTTGAAAAACTCAAACTCAAAGATGGCGATAAAATCCCCTTTCACATACCTGAGGACGTTAAGCAGCAGGTGCAATGACCCGATACCAGAAGACAACGGCCCGTTGATCCTGTTTCTGGAAGCTGCACTGTCTCATGCCCATCAAGACGCTGACCATTCTCGAATCGCATCCGACAGCACAAAGCGCCTTTCTAGCCAATGGCGTGCTTTCTTATTGGCATAGCGAAGAACGTCCGGAAGTCATCAACCTGACGCTTGACCAGTTCGTTGAGAACCGTCAATACCGCGAGCGCACCGCTATCGCCTGGATTATTCTCGATCAGTTCGGTGCAGCCAAGTTCTCCAATATCTGCGCCAAGCTCCAGGAAAAGAACATCCCGATCATGCTCACCCGCACGCACGAAGTTGCCGGTGCCGGTTCAGCGTATCAACCGGGGATTGTCATCGGCCCACCCGGTGCTCCGCCAGCAGCACTTTGTGCAATTCTCCGTACGCTGTGGTGTCAGAGTGAGGTCCTCGAACACCTGCAATCTGAGATCCGTTATCTGCAGGCTCACCAAGGTGGCCTCTGTGATCAGATGGGCAAGATCGACGAAGAGTTGCGTTTGGCTGCACAGCTTCAACGCGAGTTTTTACCACGCACGATGCCTGACATCCCGGAGATGAATTTCCAGATTCTCTTCCGCCCCGCCAGCTATGTCAGCGGTGATATTTACGATGTGATTCGACTTGATGAAGATCACATCGGATTCTTCTTAGCCGACGCTGTGGGGCATGGTGTTCCTGCTGCATTGATGACGATGTATATCAAGCGTTCGCTGCGAACCAAGGAAATTGATCCGGATTCGGAGCGTGGTTACCGCATCATCAAACCCTCTGAATCACTGGGGCGTTTGAATGTCGACCTGGCCAACCAACCCACCGAGCAAATTCGTTTTGCGACCGCGGTCTATGGCGTGATCAATCGCAAGACACTCGAATGCACCGTCTCCCGCGCCGGTCACCCCCTGCCGCTTTTGCTGCGTCACAAAGGTGAACCCGAATGGCTTGATCCTGAAGGCGCGATGCTGGGCATCATTGAAGATGAAGTCTACGAAGACCAAACCGTGCAGTTGCAGCCGGGCGACCGCTTGATGTTTTATAGCGATGGTTTTGAACTATCCTTCCCCGACGGTGATGGCAATGATGACCAGGGCCAGGGGTTGGCCAACACGCAGTATGAAAAAGAGTTTCTGGATCTGGCCCGTGTCCCAGCGGAAGTTGCCATGGAACACTTGGCTATGAAACTCGACAACCAATCCGGCTCACTGCATCAGCGTGATGACTTGTCCGTGGTCTGGCTGACCATCCGCGACAAACAAGCTGCCCAGGTCGAAGCGGAGTTTGCCCGCAATCAAGCGATGATGGGTAACGTCCCGTTAAGCGAAGCGGGATAGGCTCCTCCCTAATCAGATTCGATCATCTGGCAGGCAACACGTATCATCTGATACATGTCCGATGGTGTTCCTGACCAACTTGATGCCGACTTGCTTTTGCGTGCCTATGCCCAGGGTGCGTTCCCGATGGCAGAGCCTCAGACGGGAGAGATTTACTGGTATCATCCTGATCCTCGTGCGATTCTGCCGTTGGATCAGATGCACATCTCACGAAGTCTGCGTCGGCGACTCAAACAAAAGCCTTTTGAGATTCGTCATGATACCGCATTTCGCCAGGTCATGACCGAGTGTGCCAAACCACGCAAACATGAAGACGAATCGTGGATCGATGATCGGTTCATTGATGCTTATACCGATTTACATGAGATGGGCTTTGCCCACTGTGTCGAAGCCTGGGAAGACGGTGAGTTGGTTGGTGGCGTCTATGGCGTCTGCATCAACGGACTCTTTGCAGGTGAGTCGATGTTCAGCCGGAGGACGGATGCTTCCAAAGTCTGTCTGGTTCACCTGGTGGAACATCTGAATCAGCGTGGCTATGAACTCCTGGATGTGCAATTTCAAAATGATCACATCGCACAATTCGGCGTCATCGAAATCCCACGTGATCAATATATCCAACGGTTAAACACGGCCATTGAAGCTCAAGTCACCTGGCAGGACCTGTGTTCTGAGGATGAAGCCACATCTGATTAGTCTGGCAACCTCAAGGTCTGCCCCACATGCAGAACGTCTGCTTGTCGGATACCGTTTTGACGGGCGATATCGATCCAACGTTGACCGTTACCATAAAACCGCATTGCGATGGACCAGAGCGTATCTCCCTTGCGAATCTGATAAGCATCCGGCTTGACGACCACCACCGGTTGAGGTTTGGGATCAGGTTCAAGTTGCTGCTGCATGGCTATTGCCAACGTCTGTTCAGAAACGGGAGCCGGCGTGGCAAGCAGGTCAGCGATCATGCGATCCATTTCGTCCATTGACTGTGACTCAGACTCACTGGTAACGATCTGTGTTGGCATTTGTGTATCTGATGATGATCGTGGTTGCTGCATGCTCCCTTGCGGTCCGAGACTGTCAGCCGGGGCATCGTCCAACACCGCAATGCGGACTATTTTTTCAGCTGGAACATCATCCACGTTCAACGTCATAACGCCATCGATTTCCTCGGTCACTTCACGACCATGTTCAGCAAGTTGATCATTATTTTCAACATCCAACAGAATCAACAACTCCTTGCGATGTTGTACCAACGTTTTGCTCTGTGGTTGTGACATGTCAGTATTGACAGAATTTGACGATACGCTGGCTATCTGTGCCGACTTTGATGAGCTAACGGACGTCGCGTTGATTGGTGATTCATCGTCCTGTGGCTGATTAACATCAAGCAACTCAAGCGTGTAGCTCTGTTGTACAACAGAATCTGGATACGACTGCCTATCCTGCTGTGTATCAGCTTGAAGAGATGATTGGGTGACCGACGAATCGGGCGAAGGTGATGCGGATTTGATCCAGGTGTAGTCCACCTTCGTATTGGTTGCTGCTTCCAGTTGGTGGTCTTGTTTCTCGACAACCGGTTCATTCAACATCATTGGCATGATTGGCTGATCAACTTGAACAACAGTGATGGGTTCTGATTGAAGCTGCCATGTTTTCACTGTTTGTGTTGAGGGTGTTGATCGTGCAGCAGGTCTCGGTGCCGGGTAAACACTGGCTGAACGTCTGGGCACAGGTGTGTCATGTAACACCGGTGTCTGAACTTTGGCATGCTGTGGATTGGGTGGCAATTTGATGTACTCTGAACGCGAAGGATGACATCCAGCCAACACACTCAGGCCAAGCAGCAAACATCCCCAATCATGTTTATCAAACATCCAAACCCTCCACGCAGACTTCGTCATTCGGATCATACCATATTCACCATGACTGCTGGTTGTTTCCAGTTCATTTGGACGACTTCCGACTCAAACAAAGCAGGGACGGTCAACACACGTTCATCCTGTTGGTCCGGCTTGATGGTTGGAAACACATCCAGACAAGCTTCAAGCAATTGACCTGCATGAAAACCAATTCTTTGCATCGGCACCTTACTCTGAATGGGATGCGGCCAATTACAATGGGCAATGACATCCAGATCCTTGCCCACCTTAAGCTTCAATTCCAATAAGGATGCCAACGAGCGTTGAATCAAATTATCATCTGCAATAAACAACCCATCCGGTCGTCGGGACGGAGGATAATCCATAAGTAAATGGACCACTTCACTGACCGTTTGCGGATGTGATCGACCAATGCGCTGCACCCAGGCTTTGTGATAGATCGTGCCAACATTCTCAAAATGTTTCGGTGTCAGCCACGGGAAGGTGTCTGCCATATACACCATCGCAATGCGTTTGCGTCCACGTTTTTTAAGCCATGCCAGCCCCCTTTCAAAGAGCATGGGAATATCGGTGCAGATTTGTGGCCTGGGTGTAATACCGCGATCACCATCAACCATCACCATGGGAATACCAGATGCAAGCACATCTGGGTGAGCAGCCAAATCATGCGTTTCAGGTAACAAGACTAAACCAGCCAAGCGTTGAGCTGTGACTTCGTTCAACAGCGAATCAAGCACTACACCGCCCCGACGTTCATCGTTGACGCCTTGGTAATACTCAAACTTGACCGGCGATTGTTCTGCTGAAATCCGACGTGCCTCAGCGATGGTCGCTCCATGGAAACCCGACCACTGCCGGTGATCCGGAAAGCATGGGAAGACGATGGCATAACGTCCCAGGTGTGGTGGGGACTTTGCAATGTATAATCCCTGCCTTGGTTGTGAAGTAACAAAACCATCATCCTTGAGTACGGCAATGGCTTGCTGGAGCACCGTTCGACCTGCTCCAAGCTCTGATTCAAGTTGTCCAAAAGATGGCAACCGTTGCCCTGGCTCAAACTCACCACGAACAATCCGCGTCCTCAGTGCTTTGAGTACCTGCCGGGTCTGACTGTTCTTTTCCTGACTGGCTGGGGAATTGGGCATTGCTTAAACCATCTGTAAAATCTGTATTGCCAAATCAAATACAAATAATACATTATTGTCACTGGATCAGCGATGCACATTGGCTTACGGCCAGGAATTGACCACATCAACCATGATCGCATTTCAGGCCGATGTCTGTGGTGAGTTTGCCTTCGACTTCGACGACTTTGCCCCGAGCCTTGAGAAAGGTGAGAATCCCCTGCAGATCGACATCCTGAATGGCGCAGGCAAAAAACGTGGCGCTGTGGCCATAGACGGCTTCGATCTGCTCCTTGAGCTGCGATTCGGTGATCGGTTCGGTTGCATCTGCGATCATCTGCATGACTTCATGACCGTGTACTTGCTGTTGGCAGGACATTTTTAACTCCTTGAAACACGTGGTTTTCACCGTGCATGATGTCCATGATAAGCACTTGTCATTTTATGTCTTTGATCCATGTCAACAATGCGAAAATGGGTGATTTACAGAAAGTCGTCCCAATGGGAACCACCGACTTTACAACTGCTGTAGATTGTTTAAGATATGCGACTCAGCCGGAGAGGTGTCCGAGCGGCTGAAGGAGCAGCACTGGAAATGCTGTGTACGGCTTGTCCGTACCGAGGGTTCGAATCCCTCCCTCTCCGCTTACACGTAAAGATCTCTCGCATAAACATTTGTGCATTTAAATAAATGCCTGTTTATGCGGGAGATTTTTGCATTTCGGGCAAAGCGGAGACGCTTGAAATTGGTTCGTTTGAGACGAATAAAGCCTCGATTCAGCCAAGTGTCTCAAACCCGATTTCGCGTGGTGCGGATGCAGTGTTGGCGATAAGCAGATTTGTCTTGACTTACAGCCCGAGTACTGATGCTGCTGATCCCAGTCCAGAAGCTGTGCAGCTTTGAAGAGTTGGTGTAGCGTCACCTGCGATGACAATTCCCCGGTCAATACCCACTTGAGAATCGCCGGACTCAATTGCGTGAGATGTAGATTCTTGCGAATCAGGTTTTCGTTGACATTTTATCCGTTGTGCCAACTCGTAATATTTCAGGCATTCGTTTTCGATCAACTCCAGCCAATGATACGCCTGCCCTATCGCCTGCACGATGTGATCCTTGGGGTCTGAGTTTTCAGGCATGAATAGATCATGGCCATCCGGTGCGACCAAAATCCGTTTGTGATCCAACTTCTTGATCTGGATTTTCAGCGTTAATGTGACCTGCTGACCACGCCGTTGAATCTCGGGTTGATACAAGCACGTGTGTAGTTTGACTTCTGGTTTATCGCTATTGAGTTCGACTGGCATCTGAGCTTTCTTCCGCCGATTTAAACGCTGCAGGCGCATGGCAACACGTTATGAAAAGAAGGTCGCCCATTTCGCAGGATTCCTCTGGCTCGCAGCAGCAATCTCCGCAAAAACAACATAAATGAATGTCCGTAGCAGCTAGGACCTTACAAAACGCTCAATGCAAGGGAACATATTGTTAAATCGCTACATCAGGATGTCACTCAAATCAGCAACAAAAACTCTTCGAATACCATCTGGACATGCATTAAAAACAATGCGTTGGAACGTACTATCCCATGTCGGATGCGGATCAACTCGCATAACTGTATCAATGTCGCTGGCTGTAGACTTTGTTTGAATTCTTGCCAGTACTCGCTCTTTTCCAGTTTCAACATCAATCAATCGTAATGGTGTTGTCCCATCACCATATGCTAATGATTCATGGGTATAAGTGTCCGTAATTAGATAACGACCGTTTGGGTGCATGATCGGATGTCCGCTTCCAATACGTTCGGTTAGTGTGGAAAAATCATCTCCATCATATCGGTATTTGACAAACCGTATTTTTCCACCAATCACAAGGTTCTGAGTAATATAATCTCCATCTGGTGTCCAGTTGGGATGATGGCCACCAGCCAAACGGCGTAATGATGGCAATGCCAATTGAATGTTTGTCCCATCAGCGTACATGGTAATCACATCCGTGGGCATCTTCTGATGTTTTCCACCTGATAGGTATCGATAACGTAGAATAAACATTAACCGTGTTCCCTGTAAATTCCATTTAACATGAAATCCATAAAACCCTCCATTTTCATAGGGAGATTTCTGTAATTCAGGAATTTCACTAACTATCTGTCTAAAACTGACAAGTAGCTTGCTGTGACCAGTTCGCGTGTCAGTCATGTAGAGTCCATCATCATGATCTGCCCCGGAATTTAATGGCAGAAACGCAGGAGGAACAATCGCACCATATCCGCTCTGTGTCAATTCTGTTCGAAGCAAACATGGTGATGCAAGCCAACGGCCATCAGGGGAAATCATATAAACCGGACCTTGCATTTGTGCTTGTTCACCACTAAACGGGTCAAGACGGATTGCAAATGGCTGCCACTGTCCTGGATTCAGATCATTGTAGTATAGCTCTTGATCCGTTTTTCCCCATTGAACTTGCGCTCCCAGTTGTGTACCAAAACACCGACTTTGAGCTACAATTTGTTGCTTACCTGTAAGTAGGTCAACCAGAACAATATCTACGACATCAGCTGGTCCCGGGATGTGGTTTTCATCGCGTAAACGTGTCAATCCAACATAACGTCCAGAGGGACTAATTGGTGATGAATCAAAAAATCTGTGAAAACAACCGCCAATATCTGGTGTAATGCAATGAATTGGGATTTCGGGAGAAAATTCCTGATATACCGGGAAACAATCAGGATAAGGCTGAGCACACATAATCACATCATTTCTCTTAAAATTTTAGAATGGTAATCTTGAAAAAATTATAAAATTAATCCATTTTAAAGTGCGTAGATTGTCCAGCATACATTCCCATTGGAAGTGGAATGGTTTGCGTTTTATCGTTGTATCTTATATTTACATTTCCCGAATAATGATTAGGTGAAGAAACATAGATATCGAACTCATCACTGTTACTGGAGTCGAGTAGCATTGCAACAGGCTTGTCAACCGCAACTTGAATCTTCTCTGTAAATTGTACTTTTGAAGGTTGAAAGAATATTGCCATACCAAACTTCTGGATTGTATGGTAGATCGCCAGTACATTTTCGTCATGTTTGATTATATGAATATTGTCAGAATCGGCCATTATTGAAGCTTTTTCCAATTTAACATCTGGATAAACGGCATATGCAAATTGGCCACTGGTGTGTTTCAACCATGCGCGGAAAACCTCTTCTTTTATATCGGGCGAATTGGCATGTGTTATGTTGATGTTTCCCCAGTTACCGACCTGCCATCTTGGTCCTAGGCACATTTTGCTATTACCTAGGTTCGCATAGACAACATCATCATGCCAAAGCCAACTTGAGTCTATGCTCCTCTCCTTGTCCTCATCAGATAGTTCAATTGACTTTTGTTTCATATCTGATGTCCAGACAGGTGTACGTCGACGACACTGATCCAGCGTTGTTATGATCGGCAATTTCTGTTCATGTTTGAGACCGCTCCCCATTACCAGATAGCCGTCGTTTAAGCAGAACCAAGCCAATTTTGCATGTAGACCATCAACATCCAGTTGCATGCCGGCTGCACCAAACTTTCCATTACTCACACCACCTGCATACGATGACTGATTGTGAATCTTAAGCTTACCTTGATACTTTGGTGAAATACCCACCGTACTACCGGGGAGATACTGCCAATCCCACACACCAGGCAGGTCATAATATTCATCATGTCCTCGCATCAGAAAAGCCGTACCGTGGCTCATGTAGCCATTTTCCTTACCCTCAGAATTAACTAAAGTATCTGAGTTGAAGGTTCGGTCAGAAAACATTTTGATAGACAAATGCCAATTAGGACGTTGATGAATCATGAAGTCAGCAGCATAAAACATTTTATTGATGGGTACGTAAGTTAATTTTCCCTCAATTGTTTCAATAGCTCGTACGGCTTCATCACGTCGTGGAGGGTCACATTCAAGTAACTGGCGATATAATACGGATAGGTTCTTCTTCAATGCTCCGATACGCGTACAGGCCCGCCCCATTGTTGCAGGTGCACTTTGCTCTTTGAATGTCATCAAACCAGTCCCATCAAGCAACATTTCTGTTAATAATAATTTGATTTCAGGTTTGAATGAATATGCAGTTTCTTGAAAAATCCACATGAATTGCAGATTATTCTGAAGATATGACAAGCCATAACTGTTGTTCATCAGGACAGGGCCATGCTGATGAAAACTCATATCGGGTTGAATTCCTTCATCAAGGCTTTTATAAATCGTCTGCTGTATACTTTCAATTCCATCTTTGATGTCAGTTGAGTTTTCTGCCAACAAACCGCGAAATATAACATTTTGTGACAGCCAGACTTTGTTGGCTCCAGTCATTTTAATCTTGACAAATTTACGAGATAATGACACCAGACCATCACGTGTTTGGTCAGGCAAACCGTCTCCTAAACAAAGTGCTGCAATACCAAGGCGCTCAGGTACACCGATCTCGTTTGGCCACCAATTGGGGCACACAAGTTTCATCTCTAGCCAACGATTGAGTCCTTGTATGATTTTACTTTTAATGTTCATACGTTCGGGTGAATCCTTCAAGTCATAATAAAACAATCCCATATCACGCAGACGTGTTGCATGCTGAATAGCTGGCCATTTTGCGCGGCGCAAACTGACATAATCCACGTCTGGCCAATTCCCCTTCTCATCCATTGTCTGAATATAGCTATCAATCAGCTTTGTTTCAGCCAGACGAGGTTCAGCCGCAATAATACGTTGTGTGATTTGTTTAATTTCTTCCTTCGTAACAAATCTCGACTGCTCTTGTGCTTTTACTGTTGTTGTAAAAAACATTGCTACACACAGTAAGATTAATGTATCCATCCATATGCAAATTCTATTAGCACTCATGTAAGTATCTCCATTATTTTCCAGCAGCGATGTGATATTCACCAATTGTAACGAACGGAATTACCAGCATTTATCCCTTTGGGCAATTCAATTGTTATCTTTATTTGATTGATGCTGACCACAACCTGTTGCTGTTCATGTGTAGGCGAGGACAAATCTACTGAAAAGCCACCAACTGTATCCTGTTTGATTAAAAGTATGACTGGCCGGTTGACTTCAACATTCAGTGTATCCGTCAGTCGCAATAAACCGGGTTCGAAGAACACGGCCATACCCATTTTCATATGGGGATGATAAACAGCCATCACCTTAGAATTATTTTGAACAATATTAACAGGGTTACAATTCACTTTGTCCAATACCTGTTCAATAGAAATATTGGGTAAAACTCTATAAGCAAAACTACCATCAGTATGTCTAAACCATGCACGAAAAACTTCAGATTGGACATCAGGTGTATCCTGATATTTAATATTAATTTCTCCCCAATTACCGGTTTGAACTCGTTGGCCTAGACAAATTTGACTTGTACCATAATTCTGATAGACAACTCCGTCATGCCATATCCATTTTGTATTTTGCAATGTTCCACTTAATCTTTCAGACAATTGTTGAAAATTTCCTGTATGACTACCAGTCCATACAGCTGTTCGTAGATAACACTGGTCTAAGGTCGTCACAATAGGTAAATTATCTTTATGTTTAATATCTGTACCAAGTACCAGATATCCATCATCAAAGCAGAACCATGCAAGTTTAGCATTCAATCCATCAAAATTTAAATGAAATCCTGCCACACCATACAAACCATCACTAGCGCCGCCTGCATAAGCTGTCATGTTGTGCTGATGCAACACCCCTTGATATTCAGGCTGTATGGCAACCGTTGCACCTGGAATATACTGCCAATCCCAGATACCTGGTATGTCAACGTACTCATCATGTCCACGAAGTAAAAAGGTACTCCCATGACTAAGGTACGCATTTTTTTTACCCTCTTGATTAATCGCCCAATCCGAATTAACAACGCGATCAGAAAACATTTTGATTGACAATTGCCATTCAGGCCGCTGATGAATCATGATATCCGAATTATAAAACATGCGATTTCGGGCATGATATGATTTCGTTCCTTCAAGAATAGCCAACATTTCGTTGAGCTCTTCAGACCTTGGTGGATCAGACTTTAACATCTTTCGGAATAAATCAGAAATGTCTATTCTCAACCTTCCCTGCGTAGTGACTGTCCGCCCCATTGTTGCAGGACAAGCCAGACCTTTAAATGACATGAGACTGGTCGCATCCAGTAGTGTGTCAACAATGAGAGATCGTTTATCTGGCGAAAAGGAGACTGGTGTACCATGTGCTATATAAATAAAGTCGATCATCATGCTTACATAATTCAAACCATAGCTATTAGTCATAAGCACTGGGCCATGCTGATGAAAACTTAAATCAGACTGCAAACCTTCTTCATCAGTGATATAGATTTGATTCTGAATTGTCTTAAATCCAATGACAATATCTTCAATATCTCCAGAAAGAAGACCGCGATAGATGGTATTTTGTGACAACCAGACCATGTTTACACCGGTTCTACCAATTTTCACATGATCTTTCAATAGCTTGACCAAAGCAGCTTTAATATCGTCCGGTAGTTGATCACCCAAGCAAAACGCTGCAAGGGATAAATATTCTGGAACACCTACTTCATTTGACCACCATCCGTTAGATTTAAGTCCCATTTTCAACCATTGCTCAATTGCTCTGATCACGATCCGCTTGATAATTATACGATTCGGATCTTCAGAAGACATGTCATAATATGCCAGTGCTAAATCGCGACATCTAGACGTATGTAAAATGGGTGGCCATGATGCTCTACGCATGCTTGTGTAATCAATATCATTCCAACAGTTAGCTTCATTGAACGTACTCACGTATTGTTTAATTGTTTGTTCATCTGCAATTCGTGGCTCTAACGCAATAATCCGCCGGATCATTTCTGTTATATTTGATTGATTGATCACAACCTCACCCGCGGCAACTGATGTATGTGTCAATATTACGAATAAAATAACAGTCAGTACGATGCAACTTCCTTTAACAAGTAAAAACATTATTCAAACTCCTGATCACAAATTGGAAAACAACGGCTAGCGATTATTCCAGCCGTTGCTGAGATATTCAAAAAAAACGTATCGATTAGCACAGTTAGCAATAAATTACTCCTGAAGCACAGCGATTGCATCTACAATCACATAGCCGTTTGTTGAATCCGTTCGGACAACGATGGTTTCACTATTACCAAGATCAAACGGATAACTGCCCAGGTACACCCAATGACCACCATTTGTGGTTTCATTGATTGTAACTGTTGCCGTACCTGTTGCATGGTGTATATCAATTGGCACATTGCTTGCCCGGTTGGTCCCTTCAGTCCACCAAGCATAGACACCGTATGTACCGGTCAATTGTATATCCGGTGTAAAGACAACACTCTTTGAACCCTTGCTGGTATTTCCATCGTGAATGTAATTGTCTGCATAATAATAGGGATTGGATGTACTTGTTGTCCATGAACCTAACAATGTAACATGGCTGGTGTCATTATTATCCATCACACATTGTGATGGTTTAACGAAACGTATTGCATCCGCAATCACATATTCAGTTGTACCATCCGTTCTGATTAATACACTACCATTTGTTCCTTTATCAAATGAATAGGCACCAAGCAATGTCCACTGACTACCATTTTGAGTTTGATCGACAAAAATTGTATCAGTACCTTCTGAATGGATAATATCAAACGGCACATTGGTATTCCGACTACTGGATGATGTCCAGCGTCCATACACAAAATACACGCCAGTAGACGGCAAATCGGGTGTAAAACGCACACTTTTATTGCCTTTGTTTTCGTTATCATCATATATGTATTCTGTATCATAAAATCCTGGGTAATGGGTACTCGAAGGCCAGGTACCAGTGATTGTCACACCTGTCGGATCACCATTATCAATGGTGATATCAGTGAGTACGTAGGTTTGTTCGGAGCCGTAATTGGCACCAGAACGTACTCTGTCACGTACAAGTTGCTGTTGCAAGTTTGTAGTTTTTGTATTCCAAATGACAGCTTGATTAGCTCCAGTAGAAACGTTAACCCCAAAGTTTGTATCAACCAATTCATTACTGTCAAATATTACGCCTGACATCATCTGAGAATCGTCATCGGTTGTCTGATTTTCAGAAATATAAACTGCTGTGAAAGCCTCTGAAGACCAACTGTAATTATTAACAGTCGCATCTATTTTATTGTTTCTCAGAGTTGCGCCATAAAATGACTCACCATACAGATCTTCACCGTCATTAGTCTTCAATGCCGTCAGATCAACTTTGGCTGGGTACAACCCTAAAGTATTACGAATAATATTTCCTTTAATAACGATATTCTCATAGACATCAAATCTCTGAGGATCTTGATACATACGCTGATCAGCTCGTATATAAATACCTTCTGAATTGGTTAGTTGATTGTTAATTATTGCCAAGTCGCTAACTTTGCTGCAATAAAACCAAATACCACGTGGGCAATCATTGAGTTCATTACCTAAGATCATGTATCGACTGTCAATGCTGTGTACCGCAAAACGACTT
This sequence comes from Planctomycetes bacterium syqfu, assembly GCA_020974905.1. Classification (GTDB taxonomy): domain Bacteria; phylum Planctomycetota; class Phycisphaerae; order Phycisphaerales; family Phycisphaeraceae; genus UBA7800. The sequence goes on along the minus strand of CP087563.1, from coordinate 7,339,339 downwards.
TCTGTTGTTGGTGTTACTTCCCATGCACTATCTAAAGTCATGGTTGTACTGGTATTTGAGAGTACTTTTCGACGTTGTCCTTTCCCGGGCCCACTAATGATCATGGCGTGTAAATTCTTCAAGCTATTTGAAGACCAGCTTTGCGATGAATCAGATAATGTTGTGGAGGTTGCTGAGGAAACAATACCTACTGCTGCTCCTTCTGTGAATTGATTGAGAATCGTTTCACCATCATTTGCCTGTGGAATCGGACCTGTGCCAGATTTCCCAAAGTGATTATTCAAAATAGTCAGGTTATCTGAATACTCCAAAGCAAGGGCACCATATTCGCATTCCCCCCCCCCGTCGGTATACACACTTCGAATGAAGCTGCAATCTTCAATCTGGACGCGTGCCATTGACGGGGTATAGATACGCCCGTCATGCCACTCAAAATAGGTGCCTACTATTTTCATGTCCTGACAACCTTCTGACATGAATATATACTTCCCTGTTTCTGGCAACTGGTAAAGTTCGCAATCCTTTATCAAAACTTTCCTACAGAATTTCCATATTACGTTATGCCAGTTATGCTGAGTAAAACGTGTCCGCAATGCAAACAAATAATTGCCCCACCAGAACTTGCTCATATTATCCGGGCCGTTGGCCTGACTTTCAAAAGCAATATCGACAAAGCCGAAATTGACCATATCGTTCGGCCCTGCGAGCATCGGAGCGGTACCCGAATTACTAAAAATCAGGCTATTGTCCATCCCATCGCCTTCGATGACTACATTACTCCTCATTCCCAATGATTGTCCGTTTAAGTTGTAATCACCAGTTGGCAAATACACTACACCACCACCGTCATTTGAAGCATCATAGATCGCTTCCTGAATTGCTGCCGCATCATCTGTAGTACCATCACCAACTGCTTTGACACTCAAACGTGCATCAGTTTTGACATTGTAGACATTGTTGTAAAAAGTAAATTTGGCAGCCCATGGCACATCCAATGCCCAATGGTCTGTACCAGTTGCTGTGGCTGTTAATGTCCATGAATCAACTTGACCATAACTCCCACCAAACCCATTTGAAACTACCAGGACATAGCTTTCACCGGTAACTAATGAAGGTGACGTCACTTCCAGTATGTTTGGATCATTGGTATCATTTACTGTCGCAGCGACCATTGTGCTGTCACTAACCTTACGAAACCAGACCTGACTTGTAGCGTCAGTAAAATCCAGATTCAAACCTGTCAGACGAAAAGTTCGGCCACTATCTATTTCCTTGCTTGCCAAATCCAACACATTATAGACGTAGGCTTGATTGACATATGCCGGTGCACTTACTGATACCGCGCCATCTGTATTTTTAACGAAAATAGCATATAAGCCCATATCCATATTGGCTGGAATTTTGGCAGCAATATTATCGTCAGATTGATTGAGAATTTCTAGCTGAAGTTCTGGATCTGGTGTATCGTTGGAATCTACTATACGATCAATCCAGACTTCTGGAGCAGAACCAAACTGATCACCCTGAATGCCAATGATCTGATTGGCTTTTGCTGACTGCGTGATGTGGAAGATGTAAGGTGTTGCTGCCGATGCCGATGAAATAAAGGATAATATGACAACGACAGATAAGACAGTAAGAAGGCTCCTGTGCTTCATGAACGATTCTCCTTGAGATATGAAAATAACCAGAATGGAATATACAAATCCCGGAAGAGACGCCAGATCACGAACGTACAATAAGCTTTCTGCTCATTGGCAGACTATTGGAGCAAAAAACAGTCAATTTTCACTCAAAAATGAACTTTCCCCACAAGTTCGGTTGTAATTCTGTTTCAGATGGCACATCTGCCACCACACGTGTATTTGGATTACTCCAATAAATTCGATCAATTCGAGTTGATCCGGTCTGGTCTGACAGGACACGACCGACATCACCACTTACCTGCAATCCAGAAGACGGATTCAAATGAATTTCACTGAGTGGGATGGAGACTTCCACGGAATAGGAATCTTTCTGGCGAATCACTTTGATGTCTGCATTTTGTATGATCTTGACATCATCTACAAAAACAGTCCGCCAAGGTGAAGAAAAGGAAAACTTCTGGCTCTTGGGTGTATTGGGAATTACATAGTCATACATCACCAGTGTCGGTTGATTATCAACCATTGCCAACGAAAGTCGAATATCTCCCTTCATGGCATTTGTACGCTTAATAGGTAAATCAGGAACGGTTTGCAACATTACGTCAAGTACATCGCCTGTCTTGAAGCACTCTGAATAATTTGATTGTGTTGCACTGTTTTGAAATACAGCTTTGTTATCATGCCCGGAGTAATAAACATATAATTTCTGGTCATCGTAAGCGAGTTTAAAACCATTGACAGATTTGTCAGGCCATTCACTATCTTTTCCATCAATCACACAATCTTTGATTCGACGGATCGTATAAGATCTTGGTATGAGATGTTCATTGGCTTGTTTCTGGAGAAGCGCGTTGGCCAGAACAATATGCTCACTACGAACTGTAATTTTACCACCTTCGAGACGATTAACTTTTTCCAGTCCATGCAATTGGATCACCGAGCAATGTGGTGATGCTGGTGAGACCACATAAAGGTATTGATAGCTGCCATCGGGCGTGCGTACTTTCTGGAATGTACCACCAAAATGTTCCTGACTAAGTGAAACGTCTTTAAGCTGTGATGATGTCGGTGGTTCATTGTATCGCCATGTATCAGAGCGTCTTGAATCACCGAAAACACGGTCGACATACAAGCCGTCTGCCGTCATCAAATGCGTCACGCCATAATTCGTGCCGATACAAAGCACTTCACCTAGTGCCGGCGTCGTCACTGATCCATAAAATCGAAGTGGTGCGATCAGAACACCTGGCTCAAGACCGATGGCAGTGGTTTTAAGCCCACCATGCAATCCCGACCAGCGGGAGATGTATCGCCAGTTAACCTTACCTGTGGGAGACACGCTGATGATATAGGGGGTAATGGCTACAGCATTGCCATTGGCATCATTCATCATCCCCTGAACTTGTAATGGATCGTTGACCGTCAAACCATCCACCATCATAAACTCATCAGGCATTTTGTAGACCGGGTAGCCATATTGGTTATATGAAACCGGGTTAAAAAAGCAGAATCCGACATCGCCATTATGTGTACTGAAAGCAACCTGAAAATGATCGTTCATTCGAACGCCCCATGTTGTCGTTCCCTTTACAGCGCCGAATTGCAATTCATTTTCCTGAATTCTGCTATCGTCATTCGCATCGGTCCATGCAAAAGCTCGACAATCATTTCCTTTGACACCAAACCTTTCACGTACCAATCTGGGCGTCTGTCCCACAGCACTGACCGGTCGGACACGATCCTTGTCATAGACAAAGAGTACGGTCATCTCGCCCATGCCGTAAGCGCCCCACATCCGGAACCAGAGCTTGCCATTTTGATGGAATGGCATGGAGGGAGCACTACCACCAAAATTATGATTACGCACACCACCGGTAAGTTCATCGACCGTTGGATCATCTAAACGCCAGATGATATTGACGAGATTTATTTCACCTGTTTGGGGATCACGGCGAAATTCCTTACCACGATAAAACATGCGTTTGCTATCTTCGGGGTCAAATGACCCGCCGCCGCCATACACAGGTGGACCCAGCACTTGATTGATACATTTGCCATTGGTGTCCCAGACACTTGTACGTTTTAACTCATCATTGAATTCAGTGACCCAAATATGACCATTGCTATCAATTTCCACCCCATATGGACTTTCCATATGCTGTGGATTAAATGGACCAACAGGATGTCCTCCCGGCTCTCCAATTGATCCTGTGTACTTACCATTGGTGTCGTAGATAAGTACCTGATGCAATGGCTCCATTTCACCGACATAGAATTGGCCCTGTTTGTCAATACCTAATCCGAATGGATTTTTCAGACCAGTGACGATGGGTGATAATGTGTACGTTTGCAGGTCCAGCAGACTCACAGTCTGACCCACAATCACTGCCATTTTACCCGGTCCATAGGGTCGTACTTTACCTGCTTTTTCCACAGGAATTTTTGCCAAAATGTGTATATCTTTATCCTGATCCTGAAAATTAGGATTCATGTCGATAAGCAACATATGTTTGACATCTGTAAATGTGATACAGGCCATGTTGTTTTGAACAGCCAAGCCTGCAATTTTCCCAAAAGTACCATCTTTTTGATTGGCATGGATAAGCTTTCGAGATTCCTTGGTCTTTGCATTGACTTGAATCAGGCGTAATCCGCCGGTCCAGCCACCGACCTCCACGAAGTAAATCAAATCTCCGTCGGAAGCCAATGCTCTTGCGGTAGTCAACTCAATGCGATTGATACCCCACAGCTTTTTCATATCCAGATCAGATTCAATCAGTCCACTACCACCTTCGGCAAAAGTGCCCAACCACATATGATCACCATTTGCCACCAAGCAACGTGGAGGGGAATGATCCGCCAGCCAGCCACCGGTTTGATCCTGTGTAATCCATGTGACACCGTGCTTCTTGAGCGGATAGTAGCTGTATAAATATTCGGTTGCTAAAGGAGGATGATAAAGTCCACGCCAATGATATTCACCAGGTGTTGCCTGCTTGGGTAATGTGGCTGGTGGATCATACAGACGCGGATGGCTCTTTTTAAATGGCGACCAATAGTCGTACTCGGTGGCAAGATTCCACTTAATGGTTGATTTGCCTTTGGGTAGTGGCTGACCATTAATCAGGTTTCGCACAACTTGATTCTGTTGATCAAGAATCTGAATGGTAACGATACCGTCTTCCGGTAAATCGATGTCGATAGGGATTACACCTTCGGGTAATGTCACCTGATCAGGATCCGTACCAAAAGTGTAATCCGCAATAAAGGGATGCCCTTTGCCTTCAGCACCACCGACGATGTGTGCGCTCTTATAGGTGAATGCCATTGCTTCGATACGATCATTGTCACTTCCGACTTTGATTGGTTCCTGCCAAGTCACACCGTTGTCTTCGGATCGATAAACCTTGCTGGTGGTTGCCCGCCAGATGGTGTCACCTTCTTGTTGCCAGACCTGACCAAACCCGCCAGATAAAATTTCCCAAGTTTTCCCACCATCACGTGTGTGCAGACAAGCACCTGCATAGAGACCTGCCCAGCCGACTTTGCCCGTCGTGAACGTAGCCCACTTGAATAACCAACCGAATTTTGATTTGGCATCTTGCGGGAATGGCTCAAACGCCCATGTCTTGGCTTCATCATGACTGATGGCCAATTGATCATCGACGGGTACAATAACAACACCGCTATCCGGCAGTGAAATGACGTTATGCAGAATGATGTTTGTTGCAGGCTTTTTGCCATCGGGATTCACACGTTTCCATGAGTGACCAGCATCCAATGAACGCAACAAACCATCGCGAGAACTGAGAATATAGCCGTCTTTACGATTACTGCGAAAGACCATGGAACAGTAGCTTGTTCGACCGGTGCTGCCACAATCAACTTCCTGCCATGTCTTCCCCAGATCGCGCGTTCGCAGGAGAACGCCCGCGGCTTCGCCTTTTTGTCCGTAGGGAAAACCACAAACCAGAGCAGTTTGTTTGCCCATCGCCACGACACTGTTAAACCAATAGCGTTTACCGCGAGTGCTCTTGTAGCATGACTGCCAGGTTTGCCCGCCATCAATTGTGAGTTGAATCGAATCAATGCCAACAGCCCAACCAATTTTATGATTAAAATAATCTGTGGCATATTGCAGAGATTGTTCTGACGATGATCGAGCTTTCCAACCACCGGGCAAATCAGTTGCATTGACCTGACATATCAGGATGCTTGCCAGAACATATATCAACAGACATTTTTTAAAAAAATTAATAGACATACTCGGATAGACCATTTAATTATTTGAAACGGAATGTGCCCCAATTGGCGGGATACAACCATGCTTCAAAAGGTTCATCATTGACAAGGTTGGTTTGTGTGTTGCTCCAGCATGCTCTTGCGACATTTGTGATACCGCTTTCATCACTGCTGATCATGCCCACATCACCGCGTAAGGTTTTGCCTTGCAGAGCTGTTAATCCCAAATCCTGCAATTTCAGACGCGCGGTTACGACATAGCCATTGGGATTTTGCTCCACATCAACTTTGGCTTGATTCAGAATCGCCACATTTTCAATAACGCGACTCCAATTGGTTTGGTAAGTGACAGACTGTCCTTTGACTGGACCGTAGGACTGAACCTGCATCAATACGGCTGTGGGTTTGTGATTGTATTGAGCAATGACCACGCGTTGATCACCCAACGCGGGTTGATCATGTTTCTCTTGCTTCAATGCTGACAGATAAAAATCCACACAATCGCCAGTTTTAAACAAACGGGTGTGGTCTTTGCCCTGATTGATCCACGGTGATTGATCAGTCACATCATAGCGTAGATACAGATATTGATTGTCGTATGCCAATCGCACATCAGCTTTCTCTGATGTGCCTTCTCGACCGACATGCATAGGTTCGACAGTACGCCATGCATCAGGTGATTGATACAGATCGATATCCACTTTTTTAACAATATAGTCCCTGGATACCGTGTCTGATGTCTTACAGGTGCGATTGAATTGATCCGCTTCAGCCAGAACGGATGCGGATAAGTCAACAGATGGTGCATCAAATCGACGGATCGTTTCAAGGCCGTTGATTCGGCAAACCATGGCACTTTGACGGGAAATCCCACAAAGCATCCGGAAGACACCATCGCTGTGTTTGCCGAACCAACCGTTGAAGGGTTCACCACCGACACTGAATGTTTCCATCGGCATACCGACAAGCTCCGCTTCCTTGACTGGCAGTGACGGACCTGGCATGCGCACATCACGGAACATGGAGCCGATAAATAGCCCATCGTCGGTCATATAAAAATCCTGACCGAGATTACCACGCATCATAAACACTCGGCCGACCTGGTCATTGACCTTGTCAATACCACAAATTTTCAATGGGCCGATGAGCAATCCCGCCCGGGGCATGGGAGCACGATGTGAACCATGGACACCCGGATACGGGTTTGGATAAGTCCAACGTATTTTGGCGGTATCGATATCCATACCAAGAATCTGACAGGGTTTGGGATAATGATTGGTTCCTGCGACAATCAGGAGATTGTCTTCAAATACCGGTGCAAAACTACCTACCTGTTTGCGGTCATAACGATTCAGGCTTTTAACACTGTAAACTGGCGCCCCATCGTCAGTGAATCGAACGGGTGTGAATCGTGCCATACCTGAAGTGAAGATACTCAGATCCTTACCGATGGTATGAGTCCAGTTCGCGACCAGGCTTTTGCGCTGATCGGTAATTTCACATTCTTCAAACTCAACTGCGCCGTTCTTGTTCAGGTCATTCCAGAAGACCAACGTACTTTTGTGTGCATCAGGCCAGGGGAGATTGGGTAATTGATTCTTGAGTTCCTCCAATTGGGCGATCACTGCAACAGGTTGCCAACACCCGTTTCGTTTCATATGAATGGCGTGATATCGACAATATATGCCATTGTGATAAAGGTAGGTTTGATCATTGCCACTGGCATTCGATTGTAAAAAATCCGGGTTGGAGAAGTGATGCGGTTTGGACCACAACGGAAATGCTTCATTTTTTTCTGGACGTGGTACCCAAAGTATCTCAGACAATTCTGCAGTACGCGCCTGACGATTCAACCTGAACTGTAACGATCCGACACATGCCACATTCGGATTCTGCTTGTTCATATATGAACCAGTGGCAGCATAACCTGTGTTACCCAGCAGATCGCGCACGAGTTTACCATCACGTCCCCATACTGCGATGCGTCGGGGGTCCTCTCCTTTTTCAACAATCCAAATATTCCCCTTGTGATCAACGGACATACTATTGACTGAAAGCAAGCCTTCTTTGTCATAGTGCCCACGCAGAAGGCGTCCGCCTTTTCTACCACAGGTATAGACCGGTTGGCCTTGCAATGAAAATGCCTTGATTTGCAGGTCTTTTCCTTCATCAAACACCAGGACATTACCATCATGATCCCAAGCAATACAACCAGCTTTTTCAACACTGGGTAATTGAAGCAGTGTTGTGGAACCCGTTTGCATATCAATGGTAAATAGATTGCCATCGAGATTGGCCAGACACTGGTCATGATCATTGATATCCAATGAACGAATCACACCAAGTGAGTAGGTCTTTATGATCTTGAGGGATTCTGCATCAAACGAGAGCAATTGCCCTTTGCTTGTACCAAAGAGTAGTGTATTTTGATTGGCGTCAAAGGCGACAACCTTGCCGACATTTGAAGGCAGAATGTCCTGGAGTTTCAAGTCAACTGACTGTTCCCTGCCGTCAATGGTGTAAGGACGATAGCTGCCATCTTCCATAGCGTAACGACAGAATTTCTGTGGTTCCTGACCATGTGCTTTGATACCGTAGACATATTGATTGTTGGCAGCCAGATAATTGGCACCGCGTTTTTCACCCCATTTTTTCCGACCATCGGCCCCCAGCGCCAAGGTGCCACTTCCGCCCTCAGCAACTTCCCACGAAAGGAATACCCATTGCCCTGCTGTGGCAACACATTGCGGTGGGACATGATCACCTCCCCACCCACCTTTGCCATCAGCCGTGTTCCAGGGTGGCGTGCCGGGATTGTAGTAACACAATTCATATTCGGCACCGATACCTTTGTGTGTCAGACCTCTGACTTTGTACTGAGCCGGTTTGACAAGTTGGCCTTGATCATTCTTACCATCCCATTGCACCTGAACCGTGAGTGATTCATCATCCTCAGCTACCATATAATCATGAACCTGGAAATCACCCGCCAGATTTCGGATGCGATTACCATCAATGTCTTCAATCACAATGGTGAATCGCTGGGATCCTTGAGGGAGTTTGGCACGAACTGGTATGCTGCCTTTGGGTTGACTGGATAGCATCACATAGCGGCGCGGCGTGATGTTGTTTTGACCGATGAGTTTGGCATCACCCCATGCATCGCTATTACTCCAGTAAAACTCGCGTGACAAGACACCGGGTTGCATATTGTCGGCATAACGATGCATCGGCCATGTTTTGCCACTGACATCACCCCACAGAAATTCATTCCCCATCCGCAACGTCAAACCTGCGACGAGATCGGGCATCTGTTTGTAAAGGTAATGCCATGGAATGCGAAGTTCCTCGACATAGCCGTTCCCATCTGCATCTTTGGCAAACGCCAGTTGGATATCAGATTCAAACTTTGTTCCATTTCCTGCTATTTTTTTGGGGGCAAAACCATTGTCTTTAAAACTTACAGATAGACAAGGCTCGTTGCGCGGGGCGTAGTACCATGCCGTGATGTGAACTTTCTGATCTGTCTGAAATCGCATCTGCCAGGCATCGGCCAGCCACCCTTTATCTGGGTTGAAATTGGGATCAACCTTACTGAACATGGGGGTTGGGTCTGACCAATGCGCTGCCAGGTAAAGGTATTCTTGATCCCACATCCCGGCCATTTGGACGGAGTATCGACCGCGTAGGGCATTGTCTGCAAATACCTCAATACGGCCAGACCAGTCCCAATCATCCAGTTTGCCATCAACGGTCACCTGCCCCGGAACGGGTAGGACACTGAATCCCTCGTTTTGACTTTGTCTGCCGTTCATATTTTCGGCTGTTGCCCACGTTCTTGTGAACAAGACGCAAAACAAACACAGCGTGATGATCTTGATGTGAGATAGTTTGAACATAAAAAACCTTGACGTACGGATACTGCTGTTAGTATTTATTTTCTAAAATACGTTGATATGTCTATGAATCAGGCGGATTCAGATCCCCGAAGACGATGAACCCACATAAAACATATTACCTATCAGGACAGGGGTAAATGATTTGGCATGGCCATCAAGGAAGCCGATATTGCCCATATCATTTTTGCCATGCCCAAAATGTCCCCAGCCTGTTCCCTGCTGAATGCTGCGGTAGTATCCGGGAACGATGTTGTTCGGCCCCGGGTCACCACGATCGTAGGACCATGCCATATCCCAGAAAAATGACGTTTCAGAAGGCTTTTTAGCCAAGGTCTTGGGCTTCATTTTCTTACCCCAGCGTCGACAGGTGCGATCCTTGGGATCGTAGTTATCACCAATGACCCATATATTGTAGGTATAGTGGTGCAATGCATCCCATGACGGAGCAGGTAATTTCTTAACCAGATCATGCATACCTGGACAAACAAATACGCCAAATGAATTGACATAACCCAACTCAAACAAACCGGACTTGCGAGAATAGACTTTATCAGGTGTTCTCACATCAACGAATTGCCCCGCACCGTGCGGACCAGTACCTCCTGCGCCAATGGCATGGCCGTTGTTGTCATTGATAAAAGCGGTATTAGCCAACAGTAACTGGCGTTCATTGCTCAGACACTTGGTCTTACGACCTGCGTCACGCGCTTTTGACAAGGCCGGCATCAGGATCGCAATCAATATAACGACGATTGAAATCACAACCAACAACTCAATTAATGTAAATGCATGACGATTTTTCTGCATTCTATTTCTCCAACATCCGGGAAATAAATCTCAATACTATCTTTGTGAATGCCTGATCACACAACCAGGCTGTTCATATATTCATGTTCAAACACGGCGGATAAGACCTTCAACTGGTAGCCTTGCAAACCACGTCGCGATTGATCAATCAACTCCATCGCTTTGAGGATCATTAATTCGGTATCAAAACCAATTCGCTTTATTTCGAATAATTGCTTCTCAGCGATTGGGAAATTGCAGTGCGCGACGATCTTGACATCGTCCGGTTCAAAGCCAACCTTGACATTCAAACCCTTAAGCCCTTTGACAACGTGCGGGAAAAAGCTGTCATCAGCAACAAACAGGCCATCTGGCTGGATCGTTTGAATCTCACTAAAGAGAAGGTGCATGAGATTGGTTGCGGTATCTGCCGAACCTGCGGTGATTTTCTGATCCCAATAGGTTGGTATAATCACATTGTTTTTCTTGATAGCCTGATGGATTGCACTTTCAACTTCCCCGCAGATACGCGTGTTTCGAAGCAAGGCAATCCGCTTGCATCCTTTCTCACGCAGGTAGTTCAATGCCCTGTCGAAAAGTGAAAAGTAGTCCATATGTATCCGGTGAAACGGAAAATCCATTTTCGAAATGGCCATCGTCACCGTCGGCATCCCCGAGTTCTGATACACCGAGTAATGATTCAAATGTGACAATGGATTGCTGACAATTAATCCTGCCAGCCGATGCAGTTTCACATCCTTGAGCAACTTGGCCAGTGTCGCTGCATTTTTATCACCGGTGATCCCATTGTAAATTTCAATCGGCTTTCCCAGACGCTGGCTGATTCGTGTCGCACTCCGGGAAAGAATTGGCCAGAAATGCGGTGTCGGGTAATCGGGATTGTTGGAAATACCATCTTCAAAGACAAGACCATATCGCGAAATATGCGGTGGATTATCCGATACAAAGGTCCCATGCGTACCGCGCGATACAACAAATCCGTCCTTAATCAGAAATTCCAATGCACGTTGCACAGCTGGCAGGCCGACATTGAAGGTCTCGCCCAATTCCCGTCGTGTCGGCAGACGGTCCGCAGGCTCCAGATCGCCGGTTATAATCCGCTTGTGCAGCGCGGCAAAGACCTGATGCTGCGCCACGGGGGGGCGACCTTTTCGAGATACTTTCTGTGAAATTTTCTGTGCCATTACAACCTTAAAAAACTGAACAGGATATTGTTTCAAAACATGGTAGACATCCGACAACTTCAAGTCCACGAGTTCAAATCTCCCTGTCCCGCTTAACGAATCGGACTCCACAGTTTGTACTTATTGATATCCACTGCCTGCGTTGGTTCGTCTGGGAGCACAAGTTCCTCGAGTTTGACCAAGCTAGCATGCCCATCGGCAAAGCCCACATTGGCCCCACCATCATGTCGAGCATCAGGGAGAAATTCGGACCAGACGGAGGTGTCCGGCACGGCAACGTAGTAACCGCTTTTTGAACCATCCGATTTTTCCTGCCAGGAATCCACTGTGATCAGCGTTCTGCTTGGGTTGAATATCCGATCCAATCTGGCACTGAATGTCCCCTGCACCTGGCCGGTAAAGGGATTGAGACCGGTTGATCGGCGATACCCCAAACCAGAAATGTTATAACCGTAGCTAATGTCTTTCATGCTATTGGAATCAGTATCAACCCAAGTTTCATAGTCAATATTACCATCATTTTTACAGTAGAAAATCTGCTTGGTGACCTTGTATTGGTAATGCAACACAGCTTGCCAGCGTTCCTTTACATCCACGGGATTGGCAAGCGGGAATTGACTTTTATAGTCACTGAGATAGGTAGATGTGACAACAGCAATCTGCCGCTGTGATGAAAGGCATTGCGATGCATAAGCCGCCATTCGAGCCCGTGTTAATGCCGGTAGCAAAATGCCAATAAGCAATGCAATAATCGAAATGACTACAAGCAACTCAATCAAAGTAAATGCACGACGGTATCGATTCATTTTTATAACTCCACGATTGTTTGATCAACAATCAACACTCCACAATTCCAACCCGAAAACCCAGGCATTGGCTAACTCAACATATCATTGCGACGTTTTTCAATTTCTGGCCGATGTAGATACCTTGGCCAAACTGCCCCAAGCCACAAACCTTTTACACCATGAAATAGGAGGATCAGCCGTTCACTACCAAGACCCTTTCACTGACCGACTTGTCTGATCAAGAATCCAATTTGCTGTCCCTACTGGGTTATGATGCTTCCGATAAACAATGCCCCATCAACAAGGAACCAATTAAGTACTTCAATTTGTAAAGCTTATAAAGCGAAACACGCTTTATTCTGATTTTGCGTGCACTGTCTGATCTGACCTTGTTACGTTAATAAGACTTCATTTCATAACATAGTAGGCACATCAATACAGGATGTCCAGAGACACGATATGAAAATCGCAAAAATAAATTAAATAGTCTTTTGATTGCCTGAAACATGGACAATCTGACTGGCCGATCGGCCTGCTCGATTGCAAGAGACATACGCAGGCGCAACATAACTAACGGCCAATAAATGATCTACAGATGATTTATTGTCGGACAACTTGGCAGTTTTATCTCGAAAGAATACGAAGCAGTTGTACATCCCAGGGCCCAAGTTCCGTTGGTGACGAGGTCGTACCTGCTGACGCAAGCATATCCTCGTGCACTGCAAGTTGTGGAACTTCGACAGTCTTTTCAGAACGGTTGATGATGAAACGTAGTATCTTTTCGTCACTGTATCGCTCCACAACTTCAACACATTCGGGTAAATCAGCACACAAGGGGGTAATTCCCGACAAGGTCAACAATCTGGGCATCAGTACATCAAGCAATGGTTCAGACAAGTAGGTACCAACGTATATGGCATGGCCTTTACCAACTTTTCGACATGTAATGGCCGGCTCATTTGCAAGATGGCTGCTGGCCCAAGTCCCAAGCACTTGAACATCCTCAGAAGGACTGAGCTGTTCATACCAATATTCACTGACGACCTGTGCATCACCGATCTGAACATGCATCGGACGTTGATCCGGACTGTTCTGTCTGCCGTATTCGGTCACTGTCACCCCGAGCAGTGATGCAAGTGGTCCGGGTGGCGTTTGTGCCAATACCTGATAGCGATCATTGTGCGTGGACGTGCGACAGCCGATCACCAATGTTCCGCCTGCGCGAACATAGGCATCCAGTTGTTGACACCATTCCTCACGGAACAATGGCCAATGGGGAATCACATACAAACCCACATCACTCAGATCGTCTTGAGGATGAACCAGACCCACTGCATACTGACGACGGTTAAACCAGTGATGAATGGACTCACTGGTATGTGAAATATCAGGCATGCCCCATCTCGCGAACTGCGACAAAGCGATATTGTCGAAATCCATGTCAGCAATCGCACAATCAACACGTACCGATGTGCCGAGGATTTGATCACCGATACGTTTGAGTTCCGAGCCGACCTGGACAGCTTCGTGATAACGGCGGCGTGGCATATTGTCATGATCCAGCAGCCCACACCAGTATTGTTCAGCACCGACACGACACGTTCGCCAACGAAAATACAACAGTGAATCCGCACCCCGGGCGATTGTTGTGTATGTCATCGCTCGCATCTCACCGGGGACGGGATTGTCGAGCATATAAGTTGGCTGACCACCCGCACCTGCCTGATGTTCCAGGATCATGAAGTTGCCACTGCACGCGCGCGTGCGATCAAGACAATATGCCTGTTTAAGACGTCTTGTAGCAGGATCAAGGTAGAACATCGGGTACATGTCATAACCCAACACATCCAGATCCTGTGTGAACTTACCGCGGTAATCAATATTGGAATAGACACCGTTATGAGTAATCCACCATGAAGGATTGGCATGGTGAAGAATTTCAATCTGCTGATGTTGGAAGTCAGTCACCAGGCTTGAAAGGTAGCGATGGTAATCCAAACGATGTGCCGGATTGATATGTGTCGGCTTATCGAGTTTAGGCGTTGGGATCTGTTCAAAGTGATCATACGTCTGTGCCCAGAAAATGGTGCCCCATGCTTCGTTCAGCGCCTGAATATCGTTTTGATACTGTCCACGCAGAAATTCAGCAAATGCTTTTTGGCAACTCTCACAGTGACATTCACTGAAATGACAGTGAAATTCATTATCCGTCTGCCATCCGATGACGTTTTCATTGGATGCATAGTGATCAGCCATTGCCTGTGTGATTTGTCTGCAATGCTCAGCAAACACCGGATTGGCATGACAGGCATGCTGACGAGAGCCATGTTGCATGGGAACACCATCCGCATTGACGCGAACGATATGTGGATGCATATGTGTCAGCCATCGTGGTGGTGCAGCTGTTGGCGTACACAGGATGATTTTGATGCCATGCTTTGACAATCTCTGGATTGCTTCATCAAAGACATCAAATTGAAAAACTCCCTGACGTGGTTCAATGACAGACCACGCAAAGTCAGTCAATCGAACCAGGTTGATCGACATATCTGCCATGCGCTGTGCATCATGCTGCATGACGTCTGCCTCCCAGTGTTCTGGGTAATAACAGACACCAAAATAATATTGTTTGAATATTGAAGGTCTCTTATGAGACACATTTCTTTCATTAATCATAAATTTTCCATGAATATAAATTGATCTTAACCAGACACAATATTGACTGGATGAGAATAAAAGCTGAATTAAACAACCCGTGACGGATTTATTCGTCCGCCAACATTCTTTTATCCTTGTAATACCTCAAATAAAATGGATTCTGAATCAATCTGGCTGGGATTTTCCGACCAGCCTGCTTGATATCATCGATACGTTTTTGATCAAGGAGCGCTTTTTGATACTGTACCTGAAGTTCGGGATTCTCCTGAAGCGTCCTTTGAATTTCATCATTGACACGTTGGGCTGCTCTAGCAGCAGCTTCATTGGCGGTCAATAGATCATTAAAAAACGCATCTTCAGCGTTGGTGATTTCTCTTGATGCGATTTCCGGAACACAATACGGTGTCACATCCAACGGCAATGCCACATGATTCATGATAAAGGTGAATCGATCATGCATCCCCCATTCCGCCTGATAGACTGGAATTGAAGCCAGATACCGACGATCAAACTCACTTATTGCCTCTTGATACGCAGCATCTGTCATGCTCTGAGGCTTGGGTGGACGTGGTAGATCTTGCATCGTCCAATTCGATTGACGATCAATATGATCGATTGCATTGTAAAAATCGATTCTGAATTCCCTGAACAAGGCTATCTCATGTGATTGATATGGAAATAATTTTTCTGTCCCGTGTGGAAGTAGCGGCAACGGTTTATCCCATGCCAGAGTAGTCACATATTTTGGATTGGGAGGCATGGCATCTGCGTCACGAACAATTTGCATATTGTAATCCTCAGAAGCCAAATAGGATTGAAACACCTTAGCCTGATCAATATACTTACCCCCAGCATAAACCCCTACAGCACGTGTATGGCATAGTGCTGTCGGAAATCCATCATGCGGGGGTTCAACCACATCCAGATTCATTAATGGCTGCCCTTGATCCAATCGTGACTGTTGTATTTCACGCAATCGTATCAAGGCATACCGGCCCATCTCGAACATTGCATAGTTTCCTTGTGCAAATAAAAATAATCTTGCACCACCATAACCAGACTCTACATCAAAACCGCTTTGCTCCGTGGCAGTGGGCATGATGTGATCCACATTCATCCATTGATATTTTTTCTCCAATGCCTTGACGTAACGTGAATCATCCAACTGGCATCGTGTCAGTGTCTCATTGAACTTTGCCAAACCAAGTGATCGATACAGTGTTTCCACATCAACATCGTGTACCATGAATCGCTTGACGCGCCTGTGTGAGGAATTGGCTTTCCTGACAAACTCTTTTCCAATCTTCTCAAAGGTATTCCAATTCCAACGATGCGGTGGCCTCTGAACACCTAATTCATCAAATTGGTTATAGTCCACCCAGAGAATGCGCATCGAAGCGCTGCATGGACTGAGATATTGTTCATTTTTGTATGTCCCGTCATCCTGCATTACAGGGATATTCAGTAAGGGACGAATCGCCTCCCATGTGGCATCAGTACTATACCCCATCTCTTTCGCTGCTTGTGTTACCGGTTCAAGCATGCCAATTCCATAGAAATAACGCAGATCCGTACCACCAAACATATCGATGACATCACCCGCTACCCCGGATACACCTTGAATCACTTTTTTGTGTTTACTCGAATTGGCCGTATCGACTAACACGCGTATGTTCTGATGACGGTTGGGATGATTGGTAAGCCATCGCTGAAAGATAGCAACCTGTTCTTCCCTGGCTGGATTCCGATCCGTCATCCAATAAAGTGTAATCCCATCGTAATTTGAATCTGGTTGCATTTGCCAGTTTGCAAACGACGCCAGTCCAAGCAATGTAAAAACACATAGAAATAAATATTTCATATCGTCAACAATCCTGGTTTCTTATTGATTTTGCCCAATAGCACTGAGTAAATGACTACGGGACAACATCCGAATCGACATATACGGTATTCTGCATGACTTGATTATCAGGTGCATGATCCACAATCACTGCTTCAACGCGGGGCATAACCTGTATGAAATTATTAGCAATAAGGTTGTCATGGGGTGGACGATCTTGATAACCATGCTTTTTTCTTGTCCAATCCATCATGTACTGAATACCGACATGTATACCAGAATCTACCGGGTAGAGAATCTGGTTGTCTGTAATCTGACAATCGGTCACTGTACGGTAAAAGGCGGCTTCATCATCACCTGTCCCGTGCATGATACGGATGCCGGATTCCTGTGGATAGGCGATGAGGTTTTTTTTGACGATATGGTGGGTGCCTGATATTCGAATCCCACCTTTACATCTCATAAAGGTATTACCTGATACAGTCACATAACTGCCTCCACGAAGAACCAACTCCCCGTAGCAATCAATAAACATATTATTATTGATCTGGTTATTTGAGCTTTTATTGCTGATAATTTCTGACTCACCATTACACCTGAGAAACAGATTGTTTTCTACGACTGTATAGGACTTCACCTGTCCATATTTCATAGGATCATATCCGATCTGAATGGTTTCACGGCCGTTATCACCAAGACTAGGCACATCCTTAAACAGATTGGAATCAATTATATTGTGTTGTGGGGCACCGTTTGTTTGCGCAGGATCTGCAATGCGAATGCTTATCGCTTTGGCTGCGTTATGATCAAAAACACATTTTTCGATGACATTGTGTGAAGCATTTTTCCAAATCACAAGAACCTGCTCATGCTTTTTTCCTGTGCAGTTCACAAATACACAAGAGACCACTTTGCAGTAGGATGCCCCTTCCAGACGCACGGTGCCGTTCGTCACGACACATTCATCAAAGTGTAATGAATCAAGTACAACATAGCTGCCCGAGAGTGCGAACATGGTGTTGCCGGCAAAAATTGCTTTACCAGGATTTTCAGCGCGGATGATGATCGGCTTATCTTCAGTGCCCGAACAACCGCTTTGTACCCACCAGTCTTTGTATTGTCCATCACGTATCACAATTTCCGTACCTGGTTCCGCAGATGTCAGTGCTTGCTTAAAGAGTTCCTGATTATCGACCATCACCGCCGCACACCAAGCCTTTTCACAGACTATAGCTAACATCATAATTACAAAAATATGTTTTAACATCGTACTTGATACATTCCATTTCATTTTGAATTTAAATTTTTTATAACAGTATTAAAAACCTAGGCTATCCACCTTCTGCTTAATCTCTTTAATCTCACTGTCGCGAATGGCCTTGATTTTGACTGGTTTCATGGAGTCATCACCCATGCGTTTGGCCTCCAAACGTTTAAGGCATATCGATAGCATCTGTCGAATATCAAAAATGACATCGTGCATCGGCAGAATGTGATTGGCCTGCGAGGGATAGTTGCGGTGCGCAACGAGATGCAATTCCACGCCCACTTTGACACCTGTCTTGATCAATCCACGACAAACTGCCGGCACCAGATTGTCGTCACTGATATACAAACCGTCAGGACGCTGTTCTTTGGGCAGTGACATGAGAAGCTGTGCAATACAGGCTGCTTCTTCCCGATGTTCCATCGGTGCAGACTGACAGAATACCGGGTTATATGCAAAACCGTTTGCGTTCATGATCGGTTCCATGAATTTACTGAACGGTTCACGTGCCGTGGAGATCATGATCACAGCCATTCGTTGCACATCATGTTGCCTTAGGATTTTGCATGCCAGATCTAAACCGGATGACAAATCAAAGCCACAGGAAACCATGTGTTCGAGCCCTGGATGGTGATTGCCAGACATGGATGCCACCATCGGAATGACCTGTTCTCGGATCAATGGTGTATGCGTCAACTCAATCGGGCCTTCGGCAAACAGCAATCCAGCCAGCCGTCGCGCATAGACGTCGTCACAAAGACTGGGAAAGTTTTCATCTGTCACCCGGTTGATTCCCTGGTAGACGTGAATCTGATCCTGCAGTGATTCATTGAGTTCATGCAGACTGAGCATCAGGGCATCGTAGTAGCCGGTCCAACGCGGATGTGTCGGGCTAAATGGCAGAATCAAACCATAATGATTCAAACATGGCGGTGTATCGGCAATAAACGTACCAAGCTTGCCCTTGGAGACCACAAAGCCATCGCGAATCAATTCGTCCAAAGCCTTTTGTACAGTCACTCGACTGGCATTGTGCTGGATCTCCAATTCTGTTCTCACCGGCAACCGATCACCGGGCTTGAGCTTGCCTTGCACTATTGCTGAGCGCAACTTGTCGATGATCCCGTTCTGTTTGGGAGCCTGACGGGTGCTGGTACAGGTTGACGCGACAGACATTAACTAAAACCTCTTATATCATAGTATTTACATTATTTTAATATGATATATAGCAATATAAATGTACTTTTTGGAGTAAATTTGGACTATATGACTGATCTTGAAATTTTTACACCTTCCCAGAGCCCCATTCTCATGAATGCTAAGCATTGTCGTCACGAGATATTCACTCAAAGTACCAGACAGCGAATGTGCGCAGCGGCCAGAAAAGATGATGCTGTATTCTTGGCATATCGCGTGGCAATTCCACGCCAACGCTTGAGTTTCTCAAAAGCGTTTTCAACCAGGTGACGCAAACGGTACAAATACTTGTCATAAGACCATTGCACCTTGCGATTCTTCTTTGGTAGGATCACCGCATCCATGTGTTGCTCGGCAGCTTGATCCAATATCGCATCCGTGTCATAACCGCGATCAGCGATCAAACAGGATGCATCAATCCCTTCAATCAACTCTGCTGCAACTTGGCAATCCGCTGTGGTAACTTGCGTAATAGCGATTCGGATCGGCATACCATGCGCATCCACGGCCAAATGTAATTTACGCCATCGATACCACTCCTCCCCCTCACTTTGAATAAACTCTAGTATATATTTTATAATACTTTATAAAGCAAAAAGACAAAGATAGCAGGACAATTACCAACATTTGTATACGAGTAAAGCCCGAAATTTTTACGCAAAACACGCAACTATTCATTGACTTGCGGAAAGGCTGAAATACAATGATTCAATGACTGAAAAAGGCAACATCACGTTGAAGCACCTTGCCAAGAAGCTTGACCTGGCTTCGAGTACGGTCTCGCGTGCACTCAACGGGACCGGAGGGGTCGGGGAAGCCAAGACCAGAGAAATTCGACTGCTTGCCAAAGAGTTGGGATATCAGCCAAAACCACTTCGCAAAAAGCGCGCTGATGCCATTGGCTTATTGATCGTGACCGATGCAAAAAGTCGGCCGGACGATGCGTATCATTACGAGTTTGTCTACGCCTTAAACAGAGCATGTAAGGATCTGGATTGGCATGTCCATGTTGAATTGATTCACCGCGATAATGACGCACAATTGCCAGCCATCATCAAACAACATCGTGTGGATGGTGTCTTGATTACGGGTTACCCCTCGGAAACTTTTTGTCGACGATTGATCGAAGCCCAAATGCCAACGGTGGTACTTGATGATCTGAGTAAGCGTGTGACCTGTGCCTGTGTGTGTCCAGACATTGCCAAACAAACTGCCACCATCGTCCATCGACTGATGGATGTCGGGCATGAGCGTTTTGCCTATGTCACCGCACCAACAGATTACCCAACAGTGCTTCAACGTCTTGATGGTTATCTTGGGGCTTTACAGGAAGCCGGTTTTGCCACTGACAAGGGGTCAGTCATCAAGGTGCCTCATTCTGCGATTCACTCCGGGCAGATCGCAACAAGGCAGTTAATGCAAAACCCCGTCAAACCGACCGCGATTTTTTATGCTACGGATCGTCTGGCACTCGGTGGCATGATCGAGCTAGCTCGCATGGGATTGTCTGTCCCGACAGACATCAGCGTTATCAGTCATGACAACACATCACTGTCCCAGGAGACCGATCCTCCGTTAACCAGTGTGGATTTAAATATCAATAGTTCAATCGAAGCTGCGATTGAATTATTACAGCAACAAATAGACGACAACGAAGTCATGACGGATCACCAAATCACCATTCCCGTGCAAACGGTTTGGCGGGCCAGTTCAGGTCCTGCTCCGCGTAGTTGAATTGGTGCTTCAAGTATATTTACAAAACACGATTAACATTAACGTACATTTAATCATACTTTCGAAAGGACAAGGTGCATTCATGTCGGCTCAACCTTTGACAAAGCACGCTTGCTGGCTTGATCAAGACATCTCATCTGATCACAAACCTGTCTGTCGCCCCTTGCAAGTCAAAAGTACCGAATACAAGGCTTTCACCCTGATCGAACTGCTTGTTGTGATTTCCATCATCAGCCTGTTGATCTCCATCCTGTTACCTGCATTGGCAGCAGCGAAAAAATCAGGTGATCGGGTGGCCTGCCTTTCAAATCAAAAACAACTGGGAACCGCGCTGTACAACTATTCGATTGACCATTACAACTACTACCCAACGCTTAACGCCAACGCTAATATTTCCCAACTCCCGGGAAGCAGTGATTACTGGCATGTCGCTTTGGCGTATCAAAAATATGTCAATCAGGATGCCAGCTATGCCTTTAGTGTCAATGATGGCAAACCGATCGATTCCATCTGGACTTGCCGATCCGAGAACCTGCCTCGGCCTGGTTTACCCGGTGCAACCTCTGGCTCATGGACCGGCACACATTACGGGTTAAACCAGTACATCGCCGGATTCTTTGGCGGAAGTGTCACACCAGCAGTACGGGTGGATGACGTCAATAACCCATCACAAACGTTTATTCTCGCTGACAACGGTCGCCTCAGTGCCGCGGGTTACGCGTTAAGACGATCCGGCACATTACCCGGCATCAAGGCCCGACACATGGGCTCAGCTAACACCCTTCAAGTGGATGGGCATGCGGAAACGGCAACCGATGAATTGATCATGGAACGCACCAGTGCCACATACAACGAGCAATGGTGGAACGGTAATCAGTAACGACAACTGTTGAGACAATCCTAATTTTGAGATAGCAAGTAACCGGTGGCTTGCAGACTATCCATCGCAAAAATTTTATTCACGATTCATGGAGTTAATATGTTCAAGTTCAGTTTTATACTTCTAGTAACCAGTCTGATACTGGCTGTTTCAAGCCTGCAAGCACAGCCGGAATCCGATTATCTCAATGCCACGATGGGACAGTACCCCAATGCCATGCACAACACGGCTTTGAGCACGCATGTAATCTACGATCAATCGACATGGGAATCGGATCTGACTGATCCTGCACAGCTTCAACGGATGTTTGGCATGATCGGCGCCCGAATGGATGGATGGCACACATGGGCCAAACAGGATCAACAAGGCCTTCGTCTCGGTGGTACTGCACGTAATCATTCGGCTCAAGCGCTTTGGAAATTCCGCTGCCCTCAAAGCACAACTTTCAATGGCGGCAAGGTTCAAATTCTCGTGCAGGTCCCTGAAAAATGGGAAGAAAACGAAACAACACCAAGCGTTTCACTTCACAACCAACTGACGCTTGAAGGTGGCGGTGAGTACTTCAAGACTTATACTCGTAATACATCAAGCCCGTTGACTTTCAAACACATCAAGACCGACACCACCACGCAACAAACGATCACGCTCGACATCCCCATGGGCATCGACACGTTCTACGTTCAGGTGACGCGTCCGATGCATACGCCGGAAAACGCGCAGATCATGGTCCGATCACTTCAAATCCAGGCAGAACTCACCAGCGACACCATGCTTCAGATCGACCTGTCAGAATCGGAGATGTACTGGAATCATGGTGATCAAGCAACGGTCTTACTTCGCAGTGTGGGCCGTCAATCGATTGAGAAAGCGGGATACAACCTGCTTCGATTTGATGGGCAAATTTACCAACCCGTTAAAACCGTGCAGTGCAAATTAACCAACCAGGTTGCCAAGCTTGATATCAATCAATATGGTCCTGGTTACTATCGACTTGAAGCCTTTGATCAGGATACACCACAATGGATTCTGGATCGTCGTGACTTTGTTGTTCTCAGTCACCAGGATTCTGCCATCACGCCCCAAACAAGTATTTTCGGTGCCAAGCAAACGGACCGCGAACCCGAGCTTGCAAAGAAAATGGGGATCAAATGGTCGAGCAGTTCGCTGCTTTGGGCATGGAGTCAGGCAGGACCGGATAAGCCGATCAAATTCAATGACGCATGGATTGATCAGGCCATTGCAGATGGTATGGAACCGGTGGTCGTCATCTTCACCGCCCCCAAGTGGTCCAACGGCAAGAAGAATCCCACCTACCCACCACTGCCTGTAAACTACAAACATTGGCAGGCCTTTAACCGGGAAGCAGCCAAACACCTTGGTGACCGCGTCACGTGGTATGAATCCTGGAACGAACCCAACAATGGCCATCAGTTTGGTTTCAAAGGTCCCAGAACCAAGCGTGCCGAGTTGGCCAAGACGATCCAGCGCGTGCAGTACGAAGGTTTGCGGGAAGGTAATCCCAATGCCAAACTCATTGGCGGTAACTTTGCTGGGCTTTATCCCGAATGGGTGAGTATGTGGCTTAACAACGACAGCCTGCTTGACTATCAGCAGGCGATGAGTGGCCATGCCTACTGTCGCACGACCCCCGATGTTCACTGGGCACACAAGTTCCCACCCGAACCTGATCTGATCCCGCGTCTTCTTGAGTTCCGAAAAACCATGGATCAGTTTGGTGCCAGCGATCAGCCGACCTTCTGGACGGAGTTTGGTTGGGATGCTGCAGAAGTTTCAGAAATCGAGCAGGCACGATGGATTGCCCGGCAGTTCGTCATGTTTCAAGCTTACCGTGAAGAATTGAAAACCAAAGCAGCATTCATCTTCACATTCAACCCACGTTTTGACTATTCAATCGTGCGATATCCCTCAGCAGTGGATCCCTGGTCACATCGGCTTCGCCCGGCAGTCGGTGCTATCGCAACCACATCCAGCCTGTTGGCAGGCAGTCAAAGTATCACCAGGCATCACGACCATCCTAACACAGTGCGTCTTTATGAATTCAAAAAAGGCAACAGCACGATCTACGCGGCATGGGCAACTGAAGTCGCCAAACAACATACGGTGAACCTGCCTAATCAACAAGACACACAAGCGGTCAAGGTCAATCTGCTTGGTGATCAGTCAACAATCGACTTGTCTGCCAAACATAAAGTTGAACTGCCAAAGAATGGTGATCCCGTGTTTTTCGTCTTGAGATGATTCACTATCAGCATGGGTTTACAATTACATTATGAAAACTGAATCATCACATAATGACGGCCGTCCGAACATCCTGTTGATCATGACCGATCAGCAACGTGGAGACTGCCTGGGGGCCGATGGTCATCCCGTACTCGAGACGCCTTATCTCGATGAGTTGGCCAGTCGTGGGACACGTTTTACACGGGCATACACGGCCTGCCCATCATGCATCCCCGCACGGGCGTCGCTGTTAACCGGTATGAGTCAGTGGCAAACCGGTATCCTGGGGATGGGCTATGGACAAGGTCCCATCCCCAGTCACTTCAAACACACCATGCCCGGCGAACTGGCAAAGGCCGGATACCACACACAGGCGATCGGCAAGAATCACTTTCATCCCTATCGCACTCTCAACGGATACCACAACTGCATTCTCGATGAATCAGGCAGACAACCTGACAGTGATTACCGACGTTGGTTCCAAGCCAATCAAACCGGTCCTTATGACTATCGCGATCACAGTGTGGACTGGAACTCATGGATGGCACGGCCAACTCACCTGCCTGAACATCTGCACCCCACACATTGGACTGCTCAACAAGCCATTGATTGGCTAAGCCGTCGCGATCCAAACAAACCGTTCTTCCTCAAAGTCAGTTTTGCACGCCCTCATTCGCCGTTTGATCCACCACAGGTGTACTATGACATGTACAAGGATCGACACATGCCCGATCCACACATCGGAGACTGGTGCGACGATCCATCAGGCCAACCGGTCAACAGTGATGTCAATGCATGGCAGGCCAAACGAGGTGATGTAGAAATCCAACGCGCCCGAGCCTGTTACTATGGCAACATCACCTTCATCGATCACCAGATCGGACGCTTGCTGTACGAACTCAAACACAACCACGAACAGGCGTACGCCAATACGCTCATCGTGTTTCTGTCCGATCATGGCGACATGATGGGCGATCATCACCTTTGGCGAAAAACCTATGCGTTTGAAGGTTCAGCACGCGTCCCCATGATCGTGGTCCCGCCCAGCACATGGCAGGATATACCACAACATCAAACCTGTGACCAACTTGTTGAGTTACGCGATGTCATGCCAACCGTCCTCAGCGCAGCAGGTATCAATGTACCATCAACATGCGATGGGTTGAACATGATGCCGTTGGCAACAGGACAGCAAGCTTCATGGCGAAAACATTTACAGGGCGAACACTGCAAATGCTACGCACCACAACAAGCCAACCTCTACCTGGTGGATGATCGTTACAAATACATCTGGTTCCCATACAACGGCAACCAACTGCTCTTTGATCTCCAGAACGATCCGGGTGAGTGTCGCAATCTGACAGCATCAGCAGAACATCAGCCGATACTCAACGCGATGCGGCAGCAACTCACAGACATACTGTTTGAGCGAGGCAGCCACGATCTGCTGGATCATCAACATCAATTGCGCAAACTCGACACCCACGAAATCTGGCAATCACCAAACTACGCAATGCATCTGTAAATACTTTCAAATTCCACAATATATTTCGATGAATAATCACTATCACTGCAAGATAGAGTCGTGGTATGTGTGCAAAAAATGCAAGACCTGACTTTCATGATGTACGAACATGTACAGCAGCTTCCTATCAATTAAATCTTTGGAGAATAAGTATGTCATTCATAAAAAACAATATAGACAAGATAATCGTACCATTCGTGGTCGGCATGCTGACATTGTCGGTGTTTGGCGTGGATGAATTTTCCATCGGCCCTGATGCTTTTGATCCGAAAGGCGGTCACATTCAAGGTATTGCAGCAACACACGATGCCCTATATCTCACACAGAAGACGCGAATCGTGAAGGTTGACTGGAATGGCAATGTCTTGAAAACACGCCAGGTTCAAAACCATACCGGTGATATCACTTATTATGATGGAAAGCTCTACACAGCAATCGCGGTTTTTCCAGCGAAAAAGGAAGGCTGCATTCAGGTCTTTGATGAGGATTTAAATCTTATCAAGCAAACGACTGTTGACCGGACACTCGATGGCATTGCTTATCTCGATGGCGTGCTTTATGTCGGAATGGGTGCCAAAGTACAGCCATCAAAAAACCCGCACCGAGTCAATATCCTCGGCCGGTTTGATGCCCAAACACTCACGGAAATAGCCCCACGGGCAGACTTCGATTACGGCCACGAAACCAAATTCGGTTTTCAGAATATCACGACCGACGGCCGGGTGATCTACGCTTCTTTCTATGGCGCAGGAAAAGCTCCCAATATCGCGGTCTTTGATCAAGACCTCAATATACTTGGTACCAATCCGTATCCAGCCTATCAAGGATTTGATGTCATGCCCAAATCCCTGACCGGCGGGAAACTGGTATTCATCAGAGCCAGAAACAAGTTCTCCCAAAATAAGGAGCTTACCTGTTACCTGGAATTCCCAAATATTACCATCAACAAGTAAACCGGTTACAGTTCGACTGCGATAGCGGGCAAACGTGATTGTGACATTGATTTTGAAATGACTGCAACCATCCTCAATGAGAAAACCCAACATCCAGGCTGAATCCATCTTAAGCCCATCACTTTTAACAACCAGAGCGACAAATACCATAAACAATTAATTTAAAAGCATTAAAGCACCCAAATCCCGCCAAACGCACCATTTCCAAGCGATTTCTGCAATTGATCCCTGCGACCTTACCAATGATTGCAATTCCAAACTGAGATCGAAAATGCATCAGAGATAATAGAGTAGACAGCGATCAGTTATGAAGCCAAAGAGCCTATCATTGCATCTCGCCATTTGATTAGAAATAAGCGCTCACATCGGTTATTCTCATCTGATATCAGATACCGTCAGTGGGAATACATTGATATGGGCAAGCAATTTATGACTCGCATTATCCTCCTTCTCGTCATATTGGCGTGTTCTGTTGCAATTCAAGCCCAACCCCAAAATAATGATGTTGATGCCAATGCAAACTCCATGGTTCAACTCAACTTCCCCAAGGATGTCGAACTCGCGGTCTTGGTTGAGTACGTCAGCCAACGTCTGGGAATTAACTTCATTTACGATGAGCAACTGGCCAACAAACGTCTGACCATCAAAGCCCCCCAGGAGATCCCCGCATCTTCTCTGCTGGGCTTATTGGAAAGTGCATTACAAATCAAAGGCTTTACGCTGGTCGACGCAGCTGAAGACGGCTTTATGCGAATCGCACCTGCGGCAGAGATGACAACAGTCACACAGATAACTGACGATCAGGGACAGGCACAGGCACAGGGGATTACTGTTGCAGCAACTCAATTGGTAATGCTCAAGCATGCTGATGCCAAACTCGTGGAAGCTGCACTCAAACCCTACCTTTCCAAACCGGGTGGCAACATCTTTTCACTTCCCGATCAGGACATTCTGATCATCAGCGACATGGCAGTGAATGTCCGTCGAATTGTGCAGATGATTGCGTTGCTCGATCAACCCACGCCACAAAGACAAATCGAAGTCTATACGTTAACCCACGCACAATCCAAGGAGTTGGCACAGAAGGTCAAACAGATCATGCAGCTCAAAGACAGGTCACGCGGGCGACGAGGTAGCAGTGCAACACAAACTGTCGAATGCGTCTCGGATGATCGTACCAATCAGATCATGGCTATCGGCACGCCAGAACAACTTGACGAAATCAAGTCTCTCATCCAATCGTTGGATATACCGATTCCCGAGAGTCAGAATCCAGTCAAGTTCTATAAACTGTTTCACCGTTCAGCTGAAGATGTGTTGGCAACCCTGAAAAACATTCAGGGGGAAGATGGCCTGGAAACCACGACACTACCAAGCCTTTTTTCCGGCTCACCAACAGATTCTTCATTACCTTCGGATGTCACACCAGACGTACCAGCGATGAGCGATGAAGGACAGGTCCCCCAGGAAACGCCACAACCCCCAAACTCCCCCAGCTCGACAACGGCAGTCAAACCAACACTGCCGCCAACCCCAGTTCATATCCCAACTACGCATGCTGTAGCCCAACAGGTTCCTACAGTCAAACCCAAACTCGCACGCGTGGCAGCAGACATTCACACCAACAGCATCGTGGTTGTTGCCAAGCCTCCGATTCAGCAAATCTATGCAGCCTTGATCAAGCAACTGGATCGCCGACGGCCCCAGGTTCTTCTCGAGGCCACAGTCATAACACTCGACACCAGTGACGATTTTACGCTTGGTGTGGAAATCGCAGCCAGCGGCGACACCGACACCGGCAAGATCATCAGCTTTAGCTCCTTTGGCTTAAGTACCATTGACGCATCTACGGGTGATGTCACCCCTGCCACATCAACAGGTTTTAATTTCGCGTTATTGGATGCCGACATCGCCAACGTGGTCCTCAAAGCACTCAAACGAACCGGCAAAGCAAAGGTTGCATCGGCTCCCAAGATTCTTGTCAATGACAACGAATCCGGCTCGCTTGTCTCAACTGCCAACGAACCTTTCTCCAGTGTCAATGCATCGGACACCGTTGCCACCACCAGCTACGGCGGTGATGTCAGTGCGGGCACCACCATCAAACTCACACCGCACATCAGCAATGGTGATTACCTGCAATTGGAATACAACATCGAGCTCAGCAGCTTCACCGGTGATCGCGTCGACAACCTTCCTCCCCCCAGCCAAACCAACACCATCGAAAGCAAAGTCACCATCCCCGATGGCAAGACCATTGTCCTGGGCGGCCTTAAGCGCAACAGTTCAAGTCACACGCTGACGACCATCCCGATTCTGGGCGATATTCCGCTACTCAAAGAACTTTTCACCAGTCGAATCAATGAAGACTCGGAAAAGACACTTTTTGTCTTCATCAAGGCCAGTATTCTTCGCGATGACAGCTTTCGTGACTTACAATATCTTTCAGATCACGATGTCGAAAAATCTGATCATCAAGGAGACTATCCCAAAAGTGAGCCAGTTTGGATGAACTGATTCTCGGTTGCTCAATACCAGCCATCAATCAATAGCAGTCGATGGACCCGCCTCTTCTAACCGAGGGCTTTGCACCTGAGAGGACCCGCACGTTTTGCCCAGTATCTCAGACAATCTCAAAACACTTCTTCAGGAATTGGCATCTGTTCAGCAAATTGTCCTACCGAGCTTTCCTGCTGAAGCAACAGGTTTGTCGTGCATGCAAACAGCCATGGATGCGGGACTTGATCCATCAGAAGTTCAACATGCAGCAGCGGAATTATTGGGTCTGCCGTTTCTTGATGATTTGCTGGATCACCCTACATCGCCGACCTTCACTGATAAAATCCCAATTGGTTTTGCGCGACAGTTCGGCATGGTCGGGGTGGAGTCACGTCTGGCTTCGACTGAGGGGGACAAACCGTCGCTGATCATTGCCATGGCAGATATCAAACACCTGGAGCATGTGGATACGGTCAACCGTATGCTTGGACATCATGCACAAATCGCCTTGGCACCGATACACATCGTTGAGTCAGCCATCAACCGTGCCTACGAATCACAATCCGGCAAAGCTCAGCAGTTCATCAGCAATCTCGATCAGGATCACGTGCTCAGTGAAGTCCAGAAACTGGCAGGCCGTGAAGACCTGCTTGATGTGAGTTCACGTGAGCCGGTGATTCAACTGGTTAATCTCGTTCTGTTTGAAGCCTTCAAGCAACAGGCATCCGATGTCCATTTACAACCTTACGAAACCAGCTTTGTCGCTCGCATGCGCATCGACGGCGTTTTGCATGACTGTTTCCACTTACCCAAGAATGTCCAGGAAGCGGTCATCAGCCGTGTCAAAGTCATGGGCAAAATGAACATCGCAGAGAAACGTTTACCCCAGGACGGGCGTGCCAGTGTGCAAGTCGGTGATCGTGAGATTGATCTGCGTATCGCCTCACTGCCAAGTAATCATGGTGAACGTGTCGTCATTCGCCTACTGGATAAAAGCGCCCAACTCTACACGCTGGGCGAAATCGGCATGAACGAGCAGACCATCGCGCGTTTCCGACAACTGGTCAATATCGAGCACGGCATCATCCTCGTCACCGGTCCAACGGGCAGTGGTAAAACCACCACACTCTACGGCACGCTCGATGAGATCAACGACAACCGACGCAATATCATCACACTTGAAGATCCCATCGAATATCAACTCCCCGGCGTCAGTCAAACTCAGATCAACGAGAAGAAAGGCCTGACCTTTGCAAGCGGACTACGTAACGTGCTGCGTCAGGATCCGGACATCATCATGGTGGGCGAAATCCGCGATCATGAAACAGCGGTCATGGCCATCCAATCTGCTCTCACCGGTCACCTGGTTTTCTCGACGCTGCATACCAACGATGCCTCCAGTGCGGTCACGCGATTATTGGATCTGGGTATTGAGCCCTACCTAGTTGGCAGCTCAGTTGCAGGTGTCATGGCACAGCGTCTGGTTCGTAAAGTTTGCAGTAAGTGTGTAGCAAATATCGCAGCGACGCCTGCCCAGATTCAGTCCTTGCAGTTAACGCGTGGTGATGTGCCTGAAGATTTGCAGCTTTGCCAAATTTCAGGCTGTGAACATTGTCGCCAAACCGGATACCGTGGTCGTGTCGGACTTTTTGAACTTCTACAGGTCAACGAAGCCATCCGGCAAGACATCACACAACGTGCCACCGCTGCCAGGATCAAACAAACCGCAATCCGACATGGCATGCAAACACTCCGAGATGACGGCGTGCAAAAAATCATCAACGGTATAACCACCCTCGAAGAAGTCGACCGCGTCACCGTCCGGTTAGAAGGTGCGGAAAACTTCGTGGACGAAACGGTATGAGAATATTTAACCACAAAAGCACAGAGACACAGAGATTAATGCAAGTCATCTTTTTTCTCTTGTCTTATTCGGGCACTGCGTCTTTGTGCCTTTGTGATTCAAGTAAAAAGGCTTAACATTTCGTGGCAGTTTACGCATATAAGGCAACAAACCCACAGGGCAAACGTGTCACAGGGACCATCGTCGCTGAGACACCTCGATTGGCACGGGATATGCTGCGTGAACAAGGTCTGGCGATCCAGAAAGTCACCACACGTAAAGCGTCTGTCAATAGCGGACTCTCTGCCACACTTGCCCGTCTGACCGCACGTAAACAGCAACATAAGGTTGTCGCCTTCATCCGTGAATTAGCCACACTACTGGCAGTCGGCACCCCCCTGCTCGAATCCATGGACGTAATCATCAAACAACATGATGGCAGCTTCGGTTCGGACCTGCTGCAAATCCGCGAACGCATTGCCAGTGGTAGTAGTCTTGCTGAAGCGATGAAAGCCCAACCCCATCTGTTCGATGCCATGGATGTGAGTATCGTGGAGGTCGGTGAAAACGCAGGCACGTTGGAGATCGCCCTGGAGCGTCTTGGGGATTTCAAAGAACGATGGCAGACACTTAAAGGGCGGATCACCACAGCTCTGATCTACCCGTGCATTGTGATTTTCATCGGTCTTGTCGTTGGCATTTTCCAGATGACTTATGTCGTTCCCAATCTGCTCAACGCATTGATTGAAGCTGGACACAAGTTGCCATGGATCACACAGGTGGTCAAAGCGGCCAGCGATCTGATACTGGACAAATGGTGGTTATTGCTACTGATCACCTTCGTAGTGATCGCGTCGATTCGGACCGTGCTTCAAACGGCCAAGGGGCGTTGGGCATGGCATCGAATGCAACTGAAACTACCGGTCCTGGGTGAATTGATCCGTAAGCAATCACTTGTCCGTATTGCGGTGGTCATGTCGACCTTATTGCGTAGTGGTGTGGTGTTCATTCGTGCCATCCAGATTGCTCAACAGTCAACGTCCAATGTGATTTTGCGAGATTCCCTGCATCAATGCGAAGAAGCGATTTTTGCAGGCGAAGACATCGCTCAATCCATGGAGAAGGTCGGAGCGTTTCCCCCATTGGTGGTGCAGATTTTCGCGGTCGGCCAACAGTCCGGTCGCTTGGAAGAGATGCTCGATCGTCTAGCGAATGACTATGACAAACAGGTTCAAACCGCTGCCAATCGTTTGACGGCTATTCTTGAACCTGTTTTGATTATCATGCTTGCTGCCTTTGTCTTTGCCATCGCTGCAGCAACCGTGTTTCCCATTCTTGAAGCCAGTAATATTTTGTAACCTTCGGAGATGTTCCACTTGGGACATGACAACAGAGAGACAAACATGCGTCGTACCACTTATCATCGTTACCGTGCCTTTTCCTTCGTCGAAATCATGGCGGTGGTCATCATCATTGGCATTCTCGCCGGTGCCGTGGCCATCAAGTTCAAAGATTACATTGACAAATCCAAGGTCAATCGTGCCAAAGGCGACATGGCCACCATCGTCACGGCGGTCGAATCCTACTATGCAGACAAAGGCAATTATCCCACTAATGACGAAGGACTTGATGTCCTGAACATCACCACCAAGAATGACCCGTGGGGACGACCATACCAATACAACTGCCCAGGCCGGGAGTCGGACTTTGAAATCATCTGCCTGGGACGCGATGGCACCGAGGGTGGTGACGGCATTGATGGGGATATTTTCAGCTGGGAATTGGGACAGACCGAAGCTGAGTAAGTTTTGATGTTAACCACAGAATCAAAGAGACACGGCATCCGAAAAAGCCTGAGAATGCAACATCTTTTCAAGTGCATTGCTCTGTGCTGTTGTGCTTCTGCGATTCAATCATCCAAACGTAACGCAAAAGGCTTTACATTATTTGAGCTCATTGCTGTCATTCTGCTGCTTGCCATCTTCGCTGCAGCTGTACGCGGTCCGGTGGTTGACATGATGGACCGGATCAATACCCGCAACGGCATCGAACAGATCAAGACCATTGACCGTCTCCTGCGGCTTGAAGCGCAACGTTCAGGCAATGTGATCCAGTTGCATATCGATCCATTGGAAGGTGTGATCAAACGCACAGACAGTAGCGAGGAACTGAACATCATTGGACAGGTGATTCAACTGAATCCAACCTGTCGTATTGAACAAATCCAAATAGCACCTGGGCAGGAAGATTTTGATGAACTCAATGCGGTCATCAACTGTTCCCCCCAAGGTGCGACGCCCAGCTATGCACTGCAGATTCAAACTCCCGCGCGAACGACTTGGCTTCTATTTGCAGGTTTGACAGGCCAATGTTACGAATTGGAATCGGAGGACACCCTTGCCAGCGTGCTCGATGAAATCTCGCGCCCGTGGTCTGAGCTTGATTGAAGTGGTTATTGGGATGGCCCTGCTTGGACTGTTCCTGGCATCCATCTTCATTGCACAAGCTCGACTCACACGCCAATCTGCTCTTATACGTAAAAAGGCATTGGCGATTTCTGCAACGGATGCCCTGCTTGCATCCTGGGCAATGGATTGGGGCAACCTTCCTACTGATGGCTCGGGCACGATCCCTGAACACGAGAATCTGCAATGGGAGACACAATCACAGGACGCATCAGAACTCCAGGAGTTGGGGATCATTAAAGTCCAACTAACGATCACGGATGCGGACATGTATCTGACAGATGAACCCATCCTGCAATTGGAATTGGCTGTCCCTTTGAAAAAAACAGCTCAAGATGAACAGCCTGACATGTCCAGCACTTCCCAGCTTCCTGCTGCGATGTCAGATCAAGTTGAAACTGCCCGAGAGGAGGCCCCATGAACAGGCAACCTTCCCACGGTTTTACCATCATGGAACTGCTCATCGCAAGCGCCTTGGCTTCCATCCTGATGATCGGCATTCTCTTTGCCACCACACAGCAAGCCCGTCAGGTTCAACGCCAACAAAAGCAATCATCACCAACCGAGTTGGATTCGATCGTCCAATTACTACGTCGAGATCTGATGCTTGCTACAGCATGTCGTATCAAAGATCAACAGATTCAGCTCCAGGGATATTTCAAGCTGGATGAAAAAACATTCAGTCAGACACAGCAACCTGCACAAGTCATATACCGATTGGCTGATATCGATCAAGAGACATGGCTCATTCGCCATCAACAAGACCCAACAAGTCTCACACTTCAAGACAGTTCTGCCAATCTGGTATGCAAAGGGATCACCAGCATGCAGTTACTTGCCGTCTCACTTGAGAATGATCAATTTGCAACAGATGTCACGACATTTGATACCGATGCTCGGAAAATAACAAACCAACCAACAAATATCTCTGACAAGATAGAGTCTGCAGAAAAATCAGAACCACAGACAATATCCGACCAATGGACGCCTGTTCCTGCTGTTTTGCAATGGATTATCACGCGTCCCAGTGAACAGCTCCAGGCTCAGCAAAATGATAATGACGTCCAGGAACATAGTGTGTTGACTTTTACCATGGTGTTGCGATGAGAAAAAGTTCACTCAACATTAAACGCTCCAATAGAGCACAAGGTTATGTGCTGGTGATGGCTTTGTTGCTCATAGCCATGGCAGGGAGTGTTCTGACCATCATGGCCAAGCGCAGCATCTTCGAGGCTACCGACGTATATCAAGCTCAAAAGCAGCTGCAACACCGATGGGCAACATACAGTTTGGAAAAGAGTCTACTGCCAAACGCATCCAACGTCATGACGACGTTACTGGAGAATGACCCGCCAGACGATCAGGATTTACCTGTCAACAAGATCGATTTTAATATCCAACTCGGTGATACCACCTACCAGTTGACATTATCAGACGAACAGGCCAAAGCCAATGTCAATCAATTGTTCAAGTCTCAATCACAACCGACAGACGTTACCCAGACCGTTCGCTCACTCTTGGAAAAACGGCAGATTCGAAACATACCGACGATCAATCTCAAACCCTTCACATGGGAATCTGATACCCAGGAACACCCCATCCAGACACTGGGACAGATGTTTGAAAACGTCAACCTCGAACAGCTCATGCCGTTTGACTCAGAGGAACCAGCGGTATTGGATGTGGTCACCTGCTGGGGAGACGGGAAACTTAATTTCAGACAGGCACCGATTGAAGTGATCATAAGTATCTGTCTGAAGAGCATGACCCGTGGTGAAATCGACAAGCTGATCAATGCTCGAAAGACGAATCCAGAGATATCTTTGGAAAAAGCCCTGGTTTCTGCCGGAATTGACAAGAAGAAGCTGGATCAGGTCAAAGCATTATTCACGGAGACGTCCAACTGCCATACCCTCTGGTCACGTTGGCAAGACACCCGCCGTCTGCATCACCGTCTTGCAGTGGGTCTCACTTTAACAGCAAACAAAAAGTCAGAAAGTCAGACAGACACACCGCAACATGCTAAAATTCAGACGTTGGTATTTGCGTGGTGAAGATGAGTCAACAAACACGACATACTGGAATTGGTTTCATGACGATGGGGTGTCTGCTGACCGCTTTGGGTGTTATTTGTGTACATATCTTGCTTCCAGTTCAAATAACCGAAGAACCGGTCACTATCCCAAATATCACTGCAACGAAACCAGCAACCGATTTCAAATCTCAAACGATTCAAACCAACCTGCCTACCTTGGCATCCTTCGCATCGGCATGGGATCTACGTTTACGACCGGTTGAAAAAGTCGTACCCCCCCCCCCAAAACCGACAACAGTCACAGCTCCTCCGCCACCACCTGCCAATCCATTCACCGCAAAACTCACGGGAACCATCATCGAACCCAATCATTCCATGGCCCTGTTTACCACACAAACAGGTGATATCCAGTTCGTCAGTCTTGATCAGATGATTGAAGATGCCAAGGTCGTTGACATTCAACCTGAACAAGTCATCCTCGAACGCAATGGCCAAACCCTGACGCTGCAAATCATCGAACCGACATCTAATAATCAACATCGTCCAACAACACACACACGTCCCAGCGTTTATCAGCGACGGAGACCACTGCGATGAAGTTTGACGCACTGATGCTCATTCCTGATGACGATCAATGGCAATTGCTGGCTTTGCGCCATGACTCCGTGGCAGATCAAGTGACCAGTTCCTGGCCAAAGACCCGTGAGAAATCGCGTTCCCAGGAGATTCAAAATCTCCAAACAACGTTAGAAAACTGGGGCTATGATAGACAACCAACCGTCATTGCGCTCCCGGATCACTGGTGTCTTGCAAACACGCTGCAAGGCAATCGCTTAAAGCTATCTCGCCAGAATATCCTCTACGCATTTGAAGCCAACTGGCCGTTGGCATTGGAAGAAATTGTCACAGACTATCTTCCCAGCAAAGATGCCACGCTGGGTATATGCGCCCCACTGGTTAAACTTAAACCAGTGATGCAGGCCATCGATTCTCTAAGTTTAAATCTCCAGGCCATCTGCCCCAAAGCACTATTAGCCATGCAACAGCAGATGAGTCAAAACAGCCCCCCCCATTCCAATCAGACCATTTGGGCAAACGGTAAAGCTTATCACTGGTTTGCAACGACAGAGCGAAAACCAACACAATGGCAATGGTTACCAGCAGATGGCCATGCCTTGGTTTTAAAGGCACAAACGCAATACCTCTGGGGCAAGCAGGATCAACATCTACAACTGCTTGATTTGCCTGAGTCTGATGCATTCAAGCTCAAAGCTTTACCTGAGATTCAGCAAACACATGTTGAGCATGTACAGTTGACCCAACAGGCATACGTTGGTGCACATCGTATTGCCACACGTAAAATCACGCCTTGGTTTAATTTCCTACAACCACCGTTAATCAACACCACGCAGGAACGTTCTCTACAAAAGGCACTAAGTTTCCTGTTGGTTGGCATTATGATTCTTGGGCTGACGCTCACGGGGCTGTTTTATTGGCGTGCCTCGGACTATCAACAAATCGCCCAATCCAATACGCAGGCTCAAAAACAGATTTTCCGAGAGGTGTTCCCTGATTCACGCATGCCGCAAATTAACATTGCCAGTCGCATGGAAAGTGAATTGCGGAATATACTCAATCATGCCGGTGCCTTGCCATCGATTTCAGAAGTTAGTGATGAAACCTCAGCTTTGACCTTATTGCACGCTGTTTTAGTGAGTTTACCCAATAATCATTCCCTGAATATTCAAGAAATTCGCCTTGAGAACAATCGGATTGTTTTACGCGGACAGGCAAAGCAACACGCTGATGTCCAAACCATCGCCAATGCACTGGGTACGCATATCAATCTCGTGGTCGACACACCACAAATGACACAGACCAACGATGGCATCATTCGCTACACGGTCACCGTGAATTGGCAACCCGAAGATTCGCAAAGGGGACAGCCATGAATCTCAATCAGAGACTGATCATCTGGCTTCTTTTGATGACAGCCATGTTTACGGGTTCGAGTATGTGGTCTTATGGGCATCTTCAATCACAAAAACGACTAGCAGAGATATCCGCTCGGAATCAGAGCAAATGTCAGCAAATTGCCCAAGCCATTGATGATATCCGTCAACATGCTCAGGATATTGAACCTGCAGATGACATGAACAGTCTGGTTCAACAGATCCAAAAAGCTGCAAGTTCGGCCAATATGCCCATGCAACATGTCCAGCGTATCCGCCCTTCATCCCCCAGACGGCTAGGCCAATCACCTTATGTCCAAAAGGCTACACAACTGTCTCTGCAGGATGTCACCATGCAAAACGCGATTACCTTTCTGCATCACCTTGCAATGTCACAACCCAATCTGAATATTCAATCAATGAGGATCACCAGTCCGCGTTCGTATCAACAAGAAACATCTGCTACCAACACCGGTGAAACATGGAAAATGGAAGTCGGCATCGCAAGCATTGCCTATGTTCCTGAGGTAAAAAAAAGAAATAACGGCCAATGAATATCAGACGTTTACCATTACTGTCATTCGTTCTCTCAATCATGCTATTGAGTCTTTGTGCCTGCTCAAACACGCAACATGTGAAGGTGACACTGCCAGAAAAGAAAAGCAATCCGCAATTGGCGCTCCAACGCAACACTCTTGCCTTTGAGAAACTTCAAGAGGATCAATCCCAGGAAGCTGTAGCGTTACTCAAACAAGCCATTGCTGCTGACCCGCAATGTGTACGGTGTCTGAATAATCTTGGTAAGGTTTACTTCACACTTGAGCAATACAGTGACGCCTTGAATCAGTTGCGTAAAGCCATCGAAGTGGACACGCTCAACAGTCCACAACCACATAACAATCTGGCCATGGTTTATGAACGTGCTGATAAACATGCCCTTGCCATTGAGCATTACACCAAGGCACACGAGCTGTCCCCTGACAACATCATCTATACCGCCAATCTCGCCCGTGCTTTGCATCGTCGCGGCGATCGCGATGACAAGCTCATTGCACTACTCCAAGAGATCAGCCTCAAGGATACCCGGCCTGATTGGCAACTCTGGGCCAAAACGGAAATTGCACTGATTATTTCGAAAAACAGTGTTACGAATCCACAGCAGTAGTTCCATACCATCGGCCAATTGACACAGCATCAATTCCAATAGCACGCCCCATGTACTCCTGATGTACAGTTTCGGTGGTCTGATCTGAAATAGCTTGTTCAGACCTGAGTTTTAGACAAAGAATATTGCCTGTTTCGGTCAGGGATTATTACATTTTTCACTCAAGTGTCGCGTCGGCGGGTGACGCGCGAGCTGTCAGCTTGCAGCTATTGAATTGGTTTTTCATTGAAGATGCATGCAGACATGAGCGCGCCAGACGCTACATTTGAGTGAAAAATGCAATAGTGAATAGGGATCTGGAATGTTAGATGGAAGTCTCTTGGCTTATTTGATTTTTATGCCTTGCCCTAATCTCATATCCCTTTTCAACGCGTTTAATGCTTATAACCTAAACCCAGGTTTACAAGCTCTCTGGAAATTCACCACCCAGTTTTCAACGCCAGATTGAGAGCTTGGGTTTTTCCGGTGGGGTTGGGATATCGATAGCTTTGAATTCCTCGACCAAAGTCTCCCATTTGATCATCTTGTCAGCTTCAGAGAGCGTACCTTCGATGAGTTGTTGTTTGACTGCGTCGAGTTTGTTGAGTTTTTCCTGCATCTGCAATGAGCGTTTGAGCATATTGTCTCTGAAGGCTTGACTTTGAGACTTGGCTTTGGAAAGCATCATGGCATACGCGAGCTTATCCTTCATCAATTCGGTCAAAGGCTCAATGAAATAACTGCGACGCACAACAGAGAGTAATTCCGTGCCTGAGTAGACCTGCAGGGCATTGATGTTAGCACCTTCGTCTTCTGTGATGACGGGGATGGTGAAGGATTTGGTTTGACCTGCGGGGACCATGCCAGTGGTGGTCATAGATCGGTGTGATGAACCGGTGGAGGCGGTGTAAAACGTCAAAGGCAAATCGGTGTCTTTACCGTTGTAAAAGGCGATGGAGGCCATCTGTTTTCCGAAGGTTGCTTCGGGCATATTGGCCTGGACAGTTGAGACGTCTTCATTAAAGAGCAGTTCACCGAACCAATCGGGCATTTTGAATGAGGCTTCGACACTGCCGACCCATGTGCTGTTTTCGCGGCGTTTACCGGTGGGTGTGGTGTAGCGTTGTCGGGCAAACTGGACACGCCAGACATCGCCCTTCTGTGGGACGGGGACCCCCAAGCCAGCAAACGGCACGGCCCACTCGACATACCAGCAATCCGAGGCATGGCTGGTGGCAACGCGCAGACCTTCGCAGGTCCAACTGACTTTGGTGCGGCGTTCGTAATCATGGCCGTCCCAGATGATGCCTGCATTGTTGGTGATGATCTGAATGACTTCCTGGCCGGTGTTGTCTGTATCGAAAAACCATTCAAGCGCATCATCAGTCCAGACGTTGTCATCACGGTTTTCCGAAGCACTGACCAGGTAACGCATGTAGGGTTCCATCATGCGTGCCCCGACGTAAAAATACATATCGTCATAGGTCACATAAATCAACGACTGCGCTTCGGCAGCAGACAGGCCGGGGATGCCTGAATCCAGATTATCATTAGAGCGAATGAAGTTGGTCAGCAGTGCTGCATGATTCCAGGCAGCATCATCAAGCGTGCCATCGATGGTCGGCGGCGTGTCACAGCGTTTGAGACTCACGCGATGCCTGGCGATCTTGTTGGGCAAGTCACCGAGCATCTGACGGATCTTATCCTTGGAGTAATCCTGAGCGTTCACATTCACTGCAAACAGAAGCAACAATACCAACCCGAGAATCGATCGTTTCATGTGTCCCTTTGGTTTGTTCGTCCAAGTACGATAACAAGCTGAAAAACAGGTACTCATAAGGATAGCCGGTAACTTGTCACAGGCAAGTTTCAGAGGGTGTCCAACTGTGTCTTGAGTAGGATGCGTTATCTGATCAACCGTTTACAAACCTGTTATCAAGTGCTTCACTTAACCCGTAACGCCATTCCATGTAGGCATAGGGGATGTCATGTTGCTTATGCAGCTCGATGAGTTGCTGTTGGAATTGTTCGTAAAGGTCCTGCTGCCAATCCTGCGTCCCCTGCTGACAGAAGTAGACGCGACATCCCAGCGGGCGGATATCGTGGGTGGAGCAGAGTCCGTCAATTTGAAAGGGACATGGGGCTTTGAGATCAACGGTCACATCCGTATCAGCGGGTAGCTGCTGGACATACCAGGCGATTTCCAGGCCGGTGACGTAAAGCAGGTGACCATATGCGTTGAAGTTGCAGCATTTGCCACTGGCCCAACAGGTCGGCCCCTTTTGGGTGATGGCCTGACCGATCGCATCGTAAATCCGGCAGATGCCTTGGTGGATGTTTTGATCCGCAGAAAAACGCTGCCAATCCTGCCATGGGTGTTGATCAGTCATGGCTGTCTCGGATGATGCGAATTTCTTCGATGGGGTAGAACTTGCCTTGGCCTTCGAGGCCCCCTGCTGCCATCCCCGGGCAACGGACCGCCGAACGCTGCCAATGCTTCTCGGTGGTCAGGTTTTCCGGCCAAAACGGCCACGTGCGACACTGGTACGGGCGAACCGAGTAAATCGAGCAGCCGCGTTGGCCTTCCTTGTTCTCCTTGAGAAAGACACAATCATACTCGCCATTGTCGTTGCGGATTTCCTTGAGTGTCCGCTTGCCATACTCCACACGGCTGTAGAGTTGAAGAAATTCGACCTTTTTCATGCCCACGAACTCGGCCATGGCCTTGGCTTCCTGATCGTTAAACCAGACGTAACCCGACGGCCCCGTACAGCAGTTACCACACTGCGTGCAGGTGAAATGCAGTCCGTCGTCGTACCATGTTTCCTTTTCCTGGGCGGGTTGTGACATAAGGGGCATTGTAACACGGCCAAGCATGTTTTCCCAAGTGGGCAGTCGTGCCAACGGGGTTAACGCTGCGGCACGGAGACCGGCTTACGGGAACTGGCGTGCAGCAGGGCTTCGATGTGAACCTGCACCGCGTCCTTGAGTGATCGCAATTCGTACCCGCCTTCCAAGATCGACACCACACGCCCGTCACACACCTCATCCGCCAGATCAAGCAACTGTCGACTGATCCAGGCAAAGCCCTCGGTACTCACGCACAGATGGCCGAGCAGGTCATTGACCGCTGCATCGAATCCTGCAGACAACAAGAGAAACTCCGGCTTAAATTCACGGATGCGGGGCAGGACCTGCCGGTTAAACACGCGTTCAAATGCAGCATCATCGCTGCCAACGGACATGGGAATGTTCAGCGTATATCCCTGCCCATCACCACAACCAACTTCATCGGAAAAACCGGTGCCGGGAAATTGACGATTGGGGTCTTCATGCGTACTGACAAAAAGCACATCACTGCGGTCTTCAAAAATGTGTTGTGTGCCGTTGCCGTGATGGACATCAAAATCCATGATCGCAACACGCGATAAACCAAACTCACGGATGAGATATTCAGCGGTGATGGCCACATTGTTGTACAGACAAAAGCCAAGTGACCGATCACGCTCAGCATGATGCCCCGGCGGGCGCACCGTGCAAAATGCATTGCCCAACTCCCCTGTCATCACCATGCGTGCTGCTTGAAGACACCCGCCCACCGCATGCTTGGCAACCAACTCCGACGCACGACAGACGCGCGAGTCGGGCACATCCACGTAAGGCACACCAAAACTGCATGCAGCATGAATCCGGTGCAGATAATTTTTATCGTGGATACACTCAAGCCAATCGTCATTGACCGCCTTATGCGGGATCGTCACCAACTGTTCGATGAGCCCCGTCTCGCGGAGCATCGTGTCGATGGCCTGTAAACGTTCGATTCGCTCGGGGTGATTGGGCCCGGTTGCGTGACGTTGAAATACGGGATCATGAACCAAACCGGTGGGCATTAAATCGCATCTCACTTGAGTAACATCTGTAAAACATCAACTGCCTTACAAACTTCAAGGCCAGATAATTGTACGGTTTTTATCGGGTTCGTTGTACCCTTGACCACAGCAACATCGCGTTTGGGCACAGAAAAAATTTTCCCCAATAATTGGCAGATCGCTTTGTTGGCTTTGCCGTCTTCAGGAGGTGCAGCAATGAGAACCTTCAATCGATCCCCTAAAACACCGGCAATTTTGCTCCGACTGGCCCCCGGGACCACCTTGATGTGCAACAATACACCGTCATCACTCGGTTCACAAAATTGTTTAATCATCGCATCGACATCCGTGGGCATTGAAACAAAGATACACCAACGTTAGCCTTTTAGCATGTCCAACATCATTTTCCTTATGGCAGACCAACTGCGTTTCGACCTTCTGCAGGCTTACGGTGATCAGCAATGCGACACCCCGCACCTTGATGCGCTGGCCAACCAGAGCACGGTCTTTGAACATCACTACACGGTCTGCCCGTTGTGTGTCCCTGCACGCAGCAGCTTGATGACCGGACTGTATCCAAGGCAACATGGTGCGATCATCAACGGATGGTTCCCCGAAGAACGCGAACACGGCACGGTCAATGCAGGCCTGGACCTGATCCCCAACCGCATCGCTGCCCAGGGCTATGACGTGTACCATGCTGGCATTCAACACGTGCGAACCGCAGGTGGATTTGATGCCAACTGCCCGGACGTCAAATTCCTCGGCCCCACTTCCGTCGGATCGCATCACCGTGCGTTACACAAGCGTGGCCTGATGCTCCCGGACA
This sequence comes from Planctomycetes bacterium syqfu, assembly GCA_020974905.1. GTDB lineage: Bacteria > Planctomycetota > Phycisphaerae > Phycisphaerales > Phycisphaeraceae > UBA7800. Next base: position 7,295,842 of record CP087563.1, on the reverse strand, counting down.
TGACCGTCTTTCGTGATCCGGTGCTTGAACATGCTGAGGGTCAATCCCGTGTCACATCCGGAACCAGCGCGCGCACCGCCGTCTGGCCGTTGCGTGAAGACCTGTTTTATGATTCGGTGATTACGCAGAAAATGGTCAATGCCATCCAGGAACATGACGACTCCAAACCGCTGTGTCTGTATGGCATGTTCTGGCTGCCGCACCCCCGCTGTGGGCGCCGCGCAAATGGGCGCACATGTATCACCCCGACAACATCGGCATGCCCGACACGGTTGGCAAATGGTATCAGGGCATGCCCGCACTCCAGCTTGCAAACACTGCCGGCCAACTCGGATCGCATGTCCCCATCGAACACTGGGCACACGTCTGGGCGATGTACATGGGGATGACCAGCATGCTCGATCACCATGTCGGACAGATCGTCAGTGCGCTCAAGGACAAAGGTCTCTACGAAGACACCCTGCTGGTCTTTACTTCGGATCACGGGGAAATGCTTGGCTCGCATCGCCTGTTTCAGAAGATGTGTCTGTACGAGGAATCGGTTCGCGTGCCGTTGATGGTAAAAACACCGGGACAGAAGTCCGCCAGGCGCATCACTGAAATGACGGATCACCTGGACCTTGCGGCTGCCCTGCTTGAACAGTCCGGCTCTGATCCCATCACCGACTCCACGGGTAAAAGCCTTCTCTCCCTTGCTCATGGCCAACCCAATAACCGACCGCGAAAGACCATGTATGCAGCGTATGACGGCTCATCGGGATGCGGTTTTGCCCATCGCATGATCCGTACATCGACACATAAATTTATTCACAATGTCGGCGATAAGCCCGAGCTTTATGACATGATTGAAGATCCGCAGGAGACGCGCAATTATGCCAATCATCCGAAGGTCGCGCCCTTGCAGAATAAACTCGCATCGCTTCTAAACAGTTGGATGGACCAACTGGATGACCCGATGCCCCGCGCAGAATTGATGCCCGATCAAACCGGAGAACAGGCCAAAACTGTCGATCCAGGTGATAGCATGATGGGGTAAGTCAGAACAACTTGCTTATCACGAGAATAAACGGCAACGCCGTTTCAGCATCACGTGGTGATGCAGCTATTGCGATATAAACGATCAATCTTCAAGATCACTTACATCTCGTCATTCCCGCGCAGACGGGAATCCAGTGGCATTCTGTTGACGCTTGCATGTATCACTTGACTCCCGCCTTCCGGGGACGCGGGAGTGACGCAAAGAAATTTGATTAATTGTGATGCCCGTTATTCACGGTGTTGGCATCGTCGGTCTCTTGAATCTGAATCTGCACACTGAGCACCTTGGTCTTCTCTGCTGCCAGGACGGTGACCGCGAGACTGCCGTGTGAGAATGTCTCCCCGACTTCCGGGACATGTCCCAAGGTGGAGAACACAAACCCGCCAACGGTTTCGTAGTCTTCATCTTCAGGCAGTTCGACTTCCAATTCGTCGTTCAGATCGTCAATGTACACACGAGCATCGACCTCAAAAAGATCATCAGCAATCTTGCGAACCGTCGGCTTTTCTTCGTCTTCTTCGTACTCGTCTTCAATATCACCGACAAGTTCTTCGAGGATGTCTTCGATGGTCACCAGACCTGCGGTCCCACCATACTCATCGAGTACGATGGCGATATGTACCTTCGTTGCCTTGAACTCAGCAAGCAGGTCCCGGACGGACTTGCTTTCGGGAATCATCAGTACGTCACGCAGATAATTTTTCAGATCAAATTCGCGAAGATCCTCACCGTTAATCAGCTTGATCAAATCCTTGACGTAGAGCACCCCCAGAATGTCATCGAGATTTTCACCATAGACGGGAATGCGGCTGTGTCCGGCTTCGAGGATCAGATCACGAATCTCTGACAGTGATTTGCCATACTCAATGCCTTCAATGTCGGTACGCGGGGTCATGATCTCGCCAGCCAGGGTGTCGGTGAGATCGAAAACCGCTTCGATCATTTCCTTTTGTTCCGAGTCCACCGAGCCAACGGATTCATGCTCTTCCACCACGGACATCACTTCATCACTGGCATCACTCTCAGCGTCATTGACAAGTGATGCACCTGAGACACGACGAACGACAGGATCAAACAAATGCAGGAACGCGACCACCGGCGTGAAGATGGCGAGCAACACCGTCAGCAACGGGATCGACCATGCGACGATGGCTTCAGGTTGATACCGCGCCCAACTCAAAGCGATGGCAACCGTGAAAATACTCACAAGAACGCTGCTGATCAGGAATGCCACCGCGTATTGGTAGAGCGTGGTCAATTCGACATTGCGATCCAGGTAGCTGAGTACCGCCAGGAGCACGATGAAATTGAGTCCCGTGCGAAACGTGCCGGTCATCAGCGGGATGCGTGAGGAACGTTTGAAGAAGGGTTCAAGCTTGGCATTGTCCATGCGATCAGACAGCAACTCCGTCAGACGAGCGCGGCTGAAAATCTTGATCGCAATGTTACAGGCACTGAAATAGCAGCCAAGCAGACAGGCCACCAATCCGATCCATATAGCAGGATCACTCACCGTCAATTACTCTTCATCCTCGGCAGGTTTCCATTTCATTTACCCAATCTCCGGCTGATCCGAGGCTCATGCCGAACAGGTGTCCGTCAATCGACGGGAACACGAGGGGTCACAGTTGTTTTTCATCTCTGGCAAACAGGGCATCAAAGCCGGCTTGCGTCAATATTTCATCTTCTCTGGCGTGCATGCGGTCATAATCGTCTTCGTCATGATCGTCATAGCCCATCAAATGTAACAAGCCGTGAAGCCCGTATAACAGCAACTCCAGCCGCGTGTGGTGTTCGCGGCTGGCAGCCTGTCGGGACGCTTCATCCACGCAGAGAATCAATTCCCCTTCGATCACGTTCGGATCCTCTGGATCATCGCTGAGGTCAAAGGTCAGCACGTCAGTCGTGCCAGTGATATCCATGTATTGTTCATGCATCTCAGACATCTGTTGATCGTCCACCAGAACCACGGAGAGTTCCAGTGAGGTGATGCCTGCGACTTGAGCGAGTTTGGCCAATTGCACATCAAGCCAGCCCTGGATGGGCGGATCAATGTCGGCTGTCTGACATGTCAGAGTGATATTAAAGGGTTGAGGGCGATCCTCTCCCAAACAACTACCCTCAGGGACATCGTCCTGCGAGGCTTCGGAAGAGGCCCCACCAGGTTCGTCGGGTTGGTTGTTTTGATCACCGTTGGTTGGCTGACACATGGTCGATTGCAATCCTAAAAAGTCTGCCGTGCAAATAGGCACCACACAGTGTACCGAACTGGATGTCACAAGCAAGAGGCAAAGCCGTATTCAGACTTTGATATCGCGTGTATGACGAATGTTTCTGACGAGTATCGATAAAATAAAAAACCCGGCATCGTCAGACACCGGGTTATCGCCTGGATCAGGTCAATAGCAAGAAATCATTGCCTCCCTGCAAGCATTAGTCCAAGGTCACAGTTTGACCTGTGCGGACACTTTGGACTTCCGCTAAAACGATCTTAACCGATTCGGCGGCGTCCGCAAAGGAAGCCGTGTCCGGTTTGTTCCCGGTTTCGACACAATTCATGAAATATTTGAGTTCATGGAAATAACCCATGTCCGGTTCGCATTCGACAGCAACAGGGTCTTTCCCGACCTCTGCAAGCGTCAACGGTTCAGGTAAACCAATGTCGAAAGAAGCGGTGGCTTTCTCAAAATTGACGGTGTACTGCATTTTGAAACCAAAACCATCGGTCATCGCCCAACCGCCTTCTGCGCTGACCATGGGGATGTCATCGTAGATGTACTGCGTGGTGAGGTGATCGACGGCGGTGGTTTCCTTGGAGTAACCGTGGCTGACGACGGCTTTGGGCATGCCAAAGAGATACTTGACGAAGTCGGTATCGTGGATGTGCAGGTCCAATGCCGCCCCGCCCGACTCATCACCGTTGAGATAGAAACTGCGGCCCGGATGCGTTGCCACACGTCGGAAGGTAGCGCCCAGGACCTTGCCAAAGGTCTGCTTTTCGACCTGTTCCTTGAGCCACGCCCATTGAGGCCAGAACCGCATGCACAGCGCACACATGTTCATGCCTTTGGCTTTGGCAGCCGCGTCGACGATTTGCTGCGTGTCTTCATTGGTTCTTGCCAACGGTTTTTCCATGAAGGTGTGTTTGCCCGCTTCCAGTGATGCGATGGCATAGCGCAGGTGTTCGGGTGTCGGCAGGCAGATATCGATGACGTCGATATCCGGGTCGTTAATCATCTCCATGCCGTCGGTAAACTTCTTGAGTCCCGGTGCATTCAGATCAAAGCCGCCTTGTGCCTGACCTTCAATGTTGCCTTCCTTTTTGTTCTTGCCGGAGAGGACATCTTCGTCGATGTCGCAGACGGCAACGATCTGAGCGTTGTCAATTTTGCCATAGGCATCCAGATGGGTGCTTCCCATGGTGCCCAATCCCAATACGCCAACCTTAACCATTTTTATTCAACTCCTGATTGATGTTTGATTCTTTGATTTACTACTTGTTTTACAGTGTTATTAAGCCAACGCGAGAATACGATCCATCTCCTGGCTGGTGCGTTGGAGTTGGCCCGGATCCCAGGGGAGCATTTCCGCGACGATGGTCTGATCATAGCCGATGGCTTTGAGGGCTTTCATGGATTCTTCCCAGGGGACCTGACCTGCACCCAGTGGGCAGAACATGTAGCCTCCGACAAAACCGAAGTTCTCGGTGAAGTCCTTGATGTGAACACGCTTGATGCGCTTGCCCAATAGTTCAATCCAGTACGGCGGATGCTGGTGATAACCGAGCACATTGCCGACGTCGAAGTAGACACCCAGACGATCGGACGTAAACGAATCAATAAAGCTGGCAAACTCCAACGGTGAATAGAACATGCCGTTCCAGACGTTTTCCAGACACAAGTCCACACCGACTTCTTCAGCCACGGGTAAAAGCGTCTCGACAGCTTCCTTGATGCGATCCATGGCATGGTCATACCGCACCAGAGCGCCGCCGCTTAATGGACCGCCCACAAAGCCGGGGACCATGAGCATGGCCTTGGCACCAACCGCAGCGGTGCAGCGCAGCGCCTTGGCGTGAATGTCGATGGACTTGGCGCGAACGCCAGCATCATCACTGACAGGATTGCAGCCCCAACTCAAACCGGCAGCCACCGTGGGGACACTGATCGACACCTGTTCGATGGACTTGGCAATGGTGGACAACTCGCTGTCAGACATTTCAACGTGAAACGCCCCTTCGGTCCCAACCGCCAACTCAATCGCCTCAAACCCTGCGTCTGCAGCCTCTTCCAATGCTTTGTCGATCGGATGCGTCCCGGCTAACCCGTGTTCCAATGCCCAATAGCTGATGGACTTGATCATGTCTAACTCCGTGAATTTTCCTGAATAAAGTCTCAAAAATCGTATGGGTGTTATTCTAGGGAACCTTTTTGTTAATTCAATGAATTTTTTGACAATTGGAACAAAAAGTTGTTCTGACAAGTGATAAACACATTGCCTGAAAGTCTGATTGCTGACACTGCGTCAATGTAGGCTGCGTTGTCCGGCAACAGCGAGTTGTTAGAGTGTGTGCCTTATGACCATAGCCCAAGTCCAATCTGTACCCGCGACTTCCATTGATGAACCGGCCTTCAAACCCGGGGCATTACGGACATTCCTGGCATTGCTCCTAGCCCATGCCATGGTCGACTGCCTGGGTGGGATGTGGCCGGTGTTCAAGAAAATGGCAGAGCTTGATCTGGGTTACGCGGGACTGATCTCTACGGTCGCAGCGACAACCACCATGGCGTTACAACCCATGTTCGGCATCTGGGCGGACACCGGGGGTAAACGACGCCACTACATCCTCCTGGGTCTGCTGCTGACTTGTGCAGGTATGTTGTTGGGGCCAGTGGGTATCCACAAAGAAGCCTTCGGCATGGTCGGTGCTTATCTGATCATGTTCACATTGCTCTTCACCACGCGACTGGGGCAGGCGATGTTTCATCCCCCTGCTGCCGGTTTGGCCGGTGATGCGATTTCACACAAGCGTTCGTTATTGGTGTCGATTTTCATCGGCATCGGCATGATGGGCTTTGCATCCAGCCAGACGATTTTCAGCTATGTCTACAAAAATTCTGATGGCAATACGCCCTGGATTCTCGTTGCTGCCTTACCACTGATGCTTTTGGTCTGGCTGTGGTGCAAGCCCCTGGAACAGAAGTCCGCCAAGCAGTCCAATGGGGTTCACTTCAAGGACGCTGTGTCAATGCTCCGAGAGCATCTGCTTCCGCTGTATGGGTTGTTGGTGTTTGCTTCGGGTGTGAACATGGCGATGTATTTTCTCCTGCCAGAGTTGCTTGAAGCCAAGGGCTATCCCGAGTGGTTTGTCAATGGTGGCGGCTTTGCCTTTGCCGTGGGTGGCTCGATTTTGCTGATGGTTCCTGCAGGACACCTGGCGGATCGCTGGGGACGTCGCAAGCTCTTGGCGGTGACGATCGTCATGGCCATTGTGTTTTATTACATGATGATTCTCATCCCCAATCTGCCGCTACCGACCTTTGCGATTCTGTTGTTGATCACCGGCGGACTCATGGGCACGATGAACCCGCTGGGTGTTGCATTGGGACAAGAATTGCTCCCCGGTAAAGCTTCCCTGGCAAGCGGGATTCTCATGGGCCTTGCCTGGTCACTGGGGAGCCAATCGCTCTGGATTTCAGGCATGATTGCGGATCACACAACCGCGGCAACCTCCCTGCTGGTGATCGGTGTATTTAATATTGGTGGGCTTGTTCTCTGCATGTTCATCCGCAAGCCGGTATCATCCAGCGATGCCTGATTCGACTGACTTATTACCCCTTTGGATGCAACTGGCTGACGGCCAATGCGATTCGCTGTTACATGACGCGATGTCAATTGATCCGACCGATGTTGCTGCAGTCAGTCGTCTGCGTCAGGGCCATGATGCGCAACTGGTTCATCTTGCGTTGGACTTGATCAAAGCACGATCCAAAGCGGAAAAGAAATGGCCCTCCGAGATCGCCAACCGACTCATGGCTGACAGTGCAGGCGTCGAACAGGCCACGAGTCTGTTGGTGTCCGAACACAAAGCCAAACGCTTTAGCCAACTGGGAAAACCCGTGATGGATCTTTGCAGCGGGATCGGTGGAGATGCCTTCAGTCTTTCGCGGGCAGGCATTGCTGTCACCGGCATGGACATGGACCCAATACGTGCATGGATGACATCACATAACGCGGATTGCCCGACACATGTCGGTGATGTTGCCCAGCTCAAGCTTGATGCACACACCGTGTTTCACATTGATCCAGCGAGACGAAACCAACGTGGTCGGACACATCGCCTGGAAGACTATCAACCGGGCATGGATGTGATGATGTCACTGCTGGAGCAGCAACCCACGGCATGTTTCAAACTCGGGCCGGGCGTTGAACTGGATGACTTACCCGCAGGTGAAATTGAAATCATCTCCGAGCATGGGCAGTTGGTACAGGCAGTGTTGTGGACTGGTGAGTTTGCCCAGTATGCACGGCGTGCAACGTTGCTGCCTGAGGGTCTGAGTATTGCAGCGGATGAGGAAGATGTCTGGGACACCCCACCGGAAGATGAGATATCCAATTATGTGATGACGTTTGATGCGTCGGTTGAACGCTTGGGATTGATGGCAAGTTTATGCCGCCAACTTGATGTTGCATGTGTTCATCCGCAAGCAGGTTTACTGACGAGTGAAGATTTGATCGAGAGTCCATGGGTGACTTCGTTTGAAGTTCTCGACGAAATGCCATGGCAAATCAAGCAGGTCAAAGCTGCCTTACGCCAACACAACGCAGGTATCGTCGAAGTCAAAACACGCGGCAAACTCGTGAACCCTGATGTCCTGCAAAAACAACTGCGTGGCAAGGGTGATGAACTGCTGACAGTCTTCGTCCTGCGATTTGGTGATCACTCGCGTGCGATTGTGTGTAAGCGGTTGATGTAAGTTTCACGTATTAAAGCACTGTATACCCGTCAGATTCACTGCGTTCATCTGGCGGCTTGTGTATTACGGTTCACGCGTGCGTTTGCACGGGGCGGAAGGTCACCATACTCACGGTGTGACTGTGCATGAAGTTTTGATCACCGACCGGGCCGATTTCACCAGCGGTTGCAAAACCTGCCAGCGGAATGTCACCCAGCGCGTCATAGACCTGATGCGCATCGGTGTGTTTGAGGCCAAAGAATTTTTCGCTTCGGGTGTTGGATGGGAAGATCAGTGCGCCACGCGCTCCCTCTTTGAGTCGCTCCACTTCCAACAACATGGAAAAATCTTCGACGGCAGTATCGCGGTCCTGTACGTGGAATTGCACGGTCTGGCCGACACGCAAACGTGAATCGTTAATCGCAATGACACCGGTGTCATCGTCGTAGCCTACGACATTACGCACAAGAAAATCACCACGTCCAAAGTGCGATTTGTATTCGTTGATCACACGTCCGACAAGGACGCCGTTGGACTTGACGAGATTGCGTTCCAGTGGCCCCAGTGTCTCGATGAGTTCGTTGAGGACTTTGATGGCAGGCTTGCCACGCAGTTCATGAATGACGTGTTTGTCGGCCTTGGTGACGATCATGGGTTGACCGATGGGGCGCGCGCCCTGGCTGAGTGTGCAACTGACATCGAGATTGCCGGTGAGTGTGATGCCGACTGCGCCATCAAACCAGTATTGATCGTTGAGGACGAAACGATTGTTGCCCGGCGAGTCACCGCTGCTTGCCATACCACCGATGACTTTCATCTCAGGCGCAACCAGTTTGAGCGTTGGCAGAAAACTGATCATCGGCGTGCTGAAGGGGTCTGCAAGCAGGATCATGGCCTTGGGGTCATTGAGTGGGTCGGTGATGATCTGCTGGGTGAGAAACTCGGTGTCGTTGAGGACCTGCCCCCATTCACCGGGATGGAAGCGCACTGGCTTAAGCTGAACGCCGGGGAGTGTTGCAGCAAACACACTGACTCCGGCTTTCCCCTGAACGTCACTTTGGACGCCCATGACAGCGACACCGGCGCTACCGATCATCACGCGCGGCTTGAGTGCCTGCTTCAAACGCTTGGCCATGGCCTGGAAGTGCTTGACCATCTCGGTGGTGACAAACATCACAACCAAGTCAAACGGGCGGTCCACGCGCGACTCCAACCGACTGAGGATATGGTCAATCGCCCGGGTCGGATCTTCGAAATCACTGACAGCAGAGTAAAACGCCATGGAAGCAGCAGATTGGGGCATAGAGGTTCCCGCACGGTGAAATGTTAGCTTAATGTGAGTCAAACACAGTGTTTAGAACCACAGTGTGTATAAAATAACAGCACCGCGCAAAGCTGCAACGGTGCTGGTGGGAAGAGAGAGCAAATTTAAGTACCAACACTATAGCGAATCGTTGATTTAAACTCAAGTATCTTCGACATAAAGCCACTATTTTTCATCATTCTCCAGAAATCCACCTAAATCATGGTAAGCCAACAACCAACACATCACATGAGACATGAGTCCATTATTTTAACAGTCGTACCGAAACGAACTAGACAAATAGACCATCCAATGCGTTGAATCTCCGGTTGGCCCTCACTAGACTGTCAACCTGACCTAACTTGGGGTCACGAAAAATCAACGCCTCCCGCATGGTTTGAAAGCAAGAAGGAATCCCGGCAATGAACGAAGTCAGATATGGGGTCATCGGTGTCGGTGGCATGGGTCGCAATCACATCAACATGTTTAAGGACGTGAAGGATCTCAAATTCACTGCCATCGCCGATCAGGTGCAGGACAACATCGATCTGGTCCTCAAAGACCATCCGGATGTCAAGGTCTTCAAGACGGCGGATGAACTGGTCAAAAGCGGGGAGTGCGATGCGATTCTCATTGCAACCCCCCACTACTTCCACCCGGACCTGGCGATCCTTGGTCTGGAGAACGGCATGCATGTTCTGGTCGAAAAACCGGTCGCTGTCACCACCAAAGCTGCACAAAAAATGAATGAAGTCGCAGCCAAGCACCCGGAGCTGGTGTTCTCGGCCATGTTCCAGATGCGCACCAATCCCAAATGGGCCAAGATCAAGCAGATCATCGATGCCGGCCTTCTCGGTGAGATTCGTCGCTTCCAGTGGACAGCCACCAAGTGGTACCGCCCACAAGCGTACTATGCCTCAGGCGGCTGGCGTGCGACGTGGAAAGGCGAAGGCGGTGGCGTGCTGCTCAACCAATGCCCGCACAACATCGACCTGATGTATTGGCTGCTGGGCTCCCCCTCTACCGTCTCAGCCAACCTGTCACTGGGTAAGCATCACGATATCGAAGTCGAAGACGAAGTCATCGCAACGATGACCTACCCCAACGGTGGCGTGGGTGTGTTCATCGCATCAACCTCCGAAGTCCCCGGCACGGATGCAACCGAAATCGTCGGCGACAAGGGACGCATCACCACCTCAGCCGACCCCGGTGATCAATTCGTCTGGGACGATTTCGGCAAGTCCATCCGCACCTTCACCTACGAAAACAAGGAAGCCTGGCCCAAACTCGATACCATCAAGAGCGTGGTCACGGCAGGCGGTGAAGCCAAGCACGCTTCCATCCATCAGAACTTCGTCAACACCATCCTGGGCAAGGAAGAACTCATCGCCCCGGCAACGGAGGGTATTGCTTCCGTGGAGATCGCCAATGCCATGATCATGGCGGGGATCGAGGGTAAAACCGTGACCTTGCCGATGGATCACGATGCCTACGAAGCACTCCTGGCCAAGCTCATTGCCGAGTCGGATGCAAAAAAGAAGTAAGAATTTTCAAAGCATTCACTTTGCAACATCAAGGCAAAGAACACATCCAACCAACCCATAAAAAAAAACGGGAAGCTCAAGGGCTTCCCGTTTTTGGTAGGAGAATATTCGACGGCAATTTGTTATGCGGCTTTGAGCAGACTGTCGACGGTCTGGATCAAACCGATCGTGTCGGCCTTGGAGACATTGGCGTCGGCTTTGACCGATTTGCACTTGGCAGCCATGGCTTCATTGACCAGTGACGAGAAAATGATCACCGGCACATCGATGCCCAATTCAGACTTGATGCGTTTGCACAATGTCAAACCATCCATCTGAGGCATTTCAATATCCGTAATAATCAAATCCAGAAAATCAGAGACCGGGCGGTTCTGCTCGGTTGCCATCTGCTTGATGGCTTGAATCCGGGCATAGGCACTGCCACCATTATCGCAGGAGGAAACCTGCGTAAAGCCGGCCGAGCCGAGTGTATCAAGCACAACCGCCTGCACGGTGACGGAGTCTTCTGCCAGAAGCAGGTGCATTTCTTCAGGCTTCTTGCGAAGGATATTGATATTGCGATGGTCTTCCTGGATTTCAGCCGGTTTGACGGTTGGCGTGATCTCACCGGTGACATGTTCAAGGTCGACCAGCAGAATATCATGTTCCTCAATGGTGACCGTGGAGTTGATCGGTGCCTGGAACTGGCCAATGAAACTGCCAGCCGGCTGCATCTGATCCCAACTCACACGGTGAATGCGGTTGACGCCATCAACGAGAAATCCGTTGACAGCACCGTTGAATTCGGTGACCAGGACAATGCGCGTTGCAGACTCATCATCGACCGTCGGAGCGTTACCCAATGCCAGATTCAAATCGATCAGCGGAATGGAGTGTCCCTGCCAAAGCAGTGTCCCCAGGACATATTTGTGTGCACCAACCATCTGGGTCACCTGCCCATGATGGTACGGCATCAGTTGCCGAATCTTGGCAACGTTGACACCAAAGCGCTGTCCCTGAAGGTAGAACTCCAGCAGTTCCATCTCATTGGTCCCGGACTCAAGGAGAATCCCCTGTTGATTCAGAGTTTGTGACATGTGGGCCTTTCACTATGACCCAGACCCCGCTATACCCAAATTCTGATATCGACCAAAGTCATATATGGACTGAATCAAAAAGTGGAAAAAATCACTCCACGTCCGATACATTCGCCGTCATAAACGAGCTGACCCTTTAAATCACAACCATCATCAAAGCTTCTCAGACTCAGATTTGGCGTAAACCCGGGCAGGGTCCATCTGCAGATATCCACGCAAAAAGTCAGACACCGCTTACATCGGGATCGTGTCCAATAACGCAGACACCGCTTTGAAGACATAGCCGGCCAGAATGAAACTCACCACCAGTTGGAACACCACCGATTGATCAGGATTGATCGGCAGACCGGCCCCGCTGTCCGGATCAAATACGTTGAATGTGAAATAGGTGATCAGGATCACCGCGGTGGTATCCACCAACTGACTGACCAGGGTCGAGCAGTTGTTGCGAATCCAAAGGTGCTTGCCCTTGGTGAGTTTCATCCAGAAGTGATACAGGTACACGTCCACGTACTGGGCAGCCAGATAAGCGACCATGGACGCCCCCACCGCAGCAAGGGTGAGTTTGCGAATCTCAAAAAATACTGGCAGTCGCCCTGCAGCATCTCGGATCATTTCGCCCTGTTCGTTGAACTGTTCCCAACCGGGCATCCATCCACCAACCAGCAAGATACCGACCACCCAGAAATTCAGGATCAGTCCCACAAACACCACCCAGTTGGCGCGACGTCTGCCATAGAACTCACTGATGAGGTCCGTACACAGGAACGTCACCGGGTACGGCAGGACACCCACAGCCACCGCAAACACCAGGCTCCACTGATCCGGCGTCCCCTCAGCAAAGACCATCTCATAAAGCTTGATGAATCGGCTGACCCCCAGAATATTGAGCATGGCCAAGGTCCCCAGGAACAGGCCTGCAAGAATCAGGAAAACACGTTCGCGACGTTCGATAATGTGTGGCTCTGCCGGGAATTGATCATGCATGAGGGTATCAGGTCCAGAATAATCAGATGTAGTGCTTGAAACGGTTCCTAGGATCATACCGGCTAATTCACGGTCTGTGAATCTGATTCAATCATGCCTGTAAATTGCAACTTCGCATCCCATTGACGGGGTAGGTATAATAACCATGTGGATCAAGCAATTGACGAGCCCCGCCCCACCTGTCAGACTGGATAAGTCATGAGTGCAGAACCTTCCATCTTTGAGATTGCCCAGCAGACCCAGTACCCCGTGGATGCCTTCATTTTCATCCAACGTGGACTGGATTACACCGTCCGTCATATCCACGGCGATGTCCCCAAGGACCTGGACCCCGAAGACGAATCGACCAATCGTCACGTCACCGGCCAGCAACTCTGCGAAGGACTCCGCGAATTTGCCATCAACCAATACGGTCTGATGGCAAGAGCTGTCCTGCGTCGGTACAAGATTTATGCGACCGAGGACTTTGGCAAACTCGTCTTTGCCATGGTCGACGCTGGCGTCATGCGCAAAACCGATGAAGACACACTTGAAGACTTCGTCGACGTCTACGACTTCTCCGAAGCCTTTTCCAACGAACTGCAATTAAGCCAGTAACACCACAGACATCTGAATATATCCTATAATCACTGGCAATCAGCAAGAATGTCCGGAGACCTGTTGCATGCCAGAGCAAAACCAAACGTCCAAGAACACCATCAAAAATACGCATCTCTGGGATTACTGTTGGGTTCGGGATCTGATTTTTGTCCTCGTGATCTTTGCGATCCTCTGGATGGCCTACAGCATCCGATCCATCACCGCCCCCATTCTCATTGGTTTTGGCTTTGCCTACGTTTTTAATCCATTCGTCACCTGGGTCAACATCAAACTCAAATGGCCGCGTTGGCTCGTCACCCTGCTCATCCTGCTCTTTGCCTACGTGGGGTTGCTAAGCACACTTATCTATGTCGTCCCGCAAGCCTACCGACAGGGGCAGCAGATCACCCAGACGGTCAAGACAGCCATCCATAATCACTCCGACGAGATCGACCCGTTTTACCGCCTGATTCTCGAACAGTTCCCCTCGGTCAGTGAATCCCTGCAAGCGGATGATGACAAGTCATCTGACGATGCGCAAGAGTCCGATTCCAAGTCCGACAAAGAATCCGAAAAAGCGAACTCGGATTCAGAAAACGCTCAAACCAAAGACAACGAGAAAGTTTCCGACAAGGAAATTCAACAACAAGCTCAAATCGTCGAAGCTGTCGTTGAGGAGTTGGCTAAACCCGATGACAACAGCCAACAGTCTCAAACCGAAACAGCCAACGCCAGCAAGAATCCAGCAGGGAACACCGCTGCCATGGCATCGGATAACACATCAGGCGAAGTTGCTGGTGACGCATCTCAAAAGTCACTCAAAAACCTGAATCTCAACTACCCGATGCTCGGCCGAATTATCATGCGCATTTTCAATGTCGGTGTCGGCGCAGTCGGTTCCGCATTCAACCTTGCTTCGTATCTGGTTCTCCTGCTGGTGATCGTCAGTTTCTGCTTCTTCTTTTTCAGTTGGAAACTCGGCCCGATTCTTGAGTGGTTCAAGCCGTTGATCCCGATGGATGTCCGTGAACGCACCCTGCATATCCTCACCGAAATCGATAAGAGCACCAATGCCTTTATCCGCGGTCGTCTGATTCAGTCTCTGGTCATGAGCATCGTGCTGAGTATCGGCTGGATGTTTGCAGGCGTGCCCTCCTGGTTACTGCTTGGCATCATCTGCGGCTTTTTGAATCTCATCCCATACGCTGCATCACTGGGCTTTGTCGCAGCCTTGGGCTTGACCCTCATCAGCGCGACGGGTGGTCAAACCGACTTCAGTTGGATGATGCTCGTCTGGCCCACCGTCGTCTATTGCGTCGCCCAACTCGCTGACGGCTGGCTGGTTGAACCCCTGGTCCAAGGCAAAGCCACCAACCTCGATCCGCTGACCGTCATGCTGGCGGTGATCATGGGCGGTGCACTGATGGGCTTGCTTGGCATGTTGCTCGCCATCCCCCTTGCATCAAGCATCAAAATTCTCGGCCGAGAATGGATCGTCCCCGAACTCAAAGCCTATGCCGAGAGTCGCAAGCCGGACTCTAAAGAGATGACTTAAGCGAAATCCAATCGCGTTTTGGCATTGACCAAGTACGCTTGAGCAATTGTGCAAATGTATTTTTTGCTACTAAATTCGATTGTTGGAAGGTAAGATGTCATAAGTGTCATCAATTGATTTTCCAGATACGTTGTGATCTAAGAATTACAATCCATCCTGCCAGATGACTCCATTCCGGTTCTTATACAACTTTTCGGGAGGCCAATATGATTAAGCTCTTGTCAGCATTCATTTGCATCTGCTCCGTGATGCTTACTCTCTCTAAACCGATTAATGCTGAGCCAATCGTGGAAGAACCATTTGTCATCGCTCCTGCATCGACCGTCAAGTCCGATGCTTCGCATGACACGATGGCGAAACTTGCCAAGCCAATTGTGGTTAATTTCAACAAAACGCCGTTGGTCGATGCATTGCATTACATCGCAAAAACCTGCGATGTGAATATGAATATCAATTGGGTCTCGATAGCCGACAATGGCTTTGAGAAAAACCTACCGATCTCCTTTAAAACTTCCTCAATCATGGCATCCTATGCACTGGATATGGTGCTGAAAAAGGCTTCTACCAACAATCAACAAGACCCATTGGCTTACGACATTGATGGCGTATGTGTGTTCGTCTCAACGCAGCGTGAAATTCTCCGAAGAGGCCAGACGATCATGGTGTACGAGATTTCAGACTTACTCGATCGAGCACGACAGACAGAACCGGCCGACAAGGAAGCGATAAAAAATGCTCGGGATCAGCGTCTACAGGAAATACTGGAACTGATCCGTACGCAAGCTGGCAAACAACAATACTGGGTTGAATTTGGTGGCGAAGCAGCATCAGTCCAATCCTACGGGACAAAGCTGATCGTCACAGCTCACAGCAGCATTCAAAAGCAAGTCCACAAACTGCTCAATGAACTGAAAAATCCCGGCTTGATGACCAGAAGCCAACCACCCCAAGCTCCCTATCCCATTGCCAGCAAACTTGAGAAAATCATCTCGGTTAGCTTTAAAAAAAACCAGCTTAAAACCGCTATCGAAGAATTTTCTCAGAAAATTGATGGCAGATTCAATATCATCTGGCCGGAACTCCAGCGTGTCGGCGTCGAACCGAACACCCCGATTTCTCTGACCATTGACAAGGCCCAAGCTGGTGAAATCCTGAATCTGATTCTGCAAAAGGCCTCGGAGAACAACCCTCTGGACCCACTGAGCTTTGAAGTAACCCCCTTTGCTTTTGAGGTTGCAACCAAGCGTTACATTCGCGCCAGCTACACCTACCTGGCTTCCTATGATGTTCGCGATCTGATCTGGGCTCATACCGGTTGCGGCAAAGAGCAAGCGGAAATAACCGTCGATCCTGAGACAGTCAAGTCATTACTCACCCTCATTCGTAACTCATTCTGGCAACCGCAGTGGGTTGAGTATGGTGGTAAACAATCGAGCATCAGAGAACTCAACGGCTTGTTACTGTTGCGTGCCCATGCAAGCGTCCACCAAAAAGTGACCAAGCTACTCGAAGCATTGCGTCAAAGACCACAATCAACAACCAAGAAAGCCAAGGTCAATAAAGCCCCCACTCCATCCGAGTCATAAACTCAGGCCATAGGCTTCGATCTGAATTTTCATTGATCCAATCACACATTACTGCGACAATGAATGCATACCCACCCAGTCGATCCATCGGCAAGACCCCACCGGGCCGGAGACGACCATGAAATGCATCTTGAAAATATCTCTGCTTGGACTCATCGTTCTGTCCTTTGTTGGCGTGGATACCGCGTTGGCGCAAAGCTGGTCTGAACGTGTTGCAGCGGTCAAGAAAAAACGGGCGCAAGCCAAGGCGCAGGAGATGACGCCTGATCATCCGGCGGTCAAGATTCGCCAGATCATCCCCGTGGTGGATTTGGATCACACATCGTTCCGACATGCAGTCGACTGGTGGAAACAGGTGACGGGGGTGGCCTTGCTGGTCAACTGGGATTCGATTGAAGCTGCGGGTGTGGACAGTAACTTGCCGATCACGCTGAAGCTGCGGAACGCCCCTGCCAATATTGTGCTTGATGTCATCCTTGAGTTGGGTTCGCCGGACTACAAGATGTATCACCACGAAACCAAGTGGTATGTTCAGATTCTCACACGCGACCAGATGCTCAAGAAAACCGAAGTCCGCATGTATGATGTGCGGGACCTGCTGTTCCAGGCACCGAACTTCCGACGCAATGCCCCCAAGCTTGGACTCAGCGCGGCGTTGAGCAGCAGCGGTACGGTCGGTGGCTCATCCAGTGGCAACTCAGGTGGCCGTTCCGGGGGTAGTTCTTCGACTTCATTATTTGAAGACAGTGACAGCAATGACAATGACGATAATGACAAGCCAACTGAAAAAGACCGGGCCGAAGAACTCATCGACCTGATCCGCAGCAGCATCGAGCCGGACATCTGGATGGCAAACGGTGGGTATCACAGTTCCATCAAGTTCTACAACGGGATGCTGGTGATCCGTGCCCCAGAGTTTGTGCATCGCCAGATCGGAAGCCCCAATGCCAGTTTGCTGGGTAACCGCAGCCCATCACATCTCAATGCCAGCAGTGGTTATCAAGCGGGTAAAGCCAAGGTCTCAAAGAATGGGAGTTCTGCTTCGAGCGGCAACGGTAAAAGCAGCGTCTCAGCGGTGCAGAGTAAAGCCGCCTCACGTGATGTTTCAGGTGTTGGGCCGGAGAAGTAAAAGCGAAGTGTTTTCCAATGGGATGTGACGAATCTCAAAGTCACATTGTTGATGCATTGATTACGATGTTACCACGGCATCTTTGGATTCTTTTTCAGACTCATCATTCGTGGTCGCATCAGCTTGTACTTCTTGCGTTGCATCGTTGTCCACTTCGTCAGTCGTTGCACCTTCTCCCATGCCGGTTTTGGCTTCAATGGTGCGGAGAATCTGCTCGGTGTTTTCGGTCTGCATTTTCCAGTCATCCAGGACGATGATGCCGGCTTTGCCTTCGACACGGTAGTGCACCATGACGATACCCTTTTTCTGCCAACGTGATTTATCGAGTTTGGTGATCGCGTCGAATGGCACCGCGGGATGTCCCGAAGCGGTCAAGGTTTCTTCATCACAGGCAACGTAGCGTTTGATGGAACGCAAGGTCGATAAACCAAAAAGCAAGCCAACCGGTAAAGCAGACAAGCCAAGAATCCGTTGCAGCCAAATGTCCGAATCAGACTTGGGTGCTTCAGGCTGCTCGGTCCAGCCGCGTTCACGTGCGTAGGCAGGCCACTGATCAACGCGACCTTCTTCCTGAAATTGGATGTAGGCCAGAGCGACTTTCTGCTGATGGGGATAACCGGCAAAGCCATCGTAACAGAACCACAAACCGCCAATCAAAGCGATGATGGACACCACCGCGAGTCGGGCCATGTAACTGGGACTGATCGTTGCCTTGGTCTGCATAGGGATATTCCTCACCTGTTTTGCGACAAGTTTTCGTGTCTACACCCTATCTATCGGCAAAAAGTTACCGGCCCAACAGCCGATTCCAGAAATGTTCTGCTAAAGCACGTGCACCGGGATTGTTACGCACAAAATCAAATCCGCCCTGATCCACTCTCCGGCGGGGAATCCGGGGGAGTCTCTTGGCTAAGCGTTTATCCCCAAGCATCCGCGAGAGATAGCGGTTGGTGTGTTCGATCATTTGCTTACCGGTCTGCGGCTGGGGCGCATCAGGACCGAACCGGATACGAATCCGGGGAATGCCTTTGCCAAAACCTTTATGCGGATAGATCACGCTACGTTCCCAATACCTTGATCCCAGTTACATGCTAAACGCAGAAGGTCACTGATTTATTCCACATTTACCGTAAACCGATCAGGGGTTGATGTCCAGTGAAATTTTGTATCTGACGAGATATCGCAAGTTTAACTTTCGACTTCGTCGAAGCCCGCGTCGACACGACGCGGCTCGCCTGAATTACAGCGTATGCGTCATCATCCGGTTCACTTTGCCCAGAGTCCGACGCGGTTGAATTGAGCCTGTTCCTGGAGAATGTCGAAGCGAGCCAGATGTTCATGGACGAATCGTTGATCTGTACGAGCAAGGCCGTTGAGTAGCAGTTGTTCGTTGAGCATTTGCCCATTGTCCAGATAGACATAGCAGAGCAGGCGGCCGTAAGTCCCCCAGATGCGTTGGGGTTGGAGTTTGAGCTGAACCTGTTTGTCCTGGCAATGCTCGGTGGTCCATATCATTGCTTCACGGTCCAGGGGTTGATCCGCGGTGCCTTTGGATTGGTTGGCGATTTCGGGTGTATCAACGCCCCAGAGTCGTAAGCGAACCGTCTTGCCATCATCCAGTTGGATATCGAGCGTATCACCATCGACGACGCGCGTGACTTTGAACCAGCGATCTTCATACTGATTAAGCATGTCGCCGGGATAGACGAACAGGCCAGCATGGTCAGCCAGACTCAGTCCCATCGCTGAAAAGATTGCAATAACAGCGATCACGCCGAAGCGAAAACGTCGCCTTGCCAGTACTTGCTTCAAGGGGACGCGCGGGGATTGGTCTACAGAATTGGACTGTCGGTTCCTGGCCATACATCAGCCTGAATTACGACCCCAGAGACAAACGGTAGTAACGCAGGATCGATCCGAGCAGAATGACGATCGCTGCAAGGTGGATATTAATCATCATCGCGGTTTTGTCGGACTTGATGAGCTTGCTGTAACGCATCCAGATGACACAGAAGATACCCATGGCAAGCATGACTTTCGTGCCGATCAAGGCATTGCCCAGTGCGCCGATAGCCTTGTATTTTTCGTTGGTGATCACCCAGGTGAATATGCCACTGACCACGAGTCCGAGCATGGCAAACCACTGGAAAGTCAGAATGCGGGATCGGAAACCATCAATGAATGTCTCTGCTTTTTCCGAGTCAAGAATTTTGCGGGCAACGCGTTGACCGATCATGTTGTAAAGCAGACCACCAACAAGTGTGATGAAACTCAACACGTGGATGTAGCGCATGACGATGATGAGGACGGGATTGTTCATGTGCGTAGCGTAGCGTATGGATTAACGAACCGCCAAATTCACCCCTGAGTTAACGGGCGAACTTAAGCAGCGTCAACAACATCACGCATGGCTTGGTTGCTGCGATACTATGCGGGAGATTGGCGGGCATGTGGGACAACGTGCCGGGGATGGCGTTGATGATTTGGTCACCGAGTTTCCATTGCGCTTCACCGGAGATTTGCTGAATGATGGCAGGGACAGCAGCGGTGTGCTCGGAAAGTTCCTGGCCTTGAGCAAAGCCGAACAAAACGAGTTTGGTGTGATCATCCTGATGCAGTGTCAGACTGAGTGTACCCTTTTCGGGAATCTCAATGGCGGTGGCAAGGTCGGGGATGGTGATGGCGGTGGACATGGGGTACTCCGTTGCAAATTGGTTGTCGTCGTCAATGGCTTAAACACAGCAGCACAGCGTTTAAAAAGGCAGAGTTAATCACGCTCGCTTCGCTTAAGACGCGAAGTCGCGAAGAAAAAAGAAGCTTCAGATTGAAATCAGAATCAATCTTCAATATCAAGTCCATCTTTGCGACTTTCCGACTTGGCGTCTTGGCCTGAAATAATGTGATTTTTAAACTTTGTGTCTCTGTGACACTGTGTTGAAAACCATACAGACATCGTAGACACAACGCCCTTGTTAAACCTTGTTCCAGATCAAGTATTGGTTTTATCAAACTCACACGCGGAAAATGGCGCCGAGTTTCTTGCCCATGAGGATGCTGGCACCGACGAGGGTGATGGTCAGCAATGCCATGCCCCATACCCCCATTGCGCTTGCGATGTACGGGCCGTCACCAAGTCGGTTAAAGAACTCGAAAATGGCTTTGGTGATCGGGAAGTAGGCTTCCTTCTGTGCAAGAATCAGGGAGTCGGAAACCTCGAGCATGGCAAAGGCGAAAGCGAGTATGCCACCGGCAATGATGTTGGCCATGATCAAGGGGATGACCACCTGCTTCAGTGCCGTGGCGGTGGAAGCACCAAGGTTCAGTGCTGCTTCTTCCAGTTCACCGGAGGTTTGTTCAAGACCCGCAGAGGCTGAACGTACCACGTAAGGCAGGCGACGGATGCCGTAGGCAATGATCAGGAACATCAGCGGGTTGGGCGACTTGCCTGTGATCTGGCAAAGCGAAGCCAGGTAATGCCAACCCTTGGCTTCGAAGAAACGGTTAAGGTCAGCAAACGGCCAGTTCAAGCTCATGGCAACATACCCAAACGCCATCACCAAACCGGGGACCGCAAGGGGCAGCATGGCAAGGGAGTCAAGCAGCCAACCGCCTTTGACTTTGCAGCGCACCGAGAGATACGAAATGCTCAGGCCGATGAGTACAGTTAAGGTGACTGCCCCCAATGCGTAGACCAGTGAGTTCTGAATGGAGCCCATCGCCAATGGATGCGCCAACGCATTGGCATAGTGATCCGTAGTGAAGGCTTTGGGCAGGATGGATTGATACCAGGCACCATCGACACTGAAACTGCTGAAGATCACGCCAAAGTGCGGCATGACGGCTAAGCCAGTGAGAATGACGAAGGGTGCCAACGCCCCCAGCCCCGCAAAGCCACGGAGTTTTTTCGTGGATGAGGCAATGGCGGCACGTCCCTGCATGGCATAGCTTTTACCACCGAGAGCGAACTTGCCGATGAGGTACAAACCGACCGCTAATGTGAGCATGACCACCACCAGCGCGTAGGGTCTTGGATTGGTTTGAACTTCCTGAATGCCCCAGAAAATCTGCACCGGGGTCACCTTGTAATAGTCGAACATCAAAGGCGTCCCCAACTCAGTGAACGACCAGATAAAAACGATGGTCGAACCGGCAAACACGCCTGGGATGATCAGTGGTAACGTCACTGTAAAGAAGCGACGAATCTTGCCTGCCCCCAGACCGAGTGCTGCTTCATCCAATGCAGGATCGAGGTTGGCCAGAGCTGCGGTGATGTTCAGATAGATGATGGGATACAGGTGCAGGGCTTCCATGATGACCACGCCCCAGAAGCGACCGCTTTCACCGCCCCCCAGAAAGTCAAAGCCGGGTTGACCGGGTTCGAGAAATCCGAGTTGGTAGAGCAGTGCATTGACCGCGCCAAACCGCCCGAGCAAGGCGCGCAAACCAATCGCTCCGACAAACGGCGGGAGAATCAGGGGCACAAGCAACAAGCTGGTCATCACACCCTTACCCATGAAGTCATACTTAGCAGCAAGCACGGCCATGGGCATGGTGAGAATCAAACACAGGATGGTGGTCGCGGTGGCAATCATCAGACTGTTACCAAGCCCCGCCATCCACAACGGATCTTCAAACACACTTTGGACATACTTGAAGGTGAAGTCGCCCTCAGGCGTTTTGAATCCGCCCTGCACGGTCAGAAAAATCGGCCAGAGCAGGAACACGCAGAGTACCGCCAGAATGAAAAAATACAGCAGGTACCGCGGGATGTTTTGTTTACGAGCTAAAGTCAACATGACAACAAGGTAAAAAGGTTTAAGCCGATGGGCAAGAACGTTGTTCAAATCTTAACGAATTGTTCGCGGAAACTGGGATTAGGCATTGGGGATTTGGGATTAGCAAAGTTAGATTCATGCATGATGCTTATGTCGCTGGGATTTGAACCCGCAAATTTGGTCTGCGTTCTCATCTGGCGGCTTGTGTTTGGCAACTTTGATCTTCATACCACCAGACAAGCCAAGCGTGGTATGCACCTACTCCCTACTCCCTACTCCCTACTCCCTACTCCCTACTCCCTACTCCCTACTCCCCAAGCAGAACATGCATGCAGCAGCTACACTAACGCCATGCACATGATCACGATCATCCTTGCCATGGGCCTGCTACTGCACGATGCGTTCGTCGGCATGGACATGGGGCCGGTCGGCAACAACGCGGCCTACGCCCTGGCCGTGATGATTCTCCCCAAGGCTTTGCTGGTGTTGCTGTATCACCGACTCTGTCAGCAGGCACTCAAACGCCCCAGTAAAAAGAAACTCAAACGCCTGGACCGTGTCGGAGCTGCGTTGCGACTGCTGCTGCTTGCCTGCTACGGCATGGACTTGGCTGCCGGCTGCCTGACGTGGTTACGGGTGACCGTCGGTGACTGGATTCTGTTGGATGAAGCCCTGCTGCTGACGCCGACAATTGTCACACAACTACTTTTCTGGCGTGTGTACTATCCGGTGGATCGCAAGCTCCGCGAAGCCATGGCATTTAATGCTATCGACAATGACGAACCGGTCGCCCCGATCTGGACACGTCGTCAATACCTGTTAGCCCAGATTCGTCACAGCCTGCTGATTCCCGGCGTCCCTCTGCTGATTCTTTTGGCATGGACTGAAACGCTGAACATGACACCGGATGCATATCTGACGCTCCCCAATGGCTACGACTTGCAGACGCCGTTATCACTGTTGGGAACAGCCATCGTCTTCCTGTTCACCCCTGTGATGATCCGCGTGCTCTGGGACACACAGGCACTGCCCGCATCACCGATGCGATCTCGCCTGCTGCAACTGTGCAAGCAATACCGCGTGGGTGTCCGTGAGATATTGCATTGGAAAACCTTTGGCGGGATGGCCAACGGTGCGGTGATCGGTTTCGTCGGTCCGCTGCGATATATCCTGCTCACCGATGTTCTGTTGGCTCGCATGACACCGGGCTGTGTCGAAGCGGTGATGGCGCATGAGATTGCCCATGTGAAAAAGAAACACATGTTCTGGATGATTGCTGGCGCCGGAGCCATGCTGGTGATTTACGAACTGCTTTTTGGTGTGATGATCTGGTATGCAGGTTCAAAACTGGTGGACTGGGTCGATGCCTCGGAAGACCTGCAAAGCACCATCGACAGTGCGAGCCTGGTTATCAGCTTGCTTATGGCGGTGATCGCATGGCTGTTGAGTTTTGGTTGGCTGAGTCGTCGGATGGAACGACAGGCTGACAGCTTTGCGGTGGCACACATGGCCAAGACCCACGGCCACGAGCGCATCGAACCCGAGGATGCCTATGCGATGATCCAGGCCTTGGAAGAAGTCGCAGCCCTGAATCATGTCCGGCCGGAGAAAAAAAGCTGGCGACATGGTTCGATCCGCTGGCGGCAGGACTATCTCAAAACACTGGTCACCCGCTGCCCCAACCAATTGCCCATCGACCGACTGATGCGCGGGCTGTGCATTTTGATTGTCCTGGGCGTGCTCTTAAGCAGTTGGTTACTCATGGGCGGGATCGATCGAATCGAAAACTATCTCACCCCCGCGACACCAGTGAAGGTCTACATTATCTGATCAGATGTTCAATTTCTTAAACGCCAAATCACCTGCCAGATTAAGCGAAACCGAACGTATCTTGTTATACTAAAGACATGCAGTTCATCAAGATGCATGGTATTGGCAATGACTATGTCTATGTCAACGGCTTTGAAGAGTCGGTGACTGATCCTGTTTCATTGGCTCCGGTGATCGCTGATCGTCATACCGGTGTGGGCGGGGATGGATTGATCCTCCTGCTCCCGGCTGAAGACGGCGTCGATGCAGACGTGCGCATGCGTATGTTCAACGCAGATGGCTCGGAGTCTGAAATGTGTGGCAACGGTATCCGTTGTGTGTGCAAGCTGGCACATGATCATGGCGTATGCACCAACAATCCCATGAAGATTCAGACCGGTAACGGCGTTCTGACGCTTCAGTACACCGTGGATCAAAACAATAAAATCGAACAGGTCCGCGTGAACATGGGTAAGCCCATTCTCCCACCCGCCAAGGTGCCCGTCGCCATTGAGCAGGACGCCCCCGTGGTCGACTACGACATGGCCGACCATCTGGATTGGGCCAACACCCCTGCCGGTGATGCGTGGCTTGAACACTCGGGCACCGCGTTGCGTATGACCTGTGTCTCGATGGGAAATCCGCACGTGACACTTTACAGTCGCGATGTCGCCAAGGTGCCGCTTGAGGCGGTCGGCCCATTGCTCGAACGTCACCCGCTTTTCCCTGCTCGAATCAATGTCCACTTTGTTCAGGTTCACAGTGATAACGAAGTCACCATGCGAACCTGGGAACGTGGCAGCGGGATCACCCTCGCCTGCGGCACCGGCGCTTCGGCTGTGTGCGTCAGCGGGGTCCTCACGCAAAAGAGCGGTCCGGAAATTCTGGCACATCTACCCGGCGGAGACTTAACCCTCCAATGGGACGGCAACGATGAGCCAGTCTACATGACCGGGCCGGCAACGGAAGTCTTTACAGGCAATTGGCCAGGTTGAACCATGACGACATTCTGCTACCTGACAGACACGCATTTCGGATACACACTCGGCGAGGGCTACTCCATGCAGCCCCGACACCCCGAACCTGTCGAAAAAGTGCTCTCAGGCCTGCGCGAATGGCTCACTGAAAACCCGGTCGACTTTATCCTCCACGGCGGCGATCTCGTCGAACATGGCAACGAAAAACTCATCACCAAGTTTGCTGAGAAACTCTCTGCCATGCCCTGCCCGGCTTATCTCTGCCTGGGTAATCATGACCTGGACAGCCCCGAGTCCTTTGAACTTTGGGAAGAACATCACATGGGCTTGCTCCCCAACAACAAGCCCAACTACAAGCTTGAGTTTGATGATGTGAATGTCTACGTGTTGGCGGTCAGCTATGCGGGCGCCCCTCAACCTTATTACTGGGAAACGGCTCATATTCCCGTCATCAGTGATCAGCAAAAGCACGACCTTGAACAGTACCTGGCATCAAGCACCAAGCCGGTGATCCTGGCAACGCATGTGCAGGTCAATGCCATCCCCTCAAGCCAGACCGGTCTCTGTGGTGAAGTGGGCGAACCCGACTGCAAATACCAACGCTATTTCATTGACCTGGCTCGTCGTTTCCCGATGCTGCACCTGATCATGACCGGCCACAATCACGTCAACACATTGGCAAGATTTGGCAACCTCATCACCATGACCACCAACGCATTCACTGAAACGCCCTTTGATCTCCGCGTAGTCACCATTGATGACAAAAACATCGAAGTCGCCACGCACAGTCTCCGCCCGTGGATCGACACACAGGCCCAGTTCAATGCTGAGTTCTCATGGGCATTGGGCGGCCCTTCGCAACGCGAATGTACCATCCCTGTGCGTAAAGCCAAACACGATTGTTCGTGTACTGCGTAAAATGCTTTGTGATTTTGATTCGGGGGAAATGCAATGAAACCATTCACCACGCGACAGATCGCAATTGATGCCATCATCCTGACTTTTCTCTTTGAACTACTCACTGTGATTCTGCGGTTTGGCTTTTCACTCGAATCATCACGACACACTGCTTCAACCGTCGGTGTTCTGACCATGGGCCTGCGGATTCACCATGGCTACATTGGCATTGCCATGATCATTGCTGTCTGGTTCTTCAAATCCAAACCCATTGTCTTCGCCTGGATACTCATCATGGGTATCGCGTTGTTTGCCTCAGACATGATTCACCATTTTATGGTGCTCTGGCCGGCAACGGGTTCACCGCAGTTTCACTTGGTTTACCCGTATTGAATATCAATCGACATAATGTCTAAATTCAATATCACGGTTCGATCACTGGCGCGACATTACTGCCAACGGTTTGGGGTTGGGCTTCCTGTTTGGGCATATGCTTGCGTTCAAACTTTCCATGAAGCAATCCGGCCCAGACTATCGCAGTCACACCCGCGAGGATATTCCCAACCGCCATGCCTGCGAAAAGTCCGGTAAGTCCCCCCATGGCACTGCCAATCACCACACAGGGCAACGTCAATACCAACAATGCGACAATGTTCAATGCAGCCGAATGCATCGGTTGATGAAGTCCATTAAACGCGCCGCTGACGATACGCCATAAACCAGCCATCCCAAGGCAAACCGGCGTGATCAACAGGTAAACCCGAATGATCTTGATCACTTGCGGATCATCACTGAATGCTCGTGCGATTGGTGATGCAAAAACCACCACCACGCCATACATCAATAAGCCCCAACCAATCGCAAAACCGTATACCCAGCGATGAGCCATACGCACGCGATCCAAACGTCCCGCGCCAAAGTTCTGGCCGACAAACGGCATGAGTACACTGCCCAACGAAGCAAGCACCATGATGGTGATCGAGTCGATCTTCGCGCCCGCACCAGCAGCAGCAACCGCTTCATCGCCGTACCCCGAAACCAGCTTCGTGATCACCGCTGCAGACAACGGTCCCAACGCGCCTGTCAATGCAGCTGGCACGCCGATGTAAACCAACTGACGCCAGGATGAAAGCACCAGATGCAATTTCGGCATTTCAAAACACAGCAACTTTTTCCGGTAATACAACACACCCACCGAACTGAACAAGGCAAACGCACGCCCGAACAAGGTAGCAATTGCGGCACCGGCAATGCCCCACTTGGGAAAGCCAAACAACCCGAAAATCATGATCGGATCGAGCACCAGGTTCACCAGTGATCCGCCCCCCATGATCAAGCCGGCAGTCGTCGTGTCCCCCGTCGCACGCAAGGCATTGTTACCCATCATCGGGATCGCAACCAGCGGCATGCCCATGAACCAGATGTTCATGTAGATCACCGTCAGCTTCAATGTCTCACCACGCGCGCCCATCAGGTAGAAAATGTCACGACAGAAATACAAACCCAGCAGACTCGCAACGATCGACACCACAAAACCCAGCATCAAAGCATGCGTCGTGAGTTGCTGGGCTTTGTGAAAATCTTCCTTGCCAATCGCTTGTGAGATCACCGACGACGTACCAATGCCAAGGCCGAAAATCAGTGACATGATGGTGAAAATGATCGGAAAGGTGAAACCCATCGCAGCCAACGGCTCAGTGCCAAGCTGGGCGACGAAGAAGGTGTCGGTCAGGTTAAAGATCGTCATGGCAACATGCCCCACCAACATGCCCAGGAGCATCTTGATGAGTGTCTTGCCGATCGGTCCTTCGGTTAATGCTGCTTTCTTGGCGGCCAGCGAACTCATGACGCACTCACTTTACTGCTCTCAAGATGCTCGGACATGTTTTGGCGCATGGTCATCAACAGCTTCTCAGCCTGCTTGACCTGGCGATCACTTAATCCCTGATTGAGTATCCGGGTAAATGCCTGCAAAGCATCGCGCACTTTCGGGACCACTTTCTTCCCTTTGGCAGTCAGACTCACCAGCATCGCCCGACGATCGTTGGGATCAGGCTCACGCTGAACATAACCGAGTTCTTCAAGCCGACTGATGCTGCGCGTCACACAGCTCTTGTTGATGGCAAGTTCCTGGCTGAAAACCTCCTGCATTTGGCTGCCATGCGTATCGATCACCACCAGGTAAAGATAGGTTGCCCCATTAAGCCCAAGCGGGGCCAACTCCCGGTCCAGGTAAACCGACTTCATCCGATGAATCGCAGAGATCCAGCGACCGGGTGTGGGGGTATCCGATTGTTTTTTGGTTAGTTGCATATGCAACCATTTTACATTGCATGGTTGCACTTGCAACTATTTTTTGCCTCCACAAGTTAAACTGATCATAACCGCTTGCGGTTTAACAGGATTCAAGCGCATACAAATACCGTCCTGCAAACAGAATATGTCTCCACAAGTTGCATACGAAATAGAAAAAAGATACCGAATCAATACTGGCCGAAATGTTGGATAGCGGACATGATCAGACGCATCCCGGTTAAACGCGAACCATTGTTAATCGATCCGGCAGTGGCGAAAACGAGCCCCTTCCCCGCGCGGGCTTCGTCAAAATCCCGAAGTGTTTCACGAACGATGGTTTCGTGATTATCACGGCTGAAAGTAAACGGTGCCAACGTCCCGTAGATCACCGCCTTGGGTAGATGTTCCCGGATATCGCGTACCCGAATGTTAGGCCCAAAGTTCACCCCCGAAAAATTCAGTCGCCCCAGGATCGGCAGCAAATGCCCCATGTCCGAATCGCTATGTTGAAAACGATTGTCACCGGGTAAAGGTGCATAGCGATCAAAAACCGCTTTGAGAATTGGGTAACCAAACAGTTCGTACATATCTGGCGTCAACAAAGCACAATTGTCATCCGCAAAACCAAACCCGCGGCCCCAATCACAATCCGGTGTCCAACCTGCTTCCTGATCCATCACATCAGCCAATCCCAACATCGCTCGCAAAATCAGATCACGAAATCGCTGAGCCAACTCCGGTTGATCCATGATCAAAAACAGCAGGTTCTCCGTTCCAAAGATACTGGTGGCAAACGTCACCGGCCCACGCTGACCACGATAGAGATTGGGCTTGATCCCCATCGCCATCAACCGATCCTTCTCCGTATCCCAATTCTCCGGCAGGATAAACTCTCGGAGATTCTCCAGCCTTCTCTCTACGCGATCAAGCAATGCTTCAAGTTCGTCCGGCGAATCAGCAGACTGCTTAAGCCAGTAAGACCACATATGCCACTCTTCATTCGCTTCAAAGATATCCGACAGTTTCTTGACCTTCGGATACTGCTTGGTCGGATCAGGCAATGTTTCGTTGAGTAGTCGCTTGCCAACGATCCGTTCAGAGATGTCGTTGTATTGCTGGTTGAGTTGGATGCGATAGGCAATGTCCTCTTCCTGTTGCTTCCAATCCTCAGCAATCCCCAGTTCGTCCCAAACCGCTTCCGTGCTCATCATCACGCCACAGGCAACCTGTGGGCAGTCATCGGCAAACGGGTCAGTCTTGGCTTTGGCGTCGGCTTCCCAGAAGGCATCAAGATCAACGGGTGCCATCCCGTTATGAAGCTGCATCTGTTCCAGAAGCCATTGAACGCGTGAATCGGTTTGGGACGAAAGGGTTTGAGTCATTGGTATTTATCCAGTTGCGGTGCTAGTTAATGTTTGGGGTGACAAAGCATTGTCACCAAAGATGCGCGAGTACGTCTGCCCATTCTGATCCTTTGTGCGACCATGCATATAACAGACACTAAAAGCGCGACGACTTTGTGATGAACGGTTCACATCCGAACCATGCAATGTCCAGTTGTGCAGTAATGCTGCTTCGCCTGCTTCCAATTCCAGGAAAACGCGCTTGGACTCAGAACAGTGTTCAGCAGCCTGTTCCCTGGTCAGAAAACCAGAGGGATGTGATGGATTGAGTAACGTCTGATGCGTCCCGGGAATGATCTGGACACAGCCGTTTTCAACGGTCGCAGGGTCCAAGGCTAACCACAAGGTCACCAGCGGATCACGATCCAAAGACGTCCACCGATCCTGATGCCAAGGCAGAAATGTCCCCTTGTTTGCAGGCTTATTCATGAACATGGCACGAAAACAGGAGATGGGAGCATGCTTGCCATATTCATGTTCACAGATGTGTTCAAAAATGGGACGCTGCATGAATGCCAGGAACATGGGATCAAACTCCAGGTCCTGAATTTTGCGGTACCCTAGCGTCGCACCCTTATGACCTCGCCCCCCGGCACCGGCATCCTCGTATTTGCCAGTCTCTGAATCGAGTTGCATAAACAGACGATCATAATTCAGATCGGCCTTGCCGAGCATAATGGCATCAATACGATCCTGCATGGCTTTGAGTTGTTCGTCAGATAGCAGTTTGCCGAGTTTGAGGTACCCGTCCTGTTGGTACTGTTGCCATTGTTCATCGGTTAAGCGGGAAAGTTCTGTAGACATGGTAAAGGCTCCTTTTCATGAGGTGCCTTTACGTTATCTCAAATAGCAAACAAACCCAATGGAGATGTTGAAAATCATGATGGATAATCTGAACATACCATCTGTCGATACTGCTGCGGACTGCGGCCATGGTACTGTCGGAACATACGGGAAAAATAGTAGGGATCGGCAAAGCCAACCTGTTCTCCCACACCGTGAATGGTAAGAACATTCTCAGCAAGTAAGTTGGCAGCCTTGTTCATCCGGACTTGCATCAGGTACTGTAAGGGTGTGACACCCAGTGTCTGTTTAAAGAGTCGATTGGTGTGTTGAGGTGTATAGCCTGCCCACGCTGCAATTTCATCCAACGTGATCGGTTGTGCGTAGGACTCATGGAGTTTATCCACCAGGGTCATGATCATTGGATCAACCCAACGTTTTGCAATGTCCGCATCGGCAGCCAGACCATACAGATATTCATGGACGATTAACTGTGTCCAACCATCCATTAGGTCAATACGTGTGAAGAGACTTTTGCCTTGATAATCAGCCAGTAAGCCGCGCAGATATCCATCCAACCTTGTGTTCTTGGGAACCGTCATCATGGGCTGCGGTTCAAGTAACTCAAAGACATTAATGCCACCGGGTAGCGTCGCGACCATGTGAATGGAAAGTAACGTCAGGCGCTTTGTCAGCGAATAAGCGTGATGCTTTGGGCCGGGTGGGACGAGTAATAGTGATTGAGGGGTAAGCTCATGACATTGACCTTCGATCTCCCAGATCACACGCCCGCGCGTAACAAACAGCAGATTGTAATCCGGTACCACGCGCTTTTCCATGGTGTAGCCCTGCTCATGTTTCTGCATGGAGCCACCAATGGTGCGAACCTGTACCTGCTGCGTGATGTAATCCACCAGCGTCGGTTTGGCTTTGGATGTCGGATCAACAGGTGACATCCGATCATTATAAACCATGATGGATAATTTGAATCAATTAAATCAAAAAGTGATGATCAACCGCCTGCAGCTTTGACCTTGTAGCCCTGATCAGCAAACATTCTCACGAGCCGATCACGGTGATCACCCTGAATTTCAAGGTGATCATCCTTGATCGCGCCGCCTGCGGAACAGGTATTTTTAAGCTGCTTGAGTATGGCTTTGAGATCATTGGCCTTGGGGTCCAGGCCGGTGATGACCGTGTTCCACTTGCCTTTACGCTTCTCGCGATGGACTCGAACCTGTTGGTTCTTGGGCAAGCAGACATTGCCATCCGCGTCGCGTGGACAGGTGCATTCCGTCAAAGCCTTGTTGCAGACTTCACAGGTTACGGGGCGTTCCAATGATGTTCCGTCGAATAATCCAGCCATGAATAGAGTGTAACAAAAGCGGGGATTCATTGCAGATTGCATTGCAGTCAACATCAGACAATCGGTTTGACGACCTGACAGCAATTGGGGCGTACCTTACGGATCGCCCATTGGGTCGCCAGCAACCATGCCAATGGATTCCAGACACGTACCGCCATGCTGATAGCTTCGAGAGGTTTACGGGTAGCCAGACGATGCATCGCACGGATCAATCGAACCTGCCCCTGTACTGCACGAAGGGATGGCGGGTTGTATGTCGGGTCAATCATGGGCAGCATCAACTCACGAATGACTTCATACTCGCGATCCAGATCACGCCGATCCAGTGTGTTCGTCACGCTCATGGCATCTTCCTCACACTTGATCATCAAAGGTTGGTCTATATGAATCATGTCACCGTGGTTGAGTAATCTCGCTTTAAACCAGCTATCCACCGCGGTCGGCAGGACATCCTGTTTTTCAAATCCGATCCCCTGCTCAAAGGCAGACTGACGAAACATCATCGCACTGGGAACACAGCCACCGACATCATGCTGCATGTACATGCCGTAGAGAGCCTGCTTGCCGTGATACCGGGTGATCTTACCTGCAGGTGCGGTTGGCGGACACTGCTGCGCTAAATCCGATTCGTGATCATCACAACTGCCAGTGGTGATGAGAGTGACTTTCTCATCTGCATGACGGACTGCATCAACCATCTGTGACAGACAGTTGACTGCCAACCAGTCATCGTCATGCAGGAGCTTGATCCATTGGCCTTTGGCCTGAGCCATGCCATGATTGGTGTTGGCGGATTGCCCCTGCCCATCGATGTTGCGCGTGGGTCGGATACGAGAATCGACCAGCGATAATTCCTGCAGGTAGGCCCATGTTTGCCCTTCGGTTTTTTCGTCATCGCTGACAATCAGTTCCCAATTTTCAAAGCTCTGGGCACGTACCGAATCAATCGCCGTAGCAAGATAGTCTCGGCGTTTGTAGGTCGGAATCACCACGGAAATCAGGGGTAAATGTGTTTGATCACTCATGTCTCCCCCTGTTCGTGAGATGTCATTTCTGAGTAAGTTGCCAGCAAGTGGCATCGCTCAAAGCCCTGATCAAAATGAGCCTGTGGTTGTGTTGAGAGATAGTCCATCAAATCAGACTGTGGTGTATCGACAAGTTTGATGTCGTATCCAGCCTCTTCGAGCACCTTTGCACAGCCAACTGCGGATTGGTAACTGTGCAGTTCGACAATCAAAGCCGGATGCTGTTGAGCAAGAAACCGGGTCGCCCCATTGAGGACCTGGACTTCGTAGTCTTCCACATCAATTTTCAAAAAGTCGATCTCCGTTTTGCCGTCAGCATAGAGTTCATCCAACGTCCGAACATCGACGGTGATTAACTGTTGGGGGTCGATGGTCGGATCATTGGGATCATCAACCAGTCGGCAAAGAACACCTTGGCCTTGAATGAAATGCAACTTGCCCGTTTGCTCGGACAAAGCAATGGGTTGCAGTTGTGCATTGGTGATATGGTTGATCTGGATATTGGTCTGGAGTGCCTGAAAGTTTACCGGGTCCGGCTCGACACTGATGACCTTGCCTTGCTCGCCAACCCATTGGCAGAGCATCAGGGTTTCAATGCCGATATGCGAACCAACGTCGATGACACAACTGCCAGGCTGAACATGCTCTTTCATCACATCGAGCATAGCCGGTTCATCGTGACCTTTGAGCCAATAATAATGCGGTGTGTTGGCATCGACCTGCAGCTTCATCCCAGTAAGCGGTCCCTGACGAATGGTGACGATCTGCGATTCACCTGTGGCAGCAGCGGACTTGAGTAGGCGCGAACCCATGCGAGCAACAAACGGCATGCGATAGGCTGCCCGGAGCAACGGGGAAGGCATGTGCTGGACAAGACCCAAAAGCATCTGTTTAAACGAGATTGCCATTCGCATCACCGATTTTATCGGTTATCAGTCCGTTGCAATTGATGTACTTTGGATAAGCATTGGCGATGCGATTTGATACAAACACTACAACCGTCAGAGACTGTTGTTATTGCTAGTCAGCGATGCAATCTGTGTTCATCTGATCTATGACCAACGGTCATCCGGTGCGATCTTGCGGTCCCAATCCGTGTCCTCATCGCGGGCAAAAGATCGGTCTGCCTGACGGATACAGTCCCAACAGATCACGGCTTTAGGATTGGCATTGGCGGGCAGCGGATCGGGTTTCCAGGCACGTTCACCAGCAGCAAAATGTCGGAGACACATCGTGCATGTGAATTTTTCAGTCTGCTCTGACGCATGGTCGATGGCAAGATCCAAGGCCTTGAGACTGATGATCGAGCCTTGGTGGCCTTCGATCATCGGCTGGACTTCGTCCCAATCCTCGCCGGTAAAATCACAGGAGATGACAATCATCCCGTCTTCGGTGCGTTGCATGAGGTGCGCTTTCTGTTTGATACGTATCCAAGTGGCTTTTATCACAGAGACACAGAGTTCAAGACAGACATTGATTATAATCTGTAACTCAATGCCAGTTGTTTGGGTTTATTTTTCGGCCAACCACTGGGCGGCTTGGGGGGCGTAGTAGGTCAAAATCATATCCGCACCGGCGCGGGCGATGGCGGTCAGACTTTCAATGACGATTTTCTTCTCGTCCACCCAACCACTTTCGCTTGCAGCCTTGA
The DNA here is from genome assembly GCA_020974905.1 of Planctomycetes bacterium syqfu. Taxonomy (GTDB): domain Bacteria; phylum Planctomycetota; class Phycisphaerae; order Phycisphaerales; family Phycisphaeraceae; genus UBA7800. Next base: position 7,261,107 of record CP087563.1, on the reverse strand, counting down.
TCATCAGATACTCACCACTGACCTGATACGCTGCGATGGGTAACGTCGTCACCTGCGTGATCCGCTGGATGATGTCCAGGTATGGTCCTGCAGGTTTGACCATGACAATGTCCGCACCTTCGGCTTCATCGAGTAACGTCTCGGTGATGGCTTCGCGGGCATTGGCGGGGTCCATTTGATAGGTGAGTTTATCGCTGGGAATTTTTTTACCGCCTTGGCCGTTGGACTTGGGGGCGGAGTCCAGGGCACCACGGAAAGGACCGTAAAACGCGGATGCATACTTGGCGGAGTACGACATGATGCTGACACTCTCATAGCCGTTGGCATCGAGTGTCTGGCGAATGGCAGCGACGCGACCGTCCATCATGTCACTGGGCGCGACAATGTCTGCACCAGCTTGAGCGTGCATCAGAGCCTGCTTACAAAGGACCTGCACGGTTTCGTCGTTGAGAATTTCCCCGTTGTCATCGACAATACCATCATGGCCATCACTGGAATACGGATCCAATGCCACGTCGGTGATGACCAATACGTCGGGATATTCGAGCTTGATGCGGGTAACGGCCTGTGGGATCAGTCCCACGGGATTATAGGCTTCGTCCGCAGTGGAGGATTTATACTTGTCATCGACCTTTGGAAAAAGCACGACCGCGCCAATCCCCAAAGCTGCAGCACGGCCAACTTCGTCACAAAGTCCGTCAAGTGACCAGCGATTACACCCGGGCATCGCATCAATGGGTTCATCGACACCATCATGCACAAACAGCGGGTAAATCAGTTGCTGAGCAGTCAATCGTGTCTCACGAACCAACTCGCGCATCGCAGGTGTTCGGCGCCGACGGCGTGGTCTTTGAGGCAGGTCCAAGTTAAACTCGTTATTCTCGTGTAACATACGCAACATCATACCGAATTGATACCAACCTTGTGTAGCAGGATGCAACGAACATGGCCTTGAATATTCGATTTCACAATACGCTGACCAACCAGTCCGAAAGTTTCCAACCCGTCGATGCACCGCTGGTGCGGATGTACTCCTGTGGCCCGACAGTGTATGACTTTGCCCACATCGGCAATTTCCGGACCTTCATCTTCGCTGACGTGCTCCGCCGATTCCTGGAATTGGCAGGCTACAACGTCAAACATGTCATGAACATCACCGACGTCGGACACATGACCGAAGACGATCTGGCGGACGGTGGCGGTGAAGACAAAATGGAACTGGCGGCCCGTCGCGTCAAAGAAGATAAGAAGTCCGGCAAGGTTCCCGAGGGCGCGGTCACCAATCCTGACGATCCCTACCAGATTGCCAACTATTACACACAGGCCTTCCTGTCCGATGCCAAAGCGCTGGGGATGAAAGTTGCCCATGAATATCCCGACGCCATGCCCCATGCCACCAACTGCATCGACATCATGCAGGACATGATTGGCAAGTTGCTTGAAAATGGACATGCCTACCAAACCGATGAAGGCGTCGTCTACTTCAGCGTCGAAAGCTTCCCCGACTACGGTAAACTCAGTGGCAACACACTCGACAAACTCCGCGGTGGTGCAGGTGGTCGCGTTGACGACCAAACGCTGGCAGGCAAGCGTCACCCCGGTGACTTCCTGCTCTGGAAGCCTGACGAAAAACACATCATGAAATGGGACTCGCCGTGGGGTAAAGGGTATCCGGGTTGGCATATCGAATGCTCATGCATGGCCCAGTCACTACTGGGTAGCGATGTCATTGATATCCACACCGGTGGTGAAGACCTCACCTTCCCCCATCATGAATGTGAGATCGCTCAATCCCGTGGTGCGTCAGGCAAAAACAGCTTTGCCAAGTTCTGGATGCACGCCCGATTCCTGCTGGTTGATGGGCAGAAAATGTCCAAGAGCAAGGGCAGCTTTTACACCGCCCGTGATGTGTTTGAAGGTCGTGTCACCGGCCGCAGTGTGCATCCTGCTGTCCTGCGGTTTGAACTGATGCGAAGTCACTACCGAAGCAATCTCAATTTTACCGCTTCGAGCTTGTCCGATGCGGCATCAGCCGTCAAACGTTTCACCGACTTTGCCCTTAAAGCCAAAGCACAGTGTGACGACCAACCTGCTGAGATTGACCTGACGCACCCCATGCTCGCAGCCTTCACCGAAGCCCTGGCAGATGACCTGAATATCAGTGGCGCATTGGGTGAACTCTTTGCATGGATCAATGACTGTAAAGACGATGCTGCTCTCACCTGGGCAGCCTGTCAGCAAGTCGATCGCGTGCTGGGTTTGCTGGATCTGGAAGATCAGTCCGGTGCCAGCGAACTGGACATCGAAGCGATGTGCAGAGCGCTCGACGATGCCCGTGCCAACAAAGACTATGGCGCAGCCGATGAACTCCGTAAGCAGATGACCGAAGCTGGCTATGATGTCCAAACCACCAAGGAAGGGACAAAAGCCGTCAAAAAACTGGCTTGACCAGTCTTTCAAACTGAAATAAAAAAACGCGGGAGATGGCAAGCACCATGTCCCGCGTTTTTTTGCTAGAGCAGTTCCAGTCATTAATCTCCATGCCATCTTGGATTTCGTCATTCCCACGTCCCCGAAAGGCGGGAATCCAGTGGCATGCAGTTGAAAATGACAAATTTCACTGGACTCCCGTCTTTCGGTGGCGCGGGAGTGACAGAAGTTGGAGATTAATTCGTTGAACTGCTGTAGTCACATGGTCGGGGATTACTCTGAATCAGCCGCTTGGGGCGATGCTTCGTCGTCCGACTTACCCATCGCGTCAGCCATCATTTCTTCATCTTCCGGATCAGGAATCTGCTGGATGGTGTAAACGATGGTCTTCCCATCCTTGGCATCAATGATCTGCATCCGTGCAGGATTGTTGGCATAGTTGCTGCGGACCACGCTTTGGAGTTTGTTGTTGATCTGCTCAAGATTGGCTTTGATATCGTTCATGATCATGACCATGAAAATGGACGTGATCCAGATGATAATCAGTAAGCCTTTGCCCAGTGTTTGTGCCGCCTTTTGCTCTTTTTCCTGGCTCAAAACAGTCTCCTTTATCGACGGGAATGGGATAATAAAAATGCCACTCACAGCATAGCGAGTGGCAAAGGTTTTGAGAATAGGTTTTAACCGTCTGTTTTGACGATCCTGCAATATGCTCTCACATCTCAGAGTTGTTGCGGTTGATTCGTCTGACTTGACTGGGCACAAGCCAGGACCATCCGCAGACTCTCAAGGCCGTCTTCAATGCCTGACCGCAACGCTTCCCCGTCGGTGATCGCAGCGATGAAGTTACGGTTGAGTTCGTCGTAGCAGTTATGTTCAGACGAGATGATTTCTTTACGGACATCCCCCTCGATCTCTTCGCTGGGTTTACCGTCGTGATAAACGAAAGTCGCCTTGTCAATCGTTTCAAATGCGACATAGACTTTTTCACACATCATGGTGAAATCAATCTCACCCCCCTTGGGCTCAGCGACATTGGATGCACAGATACTGGCCACCGAGCCGTTGGCAAAACGGATCACAGCAGCGCTGACGTCATCGACCTTGTAATCGTCATAATGCTGATGGTTGAGATTATCTGCCTGTGCGAAGACGGTTTGCCCCTCCCCCATGAAATAGCGTGCCATGTCGTAAATGTGGATGGATTGTTCGATGAGTTGCCCACCACCGCCGTTGGGATCACGCCACCACTTGGGGAACAGACAGTTGATAAAAAAGCGTCCCTGGAACATCAACGGTTTACCGGCACTGCCATCCTCAAGCATCTGTTTGAGTTTGATCGCAGGAGCGGTATGCCGCATGTGATGACCGATCTGACATTTCACCCCAGCCTGTTTCACCGCATCAAACATGCTCTGAGCCCGCTCCACAGTAAGTGCAATCGGCTTTTCCAGACACAGGTGAATGCCCTTGGCTGCAGCCTTTTCCACCTGCCCGTCATGGGCACCGGGAGGAAGGCAGACATAAAGTACATCCAGTTCTTCCTGATCAAGCATCTTGTCAAAATCGTCATAGCACGTTGCTTTGCCATCACAGAACTTTTCACTGAAAGCCTGGGCTTTTTCGATGTGATGATTGCACAAGGCTGTGATTGTGATGTTATCCAACTTAGCCAACGACTTGGCATGGGTCGAAGCAATATAGCCGGTCCCGAGAAATCCGATGCGTAATGAACTCATTTGTCTATCCATTGGGTTTGAGATTATTTGAAATAAACCACCAACAACATAACCGATTTTGCTTGATTCAGTAGGTCACCACCACCGACTGACATTGTGAGGGGTTTTGATCAATCATGGCCAGGGCATCCGGCAAGTCATCAAAAGCAACACGATGCGTGATCAATGGCTTGAGATCAAGCTTACTTAAAAGTTTGAGTGCCTGGGCCTCACGACGTGCGTTGTCATACAAATTCGCGATCGCAGGATCGATATGATTAATCTGTGATGAACGCAGACGAATACGCTTAAGGTGAAACTCACGACCGAGCATCAGGGAGTCCGCCCCCCCCTGATAGAATGACAGCACCGTAACGGTTCCATCAATCGATGCACATCGGATGGCATCATTGAGTGCTTTGACATTGCCAGACACTTCGATGACGACGTCGGCCCCGTGACCGTTGGTGTGCTGTTGCGCGAACTGCCCCAAATCACCTTGTTTTTGAGGGTTAAACGTAATATCCGCTCCAAACTTGGCAGCCAACGCCAGGCGTGAATCCAGGTAGTCCACCGCGATGACATTAGCCCCGCTGTGCTTACACATCTGAAGCAGCATCTGCCCCAACGTCCCCATCCCAAGGATCACCACCTCATCAAGCAGCTTCACTCCAGCATCAAGCATGCCGTTGAAGGTGATATTCAGCAAAGCCAGAAAAGTCGCGTTTTCAACATCCACGTCATCGGGCAGTTTCAAAAAATTGTCCGATGCCATGAACGTCTTATGCCCCGTCTGACACCAGACCTTGTCCCCGACTTTCAGTTCGGTCTCCTCCGGGCCAAGTTCAACAATCTCACCGACTGCGGAGTATCCCATCCACCAGACACCAGGCTCATCGGATTGCATGGGATAGGTGATTGCATTTTCCTTTTCAAAGAACAAGGTATTCGCGTCACTGACACTGTTTAACTGCGGTGCGGTCCCACGGTAAAACCCCATCTCTGTCCCCGCACTGATCGAAGTCAACAGCGTCCTGGCGATACTGGTTTTGCCTTGAGCCTTGGGTTGGTCAGTTGAAACAATACTGGCTTGCCGTGGAGCAGCGTAACGAAGCGCACGCGTCATCATTCATCCTTTCATGATCGTTTGTGATGCAAGAAGGATAGCAGTGACATGCAATAACAATCCATGGCCAGAACGGCTCATTTTTTATCCATTCCGGCTTGTTCTCATTTTTTTATTACCCAATCAGTCCACATATGACTAAAATAAAAGCATATTAACGAGATTAAACTTATCAGACCGATCTTCTTTCAATGGCAAATTTGGCTCAATTTACTTTTGGTTGGCAAGCACAGGTTCCATGTGGTGTCGGGGGGCGTCACAACCACCATGCCATGGAACTGGTTTACCACCAATCTGGTTGTGGTCTTGTTCAGACGGAGCAGTTTGGTAACGTGTCTTTCTGTGATTCAGAAATTCAAATCACCCCTGTAGGAGAATTTCACCGACAAACTCAGGAGACCGAAGGCATTGACTGCTGCATTCTCTTTACCGCTCAACGTCAACTCACACGACGAATCAACTACGCCTGTTCCTACCCCATACTTCCAGACCATTATCCGGCTGCGGAACTGGTTGCGCTGTCCACATTACCCAAGCCTCAAAATGCACAGGAACAGCAAATTGCAGATCACCGATTAACCGCTGCTCTCCTGGAGATACTGAGATTGGGACAACGGTTTGAACCACGCAACCAACCCACCTCGCGCCGACAGGAAATGGCGGATGCTGCACATGGCTATCTGCGGACCCATTGGCGGGAAATTCAGCAACTTCAACAAGTCTCTGACGCCCTGGATATCAGCCTCGATTACCTGCGGCATGTTTATCGCGAACACTATGACATGACGATTTACCAGGCGTTGACTGAACTACGCATAGAACATGCCTGTGACCTGCTGCTTAACTCTCAGCTACCCCTTAAAGCCTTGCCAGCGATTTGTGGTTTTGCAGATGTCCAGCAATTCTCCCGGCGATTCAAGCAAGTCACCGGCAAAGCCCCCGGCCAATACCGACAGGACAACCGATAACAGGCCCATGACACTAAATCGGCGCATAAAAAAACCCCGATCAGCCTGGACTCTGTGTCGGAGTTTTTTTAATTAATACACCCATCAGGATTCGAACCTGAAACCTGCGGTTCCGTAGACCGCCGCTCTATCCAATTGAGCTATGGGTGCCCTTGTTTGGTGGCAATCACCAATTAGACGAATCATTATACGGATTGTTCAGAGCTTGGCAAGTCGATTGGCAAATAAAATCTGGCAAAAGATTTACGCACTTTCGCGAACCACCAGTTCCGGCTCCAGAAGCAAACTTTGCAGGGCCATGGATGCCATATCACCCGACAACCGGCTTAACAGGAACTGGCAGGTTTGTTGAGCAATATCCAATATTGGCTGACGTATTGTCGTGAGTTGTGGTCGCACCAAACTGGCCATTTGAATGTCATCAAACCCAATCACCGCCAAATCCTCTGGCACCTTCATCCCTAACTGCTGAGCAGCATACATCGCCCCGATGGCCATCGTGTCATTGGAACAAATGATTGCATCCGTCCGGGGAGCTTGTTCCATGAGTTTGGGGAACAAAGCGCTGCCGGTCTCGACAGTCGATTGCCCATGCGCAAGAATGGACTTAGGGGATGTTTTGAGTTTGAGCGATTTGATGGCACGCTTGAAACTTTCAACGCGCTGCTGATACGCCCAGTTTGAAGTATCACCAGAGAGAAAGGCAATGTGCTTTCGGCCGATTCGTTTGAGATAACGCACCGCTTTTTCGATACCAAGTTTATTGTCAACACTCAGATTGTCGGTCGGCAAGAGCGTGTTCTGTTTCCCCACATAGACAATCGGTATCTTCTGATCCAAAAGTTGCTTGAGCATTTGATGGCTGATTTTGTCCTGTGGCCCTTCACAGGTGTAAAGAATGATCCCATCCACATGATCCTGCTGCATGAATTGCAGAAGCTTGTGTTCTTCCTCAACCGAACCATAGGTGCAGCCAAGCACCATCGAATAACCATGCTCTCGAAGCTGGTCGTGAAACACGCGCATCGCAATGCTGTATGCCGGATTCCCGGCGTCAGGCAGGATCACCCCAATCCGATTCGTCGAGCCACGGCGCAGTGACGCTGCTCGGGCATCAGGTCGATAGCCGGTCTTTTCCACTGCTTTTTCAATCTTGGCCCGTGTCTTGGCGGACACCTGCCCGTTATTAAAAAAACGTGATACTGTCGAAGGTGCAACACCCGCAACCTTGGCGATGGCAATAATCCCAGTCTTGGTTGTCTGCTTGGTTCTGGGCATCAACAAATTATAAACATCTTTACGATGCGCGTAAATGGAAAGCTTACCTCCTAAGTATGTCAACATGATTAACAGATAAAACATTCATATTTTTGCACCAATATCACTTGACTTCTAAAACAAACATCACAATACTGGAATCGTTTCCAGTTTAATTCCACACACACATAAACAGGACTGAACATCATGACACTTCGCGCGGATTACAAAGACAAAATGCTTGGCTGCTGGATTGGAAAATCTATTGGCGGGACCATCGGCGGACCTTTGGAAGGCAATACCAACTTCCTAGATTTGCCTTACGAATATCCCAAGGTCAACATCGACAATGACGATCTGGACCTTCAACTGGTCTGGCTGCATCAACTCGAACAACGTGGTCTTCGGATCACAGCCGATGACATGGGCGATGCATGGCTTAATCACGTCAAGTTTCCATTTGATGAATACGGCGTTGCGATGGCGAACCTGAAGATGGGACTCAAGCCCCCTGCTACCGGCATCTTCAATAACTGGTTTACCAACGGCATGGGTTCACCAATTCGCAGTGAAATCTGGGGCTGCATTTTCCCCGGCCGACCTGAAGTCGCGGGTTACTACGCGTATCTCGATGCCCAGGTTGATCACTGGGACGAATCAGTTTGGGGTGAGGTGCTCTTTGCCTGCATGGAATCCATTGCCTTTGAGGAATCGAACCTGCACAAGATCATCGACCAGGGTTTAGCGTTCATACCGGATCACAGTGTGATGAAGCGTGCGGTGCAACTGACCGTGCAACTGCATGCAGAGGGCAAATCATTACGTGAAACCCGCGAGAAAATTCTGGCCGACTTCCACCATCACAACTTTACCGATTGTGTGCAGAATATTGCCTTTACCATTGCTGGTTTGCTTTACGGTGGTGGTGATTTTCTCAAGTGTATTCTCGACGCATCATCCTGTGGCTATGACGTGGACTGTACGGCTGCGACTGCGGGTTCGATCATTGGCATTATCCAGGGTGCGGAGTACATCTTTGCCAACGCCAAGGTGGACATTGCCACCAACGTGGTGACGAGTAAAGGAGTGTTTGGTTTTGATGCGCCCAAGGACGTTTACGAATTGACGGATCGCGTGATGAAATTGGCCGAGCAGACTGATGGCATGACCGATCTGCCAACGATTGAAAAGCCGTTTCACTTGCCGGTGATTGAGCCGATTAAGTCCCCCTACCAGATTCCGGTGAAATTCAAGGCGATGCCGACGAATTCACTGCTTGAAGTTGAGCCCGATCTGACTGATGCATCGGAGCATGTTTTTGCTGACGGTGCGTTTTTCAACTTGCCTGCGATTTGGCCGAATACCCATCCGAACACGTTGGTTTTACAGACGCAAGTCCAACTGCCTGAAGATCGAAGCTTCCGGATCCTGCCGGTCTGGGAAGGCGGTGTGAAGCTGTGGGTGGATGGTGAACTGATTTATGAACAGACACATGGCAAGCGTTTTAATCCGGCAATCCATCGCTGCAGTGTCAAGGCGCCGGTGATTGAAAATGCAAAAGCAGGTTGGCATCGCGTGACGGTGCAGTTGGTCTGCCCTACACGCGTGCCCCATGAGTTTGCGTTCATCGTGGCGGATGAGAATCGGCATTGGATGGTGGATGTGCAGTATTGCAGTGAGAGGAAGTGAGTGATGGATTTTTGATCCATGTGATCACAGCGTGTGTTATGACGCAACATCCCTGGGGTTGAAACCCCAGGGCTTAAGTTTCAGGCTGAAGAATCAAGGGGGATTTCATCACTTTGGATAAATGTTGGGTTGCTTGAAAACAACTGTGTGAATGAACAATAAAAAAACCGCGTGAGATCGTTGGATACTCACGCGGTTTTTATTTTGATTGCTTGGATCAAAGACTTATTTGACTTCGAAGATATCACCGGAGTTAAAGAGTGCCTGAAGGTCAGGTTTTCCCTTGGCTTCGATGGCATCGTCGACCTGCTTCTGCAGCAGGTTTTCGTAGCATTCGTCTTCGATCTGGTAGAACACACCCATGGGTTCGGGGAACTCGGGGTAAGTCATACGTGAGAGCAGGAACGAGAGCGACTCGTCATGTTCATCATGGAAAAGCAGGTCGTCAGCCTGGATACCTTTACCCAATTCCACGACGCGAGGCTTACGGTTGCCGTCGAGCCAGATGCCTTTGTCACGATCCTTGCCGAAGATCATGGGCTTGCCATGTTCCAGACGGAGAATGTGATCTTCCTTGGAGTCTTTGTCGGTGGCATACTTGAAGGCATGATGGTTGAAGACGTTGCAGTCCTGATAGATTTCGACAAACGCCGAACCTTCATGCTTGGCAGCACGTTCCAGAACTTCGCCAAGATCCTTATCCACGTCCACGGCACGAGCGACGAAGCTGGCTTCGGCAGCCAACGCGACACTCAAAGGTGAGAGCGGCATGTCGATGGCACCCATCGGTGAAGACTTGGTCTTCTTGCCTTCTTCGGATGTCGGGGAATACTGGCCCTTGGTCAGACCGTAGATACGGTTGTTAAAGAGCATGATCTTGATGTTGAAGTTACGACGCAGCACATGCAACAGGTGATTACCACCGATGGACAGGCCATCGCCGTCACCGGTGACCTGCCAGACGTCAAGGCCGGGGTTGGCCAGTTTCACGCCGGAGGCAAAGGCCGGGGCGCGTCCGTGGATCGAGTGCATGCCGTAGGTTTCCATGTAGTACGGGAAACGGCTGGAGCAACCGATGCCGGAGATGAAGACAGAGTTTTCACGGGTCTGACCGATCTTGGCGCAGATGCGGCGGACCTGGTTAAGAATGGCGTAGTCACCACAACCAGGACACCAGCGGACGTCCTGGTCGGATGCGAAATCTTTGGGTTTAAGTACGTTGAGTTCTTTTTCGGGCATGAGAGGATTCCTCTGCATTTAACGGGTGTCACAGTCATGTACACCCAAGGCGGTTTGCGGTTTACAGGCGAACGGCATTAATTCCAAACTTGGCAAGATCGATATCCTGATCGTTGATATCCACCTTGTGCAGACGCGGCGTGAGATATTCGCGATCACCGAGTTCACCATTAAGAACGATCTTGATGGCGTCTTCGATTTCTTCGACGAGGAACGGCTTGCCTGCGATCTTGTTCAGACCACGAGCATCGACAAGGAACTTGCCACGCAGAATCATGCGGAGTTGACCGGTGTTAAGTTCGGGTACCAGAATCTGCTTGAAGTTGCCAAGAATGGACTTGAGATTCTTGGGCATCGGATTGAGGTGACGCAGGTGGATGCAGGAAACCTTCTTGCCAGCCGCCTGAGCACGATCCGTTGCGGTGAGGATGGAACCGTAGGTACCGCCCCAGCCCACGAGCAGCAGGTCGCCGGACGCTTCGCCGTGAACTTCAAGATCAGGAATGGAGTCAGCGACCTTTTCCACCTTCATGCGACGCAGGTCGGTCATGAACTGATGGTTTTCAAAGTCGTAGCTGACGTTACCGGTGATGTGTGCTTTTTCCAGTCCACCGATGCGGTGCTGGAGGCCTTTGGTGCCGGGGATGGCCCATGGACGCGAAAGATTTTCATCACGCTGGTAAGGATGCCATTCGACCTTTTCATCGAACACCGGGTGGCTGATTTCGATGGGCTCAAGATCTTCGACATTGGGAATACGCCAAGGCTCAGCACCGTTGCCGATGTAACCGTCGGTGAGCATGATCACCGGGGTCATATACTTGATGGCAAGGCGTGAAGCTTCGATGGCGGTGTTGAAACAGTCACCAGGCGATTGAGCAGCAATGACGACCGCGGGGCTGTCACCGTTACGACCGTAAAGCGCTTGAAGCAGGTCGGACTGTTCGGTCTTGGTGGGCAGGCCGGTTGAAGGACCACCACGTTGGACGTTGATGATGACCACGGGCAGTTCCATCATCAGGGCAAGGTTCAATGCTTCGGACTTGAGCGCCAAACCGGGGCCGGAAGTACCGGTGACACCGAGTTGACCTGCAAACGAAACACCGATGGCAGCACACATGGCTGCGATTTCGTCTTCAGCCTGGAACGTCTTGACGCCGAAGTTACGCATGGCAGCAAGGCTGTGAAGCACGTCGGATGCCGGGGTAATCGGATACGAGCAGTAGACCAGGGTCTTGGAAGCAAGTTGGGCAGCGGTGGCAAGGCCCATGGCTGTGGCTTCGTTACCACCAATCTTGCGGTACTTACCCGGAGCAACCGGTGCACGGGCAACATGGAACCGCACGGGGAACATTTCGGTGGTCTCACCGAAGAAGTAACCGGCCTTGAGGGTTTTGACGTTGGCTTCGGCGACAGCGGGAAGTTTCTTCTTCTTTCCGAAGTAGTCTTCGAGGTAACTGACGGTCGTGTCGATGGGACGCTGATACAGCCAGTAGATCAGACCCAGGGCAAACATGTTCTTACAGCGACCAATGTCCTTGGCGGACATGCCGGTATCAGCCAGTGTTTCTTCGTTCAGGCGAGTGATGGGCACCTTGGTGATGCGGTACTTGTTGTCGTACTTTTCATCATCCAGCGGATTGTAGCCTTCGGGATAGCCGGCTTTGCGAAGATTGATCTTGGTGAATTCATCTTCGTTGACCACAATGATGCCACCCTGCTGAACGTCATCAATATGAGCTTTGAAAGCAGCCGGGTTCATGGCGATCAGTGCATTGACTTCGTCACCGGGGGTGTGAATGTCGGACGCTGCAAAGTTGATCTGGAAACCCGAGACACCCGCGACCGTGCCTGCAGGCGCGCGAATTTCAGCGGGGAAGTCGGGAAGCGTCGCCACATCGTTACCGAAAATCGCGGAGGTATCGGTGAATTGCGTCCCTGCCAACTGCATACCGTCGCCGGAGTCGCCAGCGAAACGGATGACAGCCGATGCCAATTCCTCAGTCGGTTTGTTGGACTGGGGAACCTCTGTGTTGGTTGAGGCAGCCATGAACATGAGCTCCTTGCTCTAAGCGGGAAATAAGGTTGACACGTCAGTCAAAATTTTTGCTTAAGGGAAGTCATGATATCAACCACAAGGTACGATTCCAGTTGATATCCCCTGTTTTTCCAAACTAATAATGAAAATTTCATATAAAGAAAAACAGGTCTTTTTTACTTGTTTTATAGGGTTTTTCGTTTTCCCCTTGAATCACGCAGACGCCACATGAGTGGAGCTTGCTTTAGACAGCATCTTGTTATTTTGAGTATCGTTTAAATTAAATTGCATGCAAGAAAAAACGACATGCAAATGACGGGCTGCTACATTTTACCGCAGATCATCAGATAAGGAATACCGATATTGCTTCACAATTAGTCACGCAACCTGCACCAAACCAACGGACGCAGCAACATTGCATCAAGACAAACACAATACATGCAATTTCGACCTCCCCTAAACCGATTTGCAACAACTGAACGCACCTTGTTTCATCTCATTGGCAATCAAACGAGCCAATGACTAAATTGGTGAGATATTGGAGATTTGTTTTTGATTCGCTTAAACGTCAAAGATCACATGTCGCTGGGCAAGTACGTGCTCAAATGGTCCCTGCTTGCTGGGTTCGTTGGGTTACTTGTCGGCTCGGCATGCGCCTTGTTTTTGTGGTCACTGCATGAGGCGACGGACACGCGGCATGACAACCCGTGGCTGCTGTTTCTCCTACCAATTGGTGGCCTTGCCATCGGGGCGATGTATCAATGGTTGGGAAAAACCGTCGAAGCTGGCAACAACCTGGTCATGGATGAGATCCACGAAGCAGGCGGCGGCGTGCCGGCACGCATGGCGCCGCTGGTGCTCATCGGTACGGTGGCAACCCACCTATTCGGGGGCTCGGCGGGACGTGAAGGCACAGCGATCCAAATGGGGGGCGCCATCGCCTCAGCCATGACACGTTCGCCCTTCCTGAGTTGGCTGAATCAACCGGATGTCCGCACCATGCTCATCTGCGGCGTCGCGGCAGGTTTCGGCGGTGTCTTCGGTACACCACTCACCGGGGCTGTCTTCGCCCTGGAAGTCCTGGCGATCGGTCGCATGAGCTACGAAGCCCTCATCCCCAGTTTGATTGCCAGCGTTGTGAGTGACTGGGCCTGTCAGGCATGGGGAATTCATCACCAGTTCTATTTCGTCCCCAGCATGCACGCGGTCGACCCGGTCGGCCTGATCGCGCATCTGGACTGGCTGCTGCTTCTGAAGGTCATGATCGCTGGCGTGGCCTTCGGGCTGGCAAGCATGTTCTTTGCAGAACTCACCCACGGCATCGGCAAGCTCTTCAAAAAGTTCATCAAAGTCCCCATGATCCGCCCCTTCATCGGCGGCTTTCTCGTCATCGGCATGGTCTACCTGCTGGGCACACGTGACTATCTGGGCTTAGGTGTCACCAATCCCGATGGTGGCGTGAGCATTGTCAGTTGCTTTACCGATGGCGGCGCAACACCACTGAGTTGGTGGTGGAAACTGTTATTCACAGCAGTCACATTGGGTGCTGGTTTCAAGGGTGGCGAAGTCACGCCGTTGTTCTTCATCGGTGCGGCATTGGGCAACACCTGTGCATGGGTGCTGGGCGCGCCGGTGGATTTGTTTGCTGCTATCGGCTTCGTCGCCGTCTTTGCAGGGGCAACCAATACGCCTTTGGCATGCACCATCATGGGCATCGAACTCTTCGGCCCGCAACACGTGGTCTATCTCGCAGCAGGTTGCTTCATCGCGTATCTCTTCAGCGGACACTCGGGCATCTATCTCTCCCAACGCATCGGCACACCCAAACTCGAAAAAGACCTGCCGGAGTTGGCATCGCTGCGCAATGTCCGTGAGATGAAAAAAAAATCCGACTGACATTTTTCGACCACCACATAAACCGCTTGCGGTTTAGCGCTCCATGAAACGTTCGATTTCCATCCATCATCCCGATCACACGAATCCCCGCTGAATCGCATGCGGTTTTGAGAAAACCTTGATCCAAAACAAGGTTGCTCTCATCCAACATCGGTTACCATGTACAGACTGATGTCCACACGCACCAAGGACGGTATTCGTGAGTCTGAAATACCAACGTATCCGCCAACGTGATGAAAAGCTGCCCTGGCTGCTCAAGCAACTCACGCGCGCATTCTCCAGTATCACGCTTGCTGTCATCCTGCTTGTGCTGATCGTCTGCTACGGCATCATCGGCTCTGTCCCACTGGGTATGCTCGCACAAACCGTGCTCATCGGTCTGGCGATTTTCATCCCTCTCATCATCGCCTGTATGGGTGCATGGCGGGCAGGTCGCAGGCAATGGCTCATGGGCATGGCGATGCTCGGGCTGGGCATTGCCATCGCGGGGATGGGTGTTTTCATGGCACAACGCCTGATCATCGCCATCGACTGGTTTGATCTCTATCACACCACCGTCATTTACCGATTGCGTTATTTTGAGATGACCGAACTGGAGTTCTTCAGTTGGTGGCCGATGCAACTACTCCTTGGCCTTTTCGTGCTCAACATGATCTGGGCGACGATCCGACGCATTGAATTTAAATTCGTGAATATCGGCGTTCTCAGTGTTCACACCGGTATCGTCATCCTTGCCATCGGCAGCATGTTCTACGGCCAAGCCAAGCAGGAAGGCGACACCATCCTCTGGCGTGATGACCAACCCCTTGCGGGCCCGGTGAGTACGTTCTACGACGCAGTGACACCTGCCCTATTCTTCACCGTTGGAGATACGAAGCTGAGCATCCCCCTGCCGAATTTGCCGCGGTATAACGACTATGACCCGCAGACCAACGCACTGAATCTCAAACTTCATGAAGTCAAAGGATTCAAGGAACGCTTCGGTGATCAACTGCGTGTGACCATTCCCGGATTCCTCGCTTACGCCAAACTCCAGACGGCATGGCTCAACGATCCGTTGACCGAACCCAATCCTGCCTTACAGGTTCAACTTCTCACCGGTAAAGACGGCCCGAGTGTGACCAGTAAAACCCTTGTTGCCAACTCTTCAATGGATGCCTCACTGCAAGGCAACAACTGGACCGTCCAATACCTGCTCGGACTCACCGATCAACAGATTGATCAACTCAAGCAATCAGCAAGCAAACAGCAAACCAACATCAGCCGGTTCTATCTCATCCAGCAGAATCCAGACCAGCCGGTGTTTGTACTGCTGATCTGCCTGCCCGAACGCGAAGCGATGCAGGTGCCATTGACGGATGACCGTTTCCCCGTTGCCACGTTTGAAGAACATAGTCTCTGGGTACAAATCATCCGATACCTGCCCAATGCACGACAGACGTTTATACCCGTCCCCGTTCTCAAAAGTAAACGGATCAGCAAAGAGGAAGGCACGTATCTCAACGCGCTACTCCCCGTCAACCTTGCGATGGACTTACCGGATGGCAAAACATGGGAGCGACGCATCTGGCTTTCACATATGCGTTATCCCGAGCCCGGCATTGCCAACGACGAGAACCGCCCCATCACCGTGGACATCCCCACGCTGGGCAAAATCGATTTATGTTTCAGTCGTCAGCAACGCCCTTTACCGTTTAGCATGACACTTGGGGACTTTGCCATGATCCCCTATCCCGGCAGTCACATGCCCCGCGACTTTTATTCGGAGATTACGCTGCATTATCCGGACAACACCACCTACACCGATGTCGCGCGATTGAATAATCCCATGATGTCCGGCCGGATCAAGATCGGCCAAACCGGCTGGGATCCGGGTGACAGTACCAATCCGCAAAACGATGCACAGGATCAAAACGGACGCTACCTGTTCCAGCAGCGATATGTCATCCTCGGCATTGGCAACAACGTTGGTATCCACATCATCTTCATTGGAGCCTGCTTGATCGTTCTGGGCATCCCATGGGCGTTTTACATCAAGCCCGCGCTTTTACGTCGAACCAAACGTAAAATACAAAAGCAACTCAAAGACACTGAACTTTCGGAGACCTCATGAAAAGTGAAAGTTCAACATTTCATTGCCAACGCGTTGCATATCTGATGTTCTGCGTGATCACAGTGTGTCTGCTTGCCAATACGCCGCCACTAGCTGCACAAGTCCGACAGGAACCTGCGGGCAATACGCTGCCGGACCAACCGGCATTATCCCCTTCTCCCATTACCAGCCAGATGCCTGCTGAGATGATGTCCCCCGGGATTTCAGAACAACAGCATCAGGACTTTGCTGCACAATTGGATTTATCTGCGTTCAGTCAACTTGCCGTTTTTGATCAGGGACGTGCGAAAATTTTCGACACCTATGCCCGCGAAATGATCACCAATGTGTTTGGCAAAGCACGCTATCGTGACCGTTTTGATCCGACACATTATTCACCAACGTTCACCTGGCTGGACATCCTGCTGAATAAATCATGGTATGCCGACCGTCCGTTGATTTATGTCGAAGTGCTTGAATTGCGTCGTTCACTGGCTAAGTTGCTACCTGCTGAAGTCGAAGATGGTTTTCTGAGTTTTGGTCGCCTGCCACCGTCACTGCTGCTAACCGAGCAGGCTCAGCAGATTCTCAACGGCAGCGCCTCGGATTTACGTTTACTCAAGGGTCGCAATCAAGTCCTCAGTGCCTGGGCCGGATATCAATTACTGCCCAACTCACTGCTACTTGTCAGCCCATCCCCCACTGCCAAAAGTGACAAGTGGCAAAGTCTCTTCGAGCCCACGCAGGAAAACACCGACGTCCTTGAAGCACGCTTGGCGTTTACGGAGTTGGCCAAGGCATGGAATGAAGCGGACAGCAAGGCAGCACAAATTGCCATCGACAAACTCGTTGACAAACTGCCCAGCATTCACCCCTTGACCTATCCCTCAGCAACCCTGCGTCATGCCGAGTTGCTCTACAACCAGACCCACAAATTCACCATCGGATACCTGGCGTATGGTGTGGCGACGATTCTCTTGCTCATTGCCATGGGAACGCAACGCAAATGGCTGATCCGAAGTGGAATCGCGTTCCTGCTCATCGGCTTTGCAGTTCACACCGCAGGCTTTGCAGTGCGTGGCATCATCTCCGGGCGTTGGCCGATCCATAACCAGTTTGAATCGTTTATCGCGTTGGCATGGTTTGCCTGCATGATGGGGATCGTGCTGATGTTTGCCAAGCGTCAATGGATGTTCGGCGCTGCTGCAGCAGCATTGGGGACGACTGCACTCCTCTTTGCCAACACTGTTGCCATCCCGTCACATGATGTTGCACAGGTCTCAGGGATTCTGGCAACCAGTCGGATTCTCTACATTCATGTCAATGTCGTCATCGCTGCCTATGCCCTGATCGCGCTTGGTTTTTTCATCGCCCTGTTTTACCTGGGTGTCTACTACTTCAAGACCGATGCGACCGTCCGCATGGCAGCAGCAGGACTCGGTGAGATGGACAATCCATCCGGCCCGGAGAAGCTGCTTCACGATTTGGACAAGGCACATCTGGTGATTCTCCAACTGGCTTTCTGGCTATTAGGACTTGGTATCCTGCTTGGTGCTTACTGGGCGGACCACGCATGGGGACGCTGGTGGGGTTGGGACCCCAAGGAAACCTGGGCGTTGATCACGTGGATCATTTATCTCATCGTCATCCATCTGCGCTTTGGTGTCCGCAAGCCACACCTTGTCACAGCATGGCTGAGCGTGATTGGCTTTTTCGTCATGCTCTGGACCCACTGGGGTGTGAACCTGTTACTCGCTGGACTGCACAGTTATGCCTGACCCCCACCCCCGGAAGTCAATCATTCATCCCTCAAGGCTTAATCGCGACTTCTATCATCAGGATGTCGTCAAACTCGCCAAGGCGATACTGGGTAAAGTCTTCGTCCGCATGGATGGCAACAAGCGCCTCTCAGGCATGATCGTCGAAACCGAAGCCTACCTTGGCATCCCGGATAAAGCAGCACACACCGTCGGTGGACGCCGTACGCCACGCAATGAATCCATGTGGCAGGACGGTGGCACACTCTATGTCTACTTCACCTATGGCATGCATCACTGCATGAACATTGTCGCTCAACAAGCAGACGAACCGGTCGCGGTTCTGATTCGCGCATTGGAACCGATGGAGGGTAAAGACGAGATGTACACCCGCCGAAAAGTCGCAAAGAAAGATCGCGATCTTTGCTCAGGACCCGCCAAACTCTGTCAGGCGTTCAACATCTCACGTGAACAGGATGGCGTTGACCTGGTCACCGATTCAAAACTCTGGATCGAAGATCACAACATCAAAATCCCCAACAAAGACATTGCCAGCGGATCGCGTATTGGTATTCAATATGCAGAGGAATGGGCGGATAAACCCTATCGGTTCTGGATCAAAGATCATCCGTGTGTGTCGAAGTGAAATCACCGGATCATTGAGACACCTTTACTGATACCATCATTTGATCATCAACTTCAACGAGAAAACCATCACCATGATCAATTGCTTGTGAGATTGTCTTTATGTCTTGACAATTGATTGAGGCAGTATTGATGGATTGCAGATACATGACAAAACTTGATACGGTATCGCCATATCCCATATCAGTCCGACTCGACGAAAAAATGTAACGGCGTTTATACACAACTTCGGGCTTGTCATCGAAACTCATAGGACACGACTTGATTACCTGCTGAAATTTGGGCACTAATGTTTTGTCTGTGTTCGACCAAATTACAACAGCCAACACCTTGAATTTTCGTATTTGAACGCCTGTTGAAAAATCAAAATAATCTTCAACACATAAACTGAAAGATGAAATAACAAGTACCAACAACAAGCACACTGCAAGGATCCAACGTGTTTTGTAACGTTTGCTTGTAGTTTGATTCATCGTGGCCCCCCAATGTCAACGACATTTATTTAATCTGACTCATCTTGATCGGGCAACGATTCCGTGCTGATTCCACGGCTGCCTGCAACACGCGTTGTGTCTGGTACGCATCGGCAAAGTCCGGTAGTGGCACAACTGCATCCTTACCACCTAGGACGTTGATGATATCTGAAGCCATGTTGATAAAGCCGTGTTCATAACCGACAACATGTGCGGTCGGCCACCATGCTGCTGCATAGGGATGTCCGTCAGCACCACTGGTGACATTGATGGTGGACCAGCCTTGCAAAGCGCCGTCCAAGGTGGCGTCGTACCATTGCAGTTCATTCATGCGTTCAAAGTCAAAACGGATCGCGCCATTTTCACCGTGGATTTCAATGCGGTTGCGGTTTTTGTCACCGGTGGAAAGACGTGTTGCTTCGAAGCTGCCCAAAGCACCACCCTTGAAACGTGCCAGGAACATGACGGCATCGTCGACGGTGCTTTTACCCATTTTGGTTTTGGAGGTTTTGGCATTTCTGCCGGAGATTTCGCCGCCGGTGGACTCGGGGATGGGACGCTCCTTGATGAAGGTGTGTTCCATCGCGCCTGCAATCTCGGAGATTTCATCGCCGGTGATGAACCTTGCCATGTCGATAATGTGTGCCCCCAGATCGCCGTGAGAACCGGAGCCTGCGATATCACCGCGGAAGCGCCAGACCAGTGGTGCATCGGGGCCTGCCCAATCCTGGAGATAAGCAGCGCGGACATGATAAATCTTGCCGAGTTTACCTTGAGCAACGAGTTGCTGAGCAAAGGCAACTGCGGGACATCGGCGGTAAGTGAACCACACAAACGTCTTGGACTTCCTGTATTTTTTTGCAGCCTTGTACATTTCACGTGCGTCATCGAGATTGCCAGCCAACGGTTTTTCGCATGCCAGATGCTTGCCCTGTGATAATGCTTCGAGTGCCATTTCCTTGTGGACGTGATTGGGCGTGCCGATGTCGATCAGATCAATCTCGGGATTACTGCAGACTTCTTTCCAATTCGTCGAATTGTTTAGCCAGCCCCAACGTTTGGCAAACTTGGCGACTTTCTCTGCATCACGGGCGGCGATGGTGTGCATCACCGGTTCCAGGGGTAAGTCGAAAAACTTGGCAACTTTCAGGTAGGCATTGGAATGGGTCCGCCCCATGAAACTTGAACCAATCAGTGCGATATTCAACGACCGTGTGGACATGCTCAACTCCTCAAGGACCAATCGGATTGTTACTGGTTATAACAAATAAATCAGCAGTTGCAATGCCGACTGGGCAGCTTGTTATGCGTATATAAAAAGTAACCCGACAGTCATTGCCAGGTTACTTAAAAAATACGGTTTTAAAGTCTGTCAGCTTGATGCGACTTACTTGGCTTTGTAGGTGCTGCCGCGTTGACCCTTGATGTTCTTGCGGGTGATTTTGCCTTCCTTGACGAGTTTGCCAAGGGCGTTGTCCGCTTTGCCTGCACGGCCTTCATTCGTCCAGTGTTCATTCACCTGAGCGGTGGTGCAGCCGGGGTTGGCATTAACGAAAGCCAGGACGGATTCATCACCGGAAACCGAGAAGCTCTTGCGTGTGCGCTTGCTGGTTTTCTTCTTAGTGGTCTTTTTGGTGGTCTTCTTGGCAGCTTTTGCCTTTTTGCCGGAGCCTGCGGGACGTCCGCGGCGCTTCTTGGCCGGGGCAGATGGTGCAGCCGGTGTAGTATCGGTTTCAATACCCAGTTGTGTGAAAGTCAGATCAATTGCTTCGATTGCTTTGACGTGGGAAGCACGTTCATCCTGAAGCTTCTTGACGAGTTTGAGCAATTCTGCTGCTGCTGGAGTTTTTGCCATGTTCGATTCTCCTGAATGTGTTGGCCGTGTCGTATTCACTGTATACGAACACTTCAATACTTTTTGACGCATTTAAAAGATTGACAGTGCAATCATACTCCCCGCTTAAGGCAACAAATATATCATATCAACATGATGTTACCAAATAGTATCTTGTCATTTTACATCTATTTACAAAATAGAGTCGATAACAGCTCATCATTGGCGAATGAAAATTGTATCAAAACACAAGGATTAACGTATTGTCTCACGCCTGGTTCAGACAAATCAACAGACAAATAAAACGTATCAATATTAATATATTAACACTGCAATCATGGCATCAACCTGATTGTTTGGGATCAATACTGTGTTTGTCGCAATGATATGAAATGAGCAATCCATTCATATCCAAACCCAATTTAAATCTTGACAATGGCCAACGACTGATGACTCATGCAGTCAATGATTGGCTTAAATATTCGGAGATTGGCCTGATCAACCTAAGGTTGAAGGGGTCTGGCTGGCCAATTTCATGGCAACACTGATTGCCTGGATATCCTTATCGCAGAGTTCGATGGCAGATTGAATTTTGTCATCCATCGCAGACTTTTTCGTAGGCAGCAGCGATTGCAGACGTTTGCGTGTCTCTTCCAACTCTTTGAGGAACTTGGGCATCAAGGCATCGAGTGTCAGAAAATGGGCAAATCCGACAGCCTGATCGAAGTCAGCAGGTGCAGGTTGCTTGTCGAGGTCTTCAAAAAGAACACGTACCAACAGATGAATGCGCATCTGACGATGGTCCTGGAGATTGTCCAGGGCGTGCCAGGCTTTCCAAGTCCGCGCACTGAGATGCGGCTTGGCTTCGTCAATGTGACGGATCAATGAGCCGTGCTGGAGGGATAGAATCGCGTTGATCTTGTCTGCAAGATCCTGGGTTGCTGCCATTGTCATGTTACACGTCCTTGGGGCTGACCATCATGAAAGCGTGATGTCCCCCTTGTGGGTTCGTGCGGGAAGGTTGAAGGGTTATCGATGAGCGTCTGCCTTGGCAATCGGCTCGTTGACATTTGAGGTGTGTTGGCTGTTGGTATCCTGTGCACGTTTGGCTGATGCCACGATCATCTGCCCATTGTCTTCAGCGATATCCGTGCCGACTGCGGGGAGCAAACCGGTCCAGAAGAGCATGACACAACAGACACCGAGGATGGTCCAGATGGCTGGGCGCAACGGTGCGATCACAGGCAAGGTCTTATCTTCCTGCTCATCGACAAAGATCATGAAATAGGCTGGACGCAGGTAGTACCACAGGCTAAAGACCGTATTGAGTAGCAGAATACCGACAAGAACCGTCCCCAGCGTTCCAGCTTTGATCATGCCAGCTCCCAGCAGGAACTTACCCATGAAACCGCCAAGTCCGGGCATGCCAAAGAGACTGAGCATGAAGACGATCAAGAGTGATGCCAAGGTAGGTGACTTCTTGAATAGTCCTGCATAGTCTGCAATATCGAGTGTACCCAGATGGCGTTCCAGAACGGCTGCAACGGTGAACGCTCCCAGATTCATGAACATGTAAACCAACACGTAGAACAACAACGCGCTGAGAATAAGCTTGGGGTCCACCAGCAGAAGCACTGCACAGCCCATGATCATGTAACCGGCATGGGAGATGGAACTGTAAGCCAACAGTCGTTTGAGATTGGATTGATGCAGTGCGACAAGGTTGCCCCATGTAGCGGTGACAGCACCCAAGGCGCCGACACCCAAAGCGATCCCAGTGAGGATTTCTTCGTTGTAGACTATCGTGCCGAAGTTCTGAATGACGCGAGCGAGCATGCAGATTGCAGCCCCCTTGGAGGCGACTGACAAAAACGTGGTCACTTCCGTCGGTGCACCTTCAAAGACGTCAGGACACCAGAAGTGCATCGGGACAGCAGAAAGCTTGAACGCAAAACCACCGAGCATCCCCACAAGTCCGACGACCATCAGCGGTGTCATACCCTGTGAGTTAATCGTGCCTGCGATATGCGAGAGTTGCAGTGAACCACTGACGCCGTAGAGCATGGACATGCCATAAAGCATCAACGCACTGGAGACCGAGCCGAAGAGGACATACTTAAGCGAACCTTCGGTTGATATTTTGTTTTTCTTACGGAATCCGGCCAAGGCGTAGCTGGGGATGGATGCCGATTCGGTGGCAATGAAGATCATGATCAGATTGTTGGCCGACGCCATCAACGACATACCAAAGGTCGCACCAAGCAGCAGGCAAAGGAAGTCCGGCGCATCAAGTGCATGTGTGTTATCGCGACCGAAGAGCGTCCACTGCACCACGACCAACATGGCAAAGATCATCAGTAGTGTCTTAAACAGACTGCTGAAAGGATCGATCGCCAGGCTGTTGGAAAAAACGAGTCCCTGCCGAGCTGTGTCAATGCTGTCCAGATGCACGCCCTGTGAAGCAAGCAACGCCATCAACAAACCGAAGATGGTCACGAAGACCGGCAGGATCACGTTGCCCTTACGGATGAACGGGACAATGAGTACCAGGCACATGGTCACGACAAGCCATAACTCGGGCATGACCAGTTTCAGGTCAGCCATCAGTTGGGGGAGCCATTGTGGATCACTTAGGAGCACAGTCGTTTCCTATTCTCTATCAGGAACCTGCAAGACCGATGACGGCCATGAGATTTTCGAAAGTCGCATGAGTGTAGTTAAAGACCAACAGCGGCGCGATGCCGAAGATCAACGCGGCGATGCCCAGGGTCACCATGATGGCATACTCGCGTGCGTTGGGTTTTTCGAAGTGTTCGTATTCCTCGCGGGTCTTGCCCATGTAGATACGCTGGAACATCCACAGAATGTAGCCGGCGGTGAGCACGACACCAAAGGCGGCAAAGCTGCCAAGGATGTAGACGAATGTCGGATCAGCGCCAGCACGGTCGGCTGCGTGGAAGGTCCCCAGAAGCACCATCACTTCACCGATGAAACCGCACAGACCGGGAAGCCCCATGCCTGCAAAGAATCCGAGCATCGACCAGCCACCGTACTGAGGCCACTTAAGCCACAGACCGCCGAACTTGTTGATCTCACGGTGATGGGCACGCTCGTACACCACACCGACGAGGAAGAACATCATCGCACTGGTGATGCCGTGACCGATCATCTGGTAGTAAGCACCGTCAAAACCAGTCCGGGTCAAAACTGCGATACCGAGGGTGACATAACCCATGTGACTCACTGAGGAGTAAGCAACCAGCTTCTTCCAGTCGGTCTGAGCCATGGCACAGAGTGCACCGTAGATAATGCCGAACACACCAATCGTCGCGACACATTCCCAGAAGAGAGATGCTGCGTCGGGGAACAACGGGTAGGTGATACGCATCAGGGCATAGCCACCCATTTTCAGAAGCACGCCAGCCAGGATCATACTGATCGGGGTCGGGGCTTCGACGTGAGCATCGGGAAGCCATGTATGGAACGGGGCAACGGGAATCTTGATCGCAAAGGCAATGAAGGTCAGCCAGAACGCCCAGCGTGCGAAGTACCAATATTCACCGGAGGGAGCAAAGAGTGCTTGCACCGCTTCGGACTGCAGCGCCATCATGTCCCACGTGTTGCCGTTGATAAAGTCGGCTGAGGAAGTCACGTTGTAAATCCCCAGCATCGTGATCAGCAGACACACCGAGCCAGCCAAAGTGTACAGGAAGAACTTGATCGCTGCGTATTCCTTACGCGGACCACCCCAGATACCAATGAGGAAATACATCGGCAGCAGTGAGATTTCAAAGAACACGTAAAACAGAACCATGTCCAACGAACAGAACACGCCGTACATACCGCTCATCAAAAACAGGTACAACGCCATGAACACGTTCGGGGACTTACCGATCTTCCAACCTGCACCCACCACGAGCACACTCAAAGCACTGGTCAACACCACCAACGGCAAACTCAGGCCGTCAAGACCAATCTTGTACTGCACGTTAATCGCGGGAATCCAATCCAGCGTGGTGACAAACTGCGGCCCCTGCATGCCGGTCTTAAAAGCCAACGCCAGCGACACCGTCATCAACAGCGTGACGACGGTTGTCCCCAAGGCGATGTTCTTGGCCTTGTCCGCAGGCAGCAGCAAGCAGAGCACTGCACCAATACAGGGGGTGAAAATAAGCCAGTTCAAAAGCGAGTCATACATGTTTGTGATCCAATGATGATCTATACAAATTCGTTTGTGGTTCTATCTCAGTAACCTCTTAGTTTGCGACCAAAGTCAGGGCAAACATCAAGGCGATAATCAGTCCGACAAATAGCAGGGACACATACACACGGATGCGACCGGGTTGCGTGGTCCGCAATGCCTGGCCCCCTGCCCGTGCAGAGTTGGCTGCACCGTTGACCAGTCCGTCGACCACTTTGTTGTCAAAGCCGCCGGTGAACCTGGCAAGCCCCTTGGTCCACAGACCAACGACGTTAACCAGACCATCCACGCCCCACTTGTCGATGAAGCTGCAGATGCCTGCAAAACACTTGGTCATCTTCACGATGAAAATGTCATACAGGTGGTCGAAGTAAAACTTGTTCAATGCCCAGGTGTGAAGGATCTTCAACCCCGGCACCTTCTTAAGCAGGAACTCCGCTTTACCAAAGCCATCCTTATACATCCAGATGCCAACACCAATCATCAGCAGACCGGCCAAGCCAAAGAGCAAGGGTGCAGCAATACCGTGATGGGCTTCGTGGAGTTCATGCAGTCCAGGAATCCAAGTCACGCCGTTGGCAACCAGACTCTGTTGCGTCATTTCAATCATGTGCTCCCAAGGCAGAATCCAGGGCACGCTGATAATCGCGAACAAGGCCAACACCAGCTGCGGTCCGACCATGGTCTTGGGCGCTTCCTTGACGTGATCGTAAAGATGCTGATCACGGGGTTTACCCAGGAATGTCAGTGCAAAACTGCGAGCCATGTAAAACGGTGTGATGTAGGCAACGATGATCGGCCCCCAAAGAAACAGGCTTCCCCAACCACCGAGTTCGTGAGCATAGTTGTAGCTGCCGAGAATAATCCCGTCTTTGGAGTAAAAACCTGAGAGGAAGGACCAACTGCCAAACCCGATGCCGGAGATGGTCAGGGTGCAGATCCCGTAAGCCAGCGCGGTGAGTGGCATTTTCTTAGCCAAGCCACCGTAATAACGCATGTCCTGCTGATGGTGAGCCATGTTGATCACCGAGCCGGAGCATTGGAAAAGGCAGCACTTGAAGAACGCGTGTGTCACCAAATGGAAGAGCGCAAAAATATAGGCGCCACTTCCGACGCCTAAAATCATGTAACCAAGTTGTGACAGCGTAGAGTAAGCCAGGACGCGTTTAATGTCCGTCATGACCACCGCCATGCATGCAGCCATGACCAACGTGATCAGACCGATGATGCAGACGAACAGATGGGCTGCCGGCGTGAGAATCGGGAAGATGCGTGCGGTCAGATAGACGCCTGCTGCAACCATGGTCGCGGAGTGCACGATGGAGGAAACCGGCGTCGGACCTTCCATGGCGTCTGGTAACCATGTGTGCAGCGGGAACTGGGCACTCTTGCCAATCGCGCCGAAGAACAGGCCGATACCCGCAATGGTCAACCACATCGGCGGGTTGGCCATGATCTCAGCTTTGCCACCGAGTTCAGCAGCAATGGCGTCGAACATGCCGCCGTCGGTCGCAGGCAGTAACACCTTGCCACCAAGCTGGGCAAAGAGAATCCCGAAACCGATGAGAAAACCGGTGTCCCCCACGCGGTTCATCACGAAGGCTTTCTTGCATGCCTGCTGCGGCCCCTTCTTCTCAAACCAGAATCCGATGAGCAGGTAACTCGTCAGACCCACCAGTTCCCAGAAGACGAAAAGCTGCATCAAGCCGTTGGCAGTGACGATGCCGAGCATGGAGAAAGTGAACGCAGAGAGATAGCAGAAAAAGCGCTCGTAGCGTTTATCACCTTCCATGTATCCGATGCTGTAGATGTGCACCAATGTGCTGATGAGGGTCACCATCACCATCAGGGCAACGGTCAATTGATCGCAGAAAAGTCCAAGATACAGATACCCTGCTTCGCGGCCGGGAATCGGAATCCAGGGGATGGCCCATGTGAAGGGTTCGACATCACCGGTGGTGAACTTGAAAGCAGCAAACAAGGCACAGACAAAAGACATGGCCATCGCAGAGACGGCAAATTGACCGGTCTGTTTCTTGAGCCACTTCGTACCCAGGAACAAGGTGAAAATCGAGCTGACCAATGGCAGGAGCGTCGCGCAAAACAGCAGCTTGCGGATGAGTTCCTGATCACTTGTCAATTCGGCGAGTGTAAGCATAGCATGCATGAGCGATCAACCTTGCAGTTCGTCTGCCTGGTCCACGTTGATGGTGTCAAAGTTGTTGTAAAAGTTCAGGAAGATGGCCAACGCCACCGCAGCTTCGGCAGCAGCGAGCACAATGATAAACAGCGTGAACATCTGACCGTCCACGGCGTTTGCCCAAACATATCGGTTAAATGCCACGAAGTTCAAACCCGCAGCGTTGAGGATCAGTTCCACCCCCATGAGAATCCCAACCGCGTTTCGCTTGGTGAGAATCACGGCAACCCCTGCAGTGAGCAGTGCAATGGACACCGCCAACAGGTGGTAAAGGCCGGGTTGGAATAAAGCGAGCATGGTCATATCAGCATCTCTGTTTTCTTAACCAATTAAGTTCAATCGTCTCAGGCCCGGCGTCTTGCCATATATGCCGCACCGATCATCACGACCAGCAGCAACACGGCAGCAACCTCAAAGGGCACGAGATATTTCGAAAGCATGGTGATGGCCAGTGTGTGAATATCGTGATTCTGAGCAACCGCTTCGGTGCCGGTCTGTTTGATCGGCGTGTTGGCCAAAGCGATGACCATCAACATGGCTAACAGCAACCCCAGGCCGATGGCAACGCAACGTTCCCAAAGCATGGTCTGCAGTCGGATAAATGGATTTTTACTGGTGAGCATCACGCCGAAGACGATGAGAATCAACGTGCCCCCTGCATAGACGATCAATTGGATCGCTGCCAGGAACTCGGCACTCATCAGGAAGTAAAGCCCCGCCACACCACCGAGAGTAAACAGCAGATACATGGCCATGCGGACGATGTTCTGACTGATGACGATCATCCAGGCACTGAGGATGGTGATGGCTGCAAAGATCAGGTAGAGAAACGGCGCAACCTGTGCCAATGATTCAGAGTCAGTGCCAGCTGCAAGCGTGGTAAACAACGCGATATCCTCAATCCATTAAGTGCAATGCAAATCGTTACGCGAACAATTGAGCCAAGAGGCAAAGAATAATCAGTGAGGACGTGACGGTCAACCGGACAGTTTTGTCCGATTGGCGATTTTTTCTGTGAAAAGCACGTCAAACACAGCGGATTTGGACTTGTGACATTCTTGTCATCTATCCCGCCGATATCACTGGGCGTTCATACTCAGAACACCATGCCGATGATCGTGGCTTCGAAGACGAGCTTGCCGTCGACGATCCCCTGCATCTGACAGGTACTGCGGCGCGGGTGGATTTTGATTTCCTTACCCATCAGAATGAACTTGTCACCGGGAACCACTTGTCCGCGGTATTTGACATCCTGTGCCCCTGCAAAGCCCATAAACTGCTGTTCAAGACGTTGCAGACAGACGAAGCTGGCCAACTGGGCAGCCGCTTCAAGCATCAACACACCGGGGAACAACGGGCGACCGGGAACATGGCCGGGAACCCAGAATTCGTCATCACGAATGTCTTTGTAAGCGATGACTTCTGCCGGTGCGTCAAGGACGCATTCGTAGACACCATCAAGCAGACGCATCGCGCCGCGATGGGGATTGATTTTCTCAATCACGTCCACGCCGTATTTGACAGTATTTAAATCGTATTTATTCAGATCAAAAAGAAAGGATGGTGCCATGCGTCTTGCAAAGCCTCCGTGCGGCATCATCTGCCTTCGGTGTTAGCGTGTTAAGTTCAATGCGTCAGGAGCGATCCGTCAGCGACTTAGTGCTCTTCTTCACGAGCTTCGAGTACCTTGGTACGCAGGTCCTGGGCCGTAGCCTTGATCTCCTGCATGGCTTTTCGAACGCGTGTCCCGGCAGCACGATTGCCTCCAGCGGCCTTGCGGACGTCCTGCTCCACTTCGGCGATCTGCTGCTGAAGCTTCTCATAAATATCAAGCATCGATAGTAACCTCCTGTAGAAATCCATGCCTGGCACATGCCAAACGCGGGATGATATTCACATTAGACTAACGCCAAGGGGCGTCTTGAGCAACGTTCGGGGACGGTAATATAGCCTCAAATCGCCTTGATCACAGGCAACACCGCTTTGAAGTCCGAATCAGAGGCATCTCCAACCCACTCCAGCAGCACGGATTCGACCGTCACAGGTACGATCCCGATCTGGTTCATACGCAGTAATCCGACCTGCCGATCGGTATGCCGACGCGAACTCACTGCATCGACTACAACTGCTGTCTCAAAGCCCTTTTCCGTTAAATCCATGCACGTCTGAAGCACGCAGATATGCGTCTCAATCCCGCACACCACCACCTGCGTCACTTCCAACTCCCGGAGCTTGTCCAGAATTGGATCAATCAACGCTGAAAACCGTGTCTTCTCTTCATTAATCACCGCGTTGGCAATCTTGCTTTTGATCGGTTCGACAGTATCCCCCAACCCCTTGCGATATTGCTCGGTCACCAGCACCGGCACACCCAAGGCATTGGCCCCATCCACCATCCGCCCCACCTGCTGGATCACCCGCTCGGATTCATGAATCTGCGGCAGCAGTTTCTCCTGCATATCCAACACCAACACAGCACTACGTTCTTTAATCATCCGACTGATCGGCATTTGATCTTCCTTGTCAATTTCACATCTCGTTCCAAGGCAATTTAACCTCAGATGAACACAGATAGAAAACAAGCCATGAGCACCGCATGTTAATGCGGTGCAGGTCCCGCGATCGACTTGTCAACGACCTGCACCAGATTGACATCTGGTGCTCAATAATTCCTGTCTTGATATCTGTGTTCATCTGTGGTTTATTGTCTTTGCTATTTGGGCTTCACGACATCCACCAACGCTGCCACCAAACCAGGAATGTCCGATTGGCTGGCTTCGACATCGATCGGCAGGCCAAGGTCCGTCATGGTCTTGCTGGTGATCGGGCCGATGGAGGCGAGTTTACAATCCTTGAGTAAATCCTTCTCACTGCCAAGCAAATCAACCATGTTCCTGGCGGTCGACGAACTGGTGAACGTCACCCAATCAACGCGTTTTTCACGCAAAGCTAACAGCGTTTCGTCGGTTAAACCGTCGGCCAACTTCGTCTGGTAAATCACATGCTCGGTAATCTGGGCCCCGGCCTCAGCGAGCAACTCCGGCAGCGCAGGTCGGGCGATGTCAGCACGTAGCAACAACATTTTCTTACCTGCCACGTCATGTTTGGCGATCAACTCCGCTGCCAGGGACTCAGCAACAAACTTCGTCGGCACCAGGTCGGGAATGATCTTCAGTTCATCTTCCAACGACTCGGCGGTCGCACTGCCGATGGCTGCGATCTTCACCCCTGCCAAATGTCGGGCATCGAGTTTCATTTCGGCCATCCGGTCGCGCATCGCCGTCACGCCGTTGCGACTGGTGAGAATCAGCCAATCGTAATTTTTCACGTCCTTGATCACCGCATCCACATCCGCCCAATCGTCCGGCGGGACAATATCAATGGTCGGTGCTTCAATCACATCCGCTCCGAGATAGCCCAGTTGCGAACCAAACGCGGAGGCCTGCTGACGGGTGCGGGTGATGAGAATGGTCTGACCGAACAAAGGACGCCTGGTGAAAAAGTCCAACCCGGGTTCGGAGATGGCAGCGACCTGGCCAACGAGAATGATCGCAGGTGAACTGATGCCAGCTTTTTCGACATCGGTGACTGCTTTGCCAAGATTGGTGACAATATGTCGCTGCTGCGGGGTGGTCCCCCACTGGACGAGTGCTGCGGGTGTGTCTGCTGCAAGGCCGTGGGATTGCAGGACATCACAGATCAGACTCAGCCGACCGACACCCATGTAGAAACAAACGGTGCCGCCCTTGGCAATGAGTCCAGCCAGGGATTGGTAGTCGACCGCGGTTTCGTCCTTGGTCGGATCTTCATGGCCGGTGACGAGGGTGACCGTGGACGCAATCTTGCGATGGGTCACGGGGATGCCTGCCATCATCGGTGCCGCGACACCAGCGGTGACACCGGGTAACGCGATGGCATCGACGCCATGCTTGGCCAGATACGCCAATTCCTCAGCACCACGCCCAAAGAGATAAGCATCGCCTCCTTTGAGTCTGATAACCAATTTTCCCGACTTTGCTTTTTGGACCAGGATGTCATTTATTTCATCCTGTGTCTTGGCATGGTTACCGCCCCGTTTACCGACATAGATCAATTCGGCATCGAGTTGAACATGTGCCAATAATTTCGGGCTTGAGAGTGCGTCATAGACCACGACGTCTGCAGACGCCAGATATTCGAGGCCTGCAGCAGTGATCAAACCGGGATCACCGGGGCCTGCGCTGACGAGGACAACACGGCCTTTTTGGCCTGGATTGAGGAGTTCATCGTTCATTTTTGTCAATTTTTGTATCACTTTGGGTAAACCCTGACGGTTATTCTGCCGATTCTACTTATAGGGTCCGGTCACATTTTGGCAGGAAAAGATGACCATGTCACAAGCAGCACTGAAACTCGTATCACCAATCGTTGAAGTCGATGCCCTATTGTTTGAACGTCGCCGCGACGCTCGTCGTCCCATGGATGGCCGCGTCACCGTGCTTCGTCGCTTCCGCAAGGATGGCGAAAGTCGTTCGAAGATCTCTGCCATTGACCTCATGGATATCTCATCCACCGGCCTCGGTGCTTTCACCAGCGAACCGGTTGAAGTCGGCAGCGACCTGACCGTCATGTTCCCGGCACACGGCCCGGACGGTGCCTGCGACAGTAACTGTCGCGTCGTCCGTTGCATCAAACGCGAAGACGGCTACGAAATCGGCGCCCGCTTCGGCATGGCTCCGTCGGCTGCCTGATCCGCTGAAAAAAACAATCCTCCTGTCCGGCCAACTTTGCCGGTCCATGTGGTTCATACAACGATTAAAGAACATCGATATCTGTCGGTGTTCTTTTTTTATTTCTATCTCACGCCCGCTGCGCTCAAGACGCAAAGACGCGGAGATTTCAATTTTCGAGCCCGTTGACGATACGTTTGATACCGTCCTTCATCAATGCTGCGCCAAAGTTTAGAATATATCCGAGCTTCACTTGTTTGAGTCGGAGATATGTCAGCAATTGCTTATGATGAACTTTGGATATTTGCTCAACTGATTTCAATTCCAGAATAACTAATTCATTAACGATGATATCTGCCCGAAATCCTTCACTAAATTCCAAACCTTCATAAATAATCGGCACTGCAACTTGTCTTTGGACATCCAATCCATGTTTAGATAAATCATTTGCCAAAACGGTCTCATATACAGATTCGAGCAGTCCAGGCCCTAGTGCTTGATGTATCTTGACTGCCGAATCGATAACAATCTGACAATTTCATTCTCATGCATCTTTGCGTCTCTGCGTCTTGAGCGAAGCGGGCGTGAGGTTAAAGTCTTTTACAGCATCTTTTCCAACGCGCTGCGTAGATGGGCGTAGCTGGCATCTAATGCCTGGGGTTGGACACGGACACTGCCGATGGTTTGCATGAAGTTGGTATCGCCTTCCCAGCGGGGCAAGACGTGCATATGCACATGGCCTGGAACTCCGGCGCCAGCACATCGGCCCAGGTTCATGCCGACATTCACGCCCTGGCAGTGCATGGCATCCCGCAGCAGTCGCTCAGCCATCTCCGCCAACTCCATCATCTCCGACCGACAATCAGCACTTAAGTCGGATAGTGAACCGACATGTTCTGCCGGTGCGATCAGTAAATGGCCATTGGTGTAGGGATAGCGATTAAGCAAGATGGAATTGAATTTGGCCACATGCAACACGCCGCGCATTTGGGCATCATCCGTGTTCATGTCCGTTGTAAAGGCATCGCAGAGAAAACAGCCACTGGATTTTTGCGACTGAGCAGATTTTTCTGAAGACGCTTCGTCCATCTCAGCAGAGAGTTGCTGCATGTAAGCCATTCGCCAGGGAGCCCATAGATTCTTGTGAAACATGCACGAACTATAGCATCAATCCTCCAGTTCCAACAAGCACTCGCCGATATCAGACAAGACTGTATGATGTTGTCGACTTATCGGACATCCGACAATCGTCCACTACAGGCGGTATATTCGGGACAACTGGTCTGAAATTTGCTAGAGACCATTTTGTCGCCTAAATGGCAAATAACCGCTTGTATAGGACTTATCGGAATCTTTTTCAGGTTCGAGGCCTGATTTGTCCGATGGTTAGACAGACTCATACCACCGGTGTGAATTGACCGCGTCGCTGGGTTCATGGATTGCTGGAGAGGGCAATTCAGAGACGTTAATGACCGGTCAGAGAAGCGTGGTAAATGACAATTGTGGAATTCTCAGCTCAGGGATAGAAACATATGACCCCCGACTCTGCGACCTGGCTCCTGATGGCAGCCATCTTTTGCCCCCTGATCTGCGGCACTGTTTCGCTGCTGATCCCCAGACCGTTTATTCTCCCGCGACTGCTGCTGATTCTCTGCGGCCCGGTCGGTGCGTTGTTGATGCTCGGTCACTTCACGTTCCATAGTGGCGTTGGGGGTGATACCGCCTTCGTTGAGTGGATGCCGCTGTTACATCTGAACATTGCACTGAACCCAGACCACCTGGGTTTGTTTTTTGCCTACCTGGTCTCAGGGATCGGCGTGTGTATTGTGCTCTATGCCCGAGGCTACTTCGGTAAAGACGCGGACAGCCTGTTTCGGTTCTACCCGTACCTGATGATCTTCATGACGGCGATGATCGGTGTGGCGTTATCCGACAATTACATGATGCTGATGATGTTCTGGGAAATGACCTCCATCAGTTCGTTCCTGCTCATTGGTTGGGAACGTGACACACCGTTATCCGTCCGCAATGCCATGCAGGCGTTTATCGTCACCGGTGCGGGGGGTCTGTGCATGCTCGCGGGTCTGATCTTCCTGGGTGTGCATACCGGCGAATGGACGATCACCGGACTTCTCACTGCGGTGCAGCATGGCCAGATTGATTTTAGTGCAACACCGATGAAGGTCTGTTTTGTGTTGCTGTTTTTGGGGGCTGCGACCAAGAGTGCCCAGTTCCCGTTCCAGTTCTGGCTTCCCGGTGCGATGGCTGCCCCGACACCTGTCTCGGCTTACCTGCACTCGGCAACGATGGTCAAAGCCGGCGTGTTTATCACCGGTCGCTTCTGGCCGATCATGGCAGCGAATCTGGAACTCTGGCCGATGATCATCGTGCCTTTGGGTGCATTTACGATGGTCTATGGTGCATTCGTTGCCTTGCAGAAGACCGACCTGAAAAAGATCTTTGCCTACACGACGGTGAGTCAGCTTGGCTTACTGATGTGCATGTATGGTTTGGCTGCGTACAAATATGGTCATGGTGAAGCTCATGGTGGTGAACATGCTGAAGCCGAAGGCATGGCACATGCCGCTGCCGCTGCCCCGAACCTGATCTGGGACGTGACACAGATTTTGAACCACGCGTTTTACAAGGCCCCGCTCTTTATTCTTGCTGGCGCGATTGGCCATATTGCCACGCGTGAACTGCCGGACCTCAAGGGCTTTTATCACAAGGGTGGCCAAGCCAAGATCATGACGATCGTGTTGCTGCTTGCCGGTTACGGTTTGGCTGCAGGACCATTCACCTTGAGCTTCACGGCCAAGGAAT
This sequence comes from Planctomycetes bacterium syqfu, assembly GCA_020974905.1. Taxonomy (GTDB): domain Bacteria; phylum Planctomycetota; class Phycisphaerae; order Phycisphaerales; family Phycisphaeraceae; genus UBA7800. The sequence goes on along the minus strand of CP087563.1, from coordinate 7,226,012 downwards.
TCTTCTTCTACCAGATCGCTCATGCACTTGAAACAACCAGCAACCCCATGTTCTGGATTTTGGTCGCTGCGGGTATCGCAACGGGCATGTTCAACGTGGCGATCTTCATCCGTCTTTGCACCACCATGCTTGCCAAACCTGATGAAAAACATGATGAGCAACATCATGATGATCACGCACATGGACATGGTCACGGCGAACACGAACATGAGACCGGCTTCTATGCAGCACTACTATGGATTCCCGGTGCGATCATCGTTGCCTTCCAATACATCTGCGGCATGATCCCCTATGCCTACGATTACCTGTTTGGCTGGCTTGATCCAAGTAAGCATTTTTATGATGGCTTCCATACGCTCATGGGCAATGAGTTACCTCTTGTTTGGGACGCGCATCTGGGTTTGCCGTTGGTGATGAGTTTGATTGCCATCGGCCTGGGTTGCGCCCTGGGCTTTGGCAAGTTCCTGCGTGGGACGTTTAACGATCCGTGCGATCATCTGTATCCGGGTTTCTACACGATGACCACCAAGGTCGTCGGACCCCGTGCGTTTGGTTTGGTCCAACGTGGTCATGCTGGCTTTTATGTCGGTGCGGTGTTGGTTGCGATGGTCGCTTTGTTTGTCTGGTCCATCGGTGGGAAGTTCGGCAGCCTGGTTTGGCCCGAAGGTGCTGTCACTGAAACCTTCGCACAACTGCTGCCCGGTCTTCTGCTGTGTGGCATGGTGTGTCTGACCGCCTTGCTTCTGCCAGTGGTCATGAACCGCGCTAGCCGTGTGCTGATCCTGGGCATGTGCGGTTTCTCGGTTGCGGGTGTTTACTACCTGTACAAAGCACCGGACCTTGCACTCACACAGTTGAGCATTGAAATCGTCTCGATCATCCTCTTCCTTTTGGTGTTGTCTCTGGTCCCCGACCTGACACCCAAGACGCGTAAGGCCGTGCCAATTCGACTGGTGATCAGTATCTGTGTTGGCCTGGTGATGTTCTGGCTGACGCTTTCGAGCACCAATGTGAACCGCCCGGAAATGCCCTACGTCAACAAGGATGGTCAGAACCTGCCTAACCTTGGCGAATACTTCCTGCGTAACTCGCATCACGGTATTGACAGCATGGCAGTGCCAGAAAACCAAGTCTACGGCGGTGTCGTGAGCAAGGCGATTGATCCGAATGAAGTCCACGACAACGCTTTGGACGAAGCGGTCTCGCATGCCACGCAAGACGGTGAAAAGAGTTATCTGATCCATCACGGTGGTGGTGGCAACAACGTGGTCAACGTGATCCTGGTGGACTTCCGTGGCTTTGACACGATGGGTGAAATCACCGTGTTGGGCTTAGCTGCGATGGGTGTATGGACCCTGCTTCGCCGCCGCAAGAAGTCCGGCGATTACAACGATCCATCGGACTTTGAGGATAGCGGACCTGAACCACTGAAGGCTGAAGGTTGATCTGATTGTCTCTGATTGAAACTGACTTAAATTCGAAATTGGAAATTCCAATGTGTACAAGTGTGATTCTAAAAGTTGGGGCAAGACTGATCGTGCCATTGAGCCTGGTCTTTGCCATGTACATCTACTTCAAGGGACACCAGACGCCCGGCGGTGGTTTCGTCGCAGGGTTGGTTGCCTCGGTCGCGTTGATCGTGCATCGCATGAGCTTTGGCAGTGATTCACTGCGTCGCATGTTGCCGATCTCCGAACGCTACTTCATTGCAGTCGGTTTGACGCTGGCGTTGGGTACTGGCATGGGGGCCTATCTGCAGGGCTTGCCGTTCTTCACTTCGGCACATGGTTACCTGCATTTGCCGACCACGATCGAACACACCTATGACTTTGAATGGGCCAGTGTCATGGCCTTTGACCTGGGTGTGTTTCTGGTGGTCACCGGCGTTGTGGTCGGGATGATCGACGTGCTTAGCAAGGAGATTCAATAATGAATTTACTCATCGCCATTATGGTCGGTGTGCTTTTTGGTTCGTCAGCATTCCTGATGCTCGATCGTGAACTCAAGGGTGTTTGCATGGGCGTGTTCCTTTTGGGACATGGTGCCAATCTCGCGATTCTCTCGGTCAGTGGCTCGCCTGCTGGCAAGATGCCGCCGGTGCTCTCGCATGGCGTGGACATTCATACGCTGGTGGACCCACTGCCCCAGGCCTTGATCTTGACGGCTATCGTCATCGGCTTTGCGGTTCAGGCGTTCCTGCTGACGATGATCGTGATCACATGGCGTCGCAACCAGACCTTGAGTTTGCACATGCTCGCTGAGGAAGAAGCTCACTAAGACAAAGTTTCGTGATTAGGGAAAGCCAAAAAATAGCTGCGACACGACGTGTCGCTGACTCTTGGAAACGTCGAACATGACACAACATCAAATCGTACTCTTTGTCGTCTTACCCATGGCAGCAGGCATCGTCACCACGTTCCTGCATCGCTATCGACAGGCTCAACGCTGGGTCGGGGCAGGCTTCCTGATTGCCAACATGGTCTTTGCATTCAAAGCCCTGGCAACGGTCGCTCCCACCGGCGGTGTCCTTGTCTCACAGATGGGCAACTGGCTTGCACCATTCGGCATCACCATTGCGGTGGACACGCTCAGCGCCTTGATGCTTTCGATGGCATCGATCGTCTGCTTCTGCGTGTTTATCTACTGCGCTTTTCAATTCGACAGAGATCAACAGGGCGGTTTCTTCCATCCCATGTTTCACCTGTTGATTCTGGGGGTGCAATGGAGCTTTATCACGGGTGACTTTTTCAACCTGTTCGTCGCATTCGAAATCATGCTCATGGCTTCATATGCCATCTTCTGCGTCGGAACATCAAAGAAGCAGATGAAGCAGGCCTACAAGTACGTACTCTTGAACCTGCTGGGTTCGACGATGTTTGTCACCTGCCTGGGTTTGATCTACGGTCAACTGGGTACGCTGAATATGGCGGACATCACACGCCTTGCCATGGACGATAAACTGCCGACGTCATCGCTGCCCGTCATTGCGATGATGCTGCTGGTCTTTGGTGGCAAGACGGCGATCTTCCCGTTGTGGTACTGGTTGCCCGATACCTATCACACACTGCCCAGCGCGATTGGCGGTCTGTTTGCAGGCTTGCTGACCAAGGTCGGTGCTTACGTGATGATTCGCGTGTTCGTGATGATGTTTGGCACCTCGACGCAGGTCACTGACATCATTGCCCCAATCCTGCTTCTCACTGCTGGGATCACCATGTTCCTTGGCGTGCTGGGTGCGGTGTCGATGCATACGGTTCGCCGCATTCTCTCGATTCACATCATCAGCCAGGTCGGATACATGCTCATGGGTATGGGCCTTGCCATTGCCACCGGTGTCGCACAGGACATCAAGGAGATGGCGGTTGCCGGTGCGATTTTCTTCATCATGCACAACATGGTCGTCAAATGCTGCCTGTTTTTGTGTGGCGGTTTGATGGTGGAACATGCCGGTGATGATGACCTTGAAAAGATCGGCGGACTGCTCAAGCGTGCCCCGTGGCTAGCCACCCTGTTCATGATTGCTGCCCTGTCGCTGGCGGGTCTTCCCCCCTTGTCCGGCTTCTTTGGCAAGTGGGTTCTGCTCAGTGCAGGCTTCCAGTCTGAGCATTACGTGGTGGTCTTCTTTGCAGTGCTCACGTCCCTGTTCACCCTGCTGTCCATGCTCAAGATCTGGAGCTACGGCTTCTGGTCACCTGCACAGGGCAAGCACGTTGATCAACCGAAAAAACGTCCCATGACTGTCGGTGGTATGTGGGGTATTGCCCTGCTGGTGATCGTTGCGTTGAGTATGGGCCTTGGTGCTCAGAAGTATTACGCAATGTGTGCCACCGCTGCCAAGTCCCTGATCGACCCGACGAATTACGTCAAGGCCGTGCTCGGTGAACAGAACACGCCGGAATACAAAGTGGTGATCAACGAACCAACATCACAGGCCCAGCCGATGCATCATGAATCACATGAAACGGCAGCCAACCACGATTCTCACGGACACTGATAAACGCTAAAGGAGCGTTGCAATATGCTGGCTTATTTTCTGATTAATGTTCTCCTGGCCGTCCTCTGGATGTGCATGTGGGGCCTATTCGACATCTGGACGATGTTGGCAGGATTCTTCTTCGGATACCTGCTATTGGGTGCGGTCAGTCGCACGTGGTACCCGGATGGCAAAGGTTACGGCTCAAAGCTCTTTAACCTCATCTCGTTTGGGTTCTACTTCATTCGCATTCTGATCCAGGCCAACCTCACCGTTGCCAAGGAAGTGATCACCCCCCGGTTTAGCATGTCCCCACGGTTTGTCCGCTACCCGGTCAAAGGCATGACGCCGTTGCAAATCACATCACTGGCCAATGCCATCACCCTGACGCCTGGCACGCTCAGTGTCGACGTACTGGAGAATGACGAGGTGCTGCTGGTCCACTGCATGTACGCAGACAACCGTGAGTCAGCGATCAAGGAACTGGATGAATTGAAAGACCGTTTGATGACGGAGGTGTTCGGATGCTGAATCTTCTACTTGCTTCTGCAACAGCTGGCCATGAAGTCGCTCACGAGGCAGCAGAACATGGTCTACTCGATGGCGTGGTGACTTTCACCATCGACATCTGCATCGTCATGATCGCGGTGGGCATGCTCATGTGCGTTATCCGCCTGCTTAAGAGTCCGCATCTTGCTGACCGCGCTTTGGCGTCCGACACGCTGGGCGTCGAACTCATCGGCATGGTGATCCTGCTGGGCATGCGATTCATGACCTCAGCCTTCATCGACGGTGTGCTGATTCTCTCACTGCTGAGTTTTGCAGGCACCGTTGCCATGGCACAGTACATCGCCCGACCGCACCTGCGACACAAACAAGTCAAGAGCAACGAAAAACTCGAAGACCTCGCCTAACCCCCCCGGAAGTATTCACTGGCGAGATCGACGCTTTACTGGAACTTTGAAACAGACACACACACGGAATGTCATCCATGTTGAACATCATCCTCGATATCCTGGTCATTGCCTTTCTGATCTTTGGCATCTTTTTCATGTTCGTCGCTGCCTTCGGTTTGCTGCGTCTGCCTGACGTATATCACCGCATGCATGCAGCAACCAAAGGTGTCACCCTCGGGATCTCCGGCCTGATGATTGCTGCTGCGATCCATCACGCCCAGGCACACGATGCCAACGTCGTGAACATCATTGCCAACGTGGTCCTCGTGATCATGTTCCAGTTCATCGCCAACCCCGTCGGCTCACACCTGCTGGCCAAAGCCGCCAAGCTGGACAACGCACCGGTCTGGGAAGGCCAGATCGCAGACGAAGAACACAATCCCGTCTCCGAATGATCACCATCGTTCACAGATGGATTATTTTTTGCTTCACGCAAATTCAAGCATTCTTGTCTGAACCACAGAGTCACAGAGAAACAGAACCTGAAAAAAACAAATCTCACGCAAAGCCGCAAGGAACGAAAATCATTTTGACTGGCTTGGCGTCTCTGCGTCTTGAGTGAAACAGGCGTGAATAGATGTATTGCTCTGTCTTGAACGCTGTGTATCTGTACCTCTGTGGTTAAAGCCATACATACCCACCAAGCCATCTCATCAAACAACATCACCAAAAGCTACGGGGAACTTCCGGGGGCATGGACAATATTTCCCAAATCTCGGATTATTTTCTCAACCCCTGATTTTCGCTTGCAGTCGGATCAATGGGCGGTAAAGTACCAGCCATGAGCACGAAAAAAGCAATCATCGTTCAAGGCGGTTGGGATGGACACACACCCGTTGAGTGTGCAGCCCTTTTCGAAAAACAACTCAAAGCCAAGGGCTATGACGTCACCGTGTATGACTCCATGGATGTCTACACCGATGACGAACTCATGGCCACCGTCGACCTGATCGTCCCCATCTGGACCATGGGCGAAATCTCAGGCGATCAATGGAAAGGCCTGGACAAAGCCGTCGCCAACGGTACAGGGATCGCAGGCTTCCACGGCGGCATCATCGACTCCTTCCGTCAGAATACCGAATACCAATGGATGACCGGCGGACAATGGGTCGCCCATCCCGGCAACTGCATCCCCGAGTATGAAGTCAACATCGTCGAAGACCATCCCATCACACAAGGGATCACCGACTTCAAACTCACCGACACCGAGCAGTATTACATTCATGTTGACCCGGCAGTCCGCGTGCTGGCGACAACCACCTTTGAAGCAGGTGCTGGCGACATCACCCGCTATCAGGTCGGCGCAACCCTACCTTACGCATGGACCAAGCAATGGGGCAAAGGCAAAGTCTTCGTCGCCTGCTGGGGACATACCTTTAAGGACTTCGATTGTCCCCAAGCCCTGGAACTCGTCATCCGTGGCATGCTCTGGGCGACACGCTAACGCTTGACAACAATCAAAATCACCAAAAAAAACATTCGTCACCATGCGAATGTTTTTTATTTGTTTACATCTCCCCCATCTCATTGGAGTTTGGGTAAGATGCTCAGGCATGTCACAACATGCACTCCCACAAGAACAGACAGACCACTGGACGCTGGGCTTTTATGCTTTACCCCAGGCTCAACGCCAATCCCTCCAATTGACACGCAATGCATTGGTAAACAATGCAGCTGACATCCAACAAGCCGTTGATTGCCTGACCGCTATTGCTCAAAGCAAACTCAACGAACCTTTGCCCAGTGTCGTGGATGATCCGATCATTCCCCCAAGTGGTGATCATCATGACTACACCAGTCTCGGCACGTATTGGTGGCCAAACCCCGAAGCCGATGACGGCCTGCCTTATGTCCGACGTGATGGTCAACGCAATCCGCAGACACTCGGAGCAGACTTCACGGCAATGTGCGATGTCGTTCAATTGATCACCATCCAGATTCTGGCGTGGCGTTTAACGGATCACACGCCGTTTGCTCAAAAGGCAATTGACGCACTGCGACACTTCTTTCTTAACGAACAATCTGCAATGAACCCGCATCTGAAATATGCACAGCGGATACCCGGTCATTGTGATGGCCGCGGCATCGGACTCATCGATACCCATCGCCTGATCCCTGTGACTGAATTACTCCCGCTCTTGCGCGACTCTGATCTTTGGCAAGACGCAGACGAACAAGGCATGCAACGGTGGTTTGCCCAGTATCTCGACTGGTTCGAACAATCCGACCTTGGCCAAACCGAACGCAATGAACATAATAACCATGGCACATGGCATGACGCACAAACCGTCGCCTTTGCGCTGTACACCAACCAACCAGACCGTGCACGTCACGTGCTTGAGCAGGTTGCCAACAAACGGATTGATCAACACATCGCAAGTGATGGCAGCCAGCCCCACGAAGAAGCTCGCACACTCAGTCTCACCTACAGCATCTTCAACCTCGAAGCCATGCTGGCAATGACACTCTGGGGGCAAACACTGGGGATCGATCTCTGGGAACACGTCGGCCCTGACGGCCAAACTCTCAAAGCTGCGGTCGATTATCTCACGGCATACCAGGATTGCATCGACGCTTGGCCGCATCAACAAATCAAACCTGCTTCACCAACCAAGCTGGCAGCACTGACCGCCATCCGATCACACATTCATGGAGCATGTGCCGATACGACGATCTCACCGCAAGTCATGAACACACTACCAATCGCACATCGTCTTTTCAGCCTGATCTACCCACCTAAAGTCAATTGACCGAGTCTCTGTGACATCACATTTGATTTGTTAGAATCAACAGTTAACTTTAACTCCGCATAACACTGATAAAGAAAGACCAATCATGAAATACCGTCGACTTGGCAAAACTGATATGAACGTTTCCGTTGTAGGCGTGGGCACCTGGCAATTCGGTGGGGAATGGGGCAAAAACTTCGAGCAGTCCGAAGTCAACGACATGTTCGCTGCGGCCAAAGACTGTGGCATTAATCTCATCGACACTGCTGAATGCTATGGCGATCATCTATCCGAAAAATTCATCGGTGCTGCCATCGAAGGGAACCGTGAAGATTGGATCGTTGCCACCAAATTCGGCCACAAGTTCCATGACCTCTTCACCCGTGACACCGTCTACGATCCCAAGCTTGTCCTCCAGCAACTCGAAGACTCATTAACCGCCCTGCGCACCGACTACATCGATCTCTACCAGTTCCACTCCGGCAACGACGAGATGTTCCAAACTCCCGGACTATGGGAACTGCTGCAAAAGCAGGTCGAAGCTGGCAAGATCCGTCACCTGGGTATCTCCATCGGCTCCAACACCAACATCTTCCAAACCGAACATGCTTCGGACGTCAACGCCAAGACCATACAGGTTGTCTATAACCGTCTTGACCGCGCGCCCGAAGAACAGGTCTTACCCGAATGTATCAAGCAGGATTTGGGCGTCCTCGCTCGCGTGCCGTTGGCCTCCGGTTTCCTCAGTGGCAAATACACCGAGTCCGCTGCCTTCGACAAGACCGACGTGCGTGGTAACTGGATGGACGATAAAGCCCGTCTGGAAAAAATCACCCAAGCCATCGAGATCAAGCAAAACGAAGTCCCTGAAGGTGTCAACATGGCTCAATGGGCTTTAGCTTGGGTCTTAACCAACGACGCCGTCACCACCGTCATCCCCGGCTGTAAGACTGTCGAACAAGTCCAATCCAACGCCGCCGCCGCGGACTTGGAGATGGTGAGTGAAAGTCACCCGCAAACGATGGCTAATTAATTATAGTTGTACGGGGAAATAACTCATGTCTTTGATGCTGATAATTGAGATATGTGCATTGGTTATAACATTGATTTTAGGTGTTCTATGGATTAATAACCCAGAAGGAAACTATGAGCCATACACCGTCTTATGTGGCTGTGTAGCTGGCATAATTGAAGTCTGCCGTAGGTTTCAAAAACCCAATTCTGACACACAACATACCGAACCCTCGAAACTATCTTCAAAGCAATTAACAATTGAATGGCTTAAAGAAAACTCACTTACCCATTCTTTGCCAGATGTTTTGTCTCATGGATTGAAATTAGCCCAGATCACTCATGATCAAAATCTCGAGCACTGGATTAACTTAGAACTGTTTGGTTACTATCAAGCAAACGGCATGCAAGAAGATGAAGTTGTTCCTGAATATCGTGAGGTGACTGGAAGATATTATGATCAGTATGGCAGAATGTTGCATATCCCACAAAAAGACTTAGATTTTGTTAACACACATCGATTCCGTGATGGAATTGAACAACTACAAAAGTTAGCTCAAAACGACAAGGTAATAAGTATACGAGAAGAGGATACAATCGAGATGCTTAAAAAGTATCTTGAAGTCGACGTCTACTGTTTTAACATCAGTCCTTCAGAGATAACTGGAATCATTAGTAATATTCGAAACGAATTCATTAAGCGATTCAAAAGTAAACTAGCTTAACAGCCTAATTCGCAAAAAAAATATCTAAAACGGCAGTCCAACGCAATGTCAGACAGCCGTTTTTATTAAGGGGCAATGTTGTTTAAGCAGAATCAATCTTCCCCGAAATACTTGATCGCTTTAAGCTCATCGGCGACGGCGTTGATTTGGGTTTCCATCAGCCCCGGGGAGTAGATGGACTTCATTTCAAAAATACCGGCGGACTTCATTGCACTGGTTAACGCGGTATTGGCGGTGCGCAGGTCGGCGATGGCTTCGTCGGTGTTGAAGCGGCCGGGGCTGGTTGGCGCGGGAGGCCAACGGGCGTCGGAAACGTAGGCACTGGTGACGGCACGTAAGGCGGTCTGTAAATTACCGTCAAGGTTGCGGGGATCTTTACCCAGATATTGGGCGATGGCCTTGATGCCGAGGTACACGCTGTAACACACGGGATCGAGCAAACGCGAGTAGTCCGTGTTTGCCCAGGCTTTGGCGGTACCACCATGCCAGGCGCAGCCATTTTCGATATTCATGATCTGCGGAGCATCGAGTTTCACATCACTGGCTGCGATGACCTGTGACGGCGTTGCCAATTCGTAGCCTTGTGCGACAGCGAGTTTGAGCAATTGTTCGAAGCGACCGACGCTATCTGGTTCGGGCTCGAAGAATCGGGCTTGGCCGAATTGTTTGACATAGAAGTAAGCGGACGTGCCGATGTACTCGGCGTCTTCGGCATAGGGCATGATGTAACTGCCGGTGTCAATGGCACGTTGTTTCCAGCGGCCTAACATCTCGTTGACTTCGTCGACGGAAATGGGCGTTTCGCGATTGCCTTCGGTGGCACCCATCAGATACCAGAGCATGAAGTTACTCATCATGTCACTACGGAAGATGAGATTCAGACCATGCGACTGTGCGGGGTTGGTCAGATACCGCATGAAGTCGGGCTTGTCCTTGATGTACTCCTCGATGCGGAAGAGTTGGTTCTTGTTGCTGTGACCTCGCACATCAAATGCCAAACCGGTAGCTTCTCGGATTTCCGGGAATGACAGGAAGAAGGAGTCTGCATCCATGACGAGATTTTTGAAGCCTGCTTCGCGGTAGATGTCGGGGATGTAGCCTGCCCAGCCACACTCGGGATTCCAGCCGGTCGCCGGGCGGACGCCGGTGTGTTCTTCCCATGCGTCAATGCCGTGTTTGAGAGTTGCCAGGCCGATCTCCGGATCAACGTTGGAGAGCATCAGGTGGGTGAAGGGTGATCCGACGGGTTCGATCTGTCCGTTTTGGATCAGGTTTTTGAGCAGGTCCATGACCTTGGGGCATTTCTCTGCAATGTCGACAACGGTTTGGCCGGAGGCTTCAAAGCCGATGGTGTAACCGCTCTTTTCGACGAGTTCGAAGAGTGGGCGATACGAATTTTCGATTACCCAGGCCCGTTTGTCGGGATGGAGTTGGGAGTATTGGATGTTGCCGTGCGGAAGAAAGACGATCTTTAGTGTTAATGTGTTCATTAACACATTATGTCACATCGCCAGCATCTGTCAAGACACTTATCTCTTCAGAGAACCCAGCAAATGCTAAAAACCTTTAAAATCTTATTTAAAAGATTTTGTCGTGATCTATTGCATTTTTCACTCAAGTGTCGCGTCTGACGCGATCATGTCTGTGTGCGTCTTCAATGAAAGACCAATTCAATAGCCGCGAACTGACAGCGCGCGCGTCACTCGTCGACGCGACACTTGAGTGAAAAATGCTCATGTACGCAGATAACAAATCGGATCTGATGAAGAATATCTATCGAAACATCCAAATGTATGGGATGGATTCGCCTCTATGGAGCAAAATCAAACCCACCGACCGCGTTCAACTGATTCACATCAGTCATATCGACTGTCACGATCGGAGGCAAAACATCACCGTCAACAGACAGTCTGACATCACGTCTGATTCAACTCAATCACAACGGATCATCAAGAAATATGGTCTGGGGATTGAATATTGATCTCCGCCCAGTAGCGACAGACATTGTCAATCACATGGCGGAAACGCGTTGGGTCAAATGGTTTGACCACATAGCTGTTGACATGTTCCTGATATGCACGAATTCGATCCGCTTCGATATTGGAAGTTGTCAAAACCACCACGGGGATCACCCGCATCTCCGGATCAGACTTGAGTTGGCTTAACACTTCATGCCCCGACACACGCGGCAGATTCAGGTCAAGCAGAATCAAATTGGGCAGCTTGCGGTTTTCAAAACCGTTTCGTGCATATAAAAAGTTCAACGCCTGCTCACCGTCGGTGACATGATCCACCTGGTTATCCACGTCGCATTTCTCAAGGCAGCGCATCAGCAACATGGCATGATCTTCGTCATCCTCAACCAGTAGCACACGCATGGTATCCGTCATCTGTGACATCTCACAATCTCCTGAAAACTTACTTCATCCCCCATGACTTTCACCTTGTTCCTGCTCGTTTGTTACAACGGATGATTCATCCGATGCGGCAATGGGAAAAGCCAACCAAAAAGTCGCCCCTTGCCCCACATTCGACTCAACCCACACTCGGCCATGATGGATTTCCATAATGCGACGAACAATCGCCAATCCAACACCACTACCGGATCGAGTATTATCGAGTCGTTGAAACAAGGTGAAAATTTTCTCGTGATAAGCAGGATCAATCCCCTGTCCGAAATCACGTACGTAAAAAACTATTTCATCTTCAATCTGCTTGTAACCAATTTTGATTTTACAATCACACTCATCATCACAGGCATATTTCAAGGCGTTACTCAGCAAATTGACAAACAATTCATTCATGCGATTAGGGTCGGCATAAATTCGGGGCATATCCGGCTGAATTTCAAAAACCGCCTTTTTTTCACGGATGGGTAAATCCAGTTCTTCCTGCGCATTGACAATAACCTGATCCATGTCGACCCATTGTGGCTCATGCTTGATGCGACCGACCTTACAAAATTCCAGCAGATCGCTGACACTGGTCTGCATGCGATGAAGATTGCGATCAATACGTTTTAGCGCTTTTGCGCACGCCATCCATATCACCGTCTTCCATGTCTTCCCAAAGCAGACTCAGCAAACCTGTGCAACTGACCAATGGTGATTTGAGATCATGGGAAACCGAATAGGTGAACTGTTCAGCTTCCTTGTTTTTCTGCTCCAACTCGATGTTCTTTGCAATCAGGCGTGCTTCGGCTTCCTTGCGTTCGGTGACGTCTCGGATAATGCCGGTGAATAATTGTTTCTGGTTGATCCAGGTACGACTGACAGACAGTTCAATCGGGAAGACTCTGCCATCCTTGTGCAATCCCGAGATTTCCCGGATGCGCCCCAGCACACTCTCACCTGACTGTTCCGTGGAGATTGACGGGGTACGATACTTGGCCAGATAACTGTCATGCATCTCACGATGCGGCGAAGGCATCAGTGTTTCAATACGTTGACCGACCAATTCATTTGCCTCGTATCCGAACAGGTCCTGTGTTGCCGTATTGGCAGATTGAATTACGCCCATTTCATCAATGGTCAAAATGGAGTCGGCAGCTGCTTCGAGGACGGCACGGTTGCGCGCTTCACTGAAGCGTAACTCATTGTTACGCTTTTCAACCTGAAAGACCATGTGCTGAAAAGCTTGTAACAGGATGCCGGTTTCGTCTGCCGGCGCGTTGGCCACGTGAATGCTGCGGGTGTTACCCTTGCCGTAGGAGTCAATGGCTTCAATGATCTGCATCAAAGGACGAATCAAAGACCGTGAATAAAACAGTCCAATGGATACGGCAACGAGCAATAACAGAAACAGGACACCAAAAATCTGTTGATGAACCGGCCTGAAGGATTCGAGAATTTCTTCTCGTGGCATGGTCAACAGCAACCCCAGAAATCGGTCAGGCTTGCTGCTGTCAAAATAGATCTTGTGCAGTGACGCAGCAACCCAGTTTTTTTTGGGTTGATCCTGATTGAGAAATCCTGACCAATGTGTTTTCTTGATTTCACTAAATTGTTTTGTGATGTCAGGAAATTCGCTTTGAATCAGGTAGGGTTGATTCAGGTCAAAGCCAAAGGTCTTGCTGGGTTCAGGATGAAGCAGAAAGTCCCCTCGTTTGTTGGTCATCATCATGGTGACATCATCACGCAAATCGCTATGTAACAGCTTAAAGGCATAACGCATGTCCATATTGATGATGATAAAACCGAACGTATTGCCCTGGTCGTCGACGATACGTTTGGCTGCACGCAGGACCGGAAGATGAGGTATCGTGATTTTTCCGTAGTCCCAGTTCAGGTTGATCTCGGATAGGTAAATCTGATCTGCGGGGAACTTGATGATGTCCTGGAAAAATGTTCGATGACCTTTTTCTTGAAGCATCTCATCATCAATGACCTGAAGCTCATTGGATGGATAAAGACGATCCACACGGACGATTTCACGCCCGTTGTTGGCGACCCCAATCACGCGAATCTGCCTGTAATAGGGCTTGGCCTGAATCATCCCGGAGAAAATAACCGCCAAACGCTTCTTCCAAAGCTCAAATGTTGAGCCATTATCAATCGGATCAATACCAGACTCTGATTTTAGCGTGCGAATAATACCGGAGATCGGCGGGGTGTCGTGCAAAAAGGCAACATCCTCACACATCGAACGGATGGGGGCTTCAATGCGCTCGCTGAGGACATGAGCATCGTGTTCAATACGCTGTTGACTTTCACGAATCATGATCTGGTCGAGTTTGTAGAAAACCCAACTACTGGTTAAAACAACAGATAACACTGCGATACTGCATACCAGAATCGCAATTTTACTGCTGATACCCAGCTTTATATGAAAACGTTTGAACACCAATGCATCCTTGCTGACCCGCCCTTGTCAGTTCAAGACTGTTCCTAATCTCTGGTCAGTGTACTCCCCCACAAACTGATCGTAAACGTATGAACAGGCATATTTTGGTTATATTCCGAGATTTTTCTCCGATATCAGAAGAGTCAACTATCAATTGATCAAATGCCCACCTGTCAGGAAAAAATGGGATCGACTGCCAGCCTGACAGGCTTTAAATCAAATGAATCTATCCCATCCAAACTTACTTCGGCTATAAACGCTTGATAAATAGAACAAATATGACAACGTCGCCTCAAGTTATTTTTTTTACATTCAGGCATCCGGCTTGCTTATTCTCTGGCACGTGTCACTGGATACGTCCGATTTGCCACATTTGGCAGGTCGGTATCAATGGATAATTTCATGGTTCTGTAATCTGGAGAACATAGAACATGGCTGCGAAAAACCTGGCATTCGAACAGGACGCACGCGCCAGCCTTCTGGCAGGCGTCGAGAAACTCGCTTCAGCAGTGAAATCCACCCTCGGCCCACGTGGTCGCAACGCGGTGATCGACAAGTCTTGGGGCGGTTCCACCGTCACCAAGGACGGTGTGACCGTTGCTGAAGAAATCGAGCTCGCGGACAAGAACGAAAACATGGGCGCCCAACTGGTCAAGGAAGCGGCCAGCAAGACGTCCGACAAGGCGGGTGACGGCACGACCACCTCAACGGTCCTCGCCGAAGCCCTCTTCAAGGAAGGCCTGCGCAACATCGCGGCTGGCAACGATGCCAACGCCGTCGTCCGTGGCATGAAGACTGCCGTGGCCACCGTCATCGACGAAATCAACAAGCTTGCCAAGCCCATCGATGCCACCCGCAAGGATGACATCGCCAATGTCGCAGCCATCTCGGCCAACAACGACAAGGAAATCGGCAAGATCATGGCAGACGCCTTCCTGAAGGTCGGCAAAGACGGCGTGATCACCGTCGAAGAAGGTAAAGGTCTGGACACCTACGTCGATGTCGTCGAAGGTATGCAGTTTGACCGCGGTTACCTTTCTGCCAACTTCGTCACCAACCAGGATGCCATGACCGTCGAAATGGAAAAGGCACTGGTCCTGATCTACGAAGACAAAATCGACAGCGTGCAGAAGCTTGTCCCGGTCCTTGAAAAGGTCCAGGAAGCCAAGAAGCCCCTGCTGATCATCGCTGAAGACATCGAAGGTGAAGCCCTTGCTACCCTCGTGGTCAACAAACTCCGTGGCGTGCTCAACGTCTGTGCGGTTAAGGCTCCGGGTTACGGTGACCGTCGTAAAGCCATGCTTGGCGACATTGCTGTGCTCACCGGTGGCAAAGCCATCATGAAGGATCTGGGTGTCGATCTGGATCAGGTCGAACTCTCCGATCTGGGTATGGCCAAGAAACTCACCGTCGACAGCGAAAACACCACCATCGTCGAAGGTGCTGGCAGCTCAGCGGACATTCAAGCACGCATCGAACAGATCCGTCGCGAAATCGAATCCACCACATCTGACTACGATCGCGAAAAGCTTCAGGAACGCTTGGCCAAGCTCTCCGGCGGTGTGGCTCAGATCAATGTCGGTGCTGGCAGTGAAGCTGAACTCAAGGAAAAGAAAGCTCGCGTTGAAGACGCCCTGCACGCCACCCGCGCTGCAGTCGAAGAAGGCATCGTCCCCGGCGGTGCAGTAAGCTTCCTGCGTGCCATCCCCGCGTTGGCCAAGCTCAAGGGTGCCAGTGTGGACGAACAGGCTGGCATCACCACCGTTGCCAACGCGATGAAGGTTCCCCTGATGACCATTGCCAACAACGCCGGCGAACACGGTAGCGTCGTCGTCGCCAAGGTCATGGCCCAGAAGGGTAACAACGGCTTTGACGCCCTGGCTCTGGAATACTGTGACCTGGTTGAAAAGGGTATCATCACCCCAGCCAAGGTTGACCGTACCGCACTTGAAAATGCTTGCTCCGTCGCAACCCTGCTGCTGACCTGTGACTGCATCGTCACCGAACAGCCCCAGGATGAAGCCCCCCACGCACATGGTGACCCGGGTATGGGTGGCATGGGCGGAATGGGTGGCATGGGTGGCATGGGCGGCATGGGCGGTATGCCCGGCATGGGAATGATGTAATTCATCCCCCGGCCTCGGAAGCCCCCAGGAAGTTGCCCAAGAGAAAACATCCCTCGCCGGCGACACCCGATTGCACATTAAAGCCCTGGGGTTTTAACCCCAGGGGTGCCTTGAACAAGTAACCAGTAAACCAAACTTCAAAAAGCAAAACACTGCTACGGAGATATAAACATGGCAACAGCCACCAAAACCAAGACCTCCCTCAAGCCTCTGGACGATCGCATTGTCATCCTGCCCAACAAGGCTGAAGAAAAAACCAAGTCCGGCATCTACATCCCCGAAGGTGCCAAGGAAAAGCCCCTCATGGGTAAAGTCGTTGCAGTCGGCCCCGGCAAAATGACCGACGACGGCAACCGTGCTGAACTTGGCGTGAAGGTCGGCGACATTGTCGTCTACGGCAAATACGCAGGTACCGAAATCGACATCGATGGTGCAGAACACATGATCTGCCGCGAATCCGAACTCCTCGGCGTTGTCGAAAAGTGATTCAAGGCAAGGGTGTAGGGTTTCGGGTTTGGGGTGTCGGGTCAAGACAGCAAACAACAAAAATTGCCGTCGACTCACTCGCCAAACTCAATGCCTTTTTGCCTTAACCCCACACCCTATACCCCACCCCCCCAACCCCCGAAACAAAGTGAGAAAATAAAATGGCTAGCAAACAACTCATGTTCGGTGCCGACGCGAAAGTCCAACTAAAAAAGGGTCTGGATCAACTCGCCTCCGCCGTCAAGGTGACCATGGGCCCCACCGGCCGCAATGTCATCCTCCAGAAATCGTTTGGCAATCCCCATATCACCAAGGACGGCGTCACCGTCTCCAAGGAAATCGACCTCCCCGAAGAGTTCCAGAATATGGGCGCCAAGATGGTCAACGAAGTGGCCAAGAAGACCGCTGACAAAGCAGGCGACGGCACCACCACTGCCACCGTCCTCGCCCAGGCCATCTTCACCGAAGGTCTGCGTCACGTCACCGCCGGCGCCAACCCCATCGCGCTTCAGCGTGGCATCACCAATGCTGCCAAGATCGCTTCCGAAGCCATCGACGGTCTTGCCACCAAGTGCAAAGGTCTCAAAGACCTCCAGAACATCGCCTGCGTTTCAGCGAACCACGATGCCTCCATCGGCAACGTCATCGCCGAAGCCATCGACAAGGTTGGTAAAGACGGCGTCGTTGAAGTCGAAGACTCCAACACCCACGAAACCTACATCAACTACGTCGAAGGCATGCAATTCGACAAGGGTTATCTGAGCCCCTATTTCATGACTGATCCGGCAACCCAGGAATGCGAACTGGAAGATGCTTTGATCCTCATTCATGAAAAGAAGATCAGCAACCTTGCTGACATTCTTCCCCTGCTCAACAAAGTTGCCATGGCTCAGAAGCCCCTTCTGATCATTGCTGAAGACGTTGAATCCGAAGCCCTGGCTGCTTTGGTCGTCAACCGTCTGCGTGGCGTCCTCAAGGTCTGTGCTGTCAAGGCTCCGGGCTTTGGTGATCGCCGTAAAGCCATGCTCGGTGACATCGCTGCACTGACCGGCGGACAGTTCCTTTCCGAAGACCTGGGTGTCAACCTTGAAACCCTCGAACTCGATGCACTTGGTACCGCCAAGAAGATCATCATCGACAAGGACAACACCACCATCATCGAAGGTGCTGGCAAGAAGAAGGACATCACCGGTCGCTGTGATCAGATTCGTAATCAGATCGAAACCACCACCAGTGATTACGACAAGGAAAAACTCCAGGAACGTCTTGCCAAGCTCACCGGCGGCGTTGCCATCATCCACGTTGGTGCTGCTACCGAAGTGGAACTCAAGGAGAAGAAGGACCGCGTCGACGATGCCATGCACGCCACCAAGGCCGCTGCTGCTGAAGGCTATGTCCCCGGAGGCGGTGTTGCGTTCATCCGTGCTGCACAGGCATTGGAAGATTCTCGCAAGAAAGCCAAGGGTGACGAAAAGCTCGGCTTTGACATCGTTGCAGCAGCACTCGAAGCCCCGCTGCGTCAGATCGTCGATAACGCTGGCGAAGATGGCTACCTGGTCGTCGAAGAAGTCAAGGCTGCCAAGGGTAACAAGGGTTACAACGCTGCCACCGGCGAGTACGTCGACATGGTCAAGACTGGCATCATCGATCCAGCTCGTGTCGCCAAGATCGCCCTGGGCAACGCTGCTTCAGTCTCCGGTCTGATGCTCACCACCGACGTGATGATCACCGACCTCAAGGATGACGAAGACGCAGTCGACGGCGCCGTCAGCTAAACGGACCGCATTAGTCCCTGACAAACTCTCCAGACCCAGGGCAAGGTCCATTTGTCCTGGGTCTGGTTTTATCAGAGGGTTTGGGGTTTAGGGTGTGGGGTGTAGGATTCAGAATGGAGAAACTTTGGATGGAAATGCCAAATGAAAAAGAATCCAGCGCCTTGCAGTCATATCGTGATCTTGATGCTTGGCAACATGCGATGGACTTGGTGCAACTCACCTACGAATTGACATCAACACTGCCTACAGACGAACGATTCGGACTCACATCGCAAATGAGACGAGCCGCAGTGTCGATTCCATCCAATATTGCTGAAGGATATGGGCGAAGGCATAGAGGTGACTACATCCACCATTTGTCGATTGCAAACGGTTCGTTAAAAGAACTGGAAACACAATTTATCCTCTTGAGTCGATTGAATTATGCAAGCAAAGAGCAACTTCATCCCATTTGGCAAAAAGCACAGGAAACAGGACGAATTATGTTTCGTCTGATTCAAGCCTTGGAAGCCACGAAATAATTCTTAACCCTACACCCCACACCCTAACCCCCAACCCCTGAAACAATATGGCAACGCAACGCGACTACTACGAAATCCTGGGCGTATCCAAATCCGCCAGCCAAGATGAGATCAAACGATCCTATCGCAAGTTGGCGATGAAATACCATCCAGACCGTAACCCCGACAACAAAGAAGCCGAAGACAAATTCAAAGAAGCTGCAGAAGCTTATGAAGTCTTGATGGACGATCAGAAGCGTGCACGTTACGACCAATACGGTCATGCTGGTTTACGTGGCCAGGCCGGTCACGACTTCGGCTCGATGAATGCCAACGACATCTTCGACATGTTCGGTGATATCTTTGGTGACATGTTCGGTGGTGGCGGACGCTCGCGCAGCCGTGGCGGACGCCGTGCCCAACGCGGGTATGACCTGCAAACTGAAACCGAAATCACGCTCGAACAGGTCCTCTCGGGCACCGAACGTGAAATCGAATTCGTCCGTAAAGACCACTGCTCCGAATGTAAAGGCTCAGGTGGCAAACCCGGTACCGACCCCGTGGCCTGTGTCACATGTGGTGGCGTCGGCCAGGTTCAACAAGCTGGACTTGGTGGCATGTTCCGCATGGTCACCACCTGCCCGTCTTGCCAGGGGGCAGGCAAGAAGTACGCGGAAAACTGCCCCAAATGTCGTGGCACGGGAACCGAACCCAAGAAACGTATCATCAACGTCAAGATCCCCGCAGGCATCCATGACGGCCAAGCCATTCGTGTCTCCGGCGAAGGTGAACCCGGTGAAAACGGCGGCCCGCGTGGCGATCTGCATGTGGTCATCCGCATTGCTGAACATAAACTTTTCACCCGTGAGAACGACCACATCGTGATGCACATGCCCGTGAGTTTCTCGCAGGCAGCACTCGGTGCAGTCGTCAAGGTCCCCACACTTGAAGGTGAATCACACGAACTGCACATCAAGGCAGGCACACAGCACGGCGAAGTCTTCCGTGTCTCAGGCAAGGGGCTTCCCAACCTGCGCTCCGGAAGACGCGGCGACATGGGCATCGTGCTTGAAATTGAAATCCCATCCAAACTTACCAGCGAACAACGCGAGCTTCTCGTGAAGTACGCTGAAACCGAACACTTTGACGTCATGCCTGAAAACAAGAGTTTCTGGGGCAAGATCAAGGATTACTTTGACTCATTTGGTAACTGACCATGAACGATAAGCCAAACAAAAACGAAAATCTCAACGAAGAAGAACTCGCCGAAGAAGTCACCGAGCAAGCTGCTGACGACACCGCGGAAGAGTCCGTCGAAGAACTCAGTGAAGTCGAGCAACTCAAGCTTGAACTTGAGCAAACCAAACAGGCTTTGGCGGATGCTGAATCGCGTGTACTGCGCGCCAATGCCGACTACCAGAACATGGCCCGTCGTTCGATTCAGAACGTCAACTCTGCTCGTGAAGAACAGATCATGTCCATGGCACGAGACCTGCTCACCGTCATGGATCAGTTCGACCATGCTCTTGAAATTGATCCTGAAAAGACCGACTCCGCTGCCCTGCTTGAAGGTGTCAAGATTGTGCGTGACACACTCATGCGAACCTTCGAAGGCTTCGGCATCACCCGCCTGGAAGTCGAGCCCGGCACCGAGTTCGATCCCAACATCCACGAAGCATTGATGCGCCAGGAAGCTGAAGGAATCGAATCCAACCACGTGACCATGCAGCTTCAACCCGGTTACATGCTCAAGGACAAAGCCCTGCGTCCAGCCAAGGTCGCAGTCGCTCAGTAACACCGTCATTGTGATTCAACAAACCGCTTGCGGTTTAGCAGTAAAGGAATCTCGCCATGCCAACTTACGAATACCGTTGTGATGATTGTGGCCATGAACTCGAAGAGTTTCAGTCCATGTCCGCCAAGCCTCTGAAAAAATGCCCGGAATGTGGCAAAAACAAGCTCAAACGTCTGATTGGTATCGGTGCAGGCGTGATCTTCAAGGGCTCAGGTTTCTACGAAACCGACTATCGCTCAGGCAGCTACAACGAAGCCGCCAAAGCCGAAAAAGAGTCCGCCAAGAAAACCGAAAGTTCTACCACAGACAGCAAGTCGGACACCAAGACAGAGAGCAAAAAATCTGACGCTTCCAGCAAGTCCGACAGCACTGCCAAGAAGTCGGAGAGCAAACCCAAGGCTGAGAAGAAAGCCAAGATATAAGCAACCATCAGTGACACGCCTCCTGGAGATGTCGCAGCAATAAAAAACAAACGACGCACGTCATTACGATGTGCATCGTTTTTTATTTGATCAACACAAACCGCCAGATGAATGAAATGAATCTAACATATCTCTTTTCTGTATGTCGTCTACCCGTCAAATTCGCATACGCTCAACCGCCGGCTTACGTATGCTTCACACCGCATGTTTCAGTGAGTTACTGGGGACTTCCGGGGGCTTCAGGGGTCGGGGTTATTCTTCGTCGTCCTCTTCGTCTTTCCAGACCCCGGTTTCGCGGAACTCTTCGAAAGTTTTCTTGTTAAACGCCTTCATGAACGCTTCTTCCCCGGTGATGGTGCCCGCTTTGAAGAGTTTCATCAGGCCCTGGTCCATGAGTTGCATGCCATCCTGGCGACCGATTTCGATCATGGAAGTGATCTTGCTGATCGCTCCTTCGCGGATCATGTTTGACAGGCCTTCTTTGCGGATGAGGACTTCGTGACATGCCACTCGCCCACCACCGACTTTCTTGAGTAGCAACTGTGAGACAATCGCCTGGATACTCTCAGCAAGCATAGTTCGGATCATTGGCTGGCGACCAGCAGGGAACACGTCGATCACACGGTCAATGGTTTTGGATGCCGAGTTGGTATGCAGCGTCCCGAACACCAATAAGCCAAGTTCCGCTGCGGTGAGTGCCAAACTGATCGTTTCCAAGTCACGCATTTCGCCGACCAGAATCACGTCCGGGTCTTCGCGAACACCTGCTTTGAGTGCTGATGCAAAGCTGTCGGAGTGCTGCCCGACTTCGCGTTGGGTGATGACGGACTTCTCGTTTTCGTGAACGAATTCGATAGGGTCTTCAATGGTGATCACATGCTTTTTGTACGAGCGATTGATGAGATTGATGATCGCTGCCAACGTGGTTGATTTACCTGAACCTGTCGGGCCGGTGACGAGGACCAAACCACTTCGCAGATGCGCGAGATTGGCAACGGACTCGGGTAAGCCAAGATCATCCACCGTGAGAATCTTATCGGGAATCTGTCGAAAGACAGCGCCGCGCCCATGAACCTGACGGAGATAGTTACAACGAAAACGGGCTACACCTTCCAGGCCGTAAGCAAAGTCCAGATCACCGGTGTCTTCGTAGGTTTTCCATTGATGCGGTCGACAGATCTGCGTCAATAACGTTTTGAGACTCTCTTCGGTGAGTACGGATTCGCCCTTGATGGCCTGGAGTGTGCCATGAATGCGATACTTGGGTGGCAGACCTTCGAGCAGGTGAAGGTCGCTTGCGTTGTCATCTTTGACTTTGCGGAATAGTCGATCGATATCAGCCATTTGTTCAGGGAGTAGGCAGTAGTGATTAGGGAGTAGTCAAAGACAGATCGTCAATACGAACGTAAATGTCTTTACCTACTCCCTAATCCCTATTCACTACTCCCTCTCCTTTACTTAAACCGCTTGGGGTTTTCTGAGACTTTGAATGCATCTTCCTTGGTAATCAGGCCGTCGGCAATGAGCTTGTCCAGCGAGTCATCCATCATGACCTGGCCTTGCTTGCGACCGGTCTGCATCATGGACGGAAGTTGATACGTCTTGGCATCCCGGATGACATTGGAGACGGCGTTGACCACGTTGAGCACTTCCAAGGCAACGACACGCCCCTTGCCATCCTTACGCGGGATCAGGCTCTGGGAGATAATCCCACGCAATGATTCAGAGAGCATCGCGCGGATCTGGGCCTGCTGATCTTCCGGGAAGACGTCAATGATGCGGTCAATGGTTCGGGCAGCCGACTTGGTCTGCAAGGTCCCGATGACCAGGTGACCGGTCTCGGCAGCACGGATGGCCAAGGACACCGTTTCAAGGTCACGCATTTCACCGATCATGATTACGTCGGGGTCTTCACGCAACGCTGCCTTGAGTGCTGCTGCAAAAGACTCGGTGTGAACGGGGACCTGACGTTGCGTGACGTTACAGCCTTTGGAGGGATGCAAAAATTCAACGGGGTCTTCGACGGTGATGACATGGTCATTTCGTGATTCGTTAATCAGGTCGATCAGTGCCGCCGCCGTGGTGGTCTTGCCACATCCTGCCGGGCCGGTGACGAGAACGAGTCCCTGGTGATACTCGGTGAAGTTGGCCAGGTTCTTGGGTAAGCCCAGTTGCTCAAGGGTCGGGACTTTACGCGGGATGTATCGAAAAATAATGGAGGGCCCACGGAACTGCTGAAGCGCGTTGACACGGAATCGGCCGATGTCTTTAAAGTCCAACGAGAAGTCGATGTCATGGGTGCGCAGGAACTGCTGCTGCTGCTTGTCATCCATGAACCCCAACGCCATGACGTTGGCCTGCTCGGGAGTCAGTGGTGGTAACTCCGTGTAAGCCAGTGAACCGTTGAGTCGGAAGAACGGCGGAGCGCCCGATGCCAGATGAATGTCGGAGCATCCAAGTTGGACACCTTTTTTCAGAAGCTTGAGTGCCAGCGGGTCGATCTGTCCAGGCGGGACCGGTGACTTGAAGTGGTCTTCACTCTCAGGGTCTTCACTGTCCTGAGCCAACACCGATGCGGGTGTATGGGCTGTGAGTGAAGCCCGGCTGTACTTGGGTAATGACTCACCTTTACTGGCCCCCAGTCGACTGCTGTCTTCAAAGCCCTTGACGAGTTTGCGTGGTGAAACTTCATCGGAGAGATCGATTTTTTCAGAGTCATCCACATGATGGACCATGTTCTCTTCATGATTCACCGCAGCCTGATCACCCCAACTGGCTTCATCAACTTTATTCAGATCACCATCATCATCAAAGTCGCCAGCAAGGCCATAGCTTGATCCGCCGGAGTCCATGGCATCCTCCTCCGGATCATCCATGGGCATCGGTTCATCGAGTTCTTCGGGTTCGTCATCATCATCGATGCCTCCGACCGAATCGGCGATGGCAAGCCGTTCCTTTTCCTTGGCTAACTTGGATTTGTAAACCTGCTCGAGTTTCTTCCCGACTTCTGGCTGGATCATGTTACTGACCACCAGCCGCTCGATGCATTGTTCGGGCGTAGTGTGCTTGGTGAAGAAAAAGTTGAGGTCTTTTTCCGACATCAACTTGTTATGCAGGACGATGAGCTTGAAAACTTGGCGATCAAGATCAGACATGGACGTATTGTGCCTCACTCTTCCAAAAGGGGTCACCATTAAGGTATCGCGATTGGCAGAGATGGACAAGGCTAAAATGTGTCTTTAGTCCGATGTTTCTAAAGGATCGCAGATTATTATTCCGACGAACAGCAGCAACTGCTCTTGGGTTGATCCGCTTTTTGCGTTGAACAACAGGATGATTCGGGCTTGGGTTCTGCTGGTTCACCGCTGCAACAGGACTTGGCAGCAGGTGATTGGCTGAGTTTATTTTTCCAGTAGGAACCGAATTTTGCCAGCATCGCCAAAGCCAAAAGCCCCAGTGATCCGTAGGCAAGCCAGGCGGGGAGCATGCTGCCATGTTCGTGAACATGTTCCGTGATACTCTCAGCAAGATTCATTTGACCGATCATTACATCCAGTCCCAAACCAAATGCAATGGAACCGATGGCAACACCAGCCAGGTAAATCACAGCCGTCGTATTGCCCAACTCCTTGCGGATGATGCCGACCGTACCGAGGTTGGTTGCTGGACCTGCCAGTAGGAAGACGAGAACGGTCCCCGGACTGACACCCGCGATGAGCATGGACGCTGCAACGGGTGTTGAAGACGTCGCGCAGATGTACATCGGGATACCGATGAGCACCATCAGGATCATGGCCGGTAAACCGCTACCCCATGATGCGATTTGCCCCTGCGAGACAAACGTATTGATCAATGCTGCAAGGACCAAACCGATGAATAACCAGAAAGCGATGTCGTCAAACAACCGCTTCATCGCAGCATAAAACTCAGTGAACTTCTCAGAGAAAGTTTGTTGGGGTTGTGCAGATGCATCATCACCCATACCACTGCTGCAACAGGATTGGGCAGCTGGTTTGGTTTGACTCACTTCGCTGCTGCAACACGAACTGGTTTGGGATTCAGGGTTCTTTTCTTCGTGACTGCAACAGGAAGATTTTTCGGCTTGCTCAGGCGCTGCCTGCGACGAACAACAGGTCGATTCCTTTGCAGGCTCAGACTTGGCGGATGTACTGCAACAGGAAGCTTCCTTTGCAGACTCGGACGGGGATGTCGAACTGCAACAGGAACCTGTTTTGCTGGTCTTGTCATCGGTTGATGATGTGGTTTCCGACTTTTCATCGGTGACAAACAATGAGACTGAAAACCCCGTTGCCACCGCGATGATGATCGCAGCAACAGGTCGGGCAATCATCAAGACCGGGCCGAGCAAGGCATAACTCAACGCCAAGGAGTCCGCGCCGTTCTCAGGGGTGGCAATCAGGAAGGATGTCGTGGCACCACGTGAAGCACCACTGCGACGGATGGCCAGCGCAGCAGGAACCACACTGCAGGAACACAGCGGCAACGGTGTCCCAAGCAACGCAGCGTTGATCACCGGCATGATCCCCCCGCCACCTAACCAACGGTTAAGCCAGCGTACCGGGATTAACACTTTGATCAAACCCGCAACGATCAAACCAAACAAGAGCCAGGGAGCAGCGTCCAGACTCACTTCAAGCAAGTTTTGTAAAAAAGCATTCATAAGCACACCATAATACAACAAACCACTGTATCTCAGCGTTTATTTCATCATTTGTCGTGAATATGTCTGCAGTGGAATATGGTTGATATAAACAACCCCATAGCACAGTATCAGGCAGACTCAGCGTTTGATGTGATCGCGAATGATCTTGCAGAGTTTATCAGGGTCCGCTGAATCCAGCCGTTTGAGAATCATCGTCCAGCGATGCGCCAGGTTCCCGCCTGGATCTCGGCGTCGGTGTGAGAAGAGACTGTCAAAGGCTGCACGGTGACGCCGATAGGCATTTTGAATCTGATCAAACCGTGCGACAAAGGCCTGAAGGTAAATCTCGGTAAACACCTCACGGTTACCCAGTCGATCCTTGCGACGATTAATCGGTGCGGCATAGGCGGGTGCGTCTTTGGTCAGCGGGTGCTCAAAATTCATAAACGCGCCGGTGGGGTCCGCAATGACCATGTCGGTAACCTGCCCTGCTGGATTGCTCAGCAGGATTTCATCACCGTCATCAAAGACCACTTTGTGATCCGGTGTCGCACGCCCGACAATCAGGTTGCTTGCAGCCGCCTGTCCGAGCATCTGCGCAAGAGATCGCACGAACTCCGAATCCCGCAGCTTTGCCGGGGGCACCTTGTCCGTCGCCACGCCAGAGATGTAATCGCGCTGCACGTAGGGTGTCCAGATACGCATGCCGTTGAGATGACCCTGCTTGCCGTAGTAGATTTCCTGAATCTTGCGTGTGATCAGGGACGAAACCAGATTCATCCCCAACTGTCGACAGGCAAGGCGTCGGTCGAGAATAAAGTCGGTGTATTCTTCGGACTCAAGCATGGCCTGTGTCAAGTCTTTGCCTTCTTCCAGACGTTCGCGAACACCCCACTTGTGAAAGCGAATGATTTGCAATTCATCACGCGTTGAATCGCGCGTGCGAAAGTGCATGATGTAGACTTCACGTCTACCGTTGTCTTTCTGATCCACACGATTGGAGACCGAGCGTTCGACCTGGCCGATGTTGATGAATTTGATTTTGTCATGTTCGCGAATGACATTACAGATCAGTTCATGAACAATGCTGTTGCTCAGTTCACCAGTGTTGGTCACGGTATCAAAGATCAGTTCCTTGCCTTCGATTCGTGCACCGGGAAGCCAGCGGATCTGCATGAAATATTCGTTACTCAGGCCAAGCAGGTCTTCGTCGGAGAGCGTGTCGTCCCCCTGGGCGATGAGCGTGCAATACATGCGATTACGCCACTCCGCGAGTTTGACATCATCCTGCTTAAACGCAACAGGCACGCACTCGGCAAAGCGCTCGCAAGCTCTGCGATGCATCTCGCGTAACTGTACACCGCCATACTCAGCAAGACTCTCGGGCAGCAGGTCGGCGACCTGCAGTCCATGTCCTGCCATGAATAACTGCAGTTCCTCCCAACCCATCGCATTGCGGCGGTTGCCCAGTGTTGCAATTTCCTGAAGGTGTTGGCGGAGTTCCTCAACACGCATCTCACCGAGCTGGACGAACTGTTGGTAAGTGAGAATGCGCGTGCCACGGACACCGCAGTAGTAATAGATCGGTTTACCCTGCACAGCCACGCGACTGCGATTGATCATCTGACACATGTCATCCATGGATCGAGGCAGGGGCTGGATTCGCCATGCTTCACCACGGAGATTAATCGCGCTGCGGACTTTGTCGTTGTTTGCAAAAAGAAAGCGAATACACTGACGCGGGACGATTGTCTGAAGCAGTTGATCAGCTTCAAAGGATAAGTCCATGCGGTCAGGATCAGGGCGGATGAACACATGCTCATCGTCCATCAATAAATCCACAGCACCAAGCCAGATTTCCATGCGCTGGTCTGAATCGAGAGGATCAAGCCCCTGGTTGCGACGTTCCTGATCAATGCGATCAGTGTAGGCCATGCGCTGTGTGGTGTGGACGCCGGGCAAAGTGACAATGATACCACTCTTGGGGAAGACGGTGGCGATCCCGATACGATTGGAAGAGGGCTTCCCATCGGAGTCCTTTTTACCCGGAACCGAGATGGGTTCACCGATAAACTGAACCTTCATAACCTCCTGCCCTCCATGACCAGGCCCCATACCAGCTTCGGCCGCATCACCGAATAACACAAGTACCGTACTGCTACTGTCCCTGACACGGCCCTTCTGAAGCGTTCAGCCATGGATTGCAGTAGAAACCGTTACGATACCGCCGACCCTGCCCCCTAGCAACATATACCGGGACCAACAAAGTTGATTGCCGAACGATTCTCAAACCCACCCACCATGTCATCTGCTCCCTGTAATCAGCTTGGCATGAGAACATCTGCATGAAAAAACCCTGCTGAAAAACTGGTTCAGCAGGGCTATGAATGGTCCATTCAAAGCGCCGGACGAGACTCGAACTCGCGACATTCAGCTTGGGAAGCTGACGCTCTACCAACTGAGCTACCGGCGCGTTGGTGAGGAGGAATTATACCCATGACAATCACCAATGAGCAAGCCGAGTATGTGACTAATTGACACTCAGAATCATTTTGCTTTTATCGCAACCTGCCAACTTGTTGAAGTGTTCATACTGGCAACACACCTCATTGGAAACTGAAAATGCCCGTAGACGCCGCCAAGCCACAATTAAGTATTGTGGTCCCCACGCTCAATGAAGCGGGGAATATCGACAACCTGATCCGACAAGTCTTTGCTGCAACAGAAAACCGTTTGCCCATACAAATCATCGTGGTGGATGATGGCTCGACGGATGGGACACGCCAGCGCGTCACCCACTGGTCTCAAACCCA
Source organism: Planctomycetes bacterium syqfu (assembly GCA_020974905.1). Classification (GTDB taxonomy): domain Bacteria; phylum Planctomycetota; class Phycisphaerae; order Phycisphaerales; family Phycisphaeraceae; genus UBA7800. The sequence goes on along the minus strand of CP087563.1, from coordinate 7,197,196 downwards.
TCCGGTGGTTCTGCTGGCTAGAGATGATCAACGCGACCTTGCCACCGCCGTGACCGATGGCGCAGCGATGGCAGACAGCGATGTGGTACTGGTGATGGATGCAGACCTCAGTCACCCGCCGGAGAAAATCGCAGACCTGGCCACGCCGGTGATCAAAGATGAATATGACATTGCCATCGGCAGCCGCTACATCCGTGGTGGTAAAACGACCGGTTGGCCGTTGCATCGGCAGATTCTTTCACGTGGTGCGACGGTGCTTGCCTGGCCGTTTGCCGACGCCCGTGATCCGATGTCAGGCTTTTTCTGTGTCCGAAAAGAACGTTTGGCCAAGGTTGCTCAGCATGCTTCGGGTTACAAGATCGGGCTTGAAGTTTTAGCAGGCAGTGACACGGACTTACGGGTGTTGGAAGTGCCGATCACTTTTGCCCAACGTGTGGAAGGTGAAAGCAAACTCAAAGCGTCCACCATTTACCAATACCTCGACCGCTTGATGGCATTATCCGGTGGGAGTATCGGCACAAAGGTTCTCGGGAAATATGTCGGCATGACGTTCATTGCCATGCTCATCGACATGTTCCTGTTCCTGTTTCTCCGATCACAAAACATTCAACTCGGCCTCAGCCATATCACCAGCTTTTTCGTCAGTGCACTGGTTGCCTATCAACTGCATGTCCGCTGGACCATTCCCGCTAACGCAACACCGACCAAGCAAAGCACCACCGGGCGATTGGTCAGCTACATCATTCTCAGTCTGCTGGCATTGTTCCTGCGTGGCGGACTGTTGGGCAATCTCGTGGAACACGGACACTGGCCGGAGATGTTTGCGATCATCCCCGCGATGCTGGTCTCAAACATGGTGTTACTTGGTGTGTTCTGCTACCTGCTCTTCCCACAGGCATCGCTGGAACACAACGCCTGGTTGCGTTGGCGTGTGGCGACGATCGGATGCGTACTTTACGTGCTGGCATTGAAGCTGGTGTACATGGGTGTGATTGATCTGATTCCCGAGGAAGCCTACTACTGGAACTATGCCAAGCATCTGTCTCTGGGGTATCTGGATCACCCGCCGATGGTGGCATGGCTCATTGCTGCAGGGACTGCGATTCTCGGTGATACGGAACTTGGCGTGCGGATCGGTTCGGTGTTCTGCTGGTTGGTGACATTGGGGTTTGTGTATCGCCTTGCCAGTGAGATGTATGACAAATCCACGGCAATGCGGTCGGTGATGATGGTGACGGCCCTGCCCTTCTTTTTCATGACCGGCTTTTTAATGACGCCCGATGCGCCGTTGACGGCCTGTTGGGCAGGGACATTGTTTTACCTTCATCGTGCTTTATTGGGTAATCAACCCAAAGCCTGGTATGCCGCCGGACTATTCCTTGGCTTGGGGATGCTCTCGAAATATACGATTGTTTTGATCGTGCCTGCTGCGTTTGTGATCATGCTCATCGACAAACCAATGCGTCGCCATCTGCTTCGCATAGAACCTTACATTGGAGCATTCATTGCCCTTGTGGTTTTCTCACCGGTGCTGATTTGGAATGCCCAACACAACTGGGCTTCGTTCGTGTTCCAGGGGCCGCGACGCATGGCAAGTGAACCTGTCTTTTCTGAGCATATCCTGCTGGGCGGCATCGTTGTCCTGCTCACCCCGATCGGCTTGATGGCATTACTCACAGCATGGAGCAAGCGTCAGGATGCAACCGCCCATCGTGTTCACGAACGTTTACCCAAACGCAAATTTGCTGCGGTGTTCACACTGGTCCCCCTGCTGGTGTTTGTGCTTTTTAGCCTGCAACACGAGCCCAAACTCAACTGGACAGGGCCGCTGTGGCTTGCGATTATCCCGTTGATCAGTCATGCGATTCGTCTTGATCATTTGCTGCCGAATACAAAGCCTCAACTTTCACGACAAATCCAAAAACTCTGGCAACCTACTTTGCTTGTGACACTACTGATCATGGGCGGCTTGATGCATTACCTGGTGCTTGGTTTACCGGGCATTGGTTACAACAAGCAGATGCGTCTGCCGGTCGCCTGGGAGGAGATGGGACGACTGGTTGAAGAAGTCGAAGAGGCGGTTGAGCACCAAACCCATACCGAGCCCTTGGTGGTGGGTTTGGACAAATATTTCACCGCCAGCCAGGTCGCTTTTTACCGTTACAAGATGCGTGAAACCGAGCCTGAGATGGAAAACAACGAAGGCTTTGAACACACCACCGCGGACCATCTTTTCAATGGGACCGGCCTGATGTATCGCTACTGGTTTCCCGCGGAGAATCAGACCGGACGCGTCCTGCTGTTGGTTAGCCGTTCACTGGATCATCTCAAGGACAAGCGATTGGAAACCTACTTCGAATCCATGGGGCCGATTCAGGAAGCAACATTGACCAAATACGATCAAACCGTTGGCTGTTTCTATTACCGGGTTGGCAACCGCTATCACATCCCTGAAATTGCCCAGGCACATTGATCTTCAATCCCAAACTTCATCACAGTGAAAACAATCCGCTGGGCATCGGCTTGGGTTGATCGCATTGGCTTTGAATGTCCACAAACTGGCCACTGTCAGCGGAGTCATGGAAGGCATGCATCAGGTCAAGGACGTGATAGGCAAGCTTGCCATCGGGGCGGAAGCCGTCGCCGGATCGCAATGCGTCAGCCATATCCGCCACGCCAAGTCCGCGGCTGTTTTCCGGGTAACTGTGAGACAAAGGCAATTCCTTCCAGTCACCACGACCGACACACAGCTTCACCGGGCCTCCAAAGCAATTGGGATCGGGGACACTGAGACTGCCTTCCGTGCCATGGATTTCAATGCAGGGCAAGCTGTGTTTGAACACGTCAAAGCTAGTGATAATCGTCCCCGTTGCGCCCGAGGCAAATTGCATCAAACCCGTCACATGTGTCTGCACATCCACCGGCATGACATCGCCCTTCCGCAACGCACTGGTGCAAACACGCTCGTCTTTAGCGCGGCCGGTGAGTCCTGCAACCTTGGCAACCGGGCCAAGCAGGTTCACCAGCGCGGTGAGATAATACGGTCCCATGTCGAACATCGGCCCACCACCAGGCAGGTAGTAAAACTCCGGCGCCGGGTGCCAGCTTTCATGACCGGGGCAACACATGAACGCGGTCGCGGAGACGGGCTTACCGATCCAACCATCGTTAATGACTTTGGCGCAGGTTTGAATGCCTGCTCCCATAAACGTATCCGGTGCGCCACCGACAAGGACGTTGTTTTCTTCTGCGAGTTTGAGCAGTTCCTGAGCTTGATCACGACTCAGACATAATGGCTTTTCGTTGTAGCAGGACTTACCTGCCTTGATCGCTTGCGTTGCAACTTCATGATGGGCTGCGGGAATGGTGAGATTGACCACTATTTTGATCTGGTCATCTGCCAGTAGTTGTTCGACGGTCATGGCTTTGAGATCAGGATATTTGAGCTTGCCATCATCATCTTTCTGGTCCGCCTTGGCCTGGGCACGCGATGGATCAAGGTCCGCACAGGCGACGAGTTTGACGCCTTTGAACATGTTGGACAAATTTTCGATGTAGATGCTGCTGATGTTGCCGCAACCGATGATGCCGACCTTGATAACTTCCATGATACTCTTGCCTGCCTGTGTTTGTGGACTGTTGTGCGTAAGATGTAACTCACCAGCAAATGGACAATTTTTTCTGCCAATCGCCAGTTTGAAATAGTATAATCAACACATAATACAAGGCCATAGACAGAAATTTCAAAAACATGGATCATTTTTCCATTGCTCCCATCCAGTACAGCCGTCTTCTTCCCGGTCATATGAAGATCGGATACATCGGCCATGTCCCACAGAAGCGTGATGTGGTCAATCATCCGTTTACGACGTTTAACTTCTCACTGATCCTTGAAGGTCATGGCTTTTACGCTTGGGAAGGTCAGCCGTCCATCCCAATCAAGGCGCCCTGCGTGATCACGCAATGGCCTGACATGCCGATGCATTATGGACCCGCCAAGGGGACAACCTGGCGGGAGTTGTACCTGATCTATGAGAGCTCGGAGATTCCTGCCCTGACTGGACGGGGGCTGATCAACGAAAATAAACGCTGGTGGCCTGTCGAGAATGCCAGCACGTTTTTGCAGACTGTCGACCAGTTCATCCAACTGGCTCAACGCATTGATGAAGTCGGCATGGCAGACCGACTCGACCGCTTAGCTGAATTAATGATCACCGAAAGCCTGCTGCCCGGCCCACCCATTCTCAGCCCATCCGATCGCGTGGTGCTCGATATCAAGCAACATCTGGAAACCACCTGGCAACAGTCGCATGACTTTGACGATCTTGCAAGGTCCAACGGTTTAAGTCCGTCGGTCTTCCGGCGCATCTGGAACCATCTCGTGGGCATTCCCCCGCATCGCTATGTCATTGAACGCCGCATGATCCACGCCCGACGCATGCTCGCTGAAACAGCCATGACCATCTCGGAAATTGCCTACGAAGTCGGTTATGAAGACCCGTTGTACTTTTCCCGACTCTTCCGCAAGAACACGGGGATCAGCGCAAGTATGTATCGCAGGTATCACCGACAGTAATTCGCCAATCCCTTAGAGCGTATTATGCACTTTTATCGCCTTCATACTTGTTTTTCCTGCGTTTTCTCTTGGTGTCCCGTACTCGACGATGCTTCAGCATCGCCTGCGCCGGTCCACACTGCGATAAAACGCAGGAAAAACGGCGTCTGAGAAACGAAAAAGTGCATAACACGCTCTACACCAATGAAAAGATTGAGCAAAAAAAACTTGACTCTTTAATAAACTAAACTAATATAAACTCAATGAGCCAATCAGACACACAATCCGTTCTGGCATTTGAACCCCAATCCAATCTGCCTTTGAATCAGCAGGTGGCATCCTTCATCCGGCAGAAGATTCAAAGTGGCTCGTTACCGCAAGGTGCGACACTCCCTGCTTCCAACAGCTTTGATGGCGTGAGTCATGTTACGGTCCTCAAGGCCTATCAGCAGCTGGAAAAAGAAGGTCTGATTGAGATTCGCCGATCACGCGGTTCGCGTGTCATTGCGCCCGTGCCGGTGCAGCAGTATGTGTTGATCACGATGAATGCTGACCACCATGCGACGTTGTACGAAAACCAGATCATGGCAAGTGCGTATGATGTTGCACGTTTTGAAGGTCAGACCGCACGGGTGATTTACCTGCCCACCGGTCGGATTGAAGACAAGGAATTGGCTGGGGTTCACCTGGCGCATGCCTTGGAACCCGTGCTTGCTGCCAACCTGGTTCGTGGCGTGATCCTCAATCATCCCGGCACGATGCCCGGCGTGTTGGATTGGCTATCGCAATGGAAAATCCCCGTCGTCGGACTGAGTAAACAGGCCCCCAATCATGTCGGTCTCAATCACCGACAGGCGGGGATCAAGGCTGTCGAACACCTTAAAAATGCAGGCTGTAAGAAGATACAGGTGCAGTATCCGCCGGAGTATGTTACTCATGCTCGATATCTCGCAAAGAAACACACGGACGTCGAATCCATCACGTATCCCAAGCATGCCAAAACACCGGGCATGATCCAGTATGGCAGGGAACTGGGCAAACAACTCGCACAGACACCTGCAAACAAGCGACCTGACGGCATGGTGTTTTTTGATGACATGCTCATGCTTGGTCTTCGCATTGAACTTGCGGAAAACAGCATCAAAGTCCCCCATTCCATTCGCATGGTTCTGTGTTCACATCACAACCAGATTCTGGATGCCTTTGACAACATCGACCTGCTACTTTTTGAAACTGATCACATCATCCACCAAGCTGTGGATGTCATTGAGTCCATTATCAGCACACGCAAGGAACCACAAAAGCGATTGGTTGATTTCAACTTCACAGACGAATAACCAATCGTCAATCACACCAAGGAGCCAGAGCATGCGACCCATCCGTCGACATGATTCAACCCAACATGATCCGGGTTTCACACTCATCGAACTGCTGGTGGTCATCAGCATCATTTCCATTCTCATCAGCATTCTCCTGCCTGCGTTGGGTAAAGCCCGACAGTCCGCCAAGGCAATGGGATGTCTGAATCAACTGCGGACCATCGGTCAGGCAGTGCACATGTATGCCAATGACAATGATGACTTCGTACCCGGTTGGCTTAATTCGCTTTCCAACACGTCCGCCAATGAGCGTTGGGTGAGTGTGCTGATGCCTTACACGGTTAAAGCCATGCCATGGGTCTGCACCAATGCCCCCGAGCGTGCTTTGAGTCAGCACATTGAGACGATCGAAAAACGCAAAGACCCCACCGATCTGAATCTCCAAAGCGCTACCTCGGCGGTCCAAACCATCGGCATCAATGCCTTCAAATACCCTTCCAATCCCGAACGCTCCTTCGGCACAAGTTCCAATCGACTGGGCAATATCCCCTTTGCTTCATCACTGATTTATGCAGGTGATTGCACCGGTAGTCAATCGGATTTCTACACCGTCACCAATCCCAACACGCAGCGTCTGGTGCTTGGCATGATTTACCCTGACAACGGTTCAAGCTTTTACCCGCATCACAGCGGCGGCATCCAAATGCTCTTTGTTGATAGTCATGCTGCGCGAATCCCCGAAGACGAAGCGCACATCTGGTCCGACGGCCGAGACAGCACGCATCGCAAACGCTGGTTAGTTAACCCCTGATTTTCGCACCTTTTTTGTTCAAAGGATTCGTCCATGCATCGCTATCTGATCTTGGCAATATTGCCTGCTTTACTACTGATCTCCAAGCAACTCACGGCACAAACATCGCCGATTAATACATCATCAGTGATTGATGCCAAGCGCGATTGCGGTGCTCTCGGTGATGGAATTGCGGATGACACATTGGCCATCCAACGCGCCTTGGATATGGCGGTCGGTGATACAACCCTTCGCTTTCCTGAAACGCCACGCACTGCCCCGCGTCGTGTGTTCATCCCCGCAGGCACTTATCGCATCACCAGTACACTACTCATGACATCGGCGCATACCAATCTCCGGCTGGAAGGTGCAGGCGCGTACGGTGGCCCCATGCGTGCCATGACGCGACTGCTTTGGGATGGTGATGAACAAAGCGTCTTGATGCAATCCTATGGGCAACTGGGGCTGGTCATGTCCGACATCTGTTTTGATGGTAACCACAAAGCCCAGGCAGCCTTCGCGCTGGACTCGATCGACAAGGATACTTCCGACCCGCAACTTCTCAAACGATTCGGCGGACGTGCTGGTGCGTTGCATGTTGTCACGCGATGCACCTTTGCCAACGCAACGGTGGGTTATCGCTGTGGCAAGGACTCATGGACATGCGCTTCGGACATGTCGTTTTATGACTGTACTTTCAGCAGCTGTCGCACCGGCTTTCTGACCATGGCGGATCAGAATCTCAACTTCCTGTTCATGCGCCCCAATGTCGGCATGTCCAACATCGGCATTCACTTTGCCAAGGGAGGCTCAGCAACCATCAATCAACTCAATGGACATTCCCTGCGAACCGCGCTGAAAATCGACAAAGGCGGCATCAATGCAGGCACGTTCTCCATCAACGGCATGCGTGTCGAATCCCGCCCGTTTGGTGGTTATGACAAATCACCCAAGCGTTCATTCATGAATCCATCTGCCCCTGACAGTTCAGACATTCGCCGCACTTCGCTATTGGATGTTGCTGGTGAAACCAACGTCTTTGTCAACGGCATGCTCACCACCTGCATGGGCATTGCGGGTAAAAATGGCGATGACCAAACGCCGATGATTCACGTGCGTGATGGTGCGCAACTGAGTATCGTCGCCTCGCAGTTCTCGGGTATGATCGCTGACATCAAAACCAGCAGTGACAAACCTGCCTCCTGGCTGAGTATCAAAGACAGTCGCTTCCGATTCCTGGCAAACCCGCGGCAGCATATCACCTGTGATGCCAACAGCGGTTATGAACTGACCAACAGCATTGTCTTTGACGATTACATCGACACTGAAAAAGGCTATCGCATCAACGGTTCACAGTTTATCCCCCTGCTCCAGAAACTCCCTGCAAACAGTCAGTAACTTCCATCGCACTTAAAACGCGCATAAATGAGCACCCCATGTCAATGCGGTGCAGGTACGAAGAGTCATCAAGGCACTTGCACCGGATTAACATCCGGTGCTCAAATCAATGCAACACACGCGTTCTGTCGGACAAGAAATTTCATACCATCTTGACTGACCCACTACCCATTGCCTCAAATCCGCGTTAAGATTGGACAAGAACTTATACGTATCAGTTACGTTTATTCAGGAGACAAATCATGCGCAACATCCATTTAACTTTTGCAGTCTGCTTCATGTTGGTAGCCACCTGTCTGACACTGCCTGCCCAGGCACAACTCGTTGGATACTGGCCGATGGAGGGTGATCTCAAGGAAGCCACCGCAGGCTCCAGCAATGCTGTCGCCAAGACAGGCAAACCCACTTTCACCGACGAAGTTCCTGCTGGCATCAAGAGCAGTCAAGCCCTCTCACTGGCGGATAATGCCACCGTCAACATCCCGCATACCGATGGACTTCTGGATGGCAAGACCTTCACCATCAGTCTCTGGTTTAACGGCAAAGCCGACAGCCCGGGTATGTGGGCTCGCATCATCAGCAAAATGCAGCGTGTTGAAAAGACAAGCGTTGGCATTGAGATTCAGCGCTCCGCCAAGACCGATGAACTGCACTACCGTGTCGACACCCTCAAGGGATTCAACCAGCATGGTCCCATCGGTAAACTCCTCGACGGCAAATGGCATCACGTTGTCTTCACTTTCGATGGCACGAAGTTCATTGACTACGTTGATGGCAAAAAACATGAACACACCATCCGTGCTGAGAAAGAAATGCCGATGGCAAACACCGCAGACCTGATCCTCGGCCAATCCGGCATCGAAGGCAATCGCTTTTTCACCGGCATGATCGACGATCTCGCGGTCTGGAAAAACGTGTTGACCGAACAACAAATCAAAGATCTCAAAGATGGCAAACTCACGCCGTCTGATATCAAGTAAACATTAAAACACACCAAGAAAAACAACCGTCAATCTCTACGAATGACGGCTGTTTTTTTATCACTGAAATGAATCTCACAGTGAGCGATTGGCGTTGATCAAGTCCAATCGCTGCTGCACACACAGGTGAGATTTAAACGGATCTTCTGGCGTGTTGATGGTGTAATCCACCAAACGGTCAATGGTACTCGTAGCAACATGCATGCGTGTATCCGACGATGCGTAGTAGATGAGCACTTCACCATTCTCACGTTTCACCCAGCCGTTGGAGAAGGTGACGTTGGACACATCGCCCACGCGTTCTGAACCCAGCGGCGAGATGAAGTGACCACTTGGAAGATGCGTCACCTTCCAGGGTTCGTCCAAATCGGTCATCATCATGTATAGGACATAGCGTAAACCTGATGCGCAGTTACGCACACCGTGAGCCAGATGCAGCCAACCTTTGTCAGTCTTGAAGGGTTGCGGGCCCTGACCGTTTTTGACTTCATAGATGGTGTGATACGTCTTGGCATGGACGATGGTTTCGTGATCAATCACCGGATTGGTCATATCCTTGCAGGTCCCCCAACCAATGCCCCCACCTTTACCCGTGGAGATAAAACCGTCTTGCGGGCGGGTGTAAAACGCGTATTCACCGTTGACGAATTCGGGGTGAAGCACCACGTTGCGCTGCTGCGGTGATGGGGATTTGAGATCGGGTAAACGGTCCCAGTTGATAAGGTCCTTGGTGCGGACAATGCCACACTGCGCCTCTGCCATAGAGGTATCACCCTCAGGGGCATCGGGGTCTTTGCGTTCGGTGCAGAACAGGCCGTAAATGTATCCGTCTTCGTGTTCGGTCAAACGCATGTCATAGACGTTGACATCATCACGATCCGTCTGTGGCAGGAGGATCGGGTCTTTCTTAAATTCAAAACCGTCCACGCCGGATTCACTTTCAGCGATTGCAAAAAAGGATTTGCGGTCATTGCCTTCGACACGGACAACCAGTTGCACTTTACCATCACGTATGATCGCCCCGCTGTTGAGGGTCGCATTGATGCCAAGACGTTCGAGCAGCATCGGGTTGGTCTTGGGATTCAGATCATACTTCCAACTCACCGGTGCGTGATCACGGGTGAGCACCGGATCGACATAGCGTTCGTAAACGCCGTTGTACCAGTTGGCATCCACCTGATTCTTGCGGCTGACGTGTTGCTGGTAACGATTGTTGAGTTGGCTAAGAGCCTGAGCGTAGTCGAATGTGTCAAAGGCCATTCTGTATTCCTTTTCATAAATTTTACAATACAGACGATACATCAAAAGATACATCCGACTTGTTCGATTGACAAGTGTGGCGGGCAATAATGTATTATTGAGTCGCCTCAGACATGATTATCACAACTGTCTTCACCACTGAGGCACAGAGGCACAGAGGCACAGATTTCAAAACCGAGTAAGACAATCTCACGCTCGCTTCGCTCAAGACGCAAAGACGCCAAGCCAGAAAGAAGTTAACCGTTTCTTTGCGATTTGGCGTCTTTGTTTGAGTTTTTTGTCTTTTTCAGGCTCTGTGTCTCTGTGACTCTGTGGTTAAGACAACAAGGATTGATTTGCACAGATCGCTGAATTACTTGATCCAGGCTGCGAGTCCCTTGATTTCTTCCTGGGTCAGGGCACGGTTGAAGACGGCCACCCCGCCGAGGAGTCCGACGTAGAAGTTGCCCATTTTCCCGCTGCGGGTGACCGAGCCGACAGTAAAGTCCGCGGGTCGATCACCGCCATCAAAGAGTCCGCCGGGGTAGGGATAGGGATTGCGTTCGGGACGCTCATCAAGCATGCCGTTGAGATAGCTTATGGCCTGTTGACTGTCGTAGGTGAATGCTGCACAACACCATTGATCCAGCTTAACGGGTGTCGCGCCGATGGAGGCGTCCATGCAGTATTTGTAACCGGGTGTCGGGCCACCGAGGTTGGAGACGTGGCCACAGACTTGGTTGGCACTGTCCCAAATGCCCAGGTTCAGGAACATGCCGTATTGGCGAAGTTTGTGGGTTTCGTCCCAAAGGCCTGCAACGAACTCGCATTCACCTTCGGGTTTTTTGTAACGTTTGAGCCACGCCACGACGGAGACCTGTGCATCCTTGCCGGGGATGTCCAGCGCGGGTGCTTCAAACTTGGGGACGCGCAGCCACTGCCCATAATCCACCTTAATGGCATGATCACCGAAGACGCCTTCACCCACGCGTTGCATCGGGCCTGCCTGCTCGGTGAGTGCGTAGTTGTTGGGGCCTTTAGCAACACGGGGTTGACCTGTAGGTTCCTGGAAATCCCAGAAGCAGATGAGATTGTCAATGTCGGTGGGATGGATTTTGGCGGGCATGTTCTCTCTCTATGTGGACATCAAAATGGCGATCAGAGCAGTTCAAATCATTAATCACCCGCTATCTCTTATTTCGTCATTCCCGCGCAGGCGGAAATCCAGTGGCATGCAGTTGACGCTTGTAGGTTCCACTGGACTCCCGCCTGCGCGGGAGTGACGGAGAGTGGAGATTAATTATTTGAAACGCGTTCAAACACGGTCGGTGCGACTGTACCATTTTTTCATGACATCTGCTGCCGGCTTGCCATCGATGGTAAAGCCCTTGTTGCCGCGTGGATCATTGTGGAATTGCGGGCGGTAATTTTGTTCATCCCACTTCCACCAGTAAAGCCCCATCCACCACGGTTCATCCCAGAACGTCCGGAAGACAGCTTCCATGAAATTGGCTTGTTCCTGCCCGTCATAGCCGCCGGGATTATCCCAGCCGTGTGGCTTGCGGGTTGCCCCTGCGGTCGCACAGCAGCCGGACTCACCGAAGTAGTAGGGCTTGCCATACATCTTGGCGATATTGCGATGCTTTTCGAGTAAAGGCTTGAGGAAGGCGAGCATTTCATCCATGGTCGAACCGACTTTATCCGAGACGGGATCGTAAAAACTGGTTCCCACGGAGTCAATGTCGAACCACCAGTGGTCCGCATTTTCCAATTGTTTTTCAAAGTTTGCCCAGCGGGTATGACTTGAAGTGAGGTGTCCGTCGTAGACACTGCGTGCGGCTTTGACGACGTCTTTCCACTGCTCGTTGTAATTTAAAATTTGATCAATTTCACTGTCGATGCCGAAGGCTTCGCAACCTGCACGCTGAGCAAGTCGGGCGTAATGCAGCGTGCGTTTGGTCATGGAGTCGAACCAGATCGAGCAATGGCGAATGGGCTTGCCGGGCATGATCTCATGGTCAGGTGGGAGATGGATGTGACAACGTTGCGTGCCATCCCAGCATTCGAGCATGGGGCGCAGTTGGACGTTCATACCCTTCTCGTGAATGTAGTCGATGATGTCACGGAGTTCGTCATCAGCAGGCGTCATTTCAAAGTCACGAAACTGACGACCACTCATCATGTTTTCCTGCAGGACAGTGGAGACCAGGCAAACCCAATTGATGTCCAGCGCTGCCATTTTATCGACTTGCTGCCTGGCTTCGTCACTGGAGAAGTATCCGTTGCGTGCGTAGAAACCGAAAGTCATGCCACGATGAATCGGGTAAGGTTCTTGCATGTGTCTGTCTCAATCTGATTAAACCAATGGAGAAAAAACAGCCTGTTTTATGGGCTATTATGGGCGATCGGTTCGGGCGAACCATTGTTTCATGATTTGTGCTGCGGGTTTACCATCAACGATAAAGCCCTTGTCACCTGCAGGATCATTGAGGAATTGTTCACGTTTGTTTTGTTCGTCCCACTTCCACCAATACATGCCGTACCACCAGGGCTCGTTCCAGAAACTTTCGAGAACTGCGGTGAGATAGTTGGCTTGTTCCTGTGGATCGTATTTGCCATCACCCTGCCAACCGGAGGGATGCATCGCACCACCGGTGGATGATGTGCAACCGACTTCCCCGAGCATGACCGGTTTGCCGAAGGTCTTGGCCATGTTACGGAAACGTTCGACTGTGGGTTTGAGCTGGTCCACAATTTCCTGAACACTGGCATTAAGATGCTGCGGACCCTTTGCATAGCAGGAGAGTTCGAGCATATCCAGGTCGTACCACCAGTGATCCTTATTGGCCAGGTGCTTATCAAAATCGACCACACCGGTGTGCGTGGTGTGGCAGCTACTCACCGGCCCGTCATAGACTTCGCGGACAGCTTTGACGACTGACTTCCAGTTTTCGTTCTGGTCCACAAAGCGATCCAGTTCGCTGTCCAGACCGTACATCTCACAGCCGGTCTGCTGAGCGATACGTGCGTAGTAGACACTGCGTTTGCGCATGGAGTTAAACCAGCGTGCCCAGTGATCACTGCCACGTCCGGGGATACGTGTTCCCATGCCGTCCCCGAAGTATTGAACCTGCAGACGCCCCTGACCATTTTGTGTTTCAAGCATGGGACGCAGATGTACGCGAATCCCTGCCTGATGCAAGGCGTCGATGATGGTCATCAACTCATGATCACCGGGGGTCACTTCAAAGTCGCGATACTGTGTATCGGAGTATGGGGTGTCCTGCATGACGGTAGCAATGAGCACCACCCAATTGATGTTCAGGTCCACCATTTTCTGAACCTGATCCAAGGCCCATTGGGAAGAGAACACACCATTGCGAGCATAAAAACCGAACGTCACGCCGCGATGAACTTCACGACAACCGATGGGAATTTGCTGGGACATGATCCTGTCACCTTGCTAACGACTGTTTACTTTCAGAAACAAATCTTTCTGAATTGGCATGATCGTAGACATGGCTGTACAGAGGGTCAACAATGATATCGCAAGCAGGTGTTTTCCATTCCAAATCAGGAATTCAGTAACTGGAGCAGTTCAAACAATGAAACACCATGTCGTCTTAGATTTTGTCATTCCCGCGCCCCGGAAGTCGTGAATCCAGTGGCATTCTGTTGACGCTTGCAGTTGTCACTGGACTCCCGCCTGCGCGGGAGTGACGGAAGGTGGAGATTGATTCGTTGAACAGATCTAACCGACCGACTTACCATTTGTCGATGGGGCATTTTTCGTTGTGCAGTCGGATCTTGTCGTTGAGTTTGCAGCCACAGACACCGCACTTGCATTTGATCCGAATCGACCCACGACAAGGCTGTGCTTCGGGGCAGTTCTGACAAATCTCGCGACGCTTGGCAATGACATCCAGGTCGGCGATACCGATGCGCAGACGTGATTTGAGAATACCAATGGCACCGTGGATGTAGTGACCGAGTTTCTTGAACATGGTGTCATTATAGGTCAAGGCGGAGTCGCGCTAAACCGCAAGTGGTTTTGAATGCAGCGTATGGTCAATCATCTACAGTTTTACGTGTCGTGGTCAGATGGTACACTGCTCGACCTCATGAATTTGCTGGAGTCCGCCTGATGTCTGAAGACCCGTTACATCGCCTGTATATCAACCTTGGTCAGCAGGGAATCACCGATCTGGTTGCTGCGTTTTACAAGCAGGTTCCAGATGATGATATTCTCGGGCCGATGTATCCGTCGGATGAAATGGATGCTGCAGAAGCCAGGCTGCGTGACTTTCTGATTTTCCGCCTTGGGGGTCCGCAGACCTACATTGAGCAGCGGGGTCACCCGAGACTGCGCATGCGACACATGCCCTTTGCCATTGATGTCAATGCACGCAATCGCTGGATTGCATTGATGACCAATGCGCTGGATGAGATTGAGATTTCAGCCAAAGACCGCGAACTGATGCTGGCATTTTTTGAGCATCTGGCAACGTTCATGATCAATCGACAGTGATACGTGCGTAACAAGACATCAGCGTCACGTGGTGACGCAGCTATTGCCAACACGCAAGTGAGATTGAAGCTATTCAAATATTTAATCTCCGTTTCCCGTCACCCCGCGAAGGCGGGAGTCCAGTGAGAACTGCAAGCGTCAACAGAATGCCACTGGATTCCCGCCTTCGCGGGAATGACGTAATGAGCGTTGGCATAGAGATTAATTATTTGAAGCGTTCTGAACTCAGAACGGCTGAGACCAGGAGACCATCCAGACTCCGACGATGTGGCTGCGTTCCTGTTGCTCGAACTCTTCGGTGATGTGACGGTTGGACCAGTGGACCATGAAGCGTTTGTATGCCATGGCAACGCCGTATTCCAGTTCAGCGACCCAGTGTTCTTCTGCTACGCCCAGTGAGTCGTGGTCGTTATTGCCGCTGATAAAAACATCGTGTTCGACATACCTGCCACCGGCGCGGACGTAGCCATAGATGGAGAGGTCTTTAGCGTAGGGATTGCCGGTTGCCGCGAGCACGTCATCCAGACGGCCGGGACCAAAGTCATTGGGCAGATTCCAGCCCGCGCGGAACGTTGCTGCAGCATTCAGATCACGGTTGATATTACCGACCGTGAATCCGGCTTGCGGAATGGTCTGCAAACCAAAGCCTTCACGGGCATCACCAGCAAGAGTGAATTTCCATTTGTGTTTGTAAATGAAATTAATACCAAACTCATCATGAAGCTGGTCATCCCAACCTTTGGGTTCAGGCGAATCCGTGAACCGGTGGACGAATTTCTGAATCGGTTCCCCCAAGGCTGCAGGACCGACAACGCCCAGGTTCAATTCCAGGTGATCAAGTTCCTGGTCGTTGACACTGCGCTGAAGGAACATGCCCCCGTAAAGCCAGCCGGCATAGGGTCGATCATTGGGGTTGGCTACGGTGTTCCTGATGTTGTCGGGCGTGTAGATATTGTGGCCGAAGACATAGCCGACTGCCGTGTCGACGGGTTCGTTATTGCCGATGGGGAAGATGGTCCCCAACTGCTGAGCCAGCGTGTCTGCGTAAGCTGGTTGATGGGTCAGTACCAATTTGGTGCCATGGGTGAAATAACGATCCGCAGTCGATTCGGGAACGTAGTAGGAACTGTCATTTTCTGTGTAAAGGGTCATCGCCCAACGTTCATCGGGAACGAACTGCTGCTGAGCAATGGCAAGATTGGGCCAACAAGTAACAACAAACAACAACCCCAGAAACACATGATGCATCCGATTCATCTGGACCACTTTCAAAAAATGCAGGCGTCACCCCTGAAACCATGGCACCATTCTGACGAATAATCGGGCAACTGGCAAGACACATCCGTCGGACGTTCATTCAAGACTTGCCAAACCACTTCCGCCAACCCTTGGGAGGCTTGGGCTCTCCAGTCTCATGCAGCGAGGCATTGGTGATTTGATCTGCACTTTGCGTATCATCCACGTCCTCGGTTGGATCGATGTCCATGGAGGCATCCGTCCCAGCTGCATCATCCTCATCACTGGAAATCTCCAGGAGCATGCTCGGTTCGGCAGCCTGCAAATCTTCCGCATTCATCATAAGCAAATGGTCCGCATCATCCAGGTCCGGGTGCATCTCCTGCTGCTGCTTGTCTGTGGGGAATGTCGGGATCACTTCATCAACCACACTGAACTCGGGGCGAATCTTGTTGACGGTCGCTTCCTCCTCGGTCACGCGCGGTGAATCAGGCCTGAGAATCGGCACATCATCACCCTCGTCCACCTTCTGGTCCGACTCCTCGGGGGCCATCATGTGTGCTTCGTTGACCTGCTGCAAAGCCTCTTCCAACAAGTCCAACTCTTTGTCTTCGTCGTCACTGCCAAAGGCGACCGGCGCAGCATGTGGGAGAATCCGATCGGGCAGATGGTCATCGAGTTGGGGAGCATCAGGTCCAGGGGCATCCTCGATCATGGACGGGTCTTGAGATGATGCCAAGCTCACCGGCGAGTCGGGGCGTTGGGGGACGACATAATCCATGTCATCTTCGTCTTCAGCGGCTTGACTGCCTGCAGACGTACCATGAATGAGTTCGGGACTTTCAGGCCGCAGGATAGGATCGGTGGTGCGGAACTTCTGACTGGGGCGCGTTGCCCTGGCTTTGATCACCTGCAATTTGAGTTGATCAAAATCTTTGAAGACAGACAATCGCTGGTCCGGTCCCGGTTCGCCTTCAATCAGCAGGTAAAGTCCGTCATGACACTTGGGACATGCCAGTTGATAGGTGCGCGGTCGTGCGTTGCGAACCAGAATGCGATGGTCACAATGCGGACAGCGAATAAGCAACGGCATCTCCAGCGTTCAATGACATGTCCAACGTATCAAACAAACGAATGTCTACTTGATCCTACACCCGAGTCATTTGCCCGCAGCAGCAGTCTGGTTCTGCGTGATGTCGAGCATGCGCTGCAGCGCGATCATCGCCCAGTGAGCAACCTTGGGATGCACCTGGATGACATTCACAGGTTTGCCCTGGGCAATCATATCCATCGTCCAAAGCAGGTGCGGCATGTCGATGCGATACATCGTCGTACACAGACACTGACAACCTGAGAGCATACGCACTTCAACGCCACGCTCCGCAGCCTGGGCAGCCAGACGGTTGACCATGTGCACCTCGGTACCCACGGCCCAGCGCGAGCCGGGTTCGGACTGTTCGATCGCAGCCTTGATCCCTTCGGTTGATCCGGTCATGTCCGCCAACTCACAAACTTCGTAGCTGCATTCCGGATGCGTGATCACCTTGACGCCTGGCCATTCCTTACGGATTTGCGCAATGTGTTCAGGGCGGAAAAGCTTGTGCACCGAGCAGTGACCTTTCCACAGATACATGGTTGCGCGCTGGATGTCAGCTTCGTCATTGCCCCCCATGCCCGCAGCATCCATCGGGTCCCAGACGATCATGTCGTCATTGACATCAAGCCCGGTTGCTGCAGCCGTGTTGCGACCAAGATGCTGGTCCGGCAAAAACAGGATGCGAATTTTCTCACCGGGCTTGAGTGGTTCTTCACCGCCTGCAAAGGCCCAGTCAAGAATCTTGTCACAGTTGGAGCTCGTGCAGACCGCCCCACCATGTTCACCGCAGAAGGCCTTGATCGCTGCTGATGAGTTCATGTAACAGATCGGGATCACACGACTGTTGGTGTCCTTGAGCGCATCGTTGATCGCTTCCCACGCATCGACGGTCTGTTCGTAGTCCGCCATGTCTGCCATGGAACAACCTGCTGACATGTCCGGGAGGATGACGGTGGTGTCATCGGGCGCCAGGATGTCCGCTGACTCTGCCATGAAGTGTACGCCACAGAAAATCACATACTTGGCACCGGTCTCCTTGACGCGTTGGGCAGCCAGTTGGCTGAGCTTGAAGCTGTCGCCGGTGAAATCTGCGAATTGAATGACATCGTCCTGCTGATAGTGATGTCCGAGGATGACCAGTTGGTTGCCCAATTCAGCACGACGCGCTTTGATCGCATCGACCAACTGTTCGTCGGACATGGCAGTGTAATGATCAGGTAATGGCGGTTGCCAGAGCATACGAAGCACTCCAAACATCGGGTTTCGTTTAAACCTGCATTATAACTCAAACGGTCATCATCGCCCAGCATTCTGATTGGTTATGTCGAACTTCCGGGGCTGGATTATCTAAACCGGACCCTGCATTAAGCCGATATTGCCAGCATCTGATCAACGAAATGACTCGCGTTGGAGCATTGTCAATCATGGTGGAAATCGACTTATCCAAGCTGGCTACGGAAGTGTCCAATATTCTCATGCTGCGTGGGACGAGTTTGCCACCGCTGTGTTTGGCTGACCATCCGCACACTCAGGCTGGTGACAAAATCGACGAAATGGCTGACGACAAGCTCTTTGGCGTTGCCCAGATCAGTCATGCCGACATGGCCATGGCGATCCGCTCGCTGCTGTTCGTCCGATGCGGTCTACTCTCCGAAGGCAGCATGTTCGCGATGATGGCCCCCAAAGCCGAAGCGGACTTTATCTGTGGCTTGGTTGAACGCAATCTTGGGCACAAAGATCGCGCCAAATCGCACTTCCAAAAAGTCCAGGAACACCCGGTTTATCAGACCCTCCACAAAGAAGCGATGGCGCTACTCAAATCCTCCATGGACAAACGCCTCACCCGATTCCATGGCATTCTTGAACTCCATGGCGATTGGGAACCCTACGCGTTTATCGATGTCTACGATGAAGCGATGTCCGGCCAGATGAGTTCGGCATCGGAAGAAACGGTTCGCAAAATCCAGGCCATCGAGTTCAATGCCCTGTTCCTGCATTGCTATCAGCAACTCATGGGAATCGATGCCAAAAAGGCGGAGATCAAACACACATCCGAAGCACCCCGTCGTCGCCCCGTACCAACACGTAAGCCTGCACCGGCGCCAGCACCGACCCCGGCAGCAACCAGCAAGCCTGCAGCAAGTGACGCTGCACCTGCCAAGGCCCCAAGCAGTGATGTCCGCGTGGGATGTCCGAAATGCAAAACCATCCAAACCTTCGACGCATCACAACGTGGCAACAAGGTCCAATGCACCAAATGCAACGTCGCCTTCACCGTTCCCGGTGGCAGTAAAGGCGCATCTTCAGGTGGTGGCATGGCGGTCCGCGTCGCCTGCCCCAAGTGTCGCACGGCAGCAAGTTACCCGCAGTCCAAGCGTGGCACCAAGGTCACCTGCGCCAAGTGCAGCGCCAGCTACACGATCCCATCACGCTCGGCAGCCTGATTTCAAATCACTTTCACAACACCATGCCAAGCCCTAACAATTCCCTGCCGAACATGCTAAAATGCCCGCATGCTCAACAAGGAAACTTATCAACTTGTCTCTGAAATGCAGCCGATGGGCGATCAACCCAAGGCCATTGAGTCACTGGTTCAAGGCGTCGAAGCCGGCATGCCGTATCAGACGCTCATGGGTGCCACCGGTACCGGCAAGACGTTCACCATGGCAAACGTCATCGCACAGTGTGGCAAGCCCACCCTCGTCATCAGTCACAACAAAACACTCGCGGCCCAACTCTACGAAGAGTTCCGCGAACTGTTCCCCAATAACCCGGTCTGCTACTTCGTCTCCTACTACGACTACTATCAGCCCGAAGCCTACATACCGCAACGCGACATCTACATCGAAAAAGACTCCTCGCGCAACGACAATCTCGACCGACTCCGCTTGGCTGCAACCAGCAACCTCATCAGTTCCCGAGCCTGCATCATCGTCGCATCGGTGTCCTGTATTTTTGGTCTGGGTTCGCCGGACAAATACAAGAAATCCATCATCAGCCTCAGTGTCGGCCAGGAGATGGCAAGGCGCGATTTCTTCATGGCTCTCAACGACCTGCAATACAAACGATCCGACATGGATCTGCAACGCGGGACCTATCGCGTCCGTGGTGATGTCGTGGAAGTGCATCCTGCTGACGAAGAGTTTGCTTACCGTATCGAACTTTTCGGTGATGAAATCGACAACCTGCAAATGATCAATCCATTAACAGGCGAACTGCTGGCAGAAGACCGGCAAATCTTCATCTTCCCCGCAGTCCACTACGTCATCGGCGAAGAACATATCAAAAATGCCATCGACAACATCAAACAGGAACTCGAAGCCCAGAATATTAATCTGCGCTCCGAAGGCAAACTCCTTGAAGCTCAGCGTCTCCAGGCACGCACGCGTTATGACCTGGAAATGATCGAGGAAGTGGGCTACTGCTCGGGGATTGAAAACTACTCGCGGCATCTTGACGGTCGCCCCGCCGGTTCCAAGCCTTACACGCTTATGGACTATTTCCCGGAAGACGATTGGCTGATGCTCATTGATGAGAGTCACGTCACCATCCCGCAGTTGCGTGCGATGTACAACGGTGATCAAGCGCGTAAACGCGTGTTGGTGGATCATGGTTTCAGACTGCCCAGCGCGCTGGATAATCGGCCGATGCGATTTGAGGAGATCGAAAAAACATGGGGGCAGGTTGTCTTCGTCTCTGCAACACCGGGTCCATATGAACTTGAAAAATGTGAAGGCCATGTGATCGAACAGATCATTCGCCCCACCGGTTTGGTGGACCCTGAAATTGTGGTCAAGCCTGCTGCGACACAGGTGCCGGACCTGATGGAGATGGCCAAGGGTCGCATTGCCAACAAGGAGCGCACGCTCGTTACCACACTCACCAAACGCTTAGCTGAAGACCTCTCAAGTTACCTTGCTGAGAACCAGATCAAGTGTCGGTATCTGCATAGTGAAATCGACACGCTGGATCGCGTGCAGATTCTGCGTGAGTTACGTGAAGGTGAGTATGACGTATTGGTGGGTGTGAACCTGTTGCGTGAAGGTTTGGACTTACCGGAAGTCTCTCTGGTTGCGATCATGGACGCCGACAAGGCCGGTTTTTTGCGGAGTGCGACTTCATTGATTCAGCAGATCGGACGTGCTGCGCGTAACGTCAACTCCATCGTGATTCTTTACGCGGACACGGTCACCCCTGCAATGCAGGAAGCGATTGACGAAACCAATCGTCGTCGCGAGATTCAGCTTGCCTACAACAAGGAGCATGGCATTACGCCACAGACGATCAAGAAGGAAATCCGCCGCGGCATTGAAGTGGAACTGCGCGCGATGGAGACCGCCCGTGCTGCGGTGTCGCGAACCGATGACGAATACGATCGCCTTGAACTGATCAAGAGTCTGGAAGACAAAATGTTCAAAGCTGCCGATGCCATGGAGTTTGAACGTGCTGCTGCGTTACGTGATCAGGTCAAACAACTCAAGGATTCGCCGGAGTTGGAAAAGGTGAGTATGAGTCGCGTGGAAAAGAAGTCCAAACCCAAACCGGGCACGCCTGGGACCAAGGTGATCAAAAAGAAAAAGAAGAAGTCACCACCGCGGGAATGAGGGATTTGTCTTTAGCGCGAAGGAGACGAAGGTCGTGAAGGATAAGACCGGTTTTGGTATAGAGCATTGAACACAAACGATCTCTTCTTCCGTCACTCCCGCGCAGGCGGGAGTCCAGTGATCCGTGCAAGCGTCAACAGAATGCCACTGGATTCCCGCCTGCGCGGGAATGACGTAATGAATAAATTGCACTTGAGGAATGAGTTTTTCCAAGGCAGTTTTACCGCCAAGACGCGAAGAACGCCAAGTTAAGAGAGATGATATTTTGTATTGAAACTCTTCTCTCTGACCTCTGAGTTCTCTGTGTCTCTGTGGTAAAAAAGATGTCTTTCTATGTCTTGAAAGCCTGGTGATTCCGTGGGTTGGCATCTTGGCGGTTGAAAATGAATCAACCAAGGCATTCACCCACCAAGCTCAGACATCTGGCGGTTGCCATGCATGGAGTGGGTCTCGGGTTTTTCGAGAACGCATTGCTGCATCAGGTCGATGAGTTTTTTCACGTCGGGTGTCGGGCGCAATGCTTGCAAGAGATCAACTTCACCACCATCAAACAGACACGCTCGCAGTTCACCCTTGGCGGTCAATCGCAGGCGGTTACAGGTTTCACAAAACGGCTGACTCATAGCGGAAATAAAACCCAGTCGCCCGGCAGCATTGGAGATTTTGTACACCTGCGCGGGGCCGACACCGGCTTCGGTTTGGCGGTCAACGGGATGAATCTTGCCAAAGACCTGTTCGATGCGTTGGATGATTTGTGCGTTGTCGACAGTGCTTGGGGATTGTTCGTAATTGTCGGTGAGTTGGCTTTCGCCCAAAGGCATGTACTCAATGAAGCGGACTGTCCAGTTGTTTTCAAGGGTCAGCCGTGCGAAATCCGCGACTTCATCATCATTGACATTGCCAATGACAACGGTGTTGATTTTGAGTTTGTCAAAGCCGGCAGCGAGGGCAGCGTCGATCCCCTGTTGAAGTTGCTCAAGAAGTTTGAGCCCGCGATCGCGCTGAACATCCGGCGAATCGTATTTGGTGGCAGAACCGGCAACCCGCGCCAAGCGATGAGGCTGCATGGAGTCCCAACTGATGGTCAGACGATCCACACCTGCATCGCGAAGTTGCCTGGCCTGGCGATGCAGTGACAAACCGTTGGTAGTCATGGAAAGGTCATCGGGTTTGAGTGCAGCGAGACCTTGGGCAATCTCAAGCAGGTCATGCCGAACAGTCGGCTCACCACCGGTGAGTTTGAGGTGACGCACGCCCACATCCACTGCTGCGCGGGCGACGGAAATAATCTCACCCGGTGATAACGTATCGGACTTGGGCGCAAAATCGACACCTTGCTGGGGCATACAGTACATGCAGCGGAGATTGCAGCGATCCGTCACAGAAATTCGCAGCAGTTTCAGCGCACTTAAACTCCGTGGTCCCTGTGCATAGACAGGACGCATCGGGCCGTGGGTGATGACGGGTAAAGCAATGGCCATAGTCTGATTATAGAGTTGTCTGCCAGTTTTACGAATTTTTCCACAATCCCAATATCCAACAGCTATCTGATAAAGGAAATTCCAATATTGCCCGATAAAAGCTTTAGAAAGCCAGCGGGAATACTGCGCCTGTATTGGGAATCATTGCCCGATAACAAGCAAACGATTCACCGCTGCGATTTGAAATGACCGTATTTGGAATTGTGCCCGTGTCATATGATGTTAAAGTGTTGGGCTGGATTGAATAACACATGTATGAACTGACCTGTCCAGCCTGTGAAAACAAGTCCCAGCACGTCTTTGTGCGGTATGGGGCTCGTACGTCCTGCGCCCAGTGTCAGCACCGTTATCAACTCACCAACGAGCAGGTTGACCGCCAAATCGAATTGCCCCCCGAGGACAACACCGTCCCTAACCCGCTGCTTTTTGGCTCGCCGGTCACCAAGCCACCTGCCCCGGCGCACCCGGCACATTCGCCTCGCCCACGGCGTCAAAGTGAGAATCGCGGTACCGGTGATACACCTGCATTGCTGACGCCGGAAGTCGACCCGACGCTGCATCCGGCCCCCAAACCCAAGCCGCCAGCCGAAGTCCAACGCATGATCGCCCAGCGTCGTGCCCAGCGTGAACGCAAACGGTTGATCATTCGCATTATCTGCATCATTCTCGGTTGCACGCTGCCCTTTGCCTTGCTGATCTACATGTACATGATGGCCAGGCAGATTGACGACACCAGCATTAAATCCGATGACGGCACAACCGTCTTTCAGAGTGATGCAGGTAACCATTCGACATCCATTGACCTGCAGGCATTGAACCTGATCACTGTCAAAGCCGAACGCCTGGCAGCGCCTTTCTGGCGCATCCCGCAAAGCGACATGCCGTACCAGCAACCCCAGGGCCCAAACCCCATTGAACTGGAGCCGGGGACGACCGTCGGTTATGACGATGCCAATCTGACCTATATCGCACCCTACACGGTTCACAGTGATGATGTGCTTGAGTTGGCAATTGTCCATCTGTCGCTTCTGGATCATAACCAGCGTGTCATTGCCACCAACCAGATCCCCATGGCATTGCTGACCGATGTCACCATGGGACTGCGATCCAAAGGCCATATCAACGTGCAAGTCCCCCGGACTTTAGCCAGCCAAATGGATTCGATGGCAAGTCACACCCAAGTCGTCAAAACCATGGGCAACAGCGTGGCTTTACGCGAACCGATGATCGAGTCACAGATCACCGGCGAGAATGCCACCCTGCTCATCGCGGCCTACAATCCGTTAGACAAACCGCTTGCACGCTGTGTGTTCTCCATCATTGCCATCGACAAACAGGATGGGGAACTGGCGCACTGGCGCGTGAATTGGCAACGCACCATCGACCCACGTCAACGCGTTGAGTTCATCGTCAATATCCCCATCAGCCGATTCTGGTCCATCGGTGGCTGGAAACTGGTGGCCTTCGGCGAAACCGAAAAACTGCAGTAATTTCAACCCAACAGTACAAGACAATTAACCACAGATGAACACAGATAAACACAGATTTTCAAGATCGTGACGACGAAGTGTTTTCTGTCTCTATCTGTGTTCATCTGTGGTTTAATGTTTGAAACCAATACGTGATCTTTTAACGGATTCTCATGCTCCTGATCCCGCTGCATACTGACCGACGACTCACCAGCCTGCCCTGGATCAATGTCTCGTTGATTGCAGCGAATCTCATTATTTTTGCGATTCAGCATGGGACGAATACGGAACTGACGCGGACGTTACTGCTTAACCCGCTGGACCCGACACTGTTTCAGTTTGTGACCTACCAGTTCCTGCATCAGGATATTTATCACATCGGCGGGAACATGATTTTCCTCTGGACCTTCGGCAATAATGTTGAAGACCGGTTGGGCAAAATCGGATACCTGTTTTTTTACCTGGCCGGTGGCATTATTGCAGGACTGGGGCACTGCCTGGGAGAAGTCTCGCCGGTACTGGGTGCAAGCGGGAGTGTCGCTGCGGTGACCGGTGCGTTTTTAGTACTCTTCCCCAACACGCGGACGACGATTTTTTACTGGCTGATCATCTTTGGTGTCTTTGAAATCTGGAGTATCCTGCTCATCGGATTTCAGATTGCACAGAACGTCATGATGCAGTTCTCCGGCAATGAATCGCACTACGCCTACATCGCCCATCTCTCGGGTTATGGCTTTGGCATTCTCATTGCGTTGGGGCTGCTGTGGTCAAGACTGCTCAAACACGAACCGTATGACCTGCGTGGGATGTACCTGCATCGCAAACGTCGGATCGAATTTGCCAAGATGGCTCAGCAGGGATACTCACCGTGGGAACACACACAGGCGGACACGCCGGTCCCCGATGCGGTGTCAACGCAGCCACGCCAGCAATCAACCGGTGATGACACGCAACGGCAGCAAATCTCACTGCTGCGTGGGCAGGTGTTACGGTCACTCACGGAGCAGGACTTACCCCAGGCAGCGCGGGTGTATGCTCAGATGCTTGAGATCGCCCCCAGGCAGGTGATGAGCATGAAGCAGCAGCTGGACATTGCCAACCAGTTGATGACTGATGCTAATCACGAGTCCGCTGCCAAGGCGTATGAGTTGTACCTGAGCACGTTCTCCAGTTCATCTCAAAAGGAACAGGTCCAATTGCTGCTGGGCCTGATTTACACGCGGTATGTCAAGCGTTACCAACGTGCGCGGGAATTACTCACCGAAGCCAAACGACGGGTGTCGGATGAGAATCAGAAAGCGCTGATCGCGACTTTGCTTTCCGAGTTACCCTCAC
This sequence comes from Planctomycetes bacterium syqfu, assembly GCA_020974905.1. Classification (GTDB taxonomy): domain Bacteria; phylum Planctomycetota; class Phycisphaerae; order Phycisphaerales; family Phycisphaeraceae; genus UBA7800. The sequence goes on along the minus strand of CP087563.1, from coordinate 7,171,166 downwards.
AGGACTTCCCGCCGGAGATTTGAATGTCAGTTTATTGGTTGCTTGGATACTTGTTGAGAAAACAATCATGGTCTTTGTTATCACTGCATGTTTATGGTTTGAGCGATTCAAACCTTGATACAGATATGGTGTACTGTCATTTCGTCATTCCCGCGCAGGCGGGAATCCAGTGGCATTCTGTTGACGCTTGCAGGTTCCACTGGACTCCCGCCTGCGCGGGCGTGACGAAAGTAAATGTAGATTGATGGTTTAAACCGCTCCGTGGCATGAAGCTGTATCCCTGCTTCATTTCCCCCCCCAAATTCATCATCTTAAAATCTCCGTTCACAACCAATATCACGCTCAATCAATCCTCTCACCCGATTCTCACTTACCCAATTGGACAAAAGCTGTATTTGTCTTAAACTGGTCGGCTCATCCGTGCAGACCGTCCCCCCGTGCTATCGGTCTGCCGACAGTTAGAACAACCCACAAAAGGAGTACGAGCAAATGGCTCAGGTTCTCAAAGGTAACGCAGTCATCGGTCAGTCCGGTGGTCCCACCGCTGTCATCAACCAGTCCGTGGTCGGTGTCATCGAAGGTCTCAAAGCCAACGGTTTTGAAGGCAAGATTTATGGTGCTCATCATGCCGTCGCCGGTATGCTCAAGGGCGATTTCATCGAGCTTCAGGACATCCCGCAGGATCGTCTGAATCGCTTCGCCAACACACCGTCCGCCGGTCTGGGTTCTTCCCGTGACAAGCCTGACACCGAGTACTGCAAGAACATTCTCAAGGTTCTGGAACAGAACGAAATCCACTACTTCTTCTATGCTGGTGGTAACGACAGCTCCGACACCTGCCGCATCGTCAATGAATTGGCCAAGGCTGAAGGTTACGAACTGCGTGCCTTCCACTGCCCCAAGACCATCGATAATGACCTTGTCTGCAACGACCACACCCCCGGTTACGGTTCGGCTGCCAAGTTCGTTGCTCAGGCCTTCATGGGTGACAATCTGGATAACGCCGCACTCCCCGGTGTCAAAGTCAACATCGTCATGGGTCGCCACGCTGGCTTCCTGACAGCCGCTTCGATCCTTGGTCGTCGCAGCGATGCCGATGGCCCGCATCTGGTCTACGTTCCCGAAGCCCGTCTTTCCGTGGACAAGATCATGGCTGACGTGGATCGTACCTTCAAGAAATACGGCCGCTGCGTGATGGCTGTCTCTGAAGGTATTCATGACGAAAACGGTGAACCCCTTGCCGCCAAGCTTGCTGAAGCTGCCGGTGGTGAAGTCGAACGCGACAGCCACGGCAACGTGCAACTCTCCGGCAGTGGCGCTCTGGGCGATTTCATCTCCAAGGCCATCAAGAGCAAGCTGGGCATCAAGCGTGTCCGTGCGGATACCCTCGGTTACCTGCAGCGTAGCTTCGCTGGCTGCGTCAGCGAAGTCGACCAGAAGGAAGCTCGCGGCACCGGTTACAAGGCTGCTGAACTGGCCATGGCTGGTGACATCGACGGCTCCATCGCCATCCAGCGTCTCTCCGACGATCCGTACCAGGTCACCTACGCCAAGATCGAACTGGGTGACGTCGCTGCCAAGACCAAGCACCTGGATCCCAAGTACATCATTGATGACTGCAACATCTGCGAAAGCTTCAAGCAGTACCTTGCCCCGATCGTCGGCCCGATCGCCGAAATCGAAACCCTGTTCTAACCCCCGGAAGTTGCCCCCGTGCATACGGACGGTTAAGACAGAACTAAAACAAAAACGCTCTGCATCATCACGGTGCAGAGCGTTTTTTATTTCGTTATTTCAATTCGTGTGTGTTTATTGCACAAGCCGCCAGATGAGACCGCAGGGCGTATCATTTACGCCATTCAAATTCTGATTCCGTCATTCCCGCGCAGGCGGGAATCCAGTGGCATGTTGTAGACGCTTGCATGTTCCACTGGACTCCCGCCTGCGAGGGAGTGACGGATGGTATTGACCTAAAGCGTTCACAGCTTCAAGTGTGTTGTTTTTCCCAACAAAGAAACTGCGCATTGTCCACAGAACAGTTAGCTTTAATCAACATCCTGTGATCAAAGCTGGGCATTTTTATTAGAAATTCAACTAATTCCTCAATACCAGAAACAACATTAGGGATTGAGCACAGTGGCTCTTTGTCTGTGGTGTACAAACACCAGAAGAAATCACATTTCCAAGGCCCCTGATCATTGGTGAGTATCACAACACGGATCAGATGACTCCAGTTAACAACCGTTGTTTCATCTAAATGATCAGTAACTGTCACCTTCTGTTCGTCGACGCGTAAAGACCACAAACATTCGGGATACCATTTTGCTCGACGTCTTTGACTAAATGAAACACTTTCTTTCTGATCCGCCACATGCTTCCGCTTGAAATAATTCTTGATGTACTGCAACATCGCCCCCCCAATCAACAGAATCAACCCTCACCCGATCCGCCAGCATCTCCGCCCCCGGAGTTCCCGGAAGCACCACCGTCATTGCCCCCACCTTCACCACGTGGTTTGCGGCGACGGCGACGGCGGCGTTTTTTCTTCGGTGCACCATCACCGCCTGCATCACCGTCGGATACCTGGGCTCTGGGCTGGTTGGACTGCCCGTCATTGCTGTCGGCGTTGGGGGTGTTGGCTTGATTGTCCCCACCCTCACCCGAGCCGGACTTGCGGCGGCGGCGACGGCGACGCTTGCGTTCCCCTCCTTCGCCTGAGCCTTGCTCCTGATTGTCGGCTGATGCTTCTTTGTTATTGTCATCCGTTGACGGCTTGGCATCGCGTGGCGGTTTGCGTTCACGGGTAGCAGGCGCGGACGCTGCACGTTCGCGCTGCTCGGCGGCCTTCTGTTCCAACTCGGCCTTACGGGCCTGAACCTGATCCTTCTTGAGAATCTCAATATTCTCCAATGGATAAGCCTGTAGGTTCGACGGGTTGTCATCCAGACGAATCAGAACCAACTGCGTGAGAATCTGGGTGTCGATGACCACACCAATGCCGTCCTCGGTTTCGACCGGGGTCTGCTTCTTGGGAAGACGCTTTTGCAGTTCCGTGTACGTCTTATCCTCGTACCGCAGACAGCACATCAATCGCCCGCAGCGACCGGAAATCTTGGTCGGGTCCAGCGTCGCCTTCTGCACCTTGGCTGATCGCATTGACACCGGCTTTAAGACCTTGAGGAACTGTTTACAGCAACAGTGTTGACCACATTTTTCGTAGTCAGCAACCAATCGTGCTTCGTTACGGGCATTGACCTGGCACATCTCAATGCGCGTCTGGTACTCAGCAGCCAACTTGCGGACCAACTCCCGGAAGTCGACCCAGTCTTCGGAGGTGTAATAGAAAATGATCCGCTCACCGCCGAGCAGTTGCTCCACATCGACCAGCTTCATCGGCAGGTCCATCTCGCGGATCGTCTGACGGGCGAAGATGATCTTCTGAGTCTTGGACTCGTCCAGATGCGACTGCTCGTTGAGATCTTCAATGGTGGCTACGCGGAGGACTTTGCCCTGGTTGAAGTAGGGGTAGTCCTTGCCACCGGAGTTCTCGATGTACTGGAGCATCTGGTCGCGGCTGATCGATTTGGAACAGCCGGAGTTGTCGCAGACGGTGGTGAGCATCTCTGCCATTTCGATCCCGCGCTTGGTGCGGATCACCAGCTTGGAGCCACAGCCGGGCTTGGCGTCACCCTTGTAAGGCAACTCGGCGATTTCACGCAGATAACCAAACCGACAAACGATGGTCTTGGGAGCTTCGAGTTTTTCGTAGGCTTTGCGATCCTCTTCTTCCTCGAGCATGATCGGAAGAGGCATGATGGAACCGGGCATAGGGCAAATCTTTCCGTGTATGTCACAACGGCGTGGGCATCAGTAAAAAAGACCGTGCCACAAACGCATCAAATCTGTTGTCGCTGACATGGTTTTTATTAAGGAGTCCCACAAGCCTGTCAGCCAACCAGTGGGGTTCATACACGGATTAAGTGTTGGTGAATTATATCAAATCGATGCGATGTGTGCGTTTGACACCGCGTTGCCACTTTTTTGAAGAAATCTTCTCTTTTTACACAGTTAGCACATAAGCCATTTTAAAAACAGGTCTTGCAAAGCAATTATTTTTTTACGCTTCAAAAATTAAATACTTGAGGAGCACGTAGTACCTAGTTTTTTTGACACCGCCATTCTCCAGCATTTCCCCTGTACGAGCAATCGCTTGCTGGCAATTACGCCTAGAAAGCGAGCGAAGATGCTTGATTTACTACGGGATGTTGTGGCTCTGTTGATTGTTATATGTATTGTGTTCGAAATAGACTTTGAGTACCTAAGTCTTGGGAAATTACGGTACATCAAACTACATTTAAACTTTCGCTGGAAAAGCAAAAAATAATCACTTCCCCGTCACCGGCGTGGAGTCGGCTAAGCCCATGCGGAGGTAGATTTGCTGGGTGGTGTCGGACTTGTTGAGCGTGTAGAAGTGGATACCGCGGACGTCGTTGTCCAGGAGGTCCATGCACTGCTTGGTCGCCCAGTGGAGCCCCACCTGTTTGACGGCTTCGGGATCGTCCTGCACGCGCTGGATGGCTCGCATCAAGGGAGCGGGGAAACGGGAACCGGCGGAGAGTTCTGCCATGCGTTTCATGCCTGCGACCGTGGAGACGGGCATGATGCCTGCGATGATCGGCACGTTGATGCCCGCCAACTCGCAGCGTTCACAGAAATCAAAAAAGTCGTGGTTATCGAAGAACAGCTGTGTGCAAATATAATCCGCACCGGCATCGATCTTGGCTTTGAGATAGTCCATCTCCAAAAGACGATTGGGCGTGCCGGGGTGACCTTCGGGGAAACCGGCAACGCCGATACCAAAGCCGCGTTTATCGGGATGGTTGCCCTGCTCGCCGAACTTCTTGATGAAGTCCACGAGCCCTGCTGCATGTCGGAACGCATCCTGGCTGCGGTCATAGTCGGGCTTGTCGAAGGGTAGGTCGCCACCGAGTGCGAGAATGTTGCCCACCCCTGCTGCGGCATAGCGCTCGAGAATTTGCTTGATCTCGTCTTCCTGGTGGCACACACATGTCAGATGCGGGATCGGCTCAAGTGAACTCTGCTTTTGAATCCGCACCACCAGGTCATGCGTCAACTCACGCGTCGAGCCGCCCGCACCATAGGTCACCGACACGAAGGACGGCTTGAGCCCCTCCAACTGCTCAATGGCCTGATACAACGACTCGGCCGACTTCTCGTTTTTGGGCGGGAAGAACTCAAAGGAAAGCGTCGTGGGATGCTGATCGAAGATGTCGCGAATATGCATTTTGTTTCATCCTTTAATCCGGATAAACAAATACTACTTTGCCATCCATCAACTGTCAATCGGAATAAATCCAAAGCTCAACCGGTTCTGCTTAACGTCGGCGATCCGGTCCATGCCGTTGTAATATTTTGAATTGGGCTAACCTGCGGCAAAAATGGTAAAGCAATACTACCATGTGACTTGAATATGATTCCCAAAGATCCAAAACCTGTTATCGACCTGATCATTCCTGCTTACAACGAGCAGCAGAACATTGTCGCCCTCGCCAGTGCGATCCCCAAGAATCTCTTCCGACACATTATCCTCATCGACAATAACTCCACGGACAACACGCCTGACCTGGCGCGCCAGCAGGGGTTTATGGTGCTCCACGAATGCCAACGCGGGTACGGCGCAGCCTGTCTCAAGGGCATCAGTTGGCTCAAACTCCAGAGTCCCCCGCCGGAGATGGTGGCGTTTTGTGATGCGGATTTATCCGACGATCCAGCACAACTGGCCAAACTCGCCAAACCCATCGCACGTGGGGAAGCGGTCATGGTCATCGGCTCACGCACGAAACTTGCCCAGCCCGGCAGCCTCACCTTCACCCAGCGCTTCGGCAACAAACTCGCCTGCGGTCTGATCTGGGCGACCACCGGCAAACGCTTCACCGACCTGGGCCCCCTGCGCATCATTGATTGGTCAACCCTGATCAAACTCGACATGCAGGACACCACCTGGGGCTGGACCGTGGAGATGCAATACAAAGCTGCATCCTACAAATATGATTGCATCGACATCGACGTCCCCTACCGCAAACGTCATGCAGGCAAAAGCAAAATCTCCGGCTCAATCAAAGGCTCAATCAAAGCCGGCTACAAAATCCTGATGACCATCTTCTGTCTCTGGACCCATGACCGATGGGGATGCATCTGTGGCAAAAAGAAAAAACGTTGTGATGACGAGATGGATGATTAATTGTTCACGGAAAATCATCCACCCGTTAATCAGGCGAGCCGCGGTGTATCACCGCGGGATTCGACAAAGTCGAAATTCGTATCTCACACAGCGCAGTTCAAACAATTAATCTACATACCATCACATCATTCGTCATTCCCACGAAGGCGTGAATCCAGTGGCATACAGTTGACTCTTTGTAAATTTCACTGGACTCCCGCCTGCGCGGGAGTGACTGAATATAGAGATTAATGGTGAACTCCGCTCTAATCACATCGAAGCAATCACACTTGAACTTCGCTCAAACCCGCGTCGACACGACGCGGCTCGCCTGCAATGACGTTGACGTTTCTTCTCTGTGAAATTCAGAACTTCAAGCAATCACACTTACGCCAATTCATCCACCGCAAGATGATAATGCGGGTCTTCCAGGTGATTGACTTCCACCATGTCGCCTGCTTTGTCCAATAGCAGTTTACACTCCGGACTCAGGTGCACGATGTGCAGCGTCTTACCCAGTGATCGATAGCGTTCCGCCAACGAGTCGATCGCATCCAACCCGCTATGCCCATATACGCGACAATGTGCAAAGTCGATGATCACATCATCCGGATCCGTGTCGGGCGTGAAGAGTTGTTTAAAGTCACCGATGGAAGCAAAGAACAACGGGCCATCGATCTCGTAAATCTTCCAACCCTGCGGGTTCATGCGGGTCTTGCCATAGACATGCTTGGACTTTTCCCACGCAAAAACAAGGGCAGAAACGATCACACCGACGAACACCGCAATGGCAAGATCGTGCATGACCGTAATGGCGGAGACGAGGACGATCACCAGTGCATCAGCTTTAGGAATCTTGCCCATGACGCGGAAGCTTGACCATTCAAACGTGCCGATGACCACCATGAACATCACGCCGGTGAGTGCCGCGATGGGAATCTGGCTGATGAGTCCACTGCCGAAAAGCACGAAGACCAACAGGAAGATTGATGCTGAAAAACCGGATAATCTCCCGCGCCCCCCGGACTCAAAGTTGATGACACTCTGGCCGATCATCGCACAACCGCCCATGCCACCGAAGACACCGTTGACCATGTTCGCCAAACCCAATGCCATGCATTCACGATTGCCACGGCCGCGCGTTTGGGACATCTCATCAAGCAGACTCAGCGTCATCAGCGATTCAATCAAACCCACGCTGGCAACGATAATTGAGTATGGCAAAACCACCTTGATCATCTCCAAGTCCCATGGCACCTGGGGCAGATGGAACTGTGGCAAGCCCCCCTTGATCGAACCTGCCAGATCACCGACGGTGTTGGTATCAATGTTGAGAAATTGAACCAGCAACGTAATGGAGACAATCGCAACCAGCGGCGCGGGGACCGCCTTGGTGATGTGTGCCATCCCAAGGATGATCGCCATGGTCCCGAGAACCAGACCGCACATCAGGTAGAGTTCATTGCCGGTCATCCATTGCATGACAACCACGCCATCAATGATGGTCTTGTTCTGGAAGCTTTGGAGTTGCGCCAGGAAAATGACAATCGCAAGCCCGTTGACAAAACCGAACATCACCGACTCAGGCACCAGCCGAACGAGTTTACCGAGCCGCAATAAACCAGCGGTGATTTGAATCGCCCCTGCAAGCAGCACAGCAACGAACATGTATTCAACGCCATGTTGAGCCACCAACGCGACGAGAACCACAGCCACGGCGCCCGTTGCGCCGGAGATCATGCCCGTCCGACCACCGAGTAGCGATGTGATCAAACCCACCATAAATGCTGCATAAAGTCCGACCAGCGGTTCGACACCTGCCACAAAGGCAAACGCGACCGCCTCAGGCACCAACGCCAAAGCGACGGTCAGACCTGAGAGCACGTCATTTTTAATATTGGGCGAAAAGCTCTTGGCCCAAGTTGGGATGTCCGTCACAAAAAACTCCTGGTTCACGTACCGGCTACCGGCAAACTCACGGCAAAACCCAAACAGGCGGCGGGGAACCACGTGATCAGGCATGCATTTCGTGCAAAAAGTGGCAAAGCGAAGGATTGTAGCGGGGTGAGACAAATGTGCAAATTCTCTGCATGTTTTATCTTTATAATGATAAAAGCTTCATCTCTACAAATCCGGGATTCAAGTCATGCCAACAAATCTGCATATTTCAACGATTTACTCACCAGGCTTAAATCCAATTGGCGGGATATCTATCATCGCTTGCTTAACCGTTCTGCTTTCCATTTTGACAACAACAGACAATGTATTTCTACCAATCAGTAAACAATCAAAAGAACGCTGGATAATGATCTGGCCTATTCTTTTCTTTGTTGCATTATTACTGAATCAAGCCTTGGTATTTCCAGCATATCGACGTTTTGCTGACATGCCTGATTTTTTGGCGGATATCTTCGCATTAGCTTTTGGCACAGGTTACGCATTGGTTAACATCCGACAACAATCTAAAATCAATCGAATAATGGGGCTGATTTACGCGATCATTTACTTCTTAGCCGTTACTAGTTTATTGGCCATGATGAATTCTCATTTTGATTGGATTCCAGAAAGCTTATCTGGTGTATGCTGGCTTGCAACAGCATTTATTTGGATCTATTTGTTGTATTGGCAAAACAAAAAGTATCCCTTGTTCAAAACCATCGACAATCTTTGCGACACCTGCGGCTATGACCTGCGCGGTAGCTCAGGACAACCCACCTGCCCGGAGTGTGGCAGTGAGATCATCAAAGCGATCAAACCCATCAATACGTCATCCGCAGAGGCATAACATTCTGGCGGAAAAACCAAGTGTATTATTTCGATCAACCGAGATAAACTAAACGCAAGGGATTTTCCGTGGGAAGCGAGCTTAACGCATGTTGATGCAATTGAATTTGGCAAGACTGCTAGTCGAACCATTAGGTTCAATCAATTATCTCTGGATTCTGGATTTAATTCTGATCATCGCTTCCCAGAAGTTAGTATCCAAACAGACGTCCCCTGTTTGGCGCAAACAATCTCTTCGTTGGATACCTTTGATTTTTCTGATCTTTGCAATTGGTAAATGGTATCCGTTCCACTACACCGTATTTTTCATGTCCATTTTGAATCACTTCGGAACCATTGTGCTTGTTGCGCTTGGTATGGGGTATGCCATCCAAAACATTCGCGTGGGCAGTAAAGGGCATCGACGATGTGGCATGGCGTATGGCTTCAGTTATTTATATTGCATCCTCTTTTTCATTAATCACATCCTCCCACTTGCAACGTATTACTTCTTTTACACGTACATCGACATCTCACTGGAAACCATTTTCTGGCTCACATGTGGGCTTTGGGTCGTCATCTTCATCCCATTGAATGATGCGGCCAAAAAGAAATACGTCCCCCCTGTCACCACGCTATGTGACACATGCAGCTATGACCTGCTTGGTAGCGCATGTCAAACCACCTGCCCCGAATGTGGCAGTGCGATTACCAAAGATATTCAACCACTTAGTAAGTCTAGTACGTCATCCGCAGATGTGTGACGTGCAGGGCTTTTTTGAGTTGGGTTAGACTGACTTTTTCACGCGGGGTGAACTTGAGTTTGGTTGCCTTGCCGGGGAGCAGATCAACGGAGTTGTCATCGAAGATGCCTGCGACATGGGTAAACGCACAGGTGACGAAGAACGCGGGCTTATCCGTTTTGAGTTCGACGATAAAACCTTTGCCCTGCTGCTTGATGTTGGCGGTGACGTTGGCATCAGCAAGTTCACAGCGTTTGTAGACATCCATGAAATGCGTGTTGCGCAGCTTGGTCTTCTTGCCATCAGGTTGGGTGACCGTGATATCCGCAACAAGCACACCTTCATTACGTGGGATCGGCAGCTTCTCAATCGGCAGCTTCATGATCGTCTTGGAGCTGCTGCCCTTAACCGAGAGTTCACGCGTCCAGACCTTATGCACCTTGCCTGCAAAGTCCACGAGTTGCAATTTAAGCTGCAACTTGGCGGACTTGAAGTGATCGTTAATGCCCACCACCTGCACGACATCGTCGGACTTATGGAACATCGTCACCATCACCGGTTCATAAAAACGCTTGGCATGATAGTGAAGTTGCTTCCATGATCCGTCGTATTCGATGCTCGACCAGGATGCGACAGGCCAGTTGTCATTGAGTTGCCAAATGAGTGTGCCCATGCAGACAGGGCGCAGGGACCGCCAATATTCGACTGCCGTTTTGATCGCGATGGCCTGCTGAACCTGCGACAGGTAAAGCGTGTTTTCAAAGCTGGTGGGCATGCGGAAATAACGCGTGAACATTTCCATGATCAGCGAGTTGCCCCGCGGGTTTCGCTGGTGATGTTCCATCTGCGGTGAAGTCGGGTTGAAGTGTGCCGGATCGATGTACTTTTTAACCAGGTCGATGGAACTGAAACTTTGGTAGCCGAACTCCGAGCAGAAACGCGGGATGACATCGTAGTAGGAACTGAAGCTTTTGCCTTGATGCCAGACCGCCCAGTAATGCATATCGCCGGAGGAGTCATCATCCCAGACATTGCCGAACTGCCCCGGACCATTGCTCGGTGAGGATGGCCAATAGGTGACATTGGGGTCGGCCTTGGCGACTGCCTTGCCGTTGGCATGATTCAGACGATCGTATGCAACAAGGTAGGTATCGTGATGTTTTCGAGTTTGTTCAAACCACCCCAAAGCGCCTTCGACTTCATTGTCACCACACCAGAGAACCATGGAGGCATGATCGCGCAGGCGTTTGACCTGGTAGTCGATTTCGTGAGCAACGTTGTCAATAAAGTCATCATCAAAGGGATAAAGCTGGCAGGCAAACATCAGGTCATGCCAGATCATCACGCCCTTCTCATCGCAGAGTTCATAGAAGCGATCACGTTCATACTGACCACCACCCCAGACACGGAGCATGTTCATGTTCGCAGCCACGGTGTCACCAATGAGACGTTCATAGACTTCATCGGTTTGACGAATTGAAAGTCCATCGGTTGGAATCCAGTTTGAACCTTTGCAGAAGATCGGTTTGCCGTTGACGTAAAGTGTCATCTGCGTGCCGATGTTATCGCGGGAGTTGTCCCAGTGAATATGTCGTAAACCAATGCGCTTGGAGACAGCTTGATCACCGACGCGCACGGACAGATCGTAGAGGGGTTGATCGCCATGTCCTGCTGGCCACCACAGTCTGGGTTTGTTGATGGTGATGCGTTGGGTGACGGTTTGTTCACCGGCCTTGATGGCAAGGGTCTTGGTAATCTGCTGCCCTGCCAGTTCAATCTCCATTTCGATTTTCTCAGCAGTGATGCCAAGCAGTTCGACGGTGACATCCACATCGACTTTATTTTTGTGATGCGTTTGCGTGGTGTAGACATGTTCAAGCCGCGCGGTGTTCACAGCGTTGAGTGACAGATCGCCATACACACCGATGAGCACAAGGCACACGCCCCAATCCCAGCCGCCGTGACATGCGGTCTTGCGCAGATGGTTCATATGCGGCACGCGGTTGTTGGTGGTGTAAGGCATGTCCAACGAATACCTGGATGCGCGTTTGGTCGCTTCAAGAATCGGCGGCATGAAAATGATCTCGATGCTGTTACTGCCTTCGACGAGAACCTTGGCAACATCAACGCGGTACCGACGGAACTGATTGTCGGTGTCGAGGATTTTTTTGCCGTTGATTTTGATGCTGGCAACGGTGTCGACCATCTCGGCATTGAGGTACACATGGTCATGTTCAAGCATCGCTGCATCGATTTCAAAACGTCGACTGAAAGTCCAGTGACGTTCGTGGACCCACTGGGCAGCATTCTCCTGTGTGCCGACGTAGGGATCGGTCAGGTGCTTGTGTTCCAACAATGCGCTGTGCACATCACCGGGTAACTGGGTCTGCCAAACCATGTCGGATTCTTTGCAGGTCAACTGCCAATCACCAAGCAAACTCAATGTCGTGGACATGAAATACCTTTCATCGAGTCGAGCATCGGGCAATATGTATACAGCAGGTACCAAAAGGGTACAATTGTTGCCCAAAAAGAGATAGTTTACTTATTTTTCACCATGTTGCGGTAAAGATTTGAGAAAAATACTTCACTTTCAGCTTTTCAGCCGTCACGATTTGGACTTCTTCGAAGTGAACCTTCCATGCGAGTCAGGTATGATCAAAAAATGGACTTGATCCAACCAACGCTTTTGGGAATTCGTCAAAAGTTGCAGGCCATTTGTCTGGGGTGGGTCTGCTTGTTGACATGCGTTGCCTGCGCGCCGCGTGCCGGTGAGTTGGCTTACCAACGCCAAGGCGATGAGATCGTCGCAGCCGGTCACCTGTTTCACACTGGCGCCCCGGTCGTGCTCTGGACAGACCCGGGTGGGTACGATGCGTATCGCGTGCAAAAGCGGTTTACAGACTTCGACGAATCTCACTGGCAGCAGGACAGTGGGATCGACACCCCCAACCGATATGGTCAACGCAACAAAGCCAATTGGCCACCGAAGATTCTTGAGCAAATCCGTGGGGGCGGTTGGGATCTGGCGTTACTGCAAAAGACCGTTGACCAGTTCGTGATTCATTACGATGTCTGCGGCATAAGTCGTCAGTGTTTTAACATCCTCCATGATCACCGCGGTTTGAGTGTGCATTTCATGCTCGATCTGGATGGGACGATTTACCAGACCTTGGATTTAAAGGAACGTGCCTGGCATGCCGGTGTTGCCAATGATCGATCGATTGGTATTGAGATCGCCAACATCGGCGCCTATGCATCCGCTAACGCCAAACCGCTTACAGAGTGGTATAACACCGACGAACATGGTCGCACACACATCACGATTCCCAAGCGTTATGGTGATGGCGGACTCCGCATGCCGGACTTTATTGGCAGGCCTGCACATGACCAACCCATCTCCGGCAAGATCAACGGCAGAGACCTCGTGCAATACGATCTGACACCTCAGCAATACGATTCACTGATCAAACTCACCGCTGCCCTGTGTCGTATCTTCCCGCAGCTTAAATGTGATGTCCCCCGTGATGCCAACGGACAGATCATCATGGATCGCACACTTACCGAAGATGAACTCGCCCAATACCAAGGCTTGCTCGGACATCATCACATCAAGGCAATCAAGTCCGATCCCGGGCCGGCATTTGACTGGGACATGCTGATTGAAAAAGCCAGTGAGCGATCCAGAAATTGGCGTCTTTTCCATTGATTACCAGCAAGGCATCGTCCGGGGATACATCCACTATAAACACAGTTGCGAACCGCCACGTGCTACGAAAGTCCGATGTTGTTACAATACCCGTCTGTTTGAAGTTTAAGAAAACGACTTTACAAGGAATCAGAACATGTGCGAATCGTGTGATATCAAGTTCGGTGAACGTGGCGATAAAGCCCAACTCGAAGAAGGCAACCTCTTTGCCCCCAAGTTTGACGACAACGGCCTGATCACGGCCATCGCACAGGACCATCAAACCGGCAAAATTCTCATGGTCGCATTCATGAATGAAGTCGCACTCAAAAAGACCATCGAATGCGGCGAAGCAGTGTACTTCTCGCGCAGCCGTCAAAAGCTTTGGCACAAGGGTGAAGAGTCCGGCAATGTTCAGAAGATCAAAGCCATCTACACCGACTGTGATCAGGACGCCATCGTGATGGAAGTCGAACAGATCGGCAACGCGGCCTGCCACGTCGGATATAACAGCTGCTTCTATCGCAAGATTGATGGCGCCGTTGACGGCACCGTCGCCCTGACCACCACCGAAGCCGAAAAGGTCTTCGACCCCAAGGAAGTCTACGGCAAGAAATAACCCCACCCGGAAGTTTTCGCTGTGCATTCGGGAATATAACAACATCAAAAAAAGAGTCGCTCAATTGGGCGACTCTTTTTTCATGTTCATATGGTTTACACGGACACTGTTGCCCGGTCAGCTATCTGTCGGACCATGCGCCATGTCGCTTCGTTAAACCGATCTTCATTCTCCGGCACCAGCATCTCATGCGCTGAGTAGTAAAACATCAACTGATCCATGGGCAATGAAAACGCACGTTCAAGGTTGGCCAGGTAGTTTTCCAAATCCTCATCACGATGCCGCTGGGCTTCGATGAGATACATCGTCTGTTTGCCCGCTTGCTTGAGCACCGGTTCAAAGGCAGCATGCGTGGTGAAGATGGTGTTCTTCATCCGGTGCATCTGATGATCATTGCTACGCAAATGTCCATCGGCTCCCAGATAGTCGATGTGCTGCAATTCAGCGAACACCGGCGCGAGATTCAGGTTACCGGCCTCTGCAAAAATACTCGTCACCAATCCGGGCTTGATCGACTTGGCGTATGCCGTCATCTCATCCAGGAAATGCATCACCGGCTCAATGGCAGGTCGTGGTTCATCCCAGATCAAGCCATCAAAATCGAACATGCCGAACATCTCGTCCATGGTTTGCTGGTAATGCTCAGCCACCGCCGGATGTGTCGGATCAGAAAAACCGTGATGCCTGGGATAATTCGGCAACAAGGTTTCCGGATGTGCAACAGTCCATTCGTTAAAGCCATCACACCAACCTGCAAGCAAACCGCACCAGCGATTGGGCACCGCATGCACTTTGAGGCCATGCAACTTGGCACGTTGAATCACACGCTCTAAACGCGGACGATGCCACTGAGCCATATGCGACTCCTGCACGCAGAGCGATACGACATGGGCGCCGAGTTCTGCAATGTGTGCCAAATCGTGATCCAGATGCTTAAGCAGCATACTGTGATTATGGGGAGCGTAGTAGTAACAGTTAATCAACATGGTCGAACTTCACTTTTCAAAAACAAAAACTCATTGGCTCTATCATTGCAATCAAATCATTTTCATACTTTGTCGTTCCCGCGAAAGCGGGAATCCAGAGGCATTCTGTTGACGCTTGCATGTATCACTGGACTCCCGCCTGCGCGGGAGTGACGGGAAATTGTTTATCGCAGGGTTTGGAGATTCTTTCCATAAAACGACTCAGCTCACCGGGATCAAGCGCAACACCGCGCAGCCATGCGGTGGGACATCCGTGGCATAACTCCCGCAGCAGGTGTCCACATCTTTGCCACGCCAGACATCACGGACGATGCATTGTCGCGAGACATGTAACCCCACCGACTCCCATGCCACGTTGATCATCCGACGGTGTTCATCATCACGATTGCACAACGCCACCGCGATGGAACCATCAGCTAACGGCTTGGTCCAGACTTCACCTTTGGCTTCGTCTTTTCCGACGCGATAGCCTTGCCTGCCCAATGGGTCCTGGTTGATGGCAAGCAGCTCACGGTGACAAAGCAGGCCACGCGTATCCTCATCCATGGATCGAATGTCACAACCAATCATCATGGGCGCAGCAAGCATGCACCACATGGCAAAGTGTGTTTTGTACTCCTGCCAATTGCAGCCCCCGCGTGCGACGTGCCCCTGATTGTTCATCCCGACCACCAGCATGTCCGGATCGTTCCAACGCTCAGGTCCAGCAAAGCGTTCAAGACCATCCTGCAATTCAAAGATGATCCGGCTGACACTTTCCCAGCAATCGTAAATGTCCGGCCCCATGCGCCACATCTGCGCGCCGGTTTGCGGCGCCCAATCCATGAGGTCATGTTTGCCCCAGTTACACAGACTGTAAAGGATCGGCCGACCGGTCGCACGAAGTGCCTGTCCCATTCGCATGTACAGTATCCGTGCAGGAATGTCCACGGGTTTAAAACAACAGTCATGCTTGAGAAAATCGACGCCCCAGTCTGCAAAGCTCTGTGCATCGATTTCTTCGTAACCAAAGCTGCCGGGCCGTTGCGCACAGGTGTGCGTGCCGGTACAGGTGTAGATACCGAACTTCATCCCAAGGTCATGAACCTGATCAGCAAGCTTGGCTATGCCGTCAGGAAACGCCTTGGGACATGGAGCCAATCTGCCTGCGTCATCACGTTTACGATCCTGCCAGCAATCATCGATCACCACGTAGGTATAGCCTGCATCTCGCAGACCACGGTCGACCATGGCCTGCGCGGTTTGGAGGACAATCTCCTGATTGATCTGTTTGCCGAAGGTGTTCCAACTGTTCCAGCCCATGGGTGGGGTCGGTGCTAACAACGTATTCATCCAATCAATCCTTACTGACTTGTTTGAACCTTGACCAAGCGAACTTCGAGCGATGGCAGTACCCCGTCAAAGAGCGTGCCTTCTTGGCCGGTAAGATTTTCGGCATCGACTCTTGTGCCGTTGCGTTTGAGGACAATGTCCATTTCATCCACGGATGTGTTGACCAGCGAAATGATGTACTGGCCGTTTTCAATAGCAGCAACACGAATCAAAACCCCCATGGGTAATGCGCCGGTCGCGCGGTTGATGGCAACAATCTCCGGCAGGACACCGGCGCTGGCAAACTGACTGCGCAAGGTCCATGTCATCATGTCTGTTTCCTGCAAACCAAATCGTCTGGCAGGGTCAATCGTCACAGGCAGTGTTCCCGTCCGTGTGATGCCTCGCTCATTAAACTGGAAATGATCATGCCCGATGTAAATCACATTGCCGGTAAATGAGGCCAGGGCATTGAGACTTGCATTGCTGATATATTTCGCGTTGGGCACCACAAGCATCTGGCAGGTCGCTGAACTGTCAAGAATCATTTTTGGCGTTAGGTAACCGACATTGGCCCCGGTGAGTGTCATGGCTTCGTGGATGGTGATCAGGTCGTCGCCATAGTTGGCATCCTGGATGGCGGACTCTTCGGTGTAAAAGATACGTACGTTCTTGGGTGTCGATGCGAGCTTTGCAATCTCCGGTGCATAGGCGTTGAGTTCATGGAGTGTCTGGCCGTAGGCGTTAAGGGCGATGGGCTGAGCCATGGGACTTGCAAGCATCGCGGGCAAGGGTTTGCCATCGGCTTTGCGTGCCCAATACCAGGTGTTGATCGCGCTATTACCATGCAGGAAACTCATCCACATCGCTGCACGGATAAAATCGTCAGACATATCGTGACTGATCCAGCCAACGGTTCCCATGCCATGCCATTCCGAATCGTAAACGGGCTTGTTCGGCGCGACGGATTTGATCATGTCGAGCATGCTGGTTTGCGACCGCCAGTCCAGGGCATAGGGATGTGCACGCTTGGCAGCTTTGACCGGATCATGAAAGACGGCATTGGCTGGTGACGGGTGGGCGTCAAGACCGGGAAAGTCCTGCAAGTTGACCAGTTGCTCAATATCCAATCCGTGGTCGCGGCTGGAATCTTCCATGTGTCCGCCGAGCATTTTGATGGTGCATTTGGCAGCAGAATCATGCTGGATCATGTTGGTCTTGAGAAAGGTGAACCACTCGGTGACACGATCCATGTTGAATCGGCACCAGTCATACCACTTGGCGCTGCCACGCAGTTGACCATCGATGGGGATGTCAATCGTCACCGCATCGAAGCTGGGAAAACTCGACTGCCATGATGCATTGAGTGCTGCGATGTCGGTATAGTGCGTGCTTAACCATAATTGGAATTTGGCAAATGTGTGCTCCGAAGCTTCTGAAGACAACCAGCCACCTTCAGCCGATGCCCAATGCGGTTCGTTGGCAAGCAGGTACAGGTTGATGGGGTTAATAGGCCGACTTTCAGAAACCGCTTTGCCCAGCAGGACCGTCATCCAATCACGAATCAGCGGATTGTCAATGTCGTACTTGGTGAACAGCCGGGCGCCGATCTGGATTTGTGGATACTGCTGCTTCATCCATTCTGCTGGGACATGCCCAAGAAACAAGCCGCTGGGAAACTGCGTATCCTCCGGCGGGAATGATTTCATGTCCAGTACCGTGCCATTTGCACGTGTTCCGGTCATGTCAGGCGCCAGATACTTGAGCGTGGTATAGGCTCCCTTGAATGAACCAAAAGCCTGATAGTTCGCTTCGGTGTAGGGCATCCAGATGAAGGTGCCTGGGAAAACGGGACGATTGTTCTGGACAAAGTGACCATCGCCAATGGTGATCTGCCTGCCATCCCATCGCGGAACGTTGCGTCGCGTGACGGTTCCATCGGCCAATGCTTGAAGTGATTGGCGACATTCATCGAGTAACTGCCAACAGTCAGCCAACTCCTGATCCGGTAACGCTGCGGCCATGGCCTGGGGTGTGTCGGGAATCTGCTTGTGATAGCGTTGATAAACATCTGCTAGCGCATCAGGATGCGCCCGGTCATAAACAATGTAGTCTGCGAACAAACTGACGGTATGCAACGTCACCTGTTCATAGGATGTGTCCAGGCCGGTATTGGCCAGTTGGGTTCGCCATTGTTGTAGTGCGGTTACTTCCTGTGTGAGTTGTTCGAGCGTTTGAGCCTTTGCACAAGCCGCGAAGAACAGACACAGGGATAACACCAGATGGGCTGACAATTTCATTGGAATCTCCGTCGATGATGATCCAGATCGGATCGCGTTGATGGATTGGATCAATTGCGTGACCACGGGGTGGAAACGGTCTTGGAATAAAACTCATCCAAGGCGTTATAGGGCGCGTCCGGATCGACTTTCATGCTTTTGACATGGCCATCGCAAAAGAGAATATTGACATTGCTGTTATGCCTTGCAGCAGGAATGCCCGTCAGTGACGAGACGGTGGATGTGCTCTTGTGTGAGACACGGTATGACCCCGCGTAATATCCCGTTGCACCTTCAAAAGACTGTGTCGGGCCGGTGGCCTTGGCATCCATCATCATGTACTTGCGTGAGGGTTGGATGACTTCCTGAACCGTGACACTTGGGCCGTACTCGGGATTGATTGAACCTTGCCATTGCGGTGAGGTGTAAAGTGCGCTGGACCCAAGCGTCACGTAGTTGTAACCAAAGTCCACATGTCGCGCGATGAAGTCCGACCAGACAGTCTGCGAAGCCTCATCGGTGATGGCCTGGATGTAGGCATGATCCTGTTCGCCACAGAGCATCAGTTGCCACTGCTTGACTGTGAAGCGGCGAGAACCGTCACCGATCTTGCGTTTGTCTGCAATATAATCAAGCAGCACAGTCGGCCAGAATTCACCTTGCCCCGCCTGCCAGTTGCCGCGGTGATGAATGTAGCGTCCGTTAAAGTCGTTGAGATAAATTTCGTGAAGCATCCCCACCTGTCGTAAGTTTGTCTGACACTGCACCGCCCGCGCGGACTTGCGTGCTGCCCCCAACGCCGGCAGGAGAATGGAGATCAGCAGCGAGATGATGGAGATGACCACCAGCAGTTCAATGAGCGTAAATGCGTGGGCAACAGGTGTCCGATCTGAATTCATGCCGAGCCCTTTTGTGTTAAAATTACAATTATTTGTAATGCTAACACCTAATACAGACCAGTCAATATTTCCGTTTAATTTCGTCTATAAATTGACAAAACTGATAGAATTACATGAATTCAAACTTGATTTTTCACACCAGCATGTAAAAATAAATCAACTTTGTGTTACTCTTACACCCGGATACGAACACACATGCCCACCATCTCACAGGTCGCCAAACACGCCAAAACCTCCATTGGCACCGTTTCTCGGGTGCTCAACAACAAGAAAAACGTCTCACCCGAAGCCAGGCAGCGCGTCCTCAAAGCCATCGCCGAACTCAACTACACCCCCACCGTTGCGTCCAATCGTTACCAGTTTGTGGTCGTCACCTATCAACTCCGCCCCAAACAGAAAGGCAACGACACCTACTTTGTCACCCTGCTCACGCAACTGCTCTACCAACTCAACACCCACTTCCGACATGTGCAGATTCTCTCACTTGAACAACTCGATCAACTCGACCCCAGGCATGTGAGTACCGTCATTCACATCAGCCAATCCCAGGAAGCCGACGAACAAATCCAGCAGCAACTCGGGCAGATTCCACTGATCCATATCAACGGTCACCGCACGCCCGATCATGGCTACAACATCACGTCCAATCATTATCAGTCGGCCTTCCTTGCCATGCGATACCTGCACCAGATGGGACATGAGCATGTGCACTACATCAACTTCGATGTCACTGCCCCCCTCCAACAACAACGGATGCAAGGCCTGCGTGATGCAGCAGAGCAACTGGGCATGACATGTCACATGGGACTACTCAATGAAAAGAAGACGATCTTTGAATCCGTGCTTGATGCGGTGAATAACCCATCGACCTGCGTCTTCATGGGCAACGGCTCAATGCTCATGAACACCTATTTCGCCCTGCTCAAACTGGGCATCCGTATCGGCGAAGACATGTCATTTATCAGCATCGATGCAGGCCAGCAGACTGCTTCCTGCCACCCGCCGTTAACCGTGGTCCGTGAACCACTCAAAGACATGATCGATAAAACCGTCGAACTCACAGGCAAGATCATTGCTGGTGAACACCACAACGACAACAGGCAACTGGACTTTAACTGCGAACTGATTGTCCGCAGCTCTGTTAAATCACTACGGTAAATAGGCAGTTCAAATCATTAATCTCCACTTTCCGTCACTCCCGCGCAGGCGGGAGTCCAGTGAAATATGCAAGCGTCACCTGAATGCCACTGGATTCCCGCCTGCGCGGGAATGACGAAATCAGAGACTGTATGGAGAATAATGATTTGAACTGCGCTAGGCACTGCTTAATCCATCGACTTTTCAAGCTTGCCCTTGGCACGGTAGGTGTACATGCTCTGGCCGACAATGCGAGATGCATTGCACATCTGCTTGTAAGGCGTGTCCGCGACATCGACAAAACCGATCTGATACGCTTCACCATCACCGCGGCCGGTCAGGGGTTGATCGCGGTATTGGAACCAATGCGCCCCCACGATGTTGGGATGGACCAGTGCGCCCTGGACATACCGCGTGTATGCAAAGGCGCGGTCGGCCTGGGTGATCCCGCTGTGTGACAAACCATCACTGAACATGCCACGTCCGTCAACAAACTTGGCACCAAAGTGAAACTCACCGATTAACACCGGCATGTCGGGCATGCCATCCATCGGGAAGTTGGCAGCGGAGTGAGCGTAAATATTGACTGTCAGCACATCGCAATACTTCGCACTCATTTGGGCGAGTACCGGGCGCGGCGCATCCGTGGAGATAAATCGACAACCAAGATACAAGCGATGCGGTGCGATGGTCTTGATCGCATCTCGATTCAACTCAAAATATCGCTCGACCGTCTTGCGGAAAAACACATCACCATCAGCACGATATCTCTCAGACGTCGGCACGTCGGTACTCTCCAACATCTGAGTCCAATCTTCGTAATGCGTCTGCCAAGCCACATTGAGTTTGTCGATGGTCAGATACTTGATTTTTAGACCATCCACAAAGGTGATCTTGGCAGCCTGTTTGGCAGGTGATTTGAAAATGCCGTCAACAAGAACCTGGCGTCCGCGATTGCCAAAGTTCAGTTCGTTGTCAATGAAATAGCCAATGCACATCGGATCAGTCAGCGATTTTTCCAACACGGGATTGCTCTTGATCTGATCGGGAATCAGCGTCCTGATGTGATTGGCATAGCGTTGATCCCAGACATCATAGAACTTGATGTCCGTGCCTTGGATTCGTGGCATGGACCAGTTGTAATCGGTGATTTGCAGTGTGTAAGGCGTGTTGCCCTGGGCGATGAGCTCGTGACGAGACCAGTTACCGATGGAGTTAAAACCCCAGTGTTCCAGGCGGCGATCGAGGTTGGCATAGTATTGGGCGTGGTAGTCTTCAGTGCCATACTTGTGTTTTAAGTTGCCATCGGTGGGATAGAACCACTTGGTATCCTTAGGGACTTTGGCGTACCAGTTTTCTCGACCTTCGATCTTCATGCCGTCGTTGTAACGCGAGAGTACATCCACACCATGCGACCAGAACAGGTAGCCTTCGGGATCGACGAAGTACCACTTGCCATCGACTTTCTCCGTGCGGAAGAAACCGGTGGCTTTAAGCTTCGGGCCGTTGATCCAACTGCCGTACTTGTTCCATTGCGTCGGACGTTTGGATTGGGCGAGTTCTTCGAGCTCCTGTTGATGGGCTTTTTTCAGATCAGCGGGAGTATGAATTTTCTCCGGCCAATCTTCATGAATGTACTGACCATATTCATCAATGAACGGATAGAAGTTTTCCTTGGCAAGCGATGTCGTGGGCGTGATGTTTTCTTCGACATGCAGATTGGAGATCACGCAATGGACCAGATCGGCTTTAGGATGCTCAAACGGCCACTGCACAAAGAAACTCACATCGGTGATTTGCGATGAGTTAACAGTGCGTGGCCCGCGAGGGCCATCCTTGGGAATGTCGTATTTCCAATCGTGCGGGATAAGCATTTTGAGTGTGCGTTTTTCGCTGGGATTCAAGGCAATACCGGTGCTGCTGTACTGCGTCTTGGTCTGTCCCTTGGCAGCAATCTCCATGAGCAGTCGCATCTGCACCGTCTGTGATTGGTTCTGGATATCAACCGAGAGAATCTTCCAGTTGGCTAGATCCCAACTTGAAGCATAGTTGGCAGGCGTGATGCGAATGCCTGAACCCTGCTGCGGATTATCAAATGACATTTCAACCGTCTGGACATCGGTCTGATTGATTTTTGCAAACCCGCGCGGGTGAACCTGATTGCTCTGGATGAGCAGCTTGCCATCTGAACCCGCCGGGATTTGCAGTGATGCGCTGGCTGCATCTTCACCATCACCGGTGAAGTTGATGATGGGTTTTTCACGATCCATCGCAGCATTGGAAGCAACAATATGATACGCGTGATTGCCCTTGGGCATGGGGTACACGTCAGGGCTTAACCGCAGGAAGATGAACTTGCCAGCATTCTTCCCATCATCCCATTGTTGACGCAGAAACGTTGCGAGCACCTGATCGGCTTCGGCCGTGGTCCCAACATAAGGAACCGTCTTGGAGCGGACAGGTGTTGCAGCGGTCATGTAATCATCTTGAATCAAAACAGCTGACGTATCACGCTTACCTGCAAAGTAATCTTCGCTGAGCACATCGGGTTTATCCGCGATGCGTTTAAGTCCGTAGAGATCAAGTGCAAAGGCATTGGGCCTGCCGGAGAAGGAAGCCAACTGCACGCGGAGACTCGCGGTTTCAAAGGGTTTGCCGGAGATGGAAATGTCGGGCAACTGAAACGGCAGGATCACACAGCCGGCAAAAGGCGCGGTGTTCTCGCCAGCACGGACAGTCCAGTTATCAGCTTGCTGCACACGACCGTCGGTCCGCATCGTGGCGTCGGCGCGATCGGCAATGAGCTTACCAGCGTGAACTATCGGTGTGGTGACCAGCAATAACGTAGCGATCAAACCAGTGAAAACAAATTGGGCGATAGGACGGTTGTTCATCGAGAAAGATTTCCAGACTACATGCATCATGATGGATTTAGACGTTAATGACAAGCTTCAGGGAATGCTCTGCATGGTGGACCAACTGAACTGATCCGGGTTGGCATTGGACTTGAACACACGCCAACCCCAGTAATTCACAGGCGACCAATACTTGTCCATGTCGCGCAACTGTTCGTAGCCAAGCTGCTCCACATGACCATCAATAAAACCTGCTACCGCTGAGTCATTGTGACGGGCACCGACGGGCCATATCCACGGCGAGCCACCGGAACGGATTTCGTTCTTAGGCCAGATGTTCAGGTTCGTGGGATTCACACGTGCGGATTGACCACGTCCGCTGAGCAATGCCGAATGCCCATCGGGAACCGCTTCGGAGAAGACAATGGCATCATTGATCCCGGGCTTGCGGAGCAGGTCTTCAAGTTTGGTGCAGCGGGATTGTGATTCACCGGAACTGTAACTGTTGCCGACAAGCGTTGAGTTGATGCCGTAGCAGATTGAGCCTCGCGAGAATTTACCCATGGTGTCCGACGGGCAGAGGAAGACATTTTCCGAAGGTAGATAGTCCAACGAATAGACACAGTAATACCAGTCTCCCTTGGCTGTCATCAGTGACAGGTTGTAGCCTTTGAAGTCGTTCTGGTACATGGTGTGTGCCAAGCCGATTTGATGCATGTTCGAAGCACAGACCATGGCCTGCGCCTGTTTGCGTGCTGCACCCAGCGCAGGCAGGAGAATCGAGATGAGCAGTGAGATAATCGAAATGACAACGAGCAGTTCGATGAGTGTAAAAGCCGACTGAGATGTCAAGCGAGTTACTTTTGTGCTGGTGGACATACCTTCACCTCAAGTTCAGGAATTCTAGTGAACGATTAAACACGAAGCGACGCCAATCTGACGCCTTGTTCGTGACGCATCAACAAAAGTCATCAACCTTGTTGATTTGTGATAAGTCTAGAACCCTGCCTATCCCCCATCAACGCCTTTATGCGACTTTGATGTATCACTTTGCGTCACATTCAACTTCCCCCACCCAGAATGATCCCAAACATCCATTTTCCCCCTGATTTGCAAATATTATTGACACCTTGCGAATAACAACAAAGGCTTTAACACATCACACCAGTCACGTAACACGTTTTTTATTTCTGACCATTGACCCGTTTTCCGTCACATTTTACACTTGACGCAATACGATATCGCCCCCAACCATCGATGGCTCCTTATGTCCAAAATCTCCCCAATTAATGTCGGCATCATGATCGACCCAATCGGCACATACGGTCGGGGTGTCACGCGCGGTGTACTGGCCTACCAACGCTATCAGCAGTGGCAGCTCTCCATGCTCCGGACATGGATTTTCCAACCGGCTTCGTTCATTGACCAATGGGAAGGTGATGGCCTGATCGTCATGATCCCCGACGAGCAGACGCTCAAGACGATTAACCAGATCAACAAGCCCGTCGTCTGTGTCTCGTCGATTCTGCCCGGACTGTATCCGACATCGGTGCTGGCGGATGACTATCTGATTGGACGATTGGCAGCGAAGCATTTTCTGGACCGTGGATTCAGACACTTTGCTTTCGTTGGACACTCGGATCTGCTGCCGGAGATTTCATCGTTCGTTGCACAACGTCATCGCGGTTTTGCTGACGGCGTGCGATCCGCGGAATATCAGGTCGACGCCATCTGGAACCTTGACCAGATCGAACACTTGCTAAAACAACTTCAACTTCCTGCTGCGTTGTTTGCAGCCAACGATGAGTATGCCATCAAAGTGATCAACATCGCTGAGTCCCTGGGCTTGAAGGTACCTGAGCAAATCGCGGTGTTGGGGGCGGACAATGATGACCTGCTGGTGGAAGCCAGCCATGTGTCGTTATCGAGTGTGGATTTGCCGACATTTAAGATCGGCTTTGAAGCTGCGCGTCTGCTTGACCAGATGATCAAGGGGGAGATGACCGACAACTGCATTACCAAGTTCCCACCCGTGCAGGCGGTGACGCGCAAGTCCACGGACATCACCGCCATTGCGGATGAGAGCATCACCGCTGCGTTAGCCTTCATTCGCCAACATGCTGCCCAGCCGATCTCGGTAACGGACATTGTTTCGCGCGTACCGATTTCCCGGCGTGTTTTGGAACGACGATTCCAACAGTTTTTACAGCGTTCTGTTTATGAAGAGATTCAGCGTGTGCATATCGAGCGTGCCTGTCGCCTGCTCATTGATACGGATTTATCCATTGCAGAGGTGGGTGAAGCGTCGGGTTTTTCAGGACGTGCAAGATTTCATGCGACCTTTGCCAAAGCCATGAAGCACACGCCCAAGCAATATCGCGATCTGCATCAGAGCCGGGAGGGTTGATTGGTTATTCTGCGTTTAGCGCGTTTGTAGCGATAGGAGGCGTAGCACAATCCCGTGATGGCAGGTAAAACGAAGCCACCACCGATCATCATGGTGAGAAAGATTGCATGTCCATTCTCTTTAGGCATTGGTGGCAATTCCCAAACAATGACGCGCAAACTGACCGTACCCATCAATGCGACAAAAGCCAAAATTGCCACCATGAGATAACCAAAAGCAAAACCTATCCATGCCTCAGCCAATGGATGATTTAACACGCGATTCAAGCTCGGAACGTTGGATGGCTTCCCCGAATCAGACATCACTGAATTGTATGACAATCAAACCAGATCAACAGATCATCACAAACTCGCATGCAGCATCATGCCCTGGCCGAGGTTGACGATCTTGGTGTTGCCGGGGGTGACTTCGACGGTGAAGTTGAAGGAACCGTCAGGACGTCCGTCTTTATAGAGCATGGCACGGACGAAGATGCGGGCGTTGGAGGAGGTGCGTTCGCGGATCTGCATCGTGCCGTTGAGTCGGAACACGGTGGCCCCGACTTTCTTGGTGACGTTGATCAGAATCTTGTCATCTTCCGATAAGCTTCCCGGGCAACGGATTTGGCCAGCATCATCGGGCAAGTGAAAGGTTAACACAGCCGTGCCGTTGACCACGCTCGAACTCTGGGCGGAGGCATCGTTACCGCCACATCCCGTGAGTAAACCGGTCAGAACAAGTGTCACTGTGATGAGGAGCATTGCTCGCATGATGTAAAATCCTCATGATTGCGTGTGGGTTGACGTATTACCGTGTAACAATCTGGATCGGTTCAATGCAAGTAAACCTGAAGCAATCACTGAACAAAGAGGCAGGAACAGGCCCTTCGATTTTGCGCCAGACCTTATAGACCTTATCATCCTTATTCTGACAGTGATTTTTGACCCCCGACACCCTCGCAGGAAGTAAGCGACGATGACACAAACCGACGCCCCGGACGCCCCGCAGCTCACCCAGACGGTCTACCGCATTGAAATCTGGCCCAGAACCGGCGAAGCCGACGCACTGGCTCACCCCCATGAAGAGACGGTTGCCCAGCGATTTGGTGATAATGCAAACCTCCGAGCTGCAAGCATTTATTTGATCCAATCCCCCATCAGTACCGAGCAGGCCAACCAGATTGCCACCGAGCTTCTCTGCGATCCGGTCTGCCAGGAGTTCGCGGTGGGAGTCAGCCCGATTTCCGACAATTCAGGCAGCGTGGAAGTCCACTACAAGCCCGGCGTCATGGACCCCGTCGCCCAGTCGACCAAGTCTGCCATCCTCGAAATGCTCAGCAGCACCGGCCTGACAGCAGAACAATTGGAAGTCACCACCGGCGCCCGCTACGACGTTTTGGGTGCGACACCTGACGAAGCTGCCCTTACCGAGTTTGCCCAGGCGTCATTAGCTAACCCTGTCATTCAGGACATCTATGCCAAGGCGTATCACCCCGAGTCCTTCATGACCGGTACGCCTTACAAAATGCATCTGACCCATGTTCCCATGCGTGATCTGAATGACGAAGCATTGACCAAACTCTCCCGTGAAGGCCACCTGTTCCTCTCTCTTGAAGAGATGAAGGCCATCCAGGATTACTACCGCAAAGCCGAACGCGAACCCACCGACATTGAGCTTGAGACCTTCGCTCAGACCTGGTCGGAACACTGCGTCCACAAGACCCTCAAGAGCACCGTCCTCTACACGCAGCCTGAAGGTGATGACGCGATCAACTGGGCTTCACGTCCCGGTCACGAAGTCCACGAAGACGGATCAGTCACCATCAACAACCTGCTCAAGTCCACCATCGCTGCCGCCACCAACAAACTCATGACCGAACACGGCATGGACAAGTGGTGTATCAGCGTGTTCGTTGACAATGCAGGCATCGTCAAGCTCGACGACGAAGATGCCGTGTGCATCAAAGTTGAAACCCACAACCATCCCTCAGCCATTGAACCCTACGGCGGTGCTGCTACCGGGATCGGCGGCTGTATCCGCGACATCATGGGCACCGGACTGGCAGGTAAACCCATCGCCAACACCGACGTGTTCTGTGTTGCACACCCCCAGCAAACCAAGCCCATCCCCACCGGCGTCATCCCGCCCAAGCGCATCCTCCAGCAGGTCGTCGCAGGTGTCCGTGACTACGGCAACCGCATGGGCATCCCCACCGTCAACGGCAGCGTCTGGTTCCACGACGATTACCTGGGCAATCCCCTCGTTTTCGCTGGCTGCATCGGCATGATCCCATTGGACAAATGCTTCGGTGACCCGCAACCCGGTGACCACATCATTGCCATCGGCGGACGCACTGGTCGCGACGGTATCCATGGCGCAACCTTCTCCAGTGCTGAACTCACCGATACTCATGCGGATGAATTCTCGCATGCGGTTCAGATCGGTAACGCCATCACCGAAAAACAAACCCTTGACGTCATCCTCCAAGCCCGTGACCACGAAGGCGGTCCACTGTTCTCCGCCATCACCGACTGCGGTGCAGGCGGTTTTTCGTCAGCTGTCGGTGAAATGGGTGAGAAGGTCGGCGCCAAAGTCGTCCTCGACAACGCACCCCTGAAATACCGTGGCTTAAGCTACACCGAAATCTGGATCTCCGAAGCACAGGAACGCATGGTGCTCTCAGTTCCCGAAGAACATGTCGAAAAGGTCATGGCCATCTGTGCTTCGGAAGACGTGGAAGTTTGTGACCTGGGCACCTTTGGCTACACCAATGATGCTGGTGAACCGGAACTGATTCTGACCTATCGCGAGCAGGAAGTCGGACGCCTGTCCATGCCCCTGCTTCATGACGGCATCCCCACGCCCACCCGCAAGGCTCAGTGGACCCCCGGAAAATATCAAACCGCTCAGTCGCATCCTGTTGCAGACAAACCGTCAGACATGGGTGATGCACTTAAGACGTTGCTTGCTCATCCCAACATCGCTTCGAAGCACTGGATCATTCGCCAGTACGATCACGAAGTTCAGGGTGGTGCAGCTGTCAAACCACTCACCGGCCCGAATCAGGACGGCCCGTCTGACGCGTCGGTCCTGCGTCCCAAGCTCAACTCCAACAAGGGCATCGCACTGGGTAGCGGTCTGCAAACCGGCATGGGTGAAAAATCCAAGGGCGACAGCTACTGGATGACGCTCGCTGCCATCGACGAAGCCGTGCGTAACGTGGTCTGCACCGGTGCGGATCCGTCCAAGATTTGCATCCTCGATAACTTCTGCTGGCCCAGCTGTGACAAGCCTGAGAACCTTGGCTCACTGGTCCGCTCTGCCGAAGCCTGTTACGACGGTTCACTGGCCTACAAGACGCCATTCGTCTCCGGCAAGGATTCACTGAACAACCAGTTCACCACCGACTCAGGTGAAGTCATCTCCATCCCCCCGACCATGCTCATCTCCGCGATGGGGATCGTTCAGGATGCGACCAAGACCTGCACCATGGACGCCAAGGCCGCGGGGAATATTCTCCTGTTGATTGGTAACACGACGCCCGCCATGCTCGGCTCGCATTACACCATGTCCTACAGTGACACCAGTCGCGACATGACCGTGCCCAGGACCGACCTGCATGACGGTCCCTGCCAGGCTGCCATCGTCGCGGGCCTGATCCATCACAGTAAGGTGGTGTCCGCCCACGACTGTTCCGATGGTGGTTTGCTTGTTGCTGCAGCCGAGATGGCCTTTGCAGGCGGCATCGGTTTGGATATCGATCTCACCGCCGTTGCAAGCACCGGCAAGCTTGATGATGTCTCTGCAGCCTTTGCGGAAACCCCCAGCCGATACCTGCTGGAAGTCAAGCCAGAGAACTTAGACGAAATCATCCGACTGCTGCGTGACAAGCAGATTCCGTTTGGTGAAGTCGGTCGCTTCAATGACTCGGATAAACTCACCGTCCGCAGTGCCGAAGCCGGCCAATTGCTCGAACAGTCCCTGGCTGAGTTGAAAGCAGCCTGGTTGGGAACGCTGGATTGGTAAGTACATGGGTCTGTGGTAATGACGGCAAAGCCACTCAAGCTCAACATCCTCGAAGACAAGCGTTTCTCCTGTCATAGCTGCGGGAATTGCTGCCGGCATTGGCATGTCCAGTTACTGCCGGATGAGATCGATCGCATTGCTTCGCTGCGTTGGCCGACCGGTGATCCGCTGGGTAGGCAAACCATCAACATGCTCCACAGTGGACAGACCTTCCTTGCACACAAGCCCAATGGCGATTGCATTTTTCTCAATCCCGACAACGGCTACTGCCGGATTCACGAACAATTCGGGGAGTCCGCCAAACCGGTGGGATGCCAACTTTTCCCGTTCTCCATGCATCGAACATTTGGTGAGAAGGTCAGCATCACCCCGCGTCATGACTGTCCCTCCGTCCGACAGAACAAAGGTGATCGGTACAAGTCCAACCAGTTAAGTAAACTCGCTGACATCGTGCTCGAGGATGCCCGCCCGTTCACCGAGCAGCAGCGATGTAATCTGGATGAAGAGCAGATTCAGGGGATCGTCGATTTTCTCTCCGCCCTGCTGCCGAGTTTGCCGACGGTTGCTCACAAGGCCATGTTCCTTTACGGATTCTGCGATTGGCTTAGCCATCAGCAAGCGACCGAACTGGATCGTGAAGCGTTGGGACAGTTGTATCAACCACTGGTTGAACACGTCACCAAATGGGTTGACGAAACCGACGCAGCGAAGTTACGCAAAGTCGATCGCTATACGCTGGCCAACCTGTTATCCATGTATCTCCGCCGAGATGAAGACGTGCTGGATAAACGCGTCGGTCGGATCAAGCGTGCAGCAAGCATCGTGTTTTTCGGTTCAGGTAAGGTCTCCGTCAACGCACTGGGCAGCATGTACCCAGCAGGCAGTGGCAAGCGTTCCCAACTCTTTGATAAAACCCACGACGGGAAAATCGACCTGTCATTACTGGATCAACTGATCAAAACCCGTCTGCAAACGTTGGGTTTTATGGGTTCAGCCAATCACGATCTGGACCTGCTCGACGGACTGCGCAGTTTGTGTCTGCTTTACCCCCTATGCCTAGGCACCGCCCGACTCTTTACCCAAACCGATGCGCCCATGGATCATGCCATCGGTGCGATTGACCACGCTTTTGGCCGCGCTCATGTCTTACGGACGTCTGCTGCCAATCGCTTGGTTCGCCAGTTGCTTGATCCGGATGTCTTTGCTGCATTGATGGTGTCGATCTCTTAACTGGCTTGATGTGCGGTTTACTTTCAACGTGAAGGTGTGAATAACACGAAGGTAGCAAAGGCAAAGTCACATTTATTATTCAATTTCAAAAACCACGACAAACATAAGTAATCCAGATATCAACTCATCTTGTCTTGATCTTCGCGATCTTCGTGCTCTTCGCGCCTTCGCGTTAAAACATCACATACAAAAACATGTCGGCCGGTCATCACAAGACAACCTAACAACACAAACGTTTTACCCTACAATATCCGCATGGAACTTGAAGGACTTAAACTCAACATCCCCGGTTTATTCATCACCGCAACAGGAACCGACGTTGGCAAGACGGTGGTCACCTGCGCATTGGCAAGCGTGTTACGAGATCAAGGCATGCGTGTTGGTGTGAGTAAACCGCTGGCATCGGGATGTCGTAAAGACCGTGAAGGATTGGTTTGCCCGGATACCGAAGCGATTGCACACTTTGCGGACTGTCGCGTGCCGTTGGAGACGATCACACCGATCCGCTACCGCCAACCGCTTGCCCCCGGCGTTGCAGCAGAGACCGAGAACATTCCCTTCGACGCCGAGGCCATCGTCAAGAGCCTGCATCACATTCAGGATATCAGTGACTGTCTGCTGGTTGAAGGAGCAGGCGGACTCTACGTGCCGATTGACGCAGAGCACCCCAAGCGTTCAATGCTCGATCTGATCGTAGCAATTGGTTACCCGGTTTTGATCGTTGCAGACGCGGGATTGGGGACGCTTAATCACACGACGATGACGATCAAGTGTCTGAAGCAGGCTGGCTGCAAAGTCGCCGGCGTGGTGTTTAACCGTCACGAACCCGATGCTTCATCACGGGGCAAACTCGAAGATCCGTCGATGCTCTCCAATGCCAGATGGCTCAAACGCATGACAGGCATTGATGTGCTTGCTGTGATCCCACGTTGCGATCCTGCCAACGTCCAACCGCACGAAGGTATTCTTGATCAAGCGGTCATTGATGCGGTGGGTCTGTTTTACTGGCCGGATCGATTGGGCGCTGCAAAGTGATCGGACTGTGAATCGGACTTATCCTTCTCGATGGGCTTACCCAGAATCTCCGTCATGGTGTTACGAATCCCACCCAGCGATTTGACGGATGTGACAGGGTTTTCCAAAGTCCCACCGACATGAATGCCCACCAGTTCATTCTTGAACATCTTCATCAGTTCCGTCACCGGCCCGAGATTGGGTGCACCGGGATTGCGGGTATACATATCCAGATTCAACGCGCCGGTGTCGTATTGGAGTGTGCCGTTGCCTGCGATGTTGATGGTCGGCGATTTGAGTTCGATATTTTCAACGTTGATAAAATTCCCATCCACCAGGAACTGGACATCCGCATCGTTAAACTGTCGGGCGGTCGGGGAAGCCATGTTCAATATCTGAACGATGGACATGGTTAACGGGAACTGATAAATGTTGGCATTGCGGATGGCAATGGAGCCACGCCCTGAGCGTTTGTTTTGCATGCCTTCGGACATGCCTGAAATTGTCAGGTCCGCAGAGAGTGTCGGGCGGTCCAGTGCATCATCAACCACCGGATTTTTTTCACGCGGCTGCTTGGGATAAATCACCGGTTGATAATCCGCATTCTGCAAAGTCAGTCGGACCATGTACGCGGACGATTCATCCAAGGCGACCTGCCCCTGACCGTGTAGTAAGCCGTTGTAACATTGGCCGGAGAACTGCTGGATAAAGAGCATCTGCCCGTCTGCTGCATGGTTATCCATATGCACCGTCATGGGGCTGATGAGTCGATCCGCAGCGTACAGTCGGTCCAGTTCCAAATCGAGTTTAAGTTGTGGTAATGGGTCCGCTTTTTGATGCGAGACGTTAACCTTCATCTTGCCAGCCATCTGGGTAATGGGAACCCCGACATGCGCGGTGGCATCTTCCATGTGAATCTGACCATTGAAGGTGTAAGTCGCTGGCTTGGTTTTGCTTTTGGGCAGATAGGTCAGATGTGATTTTTCCAGATGATACTTGCCTTGAATCTCCAGGGCATCCAATGCATTGACCACTGCTTTGGGCAGGACGGCCCGTGTGGTCTCACAGAACGCATCACTCTGTGCATCAATATCCAAATCCAACTGTGGTGCGTCGGCATTGGCGAACTCGGCGTGTCCGCTGACGGTAGCATGCCCCTGCCCGTACTGGCACTGGAGTTGATGCAGTTGAATCTGGTTGCCAACGATATCAACCCAGCCTTGCATCTGCCTAAGTTTGACCGGTTGATCACGCACCACCGCATCAAGCTCACGCGGGAAGAGTCGCAACTGTGACTTCCATGGCGTCTCAGGTTTCTCATTAAACAACCGCAATTGCATGTCGAACTGGCCGGTTAATTGCAGCGGATCAATGATGCGCTTGGCGTCATCACGTTTATCAGCAGATGGTGGGATGAGGTCCAGCACCTTCTGCGTCAGCGGGATCCGCTTGCCTGAAAAAATCAGGTTTACCGGCTTGTTCTTGGGCAAGTCACCTTTGAGTATGAAGTCAGCATTGAGATGTTTGCCTTTAATCTCGGTGATCTGCACGTCCTTGTCATGGACTGCGATGTAGCCGTTTAACTGATTGATTTCAAAGCGACCAGC
The DNA here is from genome assembly GCA_020974905.1 of Planctomycetes bacterium syqfu. GTDB lineage: Bacteria > Planctomycetota > Phycisphaerae > Phycisphaerales > Phycisphaeraceae > UBA7800. Next base: position 7,137,382 of record CP087563.1, on the reverse strand, counting down.
GTTGGGACGGACACTGCCGTTTCGGACGCGAATCTGCAAGGTTGGATAGGGTTTACCCAGGTCGTTTGCCAGCACCATACCTGCAGCATCGATGGTTGCGTTGAGTCCCAAAGAACTGAGAATTTTATCCCCGCGATCACCAAGTGATTGGATGACGATGTCATCGACGGGGAAATTGGTGCCGGTGAATTTGATCTCTGGCAGGAGTTTTTTCTTGTTGGGGAATCGCTTCCAATACATGTTGCCGGAGATGGATGCTTCACCGCCACGAAGTCCGACCATGATGGCATCCTGGAGTTTGCCGCCATCTGGCCCGAGTGTAAAAACACCCGATGAGAGTTGCATGGGGTAAGCCCAATTTTTGAGCAGGACATTAACGCCCTGGAGTTCATAACGCGCATCAATGATATTTCGGACATTTTCACCAAGCTTGCGTTCGAGCGTCAGGTACATGTTGGTCTTGCCGCCCAGGTCGAAAACAGGTCGAGCAAGTTTGATGTCGAGAATCTGCTTACGCAACTGGAGCACTTTGACCTGGTCGTCGGAGAGTTTCTTCGGATCATAAAGTTGTGTTGCGATGTCAGTCCGTTGGTTTAACCATGCTTCATGTTGTTTGGAGCTTGCGATCACACCGTCTTCTTCATCCGTCAGACGGGCATAATGTTTGCGTGAGAACAGGTTGTCGATGAGGTCACGATGTTTGGGGGCCATCGCGTTGTAGAGATAATCATCGATCGGTAAATCAAGACCGGAGACCTCCGCTTTGACGCCGGAATGTTCACCCGGTTCAAAATTGATCGAGCAGCGAATCCCCAACGCTGAACCGCTGGGTCCCCGTCCACGGAAGTTGATCAGTTCGACTTTCTGATCGTCAAAGCGGATCAAGCCGTTGACGTTGGTCAAGGGATAGGGAAAGGCGTTATAGCAGATACTCGCATCGCGGATGTCGATATTGCCAGCATAGGAAAACGGTCCGCCGGGGACTTTACGTTCGACTTTGACAGCCACTTCCAGATCACCGGTGGGCGCCAGGTCCTGGAAGGCTTTGTGGACCTGATCCCCAAACCACGGTGCGTAGCGTGGCGTGGGTGTGATCTTGCCGGTGATGTGACTGTTGAGTGTAAACGGCGCGTCGGGGTTTAAGCCGTTGACAGTGCCGTTGATTTTGTAGGTAAAATCTTCGATCTGACCGAGCAGATTTTCAATGCGAATGCGCTGACCGGAGACTTTGAAGCGGCCGGACTTGACGGTCATGCGGCTTTTGTTTTCGGTGTAAGGCAAGGTCAACGCCACGTCGGAGACATCGAGCACGCCAAAGAGTCCGACCGCAGGATCGGGGTCGTAACCAATGCGCACATTGGGAACCTTACCGGTGGGGGCAAGTTGATCCCACCAGTTACGGATCGGCGTTGGCAGGAGATTGCGCATGGCTGGTTCATCATTGAAATCCAACCCTTTGAGACTGGCTTCGACTTCCAGTGTCTGAATGTTCAGATAACCTGCCAGAAACGGGCTATTATTATCTGCTTCACGGACTTGTCGCAGTGAGAAATAATAAATGTTGCGTGAAGCGGTGTCGGATGAAAGCGAACCGTTGAAGCGTGCGTTCCCCAGTGCATTGAACTGCCCTTTTTCGAGTTCCCCCAGAACGATCTTGCCGTTGCGGATGAAAATGTTAGGCAGGTTCTGCGGGACACGTGTCAACGCTTTTTCGCCGGACATCCGGTAGTCGGCCTGGCGGACGGCCTGCAGCGATTCGACATTGAGTTCATCGGACTTCACCTCGCGTGCAAGGTACAGGACGGGGTCGATAAAGGTGAGATTTCTGGCATCAAATTGTCCTTGCAGCAAGCTGAGAATGTGATGCCGGATCACCACGTTACGGGCTTCAAACAGACGCCCTGCCTGCGGACTCATGCCCGGGACGGTGAGGACAACGTTCTGCAGTTCAATCGTGCCATCAAAGCGAATCCATGCGGCTTCGATGTGCGTTTGCGCTCCGGTGAGATCGGAGAGAAACGTACCCGCCATATCCGCCAAGCGACGAGGACGGGTGAGGTAAATGACCACGGAGGTGATGAGCAGACCGGTGATCAACAACACAAGACCTGCACGACGGACGCCGCGCCGGTGAGGCATTTTCCCGACCAATGAGCGATGTACCCGATGCTTTGGCAAAAACGACCTTTCCTGCGAATTGGCCTGATTAATCTTCGCGTCCGTCTCCTGATGATCGCGATGATCCGTCTGTTAAACGCAACAGAACGTCGATGCATTGCAATCCCGAACGCTGGCACATTACCCGTTGGGGGCAAACCTTGTTACCATTGGCGTCCTCACTGGATCGGACGGTACACCATTGTACTGTCAATTCCTTGATGTACACGCTTAAGTTTTTACACCAAGTATGGAGCAGAAGATGCAAACCAAACCAGAAATTACCTATGACGACTTTGCCAAGATCGATTTACGCGTGGCAACCATCGTCGAAGCCATGGAACATCCCAATGCTGACCGCCTGTTGAAGCTGCAAATCGACCTGGGCGAAGAAAAACGCCAAATCTGTGCGGGTATCAAGGCTTACTACAGCCCCGAAGAACTCATTGGCAAGCAGATTATCGTCGTGGCGAATCTGGCACCCCGTAAAATCCGCGGTGAAGAGTCCAACGGCATGCTCCTGGCTGCAAGCAACATGGATGGCGAAGAAGTCACCGATGTCATCGTGCTCAGCCCCTCCAAGCCAGCAAACCCCGGTTCGACGGTAGGTTGATTGATAACAAGCGATTCACGATCAGAACAACAAAATCCAAATAGCAAAACAGCCTGACGATTCCGCCAGGCTGTTTTTGTTTTTGAATCGTGTTGGTATGTTACTCAGCAGCTTCTTCGGTTGCTGAATCACCCTTTTCCTGGGCTTCGAGTTCGGAGACGGAAACAAAACCGACGCGCTTGGCTAATGTGTCAAACTCAAAGGGATTGGTCACGTCATCACCCAGCACGCTGGTCTGCACGGCAAAGCCGATGTTCTCCAATGCCTGGGGGTATTCCATGCGCTGAGCATATTGCTGCTCGGTGACGGGATGGACTTCATCCACACGGACAAGGTACATGGCCAAGTTGCTCGGGGCTGCGGCAATGGTCGAACGCTTATCCGCTGCAAGCTTCTCAAAGGCCTTGTGATCCGAAGCAGCGTGGGACATGGCAAAGGCAAAGACACTGTCGACGAACTGCTCGTCCTGGCCGATGCCCTGCACATTGGGAACACCACTGCCCCCCATGCCGACCTGGCGACGCTGGAAGGCGGGCGGTTCTTCGACGGTGGTGCCAAGATCCTTGGCGATGAACTGAAGGCTGTCCTTGACCATACGCTGACGCCATGTGTCACGGTCGGCAAGCAGCAAGCCATAGGCAGCCAGATTCTTGGCGTCGGCAACCACGGCATCGCGGACTTCGTCCAGTGACTCGGGGCTGCGCTCGGCCTGGGCATCAATCACGCGGAACAGGTAACGATTGCCATCATAGCCACGCAACGGCATGCTGACGACATTGGCCTGCAAACGAAGTCCGGCATTGGGTGACGGTTCTTCGCGTTCGATTTCCTTGACGCTGAACAGGTAATCCGAAAAACCGACATTGGCTTTACCCATCAATGTCGAATAAGCAATGCCCTGCATGGTGTTGATGTCGTCAATGCTCAGCCATTGCTTATCGAGTTTGACCACGCTGGGAAGCACGCCAAACTGTTCCTGAATCTGCACAGCAACCTTTTCAAGTTCCATGGGCTTGAAGTCTTCAGGAATCACGCGGAAGCCAGCTTCGACATCCAGCGAACGCACATCACCGAGCAGAATTGTCTGGGCAGTCTTGATGATCTTGTCGGCCAGTTCGCCTGCCTTTTGATACTTGAGTTGGCTGAGAATCTGATCACGCACGTCGACATAAGGCTTGACTTTGGTCGTCGGTGCAGCAGGTTCTTCGCCTTCCTTGGGCTGCGGTGCGGGAACCGTTTCGGTGTATTGTGACTGGTTCTGGTCGTAGTAGGCAACGGCTTCGGATTCAGCAACGGTGACCTTGGGCATCAGGCTTTGCTGGCTTAAGCTCAGGTATTCAAACTTGACGCGTTCGGGCAGACGGTAACCAAAACCGTAAGGCTCACTGGTACCGGGCAGGTTGTCTTTGTATTGATCAAAAAGGTCCTGAAGTTCCTTGTTGGTCACCGTCTTCTGAGTTTCATGAGCAGCGGTTTCCAGTGAGACTTTTTCAAGATAGGACGTCAACGGAACCTGCAGGTAACCGATCTTGACGCGGGCCTGCTGGTCGTTGACGAAGTGTTCAACGACAGGCTTACTCACGCGTGATGCACCGGTTTGGATTTGAGCCATCTGCTGATAAAGCAGACGCTGAATCTGCCACATCATCTGCGGGTTGGATTGGCCTTGATTCATGAAGCTTGAAAAACGCTGCTGCGTTTCGCTCATGGTGCGAATCTTTTCAACCGGAGACATGTGGCTGACACCCAGAATCAGTTCCTTGTAGTTCTGAACCGAGAGCCATGAGCGCAGGGCTTCCTTGATGTCTTCGACGGTCATGCCACTGTTGCGGGCATTGTCAGCAAGAATCTGTTCGGTGACACCAAGATTGGTCAATAGTTCAGTGACTTCATAACCACTGGCAGAGACACCCAACTGAGCAGCTTCATGTTTCATCAGCAACCACTGCAGCGGTTCTTCAGGCGTGAACATGGCGATCATGTTGTGCGTCTGACGCGCTAAAGTCAGTTCACGTCCAGCAGCCTGCTGATCACCAAGGGTGATCTCATTACCGTTGAGTGTGCCCAAAGGCTGATTACCGGGGTGTGGCATGAACATGCTGAGCACCGGTTGAATCAGGAAAGCCACCATCAACAGACAGCCGCCAATGACCAGAATGAATTTGTTGTAAATTCGAAACCACTTAAGCATCGTGACACCAGTTCTATGGACAAATAAGGAATCAAAAGTTTAGCCCGGTAGTATACCCGAACTTGGGCAGAAGATCACCGCAGGGCCGACCCGAAGAGCGGACGCCCGTATCGACTGCCACTGAGTCCCATGGGCATGAGCATGATCCCGAATGTGTGATCGCCGTCTGTCTCATCAAAGCTGTAAAGTCCGATGAGATTCCAGCGTGGCAATTCGCGGACCAGGGTGACATCGATATACCGCTGATCCTCCGACGTATTGGAGAAGTCCAGACGGTGTTCAAAGCTCATGAAATACTTGCTGGTCAGGCGGTACGAAAAGCCGTACGTCAGCAGGCGGGTATCGAGAATGTCGATCTCCTGGTAATCCACAAAGCTGGTGAGAACCGGGGAATGCTCAAGACTCAAACCGGTACGCCATTGCGTGACCATGTCCTGATCAAAGTCGTAGGTGAACTCACTCATACTTGCCAGCGAATCGGAGATCATCCATGCGATGGCGGTATGGAAGTACTCCCCACCACGGGTGTACTCAGGACGGTAACCAAAATAGTGAGCCAGCGAGTTGGGGTTGGGTTCAGCATCATCGCTGGAGACCACGTAATGCGAATCCACGGTCAGCCAATCCACCGTCCGCCAACGTCCGGGGCCACCGCGCTGTGTCTGGAACGTATTGCGAAGTCCAATGGACAAAGTCATGCCATCACGCAGCGCTTCGACATCGTAGTCATACACCGGCAAATCGATTGACTCAATCGACGCGTCCGAGAAGGACACATCAACGCTCGGTTCAATAATGTGACGGATGTTATGCAGATCAAGCAACCGGCTGTCCACATCGCTGATGGTCTTGTTAAATTGCGTATGAGCCCGCAAGCCGACACTGCCCCACAGACGGACGTTGTCATCATTGCCACTGTAGGCATCAAAGTCATTGTCGTAGGCGGTTACACGACCGACGGCATAGGGCACCAGATCAATGCTGCCGACTTTCATCGGGGCCTGGAGTTCATGACGCGTATCCAGACGTAGCACAAAGTCCGACGGAGCGCCGGTGGCGTTGTACGCACTTTCAAAACTCACCGTGTTGGGACGACCAAAGAGCAGCATACTCTGAGCATTGGTAAAGCCGCGATCACTGGGATTGTCCTTGCCCGGTTGAGCACGCATGTAGCTTGCAGTCGTCGAACCGTAGTAAGTCAGATTGTTGTCAAAGAGGCTTTCGCCGATGGAATGGAAGCCAAGCTCCGGCAGTTTCTCAACGGTGTAGCCCTGATACTGCAACTGCTGCGAATTGATCGTGAACTCGTTGAGTTCATAGTTGGCATAGAACGACATCAACGTCTGATCCTGCTGCTTTTTCAGATACAGCGAGGTTTCGTAGGGCTTTTCGTTTTCGACTTCTTCACGGAACATTTCTTCGAGGAACGTCTCATCGGAGCTGTACCCGAATTCAAGGGAAAGTTCCCAATTGTCATCCAGGAAGCTACGATGCTGCCCCCGGTAAAAGCCACGGACTTCGCCGTTTTGATCCACGTCATCACGCCCGCCGATTTCATCTTCGCCGGTGTCGTATGCAAGCATGTAGGCTTTGTGTTCACCGAGCATGGTGATCTTGTCATAAGTCAGATCAAGACCAAGCCCCGGACCGTGTTCGCCCAAATAATCAAAGCTGGCGGTGCTGTCGACGCCATCGGGCTTTTCGCGCCCCAGGAGCATGAAGGTGTCCCAAGTCGTCTGAATGGTCGGACCGTTGTTCTGGCTAAAGGACATGGCCATGCTGCGCAGCGGCATTTCCTGGACTTTACCCGAGAGTTTGCCACCCCCAAAGAGTTTGGCATCGCCCCACTTCACGCCGACATCACGGGCGGTGTAGCGGTATTCGCTTTCACCGTTCTTGTCCGGCTGCTGGGTCAGGGTGATGGTGCGTGCTGCGATGGAGAAATGCGGCTGGGCAAATTCACTGGTGGTTAACACCGCCTGATTCGCCTGCCACTGGGTCTTGGACAGTTGCATGATCTTTTCAGCACGGACATACAGTGGCACCTGTTTGCGAACCGACCAAGTGTACATCACCGCATCAAGCACAACCGCTTTGTTCTGCTGCGTGTCGTAATAGGCTCTTGGGGCGCGAATGTTGTATTCACCATTGGTCACCTGCACGTTGTCTTCGAGATAAACGCCGATGACATCCTCAGCATTCAGACGGCTGAAAACCTGCTCGTAATCCTTGTCCTTTTTGCGAAGGAAAATCACGGCCTGATCGGCACGCAGACTCATGGCAAGCTGACCGCTGCGGTCAACGTACATCACACCAACCTTGCCCATGAGCACTGCGTAGGGCTGCTCTTTGCCAAGGTCAACGATCATCTCATCAAACGTCAGACTCACAGTCCCCACGGGCGGGAGAATGTTGCTCGTCGGTGACGGCTGCTGTGTTTGCTCGGGTTGTTCTGCGACTTGTACAGGCTTGGCAGGTTCGGTTTCAACGGGCGTCGATACCACCGGTTGCTCGACGGGCTTGACCTCGGGCTTGGGTTGCGTCTTAACCGGCTCGGGCGTCTTGGCTGGTTGATCAGGCTTGACGTCCATCGTCACCGGCTCACTGCTGGGGGTCGGCGTCGCAGGTGTCTTGTCTTGGGGTTTCTCTGGGGTCTGACTCAATGCTGCCGGTGCGGGCAACTGCTGCTTGACCACCGGTGCGGTCGGATCATCGGCTGAATACGGGGTCTGCAATTGCAATGGCTGATCAACAGTGTCTACGACAATCGTCGGACCGCCCGCTGCAGCCGAACTCTCGCGCGCCAGTCGGGCAGCACGGGATTCAGTTGATTCGTTGATCACCACATCGGAGCGTGGCGTGGAGATGGCAGTCAGATGCGAGATGAAACGGCGTTTGGCGTCGGCAGTGAGTTCGAGGCTGCTACGGTCAACTTTTTCCATCAAGTCGGTGGCAAGGTCCACCTTGCCGGTGGTGCTGACGGTGACGAGTAATCGCGGCGCGGCAGCCGACGTCGGACCACGGCCAAGCAGCGGCTGAGCATTGTCCAGGTACATCCACATGTGTCGGACTTCTCGGCCACCTGCGATGGATTCACGCTGGATGCGAATCACCGCATTGTCAGCCCGGAAACCATACGTCCCCACACCGATGCGGACATCACGTTTGAGGAACATGTACTGGATCACACCGTCGTACCAGACACTGGTGCGCGTCGCAGTGAACTGTGCGTCCGAATCGATCACCGGATCTGCCAAGGGCAGGTCAGCAATGGTGTTGACCGTCGGCTGAGCATGCAGGCCTGGAAGCATCACACCAGTGATGGCGATCAAAGCGACAAGCAGCAAAAGCACTGCATCACTGACAACTCGTAAAACACGCGTGGGTTTGGTCTGACTCATCCTGATCCTGTTTATGCCCTTGCCCATCTGATCCCTGGCATGTACGTCTAGCGGTTTGGTGATATCAGGCCAGCATTGGCTGAGAGGGTTGATGCTGACTGCTATTTTGCGATTGGCTGCTTGATGTCTCTGGCATCGGTTCATCAACGGACTTCTGATTGGTCAGACAAACGATCTGCCAAAGGTCCATGAAGCGATGTTTGAAGTGATATTCAAAATGCAGGTCAACGCCTTTGAGTACATCTTCCAAAGCCACGTCACTTCGCCAACCGATTTTCACCCAGAACGGATTGGTGAACTTCTCAAACCAGCCCATCACCGGGTTGGTCGAACGGAAGTGATTGGCAAGGACGATACGCCCGCCGGGCTTGACGATTTTCGCCGCCCAGTTGAGCAGTCTTGCCGGATCACTGACGACGGTGACCGTGTGACACATGATGATGTGATCAAAGCTCTGTTCGGCAAACGGCGGGTACATGCCGTCACCGCGGACGAGCTTGATGTGGTCGTAGCCGCGCTGTTCACAAACGGTCTTGGCCTTGGAGATCATGCCTTGCGACAGATCCATGCCAATGACGGTGACATCGGTCGGGTAATGCTTAAGTGTCAGCCCTGTCCCCACACCCAGATCGAGGATTCGATCACCGGGTTTGAAAGGCAGTTGCTGCACCGCACGTCTTTGTCTGCTTCGAACCAAAGCGCCAAAAGTCCAGTTATAAAACCAGGACCAGATGTCATACATCGGCTTGGTCGAGCGTTCTCGCATCGTAGCCATAACTTGATTCCCAATTGGATATGGGTAAAAGAATATCTGCAATTGGTTTAACATGCCAGTGGAGATTGGAAAATAGTCAGATCGATTTAACCGATTTGAGGCCAAATCGCGCCTTTTCAATCGCTTGTGATCGCCGACCTGCAACGACTTGGATCAACCCAGGTATGACCTGATGACGATCAATCCAATGAACAAACGCTTTGCCCCATCCGTAGGAACCGACATGAAGCACGAATCGAAAATCAATCATAAATTACTGTCACTGCTGATGGTTCTGTGTCTGACCGTCCCGACTCTGGCCCAGCCCGGGAGTTGGCAAAAGAACCCCGACAGCCGAATGCTCCGCCGGACACCCGTGGTGGAGGTGTTCGAAAACTCAAAGGATGCAGTGGTCAACATTGCCTCCAAACAGGTGATTCAATACCGCTCACCACTTGGCATTGATGATTTATTTGACCGTTTTTTTGACAGCCCCTTCCGTCGCCGTCAGCAGCGCTCCGTCGAACGCACCAGTGTCGGTAGCGGCTTTGTCCTCCACAAGTCCGGCCTGATTGTCACCAATGCGCATGTGGTCGCCCAGACCGCTGAACGCAAAGTTATCTTCAATGACCACCAGGAATATGACGCCCAGATCATTGCCATCGATCACGAACATGATCTGGCAGTTTTGAAAATTGACGTGGATCACGACATCCAAACTCTGCCCCTGGGACACTCCGATGACCTGATGGTCGGCGAAACCGTCATTGCCATCGGCAACGCGCTGGGCTATCAGCACACCGTCACTTCCGGCGTGGTTTCCGCGCTGAACCGCTCGATCGACATCAATGACGATGTGGCCTTCAAGAACCTCATCCAAACCGATGCAAGCATCAACCCCGGGAACTCCGGCGGCCCCCTGCTTAACGTGCTCGGTGAACTGGTCGGCATCAACACCGCCATCCGCGCAGACGGGCAGAACATCGGCTTTGCGATTCCCGTTGATGACCTGCGTCGACTCCTGCCCCAAATGCTCGCACTCGAATCACGAAGCCGTCTGCAAGTGGGTATGCAGGTCTCCGACCGTGGCAACAACCTCAAGATCACACGCATTGATGTCGATTCCCCCGCGGATAAGGCAGGCCTGCAAGTCGCGGACGTCATCACCCAAATCGATGGCAAGGATGTGACCAACGCTGTGGACTACACCATTGCCATGGTTGGTAAGAAAGCCGACGACTTCATGCAAGTCACCGTTAAACGCGGTCACCAAAGCAAAACCTATCGCGTGCAGATCGTCGAAAAACCAAGACCCGATCTGGATACCTTGATGGAAAATCTCTTTGGTATGCAGGTCGGCATCATCACCGATGAGATGGCCCAGGAAGCCCGACTGCGCATCCGTGGCCTGGCGGTCATCAAAACCATCAACAACGGTCCAGCGGACAAACTGGGCATCCAACGCGGCGACATCATCACCGACATCGGCAATCTCTCCACCACCGACACCAACACACTCGCTGAACAACTCGAAACCATCAGCCCCGGTGACCGCCTGCGCATCACCATCGTCCGCATCGCCAACCGCAGCTACATCCGTAAGACGTTGATCATCACAGCAAAGTAACACTTCATTACCGTATGCATTGGATGAAATGAAGAAACTCGCCAGCGACTGGCCCAAAGAACATCGCAAGAAACAAAAGCAACAGGATTAAATCATGGCCAAAGTAATGCCTGCCATGTGCAACCTGACATTTCATTAAATTCCTGATAAACTTTCCGTGGGAGTTGTGTGCGCTCAGGTCGGCATCGCCTGCCTGTTGTTCGTGGTAAACCTTCTCACTCTTGGATTCAGTCCAACTGAACGAAGGGTTCAAATCCCGGATGTTTCATTTCAAGGGCCGGCAGCAATGCAACAAGCCAACGGCCTTGCAGGTTCATCCCTCCGCCTGCGTCTTGCGGTCCCTTGAAATGGAACGATTGGAATATTCTGGAGGACGTACCATGACTTACTTTTTGATTTTCCTGGCTGTCTGTTTTGGACTCTATATCCTGACGAAAGTCATCGCCAATGCGCTAACAGTCTTTGAATATGAAACAGGTCTGAAATACTCAAAAGGAAAATTTAAGAAGACATTGCCCCCCGGTCTGTATTGGCGTTTACCCTTGGTAACGACCATCACGAAAGTCGACAACCGGCCGCAATTTCTCAACATTACCGGCCAGGAAGTCCTCAGCGCCGATGCGGTCACGCTCAAAATCAGCCTGGCAGCCAACTATCAAGTCATTGATCCAGTCATTGCGATCAATCAGGTCTTATCTTATGAACAGGCCATGTACACCGAATTGCAACTGGCCTTGCGACAAATCGTAGGCGAAGTTCCCATCGACACACTGCTTGCCCAGCGAAAAGATATCTCTGAAAAATTGTCTCAACTCACAACGGATAAAATTGCGGCGCTGGGTTTGCAGCTTAACAACGTCGATATCAAAGACGTCATGTTCCCAGGCGCGATCAAGGAAATGTTTACAAAAGTTGTCAGCGCACAAAAAGAAGGACTGGCAGCACTGGAAAAAGCTCGAGGCGAACAGGCGGCATTACGATGTCTGGCAAACGCAGCTAAAATGATGGAAAATAATCCAACCTTGATGCAGCTACGCACACTTCAAAGCGTTGAACAATCAAAAGGCAATTCCATTGTCATGAGCATACCTGCCACACCTATTCTAACACCGGCTAGCAATCAAACGGATGAATCGGCATCCTGATCCAACTGTCACAATCGCTATATCCCAACGTCAAATCAAGACATTTAGCTTGATTGTTTTGCTTTACCCGGTAATGGATGTAGGTTTCGGCGGGAAAAACGCAAACGCTCAGTTGACGCTGAGAACCGAGGGGAGACAAATGTAGTGAGACGACGCATTCATGATTTAATGACCAGGGTCAAACTCCTGCGAGCCCGACTTGCAGGGGCTGACGTACGCGCGGACTTTCCATGCAAGATTGATTCGACCGCTGTGCTCTACAACGGTGGGAAGATCACCATGGGCAAGTACGCGGATATTCGTGCGCATGCGATTCTCATGCCTGCAGGCGGTTTCATCGAAATCGGCGAAGGCACCAGTGTCGGCATACAAAACGTGCTTCACGGGGGGGGCGGGATTCGTATTGGCGATCATGTCCTCATGGGCCCGCAAGTCCGAATCATTTCGGAAAACCATAAGTTCGATGATGTCGAAGAATTGATCTGTCACCAGGGACTCGACAAACAGATGGTGAGTATTGCCTCAGATGTGTGGATGGGTTGTAACGTGACGATCCTGGCAGGCGTGACCGTCGGGCGTGGTGCTGTGATTGCAGCCGGTGCCGTCGTCACCAAACCCGTACCTGAGTTTGCAGTCGTTGGAGGTGTCCCCGCCAAGGTGATCAAGTATCGCAAGCAGCCACAGGTTCAGATCACCACCACGGATGTCGATCAACTCATACCCAAGACAAGCAAAGCCAACGCATCATCCTGATATGTCATGCAACACCGCAGCGCCAAGACCATCCTGTTTTCAAGTCTGTTCGGACTTGCAGTTTTGATTGGGGCAGGTGTGATGTTCTTCAAACAGCCGGACATGACCGGGCGAAAACGCATCGTCTGCCTGGGTGATTCAATCACGTGGGGTTCACGTTTAGACTATTTCCGTTGGACCACGCATCTGCAAAAAAAACTCGACAAACAACACCCCAAACAATGGCATGTGATTAACACTGGCATCAACGGCAACACATCCGAGATGATCCTCAAGCGTGTCAATGACGTGCTTGCATTAGACCCCACGCTGGTGATCCTGCAAATGGGGTTTAACGATGCGCATATCCCCGAGGCAGCAAAACAATCACGTGTCGCGTTGGATGATTTTGCATTACATCTTGCAGAGATCGTGAGCGTGTTTGAGGATGCAGGTGTTGGGATTGCCATCGTGATCAATCACCCTGTTGAACACTGCAATATCAAGCAAGGCAATGGTGCTGAGTACGACCAGAACTATGCGCCCTATCAAGCGACGCTGCGCTCATTCTGTGAAGCGAAGCAAATCCCAATCATCGACATGCCCAAGTTGCTCAAGCAGCAAAAGGTGAACATGACAAGCTTCCTGCGTGAAGACGGTTTGCATCTGACGCATCAAGGCAATCGAGTCTATGCCCTGTTAATCAATACCGCGATGAAGGAACAGGGGTTGCTTCAAACACAGCCATAATCAAGACTGTGAAATCGCAATCAACACTTTGTCATCAGTCAGCCAGATTCGGCTTCCAGGGTGCCTTACCCCAGACCGTTGAGATTGAGACGGATTGATCCACCAACGTTTCGATGGTATTGAGCTGAACGTGAATATCAGCAAAGAGTGAGTTGACGGTATTGCTCGGATCATTGTGGGCAATGCCCTGCTTGTGACGACCGTGGAGCATCATCAGTTCACCGTTGTCCGCAGTTCCACCCCAGTAGCCGACTGCACGTTTGGCGTAGCCCTCGACGAGGGTGACGATTTGCCCGGGATTGAGCACATCGTCCACGCGGGGCGTGACCGAGCCAAAGTCTTTGAAAATCTGGTAGGTGCCACTGTAGTCCGACTTATTGCCGTTATTCATCAACAGGTCCGAGGATGGGCAAGCCATGACACCGTGGGGACGATCCCCTGCTTTCCAATCCAGCCACGAGGTGCCCATGTTCAGGTAGCGTCCACCGAGATATTCCTGCCAGGTAATGGTGTTGTTTGGAATGCGATTGGTTGGGTAGAAATTGTTGTAGTCATCGCAGTAGCTGGCCAGAACAATACCGATGCCGCGCATGTTTGAACCGCATTGGATCGCACGGGCACTGGATCGAGCCGCCCCCAAAGCCGGCAGTAGAATGCTGATCAATAGCGAGATAATGCTGATGACCACCAGCAATTCAATGAGCGTAAAACCGCGTGTTACAACAGAATGATACTTCTGACCTGACATCAAACACCTCCACATTCTCAAAACATACCATCTGAAAATTGCAATCCAAAAGTCATTGCCCCACACGCGATACATTCCAGAGAACCAACTTATGCACACGTGTACATTCAATCATAGGACCACCCCCAATCAGGAGTCAAGCGTTGGTATCCAAAATATTTGTTTGGTCTTTGTCCTTGGCGTTGGCATGTCTGGGGCCACAGCGGATCGGGATTGGCTGATGAATCGCCAAGTCTTGCACCTGACTGCGTGTAAACGAACCTGAAACATTTCCAATTGTTGGTTTTTCTCCCATGTCGATGCGCGTTAAGATGATCGGACTATGATTAAAATCACCGTCAACGGGCAGGAAAAAGAAGTGGCTGACGACATCACTGTCCGACAGCTCATCGTCGAATTGGAACTGGGCAAAGCAGCCGTGGCTGTCGAAGTCAACCGCGAACTGGTCCCCAAAAAGTTCCACGAATCCACCGTCTTAACCGACGGCGATACCGTGGAACTCGTCACCCTCGTGGGCGGCGGATAATCCCCTGCTCTATTGCAAAAAACTCCCGCATGCACATTAAAGCCCTGGGGTTTAACCCCCAGGGGTGCCTTGAAAAATACACGAATCACACATATCCAACCCTCAAAGGACTCACCCATGAGCACTGACAATACCACCGTCGTGGACAATCCCCTCATCGTCGCAGGTCGTCAACTTCAAAGCCGACTCATCGTCGGGACCGGCAAGTACAAAGACTACCCCACCATGCAGGAAGCCCTCCAAGTCTCCGGCACGGATGTCGTCACCGTCGCGGTCCGTCGTGAACGTCTGGTCAATGAAAAAGGCGAATCGCTGCTGGACTTCATTGACACCGACAAGTACACCATCCTCCCCAACACCGCCGGTTGCTTCACGGCTGACGATGCGGTGCGCGTCGCTCGCCTTGGCCGAGAAATCCTCGACCAACTCGACAACCCCGGCAAGGAATGGGTCAAGCTCGAAGTCCTGGCCGACAAGAAAACCCTCCTCCCCGATCCGGTCGGCACGCTCGAAGCCACCAAGGAACTGGTCAAAGACGGTTTTAACGTGCTCTGCTACACCAGTGACGATCCCGTCATGGCTGTGAAGATCAAGGAAGCCGGCGCCGCTGCGGTGATGCCTGCCGGTTCACCGATTGGTTCAGGGCAAGGCGTGCTCAACCCCAACGCCATCCGCATCATTCTCGAACTGCTCAAGGATGGTGACAGCACGTACCCCGTCATCGTCGACGCCGGCGTGGGCACGGCATCGGACGTGGTGCATGCCATGGAACTCGGTGCCGACGGCGTGCTGCTGAACACCGGCATCGCCCATGCCCAGGATGCCGTGAAGATGGCCCGCGCCATGTACCACGCCATCAACGCCGGCCGCGACGCATACCTCTCCGGCCGCATCGGCAAAAAACTCTACGCCACCGCGTCAAGCCCGTGGGATGGTGTGATCTCGTATATCCCGGGTGAGTGAGTTTTGTTTGTTTTTATCAAGACAGACAAGGCATTTTTTACCGCAGAGACGCAGAGGACGCGGAGTTAAGAGAGTTATCAAGCATGTTGGATAAGCAAATATCCATCATGCTTGTTTTTTTATTGAATGATTGCATAATAACGGGCACGAGGCATGCATTTCTTTTTTATGATCTCATTTACAACATTTCCATAAATTCCAAACGGGGATAATAAATGTCAAAATCAGTTCTTGATAAATTCTGTGAAGTTGTCAAAGCAATAGACAAAATCGATAGCAACAAAAAAGATTGCTCGATCACCGCAAGTGAGTTTGATGCATTAATTGCAGATGATAGTGACGCAATCAAAACACTCACCGGTGGTGAACTTACAACTGACTGGAAATCATTCAAAGAAAAATTATGTATAGAACTAAGCAATTGGGGATTTGATCCAACCCCCAGCCCGGGACGTGGAGGCCCAATCGCAATCTCAAAAGTCAGACTGCGTGAAGATATCGGCGAAGAGATCGCAAAAGCAATTTTTAGCCGGGACAGCGGAGATTTTATCAAAGTCCTAGAAGAGCAACTAAGTGTTTTGTACAAGTTATTTGAAAACGCCACCAGCAACATAAATTATTCTGATGCACAAAAAGGATTCACTGCATATACAAAACGAAACAAAAGCTTCAAGTTCAAGCCTGGAAGAGGTACTGACTTCACAAAAAAGATAACCGAGTTTGTGTATGGAACCGAAAACAAAAAACAAGACGAAATTAGTCTTGGCGAAAAAATCCTTCCTTTATTACGAGGAAGATTCGATGGCATCAAGATTGATCACACACAAGCATCTCGCAAAGCGGGAAAATATCAAAATATTGATTTTATTGGATATCAGATAGAAAAAGGAATATCTGAAGACAGAATTGACATTTATGCTTTCGAACTCAAAGCAAGTAATAAAATCACATCAGTTTCTGAAGCAATAAGCCAAGCTATTAATTACAAAGCCTCATCTAACTACTCATACATAATAATTCCAATGTTTGACGAGGAACATTTCGACAAAGAACGGTTTAAAACATACGTTCAATTGTGTTCCAACAATGGAATTGGCATCATTACGATTTTGTTTGATGAGGATGACAGCAAGAGCATTACTCCAATCAGTGTAGACGAAGTATTGCCAGCTTGTTTTGATGACATCCAAGATAAAACATTTGTTTTAAGTTTCATTGAACAACAGTCTCGTGAAATGTGCCCTTTATGCAAGCGCATTGTCGAAAAAAATGATGTAAGAAAAGGATGTGGCTGGAGTGTAACTATTGGAACTGACGAATCGGGTGATAGCAAGTGTATGAAGCAAATTATGGAAAAAGCAATGACTAAATTTGCACAGTAGTTTAGTTAAGACTGATATACTCACTGTTCTTCTCTCTTACCTCCGCGACCTCTGCGTCTCTGCGGTGAAAAATGCCTTGCTGTCTTTCTCTGCCTTGGAACTTGGCGCTCTTGACGTCTTGGCGGTTCAAACAAAATGTTCTGTCTCACCCCTTCTTCCCACAACATTGCTTATATTTTTTGCCACTGCCGCAGGGGCAGGGATCGTTGCGGCCGATTTTTTGTCTGGGTTGTGTGCGTGGGGGTGGGGCCATCATTTGGCGGTGTTGTTGGGCTTGGATTTGGTCGAGGTATTTGTAATCGCTGGCAGGTCGGCCCATGCGCAAGACAGCAGCCATCTTCTCGAACGTCGGGATCGTGTGTTTGTAGAAGGCCATGTAGCCTTCGCAGAGATAGGCTAAGCCGTCTTCGCCATCGGGGGTTTTTAAGATGCGGTCTTTGGGGCAGGCACCCCAGCAGTATTTGAGGTAGTCACACTTCTTGCAGTACTCGGGGAGAGTATCGCGTTTGTCGTTGCCGAACTTGCGTTGCTGGTCGGATTCGGTCATCTCGGCAATGGTTTTGTCTTTGATATTGCCAAGATAGTATTCGGGGCTGACGTAGTGATCACAGGCATAGAGTCCGCCGTCGTGTTCCAGGTCCATGGCATTTCCGCAGGTTTCCGAGTGCACGCAGAGGGAAGATGGGTAGCCGTAGACCATGCCGAGCATGAGGTCGAAATGTTGGACGAAGATTCGGCCGACATCTTCGCGTTCGATCCAGCGGTCAAAGACGGTGTTGAGGAAATCGCCCCACTGTTTGGGTTGGACGGATCGGACACCGATTTTCTTGCCATCGGGTTGGATGATCGGCAGGATGGGTCGCTGGATTTTCTTGGCTTCGAGGACCTGGTCGTGTTCGACGATGGGGATGAACTGGAAGAACGTTGAGCCGATGGATCGGAGGAAGTCGTAGATTTCAGCGGGGAAGTTGCCGTTGTCTGCCTGGACGACGGTGAGGGTGTTGAAATCGACTTCGTGTTTTTGCAGGACTTCAATGCCACGCATGACGTCCTTGAAGCTGCCACCGCCCTGCTTGTCATAACGATGCAGGTCATGAATCTTTTCCGGGCCATCGACGGAGACACCGACGAGGAAATTGTTGTCTTTGAGGAATTTGCCCCATTCGTCATCGAGCAGCGTCGCGTTGGTCTGCAGCGCATTGGTCACAGGCACGCCGGGTCGGGCGTATTTCTTCTCCAGTTCCATGACCTTTTCGAAGAACTTGACACCCATGAGGGTGGGTTCACCGCCCTGGAAGGCGAAGACGATTTCGGGGGTGTTGGCGGGTTGACCTTCGATGTACTGCTTGATGTAGCGTTCGAGTTGATCCTCATCCATGCGGAAGTTGGATTTACCCTCCCACAGGTCTTCCTTTTCGAGGTAGAAACAGTAGGAGCAGTCGAGGTTACAGATCGGCCCGATCGGCTTGGTCATCACGTGGAACGGCACCTTGGCCTGCATCACGGGAAGCGCGATATCACCGTTATCAGTGGGAGTCGATGGCGGATTGGCGGTAAAATGTGTCATAGTCCTTTATACTAACAGCCCATGACGGATAAACCAGCCCAATCTGACAAACCTTTGGCGATGTACACGCGACATAGTCGCAAGTGGTTGCACAATCGCTACGTCTACCCCGTCATCAGTCGACGGAGTGGCGGATTATCGATTGGGATTAATCTGAACCCGGACAAAATCTGCAATTTCGGCTGTGTTTATTGCCAGGTCGAACGTGCAGGTGAAGATGTCAGCCCTGAGCCAGTGGACGTTGCAATCGTGCAAGCTGAGTTACGGGGATTGCTTGAAGGCGTAGCCGATGGGACGTTGTGGGAGGACTCTTTCTTCGACGATGTACCGGCGGAGAAGCGTGTACTCAAAGACATTGCGTTTTCCGGTGATGCCGAACCGACGAGCAGCCCGAGTTTCCTGGCGGTGGTGCTGGCAACAGCGGAGATGAAGCGGGCGTTTAAGCTCCCGGATGTGAAACTGGTGCTCATCACCAATGCCACGTTGCTGGCCCGGCGTTCGGTGGCTGAGGCGCTATCTGTGATCAAAGCCAACAACGGGGAGATCTGGGCCAAGCTCGACGCGGGGACTGCTGGATATTACAAGCTGATCAACCAGCCGGTGATCCCGTTTGACCGGGTGCTTGAAAACATTCTCACCGCAGGCCGTCAGCAGAAAATCGTCATTCAGACGATGGTGGCAAGCGTCGGTGGTGAGTCTTTCCCGGTATCCGAGCAGGAAGCCTACATCGGCCGACTCAGTGAATTAATGGATCAGGGGTGTCAAATTACCCGTGTCCAACTGTACACGGTGGCCCGTGATCCGGGGGAGTCGAATTTGCCGGAAAACTGTGATGTCAAAGCAGTTGACGGAAGTTATATGTCTGATTTTAAATCGCGCATCCAGCGGCACTTGAACAGTGTTCAAGTCGACACATATTAAAATAACATAAAAATATACTTTTTTGTCTGATAGGCAATTGCTTGATACCGGTCAAGATGCTATTCTCTCAAGACATTTGACTCCTAATAACCCTTTTTCTAAGGATTGCCCATGTCTTCCAATCCCGTCACTTACACGCTTGACGCGAATGAAGCCGTTGCATCGGTCGCGCACCGCACCAATGAGGTGATTGCGATCTATCCCATTACCCCTTCGAGCCCAATGGGCGAGTTTTGTGACGAGTGGGCTGCTCGTGGCAAGCAGAACATTTGGGGCGGTATCCCACAGATCACGGAAATGCAATCAGAAGGCGGCGCGGTTGGTGCCGTACACGGTGCCCTTCAGGCCGGTTCATTGACCACGACGTTCACCGCGTCGCAGGGTCTGCTTCTGATGATTCCTAATATGTACAAGATTGCTGGCGAACTGACGAGCTTCTGCATGCACGTTGCTGCCCGTTCGTTGGCGACGCATGCCCTGTCGATTTTCGGCGATCACTCTGACGTGATGTCCTGCCGCATGACCGGCTTTGCGATGCTCGCTTCGGGTAGTGTTCAGGAAGCCCATGACATGGCATTGATCGGTCAGGCCGCGACGCTTGAAGCACGCGTGCCGTTCCTGCACTTCTTTGACGGTTTCCGTACCTCGCATGAAGTTGCCAAGATCAACATGCTGCCTGACGAAGTCCTCAAGGAAATGATGGACGCCGAACTCGTGGCCAAGCACCGTGAACGTGCCCTGACCCCTGATGCCCCGAAACTTCGCGGTACGGCTCAGAACCCTGACACCTTCTTCCAGGCACGCGAAGCCTGCAATCCGTTCTATGATGCATGTCCTCAAATCGTCCAGAAGACGATGGACAAGTTCGCCAAACTTACCGGTCGTGAATACAACCTGGTGGACTACGTCGGCGATCCCGATGCTGAAAAGGTGATCGTGCTCATGGGCTCAGCCATCACCTGTGCCGACCAGGCCTGCGAACGCATCGCCAAACTCACTGGCGAAAAGATCGGTGTCCTGAAGATTCGTCTTTATCGTCCCTTCCCCACAGAAGCCTTCCTCAATGCGATCCCCAAGAGCTGCAAGAAAATTGCTGTCCTGGACCGCACCAAGGAACCGGGCGCCACCGGCGAACCGCTGTATCAAGACATCATCACCGCCTATGCTGAAGCTTTGGCAGAAGGCAAAGTCGATTCGATCCCCCAGATCGTCGGTGGTCGCTACGGTCTTTCCTCCAAGGAATTCACCCCGTCCATGGTCAAGGGTGTCTATGACAACCTCTCACAGGACAAGCCCAAGAATCACTTCACCATCGGCATCAACGACGACCTGTCCAACACCTCCCTGCCTTACGATCCGAACTTCAACATCGAAGGCTCGGACATCGTCAAGGCCGTGTTCTACGGACTCGGTGCAGACGGTACGGTCGGTGCCAACAAGAACTCGATCAAGATCATTGGTGAAAGCACCGACAACTACGCACAGGGTTACTTCGTGTATGACTCGAAGAAGTCCGGCGCGATGACCGTCAGTCACCTTCGCTTCGGCCCGCGTCCGATCCGCTCAAGCTACCTGATCACCAAGGCCGACTTTGTTGCCTGTCACCAGTTCACGTTCATGGAAAAAATCGACGTGCTGGACATCGCCCGTGAAGGCGCGACCTTCCTGCTTAACGCACCGTATCCGACGGAAGAAGTCTGGGACCATCTGCCCATCGAAGCTCAGCAGGTCATCATCGACAAGAAGCTCAAGGTCTACACGATCAACGCTGACGAAGTCGCTCAGAAGACCGGCATGGGTAGTCGCATCAACACCGTGATGCAGGCCTGCTTCTTTGCTCTGTCGGGCGTGCTTCCGCGTGAAGAAGCCATCGACAAGATCAAGGGTGCGATCAAGAAGACCTACTCCAAGAAGGGTGACGAAGTCGTTCGTCGCAACTTCGCAGCGGTGGATGAATCCCTCGCCCACATGCATGAAATGAAGGTCCCCGAAGCTGTCACCGCATCATGGAAATTGCCGATGATGGTCAGCGATGACGCACCGACCTTCGTCAAGGAAGTCAGTGCATTGATGATGGCTGGCAAGGGTGACCAGCTGCCCGTCTCCGTCTTCCAGGCGGACGGCACATGGCCCACCGGTACCTGTAAATACGAAAAACGCAACATCGCCCACGAGATACCGATCTGGGACGACAGCGTGTGTATCCAATGTAACAAGTGTGCCCTGGTTTGCCCGCACGCTGCCATCCGTACCAAAATCTATGACGAATCGGACATGGAAGGCTGCCCCGCCGGCTTTACCGCGATGGACTACAAAGCCAAAGATTTCAAAGGCATGAAGTTCACCATCCAGGTCGCCCCCGAAGACTGCACCGGTTGCGGCGTGTGTGTGATGGCCTGCCCTGCCAAGAACAAGGCAGAGCCCAAGCTCAAAGCCATCAACATGAAGAACAACCGCGAACACTCCGATGTCGAAAAGGAAAAATACAAATTCTTCCTGGACATCCCCGAGTTGGATCGCACGAAGGTCGAACGCATCGATGCCAAGGGCTCGCAGTTCTTCCAGCCTCTGTTTGAATACTCCGGCGCCTGTGCTGGCTGCGGTGAAACACCGTACGTCAAACTGATGACCCAGCTCTTTGGTGATCGTCAGCTCATCGCCAACGCCACCGGTTGCTCCTCGATTTACGGCGGCAACCTGCCCACCACCCCCTACTGCACCGATGCAAACGGTCGTGGCCCGGCATGGTCCAACTCGCTCTTCGAAGACAACGCTGAATTCGGTCTGGGTATGCGTCTGTCCGTCACCGCTTCAACCATGATGGCTCAGCAGTACCTCAAGCAACTCGCCCCGACCGTGGGTGACGAACTGGTCTCTGCGATCCTCAATGCTGATCAGTCCGACGAAGCAGGCATCATCGAACAGCGTAAACGTGTCGCTGCACTCAAATCCAAGCTGGCAGGCAATGACACCTTTGCTGCACAGCAGTTGCTCCAACTCGCTGATTACCTCGTCAAGAAGTCCGTGTGGATTCTTGGTGGTGACGGTTGGGCCTACGACATCGGTTACGGCGGTCTTGACCACGTGCTCTCCATGCACCACGACATCAACATCCTGGTCATGGACACCGAAGTCTATTCCAACACCGGCGGTCAGGCTTCCAAGGCCACCCCGATCGGTGCAGCTGCCAAGTTCCAGGCAGCCGGCAAGAGCAGCTTCAAGAAGGACCTGGGTCTGATGGCCATGAGCTACGGCCATGTCTACGTCGCCTCCATCGCCATGGGTGCCAAGGACAACCACACCGTCCAGGCATTCAAGGAAGCCGAAAGCTACAACGGCCCGTCGATCATCATCGCCTACAGCCACTGTATCGCTCACGGCTATGACCTGACCTACGGTCTGGATCAACAGAAGAAGGCTGTCGAATCAGGTGTCTGGCCGCTCTATCGTTACGATCCGCGACTGGTCGACCTCGGCAAGCCGCCACTCCAATTGGACAACAAGAAGACCTCTGGTTCCGTCAAGGAATACATGATGAACGAAACCCGTTTCCGCATGGTTCAGAAGATGGATCCCGAACGCTTCGACATGCTGGCCAATATGGCTCAGTACAACACCACGCGTCGCGTGAGTCTGTATCAGCACATGGCTGCCCTGACTCTGCCGACCAACGAAGGTGAGATGAACTAAGTTTCCTTGACCGCGACGCACCATGACCAACGTGGTGCGTCGCTTTTTTACTTTGCCGAATCATTTGATCCAGTTATTAAAGCTGATGTCCTCTCAGCAAGGAGTCTGAAAATGGACTTATCCACGACATACATGGGAATCGAACTTCCCAACCCCATCGTCGTCGGTGCTTCACCGATGACTGACAACATCGACACCGTCAAACGTCTTGAAGAAGCTGGCGCTTCGATGATTGTCATGCCCTCCCTGTTTGAAGAACAAATCCTTCAGGAACAGATGCAGACACACATGGCCTTTGAAACGCCTGCGGAGTCTTACGCGGAAGCCTTAAGCTACATGCCTGCTCCTGAAGATTTCCGCACGGGTCCCGAAGCGTATCTCGAACGCGTCGGCCAACTCAAGGAAGCTGTGAAGCTCCCGATCATCGGTTCACTCAACGGTCACTCCACAGGTGGTTGGCTGCGTTACGCCAAGCTCATCGAGGAAGCCGGTGCTGATGGTCTTGAACTTAACGTCTATGATCTGCCGACCGATCCGGCCGTCAGCGGTGCGGACATCGAAGCCCGTACGCTTGCGATGGTCAAGGAAGTCTGCTCGACGGTGGACATCCCCGTTGCTGTGAAGCTCAGTCCGTTCTACTCCAGCCTGGCCAACTTCAGCCAGCAACTGGTCGGTGCCGGGGCCAAGAGCCTGGTGATCTTCAACCGCTTCTATCAAGCAGACATCGACGTGGAAGAACTCTACGCGGTGCCCTACGCCATGCTCAGTGATTCCAGCGAACTGCTGCTGCGTCTGCGTTGGATCGCCATTCTGTCTGCTCAGGTCAACGCCTCCATCGCTGCCACCGGTGGCATTCACACCACCATGGACATGGTCAAGGCCATCATGAGCGGTGCCTCCACCACGCAGATCGTCTCCGCCCTGCTGCAGCTTGGCCCGGAATACATTCGCACCCTGCTCTCCAACCTCAAGCAATGGCTCGCTGAACACGAGTACGAATCGCTTAACCAGATGCAAGGCAGCATGAACCTCCAGAAGTGTCCCGACCCTTCAGCCTACGAACGTGCCAACTACATGCAGGTTCTCCAAAGCTGGAAGATCAAGTAACCCCCCAGCCCCCGGAAGTTAAAAATATAACCTGCACAACTCAGGTGACCGAATACAAAAAACACCCCGCAAGTGCCAACACTTCGCGGGGTGTTTTGTTTTTGAGTTGATGCAATATACCTGAGTTTGGGATAAGGATAGTGCCTGTTTGGGCTATAGCGTTTTGCGTCAAGACATACTGCTCTATTCTCACTTCCTCCAAGACACCCACAGGAATCTGCTGCGCAACTGCCAGCGGCTGTGCAGTGCAAATCAAAGCCGCTGGAAGCCGAAGGATTCCCGCTGGTGCCTTGCCAGGCAGCAGATATTGATACAAAACGCGCTAAGGATTTGGGATTAGGCTTGTAGATGGGAGTCTATTGGCTTGTTTTTACCTTGTCCTAATCCCTAATCCCTAATCACAAATCACAAATCACAAATCCTTTTCAACACGTTCATTGCTTAAGCAAAACTCAGGTAATAAGGCAATCAAGTCACCCACAATGCAAAGCCGTCAATGGCAAAACACACTACGCCACCGAGATGGCGTCACGAGCAAACGCTTTACCGGGGACAATAAGCGTGATCCGTGAGCCTTCCCCCGGCAGGGAGTCCACTTCCATGACACCGCCGAGCACTTCGATCCGTTCACGGACACTGTGAAGCCCAAAGCCATTTTTGAGATTATGCTTCATGGTCATCATGTCAGGCTTAAACCCATCACCGTCATCAGCAACGGTCAACGCGACATAATCCTGTCGGTGTTCCTGGAGAATCAAACGCGCTTCACTGGTGTTGGCATGCTTGATCACGTTAAAGAGTAACTCACGGACAGACTGAAAAATCTGCACCGCCGACTCCTGGCTGGTTGCTTCAATGACCACATCACCAAGAAGGTTGACTTTCAGCGCATGCTTCTGTTCGAACCATTGCGCCAACCACGCTAACGCAGCATCAAGGCCTTGCTCATAGAGAACAGGCGGTGCCAACTCCACCGTCAGATCCCGACAGATTCCCGACGCGTCATCCAGAATTTCAAGTGCATCATTCAGATGCTGCTTTCTTGCTTTGGATAATCGCCCATCCATGGCCATGTTGATCTGCAGTCTGGCTGCAGCAAGTTGTTGCTGGAGATTATCGTGCAGGATCGATGCCAGTCGCCGACGCTGCCGTTGTTCAGAATGAATCAACTCGGAAAAGAGCATCCGAAGCTGCGAACGTTTCTTCTCCAGCGCAGCGGTGCGCTTGGCAACTTTCTTTTCCAACTCATCGGTGAGTTTGAGCAGTTGCTCACGGTTCTGGCGGAACATGGTTACGTCGATCGCCTTGGTGAGAATCAAACGCCGTTCATCGGGCAAGCGTCCGGGTGATGACGTGTGAAACTGCCAGACACGCTGCTGGCCGGACTTGGTGCGAATGGTCAGTTCACCGGCATGATCCCGGTGATCCAGACTCTTACCATGTCGAATCACATGTCGCACATGCGGATCATCTTTCTCGAAAGCCAGGTTCATCCAATGATCAAACGTCGGAATCTCCTGCTGGGTATAGCCACTGAGCCCAACCCAGGCATGACTGAGTAAAAGCACCTCGCCATCATCGGCATACAACATCACCGGCAAGGGTGAATCAAGAATGATCCGGTTAAAACGCTCCTGTAATTCTTCGAGTTCATTTTGCAGCTTCTTTAATGGATCATTAGGCAGGGTATCCATTTTCATTAAGCCTTTCTCTTGAATAAGGGTGGGAATGATTGCAATTGCCAAAGCAAACAGAGAAGGCATGAAGATTTAATATAGGTCAGCCTTGCACAACAAACAAGACTTTGCCCCAAATTCACCGTTCAAAATCAAGGCATTCTGCAAGCGCCTCAGCCCTGAAGACTGATCCGTGCCGATTCAAACGTTTGCATTGCCAAACATACTATTTTTTCCCATCAGAAAATTCCTGATAGTCCATCAGAAAAATTCTACGGAAACTTTGCGGACTTTCCCCGGTGCACTGAACTTGAAGCAGCGGATAGAGTTTTACGTGACAGCAATTGGAGATGGTTTTCACCCATCAATTGGAAGTTTCATTCAGGTCGTGTTGGCCTGAAACAGACAGGTCTTTCCCAGGGTGAAAAAAACAAAGGATCCATCTCTCAAGAAAGGAGCACTGACATGTACTTCAGTCACCTTCAGAAAAAAGGCAGCTTCATGGCTGCGGCCATGGCGATTGTTGGGATGCTGAGCTTGCCACTCACCGCGGCACCCACGGACAAACAACAAGCACGACTCTTTGATACCAATCAGCTCATCGGCCACATCGTGACCAATGATAAGCAACAGACACTGGGCATCGTCAGTGAAGTTGTGATCCAACAGGACAAGAACAAAATCGCATATGTCGTGCTGGCCCGTGGCGGTTTTGCGGGCTTAGGTCAGGATCAGCATGCCATGCCGTTGTCGGCATTCACGTTTACCGATGATGGGCGTGTCACGTTGAAACTGACACAGAGCCAACTCAATGACCGCAAGGGATTCGACGATCAACAATGGCCTGTCTCCGCAAACCGCCAGGGCTTTGACAAAAAGAAAATGCATGACGATGCCAAGATGGACAAACATGCAGACAAAGCCGCCAACGCCGACGAGCATGATCACATCAGTGACAAAATGCTCAAGCGTTACGTGATCGATCCCAATGAACTGTGGGCACGCCGTGTCACACAACTCAACGGCCTTAATGTCGTGGACAAACATGCAACCCGTCTGGGTTCGCTGGAAAACTTTGTCTTTGACATTCACAGTGGCTACCTGAAATATGCCATCGTCGGTTATGACGGTATCCTCGGCGTGGGGACCAAATACTCGGCCTTGCCTGTGCGAACCCTGCGCATTCAAGCCAACCCCCGATGCGTGCTCTTTAGTGGTGATCAATCCAAGATCACCGGCACGATGATCGACCGTGGCGATGTTGCCAACTTCATCAATGACGAAGCGCAACAGGATCGTATCGACTCGCAATTCGGTGAATTGGACTGGCTCAGTGCCTTGCTTGATGGCAATCACCCCATGGCGTCGGTCGTCGGTGACAATCGCGCATGGGCACCAGGCAGTGAGTACAACCAACTTTACGATCAGAACACGGAAATGAGCGTGGTCGGTACCATTGAAAGCCTGGGTGTGTTTTATCCCATCGGTCAGGCTGAAGGTGCTGACACCGGCATGCGTCTGCGTGTACGCGTCAATGACAACCAGGTTCTGACCGTGCATACCGGACCGCTGTCCTCATTACGAGAACGTCACATTGACCTGCGTCCTACGATGCCGATCACTGTCTACGGGTCCAAGGTCAACTTCGAGAATCATCAGATCATCATGGCCCGTGCAATTGAAATCGATGGCACGACCTACCATTTGCGTGAAAAAAATGGCAAACCCATGTGGGTTCTTGATGACATGATCACCCTTGCACAGTAACACACAACCCCTTGGTCCATGGGACGAAACCGTCCCATGGACTCTTCACACAACAACGCAACGTTAACTCCCTATCCCCTTTGGCCGGCACCCCGACACAGGCCCCCAACGCATCGCACGTCGGATCTGACATCCTGCCTTGACAATTGGCCGGAGATGGTGCTCTGGCCTGGTAGCTCTCAGACTGGTTCGTTCTCTGGATGACGAACCCCAGCCATCCGAACCAGTCAATTGATTTTCGACGTGCTGCAATCGGGGTGCCGGTATTTCAAACAACAGGCAAACCCACCTGCGACTCAATGGAGAAACAAACCATGACACAGCAAGCCTACGTAACAACCCAAGACCATTCATCGGACTACCTGGATAACTTGGCACACGATCTGAAACAGCCACTCGTTGCCGTTGCCAATCTGTTGTATCTGATCCAGGAGGACAACCAGGATCGGTTTGACGAACAGCAGAAAACCAACATGCAACTATGCATCAACGAATGTGGGCGCATCCACCAGATGATCAATCAACTCCAGGCTTTGTCTGACATCAGTCATATGTCGCTAAGTTACCAGCAGACCCGCCCGGTATCATTGATTGAAAAGACCCTGCATGAATTTGATCAACGCATTGATGAGCAAAACGTCAAAGTTAACATTGTCAGCGACCAGGGCGAATGGATTCTGCCACGTGAATTGATCAGCCAGACACTCAGTCATCTGATCGACAATGCCCTGCAACATGGAGCAACCAATGACACGCCGGTGATCAATATCATCTGCGCGGTGCGCGGCAGGCATCTGGAACTCTCCGTCATCGACAATGGTCATGGCATCACGCCCATGGATCAACAACGCATCTTCCGACCGTTTTATCGCAACGTTCAGCAGGATGCCAAACATCAGCAAAATAACAAGCATCACCAATCATCTGGTGCAGCAGGCATGGGTTTGGCCATCGTACGCACCATGATGCACCGCATCGGTGGCACTGTCAGTCTGGAATCCCAAACCGGCCCAGGTGCTCATTTCAAACTCCGCTTCCCTACACATGTCAACTTGAACGAAGACTTAAACCGACTGCCTTCAGACGAATTGCTTACCGTTGCGATGTAATCGCTTAAATCTCACATTTCGTCAAAGAAAGACGATCTCCACCTGTTGCTAAAGCGACCGATCACAAACCATGAAATGAGACCTGCAAGATGAAACAACCCAGTCCTCAGAATCAAATTCAACAATCACCGAGCTACCGACTTCATCAACAGCGTGTTCATCAGGCGTTGGATATGATGCATGATGAATTGGCGGACGATTTGCATCCGCAAAACATTCAACGCAATCTCAAACAGATGATTGAAAACTCCCTGCATGTCCTGCTTGTGGAGGATAATCACGTTCATGCCCGTTTTCTCAGATCAAGCCTGGATCGCTGTCACATGGTTGAGATATCCGAAGCGATCAATGTCCAGCAGGCAATCAGTTATCTCATTCAAGCCATGTCATCAGAAAATCACCAGCCGGACTTGTTGCTTCTGGATATGGATCTGCCCGATGGCAGTGGCCTGGATATCATCCAGATGGCGCGTAACACGGTAACCTACAAATACACGCCAATTGTCGTACTCAGCAACACCGATGACACACACTGCATCCAGGCCTGTCTTGATGCCGGCGCCAACGCGTTTATGACCAAGATGCTTCAACCCCAGCAACTCGATTTTGCCATCGCCCATACCGTCGGATTCTGGCGGCATGTGCAGCGTGCGCAAATGTAACTTCCCCCTCAAATTCCACCCCCTTGCTCCCTCCCGCTCAATTGGCGTGATATCTTTTGTGATATACGCGTTCCCTCCCGAGCCCATCTAAGCCTGCTACAATCTTGTTTGGCAAACTGTTGTCACTTCCGAACCGATCCGTTATTGCATGATGCAAGATAAAAGTTGTTCGATCGGTTGAATTGATGACAATCATCCTGAAGGTGTTTGGATTATGGCCAAAGCGACATCACGAAAAACTCAAAAAGCTGTGGCTGGTAACACGCGCATTTTCCTGGTCGATGATCACCCCGTCATCCGTCGTGGACTTGCGCAGATGCTCAGCCAGAAAGGTCAATTCACCATTGCCGGCGAAGCCGATGGTGTCTGCGATGCGTTAGCTGGTCTTCAGAAAAATGAGGTGGACCTGGTCATCGTGGATATCACATTGGCTGATGGCAGCGGGTTGGAGTTAATCAAAGATCTCCATACCATGCGCCCGGAGACAAAAATTCTGGTTGCTTCCATGCACCATGACGCGATGTATGCTCAACGTGCCATTCGTGCTGGCGCCCAAGGCTATCTGTGTAAAGAACAGCCTCCAGACCAAATCATCGATGCGGTCCAAAGTGTCCTCATGGGGCATATCTACATCTGCCCGGACCTGGCTTCCACGGTTCTGCAACGCGCCCTTCAACCTGATGACAAGCAGACCGACGATCCGATTCAAGCACTCTCTGACCGCGAGTTGGAAGTCTTCGAGTTACTGGGCGATGGGTTGGCGAGTCGCGAAATTGCAGAGCGTTTATCGCTGAGTATTAAAACCATCGACACCTACCGCGACCACATCAAAACCAAACTCAATTTCGACTCCAGCAACGAAGTGACACACCACGCCATCCGCTGGAAACTCGAACGAGAAAAGGGTTGATTTCGAAAGACATCCACAAAACATTTTTCACCGCTGAGGCGCAGAGGACTCAGAGTTAAGAGAGTTTTTCTTTGATGTTTCAACGCAGGCGAACTGGTATGTCACCGCGGGATTGAGCGAAGTTCAAATATATTTCACACATCATCCGGCATGCGCTTAAGTTCCGGGCCGAGTCGTTTGACAGCAAGATGTTCAAGCACTGCGGCAACAATCAAGCCAATGATTGTCAATGGATATTCAGAAATACATTGCGCTACGACAATCAACCAGATGACCGCGTTGATTTGAATGCCCCAATACAGTGTGGTGAGAAGTTTTTTCACTGTGATGTTCCCGGATGGATTGGATGAACAAACCCATTTTCGATGTTTATCGGTAACAGTCAATCCTGTTTTCGGAAGTAGTGTTTGAGAATCGCCGTGCTGATCTTGTTATCATCTTTGCCATCTATCAGATCAAGTTCACGAAGTTCTTTTTCAACATCTTTACGTTTGAGTACTGACTTTTCATCAAGTGTAGATAGAAGACTTGCCAACACAAGCACTGTAAACCCAAGATCTTTCTCAAGTTCATCAATACGCATTTTCAGAGCATGCGTCGAAGCCATTTCCGCACGTTGCTCGCGTTTGTGTTGCCATTGTTTATCCTGCTGTAGTTCTCGCATTGCGCGTAGATGTTCTGCCTGCGCTTGTTCCGGAAACATAAATTCGAATAAACCCATGGAGATTCCCCCTTTGAAATAGAGATGTATTTAATGCAATCATTGTATGACAAGTCGCGATGCAAATCTGCTACGCAAGGATCAATTAATCGCAGAATTGAAAAGCAATAAAACAACCACGCGTTAGCACGACGTAGCTCACATGAAATAAGACATCAAAGAAATTACTCTCTCTTAACTCTGCGTCCTCTGTGTCTCTGCGGTAAAAAAAACTGCCTTGAAATAAGACACTGGATCGACACGATCCAACTCTCGCCAAGACATTACCCCAATATCTCACGAATCTCAGTATTGAGTTCGCGGGCGCCCTGGGCGACGGCGTCTTTCCAGTGCATGTCGGGTAAACGGGTGTGAGCATAAATCACCGATCGGCTGGCGGTGATGATCGCGCCGGTGCCGTCTTCCTTGAAGCTGGCTTTGACGTCTTCGGCTCCGCCGCCCTGGGCTCCGTAGCCGGGAACGAGGAAGATTTGCTGCGGCATCAGTCCACGCAAACGGGCGATGTCTTCGACTTTGGTTGCACCGACCACGGCACCAAGCAGGCTGTAGCCACAGTCTCCGACGGACTGCTCACCGAGTTCAGCGATGAAGGTTGCCATCTCATCAACCATTTGACGGCCGTCAGCAAGCTTGAGGGTTTGGATGCGGTCACCACCAGGATTGGAGGTACGGACCAAACTGAACAAGCCCTTTTTCTGTGGGATGGCAACATCGATAAACGGCTGAAGACAGTCATGCCCCATGTAGCCGTTGACGGTCAATGAGTCCGCACCTTTGAGTGTGCCTGCGCCCTGAAGTTGGCTGTCTGCGAGATTGCCTGCTGCATAGTGAGAGGAACTGATGCCGATGTCACCGCGTTTGGCATCACAGATGACGACGAGTCCCATTTCGTGTGCCAGGTGGATCAAGCGATGCAGGGCTTCGACGCCGTGCCAGAGATAGCGTTCAAAACAGGCGGACTGGAACTTGACGACCGGTACATGATCGACGACCGCGTCCAAGACGTCGCGTGTCCAACTGGTAATCGCTGCAACTGCTTCGTTGATATTCACTTCATCCGAACCATTGGTCGACGGCTGGAGTTCACGGGGCAGCTTCTCCAACACCGGGTCAATGCCCACGCAAACAGGTGAACCTTTACGGGTAATCGTATCGAGCAGTCGGTCAGCAAAATGCATCAGGCATTGATCCTTTTTCCGGTCTGTGGTTTTTAAGACATGTAACCACAGATAAACACAGATGGACACAGACAAAGACAGAAAACAAGGACAGGTGTTGATTAACATCTGTGTTTTTCTGTATTCATCTGTGGTTCATTTCTGATCACCCTAAGCGATCAGACGCGGGTATCTTACCGGTTTTTAACTGCTGTTGCGACCGAGTTGGGGTCGAAGGAGCCAGAGGAAGCTGATGCCCCCGATGACGGCAGTGAAGATGCCGATGGGTAATCGACCGCGGTTGGTGAGAATGTCGATCCATGTGCTGAAACAGTCTGCAATCAGTATGAGAATCGCGCCACACAACGCCGATGCAGGGATCACACGCAGATGTGTCGGCCCTACGAGCAGACGGGCGACATGCGGGCAGACCAGGCCGACGAATGCAATGGGACCAGCGAGGACCACGGCGCCGGATGCCAGGACGCCTGATATCAGAAACAGTATGATACGCAGCCGTTTGAGTCGGACGCCCAAGCTGTGTGCTTCATCCGAGGGGAAGGTGGCAGCATCCATGTCGGCAGCAAATTTCCAAAGGACCGCAATCCCGATGCCGGTGATGATGCAGATCGTCCAGACGGTTGAGCTTGGCAGGGATTCGTGAAGGTACCCCATCATCCAACGCGCCATGTCTTCGCGGAGTCCGGTCGAGCCGGGGATGTAGTTGATGAGCATGATGATCGAACCGTTGATCGCTGAGAGGATCACACCGACAAGTAGCAAGCCCAGGGGGTCGATCACGCCCTTGCGTTGACCAAGCAGGTAGACGATGACCAGGCTCAGCAGCGAACCCATCAACGCCCCACCATGATTGGCTAACGCGGAGGATTGGATTGCCAAACCGAGACTCAGGCCCGAGTGCACCAGAAGCAGTTGCGCCATCACGCCGACAGCTGCACCGCTTGAGAGTCCAAGGATGTAGGGCTCAGCCAACGGGTTTCGTAATAGCACCTGAAGTGCCACGCCACCGACCGCCAATGCTGCGCCAACGCAAACAGCTTCGACACCACGCAGGGATCGGAGTTGTAAAAAGTGTGATGCAAATTCACCATCGGGCCAACCGATGCCACTACTGCCCAGCGCCAGCCGGAAGACAAATATGCCGATCAGTAGAAGCAGCATCAGGCCGATCCAAAACCAGCCGAATCGAAAAGCATGCGTGTCATTTGCCATCGGCAGCAGTGTCGGACAATTGGGGGTGGATCGCAAGTGCCATTTGCTTGGCAATGCGGGGTAACGATGTCGCTGGCAAAAAGGTCAGCGGATCGTTGATCAGGTAAATACGCTTGTTTTTCACCGCTTTGATGGGCAAATCCTCAAACGCTGTCAACCGCGGATCGTCCATGCCATTTTCTAATGCTGGCGCATCAGGCATCAATAGCAGGATCACATCCGGGTTCAGCGTCACCAGTTTTTCTCGGTCGTAGGTCGGAGCACTGACGGGTGATGATGCTGCGACGTTGGTGCAACCGAGTTTGGTAATCAGTTCATTGATGACGGTTCCTGAACCACTAGCCATGATCGGGTCCGTGCCGATGATTGGCAAAACCATTTTCGAAGGAAGGGACATGACGCTGAGCGTGAGTTTCGTTAACTCCTCGTGCATGTGTGATGCAGCATCAAACGCCTGAGTCTCCATATCCAGTTTTACACCCATGTGCGTGATGATCTGAGTCAGATCAAATATCGACTCTGGATAATCGTAGGCAAGGAGTTTGAAATCAAATTCGTCTGCAAGTTGCTTCAGACTCTCGGGCACGCCGTTCTTGCCGGTCATCATCAGCACGTGGGTCGGTTTGAGTTTGAGGAGTTTTTCGGTGTGGATGTCCAGATAGTTGCCAACCACGGGTAAGTCACGCGCAGCAGTCATGTCGAACTGAGCAATACCGACAATGTTTTTCTGCTGTCCCATGTCGATGAGAATCTGGCTCATGGCTGGGGCAAGGGTGACGTATCGCGGTGTTGCAGATTGAGATTGGGATGAATCAGAATGATCACCGCAACCGGTCAACAGCACCAGTGAACAGAACAATAAAAACAAAGAACGTAACATCATCAAACCATACTAGTGACAGTGGACATCAGGAACAAGACAGGTGGATTTCGGATTTCGGATTTCGTTCGAATCTGAACCGCTTGCGGTTTAGCGCGTCTGGCAAGATTCGATCAAAACTTTTATCAGTGCGTTTTCTGGAGCGCTAAACCGCAAGCGGTTAGCTTTGGGGCGCATCCGGGGGCGCATCCGGATTTTCATTGGTCGGTTCAGCTGACTTTTCAACTTTGTCGGGCGTCTGTGGTTGAACGGGTTTTTCGTCGGTCGCTTCTGCCACGATTTCATCCATGCGGGTCTGTTCCGACGACTGACGGAGCAGTTGGTAGATGACGGTGTTGGAGCAGTAGAAGTAACTCACCGTGTAGGCACCGATGATGGACGTCAGGAAGAAACTCCAGACCCAGATCATGCCTGCGGTAACCTTGCCGGTGAAGCCCAGGCCAGCATTCCAGTCGAAAGTGTAAAGCAGTTGGCCAAGTCGCGGTTGAGGCATGAGAGCATGCCAGCGTGAGGTTTCATCCGCCATCTGCGTCACGACGCCCATGTCGATACAGGCATGGGTCACACTTAACGTCAGATAAATCACCGCACCCAAAAACAGGTATCCGACCGCACCGTAGACCAATGCGAGAATGGAGTAGAAAAACCAATGCCAGGGTCGGGCGACGAGATAACCGAAGCTGCGGGAGACGGCATCAAAACTGTCCGTGCCTTCCATCACCAAAGCGGGATAGAACAGCGGGTAAGTTGCTAGCGTAAAAATCAATAGGATGGCGATTGCAAAGCCAAGTCCCATTGCGATGAAAAACAGCAGTCCGCCAAGCATGTCCAGGACGGGAACGTTGAAGAACACGAGTCCGCCCAGTGCAAGCATGCCGCCAAGCACGGTAATCATGATCACCGGCATCAACGGTGTGAGGACAAACCAGACATAGCGTTTACAGACAAAGCTGAATGCCGACATCATCGGCACATGTGACGAGCCGGTGGCATCGAGTGCTGCCAGTCTTGCCAACGCCCCACCGAAAAACGCCATCATCAGGAGTACGCACGCTGAGAGCAATGCCAGGAAACCCGGATGGGTCTTGTACAACCAACTCGGGAGGATGTAGATCATCGACCGTAGCGAGCCGACCACGGTGTTGGGATCGGTATCCTGACCAGCAAGAATCTGGCTGAACCCAAAACGTAAACTGATCGCAGATTGGACCAGTCGGTCAAAGGCATTGAACTTGTACTCAAACGTCGCGCGGAAAATCCCGATGGGTTGCAGTGCATTAAGCAGGCCCATGGCCTTGAGGCGTTCACGATTCAATGACTCAAGATTGCGGTCTTTCTGCTTTTGGACATCACTTTCATCCGAACCGTTGGCAAGACGTTCTGCTGCGACTTCATCAATGCGTTTAAGCTTGTTGGCAAAGTGTTCTTCAAGTCTGTCACGGGTGAGTTGATAGCGGTTTGGCTTTGGGAGAATGTCACTTGCTGTCACATCAGACTCGGCGTAGGACGCGGATTGGATGAGTTCGCGTAGGGCAAGCTCAATCTGACGTTCACGCTCCATACGCCAGTCATTAAACTCAGCCGGACGCTTCGTTCCGAACGCCGAGACTTCGCCACGGTAAACCTGTGGCCCCCAGACGACATCAAGACCATGTCCCAGGACGAAGATGAGAATGAGCATGACCAATGCCACACCGATTTTGCTCGGGCGGATGGCCATGCGAAAGGTTTTGAAGATCGCCAGCCAGGGCAGCAGTTGCGCCCAGGCCACTTGATCCACGCGTACCGGCCTGTGGGGTTGTGTCATGGTTTGCTCGTCCCCCGTGTGTGCGTCCTGACATGATGTCGGAGTGTCGAATCAGATGTGTCTAACCAACGTTGCCAAACGATCAGGCAGAAACGTCAGCATCGGTGACGGTTGACGGTTCCTTGCCCTGCTCGATGGCCGTGATCTTGGCCAGACGACGGGCGTGACGGCCACCATCAAACGGTGTGTTGATCCAGGCGTCGATGATCTGCTCGATGATGCGCATGCCCAGCATGTCGGCGGATAGGCAAAGCACGTTGGCATTGTTGTGCTGACGGCAGACGCGAGCGCCGATCTCATCATGAACCAAGGCAGCACGGATACCCGGCACCTTGTTGGCGGCGATGCTCATGCCGATGCCTGTCCCGCAAAGCAGGATACCGCCATCGACTTTGCCATCGGCAACGGCTTTGGCGACAGGATAAGCCTGGTCGGGATAGTCACAGCTATTGCCGTTACCATTGCTCGTATCACAGTTCGCACCTATATGCTCGACTTCGTGACCGGCCGCTTTGAGACTCTGAATTACCTGCGTCACGACTTCGGTGGCCCGATGATCTGCACCCACTGCGATTTTCATACCTGCTGCTCCTTGAGGCGTTGCGCCAGACGGCGGCGAATCACTTCCGCACACCGCGCATAATTTGTCACATCCGAGCCGAACGGATCGCTGATATCACCAGCGCTGTCGAGTAACTCCACTTTGTAACCCGCATCCGGCGCCAGGCTCAAAACCCCCTGGCGGTGCGACTCGGTCATGCAATATACCACGTCTGCGTCACGAATCATCTCCGCGGACAAACTTCTTGATCGATGCGTGCTTAAATCCAGTCCCATGTTGGCCATCACCTGCTGGGCCTGCTCGGTGGCAGGCATCCCGGACATGGCTGATGTCCCCGCTGAGAGCACGCGTATCCCGGCGTCAGCGAGCTTGTCCATGGGGATATCCCTGGCTTCTGCAAGCTCCTTTCGGGCAAGCACTTCAGCCATAGGAGACCGACATGTATTGCCACTGCAAACAAGCAGCACCGTCCACTGGAGCATCCGGCGGATCGTCGGTTCATCGAACACCCCTTCACGCTCAACCAGGAAGTCGGCTGAGCCGTTGGGATTTTCTGTCACACGCACCACCGTCGACGGTCTTGAGAAGGTGCATTGACCACCATCGATCAGAATTTCGACTTCCGGGGTGTCACCCAGCGATGCCAACACGTCGTCGGCATTCTTGGGCGGCTCATGGCCACGGAGATTGGCAGATGATGCCAGGACCGGCCCACCGGCGTTGGCGTGGTGAAGCAGGATGTTGGCTGCCGGGTGATCCGGGCAGCGAAGTCCCACGGTGTTGTTGTGATAAATGCGGTCCGCCAGTTCGATCGGTAAGCCGATCTGTTCGCACTTGGCCTTGATCGTCTCGTCACTGACCGCCAGCACCAACGTCACCGGCCCGGGAAACACGCGACGGATCAGGCGCTTTAACATCGGGCTCGAAAGATCGACATAACGCCCTGCCTCATCGGGCGAACCCATATGGATGGCAAAGGGCACCGAGCCGGGCCGACTCTTGAGTGCGACCAGCTTCTCGTAGCCTTGATCGTGCGTGGCCACTGCCCCAACGCCATAGACGGTCTCCGTGGGAAATGCCACGAGTTTGCCCAGCTTCAATGCGTCGGAAGCTTCAGCCAACGCCCCAGCGAGTTCCTGGGGGTGATTGTCTGGTGGAGGTAAAATCACTTGCATCCCATCAGATTACCAAATTCCGACAGGCGATGCGAAGTTGGGTAAGATGTGAACATCCGGATATTTTCCTCTGATCTTTACCGTGGGGGATTCAAATTGCCAAACATTGATCCAACACAAATCAGTTCAACAAATTGGTTGATCAAAACTCCTCTCCGCCGACGTCTGTTGTTTGTGTATCTCCCCATCGTGCTCTTGCCGGTGATCGGTTATCTGCTTTGGCATCCGGGTAAACGTGTCAATGACGGGCGCTTTGATCTCAAACAAAACGGCATCTGGATTGGACATGGGTATCTGGGGGACGATGCGTGGTTTGAGAAATATAACAAGCAGGATCAACTCAAAGACTAC
This sequence comes from Planctomycetes bacterium syqfu, assembly GCA_020974905.1. GTDB lineage: Bacteria > Planctomycetota > Phycisphaerae > Phycisphaerales > Phycisphaeraceae > UBA7800. The sequence continues at coordinate 7,099,098 of CP087563.1, read as the reverse complement.
CGTGGCAGTGATGCGTTTTTCAAGCTACTCAAACCATTGCAACAGTATCACATCACCGACATCTTCCCGCATTTGTGTCCGACGACGCCCGGCGGAGACTTACCCGGGATGGATCACGAGCAAAGCCAATTATTTCTCGGTCTTGCCAAGGCCAATGGGCTTTGCGTTCTGCCATGGGTTGGTGGTGTGTATCAGAAGCATTGCTTCCCGGCACAGAAATCATGGCGTGATCACTTCGTCCAAAGCATTGTCACGCGACTGGCAGAACACCCACAGCTTGATGGGATCCAATTGAATATCGAGCCGTGGCCCAACGGCAATCGTGATCTGCTGAACCTGCTGGATGAACTCAATAAGGCGATGCCTGAAAACAAAATCCTCTCCATCGCGGCCTATCCCCCACCGACCCGTTGGCAACCGGCGCCGGAAGTGCATTGGGATCAAACGTACTACCAACAAGTCGCCAGCCGAGCGGATCAGATGGTGGTCATGATGTATGACACCAGCATCAAATATGCCAAACCCTACGAACTTCTCATGCGTCAATGGACCAGGGAAGTTTTAACATGGGGTGCGCCGACACCAACGCTGCTGGGCTTACCTGCCTATGACGATGCAGGTGTCCCCTGGCATGATCCGGATGTCGAAAATCTGCATCACGCATTACGTGGCATTCATGCCGGTTTGGCGGATTTGAATGACATGCAACGTGCCAACTATCGCGGCATCTCGGTTTATTGTCACTGGGAAATGACAGATGAAAAATGGAAGACGCTTGAGAAAGAATTCTGCAAGTGATCTATTTTACTCTGCAACAGTCTCTGATTCCGTCACAGGTTCCTCTGCAACGGCTTCGTCCATGGCTGCATCGTCTGATGCCTGATCGGCATACGGATCTTGCCAGAACGGTTCTTTCACCGTGGCGTTGTAGGGCAGCGTAAACAGGTCCCAGCAGAACTTCAGTGGCTGGATCAACGTGGACTTCCATTCACGGGGTTTGAAGGTGTGACGTGTGTTGTCATCCAACGCGGCTTCCATGGCAGCCTCGTTGCCTTCATCCAGATTCACTGTGGTGTGCGTGTAAACGCGACCGGGTTGATCGGCAAAGTAGGTCGCGCCATGCTTGACCGTGCCATACCGCGGACTGACATCAATCTTTTGCCAGTTACCCCGATCAATGCCGGTGACGGATTTGCCGGTATCGTTGACCGGTGCAGCCGGTGCCGTTGCAATCTCAGTCGGAACATCGACCATTTCGGTCACCTGTTCAGCAGACTGCATGGCAGCGAGCATCACATTGACATGAGGATGAGATTGCGTCTGGAATTGATTGCCCCCAGCGTCCGGCGGCGTCACGTCGAAGATCGACTTGTCTTCCTTGAGCATCTCTTCGTTCTGAGCATCACGCGGCGAAGTCGCACAGCCTGCCAGGCCCCCCAACCAATAGACCAGCGTAATACAAACCGTCAGCGTCATGATTTTTTCGCGCATCTAATGTGTCTCCAGTTTTTCCCTGTTGACATGTTAACACAAAGCGCGGTTATTGGGCGTTGTATCCGTCATGATTTTTATGTTGATTCATCCAAATACAGACATGTACTCAGGCGGTAGCAGCATGTTGGACTTTGAAGCTGCCAACCAAACGCCCCACACGCTGAATCAGACGCAGCTTGTGAGCCAGCAGCAGGAAGATGGAGACACCCAGAAAATTCACCAACAGGTCATCAAGCGTGAAGTACCGGCCGGGGACGAAAATCTGGTGGAACTCTTCACCCCACGCCAACGCCAAAGCAATCGTCCAGCTTAGCCAGATGTTGCGACGCAAAGCAGCGTGCACAAAGACAGCCAGACAACCATAGCCGGAGAAGTGACAGATCACGCGGACCTGATGGTCGGTGAGAAAGGCAATATCCAGATCACCGGCAAAGAGCTTGGCAGCCAGGTAGAGAATCCCAAACCCGGCCACAGCAATGACAGCAGCGATCCAGCGGTGATACCGCACGGTCAATGACAGAACATTTTGCATCTAACTTTTCCCTGATCTGATACTAATGCGTCTTCGTGTCTCTGCCTAGAGAAAAGCAACCTGCATGCCAAAACACCATTTTTAGCTTAAAGCGATATGGCTAAAAGACTTCAAGAAAAAAGCAGAAATCAAGGTGTGATAAAAAAGTGTTGCACGGACGCAACATCGGTGTTGTTTCGTGGCTTTGAAGCAACATCATTGAACACGAACATGTCTCTGTGTCGCTGCGCTGCAGCCATAAGACTGACTCTCAAACCTGGCCAGACATATTGACGTAAAACTTATATTGCCAAGTGTTGATAACCCGATTAAGATGGCACGTTTCCCCCATCAGAACCTGTTGGGCGGGAAATGATTTGTATTTGATAAAACGTACTTGTAATCGGAGTCGTCCCATGGACGAAGCAATCAGTAAAGCAGCCGCCCTCGTCGAGGCACATGGCTATATCCGTCAATTTGCCGGCAGCACCGTTGTGGTCAAAGTCGGTGGTTCGATCATGGATGAACCTGAAGCGTTCGGCAAACTCATCGGTGATATCTGTTTCCTCAAAGCTGTGGGCATGAAGCCCATCATCGTTCATGGTGGTGGTAAGAGCATCACCGCTGCGATGCAGAAAGCCGGTCTCGAAGCGCAGTTCGTCCAGGGCCGACGCTATACCGATCAGCGCACCCTCGCCATCGCTGAGCATGTGCTGGTCAACGAAGTCAACAAGGGCATCATCGATCATATTGCTGATCAGGGCTACAAAGCCATGGGGGTGCATAGCCTTGGCAGTTGCGTCGTCTTTGCCAAGCGTATGTTTTTGCAGGTCCAGGAAGACGGCGAAGAAACACCACGCAAAGTCGACATCGGTTTTGTCGGTGACGTGGAGTGGGTCAACGGCGAACTGCTTAACGCGTTGGTCCAAGCTGACGTGATTCCTGTGATTGCCCCCATTGCCCGTGATCAGGCAGGTGGCAAGCTCAACGTCAATGCAGACAGCGTTGCCGGTCATGTTGCTGCTGCCGTGAAGTCAGAGAAGCTGATTCTGGTTTCTGATACGCACGGCATCCGTACCGGTGAAACTGACGACACGTTGGCAACACATCTGACCAAACAGGAAATCGAAAAACTCATCGCTGACGGCATCATCGCTTCAGGCATGCTGCCCAAAGTCGAAGCCAGCTTCACGGCTTTGCAGGCAGGCGTGAGTAAAGTCCATATCGTCGATGGCCGAATTGAACACTCTCTGTTGTTGGAAATTTACACCAACACCGGCATCGGCACCGAAATCGTTCTCTAAGATTTGTCCCGCACAAGTATCCGACTGGGAAAGTGGCCCTGACCATGAAGCATTTCATTTCCATTCATGAAACCTCCACGCAAGAGATCAATCACATCCTTGATGTCGCTTTTGAACTCCGCGAACAACGCAACAACGGTAAAGCCAATGCACCCGTCCTCGACGGTAAAACACTGGCGGTCTATTTCGCCAAACCGTCACTGCGTACCCGCGTCAGCTTCCAGCAGGCCATGTTTGAACTCGGTGGTAAATCCATCGTTCTCACCAATGATGATGCAGGTATCGGCGTACGTGAATCCGAACACGATGTCATCAAAGTTCTCAACGGCATGGTCCACGGTTTAGCTGCTCGCGTCTTTGAACACAGCGTCCTGACCAACCTCGCAAAACACAGCGAAATTCCCATCATCAACGCACTTTCGGATTATTCACACCCCTGCCAGGCGTTGGCGGATGTGATGACCATCATTGATGAATTTGGTCGTGAAGATCTGAACAAACGCACCATCACCTACATCGGTGACGGTAACAATGTCGCATTGTCTCTTGCAACGATTTGTGGCAAACTCGGCATGCGCTTTGTCATCGCATCGCCCCCCGGTTACGAACTGGATTCGAGCTTCGTCGATCGCATCATGAGCCAACTGCCCGACATGGATTTTGAACTGACTTCCGATCCCATGCAGGCGGTCCACGATGCGGATGTCATCTACACCGACACCTGGGTGAGCATGGGACAGGAAAAGGAAATGGAAAAACGCAAGCTGGCGTTTGAAGGTTTCCAAGTCAATCAAGCGATGCTCGACAACGCCCCCAAGCATGCCATCGTACTTCACTGTCTGCCTGCCCATCGTGGTTGGGAAATCAGTGATGATGTCATCGACGGCCCGCAAAGTCGCGTCTTCCCCGAAGCCCATAACCGACTGCATGCCCAGAAGGGTTTGCTGGCTGTGTTGATGGGTGGGATGTGATAAAACCGCTTGCGGTTTAGCGTGTCAGTCTGACGCCACATTTATTTACTGATTCGCCATCAAACCCATGTACACATGCGCAGATGCGTTATGATAATGTCATGTCAGAAGAACAAGAAGAACACATCCCTGAACAGCAAGATGACGAGCAGCAAGGCGTCCCGCAACCTGACGCGGAGAACATGCTGTTAATCGTCACCGGTGCGCATCTGCGTGCTGAGATTGCAGACCGCCCGCTTGCTTATGACTTGCAGGATCAGATACTCCAATGGCTTGATGACAATGCTGACGTGATCACCGGCGATATTTTCCCGGTCGTCTGCTCTGACATCTGGTACATCAATCAACAGCACTTACACAGCCGCCCCACCATCAGCATCGGCGGCCCCGGTGTCAACGGTTTATCCGCGTATCTCACGCAACGTTTGACGCCTGCTTTGATTCAGGACGGTCGAAAGATCATCCAACTCGATCCCGACTTCGTGGACCTGCGTGCCTGCATCTGGGGCATGGATCACGACCTGACCATCGAGGCGCTCGACACCTTCATCGACCGCTATCTCACCGACTATCTCAAAGCGGTGTTAACGCAGGTCGAACCGCATGAGGATTGATTAAACAGTATCTGATTGACGTACAAAAGCACTATCCAACTGCTTGTACATCGATTTTGATTTTTCTAACTCAGCCTTGATATTCTCATAAAGGCTATTTGCTATAACACGAATAGCATGACGTTCGTTGTCATTTAAATTGGGATAGTCAAAATTTGATATATGCTCTTCTATTCGCTTTTTTCGTATCTGAAATTGTTCTAAAGCATCTTGTTTTTCGCAGATAACATGTAAATGGTCCTTCCAACTCAGGTACTCACCATGTAGATTCTTGTTCCGCTTATTGCATAGTTTACAACAGGGAACAATATTGCCAGGATGATGTAGTCCGTACTCAGCTCGATTAAACATCATGAGATGCTCAATTTGAAGTGTAGCTGACGACGTACCACAATAAGCACACTTGCCTTCAAAAACTTCGTCACGTATTGAAAGCCAAATTGCTTTTCCTTTGCCACTTGCGGTATTAAATTTTGATCCAAGATAATGTTCGCCAACTTGCGTCAAGAATGCTCTGACTGCAGTGTTCGCTGCATCCGATCCGGTGTTATAAATTGCCATAACATCCCCGTAAGATTCAAATCCCCGAACCTGCTTCTTCCGGTTCGTCTTTGAGCATGAGTACGCCGTCTTCGTCTTCTTCGAGCATGCCCAGTTGCATCAGTGCTGCTTTGGCAGCGGACTGTTCGGCTTCCTTCTTGGAGTTGGCCCAGGCGGATTCGAAACGGCGGCCATCAATCTCCACGCAGACTTCAAAACACTTGCTGTGATCCGGGCCCTTTTCGTCGAGCAGGAGATAAGTCGGATTGCTGGGGAGTGCACGCTGAGCATAATGTTGCAACGCACTCTTGAAATTCTGCTGATGGTTGGACGTTGCAGCTTCGTCGATGCGTTTGACCATGTGCTTGAGGATAAACGCGCGGGCAGGCTCCATACCACCGTCGATGTAAATCGCAGCAATCACCGATTCGTATACACCCGCAAGAATACTCTGGGGCAAGGCGGATCGGCCGGTCATGCCTTTGCCGACGACGAGGCATTCACCAAGATTAAGCTTTGCACTGATCTTGGCGCAGATGCGGCGGCTGACCACTGCGGATTTGATCTTGGTCAGTTCACCTTCGAGTTCTTCGGGGAATTTCTCGTAGAGATACTCGCAGATGACATAGCCGAGAATGGCATCGCCGAGAAACTCAAGGCGTTCATTGCTGTTAAGTCGATTGTCCGTCACCGAAGCATGGGTGAGGGATTCACGGAGAATCTCAGGATTCTTGAATTCGTAGCCGAGGGCTTTCTGTGCTTGTTCTAGTTCTTGCATGATACCTTGTAGCGGGTCGCTTTCCGTACTCTCTGGGGCGGGTTCGCAGCAGGATCGTCATGGCAATCCTGCCCATCAAAACGTGACACAGCGACAAAACTGTGTTCACACACCAGGGCCGGGAGGTATCCGGGCGGTTTCCCAACACAACTTCGCAGGAAAACACCTGGAGAACTCCAGGAACATCTCACAAATTGGCCAATCTCAAGGATCGCCAACTTGTACAAGTTTGAGTATCCCCATGTCAGGATCGCTTGTCAATCACGCCTTAACAGATTACGCTTCAACTAATGAAACGACATCCGTTTTCCCTCATGTACGTTTGCATCCTTTCACTGTTGCTGGGCGGGCAATTTGTGACCGGTCAAACTCCCTCTCCACAAGCCTATGTCCCTGAGAAAAACCAGCCCATTCTCACCATGGACAAAGTCCGGCCGGGCATGACAGGCTATGGCTTATCGGTGTTCCATGGCACAAAAATCGAACCCTTTGCGGTCGAAGTCATCAGTGCCAACTACGGCATCGCGCCCGGTGTCGGGACGATCTGGGTCCGCTGCCCGGATGACCGGATGCAGCTAAACGGTGTCGTCCAGGGGATGAGTGGTTCACCGATTTATCTCTGGCCCACGGACCTTCCCGAAGCTGAGCGCATCCCCGGGAAAAATGGTCTACTCATCGGCGCCTTTGCCTTTGGCTATGGTCGCACGAAGGACTGTTTCGTCGGCGTTAAACCCATTGAACTGATGCGCGACACCGCCAAGCGCGCTCAAACCGAATCACTCAAGGAAATCAAGCAGTCCGCCAAAGCAGGTAACCCGCAGTCCGCCAAACAGATGATCCAGACACTCACGGCGTTGGCAACCATGCAGAATCTGCCCGAGTCTCAGATCAAACTCCTGCGTGCTTACGAACAATTGGCAGCGGGTCCCAAGACCAGTCAAGATCAAACGCAGCAGGCAACCATCATCACACCCCAGCAGCACGGCATTGACGCCTCAACCGTCAAACAGTCCATGCTCTCACCGATGGCCATCACCGCTGCCCCTGCTGGTTTCACCGAGTTGATCGCCCCGCTGTTTGAACCCTTGGGGATTCACCCTGTCGATGCGCCTGCCGGTGCCACCAACGGCAACCTTCCGGCATGGGTCAAACCTGATGAACTCAAACTCATGCCCGGTTCGTCACTGTCGGTCCCACTGGCCTGGGGGGATACCGACATGGCTGCCACCGGCACGGTCACCGATGTGCTCACCGACGGGACCATCCTGGGCTTTGGACATGCCATGAGTAACGACGGCAAGCAAGGCATCGGCACGATCAACCTGCCCGTCGGCACCGGCTTCATTCACCTGGTCATGCCCTCCAACGATATCAGCTTCAAACTCGGTGGCAGTGCCCGCATCACAGGCACCATGATCCGCGATGAAAACGCAGCCGTCATTGCGGTCCCCGAACATCATTACAACTCCGCCACCGTCACCGTCAAGGTCAAGCAATATCAGCAACCGGCCAAGTCGTTCACGTATCAGGTTGCCCGTGATCCGCAGTACACGCCGTTACTTTCGGGCATTCTCCCGATCATCAGTTTGAATGCGATCTCCGGTGCACCACAGTACAACACGGTGTATCTCAAATCCAAGATCACCTTTGAGAATGATCAGTCACTGAATATCCAGCGCATCATCCCCGGCGGCGCCCCGATGGAGATGCTCGTTTCAATGCTGCCCCCGATTTCGCTGATGGCCAACAATGCCTTTGAATCCATCCCACTTAAAAGCATGGATGTCGAACTGACAGTTGAACCGACGCTCAAGATTGGTTCGATCATCAAAGCCTCACTGGATCAAACCGAGATTGCACCCGGCGGAGAGTTGGGTATCAACTTTACGATCCTGCCGTTCGCCAAGCCGCAGCAGAAGTTCCGGACCACGCTGCCGATCCCCACCAACACGCCTGACGGTGATTACCAGTTACTGATTGTCGGTTCGCGGACCTATGCAGCCATGATGCTTGGAAGCCGTCCACATCGCACGCAGGCCACCAATACGGACCAATTATTTGAAGCCCTGCGGATGATCAATGAAGGTATCGATGATCGCGTGTATGTGCTCATGCAGACCAAGGAAAAAGGGTTGGCAGTCGGCCAGAATGAACTGCCACAACTCCCCTCCTCGCGCGTCGCATTGATCACCAACCCGACATCAACGACAGCAACGCCGTATGCTCAATGGATCGAAAAAAGTATTGATGCCGGCCTGGTCATTCGTACCAACGTGATGTTCACCGTCGGCATCCGATCCAACCTGGCTGAAGAAAGTTCGGAAGCAAATTGAAATTAAGTAGCGTTATGTTTTTAACACGAAGACGCGAAGATCACGAAGGACACGAAGAAAGGCAAATTGAGATATTACTTTTTGAAGTAACAGGCATGATTTCAGATTGCGTCTTAAATCAAAATGATATGCCTTGACCTTCGCGACCTTTGTGTCCTTCGCACCTTCGCGTTTATAAACAAGCTTACGAATAACAGAGATCAGAATTTTAAAATTTGAAATAAACACCATGATCAAACGCACACTCATCCTGCTCATCATCACCTGCTTGACCGTCAATCTCGCCATGGCGATTCACCCGCAACGCTGGGAACACACCACCGAGGCGGACTTTGAATCAGGGGTGACCGACAATGTTCTGATTACCAATCTCGGTGACATTAAACTTGCTGCTGCAACAGATTTGATGGATGAGATTCCCGAACTGGGCAGTGTCATCTTCGACATGCATGAAGCCGATGACGGTTCGATTTACATTGCATCAGGACCACAGTCTGCCATCATCCGCAAGAAAGGTGAGAAAGTCGATGTCATCGCTGAGTTACCCACCGAGCAGGTCTTTACGTTGGATCAATTGGCTGAAGGCAATCTCCTTTTGGGTATCAGTGGCACGCCCAGCCGGTTGGCCTACCTGACTCCTGAAGGTGAGATTAAAACCCTCATCGAGCTTCCCGATGTGCGATACATCTGGGACATGATTGTCCGCCCCGACAGCGTGATTCTTGCAACGGGTACCGAAGGCAAGCTGCTCAAAGTCTCGCTTAATGCCAAGCGTGGCGATGAAGCGGTCATGGCTGAACCCAAGCCTGAAGTTGAGTCTGAAAAAGCTGATGAATCGGAGATGAGCGAAGACCATTCGGATGATGAAAATCCGATCCAGGTTGAAGTGCATGACGCGTCGGATATCGAAGAGAAGACCACTGCGGACATGGTGACGGACATGCCGGTGGATGATGCCACCGCCGACCGCATTGCTTCCAAACCATCAACCAAGAAGGATGATGAAAAGACAGCAGACCAGGAACAACCCCAGAAGTCTGAAGTGCAGGTCAGCGAATCAGACAGCGATGAAGAGTCTGCCAAGCCGATGGGTGATGCGCCCCAGAAGCAAGGCGAAAAAGTTGAACCCATCGTGGTGACCTATTCTCCGACGGTGACCGAGTTGTACGATGCAAGCCAGACGAACCTGCTGTGTCTTGGGCAAGACAAGGTCGGTCGGATTTATGCTGGCACGGACACGGATGGCCTGGTCTATCGCTTCACTGAAAAGGCGACCGGCGAGGTTAGTGCGTTTGTTCTCTATGATGCTGAACAACCGGAAATCGGTGCGTTACTGGTGTTGCCCGATGGCACGACCTATGCAGGCACAGCGGACGCCAACCAGGCACGTCCCGGGCGTTTGTCCAAGGCTTCGAATAAGGAAGTCGGTCGCCCCAAGGTTTCACAGCCATCAACTCCCAAGCAGCCCATCGAACCGCCCCACAATCCGCCGACACCTGAACCTGCCGAAGGTGGTGAAGCCAAAGAGCAAGCAGTCAAAGCTGAGGATGCGGTGGACCATGAAACACCCATGGAAACCAAGGATCAGGCGACTGCCAAAGCAACCGAAGATAAGTCTGCTGACGCTCAACCCAAGCAACCGACGGTGATCAAGGTGACACCCGCCCAACGTGATGCACTGCGCGAAGTGGTCCGCGAACAGTTACTCGCTGCACGTGATGAGGGGCAGATGTCACCCATGCAGGCAGGTCAACCCACGGGACTTAATCGCCCCGCAGCCGGTCGAGCCAACAGCGGACCCGGTCGCCGGACACCAGTACGCAAACGCAAAGTCGTCGGCAAGGGCAACGCGGTATACCGCATCTCCAAGCATGGCTTTGTCAGTGAAGTCTTCCGTGAATCGGTCATGATCCTCAAGCTCATTGCTCATGACGGCAAGCTCATCGTAGCCACCGGTAATGAAGGCCAACTCTTCCAGGTCGATCCGGCTGCGGAGGAAACGACCATTGTCGCCCAACTCGAACCCGAGCAGATTCCTGCCATGCTTCACAGCAAAGATGGCAAGTTGATTCTGGGCACCGCCAATCCCGCGCAGATCATCAGCATGTCATCGGGTTATGCTCCAGAAGGTTCGTTTACCAGTGATGTACTCGATGCCAACCAGATCAGTCGCTGGGGCAATATCCAGTTTGTCTCGGACATCCCGGACAACACGTCCATTGTCATCCAAACCCGCAGTGGCAACATGCAGGACCCGGACAAGCCGCCGTGGTCAGAATGGTCTGATTCCGTGACGTTTGAACCGGACAGTAAACACAACTCGCTGGTTCCCCGTGATTATGAAATCAAGTCGCCTTCGGCGCGGTATCTGCAGTACCGCATCACACTGAAGGGGGATGGCGAAAGTACGCCGGTGATCGATCGCATCGCCACCAATTTTGCGATGCCCAATCTCCGGCCACAGGTCGAGTCGTTGACGGCTGCCTATGCGGATGAAAAGTCCGGTGCAGCCGCCAAACCGGCTTCGCCTGCGACATTCACCAATGCCCCCAACAAGGAGCCGGAACACGAAAGCAAACTCAAGATCACCTGGAAAGCCAGTGATCCAAACAACGACAAATTGCAGTACCGCCTTGAGTATCAAATCGGTGGCAGTGGTCGGTGGATTCTGTTACGTCACCGCCTGCAAAGCAATCGTTTTGAATGGGACACCATCCGGGCTCCCGATGGGCATTACCTGCTGCGTGTGATTGCCAGCGACGATCTGGACAACCCGTCCAACGCGTCCCTCAAGGCTGTGCGGACCAGCGACCCGATCCTCATTGACAACACCCCGCCTGTCTTTGTAAATCTCAAGGGTGAAATCAACAAGGGGCGCCTGGTGCTGGTTGGCGGTGTGACTGACGCGTTATCCAACATTGCTGCAGTACATTATTCTGTCGATGCTTACAACAATTGGAAGCCGATTTTACCGCGAGATCAGATTTTCGACTCGACAAAGGAAGATTTAGCGTTTATGATATCGGGTCTATCCAAAGGTCGGCACGTGATCACGTTACGCGTGCTTGATGACCGGAACAACGCCGCCTACCAGGCAGTGACCATTGACATGAAGTAAGGGCTTAAGGACAAGCCTGACGACGGAGATTATCAGCCATGACGACGCATTATCAGAAGCGCCGCAGCCATGTGAAGCGTGCCCGTAAACTTGGTTTCCGCGCCCGCATGAAGACCAAGAACGGTCGCAAGACCATCAACGCCAAGCGCCGCGCCGGTCGCAGCGTCACCGTTCGCAGCAACTGGTAATTCCCCCCCGCCCAATGTCCGGCTGGATGTTATCTCCGGCATGGCAACTGGGATTGATCGGATACCACTGCAACGAACTGCTACGCGCAAACCAACATCACAAAACTTTGACACACCGCTGATTTCGCCTGATGCATCAAAGCATTGGGATGCAGGTCAGCGGTTGTTGTTCATTGGTGTTTTGATCATTTACCTCCACACATCTCAGTGATCATCTCTTACACACAGCAAAGATGATCAGTGCCCTGTCCAATCGTTGTATGACCGGGCGAATAGACATCATTCACAAACTTCTAACCACAGCCTGATAACCCTTTTGGGTATTGGCAGCCATTCAAGCCCGGGTACGATTATGTCGATTAATCCAATTGTACGCGTATTCCGGTTTCGGCTATCGGACGTGTTGTAGCATGCAACGTGTCAAAGCATGACGGAGCAGATGATGAACTATCTGAATCTCAGCAGCGAGGCTCAAGTGTCCGACGATCCATTGGGGTTACGCAAGCAGCACGTCCCCGGCGTGGTCAAAGAGTTGCCACAAACCAGTGGCGTTAACTCCGTGATTCTCTGGGGGATCATCATCTTTGCCATCGCGATCCGACTGCTGATCTTCACCACCGGACCTGCTACCAATTTCAAGCAAGCCTACGAACCGGACTCCCGCCGTTATGTCGAACTGGCTCAGACGCTCAAAGAGTTTGGCAGCTTTGCACGCGGTCCGGAAGACTCAGGCGTGGTACACATCCCCCTGTTCCAACTGCGTAAACAACGCGGTGAACTTGAGCCACTCAACAAGCAGCAGATGTATCCGGAAGTCTTCCGCACGCCCGGTTACCCGATCTTCCTGTCCATCTTCGAATGGTTGGGATTATCCACCCCCGCTGCAATTCCTGCCCAGTGTTTTCTGGCTGGACTTAATGTCCTGATCGTGTTCATCCTGGCGCGACATCTACTCAAACACAACCTTGCAGCAACGACCGCAGCAGTCATCGTTGCCATGCATCCGGCGGATATTCTTGCATCTCAATCCGTACTTTCTGAAACGCTCTTTACCACCATTCTCATGAGCGGTATCTGTCTGTGTGTGGTTGGGTACAAGAACCTGGCATGGGCGATGCTCGGCGGACTGCTCATTGGTGCAGCGACGATAGTCCGGCCGATCTCGATTCTGCTTGGCCTTGCCATCGCGATCTGGCTGTGTGTCTGTGTTCGCAACAAGGCAGCCTTCGCAGCAGCATTGTGTGCCCTGGTCGGTTCATTGGTTCTGCCTGCGGGTTGGATCTATCGCAATCACCAGATCGGTCTGGGATACAAGATCAGTACCGTGCCTTCGATCAATGGTCTGTTCTACACGACCACCTACATCGACATTGCCAAGGCAGGTGGTGACTTCCAGAAAGATTGGCCCGCAACGGTTCACGCACGCATGCTCGAACTGGCTCAGACGCCGGAGAATGTCAACCTGTTCGATGCCATGAACGAGAAGACCAAGGAAGCGATCACCAATAATCCCAAGGTCTATGGCAAGCTTATGGCTCGGAGCACCGTCAAGTTCCTCATCGACCATTCCACCGGCTCGATGATGGCTCGCTTCGGTCGACTGTACCAACCCACTGGTCTCAAAGATCGCTTACTCAAAGGTGATTTCTCACTCAAAGGTATTCATGATCCGACAGCATTTTACCTGGCAGTCGGTTGGACACTGTGGAATCTCGCATTGGCAGGCGGCATGGTTCTCGGCTGCATTGCCCTGCTATTCCAACGCAATATCAAAACCATCCTACTGGCGGGTGGCATCATTCTCTACTTCATCCTCACCACCCAACTCGTAGGCCTGGAACGCTTCCGCATCCCTGTCATCGGCATGCAAGCCATCCTCGTCGCATCCCTGCTGGCATGGGGTGTGTCGAAAAAGAAATCGGTTGTGAAACAGGTGGTAGAAGTCAAGGCAGGTTAACCGCAGAGGCGCCGAGGACGCAGAGATTCAAGGCAGAGAAGAAACAATACATATTACAATGTGTTAAGTTCAACAATATCGCGCACGAGAATTTCTTTTGATACTTTCTCTCCCCAAAGATTTTTACGCATAGCTGATGCGCATTGCCCATAATGCTCAATTGTTGGATTTTGAATAAATTGTTTAACCGAAATCAAAACTTCATCTGATGCATACAGAATCATGTGATTCCATTCTGCTTTTAACTCGTCAATTAACTCATCGATATTATTGAAATTTCTGGAATATTGCCTGAGCAATAAATTTCTGGAATCAAAATCAAGAGCGGAATACATTAATTGGATAACACATTTATACCGTGTTTCCATAAATTCCTGTTTGTGAGATAACACTTCATTTTTCCGTTCCCATCGGATGCGAAAAAACATAGTTATCAAGCCACCAATTCCCAAGAGACCTAAGGCTGTAATTGCATTTTGAATATTCATGTATCCCCCTAAATATTCTCTCTGAACTTGGCGTTCTTGGCGTCTTGGCGGTTTAAAAATTGAACCGCAATAGATGTTGAGCTTCGCTCAATCCCGCGTTGATACAACGCGGCTCGCCTGAGATGAGATAACCAAAACAGTCTTGACTCTCTTAGCTCTGAGTTCTCTGCGCCTCTGCGGTAAAAATCGAATCACCAACAACGTGCAGACACCCATTCCCGCGTCGACACGACGCGGCTCGCCTGAGGTTATGCCAACACGGGCAGGCTGTAGCCGGCGACGGTGCTGACGGAGACGCGGGATTCGAAGTCGTCCCAGAACTTGTTGAGGATGGTCTTGATGGCCCAGTTGGTGCCGTCGGCTAAACCGCAGATGGTGGTGCCTGGCATAGCGCCTTGGGAGCCGGAGACTTCGAGCAACAGGTCCAGATCGGCAGTGGTACCGTTGCCTTCCTCGATGCGGCAGAGCGTCTTGTAGACCCAGTTACTGCCTTCACGACAGGGCGTACATTGACCGCAGGATTCGTGACTGAAGAAGCGGACGATGTTGCGGGCGACGGCGACCATGTCGGTGTCTTCATCCATGACGATGACGCCAGCGGTACCGAGTCCCAGGCAGCCGAATTTCTTGCCGATATCAAAGTCCAATGGGGCATCGATCTGGTCGGTGCCGAGCACGCCCATGGCGATCCCGCCGGGGACCGCGGACTTGAACTTTTTGCCGTTGCGCATGCCGCCGCAGTATTTCTCGATCATCTCACGGACGGTGATGCCAAGGTTTTCTTCGTAGACACCGGGACGATTGACGTGCCCGGAGACACCGATGAGCTTGGGGCCGTAGCTTGCAGGGACATGCGCCGGAGCGCCTTGGGGACGTGCAACGCCCATGGACTTGAACCAATCCACACCCTTATCGATGATCGGGCCGCACATGGCCAGCGTTTCGACATTGTTGATGATGGTCGGGCGACCGAACGCACCAGCGACAGCCGGGAACGGCGGCTTGATACGTGGCCAACCGCGTTTACCTTCCAGTGAGTTAAGCAGCGCGGTTTCTTCACCACAGATGTAAGCACCGGCACCACGATGCACAAAGCAGCGCGGTTCGCGGTCATTGATCTTACCCATGATCGAATTGGGACCGAAGATATTGTTGGCATACGCTTCATCAATCGCAGCGTTCAAGACCTTGGCCTGATGGTGATATTCACCGCGGATGTAGATATACGTGGTATCAAGCTGACAGGCACGCATGCAGATGGCAATGCCTTCAAGCAGGATGTGCGGATCAAAGTCCAGGAGCATGCGGTCCTTGAACGTGCCCGGTTCCGATTCGTCGGAGTTGACCGCCAGGTAACGGGGCTTGCCATCCTGCGGGGGCAGGAAACTCCATTTGACACCTGCGGGGAAACCAGCACCACCTCGGCCGCGGAGTTCGCTGGCCTTCATGATGTCGATGATCTCGGACGGCTGCATGTCGATGGCTTTTTTCAGAGCAACATAGCCACCCGTTGCCACGAAGTCTTCGTAGCTGTTGAGCTTGCGTTGCGAAAAATCACCGAACGGCGGCGTCGGGATGCGTTTGGTCAGGACGGGTTCTTGTAATGCCATGGTTTATATTCCCGTTCAAGGCAACCCGTCAGTCAGGAGACTGACGGCTTTTGGAGTCTTTATTTCGTGTCGTCGTCCGGCGTTTTCTTGATCTCGATTTCGTCGATCGTGGTGCGTCGGAGGGTGACGTTTTCGTTTACTTTTTTCTCTTCGACTTTCCTGTTCACGGTCTGCTTCCTGGACGTTTGCTTCCCGTCGACGGGCTTCACGATGTCATGAAGCGTTTTGCCGGTGGAGTAGCAGAGTTTCGTGAACCAGTTGTCGGTCATTCCAATGAATCCAGGATTTGATCGATGTTGTCGACGGTCATGTTTTCGTGGAGCTTTTCGTTGACAAGGCCGCACGGTGCGGTACCACAGGAGCCCAGACATTCGACGTTCATCAATGTGAACTTGCCATCTTCTGTCGTTTCACCGGGCTCGATATTGAGCTTGGCTTTGATCTTACTCATGATCGTGTCACGGCCCATCAGTTCACAGGAGATGGATTGGCAAAGCCAGATGACATACTTGCCCTTGGGCTTAAGCCAATACTCTTCGTAGAACGTGGCGGTGTCCATGACTTCCGACGGTGCGCTACCCAGGAAGTCGGCGATTTCCTTAAGCGCCTGTGTCGGCAGCCAACCGACTTTATGCTGGACGGCATGCAGTGTCGGCAGCGTCGCGGCACGGCGATCGGGATAACGCGGGATGATGTTGGCTTCAATCTCAGCCTTAAGCTCGTCATCCAGGTAAGGTTCTTCGCGGGTCTCGATTGCCATCGTTCCGCTGTTTTTGGTAATCCAGGCCATGGGGCACTCCGAGTGAATATCGTGACCCGTGCCTCAGGAGAGACACGGCTTTTAGATTGAAATTGATTAACGATCCAATTCCGCGGCGATGACGTTGAGCGAACCCAAAATCGCAGGGGTGTCTGCAATCATGTGCCCTTCGATCATCTTGGAAAATGCCGAGTAATTGATGAAGCTTGGCGGACGGGTCTTCACACGCCAGGGACGCGGACCACCGTCAGAGACGATGTAGTAGCCCAGTTCACCGTTGCCGGTTTCGTTGGCACCGTAGGCTTCAGCAACCGGGGCTTTCCAACCGCGGTTGGTCATCACCAGTTCAAAGTGTTGAATCAGACCTTCGATCGAGCCATACACCGATGCCTTGGAAGGCTTGGTCATGCCTGCATCATCAAAGACGTTCATCTTGCCACCGGGGATGTTGTCGATAAGCTGTTCGATGATCTTGATCGATTGCTTGACTTCTTCCAGGCGGACAAGGTAACGGGCAAAGCAGTCACCCGTCGAGCAGACCGGCACGTTGAACTTCACGGCTTCGGCGCCCTGTCCATCCCAGTTGTCGGCATAGCAGAGATAGGGTTCATCTTTACGCAGATCCGCACGGACACCAGACGCACGCGCGACGGGACCGGAGAGTGACCAGGCTTCGGCTTCTTCGGTTGACATCACGCCGATGCCTTCGGTGCGGTCACGGAAAATGCGGTTGTTATTGAGCAGTGTTTCCAGATCCTTAAGCGCGGTGGGCAGTTGTTCACGGATGAACTTCTTGACCATGCGTTTGAAGACTTCCTCGTCGGGTAAGTCCTGCATGGTGCCACCCACGCGGGTGTAGTCGGGATGGAAACGTTGGCCGGAGATGTAATCGACGATGTCGTAGATTTTTTCACGCTCGTTAAAGCCGTAGAGGAACGCGGTGAAGGCACCGAGGTCAAGGGCAGCAGCGCCCAGTGACAGCAGGTGATCCTGAATGCGGGCCAGTTCCGCCATGATGGTACGGACGGCTTTGCAGCGCGGGGTGATGTCGATATCGAAAAGTTTTTCGACTGCGTGATGCCAGCAGATGTCGTTGGCAATCGGCGAGACATAGTTCATGCGTGAGACGATGGTGACATACTGGTTGTAGTCAAGCACTTCGCCGAGCTTTTCAAAGCCCGAGTGCAGGTAACCGATATGCGGCACGGCACGGGCGATGCGTTCACCGTCAAGTTCCATGACGATACGCAGCGTGGTGTGCGTGGCCGGATGCTGCGGGCCGAAGTTCAGCGTCCAGCGGTCTCCCTGACTGGCGGGCGCGTTCTCGCGGACATAGGGCGTCGTTTCCACGTCCACGTCATACGGTTTGAGTTCGTAGGGCATAATTGCGTTTCCATATCAAACCCTGCACGGCATACCAATTCGGCTACAAACACAGGGCTAAGTAGGAATTGTAATGGGATTTGACTTGAGTATCCAGCCGCGAAATATTGGATAATGATGGGTTTTGATCCATCATCGCATCGGTGATTGATCCGGTGACAAAAAAGTGATGTTCTCTGTGTTGAGAACATCACTTAGGTTGCATGCGACAGGATTGATTTTCATCTGGAAAGTCACCTGTCAGTTTGCCTTGAATCGCGGTAACGTGAATTATTTGTTGGTCTGCCCATGCCAGCGCCAATTCCAGGCTTCGTAGGCGAAGCTGCCATCGGCATCCAGCGGGAAATCTTCGGGATTCATGAAGCTGATATGGCCATCGCAGAAAGCGGCATTGGTGCCTTTGGACGCAGTGTGATGATTGACCAGACATTGGTCGTTGTGATCCAGGGCATTGGCAGTGTAGTCCGCCCAAACCCATTTATTGCTGGTCCAACTGCCTTTGGTGCCCTGTTCGACCAACAGGAATACGCTGGAGGCTTTCTTCACGTCATTCAGTCGAAACGTCACATTCTGACTTTGATAAATGCTTTTGTTGTTGGGGAGCTTGAACCATTGGTTGTAGGTGTAAATGCGGCCCCAGTTGGGATTATCCTTGATGTCGGTCTGACCTTCTGGACAGTTCAATGCGGTGCCGACGAGTTTGGCTTTGTCGTATTTGATCTTGAGTTTCTTGCCGTTATTCATGTAGGTCCACACCCCTCGGACCCAACTGTCGGTGTAGGTCCCGCTGACGGAAGTCCGGCGAATGGGCATGTTGTCATCATAGTCCTGGGCATAGATAAACATCATGGCCGCCACGGAACGTTGATTGGACATGCACTGGGCACTGCGTGCAACGGACCGTGCGTTTTTGAGTGCAGGCAGGAGAATGGCGATGAGCAATGCCACAATGGAAATCACAACCAGTAACTCGATGAGTGTGAATGCGTGAGGCATATCACGTGTTATCAAACTGCCCGATTCTGTGTGCTGTTGATGAGTACTTTTCATGGCCTGCTATCTCCTGAACGTGTCCAGCACGGACACCCCAATTCTCTCTATTTCCATGCCAAACCTGGCAATGACCAATCAATTTTTTCAAACGATAACACTGGCATAAAAGCCATCTTGAAACATACCATTGCATTCAACCCGCTGACTGCCGGATGTTGAATCGCATGGGAACATGCCGACTTTCGTACGGTCTTTTCGGATCAGATAAACGAGCATTCACCAGATTGCACACCGACTGAACCAGGTGATCCTGCTGACGATTGATCATGGCCAGTGGCGGATCCCAGTACTGACATGCCAACGTGTCATTCAAGCCAGCCAGCGCAATCTGACGTGGCACATCAATCCCCAACTGACGCAGGCGTCGTGCGATGATCAGCAGCACCACATCGTTGGAACTGAAAATCGCATCAGCATCAAAACCGTCATCAAGCTGCGTTTGAATCACCTGCTCAAAGTGTGTGTATATCTCGTCATCTGAATGCTTCTCAACACCACGGTCAATCAATTTCAGACACGTATCCGGATCGAGACCGTGATGAATCAGCCGGTCATGAAAGACCTGATACTTGCGCTGCTCGGTCAGATCACGCATCGCCAGACAGACTGCGATTTTCCGGCGACCGCTTGCAACAAAGTGATCCACCACTTCGACCAACCCCGGATCACGATCGTGAATGACCTGATCCATCGTGAACTGTTCGATATGCCAGGGAACCACCGCAATCGCGCTGGGGAATTGCTTAAGCAAATCCAGGACCTCCGGGGACTCATAGTGATCCGGACGCAGGCGAATGATCAGGGAGTCCAACTGCCGGGATAACAGGTCATCCAACAGGAGACAGGTCTGCTCGATCTTCACCGGGTGATTGGATTGGTAGGTGGCATAGCCATCGGCTTGAAGTTGGGTCAAAATGGCATTGACCAGTGACGCATCGGTGGTCTGAGGTTCCAGAACCGACCAGACCGCGCCAACAGATTGTGTCCGGGCACCACGCAGACCCCGTGCCAGCCGATTGGGCTGGAAGTTCATTTCCTTGGCAATTTTACGAATCCGATCCGCCGTCTCCTCACTCACCCGGACATTCGAGCCCCCCGACCCGTACAACGCCTGGGCAGCCGTCGAACGAGCGACCTTGGCACGCTTGGCAACATCGACCAAACGGGTCCGTGGGACACCGGATCGCCCTGTTGAGGGAGTCGATGCGGTTTGTGATGATGACGTGATGGATCGTGCCATTAACGAATACTAGGCATGATGGCACGATCCGTCAACGATGTCATCAAAACATTTTTTCATGCAGTCAAATCGACTTTTACGCACATAAAATCATGATGTCGCTAGCTTTGTCAGATTTCACAAGCTTCTGATCACGCTTTTTCCGACTTCCGGGTACACTTAAGCCATGGGGCAGACCATCACACAACCGCATGAACCCATCTGCAAACTCGGTGACAGCCTGGGTTTTGCCATGACTGGTATTGCCAAAGCGATGCCCAGTGAGCATGTGGACTTCCTCGATCAGTGGTTATCGGATGGCAAACATGGGGAGATGGACTACCTGGCCAATCACCGTGATGTCCGGGTGGATCCTGCCCAATTGCTCGAAGGTGCTCAATCGGTGATCTGTGTGGCGGATCGTTACCCGCATCAAACCGATTTACCTGCCCCTGATCCCGCCGGCCGGATCGCGCGTTATGCCTGGGGCGATGACTATCACAAGGTGCTCAAAAAACGCCTGATGCAGTTGGCGGACACACTGCGCGAACAATATCCCGACCAGCAGTTCCGAGTTGCAGTCGACACCGCCCCCATCCCTGAGCGCGAACATGCTCACCATGCTGGACTCGGTTGGATCGGCAAGCACACCCTGCTCATCCATCCCGATCAGGGTTCGTGGTTTGCCTTGGGTGTCATCGTCACCACACTCCTCATCACGCCCACCGTCGACTCACTCATGTCCGACCACTGTGGCAGCTGTACGCGCTGCATCGACGCCTGCCCAACAAACTGCATCACCCCCTACCAACTCGATGCTTCACGCTGCATCAGCTATCTCACGCTCGAACACCGCAGTGAAATCTCAACCGACCTGCAACAGCAAATGGGCAACTGGCTCGCTGGCTGTGACATCTGTCAGGAAGTCTGCCCACACAACCGCCCACGTCCTCAAATCGACACAGCACCGTATCACGAGCGTTACACCCCCCGTCCCCCGGCCCCGACACTGAATCTACTTGAAGTCTTAAACTGGACGGCTGCTGATCGTCAACAAGCCTTCATTGGCTCAGCACTCAAACGCATGAAGTTGGAGATGGTCAAACGCAATGCTGTCATCGCTTCAGGCAATTACCTTCAGGACAACACCAACGCCCCCCTGCTGGCAAAACTCCGTGACTTGTCGATGGACTTCAACGAATCCGAAATGGTCCGACACACCGCTAAAGATGTGATCAAACGATTGGACCAACCGTCCAGTTGATCGCAACGCTCAATCACGACCTTCAATTGATTTCCGACTGACTTGATGTTTTCAGATGCTGATCCAGAAATGCCTTGATGTGTTCGTAGACACGCGGGCTAGAAAACGCACGTCCACCGTGACCAGCGCCTTTGAGCATGTGCAAGGTGGAATCCAAACCAAGTTCCTTGTACCTGGCATCAAGCAATGTGCTCTGCTCGGGGACCACGGTGCGGTCGGCATCGCCTTGGAAAATCAACACCGGCGGATCGTTGGCATCCAGAAAATGAACCGGGCTGGCGGTCTTGCTAAACGCCTGGGTCAAGTCTGTTTCAATCCCGCGCTTTTTGGCTTGTCCCAGTGCATACAAGTCCGACGGACCATAAAAATCGACGATGGCATCGACACGTGAAGATTGATCCAGATGCTCCCCCACCTTGCCCTGCAACTCAGGCACGTCACTGCCAACACCGACCAATAGCGCCAGGTGTCCGCCAGCGCTGGAACCTGCGACACCGACTTTTTCGACGCTGTAGCCGTACTTCTTGGCATGCGCCTTAAGCCACCGGATGGCTGCGTTGCAATCGTGGATATGATTGGGATGCGCCTGGATGCCGCCAAGACGATAGTCGATGCTGGCAACGGTATAGCCTTCGGTGACCAGTCGGAGCATATGCGGATTGACGTTGAGCTTGCTGCCGTTGCGCCAACCTCCACCGTGAATCCAGACGACGAGTGGTTCCTTGCCGGTCGCTTTTTCCAGTTGATACAAATCCAGCTTCATCGGGCGGTCATCATCGACCGTGGCATACACCAGATTCCGATGCGAAATCACGCCATCGGGTAAACGGCGTTGGCGTTGCTGCTGTTGTTGTGCAAATGATGGGCTAACGAGTATTGCCAACAGAATCGCTGGCAGGAGTCGGTATATGGACATGATCAGCTCCCTATGTTGAAAAGCTAACGCATGCCGGTGTCGGGTTATTGCTTTTTCATGCCCATTTTCTTGATATTCAACGTCCAGTCATATTCCAGATACTTCACCGCATAACCTTTGAGTCGGTCGGGGTGATGCAGGTCGACATACTTGAGGATATTGTCACTGCCACCAAAATCCTCTGCATACCATTCAAAAATCTTCGACAGGTAAACGGTGCGACGGTCGGCATTGATCCGGTTGCGCGAAGGATCATTGGTCAGCCAACGTTTGAGATTCGCTTCAAGTGTGCGATCCAACGTGTCAGCAGTGTAGGCTGAATCAATCAATGGCGGACAGGAAACGGCACCGCAGACCAATGCCACATGAATCCGAGGGTCTTTGAAGTTTGGGCGAATGATCTTGTTTTCAAGGTCATTAAGTGAAACCGTCCCCGACTTTAATCGCACCAGCGGATCTTTGAAAACCTTAAAATCGTCCTTGGCCGGTGAGTAGCCCGGCACATATCGATCACACACCGCTTTGATCATGGTGGCGTTGTAGATGTTGATGTACGCTGCCAACTGTTCGTCACGTGAAAGTGAAGCGATGTCGAGTTTTGCCATCGCATCGAGATAGCTGTTGAGTTGGGGCAATGCCTCATCACGCAGCGGCACATAGGCAACCAAACCATCATGGACATATTCTTTGAGCAACTTATCAAACGCAGCATGTCGCGAAGTCGATTGAGCAAAAAGTGAACCGGTCAGACTCAACAGGCAAATCGCAACCAAGGCATAACGGGAAGTCAGGTTTTTCATCAGTAATCTCACAAGGTCAGCGGGACACCCCATTCTACCAACATCCCAAGCAAACTATTCCAAAGCGCGTAATGCAAATCGCATGGGATCGCCTAATCGCTTTGCTAACTGCGTTTGATCCATCTGCGAATGTTGGGCGACCCAGTCCACTTCGTCGACCAGGGTGACATTGAAAATCCCCGGATCATCTGCCGCGATGAGTAGATTCACATCGCTTTCCAAAAAGCGATGCACAGGATGATCCGCAGGTGATGGGACACCGCCAATCCGCAGATTGGAAGTCGGGCAGGTTTCGATGACCGTGCCCAAAGCAGTCAGACAGTCAAGCAAAAACCGCTGACGCAGACGAATCTCGGCCAATCGATTGGCATCATATCTCCGACGGAGATTGCTTTGAGGTGACAGCCTTGCCAGATCGTTACGCTCTGCGATCAACGCATCGACATCGACATTAATCCCAAAGGCATGCATCGCGCGGGCGTGCTTCAAATCGTAAGCAATCTGATCCAAACGTTCACTCACCGGCTCAGATACATGGGCATCATCACACCGACGGATGGCAACCTGCGGGTCCATGCCCAAGGCAATGGCATGCCCCAACCGTTTGGCGCCAAGCATCGCGGCTTCATGACACCAACGGATCGCGCTTTCCAGCGATTTATCAAAGAAGCTTTCCCCCACGTGATACACCACATCCAACGCCTGGGCAGGATTCATCGCGTTGTCCGCATGCAACTGATCAAAAAACGCTGTCATCGATTTAGGCGGATAGCCTTCTTCCCAAAAGCAAAAATCAATCCCGACTATCACCGTTCTGAGTTGAGGCAATTCATCAAGCAGTTGACGAAGCCAGCGATAGGACAGCACGGCATTGTCGCGTGGCAGAGACACGATGTAACGCACCGTCATCTGCTGATCACTGGCCTGCATGCATGCTGTTGCATACTCACTGTGGAAGGCTTTGAACTTCTCGTAGGTATCCGCAATGGCGGACATCGCGCGGTATTCAACATACCGCAGACCTTCATTGCGATGGCGCGCAAAAATGCGATCGAGCATCGGTCCCTGATGCCCAAGCTTCTGCCGAAGATGCCGGGCGATGTAGATCAGTAAATCAAAGCGTGCCTGGAAACGGGCAAAGTCACCACTGTCTTTGTCCGTGACATAGTAGCCTTGTTCCAGGGGGTTGAGATTTTCGTTGAGAACGGCAGCATCGAACCATGCAATAGGGTCCGCGACTTGGCTGAAGACACACTGGTAATTTTCGATGAAAGGTTGCCAATCAATCTCGCGATAGAAGTCAGCAGCGATGTCCGCCAGGTCCTGTGCGGACAAGCAACCACCGACGTGGACGTGTAATTCGGCTTGCTTGAGTTTGTCGAGCATGATGTGGCTCGCTGTACTCGATCGCGGCTATGGTCCCGGGGGTTAAAACCCCCGGGCTTTATTGTGCATACCATCATTTTTCAGATAGATGGATGGATTACTTGCGTTTTTTCTTGTTGTGCTGCTGCTTGGCCTGCATGCGTTGGGCTTCTTCCATCTTCTTCTGCATGTATTGCCCCATGCGATCACGCAAACCGCCCTCCTTGCGGGGCTTGGCCTTGAACAGTTCGCCGGACTCTTCCTGTTCCTTGATGTGCTTGCGGACGAAGTAGCTGTCAATCATCCCTGCGGTGGTGGAACTGAGAATGTAAAGCGTCAGACCACTGGGTGCAGAGTACAGGAAAAACGGGAAAAGCAGCGTCATGAACTTCATCATCTTCTGCTGTTGGGC
Organism: Planctomycetes bacterium syqfu; assembly: GCA_020974905.1. Taxonomy (GTDB): domain Bacteria; phylum Planctomycetota; class Phycisphaerae; order Phycisphaerales; family Phycisphaeraceae; genus UBA7800. The sequence continues at coordinate 7,074,020 of CP087563.1, read as the reverse complement.
AGCCTGTTCGTTGGCGGCTGGCGGCATGGTGAATTTCTGTTGCAGGAAGAACATCACCCCCATGAGGATCGGCAGGATATTAATGCCGGTCATGTGGAAATTGATGAAGATCAGCGGGATCGAAAAACCGGTGCCTGAGAACATGATGAAGTTATCCGGCGCTGAAAGGTCCGCCAGGAAATGCCAGCTTCCACCGGAGATCGCCTGGAAAATGCCGTAGAACGCGGACTCATGACGCAGTTCGATGGCAAAGTACAACATGGCGTACAGCGCAATCCAGATCGGTGTCTGCAGGAACATGGGCGCACAACCGAGCATGTTCGCAGGATTGATGTTCTTCTCACGGAAGAGCTTCATCTGTTCCTGCTGGAACTTCTGCTGATCGTTGGCATATTTTTCTTTGAGCTTCTGAATCTCAGGCTGGATGGACTGCATTTGCTTGCCCATCTTGGTCATCTGGATTTGTGCCTTTTTGGTCAGCGGGTGAAGCAGTGCACGCACGACGAGCACCAGGATCACAATGGAGATGCCCCAGTCCCAGATAATGCCATGCAGGAAGCGCAGGAAGTTGAGCAGGCCACGAGCAAGCCACTGGAAGGTGAACCAGGTGCAGCCCAACTCGTAACGAATCGTCTCATACAACGACAGGCTGGCGTAAGGCTGTTCGGTGAGCACGTCCTTCAGACGCGGGCCAGCGTAGAGCTTCAAGTTCAAATCGGTCGTCGCATTGGGCTTGACCGTGATCGGCTTGGAAACCATGTTGAGCATCACCACGCTCATGTCCAAAGCCTTGTGATCCGGGTTGGGCGTGCCGATGAGCATCGGTGAGATGCTGGCAAATGCGCCATCGGGACCGAGCAGCGGTTGAGCTTTGCCGTTGACTTCTTCGGTGGGTTGCGTGAGTAACGGGCGATACATGGCCAAGGCAAAATAACGGTTAACCGAAGCTGTCCAGACCATCTGGGCATTATCAGGCGACTTGGGAGTTGGCCAGTAAATGGTGGGCTCGGTGGGCTTGCCTTCAGCACGGAGTTGATTGTTTTCGAGGATGATATCCGTGAGTTTCTTGCGTTGAATGAAACCCTTGTTGGCATAGATGTAGCGACGCTGGTTGTCGTACTCCGGATCAAAATAGCCGGTGGCATACTCACGACGGTCCCCCATATAGGAGACCTTGTCGGGGGTGACATCAGCAATGCCGTACTGGTTCCAGACGACGCTGAGTTGGATGTTGGTGTGATTGATGATGGATTGATCGCAGTTGATCTGATAGCCATCAAGTTTGTATTGGCGAACGAGTGTCACCAGTTTCTTGCCATCTTCGTTTGCAAGGTCCAAGGTGTAGCGGCCGGGCGTTTGTGCGTCCAGATGCCAACGCTTGTCGGCCAGCTTGACGGTCTGGCCATTGATGGTGATCTGACGGGCTGCAAAAGCGAAGTAGTATCGTCCTTCGTGGTCCGGATCTTCAACCACATCACGAATCATGTAATGTGCTTCACTGTGCAGATCTTTGTCATAGTTGGTGAGTTGGATTTTCCAGAGACCTGCTCCCCAACCGGTGAGTTGGACTTCGAGCTTGTCATCTGACGACTTGTCCAACGACCCGAGCGTGCTGGGCTCGGCGGTCTGGGCAGGAACGGCGTGCAACACCGGCAAGGCCGAGTATTCGGCGGACGCTGCCACCGGTTGGTCGGTGATGGTCTGCACGGTCTTCTTCACTTCACTGACCAGCGAGGCCTGATCATCAGAAGCAGACTCCGACTGCGGTGCCGGGGCATTTGTGCTGTCAACTTGCTCGGTGTCTTGGGCCTGTTTGTTGGGCTGGGCAGCTGGCGGTTTGAGCATGGCCAAAACGAAAACAGCACCGATGACTAAAGCTATGATTGGTACGAGTATACGCACAGTGAATTCACCTTCATCAGAATCGGAGTTAGCCCCACAGTATAGGCAGTTGGCCTAAGCCGTGCCAATTCTGTCGGCAGCGGTGACCAGGACAGTGCTGGACTACGATCATTGGGACCTTGCATTCCCTGATGATCAACACAGGTGAATCACCGCCCCATGGCCACCTAAGACACCGTCGTAACAGCGGCTTAGCGATGTGCGCATGAAAAACCAGGGATCAGTATCTGACCACCTGGTATGAATCTTGAAATGTTGGTTATTCGGACTTAGGCTGCTTTACCGCACTTTTCCAGAGTCTGGGCAATCTTGCTGCTCAATGCATCTGGGGTGAACGGTTTGACAACGTAATTGTTGACGCCGGCCTTCAGGGCATCGACCACGCGGTGCTTTTCGGCTTCCGTGGTCACCATGATCACCGGCGTGCCTTTGTCTTTCTGGCGATAGGCCTGAAGGAAAGACAAACCATCCATATTGGGCATATTCCAGTCCAGGAGGATCAGATCGGGTTTCTCAGCAAAAACCTTGCTCAGGGCATCCTGACCATCACATGCTTCAACCAGATCAGTGTGACCCATTTGCGCGAGAATACCCTTCTGAATACTGCGCATGGTCTTGGAATCATCCACAAGCATAATTTTCATTGCTAACTCCTCTACTTCGCTTACCGTCCTTCGATAAGGATGGTAGGTTTATCGTCACTTTTACCAAGGGACTTAACGTCCGTTGGACTTTGGTTTAGTTATGCAGCAAGTTGTGTGGGGACGTCGTCGAGTTCGGTCGATTCGATATTCACCGACAACTCAGGGCCCGGTGCATTGCTGGTGGTTCGCGACAGTGTCATCAGGCCACTGATATCAACCACGAGGCCCACACGTCCGTCGGACATAATCGCCCCACCTGCAATACCGGGTAAACCACGCATGGTCGCGCCAAGCGACTTGATGACAATCTGTTGCTGACCGATGAGTTCATCTGTGAGGATGGCCATCTTGCGTTCGGAATTTTCCACGATCACCACCGTCGCCTGCGTTGGGTCCTGAACCGCACCTGGAACTTCAAACAGTCTATCCAAGCGAGTAAGCGGGATCAGTTCGTCATCGATGAGTAGTGCCTGACCATTTTGCATGATGCTCTTGAGATGGACTTCACCGGGCTGGAGCATACGAACGATTGACAACGTCGGGATGATGTAGCGTTCAGTGGAAAGTCGCACGACCATGCCTTCGATGATGGCCAGTGTCAAAGGCAGGCGAATGGTAAAAGTTGAACCCTTACCTTTTTCACTTTGGATTTCGATCTTGCCCCGCAATGCTTCAATGTTTCGCTTCACCACATCCATGCCAACGCCGCGACCTGAAACGTCGGTCACCTGTGCAGCCGTGGAGAAGCCCGGAGCAAAGATCAGATGGAAAATTTCCTGCTGACTGAGTTGTTCACCTTCCTGGATCACGCCGCGTTCAATTGCCTTGTTAAGCAGGACCTTTTCGTCAAGTCCGCGGCCGTCATCCTGAATCTCAATGCAGATACCGCCGCCCTTGTGATAGGCTTTGAGCGTGACAGTGCCGACGGGATTTTTACCATTGGCTTTGCGTTCATCACCAGTTGCTTCCAGACCGTGATCCAATGCATTACGCACCATGTGAACCAATGGGTCACCGATACGATCAACGACGGTTTTATCCAGTTCGGTATCTTCACCTTCCATGACAAAGTTGACCTGCTTGTCGAGTTTGCGAGCGACATCGCGTGCCAGTCTTGCCATCTTCTGGAAGGTTGAACGGACGGGAATCATGCGCAGGGACGTTGCCATCTCCTGGAGTTCGCGGGTGATCTTGTCAAGGTGACTGAGATTGCGTGCAACGACCGCAGCATCACCACTCATGCTCTTCATTGCAGCCTGTCCGAGCATCGCCTGGGCAATGACCAGTTCACCGATGGCATCAACCAGCCGATCCAATCGTGGCGCATCGACCTTGACCGTCTCTGCGACCTGCACAGATTTGCTCTGGGTGGCTTCGGCAGCACGGGTCTTGGTTTGCTGCTGTGTTTGCAGTGCTTTTTCGACTTTATCCTTTTCAACCCCGCACATATCCGTCAAGACCTGACCGATCTTGGGAACCTGATTTCGGAGATTGTTTTGAATTTCTAAAGCTTGGTTGATTTTCTCTGCAGGAATCTGCGCCTGCGTCTGAAGAATCTCACCAATTTTGGCATTGGGATCATCCTGTGGATCTTCAGTCACCAGATCATCATCGTCCGGCTCGCTGGCAACCGGCAGAGTGGATGCGGTATCAGGCTCGGCCCTGGTTTGAGTCGCTTCCACTACCTTATTCTGATCCGGATTCGCCAACGCATGCAGTTTATCAAGCACGACATGCAAATCAGGGTCAGGCGCGGGGACCGAACCTGCTTCCAAGGCATCCTGTAAACGATCGATCAGACGCTTCATCGCATCGACTGCTTCAAAGGCCACATCAAGTGGATGCCCTGTGAGAACCAACGTATGTTTACGGGCGCGATCGAGTACCGTTTCTGAGATATGAGCCAACGACTGAATGTCAGGTAAACCGATAAAACCGGCAACCCCCTTGATCGTATGGAAACTCCGGAAGATCGCATTAAGCTTGTCTTCGTCTTCTGGATTTTCTTCAACATCCAGTAACTCGGCTTCTGCTGCATCCAAATGCTCACGCGATTCGGTGATGAATTCAGCAACAAGTGTCGGATCAGCAAAAGTCTGCGGACCTGCGTGTTCAGGTTCAGCAGCAGCAACTCCAGGTGATGGTACATTGCTTTGTGATGACTGCCTAGCAGTTACAGGTTCAACAGCAGATGTCACTGCTTCGGAACCTTCAAGTAACACAAGCATATTCCGCACAGGTTCGGGTGGATCATTCTGTCCGGAGTAAGCCCCAAAAATGCGTTCCAACCAATCCTTGATTTTCAACATCGGTTCGATCAATTCACCGACGGAACGATTGGCGATGGCGTCTTCAATGGCATGACAAAGATCACAAATGGGTGCCAACCCCAATAATCCGGTTTCACCCTTGAGGGTGTGAATCATACGCTTGATCTCTCCCAATGCATTACTGGCATTGTCCTTCTCAAGCTCCATGATCTGGCATTCGAGTTTTTCCAATTCGCCTGGCTGACGCGACAGAAAGTCCGCAAGAATACTCTCATCGACATTGGGTGGCAGGTCCACGGTTAAGGCCTGAGCATCTTCATGAGTTACGTCTGATGATGATACCAGTGCATCTTCAATGTCAGGCGTCGTTGACTGCCAATGGATGGCGTCAGGAAACTCGGCTTCATCAATGGTCAACTCAGCGCAAGCCAGGGCCTGCATCACACCTACGGTCATCCCCAGATCATCAAGATCCTGTTGTGGTGTTTGAGATTCGTTGAGAATCAATTCTTCGATCATCTCAATACAGCGCGTCGGAATGGCAATTGGAATCACAGGTGGCTGTTGTTCATTGAGTTTTTGAATCAATGTTTCATACAGCGAATGTAACTCGGCCAAACCGGCAGGATCATCTACGTCCGCAAGAATGACGGATTCAGCCAGCTGATTAACATGATCGGAAATTGTTTTTGAATCCATAACGTCCCTCGGTTATGAAATGACCTGTCCCCGTCAGAACGTATCGGAATTACCGATGTACATCCTTAATGAATATGTCGATAAAACAGATCAATATTTTCCAATGCAGCCAATCAAAACGTTATCGGTCGGACACTTCAGAAAAACTTGGTTCAATCGTTACTTTCGGACCTGGTGAAAGTGATAATCTGGATATATCAGCTTCACATTATCAAGTATCCGTCCTGCATTGCCGAATACGTATGAAGATAAATAGGGGTACGGCAATTTCCGCGTATGAACTGTCATGCGCTTCCGGTTGGATTTTTGTCTATGAATGCCAGGTCAAAACAAAATCTGAATATTCTCTGGCTTGGGTCAACGAATCTGGGGCCAGATAGCCGTCTGAAACTATCGGACGTTAAGCATGGGCAATTCGAAAGCGTATTTAACGGCGAGCTGCCGAGTATGCTGCTGCATGACGATGATCTTGACAACGGCACAATTGTTCATGTCATTGATGACAGGAATCTACCCCAACTACGATCCATCGAATCGTTACTGGACGGAATAATGATCAACAACCACTCCTCTGAGCTGTGGCTTGAATATGTTGATCGATTACCCATCCTGTTTATTCGGCGCAACGAACAGGACAAACAGGTTCCATCATTGACCAATGTCACGACTCTGCGCATTGATGAATCTGAAGATCATGTACGATCCATCATCAATCTCTGGTTGGATCTGTGTTCCACACACAAAACCTGCAAACAGACATATGAACGACAACAGCAGGTTACACTTCAACGCGATGACGCCCGTTTGGGGCTGGCAATGCTCGGTGAGCAGCTTGTTGAACTCAGCGAACATGATGAACAATCCAGTCACATCCAGGAACGCATTCTGGCTTTGCTCAGTCATGAAATGCGAACCCCCCTCAATGGGATTGTTGGCATGACTGAGCTATTGACGCTAACAACATTGACTGAAGAACAAAGTGAGGAAATCCAACTGATCCAAAGCAGTGCCATGCGCTTGGCTTCCATCGTTGATCGCCTGCTGGATTATCGCACACTCACCAATTCTGAGATGAATGTGGTGGAGGCAGATTTTGATCTCTACCAGTGCATTGAAAATGCGATTCAGATGATGCAACCTCAGGCCATTGGGACCGGTTTGTTAATGTATGACCTGATCGATCGGAATACACCCCAGTTTGTATGTGGGGATTCGCGTATCCTCACCAAGATACTCACCAGTCTCATCAGTAATGCAATCAAGTTTACACCCCAGGGGCAGGTTGTCGTGAATGTCAGTTGTCTACCGGTTTTGGGTGATACTGATTTTCTACAGATCCGAGTCGAAGATACCGGCATCGGTGTTGATGCAGAAAATCTCGCTTCCATTTTCGACCCATTCAGTCAACTCGAAGATTATCACACCCGACATCACGAAGGATTGGGTATCGGTCTGTGCATGACCAAGAAGATGGTCCAGAAGCTCGGTGGAACCATTGAAGTTGAGAGCGAACCGGAAGTGGGCAGTCATTTCATCGTCAATCTTCCGATCAATAAAATCTCAACACAAGTCATCAAAGGTCCATCGCTTTGGCAGCGTATGAAACAAACCAACATTCTTCTCTGGACCAACGACAATACGCTCAGCTACATCCTCTCCAGGCAAGCCAAACTCGCCGGCTATCAGTGTACAGCCGTGAAAACAGCCGGGCAGGTTCAATCCATGCTCAGCCAGGAGAGTTTCAACTATTCGCAAAACCAAAATGTCCTTCTGGTTGACACTCGGATTGAAGAGGAAGCCGGTACAGATGAAATGCATCAGATCATCCGTAACAGTCCAATCCCAACTGCCTGCTGTTCTGCGATGTCCATCCATCTTCAGAACGACACGTGTCCGATTGATCCGGCTCAACCGTGGGAACACCAATTAATCTTCGATTACCTGCAGATTCACTTCATGCAGTTGATCAGCAATATATGCAATCCAAACATGATGAACCATCAACCCGGTTTCAATCTCAAACCCTCCAAACATGGAGTTTATATGTCATGAAGATACTCATTGCAGAAGACGATTTTGTCAGCCGCAAGGTCCTCCTGGGTCATTTGCAACAATATGGCAGCTGTGATGTTGCCATCGACGGCATTGAAGCGGTTGAAGCAATCACATCCGCCATCAATGACAAGACGCCTTATGACCTTGTTTTCCTGGACATCATGATGCCAAACATGGATGGCCAGGAAGCCCTGACATGTATCCGTCAGGTTGAGGTAGACAACGGTATCTCCGTTGGTGATGGTGCAAAAGTGGTGATGACGACAGCCTTGTCAGACGCACATAACGTACTCAAGGCATTTAATGGTCAATGCGAAGCCTACATCGTCAAACCAGTAACACGTGAGAAGATTCTCAATCAACTCATCGAGCTGGAAATGGTGCCGCGTGATGCAGCGGGTTAAAGACTCACATTAACAGGAACGGGTGTGCCCATGAATACAAGGGTGATTGCCATAGCTGAAATGTATGTAAGCGATAATGTCAGTGACATGCTCATCACCTATTCATTGGGTTCATGTCTTGGTGTGACTGCTTACGATCCTGTTGCCAGAGTAGGAGGAATGATTCACTGCCTACTCCCATCGTCACGTTCCAATCCTGAGAAGGCCAAGGAAAAACCGACTATGTATGCCGACACAGGACTCGTTGCCTTGTTCAGTAAGCTTTTTGAACGTGGTGCTCACAAAGAGCGCATCCTGATTAAGGTTGCTGGCGCCGGTGCACCGATGGACATGGGCGAGCAATTTCGGATCGGCGAACGCAACTTTGCAGTCCTTCGAAAATTTCTCTGGAAAAACAACATGCTCATTGAAGGTCAGGATATCGGGGGAAAAAAGCCTCGTACCATGACCCTGGACATGGCGACCGGTCAAACATGTGTCAGAACCAAAGGAATAGAGACAGTCCTCTAAGACAGTTCACAACCAAGAGATCAAAAGCGATTTTGAGCCAGGAGATAGAACAATGAGTCTGAACGTACTACTTGTCGACGACTCGATTACAGTCCGAAGTGTCATGGAAAAAACACTCCACCTTGCTGGGATTCAGACCAACATGGTCCTGCATGCCGCCAACGGCAAAGAAGCCCTTGACATTCTGGGCAAGGAATGGGTTGATCTGATTTTTGCTGATATCAACATGCCCGTGATGAATGGCGTTGAGATGATCGAGAAAATGAGTCACGACGGATTGATGAAAACCATCCCGGTGGTGGTTGTCTCGACCGAAGGCTCTCAAACGCGTATCGAACAGCTCAAGGATAAAGGCATCACCGCTTATATTCGCAAGCCGTTTCAACCTGAAGATTTCAAGGCCATCGTTGACGATTTAACAGGATTGAACAATGCAGCTTGAAACCCAACAACCCATGACTGACGTCTTCTGCCGCGTGATGGAATCACTGGCATTTTACTTTGTTGACCCTGTGAACAAAGCTGATGTGAACATTCATGCTTTGGACATGCCGTACCGTCAATTGAGCATGCGTTTTGAAGGGCCGCATCACGGTTCACTGGTGATGTATATTCCTCAAAGCATGACACCGGTGATCTGGGCCAACATGCTCGGTGTGGATGAATCTGAAGCTCATGATGCCGAACAGCAGAATGATGCCATCCGCGAATTGCTAAACGTGATCTGTGGTCAAACACTTACAGAACTCTGGGGAACAGAGCCGGTGTTTAATCTGCACGTCCCGCAATTGCAGGACCTGGACAAGGTATCCCTTGCTCATACGTTAACCCGCCCTTCAACATGTTGCTTTAGCAGTGATGATGGCATCATCCTTCTGGAGATTCATGTTGATGAAACATGCTAAGGAGAATCAGAATGTCAATGCACACAAAACCCGTCCGTGTCATGGTCATTGACGATTCTGCTGTGGTCCGACAAGTCTTATCCAGCAGCATCGCACAGGATCAACAGATCGAGGTCATCGGTGTCGCCACAGATCCTTTTGATGCGCGCGATAAGATCGTCAGCCTTCGTCCCGACGTTGTCACACTTGACATCGAAATGCCGCGAATGGATGGCCTGACCTTTCTCAAGAAACTCATGAAGTTCTATCCCCTTCCCGTGATTGTCGTCTCAACGCTCTCGCAAAAGGGATCTGATGCAGCCTACCAGGCGATGACCCATGGCGCAGTTGATGTCGTTGGCAAACCGACAGATCGCAGTGCGCTCAAGCAATTAGCCCTTGATTTGCAGGAAAAAATCAAGGCTGCTGCCAATGCAAATCTTTCAAAATATCTGACAACACCCCCTAAAAAAGCTTCTGCAGTCCCCAAACTTAAATCCGCCAGTCTGATCAAACAACCATCAGTTGTAGCGGGTGCATCAAACCTGATCGTTGCCATTGGTTCTTCGACGGGTGGCACGCAGGCCTTACGACATCTGCTTGCTGAACTACCAGCAGACTTCCCGCCGGTCGTCATTGTTCAACATATGCCTCTGGCATTCACCGAATCATTTGCACACAGCCTGGATCGTATTTCCGCGATGAATGTCGTGCATGCGTCAGATGGTGATGCGCTGGAAACTGGCAAAGTCCTGCTGGCACCAGGCGATCGTCACATGTTGCTGCAACCATCAGGACGTGGCTATCACGTCAAACTCAAGGACGGCCCCAATGTCAATCGTCACAAGCCTTCGGTTGATGTGCTTTTCAAGTCCGTTGCGCAGCATGCTCCGGGTTCAAAATCCATCGGTGTGATTCTCACCGGCATGGGTGATGACGGGGCGCGTGGCATGCTTGCCATGCGGAACACCGGCACGCGTACGATCGGTGAAAGCGAATCCAGTTGCGTTGTCTACGGCATGCCTCGTGAGGCCTACGAAATGGGCGCGGTCGAAGTGCAGGTTCCACTGGATCAGGTAGCAAGACGTCTATCCACATGGATCAGCCAACCCGCCAAACGAAGCGCTTAAAATTTAAATCAATCGCAAAACAACAGGCTTGTGTCATCAGTCAATCTTGGTACGCAAGCCTTTTTCACGTTCCAGTAAGTCACCGGGAATCTCCTCTGCAAAATCTTCGAGTTCATACAAACGACGTATTTCAATGTCGGAATCGGTCTGCATTGGATTGGGACATCGTTTCACCCACGCGATTGCTTCTTCCATGGATTGCACTTCCCAAAGCCAGAAACCGGCCACCAATTCGTTGACATGCTCAAACGGCCCAGCAGTCACCGTGCGATCCTTACCTGAAAAACGCACTCGGTAACCAACAGATGTCGGATGCAGGCCTTCCCCAGCTTTGATGATCCCCGCTTGAGCAAGGTCTTCATTGAATTGTGTCATCTGCTCAAAGAGTTCCTGGTTGGGCATTTTCCCAGCCTCGGAGTCTGCGGTGGCTTTGACGAGAACCATGACTTTCATGAGGTATTCCCATTATTGTTTATCTATGAAGTTTGTATTACTCAAATACATCACTAAATGGTCGGCAAGTCCGGCAGTTCAAATACCGGTCGGATTTCCACCGTTCCTTTTTTGCGCCGGGAATTTTGGCGGCAATCTCAATAGCCTGATCCAGATCACCGACATCAATCAGATAGTATCCCCCTAATTGTTCATGTGTCTCAGCAAACGGACCGTCGGTGATCAAGCGCTTGCCTTCACGAATTCGGACACTCGTTGCAGTCGCCACCGGATGCAATGGTGATGCGCCGAGATACTGCCCTTTTTCATTGAGTTCATGAGTTAATTGCGTGGATTCGACATAGCATGCCTGGCGTTCCTGTGGCGTGTAGGACTGTTCGTCTGCATAAATCAGAAGCAGGTATTTCATCTGAGTTTCCTGTTGATTGGTTCGTAAAAATTCACTTGAATCATTGGCAGATTAAATGCGTTGGTAGTTGCCTTGCATGATTTGATGCCAACTGCCATCTGGTGTTTTCATGCGGGATCGCAGGACACGGTGATCTGTATCGATGATTTCCATGGCATCTTCATACTCAGCCAATCCGTCCCCGGTACACAACGGGCCGGTGGTTTTGAGCGTGAGTATTTTGCCAGCATCATCAAGTTGCCCGTGATCATATTGCCACATCCAGTTCATCATACTGCAGACAAAACTGCCAACGTAACATTCCTTTCGTGGGGCATATCCCAAGGTCATCATGCTGTTGGCTTGCTGATTGTCATCATTGCATGGTGTTTGGTTTTCACCCTTGGCGACATACCAGATTTCACCAATGCTATGTACGGTTTCGATGCCTTCAAATTCAGCGGTTGGCTGATCGGGTCCCATGGCACATTCGAATGTCACCTTCCATTTTCCGAGGATTTGTTTTAACCAAAGATGCTCTTGCTGCGGTTTGACGGGTTCCATAGTTTTTCTCCGTGTTGATGGATGTTCCTAGCGGGAACAGCTTTTTCATTTATTCTTGATGATTACGTTTTATTTCTTGATGAGTTGATTCATCTCGACATTGACTGGTCGGATCTCGAAACTGCCGAACTCAGTGCCGGGGTGTTTGGACATTAAGGTGATGGCATGATTCAGGTCATGTGCTTCGAGAAACAGAAGTCCGCCAAGCATTTCCTTGGTCTCAGCAAACGGTCCATCGGTGACGGTGACCTGCCCTGCTCGTGATCGGACTGTGGCTGCCAGATGCGCGGGCATCAAGGCACAACCATCCTTGAAATGCCCCTCTTCGCGCAAGATATCGTCATACGCCATACAACGTTGTTGTAAAGCCTCCTGCTGTTCTGGGGTAAAGGTTGCCCAGATCGCTTCGTCCAGGCAACCCAGACACACAAATTCCATATTGGCCTCGCTTTCAAAGTGTCAAAAATCGTTACGTTCACAAGGTAGTCGAACAGCCAGTCGACCAATCGACAGGGAAATCACAAAAATTTTGAAATTTCTTCAAGACGTTTTTGCAGGTAGCGTTGCTCGGGTCCCTGTTGCGTCAAAGACAAGGCGCGTTCATAGGCTTCACGCGCAGCCTCAAACCGCTTTAGTCTCCGACAGAGATCCGCACGAGCGGCATGGTACAGGTGATATCTGACAACGGTTCCTGATCGGCCATGGCGTCAATATGCGTCAAGCCAATCTCAGGTCCGTCACGCATGGCGATTGCCACCGCGCGGTTCAAGGCGATTACCGGTGAATCCTGAATCTGCAGCAACACGTCATACAGACTGACAATCTGCCCCCAGTTGGTCAGACTCACATCACTTGCCCTGGCATGTTCTGCAGCGATACCTGCCTGAATGGTGTAACTGCCGACTTCGCCTGTTGCCATCGCACGCTCGACGAGTTCAATGCCACGGCGGATCATGGTTTGATCCCATTGACTACGATCCTGATCTTCAAGCAGAATGATGTCACCGTTTTCATCCGTTCGCGTCTTGCGACGTGACGAATGCAATAACATCAAAGCCAGCAACCCCAAGACCTCGGCATCAGGTGAAGTCGCCCCGTGATCCGTTTGTGCCAGCAGATCATGCAGGAGATTGGCCAGGCGAATGGCTTCGTCGGATAAAGCAGCCGTGGTGACCTGTTCACCGGAAGATGCGTTATAGCCCTCGTTAAACAGCAGGTAGATCACATGAAGCACGGCATCCAACCGCTGAGGCATCTGCTGGATGTCTGGAATTTCATAAGGAATACCGGCAGTTTTGATCTTGGCTTTGGCGCGGACAATCCGCTGCGCCAAGGTCGCAGGTGAGATAAGAAAGGCAGCGGCAACCTGCTCGGTGGTCAATCCGCAGACTTCCCGTAGTGTCAACGCCAACTGCGCTTCGATGGCAAGGGACGGATGACAACAGGTAAAAATCAGACGCAATTGATCATCGGGAATTTCGCTTAGTAGTGATTCAATCGGTGTCTGCGACAGTGATGGACGCTGCGCCAAAATCTGCTGCATCGAAGCATCAAAACGTTCACGTCGCCGGATCATATCAATGGCTTTGAATCGCCCGGTGGAAATGAGCCATGCGGTCGGATTATCGGGTATGCCCGAGGCTTCCCATTGCTCCATCGCAGTAGCAAACGCTTCATGCATGGCTTCCTCTGCCAAATCAAAATCACCAATCAAACGCACCAAGGTTGCATAAACCTGACGCGAGTGGGTTTGGTAAAGCTGCTCAACGATCTTGTTTACAGGCAAGTTTGGCGGCATGAGGAACCTGTTATGAAAGTCCAATCAAAATGATTGTGCGTTCATGATCATAATCTGCCAAGTGCTATTCACAAAAAAACCACCGTCCGGGAGTCCGGCGCGGTGGCGTGAATGGGGTGAGTTGTTTCCACTGGCCCTCGCTGTCATCAGGACGACGATCCAGTGATCATTTCAAACTGTGTTATTCGACATCAGCATCGCTGGGAGCTTGTCCACGACGTTGAGGTCCTTCACCGCGACGGAACTGACGACCGCCTTGAGCGTTTTCGTCACCGTCACGACCGGGACCACGACGCATGTGCTTGCCACGGTTGTTCTTCATTTCTTCAGCCTTGGCATCAAAGGTTGCCTTTTGCTCATCGGTCAGAACATTGCGGATGTCAGCAGCAAGGTCCTTGATGGTCGGGCGATCTGCTTCCACGGTTTTGAGTTGGTCAATGAGTGTATGAAGCTTGTCATAATCCTTGGCTTGCATCGCATCACGAATCTGGCCCTGGACTTCACGGAACTGCTCGCCGTTCTTTTCGCGGAAAGCATCGACTTGTTCGTGATGCTTCTGCATGATGTCGCGGACCTGAGTCTGCTGTTCTTCAGTGAGATTCAGTTCCTTGAGAACCTGACCGAACGGGCCACGCTTGCCTTCACGGCGAGCTTCACCTTTGCCTTGCCCCTGCCCTTGACCGCGTTCACCATTCTGGAATTGACGTTGACGCTGTGGACGTTCACCACCATCCGTGGTCTCGGCAAAACTCCAGCCAGCTGCCATGGTCATGCAAAGCAAAATGGCCAGCGAAAAGAACAGGTGTTGGCGTGTGGGGGTTGTGGATTTCATTTTATTCTCCTTGGGCGAGATGCCCGATGAGCCAATGTGGGTTGATCTGTGAGGTCTAACGCAAGGTTCATCGAGTTATTGCAACGCTTGAACAGGTAAATCAGAAAATTGTCTCAATTAGCCGGATCACATACGATATGGGACTCAACCTCAATGATTGCCAAAGGAGCATGAAGTATGTCAGTCACCAAAGAACAGGTAATGGAACAGCTCAAGACCGTCATGGATCCGGAGCTCGGTAAAGATCTGGTGACCCTTAACATGATCAAGAACGTCGCCCTCTGTGACGGTATGGCTCGGATCACCGTGGAGTTAACCACCCCCGCCTGCCCGCTCAAGGACAAGATCAGTTTTGATGTCAAGAAAGCAGTCACGCAACTCGACGGCATCAGCATGTGTGAAGTCGAATTCACCGCACAGGTCAAACCCTCCCCGCAACAACAAGCTCAGGACGCCAACCCCCTGCCCAATGTCAAGCACGTGATCGCGGTCGGTGCAGGCAAAGGTGGCGTGGGCAAGAGCACCATCTCCGTGAACCTTGCTGTGGGTCTGGCTCGCGCCGGTGCCAAGGTCGGTTTGCTTGATGGTGATATTTACGGTCCGTCACTACCGACGATGCTGGGCTTGGATGATCTGGAAACGCACACCGCCGGCGGCAACATGATCATGCCGTTTGAAGTTCATGGCATCAAGTCCATGTCCATCGGCAAACTCGTCGATCCTGACAAGCCATTGATCTGGCGTGGCCCGATGGCCCATGGTGCATTCAACCAACTGGCAACGCAGACCCAATGGGGTGAACTGGATTACCTGGTCATCGACATGCCCCCCGGAACAGGTGACGTGCCGTTGACGTTGGCACAGTTGCTGCCGTTGACCGGTGCCGTCGTCGTGTGTACCCCGCAGAAGGTGGCACAGGATGATGCGCGTCGCGCGGTCCGTATGTTCCAGCAACTGCAGGTGCCGATCCTGGGCATCGTCGAAAACATGAGTTACTTCATCGGCAACGATGGCGTCGAATACGACATCTTCGGCAAGGGTGGCAGCCAGGCCATGGCTCACCAGATGGAGGTCCCCTACCTCGGCGGTGTGCCGATCAACATGCGTCTGCGTGCCAACTCCGACAACGGTAACCCCACAGCTAACTTTGATGATGATGCACAACTCGGTGCCGAACTTGATGCCTTCGTCAAGAACCTGGCAGGTCAGGTCAGCATTCAGGTCCACAAGACCCAGGCACAGACACCAACGATTTCCATCAGCTAAAGCTTTTTCAAAAATACAACTCTCGCCTTCCGTCACTCCCGCGAAGGCGGGAGTCCAGTGATATCTGCAAGCACCTACTGTATGCCACTGGATTCCCGCCTGCGCGGGAATGACGGGATAGAAGCAATCAGTCAATGCGGTAGTTTATTTTTTCAAGGCGACTCAAAACGATAGAAACGACGAATTCCCCAAAGCATCCTCGTTTCGGCGGGGATGCTTTTTTTACCCATCATGACCAGCAACACGTCCACCATCATTGCAGTGAGTTCTGCTCCCGGTCAGTCGCACCGCGGTTTGATCCGACTCTCAGGCCCGCAGAGTTGGGAGATGGTGCGCACGCTGGGCGTGACGTTGGATCACCCTCGCCAACTCACGCGGGCGCACGTTGATTTTGACGGTCGCAAACTGCCCTGTCTGGTACTGGGGTTTCACGGTCCAGCCAGTTACACGGCACAGGACATCGTGGAGTTGCAACTGCCGGGTAATCCGTCACTGCTGGATCAAGTTGTTCACCGTCTGATTCAACAAGGCGCTCGCATGGCCGAGCCCGGTGAGTTCACCTTCACCGCATATCTTGCAGGCAAACTCGATCTGACTCAGGCTGAGGGCATTGCTGCAACCATCCATGCCACATCACAGGCACAACTTCAGGCAGCCAAGCTTTTGCGTCAGGGCAATCTTGGTTCGTTCAGTCACCAACTCGTTGACGCCCTTGCAACGGCGCTGGCGTTGGTTGAAGCGGGTATCGACTTCACGGACCAGGAAGATGTCGTTGCTATCACCCCCGCGCAGCTTGTCGAACGTTTAAGTGACATTCACAAGCAACTCACCGACCTGATGGCCAACGCGCGGAGTTGGGGCGCGCTGGAAGCCATGCCACGTGTGGTGTTGGTCGGACCACCCTCTGCAGGTAAGAGCACGTTGTTCAACGCCCTGCTTGGCAAGCAACGTGCGGTGACCCATGAACAAGCGGGTACGACGCGCGACATTCTCGCAGAGCCCCTGCTACTTTCCCGTGCGGATGGCAGTCAGGTCGAAGTGATGCTCATGGACATTGCTGGTCTGGACGATGCAGCCAACACGTTGGATAAAGACATACAAAAAGCAGCACGCCAGAGCATCGAGCAGGCAGACGTGATTGTGCATCTGGGGCAATGCGAACCTGCTGCGGACACCATTCGCGTGCGTCCGAAGATGGACATGCCCAACATGCATGAAGCAAGCGAGGATGACATCCTGCCGATCAGCGCCAAGACGGGGATGGGGTTACCCAAACTCAAACGCACGATCCTTGCCAGGCTTGGTGACCGGGGTGTGAGTATTGCTGCAGAGAAACTCGCGTTGCAACCGCGTCATGAATCGGCTCTGAAGCAGGCGACGGACGCCATTGCCGATGCGTTGAAATATGTCCAGCCACAAGTCCAGCAGCATGCCTTGGATGATCTGGAACTCATTGCAGGCATGCTGCGATTTGCCTTGGATCAGCTTGCATCACTGGGTGGTGAGATGACACCTGATGACATCATCGGGCGGGTGTTTGCGACATTTTGTGTCGGGAAATAAAAACTGTTTTCCAAACATTCTGCTAATATCAACTGGACAAAACCGTAAACCTGCGTAGACTCTTACCCCACCATGGCCAAAGGCAAGAACAAAAAAGACCAGAACCATTCGCCCCGGATCGTCAACCGCCGGGCGCGTCGGGACTATGAAGTCCTCGATTCATTCGAGGTCGGTATTGTTCTGCGCGGCAGTGAAGTCAAGTCCATCCGTGAAGGTCGCGTGCAAATCTCCGAAGCCTTTGCCAAGGTCGATTCCAATCGCACGGAGCTTCACCTGTTTAACATGGAAGTCTCTGCCTACAGTCATTCATCCGGTGCCAACGGCCACGACAAGCTGGCTGTCCGCAAGCTGCTTGCTCATCGACGCCAAATCAAGCGACTGGAAGTCCAGTGTGAAGACCGCGGCGTGACGTTGATCCCGCTGACGCTGTATTTCAATGACCGGGGAATCTGCAAAATCGAATTGGGTGTCTGCAAAGGCAAAAAGACCCACGACAAGCGCGACACGATCAAGGAAAAACAGATCGACCGCGACATCAAGCGCCTGATGAGTAAACGCGTTTAACGACTTTGACCTTGTGAATACATTTCAAACCAACAACAACCATGCGCAGAGATTACGTCACTCCCGTGCAGGCGGGAGTCCAGTGATATCTGCAAGCATCAACAGAATGCCACTGGATTCCCGCCTGCGCGGGAATGACAAAAATGAGCATGGCTTTGATGAATATAGTCACGAATAACTTTATCTACGAGTATGCTTCACAATCTCCAAGCTGCGTTTAGCACACTCGGAAATCGCAATCGGGTGATACCCCACCACCGATGACTCCAACCGATCATTGAGTCGTGACGTCCATTTCGCAGGCAGGTTCCCCGCTCCCAATATCGCGCCACAAATCGAACCCGCGGTCGCACCATTACAGTCGGTGTCCCAGCCGCCCATCACGGCCAATGAAATCACCTTTTCAAAATCGTGTCCGCCGAGTAACAGAGCAACGACAGCCATGGCAGCATTGTTATTGGTGTGTACCGGATGGTAATGCCCCACCAGCTTTTCAATCGCATCATGGACTTTTTCAAACTCGTTGGGATCACAATCAAACTGCTGACAAATCGCAATGGTCTTTTGCATCTGCTCATGCAGTCTGCTGGTGTTTGGGATTTGTGCCAAGCCTGATTGGACAATTGTTAATGGGTCAGCAGACACAAAGGCGGTCGCGATCATCGCTGCCATGAACATCGCGCCATAGAGACCATTTTTTTCATGACTGATCCGTGCATCACGCCACGCCAACTCTGCAGCCAATTCCGGATTGCCCGGGCAGGCATAGCCCCAACTGTCCACACGGATATCCGCCCCGATCCATTGGCGATAGGGATTGTGATGCTTCACCACCCACTGCCAATCGACCTGATCAGGTTGTATATGCGTATGAAAGCTGTATCGCATTACAAGGTTGCGATATGCCTGCGTCTCGGCGGTGCAGACATAGCGGTATGGCAAATATTCCCACCAGGCTTCGACCACATCCCAAGACGTAAAATCCAATCCTTTTTTACGGAGAATGATCTGGCCGAGCACCGTGTAACGGATGTCATCATCAGTCTCCATGAATGCAATATCTTCGCGAGTGGATTGCCTGCAGATGATGTTGCCTGTCTTTTCAATGGCGGGTGAGTTTTGCGGGATGTAATCGCGAATCGGGTATTCCCCGGGATCAATGGCTGTGAGGTATTCACGGATACGCTGGCGACTGGAATATGGCGGCTTGGGGGACATGAACAACTCCACCGGCTTGCCCAGGGCACAACCGCAACACCGCCCCAGCCAGGCTCCGTAGAGACGGTCAAAAAGCTGATCATCACTGAGCGTAAAAGCAGGCAAAGCAACCGGCGTCGATCTAAGCTGCTTGATCCCTGCTAAATCGGACGGTTCAGTGTAAGGATCGTCGGACTTGATCGGCAAGGCCAACAGCTTTTCCATCAATTGTTCCAAGGCGACTTCGTCATCACCTGCCTGCGAAAGTGTTTTGCGCCAGGATTCAACGTCATCAATATCCCGACCGTCTTCGGTAGCCAAGGTGATTTCCTCGCTCACGAGATTTGCCAGACTTTGCCAACCTGCCATGTTCGACTCCTTGTTAAATGACGCAGGCAATCCTATCGTGTTGGTATGCCAGATTCTGCTCAGATTCAATCATCGACTGACGAAAATCGATCAAACTCGGATTTACCAATCCGGTTCTACCCGATCGCATTGCCAGAGGGATTCCCGATCTTGATGCATTACCCACATATCCATCCGGATCATCCCATTGAGCTTTTGCATGTGCATGCCTGCTGGGAGTTGGGATATTGTTTTGAGGGCAGCGGTATTTTCATGGTCGACTCGAAAGTCATGTCCTTTTCGCCGGGGACCGTGAGTCTGGTGGGACCGGAAGAAGCGCACCTGGCACAGAGTCTCAAAGGGACTTCCAGTCGGTGGGCGTGGGTGTATCTGGACCCGTTGCTATTGCTGAGTATGCTCGCTGGTGATTTGGAACAACTGGATCCGACACCGCTTCGTGGTGCGGCTTTTGAGAACCTCAAGCAGCTAGCCAGTGATGATCCGTTACGCGTTGCCATGCAGTCATTGGTGGCAGAGTTGCAGGAGCAGGCTGTTGGTCGAACGACCATGATCCGTGCGTTGGTCAGTCAATTGCTGCTGCTGTTTCGCCGTCGGTATATGGTCTTGCCAGATGAGATGGCAACCCGTTCGTCTGGACCGCATCGTCAACTGTATCGCCTGGCTCCGGCATTGGAATACCTGGCGACGCATTATCAGGATCACCTGGATGTCCCGATGCTGGCCAAGAAATGTGCGATGTCCGAATCGCATTTCCGAAGGCGATTCATCCAAGCCATGGATGTGAGTCCGCAAGTCTATTGGCAACGCTTGCGGATCCGCATGGCAGCATCGCGATTGGTCAGTTCCGACCAGACCATTTTGTCAATCAGCCAATCGGTGGGGTTTGAATCGCTGTCGAGTTTCAATCGACTCTTTAAGCAAATCATGGGTCAGACACCCGGGCAGTGGCGTCAAGACCGTGCGTGAGATTAAGGCCAAAGACCGTGGTCATTGGCATTCCACATGCCTTGAATGATTGATACCATACCAAGCATGCGAATCATCACGCGAAAACTCCATCGCGCCTTTGCTGAACTTGATCGCTTCACGGATGATCAATGTCGGCAGTATCTGAAAAATATCCGGCAGAAGAAGCTTCGTTTTTCGCTTCGCCTGATTCTCTTGCCCTTGATTGTCACCTTGCTGTATTTCACCATTATCCCCATGGCCTTTGCGTTCTGCATGGACCAGTTGGTTGAGTCAAAAGTTGTCGACATGGGACGTGACATCGTGTTCTACCCGATTGTCCTGACTTTTCTGGGCATCTGGTGGATCGGCAGCGGAGTCGTCGCCTTGCTCAGTCGCGATCTCCTGCTGGGCGGAGAACTGCGCGAATTACTCAATAATCAATTGCAGATCACCCGGTGTCGACATTGCAGTTACAGTCTCATCGGCCAGCAACCAAATGATGGTAAACTAAGTTGCCCGGAGTGTGGCACACCCACGACGCTTGAATTGCTGGGCATCACGGAAGATGACCTGATCCCGCCTGCCTGACGGGTCGCAGAAAGGATGATGCAAAAATGGAGCAATTGCCCGGGAGTCTCAAACCATCATGGCGAATCGTCATCGGTGCGTTTGCATATGCATTTGCTTATGTCATCAGTACCACCGGCACACTCAATCCACCGTTGGCTACGCTGTGGCTTTGCAGTGGCATCTCGTTGTTTATCCTGTTACGCCTACCGGTGAAATGGTGGAAGGTTCAGTTACTGGTCACAGCTGTGATCTGTTTTCTGATGACAGTCTTCTTCAGCCACTTCCCGCTCAAATTTGCAGCCATCAGTGTTGCGGCCAACACACTTGAACCCTTGCTGGGCGCATTGATCATTCGCCGATATGTCGGGCGGAAGATTGATATCAGTCAGATTCGACATATTACGATTCTTCTCGTTGCGATCTGGATTGCAACACTGGTCACGGCATTACTCGGTGCTTATGCAGTACGACTCGTGCAAGGTGGTGGCGAGTACTGGCATCCGATGTTCCGTTGGGCCTTGAGTGGTGGTCTGGGGACGATGTTGGTGGTCTGGACGGTGTTTGCCTGGACGACACCGGAGTGCCACGAAAAACGAACCACTGCGCAATTACTTGAACGTGTTCTTGTATTGGGTGGATTATTTGGTCTGACATGGGTGATGTTTCGCTACCCGCTGCTTGAGTTCACGTTTGCGATTCCCAAGATGCATCTGCGCACCTTGCCGATGATCTGGGTCTTGATTCGTTTTGGTCCTCGCTCTGTTTCGTTGATGCTTTGTACGAGTGTGGCCATTATTCTGTACAACGCGGTGATGGGACATGGTCCTTATGCTGATATCCAGATGGACGTGGTGGAACGTGAGATTGCCTTGGTTTCACAGCAATTAATCAGTGTTGCCAGTTGTATTCTGATTTGTTCTGTCATCACGGATCGATCACGTGTTGCACGTCAGCGATTGGAAGTGATTGATGATTTACGCCGGACGCGTCAAAGTCTGGAAACGATTATTGATCACTCCCCACTGCCGATCATGATGCTTGACCATCGCAATCACGTAAAAATCTGGAACAAGGCAGCGGAGCACATTTTCGGTTGGCGTGCAGAGGAAGTCACCGGCATTCATATTCCAACGATTCCCAATGACCGCCGTGAACAACATGAACAATTCGCAGATCATGTCCGACAAGGTGGCGTTCTCAACGGTGTGCTGATCAAGCGTTGGGGTAAGGATGGCAGGATACTGGATGTTCAAACTTATGTCGCCCCATTGATGAGTGATACATGGGAGTACGAAGGTTGCGTGGTGGTCTATGTGGATAAGACCGAATCACTGCGGATCGAACGTGAAGCCAATCAACTCCGACAACTCCTGCAAAACATGATCGACTCCATGCCATCGATCCTTGCAGGTTTGGACATGGACGGCAACATCACACACTGGAACCT
This sequence comes from Planctomycetes bacterium syqfu, assembly GCA_020974905.1. Taxonomy (GTDB): domain Bacteria; phylum Planctomycetota; class Phycisphaerae; order Phycisphaerales; family Phycisphaeraceae; genus UBA7800. The sequence continues at coordinate 7,051,563 of CP087563.1, read as the reverse complement.
TCAGGCGATCAACGCAACCGGACTCTCTGCCGATGCAGTCAAAGGCACGCATGTCGCCGTTGCATTACCGATGCTTGAATCCCACATCGGAGCGATCCAATCGTCGTTGGAACAGAACAAGATCGTTCAGCAGGTTCGTGTGAACTGGGAAGTCGATGACAGCAAGATCACCTATGAAATGACGGTGTATCCACTGGTGGAAGAAGCCATGCAGGGCGTGGTGGTTCGACTGGATGATATCACCGAGCAACTTCGTCTGACTGAAGCGGTGATTCAAAGTGAAAAAATGATGTCCGTCGGAGGCCTGGCAGCAGGCATGGCGCACGAAATCAATAACCCGTTGGCAGGCATGATGCAGTGCGCCCAGGTGATTGAGAACCGTCTGACAGGAGACATCCCCGCCAACAAGCGCGCTGCCGAAAAAGCAGGCACAACCATGGAAACGATTCAAGCCTACGCCTTGGCAAGAGAACTGCCTGATCTGTTACAGGACATCAATGAAACCGGATCCCGCGCAGCACGCATCGTCGACAACATGCTGCGTTGCGCGCGAAAGGATGAAGGTTTGTATCGTCGCATCGACATCAACAGCATGATGGACAAAACACTGGAGATTGCCCGTAGCGATTACGATTTGAGAAAACGCTACGATTTCCAGGCGATTGAATTGATTCGACAATACAGTGACGATCTGGCGTTGGTCCAGTGCCAGGAGACTGAAATTCAGCAGGTGATTCTGAATCTGGTGAAAAATGCCGCAGAAGCGATGTGGATGCATCGCGAGGAAATGTTGGAAAAACCCAAGTTAATTTTGCGAACTTTTCAAAAAGAGGATGACGTATTCATCGAAGTAGAGGATAATGGGCCCGGTATCGAAAAAGCAGTGTGTCGGCGATTGTTTGAACCCTTTTTCACAACAAAGCCGGCCGGGGTAGGAACAGGGCTGGGGCTAGCCGTTTCTTCTTACATTGTGTCCAACAACCATGGGGGTTGTTTGGATGTCCGTTCCGAAGTTGGACACGGTGCATGTTTCGTGGTCAAGCTCCCCGTTGCCTGGAAAGCAGGACAGGGATGAATCAAACGACCTTGCTCATCGTCGATGACGATCCGGCAGTGCGAAAAAGTCTGGTGCGTTTCCTTGAAGACAAGGGATACGACATCATTTCTGCCGAGAGTTACGAGCAGGCCATTGCACTCTTGGGTGAGTATTCGCCGCAACTGGCAGTCGTGGACATGCGACTGGCGGGTAACAGTGGTGAGAATGTCATTCTTGCCGCCCATGCCATGAATGCATCACTTCGATTTCTGATTTACACAGGCTCCAACACCTTTGAAGTGACCCCCGCGATGGACAAAGTGGGCATTAAACCCGAAGATATACTGCATAAGCCCGTTGAATCGCTTTCAGTCATTCACGATGCCATTGAACGGATTTTGACGCAAAGAGAAAATGGTGGTGACACGTGACCGATCAACAAGAACCGATGCTGCTGGTCATTGAAGATGACCTGACATTGGCCCGGTCCATCAAATCCTACTTTGAAGACTACGAATACAAGGTCCTGCATGCAGCAGATGGGACCGAGGGTTTGAATCTGTACTTCCAACATCATCCCAAGGTCGTCATCACCGACCTCCAGCTCCCGGGGATGGATGGTATTGAAATTCTCAGCCAGATTCATGCTGACGATGCTGACTTACCTGTACTGGTCATCTCCGGCTCGGGCACCATTCAGGACGTTGTCCAGGCCATGCGTCAAGGCGCCTGGGATTACCTGATTAAACCCATCAGCCAGATTTCCTTCCTGCGATATTCCGTGGAAAAGGCATTGGAGCGTGCACGACTGATCTCGGAAAACCAGGCTTACCGTGAGCACCTGGAAGAACAGGTTGCCAAGCGCACCGAAGAACTCAATGCTGTTAATCAGCAAATGGAGAACAAGAATATTGCGTTGCGTGAGATACTCGGTGCTTTAGAAGACGAAAAAGATGCCATCGGGCAGAACATTCGCAGCAATGTCGAAAAGATCATTCTCCCGCTGATTGCCAATCTGCGTGTCCGGATCAACGAGGATGAACGCAAACAGCTTGACCTGCTTGAATCACATCTGCAGCAAATCACGGCCCCCTACAACGAAACCATGGGTGAGACCGCCAGTCAGCTTTCTCCGATGGAACTGCGGGTCGCCTTGCACATCAGGCAGGGACTCAGTGCCAAGGAAATCGCGCAGGTTGAAAACATCTCTGTGGACACAGTTTCAACCCACCGCCGATCCATTCGCCGAAAACTGGGTCTGACCAACGCGAAAGTCAACCTGATGACCTACCTTGAAACCCATCTGGACGTCCCATCGAACAGTTGAGAATCTTTTTTTGACCATATTTTAACTTTTTTTCGTGATTCTCCAGTTTTTTGTCTTCTTTTGAGCAATTCTAAGATTTTTTCTAAAAGACATTTACGAAATGTCATACACCAATCGGGTATGCCCTATACCCATTCCCCCCCTGTTTTTACCCAATCCCCGACATTTGAATTTATTGTTATTTCCCGATGATAGTACCCGGATGATGTGAGACATATGACATCATTCGGCAGGCGTCACCGCCGTCCCCGCCCGTGCTTGTACAGACGGTGAGTTGAAAGCGGCAAACGCTTGAGCAGTAAACGGCAGTTTGCAGCAGCCACCGACATGCACCAAGTGAACTGGACCCCCCTTTGTGTGTGTTTTAAGTAGTTCCATGGTGGCTGCTCCAAACTGTCGTGGAACAGGTTTTCGGCCTGTTCTGGCAGCCACCAGATGTACTTGATTGCCCCGGCTCCCCCGCAAAGTACATCTCGATACCCCCATCGGTGGCTGCCAGAATGTGCCGAAACCCTTGAGCCTGTGAAGTCCAATTTGGTCACCTCATCCAGATTGATTTGTGCTTCGAGGAAGAAAGGAACTACCTCATGAATCGCCACAACACCATTATCCCCGTCGCCCGTCGCAGACGTCCCCGCCCCGCCAGCGTCAACATCAAGTTCGACCAGTTGATGCGTCATGCCCGCCCCGGTCAGAACGATCCGGCCAAGCGTCGCGGCGATGACTGGGCCATGGAGTGGCTGTACGAAGACTTCACGCTCTGGGCACAGATCAAGCTCAATACCAACGCATTGTCACAGATGATGCGTGAAAACGAACTGCTCGCTCAGTTCAATGCCAACAGCAACAGCCGTAAAATCACCATCGGCGTCGACAACGATCCACTGGGCTACCTGGTTAGCCTGATGAACCATCATGAGGATCGCAAGAGAAAGTAATCACTCAATCAACCCCTTGACGCATTTGCCGTCTTAGCTTTCCATTAGTACCAACCCCTGCCAATGTGTTTTTGGGCGGGGGTTTTTTCATGCGCGGATCGCATTGCAACACAAAACACAAGCGTCCGTTCCCACTTCCGCAACACAGCCAAACCACTTTGCCAATTCTGCAACGACACTCGGATTTATGATTCAGATAAAACTGGTCCCGCCATGACCGGAGGATGGCATGATTCTGCCCTACCGAACTGATGCGCCGATGTACCACTATCCCATCGGCACAGGTTTATTCGTGATAACCTGTATTGTGATTCACGTCCTGAGATTCACCCACGACATCACATTTCAAACACTGGCACTGCCATTGGGACAAGGCATCACGCCTTTGGCATGGATCACCAATCACTTTGTCCACGTCGATTACTGGCATCTGCTGATTAATCTCTGGTTCCTTTGGCTCTTTGGATTGATCGTGGAAGGCAAAGTCGGATTCCTGCGCTTTGGACTCATCGTGCTGGCAATCGGTGTCGGTGAATCCATGGTCGAACAAATCCTCATGCTCAACCAAACCATGACTTTTTCCGGCGGATCATCCGTCATCGTCTTTGGACTCATGGCCATGTCATTGATCTGGGCGCCGGACAATGAGGTGGAGTGTCTCATTGAACACTACTGGTCCATGACCACGCATTGGATCCAATTTGATCTGACGGTCTACTGCTTTGTCGGTATTTACCTGATTTTATGCGTCATTGAGATCTTCCAGGGCGGTATCCGTCTGAGTTCTGCCATCCTGCATGCAGGCGGTGCTGGCATTGGATTAGGGATTGCGATCCTGATGCTCTACCGAGGTTGGGTGAACTGTGAAAAATTCGACTTCTTCACGCGCTATGCCGGCATCCTCAACATCCCCGATGCCTATCTGCCCAACGCTTTTGTCGATCACCAAACAACACACCATGAGGATGACTATGAAATTGAGTTGGGTGAAGAATGTATCAAGTCGTAAAACACACATAAGCTGTTAAGCGCATCAAAAAACCTGCTGCGAAATCGCTCGCAGCAGGTTCGGAAAATGTGGTGTTATGCTCAAGTCGACTTACGGCTTGAGATTGTCCTGACCAGGCTTCCAGTTACAGGCAGTCAGACCACCGGACTGCAGGGCATCAAGCACGCGAAGAACTTCTTCGACGTTGCGCCCGACAGGCAGATCGTTGATGTTGACCCAACGGATTTTGCTTTCCGGGTCAATGATGAACGTACCACGCAGGGAGACACCCTGGTCAGCCAGCAGCACGCCGTAGTCCATGCTGATGCGCTTGGTGATGTCAGCAAGCATCGGCTGCTTCAGACCCTTGAGCATCGGATTGCTGTCACACCAACCCTTGTGCACATAGTGACTGTCGCAGGAACAGGTCACGACTTCACAGCCACGTTCCTTGAACTTGTCGAGTTCCTGATCGAAAGCTGCGATTTCGGTCGGGCAAACGAAGGTGAAGTCCATCGGGTAGAAATACAGACAGACCCACTTGCCTTTATAGTCTTCCAGTGAGATTTCCTTGAACTGGTCGATTTCTGCAAGATAAGCCTGAGCTTTGAAATTTGGGGCTTGTGTTCCAACTTGAACTGCCATAACAAATGACTCCTAATCATTCCGGTAACAAATCGTAGTGCGACAGCACAACCATTCATGCTGTCTGAACCGTGCATCCATTGCTGGACGGGCTGAATTGTATCTTAGAACGTTTCTAATGTCCAATGGCATATCCAATTCTCATATCAAAACCCGTTTACCCGTCACAATCCACATTTCTTGACAGTGATTTACAGCATATGCCCCAAATGCTATCTGTTTGGGAAGCAGTTGCGATTAACCTGTTAGGACCAACGGAGGGTACGTCACGCCTGGAGCATCATCGACAGGCAATCGACGCAACGACGCACCCACGAGAAAGTCCGTTGGAGGCTCAGCGATAACGCATGAGTCCGGTCGCAGTTGACGCCTGTGACAAAAAACAAAGCCTTGGAGGGAGAAAAGATGAAAAGCGCTGTCATTGCATGTCTATTGCTGATCCTGGCGTTGGCCCTGGCCGGTTGCCAATCCCAGACCACGCATTGCTATTCGTCACCACCACCGCGTGTGGTGCGTTCGACGGTGTTTAACACGGCCCAACATCGCGCGTTGGCTCAATCCAACGGCACGGCGGATATCCCTGACAGTAGCCAATGGTACTACGCACGTCGCGATGTCACGCCTGCAGTCATCACCGGCTATGTCACCGAGCAATCCGAACAACGCGTCACCGTCACCCGCGATCGCAACAGTTCCAACAGAGATGACTACAACCGCACCACCTACACCCGTCGTAGCCAGACGGTCACATGGTAATCCATCGACAGCGAAACTTATTTCAAATCACAGAAAAATTGATCAAGCACGCTGGCCAACATCTCCGGCTGGTCCTCATGGACGCCATGCCCCGCATAAGGCACATTAAACAGATGTGAATGTGACACCAAAGTCGCTAACTCTGCCATGCTGCCAGGGGTCAGATACGGATCATCATCACCACGGACGATCATCAGTTCACTCTCGATCTGACAGACGGATTCGTTGGGATAGCCTGTCACCGGGTCATCAATCAGCCACATGCCAAGAACCTCATGAGCAAACCGTTCAAAGTTCGGCTCGGGATTCAGTACCTGATACGCATCGTAACTGGCAGGAAATTCCATCCGCCAACTCTCGGGTGTCATCTGGGCAAAATGTTCGCGGACAGGATCAGAGGCTTTGAGTTGCCAATGCGCACCGATGGCAACGACCTTGTCAATATTCAACTGTTTGCTGGCAGCCAAACGTAAAGCGACAACACCACCATCACTGTAACCGATCACACTCAGCGCACTGAGTTCCAACTGCTCGACAATCTGTACGACATCGCGTTCCAATTGCTGGTATGTCAAAGGCACGCTGCCCATCTCGGAGCGCCCGTGTCCGCGCGAATCGATCCCGATGAGTTGAATGGACTCAGGCAAATGTGGCATCATCAGATTGAACTCTGCGATATGCCCAAATCCGCCGTTGAGATACAAAACAGGATAGCCACTGGATGGCCCGGCCTGTTCGACATAGAGGCGTGCAGCATCTACGAACAGGTGCTGCCCCGACTGATGATCGAATGGTTTCATGTGGTGTGGACTCAATTGGTATGGTACTGGTCATGCTCATTGAGCGTTTGCATCAAGTACTGGTTGATACAAGTAGTTTTTTCAAGACAGATCGCATCCAATCACGTCGCGTGTCATTGAGTTGACTGCCGAACTTGATCGTGCGATCTGCGTCAATTTTAATCAGTCCTCGGGTTCGCCCGCTTTGTTGCCAGGACGAAACATCCGAGGTCACTTTGGTCACGCGATTGGCATCGAAACGCCGGGTCCAACCCAATATGGGAATCCCGGTGCGGATGCTTCCATTAGGTCCGTCAAGCAACACCTCAATCCGCCCCCAGAGATTAAACAGGAAACAGGCAAAAGCGCCCATGCCAACCAACACAAATGGGATCAGAAAGATGCAAAGAAACAAAGTTGATCCCTTTGTCATTTCCTTGCCATTGGTATCAGGTGCTGGTAAATACTCTGGCGGTTCGCCTGCTAGGTTCAACCATAAACCTGAAATAGCAACCAACACAAACACCGAAACAATCCCATTCCAGAATAATGCAAAGACCAACGAACCCAATGCACCGAAAATTGAGCGCAGTGTTGATTGAACCTTAATCCGGGCCCCTTCATTCCAAACGTAACATCCCGATGGTGTCTGCTGGATATCAACCGCGCTATCTGTTGATTCGATTACATCGCGTAAATCTGACAACTTGCCACATCCCGGACAATATGCAACGCTTTGCTTGATGTTGATCTGTTCATTTGGCAAGACCGCACCACAGGATGGACAGATATTTTGATGCATCAATTGACATCATATACCAAACCCATCGCTTGCGTAATATCTTGGAAGCTCATGTAAGGTAATTACATAGGTTATTTTTTCATAAACTGGTAGATTCACCGGCAACGCTTTACATTTCAAGCGTCTTACGGTTGTCATACCGCTGTGCCATCGGCATGCGTCGGCCGACACCAAACGCGCGACCCGTGATTTTCAAACCTGGCGCAGCTTGCTTGCGTTTGTATTCATTGCGGTCAATCAACTGAACAAAACGCAAGACCATGTCACGGTCAAAGCCGGTCTGCTCGATGATCTGATCCGCGGACTGATCACGTTCGACATACCGCTCGACAATCTGATCGAGAATCTCATAGGGTGGCAGCGAGTCTTCGTCTTTCTGATCCGGGCGAAGTTCAGCACTGGGCGGCTTGGTGATGGAACTTTCGGGGATCACCGCCATGTTATACGCCTTACGCAGCGGGCTGTTCTCCGAATTGTTGATCCATTTGGACAGCGCCCACACCGTGGTCTTGGGGACATCCGAGAGCACAGCCATGCCACCACACATGTCTCCGTAGAGTGTGCAGTAACCGACCGCCAGTTCGGACTTGTTGCCGGTGGTGACAAGCAAAGAATTGAACTTGTTGGAAAATGCCATGAGGATCACGCCACGGATACGCGCCTGGATGTTTTCCTCGGTGACGTCAGCTTCTTTGCCTTCGAAGTGTGGCGTGAGCAGCGTCTCCAACGTTTGATGCGGCTCGGCGATGGGGACTTGGTGGAACTTGATCCCCAGTCGTTTGGCCAAATCTTCTGCATCACTGACCGAGCCATCGGATGAGTATCGGGAAGGCATGGTCACGCCACGGACATTTTCCTTGCCCAATGCCGAGACAGCGATCGCGCAGGTTAACGCTGAATCAATACCACCGGAGAGTCCGAGTACGATGGACTTGAAACCGCATTTGTTGCAGTAGTCCCGCAAGCCAAGAACCAGCGCGTAATAGGCTGACTCCAGTGTGCCCATGGGGATGACGCGCAATGGCGTTGAGACTTCGGTATCGACAATCGCCAGATCGGATTCGAATGCGGAGCAGTGACCGATGACATTACCCAGTTTGTCGACTGCACAGCTATTGCCATCAAAGACCAGTTCGTCATTGCCGCCTACCTGATTGCAGTAAAAGACGGGGACATTGAATCGACGGGCGGTGTTCTGCAGCAGCTTGATGCGCTTGTCATGTTTCTGCATCACAAACGGCGAAGCCGAACAGTTGATGATCAACTGGGCGCCTTTGTTGACGAGGTCTTTGACCGGATCATTGTGGTAAAGCTGACGATCAATGACCGCAGGGTCCGTCCAGAGATCTTCGCAGATGGTCACGCCGATGCGGACGCCCTTGTAGCTTGCCACATCGTTGACATCTTCCTGTGCGCGATAGCCCGGCTCGAAATAGCGGCGTTCGTCAAAGACATCATAAGTCGGCAACAGATGCTTGACGTACCGGTGTTGAATCTTGCCATCAAAACACAGGGCTGCTGCGTTGAATAACGCAAGACCACGTTCAGTCTCCGACGGGCACGGGTATCCGACGATGGCAGCGATGTCGGAGCATTTCTCAGCGATGCGAGCCAGTGCCTGCTGACACATGCGAATCGCTGCTGGTTTCATCAGCAGGTCCCGCGGCGGGTATCCGATGAGTGCCAACTCGGGGAAGACAACCAGGTCTGCCGTATCCTGTTTTGCATGGTCGATGGCATCAAGGATCAGGTTCATATTGCCGGAGATATCCCCGACCGTTGGGTTAATTTGTGCCAGGGCAATCCGCATGGCTTATGAAACTCCGTTTGTTTATTTCGGATTATATTTTTTACCGCCAAGACGCCAAGAGCGCCAAGTTAAGAGAGACAAGGAATCAAGACATTATTTACACCATAGAGAACACAGAGAGTACGGCGTTTGAAATGGATTGAATTTGACTCTGAGTCAACAGTACTCTCTGTGGTTAATTGCATTTCTCTTTCTGACCTTGGCGTGCTTGGCGTCTTGGCGGTTCATAACTTTTCGTCCGAAATCATTTTAAAAACAACACCGGACTTTCGCCCGGTGTTGGGTGGTTACAACTTGGATTGTGCTGCCGGGTGCAGACTTACTTGAATGCTTCGGGGCTCGTCGGATTGGGGACGGGCGTGGTCGGGACGGTGGAAGCTGGTGCGGCTTCAGAGGTGTCCGAGGAAACCGTGTTTTCAACCTTGGTGTAGTTCAGCGGGACGATGTAGATTTCCACGCGACGGTTAGCAGCATTGCCACGACGGGCGGAGTTGGGTTCGACCGGGCGATACTCGCCGTTACCTGCCACCTGCAGACGGACCGGGTCAAGACCGGCTTTGGTGAGGATGTCCTTGACAGCAATTGCGCGGTGCACGGACAGATGCCAGTTGGTCGGGTGAGCAGCCTTGGTCGAAGGCTTGGCAATGCGGACGTTGTCGGTGTGGCCGACGATACGCAGCTCGTACTTTTGAGCACTGCCCTTTTCCATCACCTGTGCAAGACGGGCGAGATTGGCCTGAGCCTGGGCGGAGATATTTGTTGAACCCGGAGCGAAGGTCAGGTCGCTGGCAAACTTGATCATGCCGAGTTTGGAATCGTACTGCATCATGGCACCATTGGATTGAGCCAACAATTGCAGGTCGTTATCCACATCGGCAGGCAGGATCGGGCTGATCTGGCTGGCGGCAATGAGTGCCTGCTGCGCTTCGGCCAAAGCCTGATTCAAACGCGAGCGTTCGGCACGCAGGGATTCGAGTTGAGCAAGGAGATTGGGGTCCTGAACGATCTGCGTCTGTGGCTGAGGCGTCGGCACAGAAGACATGGCAGCCACGCGCTTGTTGCATTCTTCGAGTTGGGCCTTGAGGTCGATGACCTGTTCCTGGCTGCGGCGGTAGAGTGTCTGCAGATCGTCTGCCTGTTTCTGGGAAACACAACCCAAGCTGCCGAGCATCATGCCTGCGGTCAAAGTCCATGCCAACGTTTTGGTATAGGTCACGGTTGTACCTTTCGCGTTAATCTTATTCGATGAGTCAACTGGCTAAACCTTTGCCAGTCCTAACAACTTACCTTTTCGGTCGGGAATATCAACTGCAAAGCTGGCGATCTGCGAAGTTGTTTTTGTTGTATTACCATGGGTAACAAGCAACTAGACGATATCGCCAAAATATTGGAGGTCATCTTATGTCTCACCAACATATCGGATACATCGGCATGGGCATCATGGGTCGCGCCATGGCTCAGAATCTGCTCACGGCCGGGTACAAGGTCTCGGTGTTCAATCGGACGCCATCCAAGTGTCAACCGCTTGTCGATGCCGGTGCGACGATGTGCGATACCCCCGCAGCCTTGGCTCAAAGCGGCGCCTCGGTCATCTTCATCAATGTGACCGATTCGCCGGACGTGGAAGATGTACTCTTTGGTGAGCACGGGGTTGCATCCACGGCAAAGGCGGGTTTGATCACCGTGGATCACTCGACCATCTGCCCCATCGTCACCAGGGACCTTGCCCAACGCTTATCCGCGATCGGCGTGACGCATCTGGACGCCCCGGTCTCCGGCGGAGATGTGGGTGCGCAGGCTGGTACGCTGAGCATCATGGTCGGTGGGCCACGTGAGACGTTTGACGAAGTCCTGCCACTACTTGAGGTCATGGGCAAAAACATCATGCATGTCGGTGAAAGTGGTGCTGGGCAGACGTGTAAGGCATGTAACCAAATCGCGGTGTCAATCAATCTCATTGGTGTTTGTGAAGCGATTGCGATGGCCAAAGCCAACGGCCTTGATCCTGCCAGGATGCTGGAAGTGGTCAGTGCCGGTGCCGGTGGGAGTTGGCAGATATCCAACCTCGGGCCGCGGATCCTTGAGGGTGACCATGCCCCAGGGTTCATGATCGACTATCTGCTTAAGGACTTGAATATCGTCCAGCAGGCCGCCCGAGAGCAGAAGCTGCCTTTGACGACGTTGGCCCATGTCGAGCATCTTTTCCGCAGTGCCTCGGCAGATGGATTAGGTGACAAAGGCACGCAGGCGGTGCACACCGTCATAGACCAGTTGGCGAAATTGAAGTGAATCTATACTTTGTCGGATTTAGCCGCATCACTTGTGATGCGCGCTTTGAGATGATGCCGTTGAATCAATCGCATCACAAGTGATGCGGCTGAGTGGATTGCCTGATTTAATCGCGCCAAACCTCAAACGCTCGAACCACGTTGCAAAATGGACACATAACACGTACATTACCGTGCTATGCGCGAAAACATCTCCTACATTCTGGACGACCTCAAGGCACGGATCTTAACCATCCGTGACTCTCTTTAACTACGATAAGAGACAGGCCAAACGCGAAGAACTCGAAAAAAAGCTCAATGCGCCCGACTTCTGGGATGACCAGGCTGCGGCCAACAAGGTGCTTGCTGAACTCAAGGGAATCAAAGTCATTATTGACCCCGTTGACGACGCCATGACCGAAGTTGAAGAAGCTCAGTTGATGCTCGAAATGGCTGAGGAAGCTGGCGACAAAGAAACCCTTCAGGAAGTCGATGATCAGGCAACCGCCCTGGAAAAGACCATCGACAAGCTGGATCTCATGGCCATGCTGTCCAACAAGTACGACGGTCGAAACTGCTATCTGACCATCTACTCCCGCGAAGGTGGCACCGAGGCCCAGGACTGGACCGAGATGCTCATGCGCATGTATCTGTATTACTGCGAAAAAATGGGCTGGGACATCACCGAGATGGACCGGACCTACGGCGATGAAGCCGGTCTTAAAGATGTGACCCTCTACATCAAAGGCCCCTTCGCTTACGGATACCTCTCGGCTGAGCGTGGCACGCATCGTCTTGCCCGCGTCTCACCGTTTAACGCTCAGGGCAAACGCCAGACCAGCTTTGCAGCAGTCGATGTCATTCCTGAATTCGACGACACCGGTGACTTTGAGATCGACGAAAAAGATCTGGAAATCACCTGCTTTGCACGCAGCTCCGGCCCCGGTGGTCAGAACGTCAACAAAGTCGCTTCCGCGGTGCGCATGGTGCATAAACCCACCGGCGTCACCGTCGTCTGTTCCAATGAACGATCTCAGGAACAAAACCGTCGACAGGCGTTGTCGATTCTGCAAGGTAAGCTTGAACTCATGGAACAGGAAAAGCGCGACGCTGAACAACTCGCTGAGTCCGGTGGCAAGCTGGACATGGGTTGGGGCACGCAGATCCGAAGCTATGTCTTCTATGACAACCGTGTGAAAGATCACCGAACCAATTACGAAATGGGCAACCCCCAGCGCGTGATGGACGGCGAAATCCACGGCTTTGTCGAAGCAGAACTCCGACGCCGCGCCAAGGCCAAGTAAGCGTCCACCTGAATCACACACCCAGACGACATCAGATTGACCACCGACTTTTGGACCTCATTCATTGCTGGTCCACGTTGTTCATTGCCAAAATCAAATGGTGTGAATTCGCAGGATAATACGCCTTATCCTGTAGCTTCACACCACACACCTAACAAACATATAACCAAAGTTTGAAAAAAATTTCAGATAATCTATCGCAAAAGCTGCACAATCCGTTAGTCTATTAGACTTGCCGGTCACTGGTTCGGGTGAAGCCTGATCACCGGGGACTTGATTGGAACGCTACTTAGCATGATCGTGACAGAGTGAAGGAATTCGTGTCAATGAAGCAAACATGCCTGACATTACTGCTGACATTCAGCTTGCTGTTGACTGTCGGATTGGCTCATGGGCAGGAAGCAGGCGGTGTCCCGTCTGCGCGTGTCCGTGTGGGAACCATCGAGCAAAAGAACACGCAGGTCCGCTGGGACGTGGTTGGCAGACTTATCGAGCGCAAGCGTTCGATCATCGCTGCTGAGCAAAACGGACGCATCATTGAGCTTGATGTTGAGGAAGGTGACACGGTGGTGTCGGGCAAAACGGTTCTTGCCAAGATCGATCCTGTCTGGGCCAAGCTCAACGTCGACACCGCCGAAGCCGAATTGGATCAAGCCAAGGCAATGCTCGAACAAGCCAAGTCCCAGCTTCAACAGGAAGAACGCGACTTATCGTTCTATAACGACCTGGCGAACAAAAACTCTGCCCGCCCCAAGGAAGTTGACGACGCCAAGACGGCCGTGGACATCGCCAAAGCCGAACTGGCCAGCGCCTTGGCCAACCTTGCTCAGAAGAAAGTCAGCCTGGAACTGGCTAAGGAAGAACTTGACCGCCTGGAAGTCAAAGCCCCATTTGACGGTGTCGTTGTCCGCAAGCACACCGAGTTGGGCCAGTGGGTCAATCAGGGCGATGCCATCGTGGAAATCATCTCCACCGGCCAGATCAAAGCCCAGGTCGATGTCCCCGAATCCCTGATCAACAACCTGGTCACCGGCAGTGGTATTTCGCTGAAGGTCGACCCGCTGAACATGGAAACGCAAGGCCGAATCAATGCCATCATCCCCGACGCTTCCTCCGCAGCAAGGACGTTCCCGGTCCATATTCTGCTGGAGAATCCCGAGGGTGCCCTGAAAGTTGGCATGAGTGTGACTGCTCACATTCCCACCACCAAGGCACGCGATTTCCTGACGGTTCCCCGCAATGCGATTCTGACTTCCAGCCTCGGCTCTGCCATCTGGGTGAACATGGAAGGCAAAGCCATTCGTGTGGACGTGAAGATTCTTTTTGGACTTGAAGATCGCTACGTGATTGAACCGAGCATGCCCCTGCAACCGGGCATGCAGGTCGTCATCGAAGGTGCCGAACGTCTCTTCCCGACACAGCCCCTGGAAGTGATACAGTAAGCAAACTTGCTTTGAAAACAGCAACCTCAGACAGGCAAACTCATGGACTATATTCGTTTCGCCATTACCAACCCGGTCAAGGTCACTGTCGCAGTGATTCTGTTGATCCTCTTTGGCGTGATCTCCCTGATTAAAATCCCCGTGCAACTGGTCCCCAATGTCGATCAACCCATCATCACAGTGGAAACCGAATGGACCGGTCGCAGTCCCGAAGAAGTCGAACGTGAGATCATCGAAGAGCAGGAAGACAAACTCAAATCCGTTGCCAACCTGCGGAAAATGACCTCCACCTGCTCGCTGGGCCGTGGCACGATCACGCTTGAATTCTACGTCGGCACCGACAAAGACCAGGCCTTCAAGGAGGTCTCCGACAAACTCCGCGAAGTCCCCAGCTATCCCGAAGGCACCGACGAACCGGTCATCAACACCGGTGAAAACGAACCCTCACGCGCGATCACATGGATGATCCTCGATGCCAAGGACCCGGACTTTGATGTGCAGTCCTTCTATCACATCGCCGATGACCGCGTCAAACCCTATCTCGAACGTGTCGAAGGCTTATCGCAGATCAATGTCTTTGGTGGTCGTGATCGTGAAGTGCACATCCAGATCGATCCCAAGAAACTGGCCTTGCGTGGCGTGACGTTCACGCAACTCCGTGATGCCCTGCGTGCTGAGAATGTCAACGCCTCTGCTGGTGATTTGCCTGATGGTCGGCTGGATGTGCGTATTCGCACCGTGGGTCAATATGACAGCATTGATGAACTGCACAACACCGTCATCGCGCAAACTGCAGGCGGTCCGGTGCGCGTCAAGGACATCGGCCACGCCATTGTGACCCTGGAAAAACGCCGGAGTTTTGTGCGCAGTAACGGACGCTCGGCGATGGCGATCAACGGCATCCGTGAAACCGGTGCCAACGTGATCTCCGTGATGGATGAGTTGCGTAAGCGTGTCGACGAAGTCAACGAAACCATTCTCAAAAATTATGAGGATGACAAGTATGGCCTGCGTATCGAGATGGTTTATGACGAAACCATCTACATCAACTCGGCCATCGACCTGGTCCAGAAAAATCTGCTCTTCGGCGGCATTCTCGCGGGCTGGATTCTTGTCACCTTCCTGCGGACCATCCGCCCCACCATTATCATCATGCTGGCCATCCCGATCTCCGTGGTGGGGACGTTCGTGGTGATGACCGGCTTTGGGCGTAACCTCAACGTCATCTCATTGGCAGGCTTGGCCTTTGCCGTTGGGATGGTGGTCGACAACGCCATCGTGGTGCTTGAGAATATTGACCGACATATCGAACTCGGACAGCCGCCGTACAAAGCTGCCTACACTGCCACCAAAGAAGTCTGGGGCGCGATTGTCGCTTCGACGTTGACAACGCTTGCGGTGTTCATCCCGGTCCTTTCGATCCAGGAAGAAGCTGGCCAATTGTTCAAGGACATCGCGTTGGCCATCTGTGCTGCCGTGTCGTTATCATTGATCGTTTCGGTGACCGTGATCCCCACGGCATCGGCTCGCTGGATGCGTGACAAAACCAAGCGTCACAAAGGCTCGCACATCAAGCATGTCTTCCAGAACATGTTCGGCATGGTTCAGGTGGCAAGCTTTTTCGTCAACAAGTTCTCCGACACAATGCACATGATCATGAAGCCCCACTTGATGACTTGGCTTGTCCGAGGCGGGATTGTTGCGTTTTTCACACTCGGTGCATTGATCGCTTCAAGCATTCTCATGCCCCCGGCATCGTACCTGCCCAGTGGTAACAAAAACCTGGTCTTCGGCGTCATGCTCACGCCCCCGGCTTACAACGTCGAACAAAACCAGTTCATCGGCGAACGCATCGAAGCAGGTATCCGTCCCTATTGGGAAGCAGAGAATACCCAAGAGGCTACTCAGATCGGCCCCGTGTTCAATCCGTTCACCGAAGAACCCTACCCACAGGTCCCGGCCATCGATCGCTACTTCTACGTCTCATGGGGTGGCAGCATTTTCATGGGTTGCTCCAGCAAAGATGACCAACTCGTCCGACCGCTTGGCATGGTACTCACCCAAGGCATGGGCGGTATCCCCGGTTCATTCGGCTTTGCACAACAAGCCTCCATCTTTGGTCGTGGAATTGGTGGCACCAATGCCATCAGTGTTGAAATCTCATCCAATGACCTGACCGAACTTCGCCAGCATTCCCAAACACTCTATATGCAATTGGCAAATCGATTCGGATTCATGAATGTCCGCCCCACCCCCATGAACTTCAACCTCATGGGCCCGGAAGTCCGCATCAAACCCGACTACGTCAAAGCCAGCGAACTGGGTATCAACATGTCCAACTTGGCAACCGGTGTCCAGACCATGGTCGATGGCGCTTTTGTCGGCGACTTCAGATTGAAAGATGAATCGGTGGACCTGCTGGTCGTGCGTGATCCGTCAATCCCATTGACACCTGAGACGGTGTCCAACATCCCCCTTGCCATCCGCGATGAACAGGGACGCAACATGGTCATCCCCTTGTCTGCGGTGACGCACATCATCCCCGCCGATGCCCCGCAGGAGATTCAGCGTATTGAGGAACTGCGATCGGTGAGTTTTGAAATCACCCCCCCCGCGGAAATCCCCTTGGAAACAGCCTATTCTGAGATTGAAACAATCGTCAGGGAATCCAGGGAAACCGGCGCGATACCACAGGACCTGGAAGTCAACCTTGCAGGCACCGCAGACAAACTCGTGGAAGTCCGTGAAACCATGCTCGGCAAATGGACAGGCTTTACCAAGGAATCGCTGCTGAGTGTCGGTTTTTCACGCATGGCCATCGCCCTGTTGATCACTTACCTGCTCATGGCAGCGCTCTTTGAAAGTTTCCTCTATCCGTTTGTGATTATGTTCAGTGTGCCCATGGCAGCCGTCGGTGGTTTAGCTGGTATTCGTTTGGTTCACACGTTTGACCCGTTCCAGCAGTTGGACATGCTTGCGATGCTCGGCTTTGTGATCCTCATTGGTGTGGTGGTCAACAACGCGATTCTGCTTGTCCACCAATCGCTGAACTTCATGCGCGGTGATGCCGATGCTGCCGAAGGTCAACACGAACCGATGGCCCCAGCAAAGGCAATCAGCCAATCCGTCCGCACACGTATCCGCCCGATCATGATGACGACGTTGACCAGTGTCTGTGGCATGTTGCCGTTGGTCCTGATGCCCGGTTCAGGCAGCGAACTCTACAAGGGCTTGGGCAGCGTGGTGGTCGGCGGCCTATTGATTTCTACACTCTTCACACTCATCGTCGTTCCCCTGCTCTTTAGCATGGTCATCGACATCCGCGTCCTGATCACCGGCAAAGCCCTGAGCGTCAAGGAAGATCCGACAGCGAAGGGTTGAGTCCTGTTTTCAAGGCATTTTTCCCACAGAGGACTCAGAGTTACGCAGAGAAGTATTTTTTTACACGCATACACTGACATGAGGACCGCATGTCAGTGTATGCGGTGCAGGTTTATTGAAGACGCATTGCATCACAACATATCGTCACTCCCGTGCAGGCGGGAGCCTAGTAATATCTGCAAGCGTCCACTGTATCCCACTGGATTCCCGCCTGCGCGGGAATGACGAATCGAATATCTATTTGGCGATGATTGACGCGAACTGCTCAGTACACCACGTGATGCAATTTCAAAACGCAATGAGACAGCACTTGTTTTCCACGAACCAAAGATTGCGTTTTACAACACAAAATAAAACCAATGCATTTTCTCTCTCTTACCACCGAGTCCTCTGTGTCTCTGCGGTAGAAAAATGCCTTGTTTGCTGGCTCAATTCTTTGCAATAACTTGATCAAGTAATTCAACCAACCGATCCACATGCACCTTCATGGACAGTGATTCGGTCAGACCGACCGTCGCATCACTGAAAGCTTTTCGAGTTGTCGGATCAACCATCTTGATCATCGCCTCAGCCAAGGCATCATGGTCTGCAGGGTTGGTGATCACCTCACCACGCGGCCTTGCGTCTTCCGGGGCGATCATGTCACTGGCACCGTTGTAGCTGGTGCTGATCGCGGGGATCCCCATCATCAACGCTTCGATGACGACCTTGCTCGACGGATCATAAAACGTCGGATGCACCAGCACGTCACTGGCTGCATAGAGCTTGGGCATGTCATTGGTCGGCCCGACAAAGCGAACCTGCTCGCGTATGCCAAAGGTGTCGGCCTGTTCTGCGTGCTGCTTCTGGAATTTGCCTGCGAGCATTAACACCACGGGCATACCTGCTGCAACCATGCGTTCAAAGGCGATGAGCAATGGCCCCAATCCCTTGAGCAATGGATTCATCGCAGCAAAGACAAACACCACCGTGTCATCAGCAATCTGATACCCATCACGCACCTGCTTCCGCCAAGTCGCACGCTGCTCATCGGACATCTCCGGCAAGGTTGCAGCGTTGGGAATCACGGACACCTTCTCCGACGGATACTGATAGTGATCGGCCAATTGCCTTGCGACATAATTACTGTTGGCAGCGATCGCCTGGACCATCGGATCAGCCAGGGTTTGTTTTTCGAGCTTGATTAACGCAAGTTTTTTGGGGGAAAGTTGATTGGCCAACTGTTTGACCATGCGTTTACCGGGACTGTAAATCGCAAGGTTGCGTTGCATGGTCTCAATGGCGGTCCCGCTGCGCGGCTGGACGATGGTGGCAGGCACCGTGGTGGTCATCGAAATGCTGGCATCAAAATCACCCTGGAGAATCTGCGACTTGGCCCACAGTGAAAAACGCGACAGTCTGGCTGCGGTGAGTTTCCCGGACTTGGGCATGCGCGTGATACGGATCTCACCGTCGGCTTGCAGATCACGTGGACACTGCGCACAGAACACTGTCACGTCATTGCCTCGCTCAACGAGTTCGCTGGCAATCTGGCGCGTGGATCGCTCTGCACCGCCGCCGGACGGATCATATTTTTCAATCACCAGGGCAAGCTTCATGCGGAAGTCTCTTGCTTGGATTCAGATGACAGCAAATCCTGAACCTGTTCAAAAACCATATCCGGCGTGACCTGCGTCATGCAGCGATGATCCAATGGACAGGTGCGCTTCTGACAGGGGCCGCAGAAGACATCCACGCGGACAATGCGTTCGTGTTCAAAATCAATCTCGGTCCAGCGCGGGTCCGTCGGACCAAAGACGGTGACCACGGGCACGTCAAACGCAGCAGCAATGTGACGCGGCCCAGTGTCGTTACTGACCATTAACGTCGCATGCTTGACCACACTCTTGAGTGTCCCCAAATCCATCCCCATCTTGGGAAGATCGATCATCGGCACATCCGTCGAGGCTATGACTTCATCGAGAATGTTGCGTTCACGCGGCGCGCCGGAGATTGCGATCGTTGCATCGTATTTTTCAACGCACATCTTGGCGACCTGTGCAAAGCGATCCGGGTACCACATCTTGGCTTCACCGTAACGTGCACCGGGGTTGAGCATCACCAGCGGCTTGCCACAGTCGGGCGTCCAACCCCCTTGTTTGAGCATGTCCAATGCTTTGGCATCGTTTTGCTCGTTGGTGAAGAGTTCCATCTGATGCGACGGCTGCTGCGCCCCGAGATAGCGGGCGATCCCCAGGTAATAATCCAGCGTGGAGACCGGGATAAACTTGCCATTCTCACGGCGGACCATCAGGCGATCAGTGAGCAGAAAACCGCGACCGTCACGGTCATAACCAACGCGACGTGGGATCAATGCCATCCGCGCCATCAGGGCAGTGCGGAAACTGTTGGGAAGCAAAACCGCGGTGTCGAAATTTTCTTTCGCCAGGTACCGGGCAACCTTCATCGGTCCACCACCGCGCGGCTCGTCATCACTCATCGGACGCTTGCGCATGGGAATGATCCGATTGATATACGGACAATCCTCGATGATCGGCAAAGCACCTTCTTTGACCAAAGCTGCAATATGCGCATTGGGATACAACTGACGAAACGCACGCAATGTCGGTACGGCCATCACACAGTCGCCTACCCACGTGGGCATGACAACCAACAACTTCTCGGATTGGCGATATTGCTTTAAGTCGGACATCTTGGGAAGGAGGGACTAGGGACTTGGGACTAGGGACTAGAGATAAGACAATCCGGATGCGATTATTTGTCTTACCCCTAGTCCCTAGTCGCTAGTCGCTAGTCCCTGCATTCATCTCCTATCAAACATCAACATGGCGATGGTGACCATCTGCGTGAACAGTGCGGTCCCCATCATGGCAAAAAATACTTCCGAACCACCATCAGTGTTACTGCTGGTGCCCAACCAAAGGGCTGCGATCAAACAGACAAAAGCGACCATCTGCATCGTGGCAGCGAACATCCGAAGCCAGGAAAACTCGCCCTTGTGGGCATGCTGGTTTTTGAGTTCCTGATGGATCAATCGCAGCAGACGCGTGGCCCCGCCATCAAATCGCAAGGTCTGATCATCACCGTTTTCCGCATCGCCCTGTTCCGACACTGGTGCGCGATCGGGGAGCAACACCGTCGGCTCATCCAAATCGGATTCATCAGCAGGTTGCGTGGGCTTGGGTGCAGGCGGTGGTGATTCGACGGACTTGGGTTGAGGCTGAGCTTCAGGTTTGGGGGCAGGTTTAATTTCGGGTTGCGCTACAGGCTCTTTGACTTGCGGTTGTCTGGGCTCGGTGACGGGTTTGGAAGTTGACGCAGCCTGCTGTTCTGGCGTGGGCTTGGACACAGACTCGGGGGCGACCTTCTCAGTGACGACCGGTTTGGCGGGTTTGCCTTTGACGTCAGCCGGTGCGCTTTCGGGTTCAACACTGACCTGTTCACTGCTGGGCGCATTCCACGGACGAAACGGCTTGGATGCCAAACGCTTGGGGGCGTCGGCAGCGTCCTTGCCTTCGTTGGCGGGTTTGAGATTTTTGTTGATCTTTTCCCCTGCCGGCTCCCATTCGCTGCCAACTTTGTCCGGGCGACGCTGCTGAGCGATGACGCGGGTGGCTTCGATGATGGTCGAAGCGACAAAGTCGGGGCGAACCTGCTCATCGCCTGCACCATGTTCCGATGCCTTAAGCGGGGGCAGCGTCTGGGCGTCAGGTTTGAGCAAGATGGTACGAACACCGGCTGCGGCGCCGGCTTCGACATCGCGCAGCGCATCGCCGATCATCCAGCTTTGATCCATGTCGATCTGCAAATCCTTGGCAGCCTGAAGCAGCATGCCCGGTTGCGGTTTACGCCAGGGATGTTCGCGTGTGTATTTTTCGACTTTGCCCAGCGGGTGATACGGGCAAAAATAAAACCGGTCGATCTTGGCACCGGCATTTTCATAGACGAGTTGTGTGATTCTTTCGTGAACCTTGTCGACGTCTTCCACGCCGTACTTGCCGCGCGCAACACCGCCCTGATTGGTAACGATGACGATCAGATACCCCAGGCCGCGCAGCGATGCGATGGCCGAAGCCGCCCCCTGAATGAGCTTGACTTGCTTGGGGTCCCCCAGGTCACCATCGTTGTGAATGATGGTGTTATCTCGATCCAGAAAAACGGCTGCGTTCATTGATGTAGGATATCACGGTTTAGAGTGGATATCGAATTGTGGAAAGTGAAGTTCAATCCACGTTGAATCACGCGATTATGTTGAGCTGCGCTCAATCCCCGTCGACACGACGCGGCTCGCCTGAATAAACGCAACTTGCCATAACCAATCGAACTCGCAACAGACCCAACGCCCTTCCGTGGGGGAGTCAGGAGGCTTGGAGGGCTGACGGAAGCCCTCCAACTAAAACAGTCATCAAATCCTCATCCTGTCTTGAGGGGGTCCGGGGGTGAGAGTAACGCAGCGAAGCGAGTAGCGCAGCACCCCTGGCAAGCATTAAAACAAAATCTCGCTCAATGTCCCTGGCACATCCCGCCGCAGCATCCGCCGCCGGTCATGGGACCTGCTGGACAGCAGTCAGGTACGGCACCCGCTCCGCCGGAGTTGGCAGCGAAGACGCTCTGGACGCGCTGGGTGTCTTTTGACTGGCATTCTTCACAGGCAGTCGCCTCGTCGGCAGCGGACATGGACCGCAATTGTTCGGTGATATGACCACACTTTTGACATTTATATTCGTACACTGGCATCGGGGTTTCCTTGGATAACTTATCGGACAGCGGATTTGAACTTTGTAAAACACGTAAATCGCTTGTCTATTACACGAAACAATGCTATTCTATCCGTCTGTCACTTGACGTGGCAAGGCCTCGCAGATACCTTCTATGCCCTTAGTTTGGACCAGGCCCGGCATGATGGATTGTCCGGTGATGGTCCAATTTTCGTGTAACACTGTAATGACAGGTGGTTAGATATGGTTCCCGTACAACGCAAATCGCGTAGTCAATCCAAGATGGGACGTGCCCACAAGGGTGCTAAGGCGACCAGCTCGGTTCGCTGCCCCAACTGTGGTTCGGCCAAACTGCCCCACGCAGCATGCTCTGAGTGTGGTTATGTCCGTCCCGGGCTTCGTCTTAACATGTCCAAGGAAGACTAATACCAGTGCGTATCGCAATTGACGTCATGGGTGGGGACAATGCCCCGGATGCCATTTTAGACGGTGCACTGGATGCACTGGATTTATTGGCAGACGATGATCAGCTTGTCCTGGTGGGCGATGAGGAAATCATCAAAGATGTGATCGCTGAGCGAGGCATCGATGATAGCCGCATCGTCATTGATCCGACCACGCAGGTGATTGCGATGGATGACCCGCCGGTCACCGCCATTCGCACAAAGCCTGACAGTTCAATTGTGCGCATTGCACGTTTGGGCGGTAAGCGTAGTCTCAAGGACGGCGAGCACTGTGAAATCGTCATCAGTGCCGGCAACACCGGCGCGATGGTTGCCGCTGCCCAGATGTCGATGCGACGCCTGCCGGGTGTGCATCGTCCGGGCATTGTCGTAGTCATGCCGACCTTCCATGGTCCGGTGGTGCTCTGCGATGTGGGGGCCAACCCTGAGCCGCGTGCAACGCACCTACATCAGTATGGTCTGATGGCCTCCGGTTATGCCGAGAAGATGATCGGCATTGAGAACCCGCGTGTCGCCCTGCTGTCGATTGGTTCAGAAGAAGCCAAGGGCAACACCCTGGTCAAAGAAGCTTCTGCGACCATGAAGAAGGACCCGTTCCTGAATTATGTCGGTTATGCCGAAGGTCGTGACCTTTTTGATGGCAAAGCTGACGTGATTATCTGCGAAGGGTTCACGGGGAATGTGGTTCTGAAGCTTGCCGAAGGCCTGGCCGCCGGTTTGTTCAAGACCATTGCTGCCGAGATTTTCGAACACGATCCTGAATTGGCTGCCCGTTTTGAGCCGGTGGTCAAGAGCATCTACAAGAAGCATGACTATCACGAATACGGCGGAGCCCCGCTGCTTGGTGCCAACGGCATCTGCGTGATCTGTCACGGCTCCAGCGAAGCCCGTTCGATCTACGCGGCGATTCGCACCTCGATTCGCTTTGCCAAGGAAAATGTCAACCAGAGCATTGTCGAAACGCTTGAGAAATACGAAACAGTCGACGAAGGGGCAGCTTAACCGTGCCGTCCAACGAATCAGAGGCTCAACGAGCCACCACGATCACCATCCCCGCCGGTGTTGCCATTATCGGTACAGGCAAGGCCAAGCCGGGCAAGGTTGTCACCAATGACGACCTGTCTGATTCCATTGATACCAATGATGAATGGATCAGCCAACGCACAGGTATCCGCCAGCGTTACCGAATGACCGAAGATCAAAACGTCCGATCCCTGGGCGTCGACGCGGTCAACGAAGCGTTAACCAATGCTGGACTCAAAGCGACCGATATCGACCTGCTGATCTGTGCAACCATGACCCCTGAAATGAATTGCCCAAGTACGGCTGCTCGCATCGTGGCTGAACTGGGTGCGGTCCCTGCCGGTGCTTTGGATATCTCCGCTGCATGCAGTGGTTTTGTCTATGCCATGAACCTCGGCTATTCGATGATCAAGGCTGGCGGTTACAAGACGGTTGCCATCGTCGGTAGTGAAGCATTAAGCAAAGCCGTTGACTGGACGGACCGTCGGACATGCGTGCTTTTTGGTGATGGTGCCGGTGCTGCGATTCTACAAGCCACCGACCGCCCCGAAGCAGGCTGCCTGTATCAGACCATGGGTTCAAACGGCGAAGGCTGGCGTGAACTTTACATCCCCCGCTGCGAAGACCATATTCCAGAAAATGACAACGGCGTGTTCAGTGGTGCATTTAACACCCTGCAGATGAACGGCCGGGAAGTCTACAAGTTCGCGGTGAGCACCTTCCGCAAGTGTGTCGATCACACGCTGGCAGCAACCGGGTACACCGTTGCTGATCTGGACATGATCGTCGCCCATCAGTCCAATGCCCGCATTCTCGAGTCCGCCCGTGAGAAGCTGGGCCTGCCTGAAGACAAGCTGTATATCAACATCGACCGCTACGCCAACACCTCGGCTGCAAGCGTGCCGATCTGCTTACACGAATTGACTGAACAAAACCGCCTCAAACCCGGCAACCTCGTGCTGTTCATCGGCATGGGCGGCGGCCTGACATGGGGCTCGAGCCTTTGGCGCTTATAAACGTTAATGGATTGACGTGAGATTAGATTTTTAACACGAAGGCGCGAAGGACGCGAAGATCACGAAGGCAAGGCAAAAAATGATTTTGTCTTGAAGCAAAAAAACAACTGTCTTTTCTTCGTGTCCTTCGTGTCCTTCGTGACCTTCGCGCCTTCGTGTTAAAAACATAAAGTTTGGAATACGCAAAATGACTGATTCAACCAACAGCATCATTCTCTGTCCCGGCCAAGGCGCTCAGGCGGTGGGTATGGGTAAGGAATGGTTCGAAGCCTCCGACGCAGCAAAGCAGACGTTCACCGAAGCTGACCAGATTCTGGGTATCGAGTTGTCCAAGCTCTGCTTTGAAGGTCCGGCTGATGATCTGAATCGCACCGATGTCGCACAAGCTGCCATCTACACCACCACCGTTGCCTGCTTCCGGGCTCTTGGCAGCGAAGTCGGCAATGTGGTTGCTACCGCAGGCTTGAGTCTCGGTGAGTTTTCTGCATTGCACATTGCAGGCGCGATGAGCTTTGAAGCAGGACTCAAACTGGTGCGTCTGCGTGGCCAGGCCATGCAGGATGCTGCTGAAAGCTCCAAGGGCACGATGGTTGCGGTGACCGGCGATGTGACCGAAGAAGCAATCAACGAACTCTGTGACAAAGCCCGTGGCGATAGCGTTCTCGTCCCCGCCAACTTCAACTCACCGATGCAGGTGGTTGTGTCCGGTGCGGTGGATGCCTGCGAACGTGCAGCCACCGTTGGCGAAGAAATGGGCTTTAAGACCACCCCACTGACCGTGGCTGGTGCGTTCCATAGTCCGTTGATGCAACCTGCTGCGGATCGTCTTGGTGAAGCGTTGGAACAAACCGATTGGCAAGTTCCGGGGGTGCCTGTGCTCAGCAACGTGACCGGTGTGGCACACGAATCGGACATCGCCAGCATCAAGCAGCGTCTGGTCGAGCAGCTCACCAGCCCCGTGCGTTGGAGTCAATCCATGGCATGGGCGGTGGCCAATCTTGAGGGTGAATACCTCGAAATGGCGCCCGGCAAGGTCTTATCCGGGCTCATGCGTCGCATCGATCGCGGTACCCGTGTGGCAAACTTCGCTCAACCCAAGTAAGCTGTAGCAGTTTGAAATAAATTGATTCGCATTGAACTGATAGATAAACGACCGGAAATCTGACTCCATGTCTGAAACACCCACCCGTATTGCATTGATCACCGGCGCTTCCCGCGGCATTGGCGAAGCCTCCGCCCGTCTTATGGCAGCCAACGGCCGTCATGTGGTCCTGGCGGCTCGTGGCGTTGAAGCCCTCGAAGCCATCGCCAACGACATCGAAAAAGCCGGTGGCAAGGCATCCGTCTACAAATGTGACATCACCGACCATCAAGGCTTGGCCGACCTGGTCGAAAAGGTGGCCGACGATCATGGTCGTCTGGATATCCTGGTCAACAATGCGGGCATCACCCGTGACAACCTTCTGCTTCGGATGACCGACGAAGAGTTTGACGATGTGATTTCGTGCAATCTTCGCGCAGCGTTTGTGACCTGCCGTGCTGCCATCCGCCAGATGATGCGGGGCAAGTTCGGCCGCATCGTCAACGTCAGCAGCGTCTCAGGCGTGATCGGCAATCCCGGTCAGGCCAATTACGCAGCAGCCAAGAGTGGCTTGATCGGCTTCACCAAGACGATCGCCAAGGAAATGGCTTCGAAAAAGATTACCGCCAACGTCGTGGCCCCCGGTTTCGTGGAGACCGCCATGACCAACGACCTGCCCCAGCGTGTCAAGGACTTTGCAACACAAGTCACGCCTGTGGGACGATTTGGCAAACCCGAGGAACTGGCGGCAGCCATTGATTTCCTCACTTCCGATGCCGCTGCCTACATCACCGGGCAAGTCCTGTGCGTTGATGGCGGTATGTCAATGTGATAAATTTTCCGACGGGGTGTCCCGTCGCTTGGCAGCAGAGTCTGATAAGGCTATAGTATCCGCCTTAATCTGGAACTAACCAAAAGGTGTTTTCAGGCATCTGCGGTGCTGCCAAAGGTTGGTAAGAGTTTCGTTTACACTAAAATGCTGGTCCGAGATGGCAAAGGATGCCTGGACCGATCAAGTCAATCCAGAAAGGGATGGATTATGAGTGAGAGTGGCTCAGTTGAAGAACGCGTGATCGCGATTGTGGCCGAACAAATGGGCGTGGACAAGGGTGAAATCACCACTGCCACCAACTTTGTTGACGACCTCAACGCTGACAGTCTGGACACCGTGGAACTGGTGATGGAATTCGAAGACGAGTTCGAAACCTCCATCCCCGACGATCAAGCTGAACAGATCAAAACCGTCGGCCAGGCCATTGAATACATCGAAAAGTACATGAAAGAAGGCGGCGAGTAATAGACTGCCAACAAGACCTGCTTGATGTGCCAAATGTCCTGTGACGGGACATAAGCAGATGCAGGCTTGATTGACAGAATCTTACTTGGCCGAGTCATCCGTATGAGTAAACGTCGAGTTGTCATCACCGGCATGGGCTGTGTCACCAGCCTCGGTCTGACCGTGGACGGTGTCTGGGAAAAAATCAAGGCAGGTACCAGTGGTATCGGCATGATCACCCGCTTCGACACCAAGGACCACTCCGTGAAAATCGGTGGTCAGATCGATGAATGGGATTCGCCCAACATCAATCCGCGCGAAGCCAAGCGTCTGGATCGTTTTTCCCAGTTCGCATTGAACGCAGCCATTGATGCCACCAACAACGCAGGATTGAATTTTGAAGATCTCAATCCCTGGCGCTGTGGTGCAATCATTGGCACGGGCATTGGCGGTATCGAGGAATTTGAAGACGGCTATCGCAAGATGATCGAAAAAGGTCCATCGCGCGTCAGCCCCTTCATGGTCCCCAAGCTGATGTGTAACGCCGGATCAGGTAATGTGGCCATCCACTTCGGGCTCAAGGGTCCCAACGCAGCTGTCGCCACCGCCTGTGCCTCCGCCGGTCACGCCATTGGTGAAGCCGTCGACGCCATCCGCAACGATGCCGCCGACGTCATGATCACCGGTGGTTCGGAAGCCGCCCTCACCCCACTGGGGCTGGCCTGCTTCATCGCCCTCAAAGCCCTGTCCAAACGAAACGACGATCCCACCAGGGCATCGCGTCCGTTCGACAAGGACCGTGATGGTTTTATCCTCTCCGAAGGTGCAGGCATCCTCGTGCTCGAAGAGTACGAATATGCCAAGGCTCGCGGGGCAACCATCTACGGTGAACTCATGGGCTACGGCAGCACATGCGATGGCTCACACATCACCGCCCCACTGGAAGACGGTGCTGGTGCAGCGTTCGCCATGGAAATGGCACTGAAGGATTCAGGCCTCAACACCGACCAGATCGGCTACATCAATGCTCATGGCACGTCCACGGGTCTTGGTGACATCGCTGAAACACGGGCGGTCAAGAAGCTCTTCGGTGAACGTGCCTACCAGATCCCCGTCTCTTCCACCAAGAGCATGACGGGACACCTCCTCGGTGCCTCCGGCGGTGCAGAAGCCATTCTCACCACCATGGCCATCAAGGACGGTATCCTGCCTCCGACGATCAACCTGGAAAACCCCGATGAAGAATGCGACCTGGATTACATCCCCAACGTCGCACGCGAACAGCAAGTGCAATACGGCATGAGCAACTCCTTCGGATTCGGTGGCCACAACATCAGCCTGGTCATCGGCAAAGTCTAACCTTCCCCGAAGTTTCCACCCGGTCGTTAGTCAACCAAACACAATTTCAAAAAGGCAGTCTCAATCACGAGACTGCCTTTTTTATTTCGACGTTAACCCATTCACTTTCCCGTATGCATGCTTGTGTACGCCCCCACACACAAACACAAGCCGCCAGATGAACGCAGTGAATCTGACGGGTCGATTTCAATGGCAATGTCGCGTCACGACCCAATTGCTGTATCACTTCAGGGGAAGTGTGATACTGAAACTGCCAAGCAGTTTATCCCACCTCAACCTGTTATTCATTGGAGTTTCGCCCCCCCTTTCGCTACAATGACACAATGCTCTGAGACGACCAGAGTTCACCGATTCCGTACCCGCATGACAGGCCCGAACATGGCAACGACATTGGCATTCTTGAATCTTGGTAACTGGGAAATCATCATCATCCTGGCGCTGGGCCTGCTGATCTTCGGCAGACGCCTCCCCGAAGTCGGCCGCTCCCTGGGCAAAGGTATCGTGGAGTTCAAAAAAGGTCTCTCCGGCGTGGAAGACGAAATCAAAAACGCGGGCAAAGATGACAGTTCTGACAGTGCTGACACCAAGTCCGCCAGCAAGCTCGACTCCGATGCCAACCAAGCCTCCACCAGCAACACGAAAAACGAATCCACCAAGACACAGTAACCCTGCCCCCGGAAGTTTCGCGTGACTTGCCTGCTTTTGACGTTCACTTCCCCTGCAACACCAGATAATGATTTTCTGTCACATCAATCCACTTGATCCAATGTAGATTGATCATTCATCACGTCGTTACCCAAGCCACCAGATAAGTGACCAACAGAAGCGAATCTCAAGGGGCTTCCCCGCAGCATCTTTCACCATCAACTCGCGACTTTAATCGCATCCATGTGCTATCAATAGATTTGACTTAACCCACAATTTTGGTATCTTGTCACATCTGATTTGGCCAACAGAGGGCGATTAGCTCAGTTGGCTAGAGCGCACGCTTCACACGCGTGAGGTCACAGGTTCGAGCCCTGTATCGCCCACTTTTCCGATTTGCCGGCAGATGCCAATTCTTGCCGGTGATGGATAAACCCCTTATTTTCAGGGGTTTTTTCATGCGCGGACTGTTTGCCTGTCAACCCCTGATCATGCCCGACAGACGGTGACTGCTGCGCATTTTGCTGCGCTTTTTGCTGCGCCTGTTCTCGACCAATTGCGCGTCTGAAATCTGCGTCCCTGTCGATGCTCATGGCATAGTGCTTGGCAGCGACAGCAGGCGAATTGCCAATCCATTTGCATACCGTCGACAGATCGTATTCCCGCATCAGTTCGGATTCACGGCTTGCCCGTAGATTTTGCCAAAGCTTTGGCCAAGGTTCAAAACCTGCTGATCGAATAATCCGGATGAACTGCGTGCGAAGGTTCTGTGTTGCGTCTCGATACCGGGTGATGACATGGACCGCCCCCGGCTCAGCAGCTTCAAAAGCATCCATCAAAAGTTGGCGAAGTTCCGGGAACATCGGGACGATTCGGACAGCATGGCCGTCATGGTGTTCTGTCTTGATGGATCGAACACGCAAAGAGCCAGCCTCCCAATCAACGTCCGTCCAGGTCAAAGCCAGATGCTCAGACGGGCAGCGCAAGCCACCCCACCGGCTTAGGCCGATGAGTAATCGCCACTGGACATCCGGGCAAGCATCGATAATGGTTTGGATCGTATCTTGGGAAACAAAAAACTTTCGACTTTCATTTTGCTGCGTACCGGATCGGATACCTTCAAACGGATTAGTACTAGCAAGCTTCCAGCGAATTGCTTTACGCCAGAACGTCCGGGCAGCCACCACACGCCGCGCCACGGTTGGGACAGCCAAGCCCTGATCGTCGATGAGCCATGACCGCCAGGCATCCGCATCGGCTTCAGTGATATCAGCTAGCAGGCGGGTTGACTGAAAATAGGCAAGCAGGTTGCGTTTGGTGTGACCATAAGATTTATGCGTTGCCGGCTTGCCGTTGATCGTACCCATTAGCCGGTTCAGGAAGTCGCCTAGCGTGGTTTGCGTCACACCAACCCCATCAGCCAGCCCGACAGCTCGAAGCTTTGAGAGCATGGTATCGTCCAACGATGCAAGCCACTGCGATACGTCCGCATCATGTGGCCGGCTTTGGAGTTTGTCAGCAATGATAGTTTCGACTTTCGCCATGATGGATTTAGCAGCCTTGGCATTGGTTCTGCCAAGCCGCACAGATCGACGTTTGCCGTTGGGTGTCAACGTGAAATCAATCCGGCGTAGTCCGTTGTTATAAGTTACAAGTGATGCCATCGTCTTTATCCCTTCTGCCGACGCTTAACGCGTCGACTTTCGATTCCAAAGTAATCAGCCAGCCTGTCAGCCATATCAAGCCGAAGTGTTCGCTGGCCAGACTTAAAACGTGACAATTGAGCAACATCTAACCCGGATTCTCTAGCAACCAATCGCAGAGATTCCGCATCAGCCAATGCCTCTTGGAGCAATTCAGTGAGTGTTTTTGATTTTGCCATGTTGTCAATTGTCAACCAATAACGCTATTTGTCAATCCCCAAGGTAAAAATATTCGCTAGCTCGGCCTGTATGCCCTTGTCTGTTGAGTTTGAGAATTCCATCAATGCATAGCATTTTGAGCAGGTTTGCTGCATCAGTTCGGTTTATGCCCAGCAGGTGAGTTACAGAACGAGCAGCCAGAAAAAACGGCTTATCTCCCGAACGTCTCTGCAAGACACGACAAAGCTTGATTAGCCGTGTTGTCCGTTCTCCACGGTCAGAGGTACAAGCTGGATCAGATTCTGCATCAGCTTGGGACATCATCTCTGCCAATGGCCCTTGCCCCAATGGATGTTTCACCGTTGGCCAGATTGCACAGAAATCAGCCCAGCTTGTATCTTCATCATGTTCACCACTCATATTTGATTCACCGAGCCGATGCCACTCAATCACGTATGGCTTGAGTTTTCTCAGTGATATGTCTTTGAGTTCTGGGATAGCTTTGATTGCCCTTGCAAAGTCAAATAGTCGACGATTGCGCTGACCAGGTGATTGCGGCAAAGTTGATTCGATGGCGTCTTGAATGGTGCAGGTGTAGTAAATTGACACAGAGGACACAGACGACTCAGAAGACACAGTATTTTCAGTTGACACAGTCAACACAGAAATATCTGCGTTCTCTGTGTCTTTCTGTGTCAGCATTGAAAGCAACCAGCCCGGCAAACAAGCCAACTCAGCCTGATCAGGCGAAACAATCCAACGATAGCAGCCACCACCTCTAAGCTTCGACGGTGGAGCAATGACATAACCACCATTAGCCTTAACGTCGATACCTTGCCCCAACGCATTGTTTTGGCTTTTGACCTTACCGCCAGGATGCTTGAAGTAAAAATGAAAACCACCACCACCCGTTTTAACTTGTACCGTTTGGGGCCAATCGCCGTTTTCGTCAATCAGCTTGGTCAGTGTTTCGTCGCCACCATGCCGGGGATCAATATCGACCGCCACAATACCACTGGGTTCACCTGTAACAAGCCCGACATTGTAATTCAGGCAACGTGTCCATGTCACCCAGTTGGTTGAAGTGTTCAATAAGCCATTGTCTTTGAAAAATCCTACTGTGAGACAAATGCATATGTGCTTCAATCCATGCCAGATTATCCAACGGATTCGCAGGAGCCATTGCAGGATGATGCTTGTGAAACAGGCACAGATACATCGGAGCTAAATTCTGTTTAGTTGCCCGAATTTGAGAGGGATTCCACTGCCAATTGGGATCAACATAAATTCGCAAGTAATATCGCAAATTGGGTAATTCGGCAGCAGGATTTTTCGACTCACCCCGATACCATTGCATCAAATCTGACAATGCTGGCGCAGCATCCAGCTGATGGTCATTGAATGCTTCAAGAATAACATGCCCCAGATTCTCGACTACCCCAAAACGCTTTGTTGCGAACGTTAATGAATCTTCAAAACCATCTTTGCCAAGATCAGATGCAATTACATGTAAATCTGAAGCCAAGCTTTCAAATCGTTTACGGTAGATTTTGGCATAAACGTGATTTTCAACTGTTGACATCTTCTCTGCTCCCAAAGTCATACCAAGGGTAAACAGAAATGCCGAGTAGTTGCGTTCCTGTCATCCTCCGGCCATTGCCATATGAATAAATCTGCCCGGTCATTTCAATCTACAGATTTCTTGGAAAGTCGACAAGGTTTTGCCCATTTAAACGTACTAACTGTCTGGATTTTGTTTGGCATCCCGACCATCACATTTAAAACACCACGGCTAGGGATGACCCACAGCAGCCCTTTGCCTTTTGCTCCTGCTCCAAGCATCAATCCAATATTTATCATCCGTCATCCCATCAGCCCCAAGGATTGCCCGACCGCTTAACCGCATCGCTGCCCACCGGTAAACAGGACCCAACCGGCCCCTATAACCCCCTCTAATTATTGCCAAAAAATGCGCGACATTGTCCCACGTTCCCGCTTTTCTGGCCTGTAATGATTTAAGCTCCCCTACCCCCGCCTTCAAAACCCGTGAAAAAATGCATAAGCTTAGGCAACGTTCACTGACTTGCATTTGCCAGAGATTGGCACCCCCTCCCCCTAAATCTGTCCAATCGTTTACAATCTAACCACTTATCGTTAAAACATGACAATCCGCCAGGAATTTCGGGGACCGGGTAATCATCAATCGGAATTCACAACCATGACCAACTTCAGCAAACACACCAGCTTTACCTGGTCCGCAACGGTATCAGGAGTTTTTAGATGACAAGCAATCAACAACGTGCCGCACTGCAACGCCAAATCTGGCAGATCGCAAATGATGTACGCGGGGCAGTCGATGGCTGGGACTTTACCCGCAGAAGGACCCACTATTGCGTTTGGCCTGCCATCAATGCAAACAATTAATCTCCACCCTCCGTCACTCCCGCGCCCCGGAAGGCGGGAGTCCAGTGGAGTTTGCAATTTTCTGCTGCATGCCACTGGATTCCCGCCTGCGCGGGAATGACGAAATCAAAGACGGCATGGAGATTAATGACTGGAACTGCTCTAAGCAGTAGGGGGAGTTTGTTTCTCCAACTCACGAGCACGTGTCAGTGCTGAGGCGACTATACCTGTTGCAGATGAAATGACACCAAGCCCGATGAAAAGCATGAATGCGGTGAATACCTTTCCACCCACGGTGACCGGATAGGCATCCCCATATCCAACCGTTGTCATGGTCGCAATCGCCCACCACATGGCATGAAACACTGAGCCAAAGGTCTCCGGCTGAGCGTCTGATTCAAAGTAGTAAATGCCAAATGATGCCAGGTAAATCAATATCAAGGTAAGGCTGGAAAACAAGATAAGTTCTTCTTTGGCCAATCCCAATGCATTTTTAAAGCGCTGGACTGCAGCGCTATACCGCGCAAGTTTAAAAAGTCGGAATAATCGAATCATTCGAATCACACGAATGGATCGTAAATCAATACCAAGTCCAATGTAGAACGGGAGAATTGCTGCCAGATCGATAATGCCAAAGAAACTGAAAACATATTTGGATTTGGGTGTCGCAATAACAAAGCGAAGGACATATTCGCAAGTGAAGAAAATGACACACATGCTTTCAATCACCTGCAGCCCAATGAGAAGTTTTGGTGATAAATTTGGTAATGTTTCGATGGAGAATGTAACCAGCGACAACACGATCATGAACTGAACGATGATGTCGAAAACCTTGCCTTGTACGGAATCCGTTGATTCGACAATGTCTTTTACAGTTGGCATATTGACCCCGTGAAAATCAGATCGATATCAAAACGAAAAACGCCTCAACAGTCGAAACTGCTGAGGCGTTTTTAATGGGCGATACAGGGCTCGAACACGTTGCCTAAAACACGGGAAAAACCGCAAAAACAGGATACAGGCGCAGCAAAAAGCGCAGCAGATGCAGACCAAACGGGTTTTTTCGAAGCAATTCGGACAATCATGGCTCTCCCTTTAACTGATACCGAAAAAGCCCAAGCGGTTCGACGGTTGCTAGACTCTGGGCAAGCATAACAGGCCACCACTTGTGGGCTGACTTGCGGGTTGGTTCTAGCCAAACCTAACTCACTGCATCTGTCGCATCATCAGGTAACTCGTGATGCGCTTCTCACCATCGGTGCCGTATTGGACGGTGTGGACTTGCCAACCCTGGGCGCCTAATGCGGTGAGCAGGAGTTCGAGTTTCTGGGATTGGTTGTGATTGATCGTGGGCAATTCCAACTCATTGAAAAACTTCCGCGGCACCAGGTTCCAATCCTTACTCGTTCCCGTTGCTTCGACAGTGGTGGTCGAGTCACGCCAACTCATGTTGTAGTCAAAGCGATCATTGGCCGTGTGTTCACCGACAGCAGCGGACAGTTCGAGCGTGGCATACTCATAGCGATGACCGCGCATGCCGACGAATGAGGCGCCGACGAACATGCATGCAATCAGAAACAAACCCAGCATTTGCCAGTTCTTCATGACAATCTCCCTTTTCTCTCGTTGCGTCTAGCAGAATCATGGGTGTGCGTCATGCATCTCCGAAGGGACATGCCACCCAATTGTGATCAATCGTAACAGAGAACAAAAATCCGCTGCGATGCACTTTCGCATATGGCAGCGGTTTGGTTGATCACGCTTGACGGCTGTGACAGATAAGCCAATTATGCAGCCGGTTTGAATACCTCACGCCAAGGCCAACGTTCCATGAACGGTTGTGGCAATGAACTTCCCGGTGATCCGGGGGTGACGGAGGGGGTGGGGAGTGCGGGGGTTCCGGGGGTTCCGGGGGTTCCGGGGGTTCCGGGGGCGGTACTGCCGGGAAGACTGGGCGCCAGGTATTTTTCCAGGTCCAGAATATTGCGATCGATGTTGGCAGGATCCATCCGCAACGGCTTGAATTGTTTTGCAGCATTGTCCCACTCAATCCAGCGTTTGTGTTCAAGCATTTTGACCATGAATTCTTCAGGGGATTCAAACCGACGGATGGTATCACCGTATGCCTTATTGGAAAAGATATAGCCACCTGTCGCCTCACCGAACATGCCACTTTCTTCCAGGCCATCGATCCATGATTGCAGGCTGTTATTGATCTCACCCCACTTACCAATCCGCCCATGATCGAGAATGCCGGCAACGAGTTTGCCATCTGCATTGCGTTCGAAAAAGACATTACCGACATGCCCGTCTTCCCAGATGAGATTTTTCTTTGCCATATTGCCATACAATTCGACGACGGCTTTGTCATGTTCGTCTGACCACAGACCTGCATTGACCATTTCCTGCCGGTTTGATGATTTGAAATCATCAGGATCAATGAGTTGTTTACTTGAGTCGATCTTCTCGACAATCATGTATGGCTGGGGCGTGTCAAAGCCAGCATCGAGGACCTTGGCCTGTGGGATGCCACTTTGTTCGAGCATCTCACTGACCTGTTTACCTTCCAATGCCAATTGCCATGCGTTGAGTCCGCTTTCGCCCCCCTCACCTTGTTTGACAAACTTGATGACGCGATCAGGTTGGCCCGCAATTTCATAAACATCGCTGAACGTGCCTTGCCCCAATCGCTTGCCAACGGTCACTTGCTCACCGGTTCGGGTGATAAAGGTTGTATTTTCAGCAGGCATCTCAGGAATCTTGGGATACCCGATCACATCATCAATATCGATATCCAAAGCGTTTGCCGGTTGGGAAGGCACATTGGGTTGCGGCTTCTGCGGTGCAGGTGTCTTGGGCTTGGATGGTGGCGGTGTGTAACCCGTTCCCAAATTATCATCCAACGCTGAACCCGGCTTGGGGGCATTGGGTTGTGGCGTCTGCGGTGCAGGCGTCTTGGGCTTGGATGGTGGCGGTGTGTAACCCGTTCCCAAATTGTCATCCAACGCTGACCCCGGCTTGGGCGCATTGGGTTGTGGTGTCTGCGGTGCAGGTGTCTTGGGTTTGGATGGTGGCGGTGTGTAACCCGTACCTAAATTGTCATCCAACGATGAAGGTACCTTGGGCGCATCGGGCATCGGTGGTAAAGGCTTGGGCGGGGTTGTTGGCAGCGGTGCATACTCAGGTGACTTACTGCCACCGGACACATCAACATCCGGCGCGTTGACATCCGGCGCATTCGACCGTGAAGGCGGCATGGGACTGTTAAGATATTCATCCAAACCACCATCCCCGGGATTGCCAGCATCCGGCGTCTTGGGTCGCGTTGGCGGTGGCGTAAAGGCTGTGCCCAGGTCATCATCCAATGCCGTTGGCGCCTTTGGCGGATCGGGCATCGGTGGTAAAGGTTTGGGAGTCTCCGTTGGTAGCGGTGCATACTCAGGCGACTGGGGAGCTTGGGCATTCGGTGCTTTAGGAGCGTTGCCGTCCGGCGTATTCGAACGCGATGGTGGCATCGGGCTATCCAGATAATCCGAAAGTCCATCCGACGCATCAGCAACCTGCTGTGGCTTGACGGGTGCGGGTTGATCCACTTTCGATGGTGACGACGGTGGCATGGCGTCCACCACATCGTCTGCAGTGTTGCGAACCCCCGAATCCGCAGCCGATGCCAATTGTGGATTCAATGCTTCGGACGCACTCTGCTTGTAGGCTTGCTCAGCGCCAGCCAGATTCTTGACCAATGCCTCTGCCATCTCAGGCGTGGGTTGATCACCGAGCTTCTTGAGCAGCCCCACTTGTTCGAGCAATTCTTTGCTGGACCTGGAAAGATTTTTCGTCCCCTTCCTGGCAGCTTCCGTCACCGACATCTGCAACACTTCGAAAACAGATTCACCATATTTCTTGGCCAACACGCCACCGATTTCCCCCAATGCCGTCCCACCCAATGCTGCACCACCTGCAATCATGGCAGACCAGTATTTGGCGTTGGCTTCACCTTCCACTTCAGCCAATCCATCCGAACCCGCGACTTCAACAAGGCCTTCGCGGAATTGAATCTCCTCATCCCTGAGTTGGACGTAGTCATACATGTCCGATGCCATGAGACCGAGTTCCGCCAACTCACCAGCCAGCAGACCACCCGCAGCAACACTGGCAGCCGTGGTCCCGGCGGTCGCTGCAACGGAGACATAGATAAACGGCGCGGTCGCAACGAAAATTGCCATCTCGGTATCGGAACGCGCATAGGCTTCGTCAGCTCGCAGCGCTTTGTACAAGGTGTTGATGCGATCCACCGACGCATAGCCAGCACGATCAGGTACCATCCGCCCCGCTTCGACGCCCGGCTCATTGCTGGGGACTAATAGCTTGTTCTTGACCAGTTGACCAATACTCCCAAAGCCAAAACCGCAGACGCGTAGCAAGCCTTCGTAATCACAATCGCTCAAACTCGTC
Organism: Planctomycetes bacterium syqfu; assembly: GCA_020974905.1. Classification (GTDB taxonomy): domain Bacteria; phylum Planctomycetota; class Phycisphaerae; order Phycisphaerales; family Phycisphaeraceae; genus UBA7800. The sequence continues at coordinate 7,013,786 of CP087563.1, read as the reverse complement.
AGGCGATTCAGTGAATAATTCATGTTCCCCAACATCACACCCTGTGCTTGATCAATCGCAATGACCGCGTAGTTCAATGCATCTATCGAACGCGCATCACCATAAGCATTGCGCAACGTCGAAGACTTGATCGCATCCTGAAGTTTCAGATTGCCTGCATTTTTAGGACCAGCGACGGGTAAGCGCATCAGTGGGTGATTCAAGTTCTGATCCGCAGCAGTGCTCATCCGGGCAGCAAACTGTCGCTTGGCATCATTGCGTTTTTTGATTGCTGCCATATGCGTTTGTCGCGTTGCATCATTTCGAACCGCAGGCGGCGCGATGCCATCCCCCTTGTTGTACTGCTGAATCTTGGCACGGAGTTGCTTGATCGCTTCATCACGGATCAGTAAACACGCTGCATGATCACGAATCGTCATATGCAAATTGCGCGAATTAGTAAACCATTCACCGGCATTCCGCTTGGTGGTGAAAATAATCTCATTGGTAAACGTGTAGCCCTTGGGCATTTTGGACCGGGCGGAACTGCTGCTGTTTTCCCAACAGTTCTCAGCTTTACTTACTGCCTGAATCCAGTCATTACTGGGAAGTCCGCGGACCGTTGCGATGGCATAGGGTTTAATCTGCGCCTTGCCTGATGCATCTTTTTTGGAACCGGGGAAAATCGCGACGAGCTTCTGACCTTCATCAATCGCATTGAGTTTGATGGCATCTTTTGGGGTATCAATACCGGTCCCTTTGCGGTCCTGGAAAATCGCCAATGCAGCTTGATCACCGGGGAGAATCAATGCCTTGGAATGGAAGATCGATTGATTGCCTTCAAAGGGCATAATCTCAATATCCATCAGCTTGGTCTGGCTGACTTTTAATTCCATGGTGCGCGTCTTGAATTTCACCGGCATTGGGAAAACCACACGCACGAAAAACAACTCACCGCGATAGAGTTCGCTCGCTGGATTGTAGACATCGACATACACCGGGCGGACAAAGTCAATGCTTTTGGGCGACAGATCCGTCAAGTCATAATCCCACATGCCGGGCGCTTCGTTGAGTGTGATCTGCTTGGGACCGGGTGCTGCAGCCTGAGAGAGATTTACCTGTATTTGCAGGGCTTTTTCGTCATCGGGGTCCGGCTTGTGATTCCCGGTGAAATTGATGTTCGGATCATCGATGGTGACATTAAGCGACTCGGCTTTGACGGGCAGGTTCTCGCCGGTAATGCGCAGCCAGATGTGACCGATGTTGTCTTTGTCCTTGCCACTGCGGTTATTCACCTGGAGATTACGATAGCCCAACTCTTCGACGGACGTGATACTGGTGATGGTGATTGAGCCGTTCTCAGAACCGTCTTCACTTTGCGAATCTTCTTCATTTCCTTCTGCCATGCTTGATTCATCGTCTGTCGGATCACCTTCACCATTGGCCTTAGCCATCGCCTTCTTGATCGCAGCCAACGTCTGGGCGTCGATGGGTTCAACGCGGGTAAAACTCACGGACTGCATGCGTGTTTTTTTGTCCCATGATTTTTTGGTTTTGTTGAAGCGTCGGTTTTCGTATTGGCCCGAGAGTGTGTTGGCGTCGGCGGAAAGCGACATCTTTAAAGGTGTCGCCAACTCGTGGACGTTGCCGTCTTCGTCTTTACTGCGAAGAACAATCGTGCCGGCAAATTGCTTACCGTCGAATGATCCGTTGATGATGGCAGAGCCGGGTTTGATACCAAACGAATTGCTGGCAAACTCAACAATGGTTCCGCCGACACTGCCCACCCCGCCGGAGATGTTCATCACACCGCCGGGCATTTTCCATTTGCCATCGAGTGTCAACTGTTTGGGAATGTCTGCTTTAGAAGCTTCGGTTGAGGTATCACTTTTTTTTGCGTCCGGTGACTTGTCAGACTCTGCGTCTTTGGCAATGTATTCGACTTCGCTGACAGGAACTTTCTTATCCTTGATGTCATCAACCGTCACCTGCGCGGACACGACGTCAACACAAGTGACCGTGAGAATCAACAGGTAAACAAGCATCAAACGGACGGCGACGGCAGGCAGTTGGCGGATCATGAGGTAGTCCTTGCTGTCGTAAGTTCTCTAGTCTTATTCAACCGGCGTGGTCATCGTGGTTTGATTCCATGCAATGGTGAACGTCGCATCACTGGGGACCGGCTGCTCGGGCTTCAAACCAATTCGCAGGAAAACCCATTGTCCGGGTACCTGCCATTTCTCATCTCGCAGACTCAATGGTGTGCCTTGGGGTGTGTACAGATCAACGCCCAGAACCAATGATGGAAGTGCGTTATCCAGTTGGACACGCAACCGCCCCTTGCCGGTTTCAGGGATTTTAAATCGGTACCACTGACTCATCTCGCTGAGCTTGAATTGGTAAGGCTCTTTGCTGATGTCTACCGTCGTCAACGCATCATCGGACAGCTTGTCAGGATCAAGTTTGATCGGACGCGTCGGGCCGGTGAGACCTGCGGTGTAGTCGGCATAGGCGGTGAACATAATGCTGTTATCCGATGGGTTGGGATCGTCCTGCACGTCGCTGCTGACCGTCACCTGTAACGGCATACCTTCATCAAAGCCGGACTCGGGCATGTTCAGTGTGATGTCAACTTCCTGTTTGTCGAATGATGCAAGCGGTGCATACTCGGCCTGACCGATGACTTGATCACCGGCTTTGGCAATGAGTCGACCTGCGGGCACCGCGACATCACCAACGTTAAACAGGCCAATGGTTGCTTTGACTTTCTGGCCGGGGACAATGCCGCGGGGCATTTCCCAGAGATTGTTGGTGACTTTGAGGTCGGGCGTGTGATGTCGCAAAAGTGGTGTACTTTGCTGAGCGATTTGTTGTGCCTTTTGTTGAGTCGGTGCAACAAGAAATTCCTGGACCATGCTATGTGCGGTGTGGATGGCAATGTTATCCGAGACCGCAAAATTACCTTTGCCGATGCCTTGGATTTTCATGCTGACTTTGTTGCGTTCACCTTGATTGCCAAAGGCGGGGATGTAGTTGAGCCAACTGGTGGGAACCTGATAGAGGTAGCGTCCATCAGGAACGCGGCTGGTGAGTTTGCCGATGGTTTTGCCGTTGAGAAGCATTTCAGTGTTCATGGCTTTGTAGTGCGCTTTGCCATACTTGGGTTTAAACTCAAACGACACGGCAGCGGCGGTGACGGGTTCTTCAGGTTGAACCGAACGCTTGGTTGGGAACCATTGGCCTTTGATGAAGTCTGCCTGGAATGTGCCCCCCTGATCTGCATTGGGTGCAACGGAATCCGCCAACTTGCGATGGAAGATCACACGCGGGTGTCCTGCAGCAGTGCGCACCAACGTTGGCGGACCATTGCCCGGATCCGGTGCTGCGATTTGCTGAGTCTGACCATCGGATGTCTGCACGACGATGGCATTGTCCCTGGTACGCATGGCAATATGGATGGCATCATCAGGATCAGTGAGTAAATCCGCATCACGGGCGTCGGGCAAAATTTGTGCGGTATCTTGATCGGGCAATTGCAAAAGTACTTTGCCGGAATTCGTCTTGGCCATGGTGACCTGCTTGCCGTTACGCATGGGTTTGGTTGCGAGAATACGCTGGACTTTTTCATCGGCTTTGAGCAGTGTCTGCGGTTGACTGACGGAAAGATCATCGCCGAGTTCAGATTGTTTGACCTGGCCATCCTGAACAAATTGTAGATAGCTTTTGCCGGTCTCTTGGTCGCGGATGATTTTGGGTGACATGGCGGGTGATTCGTCATCACCAACGCCGATGTCGACTTGCTTACCCGACTCAACATCCTGCACGGTGACCACGGATTTATCGCCTTCGGGGCGCGTGTAGGCTGCAACAGTTTTGCCCGAAGGCGTCCGGCCGAGAGTCGGCTGGCGGACGGGATAGCTGTTTCGAACCAGTGGCACACCGGCTTTGAGTTTACGCCCCTGCTGAATCCCCCAGCCAAAATTGCGGAACTCCAGTGCGGTGGTGTTTTCCTTGCGGTTATGCTTGGCAACGAGAACACCGCCATCCTCCCCGCCTTGTATCACGGTTTCTTTGGTCGCGGCTTTGGGATCGCGGAGTTGATCCAACTGCTCCCAGAGTTCGTCGGAGATGGTTGCAGGTTTGAGTTTGTCTTTACCCCAGTTGGGATCAAGACTCGTGCCGAGTGTGGTGGCAAATTCATCCATTGGCAATAAGTCCGCCCCCACCGCTGACGGCGGGATCAATGCATCGGGATCGAGGTCTTCGATCAATGCCATGGAATTTTCGAGTAGTCCATCGTCGACGACCTGCGTTTTCGATTTTTCGATATCGTCATTCTCGTCATCGGCTTTGTCTTTGCCTGCATCTGCGGTATCAGAACCCGAACTGGAACCGCCACCACCTGAAGCATCACCAAATGGATTGCCCCACATGAATTCGTCTTCGTCCTCTTCGTCCGGTGATTCGTCCCCGCTGTCACCGCCGGTCATGACTCCGCCGCCGGACATGGAACCACTGAGTGTGCCCCCACCACTGCCACCGCCACCGCCACCGGGACCGCCATCGGATGGAGGCGGGTTACCGGGTGTTCCGGGGGTGGGAGGCATGTTGTAGTTGGCAGCACCTTGATTGGTGCAGCGCCCGCCGGAGTTGCCTGAAACACCTGTTGATCGTGAGACGGTGACGAATACCTGCTGGTCTTCGGGGACCAACGCGTGATATGGCACCTCGATGACTTTGTTAAAACCGTGAATAAAGAGACTACCAGCTAGCTCAATAAAGCTTGGTGACAGGCGTGGCCAGACGCGGACACGCAGCGTTTGATTGGGTTGAAGAACCATGCGTTCGACGACGGGCTGCGTCCAGACTCTACCAAACAAGGGACCGCTTTGCATGTCGGGATAGCCGTTGCCGTTGAGTTGGTTGATGTAGTTCAATGACAGGTTGGGGATTTGCTCGCCCAGGTTGGTGATGGTCAGATACTTGACCAGGCGTGCCTGATCCGCGGGATTGTCCGATTCTTCCCATTGAACTTTGAGTTTCAAAGGTGGGTCTGCGACCTGAACATCGACGGTGCCCACGGAGGCAATCTGCCATTTCCCAAGCGAGTCCTGTACCAGCGCTTTAACGGGGATGGCTGCCTGTGTCCGGCGGATGGCGTTGGCATGGACCACAAAATCAAACGCCCATGTTTCGCCCGGTGACATGGGAAGTGAAGTCTGTTCAAACCAATCATCACTGCCACGCCCGATGAAACCACTGTTCAAGTCCGACGGCGGATCACAGGCCACGCGGACATTGATGGGTTTGTCTCCGTCATTGCGAAGTAACACTTTGCCACGCTGGTCATAGTCGCGTTTAATCTGCATGGTTACCGGTTCAAAGACCAGTTGGGTCTCGGGCATGATGCCACTGGGCGGTTGCTTCTTTTCTTTAGCGACCGGTGTGGATGTTGGCGATTTCGATTTGCCCGAAAACATCATCCATAAAACCATGGCAATCACCACGAGTCCGACAACAACAATCAGGCTTTTGGATTTGCTGTTCATTTGATCATCTCCACTTCAAAAATCCAAACGCCCGGTTTGGTGTGACGACGTGAGGTCGTTGCAGGTGTGCTTGCAGGCTGATGGTCTTGCGTTCTCGTGTCGTCTGACTTTGAAGGTTGTTGCGTTGCATCTGGTTCGGCAGGTGTCGCATCGCGATGAAAGACGACGTTGAACATCTCCGTGGTGAAGGTACGTTCCCACGAATACCAATGTGTGGAGACCTCTGCGAAGTATGTCCCCTTGTCGAGTTTGACGACACCCTTCTTGTCCGGCTGCAAACCTGTCCCATCGGGATTGTAGTAGTAAACATAGGGGAATTGTGGTTTACCCTCGGGCGCTTTGTAGCCGGTGTGTGTCATGTTGACATACGTGGGTTTATCGATGACCAGCTTGAAAATGTCCAGATCAAATTCAGGGATGATGTTGATGGTGTACTGTTTTTCAAACTCTACCGGAGTCGCTGAAGCAAAGTCATTGTTGGGTTCCAGATCATCACCTTCGGGTTGCCAACGGACGGTCACGTCAAAGGGCTTGTAGATCGAGCGGACCTCCCAGTTGTAGTAAGCACTGTTAACGCGAATGTAGTGCGTACCTTTTTCGAGTAATGCCTTGGGTCTGTTTTCTACGAGATTCCTGCCATCACTGTTGATGAAGATGAAGTTGGGCAGCTTGTGTACAGCAGTCGTTGTATCCCAGTTCGCCGTCTCACATGTCACCAGGCCACGCGATGGCACGTCGATTTTGAGCATGTCCACATCGTTAAAGGGTCGCAAACGCATCGTCACTGTTTGGTCAAATGCAACGCGACGGGCTGTCTTGATCGTATCGTTGGGTTCAGTGTCATCTTCACGTGGATAGAAGCTGAGCGTCACAGCAAACGGTTTTGGATGCGCTCGCATCTCCCATGAATAGTAGGACGAAACCAACCTGAGATGATGCTTGCCCTTCTCAAGAATCCGGTAGTCGTAATAGCCTTTATCATTGGGTTGATCGTGCGTGTCATACCAGATGACATAAGGATTCTTACTCAGAATTTTCTTGTCAAGATTCTCAATCTGCAACAGGACCACGCCGGGACCGGGCGTTTCGAAACTCAGGAAATCGACATCCGCCCGAGACATGAAGCGTAATGATACGGGTTGACCGAATGTGATGGGTGTTGCTGTCTGAAGTGAATCATTGGGTTCGGTCGGATCATCATATGCTTTGAAGTGCATGGTTAATTCAAAGGATTCACCGACCGGTTTGCGTTCCCATGAATACTGATGTGCCTGCAAAAACATACTGTAGATACCGGGTGTTTTGACATAGAGATTGCCAGCATCACCGTTCTTAATATCCCGTCCTTTGTCATCACAGAAGTACAAGTAAGGCAGCTTGTCTTTGCCTTTCCAATTCGTGAGTGTCCATGTCACCAGACCCGGTTCAGTGATCTGAAACTTGATGCGATCAATATCATTGGCGACGTGAAAATTGAGCTTGATCGTTTGACCAAAATCGACCAATGTCGCTTGCTCAATGGTGTCGCTGGGTTCATAAGCGTCCGGCAGAAATGCAGACGTTTGATCCTGTGCCGTCAGATTGGCAATCCCAAGCCCTACCCAAAACACAAACAAGCACGGCAGAAAGTGAGTTGAGTGCTTCATAGACACTTTCCGTTTTTCGAGAAGTCATTTCAGTTCGATACCCTTTGTCATCATACACTAAAAACAAATCACGTTAACGCCCAACACCAAGAAAATGCCTGTAAACACAGGCTAAAACGACATTTGAGTCTTTACACGCGCACGCTACAAATTGGCGATATCAAGTGCGTCTGTTGGTTATGATGAAAGGATGAACGGCTACTTTCGACATCCATTCCCAAGCCGCAAAGCGTTTGGTGCTTACGCAAGCCCGGGGCCCGTCGTCCACGTACCGATCATGATTTTGATGATTGGTATGAGTTGGTTATTGAGTAACGGGTCATGGCCGGTGACGTTACCCACAATGGGGATGGCAGGATTCTGCGCCGTCTACCTGGGACGCGACCTTGCGATCAAGGCGCACTACAACGTGTTGATCACGCTGACGGTTTTCGTGTTGCTGATGGGTTCCCTGAGCGTGGGATTGCGCCCCCTGCAACAACTCCACCGATGGGCAAGCAATCGTGCCTGGGGTTGGCCGGGATGGGTGTATGTGTTTTGCCTGTTGTTTTGGGTGTATTGGCAAAGCAGGCAACACCGTCAGGCATCGCAATGATTGAAGATGTATGCTCAACCATCAGCAAGATCAGTCAACCAACGTGTCACGCAACGGCGCACGCTCGGGCTTCTTCTCTGGCTTGGGTTTGGGTTTAGGCTTGGGTTTATTGCCTCCACCTTCAGACTTGGGTTTGGGCTTGGGTTTGGTCTTGTTGAACTTGAGTTTGACCGGCACGTAGATCGACCAATTTCGATCCTTGGTGTTGGTATCAACCTGCCAACCCGCGGGGATGCCGATGTTGTCCGCAATGTTACGCGCTTTGACATACTCGGCAAAACTGTTGGGATAAACGACGTATCGGGCATACTGCTTGCCCTCACGTTTCATCGAATAAATCTTGCGTTTGTATAGTGAATTAGGCCGATCCATGGAATCGATATCATCACCGGCATTCTCGGTCATGTAACAGTCCATGTAGATGCGCGATGTATAAATCTTGAGTTTGATGTCGACGTTACGATCGCCATATTTACTCCGGTCAATCAAATCCTTGAATTTATCAAAGTCATAACCGCCCGTCTCTTCCTCCGTCTCAGGAGCCGGTCGGAAGCGGCGTTCAAAAGCAGCAATGTTGCGTTCGATCTTATCGCGATAACGCTCATGTTCCTCTTCCAGAACACGATTGTTGGCAATATGAAATACCACCTTGCGGAAACTACTGTCCACATCACGCGGATTGGGAATGCGCACGATCTCGGCAGGCGGTGTTTCGGGAATCGGTGTCTTGTCAAGCAAAGCACGCAACTCTTCCAGACGCTTGATCGCCTTTTCCAGCTCCTGGGCAAGCTTCTTCTGCTCGGTCTCCTTTTCCTTTGCCTCTTCCTTGAGCTTGGGAACGTCGTACTCTTTCTTTTCGGCCTCGGCGGTCACCTTGTCCCGCAACGCTTCAAGCTGCCTGGTAAGTTGCTCAAGTCGGACTTTATTCTTGGGGACCTCGGGCTCCATTTCACGCCAGTCCGGTTCGAGTTGCTTGAGTAATTCCTTAAGGGCTTCGAGTTCCTTTTCCTTATCCAGCAAGTGGTCCACTTTGACACGTTCATCAAGTTCCCGTGCCTGGGTGATGCGTTTGACCGCCTCACTCATGCCAAGCAACGCAACAACCAACATGATGATGAGAATCCCCACCACATTGGTCAGAGCATCCAGAAGTGAATCCAGATTGTTGGCATCGTCCTGCGGTTTACGTCGCATATCTCAAGTCTTCATCACTTCTTCATGGAGTCAAAAAACAATGACAGGTCCACGCGTCCCTGACCGACAATCGGCAGGCGTGAGTTGTAGGCATGGTTCTTGTCTGCCAAGGCCTTGGCGGTATCAAACGTTTTGATCGCGTCACTGCGGATCAGGAAAATAATCATGCGGTCCTTGCGTTCGTCACTTTCCTTGACTAACTGCATGTAGGCTTTGTCTTCGTTACGCAGATCACGGTTGGTAACAAAGGTCTGACCTTCAGGCGTGTGAATACGGACGCCTTCCTTTGTTGTTTCGACAAAGGTTGGTCGGATCTTGCCGTTACGCAAATCTTCTGAACCACTGGGCTGAATCTGCACTTCGGGAACCGGTATTTCCTGGCGTTTTTTCAGTTCCTCTTCGAGCTTGGCAATCTTTTTTTGAATCTCTTGAAGTTCCTTGGTCAACTGCTTGATCTGCTTTTCAAGACGTTGAATCTCAGCGAGCAGTTCGATGGCCTGGGCGGCCAATTTCTCCTGCTGCTCGGCAGCCTTTTTCATCTCCTCAAGATCACGAAGTTTTTTCAGGGCATCGTTGAGTTGCTCTTTGATCCCCTGGGCCATCTTGATGAGTTCCTGGAGTTGGAGTTTCTTCTTCTCCAGTTCGGTCAGTTCCTTTTTGACCTCTTCGAGTTTTTCCTGGTTTTTGAGCAGTTCATCGATGTCCGGCGTATTCATCTGCGCAATGGATACCCCCACGATCATCAGCGTGAGCACGCCAATGAGGCAGACGAGAATACTTAAAAATGGGAAGAGCGACATATCACCGTCGTCGCGATTCCGTCTGGACATCTTGCCAAACTCCAGTCCATGTCAAAGGAACGATCAGCCACACACCACGGCAAACTTACTTGCCAAACCAGCCCTTTTTCTTGGGTTGGACAACAGTGGCTTCGATGACCACATTCTGCTGCCCGAGTTTTTCAAGCACATTGTTAAGTCCGCCAAGTCCCTGTTCCAAGGCTGAGAATTGCGTTTTGAGTGCTTCGGAAGATTCACGCATGGTCTGCATGGTTTGCTGCATATTTTCCTGCATCGCCTTGCTGGTTAATGCCAGCGTGTCAGCCATTTGTTTCTGGGCATCGGAGGATTTATCGCCAATGCCTTCCATGGCTTTGTCGACGCGTTCAATAACCGCATCGAGAATCTGCTTGAGTTCCTCGTTGTGATGTTCACTCTTGGCTGACAATGATGCGGACTGGGCATCCTGCAGGGAAGTCATCATGTCCTGAATCTCAGAGATTTGTCTGAGACTGTCGACCTGGCGTTCCACCACAGCTTCGACCGCTTCGTTGATGGACTGCATATTCTGGCCATGCTTTTCCTGCACGTCCTTTTGAATGTTGTTCCAACCCTGCGTCAAGCGTGCGGTCAGCGCATCACCAATAGCCGAAAGTTTTTCACTCCATGCCTGAATTTCGGCGTGGTGTGGGACCATCGAATCGTTGATCGCCTTTTGAATCTCACGAGCATTGCCCCCCAAAGAGGAGACGCCTTCGCCTTCGTCATTAAGGCGTTTCATGAGGTTTTCGTTGCAGTAGTCATCGACACCGTTAAGCAGGTCTTCTTCTTTTTTCTGCATCGGGTCACAGATGAATTTCAGAATCAACCCCATGACCAAAGCAACGAGCGTGGTGTCGAAGGCAGTGCCCAGACCGGAGGTCACGTCCTTGAGGGAGTTGATCAACTGGGAAACGTCTTCGGTGTTATCCAGTGCGCCACCGAAACCGGCGACGGCAGCACCGATACCGATGACCGTGCCGATGAAACCGAGAATGGGAATCGCCCAGATGAAAAACTTGAGCATGGTGTAACTGGAGTACATGCCGTTGGCATCGATGTCCGACTGACTGCTCATGGCGGTGGCGACTTCCGAAGCACTCTTACGCACACCAAAGTGTTCAATGCCACGCAGCACACGGTTGATCAGGAAACTGTCAGCAGTGCTTGCAGGCAGTGAGCGAATGTGTGATGTGAATTGACGGAGATTGGACGTGGTGATGTCGTCTCCCAATTCGTTGGGCAGTAAGTCAAAGAGCATGGAGTCCCGCTGTTTGCGGATCAAGCGCCACTTGGCAATGAGTTGTGAAAGGCCCCAGAAAAACAGGAGTGTTTCGACATAGGGAACCCAACCACGACCGGTGAAAAGCTGGCCGAAGTAGGCATCACCCAACGGCATGGCAATGGCGAGGTAGAACACCGCAGTCGCTGCAAAACCGATGAGCAAGGTGAAGAGCATGTTCACATCGGTGCCCGGTGTTTGATCGGTCTCACCACCGCCACCTTCGGATGCCGGGGCTGGCGCCTCACCACCTTGAGCAGGCATCTGCATGGAGGATGCAGCGGAGCCGGCAGCAAAGGATTCTTCGGGACTGCCCGCGACACCAGATGATCCTGGCGCACCGGGGAAGCCAGCAGGCAGTTGGCCGGACGCCGATGCCTGATTCTCACTGAGTCCCGCCAGATCGGGCATCTGTAGTGAGGGTTCAGGTTCAGGCGGCTGGGGTACCGTCACGGCAGTCTTGCAGTGCGGGCAACGTGCTTTCTTGCCAACGTTTTCTTTTCGTGCTTTGAGACTCTGCCCACACTTGGTGCAACTGAACTTGAAATACATGAATGTGCGCTCCACGTTCGGTACGAGGGATGGAGAGTAGTAAGAGGGTATATGTGCATTGAAACATGGATTGTCTAAGATCACAAGCCACGTATTCAAAAGGTGGTTCAAAAATACGAACCCTTGGAAGTGTAACCGGAACGCCCGACACCTGCCCGAACGGTGTATTTGAGGGTGCTGAGAAATCGCAGACAGGTCAAAGGACATGCGAATCCTGTAACCCCTCAAATCCGTTGATATTATTTTCGCATGAGGTAATTGACATATTTGACAATTTCAACGATAATACCAACGTAGTCGGAAGTACGCCCCGACCGCATGAACAGACTCGGCGTACATGATCTCGCAGCAGAAGTCACTCCATTGCACAAGTTAGAACGATAGAGCCTCGCTGCACGTTTTCGCGATGGACTGATGACTCGGCCTGCCTTTTTCTCCATGCCGATCGCCTAGGACCACTCGCTTGGAGAATCTCAATGAAGATTTATGTTGGAAACATCCCCTTCTCTACGACCGAAGATTCGCTTTCAGCGGAATTCGGTGCATTCGGTGAAGTCGAAGATGTCGCGCTGATTACCGACCGTGAAACCGGTCGTCCGCGTGGCTTTGCCTTCGTCACCATGGCCAACGACGAAGAAGCCAAGAAGGCTATCGAAACCCTCAACGGTACCGAAGTCGGTGGTCGCACGATCACCGTCAACGAAGCCCGTCCCCGTGAAGGTGGCGGCGGCGGTCCCCGTGGTGGTGGCGGTGGCGGTGGTTACCGTGGCGGTCGTGGTGGTGGCGGCGGCGGTGGCCGTGGCGGCTACGGCGGCGGTGGCGGTGGCGGCGGCGGCCGTGGTGGTTATGGCGGCGGCGGTGGCCGTGATCGCTATTGAACCATCCCACAATGCAAAACAAACTGTTGATCCCGTGATGCTGATTCCTTAATCAGTCATTGCACCCAGCAGTCGCAAAACAACAGCACGCCGGTTGATCGCATAACAGATTCACGATTCGACAAAACCTGATTTTCAAATCGGGCCATGAACGAATCACCACGATCTGTTATAGTCGATCAACCGGCGTGTTTGTTTTTACATGGCATCGCAAACACCTTGGTAACCACAAGTTCACGAAACCGATCCAACACGGAGTAAGTCCCATGTTCCCCACCGATCCCAACTGTATCTTCTGCAAGATTGTTGCGGGACAAATTCCCTGTCATAAAGTCTACGAAGACGACAACGTGCTTGCCTTTCTAGATGTCGGACCGTTGAGCCAAGGCCACACCCTCGTCATCCCCAAAGGCCATTGGGTCACGCTCGATGAGGTCCCCTCGGAGATCAGTGCTGCCATCGGCATGGTCCTGCCTGTCATTGCCAAAGCCGTCTGCAACGCCACCGGTATAGCCGATTTCAACATCCTCCAAAACAACGGCAAGCTCGCGCACCAGGCAGTCGGCCATGTGCATTTTCACATCATCCCCAAAACCGCGGACACCGGCCTGGGCATCGATTGGCCCGCTGGTAAACTCGAGCCTGAACAAGCGTCAGATTTGCTGGCAAAAATCAAGGCATCGCTGTAAGCTGTCAAAATCGATTCAACCTGTAACTGACATCCACAACCGATCATTACCAAGACTCAATCCCAACATGGCAACGATTCTCTGTATTCTGGCGGGTGGCGAAAGCAAACGATTTGGACGCAGCAAGCTGCATGTCAAAGTCGACCAAATTCCCGTACTCCAATGGCTCTGCGAAAAATATGCTTCGCTGGGTTTGGATGCCTGTTGGCTGAGTCTGGCACCGGATCAACCCCAACCGGCTGGCGCCGAGTTGTTCGACAAGATCATCGTCGACAAACAATCGCACCAGGGACCGCTTAACGGCATTGCTGCCCTGCTCCATGAAGCCGATCCCGGTGATGCGTTACTTATCTTACCTGCGGACATGCCACTGGTTTCCTGTGAACTTTTGGCGGTACTCAACAACTGTTTAAATCTCTCCGACCAGCAGTCCGCCCTCATGTTCAAATGGGCCCTGGGTGAAAAGTCCGGCCAGGTCGAACCCTTCCCTTCGGCCTGGCGAGCAGGCATTGCCAACAAAATCGTGGACCAGGCGATCGCTGATGGCAAAGGCGGTCCATCCCAAATCGCAGACCACCCCACCATCGGCAAAACATTCCTGCACTTTGAAGAAGACGAAGTCCAATTCAAAAACTTCAACAAGCAAGCTGATCTCAAACCACTGGGTGAATTGCTCGGTCAATCCCTGACGGTCTGAATCACCCCACCATCTCCAGAACCTCAGCAGGCTTGTACATCACGTACCAGTTGTTCTGAATGTCATGTGGCAAGGTATTGACGGTAATGCCTTGAAAACCAGCTTCATTGAGCATCTCCAGCGCCAACTGTTCGCCCCACGCTGCACCCAATCCTGCACCGCCTTGTGCCAATGATACTGTCATGCAATGCATCGTTGAGATGGTGTAGAAAAACGGGCAAAGCGGATGATCCGTATTCAGTGACGGGCGACTGTTACAGCGAAGGTCCTGCATCAAGAAAGTCCCGTTTACTTTCAACACACGACGCACCATCGCCAGCACACCCGCTGGATCACGCTGATCATGTATCACATCAAACGCGGTCACCAAATCGAAATGATCATCCATGTCCAACATCGTCACATCACGGGCATCAAACGTGATATTCGTCAGTCCCATGTTCTGTGCAGTCTGACGCGCTGCATCAATCGCCGGTTGGCAGAGATCAAGCCCCATGAATTCACAGTTGGGAAATGTCTTGGCCAAGGTGCACATGGCAAGACCACTGCCACAACCAATATCCAGCACCTTGATACCAGCTTCGAGTTGCTCCTTGAGTCCATCGACCAGTGGGAGAATATGCTCCATCAAGCCGCCAACCACAGAGACGCTGGATTCTTCTGCCATCACTTCGTGGAATCGATCGTAGGCTTCGTATGGGACACCTCCACCATGTTTGAATGCATCAACGACTCTGCCTTCCACGTTGGTCATCACTTCGATCCACTGGAAGACCGATGCCATGCCCTCACCACTGCGAGCCAGAATCATGGCATGGGCGTCGGGCAGGCGATATCGATCTGCATCACCGCTACCATCAACTTGGACAACATGCCCCGTTGCCATCGCCCCCAACCACTCGCGGACATAGCGTTCCTGGAGATTGGCTTTTTGAGCAAGTTGGTGACTGTCCGTCCAGCCCATCCCCTGCATGGCATCAAAGAGTCCGGTGCGATGTCCGACGGAGATCATGATGCCCAAGCCTGCTTGGTTGAGCGTTTCAATCATTTTCTCAGCGAATTGGCCGGCAAGTTGGTCGGTATTGGCGGGGTCGGACGTGATCGAATTACAGGCATTACACATGGCGGGTTCCTTGTTTGCTTGTTTGGTACCAAAATGGGTCAAAATTGTTAAATTCAGGCAACGGCTGTGTTGCCCATGAGGTTGCGGTATCATAATCCAAGTTACATAGTAAACAGGTTGACTTGGAGTCAAGTTCAGGTTGACTCTTAGTCAAGTCCGCTGGCACACAACTTGCTCATCTTCGTCTGGGAAACCTCATGAACTCACCCAACGCATCAGACAAATCTGCCAGGCAGCTCTTTGCCCCCGACATCCCCATCACCAACACGCGCGACCGGATCACCGCCACCGCGCTGAATCTGTTTTATGAACATGGCTTTCATGGTGTCGGCCTGGATCAGGTCATCAGCCAGGTCGGCGTGACCAAAACCACGTTTTACAATCACTTTGAAAGCAAGGACGAATTGATCATCGCTGCGATCCAGATGCGCGATCAATGGGAAGCACAGGCATTTGAAAAGACCATCAGCCAATTCAGCGATGGCAGTCCCAAAGGAACCATCCTAGCCATCTTCCAAGCCTTGGATCAGTGGTTTAATGATCCATCCTATGCCGGGTGTCTGTTTATCAATGCGTGTGCGGAGTTTCCGTCGACACATGATCCGGTGCATATCGCTGCTGCCAGTCACTACATCAAGGTCGGCCAGATCCTTACGACGTTGTGCGAACAAGTGGGAGCCAAAGATCCCAAGACTCTGGCGCAGCAGTTGGAGTTACTAAGCGAAGGTGCAGTGACGATGCGGTTAATCAGTGGCAATAACACCGCCGCCAAGTCCGCTGGTGAGATTGCCCGCGCGTTACTTGATCAATGTGTGGAATGATCGCGCTAAACCGCAAGCGGTTTTCAGTGTCGTTTATTCATCATGAAAAGCTGAATTACAGCGAACCCTTGGTTGAAGGGATTTGATCGCCGGTGACTTCGATGGCTTGACGCAGGGCGCGCCCCAATGCCTTGAAGATGCCTTCAGCGATGTGATGCTGATTGGTGCCGTGTGGGACTTCGACGTGGAGATTGAATTTCCCAGCCTGGGCAAAGGCGTTTAAAAACTCCTGCACCAGTTGGGTGTCGAACGTGCCGATCTTGGTGCCGGGCATTTGGAAGCCTTCGGGTTTGATGTCCAGAACCAAGGCAAAGCGACCCGACAAATCCAGACTCACGCGTGCCAGCGCTTCATCCATGGGGACGGATGCAAAGCCGTAGCGCTCGATGCCTTTTTTATCACCAAGTGCTTCGATGAGTGCCTGCCCAAGTGCAATGCCCACGTCTTCGACGGAGTGGTGATCGTCGATGTGGTAATCACCTTTGCATGTCACGTTCAAACCAATCTGACCGTGACGGGCAACGTGATCGAGCATGTGATCAAAGAAGCCGACGCCTGTGTTGTTGGTGTAACCGCTGCCGTCGAGATTCATCTCAACGGTGATATCGGTTTCGTTGGTCTTGCGAACGATTTTTGCAATACGGTCTGCCATGGGGCTTCTCAATTCATGTTATCCAAAGCGGCGATGAGGGCATCATTCTGCTGCGGTGATCCGATGGTGATGCGCAGCTTATCCAGTAAGCGCGGATGATTAAAGTATCGCACAAAGATGCCGTTTTCCTTGAGTGTCTGATAAATACGCACTGCATGATCAATGCCAGCCGGTGCGGTCGCCAGGATGAAGTTGGTCTGACTGGGGAGCACGGCCCAACCACGCTTGATCAAGCTGTCGGTCAATCGCTGACGTTCAGCTTTGATCTTCTGCCAACTTGCTGAGACTTCTTCGTGAGCACCGATCGCCGCACACGCCAACGCCTGCGCCAGTGCATCGGTGTTGTAGCTGTCACGTGCCTTATCCATCGCAGCGATCAATTCGGGGTTAGACGCTATGCCGTACCCAAAGCGGAGACCTGCCAGCGAGTAGCCTTTACTCAGGGTGCGAAGCAGGATCAGGTTGTCCAGACCACTGCCCTCGCGGACGAGTTCCAGACAATCGTGTTCTGCGAAGTTGGTGTACGCTTCATCGATCACCAGCACGCCGTTAAACTCGGTTGCAATCTTGCGGATGGTGTCCACGGACTCCAGTCGGCCGGTGGGTGCGTGCGGATTGACAATGAAAGCCAGATTGACGCCTGCATCGTTAAGTTGCTTGGCAAAGTCACCGGGGATCGACCAGTCATCCAGTCGCGGGACACGTGTCACCGGCACGTCCTGAATCCCAGCGAGCACCTCGTACAGTGAGTACGTCGGATCACTGACGCCGATACCTTTACCACCGGGTGTTGCAAAGACGGTCAACAACAACCGCAGCAGTTCATCACCGCCGTTGGTTGCGAGGACTTGTTCTGGAGTCACGCCGTGGACTTTGGCTGCCAACTCGCGAAACGGTCGCGCGGTCGGCGAGGGATAGCGGCGGAGCAATTCCGGGTCGAACGTGCGCAGCGTATCGATCACCGCCTGGTGCGGCAGGTCCGGATGCTCATTGGTGTTGAGCTTGATCACGGTGCCGGTCTGCGGTTGCTCCCCAGGAACATAAGCCTGGAGTTTGGCAATGTTGTCACGTTCGTAGGACATGGTGTTCTTCTCGTATCAAAATTAACGCAAGCCTGAAATTGTGACCTAAACCAGCCTCAAGGTCAACAGCGAAGCCAGGCAACCATCCGCCGATTGCGGGGTATGAATCAGAACCCGAGTAAGGGCTCTGGGCAATGACCGTGGCAAAACAAGATACCGTAAGAGCAGCAAAGTCTGCGAAAGATACGCTCATCACAGGTTAATTGCCGATAAACCAGACACGAACCAACCCAAATAATGCTAAACTATTGACTATGAAGTCCACGCCAAAATTCTGCCTGATCCTGATTCTGAGCATGTTCTTGCCGACCTTGGCAAGCGCTGCTGACGAACGCGAATTGACGACCAACTCGGCCATCTACCTGCTGCACTCCGCGATGAAAGAGCAGTACAAGGGACGGGAAATTCCTTTGCTCAAATCGTTGCGTCAACTCAAAGATCCGCAGTTGGCCCCCCTGTTTGAAGAGTTGGCCCGGTACCCGCACCCGATCCTGAAAATCCATGGCATACTCGGTTTGGCCGAATGTCAACCGGAGAAGAAACTGGACCTGCTGCGGATCGCCAGCATTGATCAGTCCACGGTGCAGATTCAGGTCATCGCCGCTGCCATTGACAGTGGCCTGCTTTCGGATGAGGAAGCCAACCAATTGATCAACTGGCCTGGTCTTGATATTGCTGCCCGGTTGCTTGTGGCGGCCCATCAGATCAGTCGCGGGACGTTCGACAAGCCACAGATTCTTGAGGACGCTGCCAACTCCGACAAACTCGATCAAGCCAGTTTCGCCCGACTGCTTCAAGTCTGGCGAAACACACCCGGCGCCTTGGAAAAACTCAATACGCTGCATCGCACGGATGATCCGACGCAAGACAGCGTGCGGTCGATTTTGCTTCTCTCTGCGATTCGATACAACATCGATATCATGGGGCCATGGGCATTGGATGTCGCCAAAGACACCAACGCATCACGCTCTCTGCGTCTACTGGGACTCAAGGCTGCGATGCGGCTAAAGGTTCCTGAAGCCCAAGCCGTGTGGCTGGAGTTTTACAATCAGAATGATGACCTGGCGCAGAAGACTCGCCTTGCCTTGCGCGTGGTTCGCGAAGCCACGGTTTTGGCACCGAGTCTGTTTGATACGCTCATTGCTGAAGACTACGAACTGTTGCAAAAGCTCGGGCATGCAGGCAAAGCCATTGCATCCAAACAGAACATCTCAGAAAACGTGATCAACCTGGTGGGCATGAAAAACCCACACAGCATGGCGACGGCATGGGCGCTGCTTTATGCTCAAACGCAGGCATCCCCGGAAGACGCACAGGCCATTTTGCTGTCATTGATCTACGGTTACAAAAATGCGGACCGTCGCAGCAAGCCCTACATTCTCCAGGATGCCATTGCTGCTGCCCAGACGATCATGGAACAGTTCCCGGACAAGGCGTCGGCGATGCTCTTGCCGGTGTTTACCAATGATCAAACCGATCAACTGCTGATCCATGGCATTCTGCTGGCCATGATCCGTACCGATGCCCCCATCGTGCTTGATCTTGCCAACGCCATTACGGGGCTCAATGACACGCGCAGCAAACAGATGCTGCTGTTGATCAAAGCCAAACGGGGTGTGGTTCTGACACGCAATCAATTACACGATCTGTCGCTGATGGTTCGCGGCGGTGGGATTAACGATGAATCAATTCGCATCCAGGCAGGCTGGGCTTATCTCAAGCAAACCGGACAGGTTGCCCAGGCATTGACACGCGTATTGAATCAGTAAAGTCACAAAGAGATCGACGCCAACAGGAGACAAACGATATCTCGCATGCATTGACATGCCTTGGCCTGAAAAGCTGATCCATCTCTCTGTCAAACGTACAAGGAAGTTGCCATGACAGGTATTCCCCTCAGTCAACCTGATATCACTGAAAAAGACATCCAAGCGGTGGTCGCAACGCTGCGATCCGGTCGATTGAGTATCGGCCCGCGTCAAAGTCGATTTGAAGAAATGGTCGCTGAACGCGCCAGCCGCCGCCGCGGTGTTGCCATCAACAGCGGGACCTCCGGCCTGCACCTGGTTCTGCGTGCCTTGGACATCGGCCCGGGTGATGAAGTGATCACCACGCCGTTTTCCTTCATCGCTTCAGCCAACTGTATTTTGATGGTCGGCGCCAAGCCGGTGTTCGTGGACATTGATCCACGCAGCATGAACATGGACCCGACCAAGGTCGAAGCTGCCATCACCGCCAAGACCAAAGCCATCATCGGCGTGGAGGTTTTTGGTGATCCGACACACATGGATCGTCTTGCACAGATTGCTGGTGCTCACGAAATCCCCTTGATTGAAGATGCCTGCGAAGGACTTGGCGGTGTTTACAAGGATCGCCCTGTCGGCTCATTCGGTCGGGCTGCGGTCTTTGGCTTTTATCCCAACAAGCAGATCACCACGGGTGAAGGGGGCATGATTGTCACCGACGATGACAAGCTTGCAGACATGTGCATGTCACTGCGGAACCAGGGCCGTGACGACATGAGCCTGCATGATCCGGGATGCAACACGCAAGCTGGCAGTTGGCTGGCGCATTCCAGACTCGGTTACAACTACCGACTCAGCGAGATCAACTGCGCGTTGGGGATTTCCCAGATGGAACGCCTGGACGAGATTCTCGAAACCCGCCGCAATGTTGCCCAGATGTACTTCAAACGGTTGATGGGCTTCAAGGACCTGATCCTGCCCAATCTCCACGACAATGAATCGCGCAGCTGGTTTGTTTTCGTCGTCCGACTTTCAGACCTTTATGGCCAAACCGAACGCGACCGCGTTGTGCAAGGCCTGCGTCGACATGATGTCGGGGCAGCCAACTACTTCCCGTGCATCCATCTCCAACCGTTCTACAAGCAGCGGTTCGGCTATGACAAAGGCATGCTGCCGATCGCCGAATCCATGAGTCAGCGGACGGTCGCCTTGCCATTTTTCAATCGCATGGATGAAACCCATGTCGAACTGGCGACGCATACTTTGCATGTCATGCTTCAGCGTGAACAGTTGTTGATGCAGAAGGAAGCCAGCTAAACATCCATCACACATCGTTTGATGGGTGTCGTTTCAAGGCAACCGAGCCAAGATGGCTCGGCTATATACATATCGCTCGGTCATCTTGGTCGGGTCTTGAAACACAATCATTGAGCAGTAAATCGACCATAAAAAAACCGCAGCGGTTCAATCGCTGCGGTTTTTCATTGCATGGTTGGTTGGTTTGATCAGGCGGCTGCCAGTTTGAATTTGCTGATACGACTCTGCAATTCGTTGGCACGCTGAATGAGTGTCTGTGCGGTTTCCGAGGCTTCCGCTGAATCGCGGCTGGTCTGCGTACTGAGATTACGAATGGTGTCCAGGCTGCATGCAACCTGCTCGGTGGCGCGGGCCTGTTCTTCGGATGATGCAGCGATGGACTGAATCATCTTGGCAACATGCTGGGTGCTTGCAACGATCTGTTCAAGACTTGTCCCTGCTGTGGTCGAACGTTCAACGCCCTGTTCCACTTCGCCGGAGACGCCCTTCATCTGTTCCACAGCGTGGAAGGTTTCGGTCTGGATGGCTTCGATGGAACCTGCGATTTCACCGGTTGCCTTGGTGGTGCGGTCTGCAAGCTTGCGGACTTCATCGGCCACAACGGCAAAGCCACGACCATGTTCACCGGCACGGGCGGCTTCGATGGCAGCATTGAGTGCCAACAGGTTGGTCTGATCGGCGATGTCGTTAATCACCTGAATCACCTGCCCGATCTGCTCGCTGCGTTTACCCAGTGCTTCGACACTGTGACTGGAGACGGTGACGGATTCCTGGATATTGCTCATACCGGCGATGGTCTGTTCAACCACCTGACCGCCTTCGGTGGCGACTTCACCACTCTTTTGAGCACGTTCTGCTGCTTCGGCACTCTGTTGCGAGGCCTGTGCGACGGACTGGCTCATTTCTTCGACTGCGGCTGCGATGGAAGTGACCTGCGTGGCTTGAGATTCATTGGCTTGGGACATCTGACCACTGATGCGTGCAATGTCGTCAGAGGCAGCAAGAACCAACTGCGACGTTGCAGCGACTTGCTCAATGGTGTCATGCACCGTTTGGATAAAGGCATTGAACCATTTGGCAGCTTTGCCGATTTCGTCATTGGTTTCTTCAAGACGCTGAGTCAGATCTCCATCACCGTGTGCCAACTGTTCAGCACGCTGTGCAATGGCCTGGATACGGCGAAGGATCAGACGAATCATGTAGGTCAGCAGCACGAAAATTACTGCAGAGATAGCAACGCCAATTGCAATTTGAACCGCACGCTGATGACGAACGTCTTGATCAAGCTCACCGGCAATGGCCAGCGTCTTTTCCTTGCGGTCATGCATCGCTTGCTTACTCTTGTTTAATTCTTTTTCGTTAACACCACAGATTTGATCAATCGTGTCACGCATCGTGTCGAAGGTGACTTTGGTTTGCGTCATGCTCAACTCTTTGGCTTGCTTGGCGATCTCGTTTAACTCGTTTTGATCAGCATTTTGCTCACTGAGTTTGATAAATTGCTGACACAACGCCATCACTTGGCCAGATGCCTTTTGCCATGCCTGATATTCGCCCTTGAACTTCTGGAACAGGCTGTAGGTTTCCTTGTGATCTTCAGGGCATGCCTTGGTAATACGATCAATGACCTGGGCTGAGTTTTCCTTGTAACTTTCCAAAGACTTGATGACGGTCTTGGCATCATTGTGATCAAGTGCCATGATTGCACGCTTCTCAGCGAGAATCGCCTGGTATGCATCGCGGTCGGCATTGAGAATTAACTCAATCCCTGAGCTATGCTCAGTTACATCAACAAAGTCCACCTCGACCAATGGCACGAACTGGTCGTTAACAACCGTGTTGGTGGTCTTGCTGAGATTGCTTAAGCCGATCAGGCTCAGGACCAAAATCCCTGTCACGCCCAAAAGACAAACACCACCCACGCTGTAAAGTCTCGTACGAATCGTCATTGCCGTGCTCCAAGCAAAAGTCTTCTGTGTCATTTCAGATCAACGAGGTAACGTAGAAAAATGACCCATGAAGCTGAATAGTTATTTAAGGTTCATCGGAAAATTGACATTGCTGGTTAATACGGAACTGCGATTACCACAAAACATTTCTGTAAGAATTGATAGGTAATACTTATAAAAAACAACACTGCATGACGGATCGCATGCAGTGTTTCGTTTCTTACCGGACACTAAAGGATTAATCGTCCAGGATGGATTGTTTGATCATTGGATCAAGTGTTGAACAGGAAGTGCACTACATCGCTGTCCTGCATGATGTAATCCTTACCTTCGGTTCGGAGTTTACCAGCTGCACGGATGGCGGCTTCGGTCTTGTATTGATCCAGGTCATCGACGCTGTAAACTTCGGCACGAATGTAGCCGCGTTCAAAGTCCGTATGTATCACACCGGCTGCTTGGGGACCGGTTGCACCAATCGGAATGGTCCAGGCTCGGATTTCCTTGGGACCGGCAGTGAAGTAACTTTGCAAACCAAGCAGCTTGTAAGCCGCACGAGCCAATACGGACAAGGCAGGTTCCGTCAGGCCGACACTTTCAAGCAGTTCCTGTTGGTCTTCTGCATCGAGTTCGGCCAATTCACTTTCAAGCTTGGCACAGACCGGGACGACTTCGCCATCTTCGGCTTTGGCGCGATCACGAACGACCTGCACCAACGGACCTTCACCTTGCAGATCACTCTCATCGACATTGGCAATGTAGAGCACGCGCTTGGCGGTGATGAAGCCGAAGCTTTTGATCATCTTGATTTCGTCGGGGGTGAACTCCATGCCACGGATCGGCATGGTGTCGTTCAGACGCGGGACGATTTTTTCGAGCAAAGCCACGCGCGCCTTGGCATCCTTGTCACCACTCTTGGCGGTGCGGCGTGCTTTTTCCAATGCCCCTTCAGCCTGCACCAAGTCGGAAAGAATCAGTTCGGTGTCGATGGTTTCAATATCACGAATCGGATCAACGCCGCCGTCGACATGGGTCACATCGCCGTCTTCAAAGCAGCGGACCACGTGCATGATGGCATCGACATTACGGATGTGAGACAGAAACTTGTTGCCAAGCCCTTCCCCCTGAGAGGCACCGCGGACCAGGCCGGCGATGTCGACGATCTGGAGAATCGCGGGGATGACTTTTTCGGTCGGCATATGTGAATTGATGCGCGCTAACCGATCATCCGGCACACTCACCACGCCGACGTTGGGCTCGATGGTGCAGAACGGATAATTCTCACTGGGAATCCCCGCAGCAGTCAGGGCATTAAACAGCGTACTCTTACCAACATTGGGCAGTCCGACGATACCAGCTTCCATCAATCCATCTCCGGGAAAATTTGATCATTTTCAAAAGCAGGGCAGATTACCAGCCTTCAGCGTTTTGAGCAAGGTGACAGCGTTTTTGCCCCTACCCAATCACTGTCTTGCAGTCACTTTCAATCCACTTGAGATATACCTGATAATCCCGAACAGCATACTCAACCTGCCCCCATACACTGCCTAAAAACAGGTCATTTCGTGACACAACGGATAAGCACAAATCAAAAGACTCAACAAAAAGTCTTTTTTCTAAGCCAATATTAATAATGGTTTATGATCTATCAGGTTAATTTTTGAATTTGAGTTACATTTTTGTCTTTATGTCTTGAAGTCCAAATTTATTGTCGTAAACTTTGATGTAGATCAAGGTATTCGGAGCAAGAATACCTCAGACTATGGTCGTGCAAGGATGCATCGACACCGGGTCGCGCACCTTTCGACTACCCTCATCGCCGTAGGGGTTGAATATGAGTCAAAAAAAGCCTTCGTGCTTCCGTTCCATTCTGACTCTGAATTTTGTTTCACCCGCCTGGCGTGTCCCCTGCTGGATCATGCTTGGGATTGCCGTGGGGATGGCTGGTGTGGTGGCGCAGGTTTCACGAGCCACGTCCTATCTGAGCGACTCGCCTGAGACGTGCATCAATTGTCATGTGATGAATGCCGAGTATGAGTCCTGGCAGAAGTCCAGTCATGCCAACGTGACCAATTGCAATGACTGTCACGTTCCCCATGACAACCCTGTGAGCAAGATGGCCTTCAAAGCTCGGGACGGTTTGTATCACTCCTACATTTTCACCACGCGTCAGGAACCGCAGGTCATCCGTCTGTCCAAGGGTGCGATCCCCGTGGTCGAAGCCAACTGTCGCCGTTGTCATCAAAATCAGGTTGACGAGATTCACCTGGCTACACCAGTCAAAACGGATCACCGCTGCTGGGATTGTCACCGTGAAGTCCCGCATGGTCGCGTTCACAGTCTGACGGCCACCCCGCGTGTGAATGTGCCTGATTTACCATCTGTTACTTCCAGTCCCAAAGCTTCGCCGAGTATTGACGGTCGCCCCGTCCGCCCCAATCAAGAGGAATCCAAAAAATGAATGACGCCCCACAACAATCCGGCTCCAAACCTGTGATGGGTTGGTTTTTGTTTCTGTTGACCGTGGCTGCGGTGTTCGGCCTGGGGATGCTCTTTGCCTCCATCATGGAGCGTCGCGATGAAGCCCGTATCCGTCGGCCGATGGTCGAAATCGACAAGTTCGAAACCGACAGCAGTAAATGGGCGGAAAACTGGCCCCGTCAGCATGCCTCCTATCGCGAGATGGATGATGACAAGACCATGACCAAGTACGGCGGCTCCGTCCCCCGTGATTACCTGGCGGAAACACCTGCCAACGTGATCCTGTTTTCGGGTTACGGTTTTGCCAAAGACTACCTGCAGGCACGTGGACACACCTATGCAGTTGAAGATGTCACAGAAACAGGTCGCAACAACGGCAAGCTCCCGGCCACCTGTTGGAGTTGTAAATCCCCTGACGTCCCACGTCTGATGGCGGAGTTCGGCAAAAAGAAAGTCGACAACCCTGATGACAAATCCCTCCAGGAATTGGCACTCAAGGGGGCTGGCGAATTCTATTCTCACAAGTGGAATGACTTCACCGAAGAAATCACCCATGCCATCGGCTGTCTGGACTGTCACGATCCGGACACCATGAAACTGCGTGTTTCCCGCCCTGCCTTGATCGAAGCCTTTGAACGTCAGGGTAAAGACGTCAACAAAGTCAGCCACCAGGAAATGCGGACCCTCGTCTGCGCCCAATGTCACGTCGAATACTACTTCAAAGGTAAAGGTAAATACCTGACCTTCCCCTGGGATGACGGCATGACGCCTGAAGCGATGGAAAAATACTACAACGAACGCGACTTTAAGGACTGGACGCATGCCATCAGCAAGACGCCGATGATCAAAATGCAGCACCCCGACTATGAAGTGTACTCCACAGGCGTGCATGCCTTCCGCGGTGTCTCCTGTGCTGATTGCCATATGCCCTACCGCACCGAAGGTGGCGCCAAGTATTCGGATCACCATCTGCAAAGTCCGCTGCTGAACATCGCCAACTCCTGTGCCGTGTGTCACCGTTGGAGTGAAGAGGAAACGCGCAATCGCGTGATTGGCATTCAGGACAAGAACGACGAAGGCCGCAAGCGTGCCGAACGTGCCATTGCCTATGCACACTTTGACATTGCAGCCTGCATGCAGGTTGGTGCGACCGATGAACAACTCAAACCGATTCGCAGCCTGGTCCGCACGGCACAGATGAACTGGGACTACGTTGCTGCCAACAACGGCATGGGTTTCCACAGTCCGCAGGAATGTCTGCGTGTCCTTGCCAAGGCCGTCGAAAAGGCACAGGAAGCCCGTGTCGAAGCCACACGACTTTTGGCAACCTACGGCTACACCAAGCCGGTTGTGTATCCTGACTTCTCCACCAAGGAAAAAGCACAGGCACTGAACAACGCATTTATTGCTGGTGAAGGCCCGGACCTGCTGGGTGGATTTAAGGTCAGCAAAGCAGCCTTGAATTAAGACGTTTTAACCAGCACTCAATCGACCATGATGCAGGGCACCGGATAGATTTCGGTGTCCTGTTTTATTACAGCGTCATGCGATGAAATGAGACTTTCTTTGCTTCAACGAAGCAACTGCAACACGTGGTGTCGCAGCTATTGTGTTGTCTGTAGAAGTGACGTGTGACGTGTGACGTGTGACGTGTGACGTGTGACGTGTGACGTGTGACGTGTGACGTGTGACGTGTCAATTCTATCATCAATAGCCGCATTGCAACGCAATGCTGAGACTTCGCAGAAGTCTTCTTCTACTATCAAGCATAAGACAAAACACAGGCAGCAGTCTGTTTGATCTGCTGCCTGTACATAATGAAATACACAAACGGATGATGAAATGGATCAGTCAGTATTTTTGCCACCACTACGCGACTTGGTGACTTTCGCAGTGCGTTTGATCTTATTGCCATCACGGACACTGGTGCCTTCGACATCTCGGCGAGTGGCGCGTCCATTTGAATAGTTACGTGTTTCCGAAGCCTTGAAACTTAGGCTGCCATCGACATTTCGGCTGGAAGTCAGGCTTCGGTCCGCGGTGTAAGTCACCGTCTTGCCTTTGGCATTGGTGTGCGTACCCTGGACATCGGCAGAGCGCGTCCGTGAGCCATCACTGTTGCGTGTGACCAAACCTTTGACGGTCTCCTCGGTGTAGGCACCATTGGCATTGGCGATGTGACGGGTGCGATCAAATGACCGACCGGTATCCGTCCTGGTCACATTGGTCGTCGCATTGAGTGTTTTGACATTGTCATTGCGCGTATTGGTTGCAGTTCCTGTCGTAGTGATGGTGTGCGAGCCGTTTTCGTTTTTCACCACGTCGGATGTCTTATTGATCGTATGGCTATCACCGGTCTGGGTGTTGGTCACGGTCCTGGTGCTGGTGACGGTTTTGCTGCCGTCTTCGTTTTCGGTGACCTGTCGATCCTGCTCGACTTCCACTTCCACGGTCTTGGTCTTGGTCTTGGTCTTGGTGTCACTACTGGATGTATCCGTGGATGTGTCACCACTGGACTGCGATGCCATGACAGGCAAACTCAGCAAACCGGTCACTGCCAGTGTGGTGAGAATAAACGATAAGCGTTGACCCAACGGGCGTAAGTCAGCCTTCATTTTTTAGCTCCTGAAATGTAAGTCAGATGTGCTGTCCAAAGACTAACGTGATACTCCCAACTATATTGCCAACCAGTCATCATTTTTTGGCAGCGATATGCATCCAGTAAAAAACCGAGCATC
The DNA here is from genome assembly GCA_020974905.1 of Planctomycetes bacterium syqfu. GTDB lineage: Bacteria > Planctomycetota > Phycisphaerae > Phycisphaerales > Phycisphaeraceae > UBA7800. The sequence goes on along the minus strand of CP087563.1, from coordinate 6,986,002 downwards.
GAAAGGTGGCTTCGATGCTCGGTTGAGTTGCTGGTTCTTGAAAAATGCTACCGAAAATCACTGCTTGGTTGGATCAAAGAGAACCTGCTTGGCTTTGAGCAACTCCGGTTGCAGGTGATCGTAGGGCAATTCCTGGACCGGGCAATTTTCATCCAGACACAGGCTTGCTGCGATGGCAACCGACTCACCCAATGCCATGAACACTGGCTCCATGCGTGCTGAACCGTAAGCAATGTGCGATGCAGAGAAGCACACCGGAACAAACAGGTTGCCAATCTCACCGACCTTGGGCACCACCGCGCGGTAACTCACCGGATACGGGTCCGTCGGCGGGATCTGAACATCACCATCATTAAGCACCCATGCTTTACCATCAATCACCTTGGCAAAGCGTGTGCAGTTGTGCGAGTCCATCGTGTAGGACCCCATGCCCACCGAGTCTTGCACGTGATTCCCCAGGCAGTCATGCTCGGTGATCACGTAGTCCGCCACCATGCGTCGACACTCGCGGACATAAAGCTGGTGCGGCCAATTGCCGGTGTCGGTGAATTCGTCTTTGGGTAAGCCCCATGTGCGATAAGCATCACGGTAGCGTTGCGGGATTGATTCATCATTCGCGACAAACCAGTAATACCCCTGTTGCCAGGCAACGTGACGTTGGAAGATTTCTTCGCGACGTTCGTAGCTGGCGTCGGGCCATTCCCAGTTGCCACCGATAAAGTCACTGGAGACGGCGCCGTGGTTGTTGGTATCCGTCTTGCGATGTCCGCCGGGAGTCTTGTTGGGGAAGACGTCGAACTTGGCGGGTGTGTCGGGCTTGTTTTTGATCTGTTCGTTGTAACCGTCTTTTTCCGCGTTAAACCAGCGGCTGACGAGTTCGTAGAGTTCAGGTTCAAAGCCCGCGGGTTTGGCCCAATCGATTTTCAATTCCGGGTCATCGGTCATGCACACGCGGAAATTGTATGCCTGAAGTCGCTTGTCACCTTCGCCCTGTTTGGCGGTAAAGTCGCCCTCTTCGAGCATCGGCAGTAAACCACTGCTCGGATCACCAGCAACCTTGTACGGATCAACCGGGTGCGAGAACTGGTGTTTATCGCGGACCTGTATGCCGTTGAGTTTTTCATCGTACTGAGAATTGGCTTCACGGCCCGTGGTGAAGGACACGCCAGCTTTGGCCATAAGATCGCCTTCGTAACTGGCATCGATCCACATCTTGGCGTTGACTGTCAGACCGCCGAGCATCTTGGCAGCAGTGATCTTGCCCCCAGAAGTTTCGACCGTGTCGACATACTGACAATAGCGCACATCAATGTTGTTGTCTGCGATGAGGGTGTCGATGACTTTGCGTGCTTTGGAGGGTTCGAACTGCCACTCTTCGGACAGGCCGTAGAGCTTACCAACCATGTTGTAGAACTCGCGGGAGCGCCCACCGATGACATGCTTGCGGCCGAAGTCCGTCCAACCCAGTCCGCCGGTGGTCATCCCGCCGACATGTTTACCCGGTTGGAGCACGACGACGGATTTACCGCGCTGTGCGGCGGTGACCGCTGCAATGATGCCTGACGCCGTGCCACCGTAGATGGCAATGTCGACGTTAATCGTTTCGTCCGATGGAGTGATCCATTCACGCTTGAAGTAGTGGAGATTGCTCATAGACGGTGAATTATAGTCGCTAGCGCAAGGTTGGCTACAGGTCAAGATTGCGATAACATGTGGCGCTCAATGGATAGCAGGTGGCGTCAAGTTGGATGAATATGCGAATCTGTAAGACATATAGCCCGGTCATCTTGGCCGGGTTGATTTCAAAGACCGTATCAAGGTAACCGAGTCGAAATGGGGAGCGATAAACCGCAAGCGGTTTTATGCCAGCGCTTTTTTGATCACGGCTGTAACATGGTCCGCCAGGGCTTCGTTGCCCTGCTGACTGTAGTGATAGCCATCTCCGCAAGCATACGCCGGATCGCTGGCAGCCACCGAGTACAAGTCATCCACCGGGATTTGGCGACGTGTCATGATGTCGGTCGCCAGACGATTGCGTTCAAGCACACGCGGATTCTTTTCAGGATCAAGCTTGGACGGTTCACCCTTGACGGTGATCGGCGTGGAGTTTCGCCAGATGTGTTTGGCGTTGGGAGCCAACTCGTCAATGGCATCCACGAAGTCTTCCAGGCCAACCGCATAGTCCGCCTCGGTGGTCGTAAAGCCATGAAGACCGTTATTAAAATGCACCACCTCAAACTGGTATCCGGCAAAGGCAAGATTCAGCTGACGGTAAATCGCAGGATCCCCCACGCAAATGGAAGTCGAGAAAAAACCCACCGTCGCGACTTCCGCCAATCGTTCCGAAACCAAGGGAGCATAACCTGCAACAATCGAGTCACCAATGAGCAGAACACGCGGCAAGTCGATGCGTTCGGTTTTAAACCAGTAATACCGACACCATTCGGTGGATTCACGGACCTTCATAACTTATCTCTTTTCAAACTTGGCTGCGGGGAAATTGTGTTTAATTATTCGAAGTCCAGATCGGGCATCCCGGTCTCTGGGATATGCACCACGCCAATTCCCATGACGCTGGTTTGATCCTTGTCATTGACCAGTTCCGTTGTCTGGCAATGCTGCTTGATCTGATCCCAAAGGCGATAGACTTGCGTCTCAGGACTCACGGGCGTCTTACGGATGTCGTGCATGGCAATGATACCACCGGGGCGGACCAACTTACCGTATTGGATGAAGTCCTTCTTAACGCCTTCATAGGTGTGATCACCATCGATGTAGAGGAAGTCGACTTTGCCATCATCAAACAAGGTGCTGACATGTTCACAGGTTGAAGAAGCATGTGAGTCAGCACGGAGTAAATGCAACGTTTGTTTGTCGCGTGCAAAGAGCTGGTAAAGCGGTGTGCGACAGTTGCGGTAACCCCCACCGAAATTGCCACCGGGTAAATCCACACTGACAAGTATTGCATCGTCGGCACAGGCTTGGCCCCACATGTACAGCGTCCCACCACGTGCCGTCCCAATCTCCACGACATGGCGTGGTTTTTTCTCAAGAATCAGACGGTAGAGCATTTCGATCTCTCGCAGGTCCTGCATGGGACGCATGCCTTTGAAGAATCCGTGAGAACGAAACGCAAACGGCACCACCCAGCGATGCTCAACAAACTTGAAGGTTCTCTCGAGTTTGCGCAGGCGTTTGATCGCCAATGACCGATGCAATGGTGTTAACAGTGTACTGGCAATGTCGCTGAGAATGCTCATTTAAAATCACTTCGTCATGCGTTCTAATTTGTACCATCGCTGTAGCAACGCATGGCAACAATGTGTCCTAAACCGATCACTGGAATTTGCGGATAACCAGTGTGTCATTCTGGCCACCGAAACCAAAGCTGTTGGACAGGCAAATATCGACCGGGAGTTTGCGGGATTCGTTGGGCACGTAATCCAGATGGCACTCGGGGTCTTTCTTGCCATAATTGATGGTCGGCGGGATGGTTTGATCACGCAGAGCAAGCACGCAGACGATCGCTTCCACCGAACCGGCTGCAGCAATGAGATGACCGAGCATACTCTTGATGGAGCTGATCGGCGTGGTCGGTGCATGCTCAGCAAACAGCGATGCAATGGCCATAGTCTCCGTGGAGTCGTTCTCCTTGGTGGACGTGCCATGGGCGGAGATGTAATCGATGTCGGCGGTGGTGACACCGGCTTGATCCAAAGCCTGTTTCATGGCTTCGTAGGCACCGGCACCTTCGGGATGCATGTCGGTCACACGGAAGGCGTCGGCAGATGAACCGTAGCCGGTGATCTCAGCGAGAATCGTTGCACCACGTTTTTGGGCGTGTTCCAAGGTTTCGAGAATCAACATGCCCGAACCTTCACCCATGACAAAGCCATCACGATCCGCGGAGAACGGGCGGCTTGCGGTTTGCGGTTCGTCATTGCGGGTCGACAGTGCCGTGAGTCGGTTAAAGCCGGTGACGCCCAACGGGTGGATCATGGTATGTGCCCCGCCTGAGATCATGACGTCTGCTTGACCGCGACGCAGGATTTCGGTGGCTTCACCAATGGCCTGGGTCGAAGCTGCACAGGCGGTCAGACAGTTGTAGGCTGGTCCCTGTGCGTTGAACTCCATGGCAAGGTGAGTCAGGGGCATGTTGGGTTCCTGCTCGATTTCGCAGAGTGCGCTCATGCAGGACTGTGCCTTGGCAGCCCATTTGGCAGCATCAATGCCACGCGCTTCTTCGTCCCAACCCGCCAATGCGGAGGCTGCATAATTTTCAAAGTCCAGCGAACCTTCACCTGAGCCCAGGTAGATGCCCAGGCGTGTCGGATCCAGATCAGCAAACTGATCCAGACCGGCGGACTTCCATGCCTGAGTTGCTGCACCAAGGGCGAAGCTGGTGTTGGCACCGACACCTTCGTGGAGGTCTTTATGCGTGACGAAGTCATTATGCGTGTACTCGTCAGCAACCTGCCCGCAGAACTTGGTGGGGAAGGTCGAAGCGTCAAAGTGAGTCGTCGGGCCGATGGCAGACTTACCTGCAAGCAGTCCCTGCCAGACGGATTCGATGTCGTATCCCATGGGGGTGACCCAACCGATACCTGTGATGACGACGCGTTTGGTCATGATGATAAACCTATCTGTTGTTGCCTTGTTCAAGGCAGTCCCGGGGACTAAAGTCCCACGGGCTTTATTTCAAATTCGTAAGACGCTGGCGACAACGCAACAATCAGTCGCACTTCTTGAGAATCAAGGCAGCATTCTGGCCACCGAAACTCGTGGAGTAGGTCAGCACGTAATTGAGGTCCGCCTTGGTGGCAGGTGACGTCCTGGCGTTGACACCTTCCAACGGCGAATCACAATTGATGCGTGCAGGGATGGTCTGTTCCTTCACAGCCTTGGCTGCGACACACACGTCAATCGCCCCGCCACCGGCACCGGCGTTACCGGCGTAGGCCTTGGTGTTCACCAATGGAATCTCAGATAAACGGTCACCGAAGATCGCTTTGAGTCCAGCGACTTCAGACGCGTCGGCATCGGGGCTGCCGGTACCAAACGGCAGGATCAAATCGACCTGGTCCGCGGTGATCTGAGCTTCGGCCAAGGCGGCACGCACGGCATTGGTCACGCCACTGCCGGTGGGGTCCGCCTTGATGTGACCCTTTTCACGGTTGACCGTTTGCGAAGCACCAAAGCCGACGATCTCGGCGTAGGCACCTTCTCCGCCACGGGCTTGATACGTCTCAAGTGCTTCGAGAATCACAATCGCACCGCCTTCGGCAGCGGCGGTCCCAGCAGCATCCGTTGCAAAGGGTCGCACGGCGGTTGTCGGTGAGTCGTTATCTGTCGTGTTGGTTCGACCGGTCATGATCTGACGCAGGAAACCAAGCGGATTAAGTTTGCTGTCAGCACCACCCGACAAACACGCATCCGCAGCATTACGCTGGATCACACGCAGCGATTCACCAATGCTCAACTCGCTGGAAGCTTCGGCACAGGTGATGGTGTTGCTGGGACCTTGTGTGGCATGCAAAATCGTCACGTGACAGGCGAGCATGTTCGGCAGGTACTTGAGCAACCACAGCGGTGTGAGGTTGTTCATGCCATCGGCACCCCACTTGTGAATGTCGAAGCTGCCATCCTCTTTGACCGCCTGGACAAAGGCCTGGGTCAATTCTTCGAGATCCGCAGCGATCAGACCTGCACCGATATGACAACCCATCCGGCGTGATGCATAGGTGGGCTTGAAGTCATCGGACTTGTAGCCATCGGGGTCCGTGCTACGGGTCACCAAACCGGCGTCACGGGCAGCTGAATCCGCACCGACGACTGCCAATTCAATATCCCGTGCCATCACCTTGGTGGCTTTGCGATCTGACTTGGGGACAAACTTGACGACCTTAAAGTCCGGCACCTGGCCAGCGATCTGGCTGGGGAATCCTGACGGATCAAAGCGATCAACACGACTCACAGCACTCTTGCCCTCAAGCAAGGCCTGCCAGGTCTCATCAATGCCGATCCCCAGGGCGGAGACTGGTCCCAATCCGGTAATTACAACGCGTCTTGACATAGACCCATAGTTTAGCTTCTTGCAATTGGAATTTCGAATTGTGCATACACAGGGAGTAGGGAATAGGGAGTAGGGAGTAGGCAAGTCACTGCAAGAACATTTCTAAACCGCAAGGCCAAAAGGATATGTAAATGGAATATCACCTTGATGACCCGTCAGATTCGACCTGTGGTCTCATCTGGCGGCTTGTGTTGGAAACCTTGATCAACCACAACCAACCCAACGTAGTATGCTCCCTACTCCCTACTCCCTACTCCCTACTCCCTACTCCCTACTTCGTCACAATCGTTACAACCCCACCTTGTGACAAACACTGGTAAATACTCTTGCACTTTCTTTTGCATCACCCAAACCACGTGATAGCTTCCGAGCATGAGCTTTCGACGCAACCTGATCATTGTCGTGGGACATGGTCTGCGGTCGGATGCCCTGAGTGACGCAGAAGTTTGGCCAGTTCATACCCCCAATCTCGATAAGCTTTGTCAAAAGAGCTTGCGCCTGATTGGTACCGCTGCCAGCCCGGCAGACCCACAGTGCGTGATGAGTCTCATCACCGGTCTGCATGCCCGTCAACATGGCATCACCACCTCGGGCCGGTTCCAATCACTTAACCGCGAGTTTGCTGGGTTCCCGGCACTACTCAAGGATTCAGGCTATCACCTGGTGGGCGTGGGCAATGTCACACCTTTGATTGAACAACTCGATGTCGCGATCCCCGTCGCGGATTTGAGTGTCACCGACCCGAGCCAATGTGCTTATCTGAACACCGCAGATCAATACGGCTGTCTTCAGACCGTTCTAAACCAACGCAAAGAACGTGCGATGCACGGCCCGTTCACCACCGAACAACAAGCCATCGAACCCGATCAGGACATTGATCATTTCATTTCGGATCAAGCGCAACGTGCCTTGGAAAACATGCCTTCGGATCGGCCATGGGCTTTGATGGTTTTCTACTCAGGACCGGGTAACAATCTGCCTGCCCCACGGATGTATGACGACCTTGCAGACGTCGACCACCTGGGTAGCGACTTTGTCCCAGCCAACTTCTCGCAAATCAATCAACTGGCGGAACTGGATTATCCCCGTGTCGCCCTGCAACGACTCACCCGTAGAAAAATCGGCAAGATCCGTCAGGACTATCTCGGTCGCGTGAGTCTGATCGACCATGGCATTGGCCGCATGATCAAAACACTCAAAACCCGGGACGATCATCACCGCACATGGTCCGTGATCACGTCCGACCGTGGTTGCTTACTCGGTGAACAGGGTTTGGTGGGCAATCGCTCCTTCCTGGCTCCGGCATTGGAAGTGCCCGTCATCATTACCCCACCGACTCCCGCCAGACCACGCAGTGCAGATGACATGGTAAGCACGGTGGACATTGCCACCACCATCGCATCGCTGGCCGGATGTGATCTGCCTGAGAACATGCCCGGTCGCTCATTATTGCCATTGATCATGGGGGATGATCTGCCTGAACCGTTCACCGGTTTGATCAGCGAATTTGCCAAGCGATTGTTGTTGGAAACTGAACGTTATAAAGTGGTCTTCGACACGGAGCATCGTCAGGCAATGGGGTTATTTGACTTGCTCAATGATCCAAATGAAACGCAGAATCTGCTCAGTTCCCCGGTGAGTACGAATCTGCTTGATGCCCTGCGTTGGCGATTGGCGGACACACTGATGCCCCTGAGTGCGGTAACGGTGTAAGTCTGTGTCTGAGCGAACATGAAATATAAAAAAAACGCGGTCGCATAATGTGACCGCGTTTTTTCATTCGTGATATTGTTGTTGACGGTTATTGGAAAACTTTAATCACCTCTGAAGCGTCAGACCCGACGCCACTGAACAAACCTTTGCTGATCGCTCCACGGAAACGAACTTCACCGCCACCGGGATGGTTGATATAGAGATTGATCCCAGAAACAGGTCCCTGGACTTTACCACCACAAACATCCGTCCAACCAGTGCCTTGATCATATCCTTCCCATGAAGTCGAACCATCGGCCCATGCGACATTGCCCCCCTCAAAGGTATTGCCTTCGCGATGTGATGTGGAAGCAGGCCCCTTATACGAGGTATCCGACCAGTTGACGCTGACACGATCAAAAAACAATCCCCACCGCGCACCATACTTGTTGGCGATGTTGTTGGTCATGTCCAATGTGATATCCAACCAAGGCGCGCGACCAACACCGGGCCAAGACGCAGTGTTGCCGTTGTAGCTGTAATCCAATGATGGTTGGCCGGCACCATTTAACCCATTGGGATTGGACGGGCACTTCATGGGAACCGCACGATACACACCGGTTGCCATGGCATAATTCATGTATTGCTTAAGCAATTGTTTGCCTGCTGAACGCGTTGCAAAGTACCCTTGGTCCACGGCGTACGGGGACTCGACCATCGGCAACACATTCTTGTAATCCATACTGTAAACGATTGATGCCTGAGCCAATGCACGTACTTTAGTGGCACATTGAATGCGTCTGGCAGACTCCCGGGCTTTGCTCAACGCAGGTAACAGGATGGCAATCAGCAGAGAAATAATGCTGATCACGACCAACAATTCGATGAGTGTGAACCCCCTGGTAACCGCGCGTTTCATGACAATGTCTCCTGTTTTAATTCTTGCACTTCACAGGCCCGAATGGCCTTGATTTTGACGGGTTTCATGGACGGATCGCCCATGCGTTTGGCTTCAAGCCGCTTCAAAGAAATGGAAAGTAATTGGCGGACATCAAAGATGACATCATGCGTAGGTAACATGTCCTGCGCTTGAGATGGATAGTTTCGGTGCGTGGCAACATGCAGGTCTTTACCCACGCGAATGCCTGCTTCGATCAAACCGCGACAGACGGCGGGAACCAGGTTGTCATCGCTGATGTACAAGCCATCAGGACGTTGATCCTTGGGTAAAGACATCATCAAACGCACGACATGAGAAGCCTCATCACGATGCTCCATTGGTGTGGTCTGGTAAAAAATGGGGTTATAGTCAAAGCCGTTGGCCTTGATCACCTCGGGAATACTTTCCTCAAAAATCTCACGGGCCTTGGTGAGCATGATCACGCCCAACCGCTTGGCTCCCTGTTCCTTGAGAATCTTGCACGCCAGATCATAACCTGAAACAAAATCAAACCCACTTGATACCAGATGATCCAGATTGGGTCTGCCTTTGCCCGACATACTGGCGACCATCGGGATCTTCGGGTTGCATATCAAATCCGTTTCAGTCAACTCCACAGGACCTTCTGCAAACATCAATCCCGCAAGACGTCGAGCATGGACATCCTGACAGAGTTGCAAAAAATTCTCATCGGTCGGCAAGTCCACGCTGTAGTAAATCTGAATCTGACTTTGAAGCACTTCATTGAGTTCGTGCAGACTCAAAAGCAGCGCATCGTAATACCCATTCCATCGCGGATGCGTTGGTGAATGGGGCAGGACCAGTCCATAGTGATTCAAACACGGCGGAGTATCCGAGACAAACGTACCAAGCTTGCCCTTGGAGATCACAAAGCCGTCACGGATCAATTCATCCAACGCTTTTTGCACCGTCATGCGACTGGCTTTGAGTTGCGATTCGAGCTCCGTGCGAACCGGCAGCCGGTCCCCGGGCTTGAGTTTGCCACGCGCAATGGCGGACCGAAGTTTATCGGTGATACCGTTGTGCTTGGGCGCTTGTCGTGTTGTGGAGATCAGGGTTGGGGGCATTTTGGATACGTCTATCTCAAAAATTTATATCATAGTTTAAAGACTGTTGACATTATGATATTCACGTCTAGAATGAAAATCAACATTCCAAAGCAGATTATTTTTCCCGCCCACCGTCATCCAAACCGCTCTTCACATTGCCCCGATGTAATGGAGATTTTCCTTGTTAGATCAACTCTCAAAGTGGCTTATGGCCATGACCGTCACACTCACAATGGCCCTACCGACCCTGGGTCAGGTCAATATGATTGGCCGACAAAGTCAAAACGAAGGCATCCTGGTCTTACCTGTCAGCAGGCCGGTTCAGATTGATGGCGACCTGTCAGATTGGAATAAAACAGGCCGCATTCGCTGCTTTGCCGACCAGCTGCTTAGTGACCGTTATTCGGCAACAGTCACCGCCATGTGGGATCAGACGTATCTCTACCTGGCGATCGATTGGAATGATCCAACGCCCATGGGCAGCTTCATCGATCCACGTTTCAACCCCGACACCGGCTGGAAGTCCGACTGTGTTCAACTGCGATTCAAGACCGCTGACCAGATCACCTGGATAGATGGCTGGTATCACAAGCCGTCAAAGTCATCGGTGATCCGCATCACCGTCTGGGATGACATGAATAACTGGCGAGAAAATCAGGCTCGTTCACTCGTTGCCAAAACCGGTTCCAATGAACTGGGCGAAGGCGCTCAACAAGCCTTTGCCAAAACGGACACCGGCTACGTTCAGGAACTGCGCATCCCATGGAAGATGATCACACGCAAAAAGCCTGACTTGCAGGCAGGGATGAACTTCCAGATCGGCATGGAGTTTCTCTGGGGTGATCCGGCAGGAAGTGACACACTCATTCACCGTTATGCTGACAACATCCAGGCAGGCATCACATCACGTGAGTTCTACTGGAACAACCATCGCGTCTGGGGCAATGCAACACTCACCGACCAAACCGAAGTTGCGCTGCGTCAATACCAACCCAAGACCGACCGCCTCACCGGTCCAGTCCCCATCAAACTGACCTTGCCAACCGATGCCAAAATCGTCTCTCTTGCGATTGATGATGCGCAGGGCAATCGTGTTCGTAACATCGGCGGATTGAAAGTTGCTGACTATGTGACACATCGCGATGACAATGCTGTCCAGGTCACCATCCCCTGGGACACCATGGCCGATGCGGTTTGGAAAGGCAATCATAATATTGGTTACGAACCGCATTCCTCGACTGTTGCAACAGGTGAGTACACCGTCAAGGCACTGTGTCACCCCGGAATTGATGCGACTTATGAAATGAGTTTCTACAACCCTGGCACACCCACATGGGATGTCGCAGACGGTAGCGGTGCATGGGGAGCGGATCACACACCGCCACATCTGATCGCAGCCAGCGGTTCAAACATGGTCATCGCATGGGAGTTTGCTGAAGGCGGCTGGGGCATGATCGGTCTGGATCGCAACGGCAAGAAAATCTGGAGTGAAAAACGTGGCGCACGCGCCTTGGCCGCAGACGAACAATACGTCTATGCCATCCCTGAACATTTCAATTCCTTCTCGCCTCCCCCTGCCATCATCCGGCTTGATGCAGCAACCGGTGATTACAAGCCCTTTATTCGTGACGGTAAGGAACTGCCCTTTGTCCTGCATTTATCAGACATTTTTGATAGCAAGCAACTTGGCAAACCCGATTTCATCGCGGTGGGTAAAGCATATCTTGCCATCGCCTATACGCAGCACAATCAGATTATTCTCATCGACAAAATCAAAGCGACCTACGTTCGCACACTCAACGTCAACGCTCCATCGGCAATGGCATACAATGCTCAGGATCAACTCGTTGTCCTCAGTAACAATCAGCTATTTACCATTGATCAAAACAATGCCCAATTGTCCGCGATTCCAACTCCCGGGCTTAAGCAACCGGTCGGTTTAGCCTGTGATCGCAATGGCAATTATCTCACCTTCGATCAAGGTCCTGACTCCCAGATCAAAGCCTACACCCCGCAAGGCAAATTAGCCTACACCTGCGGGCAAAAAGGGGGTCGAGCCATCCGAGGCCCATTTGATCCCAAGGGCATCATGCACGGCAGCAGTGTCGCTGTTGACAGCAAAAACAAAATCTGGATCACGGAAAGCTGGGACTATCCCCGTCGTGTGAGTGTCTGGGAACCGTCAGGCAAACTCGTCAGAGATTATCTGGGGAACACCGGCTATGCAGGCAATGCCACCACGCTTCATGACACCGACCCGACACTGGCTTATCTTGGCCCGTTGGAGTTTAAAATCGATCATGCCAAGCGCACCTGGAAACTCCAAAGTATTCTCTGGCACCCGGACCTGACCAAGGGCGAAAGCTTTGAAATCCCGACGGACCGCTTTGCCAAACCCCAACGTTTTTCCAGTGATGCCAGTGGCAAGAAACGTGAGTATTTCCTCTCACTGCCCTACTACAACCAACATGGTTACATCCTGTTGATGCAAATGGACAATGGTGACTGGCAACCCGTCACCGCCATCACCACCGTCAGCCAAATCGCAGGCAAACTCGGCAAGGGGAACACCGTCCTCGAACGACCCTCCGGCCAATGGGCCGACTGCGACCTGCTTGATGGTGTCTTTTGGAATGACACGAATCACGATGGTCTGGTCCAACGCGAGGAATGCGAGATCATCAAAACCAAGTATCCTGCAGCAGGAAACCAACGCCGCAAAGACTCTGCCTTTGCCTTTAACAGTGGCTGGGGCGGACGCATGGACAGCAAGCTTCGCATCTTTGCTTCAGGCATGATACGCATTGAACCCGTTGGCTTTGATGATCGCGGCGCACCGATTTACACATCAGCCAGCATCAAGCCCATGAACATCCGAGAACAAGGCACGATGGTTCCCGACGAGGACAACAACCAGGTGCTCATCTCAAGCAAGCTTGGGTATCCTAATCCAAGTCGAATCTGCGCGGTGGATGCGATGACCGGCAAACTCAACTGGACCTATCCCAACCCCTTCCCCGGTGTCCACGGTTCGCATCGTGCCACCATGCCCAAGCCCGGCCTGATCATCGGCCCGTTAATGATCACCGGTCAGGCTCGCATCAACGATGAGATCGGCAACGTCTTTCATCTGCGTGGCAATCTCGGTCAGGATTATCTGTTGACCAATGATGGTATCTTCGTCGACACCCTCTTTGCAGACGGTCGCCTGCCAGCATTACCCCTCCCCGACTCCGAAGCCAAACTCGTTGGCAAGTCCATCAATGCCTTTACCCAAAGTGGCGAAGCATTCAACGGATTCTTCGGCAAACAAGCTGACGGTCAAATTCGTCTGACCTGCGCACTGGCTCGTGAAGCCTGCATGATTCTCAATGTCCACGGACTTGAAAACATCAAGCGATTGCCAACGCAAACGATCACCATCACCGACACGCACATCGCAAAAGCCCTGCAAATGCAGTCTCAAATGCAAAGTGATGCCAATCAAGACAAGACTTACGTCATGCAGAAACTTGTCTCTCATTTCAAAGCGGATGGCAAGGAAAACGAATGGTCCGACATACCAGCGATGCAGATCGCACGTCAAGGCGGCCAACAGTCCGGCACCGCCAAACTCGCTTACGATGCCCAAAATCTCTACGCCTTTTTCAAAGTCTCCGACCCTTCGCCATGGCTCAACCAGGGCAAGGATTTCACGCGACTGTTTAAAACCGGCGATGCGGTTGACATCCAATTCAGTCCAACAGGCAACACACAAAAAGACCCTGTTGCTGGCGACCTGCGTATCCTCATCGCCAACTTCAAGGGTAAGCCCACTGCGGTCTTGATGATGCCCAAAGCAAAACAAGCCAGCGCAAGTGAAAAACAAATTTACATCTCACCGGTGATGACACACCCGATGGACAAGGTGGTCATTCTCGATAACACCAACATACATGTCAGCACGACCAAAGACGGCTACATCGTCGAAGCCCAACTGCCACGCGAAGCACTGGGCATGGCACTCAAACCCAACATGCAGTTAACCGGTGACATCGGATTCATCAGTTCCGATGCGACCGGCAGCATCAATACCGCACGCACTTACTGGTCCAACAAACAGACCAATCTCATCAGCGATCTCCCTGCCGAAGCTTGGCTTTATCCAAGCCAATGGGGCAAAATCAGTATCAAATAACTTTGAGGTTCAACATGAAATTAAATACTTTGTTCACCGCCTTGCTTCTCACTGCATTGGCACTGCCACTCTCGGCCCAGGAGACGCCCAGAACACAGTCCCCCCCAACCATTCTCATTGATGCCATACACAACAACGGCAGCTTCGAGAAAGGTACCAGAGGCTGGTCCAGTCATGCACATGGTTGCAAGGTCATTGACCGCGGAACGATGTCCGACGCACCGGTTCCGGCAGGTAAACAGTACGCTTTTATCACTGTCACCGGCAATGACAAATCGCGTCTTGATGGTCGCTTCGAAGCCTATCTCAACGGTATCAAGCAGGACAAGGGCAACGCGTTTACACTGTCATTTCAGGCCAAAACACGATCGACCGATCAATACAACGCAGTCCTTGCCAACCTGATCCTGCAGAAATACGAGTCCTATCAGGACAAGGATGGTAAAACCAAACAACGCCGTGTCATGGCAGGTGTGCTGACCTCCAAGGTGATCAATCTGAAAACCACAGACTGGACACCCATGAAAATGGACTTCACCTACGATGGCGATAAACCCTTCGACTTTATTGGTGTGCGCATCTCCTTCCTGCGAATGGGTGCAACCGGTTCGCTGATTGAAGGACAATGCTATTTGGATGACGTGGTTCTTACTCAATACCCAGCGATCGCGGAGAAAAAAAGTATCAGTCAACAAGTAAACCAGAAGTCAGTTCAAGTTAAGCTTACTGATCCTCCCATTGCCATCAACTTTGAGCTTGATAAGCCCGGCTACGTCACACTTGTCCTCGAAGACGAACAAGGACACCGTGTCCGCAATCTCACCGGCGGGGAGTTTTACGAAGCAGGTAAACACACCTTCCTCTACGACGGCACCGACATCGGTACACCCAAGCAGCATGCCCAACCTGGCACCGGTTATGAGATCATCCGCTCCATCATCAAGCCCGGCCAGTACACCGTCCGTGGTTTGGTGCGTGATCAAATCAAACTCACATACGAGAAAACCATTTACCCCAACACCGGTAATCCCCCCTGGCCAACCGATATTGATTTTGGACCCGGTGGCTGGTTAGCTGATCACGGCAGTCCCCGTGCCATCGCATTCATCCCTGAGTCCTACAGCCAAGCCAATAAGCCGCACCTTGTGATCACCAGCGGTGTTGCGGAAGCGGCGCAGGCGGTGGCGTGGGTGGACATGGATGGCAACAAGTTCGCAGGCCGTCGTCGCATCGGCGGACACTGGACCGGCGCAACCTTGCTTGCAGTGGATCACGGCCCCAAGCGCGATCAGAAAATCTATCTCTACTCAGCCATGTCATGGAACGTTGACAAGACCGCCAAGTCTGCCAAACCTCAAGCGGAAATCCGCATCATGGGCTTTGCTGACAACGGCATGTTCCGCGTCGCCTTCCCACAACCGACACTGCCCAATGATGCAAACTGGGATGACATCGACCTCGGCGGACTTGCGGTGCACAACGGCCTGCTGGTCTACTCTGACAAACTCACCCAGAAACTTTATCTCTACGATGCTGCTTCAGTGAGTGTGCAAACGGAAGCCAAGCCGCTGGGTACGATTGATCTTGCCAATGCCGGCGGCATGTACTTTGATCGACATGGCAAACTGTTCATCCTCGTTGGCAATGAGCTGCATCGTTACACACTCGATGTCCCAAACTGCCAACTCACCGACAAAGAAATTCTCATCAGTGATGGGCTTGATCAGCCCCGACAACTCACCGTCGATAGCAAAGGCAATTTCTACATCACAAACCAGGGAGAAAGCCACTGCATCAAAGTCTTCACTGCCAACAGCTATCGCCATATCAAAACCATCGGACATCCCGGCAAGCCCCAGTCAGGTTTGTATGACGAATATCACATGAACAATCCTGACGGTATCGCAATCGACGCGCGGGACCAACTCTGGGTCACCGAAGATTTCAAAGCCCCCAAGCGCGTCAGTGTCTGGTCACTGGATGGCAAACTCATCAAGGCGTTCTACGGTCCCCCAGGATATGGCGGCGGTGGCATGATCGATCCCAAAGATCCGTCACGTTTCTACCTGTCACAAACTGCCGGCGGCATGGAATTCAAAATCAACCAATCTACCGGCCAAACCAAACTTGATCGCATCTATTGGCTCGCATCCGAAACACCGTGGTACGCCCCCAGGT
Organism: Planctomycetes bacterium syqfu; assembly: GCA_020974905.1. Lineage (GTDB taxonomy): Bacteria > Planctomycetota > Phycisphaerae > Phycisphaerales > Phycisphaeraceae > UBA7800. The sequence continues at coordinate 6,969,872 of CP087563.1, read as the reverse complement.
GGCATGGCCCGCAAACCGTCACCCATGCATTGGGACACCGCTATATCACCACCAACTACTCCGGCCCAACCACGGGTCAGCCACTGGCCTCCATCTGGCGTGATGACAAAGAACGCATCACACCCCTGGCTTGCGTCGGATCATTAAGCAGTTGGAAGTTCATCGAAGAACAAGGTTGGCTTGATGACTTCCCTGCATATCAGGTCAAAGGCAACCCGCGAAAGGTCAATCGCCAACGCCACATGTTCAAAGCCAGCAGCCTGGTTTGTTGGGTCGATCTGAATCACGACCAACAGGTTCAAAATGACGAAGTGCAGATTCGCAGCTTTGCTGACGATCCAAACATCAACTCCTTCTTGACCGCACATATCCAATCAGACCTGTCTCTGCTGATCACACATCGCAATGGCGTTGTCGAACTCAAACCGACACAGGTCGATTCGGATGGCTTGCCACACTATGACCTTGCCAACGTCACCTCACTGGTTTCGGATATCAATCATCAACCCACCAGTGGTGGCGGCCAGGCATTCACCGACGATAGCGGCATGCTCATTTTCACCGGCGGACCCATGCGCGGTTTCAAAGATGGCAAGCTGGTTTGGCAGTACCATTCCCGTTGGCCAGGTCTGCATCCCGGACACGCATCACCAGCGTTGCCGAGTTATCCCGGCGAGTTACTGGCTACCACGCGACTCCTCGGCCCCACAGTCACCCCACGTAACTCCGATGCCGGTGAACTCTGGGCGATCAACTCCGACAAGGGCGTGGTCTACCTGCTGACCACGGATGGTTTGTTCGTGGATTACCTCGGTGCTTACCCACGCGACGGACGCCAATGGGATATGGCTGAACACAACCGTGGCATGGATCTCACCAACATCAACCAGATCAGCGAACACTTCTTCCCGACCCTCAACCAACTGCCTAACGGCGAGATCATCCTCGTTGCAGGTAAGAGTCACAGCAGCCTCGTCAAAGTCTTAGGCCTGGAGTCCATCAAGCGACTGCCCAGCCAATCTCTGACGATCACCGCCAAGGACGTTCTGGCTGTGCAGGATTACATGATCGCCTGCGACCGTGCACAGAAGTCCGCAAGCGAGTCGGATGTCATGACGATCACCAAGTCCGACAAACCGAAAAATATCGATGGTAAACTCAACGATTGGCAAGACCCGCAGTGGGTACTCATCGACGCGGAGACATTTAAGGAAGGTGATTGGGGCAAGCAGTACAAGGAGCCTGCGATCACCGCTGCGTTGTCTGTCGATCAATCGCATCTCTACATCGCCCTGCTCTCACGCCGAAATAATCTGCTGGATAACAGGGGCAGCGATTTACAGACCCTGTTTAAAACCGGTGGCGGTTTCGACCTGAAACTGGCAACCCAACCTGTTGAAGGTAAACGCAAGAATGAACCCGTTGCAGGTGATTTGCGTTTACTCATCACCGAAGCAAATGGTAACCCCAAAGCCGCGTGCTACCGTTACATTGTCCCCGGCACGCAGTCTCCGGTTGCTTTCACTTCACCGGTGCGGCACATCACCATCGACCAGATTGACGATGTGAGTTTGCAGATCAAACTGGCTTCCAGCCGCCTGGTCCGACCTGCATTCACTCAGCCGGAAAAGAAGGTCGTCTTTGATGTCACGGAGATTGCCATCCCGCTTTCAGTTCTAGGTTGGAATCCGAAGCAATTGCCCAAGACCACCGGAGACATTGGCGTGCTCATCGGACAATCCGGCGCGACCGTCGAACGTGTCTACTGGCATAACAAGGCTGCGGGAATTATCGCGGACATCCCCAGCGAAGCCATGATCATGCCTGCGTATTGGGGCAAGATTCAAGTGAAATAAAACCCATCAATGCAAGACAAAAAATCCAAAACTGCGAAGCTTCGAATGAGTGAAGGTTTGCAGTTTTTTTGTTTCAACATGAATGCCCAATACTGATGCGATGCTTACATTTCGCGTCATTTATGCCACATTGAAATCGATTCCGTCATTCCCGCGCAGGGACATTACGCACTTCATTTCACAAGTGTTTATATGAACTGCGATTAGTGATGTTTTAGGGGTCGGACTTACTCGACATGATTCGTAGGGTGGGTAGAGCAAAGCGAAACCCACCAATTCAACGCCATTGCAAGCACCGATGGTGGGTTTCGCTACGCTCTACCCACCCTACGTCAGAAGGCCACGTGCATAATGTCCGCAGGCGGGAATCCAGTGGCATTCTGTTGACGCTTGCAGTTCTCACTGGACTCCCGCCTGCGCGGGAGTGACGGAAGATGGAGAACGTTTACGCGTACGATTTCAAAGAAGTCGATCACTCATAAATCATCATCACCAGCAGACCCGCAAAAATCAGGATCAACAGCAGCCATGCAATGATCTTGGCGACCGGGCCGCGGTTGGGTTGCCAGTGTTCAGTGGGATTGTCCTGGGATTGGTTCATCGCATCACATAACCGGATTGGCCGGACCTTGAAGTATCAAAATGAAACAGACGCTGCATGCCCCCAAGTAGGTAGATGACGGGGATGCTCAAGACGGTCGTGTAAAGCATGCACCAGAATCGGCGGACCAGTTCATCAGCAGCGGACCATCCTTCCAACGGCTGAGCGACCGGCCAGGGTAGACCGCGGATGGTCATGGCTGCAACAACCACCAACTCCACGAAGAAGCAGACGACGAGGACCGTTGCCACAATCCCGGGAATCGAGCGTCGGAAGATCCCCCGCAGTTGCAATGCTGCCCAGCCACCAATCATGAATCCGACAGCATTGGGGCCGACGAGGACGAAGTCACTGACAGGTCCGGCGCCCTGGATCGGGTACATCAAGTCGGTGAGTGCGCCCAGTAGAAACATCGCCCAGAGCGTGGTCGTCTGCGGTGCATACACGGAGACAAACACGCCAAGGATCAACAGCAGACTGGGCAGAACGTCATTATTGATAACAAACAGACTCGATAAACCTGACTGAATCGACAGCGTCAAATAGGTGACGATCAGGAAGAAAATCCATCTCATTGCAGGCCCCCTTCCAATCGTAACTCCGAGAGGTCTTCGGGGACAAACACGAGTACCTGCCCAAGATGCATCAGACTCTTAAGCGGTGTGATGGTCAGACGCGTTCGCAGCAGTGGTGTTTTTTCGTCCGGGTCAATGTGTGTGACCTTGCCCACGATCAGGCCCTGGGCGCTGGTCGGCCAACGGTCATCAGCCAGGAATGCAAGATCTCCGACTTTGACGGGATCATTGACATCACCACGGGCGTAGAACACGTTGCCATCGTCGGAGATTTCCAGATGCGCCAAAGATTGCCGAGGGGTGTCATCATTGACAGGTGGGACAATGCCGACCGCCAGGTAAGTCCCGGGGGTATTGATGAGTCGGACGGTTGAAGTGTGCGTGCCCACCGAAGCAATGCGTCCCACGAGGTTGTAACCGGTGGTGACGACTTCACCGACGGAGACATTGTCGACGCTGCCGACGCCGAGGGTCAGTGTGTTGATCGCAAGGCCACGGGTTGAGAGCGTGACACGAGCTGGCAGGAGTTTTTCACTGCCCTGTCGGTAGCGTCGCATCTGCGAGAGTTGTTCGATGAAACTGCGCGCTTCGCGGAGTTCCTGCTGGAGTTTGGCATTGTATGCCATGAGTTCCATGTAGTTGTTTTCGAGTTCCAGCGCGGGGCCGAGATCGACTACGGGTTCCAGTGGCGCGCGGATTTGGTCAGAAAGTTGATGCAGCGGATGTTGAAGCGGTGAGAGTGAAAGTTTAAGCAGGTGTCGCGGTCCAGACCAGAGTTTGTTGACCAGCGATTGCGGCAAAAGACAGGCAACGAGCATCAGAACAAATGCCAGAAAAAGCCCGTGTTTTGAAGTCAATAACCGCCGTCGCATGATTGCCTTTGATCCAATTTGTCAGCACAACGTCAAAAGACATTTAGCCACAGATGAACACAGATGAACACAGATAAAGACAAACAATGCAAACCGTCCTGGTTTTAAATCATCTGTGTTTATCTGTGTTCATCTGTGGTTGATTGCCTTGAAACAATGTGGTCAGGACGTGAAGCAAAGATCAAATCTCGTCCATGTCGCTTTCCATGGTGCTCTTCCATTCCTCAAGGTGTTCGAGGTAGATGGCGGTTCCCAGGGCGACGCAGTGAAGCGGGTTGTCAGCGACACGACATTCCAGGCCAGTGGCTTCGGAGATCACCACGTTCATGCCACGCAGCAGTGCACCACCGCCCGCCAGGACGATGCCGTTTTCGACGAGGTCAGCAGCGAGTTCAGGTTCGGCACGTTCGAGGGTGCGGGTGACGGTTTCGATGATCGCGCCCACCGGTTCCTGCAAGGCAGTACGGACTTCCTCGCCGGTGATGATGGTTTTACGCGGTAAGCCGGAGATCATGTCACGGCCACGGACTTCCATGCTGCGTCCTTCATCGGGACCACCAGCCGAGCCGATTTCGATTTTGATGCGTTCAGCGGTCTGCTCACCAATCATCAGGTTGTAAGCCTTTTTCATGTGATTGATGATGGCTTCGTCCATGTCGTCACCGGCTACGCGGACGGATTCGCATTGAGCGATGTCAGCCAGGGACATGATGGCCACTTCGGTGGTACCACCACCAATGTCAACGATCATGGAGGCGGTGGCTTCGACGATGGGGAGGTTGGCACCGATGCCTGCTGCCATGGGCTCTTCGACGAGATACACACGTCGAGCGCCAGCATGTTCAGCCGAATCGAGGACCGCCCGTTTTTCGACGGCGGTGATACCGGAAGGAACCGCAATGACGACGCGGGGTTTGGCCAGCGGGCGATTGCCGTTGACCTTGCGGATGAAGTACGAGAGCATGGCCTCGGTGATTTCAAAGTCGCTGATCACACCGTCCTTGAGTGGGCGGATAGCGGAGATACTGCCGGGCGTGCGGCCGAGCATTTCCTTGGCGACCCAACCAACGGCATTACCGTTCTGGAGAACCTGGTTGGTGCCCTTCTTGACCGCAACCACACTGGGCTCGTCGAGCACAATGCCTTCACCCCGCACACACACGAGGGTGTTGCAGGTGCCCAGGTCAATCCCCATGTCCACGCTGAACCAGCTTTGAAATTTATCGAAGAACAAAGGAAAGGCCCCTCAACGGTGTTGTTGCGTCTGTTGTGATCATCCTGCAGGATTTGGGTTGATGGTTGACACCCATCGGACCACCCGTGCAGCTGGCTCACAGTTTACACCACAAAGGTATGTAAGATCAATCTTTGTACAGCCATAGCGGTACAAAAAACATCCGAAAAAGATGATTTACTGGTTTTCGGCGGGTGTGGCGTCAGGTTGCGGCTGTGCTGAAACAGGTTGGGAGCGTGGAGCCGAGCGACTGGATTGTTCGAGATTAAACAATTCACCGACACTGCCAAAGAGTTCGGCACTGCGCATCAGGACAAACCCCAGAGCCACCGAAAGCATCACCGTCGCAACAAAGGTCATCACCGTGTACACGTTGGACGATGCCTTGGCCTTACCCGGTCCCTTGGGGGCTTTGGGTGCCTTGGCTGCCTTTTTGGCTTTGGTTTTCTGTTTCTTGGCCAAATCTGATCTCCTGACGATTCTCTAAGCGAGGTGGGTTGCATTCACATCGCCATCATGGGCAATGTTTTGCCTTGTGGTGCATTCCGATCCATTACCTGAGTCAACCTGTGCCGATGCATTCTGGCTGAATCAGCGGCTGTTTAACAGGTGTCTGCGAACTCAGGTGTCGCAGATCAATGTTCCCTTGTGGGATCAAAGACCGCCGGTCTGAACCGAGTCGCCCACGGTGACCTGCTGACCATCGTCGACAAGGACGACACGGCCGGAGCAGGCGTCGATGTCAACCACAGTGACCACGAGGTTGGCAATGAAGTCATCACCACGGTGAATGCGGAATTTCATGTTCTTTTCGACGCCGTCGTTGGAGCCGATGTTCAGCTCGACGAAGGTTTCGTCATCCAGGCGGGCGATCTTGGTGACCTGACCGTCGATGAGATAGTCAGGCATGAAGGGACGCACGGTGGCGCCAGCAACGTCCTGACCTTCGATCTGCTGACGGATGGCCGGGTCCAGGCGACCGAGCATTTTTTCCAGATCCGCATTGCGGTCTTCCAACGCCACAGTGGTTTCCTGGTACTGACGAACCTGGCGGGTCAGCGAGTCAAGCTCTGCCTTGAGACGATCCGACTCGTCTGCCAGTTCGATGATCTTCTTCTGCTGTTCCAGAGCCTGGCCACGGCGTTCGTTGAGTTCCTTACGCATGGACTCGACGATCAGGGCAAACTGCTCGTGGGAAGCTGAAAGGTGTGCAAGGTTGGCACCGTTGTTGGCGTTCTCGGCCTTGGCGGTAGCCAGCAGTGCGCGGGAGGTGTTGAGTTCTTCAGAGAGACGCGCCACCTCAGCGGTGAGCGTCTGCTTTTCATGACTCAGGTCAGTCAGTTGCTTGGCAACACGCTCCTGAACCTGTGCCACTTCCGCGTCACGCAGTCGGGCTGTCATTTCAGCGCGAATCCGCAGGTTGTGTGCTTCTTCGACTTGGGAACGGTAATCTTCGGTCTTGGCCACAAATGGCACGACAACCGCAACGAGTGCGACGGACAAAAGCGTCACAGTAATCACAAAAAACCGGGTCAATACGCTCAAGGTGACCTCCCTGGCCGTGCGTTTAAATCACTTACAGACCTACCTCATCGGTGCCAATCAAAACTGCAAGCGATTTTTCGGGGGTATTAAGGATCAATATCTATCTTTTCGGCAACGTTTTGTCAACACAACATCGGTGCTGAGTGAGGTTTTTTTCGTAAAGCAAGGCATTATTTTTTCGAGGGATGCGTATTTCAGACATCCCTGTCCGGTCACCTGAGAACCCACAAACAGGCCTCAGTATCGATCACGGTTCATCGAACATCACAGTCCGTCGCGTCCACCACCGAGTAAACCGGCGGCGGCGGCAAGACGTACCGGCTCAGATTGATCCGTCAACATCCCGATTAACATCTGGGTTGCCGTGGGCTCGTTACGGAACATCCCAAGGCAAATGGCAGCCTGAGAGCGTAACAACACACTCTGGCTTTGGGCGGCATCCAATATGATATCCAATCCTTTGCGATTTCCAAAACGACCTAGCGTCCCGGCAGCCGCCAACTTCAATTCAATCGGGTCTTTCTTGAGCGTGTTCTCAATGGCAGGCTCCCATTGACGATCATAAAGTCGCCCCAGAATCTGCACCGAAAGAATCCGCACTTCGTCAAATTGACTGAACATCCCCGCCCGAATCGAGTCAAGCACATCGGTATCCCCAAGGCGATAAATTGCCTCTGCAATCTGCACCCGAATGAGCACTTCACGGGCCTGGGGTGCCGTCGGTAACCGCTTTCGGGCAGCAGCTTTGAGCATCGGGATGGCAGTATCATCGCCCATGAGTCCCATGATGTAGGCAGCATTGCCACGCGTGGTCGGATTGTTACTCATCACCAACCCGGCGAGCGGCGATATATCCACCGAAAAGCCGCCCCCACCTTGCGTCCCGAAGTTACGTGCCAGGGCGAAAATCGCAGCAGCACGGACCGATTCGTTGGGGTCATTGATGAATTGACGGGCGTTTGCTGCCACGCCTGAAAGTTTGAGTTTGCCAATGGTCAGTAACGCGGCATAACGCACCACCGGGGACTGATCCATCAAAGCCTGCTGAACCAGTGGCCCAATGCGGTTGGGAAGCGCCTCAGCGGCCTCCAGAGCGTTGGCTCGCAAAATCGGGTCCTGACTCTTGGCTGAGACGAGAATCTGCTGCACAGCCCGATTCTGGGCCGCCTGAAAGATATCTGCGGTCAGCGGTTGAGCCTGCAGTTGTGTCGTCGGCAAAATCATCGCCAGCGTCAGCCACATCCATGTCCATTTGCGGGATTGCATCATAAGTCTTATCCATCCGTGTTGCGTAAGACGGTGCATTGGGTCAGTGTCAGCCAAAATGCTTTGTCAGCTTTGGCCACTCATGAGGATTGAGTGTCATATTTTTGTCAGTCAATTCCCCGGTTGATCAAACTTTCAAGGGGATTGCCTGCCCCCTGAACATACATCGACCTGATGTTGCAGGTTCCAATAATTATAACATTTTCCGCCCGACAAAGCTTGCAAAGACGATCCGAAGCAGCGTCGCAAGCAACAGCAGTTTCATGGGCAGGTCACCCCATCGACCGTAAAACGTCTGTCGCGCGTCGATGATCATCTCACGTGTGGCATAGCCGTCGACTTCCTGAAACTTCCCATCGACCTGGACCCAGTTGCCCAACTCCCCTGCTGAGTCGATAAAGCCACTGATGCCGGTGTTGACACTGCGCGCCATCGGGACACGGTTTTCAATACATCGGAAGACGGCATTTTGCGTGTGCTGATACGCCTGAACCGAACCCGCATACCAGCCGTCATTGGTCAGATTGATCAGCACATCCGACCGCTTATTGCCTGATCCATCGTAGACCATTTTCCGCACCAGGCGTCCGATGGTGTCCTCAAAGCAGATCGGTGCAGACACGCGGACATCCCGCCCGTCCACCGGCACGTTGAAGACCACCATTTTCTGCCCTGCATCCAGCGAATAATCGATCTTGTGCGGACTCAGGTAATTCATGAACAGGTTCTTGAGAAAGCCCACGCTTGAGACCCAGGGGATGTATTCACCAAAGGGGACAAGGTGCATTTTGTCATAGCGCGTTACCGACTGTCCGACTCGAGGCGTGAAGTGAAAGACACTGTTGTACCGCGTCTGAGGCACGACAAACTGCCGACCATCATCAAGCTCCACGAACTCCCAATCCGACTTGGCGTGGGCGCCTGCAAACAGGTGGACATTCATCCGTGAAGCCAACTCCTCAGTCTGGTAGTAGAACTCTTCATACCCCTTCTCCTTGGTCGGGGCATTGCGGTAATACTCCAACGCACGGGCATTAAACGCAGCAGGCGACATCGTCTCCGGCCAGATCATCATGTCCGGTTTGTCGGTGATCGCAGCCGTGACCGAAAGTTCCAACGCACGTTTCCAATCCGCAGCAATCGACTCACTGGTCGGAGCCTGTCGATTGTCCTGGGGTTGGTTGGTTTGGATGACGGTGGTCTTGATGGTTGGCCCGGACTGTGGCGTGGTGCGAATGCGGTATGCCCCGTAAAACAGGGTTGCGACCATCAGGATTAACCAGATCATCACGCTGCGCATCGCGGGACTGGGTTTGTACCATTTGCGTGATGATTTATTCCAAGGTCGGGTCAGCATGTCCACAAACATGCCACTGGTCATTGCTACTAAAAAACTCACGCCCCACACACCGAAGGTGTCCGCCAACTGCACCACCTGTCCCGGTGATTGAAGCGGGTGATACGGGGCTTGTGAATGACCGATGCAGAACCAGCCAAAGCCCCCCGCCAATATGTGAGCCCGAATGTACTCCAGACAGACCCACACCGCAGGCACGCTGAAGCACTTAGGCCACTTCGTCCGCCGATCCATCAGTCGGATCAAAAACACGTACGCCGGCCAGTAAAGTCCAAGGTAAAAACTCAGGGTGACATATCCGCCCACGGTGACGCGATTCAGCCAATACAGCATTAGCAGCCACCACAACACACCGCCGATGTACGTCCAGATGAATAAACTCTTGCGACTTCGCGAACGCATCCCAAGCAAGGTCAATGGGACCAGCGCGATATATGCAAGCAGACTCCAACCGGGATTGGGGAAGGACATGGCCAGCAGGATAAAACTGCCGATCACCAACGCCGCATGCGCCCACCAGGAACGAACCCCCAGACCAGTGCTTTTGCGTGAGTTGTAAACGGCTGTAGCTGCTGACATAACCTACAGGATAAGCGCAAAACGCATCCGATGCGATATCAGCAGGTCAAGTTATCGGAATTTAAATTAACAGACCGCGAAGGATAGGCTTGATGACACAAACAGGATCAGTGCTGCAGGATGGTCCTTACTTGCTCTCACCGTCACCGTGTGCTTGCGAGGTCGGCTCGGCTTTGACTTTGGCGGTCGATGGGATTTTGACTTTCATCCCACACATCCGACAGCGCACCATCCGGCCGCGTGCATGGTCCGGTGCAGAGAGGATAGCCCTGCATTTGAGATTGGGGCAGATTACGCGAATACTTCCAGCCATGGTTCTTCCCATTGCTAAGGGCGTGTTAGTTCATAACTGCTATCGTCCGTTTACTTCTTCAACTTGACGATCAAATCAAATACCTTGCAATCTCATTTCCAGAAATAACCGGAAAACAGCATGGTTATCGGATCATATCCTGCCAACCCCCTGCCACCTGCGCTCCAAAGCCATGTCCAATTGCGTTATGATCTGGGACTAAGAATTTTTCAGATCATCGGAGCATGCCATGCAAATTGCAGTCATCCTGCCCGCCGCCGGCCAGAGCAAGCGTTTTAACATTGACGCAACAACCAACAAATCCAAACTCGAACTGGACCTTGCCGGCAAGCCGGTCTTCATGGCAGCACTGGATGGCTTTCTCAAACACAAAGACGTCTGCCAATGCATCATTGCCGTCGATCCCGATCAGGTGGATGCCTTCAAACTCAAATGGGGCGACACCCTCGGATTCCATGGCGTGACCATCGTCGCCGGTGGCAAGATCGAACGTTGGGAAACCATCAAGAACGCCCTGGCAGCAGTCAATGACAATGCCACCCACATTGCTGTCCACGATGCAGCCCGTCCCCTTGTCAGCAACGAGTTGATCAACCGGACTTTCCAGGCAGCCAAAGACTATCCGGCCGTCATCCCCGGCGTGAAATGTTCTGCAACCCTCAAAAAAACCGCCCCGTTAGCGGATGACGAATCCAAAGCCAAAACTGACCCGCTCGATGCCATCCTCGGCAGTGCAGGTAAAGTCACCGTCGATGTCACCAAGGTCACCCAAACGCTCGACCGCACCAATGTCGTGCTCGTCCAAACCCCGCAGGTCTTTGAACGCTCGCTGTTGGAAAAGGCATACCAGAGCATCGACGATGGCAACACCGACACCAGCCAAATCACCGACGATGCAGGACTCGTCGAAGCCATGGGGCAAACGGTCTACGTTGTCGACGGTGAACAAGTCAATCTCAAGATCACCGAACCGGCGGATTATGAATTAGCGCAGATCATCGCCAATGCCCGCAAGGAATCCAGTGCAGCAACGTTAGCAAAGAAACGCTTGTTTGCAGATGATGACGATTGATTGAGAAAACGAACCTGCAACGTCCCGGGGACTAAAGTCCCACGGACTTTAATGTGCATACGCAACACCAACCCAATCTCAAACCTTGAAATAAAGCCCTGGGGTTTTAACCCCAGGGGTGTTGCGTACATTTCACCATCAACTCGATCACTTGCTAAACAGATCAATCAACGAATCCACCGTCTTACCAATCTCTTCACGCCGTTTCTCTTTTTCCGACTTTTCTTCAGCAGGCTGCTTGGGTTGATCAAGCTGTTGCGTCTGCGTTTGAGGCTGCTGCGTTTGTGTGGTTTGCGATGCAGGTTGCTCGGTGGATTGTGCAGCGGGGTCGGTTTGTGTTTGCGTCTGTTCCTGCTTGATCACAGGTTTGTTGGGCCAGGTTCTCTGGGATTGATACTCGGTGTAACTCTTGCCACCGGAGAGTGCCTGCCCTGCGACTTGGCCGAGCAAGGCCCCCAATCCACCGTTATTGCCACCAAGTTCACCGCCTGCAACAGTTGCAGCCAGACTGATGGCCAGCTTATCCAGGCCTTGGAGTTTCACTGCATTAAGTGGTCCGGAGAGTGGCATTTCAAAAACGGTGCCGGGCTTGATGTACTTGCGTAGACTGCTTCCGAAACTGTAAAACGTCTCCGCCGGCAAACCCAGGCCCATGTTGGCAGTACTCTTGACCAGATCGACACTGCCTTGCGTGCCGACGGTCAAGGTGTCGATGCGACTTTTACCAAAGACTTTCACATCGTTGATCTGCATCCACATGTCATTGGTCTGCGTGACGCCATCGCGCATGGTGATGGTCAACGGCGTGAAGACGGCATCCTGTTTGGAACTGATGCTAAAGGCCTTGTCGAGTTTACCAAAGCCTTCGCCCATGCTGTTAAGCAGCCAACTGTCCTGCAAGCTGATCGTGCCGAGTTTGAGTTGGATGTCAGCGACGACATTCTTGATATCAAAATTGGCAAGCGGTGCGGAGAACGTCTTGGCGCTGATGGTCGCCGTCACCGGTTCTCGCGATTCAGTAGCATCAATGAGAATCGGATTACCATATTTCAGCAATGCCTCAGCAGTCTGCTTGTTGACCTGAATCCTGGCGACCGCATCTTCCCGCAAAGTCATCGTGCGGTTGGCATCGATCTTGGCAGGCAGCGAGAGACTGGTATTGTCCCCGACAAACTCCAGATTCAACTCACCGGGGTAACTGCCCTTGGCTGAGACGCGCGCGGTTGGCCCGATGATGCCAGCGAGCTTGCCCTGCTGATTGAGCAGACTATCAAGCAACTCGATCGGCAACTTGGGAATCGCGGTATTCGTCTTCACCGTCGCATGCACCGCATCCACTTCACCTTTGTCATTGATCAGGTTCAGGATCGTGGTCTTGCTGATCATGTCGCTTTGATACGCTTTGCCAGCCTCATCCTTGCCATTGATCTTGGCGTCGAGTTGGGCAAAGATCGGGTCGGTGAGTTTCTTGGCATCCAACGCCAGTTTCAAATCTTCAATCGACAGCGTGGTTTTGAGTGTGCGATGGCTAAAGTTCATGGTCGATGCGGTGACATCCACACCCAACTGCGTCTGATTGATCTTGCTGGCATCCTTGGGCAAAACAAGTTTGGGTAACGTGAGTTTCAACTGCGTGGGCTTGGTCAACTGCCATGTCGTATCGCTGGCTTTGTACTGCGGATTCATCGCCTTATTGAGTAAGGCAAGTGATTGGGGTGTGACCTGCAACGCAACCGTGCTGCCGGGCTTGACGGTGATCGTTTCTTCGGAGAGTTGCACCTGTGTCTGCACGTTGAGATTATCACTCAGCGCCGAAACCTCAACCGCCATGTTCTGATCCAATGGACCGTTGGCCTGAACTTTGAGTTCATCAATGCGATTGCCAAGCAGTGCGTAGAGCTTGCCATTCATGCCCGACAGCGAATCGATCAATGCTACGGGTATCTGCTTCATACTCAGAGCAAGATCGCTGGCAGTAGGTTGGTTGAGTAAATCCATCAATACCAGGGTGACATTGAGATTGCCCGCAGCCTTGTTCTGTTCATACATCTGTGCGGTGAGTTTGACGGGGATCGTCGAGACCGGCGAACCTTTACCGATCGTCAGTTTCAAATCACGCATGGACGTACTCAAACCACCGGGTAAACCCGTGGGTTCGATGCGGTCAGCAGTCATTGAGACCGCGACACTGGCCTGCTGATTCTGAGATGGATCCAGCGGCCAACGCAATTCCTCAACACGTCCCTTGAGCATGACCGCTTTGGCCAAACCCAATGCCGGAGATTCGGTGGGTGTGGATGTCGTCGTTGCTTCAGGTGTGCTACCCGTTGCAGGTGCAGGTGTCGGGATCGTTTCGCTGGTAGCCTCCTGCGTGCTTTCCTCACGGGGCTTGGTCAGGAAGGTAAACAACTCGGGTGTGAGTTTCACATCCAGTTCACTACTCGGATCAAGCGTGAGTAAATCCTGCTTGATGGTTGCCTTGACGTTGGTGTTGATCGCAAAGCTGCTGGTCTTGAAATGCACCTGCATGTTGGGCACTTTTGTTGCCACAGCATTGGTGTCCTCGGGGAGCAAACGGACATCCATTTCAATGCTCTGCTTGGTGCCGATGACATGGTTGACCAGTTTATTGACGTTGAATTTGAGTGCGGAGAAAAACGGCGTGACCTGCGGGAACTGCAACGGCAAGAGCGTGAGATTACCCTTGATGTGTGCAGCATCGGTATTGAGCTTCCCCGAGTCCTTAAGTAGATTGTTTGCTGTCAGATCCACTGCAAACTTACCGGGTAACGCGCCCCCCATCGACACTTCAAAACCACCCTTGACCGCAACGGCCTTCCCGACGGACTTACTTTTGACGGACCATGAAGGCTTGCTGAGTTTGATCAGCGCTTTACTTTCGACATCGGGTTTGGCGCGGAGATACACATCCTCAAGCTGTAGCGTCATGTCGATGCTGGCGTTTTGGAATTCCCATTGTTCACTGACACGCGGGACATGCAGTGTGTTGATCTTGAACACCATGCCAAAGGTTCTATTGAGCATGTTGGGTTGATCAGGTTGTAACTGTGTTACAGCAGCATACAGATCGGGTGTGATCTGCATTTGCAGGATGCCCGGCGATTTCTGACTCACACCATCCGGGCCAATACTCAGCGCCATATCCGCATTGAGATATTGTGCGGTCGCCTTGAGGTTCATGTATCCCTGGGGGATACCCGTCGCGTCATACTGCAATTCCGATTCAATGTTGGCAGTTAACGTCGGACCAATGGCATTGCGGATCACGCCATTTTGCTGGAACAGTTCATCGAAGATGGCAAGACCGACTTGCGATACATCACCGACGATGCGCGCTTTGACATTGGAAAAATCGGACTGCGGTTCGGAGAGTTCTTCAAGCACATTTTCCAAGGTGATGTTCAGATCAAACTTGCCCGGTTGATTGCTTTGGGTGACTTGCCCTTTGAAGGATGCGGTGACGGGCTTGGCGGTGCCGTCGGCATCAATGGCAAGTTGGGTTCCCGAGAGTTGAAGCGTCCCAAGTTTCTCATCCGCTGCAACAAGTAACACATCGGTGACTTCCAGATTGACCTGGGCCATCAAATCCTTGAGACCGGCTTTGCCTGCCAAGGCAGGGACTTTGAGTGTGGGGATCGACAGTGAAACGCCAAAGGGTTTAAGCAATTTGGCCTTGGATTGCTGGGCAAATTCGGCCCAGGCTTCGGGGGTGACATCCATGGTCAGGCGGGTGCCTGAAAGGTTGGCCATTTTGTCGATGGTGACATCGGAAGAGGCGGTCCCGCGCAGGGGTCCGTAGGCCAGCGTCGTTGCCAGTTTCCCGACGATAGGCTCACTGCCGTCCACTGCCACATCCACGCGGAAGTCGGAGATGGTTGCGGTCGGATCATCAGGTGATTCGTAAGTCAGCTTGTCAATGACCAACTGCACCTTCGCAGCGACTTCTTCGGGGACCAACGCAGCAACGCCGACTTCACCGACACTGGGCGATGACGACTGCGATGATGATGAAGCCGATGAACTTGTTGAAGATGATTGCTTTGCCAGTTTCTCGAGATTGAGTTTGCCATCACGTTCGACCACCGCCTTGATGTTGTTGATGTGAATGGTGATGTTGCCCATGTCCCGATTGCCGGAGATCAGGCCCCAGAGTGAGACATCGGGCAGGTCGATTTTTTCAATGTCAACAACGGTTTGATCGGACGCATCATTGATTTTCAAACCATTGACCTGCTGGCCGGAGAACCAGGCAAGCGACATGCTGTCGATGGAAGCGCTGCCGTTGATTTGCTTGTTGATCTGACTGACAACCACGCCTTTGAACGGCCCGGACAGCAGCATCGGCAAACAGGCGATACCAAGCATCATGATCACCACCAATGCGATAATGATCTTGAGCAAGCGACGTTTCTTTTTCGGTTTACCCCCAGCCGGATCTGACTGCGATTGGTTTTGCGTTTCGGACATTAAGGACCTCTTTCGTGTCATGATCTGCGTACTTCATTGTACCGTCAGATCAATAACAAGTTTCATATTGTTGTATGAGTTAATAAATCGGAGCGATGAATCATTCCAATTTTTCATGCTCCGTTACCCCAATAAAAAAAAGCACCAAGTTGTCTTGATGCTTTTTGCGTGTGTTTGTTTGTGTTGAGTAATCAGAGTTTGATTGCTGCCAGCGATGCCAGTTCGGAACGTTCACTTTTGGCTAACGTCACATGGCCGATCATCGGTTCGCCCTTGAGACGTTCGACGATGTAAGCAAGACCGTTGGACGAGGAGTCCAGATACGGGTTGTCGATCTGGCCCACGTCACCGGTGAGAATGATCTTGGTGCCTTCACCGGCACGCGAGACAATGGTCTTGATCTCGTGTGGCGTGAGGTTCTGTGCTTCGTCAACGATCATGAATTGATGCGGGATACTGCGACCGCGGATGTAGGTCAGCGGTTCGAGGACGACCTGCCCTGAGTCCATGTACTGCTGCACGCGGATGTCGGCACTGCGACTCTCAGCATGCTGTGAACCGACGCTGCGCGTGGAGAGCAGGTAGGAGAGGTTGTCGAAAATCGGCTGCATCCAGGCGGCCAGTTTCTCGTCCTTGTCACCGGGCAGATAACCAATGTCACGGCCCATCGGCATGATCGGGCGGGCGACGAGTAACTTGTCATAACGCTGCTCGGAGATCACCTTGTGCATGCCTGCTGCGATGGCAAGCAGCGTCTTACCCGTGCCGGCAGAACCGAGCAACGTGATGAGTTTGATATCGTCATCCAACAGCAAATCCATCGCCATGGTCTGCTGCAGGTTTCGCGCCAAAATGCCGAAGACCGGCTTGCGGGGACCATGCACCGGGATGATGTGATCGGTATCACCGAGCACGCGTCCCAGACCGGTGTGCGATTCATCAAGATCATCAAGGAGTTGGACGAACTGGTTGGCCCACAAGTCGATGCCGACTTCCTTGCCGTCATCGGTCTTGCGCACAAGATGCTCACGGATGGATTCGATGGGAAGCTGCTTCTCTTCGTACAACGTGTCGATGATGGTGGAACTGACCTTCAGTGAGATAAAACCACTGTAGAGACTTTCAGCATCGACTTTCTGCGCTTCGAAGTCCTCGGTCTTGATACCCAGCGAGTGGGCTTTGAGACGAACATTCAAATCCTTGGTGATGACGATGGCTTTTTTGCCAGCCTCTTTGAGATTGTACGCCACCGCGATGATGCGGTTATCCGGCGAATCTTCACGCAAGGCGATAGGCCGATCCGCCTGGGCGAACTCCACGCGAATGGTGCCTTTATGACCATTCCATTGCACACCCTCAACAAGACTGCCCTTTTCGCGCAGACCATCAAGGTGACGAATCACCTGGCGTGCGTTTCGGCCGACATCGTCGTTTGATTTTTTGAATTTATCGAGTTCTTCAAGAACCACGAAGGGAATCACAACTTCGTTATCATCGAACATGAACAAGGAAGCTGAGTTGTGCAGCAGGACGTTGGTATCCAGCACAAAGGATTTGGTAACGGTGCCCTTGGAAACTACCGGGGGCGAAACAGCCGGGCCTTCCACTTGTGTCAAGTGCTATACCTCCCTGGGGTGTTTTGGTTGGTGCTTCGGACTCCTTCCGAAGCGGGTTCATCAACTATCAGGATTATACTCACTACCTGTCAATCGGGTAAACCGTTGCAGCATATTTTTTACGATTTGCGAGCCCAGAGTGAAGCAAAAAACCATTTTTTATGCAAAATCTCAACGGTTTCAAACCCAACATTCATCATCACCCCACCAACAAACGGCACGGAGAACGGCGTGTCTTCCTTCTGGACATAGTCATAAACCTTGTCTCGAAACGCCTGGTCATTGTGAATCATCAGGTATTGGCCATAGCGTTGCCAGTTGAGTTGCTGCACCGCCGGTTCATCAAATTTAAACATGTCCACGAGAAAGAAACTCCCGCCGGGACGCAAAGATTGGCAGACTTTGTGCATGACATGTTGCCACTGCTCAGCAGTCCGAAGGTGATGCAGCGCCAAGCCGGAGATGATGATGTCATGCTGCTGGCCCCCCAGATCAAGATCACGGACATCGCCCTGCATGGTTCGGATGTTACCCGCCGTTTGCTCTCCGACGCGATGCTTAGCGCGTTCGAGCATGGGTAAACTCAGATCGACTAACGTCACGTCCATGTTGGGGACTTGTTGCAAAACATAGAGACAGCCGTTACCTGCACCACAGCCGATATCGAGCATGCTCGTTGCATTGGGATGCAGGACCGCTGCGGTGTCTGCCACCAACTCCCACATTTGCCGGGAGTCGGGGACGGTGGTCTGGCCGGTTTCAAGATTGGAAAAGCGCTCGACATCATGATCAAAGCGCGCACGGATTTCGTCGACGGTGGATTTGTCGTTGCACATGGGGATATTCACTTTCGCGGTTAAAAACGCATCACTAGAGATGCATCTGGAATCGTTTAAAACAATTGATTTCTTCTTCCCGTCACTCCCGCGCAGGCGGGAGTCCAGTGGAACTTGCAGGTGTTAACAGAATGCCACTGGATTCCCGCCTGCGCGGGAATGACGTACTTACAGTACGAATGGAGATTAAATGTTGAATCTCCTCTGAATGTGTAAAAAACTCCCAAGCGGCCAGATTAATCTGGCCGCTTGGGTGTAAAAAATATTCAGTCAAGTTTTCAGTACGGATTACGGTTGGGCGACTTTGTCTTCCGACTCATCGACCACGGCATCGGAGGCGACCTTGATGCGGTTGATTGCAGCGAGATACGCCTTGGCAGCGGCTTCGATGACATCGGTACTCAGGCCACGACCACGGACATAACGGTCATGGTGACGGATCTTCACCGAGACTTCACCCTGCGCGTCTTTGCCGCCGGTGATGCCACGGGTGGTATAGTCTTCAAGAGTGACCGTCACACCGGTTGCCAATTGGATCGCCGAGTAAATCGCGTCAATCGGGCCGTCACCGGTGGCAGCTTCCATGCGGTGAACCCCAGCGGTGTCCTTGAGGCTGACCATCGCCATGGCGGTGTCGTTGCTGGAGCTGGTGACCTGGAAACGATCAAGTTCCCAGAGCACGCGGGTCTTGCCGATCTGCTCATCAAGGATGGCTTCGATGTCTTCGTCGTAGACGTCCTTCTTTTTGTCCGCCAACGCCTTGAAAGCAACGAAGCTGCGTTGAAGCAGATCGTCATCGGGTTGATAGCCCAATTGATTCAAACGATCACGGAAGGCATGTCGGCCGGAGTGTTTACCCAGGACCAACTTGCTTTCGGGGATGCCGACTTCACGCGGGTCCATGATTTCGTAGGTGCTGCGGTCCTTGAGCATGCCGTCCTGATGAATGCCTGATTCGTGTGCAAAGGCATTCTGGCCGACGATGGCTTTATTCCGCTGCACGGTCAGGCCGGTGAAGTTGGAGACCATGCGCGAGAGCGGGTAAATCTTCCTGGGATCGATCCGCGTGGTAAAGCCCTTGTAATAGTCGGCACGGGTTCGCAAGGTCATGACCACTTCTTCCAGTGACGCATTACCCGCACGTTCACCGATGCCGTTGATGGTGCACTCGATCTGACGACAACCGTTCTGCACCGCTGCCAACGAGTTGGCGACGGCTAAGCCCAGGTCGTTATGACAATGCGAGGAAAGATAGATGCCCTTCTCATCAAGCATCGGCAATTTCTCGCGGACGTACTTGAAGATGTAGCCATACTCTTCGGGGGTCGCATAGCCCACAGTATCGGGAATGTTGACGGTTGTTGCACCAGCTTCGACGACGGCCTGTGTGATTTCGACCAACACATCCAACTCGGTACGCGAACCGTCTTCGGGAGAAAATTCCACGTCGTCGGTGTACTGGCGGGCCTGCTTGACGGATTCGACGGAGATTTTGATGATCTCGTCGATGGCTTTGTTGAGCTTGTTTTCACGATGAATCTTGCTGGTTGCACAGAACACGTGAACGCGGCCATGCTTGGCTTTCTTGATCGCTTCACCTGCACGCTCCACGTCACGGGGGACGCAACGCGAGAGTCCGCAGACGATGGAATTCTGGATTTCCTGGCTGATGGCGGAGACGGAATCAAAGTCGCCCTGCGAAGTGATGGGGAAGCCGGCTTCGATGACATCGACACCCATGGCTTCGAGCTTGCGGGCGATCTCGATCTTCTCCTGTAGGTTCAGCGTTGCGCCTGGGGATTGCTCACCATCGCGTAACGTTGTGTCGAAGATTCGGATCATCTGGGTGTCGGACATTGGAATGTCTCCTTGGTTATGCCGGTCGTTTTCCAGTTTCGGATCGGCAATGTTAGTTACTACCTCATAAAAATCAAAAAAAAAGCCCCGTCTGCATGAGGTGGGCAGACAGGGCGTTGCATTTGATCAGGTTGTCCCGGTTGAATTTATTCCGGGGAACCAGCAATGGCCTATCCGCGCACCGACAGGAGTAGCAAGCCTAGGAGGTCCTTGCTGTCACTGTGGATGTTGGAATAGGTGGTTTGCTGTTTCATTGGTAAGTCCGAATCCTAATCGGTGATCTGGGGGTTGTCAATTAAAATTTTCTCAATACGTCTTAAGCGAGCCGCGTGTCGACGCGGGATTGAGCGAAGCTCAAAATCATATTTGCGCATGTATGTTGATATATTGAGAGTTGACCTACGGTCAATTCCGCATCGACACGACGCGGCTCGCCTGAATAACAGAGTTATAAGCAATTTGTGATACAATATCGCGATGCGCCTCAGGGCGTCTTGCGTTGCGGATGTCGCGGCCGCTGGGTGACTTGTGCATTCAGAGGAAAGTCCGAACACGGTAGGATACGACGGTGGGTAACGCCCACCCCCCTGCCCCCGGAAGCTCAAGGCAAGCAACCGGCATGATACTTCCCCCAAGGATCATCCATGCCGTGCGTTTGTTTTCAACTTCCGGGGGCGGGGGAGGGACAGTGCCACAGAAAAGATACCGCCGATGGCCTTAACAGGCACAGGTAAGGTTGAAATGGTGCGGTAAGAGCGCACCGCGTGGCTGGTGACAGTCACGGCAAGGTAAACCCCGTCGCGTGCAAGACCAAGCAGTCTCCGATGCCTTGTGCATCACAGTTGATTCCGGCTGATGGGGACGGGTAGGTTGCTTGAGCCTGTGAGTAATTGCAGGCCTAGAGAAATGGTCGCAGCACTTCGGTGCCAACAGAATTCGGCTTACCGTCCGCAACGCAAGACGCCTTGAGAAGTGCAGTTTCATACTTTGTTTTCAAAAGCCGTACCACTCCTGTGGTACGGTTCGCATGTCGACAAATGTGAAAAGTTAACCCGTGCCCCGGGAGGGACACGGCTTTGTGAGGCATCTAGCATCGTCGTATACAAAAGTTCATTGCTCCAAATTTTGCGACTGGTTGCCTGCGAAGTTTGGGATCATTTGTTACACTTTGTCACCTTGTTAACACACCGAATCATCCCGTGTTTAGACGTTAAGGCCGGTCGCGTGGTCAAGGGTGTTAATTTCCTTGGACTTCGCGATGCGGGTGATCCTGTGGAAATTGCCCGTCAGTACGACGAAGCCGGTGCCGACGAGTTGGTTTTTCTGGACATCACCGCCAGCCATGAGAAGCGTGACATTGTTTACGACATGGTCCGGAAAGTGGCAGAGCAGTGCTTCATGCCGTTTACCGTCGGTGGTGGGATTCGGACGATTGACGATGTGACAGCACTGGTTCAGGCCGGTGCCGAGAAGGTGAGCATTAATACCGCTGCCGTGGTCACACCGGAGATTGTCCGCCAGACGGCTCAGCGGTTTGGTCGTTGTGCGACGGTGGTCAACATCGACCCCAAACGTGTCCCGCGAGATGGTTTTGAAGAACGTCGGGCCGAGCGTGAAAAACAGGGTTTATTCGCCCCGCATGCCGTGATTCCTGACGGTCAGCCGGATGACATCGTTTTTGAGATCCACGTGCATGGCGGTCGGACGCCGACGGGGATCGATGCGATTGCCTGGGCACAGTACATCGTCGAACTCGGTGCCGGGGAAATTGTATTAACGAGTATGGATGCCGATGGCGTGAAGACGGGTTACGACCTGGTGATCACCGGCGGGGTCAGTAGTGCCATCGACGTGCCTGTCGTGGCATCAGGTGGATGTGGCAGCCCCGAGCACATTCGCCAGGTCCTCACCGAAACCGATGCCGATGCCGCCCTGGCAGCGAGCATTTTCCACTACGGTGAATACTCGATTCAGGAAACCAAACAGTACCTCCACGAACATGGTGTCCCCGTTCGCCTGACGCACTGAAAACATGCTGACGGACTGACACCGAATTGATGTTGTTTTTGCAGGAAGAGAAATAAGTTCAATGTCAGGACCTTCAACCCCCCACCAGAAAATCGCCCGTAGCGGTGGCAAGACCATCGCCGACACGGGACTCCGTAAATTTTTCGAAGCAGCCGTCCGCTACAAAGCGTCGGACCTGATTCTTCGTGCCGGCCAAACCCCGCGTCTGCGTCTTAAGGGTGGTCTTAAAGCCCTGGACACCAGTCCGATCAAGCCTGAAGACTTCGACAATTGGTTGCGTGAAGGCATGAGTGATGAACACTGGGATCGCTACGAGCATTATGGCTCAGCCGACCTTGGTTTTGACCTTGCGATGGGTGAGGAAGGCACACACCGTTTTCGTCTGAACATCTTCCGCACGCGTGGTCGCAGTGCGATTGCCGCCCGTCGTGTGGACAACAAAATTCTGACCTTTGAGCAGCTTTACCTGCCACCGGTGATGGCGGATGTGTGTCTGCAGCCCAACGGCATCGTGCTGCTCTGCGGCGTGACCGGCTCGGGTAAATCGACCACCATCGCGTCGATGCTCCAGTACGTCAACGACCGCAAAAACGTGCATATCGTCACCATCGAAGACCCCATCGAATTCCTCTTCGAAGACTCCAAGGCCATGATCAACCAACGCGAAGTCGGCATTGACGTGGCAAGCTTCGATGACGGGCTGCGTGCTTTGGTGCGTGAAAACCCCGACGTGGTGCTCATCGGTGAAATGCGTGACCGTGAAACGTTCGAAGCCGCGTTGCATGCTGCTGAAACCGGTCACCTGGTGTTCGGTACCATTCACGCCTCCAGCGCGTCGCAGGCATTTGGTCGTATTTATGACCTGTTCCCCGCCAACGAACGCGAACAGATCCGCACGATGCTTGCCTATCAGTTCCAGGCGTTCATTTATCAGAAGCTTTTGCCGACATTACATGAGGACATCCCGCGTATCCCGGCCATTGAGATTCTGCTTCAGACGCCGCGTAGCCGTAAGTACGTGCTTGATGGCAATGAAAACGAACTGCCCCAGGTGATGCGTGACAGCCGCGAACTGGGCATGCAGACGTTCACCGATGCGTTGGTGGACCTGGTGCAGAAACAATACGTGCATCCGAAGGTGGCTGCGGAAGTGGCCCCCAACCCGGATGAACTGAAGATGCGATTGAAGGGGATTGGATGATCCTTGAGGGATTAGTGATTAGGGAATAGGGATTAGTGCAAGGCAAAAAGACACTGAATAAGGTGGTCAAGTTTGCCAAGTCGCTTCCAACATAGCCGGTACGAACCGTTATCAAACCCTAATCCCAAATCCCTCATCACGAATCCCTGAAAAAACACAATTGCATCATCACCACGTTTATGGTGATAATACCTTTACTGTCATTAACTCGGTGCCATGCCGGGCTTTGACTCGCAGGGACAGGGTCGAACACAATACAGGGAAGATGCTTAAGCAACAATGACCTATTTCATTGCCGACGCCGTAACGTTAATGAGTATTGCCAAGCCGATCACCTTCGGAGTCTTTGTCGGACTCTGGGCGTATGTGGTGGGCTATATCGACAAGGACGCCAAGTTCTTCTACCTCAAGCGTCAGATGTGGAACGCAATCCACCTGGGCGTTGGGGTGTTGGCCTGGTTCCTGGTGATCATCATCCCGATCTTCTGGGTCGGTCTGCCTTTGGCATTGGTGATGATTATCGGTGCATTGGTGGGCTACCATTTTTACCGCAATACCGAAGTCAAGGATAAAGACCGTTGGCGGATGAATCTCGATTCGTTCCGCGCCCGATGGAATGATGCCCAGGCTCAGCGTCAAGCCGCCAAGGCCACCGTCATCATCAAGGGTCAGGACGGCCAGCCGGTGGATATCCCCTTGGGCGATGATCCGTTGGTCCCGGTGTATGAAGCCTTGTCCAACCTGTTGGACTTCGCCATCCCCCGCCGTGCCGATCGCATCGACATGGTCGCCGACGCCAATCACACCACACTCTCGGTTCACATCGACGGCGTGAAGTATCCGCAGACCAAACTCGATCCGCGTGTCGGACTTGGTTTGATCGACTACCTCAAAAAACATGCTGGCATGGATGTCGAAGACCGCCGCAAGAAACAGACCGGCACGTTGGAGCTGACCATCAGCGAACTGGGCAAACAGAAATTCGAACTCACCAGTATCGGCTCGACGAAGGATATGAATCTCACCGTTGAGATCAACCCCCACCGACGCACGCAATTCAAGTACAACAAAATCGGTATCCTCGAAGCGCAGGACAAACAACTCATCCCATCGCTGGATGAAAACCTGCGCAGTGTTCTGGTCGTCTGCCCGCCCGGACATGGTATGACCAGCACGCTTTACAGCATGGTCGAACGTCATGACCCGTACACGCAGAACATCATGACCATGGAACACGAAGTGGCCTATGAAATGGAAGGCGTGACGCATAACGAGATCAAACTCGGGACCGATGCCCCACCGGTCGCTCAGCAACTGCGCACCATCCTGCTGCGTGAACCGCGCGTGGTGATGATCGGCAATCTCACCGACGGTGATACCGCCAAGCTCATCCCCGAACACGTGATGGACATGCGGTTTTACGTCGGCATCCGTCAGACCGACGCCTTCACCGCCTTGCGTGCGTGGATTCAGGCGATCGGTGACAAGACCAAGGCAGCCAACTCGCTTAATGCCATCGTCGCCCAGCGTCTGGTGCGTAAGCTTTGTCAGACCTGTCGCGAACCGTATCAACCTGATGCAAACATGCTCCGCAAGCTCAACTTCTCCGCGGAGAACATTCAGCAGTTCTACAAGCACTCCGGCCAGGTCATCGTCAAGGAAGAACCTCAGCCGTGCCCGCACTGTATGGGCCTGGGTTACTTCGGCCGCATTGGTGTGTTCGAAGTGATGGTCTTTGATGACGAATCGCGTGAGATGGTTGCAGCAGGTCAACTCGACAAGCTTCGCAGCCACATGCGTAAGAACAAGATGTACTATCTTCAGGAAGCTGCTTTGACCCGCGTGGTCGAAGGGGTGACGAGCATCAGCGAAATCACACGCGTGCTTGTCTCAAGCAATCCGAGTAGTCCCAAGAAATCACAAAGCCGCAGCAAGAGCAACGGAAAATAAGAACGACATGATTATCAATTTCATTATCCTCGGTTTTGTACTGTTCATGGCTTACTGGTGGGGTAACCAGGGCGTGTTCTCCGCCGTCCTGCATACTGCCGCTGTCATCATCGCTGGTGCATTAGCCTTTGCCACATGGGAACCGATCACCGTCGGACTTGCCATGAAAGCCAATGCCGCCAACGCATGGGGCGTGAGTCTGCTGATCCCCTTTGTCATTTACCTGCAGATTTTCCGCATCAGTTATGACAAGCTCATCAAGTCCAATGTCCATTTTTCAACCATGGTCAACATGATCTTTGGTGGCATCTTCGGTTTTATCTCCGCGATGCTCACCGCTGGAATTCTCGTCATCGGCATCAGCTTCATGGCGTTGGGCCCCAACATTCTCGGTTACCAACCCTACCTGCTAGGGCCCGACGGTCGCGTCTCCCAACAGGCTGGTGGCGGACTTTGGATCCCAGTGGACACCACCGCTGCTAACTTCTTTTCCAAGATGTCTGTCGGCGCCTTTTCCAGCAAGACACCGCTCAAAACCTACATGCCCAACCTCGTCCAGCAGGCAGCAGCCTATCGCATCCATGTCGATGGCAATGCCACCCTCTCGGCCAAACCCGGCAGTATCATTCTCAACGGTTCCTACACCGCCAAGACCCCCTTTGGCGCCTTGGATGATTCGATCATGAAGGTCATGCGTAATGACGTAGGCAAGTCCAACCAACGCCTGGTCATCTTCGACACCAAGTGGCTCTTCACCAAGCCACCCTACAACGGTATAGACAGCACCCTGCGCGTCTCACCGTCGCAGGTTCAGCTGGTGACCTACGATGTCAACGATCCTGAGGCACCAGCTACACTTTTTCAGCCCATCGGCGCCGCCAAGATGCTCGAAGGCGAACAGCGATCTTTCCTGGCGTTCAAAGATGCCCAGACCATGGTCGCAGCCACCAATCCCAAGGAAGACTTCATTGCGTTTGTGTTCATGATCCCTGAAACCAAAGCACCGCGTGACCTGCTCATCCGCCGACTGCGTTTGCATGTCCCTGACATTGCTGACAAGAGCTTCATCAAAGAAGAATCGCAGATCACCGCCCTGCTGGGCAAGCTTGATCCGTCGCAAAGCGATACGGCAGTCGCATCATCGGAAGATGGTGGCACCGAGGGTTCGGTTGGTAACCGCGAAGGCTTTGTCAGTGGCATGCTGGCAACGGAAATCACCTTGTCCAACAAGTTGCCGATCCAGTTCAGCAAGAACCGTTACAACGGTCCGATGAATGTCAACAAAGACAACGAAATCATGACCATCGATGCTGAAGGTACCATCAGCAACGATCCAATCAGCAACGCCAACGCGATCAAGGAATTTTATGTCCCCTCGCACAAAGCCATGGTCCGCGTACACGTCGATGTCGACAAGGCCCACTCACTGCTGGGACGCAGTTACGCCTCCGCTGCCATGGTGACCAGCCAGGTGACGCTCGTTGACAACAAGGACAACCGGTGGTACCCATCAGGCTACGCACACCAGAAGCCCGGCGCCATTCGTGTGGTCAAGGATCCGGACAAACCCTTACAGGTTGCCAAGCAGTTGCCCATCGCCGACATGCGCAAGGGTGAATCGCTGTACCTGTATTTCGAAGTCGACCGCGATTGTGTGATCACCCGTTACGAATTGGGTAAATCCATCCAGGAAGTCCGCCTGACCGTGCCGAAATGATGTTGACAGGGAGTCGTGAATAGGGAGTAGGGAGTAGAGTAAGACAATCACTGACTGATGATTTGTTTACCTGTCCCCCCCTGTATATTTTGCGTACCCCCTGTCTTTCCGACTACTCCCTAATCACCACTCCCTACTCCCTTTCCCATGCTCAACCTTCGTGATCAAAAAGTCGTTGTCATGGGTTTGGGCCGATTTGGTGGCGGGATTGGTGTCACACAATATCTCGTCAGCCAGGGCGCCAAGGTTCTGGTCACCGATCAACTCTCAGAAAAAGAACTCGCACAAAGTCTTGCCAGGATCAAATCCCTGCCGGTGACCTATCGCCTGGGTGAGCATGATCATGATGACTTTAAATGCGCGGACATCGTGGTGGTCAATCCGGCGGTCGATCCGCGTGCCAACCAATACCTGCAAACCGCCGTCTCACACGGTGCTAAACTCACCAGCGAGATCCGACTCCTCACCCAGGCCTTACCCAACCGTGAACGTGTCATCGGTATCACCGGCACGGCAGGTAAGTCCACCACCACGGCCATGATCGGCACGATCCTCTCCGAATGTCTGACCACCAGCAAAACATGGGTCGGCGGGAATCTCGGCGGTTCACTCCTGCCCCACCTGCACGAAATCTCCGCGGATGACTGGATCGTGCTGGAACTCTCCAGTTTCATGCTCGAAGGTCTGGACGAAGACAAGTGGTCGCCGCACATCGCCCTGTTGACAAATCTCAGCGACAACCACCTTGACCGTCATGGCACACTCGACGCCTACGCCATCGCCAAGCAGTCCATTTTCAATCACCAGCAGTCCCAGGATGTCGCGATCTTCCCGCCGGATTTGAATCACTATTTCACCAGCTTCAGCCGATATCAACCGTTGGAAACACCGTCACAGGACATCGCCCTGTTGATCCCCGGCAAGCACAACCAACTCAACGCCCATGCTGCCATGTTGGTCTGTGAACAGACAGGCATCGACCGACAACAAGCAGCAACTGCTTTGGGGGAATTCCCCGGTTTGCCACACCGCATGCAATTGGTGGTCGAACATGAGACCGTGCGTTACTTTAACGACTCCAAATGCACGACACCGTCCGCTGCGATGTTAGCGATGGATGCCTTTGAGCCAGGGACGTTACACATGATCCTTGGCGGGTATGACAAGCATGCTGATCTCACGGAGATGGCAAAGCATGCGGGACAAGTCTGCCGTGCGGTGTACACCATCGGCCAGACCGGCACCGCCATCGCCCATGCCGCCCGTGGCGCTAATGCCGAAGTTGTCGCCTGTGACACGTTGGAGAAAGCCGTCTCGGCTACCACGACGCGCATTCACCGTGGTGATGTCGTGCTCTTAAGTCCGGGCTGTGCGTCATGGGATCAGTTCACGAATTTTGAACAGCGTGGTAACGCATTCGTCTCTCTGGTCCTCAACTTCTCCGGCGAAGGTTTCCCCGCACCGTTAAAGTGATTTCTCGCTGATAAAACCGCTTGCGGTTTAGCGCATCTCATTCCGATCTTTCGATAAAAAATTCATCAGACAACCAAACCATGCTAAACCGCATGCGGTTTGGATTTTCCTGATCCTTGATTCGAAATCCGAAATCCAATCTCGTATCATGTCACACATGACGACGCTCGCTGACAGTTCCAAAATCGCGTCCCTGGTTGATGACTTGGCCGGCCAGATCAATGAGGCCATCTCTGCCAGTGGTTCCTCTCACCCGTGGGCCATTGTCGGGATTCGCAGTCGGGGTGACCTGCTCGCTTCACGACTTGCTGAGAAAATCGATCCGGCGGTCATCGAAAAACGCCTCGGTGTTCTGGACATCACGCTTTACCGCGATGACCTGTCTGAGATCAATCACCAACCGGTGGTTCGCACGACGGAAATTCCTTTTGACATTGATAACACCAACATCGTCCTGGTCGACGACGTGCTGATGACCGGCCGATCCATTCGGGCTGCCTTGCAGTCGCTGATGGACCTTGGCCGCCCGCGTCGCATCTGGCTTGCCGTCTTGGTCGATCGTGGCGGACGTGAGTTGCCCATCAGTGCTGACTTTGTTGGCGTTGATTTGAAAGACGAAAAACTTGGCGACGAGATGATCGTCGATGTGCACCTGATGCCACTGGATGATCAGGATTGCATCACCACCCATCCCAAGCAGAAAGGTTCAACCAAGTGACCCAAGCTGGCTCGGACTATGCATGGCCGCATCGTGACCTGCTGGGGCTCGAAGACCTCAGCGCCCAGGACATCCGTTTTCTTTTGACCACTGCCCACGGCTTTGAAGATGTCAGCACGCGAAGCATCAAAAAAGTCCCGGCATTGCGTGGTCGCGTCGTGGTCAACCTGTTCTTCGAAGACTCCACGCGAACACGCTCAAGCTTCACCCTCGCTGCAAGTCGACTTTCTGCCGACACGCTGGAACTCACCGGCAAAGGCTCGAGCGTCTCCAAAGGTGAAACCCTCACCGACACCGCGCGGAACATCGAAGCCATGGGCGTGGACCTGATCGTCTGTCGCCATTCACACTCCGGCGCCGCCAAGCACTTGGCGCATGCCGTCAATTGCTCGGTGATCAATGCAGGTGACGGACAACATGAACATCCCACGCAGGGCTTACTCGACATTTACACACTCTGTAAACGCTGGGACCTGATGGACACAATGGACCTGACGGGCAAGAGCGTTGCTATTGTCGGTGACATTGCACACAGCCGCGTTGCCCGATCCAACATTCATGGTCTGCTGAAACTCGGTGCCAAGGTCATTCTGGTCGGCCCACCCACGCTTTGTCCCAGGACGTTTGAATCACTGGGTTGTGAGGTGTCACATAATCTTGATGACGTGCTGCCTCGGATTGATGCGATCAACATGCTGCGTATCCAGTTTGAACGGATGACCAGCCAGTTCTTCCCATCGGTGCGTGAGTATGCCAAGATTTTCGGCTTGACTGGTAAACGGATCACCAAAGCCAAACCGGAATTGCTGGTGATGCACCCCGGCCCGATTAACCGTGGTGTCGAACTGGACGCTGCTGTTGCGGATGGTCCGCAGAGCACGATCCTCGAACAGGTCACCCACGGACTTGCGGTGCGGATGGCAGGCATGTTCCTCTGCCTCAATCGTCAAAGCAATCCAACTAGTTAACAAGCAGATCGAGGTGAACACCATGCTGCTGCTGGCGGTTCTCAAAACATGGCATGTCATCGGCATCGTCGCCCTGATCGCGGTTTTAGCCCTGTATAAAGTCATCTCCGCCAAGTATGTCGACCAACCCAATCAGCAATCCGACCAGATCGACATGCTCAATAAACGCATGAACCATCTGGAAAACCAACTGACGCAGGTGACAGACCAACTCGAAGCACTGTTGGAAAAGCAATCACCGTCAGACGAAAAACAGACACACGAAAATGAGTAACACCCAATCCCAAATCGGCATGCTCCTGATTATCTCCGGCCCATCGGGTGTCGGGAAAACCACCATTACACGCGAAGTCATCAAGCAACTTAACGCACAGTTTTCCGTCTCCATGACCACGCGCCCGCAAACGGCCAGCGACACCAACGGCCTGGACTATCAGTTTGTTACCGAAGACGAATTCAAGTCCCACATCGCCAACAACGACCTGCTGGAATGGGCCAATGTCTTTGGCAATTACTACGGTACCCCCCGCAAGCCTGTTGATACTGCCCTGGCATCCGGCCAGATCATGATTCTGGAAATTGATGTGCAAGGCGCGATTGACGTAAAGCAGAACATGCCTGATGCCTTTGGCGTGTTCATTCTCCCGCCGCATGAAGACGTGCTGCTAAAGCGTCTGCGTGCCCGCGCCCGGGAAGACGAATCGATCATCCAAAAGCGATTCCAGAAAGCCAAGGACGAAATCACCATGGCCAAGGAGTCGGATGCCTACAACGTGTTCGTGGTCAATGATGTGCTGGAAGATGCGATCAAACAAATCGTCGACACCGTCAATGCGGCGTTAGCCAAACGCAACCGTTAACTTGAACATCAAGGACACCCGTCATGTCTGAAAAACCACAAGTCCGACAAAACGTGCCGTTATTGACGGTCAGTGATCTGCAACGCTCGCTGAAGTTTTATGTCGATCAACTCGGCTTTTCGCTGACACGTCAGGCAGATAACCAAGGCAAGGTCTTCTGGTGTTGGCTGGAGAAAGATCAGATCGCGATCATGCTCCAGCAGGCTGATCCCAGCGAAGACGATATTTCACATGCGGGTCAAGGTGTGACGCTTTACTGGCTGTGTGACGACGTCGATGCAGTTCATGCCCAACTCAAAGCCAACGGCATGCAGACGGATGATCCGACCGTTGCCTACTACGGCATGAAGCAACTCTATCTCAAAGATCCTGATGGTTATGATCTGTGTTTTGAATGCGAGATGGAGCAGGCTTAAAGCCCATGATCCCAGGGCACATCTTCGACACCTTCAAGCACATTGGCCCAACGGGCAAAAGCAAAGAGCAAATCGCTGAGTCGGTTCAGATACGTGATGACCATCGGGTTCACATCGCAATGCTCTGCCGCTTCCACTGCAAAGCGCTCGGCACGTCGGCAGACGGCACGCCCAAGGTGAAGTCGGGCAGCCAACTCACTGCCACCGGGGAGAATGAAACACTTTAACTCGGGAACCTGGGCGGTGGCATCGTCAATCTCCTGCTCCAGACGATCCACATGCACCTGCCCCACCCGCCAGATGACATCACCAGCTTCATGCGGCATGGCCAAATCGGCGCCGAGATTAAACAGTTCGTGTTGAATCCGAAGTAACTGACGCTTAAGTTGAATATGCTTGCAGTCGGCAACGCCAACGCCAAGAAGACAGTTTAATTCGTCAATCGTGCCACAGGCAATGATGCGAATATCGATTTTGGAGACGCGTTGGCCGCCAAGTAAATCTGTTTGCCCAAGATCGCCGCGTCGTGTGTAAAGCTTCATGAGGAACTCGCTTTGGGGTTCGAAAATCCATCCCCGACATGATCACAATAACTGGTTTTGACACAACTGCAACAGTCCATTGTGGTTTACCTGACAAGCATGTTGCACATCTGGTGTTCAACGTCCGTTTGGTTGACTGAATGCATGTTCTGTGACCCGCGTTCGCGCACGGAAACACTGCAAATATAGGCAAAAACAAATGTGGAAGTCCAAGGTCCAGATAATTGAATTTTCATTTTTTTCTTTCCAAACACTGGATTTTTAGTCAAAGATAACCGATAAATTAAGTAGCCCGTGACTAGCTCAACATAATCGCACCTGAGTCCGACATACAGTGACTACCCTTAAGCGGAATGGAAAAAGCGAGCAGTTTCACGGGCTTTTTTTATGCGCCGATTTTTGGCGTACAGCCTTTGGATTTCCCTCCCCACGAATCACCATTGACATCGAACATGAAACAAGCTCTCAACGATAGAGCATTTCAACGAATTAATCGTCATCTTCCGTCACTCCCGCGCCCCGAAAGGCGGGAGTCCAGTGAAATTTGTCATTTTCAACTGCATGCCACTGGATTCCCGCCTGCGCGGGAATGACGAAATCTAAGATGGTATGGAGATTAATGACTGGAGCTGCTCTAAGGCTTAGGGAATCCTGATGTTCTTGACGTGAATGTCCTGGAAATAGAGCCCGTATTTCCCACTGGCAGGTCGATCGAAAATCAGCCGAAAGCGGAACTGGTGATAAGGCGACCAATCGGCTTTGAACTTCTCACTGGGGACGCCGCGCCAGACTTCACAGACAGGATCAACATCCAGCTTCATGCCTCCGCCATTGTAGGTGTAGTTGGCTTTGATCTTACTGGGTGAAACGTAGCTGAGTTGACCGTTAAGCGTCATGCCCTGTGCGTTGATGGCATCGGGATGCAGCGCATAGATGTAAAACGAAATATTACCCGTCAAACCTTTGGAGCCTTTGAACGTTGCAGAACCTTCGATGGGAAGCTTATCGAAATCTTTCCAATCGAACTCTTCAGGAATAATCCCCGGTGGATAGGCCACCTTGATATCACTGGCACCGGTGCTCAGGTCGATGTCCACCTTGTTAGGCAACGGCTCCATGAGAATCGTGGTTGGTATGACCTTATCGCCTTGCCGAATGGTGAAATTGCCTGAGACGAGAACCATGTCATAACCGCTGCGTGAGTTGTTGTTATCGAGCATGGATTGACGGATCGCAACATCCAGAACCACGTGCTGTCCTGCGGTGTTGGGTTTGTAGGCATAAAGTGGATCACGAGAACCGGCTGCAAGAAAACCGGGGTCGTCTTCCAGTGTGCTGCTGCCAGCCCTGGTCGCGTCACCACCGCCACCACCAAAACCTCCGCCACCAAAGGCACTGAGCCCCGGCATCACCGGGCCTGTCCTTCGCGTGACAGTGGTGGTCATCAAAACCTCGGCATCGACCAACGCCATGTCGTAATAACGGAACTTGGCTGCAGGACCTGTGATAAACCAGTAGCCCATGTATCCGAAAAACAGAATGATGACTGCGGTGATGCTCATACTCACCGGTGTGCAGGGAATCCCCATGATGCGCAGACGAGCGGTCTCTTCGTTTTTCTTGTTCTTGCCTGTGTCATGTACGTGTCCCAGATCATCACGCCCACACTTGGGGCAAAACGGATCACGGAACGGATACTGCGCTTTGCAGTAGGGACAGGTTGTCATGCCCGGCTTGGGTGCTGGACGTGAATCAACCTGCTCAGTTGCCAACGGCTCAACGGATGCCAGATCATCCAATGATGTGTCCGACTGACGCTTTGTCGGCGGTGCGGAGGGTGGCGGAATCTGCATTC
This sequence comes from Planctomycetes bacterium syqfu, assembly GCA_020974905.1. GTDB lineage: Bacteria > Planctomycetota > Phycisphaerae > Phycisphaerales > Phycisphaeraceae > UBA7800. The sequence continues at coordinate 6,936,077 of CP087563.1, read as the reverse complement.
TGCCACCGGATGTCTGATCATCGGTCGACAGTTCGTAGAGATTGTCATCCGAAGCGCTCTGATTCTGATCGTCTTCTTCGATGACTTCCAGTTCGTCGTCCTCAATGACTTCCAATTCATCTGAATCATCCGACTCTGATGCTGCTGGGACAGAACGTGCTGCTCCCGAATCCACCAGCGCATCCAACGAATACGTGGTCCCCGTTTCGGTATTGGCTTTGGTAGGCGGTTGATCAGTAGCCGAAGGCGGTTCTTCTGGCATGGTCATGACATGACCACAGGCGCACTGAAACTCCTGCCCCTTGAGGTAGCCAAGCCACGGATGTTCCTGCCCACAGGACGGGCAGTAAATGCACGGCATATCAGAATCGGACATGAAGTCTGTCCCCCACTCTACAATCCATCTTAAGCCCCCATCGGCTTATCGCGAACTGGACGATTCGTTATGGATTATAGAGGAACAGGCAACCCCGTGTACACCGTATGAAGACAGTTTCTCCAAATCATTGCAACGTCAAACGACCATTATTCTGAGGCAGGCGTGTGGTCAGACCACCAAAAAGTTCATACATCGCGCGGCGCGTTGCAGGTCCGTCTGAGTCATTGACCAGGATCGAGATGCCAATGCTCTTGCCAGAATTCACATCATCCAAACCAATCTGCTGCCAGGGAATCATCAGGTGATAATGCGTGACACCAGCCTGGTCATCGCGTTTGATTTTCATCTCCACGCTCTGGGTAAAGTCTCCAGTCGCCAACTGCTCTTCGTTGTGTGTTTCGTGACGCCATGCCAGTTCACCGTTGGGTGTCAAAGCAAAGGCAAGACGTGAGAGTTTCTTGGTGAAGATGCCTGCCAGGGGTTCGTAGATTTCCTTGAGATCAGGATGCGTATCAAAACTCAGTTGGATGCTGTCCTGCTGCCAGATCACACCATCGGTTTTGCGTTGGTCAAAGACGTCATCCTTGACTGCGATGTCGACGAGCAAGCCTTGGTCCTGCCATTGGAAACTGGCGGTCGCCTTATCGGTTTTGCCCGAGGCACCTTTACCCGACCATGCAGCAGTGTTGTTGAACTTGCCTTGCGTGGTCGTGCCGACTTCATGGGCAGCGAGCAGGTTAAACGATTGGGATTGTTCGATGGGTTCAATGGTCGGACCATCAATGACAAGCCGGGTATTCCAGGTGCGAGTCGGCGAGGCATTACTCTGCAACGAAAGTGGCAAGGTCAGCTGCTTGATCTGGGAACCAGCCAACGTGAGTTGCTGCTGCGTTTGAAGTTTCTGATCAAGCAACAATCGGACATTGGCAGCAATCGGCTGCTGAGCATGGTTGTGGAGTTTGACGTGTTGTGTGAGTTTGCCGTTCTCGACCACCAACTTGGATGACATCAGTTCCAACGGTTGATGAATGGCCAGCCAGCGCGTGACCGACTTGTGATCTGAGGTCTTAAGCAACACCCCCACCAACCCAGCTGGACAGTTGCCTGAGACCTGCAAGGCCAATTGGTCCGCAGTGCGTTGGATTTGAACATCGCCAAAAATGCCTTGAATCTCAGCGTTTTTCAGTTCCGTTGGCAAAGTCAACTTGCTTTGATCACCGGGGTAAACCTCAGCAAGCAGACTCTGCGAAATCGCTTGCTCCTTCGGATACAACGCTGGGGACAAACCATGCACATACACCGGCGAAGGTGTGAGCTTGAGTTTCACCAGACCGTTCCTGGCAGGCAATGTGCTCTTGCGTCCCATGATGTCCACCACCGTCACCTGCTTCACATCACCGACGGGCAGGAAGAAAGCATGCTCACGATACACCGACCAGAGCATGGCCATCACCATCTTGTGATCTGGTGTTGCATAGACATAACCCCACTGATCATCACTCAGTGGCTCCAACCGCGTGACCGGCAGGAAGCCTTCGGTTTGATCTGCAAACACAGCTAACGCAGGGACAGCGGCTTTAGGCGAAACCTTCTCCGGGCCGAACTCGAGTTTGGGATCGAGGTTGTAGCATATCCCCCAACTGCCATCGACGACTTTGGTGTAGTCATAGCTGTAAAACGGATAGTAAGCCTTGATGCGTTCGCCCTTGAGCATCCCTGCAACACGCGCATGCCAACGTGCGTGATCCGACTGGCGATCTTCCGAACCATACATCGAACGATAGCCCAGTTCGGTGATGTAGATGTCCATAACCTTGCCATCATTGTATTTTTTCATCATCGCACGCAGGTTATCAAACGTCTGCGGAATCTTTGCTTCCTCCGGCGGCGGAGCATGATAGCCATGACAGTTGTACGCATCGATGAACTCAAGCAATCCCTTTTCAAACAGCGGGATGTTCCATGCAAAGTTCTTGATTGGTGAGGAACAGCATGGCCCAGCAAGGATCGCCCCCGGATCTTCCTTTTCGAGAATCGGCCGAGCACGACGGTAAATCTCCACAACATCTTCCGCATGATAGACCGGCTTGTGAATGCCCGATCCGGGTTGATTGAGATTAATCTCCCATGCCAGGTCATAAATGCGTTGCTTCATGTGTTGAGCGTTGTGCTTATTGACCTGGATATAGTCGCGGAAAAAGTTCATGTAGATATCCCAACTCTTAATCCCCGGCGCGACATTCGGCGTATCGGAGATCGCCCATTTGGGTCGGTTGAGATTGATGCCGAGATTGACAAAGTTTTTCGTCCATGGATCAAACGGCTCGGACTTTTCGATCATCGGTTTGACCCATGCTGCATAGCCATCAGGACGATCATCGGGTTTGTTGGGTTCGACCCATTTCAGACGTGTGGCTTTGAGTTTCCATGACACACCGATGTGTTGATCCAGATTGCCATGCGATCCGTGCAGGCCCAGGAATGCATCATCGCCGACGCTTGCCATACGCTGCCTGTTTTGCTCGATGGTCTTTGGCATCACGGCAAAGGTGCCATGCCCATCAGGCATTGATCCCGTGGTACGTAAACACGAACGGTCTTCGAATTTCTTACCTTGTCCATCCACCCACCACACTTGGATATCAAAGTAGCCTGAGTCCCGGGGCGCATAATCCACAGAGAACGTTTTATCCTTCAAATCACCGGATTTGAATGTATGTTTAAAAACGACCTGATCAAAAAAGTCCCGTACTTCACAGTGCAAACCGCTATCTGCAGCAGGCAATCCATCAGGACAATCAAACTGTAACGACACTGTTTTGCCCGGTTCGAAAATGTTGTTGATGGGACTGTTGGTATGGAAATAAGCACCGTGATCAACCGTGCGTTTGTCGTTTGAGTAGAGATAAAATGACTTGATCAACAGTTGGCGGTTTTCATAAACCGAACCGGTCAGTTCAAGAACGCCGACTTTGTCGACCGTCAGTTCTTCCCCGTCTTTGGTCTTGAACTGATCGAACCCAACCATGCGTTTGCGCATTGTCGCTTCGAGTTGTTGTGGGACGAGGACATGTTTGTAAAACTTGCCATCCGTTCCACGGACCGCCAACTGAAGCCACCAAGCGCCTGCAGGGTCTGCCATCGCTTCCATGACAATGCCGTCTGCCTGCGCACACTGCTTGGGATCGAGAGGTTGCTTGAGATACAAACCAAACCATTTGCCCTTCTTTGATTCCGGATCAGCGATGTCAAAGATGAGTTGCAAGAGATTTTTGTGGTCACCTTGCGATACACCAAAAGCGGCATGGGGTTTGACAACATTGCCCGTCTTGATCGTCACCAACTTCTGAGCAGAATCGTTGAAGGTAAGAAGGTCTGCCACCTTCGTAGCCTGTTGCGCATGAACACCGGTATGAAGCAGACAGACAATAAGCAACGGCAAGATCGTATGCCGTATCAGTGAATGAAACATGGATCAAAGCTCCTGAAAGTTGCGTGAATGGATCAGTTCCAATCCGATTCCATCCAAGGAAATTTGTGATAAAACGTCGACCACGTCGTCCCCAGCTCTTGAACCTGCGCCGTTCGACCGTGACCATCGACAAAGAAGATGTTGGCAGCTTTCCCCGGATGGCGATAGGAAACCATTGAGCCGGTGGTGAGTCTGGCCGAACCAATAATGCGGTTATCACTCCATGTCCGTTTGGCCTGACCGTCACCGAGTACCAGAATCTGGCTCGGATGTTTCACGTCAGTCAGTTTCCGCCACCCTGGCCAAAGGTCCTGGCCGAGTCCGTAGTTGTTGTAGCCAATGCCACTGTACGCGGTCGAAGGCGCATCCAATGGAATCAGGGTTGGGCACTTGAATGACTCGGGTAACGGCGAAGCATCACTAAACCAATAATCTGGGCTGACACCGGGGACCGGCACTTCTTCGTTGATGTATCGCTTGAGCAAATCGTTCCAGTAATAGCGTCCACCACTGGGTGTGCTGACACTGATCTTATGTATCGGGAAATGCCCCTTGTGATCGTTGAGATACATCGTCATGCACAGAGACACTTGTTTTTCATTGTTCAGACAACTGATCGCCTGTGCCGAATCGCGCGCTTTTTTGAGCGCAGGTAACAAAATCGAAATCAACAACGAGACGATTGAGATGACCACCAGCAATTCGATCAAGGTAAATCCCTTGCGGCGTCGAGATGAATCCATGTCGTGCTTCATGAGATAACTCCAACAATCAAGACCAGCCCAATGACGAATAACCCCTGTTTTAAGGGTTATTTTGATTTAAAAGGTGCACAGGATTGTCGCACGACCAATTCCGGCTTAAGGCAAATGCTCTGCGGTTGGCCATCGGGGAACTTGCCTTCCATGCGATCAAACATCATGGTGACAGCTCGTTTGCCAACCTCTTCGGGAAACTGCTTGACACTGGTTAAGGCAGGTGTGACCAGCGAAGCAAAACGCATGTCCGCAAATCCGACCACCGACAGATCACCGGGGATCGACAGTCCATTCTCCGCAGCAGCCTGATAGACGGCCATGGCTAAAAGATCCGACGACACAAAAATGGCGGTCGGACGGTCATGACCAGACAACAGACGGCGGGCCTGATCCAGCCCACACAGATGATCCGGGTCCACTTCAACCCTCGGTGTTAAACCGCGTTCCTGCATCGCCTGTTCATAACCCTGTCGACGCAGCGCCCAGGTGCTGAAATTCGACGGGCCGGTGATGTGGGCAATGCGACGATGCCCCAACTCAAAAAGATAGCCCATCACCTGACGCGCGCCTTCCACGTCATCAATGCCAACGAAATCAACATTCGTCCCCGGCAGGCGTCGGTCGACACTGACCATCGGCAGCGATGGCATCCACGGCTCACGAATCGCGTCATCAGGCGTTCGGTCTTCCATCGGGCAAATGATGATGCCATCGACACGGTGTTCGACAAAGCGTTGAAGCAGTTGCAACTCATTGGTCACTTCAGGATGCTCGGGGTCGATTTTGCGACCATGAACCGTCAAGGCAAGATGATCGCGATCGAAGAGTTCTTCCTGAATGCCCATGAGAATCTTGGAATGAACTTCCTGTGATGATTTGAGAAGCACGCCAACGGTCTGGGTCTTGCCGGACTGGATGGCGTGGACCAGACGGTTGGGTCGGTAATCCAGATCCTTGGCCACCTTGAGCACACGCTTACGCGTCTTGTCGGAGACCTGCGCTTTGTTTGAGAGCACGCGGGAAACCGTGCCAATGGACACTGATGCTTCCTGGGCAATGCGTTTGAGTTGGATCGTGTTACCGGATGCCATATCGTCTCCAAAGAAGCGCAAATACTTGCGCAAGTATTTGCGCTAATCATAGGCAGCGAAATTGGCCAGTCAAGGATTTGAATCGCAGGTTATTGGTATTTGCTTAAAACACAGCCATGATCACCATCGATAACCAACACCGTTTCAGTGTGTTAAGCCAATCTTGACAAATTGCAGATGATGTATCATCCGTCGGATCATGGCGTGATCTGGATGATCTCATGGAGTTCCAAACGCGGGATGAGGACACGCAGAGTGCCATCTTCAAATGACACCTCGTCAAACGCACGATCACCGGGCTGCAGACGCACTTGCTGGGGTGGATTTTCTAGCGTGACATCCATGACCAGCGGACCCAGTGGTGGTAGTTCGTCGAATGTGTAGCAGTTTTGATCCGCATGATTGCCAGCAGAATTGATCAGGTTGATCATCAGATCACCGCCCTGCTGATTCACAGCCACATCGACATGGTGTGCCCCCTGTACCTTCACCATCGGATCGGGGAACAGTCGCTTGAGCATGTCTCCCATCACATCACGGGCGGCGGTGGTCCGGGCTGTCGCATAACGTTTGCCAAGGTCCATGTGGATCGCAGCGATCAGTCCCTTACCCATCGGCCGGATGGTGCAGGCTGGTGTTTGGGCCTCCAACGGTTCATTACGTGGGTAAAACCAATGCGTCACCTCAACGTCATCTTCAACCACTGTGACATCCATCATCGGTGTCTGGAAGTTACCCATGATGCCAGCCTGCGTTTGGACGTAGCGCGTCTGATCATCAACCCGGTTAACGGCGACGCCAAGTTCCTCTGCAAAATGTACAACACTGTCGGGACCGATGAGGAGTAACTTACCGCCGTTGTGGACATACTCAACCAAGCGCGTTTTCATCTCCGGGCTGATTTGTTTCCACTCGCCATACACCAGCAAGGGGAAGCGCTCGATGTCCTCTTCCAACTGCCAGGGCAAGGGAATTTGCACTGCGTATTGGTTATCCAGAATATTGCGAAGATGTCCTTCCATCGGTTCATAGAATCCCCCCCATGGGCAGAACAAGGCATCGGGTTGGCGGTAATAGGTTTCACTGCTGAGAATCAAACCGACTTGCGGGATGGGTGTTGCGCGATGACAACTCGCCTGACGTTGACGACAGAAGTCGATCATCCCCTTGGATACCTGCATCTGCCATTCGTAGATCGATCCGTCACGTTTCTGCGTGAAATAAGCCTGAAATCCGCCCCCCATCGCTAACACGGCAGCGGCTTCCTGACAAAGCTGGATCACCGATTTGGTACTTGAATCGCCTTTGGCCCAGCGTCCGTTAAAAGCCCATGCCATCAGGTCCCACGGGCGGGGTTGGCCTTCCATGATGCGTGCTTCAAGACACGCGCGGTTAAAGCCGTTGGTGGGTGTGACATCGCCGGAAATAAAATCGACATCCAACGTCGCCTTTTCAGGCATGTGTCCGGAGAACGCCCAGTTGCTTGCAATTTCAAAGTCCGGATGGGTCTTGCGCATTTCGGAGATGTAATGCGAAACGTAATCGCGAAAACCCTGGCGATGAAATTGCTGACAGGCGAACCAATCCGGGTCGTCCTTGTCAACAGGGAATGTTTTTTTGCCGGTCGCTTTTTGCCAGGCCTTAAGCGCATGCTCCGAGTAATCCATCGTCAGGCCCCAACACTCGCCATCAATCCACACGCCATCGACTTGATAATCATCAGCCAACTCGCGGAACATGGGGATGAGGACCTGGTCGACATAGGGACCAAAGACCGACGTCGAACCATTTTTATGTGGTTTACCCTCCGAATCGAGCGATGCCCATTCCGGGTGATCGCTGGCTACTTTCTCGTCGATGACGCCTGAATAATGCATGTACAGACTCACGCCTGCTTCAGCGGTTGCCTGACGCCAGAGTTTGAGCGGGTCCTGTGTGAATCCCGGTGAAGGTGTGCCAACTTGGGTGGGATAAGAGGCATAGCCCGGATGCCCTTTGCAATCACATTGCACGTAGTCGGGCTTGGTCAACGCGAGCATGCGTTGGAGCATGTCCAAGGTGACCGTCTTGCCAACCTGCGTGCAATCCGTACGGGCATGAAAGTCAAAATGAAGTCCGACAAAACTTTCGGAACGCTTAAGGCGTTTGGGATGTGATGACATGACAAAGGGTCTCCAGAATTGGGGGTCTATTCCAACATCTGAGACGCAAATGTCAATGCGAAATCCGTGGATATTCTGATTTTTGAGTCATTTGTATCAACAGGCATCAAGACAGCGACTTGTACCAGACGTTCATGTCTTCAAAGCCACCTGCGATATTGGTGTTGTTGATGAGTTGACCACCGAAGACATAGCCCATGCGGGCGAAGGTGATATTCATACCAAAGCTCGGTGCGCGGGCGATGGTGTAGGCGGTCTTGATGCCGTAACCGGGCATGGCATCTTCCATCTCGTGAAGCAGGACGGTCGCCAGGGCTTTACCACGTTCTTCGGGGAGTGTCGCAAAGTCGGTCATCTCGGCACTGGCGCTGCTGCGATCCATTTCTGATGAAGCAAGCGCCACGAGTTTGCCATCCTGATTCCAGACGCCAAAGTAAGCCACATGCGACTTCATGGTTTGGAGCAGATATGCCGGATCATCAATGGGGAAGGGATAGGTCGGGAAGACCTCAGCATAAACTTCAGCCATGACATTCACATCCGCTTCGGTACACAGTCGCAAGGTATAGCCGTCGGGTAAGGTGCGTTTGTCGCCCCCCTGCCGACGACTGCGACAGGCTTCGAGAACTTCGCAGTTGCGTGACAGGTATGATGACTTACGTCGTTTGTCTGCCAGGAAGCGGCTCATGAAAAGCGCATCGCCCTTGTCCTGATAGAAACCGGGGATGGAGGCTTCGAGCGCGAAACCGGCTTTGGCAAAATCCTGTCGCGCAATGCCGGGAATCTTGGTGAAGATCTTTGAGTAGCCTTGCTCTTTGGCCAGTCCGATCAATTGCTCGGGCAATGCATGTCGATCAGTCGGATCGAGTTTCATGAGGTAAACCCGGTCATTCATTTTGCCATGTTGAATGGTGGAATGTCCAATATTTTCAATGGTGTCAGTCTGCATATCGATTGTTGTGGTATCAGTCATGATGTGGGTTGTTGAACCTGTTGGAGTATGTCTGCGACATTGCCGGTCGCTTGAATTTCGCCTTGGGAAAGGTATACGCCATGCGAGGCGACCATCTCGGCAAACGGCAAGTCATGGGTCACAATGATAAAACTGGTTTCACTGGAAAGCTCGGTCAACCAGGCAGCAAAGTCCTGCGTGGTCTGGGCATCAAGTGCCGACGTCGGCTCGTCCAGCAACATGTAACTGGGTTGAAGCATCAACCCGCGGGCGATGGCAACACGCTGCGCCTGCCCACCGGAGATTTGCGCGGGGTAACGATCCGCCAGGTCACCGATCCCCAGTCGATCGAGCATTTCTCTAGCTTGCTTGCGTGCATCGGAGAGCGTTGTGCCAAACACTTTCTCCGGCGCCAAAGTCAGATTGCGCAACACCGAGAGATGCGGGAAAAGATTCAGACGCTGGAAGACCACGCCAAGGGTGTGGCGAAATTCCAACTCGGTCATGTCCGCGATGTTCCTGTCATCAATGTGAATCGAGCCGGACGTGGGCGTGAGAAAACGTGCGATGCAGTTAAGCAACGTCGTCTTACCCGAGCCACTTTGCCCAAGGACTGCAAAGACATTTTCCCGCGGGAACTGTACGGACAACTGCTTGAGTGCCGGCTCATCGGCATTGGGATACGTGTAAATGAGATCACGAATTTCAATCACGGCTAAACCCCCTCTGCGCGATGCGACGTTCGAGCATGCTTGCAAATTTCATCAGCGGGAAAGTCACGATAAAAAACATCACTGCCACGATGAAGTAATACTTGGTCGGTTCAAAAGTCACGCTGATAATCGCCTGGGCTTCGCGAATGACTTCTGAAACACTGATGACCGCAACCAATGCGGTGTCCTTGGTCAATGCAACGACACAGTTCATCAATGGCGGTATTGCAACCCGAAACGCCTGAGGCCAGACCACGTGTCGGAAGGTCTGCATGCGATTCATGGCTAGTGCTTTGGCAGCCAGGACCTGCCCCTGATCCACACTCATCAGACCACTGCGGATGACTTCAGCCATGTAGGCCATGGCATTGATCCCCAGTGTGCCGATGGCAGCGGTGAAAGGCGAGAGCCCCAAACCCATCCATGCAAAAAGCAGTTGGATGAGGACCGGCGTGCCACGCAAAAAGTCCACGATGGTTCGCACCGGCCAATAGAGAATGACCATGCTGCCTTTGGGTTTATTGAGAATCACACCACAAGGAATCGCCAGCACAAAGCCGATGGCAAGTGACGCGACCGCGATGGCAATGGTGACTGCAAAACCCTTGATGAGTTTCTTTGCGATCACCGCGTCGGACATGGTTGACTTGCCTGAGCCGCTGACCGTCGCGGATAAGCCGAAGTACTTCTGATGAATTTTCTTCATCGTGCCATCGGACTTGATCTGATCCAGGGCGGTATTGATCTGCTCGAGCAGTTTGGTGTCATCCTTGCGGACGGGTATGCCGATGTCTTCGGAGTAGAGCATGCCACCGACAGGGACGAAGGGTCGATCCGCCTGTTTGATCTGCCATGATCCGACGAGTTTATCGGTGACGAAACCGGTGACACGTTGTTGCTGGAGGAGTTCGAAAATTTCCACTGAACTCTTGAGCGTGACCACCTCGATACTCGGATAATTTTGATCGAGATATTGCTGGTACGTTTCACCCAGCACCGCTGCGACTTTCAGGCCATCACATTCATTGATGCTGTAGACCTGGGCAGGATTATCACGATGCACAAATAGCTGTGCACCGGAGTGATAATACGGCTTGGAGAAATTGACCTGCCTGGCACGCACGGGCGTGATTGCCATTGAGCCGATGATGGTGTCGAACTTCCCACCGAGCAGGCCAGCGAGAATGCCGTCCCATTCGGTAGCAACAAATTCGATATCCCTGCCGATGCGTTTTCCGATCGCATTGGCGACATCGACATCAAAGCCGGCCAACTCCCCTTGCTCGTTGTAATAGTTAAACGGGGGAAACTTGCCAGTCAATGCGACACGTAGCGGTTTTTCGTCTGCTGTCGGCTGCGCGTGCGCAGGTTTGATCATCGCAACGAGCAAACCTGCACAGCACACCAGCCACAGCAGGTAGGAATTTAAAAAAAATCTATTCATAGTCCTGGTTCACGACCTGGCGGGACATACTTTTTAACCGCCAAGACGCCAAGGACGCCAAGGTCGGAGAGAGTTACAATGCTATTGAATCAATGAACAGCCAAACAGTTTTCCAAACGCCATATCAAAAAGCGATTTGCTCTTTCTAAACTTGGCGTCCTTGGCGTCTTGGCGGTTCAAATAAGATCCTCCGATAACGGGAAGTTACCCCACAGCACGTTGCAGCTTCAGCGCATCGGCAGCACACAGTGCTTCACGGATCATCGCTTCATGCTCGTATTCGCGGCTCCAACGGTCCTGGCCTTCTTCGGGCAGCAAGTGCAGGGGATCAAAGTACAGATACACCTTGTCGCTGACCGCGGGGCTGCGATAGACACTGATGCCGGTGATCGGGTCATAGTGATCAAAGCTGTGTACGTCACGCTTGCCACCACCGCCGGGTACGTCATTGACGAAGATCGGCGTGTTGAAACCAGCTGTCGAACCACGCACATGGCGTTCAAGTTCGATGGTATGACGCACGGTGGTCCGCAGGTCTTCAACGCCCTGGACCATGTCATGCTGATAGACATAGTACGGCTGGACATTCATGTAAGACAGCTGCTTGACCAGGTTGGTCATCTCGGTCGACGAGTCATTGACACGACGCATGAGCACCGCCTGGTTACGCACCTGGACACCGCGTCTAAAGAGCTTGTCCATGGCCTTGCGGCTGATGTCGGTGATCTCGTTGGTGGAGTTGAAGTGCGTGTGCAGACAGACTTCCTTGGCCATCTCACGGCCCTTGTCCACGACACGACAAAGCGCATCAAACCACTTCTGATCCGAAAGAATCTTCATCGGCATCACGGCTGGACCCTTGGAGGCAAAACGGATGCGGCGGATGTGCGGGATGGCAAGCAACGTCATGCCTAACTCTTCAAGCTTGTTGGCAGGCATCATGAACATGTCACCGCCACTGATGACGATGTCTTCGAGTTCAGGACGCGATGCGATGTATGCAAAGGCGCTGCGCCAGCGATCACTCTTGGGTGAGTAACTCACCTTGTCAACCATGTCGGTGTCGCCACCGATGGCATAAGACCGCGTGCAGAAACGACAGTACACAGGGCAAACATCCAGCGGCAGGAACAAAGCCTTGTCCGGGTAACGATGCACCAAACCCGGTGTCGGGGAGTCATCCTGTTCGTGCAACGAGTCAAGCTCGAGTTTGGGATGATCCGGCATGCGACTGGAAGCAACCGGGATAAACTGAATGCGGATCGGATCGCGGTACGGCTCGTCCCAGTCAATCAGAGACAGCAGGTAAGGCGAAATGCGCATGTTCATCGGCGCCTGATCCAGACCAGTCTTCACGTCCTGGATGAACTTGGGATCAGCAACACCGTCAAGCAGATCAGCCAATTGATCCACATTCTGCACGCTCTTTTTGTTCTGGAAACGGTAGTCCAGAAACTCTTCGCGTGACACGTCGGCATAGGGCGCAAAACGACGCCAGAACTCTGCGTCTTCAAATTGACGATGAGCTAAATCTTCCGGCGGGGTTTCTTCCTTGAGTGCTCTTGGGACGGTCACATCGGCAAGTGACTGGAGCAGGTCGTTATCCTGCACATTATCAAGCACATCAGAAACAGTGGTGGTGTCTAAAAAGTTGGATTCAATGTCTGGCATGGCCGGTTCCTCTCTTTAAAGGTTGGCAACACGGGGTCAGAAAAAAATTTCGATGGAAAACCGTCATTCACATTCGACCTGAAAATCAAGTCGGTGCAGACAGTCTGCAACGTTCTGGCGCTGCAATACAACGTGTATCAAATCGAATTAAGGGGGTTTTGAGATAAAAGTGCGTCGCTAGTCAGTCATATGTCAATCAAGATGCTCTCTTGATGAACATGTACCCGTTGTCTGAAAAGCTAGGCCTCCTTTTGGGGTTCAATCGAATCATTGGGGACCAGATGTGGCGAGGCATCCAGGTGACCTGCACCCATCAACTCCACCACCCGTTCCAGTGACAAGGCAATGGCAGCCTGCTCTAACTCCGGCAGGTGCTGTAAGGCGTCGGACAACTGATCCTGAAGCAGTGCCGGCGCCTGGGTCGTGAGTTCTCTGCCCGTGTCAGTGATATGCAGGTATACCTTGCGGCGGTCCACATGATCGCGCTGACGGACAAGTAAACTTTTCTTCTCAAGTCGATCCACAATCCCGTTGGTGGTCGAAGCACTCAGGCTCACCGACTCAGCCAAAGCCGACAAGGTCATCGGCCCATCCTGCATCAGTGAATACAGGCAGATCATCTGCGGTGCCGTGATCTTGAATTCGGTGTTGAGTTTGCGGGAGTGAATGTCGACAGCCCGGATCATCTTGCGCATCGCACGCAAAATCCGAAAACCATACTTGGCAAAAAAATCGTCCGTCATCCGTGGAGTTTCCTCGGATAACGACAGACTGTCAATTGAGATGTCGGGGGGCGTTGGAGCCAAAGTCACAACGCTCTCCTTTTTTCTTTGTGATGAAATTGTTTCAACACGAAAGAATATAACAGGAAGTAATTGGCGATGCAAGTCGGTTAGGCAGTCTAACCCAAATTTAGTGTAAACTACCTAATTTTCATATCTTGCGAACTAGGACATAAATGTCACCATGTTTTCTTCATGATCATCGCATGGATACGAGTTGGAAGACCGAGTAAGATCAGTACTCAAACAGATCATTCTATCGTTTGATACTCTGGAGGGATCAATGATGTCCAATCAGCCAAGACTGTGTTATCACTTTGTATTCATTCTTCCCGTGATGACATTGATGTACGCCATGACATCATCACCGACTCAAGCTCAGATCGTTCTGAAATCCGACCAACTCACCATGTACTTTAAAGACGATGGTATCGGGGTTAACTGGTGGGCCAGAAAATCCAAACTTCCGGAAAAAGATCGCCCTATCGCGACCAAAGCAGTGCTGCTTTACAAATATCCAGATATGACTGAGTACAAGTTGGCCGATGAAATCCAACTCGGTGATAAAGACAATCACTGGTGCAATTTTTTTCACAAACGTGAGATCGTTGTCGATCTGCGCATTGAGTACAAAATTCAAATTCAAGATAACCATGGCAAGGTTCTACTTTCTTATCCGTTTATCACCAAGATACCCAAGCCAAAAATAAAACCCTTTACACCAACCCCTACAGGTCTGAAAGTACAACTCATCACGGAAGGTGAAAACCGCTATCTGCAATGGTCATGGGACAAAGCCAAAGACGACGATCAATACACTGATTCATATTGGCTGAGCATTGCGGAGGACAATGGCAAAAATACCCGAACGCATAAAAAAGTCGGCCGTGATATCACCAGTGAAAAGCATAAGATTCACTCAGCCTTCGATGACACATGGTATTGCTGGATCACCGCCCGCCCCAAAGAGCAACTTACCTGGAGTGTCCGCGATGCCAAACCCACCGAAAAAGTCAAGGTCTTCATCCCCGGCTCATATGTGGAGCGTGTACAAAATCTCAAAGCTGTTCACGATTACACCCAACCTGGCATTGTCACACTGACATGGGAGCATCCTGAGATCGACAGGCTCAAAGGCTTTCAGATTTTTGATCGTAACAAACGACTAATTGATGAAACACAGTGCCCTGCTACTCAAACACAGTGGGTATTTAAAAACGTACCCTTGAATTCACTTCATCAATACCATGTCAAAGCTGTCACGAAATATGGCTTTATTTCGCTTGAAAGTATTGGCGGTGGTCAAGTCAATGTCAGAGACACGCCACCTGGAAGCCCCCCAAGGCAACCCAACAACCTCAGTTATCAATGGCTCGAAGATAAACCAGAACATGTGCTGATCAAATGGGAGCAAACCAAAGATGCTATGAACTATCTGATTCAATCGACCAGCCCTAAAACAAATGGATACGGCTCGATTAAATCAGAACTCATCGCGACACAAGAAACCCAACACATATTCAAACTTGATCCTGAACAAGAACATGTTGTCCATGTCATGGGTGTCGATCAGTATGACCGACAAGGACGTAGTGCTTACATCTCTGTTCTACAACCGGGCATTCACTTCACTGCTCCGTACTTCTCAATCAAGACAACAAAGAATGACGATGGCAGCAAAACATACAAGCTTTATTGGCGATTACTCCCCAATGGTGTCGCTACCGATGAGCTAGCAGGCTTTGAGATTTCATGCAATGGAACGATCATTGTCGGACAGGATATCCTTAATGCAGATGTCATGGAGCATATGATAAGTTCCAACACACTAGAAAAAGGACGGTACAAGTATTCAGTACGTGTCATTCAAAAAGACGGTCAAAAATGCAACTGGTCGTATGAAAGGGCCATACGCATCCGTTAATTTTCAAATATCAATGCCAACCCTCACCCCGGCAGAATCACATCCGATTCCCGGAAGCTATAACCACGGATGTGGCCCTTGGGGGCGTCGTCGTTGATGTAGTTGACGACATAGATTTCGCCATCGGGAAATTGAACGTGGCCGGTGTAGCCCAGGTCTGCATGTTCACTGCGATCAAAGTCCAGGGGCATGATCCGACACTTGGCCTGCTGCCGATCTGGTGCCAGGCAGGACGCGCGATCCATGATGGCAGCAAACATGTTCTGAGCCCCCCACCCGATCATGCCTGCCCCACCTTGCAGATAACGGTAGGTCACCAGGATATGCCCACTCTTGAGAACACCAGCAACCGGTCGATGACAACCGGATAACGGCAGTGTTGCCAGATCGCCCCATGTCTTACCGCCATCGCGACTGATCGCGCGGTAGACATCCAACCCGCGTGCAGAATTTTCCCGCATGAGGCAGACCAACTCGCCGGTGGTCATTTCGACAATGCTGCCTTCACAGAGCATCAGGTCTTTCTGTGCTGCAACAACAAACGGTCCTTCCCATGATTGGCCTTGATCGTCACTGTACCAGGCACGCTCTTTCCAGAGTCGACTGCCATCGTCCTGCAACGCCGCCTTGTGTGCAGCAAGCATCCAACGCCCTGCCTGCGGCTTGAGTTTGAGTTCGATCAGTTGATCGGGAACGATCCCTTCCACCGGTGTCGCAACGGGTTCGCTCCATGTCTGACCTTCGTCATCACTGAACCATAGCCAGTTACTCTGCTCACCGTCCGCGCCTTCATGACCGCCTCGAATGCGATCACAGACCACGACCAGTCGCCCGTCATTCAGCGCAGTGATGCGGGCACAATTCCAATGCGGTTCACTGGACTCACGCTTGGTCAGTGGCTCGCTGATCATTCTTTTTTCAGACCACGTCCTGCCACGATCATCCGACTCCACACAGACGATCTGCGTAAACGCGCGATTGAAGTGATGCGTACACGTGCTGAACACACAGACCATCTTCCCCGACTCCAGCAACGCCACGTCGGGCCAAGCCTGGTAAATGCTGTCATCCCGACTGACTATGAATTTCTCGATCATCTTGCCAACCTGTCTCGTGTTATGAATGATTTATTTTGTATACAATATTGGCATTTTCATAAAAGTCAATCTTCGATCGCGGAATATTGAACATCCTGACGTCTTTCATGGATAGTCACCTTGCCCGTCTCTGCTAGGATGCTTCAGTCACGCGATCCTGCACTTAAACCAGCTTCCCTTTAGGACAACGCATATGCAACTTTCCACCGCTCACTGGGAGTTCCCGCTCCCCCGCACGCACACCGGTCTTCTCCTGGGTAACGCGACCACCGGTCTGATGATCTGGGGCCAGGACAACCTGCTGAAAATCACCATTGGTCGGGCGGACCTCTGGGATCATCGTGGCGGGATGACATGGAAAGCCTGTCAGAATTTTGCTGACATCCGCAAACATCTGGAAGCCAACGATGAAGCCTCTCTCCGCGCCCTGTTTGTCACTGACACCGAAAACCAACCCGGTCAGCCTCACCGCCCCAGCGTTATCCCCGTCGGCCGCGTGGACATTCAACTTTCAGATGACTGCCAACTCATCGCAGGTAAACTTGATCTGGCAAACGGCATCGCAACCATCACCTGCACGCATCAAGGTGTCGAGAAAAACATCACGATCACGCTGAGTATGGAGCAACAACTCGCTGCCATCATCTTTGATGATCCGACGATGTACAGCCAATGCCTCAACCAACCGGCCTACGTCACCACCGGTGATCAGCTCAAAGACATCAGCTTCGACGAACCGACCCACATCGACGATCCAACCTTCGGCGGATTCATTCAGCCCTTCCCCAACGATCCTGGCATCGCCGTCGGATACCAGTTCACCGGCAAGACACTCTGGTTAACGAACTGCCGAGGCGAGACCGTCGACCAAATGCGTCAACAAGTTCAGGCAGGTCTGCTCAAAGCCATCGCCCAGGGTTTACCTGCACTCGAAGAAGCCAACCAAGCCTGGTGGCAAAGCTATTGGCAGGACATCCCCCAACTCGATTTGCCCAACGAGACATTGCAGTTTCTCTATGACTATGGCATGTACAAATTCGCATGCAGCTCGCAACCCGATGGCATTGCCTGCACACTCCAGGGCCCGTGGATTGAAGACTATACTTTGCCCCCATGGTCCAGCGATTATCACTTTAACATCAACGTGCAGATGTGCTATTGGCCTGCCTACCGTGGGAACCGACTCTCGCATCTGCGGCCGATCTTCGATCTGATCTTCTCGTGGGAAGACACACTCCGAGAAAACGCCCGTCTGTTTGTTGGGATTGACGACGGGATCATGATGCCCCACGCGGTGGATGACCGTTGTGTCTGCATGGGCGGATTCTGGACCGGTTGCATCGACCATGCCTGCAGCGCGTGGATGGCCATGATGATGTTCGACTACGTGCGCTACACCGCAGATTGGGACTATCTCCGCGAAAAAGTCTATCCCTTCATGGTCGGCACGTTCAAAGTCTATCAAGCCATGCTCGAAAAAACCGATGGGCTATATCACCTGCCCGTCTCCGTGAGTCCCGAGTACAACGGTGCAGAAATGAATGCATGGGGACGCGATGCCAGCTTCCAACTTGCTGCCATCCACCGACTCATTGAAGACCTCCAGCAGGCAGCGGACCAACTGAATCTCGCACACGATCCGGCATGGGCGGACATCCAGCAGAACCTGCCCCGCATCACGACTGTGCAGAACCACAATTTTCAAACCATTGCGCTCTGGGAAAACCAAGACCTTCAAGAAAGTCACCGCCACCACTCGCATCTGGGCAGCATCGCGCCCTTCGACACCATTGATGTCGATGATGAGCAATACCAAAACGTCGTCCGCAACTCACTGGATAAATGGGTCGCCAGGGGCATGGGATATTGGAGTGGCTGGTGTGTGCCCTGGGCAAGCATGATCCAAAGTCGCATACACAACGGCATCGCTGCGGAGTTGTTGCTTGAAATCTGGGAACGCATCTTCACCAACCAGGGACATGGCACGCTTCACGACATCGAAGCCTGTGGCATCAGCATCATGGGCGGTTCCTATCACGGCAAAGGTGACCGCAAAGAGATCATGCAACTTGATGCCGGCTTCGGTGCGGTCGCTGCGATTCAGGAAATGCTTCTGCATACCCGCCGAGGTGTCGTGCAGATCATGCCCGGCGTCCCGCGACACTGGAAAACATGCAGTTTCCAGCCGATGCCCACCGAGTTTGGTGTCACCGTTACCGCCAGCCGTCAGGACTATGTCGTGCAGGAAATCAAACTCAGCGCCCTACGCGACACGCAAATGTCGCTGGCAAACCCGTGGGACACCGATGTGAATCTCACCGACCCGCAAGGCAACACGCAGGTGCTCACGGGTAAAGTCCTGAAGCTGAAATTCGTCACAGGTGATCAATGGACACTGACCGCCAACGTGTCGTAATAATAAGCATCTGAGTCAAAACATAGCCAGGAATGAGTCTTTATCTTCCGTCACTCCCGCGCAGGCGGGAGTCCAGTGGGACTTGCAAGTGATCACAGAATGCCACTGGATTCCCGCCTTCCGGGGGCGCGGGAATAACGAAGTGTCAAGTTGTATTACAGCTCCAACGTCTTGAGTTGATCGCCACCAGTAACCTGATGTGTTTTCCCATCCAGTGTCACCGTAACTTGCCCCGGCCCCATAACACTGATCTGTAAGGTCGGACCGACCGTCAACTCAACTGTAGGTCCGTCGGATATCATCGTGACATTGCTTGCGGTGATCTCGCCCACAGCCATGAGCATCAGGTGTGTCACGTCCCCCCGCTTGAGCATCGCCCCATCGGTTCCGACGAAATGCAATCCATCCCAATCGACCGTGGCTGTCTCACGGTTGTGTAACAGGTAATCATCAATGCCGTCACCGACAACGTGCGTGCCAACGACTTGTTCACCATGTTTGATCAGCGATGCGTTAACCGGTTGACGTGAACCTAACGGTCGGAGAATGGCGGTGTAATGTTGTGCCTTCTCCGCTGAGACCTGCAAGTGTCGCATGGAAAATGGGACACGGTTTTTCTCAGCGGTCCCCAGGTTCAAGGTGTTGTCCATCACCTGTTCATCGACAAAGCTCTGGTCGGGCAAGAGCACCTGCAAGTCCGTGCCGAAGCGTCCGACGAAGCGGTAATCACCGTCTGCAATGCGCGTTTCGGATTGGCCGACCACCTGCAGATGCCAATGCGATGGGATGGTCGGATCAAGATGCAGATCGTCATGCATCAACACGTACTGATCCTTGATCCACCAGACACTGCGTGCGTTGACCGGGTCTTTGCAGTTAAAGCGCTCAAAGGCAACGTCGACCAACTCATGCCGACAATCATCATTAAGAAAGTCCGGCTCTCCTGGGTGGATCGCCTTGGGATTGACGCCCTTGGAGAATTGCAAATTGGGCAGTGTTGCAAATTCAGTAATGTGTCCCGGTGCCAACGGCATGTGTGTATCAAAGAATGACAACGTCGAATGACGCCAGGCTTCGCCGTCTTCCCCGCCGTCATAAATCAGCGGCTTGCCATCGACAAAGAGAATGATGCTGCCTTCGGTGCGGTGATAGCGATACCCGCCGGGTCCGAGTTTAAAGAGCAGGTAAAACTCGTTGGGCGTATTGAAGTGATCGCGAAAGACACTGCCAAAGCCTTCGAGTACGCGACTGTTTAACGTCGGCAGATGGTCCACACCTGTATCTGCCACATGCGGATGAGACAGGTATAACGGGATATCGCCGTGGTTATCTCCGGGGCTTGAGGCATTGACAAATGCCCAGCGCAACTGGTTTGCAAATTCAGGATCACTTTGGTCAAAGTAGTCCGCCATGATCGCCCAGTGTTCGGGGATTTCGCTGCCAAGCGATGCATGGTCACCAATCGGAGCCACACGTCGAACTTTTTGCAACTCTTGAAATGTCTGATCGTCGCAAGGCAAAGCCATCTGCGGGTAGGTTTGCGGGATTGGCGGTGTGAGCAAGAGAATGCCCCAGCCCAGCAGTTCTTTGAGCAACTCGATTTGGGAGGGTTCAATCAAGCCATGCTGCGCCAGGCGAATCAGAACATGCAGGCGACACTTCATGGCATGGAGATAGTAACACGCAGGATTTTCATACCATCGGCCACTGGCAGGTGTGCAGTAGGCTTTCATCCCACGCTGCGTTTGTTCGATAGCATGTTCGACAAAGTCATCGGCATCCGGATTGCCACGAAAGACAAGCCCCACCGTGCCAACCACATCAACGCGGTCAGCTTCGAAATTGGCATTGCGTGAACCGTAGTTCCAGTTCATAAAATCGCGTGTGCGGTGAAGGTGTCCCATGAGCATGTAGAATTGGCGGAGTTGGCGTTCTTCATCATCGGTAAAGACGCCACTGCCAACCAATGCGTCATACTCCTCACACCATGGTGTAAGATTGCGTGCCCCCACTGGTGAATACATGTCCGCGTATTCTCTACCGAGCAATGCCATTCGCGATCGAATGGGAGCCTGGGCGAGCAATTGCATTTTCGTCTGCCAGGCGATCAGGGGATCAGCCTCAAGCAGGAATGACAAACCACCATAACCGGGTTTACCAGGATGTTTCTCAACGTAGTCCCATGCATGCTTGAATGCGGGCAAATCACGGGTTTTTCGCATCTCCAGAATACGTTTGTCCAGCCCCCAGACCATCGGCCGCTGATGCTGATCCGGGACATCCAGTTGCCAACGATAAAAGTCATCCAGTCGCGGCGAGGAGTTCTTGTGTTGCAACTCGGAGAGATGTTTGTGGACACCATCGTTTAAATCACGCTCAGAGACTGCAATGCCCCAGTAGCGTTCGCCCTTGAACATGGGGAAACGGAACGCGACCTTTGCATCAGACTCATTCGTCGGAGCAGTGTAATTGGCGGTGATCATGGAGATCGTCGAACCCACCATTTCGGGATACGGCCAATCCAGTTCACGGTTGCCATCCACCGGGCCGTGTGAAATCTTATCGAAATCTTCATCCTTCCATTCACCACGTCGAATGGTAAAGACCGCAATAAAATCATCCTCCTCCAGACACTTGGGCGTCATGGCATAGGCAAAGCCCTGGGGCGGAATCCACCATGGGGTCTGTTCCTGCAGACGGGCTAAAAGTCGATCCTGATCACCATTGAGGTTTTCCCAACTCCTGCCACGATTCCCGCCGATCCAATGCAGGTAACCGCGTCCGCCAAGACAGTCGGGCATGGTCAGTTCAAAACCGCTCTCCGAGACTGCGTTGGTTTGAATCACTTCGTGAGCAAGCAAGGTCGGTTCACCGTCATAGGCTGTGAACGTGTAGATGAATTGTGATTGATCACTGAGTTGATAGGTCACGTGAACCTGCGCACGAACAAAGCCCTGCTCGATGATTTGTGTCTGTTGGTGAACCACTTCCAATCCGGCATCGAGATTGAATCGACCTTGCCCACGCCACTTGCCGTCCTGTCCCTGGATGGCCAATAGTGGGCCGGTGATTTGTTGTGAATCATAGGGAATGGCAAAGGCAGCGGTCTGTGTGTCGATGACAAGGCGATGCTGGTTTGGTTCGATCTCCAGCGACAGATGCGTCGGGCGTGCAATATTGGAAGCAGGTTGTTCCCCGCTGATGCGTCGGTAGATCACCAGACGTTTGACAGCGTAGGCATTGAGACTGGTCATGCAAAGCACCTTGCCATCGGCCAACTGACAAAGCTGCGGGCGATCCGGTGATTGGGTATCCACAACGAAGATCGACTCCGGATCAACCTGCTCTTCCTGGAGTTCCGATGGACAATCCAGTGTCACCAACTGACGCGGGAAGTCATAAGCAAAATCGTTGCGCAAAGTCGCATGACCAATTCGCTCCCAGATACTCGAACGCGCTTTCCAGAGCTTGGGTAGTGTCGGCAAATCCACCGGCAAAGCCTTGGGCGGCGCACTTTCCCAGGGCTTGATCTGTCGATCCAGATGTGTTGCACGGTCCGCATGCACCGTGATATCTCTGGCAACAAACCGTGTGCAATTGGCATGAACATTGGGGTCCAGGCAAACAGCTAAAAATGCATGACATCCGACGGGAACCTGTTGAAGCGCAAAGTGACCATCCGCATCGGTCTGGGTTTGCAGACTTTCAAGCTTGCCGATCCTGGGGGCGTAATGCATGTCTGACGAAAAGTAGGACAGCGCATCGATGGGCTTATAATCCATCTCCAACCCCAGGACCACGCGGACATGGGCTGCGGGTTGATTGTCTTCAAGTAAAATCCTGCCTGTGATCTGGCCGGTTTGTTTCACAATAGTGACAGGCTTTGTGACTTCATGTTTTTGTTTCTTGCGGGAGAGTAAACGCTGCTTGATGGATGACGGCAAGTCCGCATCAACATACATCACCGCGTAGTCATCAATGCGATCATGATCATCCTGAGTCGGTGCCAATGCGTGTGCTTTTTCATACCACTCAAACATTTTCTCCGACATCATTTTGACGTATTCAAACTGCGTATAGCCCTGCGACTTTTCGATGGATGTGCGGTAAGCGCCGGTGTTATTAAACCGACCGAAGTAGCGCATCTGCATCAGGGCATGTTCAAACGCACTGGCATCCGACTGCTCGATGGCAGCAAGCGAAATCGGCATATCTGCCAAACCAATCCCCACTTCAAAAAGCAAACGGTGATAGTCCAAATCACTGATCTGCCCTGAGTGATGTGTCAACTCACAATGCCGACGTGCAGTTTCATAACGCATATCGGCAATGGCTTGCTCAATGAAATCAAGGTGCTGGTTGGATGACGATGTAGATGGTGCAATACTCATATCGCAATCATTGCATGTGAGAAAACAAAAGCAATCCTGCTTGAACTGATAGTTACCCAGAAATTCATGCAGCAGTATCAGTGTCACTGAGAGTTAGAGCGTGATCGATGATTGCGATGGCAGTTTGCTTTACTGGTGTGGCTGGGCGACGGACTTTCGCTGAATGAGCGTTGTGCCGATCATAACCTGACGCGGAGCCGTATCGTTGCTGTTGATACTTTCATGCAGCAGCGCGAGTACTTCCGAAGCCAGTTGATCCAAAGGTTGCGCCAGGGTTGTCAGTGGTGGATTGACGAATTCCGAGACGCAGGAAACTTCCATGCCGATGACAGAAAGCTCCCCTGGGATTTTGATATGCATGAGCGTGGTCAACTCGTGCATTGCCTGAATGGTCAGGTCTTCGCCACCGATAACCAATGCCGTGGGTTGGTTATCCAGCAACTCGGTGAGTGTCTGATGCAATGGTTGGTGGTTGGTCACGCCGATGAGCAGGTTCTCATGGGGAATATTTGCATCCGACATGGCAGCACGCAAACCCGCAACACGCTGTTCAAATCCCCAGTCATCCTCTTCAGCGATGAAGGCGATTTTCTTGTGGCCATTTTCAATGAAGTGTTCACCTGCCAGGCGACCACCCAGCGCATGATCCGTTGCAACACTGCTAAACGCGTCCACGCCTTGTCGGTTAACCAGAACCACCGGCACGGACTCCAGGCTTTGGAGTTTCTCCAGCGTCTGCTGATCCCATGTCAAAGCAATCACACCATCGACAAAGCGCGTTCCCAGTTGATCGACATTATCTTCGGTATAGATCTCTGCGGTGATGTCATAGTGCGCCATCTCACAGATGAGTTGGGATAGGGCAATGGGCACGAATCCGCCGTAGATGGCATAACGCATGCGGTCGACAACCAGCGCGACAGTACTCCGACGGACGGCAGCGCGGGGCTTGAATCCGGCAGCACGGGCAGCCGCCAAAACCTGGAGTCGGGTTTTCTCACTGATGCGACCGCGTTGATTGAGCACGCGACTGATGGTACTGGTGGATAAGCCAGTCTGTTTGGCCAAGTCATAGATGGAGGACAACTTCTTGTTTGATGACTTGGTTGAACCCGTTTTTTTGGAGCCTGTGGACCGTTTACTCACCTTCGCCGCCTTTTAAAATCGGACATGAATACCAAATGATAGCTACAAAAGATTGTTTTTGCATTGTCTGAGTTGGGGTAAGTGTGCATTTCACAGGTGAGTGGCTTACCTGACTGTGCTAAACTGCCCGGACGAACATGCTAGCCATACGGAGGTTTCAATGCCGCAAGTCGATCAGGTCAAGTGTGTGTTTGGCAAGGAAGCAGAATCACATGCTGCGGATCTGGCAAAACTGCGCATCGCGGTGTTTCGTGAGTTCCCGTATCTGTATGACGGAGACATGGCCTACGAGCAGCAATACATCAAGCAATATGTTCGATCACCGGGAAGCGTCATCGTGCTTGCGATGGACGGCGATGCGATTGTCGGTGCCTCAACCGCCCTACCGCTTGCCGATGAAACCGACGCCTTTAAGCAACCTTTCATTGAACTAAAAATCGATCCCGCCAAGGTGTTCTACTTTGGGGAGTCGGTCTTGTTGCCAGCCTACCGGGGGCAGGGAATCGGTCATCGCTTTTTTGATGAGCGTGAAGCGCATGCTCAGTCACTGAAACAGAACTTTGACTATCTCGCTTTTGCTGCGGTGATCCGGGAGGAGCAAGATCCCAGACGACCTGTGGGGTATCGCCCACATGATGTCTTCTGGAACAAACGTGGCTTTACACCACAGCCGGAGATGATCATGAAGCTGCCGTGGAAAGAGATTGGCAACAAGACAGAGACGATTCAATCGCTGATGTTCTGGCTCAAATCATGCACGTGATCGGGTAATTGATAAAATGATGTTTTGCATTCATTCGATCCGTCTGACGAGTCCAACGCGTGAAACCGACAGAACAACCCGAATCACCAATGCCCACGATCGCCACGGGCCGATCCCCGTTGTATCTGGAAGCTGCCCGACTCATCAAGCAGCGGATCAAACATGGTGAGTATCCGGCCAATTCGCTGCTGCCTTCGATTCGCCAGCTCTCAAAATCCCTTGGTTTAAGCCATAATGCCGTCCAACGTGCTATCCAGCAGTTGGAAACTGAGCGGATTGTCGAATCCCAACACGGCATCGGCGTCAAGGTTCTAACGCCTGATGATTGTGCGACTACCGCCCATTGGATCGCCTTGGTTCAGCCGTATCACAGCCTGGCGTCGGTGACGCTGCAACGTGGTCTGGAACAGGCGATGGAAGATCGCTCGAACTTCTGCGTGGTCAAAACATCAGACAACGATTCGCGGCGTGAACAACAGATCATTGACCATCTGATCGACAACGGCATCAACGGCCTGCTACTTTGGCCAGTGGATAATGATGACAATACGGATTACTTGAGCCAGGTCGTCAAGCGTATCCCGACGGTACTCGTTGATCGTTTGATTCCCGGTGTCAACGCACCTGCGGTGGTGCATGACTATGACAAAGCCGGGCGTGAAATGGTGGATTTTCTGGCAAGCAAACAATGCAAGAACATCATGGTGATCTGTGATCCGGTTGCGATCCCGACGTTTGATGAATTGAAAAATGCGATCTCGGATCAGTGCAAGAAACATGCTGTGATCAAGGGACTTGCTATCGCTGGGGAACCGGTATTACAAATTATCAACCAATGTCAGGATGGTGATTTCACACTGGCTGCCCAACGGGCACAGGTGATTGGGCCGATGCTCACCAGCGGGAAGTATGACGCGGTGATCTGCCCGCAGGATCAGTATCTGAATTATGTCCTTGCCCAGCATGATTGGCTGGATATGCTCGGGGACATGCCCATCGTCTCTTTCAGACATATCCATGCGTCACGCGATCTGAAGCTGATGCACCGAGCCAACATCACCAATTGGATGATGGATCAGTTGGGGTTGTTCCACAAAGCGATCACCCTGCTTGACGAAGGCATGATCAAAGGCAATATGCGGCATCGCGTGGTACGCCAGGAATCCAGGCGTCTAACTCCGTAAACATCATACCGACACGTTCTCAACGAACTTGAGATGGTAAGTTCGTTTACTCGTCCCTCAGATTTCGATCCATAAAATGCTTGACGACCTTGGCACGTTCGGTTGGTGTTTCAGAACGTTTGGCTTGCTGGGGTGTGTCAAAGGCATCCGTGTGTTCCAGACTCCAACCCGGCCATTCATCCAGGGCATGGTAGGACCAATCCCAACCCAGTTCCTCGTAGAGTTCGATGCTGTCGCGCAGGTATTTTTCAGCATCCGGCGCCCACTTGATCGCACTGAATTCACTGATGTAAATACGCACCTTGTGTCTTTGTTGAAAGTCAATCAACGGCTTGAGTTCGGTGCGCAACCGACTCTTATCCCACCACCCCCCGCCGGTATCTGAATATTCACCAGGCCAGGGTTGGTGCATGTCAAGATAGGCTTGTTTGAGATCCGTCTGCTTGATGTTTTTGATCCCCTGATGAGTGTATTGATGCGGCTGGTATTGGTGTGTTGCGTAGATGATGTAATCATCTTCCAATGGCTCAAAATCCTTAAACGCCCAGCATAAACCGCCGGGGCCGACTTCGATGACGACCGGATGCTTCTTGTCGATTTGACGGATGGCATTGATGGCCTGCTGTGCCCAGGAACGCCAGTGTTTGGGAGGCTTGGGGAAGTCCTGCCAATCCAGGGGTTCATTGAGTATTTCAAACCAGATGTCCTGATCACGGTCTTGACAGATTTGAGCGATTTGCTGCCAACACTTGATGAGTAACTTGCGATTGGAATCATCGTTCCAGAATGCGGTGAGTTTCTCGCGTCCCCTGGGATAGTTCAGCGCATTGTCATTGGGTAACTCAAAGAGACAAAGTACCGCGGTCATCCCAAGCTTCTTGCATTGATCCAATTCACCGGGCAGATCGTTGATGATTTTTTCCCAACTCTGTTGATAGGTGAGTTTCTGGACACGTGCCTGAAACTGCGTTCGGATCATGTAACGGACATGGTTGGCATGCCACTTGTTGGCAGCTTTGTCGATCGAGCTTTCACGCATTCTACCGACGGTGAACCCGCGGAGCAGTTGCTTGCGCGCAGTCGAACCTTCAAGCGATTGGTTAAACGCCGGCTTGCCATCCTGAGCCATGACAGGCCAGACAAATGACAAACACAGTAAGACCAACAAGAGACAACGTCGAAACATAAAACTCTCCGAGTAACGGTTCATGGTGAAAAACAAGTGGAAAAATCACTGTTGCCAATGAGGTGAAACACTGCTGATATCCACGGGGATTTCAGGGTTATTGGCAGCATGCGCATCAGCAAAAAGCATGTTGGCTGAGTCGCTGGGATGTCGAATGTCAGGCAAGGTATCAAGCACCAGACCCGGCCAACGGACATGCGGCAGCCATGCCCCCCAGGCGGTCGGGTCCGCAGATGTGTAGCTGTAACTATCAATCAAATGGACCATCAACCCCGGCTGGAGAATGTCTGCGGTTCGTACGTAACCGACCACCACATCATTCTTGGTTGTCCCCCAACCCATGCCCTGCAGATTATGCCCATAGCCAATACGCGTGGGCATGGTCGGACAAATAAACGGCTTGGCATCTTCCAAGTTGTAAAACCCCTTGATCTCATCGCGCCCCATGTAACGACAAAGCGCAAAAGCCCAACTGCCACTACCCGGTGGATTGTGACTCAGCGCCCGCTTGGAATACCTTGGGAATGCAGGTAACACCGTGTCCTGAAAATCCCCGGCATACATCGCAGCAGCAATCCCCATCTGATGCAACTGACTCAGGCAGGCAACCGACTGCGACGCCTTGCGCGCATTGCCCAAAGCTGGCAACAAAATGGCAATGAGAAGCGAGATAATCGAAATCACAACCAGCAATTCAATGAGGGTAAATCCACGGGTTGATCGCATGACTTCTCCATTTTTTAGTACATCAGTACTGCTGACTAGTGATTCTATTCTGATTGCCGTACAAGTCAATGATCTTGTTTTAAAAACTCGATGATCCGTGCGACAGGCAAAACCAGAAATCGTGATTGATGCTCATAAAATGCGTGGTCTGTTGCAGTGAATTGGGTGACTTTGTTTCGAGGCAACCGAGCCAAGATGGCTCGGCTATATACACATCGCCCGGTTATCTTGACCGAGTCTTATTGCAATTTTCACTCAAATGTAGCGTCTGGCGCGCTCATGTCTGCGTGCGTCTTCAAAGCCGTGAACTGACAGCTCGCGCGTCACACGTCCACGCGACACTTGAGTGAAAAATGCAATATATAACAAGTCATCGTCCGACCACTCAGCTGGGTCTCACACATGACCGTTCATTTGCAAGGCATCGCACGCCAACATAGTTTCATCACCAAATAAAAACTGCACGCCGAGTTGCGGCGTGCAGTTGATGATTGTTGGGATGGTGGTGACCGCTTAGCCCTTAATGGCACCGGCAGCAAGCCCCTTGACGAACCAGCGCATGGTGAAGAGGAACATGATCACCAGTGGGATTGAAGCGATGGCGTAGCCGGCCATCATCTCGCCCCACTGTTTGACGTACTCACCCTCCAGTCGTAAGAGTCCGACCGGGATCGTGAGTTTCTCATCATCACGCAACACCACCAGGGGCAGCATCACGTTGTTCCACACACCCAGGAATTTCATGATGGCGACCGTTGCCAAAATCGAACCGGATAACGGCAGGACCACGGTGGTGATTTGGCGAAGGTGCGTTGCGCCGTCGATCTGTGCAGACTCGAAGAGTTCCTTGGGGATGTCTTCGATGAACTGCTTGAGAATGAAAATGCCCGCTACCTGTCCGCCTGCGGAACTGACGATGATGATGGCCCATAAGCTGTTGACCAGGCCCATCGATCGGATCAGCCAGAACAAGGTGACCAAGGTTGCAGCCGTGCCGGGGAGGAACATCGACGCGATAATGCCGTAGTAAATGATGTTGCGACCTTTGAACCGATAGCGGGCCAGGACGTAACTGGTGAGCACGACCATGACCATGCCGATGGCCACGGAGATGACGGCGGTGACGATGGAGTTGGCGATGTAGTTCTTGACGATGCCCCAGGCCACGGCCCAGTTTTCCCAATGCCACTCGCTGGGTGCGTCGAAGAACCATGGGTTGGCCTGGAATTGTTCATTGGATTTGAAACTGATGCAGAACATCACGAACAACGGGTAAAAGGCGAAGAACAACACAAACAGCACAATGGCGTATTTGGGGGCTTCACCGAGTTTTGTAGGCCGGGCAGTACTCATGATTATCTCTGATTTCGGATTTTGAATTTTTAAATCGCGCTAAACCGCAAGCGGTTCTACTTCTCAACCTTCACATAGCGCTGGTAAATGATGGTGAGTAACAACACCAGCATGAACAGCACCATCCCCAACGCACAGGCATAACCGAAGCGGCCGGAGAGGAAGGCTTTTTGATACATGTACAAACCGGGAACCATCCCCTTGTTGCCCGGACCACCAGCGGGGCCAAGCAGGATGAGGAAGAATTCGTAGGCAGTCAACGTGCCGATGGTCATGAAGATCAGGTTGATACGTACCTGCGTCATGATCAGAGGCAGTTCGATGGAAAAGACACGACGAATCGGTCCCACGCCATCGAGTTCAGCCGCTTCGTACACGTCATTGGAAATTTGCTGCAAACCGGCAAGGTAAATCAGCACGCCGACCGTGCCGACCCATGGGAAGCCCCAGAAGATCACCGCGGGTAAGACCAGGTCTTTGTTGCCTAACCACGCGGGCGAGCCGAATTCGAACTGTCCCGTGGGCACCGTCCAGATTTTGCCAAAGCCGATCAACAGACAACCGACGACAAGGACGGCAAGACCAATCCACTTGACGATGTCCTTGGCAGCAATCGTGTGGGTCATGTTGCGAACCGCAAAGTTAATGACTTCGGCAACCGCAACCAGGATCGGCAGCATGTACAACCGTCCCTGGCAGGTCCATGAACCGGCAAGCATCCACATCGTCCAAAGCAACCATGCTGGGCCGTCCGTTCGGGCAATCCCGATGAGGAAAAGAATGCAACCAATCAAAGCGATTGCAGAACCGGTGGTATTATCCTGCCCGGCCAATTGGACCACCATGAAAGTGCAGAACGCCAGACCGACCGTCAGACCTGCACGTTTAATGTTGCCGATCGGGTTGACGTTGCGTGCCGCACAGGTCATGGCCACGGCACCAAACGTCAACATGCCCCAGACACTGGCAAACAGCCATGTCACCGGCCCGTTGATGATCGGCGTAATCGCCTCTGCAATGTTGGGCATCACACCCGGCACATCCTTGGTCCCGTCAAGCCAACTCAATAGATGCATCCCGCCGGTCAGATTCAAAAAGCGATTGAGAATCCCAAAGTCCGGCTCGTAAAAACTCTTCCAGATCAGCAGCCACACCAGACCGGGAATCACCATCGGAATCACGAAGGCAACCTGGAAAATGTAACGCCAACGATTGGAGGCCAGACGATGCAGCGCGATCGCGGTGATAATGCCCGGCCACATCTTCACCAGGTTGGCCACCAGCAGGATGATCACCAACTGGAACGAGTTCCAGAACAGTGGATCCGACAAGGCGTCCTGGAAGTTCTTGAGCCCGATGAACTCTTCAATCTGCCCCGGTTCCCAGCGGTAAAACGCCTTGATCACGACGTCGAGCTTGGGATAGTAGCTGAAGATGAGCATGCTCAAAATCGTCGGCAGCATCAACAGGTAAAGTAATGAGACGGTACGCAGTCGGGCCAATATACGAGCGGGTGTATATTTGCTGTTAACGCGACTGGGCGCCACCTCGGCATTATTCAGTGCAGTCTGTGTCATAACGTGGACTTTTTAATACTCGGGAAATTCTTTGTCAGGATGAATCTGTTTCCAGTCCGAACGGATATCGTTGCCGTGATTGCCAGCAACAACACTGAAGGTACCTCGAATGTACTTATCCGAAGCGGTTGGATCGTTTTTAAACAACTGGCGAATTTTCTGCGTTGCCAGCATGCGTTCGTTATTGCGATGGTAACTGCGCGATTTTTCCCATTCGGCATACCAAAGTCGGCGGATACCGTTCTGCGGATTCTCCAAGCCTTCGACCACACGTGCTGCAAAGTCGTCGTAGCTGATGTCGCCGGACATGTACAACCAGAGTTGGCCTTCGTAGATCGTGCGGATATTGGTTGAACCGGGGTAGAAGTTCACGCCAGCGCCCTTGGACAAACCAAAAGGCGTCGGTGAGAACGGCTGCATCAGTTCCGTCGGCGACGTGCCCATGATCACGGGAATCCAGCCGGCGTCACGGTTGAATTGCTGATTGACCGAGTAACTGCTCATATACTGCAAAAAGTCGATCGCCCATTCCACATTCGGAGACCGCTGTGTTACGGCATAGGGTGCACCGGCGGTTGCCTGCGCTTCGTTGGCGGGGTAGCTGATATACTCGCCCCACTTCTCACCTTGGGCAGGCAGCGGGAACGGCATGATGCCAACTTCAAAGTCCTTGGACGGATCGCTGTGACCTGATGCACCTTTCATGATGCCGTTGGCATCCCATGCACCCGAAGCCACCATGGCAGCCTGCCCAAGTACGAAACGGTTGATCGCCTGATCACGTCCCAAAGCAAGGAATCCGGGAGGAAATTCCTTGCAGACTTCTTCAATACACTTGTAATACGCCTTGACGCGATCGTCCTCAAAACTCCAGACACCCGCTTCCCATGCAGCATAGGTCTCCAGCGGTGTAATGGTGGAGTTGACGTTCATGTCCACTTCCTGTGCATACGCACTGAGAAACGGAATCTTGTAGGCGTCAGCAAACATGTTCTGGCTGTAACTGCTGCCAGCGATGGGGACGAGTTTGTCCTGGCCTTTGAGTTTGGCAATGTGACGAATCGCTGAACAACTCAGCAGAAGCTGGCCCAAAGTCTGAGGGGGTTCATTCGTCGAAGCCCATTCTTTGAGTTTGGCATCCGCTTTGACAAATCCACCGTCAATGCGGTACGCCATCCAGTCATCGTAGGCAGGCTTGGCCAACTCCTCACGGATGAGTTTCTTGGCTTCGTTGATCAACGTCACGTTGTAGTAAAGTCGAATCGCACCAAAGAAACTTGTCGGTACGGCATAGTGGTTCTGAAGCTTGTCATCCCAGCCGCCACGCATCCCGTCATTGAATGTTTCACGCCAGGGACTCTCCGTAAGCTGCTTGACCAATCCCGTGTATTTTTGCTTGAGTTCTGCAGGCAGATATTCCGGCTGATTGTACGGATTGGGCTTGGCAACATAGTCCCCCAACGGCTCAAAGAACCGGGCGACGTAGTCACCACTGGTCATCTTGGCAAAGCCCTTTTCGCAGATGTCCGGCGCGGTGCCTGACATCAAATGTACATTGAGCCACTGGCCGTAAACCTTCTCGGTCACCGGCACCTGCTGGACTTCAATGTTCGCTTCCTTGACTTTGGGTAATGCGTTGTAGTTGGCGATCATCTGATCCATCGCATCACGGTAGCCCGGTTCGAGCTGCCAGTGAGCAATGCGAATGATCTTCTTGCCACCTTTGCCAAACGCGGTGATTTCACCTGCATTAAAGCTGTTGGATAGAACCTGTGCGAGGCTTAAGCCAAAGACCACCAGCAACAGGAAGACACCAATATAATTCAATGGGAGTTTCTTCACGTCTCTTATTGTCCAATCTGATAGAGATCGATCTTGGGCACGTTAATGTTCTTGTCAGGATGCGCTTTGGAAAGGCGTTCCAAGGCCAACTGCGCCTCAAAGGCCCGGCCGGACGTCGGGGTGATCTGAATGATCTTCTGGTAATACGTGATACTGGTATCCAAACCCGTGGGCAGACTCTCTGCAAGCAAGGCCATCCGCCAATAATAGCTGCTGACCTGAGACTCGGCAGGCAAACCAATCGCGTCGGCTTTGACAAAGCAATCCAATGCGCGATGGTTGTCTTTTAAATCCAGTTCATAAGTCTCACCAAGATACGTCCACATCGGTGAGGCGTAAGCATTGTCCGGGCGCCTGGCTAACCAATCCTCCAGGAGCTTGACACCTTGAAGTTTACTTTCCTTGTCACCGACGACCAGGATGTAAGTACCTGCTTTCCAGATCGCTGCTTGATCCGCCAACTCCTGATCCGGATACTTGGCGATCACGGCATCGTAGTACTCACGCGCCTTGACCAAATCAATGTTGTCACCCGGATAGTCGCGCAGCTCTGCAATGCGACCGAGATTGATCAACGCCTGCCCTGCCAACGCCTTGTCAGGACAATCGTTGGCAACCTGATCAAACAAGGCGGTTGCTTCATCAAGCAAAATCTGCGTTGGGGGTGTGATGTGCTGAGCGCAGGTCGCCTTGGCATAAAGCGATTTGTAATACAGCTCATGCTCGGCTGGCATCACTTCCAGCAAATCAGCGAACATGTCGTAACTGACCTGAAAGTTAAAACAAACCAGTTCCTCGGTGGCTTTGTCAAAGTAACCGGCATAATCACCATTGGTTAATTCGGATTGTCGCTGACACGCAACAAGACTGGTTAAGAGTAGGCAAAGAAGACAAACGATACCGTGCTTTGGGCTCATCGAATTGTTCTCAATCGGTGTGTGGCACACTGTGTTGCAAATCTCAAACTGACTCAACTGACATCTCGAATCAGCCACATCCTCAGATCGATAACGCAGGACCTTGTCTGCACAAATTCCGTTGAATCAAATTTGGGATGTTGGAGCTCGTGACAGACGATGTTCCCGTGTCTGTCGAAAATGTGAGCACTGGATTATGAAGGTTTTTGTCCGATGATGCAAGCGACTGTATTCGGTATTTATGCTTTAGAGCATTTTTCATTCAAGTGTAGCGTATCCACAGCTTTTGAAGTAGGCATGGCATTCATCCACTGTGACACGGCCAAATGCTTCTGCGACCGCTTGGTGGAGTTGCTCAATGGATCGGGCGGCCGCTCGACGCAGCCATGCTTTGATCTTTGACCACATCTTTTCAATGGGATTGAGGTCCGGCGAATAGGCCGGCAAGTACCATAGATCACAACCTGCAGATTCAATGGCCTGTCGAATGCCTGTGACCTTGTGAGCTGCCAGGTTGTCCATCACAACGATTTGACCGGGACGCAATGCTGGACACAAACAACGCCGAACATAGCCGTCAAACGTCGCAGCGTTTATCGTCCCGTCCAACAGCAAGGTGGCAGACGGCAACACGCCTTGATAGCCGATGGCACTGATGAGCGTGCTGGTTTTCCAGTGGCCATGCGGTGCCGCATCGTGACATCGTTGCGCAGAAAGTGCCCAGCCATAACGGCGCGTCATGTTGGTTTGTGCACCGGATTCATCGAGAAAAACGAATTGTTTAGCATCGACGAATTGTCGAGCGATGCGAAAATTCATTCGACGCTCAACGATGTCCGGTCGATCCTGTTCGCTGGCTCGAAGCGTCTTTTTTAAAAGACCATCCCATGTTGCTCAACGCGCGATAAATCGTCGTCAGGCCACAACGCACGTGGCCTTGCTTGATGAGTTGTTCCTGAAGTTGAGCCAGTGTGCTGTCGGGGCGTTGCTCAATGAGGCGACGCAACTGCTTGCGTCCCTGGTCGGTCAATCGGCAGTAACGTGCTCCGCCACCGGGTTGCGCAGCGATCTGCCCGTCTTCACGTCGGCGTTGTTTGAGTCGCCTGACCCACGCCGGACTGACTGCAAACACCCGTGCCACTTCGGTCGTGCCATGGCCTTGATCGCACATCGATAGCACACGCTTGCGCAAATCAATCGAATAAGCTTTCATCCAGTAGCCTCCTTGCTGGAGGATAGGGTATAGCAAACATACCCGTGGCGCTAGACCTGAATGAAAAATGCTCTATTTTGCAAAAAGATTGCAAAAACGCGCGATTCAGCAATCCGTCCAGTGCATGAAGCATTATGAAGCAAAACAATACGTAAAAAAAACAACTTGAATTGGCGCACAACAACCAATCAATGGTGTTGTGTTAACCTTCAATCACTGCTCGTGTGCATCGGCAAATGGATCCGTAAGCAACGTAATCCGCGGCGCCTCTGTTGCGTCGTAAGGCAAATCCTGCCCCCGCCCCAATTGCGGATTAAATCGCTCGTCCGGTAATTCAAGAATGCGCTTGATGGCGCGATACTCATCAGCGAGTAGTTTGGAAATCTCGATGCCCATGTACGGATCGGGCAGGCCGACAAATTTGCTTTGTGCGGTTTTCCAAACGGATCGCACGCCACGCGGATTGCCACGCCTGACATGTTCAAGCACCACGGCACACTGAATCAAACCCTGGTAAAAAAGCTTCCGGGGGCCTGATGCCATCACCCAGATGTCTTCCCATGTCTCATGCGCATCAAACCATTCCTGTTCGTTGAACAGGCGAAGGCCTTCGTGAAAAATGGCAGCTTCGTCAAAGTCAGTGGCAGTCATGCATGCATCATAATGGATATGAAAACATCATTCAGACAAACGCACTATCGTGATTGGTGATACTTGATCGAATCGATATGCCGAATCTGTAATGTCGTGGTATAGACACAAAGCATCAGACATGCTGGTAACACCATCATGTCCATCGCTTGTTCCATGGTACAAATGTCCAACATAGGGTGGACAAAAAAAATCCCGAACATCAGGATTGCCAACCAGAACGCGACATGACGCGTACGACGAATGTAATTTTCCCTACGCAGCAAACGTGCTTCGTGTCTGAGCAATTTGTTTTGTTTTTTCTCTGAAAAACGCGCTGCGTGCAACTGTGACATGGCATGCACCATTGAGATATCGATTCGGCAAGCAAACTGATACCACCGGATACCAGCAACGTTGCCGTGAGTTGATTTACTCGTCTTTCATCTGGCGGTAGAGGTCCAGGTAGAACTCCAGGAGTTCCTTGCCATGGATGTTTTTGCTGCGGGTGTGCTGGAAGCCGAAGCGGTCGAAGAGGCCGATGACGGCTTCGGTGTCAAAGCGGGTATCCAGAACCACCTTGAGGAATTTGTGTACCTTGCAGTGTTCCAGGGCATGTTCGAGTAAGCGGGCGCCGATATTGGTATGTTGCCAATCCCTGTCCACGCGGAGGCGTCGGATTTCGCCGACGTGTCCATCCTGTTCATGGAAGCAACCGATCATACCCAGGATTTGCCCGTTATGTTCGGCGACCCAGAAATGATTGGCATCTTCACTGAAATAGGCTTCGTGAATATTGTCGATATCTGCCCCGGTATCGTTGGCAGCAATCTGGCCGGCGAGTAACCCATCGGTATAGAGACGTGACACCGCCGCCTGGTCGTTGGTGTGATACGTCCTTACTGTGAGGTTATCGAGTTGTTCGGTCTGGTCCTGCATTGACTGCATGAAAATCCTAACATCGTTGCTTGGTCAAGCTTGCCCGGCTTACCCCGCCATCAGGGCATTTTAGCAGCTTTTCTCAATGGGGAAAAACGTCAGTTGATCTGTCTGCGTGTCGAGTAACGCCACGGTGTAGGAACCCGCGCGATAAAGCGCACCAGGATTGATAATCCGGGTTTTGCCCACGCGATCGTCTTTGACCATATGTGTATGCCCATGACAGAGATAACGGACTTGTTCGTGCAGTGGACCGTCAAAAGCAGATGACTGATCGCCATGGAAATAAACCATGACGCTGCCATCATCAAATTCCATTCTACCAACTGGATGGTCAACCTGAACCCCCAATTCGTTGGCATAACGGGTTAAATCCGCCACATCCCAATCGACGTTACCAAAGACCAGGTTCACCGGGACCATTTGCTCCGGTTTGGCGGGGTGTTTGACCAGCAAGGCGTCAATGACTTCGGGGCTGCCGACATCACCGAGATAGATCAGGCGTCGTGCACCTTCGGCGACGAGCAATTCAGCGGCTTTTGCCGTAATCTGGCCCCTTCCGTGGGCGTCTGATAGCAGACCAATCTTTGCCAAGTTACTTCCCTGTCATTTTTTGT
Source organism: Planctomycetes bacterium syqfu (assembly GCA_020974905.1). GTDB lineage: Bacteria > Planctomycetota > Phycisphaerae > Phycisphaerales > Phycisphaeraceae > UBA7800. The sequence continues at coordinate 6,898,732 of CP087563.1, read as the reverse complement.
AACGCCTGTAGCCGGACCCGTTGAGCGTATGGCAATCTGTCAAACCTCTCACATCTGACACCCGCTCAATCAAACTGTTAAGATGTGAACTTTCTTCCATTGGACTCTGGATTCAGTCACATGACAGACATCTTAGCAAACATTATTGTCCGCAAGCAACGTGATTTATTGGACCTGCAAAAAAAGGTGACTTTTAAGCAGTTAGAGGCCCAAATTTCTGGTTGTGGACCGACGCGTGACTTTTTTGCAGCCATGACCCAGCCGGTCGGTGAACTGTGTGTGCTCTCGGAAGTCAAAAAAGCAAGCCCCTCTGCCGGACTCATTCGGCCGGACTTTGATGCGGTTGCCATTGCCAGGGCGTATGAAGCCAATGGCGCCTCAGCAATCAGTTGCTTAACGGACGAGCCGTTCTTTCAGGGATCACTGGACTATCTCAAGGCAATCCGCCAGAACGTGTCCCTGCCGGTGATGCGTAAGGACTTTATTATTGATCCGTATCAGGTGGTCGAAGCCCGTGTCGCTGGCGCTGATGCCCTGCTGTTGATTGCTGAGTGTCTGGATGATGAGAAGCTCTATGCCCTGCACCAACTCACAGGTGATTTGGGCATGGGATGCCTGTTGGAGATTTTCGATCCGGCCAATCTCGCTCGGGCCCAGAAGGTGATTGCTGATCAGCCGGACACCCCCACCCTGCTTGGGATCAACAACCGTGATCTCAAAGCCATGGTCACGCATCTGGATCACACGCTGGACCTGGTCCCCCATATCACCAACCTCGGCATCCTCGTCAGCGAGTCCGGCATCAAGACCGGCGATGACGTCCGCAAACTCCGCCAGGCGGGTGTCCATCGGATACTCATCGGCGAACACCTCATGCGACAGCCTGATCCGGGCGCTGCACTTTCCCAATTGATCGCCGACGCATCAATCTGATGCCGATAATTCACCGCGGATATCATTTGATCAATCACAGCTAATCCCCCAAGAGACGTCTGTGCGCTTTTTCACATAGGCATTAGGTGATACCTGGCGAACTATCGATTTCGACACAATTAAACACCAAAATGTCTGTTTATTTCATTTACAGCTATCCTAGCCATAAAAATTCTGCATTTTCAAGCATTTAAAAATTAAGCTTCAAGCTACCCTGACCGAATTAGCCCTCATGGAAATCCCTGAGTAGGTAAATCTATTTATTCGCCAAGGAGTCAGCTTCATGTCTCACCGTTTCATGTCTATCGTTCTCGTCGCCTTGTTTCTGGGGGCACTCACTTCATCCGCCATGGCAGCAGGCAAGGTCCTCGTTGTCCAGAGTTATCATCAAGGTTATGCATGGGTCGATGACATTGACACCGGCATTAACAGGGCCTTGGCAAGTGCGGGTTACGAAGTCAAAACTTTTTACATGGACACCAAACGCAAGACCGGTGAAGAATGGAAAGTTCAGTCCGGTCAAGATGCCATGGCCATGGTGGAAAGCTTCAAGCCGGACGTGGTGATCACGGCGGATGACAATGCACAGAAATACTTCGCCCAGAGTTTGGCAGGCAAACCGGGTGCGCCACAGGTTGTCTTTTGCGGCGTCAATGCAGATCCGGCGGACTACGGTTTTCCCGCTGCCAATGTCACCGGCATCATCGAGCGTCCTCACTTTGCCCAGACCATCGGCATGTATCAGAAAATCAACCCGGCTGCCAAAAAGCTGGTCATGATCTCTGATGACTCGATCACATCCGAAAACACGATCAAGTTCTGCAAGATGCAGGACACACCAGTCCCCGTTGCCAGCTATCAGCATCCGACCACCTGGGAGCAGTGGCAGAAAGCCGTTGCCGATGCCGGTAAAAACGCCGATGCCATCGTGTTGTTCAACTATCACACGGTCAAGCAATCTGCGGATGATGCCCAGAGCATGGCGCCCAAGCAAGTGATGGACTGGACGATCAGCAACAGCAAGGTACCTGTCATTTCGCTGTTGACGTTCGGTGTTCAGGACGGTGCGTTATGCGGTATTGCCGAAGACGGACGCGAACACGGCTACCTGGCAGGCAACCTTGCCAAAGAAATCATCGGATCAAGCAAAAAGGCCGGCGAATTCCCCATCACACGTACGCAGCGCGGCCTGGTCATGATCAACCTCAAGACCGCTGAGATGCTCAAAATCAAGGTGCCTTACGCCATGATCAAGGCAGCCAAGGTCGTGATCAAGTAAAGCTCTCTCGTTTGCCATTTGTACTCATTGACATCAACTTTTTTCGGGCAGGTCATCATCATGAAACTCCAATTCAAACTCCCATCGCTACGCACGAGCATCCAAAACAAACTCCTCTTACCCATCATCGCGCTGGTGATTCTGGGGATGGGGATTGTGGTCACCACGTCTTACCACAGTTCATCGCAAACCATCATTGACAATGCATTGGTTGCCATGAAAAGTGACCTGAATGTCGCTATCACGCAGCTTGATGCATGGTTTGAAAACCGCCAACGCGACATGGAACACTGGGGTGGCTCAGATGTCTTTCAGGAAGCATTGGGTGAAGGCTTTCTGGCTGAGTCTGCGCGTGACGGCGCCTGCTCACAGTTGATGCGACTGAAAAAGAGCTATGACTACTACGTGGTCCTGATCATGGCTGACACCACTGGCAAGCTGGTCGCGGCCTACGACGCACCGACCTATGCTGAATCGGATGTGGTTAAAAATGTCAACATCGGAAGCCGGGACTATTTCCAGCAGGTCATGCAAACCGGCAAGCCGGTGATCTCCAATGTGCTCACCAGCAAATCCACCGGTAAAAAATGCATCATGCTCGCATCGCCTGTCAAACAGGATGACAAAATCATCGGCGTGCTCGTAGGCTCTGTCGACATCAATGAAATCAACAAGCTGATGGGCGAAGACGAAGCAAACAAAAAGCAATATGCTTTGATGACGGATCAGAACGGCATCTATGTCTGCCATCCCGATAAAGAACAACGCGGGGTGGGCAATCTCAAAGACCTGGACTGCGGACCAGCCTTTTACGAAGTACAGAATCAGGCCTTTGAATACACGCTTGGCGCCATTAACAAAATGGCGATCTCAGGCACCAGCAAGACAACGGGTTGGATGCTCGCAGAGACCTGTGATATGGATGCCATTTATGCCAGCGCGTTGGAAGTGGGTTACATCCAAACCGGTGTGGCTGCGGTTGTGATCATTACCTTGATTCTGGTGATCATGCTGATCGTCCATACCATCGTCAAGCCGATCCGTAACGTGGTTGATCGACTCAATGACATTGCATCAGGTGAAGGTGATCTGACCCAGCGTGTGGATGTATCGCGCAAGGACGAACTGGGGCTTCTGGGTGTTGCATTCAATACGTTCATCAGCAAGATTCAGGGCATCATTCGAGATGTCTCCAACGTGGCCAACGACGTTGCTGCAGCAGCAACCGAAATGGCTGCGACCTCCAATGAAATGGCCCAGGGCATGGACGAACAGTCTCGCCGCGCAACAGAAGTGGCCTCGGCAGTTGAAGAGATGTCTTCCACTGTGGCGCAAGTCGCGCAGATGTCATCCGGTGCAGCCGACACTGCTTCCAAGGCAGGCACACAGGCTCAGCAAGGAGGAGACATCGTTGCTCAGACCGTTGACGGCATTAACGCCATCTCCACGGTGGTCAACGAATCGGCATCGGCAATTTTCGAGTTGGGTAAACGTGGTGAACAGATCGGTCAGATCATCAACGTGATTAACGATATTGCTGACCAGACGAATCTGCTTGCACTCAATGCCGCCATCGAAGCCGCCCGCGCCGGTGAACATGGCCGTGGGTTTGCCGTTGTGGCAGATGAAGTGCGCAAGCTCGCTGAACGGACAACCACCGCGACCAAAGAAGTCGCCCAATCCATTGAAGCGATTCAGACCGAAACCGACACCGCGGTCAACCGCATGAACGAAGGCACGCAGCGCGTCGAAGAAGGTGTTCACCTGGCTGAGAAAGCAGGTATGTCGCTTAAGGACATCGTCGAAGGTTCAGAGAAGGTCGCCCAGTTGATTCAGTCCATCGCCGCTGCCAGTGATGAACAGTCAAGCACCAGCCACCTGATCAGCCAGAACGTCGACAGCATCAACGCCGTCACCCGTCAGAGTGCCGAAGGCGCCAAGCAGGCCGCCATGGCAGCAGACGAACTGTCCCGTAAATCCGAGCATCTTCAATCACTCGTCGGCCAGTTCAAGCTGTAATACATCTTCAGAAGAAACACAATCAAAAACCGTTGGCAGTCAGTTTGAGGCCGACGGTTTTTTAATGCGCGTTAACCGGTCAGGCCGGTATCGACGCAGCAATTGATCCATTACACCGTTGATTTACAGGTAATCCATCCCGATCAAGGTAACCGGGCCACGTGAATATAGCCGAGTCATTTTGACTCGGTTTCTGAGCGGCAACACGCAACAAGTAAACTGCAACCGGCCACTATTACGAACATCGGAAGCAATTGACGCAATCATTCTGAAACGAAAGTTTGGTATTGACGTGCCGTGTCGGCAGTATACAATAATTGTACATATTCAAACCGGTATATCGCAGCTCTTCATTTCCAGATGTGCCAGTGACAATCGTGCCATCTCGGATTGGTTCTCCGCAATCATGGCACAGCCTCAAAATAGGAGACCGGACATGTCCTCGCCTAACCGCTCGGCTTTCACACTCATTGAGTTATTGGTGGTGATCTCAATCGTCGCTCTGCTCATTGCCATTCTCCTGCCAGCATTGCAAAAAGCGCGTGAAGCGGCCTATGCCAGTCAATGTCTGAGTAATCAACGTCAGTTGCTCATCGGTATCAACATGTATGCAACCGACTACAATCAGTATTACCCCGTCTCGATTTCCTACGTCTGGTATCAAGGCAAACAACTTGGGATCACCTGGGGACATGCGCTGTATCATCCGCCGAAAATCCCCATCAACAAGTGGCAAAAACACCCCGGTGGCTATATCAATGATCGTTATACCTTCATGTGTCCTGAAATGGATCGTGGGTTGCAAGCGGCGAGCAAGGGCCCCTTCTCCGGTGATCATTGGGGGGCGATGGAAACCTGCTATGGAATGTATGACACCGATAAATACAACGCGCTGGATGACAAGGCCATGCGCGTCACCGTGCCGGACTATGATCCAGACAGCGGTAAGACATTCAGTTGGCAATATCTCTGGCTGGAGAAAATGCCCGAACCGTCTAAGTACGGACTTTTGGCCTGTGTCTCAAAAGGCAAAGAAACTTCCGCTGGCTGGGGCAATCGAACCTGGAACAACCGGTTCAATGCCGTCACCAACAAGGATCATGCCCAACCGTGGATGATTCACAACGACGCTGCCAACATTGCCTACAGCGACGGTCACTGCGCAGCCATCAAACCCGAGGCGCTTCGCAGTCTCAGTAACGGGCAGATTAAAAACAGTACCACACGAGGCCAGCTGTGGTATCGCGATCGCTTTGGCGTGGGATGGGATTCACCGTATTAATCAAGGTTCAAACAAACCTGGCAACCGATCAGCCGTCATTGCCCGGCAGATAGTCTGCCATGCGAAGAACATCGTTGCGAGATTCAGGTGCGGGCATGTTTTCGGATTGGTCGATCAGACTTAACCGATATTCTGCTGAGCCTGCAAAGGTGTTGACCTTGACGGTTCCCGGTGCGTCCTGCAAAGCATCAATGTCCGCAACGGCCAAAGCGCGGAGCAGACCTTCCAGATAAACGAGGATCGACTCGGGCGGGCGCGTGAAGGTCCCCGTGGGATCGAGCTTGATGACAAACGGGTAGGCATTGGCGTGAGGTAGCGGCCAACCGTGGAGTTGCCATGCCGTTTGATCACCAGCAGGAATCCGCTGCTGCGGTTCGAAGGTCATCTGCCAACAGTCTGCGTTGGACGCCCAGTTTTCGATGTCATCGTAAAGCAGGTAAGACTGGTATTGCTTGCGACTGCTAAAGAGCGTCAATCCCGGTTCGTTGTTTTCATCCAACACCACCGCTGCATACTTGAGGCGTCTGGGGGCACGTGGCTCGTGAATCTGTATCAAAACCAGCGAGTCGATCTTCTCCCACGGCTTGGACTGGTAAAACGCTTCGGCGGCTTCGGCAAAACGTGCCAGATGCTGATGCGTCACCTTGTATCCCGTCACCGCAGGCGGCACGAGCGTCTGCATGTCCACCACGTCCTGCATCTGCGATGCCATGGACTCAAGGACTTCATCAAGCGTGTTCATGCCCATCAACGGCAAGAGCGCTTCGACCATCTGCATCTCATCAGCCAACTCCACTTGGATCTCTGCATCGATCAAAAGCGGTTGGAGATAATCAGCGATGCTTTTGTTACTGACCACGATCTTGCCCGGGCGGTAGCCTGCGATTTCCGTATCACAGGCAAACTGAACCAGCGCGTTGAGTGCAGCAATGCACGGATCAACATGCGGCGCTTCAGGATTGGACGTGTAGCTGTGAGCGGATTGGAGACTCAGCCAATAGCCGACATATGGCCCCTGGTACGGGCTGACTTTAAACGCTGCAATCGGGTCGGGAATATCCTCGCCATTAAACATCCCAACAGGCATCACACCGCCCTGCCAGACAGCCAGTCGCTGCAGAGGGAGCCGATTTAATCGCTGGATGTGCAGGTTAAACATACGTCGAACTTTCTTTCCCCAAGGCCATGAACAAGACCTTGTTTAAACACCCTCACAGAGCTATTGCCCATGCAACTCGCTTCGTCATTCCCGCGCAGGCGGGAATCCAGTGGCATTCTGTTGACGCTTGCAAGTTCCACTGGACTCCCGCCATTCCGGGGGCGCGGGAGTGACGGACGATGGCAATTTTGCTGCTTACGTCTCCATCCCCTGATCGCAGTATACCGTCAGTTGATCATACGCCAAGTGTACACCGTCAGGTAACTGCGGATCAACGACGCTGTGTTTGACTTCGTGTGCCATATGCGTCAGATAACCCTGCCTGGGGCCGATGCGATCAAACTGTTCCAACGCCTGGTCAATGGTCATGTGCGTGGGGTGATGTCGGAAGCGTAAACCATCAAGCACCAGGATGTCCAGGTCCTGCAGATAGGGATATGTCTCAGGGGGAATGGTCGAGACATCGGTGCAGTAGGCAAGCTTCTGGGCATGGCCCTCAGGTGTGGTGTAGTCCACACGGAACCCCAGGATCGGATGCCGCCCGTGCATGAGTCGCAGTGGCGTAAAGGTCACACCATGAAGCTCAATGGGTTTGTAGGCTTCAAGTGTCCACGGGATCAAGTCTGCAACGAAGGTCTTGTTGGGATTGTTATGCTTCTGGAAAATGTATTGGAACGTGGTCTGGAGCACCGCCATGGTGGCCGGTTCCGCATGGATATCAATCGCCTGATCCATCACCGCGTTAAACCGTCGCAGGTCATCAAGCCCAAAGACGTGGTCTGCATGTTCATGCGTGTAAAGCACGCCATCAATCCGGTGGATGTCAGCGCGAATCATCTGCGTTCGCAGGTCCGGTCCGGTGTCGATCACCCAACGTCGCTGACCATCAGGTGCTGTCGGATCATCAACGTGAATCAAAACACTGGGACGCGAACGGTTATCGCGCGGGTCATCACTGGTGCAGACCTCACATTGGCAACCAATCATCGGCACACCGCTGCTGGTGCCGGTTCCAAGAAATGTCATCCCTAAACTCATTGGAGCATTGTAGAGGATTAAACTGTTGTTGCGAGTAGCCTCAAAAGACAAATTCACTGCCCGAAGGGTTTGAGTGCCAGCGATTTGATCTTCTTGAGAACGTTACCTTGTGCATTGGCCTTGGCGCGTTTGGCAGCAAGCTTACTCACCGGATTCTGATGCCGATTTTCGCTGCGCTTGATGGGGATGTGTTTGTCGATGTAAGTCAGAACCAGAATCTCGTAGACCTGGTCATTGACGTTCACCAACTCCAGCTTGCCCTTGGCAGTACTCACGCGGCTGGCCAATGCCATCAACTCACCGATGAAGACCGATGAGATATTGCTCACATGGGCAAAATCCAAGACCAGCTGGACACCATCCTGCTCCTGGACGAGTTGGTTGAGATAATTAAATAACGTGTCAAGATCATACCGGGCTACCAAGTGCTCGATGAGAAATTGACAATGGACCTGCTGGCCCTCGTGTTTTAGTTCAAATATGCGTTTCGGATCCACAATACTAAAGCCCCCGCCACCATCGCATGGATGATGGTCAACAATCCTTTGTTTTTTGGTACCGGTTCTCTCTCTAGCCACTGACCACGAAACCGGTTTGCTCGCGGCAGGGAGGTTGCTGTGTTGCATGAATCTATTCATACAATCCACAGATGACTCATTCTATTCAGATTAATCCTCTTTTGTAAAGTTTCAGACTAAAATTCATTAACAATTGTCATAATCCCACTATTTTATCTGTTTTTCAGAACTCACTGACAGAACGAGGTTTGAGGGGATGACTTTCGGCACACAGCCTGAACGAACGCTTCAATAATCGATAAAATCACACAAGATTAAGCGTTTTTGAATACGCGTTCAATCGCCATCAAACAAGCCCTGCGACAACCTGCCAGACATCAGAAACAGACATAAAAAAAAGCTGCACCCGGTCAGTCCGAGTGCAGCTTAAATGAGTCACCCCGTGACATTTTTTATTTGACGCTGCGCAACTCGATGGCAGAGATTTCCATCAATGCCCTGGCAGCAGGTTTCTGTGAGCCCAGGAAAATCTGAATCTCATCAAGCCCTTCTGCCTTCTGAGCATCAGCGGTGAAAAACACTTCGTTGTTGTACAGGAACTCAATCGTATCGCCGGTCTTGCGGATGCGGTACACCGCCGGATACTCAACGGAGAAGTTGCCCCGCTCGACCTTGAACTTGGGGAGCGTTGAAGAGACATACGTCTGCTCCGGGGTCCGGGGCGTGATGTTCAGTGAGCCACGCTCTCCCTTGAGGGTGAAGAAAAATGCGACCCATCCCCCACCGTTATCCACTTCCAAACGCTTGACGTGGAAGACCACTTCCTGCCCATCTTCAAGCTTGAGATGATCACCAAATTCCAGGCGTCCGCCCTTGTGACTGTTGCCCGGTCCCATGGTGAAGGTGAAACCACCTTTGCCATCTTCGACCTGAGAAGCCTTGTCGGATTCTTCGGTGGGTAAGGTCACGGCAGACGGGTCACCAGTAACGACATTAAAGGATGTCTTATCGTAAGTGGTCACCGGCTTGATCATCTTGCCGAATTTGAGTTCGAGTTTAAATGCCTTGGGTGCGGAGTAGTCACGCACCACGTCTGCCGTCCCGCCGTCCGCATGGACCAGCAGGTTGCTGTATTCAATTTGATCGGTGATTTGCCATGCGCCATCACGTTCGACAACCGTCTTGCCATCACGCACCAAACGGAACGTCGGCGTACCCAACGTCAACGGGATGGTGAAGCTCTGTATGCCGGCTTCGACCTGTTTACGGTGTGTTTGCCCATCAATGGTGATCTCCAGCGTGCCGGGTTGGGTCAGGAATCCGAGCAGTTCAATTTCGTTGGAAGCCTTGCCAATAACCTTAAACGGCTTGGTCTGGTTGGGGGATGACGCACTGGCTGTGGTTGGCTGGACACGATGGAAATAGTAAATCGCATCGCGGACAATCTCGGGCTGCTTGCCGGTCTTAAACCAACTGGTGTAATACGCGGTCAGGTCATAGAACGCATGACGGGTTGCAGTCGAAGGCGCGATTTCCGAACCTTCGGAGTAGTCACTCCAGGTGACAAGTTGAACCCACTGGGCATGATCCATCGCGGTATGCCACATCTCACGGAACAACGCTGAGTTTTTGGATTCTGAGCCATGGAAATTCTTGGGTCTGAAGTCCTGCGGGCGAACCGGTGCCATGAACGGCAGACCTTTGCGGTCATGCTTTTCCAATGCTTCACGGCGCCAGTTGCGTTGTTCGCTGTACGTACTTGTTCCCCAATCCGCAAAGCCATCGATCACCGGACCGTAGTCATCAAGATACTTCCACCATGCCTGGAAAGTCAGCCACAGTTCAATCTCGATGCCCTGGGCTTTGAGTTGCTTACGGACGTCCGCCCAATACTCGGGCTTTTGCTGCTGACCGTTGTAGGGTGCGACCACGACATGGCCTTTGTCGTTACGGAAGACCGCGGGGTGATTGGCAAGCTGCACGATGGCAGGCACCAACTCCTCGGGATTTCGTCTGAAACCGGCCATCATGTCGGGCATAAGCAGAATCTTAAACCCGTTGTCCATCTCCTTGACGACATCAAGCATCATCAACAGCTTATTCCAATGTCCGCCCTGGCTGGGTGTCGAAAGGATGTCAAAGCTAAAGCCGTCGATGCCCAACGCTGCTGCCATGCGTACTTCTTCGCGCATGTCCGACGCACGCCAATCCTGTTCGGGGCGTGGCAGTCGAGGCAAAGGACGCTGACGGATATAGCCCCCATATTTGAGGTGTTTATTGCGTTCACCATCATCATTGAGAAAACCACGCTGATAGTAATCCTGATCCGGCGGCTTATTGTCAATGGAGATCGGGAACGGTGAGAAGTAATGGGCAAAGACTTTCTTTTGCGACTGCTGCAACTCGGAGATCGGCGCCCGATCAAACGGCCACTGCGGGGTCTGGGCCAAAGCAGTGACTGCAAAAAGCAGCGTGAGTGTCAAAGCATACGTCAAACAATGTTTCATGGTTATCTGAATCCTGAAAAGATGTGATGGTTCGGGTTGGCTTACCAAATGGGGTTGGCCTTGATGCCCGGCGACCAGAGACTTTCGGCACTGCCGTCAAGGAGTTTGAACGGTTCTTCATTGACGCGAGCAATGTCGGTAAAGGTCTGAACGTGGCCGTCGACATAGACGATGTTGTTGAACTTGCGTTGATGAATACCGGGCTTGTAGACACCACCATAACCGTAAGCCCCACCGACATAGCTGGATTTATGCGTCTCCCATGGTGCTGCGTTAAACAGTGTGCTGGAATTATTGAATCCGGCTTCGGTGTACATCAGCGTCTTGCTATGCATGGGCATCTCGTCGATGCGTGTCCAGTTGGCAGCATAGGGATAAGGCGCGGGACCGAGCCGAAAGTTCATGCCGTAGTTGGGCCATGTCTTACTGCTCAGTACATCCATCGCGGGATGAGATGGGCAGACCAACTGCATGTGTCCCCCCAAGTCCGCCCAGGTCTGACCTTCACCATCGTTGGACAGGTACGGGATGATCTTGGCCACCCAGGTCGCATTGGCTCCCCCACCTGAGATTTGCACGACACTGAAATAGTCCTTGTTGTCCTGGATATACATCGACTGCGTCAAGCCGATTTGACGAAGTTGTGATTGACATTGCGTGGCCTTGGCCTGCTCTCTGGCGGACGCCAACGCGGGCAAGAGAATGCCGACCAGTAAAGCAATGATGGAAATCACAACGAGTAACTCAATGAGCGTAAAGGCCTTGGCCTCCCGTCTTGATTCATGATTAATGTGTGTCATCTTGGGTCTCCTGATGATTGATCTTCACGTGGACTTAGCGATCCAGCAGATGGGTCTGCCCGGTGCAGAACTGGGCTTGAATGGCCAGTGTGGTGGCAGGCATGTGGGGGTATTCGATGTGGTGACTGATCTGGCGGATGGTGGTTGCAGCAAAGCTTTCAGGATCAAACTGCATGGTGGTCCAGTCGTAGCCTCGGGGTAATGGGTAACCGCGGTTTGCCAGCGAAATGACTGCGATGTCCTTGCCGGGCGTGAGGTTCTCAAGCTTCAAGGCTTCGACCACGCCGACGAGGACCATGTCGTTGGCAACATAAATCGCATCGAGCTTCCCGTCGGCTTTGACAAGTAATTCGCGCATCGCCTGCATGCCTGAGGCCACGCCCATGTCCTGTGCGTAGGCATGGTAGTCCTGACAAAGATTGGCGCGGAGCATGACACTGCGATGGGTGTGATGCTCAATGTCACATTGCTTGGTGGTGTGCAGCGCGATCGTGCCGATGCGTTGGTAATCCAGATCAACCAGATGCTGCAAAGCTCGCTGGCAGGCGCGTTCGGTGTCCACATACACCGACGGATGCAGGTCAAAGTCACTGCTGCCCATGATGTGAAACAGGTACGGGCAGTCGGACTTGGCCATCTCGCGTGCTGCTAAAAACGTGTCTGCATACTGGGCGCCGACAAGAAAGCCGTCATCGCTGGCATGTTCGAGTTGTTTAGCCATCTCCTCGACAGGAAGCGCTTGTTGCGATGAGGCAACCTGTGAATGAAGGGTCATGGTGTGACCCGCCAACTGGGCATGACGCATGAACATCGAGAGCACGACATGGGTGGTGGTGTGTGGCGGGGAGAGTTGCCAATCTGACCATAAGCCGATGCGCAGACTCTGCGTGGTCTTACCCACGAGTCCCTGGTTGAGCGGCAGGTTGCGGATGTCACTGGTTTGCATGTCCATGAACATATGCTCATGGGTCAAGCCAAAGGTGGTGGACTCAGGCGCGTCTGCAGGATGCGAATGCACACGACGGACATACGTGCCACTGCCCTGACGGCGGACGAGAACGCCCTTGTCGGTGTAGACCTTGATCGCCTCGCGAACCTGACGTCGGGTGAGTCCCAACGCGTTTGCCAACTCTTCCTCAGGTCGGAGTCGCGCCCCCACGCAAGTCGGTGGCTGTGAAAGAATCCAACTCATCTCCGTAATGAGATCAGCCGTCATCCGACTCTTGAGCTGAGCTTTGGAGATCACTCGACGTTGATGGGTGGGTGCTGTCTGGGACACGCGATATCTCTTGAACATTGAAAGGAAATTGCCAACGTTCAATCATAAGGACAGTTTTTGAACAAATCAATCAATTTGTACAAATTTTATCACACTTGCCATCAAATCATATTCAAGATATTTAAATTCAATGTTTTATATTCAATCACACAAGTCACAGACAGCGGCAATCACCCCACTCTTCGTTCAGACTCGTGGTCGTCGCTGCGCTTTTTTGATATCTGTTTTTGAAGTTGAGCAATCTTGCCAGGTGAGGAGAGATCAAACAGGTTCGACTCGGTGATCATGGTCCGTAATCGTGTCGCCCAACCTTCTGGGGTCCGATGCGCTTCATGACTGACATGGTGAGCGAACTGGACATACTGCATCCCGAAGTCTTCTTTGAAGTCGATATCAAAACAGTGATTGACGCGGGAGACCAACAGGATCTCAAAAACCTGTCGATTCATCTGGATGAGGCGGAGACTGCCTTTGTGCGTGATGATGTGATGTCGAAGCTCCATCAATTGCCCGACAAAATAGGCTGAAACATAGTTGACGTTGCGGAAGTCCAAAACCAATTCAACTTCCGGGTGCATTTTGACACGACCGATGAGATAACGAAACGCCACGGACAACTCGGTTTGTGACGAAAGCATTTCATCGAGGAATTCACATCGTGTCATGTGCTCAGAGTAATGCACATCAATGAGGGGCTTAAACGACATGTCGATAGACCTTTCTCCTTGGCAAAACGCAACCAATTCATTTTATGGACCCCAAACGTGATGCGAGAGTACGGACACATCCACAATCGAATGATCAAAAAGAACGTGAACACATGAAAAAAAGACATGACTGCGTCCATGTGTTACTTCCATCGCAAAATTCTATGCACGGCTTAAGACCGGTAAATATTCAGTCAAAAAGGTCAAAAAATAGGATCAGGCAAAAAATAACCTGCCGCCCGATATTCATCGCAATAATGGAACAGGAACATCCACTTTCTTCTGATAAGTGTCAGCAGGTTAATCTCAAAAGAATTTCACGTTTTTTCAGGGGATCAGGTTATAGAAGATCAAAAAATTAATCTCCATGCCATCATTATCTTGATTCGTCATTCCCGCGCCCCCGGAAGTCTGGAATCAAGTGGCATTGAGTAGACGCTTGCAGATACCTCCGTCACTCCCGCCTGCGCGGGAGTGACGGAGGGTGGAGATTCGTTCCTGGAAATGCTCTAACAGTGCACTGGTGACTGCCCTTGACGAACGACTGTAGTGACTGCGTTGTCTGGGCAAAAAAAAAAACGCTCCACCGTGATGGTGAAGCGTGAATGGCTAGACCCGGACTTGAACCGGGGACACCGGCATTTTCAATGCCGTGCTCTACCAACTGAGCTATCTAGCCGTTGGCTTACTGGCTCATGGCCAGCGAGTTGAGTAATTTAACATCTCCGATTCGTTTGTCAAACCGATTGGTGACGATTTGGCAATGAAATATCAATGTTGTTTAAACAGAGGGGATATCCGCTTCGTGGGTCGCCGATTCGCCGCGTTCGATGCGTTCTTTCTCAGCCTTAACCCACGGAATTTTGTCTGCGTTGCGCTCGGCCCAAAGGGGCAGCGGTGTCAACTGGCCGGTCTTCTTATGAAGCTCTGCAAACTCAACAACCATCTCCTCACGGCTGTAGCTGGACAGGTCATGGTTCTTACCCATGTGGATACAGTCGGTGGGACAGGGTTCGGTGCAGAGTCCGCAGAACATGCACTTCTGATAGTCGATGGCATAGCGAAGCAGTTCACCGCCGGTCGCCTTGCCGGTCTCTTTATCAACCTTACGCGGAGCGGACTTTTCAATGTAGATACAGTCCACCGGGCAGGCCTTGGCGCAGGCGTCGCAGGCAATGCACTTGTCGGCTTCAAACTCGTGGATACCACGATACCGCGGGGCAAAGGCGATTTTCTCGTAGGGATACTGCACCGTCACATGCTTGGAGAAGCAGTATTTGAGTGTGATGCGCATGCCGATGGCAAGGCTCTTGACGGTCTCATAAATGTTACGGAAATAGGCTTGTGCGGGGCTGTCGGCCGGCATGCTTGAATTCCTGTACAGTTGCGGGAGTCGGTCTAAAAGTCGGATGATAACGCGCGGGGACCGAGATATCGAATTCAAACTTCAGCTTTATATCCAATCTCACCGCTTAGCCGATATCACTTTCGACAAGTTCGGATGTTTGATGGGATGGAAGATCGCTGGCAGCGGGTGATGTGAAAAACAAAAATTTCGGTACTCAGAATTCGATATCGCCCCTTACTCCGGTTATCCTATGCCGACTATGACCACAGAAGAAAAACATCTCTACCGTCACGTGATTGCCGCCCTGGTCACCAATGAACCAGGTGTGTTGGCACAAGTTGCTTCCATGTTTGCCGCCCGTGGGTTTAATATTGACTCACTGGTTGTCGGTCGCACGGAAAATCCAGAACTCTCACGCATGACCATCGTCGTCAACGGCGATGACTCGACGCTTGAGCAGGTCCGCAAGCAACTGGCCAAACTCGTGGCCGTGGTCCGCATCGTCGACTATCTCGACGCTGCCTTTGTCGAACGTGACCTGATGCTTGTGCAGGTGAGTACCGCGGGTGAATCAAGCCCCATCGAACACCGCACGGAACTCATCGAACTGGCCAACATCTTCCGCGCCCAGATTGTGGACGTGAGTAACGACCAGTTGATGATCAAGATGTCAGGCACCGAAGAAAAAATTGAAGCGTTCATCGACATGATCAAGCCCTACGGCATCATCGAAATGGCACGCACCGGCGTCATCGCCATGTCCCGCGGTAATGCAACGACGGCACGCAAGGCCAAAGCCAAGGTTGCCGTCTCGCCCCAAGCCAATCCTCCTGCAATCGATCCGGGAGATCTACCCCCGGGCTAAACCCAATAAAAAAGAATGGACTCGAACATGGCCAAGTCAAAAGCTGCCAGAAAAACTGTCACGACGACAACTCCTAAAAAATCAGCTTCCAAACCCAAGGCGGCACCGAAAAAATCCGCTGCCCAAACCACTGCCCCCAAAGGCAAAGGTTACACACTCGCACACGTCACCCACGAAGCTGTCGAACAGATCGGTGGCATCGGGACCGTGCTCGAAGGTTTGATGACCAGCCCTGAATACAAGTCCCGCGTGGACCGATCCATTCTCATCGGTCCCATGGGCGGTCACGTTCACGTCCCCAATCCCAATCTCCGACTCGGTGATATGGGCAAGGTGCTTTACTCAAGCATCGACAGCATTGACGAACTGGGATTGGCAGCAAAGTTCCAACCGATCGAATGGGCCTTTAACGTCTCCATCGCCTACGGTACCCGCCAGTACGACCAACCCTCTCAACACCGCAACGGTGAAGCCGAAGTGCTGCTCATTGATGTCTCGCATGTCAATGAAGCACGCTCCAATGCCTTCAAAGCTCGCCTTTGGGAAGAGTTCGGTTTGGACAGCGCCCGTTACCAATCCGGCTGGGATTACGAAGAATATGTCCGCCTGGCAGAACCTGCGTATTACGCATTGCACGCCCTGCTCAAGGATGACGACTTCCCCTGCATTCTCTTCTCGCATGAGTTCATGGGCATGCCTGCTGCACTCAAATGCATCATGGATGGGGGCGACAAGTTCCGCACCATTTACCACGCTCACGAATGCCCCACCGCTCGTCGTCTCTGTGAAGATCATCCGGGCAATGACACCATGTTCTACAGTGTGCTCGACACCGCCCAGGCACAAGGTCTCTACGTTGAAGACGTGTTCGGCAATCTCGATGACATGATGCGTCATGCCCTGGTCAAACGCACGCACTTACTCGATGGCATCATCGCTGTGGGTGACCGCACGCGTGACGAAATCAAGTTCCTCTCCGACGACTTTGATGACATGGATGTCACGCTGGTCTACAACGGCCTGCCTGCTCACAAGGTTGACCTGCCACTGAAAAACAAGATGCGCGGTCACCTTCAGGAGTTCAGCAAAAAGCTGCTTGGTTTCACACCTGACATTCTCATGACCCACGTTGCCCGCCCCGTCATCTCCAAGGCGATTTGGCGTGACCTGCAGGTCTGTCATGAAATGGAAGAACAACTTGTTGCTCAAGACAAAAAAGCAGTGCTCTACATTCTGACTTCGGCTGGCGGGACACGCTCCAAGGCTGACGTCGAACACATGTGTAAGAGCTACGGTTGGCCCCTGCATCACAAGGCAGGCTATCCCGACTTGTGTGGCCCTGAAGTGGAATTGGCCAACGACGCTGCAGAGTTCAACCTCAATCACAAGAATGTGAAGGTCGTCCTGGTCAACCAGTTCGGCTGGGGTCCGGATCGCGTTGGCCCCTACTGTCACAAAGAACTGGACATGTCCGGCCTGCGCATTGCAACCGACGTGGAATTCGGCGCTGCCAACTACGAACCGTTCGGCATCAGTCCGCTCGAACCCCTGGCATGCGGCGCGATCTGCATCATCTCCGATGCCTGTGGCTGTGAAGGGTTCGTCCGTCATACCACCAAGGGCAAGAACGTCACCAACGTCATCACCGGCAACTACACCGTCCCCGGTGGCACCAAGTCCATCAAACAACTGCTGGAAATCACCGCAGCCGACCGCGAAAAAATCGAACTCAAAGAAGCCAAACGCATCGCCGACCAACTCATGGCAGACGTCCCCCAAACCGACGCCAAACGCAAGAAACTCATCGAGTCCGGCACCAAGCTCGTGGATAAAATGGGCTGGGATCAGGTCATCACCGACGGCCTGGCTCAACTGCTGGCCAAGGTCGCTTCGTGACTTCAGGGTGTAGGGTTTGGGGTTTAGGGTGTAGGGACTAGGCAGGCAAAAAGCATCTTCGACCAACCCGTTATCATTTGCAATATCTTTAAAACAAATCACTTAAAGTGACAAAACAATGACTGCTCTCAACCCTTTACACCCCACCCCCTAAACCCCAAACCCCAAACCCCGACATCCCCCTTGCATCCGGTGATACAACTTGTTATAGTACCCGACTCGAAACTGATTTAACGAACCCTAACCATTGAGGCCTGCTATGAGCCAGAGCATCATTGAACAGATTGAAAAGTCCCAGCTTCGCACCGATATCCCCAAGTTGAATGTCGGTGACACCGTTGATGTGCACTACCGCATCATCGAAGGCAACAAGGAACGTATCCAGGTTTTCAACGGCGTGATCATCAAGGTCGAAAACGCTGGTTTGAACACCAAGGTGACCGTCCGCCGCATCGTTGCCAACGAAGGCGTCGAACGTATCTTCCCGATCCACAGCCCAAAGATTGCCAAGATCGAGATCAAGCGTCACGGCGATGCACGTCGCAGCAAGCTCTACTTCCTGCGTGACCGCGTTGGTAAGAGCCGTCGTCTGCGTGACCGTCGTCGCGGTCTGCAACACGCCACCGTTGTCATCGGTAGCCAGAAAGCCGCCAAAGCCGAAGCCGAAGCACAGGCTGCAGCTGCCGCGGAAGCCTCTGAATAAAAATGTGTCGGGTGGTCTAACCACTCACACCATCAACCACACTCCCAAAGACGCGGCCTTAACGGTTCCGCGTCTTTTTTATTGACCTGTTTTTGAGTCGTACATCACTTTTCAATAGCCGCGTTGCTACGCAACGCTGGCAAAACGATAAGATGCAAGACTCAAACCAGCGTCGCGTAGCGACGCGGCTAATATTCAAACTTAAAACAATGCTTTAACTGCGGAGTTCTTTGAAATGTCCGACAAGCCCAACGCCAACCCACAAGACAACCAACCCGAAGAAAACCCCAATGACCTGCTTGCTGATCGTCGCAAGAAGCTCGATCGCATCCGTGAAGAGTTGGACATTGATCCCTTCGGTCAGCGCGTTGACGGACTCATCAGTCTCAAGGCTGCTTTCGATCAATATGACGAAGCAGCAGACGAAGCGCACAAGGCTGACAGCGAAACGGACGACCGCCCTGTTGTGAAAATCGCAGGCCGCATCATTCAGCATCGCGTGATGGGTAATCTCATTTTCATGCGTCTGCGTGATGCCTCCGGTGACCTGCAATTGGCGGTGAGCAAGAAGGCCATCGACCGTCCCGGTTTCGACCTTGCCAAGAAGCTTGTTGACCTGGGTGACATCGTGGTGGCTCAAGGCCCCCTTGCCAAAACCAAGACCGGCGAAGTCACCTGCTGGGCGACCGGCGATGACAGCTTCCAGTTGGCAACCAAGTCCCTGGCTCTGCCCCCTGGCAAGTTCCACGGTTTGCAGGACCCCGAAACGCGATACCGCAAGCGTTACATGGATATGTATGCCAACCCGCAGGTCATTCAGACTTTCCAGAAGCGGTGCAACATCGTCTCCAAGGTCCGCGACGTGATGCAGGACGAAGGCTTCCTTGAAGTCGAAACGCCGATGCTCCAGGCCATTGCCGGTGGCGCCGCCGCCCGCCCGTTTGTGACCCATCACAACGCGCTGGACATGGAGCTTTACATGCGTATCGCCCCCGAACTCTACCTCAAGCGTCTGCTTGTCGGCGGTCTTCCCAAGGTGTTTGAAATCAACCGCAACTTCCGCAACGAAGGCATTGACCGCTCGCACAACCCCGAGTTCACCATGCTCGAAGCGTACGAAGCCTTCGGCGATCTGTACTCCGTCATGGATCTCACCGAGAAGGTTTTCCAGACCGTTGCCCAGCAAGTCTGTGGTTCAATGAAACTGCCTTACGGTGAGATTGAAATCGACTATGGCAATTTCCGCCGTGCCAAGTATCTGGAGCTCTTCGAAGAACACAACGGCTTTGCCCCCTCCGATCATGACAAGCTTGTCGAAAAGGCCAAGCAACTTCACATCGACCCAGCAGGCAAGGACCACGATCTATTGCTCAACGAAGTCTGGGAAGAGACCGTCGAGGAACATCTCGTCCAACCCACCTTCGTCATCGACTATCCTGCAAGCCTCTGCCCGCTCACCAAGCGTAAGCCAGATGAACCTGAAATCGCAGAGCGTTTTGAACTCTTCATTGCCAAGATGGAACTGGCCAACGCCTACACCGAACTCAACGATCCGGACGTCCAGGAAGCCAACTTCCGTCAGCAGATCAAGGGCATGGATGACGAAGAAAACACCTTCCGCACCGTCGACGAAGACTTCCTCGAAGCCCTCCGCGTGGGCATGCCCCCCGCTGGTGGCCTTGGTATCGGCATCGACCGCCTGATCATGCTCATGACCAACAGCCACACCATCCGCGACGTCATCCTCTTCCCCCTGATGCGCCCACAAGCATAAAATTTTGATCACCTATTGCACCCTTTGGGGAGAATGGGTGGTAATGATTTTTAACGCGAAGAGCACCAAGGACACGAAGGTCAAGACAGTGTTATGAATCAAACGAGAAACAATACCGGGGATGTATTTTCGCTTGATGTTCAAATCGAAACATTAGCCAAGTCTGTAATCAGTGCTGCCATCGAAGTCCATCGGACTTTAGGGCCGGGATTCCTTGAATCAATCTATGAAGCTGCACTTTGTTCCGAACTGAATCATCGGAATATCTCACATGTCTGCCAAGCGATTTTTCCAGTGTTGTACAAAGGAAAAGCAATTGGCGAACATCGCATGGATATCGTGGTTGATCACAAGATCATCATTGAACTCAAGTCCGTCGAAAAACTGACTGCGGTTCATTCCGCACAGTTGCTTTCCTATCTCAAAGCAACTGGTATTCAACTGGGCTTATTGATGAACTTCAATGATGAAACACTCAAAGCTGGCCTCAAACGTATTGTCTTATCAAAATAAAATTCTTTTCTTCGCGACCTTCGTGTCCTTCGCGCCTTCGTGTTAAAAACCTGACCCACCGAACCTCAACAAACCTGCTAAACTAATCAGCCACATGTACATTGCACTACTCATCACCAAGTATCTGAAGCGCAAACTCGCACCCATGTTTGCGGCATTGGCGGTCACGCTCTGCACCGCGATGGTCATCATCGTCATCAGTGTCATGGGCGGCTTCCTGAACATGATGCGACAGGCGGCCCAGACTCTCACCGGGCAGGTCACCATCTTTTCAGGTCCGACCGGTTTTGCAGGTCACCAGGAGATTGCCAAGCGACTGCTGGCAGAACCCGACATTGAAGCGACGGTTCCGCTGCTACGGTCTTATGGTCTGATCAATATCAAGATTCACGAAACCACGCGCACCGTCGAAGTCGTCGGCATTGAGCCCGCATCGTTTAACACGGTCACCAGCTATGAGTCTTCGCTGTATTGGACCAACCAACACTTTCTGGACATCTGGAAAAAACAGTATCCAGCCAGTGGCGAAATGTCGCCGACACTCAAACAACGCTTTGACGATATCAAGAAACAGTACGAAAACCTGAACCTGGATGAAGCAGGTATGACGTTCAAAATCCCATCCATCTGGGAAGACGAACAGATCAAGGAAGGCTGCGTGCTGGGCATTGCAGTGGACCAATGGAACACGCGCGATACCGAGGGCAAATACAACGTCAGTAACTCGGCGATCGGCACGCCGGTGATCATCACCGTTCTGCCTTTGACGTTGGGTGGTTCGTTCCAATCACTGTCACCTGCCAAAGCTCAGTTCACTTTGGTCAACGAGTTTAAAAGTGGTCTTTATGACATTGATGCCAACCGAATCTATGTCCCCATGGCACAGCTTCAGAAAATGCTCGACATGGACCGCAAGGAAGTCTGGGAAAACTTCGACCCGGCAACCGGTGAACCCGTTGGCAAGCCCACCATCAGATCCGACCGCGTCTCCGAACTCATGGTCAAAGGCAAGGAAGGCGTCCCCCTCGCGCAGGTCAAAGCCACCGTCGAACGCGTGCTCCAGGGCTATCTCAATGAACACACCGACACGGCTTCACTGTGGATTCAAACATGGGAAGAACGTCACTCCACGCTACTGGGTGCGGTCGAACGTGAGAAAGGCATGCTCACGATTCTCTTTGCCATCATCAGTCTTGTGGCCGTCGTCATGATCGCGGTGATCTTTTACATGATCGTCCAGCAGAAGACCAAAGACATCGGCACGCTGCGAGCCATCGGCGCCTCTCGCAAAGGCATCGCCGGCATCTTCCTTGGCTACGGACTGGCAGTCGGTGTCATCGGTTCGATGCTCGGGTTAGCATTGGCAGCATCCATCGTGCTAAATCTCAACGAAATTCAGGACCTGCTTTACCAGTGGTTCGGATTTAAAATGTGGAACCCGCAGATTTATTACTTCGATCGCATCCCCTCAGAGTTGGATCGCATGGAAGTGACCATCATCGTCTTCTGCGCGATTCTCAGCAGCGTGATCGGTGCCATCGTCCCGGCGATCCGTGCAGCGATTCAGGACCCGGTGGAGAGCTTGCGATATGAGTAAGGACTCGAACTGACAAGCCGTGCCTTTGCAAGGCAGCGTTCTCTCAATTGAGCACCAGATGTGAATCTGGTGCAGGATAACGCGACTGAAACCTGCACCGGATTCACATCCGGTGCTCACGAAATAAACGGTTCATGACTATGACAGCAACCGCACAAAAAACACTACTCGTCAGCACCGACCTGCACAAGACCTACCGCACGGGTGGTGAAATCCTTGAGATTCTTCAGGGCGTTGATCTGAAGGTCAAGCAAGGCGAATGGCTTGCGATCCTCGGTGCATCCGGTTCGGGTAAGAGCACGCTGCTTCATCTGCTTGGCGGTCTGGATCGCCCCAGCAAAGGTAATGTCCAGTACAACAATCAGGACATCTATAAACTCTCACGCAAAGCGATCAATCAATATCGCAATCGTGATGTCGGGTTTGTGTTCCAGTTCTATCATCTACTGCCTGAACTGACCGCATTGGAAAACGTCACCATCGCGGGCATGATCAGTGGCTCAACGCTTTCAGCAACGGATCGCAAAAAACGTGCGGAGATGCTGCTGGACCAACTGGGCATGTCGCATCGTTTGAAGCACCGCCCCAACAAACTCTCCGGCGGCGAGCGTCAGCGTGTTGCCATCGCCCGGGCGTTACTCAATGAGCCGGACTTACTGCTGGCAGATGAGCCCACGGGCAATCTCGATGCCGACACCGGTCAGCAGATTCTGGACCTGTTCATTGAACTGCACAAGCAGGGTCAGACCATCGTCATGGTCACGCACGATCAAAAAGTCGCTGATCTTGCGGATCGTCAAGTGCTTTTGGAACGCGGTGTGCTCAAGAAGTAAATTGCAGATCGTTAACGGCATTGGTTGAACCATACAATTCCCCAATGTCTTAAACCTATTCACGGGGAACGATGTCATGCTCAAACGCAGCATTATTGTCTTGATCTTTCTGATAATTACCCTGTCTGCTGGTTTTGGTGTTGGCCGTTACACCGACCTGTTCCAAAAACAAAAGACGATACAAACCAAGGAAGGTGTGACATATGCCCCCTTGTATGACATCGTCAAACTCAATTTTGACAAGATATGCCAGGACCCGGCAGGCAATCGTGACAACCTCAAACTTGAAAGCTTCAACAACAAAATCATCGTTCTGAGTTTCTGGGCAACTTGGTGCGGCCCCTGCAAAAAAGCAGACAAGTATCTCAACGTGTTGGCCAAAGAATGTGAAAATGATAATATTGTCTTTGTTTTTGTGTCGGTGGATGAAGACGATGAAGCCTTGTCCAAATATCTTGATGAACATCCGTTTAATGGTTGGGTAGTTCAAGATCATTGGATTAAAGATAAAGGTCCGACCAAAGCCTTGTCACTAGGAGTCCAAAGCATTCCGTTCACGTTTATTGTTAGCCCACAGAATATGATTATTTCGGTAGCAGAAGAAGAATTGCTAACACGCCAGGGCTTGCTCAACCTCGCAAAAATTTGGATACATCCAGATAACTCCCAAGAACAGGAATAATGCAACCGTTTACTTCCAACCATCTTGCTAAACCGCAAGCGGTTTGCTTTGATCCAATCGTTTGGAAGGCTTAAAACGGCTTTTCAAAACCCTCTAAACACTTTATATCAATAATTTTCCAGTATTAATCGACCGGAATGGAATAGGACGATATACTATTCGGTTTTATAATTGACTCCAGGCCAACGTTTCTGGCCTGACCGAGGTGTGACATGTTTCGAAAAATGATGCGAGCCAAAATTCATCGTGCGACGGTCACGCAATGCGTGCCGGACTACGTTGGTTCGATCACCATTGATGCCAACTTGCTCGAAGCGGTGGACATCCGTCCCAACGAGGCGGTGCATGTTCTGGACATCGACAACGGCAATCGCTTTGAGACCTACGTCTTCCGCGGCGAACCGGGCAGCGGGATCATCGCTGTCAACGGTGCTGCTGCCAAGTTGGTGGAGAACGGTCACAAGGTGATCATCGTCAGCTATGGCATGTTGCTTCAAGAGAACATCGACGATCACATCTCCCAAACGGTGATTGCTGATGAGCACAATCAGGTTCAGCAGAAACTCACTTATAACAGTCTGCTGGATGTGCCTGCAGAGTCGCTCGCTGACTGATACAATCCCGATATGCCCAAGCACGTTCGCGTCAGTCTTGCCAACAAGTGTCAAATTTTATTTGGTGCTGCTGTGGTGATCATTCTCACCGCTGCTTTGGCTGTGGTCTGGGTTCGCATGAACGCACTGGTGCGTCAGGAGCAACACGAAAACGCACGCAACCTGGCCAACGCCTGGCTCAGTGACATGATCCAACTCGGCGGCGCCCTGCTGACGTTCGACGAGATGAATCGTCAGGAGAATCTGGACCAGGGCTTAACGCTGACCCTCATCCGCAAAGACGAGTTTGACCTGGCATCGAACAACGATGCCTTTGTCAGCAAGGCGATCCTGAATTTCGAAACGCTGCCTGAGTCCACGGAGTATGCCAAGCCGATTGTCAATGAACGTGGCGAACACTATTACCGCTATGCCCGTGCGATCCGCCATTCGGACTTGTACAAAATCCGTGGCGGGGTTGAAGCCGGTTTTGAAGCTGCATTAAACAGCAAGATCATCAACAACCCCCTGGAGATGGTGCTGCTCATTCGCCTGCGATCCGACCTGGCTCAGAAGCAGTTACTCTTTAACCGGATCTACATCATCGTTGCGGGTCTATTTGCATCCCTGCTTGCCATCGGCGTGTTTTACTACATCACCAAGCGTATCATTCTCTCGCCGGTGCGCGTGCTTCGTGACACCGCTGAACAGGTGGCAGCAGGTGATCTAAACATTCGCAGCGACATCAACACCGGTGATGAATTTGAACGCCTATCCGTGGTGTTCAACCAGATGCTCGAAAACCTCAAGAGCAATGAAGACCAACTGCGGGGCATTAACAAATCACTGGACCTTAAACTCGGCGAACTTGCTGAAACCAATGTCGCCCTCTTTGAAGCCAACAAGCTCAAGGGTGAGTTCCTGGCCAACGTGTCACATGAGTTGCGTACACCGCTTAACTCCATCGTCGGCTTTGCAGAGTTACTCACCGAAACGATCAAAGAATATCAAGATGACAAGTCGGATAAACGCCGCCGCTTTTTGGCAAACATCATTCAATCCAGCCGCCAGTTGCTTGACCTGATCAATGACCTGCTTGACCTTGCCAAGATCGAAGCTGGTCGCATGGACATCCGCGTGGGCAAGATGTCGCTTGCAGACACCGGCGAAGGTTTGATCAATCTCATTCGCCCCCAGGCGGATCAGAAGCAGATCAAACTCACCCTGCGTATCCCATCAAGCATCCCGCTCATCGAGACCGATGCAGGCAAGTTCCAGCAGATCATTTTCAACTTCCTGTCCAATGCTGTGAAGTTCACCCCGCCTGAGGGTTCGATCACGTTGTCTGCTTCACCGTTCACGCCGGACCCTGATGCTGAACCGACGCATGTCCGTGTGAGTGTTGCGGACACCGGGCCGGGGATTCCCAAGGATCATCAGAAAAAGATTTTTGAGAAGTTCACGCAATTGGACCAGACGCATACCCGCGAACACTCAGGGACCGGCCTGGGGCTGACCATCAGTATGGAATTAGCCAACCTGTTGCACAGTGAGTTGGAACTGGAAAGTGAAGTGGGTAAAGGCTCGACGTTCAGCCTGTTGATCCCGATCGTGTTTATTGGCGAACACGAACAGGCGGTGGTCTCCACACCTGACGGCCCAACCGCTCAACCCCCGGCCCCGGAAGTCCCGACCCCGGAAGCCCCGACCCCGAAAGTACCGAACTCCGAAGCCAGCAATGCTACTGCACCGTCGACGGCGTCCCCCCAATCGCCAACTCAAGCGTAAAGCGTCTTTTGAGCATGTGATTCGCGGGATAAGATGGGTTTGGTATCGCCAGCCAAATGTACTAGAATGTGCTCAACGCTGTTGTTTAAAAAGGTATCGCCATGGGACTCGAATCCGTTCTGACCAACAATGACATGTTCCTTTGCACCACGCTGCAGAAAGCGGTGAACTGGGGCCGTCGTTGCAGTGTCTGGCCGATGCCCTTTGCCACCGCCTGTTGTGGTATTGAACTGATGGCCACAGCATCCAGTCGTTATGACCTTGCCCGCTTTGGTGCAGAAGTCATGCGATTCAGCCCGCGTCAGGCAGACCTGATGCTCGTTGCAGGTCGCGTGAGTGTGAAAATGCTCCCCGTGCTCCAGCGCATCTATCAGCAGATGGCAGAACCCAAGTGGGTCATCTCCATGGGCGCCTGTGCCTCGACCGGTGGCGTGTTTGACACCTATGCTGTCGTGCAGGGGATCGACCAATACATCCCGGTGGATGTCTATGTCCCAGGCTGCCCCCCGCGTCCTGAAACACTCATTGAAGGCATCATGGCCATCCAGCGCGTCATCGACGAAGACGGTCTGCCCCCAAGGGCAAACGTCGCCCATTGCAGATCGCTCTCCAACCGACGCATGACGTCGCCCCGCAGCCTGTACCGGTGACCATCGGGCAGAGTTGAGATTTTCATAATCAAAATTCACATCAATCAAGGCAACCCGTGACTCAGGAGAGTCACGGCTTTGTGTTGCGATCATTCATCAATTTTAAAAGCCGTGACCTTCCCAGGTCACGGGTCGCCTGCTAACATTGATCACATGACTCCGTGGGATAACTGGTATCACTGCAACGGCAACACCTACGGCACATGGCTGCCCGGTGATCCACGTGGTTGGCGATCCGAAGATCACAAAATTCATGTCGACGGTGATTACAAATCACCACCCCCTCCCGGCTCCGACGAAGGCTTACACGAACACAGTCAAAACCGAATGAAAAACGATGCAGTGTTTCTGTCACAGTTTCATTGCTTTCAAGCGTTAGACATCTGGGTGTCTGCCTTGCAACACTATCAACTTGAAATTGCTGCAATCGCGATTGGCTCCCATCACTGGCATGTACTTGCAAAATTCCCGGATCATCAACCACGCATCACCATCGGGAAAGTCAAAAGTTGGAGTACAAGGCAACTGGATATTCCCAAACCGATTTGGGCAACCAAGTGTCGCTGCCAACCCATTGCTGACCCATCGCACTGGGAGAACGCACGCGGTTACATTCTCAAACATGTGTACCAGGGCGCTGCCGTCTGGCCCCCTGACACACATTGACACGCGAAAGCAACATCCCCCCAAAGCCGTGGTCCTCCCGGGCCACGGGTTGCCTTGCTAAATCGAGTACGAATATCAAGAACACCACCAACGCCAAGGCAACCCGTGACTCAGGAGAGTCACGGCTTTTGTCTTAAGCGCCGCGTCTCTGCGGTAATAATGCCTTTACTGTCTTGGAAAACTCACGAGGCGCCCGCCAGCATTTCCTGGATTTGCTTTCTTGTAGTCTCCGTCGCATCTTTACCTGCGAGCATTTCGGCGAGTTCGTCGACGCGGTTGTCCCCTTCCAAGTGCAACACCGTCGTCTGCGTCTGGCGGTCCTTGCCTTTGCCCATGACCTGCTTGGTGATGTGCAGATGTCGGTCGGCGTAGGCGGCAATCTGAGGCAGGTGCGTGATGCAGAGAATTTGGTGTGAGCCGTCATCGCTGCTGTTGGCAAGGCTGCGGAGTTTCTCGCCGATGATCGTGCCCATGCGACCACCGATGTTGGCATCAATCTCGTCGAACACCAACACGCTGATGCGGTCACTGTCAGCAAGGATGGATTTGAGGGCGAGCATGATGCGCGAAAGTTCGCCGCCGGAGGCAATCTTGCGCATCGGTCTTGCAGGTTGTCCCGGATTGGTACGGATCATGAATTCCAGTGACTCAAGGCCATGCATCGAACCGTCATCACCGACGGCTGAAAACTCCACATGGAACTGGGCATCTGCCATCCCCAACTCATCAAGTTGCGCTTCAATCAGGGGCTTGATTTTCTTTGCAGCGGTCTGGCGTTTCTTACTGAGTTTTTCGCCAAGTTTGGTTAAATCGTCCTTGGCTTGTTTGATCTGTTTATCCAACGATGACAGGTCCGCGTCCTTGCCCCGCAGCGATTCGATCTCGGTTTGAATCTGCTCGCGGTAAGTGAGAATCTCCTCAACCGGATCAACGCCCGTCTGATTACGTGCATACTTGGATGTCAGGCGATTGATGATGTTCAAACGATCTTCGACTTCATCAAGCTCGTGCGGGTTGGCATCAATCCGATCCATGTACCGCCCAAGATCAAAGGCACCTTCCTGCAACGCCAACGTCGCTTCACGAATGGCCTGCGTGGGTTCCGCCAACTCTTCATCAAGTTCTTCGAGTTCACCAAGCAGGTGGACAATCATCTGCAAACGCTCAATGACCGACGCGTCTGAGTCGTAGAGCGCCTGATACGCCTGGCCGGAGTCACGCTGGATTTTATGCACGTTGGTCAGCCACTTATGACGGGCAGAGAGTTCTTCAAACTCCCCTGCCTGCAGTTGGGCGTCATCAATTTCGTTTGCCTGAAATTCGTAAAGGTCCAACTGCTGGGTTCGCAGCGTGCTGGATTGGGTGAGTTCTTCGCGGCGTTGGGTGAGTTCGCTGAGCGTCTGCCAGGTCTGCGTGTATTGCTTGCGCAGATCGGAGCATTCGGCAAAGCGGTCGAGAATGAGTAATTGATTGGAAGCTCGCAGCAGGTATTGATGATCATGCTGGCCGTGAATGTCAACAAGTTGCTGGCCAACGGTTTTCACCATCGCAGCCGTGACCGGTTGACCATTGATCGCAACGGAGGATCGACTGGGCGTGATCTTGCGCACCAATAGCAGTTGGTCTCCTACCGCGATTTCCTGATCCAGAATGGTTGCGACTTCCGTAACAACTTCTTGATCGTGGAGTTCAAACAAGCCGGTGATGCGCGCTTCCTTGGAGCCGGGCCGGAGCATGTCTTTGCCTGCAGGGCGCAACCCAAGGAGCATCTCAAACGCGCCGAGGATCAGACTCTTGCCTGCGCCGGTCTGCCCGGTGAAACAGTTCAGTCCGCCGGAGAGTTCGAGGTTGACATCATGAATGACAGCTAAATTGGAGATGTGTAATTCGCGGAGCATCCGTTCGCCGCTTTGCAAAAAGTGGTTGCGAAAGTTGAGTTGAAGAGTATCGGATCACGTGAAACCCGATACCGAACAAAAACCGACACTGGTATTATCCAATGTTCGCGGAATTTCGCAATAGCGGTTGTGTTGGTTTGCAGTGTTATACGGCAGCAGGTGGATCAACGGGCAGCGTCGGGGACTGGGTTGCCAGGGCTGCCTGCTTCTTGGCGCGGCGTCGGTTGACGATGCGATAGACCAGATAACCAAAGCCAAGTACGAACAGGATGATGACCAGCGGCAGGACAATCGCCAGCACGGAGACCACTGTCGAAACCGTCGCTTCCACCGTGGAGACCACGGGGTTGCCCGCCCCACCGGTTGTTGCCAGCGAGGTCATGCGCGTTGCGACCGTGGTGAGTTGGACACCGCCTGCAATGGAACCACCGGCAATGGCTGCACCAACCCAGCCGATGAGTTCGGACTCACCGGTGACACAGGATGCTGCAGCAATCGAACCGGCGACCACCGCAGCGGGTGTTGCAACCGAGTCAAGCATGTTGTCCAGCCAAGGCAGGTAGTAGGCACCAATCTCAAGCGCGGTTGCCAGTCCGAAGACAACCATCGCCAGGTCCGAGCCGATCCATTGGAAACTCTCACCCAATTGAAGATGGTTGCCGTTGGCAGCGATGCTCAAAACGAACATGGGAACGAAGACGCGAAAGCCGCAGGCAGCCGAAAGTCCCACCGCCATGAGGATTGCCAAGATGATATCCATGAGAAATCTCCTGTCCGGAACGTGTTACACCATTTTATACCAATTAGGGGTAAAAAGGATGCAAAATTGGCCAAAATGCGCTTCCAACGCGTTTCAGGAGCCAGCTTTGATGCGAAAACAGCGTTCGATCAACGCGGTGACATCAGCAGGTCGGTCTTTCTCGTCGGCCAATGCCATGTTGATCCAGTTCATCGCCTGGATGCGATTCTCACCGAGTTGCATGAGCACTTCCAAAGCCTCGCGCGACATCGCGCCGCTGGGGGCAGGTGTATCGGACGTTGCATCATCATTGGCGTCGATGGCAGCTTCGTCTTTGGCTGCCGACTGGGCATAGCTGCCGGATGCTGCGAAGTGGTCCACCTTGCCGTTGAGTGATGCGATGATGGTTTCGGCGGTCCGCTTGCCGATCTCCGGCAGTGATTGCAAAAACGCCGTATCCCGATCGGCAATGGCCATGGCGATCTGCCCGGTGTCCATGGCCAGGGCGCGCAGCGCTTTGCGGTTGCCGATGCCTTTGACGGTAGTGAACAACGCAAAGAACTCACGATCTTCATCACTCAAAAAGCCTGCCAAACGCGGCAGAAAGCTCGCGCCCTGATTTTGTGATTCCAGATAATGTAGCGTCTTGAGCGTGACCATCTGCCCCACGCGTGATGCCAAGCGCGTCACGACAAATGCCGGGACATGCACTTCGTAAACAAGTCCGTTGCTCAGATCAATGTGCAGCGATTCGTTGGTGGTCAAAACCAGTTTGCCGGTAATGGATGCAATCATGCCAGACATCTTACCAAGCTCTAGCGGTTGCTGGAAAACACCGGTAACAAAGTGAGACTGCCATTGACAGCTTTGAGGCTTTCACAGTGTGCATTACCAGGCAGGTATAGGCCCCATAACATATGCGCAGGAATGTTCCGGTTATAGCGAATATCTGTACCCTTGTTTTTCCAGTTAAAGGGTAATTGCAAACCAAAGTGTTATATATGCTCATGGATGCGTCGATCATTGATTTCAAGGGCTGCATTCATTGCAGGACGGGGTTCGGTTCAGGTCAGAAGTAACACGACTGAAAGATGTCCAAACCGTAGGACCCGTTGTAATGTGTGAAGATTCAAAGGTACTGGTGGTTGATGACGATGTGGTGACTGCACGTGTGATTGAAGCACGGTTGCGGCATATCGAACTGAATGTCCATTGCGTTCACAATGGCCCTGATGGCATTGCGTATGCGACCGAGCATGTGCCGGATTTGATTCTGCTTGATGTTCACATGCCTGAAATGGATGGCTTTGCGGTCTGCGAGGAACTGAAAAAAAATCCGCTGACCACCAACATCCCCATCATTTTTCTCACCGCCGATCTGAACACGGAAATCAAGGTCAAGGCATTTGATGCAGGCGCGACGGACTATATCACCAAGCCGTTTGATAACCGCGAACTCATTGCGCGTGTCGAAGCCGCCTTGAAAATGCGCTTCCTCATCAACAAGTTGCAAGTCCAGGCGATGACCGATCCGTTGACCGGACTGCTTAATCGCACCGCCTTATTTGATGAACTCAAGTACAAACTCATGCGGCAGAAGTCCGACCCGGACTATCAATTTGCCGTGCTGTTTCTGGACTTTGATCGCTTTAAGGTCATCAACGACAGCCTGGGCCATTCAGCGGGTAACGAACTGCTGATCCGTGTGACCCGCAGCATGGTGGACATGCTTGACGAAACGCTCGGCCACAAAGGCTATACCGCAGCGCGGATGGGTGGTGATGAATTTGTCCTGCTCATCGACAACCCTCTCAGCAATCAGATGCTCACCGAGTTGGCAGAGAAACTGCAAGCCGAATTGCATGGGCCCTATCACATCGAACAATTCGAACTGATCTGCTCTGCAAGCATCGGTATCGTCTTAAGCAGTGGCAACTATGACAATCCTGAAAGCCTGCTGCGTGATGCCGACATCGCCATGTACCATGCCAAGGAAAACGGCAAGTCGCAGTCCTGCTGCTTCAACCAGCAAATGCACGAGCAATCCCTGGAACAACTCACCCTTGAAGGTGACCTGCGACATGCGTTGGCAAGGCACGAACTCAAACTGCTCTACCAACCCATACACTGTCTAGCCACAGGCAAGCTCACCGGCTTTGAAGCGTTGATCCGTTGGCATCATCCGGTGCGTGGCGTGGTCTCACCGTTAACCTTCATCCCCATTGCTGAAGAGTCGGGCTTGATCGTACCCATCGGCTGGTGGATTCTGTATGAAGCAGCCAGCCAACTCAAACTCTGGCGTCAGATGTATCCGAACATGCGTCACCTGCGCGTGAACGTGAACCTGTCCAAGCGACAACTCATCACGCCGGACTTTGTGAAACATGCGGATGACATTCTCAGGAAGACAGGCCTGCCACACAATGCGGTGACGTTGGAGATCACCGAAAGCACCATCATGGATAACATGTCCATCCTCACGCCGATGCTCGAACAACTGCGCGAGACTGGATTCAAGTTGGCTATGGATGACTTTGGCACCGGACATTCCTCGCTGGGCTGCTTGAACAAGTTCCCGCTGGACAGTCTGAAAATCGACCGCAGCTTCATCAACAATGTCGAGAAAAACCACAGCTTCGCGGCCATCCTCAACTCCATCGTGACGTTGGCACACAACCTGAACCTGGTCGTGGTGGCTGAAGGCATTGAGAAACTCGAACAGCTTGCTCATCTACAGAGTCTGGATTGTGATTACGGCCAGGGTTATCTCTTCGCCAAACCCACCGATGCCGATGCGATTCCGAGCATGATCGAGCAGTTGAATCAAAGGTTCCGCAAGACGGGGTGAGACTCTCGACGATGCGGTTCATGCTTGTGTTCAAGGCATTTTCAGCCACAGATACACACAGATGAATACGGATAATGGCATGGTGAAATAATGCCATTTGCGGGTTGATTCATTCGGTTGAAAGTCGAAGTCTCAAACCAACCGAGTCAGAATGACTCGGCTAGAGCGATACAACTAAGTAATTTCCATACGGCGATAAGCTTCGTCATTCCCGCGCAGGCGGGAATCCAGTGGCATTCTGTGTACGCCTGCATATATCACTGGACTCCTGCGTGCGCGGGAGTGACGGAAGGTGCAGATTAATGATTTGAACTGCTCTATATCGCCCGGTCATCTTGGCTGGGTCACACACCTGCCCAAGCAATTCGAACCAACAAAAAAACCGTGAAGATCAATGAAGACCTTCACGGTTTTGCTTCCTATTGGGAGATGCCCTGTTGGGGTTTTCAGGGGATCTTGATGGTGAGGCCAACGGTCAGATTGTCTGGATCATCAATGACCGATTTGTTGTGTTGATAAAGCTTGTACCACTTGTTTGAAGCCCCCATTGTCTTGGCAGCGATGGCTGAGAGCGTATCGCCGGATTCGATGGTGTAGGTCTTGCTGGTGTTCGTGTTGGGCTGGCTGCGACGTGTGGTCGTCTCCGGCTGACGGGCAGCAGCACGTTCAATCGCCTTGGCAGGAAGACGCAGTGTCATGCCTGCACGCAGCTGCTCGGGGCGACTGAGTCGGTCACGATTAGCTTTGAGCAACTCGTCCCAATCCGCTGCATTACCCAGGTGAATCCTGGCAAGTTCAGAAAGCGTCTGACCGGACTCCACCACGATCTCACGTGGGGCAGCGCTAGCAGCGGCTTCACCGCTTTGAATTCGATCAACCTGCTTCTTGCTGGGGATCAGCAGACGGCTGTTGAGCATGATCGTGCCTTCGGTGGAGACCAGATTCGGATTGGCATCACGGATCAAGCGCCAGAGTTTGCCATCACCGTAGTAGCGTTGGGCGATGAGGTAGAGATTGTCGCCTTCGGTGACCTTGTGATACGTGCCGGTGCGGGTGGGCAACTCGTGTGTATTGTTGTTAGTGCGTGTTTCAAGTGCGATGGCCATGTGTGGGGTCAAACGCGGGGTGACATCATCACCGGCAACGGCATGCTCTTCGCTCATGTCTTCAACACGACGCGGCTGAGGCGCGGTGGCACGGGTCGGGGCAGCCGGCTGTGTCAAACGACTGGGTTGAATCGGCTGCGGGTTGTAGCGGGATTCGCTCGGGTTGGAATACAGTGACCGCGTGGGCTGCTCAACCATGCTCGGTTGCGTTGGTGTGATGACTTCACCGGGAAGCGGCAGCGGTGTTGGCTGGCCCTGTAAAGCGGCGCGAGCGGGATTGGCAACAGGGACACTGTCAGGCAGCGTACTCGAACGGCTGTTGGTCGTCAGACTGTCAAACGTCTCACGACTCATGTCCGTGAAGTTGGCCGGAGTTTGCTGCTGAACTTTGGAGAGATGATCGCTGACCACAATGCCGATGAGCAGTATGATCCCCATCCCTACGAGCAGGCCGACTTTCGTTTCACGTGTCATTGTGGCTCCATCCTTCGCTTATGACGCTCATCCTTGAGCGTCTCAACCCCGAATATTACTTCAATCCATGCCGGCATCTTGAGAACCGAATTGCACGGCCCTTAGTTTAGCAGATCGACTCCTGGGATTCTGCCTTATTTGGGCATCATCTGCAACAATTGGTTTACGCGTCAGGCGTTTTGCACAATCATTTTGATCGAATTGCAAAAATCGCTGCTTGACCCGTCGATCTTCCAGTGAGTGAAAGCTGATAATCGCCGCAACACCGCCGGGTTTGATGATCTGTGGCAAGGTGTCGAGCAATCGTTCCAATGCCATCAGTTCTTCGTTGACCGCGATCCGTAATGCCATGAACGTTCGCGTGGCAGGATGGATGCGGGCCCGTTTACCGCGTTGGTTGGGCGGATAGCAGCTACTCACCAGATCTGCCAGCCCCAATGTACTTTTTATCGGCTCCTTCTCCCGAATTTGCACAATTTTTCTGGCAATTCGTCGACTCAACCGCTCTTCACCCAACTGGAACAGCACATCCGCCAACTCACGCTCGGCCATGCGATTGACCAAATCCGCTGCGGTCGTCGGGATATCCGGGTTTAAACGCATGTCCAATGGGCCGTCGGCCTGAAACGTCATCCCGCGCGTCGGATCGTCCATCTGGTTGGACGCAAAGCCAAGGTCTGCCAGCAGCAGGTCCACTTTGTCCACACCCAGTTCATCCAAAGCCGTCGTCACCTGCGCGAAGTTACGATGCAACACATCGGACCGACAGGGGTAAGACGAAAGACGCTGGCGCGTAAAGTCAGCGTTGGCAGGATCAGCATCCAATGCAATCACATGACCGGTCTCACCGAGTTGCTGGGCAACCAGACTCGCATGCCCTCCCCGCCCTGCTGTGCAGTCCAGATAGATCATGCCCGGCTTGACATCAAAGAGTTCCATGATGGGATCTGCCAAGACAGGAATATGGCCGATTTCGTCGGATGTGCGAGACTGTTGATGCATGTGGACACTATAACCGTTTTGTCTGTTATGATCTTGGGCATGACGAGTGTTTTTTGGCTTTAACCACAGAGTCACAGAGGCACTGAGATACACAGAGCAATGCTCTGGTTTTAACGCTGTGTCCAACAATAGAGATGGATTTACGTATGAGTATGCCCCAGTTTCACGCGACCACGATTCTTTCCGTCCGTAAAGGTGATCAGATTGCCATTGCTGGTGACGGGCAGGTGACGATGCAGCATGTTGTTGCCAAGGGTGACGCGGTGAAAGTTCGCAAGCTGGATAACATTGGTGCTGACGGAGCCGGTGTGTTGGTGGGCTTTGCCGGCTCAGCCGCCGATGCCTTTGCGTTGCTTGAGAAGTTTGAAGTCAAACTCAAGGAGACCCCCGCCAACGTCAAGAAAGCAGCCATCGAGTTAGCCAAACTCTGGCGGACGGATCGCATGTTACGTCGCCTGGAAAGTTTGCTTGCCGTCGCGGACAAGTCATGCAGCCTGTTGATCTCCGGCAGTGGCGATGTCATCGAACCTTCCGACGGTGTTCTGGCGATCGGTAGTGGCGGTGATTACGCAGCCTCAGCAGCCCGCGCCCTGGTGCGTCACACGGAGATGCCCGCTAAAGAGATCGTGCAAGAAGCCATGCAGATTGCCGGCGAAACCTGCATCTACACCAACACGCATATCACGGTGTTGGAGCTGTAAAGCCGGCCACATAAGTTGCTCCACAGCTTTTGCCACAGAGGCTCAAAAACTCAGAGATGCACAGAGAAACGGATTGAAATCTTTGTCTTAGGCTCTGTGTCTCGGTGACTCTGTGCTCAAGCCAGTAAAGCTGAAATTCTCAGTTGGCCGACTTGACGAAATGTAAACAATCCCTAAGATATCTCCTCTGCACCGCGGTCGTGGCGGAATTGGCAGACGCGCTAGGTTCAGGTCCTAGTGGGGCTAAACACCCCGTGGAGGTTCGACTCCTCTCGACCGCATTCAAAGACTTACCGAGATTTTTGGTGAGTCTTTTTTTATGCGCATAACGTCTACGACAACAGCATGTCATTCACCCGCATTGAGAGCAATTCAAATAAATAATCTCCACTTTTCGTCACTCCCGCGCAGGCGGGAGTCCAGTGACATCTGCAAGCGTCAACAGAATGCCACTGGATTCCCGCCTGCGCGGGAATGACGAAATGAGAGATGGCATGGAGATTAATTATTTGATGTGCTCTAGTACTACAGTTGCGCATTATGATCTGGTTCTCTCGCCCTGTAGTGGTAATACTTTGCGACGGCTTGGTGGTGTCTTCGCCAAGCCGACCAGGCTAACGCGCGTTCTACGTCGTTGAACCGGGGCCAGACGATTGCCAGCATCAACCGCCGAATCTCCGGCTCGGTTACCGGGACCAGATCAACGCCCCTTTTTCCGTGGGCTGGTGCACTTGGGATCGCACGACGCTCAAGAACGCCAACGCCAACATCGACAACGTGACATGGCGATGCCAACCCGTCCACGAGCCGCACTTCATACGCATCGAGTCCGACTTCCTGCTTGGCCGTCTGGAAGCATGTTTCAATCGCCCAACGCTGGCCGGCGGCCATCGCCAAGTCCTGCAACGTCGCGTCCAACGGAGCAGCACAAAAATAGTAAGCTCGTTGAGTCGGTTGCTCCACATTGCGTCGAACAAGTAACCAGTTTTGCAGATCACCGCGCTCGTGTTCGATCGGATCGCCGAACTTGCCGCCGGCCCATTGATACACACGCGACCCCTTGGCACCTTCGCCGATGCTGTGCGTCTGCCATTGCTCGTCAGGCACATCATCAATGATCGCATCGACACGTTGCCGTTGGAAGTTCACCCACAGCTGCTGTTGCGAGGTCACCGCCATGACATACGCTTGACCATGATCTTCCAAAAACGCCTTGTTTTACTGTCTGAACCGTACACTTCATCCGCCAATACCCAACGCGGTTCAAGGCCCGCATCCAGCGGCTCGACGCAACATCGTCACCGCCAGTTGAGGCTTGGTGGCGAACTTCACTTCCGGGGGAACGCCTGCTTCGGATCGACGTGCCTGATCCTCGCACCAATCCTTGGGCAGGTACAACGCCCGATCAATCAACGCCCGACCACGCGACGAAGCCATCGCCAGAAACACACCCACCTGGCAATTCTCAATTCGACCCGCCGTGCCCGAGTACTGACGTTGCACGCCAACCGACTTGTCGCCCTTTTTCAGAAAGCCCGTCTCATCGACGATCAACACCCCGCCGGCCGCATCCCCAAGTAAATGATCCACTGCATAGCTTCGCACCTGGTCGCGCAGTTGATGAGCATCCCACGATGCCCGACCCAACAACCGTTGAAAAGCGTGGGGCGTTTGAAGTCCGACTTGTTCAGCCAGTTGCCAACTGTTCTTGCGATGAACATCACCGAGCAGGCCCTGCACATAAGTCGCCGCCCGAAATCGCAAATCCTTGCGAGCAAAACAATCGCCGATCTGCTCCCACATCTCTGAAAAGTCATTGGCCCAATGACTCACCGTTGCAGCATCCATGCCCATCCCTCCAGTCATATCAAACGACTGATGATATCGGCAATTGTAGATGCGCAACTGTAGTACTAGCCGCATCACTTGTGATGCGGTTGATGGTATTGTTTTTCAGTTGCGTGTGACTCCGAATCGTAATGCATCAATCAAAATGATGATGTCGGTTGACTCTTGGAATCTGGGCGCTACAATTTTTGCGGTAACGTAACCGCAAACAATACTGCAAGTTGACCGGGACACCATTCATGACCACCAAGTCCGCACCCACAATCTCCGGCAGAGTCACCATGCGACACATCGCCAAGCAGGCAGGCGTGGCAGTGACCACCGTCTCCTCAGCGTTGCATGACACCGGGCGCGTGAGTCCTGATGTCAAACAGCGTATTCACGACATCGCAGATCAAATGGGTTATCGCCCCAAGCTTGCTGCCCGACTTCTCCGCGCTTCACGTACCGGGCGACTGGCCATGATCATGGTGGTCGGGCAAGGGCGCAATCCGTCGACGCTTTCCCAATCCGGCTCGCATGGCCCGATCATTGCCGAGTTTGCCTTTGCCTGTTCACGTATGAAAATCGGCTTCGAAATCGAGTATCTGGAGACGGGTAAAAACAAAGTCGCCCCCGAGTGTTTCACCAGCGGACAGGTCGACGGCGCGCTGGTCTGTGGCAAATTACAAGACCCGGACATGGCCAAGTGGTTCAGTGAGAACGACGAAAAATTCCCCTGTGCCCACATGGATAAAGTCGGCCCATACAACGTTTGGCAGGACACCGGCAGCGGCATCTACCAAGCCATGCAACACCTTGCTGCTTTGGGTCACCGTAAAGTCGGGTATCTCGGCGTGGACAGTAACTACCATGTCCACCAGGCTGGTCGCGATGCCTTTGACCGTGCAGTCAGAGACTTCAATCTGGATGATGCAGATGGCAAGTGGCGTCAGTTCATCACCAAGGAAGATGCTCACGTTCGCAGCAAGTGGATCGACAACCAACTCATCAACGCTCGCAAGTTACTCAAGGCCAGGAACCGTCCCACCGCAGTCATGGCACAGGGTGTTCCTGATGCGCGATGCATGGTGCATGCTGCGATGGAAATGGGGCTGCGTATCCCCGACGATTTGAGCATCGTGACATATGGCATGCCTGATGATGCTGAGAAAAGTCCGCCGCGATTGCATTGTGTCGAGCCGGACTTTGCAGCCATGGTCCCTGCTGCGATCAGCATGCTCCGCGCGCGTCTTGCAGGTGAGACGATTGCTGAAAAAAGCCTACGAATTCAGCCTCAATTCACCGAGCGTTGCAGCGTGGCGCCATGTCCGTCGTGATGTCACCGTCCTGATTCTCAAGCCATCAAGCCTTGCGCACACAAAGGAATCCAACATGCCCCGACGCCCTTCTGGTTTTACGCTCATTGAGTTGCTGGTAGTGATTTCGATCATCTCGTTGTTGATTGCGATTCTCCTGCCAGCCTTATCCAGTGCGCGCAAAGCAGCACGGGGTGTGATGTGTTTAAACAACATGCGTCAACTTGGGCTGGCCAGCGCCATGTATCAGGATGAGAACAAAGGCTACCTGCCTCACGGCTGGAGTGTCGATGGCTGGAGTCCGGTTAAGGCAACGTTCAACAAACTCGCACGTTACCTGACATCCTCGCAGAGTAAGTACATGCCGTTACCCGGGCAGACGGGAAGTGGCGTGTTTAATTGTCCTGAAAAACCCGAGGGGAATGTTGCTAACGACATCCCGTCATACTTGCCCAATGCATACATGGGTGATCGGGGCAGTGGTGAAGTACCCATCTGGGCAGCGTACAAATTACAGGACTTCAACAAGCCCAGCCACAAGGTGTTTGTCGTCGATGCGATCGGCGGTTTACGTCTTGGACTGAACATCAGCAGTAACCAGGCCTTTGCCATGTCCGACACTGATCCGGGCTATGGCACGCTTATCGCCAGACACACCGCAGGCAGTGTTGCCATCGGTTTTCTGGATGGCCGAGCGAGTAATGTCTCAACCCAAATCCTGCCTAAGACACACTCATGGTCACAGGGATCCCCATGGTTGATCCGTGACACACCTGCGCCCAGTGGACTGTGATGGCTTGATTGATTTACCCCTTATTTTCCTGCCCTAAAATCATTGTGCGCTCCAAGCACAATGCATGGAGATTGATTGTGAAACGACGTTTGATTTTGAGTCTGTTGATCCTACCCGTTTGCCTGCTTGGCAGCTTCACCGCAACAGTGTCCGCCCAGTGTTTTCGAGGCGGGGACAGTTGGTGTGGCAACCCGGATTTGATTCAGCCAGCAGAGAATCCGTATGTGCAACTGGCTGAGCTTAACGTCACGCGTGGTCTTGAAAGCAACAGCGCCTTCTGGCTCACATGGGGCTACACCGCGCCGGAGAGTTCGCGTAAAGGTGATGCCAATCTCAAAACAAAAGCGTTGGCAGCGACAGATGCGATCGTTGCCAAGGAGCTGGAACAGAAGCTTAATCTCTGGGCGTTGACCGAATCGCTGGAGACGATTTACCTCTGGAAAAAAGACGGTTCAGCACCGGTCACCCAATACAACAAATGGTTAAGTGATCTTCAGCCATTCGTTGAACAGAACCATGACATGAACGAAACCGGGGAATACTGGGAGTCGGTCGCGTCCAACACGCTGCATCAATCCGCGGTCGTTTTGCAGGTCGCTTCGATCCTTTATGATCAATCGCGCTATGCGGACCTCGCAGCCAAACTCGTTGTCCGTGCCCGACGCATGCAGACGCCAGGCGGTGCGTTTCACTACATGCGACAGTCCGGGCCGACACCGCTGTACTTCGGTTTTGAAGTCACGTTCCTCGGTCGCTACTACATGCTCACCAAAGATCCGTTGGTCGCACAAAGTCTCAAGTCCATGGCAAGCTTTGCCCATGATGTCCAGGCCAACGGCATGTGGGATGGCGCGTCAACACCGTGGTGGAAACACCGCTGGGAAATCGGCGGCCCGATGCATGGTATTGAAATCGCTGCAGGCATGGCGCGTGATTCTGTCGCCCGAGCGTTGGCTGAATATCGTTTACTCTCCCAACAACCCTACTATTTCAGCTACATCGCGATGTACTTCTGGGACGGCACCATCCCCGTTGGAACATTGAGTAGCGACCTGATCAAGTACAATCCCAACTACGGCGGACCGCATCTACGACACGACGGCTTCCAGGTCGTCATGCCCGGCAAAGCCTACGTGGACACTGGTATCGGCGCTTCCATCGTCCGATCAACTGATCGCTACAAGTTCGATGGGTATCTGCAAACCGCTGCCATTGATGTGGTCTCACCGGACAATGACGACAAGCCCTATAAGCGCCCCAATGGTGCGTATATGATTCTCCCCGCTGAACAGGTTCATGAGCATCGCAGCATTGTCGGTGATAACTGGATTGCTAGCGCGATCACGTTTGAACCGCGGATGCCCTACTATGGCAATGCTGGTGCGCCGCCTGCCAAGGGACATCACAACGCCCAACTCTGGTTTGCGACCGGCAAAGGCATTGCAGGTTGGATGATCAGTTGGAAAGACGACACCGCGATCAACGCTGTCCCGCGTGGCTATGTCTCGCTGGGTGATCAACCAGTCATCTCGGCAAATAACCGCATCACCGCAGGTAAACTCAATTTGCAAGTCGTTGGCAACCATGTCACGCAAATCACCCCCTTCAACGAGAAAGAACTGTGGGTCCATCTCTCAGACAACAATCCCACGAGTATCCCTGCCGACACGCCTCTGGGTTATGGCTTAACCGCATGGCCTGATGGTGAATCGCCGGTCCAGATGACGCGGATCGAACATGAGAGTTTGCTCATTCTTAAAGTAGTCACCAGCAATGAAACATCGACCATGCTGATTTACAACCCCACGGACACCGCTGTGAATTATGACAGCACACTCACAGGTGAATCACGGATTTATCGTTGTCACATCCAGGGGGCCAACGGTCAATCACAACAGGTGGAATCGCTTGCCAATCTCACGGTGAATGGCGGGCAGTTGGTGGTGATTCCGGGGGTGGCGGCGTGAGGTGAATCATTCATCATATTGGAAATAAGGCAACCCGTGCCGCGGGAGCCAACCTATTCAAATTTCGCTGCAAGTGCTTATTTTGAGATGACTGTTGTTGTGATGACTTACGTCCGTCATTCCCGCGCAGGCGGGAATCCAGTGACATTCTGTTGACGCTTGCAGGCCTCACTGGACTCCCGCCTGCGCGGGAGTGACGATGCAGTCATTGCATTGTGGCCGCACACAAAAAAATCAATAACAAGAGACTACTTACTGCAAAGATTGAATAGGTTGGCAGGAGCGACACGGCTTTGAATTTGAAGGTTGGTTTACCGCAGCTTGATGGTGGCGATTGCCAGGGCTGCCAGAGCTGCGGTTGCCAGCCACATGCGGATGACGACGCGGTTTTCGGGGATGCCGCCCATGTGGAAATGGTGATGGATCGGTGCACATCGGAAGATACGTTTACCGCCGGTGAACTTGAAGTAGCCGACCTGCATGACCACGCTAAGTAGTTCCATGTACACCACACCGCCAACAACCAGCAGCAGGAATTCCTGGCGGATCACCACCGCGATATAGGCCAGCAGTCCGCCTAATGGCAGCGAGCCTGTGTCGCCCATGAAGACCTCTGCCGGGTGTGCGTTAAACCAGAGGAACCCCAGACACGCGCCGAACATCGCACCAGCGACGATGGCCAATTCATTACTCAACGGGATGTAAGGCACCAGCAGATTCTTGGCCCAGACTTCACTGCCTGCAATCAAAGCCAGGATCATAAACGCAAACGCGATCATGCCGGTGATCCCGCTGGCCAAGCCATCCATGCCGTCGGTGAGATTGACCGCGTTGGAGGTTCCAGCAATAAACAAGGTCGTGAAGATCACAAAGGTCCATGCCCCCAGGATGATCAGCGTGTCGGAGGGGATCCATTGACTGCCATCCCACTGCCAACTTTTCATGAATGGCAAGGTCAGACTTCGGGACATACTCAAAATGTCATTGTGTCCGACATCGCCCCACTTGGTGTTGCCATAATGGTGAATGAAGATGCCCAACATCACGCCCAGCGCGAGTTGGAAGAGCAATTTTTCCCACGAATACAGGCCAGTTCGTGATCCGGGGGTGCGTCTTGCTGTGGTAAGTTTAAGCCAGTCATCGGCACAACCGACACCCGCAAGCCAGATCAGACAGATGAAAGCCATGCGCACATAAAAACTCTCAAGGTCTGCAAGGAGCATCGTGGTGAAGAAAATCGAACCACAGATGATGATCCCCCCCATCGTCGGGGTATGTGCTTTTTTCTTGGTCAGTTCGTTAAGCGACTTATTGTGAAACTCGGGATTGTCACCGATCTTCTGCTTGATGAGCCACATGATCGTGGGCTTACCCATGAGCAGCACAAAGCCGAATCCCATCAACACACTGACGACCGCGCGGAACTCAATGTAAGTCCACACGCGACAGTACCCGAAGAGACCGTTCTCCACGAGCCAGGGTCGGAGCATGTTGATGATGTTGTAGAGCATGCGTGATGGCCAAGGTCGCCAACGAGCCAATCGTCAAAAAAGCTCGTGTTAACCGGCATTCTCCTGTGCGGTGGTCAAAGCTGGGATCAGGCGTTCCAGGGCACTGCCACGAGAACCCTTGATGAGAATGATATCACCCGACTCAATGGCTTGTGCGATCTTGCTCTGAACAGTCTCATCCAATTGTGGATAGGCCGTGTATTGCATCGCAGGGTTGACATGGCCGATCCCCTGGGCAATGTCCGCTGCGAGTTTGCCCACGAGAATCACGTGATCCAATCGCTTGGCATGGGTCCGCCCCAACCATGCGCCCAGTTCCTCATGCATGGCTGGCCCCATCTCCGCAAGTTCAAGCATGTCACCGAGAATCGCAATGCGTCGCCGCGACGGATCACCAAAGTGAGCCAGCGTGTTGAGTGCTGCTTTCATCGAATCAGGATTGGCATTGTAGGCATCGTTGATCAAGGTCAGATCACCAAGCTGCTGGATCTCAAGCCGCATGTCCGCGCCCCGGACTTTCTGCATGTGAGCAGCAAACTCCGGCTTGGTGATGTCGATACATTCCCAATTGGCAACGGGCAAAGCCAGCATCGCGTTCATCGCATTGTGTTCGCCATGTAGTGGGATTTTCAGCGACAGGTGCTCGACCTGCCAATTGCCAAAGACGTCCTGCTCCAAAGAATACTGGACATCAAAGTCAACACCGGTGGCTGTGGTTTGAGACTCGGTCAAAACGTAATCACAGTTGGCAGACTTACCGAAGCGGACGATCTGCGCTTCGTCATTGACGGTGATATCCGCAAGCAACGGTTCATCGCCGGGGATGACCGCCAAACCGTCTCGGGTGAGATAGTCGATGAGTGTTGCTTTTTCTTTTGCGATCGCTTCGCGGCTGCCGAAGTGCCCAATGTGAGCGGTGCCGATGTTGGTGATCACAGCCACGTCAGGTCGGACGATGTCTGCCAGTTGAGCGATTTCACCTGGATGATTCGTGCCGATTTCCGCAACGACAAAGCGGTCGGAAAGGGATGTAT
The DNA here is from genome assembly GCA_020974905.1 of Planctomycetes bacterium syqfu. Lineage (GTDB taxonomy): Bacteria > Planctomycetota > Phycisphaerae > Phycisphaerales > Phycisphaeraceae > UBA7800. The sequence goes on along the minus strand of CP087563.1, from coordinate 6,854,084 downwards.
TAAGCAGTGTCAACGGGACGCCAAGGTGGTTGTTAAAACTCTTGGGACTTTGATAGCCACGCGATTGCAGGCTGAGTGCTTGATGGATCAGGCGGCGTGCGGTGGTCTTGCCATTGGAACCGGTGACAGCAATGACTTTGATGCCTTTTTCGCGGAGTTTGGCGCGCCAGGCGCGGGCAAGGTCCTGCAAGGCGCGGACGGTGTTATCCACCAGAAGCACGGGGACCAGCGGTTCTTCCAGGTCCATCGCGGGTTGGCGTCGGTCGACAATAAGCATGGATGCGCCCTGCTCGATGGCTGAGCGCAAGAAGTCATGTCCATCAAAGCGATCACCCCGGATGGCAAAAAAACCATCGCCGGGTCCGACGGAGCGTGAATCGATACTGATATCCTGCACGCCCACGTCATCGTTGCCCGGCGTAACGAGCCATGTGCCACAGGTAATGGTCTGAAGTTGTGTCGGGGTCCAGGTACTCATTTGTTTAGGGACTTGGGACTAGCGACTAGGGACCAGGGCAAGGCAACGTTTAGCCGATTCAATTTTGCCTTGCCTGTCTTAATCTAGTCTCTAGTCCCTAGTCGCCAGTCCCTTCTTCATCAAAACATCTCTTGCCACTTCGCGGTCATCAAAGTGGGTCTTTTCGGTCCCCAGAATCTGGTAGTCTTCGTGTCCCTTGCCAGCGATGAGAACCGTATCGTTGGCGTCGGCCAAGGCGATAGCCTGTTCGATGGCAGCCTTGCGGTCATCAATCACGCGGACATCACAGGTGGTTTGTTTGGGGATGCCAGCCTGAATGTCATCAATGATTTTAAACGGATTTTCCGTGCGTGGGTTATCGTTGGTGATGATGGCAATATCACTGTAATCACAGGCTATTTTTGCCATCTTCGGTCGCTTGGTCGCATCACGATCTCCGCCACAACCAAAGACGCAGATCAACTTGCCCAAGCACAACGGCTTGATGGCAGAGAGTACATTTTCCAATGCATCATGCGTATGGGCATAGTCCACCAAGACCGCAGGCAACACGCCATCAGGTGCATCATCCAGCGTGACCAACTCCAGACGACCGGGCACGCCCTTGGCCTGTTCAAGAATCGGCCGGAGTTTACGGGCAACGGGTGTGATGGTATTGGCAGCGGCAATGGCCTGAATCGTGTTGTACAAATTGTGTCGACCGATGAGCGGGATATCCAACTCGTAACTGCCCCACGGACCTGCCATGCGTGCGAAGCTTCGTGCTGATGTCATCTTCAAAATCGTTGCAATGCACTTGCCGGTTTCGACGGTGTCCTGCGGCTTTTCAACGGGCGCGGTTTCAGTGACATGACAGTGAAGCTGACGGGCTTTGCAATGTTCGAGCATCTGCGGAGCGTAGGGATCATCGCCATTGACAATGGCCCAACCCTTTTCCGAAACCATCTCGAATAACTTGGCTTTGGCGGCAGCGTAGTTGGCCATCGTGCCATGGTAGTCCAGATGATCACCGGTGAGATTGGTGAAGACGGCGGTGTGGAATTTGAGTGCAGCAATGCGGCCTTGATCCAGCGCGTGACTGGAGACTTCCATGACGGCAGCGGCGCATCCGTTGTCCACCATTTTGGCAAGCAGTCGTGCCAGTTCGACACTGCCGGGCGTGGTGAGTGAAGCGGTGGTGCGCTGGATGCCGTCATCGATTTCGATAGTCCCGATCATGCCACACATCACGCCACTGCGACGGATCAGGCGACGGATGAGATAGGCGGTGGTGGTCTTGCCGTTGGTCCCGGTCACACCCACGAGTCGGAGTTTGGTGCTGGGGTGATCGAAAAAGCGATCGGCAAGGGTGGCGGTCAGGGCTGTGTCCACACAATCGGCATGGAGTACCGTGACATGCTCAGGCAGGTTATCTGGAACCTGGGCACAGAGTACGGCAACGGCGCCTGCGGCAACGGCGTCGGTGATAAACTGCGCCCCATTGGTCTGCGTCCCACTTCGAGCGATGAATAAACAACCGGCGGTTGCCAAACGCGAGTCTTCGCAGACATCGGAAACTTGTAAGGATCGATCTCCACGAACGAACGTGATCGGCAGGTCTTGGATGAACTGACTGATGAGCATGAGGTACTTCTATGGTTTAAACGGTCACAACAAAACAATCTCTGAATTACACATTGTAATCTTGATTCTTATCGGCTATTGACCGCCAAACAGGCCAATGTACGTCGTTCAGAAGCTTTGTTTTGCCAGTGTATAATCGATTGGTGGGAGATAGGGTATTGATGCTGCAAAACATCTGTCGATGATAGACACCGTTCATTTTGACTGGGGTATCTGCCCTACCCAAAATCTAGTCATTTTGTGCGATTATCTGGACTATCACTTTCGATTATTGACTCCCAAAACGCACAGTCGTCACCAACGACGTGCTAATCCGGCTGTTTTTGACTTCTTTGTTGACCGGATTGAACAGGAATATGACATTTCACTGATAAAGAATGTTATAGGCACTCTCGCCAATTCCAATGAGGGCCGGGCAGAATGGGCATGACTCTTAACCCCACAATCAAAACACTCAATGTCGGTGATCGTGATCGACAAAAACTTGTCAGCTTCGTCAATGCACTGGGTAAGCAGCAGGCAGCCAATGTCATTATCGACAATGACCGTCGTAATCTGCGCGTCGACTACAGCGCCAAGAACATCCAACTTGAAGTCCTTCCTGAAGACAGTGAAGTGGTCAAATTCGATGTGGTTGCTCGGAATTTGAGTAACCGTGGCTTTGCGTTTATTCACGGCCAGTTTGTGCACATTGATGTGCGTTGCAGACTCTACCTGCCACAGATCAATGACGACCGGGTCTACTGCATTGAAGGCTATATCACGCGCAGCAGACACATCAAGGGGCTGATTCACGAAGTCGTGATGATTTTCGATCACCCCATTGACCTGACACGCTTTGTGAAGCTGGCACCGTCACAGATGAAAAAGAACATGCGCGATCGCGGTGACGATCGTGCAGGACATATCATCGTCGCCATGATGGGACGGGAGAACCGGACCCTGAAATTCGCGGTCACGCCCAAGGTGCTTGATGATGAAAACATCACGTTCCACCATGGTCTGCGATTTAAACCCGGGATTATCTGTGTGGTCGGACTGCCCTGTAAGGACGGTACACAAACCAGTGTTTCAGGGCGTATCGACAAATGTGAACAGATCGAAGAAAACGTCTATGTCGTTAACGTCAAGTATGACAAACCCATTGACAGCTCCATGGTCATCACATGGATGGATGAAAGCCAGGAAGTGCTTCCCGATGCACGCAAGGCCTTGATTGTCGATGATGATCCCGATGCCAACACCCTTCTGGAACTGCGTCTGATGCAGATGAGTGTCAAACCCATCATCTGCACAACCAGTACCGAAGCGATGAGCATTCTGAGTAAGGAACAAATCGACATTGTTCTGCTGGATATTTACCTGGGTGAGGAAGTCGGCTTTGACGTATCGATGAAACTACGACAGATCGGCTATGAAGGACCGATCGTCGCCATGTCTTCGGATAATAGTCTGAATACCGAGGGACATTCGCTGGCATCAGGATGTAACTCATTCCTGAGTAAACCCATCAAACCCGACGCCCTGCATGAAATGCTGGCACGTTTGTGGAACAGTGATGATCATGAACTTGCCAAGTGAGTTGAAACTCACGCGGTGATGGCGCGGCTGTCGCTGGGGCGGACCCAGATGCTGGTACGGCCACGGTGGCCCTGAAGCGTCGTCAGTCGTTCAAGGTAGTTCTGCAACGCGCGTTCTTCAAAATTGATCAAGAACTCACGAGCCGCTGTGCGGTTGTGCTGACAGATGGCTTCAATGATCTGTTGCTTGGATTTGACTTGCAGCATGTCCAACTTCCTTTCATGTCTGGTCGAGCGAATAAAACGCTTGTCTTCCGGCTCCCTTTCATCGGCCAGATCAGCAACAGCAGACGCTTGAAATACTATCGGACGTATCCACTGCCCGATAACCAATTTTTTTCATTCAATTGCTTCAATTTATCGGCCTTGCCCCCTCCCTTTCCCCAATCTCCCCCCGATTCCTACCCGGCAAAATCCCCGATCTGCGGTTATCATGCTCACTGGCGATTAACACACCAAGGAGATGCCCAAGATGCCGATTGTGATCCTCAGCCCATACAGCGGCCGCCCCGTGAAGATCCGTGACAAGGACATCGGTCGATCCGTCCGCGATGAGGAAAACCGAATCTTCTACGTTGTCTCGCGATCCCAAGGCGAAGGTTACTATGCCTCACTGACACGTAACGGCTCGGAGAAAGACGAAAAGCGCTACGACGAACTGGAACAGAAAACCGCTGTTGCAGATGAACACAAGCGCGAAGAACTCGCCCAACCGGTTCACAATGCCATGGGTCGCAAACGCAAAGGCACCTGGGCCCGACGCCTGATTTATCTGGCCATCCTCGGCGCCTTGGCGTATGGCGCATGGACGCAAAAGGACCGCTTTCTGGGATCAGATGACGCGACCACGCCTGCCATCGAACAGCGCACACCTGCTGGTTCCCCCACCGACACCCCCGATGTACCGGAAGGCAATGAGTAATGCGATTCCCGTTGTACATCAGTTTATTCGTGGCATGTTGTCTGACTCTGTCAACGGTTAGCCAGGCCCAGACACCGCAGCTAACCGACCCCCAGAAGCCGGATCAATCTCAGGCACCAACCCCACCTGAACAATGGACGCAAATCGCCCCCGGCCTGGACATGCAGATCATCAAACCAGGCCAAGGTGACCGACAGGTGGTCGAAGATGACATTGTCGTCATCGCCTACAATGCCAAGGTCAAGGATGCCAAGACATACTTTGCTGCCACACAGCCCAACAAGGGATTCAAATTTCAGATCAACCAATCCAAGGTTCTGCCCGGTATCAAAAAAGGCATCATTGGCATGCGCGTTGGTGAACACCGCAAACTGATGCTCGCACCGGCCTATGGATTTGGCAACAAAGCCAACAAACATGTCCCGGCAGGCAGCATCCTCATCGTCAACGTCATCATGGATCGGATTCAAACGCCGGTACGTTGGGAAACACTTGCTGCCGGACACGGTGAACGCGAAGCCCAAAAAGGTGATGTCCTGAAAGTACAATATGTCGGCAAGCTCGAAGATGGGACGGTTTTTGACGCCAACCAGTCTTTTGCCATGCCCTTTGTCTTCGGCCTGGGTTCCTCGCATGTCATCGCAGGGATGAACATCGGCAGCATCGGGATCAAAGTCGGTGAAACACGACGTATCGTTATCCCAGCATCGTTTGGTTACGGGTCCAAAGCTCGACGCAATATCCCTGCAAACAGCACTTTGACATTTGATCTGACCTGCCTGTCGATCGAAGATGGGGTTGTCTTTAAAACCACCAAAACATCGGACGGTCCAGCCATTCAAGACGGGCAGACCGGTATCTTTGCTATTCGCATCGAAGCGATCACAGGCAAGATTCTGCTCAATACCCAATTCGGCAAAGGATTGAAAATATCCCTCAACGAAACACTGGATCCCTATGGCTTGTACATCATGGCCAAGGGCATGCGCGTCGGAGAAGTGCGTGAAGGCTCCATCAAACCACAACTCGGATTCCAACCGGGCAAGAACGGCGCGGGCAAAGCGCTCAATGTCACTTTGGATCTGATAGAAATCGTGAAGCCTGAGCCTGAGAAAAAAGCAAAAGACGACAAGTCAGAGGATGCCGACAAGTCTGACAAAACTGACGTCGATGCAAACTAAAACCGATTCCCTCCAGGGTATGGATCGATGTATTGGACGTGTGACAAGGCAACCCGTGCCGCAGGAGCGATACGGTATTTGAAATGTGATCGATGATTGCTTTGCATGCTTTGGCGCAACCGCAATCAAGCAACCTAGATCTCAACCATACTGCTTCTGATAGTACTCGCGGTACGCACCACTCTTGACGCGCTGCCACCAACCGGCATTATCCACATACCATTTAACCGTGGCTTCCAATGCCTCCGACAAGGCGCTGCGGGTCGGTTGCCAACCCAACTGCGTTTTGATCTTGGTCGGATCAATGGCATAGCGACGGTCATGTCCCAGGCGATCGGTCACCGGCTGGATCATGTCCTTGCCTTTACCCATCGCTTCTAAAATCATGTGTGTCAGTTCAAGATTGGAGCGTTCGTTATTGCCCCCAATGTTATAGACTTCACCGGGGGTGCCTTTTTCGAGTACGGTGAGAATCGCTTCACAGTGATCATCAACATGCAACCAGTCGCGAACGTTACGTCCATCACCGTAAAGCGGCACCTTCTTGCCTTCAATCAGATTGGTAACAAACAGCGGGATGACCTTCTCAGGAAACTGGTAAGGCCCGAAGTTGTTGGAGCAACGGGTGATGTTCACATTCAAGCCAAACGTGTGATGCGCAGCCATCACCAACAGGTCACTGGCTGCCTTGGAAGACGAGTATGGTGAATGTGGGTTAAGCGGTGTTGACTCGGTAAACAGCAACTCCGGTTTGTCTAATGGTAAATCGCCATAGACTTCATCGGTGCTCACATGAATGAACCGACCTCCCCCGGAAGTCCCGGTCCCCCACTGTTTGCGTGCAGCATCAAGCAAAATCTGCGTGCCCAACACGTTGGATTCAATGAACGGCTTGGAGTCGAGGATCGAACGGTCCACGTGACTTTCCGCTGCAAAGTGAACCACGGCATCACACTCGGCAACCAACTTGGCAACCAAAGCTTCATCACGAATATCACCATGAACAAAGCTGTAACGGCTATCGTTCTGGATGTCCGCCAGGTTTTCAGGATTGCCCGAATACGTCAGCGAATCGAGATTGGTGATCTTGATCCCATCGCGATGTTCAAGCACAAAACGCACGAAGTTCGAACCGATAAAACCACAGCCACCCGTAACGAGAATGGATTGAATACTCATGAGGGAATCGTCTCTTTCTTTTGATGCTGAGCAATGACGGCAGCAAGGTTGTCTTTCCAATGGGATAATTCGCCAACGATTTTTTCAGTGCTCGTGATGTCCAGAACACTGTATGCCGGTCGCACTGCCGGACGTGGGAATTGCGTTGAATCACAGGGTTTGACCGTGCATGCAGCGCCGGTGAGTTTGACAATCTGCTGAGCAAACGCAAACCAGTTGCACTGCCCCCCATCCGTCACATGGTAAAAACCAGAAGCACCAGCAGAAATCAGATCCGCCGAAACCTGTGCCAAATGCTGTGAACTGGTGGGACGACCAAACTGATCATCCACCACCGACAGTTCATCACGCTCAGCAGCAAGCCTGGCAATGGTCAAAACAAAGTTGTTGGCCCAGGGTGCATACAACCAACTGGTTCGGATCACCAGATGATTGCAACCCGACTGTTCGATGAGTTCTTCGCCAACGGCTTTACTGCGACCATAGGCGTTACACGGATTACGCTTTTCACTGGGTAAATACGGCGTATCAGCATCACCAGGGAAGACGTAGTCCGTGGAGTAATGCACGAGCTTGGCGGCGACCTGCTTGCAGCGATCCGCCAGCTTGCCAACCCCTTCGCCATTAATCACGGTGGCGAGTTCTTCCTCTTCTTCAGCTTTGTCGACGGCTGTGTAAGCCGCGCAGTTGATGACCAACTGAATCTCATCGGTAACCTGACGGTTGATACTTTCTTCATCGGTCAAATCAAATTCAGCAAGACTCGGGCAGCGGTAATCGACTTGCATCTCATCAAGGACCGTACGCCAGGCCGTCCCGAGCATGCCATCTGAACCGATGAGCAAAATGGGTTGCGGGAAGTCAACGCTCATTTGTGTTCCACCTCCCAGTGAAAACCTTCGACACTGTCATAGGTACGGCGTTCCTCGTCAGGATTGGCAATGTTGTAGGCGTGGGTGACATAGTAAATCATCAACGCGGACTCCGGTCGACGGTGGCCACGCCATGCCAAAGGGTTGGCGGGATGATCATGATGCCCGGGTTCTTTTCACCGATGACCAATTGCCAGGCCGAGAAATCATCACGGAAAATACCGACCTTGATATGCCCCACCGGGCACATCCAGAAGTCTGTTTGAAGTTTGTGGCGATGCCAGGCTTTGATGGTGCCGGGATAGACCTGTGAGATATTGATCTGACCTTCGGGGCCGAGCACGCCTTGCATGAGGTTCATATGCGACCAGCCACGATCATCGGCAAAAACAGACATGGGCACGAACACCGGCTCGTTGTTGGCCTTGGCATGTTCATGCGCTTCGTCGAGTGATTTGTCTCGGATGATGGTGGGTTTGATGATTTTCACTTGCGTCTCCCTGATCGAATCACTGCAGCCATAAAAGCGTCAGACACCTGTGTGGGCTGCCTGTTGGTTGTTGGTTTGGGACGTGGAACGGATTCACGTCGCGCTTGAGTCACCTGCGGTTTTGCCACCGGTTTGGGTCGCGACCGAGGTGGTGTCGGGCGCGTGGGTTGAGTTGTTTGTTGAATCTGCCTTGGTCGTCTCATTGTAGCAGAGACATGGCTATTCTGAGTCGCACGTTTGCTACTCAATGCCGCCATCAAGCAGATGATCAGACAGACACCTGTATGAGACATGAGCCAATACGACGTACGCATCCAGCTCAGCCACGGTTCATAAGTCGAAAAACTCAACATCGCCTGACCGATACCAACGGTGATCGCAGCCAGGGCAACATATCCAAAACGAACACGGTGCATCTGTCTGAAGTAGACGACCGTCGCACCCAGCGAGACGATCACCAACAGCACGATGATGGCCATGGGAATGGTCTTCAAACCGTCCGACATCCCCGGCAGGTAATCAAACCGGGCGCCGAAGATCATGGCCAAATCATTCAGTGAGAAGATCTCATTGCCTGTCAACAGAAACATGATCCCGGAAGCAACACCCCAGAAACGTTTGGGGCCACGGAACTTTGCTTTGGCCCAATGACGCCATGTGCGAACACAGAGCAATGTCGTAATGACGTAAAGCAACATCACGCCATAGTGCATGATGTCATTTTTGAGTATCGCTGGGACATAACCCATGATACCTGCAAAATGCCAACGCTTAGGCCAAGTCGGTTCAAAGACCTGATATTCCTGCGTGATCCCGCTGGCATTGACGTGAAAGACGCGATAACCATGCCCTTTTTCATCCCAAAGCTTGGATGTGCCCCCCACGGTGTAGGACTTGGCGCCATTGATCTGCATGTCCCATTCACGCGTCTGATGCAGATGACCTGCAAGGACCGCTGAGACATTGTACTTGTCCATGAGTTTGAGCATCTTGACCCGCGTACCACGAGGCCAGTTTTCGTACTCGGTTTTCTCGTCCACCTGGTAGCGATACAGCGGTCGATGCATCACCAGGAAGATATGGCGACGGTTTGCCATGTGATGTTCTTCCAACGTTTTTTCCAGCCAATTCCAATGGGCGACATGTTCATCGCGGTCAATCGTATCGTCCCTTGCGGTCTCGGAATTGATCATGACAAAAGCGCAGTTATGCACCACGAAGTCATAGTAGTCCACACCGAACCGATCACGGTACCGCTGCAAATCGACCAATGATTCGACATCGTGATTTCCGGGTATCAGAAAGAGTTGGCGGTCATATTGCTTGACACCCTGCATGAACAATTTCCACTGATACGGATTGTTCGAATGCACCAGGTCACCGGGCATGATGATAAAGTCGCTGGGCAAGGCGTTGAGCACTTTGGCTTGGTCGACAAAACGTTGGTAGCTACCATGCGTCATGCCGTTGCCGTAGCCGATTTGCGGATCACCCAACAGGACAAAGCTGAAGGGTCGGAACGTGTCACGATCCTGAGCGATTGCCTGCATCGGTGAAAGTGACAGCAGCAAACATACCCAGACCAACAGGCATGTGACCGATGGGACGGTCATCAGACGCTCAATGATGGATTGAACATGGATGCGGCGCATCTGTCTTTTCTCCGGGATATTGACACTTTTTCTGTACCTTGGCGATCAGTCATCGCCCATTAACGCTCAGTCTTTTTTTCTCCAACGATCAGGGCTGAGACGGTTGTGACAGCTATACGGATTTCAGCGCCCGCTTGAGGAATGGTCCAAGGGTGTTCAAGCCCCCTGCCACACAGATCAGACTGGTTGGGAAGGCCGGATTGAGCATACTGTCAATCAAGAGAACCAGCAGAAACACAGCCATCGCAGCAATCACACCAAGGTTCACATCAGTCCAGAGTTTGAATGGACAACCATCAACGAATTGCCAGATGGGTATCACAAAGACAGACAACAATGCCAATGCTGCAATCAAACCGTGTTGCCCGAGTCCCTGTAAAATCAGATTCCAAACCGGCCGTTTATATTCTTCATTGTGTTCCCACCAATCCCATTGGCCAAATCCAATAAAAGGTTGTTCCGTGGCAGGTGCCATCCCTCGACGTATTACGTTAATGCGCCAACCCAGTGTTCGTAATCGTGAGACTTCCTTGAGTTGTGTCACATTTCCCTGACCAATGACTTTACCTACGACCTTGTCTCCCCCAGCAACAAACACCCCCACGCCTACCATACACACTGCCATAGCCGCCCAGACTGGTTTAGGAATTCTGACACCGCGTTTTAGCAGTGCAAAGACAATGATGCCCAGCATCATCAAACCAATACCACCTAAAGATTGGGTTAGTAACGAAATAAAAACCAGCGTGAGTACGACAACATGAGGTGGAACAAACATAATTCGGGGTAACGTTCGACACATATGCATCCAAAACGCCAACATAGCAATGGCAGGTATCCAGATCCCCAGTTGATTGCCATGTTCAAGCAACATCAGGGGACGATATCCCAGCGTGCGCTCCACGCCATCAAATCTGTAGGGATGATACTGGTACAGAAGTTCGTAGCAAAACGGTCCCAACACCGCTTCGACCATGCACAGTGGCGCATAGATCAAGGCTGAGGCGACCAATGCGATGCCCAGTTCACGCATGGGTTTGATGTCGGAAAAATACAGGCGTCCAGCCAGATAGGGTCCGCCCCAGGCGATGAGGTGGTAGCTGGTATTAAGCAGAGTCTGTTCGAGCGTCAATTGATTGAATAAACCCGAGAAAAGCGGTGCGATGCACCAGATGGCCATGGGGATGTCGAACCATTTGGGTTTGAGACGACGTAACGATTTGAAATCAGCCAGGATCATGCCCAGCAAGACGGTTATGCCGATCACTGTCGAGCGCGTGATCCAGTAGGGTCCGATCAAGGCGCTGCCGATACCTGTGGTTGTGGCCACGGTGAATTCATCTGCCTGGGCGATAACCGGATCATTAAAATCCGGCCTCACGATGTCGGCGGTTGGCAATAAACACCAACCGCCAATCAGACACGCCATGGCAGCACGACGTGGGGGCAGGACAAAAAACAGGATGACACCCAGCAACATCGCCAAGCCGAAGATGATCAATATCATCACGTCTCTCCGTCAGACTCTCGATTCCGGGCACACGCAGCGCGCACCACTGACTCACAACAAGTGCTACCACACCGTTGGAATAATGCCTTTTTTAGCAAATCATAAGAGCAGAATTTTTGACCAATGGTTCAGACTGGCGCGGTTATACGGACTGACAGGCAGGAAAATGGATCTGCAACGTCAACAATTGATTGTCCCCAATGGCTCATCTGGTCATAATCGCCATGGAGAACGCAGCATCAGAGGGAAAAAAGCGAATGTCTGCAATGAGTCAACTTGTATTCACATTGGCCTATGCCAATGACTGGAATCCCACGCGACTTCTGGGGACGTTGAGTTTTGCATTGACTTCGGGGCTATGCGGACTGGTGGTGTACCTGTGTTATCTGCGGCGTCAACGTCGTGATCCCGGCCACGGCATGGGGCTTTGGATTGGCCTGTTTGTTGCGCAACTGGCCATGCTCATCGAACTCCAAATGAACATGCGCTTTGATGCAGGTGATCTGTTGCGTGACGTGATCCGGGATATGGATCTCTACGAAAACCGTCGGCAACTTCAGGCGATGGCATTTGTGCTGGTTACTCTGCCGATGATTGCAGTCTATTCGACGGTGTTTTACATGGTGCGCAAACGTGGTCTGCCGGTGATTCTGGTGGTCGGCGGGACGATGGCAAGCTTGAGTTTATTCTGCTTACCGCTGATCTCACTGCACGCGGTGGATCGGATCATGTACCATCACGTTGGGCCGGTGATGCTCATCAGTTTGATGTGGTTGATCAGTGCTTCAGTCACGTTTGCCGGTGGCGTCAAAGCCTTGATTGCGTCGCGAAACGCTTTGTTTTCAAGGGTCAATCCACGTGATTGGCACCACTCTCAGCCACGTACTTCGAGGCCCGGTGTAAGGACTCAAAGGTCCCGGCGTCCGTCCACCACCCCTCGAGAACTTCATAACTCAGGTCCCCGCGTTTGAGATAGAAGTTATTGACATCGGTGATTTCCAATTCGCCACGCGCTGAAGGCTCAAGGGAATTACACATGGCAAACACATCCGCGTCATAAAAGTAAATCCCGGTCACCGCGAGATTGGTCGGTGGATCAGATGGTTTTTCGATGATGTCAATGACTTTCTGGTTGTCATCCAATGCCACCACGCCAAAACGCTGAGGGTCTTCGACTTCCTTGAGCAGTACCTTGGCGCCGGACTTCTGGGTAAAGAAATCGCCTGCGGCTTTGCGGATGTTCTTTTCGATGATGTTATCGCCGAGGATCACGCAGATTTTATCGCCGTCTGCAAAGTCTTCAGCCAATCTCAGGGCATCGGCAATACCGCCTTCACCTTCCTGATAGGCGTATTCGAGATGATTGATCCCCAGTTCCTTGCCGTTTTTCAGAAGCTTGAGAAAGTCGCCTGCATGTTCGCCACCGGTGACGATAAGAATATCCTTGATACCTGCATTGGTCAGACATTCGATGGGATAGTAAATCATCGGCTTGTCATAAACCGGGAGCAAATGCTTGTTGGTCACACTTGTCAGTGGACGCAGACGAGAACCCAAACCTCCAGCGAGAATCACACCCTTCATGAGGAACCCCTTTGTATAGCGTCGTGCGAGTCAATCTTCATCATACTGTGGGCAAGATGTAAGTCGCAATCCGCCCATAGGCAAATCCAACGCGAAGGTTTTTATCACCCGCTGGATCTTTTTAACGATTATAGGGACGGTGAGATGAGCAGGACAATTGCATGTTAAGCTCAAGCAGTTGCACAATACAGTGATTACATCGTTACTCCCGCAAAGGGACATTATGCACGTGGCCTTCTGACGTAGGGTGGGTAGAGCGTAGCGAAACCCACCATCGGTGCTTGCAATGGCGTTGAATTGGTGGGTTTCGCTTTGCTCTACCCACCCTACGAATCATGTCGAGTAAGTCCGACCCCTAAAACATCACTAATCGCAGTTCATATAAACACTTGTGAAATGAAGTGCATAATGTCCGAAGGCGGGAATGACTGACATACGTATCCACACAATTGAGCATCCGAAAATAAGAACTTATTGCATGGATGAAACAGGTTGACAGGAGTGTCACGGCTTATGAAAACCATGCACGAAAGTGATTCATCGACTTACAAGCTGAGCCAGCCAACAAGTGACAGTTACCCCAACCCGTTTTCAACGAGCATCCGCACCAGGGTCGGCAGGCTACTGGCCTCCATTTTCTGCATGACACGCGTGCGGTAGACTTCGATGGTCTTGTGGCTGAGTTCCAGTTCATGGGCAATCTGGCGATTGGTCATCCCCTGGCAAATCATTTGCATGATCCGTTTTTCCTGGGGTGTCAGACGAGCAATGCGGTTGAACACATCCTGATGACGATTGGGGTCATCGCGACTCTGGGCTTCCAATGCCAATGCCTGCTCAATGCGTTCAAGGAGCACATCATCGTCAAAGGGTTTTTCCAGGAAGTCAAAACCACCGCTACGGATCGCGGCAATGGCAATGGGGACTTCGGCGTGACCGGTGACGAAAATCGTTGGCAAGGTACAGCCGCGTTCATGCAGCAGATTCTGTAGCTGTAAACCATCCATCCCCGGCATGCGCACGTCCAGAACGATACAGCCGCTCATGTGAGGCTGATACACATCCAAAAACATCTGGGCAGACTCAAAAATCTTGACATCATAGCCATGCGACTCAATCCACCATGCCATGGATTCACGTACAGCTGCATCGTCATCAACTACAAAGACGGTTGGTTTGATGGCTTGCTGATGTACATCTGAGGTCGTTGACATAACACATGGTCCCGATCTTTAAATCGTTGACATGGATGACACGGAAGGATGTTTTCAGTACCAAGTCGGTGAGGTGTTACTCGGGCTGTGAACCAAGCCCCCCGGTCATCTCTCTTCTGAATTTCCCATGTGAAGCTGAGTGTGATCAGATCGACAATTCAGGTGCAGTCCAATGTAGGGCTGCTCAATCCGACCGTCCTAAGTTTCACGCAATAATTTTGTATCCAAGATTGATCAAAGTATCAAGGAAAAAAACGAACATCTGATAAATGGTTTTATCGAACTTAATATCCAATCATCGTGCAGGTGATCGAGCCATGTTTTCAGGGAATGATTTTAATCTGATCCGCCTTGTTGACCTGAATCTGTGGAACTCCCTTGCGCTCCGTGACTTTGCCAGTTACCTGAATGGTCTTGTGCAAAAAATACTTGTCCGGCGATTGTGGCCAACTCCCCAGAACATCCTGAAACAGGATTACGTAAAACCGACCCCGCCAATTTTCAGTGAAGTTCAAAAAACAGACACGGCTGGTCCGGTTGGTAAGCACAATCTTGCCTTGAACAGTGATGGTTTGGCCGACGTAGCGACGGGCCTGATCCCAGGGGATGATCTGACCGGGCCTGGCCTGCAGGGAACCGATGGAATCAAGCTCGGCCAAGGTGTCGGCATCAACCAGCAGGGTCGGCGGAATGGGCTTGCCAAACTTCTCACCTTCCAACGGCCAAGGGGTTCGCGAGAGCTTGACGTGAAAACCGCCGTAATGTCCGGCAGGTGTGATCGTGACGGGTTGGCTTGGTGATGTGGCAGCGGACGTCGCAGCCTGTTTGTTGGCAGACTCACGGCTGACTGCCTGTGTCCTGGGAGCCAACGTGTTGACGGGAACACGATCTGACTGATTGACGGAGTTCGTCAGAACCGGTTGCGGCGTGGCAGGTGTTGTTGAACGTGACTGATGCTGGGGTTCACTGGCTGGGTCTTGTGTTGCAGTCGGTGCTGGCGTGACTTGAACGATGTCGGCATCGGGTAATGCCTGTTCTGAGTTATCCCCCCCCATCATCACAAACACCAACACACCGGCGATCACAATCACAGCCAGGCCTGAGATTGCCCACACCCATGCCTGCCCCAATGTCCGTCGTTGATTCATCGTAAACACTTTCAATAAACCCCCGATAGCTTAACAGGGACTGTCGCCTGACGCCTGCGGGGAACCTTGGTAAGATGACCGGCTATGGAAGGTATTCTCGGTCAACCCAAAGCCACGGCTATTCTACAGTCTGCACTGGCATCCGACAGAACGCACCACGCATGGATTTTCCATGGTAGCGAAGGTGTCGGCAAATTCACCACCGCCACCGCCTTTGCCAAGATGCTCCTCTGCCATAGCCCGCAGGTCGATCTGGCGGGGAACCGCGAACCCTGCAACGGCTGCGAGTCCTGCAACCTCATCAACCAACCCGACGCAGCACACCCAGACCTGCACGTCGTCCAGAAGGAGTTGGCTGCCCAATCCAGCATTGCCACCGTCCGAAGTCGCAAGCTGCTGTCGATCCCCGTGGACCTCATCCGCGAGTTTGTCATCGGTGGTGAAACGTCCGATGGCAAGTTCCACGACTCAGCAGCATCCAAGAGTCCGTCGCTACGTCATGGCAAAGTCTTCATCATCGACGAAGCGCACCTGCTGGCAGCGGTCGGCCAGAACGCCCTGCTCAAAACACTCGAAGAGCCTCCCCCCAACACCTATTTCATCCTCGTCACCCACCAGCTTGACCAACTGCTCATCACCATCCGCAGTCGCTGTCAGGCGGTGAGTTTCGGATCATTGCCCGATGAGGTTATCAACCGTTGGTTAGCGGAGCATGAGCTGAATCTCACCGAACGTGAAACACAATGGTTTATCCATTTCTGCAATGGTTCACTGGGATTGGCGGAGATGACGGAGAAATATGAATTGGTGCAGTGGGCGCGGGATATCCTGCCGGGCGTGATGGATATTTCACGTGGCAAGGCAGCACCAATGCTCGGTCAGGACTGTGGTGAAAAAATTGATGCGTTGGCAAAAGTTTGGGTCGACACGCATGCCGGTGCGTCCAAGGAAGCTGCCAACAAGATGTCAGCCAACCTGATGTTCCATCTGCTTGGCCAGTATGCCCGCAGTCGGATGCAACATATCGCTGAGGCCGCCCAGCCGGATGATCCAGTGACCAATGAGATGCAACTGGGGCCTTGGCTGAGTCTGATCGATTCTCTGACCATTGCCCAGCAGGCTTTGAGTTCCAACGTTAATCTCACGCTGGTGATGGATCACCTGTTCGCCCATTGGCAGCAGGCCATCCGCACGCAAACCTTCGAACCGCTGCGTTGGCAATAATCCGCTTCTCAAAACGTTACACTCACAGTGTTCATGCTTGAGGCATGATCTTGGTGTTAATCCAATTGTCTGTGAGTCATCGCGTGAAGTATCTGCCAATTGTTTTACTTGTGGTGTTCTGCCAACCATGCATTCTCCCGATATGGGCAACAGACACCGTATCGAAAACACATAAACCCAGCGGTGTTTTTGCCAGCTCAGGTTGGCGTGATCGCCATGCTTTGTCATCCAACGTGATCAACGGCATACTCGTCCGCGTCCCATGGAAACAGATCGAACCAACGCCCGGCCAATTTGATTTTCAGTCCATTGAGATGCAACGCAAAGCTATCACCGCAGCAGGCAAACAGTGGTCACTGGCCATCCTCGCAGGCCCCAACGCACCCGCATGGTTAACCGCCCCCCCCTTCAATCCAAGCACCATCACCATCAAAGCAAGGACACGTGCCAAAGGATATATCCCAACGCAGATGCCCTGCTTCTGGGACGAGACGGTTCAGGATCGGTTGAAGATATTGGCGGATGCATTGGCAGAAAAATACAACGATGATCCGACATTGGTTTTGGTCTACGTGCCCCAGATGACCGCCAACGGGATTGAGGGACATTTCAATGCCAACTGGCCAGACGATTTGAAAAAGACCGGACTCACCGGTGAAAAATTCATCGCCGGCGCGACGTCGGCAGCTCGTCACTTCGCCAACGCATTGACCAACAAAGCCATTGCCATCGAAGTCCACGAGATACTCGGCGATGCAACCATCCCCAAGCAGATCATCACGCAATTGTGGGAAGACCCCAAACTCAAACAGCGTGTGGGAGCTGCCATGTGGTGGATCTCAGGAAAGACGCAGTATCAACCGGCATTGATCAAAGTCCTCAAGAATTTCCCAGGTGACATCTACGCACAGGTCATCGGTCGGTCGGATCAGACGCACCGATTCCCTGATGGTGATTACACTGCGGTGTTCACACAAGCGCGTGAATTGGGAATTCGCTATGTTGAAGTTTGGGAATATGAACTGAAGACGGATCGCTTTGATCGCGTTTTTGAGCAGTTCAATGAAGATACCCTCAAGCATTAACCAATGCCGCGGTCAGAGAGTCATCGTCTTTTATGCTGCGCGGAAATGTTGTTCTTCCAGGTTGTTCTTCAATTGATCCACCGTCACCTCAACGTCAATCACATCAACCTTAAGCCACGCACAGGCGACCGACAGACTGGTGAAGGTGATAATACTCACATCATGTTTGAACAATGACAATTCATACATCTGCGACTGACGATAGACGCGGCTATCCGTGCAGACAATGGCAATCTTGTGATGTTTGGGACCATCCGGACAAGCTATATTCAATTCCGCGACTTCTTGAATATCCTTCATGCTCAGTTCCGAAGTGATATTTCGCATATCCACCAGACACTTGGCATTTTTCTTGATCGATTGATCCGAAAGGTGAATCTTCTCATGTTCGAGAATTTCTTCACCTGTGATGGCACCGGCCCAAAACTCGACCACCAACTGTCCATCATGGATCACTTCATATTCACCTGGCATATTCAACTCCTAAATGCCCCATCTCTGAAAGACGATACGATCGGCACATGGGATGACTCACCTGCCAACGACATCAGACGATCTTGACGGGCTTTTTACCATCAATTGATTCAGTGGCATGCGGCAGAAGGTGATGCTGTAATTTTTCAATCGCATGCTCGATCATGTCAATATCCACATTCAACCAACGGCAGGCAATCGGCAGACTGGTGAAGGTGATGATACTCAGCCCATGCTGGCAGACACTCAACTCATACATCTGGGATTGGGTGAATGTCAGATTTTCCGTACAAACGATCGCTGCCTTGCTGTAACGGATGCCGTATTCACCGTGGATGGTGACATCTGCAATTTCACGCACCTGCTCCATGGTCACATCCGTGGTGGCCTTGCGCATGTCCACGAGATAGATTGATCCCTTCTGGATATCCGGATCGCTGGAGATGGCCTGTTCATTGGCCATGAGCATGTCGTAGGTGATCTGCCCTTCCCAATATTCAACAGCAATCTGACCTTGATTAAGCAACATATAATCGCCAGGCATGAGGAACCTTTCATAAAACGGTTTCTATCATTACAAATCGCCAATCCAGGATCGCAAGTACAAATACATGAAGTGTAATTGATAGATTCTTAATCAATAGTTGCCTTCTGTAACGACTGGGGGTTATTTTGTGCGATTGTATCTCTGCAACGTCCAATAAAAAACCGCACCTGAAAAACACAGGTGCGGCCAAGGGTATATTGAAATGTCCAACCTGGTTAATCAGTCTTCGCTGTCGATCTTGTCCAGGTGAATATCCATCTGCGGGAACGGGATGCTGATACCCGCTTCGTCCAGATGCATCTTGATCGCGCGGGTCAGCTCTTCCTTCACCGCCCAGAAGTCCGACGTGTTGGCCCAGACACGGACCACCCAGTCCACACTGCTGGCGCCAAGACCCGTGAGCATGATCACCTTCTCTGGATCATCGAGCGTCTTCTCAATCGCGTTGGCAGCGGCGATCAAAACCTGACGGGTCTTGTCAATGTCTGCAGAGTAGGAAACGCCCACAGCAACGTCCACGCGGCGACGGGGATGGTAAGTGATATTCTCAATCACCGAGCCGAAGATCGCGGAGTTGGGGATGATGAACCGACGGTTGTCCGGCGTGTCCAGCGTGGTGGTGAAAAGTTCGACTTCATCCACTTTACCCGTGGTCCCCGAAACCGTCACGACATCCCCCACCTTGTACGGGCGGAAGACCAACAGCATGATCCCGGCAGCAAAGTTGGATAATGTGCCTTGAAAAGCAAGACCAATCGCCAAGCCGGCAGCACCGAGCACTACCGCGAAACTCGCCGTATTGATGCCAAACTCACCGAGAATGAAAATACCCGTCAACAGCAAAATCAACCACTTGACCATCCGGGCAATGAACTTGCTCAGTGTCAGATCAAGCTTGGTTTTCTGACAGGCTTTTAAAGTCGAAACCGACACCCAGCCGGCAATCAGAAAGCCGATAAACAGAATCAACAAGGCAGTGATCGCGGGTAAACCATATTCATTGAATAACAGCAGTCCATTATCCTGGATCAGCGTCATCAAATCCGATCCCTTCGCCGTTTCGGTGGCAGCTTCCTGCCCAAGTGTCAGCAGCATGTGTGTTCCTTTGTGATGTATCGCAAACAACCCTTTGTTGTTTGAAGCAGCATTGTATCAGAACAATGAAAAATACAAACTCTAACCCTTTAAAGCATACACCTTTATCTGAATATCTGCGACATTCTGGCCCGATTGGTGATTTTCACCGGCCAACCCTATATTTTTGTCACCCAAATGCAATGAATCTCCGATGACAAACGTTAGGCAATCAAGCGGGTTTCAACATCAGAATGATTATAAACATCATACTTTAAAGTATTTTTATAAATCACTGTTTTAGAAAAAGACTAAAAAAAGTCTGGCCAACAGGCCGATAACTTTTAGAATAAAACGCTGTATCGACACCTCATGCCCACACCTCAATTGCCATGCCAAACGCCACCCCCCACCGTCGTTCGCTCATTGGATTCTCACTGGTTGCCATCCTCAGCCTGGCCTTGTGCAACATGATGCTCGGCGAGCGTCAGTCGCAGGCTCAGACCATGATGGCTGCCAACACCAAAGCGCCAACCTCTCAACCCGCAACATCGCAACCTGCGACCTCCCAGCCGGCGATCCCCGTCAAGTCCGTCAAGGATGTCCCGCTGCGTGACATTCGGGCGATCAGTGACAAGGTCGACGATCTGATCCAGGTCAACTACAAGAAGCATCGTGTCCGCCCCAACCCACCGGCTGATGACGACACCATGCTCCGCCGGTACTACATTGCCATCACCGGGCGCATCCCGACTTATGAAGAAGTTGAGGCCTTTGACAAACGACGTGACAAGAACCGTCGCAGCGATCTGGTGGATTACCTGCTCGACTCCAAGGGTTATACCAGTGACATGTTCAACTTCTACGCGGATCTGTTGCGCATCAAGTCGCGTCACGATCGCGCAATTGGTGAACCGTGGATCAACTGGATCAAGGACTCGGTCAAGTATTCCAAGCCTTATAACCAGATGGTCTACGAAATGCTCACTGCTGAGGGCTACGTCTGGAACAACGGGGCTGTCGGATACTACCAGCGCGACATGGGCATGCCCCTGGACAACATGTCCAACACCACGCGCGTCTTCCTGGGCACGCAGGTCGGCTGCGCCCAATGTCACGATCATCCCTTTGACATCTGGACGCAGATGGAGTTCCACGAGATGTCGGCCTACACCTATGGCATTCACACCACCAATGCCCGATGGAAGCATGACAATCTCAAAGCGCTTTACAACAAGATCCGCAAACAGACCAAGGATAAAGACAAGGATGACCCAGAGCGCATCATGATGAATCGTGCAGCACGGAACATGCTCGAACCGCTGCAATACCCGGTGTTCGTGCGCAACAAGGACCTGCGTTTACCCGATGATTACAAGTACGATGATGCCAAGCCCAAGGACATCGTCCAACCCCGTACGATTTTCGGTGATCTGGCAGAAGTTCCCAAGGGACACTCACGACCGGAAGTCTTTGCCAAGTGGCTTACCGACACCAAGAACCCGCGTTTTACCGTCGTCATCGTCAATCGACTCTGGAAGGATGCTTTTGGTGTCGGCCTGATCGAACCGACAGATGACATCAAAAACGACACCGAAGCGAGCAATCCGGAATTGATGGACTACCTGGTCCAGACCATGATCGATCTGAAATATGACGTCAAGCAATTTCAACGCATGATCTACAACACGCAGACCTATCAGCGTCAAGCCTCCATGGAGCAATGGGACAACACCAAGCCCTACCACTTCCCCGACCCGGTTCTCCGTCGGATGACCGCAGCCCAAATCTGGGACTCCATCCTCACGCTGGCGGTTCAGGACATCGACGAACGACAAGGCGATGTCACCGGCGGACGTGGCTATGACTATGATAAATTCAACGAATACATGGACATGAATGCTGACGCCTTGTTCACACTGGTCAAAGAGTCCGCTGATGTGATGGTCCGCCGACGCGAGTTTGATAACAAGCGTAAAGAAATTGAACGCGACATGCGTCAGGCACGCAACAGCAAAAACACATCAAAAGAAAACAAACTCAAATCCGACATGCAGGACCTGCGCAAGGAATACAGTGACCTGATTGAAATGGGTAAAAAACGCCGTCAGCAAAACAAGGGCAAAGTCGATGATGACCCGCGATGGCGTGGCGTCCCGCGTGACATGGTCCGCGCATCAGAAATGGAGCAACCCGCACGCCCCGGTCATTTCCTGAGAATGTTCGGCCAATCCGATCGCGAGATCACCAACAACGGCTATGACGATTCATCCATCCCGCAAATCCTGTCTCTGATGAACGGCACGTTGTTCCAACGGATCATGCGCCGCGATTCGATCCTGCTTGAACAAGTCAAAAAGGCCGGCAGTGGTCGGGATAAACTCGAAACCGTCTGGGTCAGCATCCTCACCCGCAAGCCCACTGCCAGTGAAGTGTCACTGGTCCAAAGCGAACTGAGGGATGTTGCCAAGGACGAAGCCTTCCAGGATATCGTCTGGGCGCTTTTGAACACACGTGAATTTATGTTCGTGCAGTAAACACCGAAACTTTCCGATCAAACATGATCAAACCATCACTGTGACTTTGCCATCACGGATGCTTTAAAGATTGGATCACCTCATGGATTTCAAAGAACTCACGCAGAATCTTGATGAACCGACCCGTCGGAGCTTCATCATGAAAATGGCAGGCACCTTCCTGGGTGTCAGCGCCCTGTCTCGTACATCAACAAACAAAGTCTCCGCTGCAAGCAGCAACCTGTCCAAGCGTAATAGCACTGATCCGATCAACGTGATTTACCTGTACATGAACGGTGGGATGAGTCATATCGACACACTCGATCCCAAACCCGGGACCGACGTGCAGGGTCCGACGGAAGTCATTAAGTCCAACGTGCCGGACATCCGCGTCGGACAGCATATGGCCAACTTTGCCAAGCACTGTGACAAGGCAGCGATCATTCGCGGGATGTCCTCCACGCAAGGTGCTCATGAGCAGGCATACTATCTCATGCACACCAGTTACTCGGCATTGGGGACGATCACGCACCCAAGCATGGGCACTTGGATCATGAACATGCAGGGGCGGACCAACCAGAAGCTGCCGGGCAATATCGTCATCGGCTCGGGCTTTAAGTCTTCGGGTTTCATGGAACCCAAACTCGGACCACTGATCATTGGCGATCCGAACAAGGGGCTGCAAAACAGTCAACTGCCCAGCGATGTCGATGATGAACAATTCTCCCGTCGTCTCAAACTTGCCTCGCGTTTGGATCGTGCGTTCTCCAGTCGCTATGACCAGTCGCAGGTCAAAGCCTACAACGATATGTACAACGATGCGATCACACTCATGCAATCCGAAGACCTTGCAGCATTCGACCTGAACAAAGAGTCACGTGCGGTGCGGAATCTCTATGGCAACAACTCATTTGGCCAAGGCTGTCTGCTTGCTCGTCGCCTGGTGCAAAACAATGTGCGCTTCGTGGAAGTCTCACTGGGTGGCTGGGACATGCATGATGACATGTTCCGTCGCGGCTCGGAATTGATCCCGCGTCTGGATCAGGCATTGGGCGCCCTGATGACCGACCTGACGCAGTTGGGACTCATCGACCGTACGCTCGTGGTCCTTGCCACCGAGTTCGGGCGTACCCCAAAAATCAATGGCAACGATGGTCGCGATCACTATCCCAAGGCGTTTAGCTGCATGCTTGCAGGCGCCAACGTCAAGGGTGGGCAGATCGTTGGCAAGACAGACAAGAATGCTGCCAATGTTGAGTCGGACAAAATTTCGATTGCGGACTTCAATGCCACCATTGCTGCCGCCGTTGGGATCGACACCGAAAAAATTGTCTATTCCCCTACCCGCCGCCCGTTCACCGTTGCCAACAAGGGCAAGGTCATCGACGGTGTGCTTGATCTGTAAATCCAAATTCTCTTTTACGGACAATCTACTTAACGCCTGCAACGCAGCAAGGTATCATGCTGTAGTTTTATTGGATGCCGATACGCCGTCGGCAAGCACTACCCAAACTCTAAAGGAATTCGCACATGACTTCGAAACTGACTCTCGGCCTTGTGATTGTTAGCCTGATTACCGCATTGACGTTTACCATTTCAACCACACAAATTGCAAGAGCCGATTCAGACAAGCACGAACATGGCGAAGAACATGAAGTGCTTGAACAAAACATGAAAATTATCGGCAGCGCCTTTCGGCAACTCCGCCGGGATGCCCGCAGCAAAAAATTCGACGAAACCACGCTCAAGAATCTGGAGCGTATGCAAAAGTCAGCGATCATCGCCATGCATGCCAACGAAGAAGAACACATCACCAAGAAGGAAGATGTGATTCAGTATCGCAGCATGATGGCTGACCTCATCAAGCAGTTCCTCGACATGGAAATCGCCATCCTCAAGGGTGAGAACGACAAGGCCGCTGCCTGCGTCGACGAGATGAACTCACTGATGAAAAATGGACACGGCAAATACAAAAACTGATTCATTTGTCTTTGATCCAAAACAAAAAACGCAGGCCATTGACGGTCTGCGTTTTTTTATTTGTGTTTCACATACGTAGCGGATGATGTATGCCCATCGTTTAATACTCAATCAAGTAGTAAAACGTCTTGTCTTTGGCCGTATCAATCTGAACCTGGCCATGATTGATGGAATAACTCTGACCGGTGCGGCAACCATCTTGATCCAAGGCAAATAATGTGCCACCAGATCGCTTGAGTTTGATGGTTGCCTTGACAGGTTCAACTCGCATGGGGCCCTTGCCCTTGTCGATGAGTTGGCCAGCCATGTACTTCATGCCGGTGTTCCGGACACGCGCGATAGCAGTGATGAGCAGCTGTTTATCTGAATTGATTTGTCCATCGGCATTCAGGGCGGAGACATAGACTGCTGCAAAAGGCGTATGTGTTGTGATGGATGCATCATCAAGTTGTTGGGTATTGCCATCCGCAAAGCCGACGACAGCCTGTGTGCCGGGCGTGTTGATGGTGAAATACCCATCACGGACATGTTCACCGGTTTGCCATGCCAACTGGCCTGTTGAAGACCGTATCTTGTTATCAGAGATAAACGGGCTGATATCGACGGTAGGTGTAGGCTTGAACGTGTCAGTAAAGTCGATGACGCTTCGTCCGATCGCCAATGTTTGTGCGGGGACCGTCTTGCTTGAGAAGACCTTGTCGTCATAGCCTTGCTGAACTTTATCATCGAACCCCAGTTTGCCATCTGCCATGGAGGGAACATGTACATTGCGGTTAAAGACCATCTCTGATTGCTTGACATCTCCACGAATGACCTGTCTTGCAACCGCCGGGAAGACACCAAAGACTTGAGGTGCAATGACATCCCATGTCTTGTACCCCAGGCGATCCCGAAAGCGCCCGTCATCACCATTGTGGAACATGTATGAAACATCCCACCCGTTTAGCCCCATACCATAGGCACCGATGATTGCTGGGCCTTCGACGCCGAACTCATTGGGGAAGGTATGAATCCATTCAGAGAGCATGAAGGGACGATCGGCGACTTGCTGCATGCCACTACTGAGGCTGCCACTGCCTGGATTGCTGACCATGGTTCCAACGCCACCGAAATAGTTATGCCGATCAATCAAGCCTATGCGCGAATCAGAATGTAGGTTGTAGAAATGACTGAAGGCGCTACCTGCCTGCCAGTTGGAAGCCATGATTTGGCCTTCGTAGCCTGTGTCGCGGATGGCTTTGACAAAACGGTCATAGAAGTCGTTTTGGATTTCGTAGAGAAAGAGCATGGTGTCGAGCAGGCGTTGTTTGCGTGGTTTCATCAAACCAGCCAGCTGCTGAGGCTCATAGAACCATGGATTACCTGCAGGATAGATTTTGCCATCCCATGTTTCCCCTGTCACCTTTTCTGCTGCAAAACTGTTGAGCACATTCCCCCATGCATTTTTGAGATTGTCGATACTGCCGTAGCGTTTGCGAAGCCATTTACCAAAAGCTTCTCCAGCGCGTTCCTTTAGTGTTGATGAGCGACGCAAAGCACCAAATGTACCATAAAACAAGGCAGAATCTTCATTGATCAATTCCACAACCATAACCACTGGATCTTGTGCATAGGTCATGCGGGTGTATTGATTGGTTCGCTTGAGAAAATTAGTACATTGCTCGATTTGAATGTCCTGCAGTTCACGTGAGAGAAAAATTGCGCCATTTCCCGGGTCGAGTACACCCCGTTTGACAGCACCCAACTCCTTGAAATAGGGCACACGATTCAAATCGTCCTTAAGTAATCGTGCCCGTCCAAAGTTGGCTGAGAGCTTGACGAAGATGCCCTGCTCCTTGAACTGGTTGACAAGGTAATCCATTTTTTCGCAGCGTTCTGGATTGAACTTCACGTAACTGTTTGGATCAAGCAAACCATTCCATGTCGATCCATCAGCAAACTTGTGAAACCGTACGGAGTTAATGCCATAGCGAGCGTAGAACTTTGCTTTCTGTTGAGCAACTTCATGTTCAGGAAAAGTATTGGAATAGCAAATATTGATACCCCAAAATTGGATTGGGTTGCCATTGTAGATCAGCTGGTCTTTGTCGCGCGTGACCCGACCATATTTGCCAGCAGGTTTATCCAACCACGAGCTCATGTCAAACATGCTATTTTGAGACATGTCAGCAGATGCATCCCAGATAAACCAGTCCTCCCAGTTCTCCGGCATGGTGACGGCATCGGGTGACATGGCGAACTGTGTATCAAACGGCAATTGCACTGTCATTTCAGCCGTGTGTATGACATTGGCCTTGAGATGACTACCTGCCAATGAGACACGTACCTGCCGATCCATCCCTGCGCGTGCCGGCTCAGTAAATCGGATGATGTAATCATTGCCCTGATCATCAGCAAACTTCAATTGCGTGATCCCATCACCAAGATCGCCACGCCCCAATGGTAAATCAATTTTTTTCTGCCCATCTGTTCGGATCAAATTCAGACGTTCTTTACCAGCAATCGATTTGGCGATATTGATTGCCATTATGGCCATGGTTAAATCAGTATCCTCAACGGCCTGCAATTTGGCGGTGATTTTGAATTGGCGTTTATCAAGCACTTGAAGAACAACATCAAAATCAAAAGGCGCATTGGTCCCGCGTACTTTGCCACCAAAGGAACCGACATAGCGATTGCCTTTGTCTTGATAGTCACCTCGAAACGATTGATATTTCCAACCCGGTCCCCACATGCCTGGAGCGATTTCCAAAATCGGCTTGAGATGTTCGTCGACTACTTTGATTTGCGGACCTTTGGTGAACACCGTGAGTTGCTGGGCATGAATATTTGAACTGACAATCAACAGCAGCATACAAAGCGTGGAAAACCGACAAAAAAAATTTCGATGATTGAACATCACATCTCCTGATCGAAAAGTGGAACTGGCCTGCAGGTTAAATACGAATGCACTTGGTTAAGAATTAATAGTTGGGACGTTTAATATCCAATCGTCCAGCAACATATTCATCATTCAGATTCGCGAAATTTGAAACATGTCCGTCAAAGAAACCCATGTTGCAAGTCTTGCGAAGATGATGACGTTTACGGATATTGCCGACGTAATAGATCGATCCGGTGGAGTAATTCCCATAGGCATGGATTTGCTCATCCGTGGCCATGTTAAACGTTCCACTGAAACCAGGATGGTAGCTGGTACTACCGGCATCGGCCGTCCCGATTAACTTGGACGGTATCAAAATATCTGATATTCGCCACATCTCTGACCATAACAAAATTGAATCGCACTTGGCGAAAACCGTATCCGCACCGGCATAATGTGACTGCATCTGGCCCGTCCATGTCACCGGCCGATCGGGACACTCCCAAATACTACCTTCGCGGATGTAGGCAAACTGAGTCTGGCTCCCATTGGCCAGTGTTTCGTTTTGTGTGTACTGCCCCAGGAGAATCCCATCGGAAAGTTTAGCGTCATGATAGCTTGGATATCCTTTGGGGCCGGGCCACGAAGCCGATGGGCGACGGATGTAGTAGGGTGGCACATAATCGCCAAAGTCTGATGCATAAAGTTGGATCGCCAGCATTTGGCTTTTGATATTGGCCAGACATTGGGAACTGCGGGACGCAGACCGTGCGGATGCCAAAGCCGGTAACAGGATCGCCACCAGCAATGACACAATGCTGATGACCACCAACAGTTCGATAAGCGTAAAAGCCTTGCGTGTGATGTAGCAGTTGAACATGGGCAACTCCATTGTAGACAAAAGCGTTTCTCAGTCCTAATGAAAAAACATTAATGCAGCCAATAGTGATTTTCTACTTCCTTGTATGCAAAAATAGTTGGTAAAACAGAAAAAGTTCTGCAAAAACCATTTGATCATGCGATAACACTGCCTAAAATCAATTGCAGTTATGTTTTTGCATTGAGACCATTATGCCTGAATCCCCCAAACTTGCTGATGTCGCCACCGCCGCCGGAGTCTCTGTCACCACCGCCAGTGTGGTGCTCAACCATGGCAAGCAATTTGACCGTATCTCCAAGGATTGTGTCCGCCGCGTGAATCAGGCCGCTGAAGATCTGGGCTATGTCCCCAACTACCAGATGCGCACCGTCCGTACCGGCAAAACGCAAACCGTCGGCCTGGTCATCGAACTGGTCGACAATCCTGATCAGTTGGCAAACCCCAGACGCTCAAGCCGGTACTACTTCCACCAGATTGCTGATGGCATTCAGACCGCATTAACGCCCCACGGCTATTACCTGATGCAAATCTGGCCCTCACCTGAACGCTCTGCCATCGAACGTGGCATCCGAGCGACCAAGAGCAAACGCATTGATGGCATGATCGCCTTGCAACTCTCATCCGACACGCAGGCCAAGAAGCTCATGGAAGAGTCGCTCAACATCCCAATCATCAGTCTCGAAGAACGCCAACCCACCTGCATCCCGACGATCCTCTTTGATGAGATGGACGGCATTACCCAACTCATTGAACATCTCTATGATCAGGGGCATCGAAAAATGCTCTGGGTCAGTGCCGACACCACGCGCCCTAATCGTTTTGTTGAACGTGAACGGCACATGCTCAAGGTGATGGCAAGCAAGGGTTGTCAGTGTGAGTTTTGCCCCTATCCTGAACCGACAAAGCCTGAAGACTTCTACGAACCCAATCTCATAGAGACTGCTCGCCAGCACGTTGCCAAACGCCTGAAAAAGCCTTTCGACTTCACCGCTGTGATTTGCTACAGTGACATCATTGCCATCGGCGCCCACCGCGCGATCCTGCAAGCTGGGCTTCGCATTCCCGAAGATTTAAGTCTGACGGGATACGATGCGTTGTTTCACGAATATCTCACGCCACGCTTGACCACCATCGATCATCGCATCTTCGACATGGGCCTGCAGGCAGGTAAAGTAATGATGCATATGCTCAAAGGCGGACGCAATGCAATTCGTGATATGCAAAACACCATTGCCATGATCCAGCCGGAGTTGGTGTTGGGCGATTCAGTCAAACAACTCACGACTTAAAACAGACCACCACGATGCGACAATTAAAAACACGCAGAACGAATCTGCGTGTCGAGAATGTCAGATTGGATGTCGAATGGTGTGTTTACCGGGCAACAGGCCCAAGGGTTGCTGTGATGGCATTGAGCTTTAGCTGACCTTGCTTGGTGCCATTTCGCATATTGCCTGCCAGAATCCAGAGGGTTCGAATGGGATGATGGACCTGTTTATCCTTTGCGCCGCCGAACACCACATTGGGTTTGGTTTTACCGAGTTCAATGGCACCGCCCTTGCCTGTGAGGCTGTATTGAAAGACCTGGCCCGTCTTGTCGAAAACGCGCAGGGTAGTCTTACTGCTCTGGCTATCCAGATCAATATTCAAGGTGGAAACATTGAGTTTGGGATCCAGATGTTTGATCGCTGCAACGTACGCGCCACCACCGGTAAAGTCGAAATTGAGTGTTAATGGCTGCTCTTTGTCAGTCGGCAATGCCATGTCGCCTTTGGCACCTTTGAATTCGGGCCCATTGGTGAATTTCCATTTACCACCTTCGTCAGTCAAAGGTAATTGGACTGTCGTTTCTTTGGGTGCCTGGACCGCAAGGATGGTGCCGGACGTTTGCCAATGGATCGCAATAGGATGCCCAAACATGGGAACATGGTTTAACGTCACATGATTACCACTCCGTTCGACCATGCCATCAAGTTGCTTACCGCTAACCAGATCCGTGATCGTGATTTGCGTATCCGTTGGCACTGTCAACGTCGGGAAGCTGACCAGTGGTGGATTGAATTCGGTATTGATCCGTCCCCCCTTCCAGAGAAATGTCACGTAGCCGGTGTCGGTTTTAAACCAATAAACATAGTTGTTTTTGTCGGTCACAAAGCTGTCGACAGGTAGTTGTTGCCAGGGACCACCTTGATCTAATTCGCGTGAATCGTCGATCAGGTATGCCAAAGGTTCTTCCAATGCTTGCCAGTTTGCCCCCAGTAAATCTGCCGTCCGACGCAAAGCAAAGAAGGCTTGCTTGGGCTCAAGGTTTTCGCGTTCATGACGCACGATGCCGAACTGTGATTCACCGTGCAAAGGATCGATACCATCGTTCATCAGGTCGTAAACACACCAGACTTTCACATCAGGATGCGCCAGGTTTGCCACCAACCCACGGACCAGATAAGCAGCCTGTGCCGACTCGGTAAAGCCAGCACTGAGTCCGGGCTTGGCGGTGTGATTGAATGTGGTGTAGCCCACTTCCGTCACCCAGATGGGCATTTGTTTGGAGAGATTCTTCTTCATGCCATCCTGAAAAATCTGCCACATGGACGTCAGCGTATGATCCGAATCGGCACTGGCAATACCATCGCGTGCATCAAGTTTGGGACCACCCCAAGGGACTATTTCCGGGGGAAGACGGAAGGTATAGGGATGACTGGTCAACCCATCAAGTTGCTCGAAGGCTTCGGGATGACGTGCCATCATGTACTGTGAGGCTGGTGGATTGCCTGCCCCGGAAATGACCAGGCGATCCGAATCGACCTTCTTGATCGCAGCAGTCGCTTTTTGCACCAACTCGGCAAACGGCGTGATCCAAGGCGCGTTGTCTCGACCTTGCCATTGACCACCGTACTCTTTTCGGAACTGAAAATTGTTCGGTTCATTCCAGACTTCAAACGCCAGAATATTGGGATGATCCTTGAACTTCTCAGCAATCCAGGTAACGAAGTTGACATAAGCTTCGACATCAAGCGGGTTGTCATAAAGCCGATTGCCATAGGCAAGCACCAAGATGACTTTGATATCCGTTTGACTGATGGCCTTGATCCACTGGTCGGTTTCAGGCGTCAGTGTATATTCACCCTTGACGGTTTCGGTGCGACGCCAGATGATCCCATCACGAATCACCGAAACGCCCATTTTCTGCATGATTGGGATGAGCTTCTCAACCTTCCATCCCTGATCCCGACGATACAGATGCGTACACACCCCAAAGCACGGCACCGGTTTGATCGCCTGTAAATCCGCAATGGACTGCTGAGCTTGTGCCGTGATTGGCAAGCACGTTAATAGCATCACTATCAGACACAACATTTTCATCATTCGTTTCAAAACACAATCCTTCAATGCAATAGACAACCTGCAGCCACATCTGATTTCATTCAGAAGTAACATCACAAAAAAACATTCAATTTACGAGTCTAAAAATTCTCTGACGTTAACATGCCGTTGGGAACAGAGTTGGCATGCCCATCAAACCAGAGACAATTGTGGGCTTCATGATGACGGGTAGACAAAATCCGCCAACTATCCGATCCCTTGTAATTGGCGTACCGACAGAACACACCATAACCATCAGGTGGTGGTCCGACACCAGGCGTACTACCTCCCTTGCGGTCAAACATCACCACTGTACTGGCGGGTGAAATGATCACATTGGTTCTGACCATGGGGCGTGTGTCCGTCACATTTCTCAACAACGTCTCATTGGCCATAAAGTCGGCATGATCACCTGGGTTGTTCCACCTGGATGATGGACAGTTCAATACGGTTGGCGCGTTGAACGCTGTGAATTTATCCGCGTCCCATTTGTCATAGCCAAAGTGAGCAGGAACCGGCGCCTTTTGTTGCGTCCAACTCATGCCATCAATTTTGCCCCAGACAATATAATCATCATTGGCATGCGCATAGCTGGTGACCGCCAATCCGATCTGGCGTTGATTGGCCAGACACTTCATCCGCTCAGCCGCTTGCCGCGCGTCTTTCAAAGCGGGAAGCAGGATCGAAATGAGTAATGCAACAATCGAAATCACCACCAGCAGTTCGATCAGGGTAAACGCACTACGCGTTGAATAATGACGGTTCATACGACCCATGCGTCTCTCCTGTTTGAATATAACGCGTTCATTCCCCCCACCGATATAGCCGACTTATCCGGTTGAATCACCGATAAACAACACCGGGTCCGATGGCATGAGACATTTATCACCGGGCCAATCCCCACCGCCCTTGACGATCCAATCAACACATCGCGCCATCTGTGGCGTGGTATCAACCCATTGCAACGACGTGATACGAGGAATGGTCCATCGCTCCCAACCTTCGCCGGTGATGGTTGCCACCGCGACATCTTTGCCGACTTTGATGCCATGGTCTTCAAAGGCGCGAATCGCGCCCATGGCCACATTCATCGTGGTACACAGCAAGGCCGACATGAGTGGTTGCCTGCTTTGAATCATGCTGTCAACGACTTCGTAGGCCAGTTCCGCGGGCATCTGAAACGATTGAACCGGCTGGTTGTAAATCAACCCATCGACCTTGTTTTTTTGACACCAGTTCTGCCAGTGCTCCAACCGTTCTTCGATAACGGACTCGACAGGTTGCGTGTTCAGACAATCTATGCGTTGATGCCCCAGGCCATGCAAATGCTCAAGCAGTCGGTCCATCCAGTGAACCGGCGTTTTAATCAGCGAGGGGATGCCATGCTCGGACATATCCCGCATCAAACAGACCACCGGACATTTCGCGTTGGAGACCTGCCGCAAAACACGATCTGGCATCGGTGTAGCAAGCGGGATGAACATCACACCGTCAAAGGCATCCAACGCATTCTGGACAATCTGATCATTCCAATGAACGTAATGCACCGGCCGGACATTCATCCGGTAAGCCTGGCAGGCATTCTTGATTTCCCCAAGCATCATCTCGAAAACAGACGAGTGAAAATTTGGAATCAACACCGCCAACTGTCGTGGCGACATATCTCGATGCGCCTCAGGCCGGACCACTTGAAGTCGACCACCCGTGCTCCGTGACAACAAGCCTTCGTCAATGAGCGTTTGAACGGCTTTTCTGGCAGTCATATGACTCACGCCAGCCTCCTCGGCTAAACGTCTTTCGCCGGGAACCCCATTAAGCAGATAATCACCATGCCGGATCCGCGAACGCACCAAATTGATGACTTCAAGTTGCTTTGCCATAATATAACACACTTAACTAAAAACTATAACATTAATATTATACTTTTAAGAATCTGATAATCAATTACAAGTCATCTCAAGAGCAATCACCATTCACGCTAAACACAAACTCTCATTCGATTTACTGCCTGAAAATAAATATAAAAAAACCAAGGCCGCGTTCGGTGTGAACACGGCCTTGGCAAGGATGAATCTGTTTTATACCGCAATCAGATTACGGCTTGAGGCCCATGGCCTGAAGGTTCTTGAGGCTGACTTCCAAGGAGTCAAACGGATCGAGCTTACCGCTGTCGCGTTCGACCATGGCATACTCGGTGCCGATCTTCTTGGTGGTTTCGATGATGCGTTCCCAGTTGAGGTTACCAGCACCGACTTCACACATAAACTGATTGCGTTCGTGATCGATCCCCATGTCTTTGTAGTGCAGGACGGGGCAACGGCCGGCGACTTTTTCAAGCCACTGACAGGGATCGCCACCACCGTGGGTGACCCAGTACACGTCGATTTCAAACCAGACGTTGTCGTTGGAGTTTTCGTGGATCAGTTCGATCGGGGTCTTGCCGTTGGTGCACTTGATCCATTCGTGGCTGTGGTTGTGATAGCCGGCGGTCAGGCCATGCTCAGCAAGCTTGGCAACGATGTCGTTGTATTCCTTGGCAAAGTCGATCCAGAGTTGGGGATCGTACTGATTTTCCTGCGGGAAGAAGCCGCCGATGGCAGTGTACTTGCAACCCAGAGCTTGGTGATATTCAACACACTTGTTGGTGTCCTTCATCATGTCCAGCGGAACATGGGTGACGGAGCATTCAATGCCGTTGTCCTTGAGGATTTGAGCCAGAGCCGGCGTTTCGATCGTCCCCTGGGGAATGCCGGAGACCTGTGCACAGGTGTAACCGATCTTGGAGATTTTTTCGAAACTGGTTTTGATATCGTCAATCGTCTTCAGATGCTGATGGCAGGTGTACATCTGGGCGCCAATGCGGAAATCTGACATGTGAAAAACCTTTCAGTGTGTTCTGTAAATAATTCCTGAGGAAGTTCCGGGGTCTTCCCGGGGTACAACCTTGTACCGAGAGAATTATCATATCGAATTGCACTGATATGTCAGGACAAAATCAGCTTAAAATTGTAAAAATCGCAAATTTGGCTCACCGGGATGGATTAATGTCTCACTGTAAATGCGCAGATGGAAGCATCAGGACAAAATTCCCCCGATCGGTTGAATCGGAATTTAAAGCAATGAAGCATCGCCCGAATGACAACGCCAGCCCAATCGCATCATGACTCAAGGCCAGATAATGATCTCACGCTCAAGCCGGACGCCGAATTTTTCGAGCACGGTATGCGTGACATGATTGAGCAGATTGATGATGTCCGTCGCAGTGCAGCCCTCGCCAGCGACGATGAAGTTGGCATGACGCTCGGAGATCGACGCCCCACCGACGATGTAGCCTTTGAGGTCTGCCATGTCGATGAGTTTGCCTGCGGAGTGTTCGAGATACGGGTTGGCGTCGGTTTCCTTTTTCACCGGATTCTTGAATGCACAACCTGCTGAATCTTCTGCCAGCGGTTGGGTGTTCTTCTTGTACATGAAGATTTCCTTGACCTGCATCATCAGCTGGTTGGGTTCGTCTTCAGACAAGTCGAATTCGACATCGAGAATGATCGGCGCCTTGATGTTGCTCTTGCGGTATTTGAAGACCAGGTCATCGCGGTAGCGTTCGTAGATTTCACCGTTGCTATCCATCACGCGGACTTTGGTGACGACCGGCCCGATCTCACCGAACTTGCCCCCCGCATTCATGCGGACCGCACCACCGACACTTGCGGGGATGCCCGCGAGGACTTCGAGTCCTGCCAGTCCGGCGCGAGCGGTGTCGAGCACCAGCTTTGCCAGGTCGTAGCCTGCGCCCACGGTCACCGTCGTGCCTTCAACGGACATCTGCGAGAAGCTTTCGTGTTCGAGTTTCACCACCACGCCATCGACACCATCGTCGCTGACAAGCAGGTTGGCACCTGAGCCGAGAATCCGCACGGGAATGTTGTGTTCGTTACACGCCTGCATCAACTTGGCAAGCTCTGCTTCGCCTGCCGGTTTGGCCAGACATTGCGCATTACCCCCGACGCCGTACCAGGTCATTGGTGCCAATGGTACGTCGGTTTTGTGGGCGATCCCAAGGTCGGTCAAAAGCTGCGATGCGGTCATTGAACAAGTTCCATCTTCGGCTGGGGCAAGGCTGGCGTCCATACCAGCGGGGTCTGTGGTGAGAACATCATACTTCATATTGACTCATCGGCTCAAAGCGGCTTCAAATTTGATCCGAAGTTTCCACATTTGCATGCAATTTTTCAATCAGGTCACACGTCGCCCCAATCCCGTCTTCGCCACGCATTTGATCACGGATTTGCTCGCATCGCTGCATCACCTTTGGAGACAAAATCAACGCATCAAGCATCCGCGCGACGCGGCCAGCTTTGTAGCCCGACGGCTTACAGGATCGGCCGATCCCAAGTTGCTCCAGTCGGTAGGCATTATCAAACTGGTCGTGGGAAAGCTTCATCACCAGATGCGGGACACCGGCGTGACATGCCTGACTGAGCGTGCCGATCCCGCCGTGATAGACCAGCGCACTGCAATGTGGCAAAAGCAGACTCAATGGGACATACGCAAAATGCTTGACCGTTTCGGGCAAATCGTCGGGGATCGTCTCAGGATACCGCGAAAGCAAAATCCCCCGACGCCCGGATAATTTGCATACTTTGACGGACTCTGCGAAAAACGCCTTGCCATGACAGTTGGCAGAACCCGGCGTGTAGACCACCGGTTTGTCGCCTGCATCGAGAAATGCCTTCACTTCCGACGCCAGCGTTTGATCTGTGCGTTCATCGTAAAGTCCGAAACTCGACAGTCGGACCGATGCCGGCCAATCGCTTGCGGGTTTGGCAAACCACTCGGGGAACATGCCAATCGTCAACTGGTCGGAGTTCATCCATCGGATAATCTGCTTCATGGGTTTGGTCAAGCCAACCTGTCTACGAAACGCGTTGACATCCGGGCAGGCAATGCGATCGACCATCGACATCGCCAGATTCCAAACGCTCTTTCTGATCCAAAGCGGTAACCATTTGGGCATCGCTACCCCCGGCATGCGTGGCGGATCAACTGCACTGAGAAATACAGCGGGCGCCAACTGGATTGTCACATGTTTAATGCCAAGTTTCTCTGCAGCAATGCGTGCGCCAAATGCCAGTGGCCCCGCCACGACAATGAGTCGATTATCCTGCTGATACAAGGATTCAATCAGCGCGTATTGGTCGGGCACAACCTGGGCGGACATACCAAAGACCACGCGGGTGGACTTGATGGATGGCTTCCAGAGATCAGGATTTTTTGCGACTTCGTTGAACTGCTCTGCTGTACCGATTTCCACGAACGGCAAACCCACACGCTCGGACAAAGTTTGGAAATGTCCGTTGGTTGCCAGCGTCACGTGATGACCATGACGTTGCAACTCCAAACCGATCCCGACAAATGGATGCACATCTCCCGCTGAACCTTGAGGCATGAGCAGGATGGGTGGTTGGTTGTACATTTCAGGTGAGATTTTAACGGGCTGAACCACGGTGTCACAGAAGCACAGAGTTTGTAAAGACACTTTCATACGCTCATTTCGTCACTCCCGCGAAGGCGGAAGTCCAGTGATATGTGCAAGCGTCAACTGCATGCCACTGGATTCCCGCCTGCGCGGGAATGACGGAAAGTGTTAATGTCTTTTCTGCATTTGTGGCTAATGAATCTTTACACCGCCAACTGCGGCTTCTGGTATCCGCTGCGGATGGTGCCGTCTTCGGTGACGGAGGACTTCCAATCACAGGGATGAGCCTCGTCGCCCATGCCAAAGTCGGTGTTGTAGAGTTCGGTGATCCTAGCCAGTGTTTCATCTCGGAGATACTTGCCGTTAGCCGCTTGAGCGTATTCATTGATGTCTTCAATGGAGAGCAGGTTGGGCTCGACGCTGACCATGGCTTTTTGTGATGCAAGCCACTTGAAGGAAAGCTGGCGAATGGAGCAGCCGTATTCTTCAGCGATGGGACGAATGACTTCGTTCTTTTTCAGACCGTAAATCAGCCAGTTTTTATCGCGGAATTTGCGATGGTCATTGGGCGGGAAAGTATGATCCGCGGACTTGAATTCTTCATCCAAAATGCCGGAGTTGGTGGGCACACGACTGATTACGCCGCCGCGTCCACGGGCATCACAGATTTCGCAGAACTCACGGCCTGGGTCCTGTTCGTACATGTTCATCACGGTTTGGACGACCGCAGCATCATGTTCGATAAATGCCTTGTAGCCTTCTTCACGCCAACCGATCGCCGGGCCCAGCGCAACGCCCCAGTAACGAATCTTGCCCTGCTCGACAAACTTGTGCATCGTTTCGACATATTCATCTGCGAACTGATCAAGCTTGAGGTTATGCGATTGGTATAGGTCAATGCAATCAATGTCCAGACGCTTGAGTGAATGTTCAATGTCCTTTTCAAGAAACGCAGCAGAGAAGTCCTGCCGACGTTCGCGGTGTCCGCCTTCTTCACCGGGGTCGGAGTAGAAGTCATAGCCACATTTGGTGGAGACCACGATGTTATCGCGTCCTGCATATTTGATGGTCTGAGCCAGCAGGTTTTCAGCACGACCGTTGCCATAGGCAGGCGCGGTGTCGAAGAAGTTAACGCCTTTGTCGAAAGCATGGTTCTGAATCGCGATGCCTTGTTCGTCAGTGTAATCGCCCCACCAGTTGGTGCCAAAGACGAAATTGCCAAAGCCAAAAATGGAGATATTCAGATCGGTCCCGGGAATGGTGCGGTAATCCATGAGGTGTCTTCCTGCAAGTGGTTTACGTGGTCATCGTCAAATGAACTTGTAATAGGTACAGGATAGCGTGAGTGACAAAAAAAGAGCAAGTAACTTGAACATCAATTGGGACGAATCAGGAGACTTTGCCAACCACGCGCGGGTCTTTGGTGTTGGTCAGATACTTGACCATCTTTTTCTGCAACAGTTCCTTGGTGACCGAGAGCTTGGGATCGTCTGCCAGATTCTTGAGTTGGTACGGATCATCCTTGATGGCATAGAGTTCTTCAGCGGGTCGGCGTCCGAGTGCCTGTTCGTAAAAGTGCATGGTGTTGGGGTTGGCTTTGCATGCCATGATTGCATCGTAGGAAACGCCGTCATCATCAACCGACTCTGCCAGGGATGGCCAACGGTCGGGTTCGAAGTTGCGGATGTAGAGATATTCATCCGTGCGAATCGCACGCATGGGATAGAGCGTCTCATGTGACTCGCGACCGGTGACAACGAAGTCGCGATACGGATCAATGCGCCCCTGCTTCTCCGACTGGAGTACGTTGGCGAGGCTGTTACCGGTCATGGCTTCGGGTTGCTTGATGCGTGCTGCAGCAAGGATCGTCGGCGCGAGGTCCGTGTGATTGACAAAGTCGCTGACCACGCGCCCGCCGTTGACACCTTCAGGCCAACGGATCGCCAGCGGTACACGTGTGCCATGGTCATAGAGATTGGTCTTGGCGCGCGGGAACGGCATGCCGTTATCGCCGGTGACGATGATGATCGTGTGATCCAACTCACCGAATTCTTCGAGAATGTTCAGAACGTAACCGACTTCACTATCAAAGTCCTGCACCTCAGCCAGGTACCGTCCGAGATCCTTACGCACCTCGGGAATGTCCGGCAGGAAGTCGGGGACTTTCAAGGTTTCCGCATTGACATAACGATTTTCGTCATAGGGGCGATGTGGATTGAAGCTGCCAAACCAGTAGCAAAACGGCTGTGTCGGGTTCAGCGAGGCATAGCGGTAATACATCATCCGCTTAAACGAGATCGGTGGACCTGCTGGATTCTCCTCCCACCCCGTTGCCTTGAAGTCACCGGGGCCCCAACCCTTTTTCATCAAGCCGATGCGGTAGCCTGCTTGTTTGAGAAGATCGGGATAGACCTGTAAATCACGGGGGAAATTGCCCCGCAAGTCTGCTGCGGTCCCCAGTTCCCAAAAGTTCCTGCCGGTGAGTAAGGCAGCACGTGACGGGGAGCATGACGGGGAGGAAACATAGGCATTGGTAAAGCAGACACCTTCACGACAGATGCGATCGAAGTTGGGCGTTTGAACATCAGGGCATCCCAGAAACGAGCTATGTTCCCAAGACCAATCGTCAGCATTGAAGATGATCACGTTTGGGCGTGGGTCGCGTTTGGAAAGTCCACGCCAGGAAAGCAAACCACCTGTGGTTGCAGCAGCTGCGATCCCCGTGCCAGCGGTCCATTTAAGAAATCGTCGTCGGTCCATGATGCTCCCCATGGCCTTGGTGATGGATGGTTGATACGCGTGTGCAGTTTATGCGATCAGGCTTCGCAGGTCACCTGAAACCACCAGTTCATCAATCACTTCCGTCAGACGATACAGGTCAACTGGTTTGGCTAGATAGGCATCACATCCACAATTCAGGAACCGATCTTCATCACCGGGCATGGCGCAGGCGGTGACAGCAACGATCATCGGGCGATGACCAACGGGTTGACGCTTGAGCATGCGAATGACCTGCCAGCCTTCAATGTCAGGAAATTTCATATCCAATACCAAGACCTGTGCAGGGAACTCACGCAGCGCGTCCAATGCCTGACGACCTGTCTCCACGGTCTGGCAGTGATAGCCGGACCGTTCAAGCCACTTGCGCAACATCACACGATTGGATCGACTGGCATCGGCAATGAGTATGCTGTTCTGTGATTGCTTCATTGAATCATCGCTCATTGATCACGACCTCCACTTCGGCTGTGCTCAATTCGTCTTTGACTTCAATGGGTGCAAGCTCCGGCCCGTCGATTGGCAGTTGCAGATGGAAGGTCGTCCCGGATTCCGGATCACAGGAAAGATGAATCTGCCCCCCCAGTAAATCCACCAAACGCTGAGACAGGGACAAGCCGGTCCCACTACCCATGATCGGATGCGAGGGTTCGGACGTGTTGCCAAAGATCTCGAAGATCAGTTGCTGCTGTGCATCAGGCAGGTTCAAACCGTCAATGTGGATATTAATCATCACACCCGGACGCTGCTGAAAATCATGCGTTTGGACATGCAAATCAATCCGGCTGTCCTGGGTTAACTTGGCAGCATTGGTCAGCAGGTTAAAAAGAATCTGATGCAGACGATCCGCATCCGTCTGAATGACCAGGTGATCCTCTGTGCAATGCAGATGAATGATGTTGCTGCTGGCTTCGATGATGCCTAAAGACGATTGCATGACATGGTGACAAAGCTCTTTGAGATTGGCTGGCCCAATGGTGATATCGAGCTTGCCTTGATTGATGGTCGCCAGGTCGAGAATTTCGTTGATCATTTCCTGAAGGTGATATCCGGCATGACGAATCTCTGAAGCATCTTCTAGTAACTCATTCATGTGCAGGTCGCGCAACTGTTCTTCGAGCAGCGTCGCAAACCCCATCATGGCATTAAGTGGTGTGCGCAATTCAAAACTGACATTGGAGAGCAGACGGTCACGTGCTTCTGCTGCCAGATGTGCCTGATCACGCGCATGTGCCAACTCACGGGTGACATGACGGATTTGCGTGCAATCGTGAACCGAGACGACATAGTCCGTCTCCGGCGCGTCACTGAGCCGATTCACGCCAACCTCGGCATCAAAGCCATGTTGATCTGCATGCCAGCCGGTCGCTTCCAGATAGTAGGCACTCTGGCATTGTGCTTGCCCATAATCGAGTTGTTGACAGACCCCTTCAAAACTCACGGGCATGTCTTTAATCACATCTTCGACATGCATTTTTCGGAGTGCATTGGTGGATTGACCAAAAAGCTGTGTTGCGGTTCGATTGGCCGTCTTGATTCTGCCTTGCCGACTGACGGTGATGATGGCATCCCCAATATTCACCAGCACGGCCTGGAGATGATCATGCTTCTTGCGGAGCTTGGCGCGGCTTCTGGAGATGTGTCGCACACTGTGTTCCAGTTGCAGATGCAAAAGCACATAGTCCGCACACAGTCCACCCAACGGCATGACATATGCCAGAATCTTGATCACATGTGCCACGTTAAAGGCACTGTCAAACAAGGCACGTGATCCTAATGCCATGTAAAGCTGGGTGGCGATCTGCGGGATCATACTCATCCAGATCGCCAGCAGGAACACATTGCGATGTCGCTGTAATGCGGAAGGGATGACCACCAGTGACGCCACGATGAACAACACCAAGGGCGGGATGTCCCACGGGCGTGAGATGAATTGATCAGGATAAATGGATGTCGGCAGGTGCTCGTAACGAGCGCAACCCCAAACCAGCATGCTGCCACAGCCTGCAAAAAGTAGACTCGTCACCAGAATCAACCCTACACGTCGCTGGTTCCTGCGTTCATGTGTGAACACCAGAAGCCCCACACCGATGATCGTGATCGCAGCGTTGAAAAAACGACTCAAAGCCCAGGTGAACGGTATAAACGTCGTGTTGTCCGTTACTGCGGGAATCAATCGATCTGCTGCCAACACGTGAAACGCATCCATCGTCCCGGCAGAGAGTAAAACCAGACTGATGATCGGCGTGCTGTTTTGACCATTGAGGCTGTAATGCAAGATGGCAGCCAAAGCAATGACCACCGCCACGCAGAACGCACTCCACTCCACGATCGAATGCAGAAAACTCCCGCTCATGGCATGGAACATTGCTTCGGAAGCAGCGTGCTCGGTTTCGAAAGTTTGATTGAGAATCGAATGACTGGGAGCGTTGCCAAAATCAACACCCGCAACCATCAGTAAAGCTGGCGCACAACACAAGCCGACCAGCATCATGGTCCAGATAATCAGCCACTTGCCGGGTATGGTGACACCGGATAACGGACGCTGCATGGCGTGACGGACCTTTCACTACCCCCAACATGAATCACGCGTCAGAACCTGGTAGACGCACCTGTGATAACATGAATCGACGTTCCGGGAAATCGACTTTATTCAGACAAGTCATCCACGACATTCAGCGTTGGGTCTGTAACGTTTGTGCGGAAAAAAGTTATTATAATGGCGTCCCAAATTGACGTTGGCGGTAAAGCGTGGAAAATGGATGACCTGCTAGACGTACCTACCTTCCCGCCATCCGATTCTCAATTTTGACAGGTTTGATGATTTATGAACACGACGCCACAGCAACCTTCCGGTGACGATAACAACAACCACCTCATCCGCGGCCAGATCCGCCACAACCAACTCAGCGCCCGCATTCCCGAGTCCGTAAGCCGTGGTGTCTTTTCCACCGGCGCGATCGTACTCATGGGTAATACCGAATTCATTCTCGACTTCGTGCTCCGCATGCAGCGCCCACACCAGGTGGTCCAGCGTGTGGTGCTCCCCCATGCCGTCCTGCCTCAGATGATCAGCACCCTTGAGAAAAACCTGGAGAAATACCAGGAACGCTTTGGCATGCTCCCCACGATGCCCAAGCCCAAGGAGCAGAATCAGGACGATGCTGGCGACAAACCCCAGCCATTTGAGAGTATGCCAGAGACAAAACCACTTAAGCCAAAGGCTGATCAAGACCAACCGCAAGCCGAATCGTCAACCAATCCACATCTGGACACCGGCGAAGGTGAAGGCAGTGGCCAAGCTGCTGGTCAGACCGCCCTCCCGGATCAGGTTACCCCTGCATCGGAAGACGAAAATCAATCATCTGCGCAATCCCCAGCCAATCAATTCTCAGACAGCAGCGAAGAGGATGAAGTCACTCCACCCACGTCATCCGCCCCACCGGAACCGGTCAAGCCCAAGATCGTCAATCACCCGAGCATTGAAGACATTTACGATGATCTGAAAACGCCCGAAGACGGTTTGGTCGCAGCCTACGCCAATGCAGTGATGATCAGTCACTCGGCAGCGGAGTTCAATCTGGACTTCATCTGTAACTTCTTCCCGCGTTCGGTGGTCACCGCTCGTGTGTTCATCTCCGCCCCGCAGGTCGTGCGTATGCTCGAAGCGGTCAAGAACACCTACGACGAATTCCAGAAGCGCATCATCGCCAACCGTCGTCAGCAGATTCAACAACTCAATCAGCAACACGACATGCCTGACTACGATCCGAAGAATCCCTACTACAAGCCGCCAGAAGATGAAGATCAGAATGAGACGGACGAGGGGAATTGATGGTTTTGGGCCTGAATCTTCCGGGAATTGGCGTCGATGGTCGGCTGTTGCGACCCTTGAAATGTTGCCGTTGCCAGGAATCCCTTTTTGAGGCTCATCACACTGATGCATGCTTGGTTTGTCAGACACCTGTCATTCAAAGCATCTACCAACAATTTACCGTACTGGACGATGAAGGCTGTCTCACATCCGACCTGCCCTGCTGTTCGTGTGCATACAACCTGCGGACCATGCATTATGCCAAGCAATGCCCGGAATGTGGCATGCCAATCAACCAAACCATTATCCAGAATCGCCTGCTCATGGCAGACGCCCAATGGATCAAACAGATGCGGTTGGCCTACCTGCTCATCGGACTTGGCATTTTGTTTATCCTCCCCTCCATCGTGATTCCATTAGGTTTTGTGGTCACCTTGATCATGGCTCTTGTCGGTGTCTGGAAAGTTTCTTCACCGGATGTTTTTACCGATCAATTGCCGATCAACCAGAAGGTTTGCTACTGGCTTAAACGCGGTTGCCAACTGTCACTGATCATCCCTGCGATCTGGGTGATATTGGCGATTGTGTATGTCATTGTTGCGATCAATACCACCTTGAGTATCTCTGAAGAATCACTCAACATCGTTAGTCTGCTGATGTCGATTGTGCTGACAGGGAGTCTGGTTATGACAGGTTGGCTTTACTACAAACGCTGTCTATTACTGGCAACCCATTTGAATCATCCCAAACTCAAACGAGATATTGGTTTTACGCGTGGACTGTATCTGTTAACAGTCGTCTACACGCTTGTTTTTTCGCAGTTCCAAATCCAGCCAACCCCCAATGACTTGCTGGCTGTTGCCATGGCTCTTGCATTACTTTGCCTGATGATCGCGACCTTTGCAGCCAACGCCGGTGTTGCGTTTCGGATGTACTGGCAATTTGACAAACTCACACGACAGATCAACGTCATGAGAAAACAGCCAACTCAAACGCCGGGCCAAACGCCACCAACACAGCCGCCTTCAAGTATCTCATAGAAGCAACACCATCATGCCAGCATCAATCAACTTTCCGGGTGTCAATCATGAAGATGGCATCATTCTCACACACGTAACCTGTCGCTGTGGTCAAAGCCTGCGAGGTCACAGCATCAATGCGTCATGTCCGACTTGTCAAAGACCAGCAAATGAAGCGATCC
The DNA here is from genome assembly GCA_020974905.1 of Planctomycetes bacterium syqfu. Taxonomy (GTDB): domain Bacteria; phylum Planctomycetota; class Phycisphaerae; order Phycisphaerales; family Phycisphaeraceae; genus UBA7800. The sequence goes on along the minus strand of CP087563.1, from coordinate 6,809,376 downwards.
TGCGCACGCTGGTGAAACTTGATGACCGGGGACATGTTGATGATGACCTGGCCTGCGAAACCTGCCAATACAATCTGCGGACGCAGCATTATCAAAACCAATGCCCCGAGTGTGGCAGTGAGATCGTCAAGTCGATCATCAACAGCAACATTTTCCTGAGTCATCCCAAGTGGGTTAAAAACATCCGACGCGGTATGACGTACTTCCTGGTTGCTTCCTGTCTGATTATTGCCTTTCGGTTCTTACTTTCTCCCTGGTTCCCATTCGCACGATTCATCCGTATGTCGCCGAACATCTTGATGATGATCGGATTGATTCTTATTTCAAAGTCTAACCCACGTATAGATCAATTTCCTAAACATTGGTTTACAACTTATGGTTTAAAAATCTTTTCAACAATGATGTGTTTGTCATCGCTACTGATGCATCTGCATGTAATCATTCAGCAAAAAATCGATATCCCACTGCATTTGTATGCTCGTTACTTCTCAATCGCCTTCCTAAGCTTTCTCTGGCTGGCGTTGCTGTCTTACAGGATGCGACTTGGCCAATTGATTCACTGGGTTAAACCCGGTTTTTTCAGACGAACATGCATCGTGATGCAGATTTTGATTTTTCTATGGCTTCCAACATATGTGCTGCTGTTTTCAGTGCTCTGGTTGCCTGTTACTGGAACTTCAACTTTTCACAGTATCGTTACCAAATTGCCTACATACATCGTCTATCCCACCTACGCATTGCTGGCATTTCTGACCTTTGCCACCCGGCGGTTATACGGACGTGGCATCAAGGAACAGACGACGTTGACCTCGTGATCCGGTTCTCTTGAATTGCCAGAAGGTCTCACCTCACGCGACAAATCGGCCGACAAAAGCTAAACTGCCTCTTTACGTTTGACGTCCGATATTGGAGCCTTGTGTGATGACCGAGCCGATTCTCTACGAACAGCATATGCATACGCCGTTGTGTAAACATGCCAAGGGCATGCCCACGGAGTATGCAGCGCGTGCGGAGAAGGTCGGTCTCAAAGGCATCGTCGTCACCTGTCATAACCCCCTGCCTGATGGTATCTCTGCGTCAGTCCGTATGGGTGAAGACCAGTGGCAGGAGTATCAGGACCTTGTCGCTCAGACTCGAGAAGAATGGGCAGGCAAAGTCGACGTGCGATTAGGGATCGAAGCGGATTGGCTGCCGGGCATTGAAAGCTATGTCGAAAAGCAATTGGCCTCCGCGCCGCTGAATCATGTGCTCGGATCGGTGCACCCACAGATTCCTGAGTACCGCGACATTTTCTGGAAAGACGATGCGGTCCAGTATCACAAGGACTACTTCTCCAACCTGGTCAAGGTGGCGCAGACGGGTTTGTATGACACGTTATCACACCCTGACCTGGTAAAAAACTGCTATGCCGCCCGTTGGGATATTGATGCGATGATGGATCACATCTGTCATTGTTTAGATGCCATTGCCAAGACCGGCATGGCGATGGAACTCAACACCTCGGGCATTCTCAAGGTGATTGAGGAGTTCAATCCAGCGCCAGCGATTCTCAAGCAAATGCATGAACGGGACATCCCATGCGTGATCGGTGCTGATGCGCATTGTCCGGAACGTGTGGGTGATGGTTACATTGCAGCCTTGGATTTATTGGACGCATGTGGTTATGAGAATGTCAGCTTCTTTCTGAATCGTAAACGTCAGCAAGTGCCTATTGCTGATGCACGAGAAAGCCTGAGATCTGCAGCCAATGCGGTTTAATTGCATTGATAACCCAAAAAAATCTTGTCTAATTCCCGATTGAATTTTACTTAAGCTTACATCGCTTTTGGCCGATGTCTTGCCATGTCCGTATCCATTACCTGCGGTCCAGGTGAAGTGATACCTGAATTGGGAGGGCGAAGTGCTCGAACCAAAACCCACAATCAATGCATTGGTCGTTGATGATTCTGCGTTCATGCGTAACGCGATTCGTTCAATGCTTGAAAGCGACACGTCCGTCCGCGTGATGGCGACGGGTCGCAACGGTCTTGATGCCATCAAACTCACGCAGCAGTTCCAGCCGGACATCATCACGCTGGATATCGAGATGCCGGAGATGGACGGACTGACCGCCTGTCGTCAGATCAAACGGCTTTGCCCGGACACGCGTATCCTGATGGTCTCAAGTCTGACCACCGAAGGCTCGCATGTCACGTTGCAAGCGTTGCGCTATGGTGCTGACGATTTCATTGCCAAAGACCAATCTCAGATTTCGCTGGATATCAAGCATATTCGAGATGATCTGCTTGCCAAGGTTCACGCGTTGGTTGAGTCCAAGCGTTCGGGCGTCTCGGCCCCCAAACCTGCGATCGCCCATGATCATCATCATGTTGATGTCAAGCAGCTATTAACCAAGAAACCCCCGCGTGCCATTCTCATTGGATCAAGCACCGGTGGTCCGCCCGTTCTTGAAAAGCTCATCACCGCATTGCCCGAACGATTCCCATATCCGGTCCTCATTGCTCAGCATATGCCTGCGACGTTCACAGCCAGCCTCGTCGAGCGTATGAATGACATGGCCAAGGTGCCCGTGATTCACGTTGATCGACATATGCCCATGGAAAACGGCAAAGTGTATCTGGCTCAAGGTGGTAAACATCTGCGCGTCCGTAAAACCATCGGGACATCTGCCATCCAACTCGAAGCGGCAACCGAACCGGCGGACGCACTCTACAAACCCTGCGTCGATGAATTGTTCTCATCAGCTGCAAAAGTCTTTGGTGCCAATGTGCTTTCCATCGTCCTCACCGGTATGGGTTGCGACGGGCTGGAAGGCGGACGACTGCTTCACGAAGTCGGTGCTCCGATCATCGCACAGGATCACGAAAGCTGTGTTGTCTACGGCATGCCCAAAGCTGTCACACAAGCCGGACTGATCGTTGCAAGCATGAATCCCGACCAGATCGCACAACTCCTCAGCCAGGCTCAGGCACGGACATGGGCTGCCTGAAACATGATCAGCCAAAGCAGTTAAAAGAATCAATCTCCACTTTCCGTCACGCCCGTGCAGGCGAATGTCCAGTGGAACCTGCAAGGACGCTCACCCAGCCCACCAAGGATGTTGACGAATTGATCGTCGCCATTCAAACGCAGACCGAACAGGGAGTTGACCGCATGAATAAGTCACGTAATGCGTCATCAAAGGTGTCAGTCTGGCGAAGGAAACGGGCAGGTATTGAATCTCATCGTCGAGGATACTGGAAAAGTCGTCACATTAATTGAATCAATTGCTGCTGCATCGGCACAACAATCTCAAGCGGCAGGTGAAATTGCCCGAAATGTAGAAAGCATAAGTACAGTAACGCGTCAAACAACCGAAAGGGGCCAGCCAGGCAGTCACTGCAGCATCACAATGAAACTGCAAGTCTGAACAACTGCAAAACCTCATCAATCGTTTCAAGACGTAATAAGTCATTCAGTAGGTTGGACCGATAAAACACGGATACCAGAGGATACAACCATGTCTCAAGTCAACAATGAATCACAGGCAAAAACATCCGACATCGCAGACAACATGACCGATGAAAGCCAATTACAGTTGGTTTCATTTGGTGTGGGTAGCGAAGAATTTGCTGTCAACATTCTGCAGGTTCAGGAAATCAACCGCATGATGACCATCACCAAGGTGCCCGAAAGCCCTGATTGTGTGGAAGGCGTCATCAACCTGCGTGGCAGGATTATCCCAGTTGTCGATCTTCGCAAGCGTTTTGACATGGAACTGACCGAGCACGTCGAATCCAGCCGGATCATCGTCGTGGAAGTTGACGGTCGTGTGCTTGGCTTTATTGTCGACTGTGTGCATGAAGTGCTTCGCATTGACCGCAACATCGTCGAAGCCACACCTTCAATCACCTCATCTTCCGTAGACAGCTCATACATCATGGGGATTGGCAAACTTGAAGATCGCCTCTTGATTCTCCTTGATCTGTCACGGTTGTTTAACCTTGAAGAACTTCGTGCCATCGAAAGCACCGTCAAGCATGGTGCCGCTCGTAACGCAGCTTGATGTGCTGTTGACTGATCCGGTGTTCATGTATGAGTGAGAAGGTTCATGCCACTAACAACACAAACAATGAGCGATCAGCAATATGCCTCACTGCGAAAGATCATCTATGATCGAAGCGGCATCTGGTTTGCTGACAGCAAAAAATACCTGCTGGAAAGCAGATTGGGTGATCGTCTCAACGAGCTTGAAATTGAGGACTACGATCAATACATTGTATTCCTGACCATGGGCCCGTATCGCGAAGATGAGTTCCAGGTGATGTTTTCCAAGATCACCATCAATGAAACGAGCTTCTTCCGCAATCAACCGCAACTGGACGTCTTTGAAAAGAACGTCCTGCCGGGGCTCATTGAATCGCGTCGTGATCGCAAGGTCCTTCGTATCTGGTCTGCTGCATGCAGTAGTGGGCAGGAACCCTACACTTTAGCCATGATGGTCCGTCGGACACTGGGCATTCGTGCAATGGACTGGTCCGTGGAAATCGTGGGCACTGACATTTCTGATCGTGTGCTGAAAATTGCCAAGTCCGCTTTGTATCCCAAGTCGGCTATCGGCAATCTCTCATTTGACATTACTTCCAAATACTTCGATCACGAAGGTGACGAATACAAGATCAAACCTGACATTCGTGACATGGTTCATTTTGACAAGGTCAATCTCAAGGATCGCCTTGCGACCGGCCGACATGGCAAATTTGATGTCATCTTTTGTCGAAATGTGATGATCTATTTTGACGATGAAATGCGTAAGCAATGCCTGGATATTTTCAGTAAGCAGTTGGCCGATGACGGGACGTTGTTTATCGGGCACAGCGAAACCATCATCAACCGTGACTTGTTCACGCCACGTGCAGAGCCGCAATCTTTTGCTTATGTGAAATCACAGAGGGAGTTTGGACGTGTCGCTTGACCATATCAACGCTGAAATTCTGCTTGACTTCATCACCGAATCCGGTGAACTGATCGACCAATTGGATCAGGACTTGGTTCGCCTTGAATCCGAAGCACAAAACCTGGATCTACTCAACCAGATCTTCCGTGGTATCCATACCATCAAGGGTTCTGCGTCCTTCCTGAGTCTGGATAACCTGACCAAGCTGGCGCATGTCGCTGAAGACGCGCTGAACCTGCTGCGTAAGGGACAGATCGTTGTCACCAGCCAGACCATGGACGCGCTGCTTGAATCAGCCGATGTCCTGCGTTCTCAGATTGATGAACTGCGTGAAGGCAATATGTGCTCCCCAGCTTCCGATGCGTTGATTGAAAAACTCAAAAAGATCACCACACAACAGCCCGACCAGACTGAGCAGCCCGAAGCACAAAACACTGAGGAACAAGCCGAAGAAGGCGAAACGCCGTTGGAATTCAGTGCCTCCAAGAAAGACCTTTTGCCTTTCATGGTTGAAGATTTCAAGGAATCACTGCAACAGATTCAGGAACTTGTTCAACAGTCGGCGTCTTCAGATAACACGGGTAATCTTGCTTCACAGCTTGTTGATTTGACCGAAGGCCTTGTCCGCTCGGTTGACTTTTACAACATTGATCAAATCACCAACGAAGTCCGTTGCCTGGAAAACTTTGCCCATAAACTCACGGACCTGGACGACCATTGCTTTGGTCAATCCCAGCCGAGATGCCTGGCATTGATCAGCCAACTCTTTAAGCGTGCAGAAGCCCTTGGTCGCGAGCGAATGCTCAGCATCCCAACGAAAAATCTGATTGATCGACTGAACCGGGCGTGTAACGGTGAAGAACTGCCTTCTGAACAGTGTATCCCGACATCGGCCAACATTGACCAGGTCTTGTTCTTTGACGGCGTTGCCAATCAAACCGTCGGCACAGCCAAAGACAGTGACGCGACAAGTGGAGCCAGTGGTAACACCGGTGCTGCCAGAGCAGAAAAATCCACAGGAAGTAATGTCGCCGAACAAACCATTCGCGTGGACGTTTCCCGTCTTGAAGCGTTACTTAACCTGGTCGGCGAACTGGTTCTCCAGAAAAACCGCGTACACTCTCTGACACGACGTGTGAAAAGTGAATCAGCGGATCAAGGTCTCTGTGAAGAAGCCACCCAGATTGCATCCGACCTGGATCGCGTCACCACCGACCTGCAGATCAGTGTCATGAAGACACGCATGCAGTCAATGAGCAAGCTCTTCTCACGATACCCGCGCGTTATTCGTGATCTGGCTAAAGCCACCAGCAAGTCGATCAACCTTCAGATGGAAGGTGGCGACACGGAAGTGGACAAGACCGTTCTTGAAGGCCTTGCTGATCCGTTGGTGCATATCCTGCGTAACAGTGCTGACCATGGTGTTGAAACACCCCAGGATCGTTTGGCCAAGGGCAAACAGGCTGATGGCAATATCCTGATTCGTGCCTGTCACGAAGGTGATCACGTGCTCATTGAGATCAAGGACGATGGTAAGGGACTTGATGCCAAACGCATCGGCGTCAAGGCCATGGAAAAAGGTCTTGTGACTCAGGAAGAACTCGAAGGCATGAGCGAGCAGGCCATCCAACGTCTGGTCTTTGCACCGGGTTTCTCCACCGCCGAGCAGGTCTCAGACCTGTCAGGTCGCGGTGTGGGTATGGATGTGGTCAACTCCAACATTGCCAAACTCGGCGGTTTTGTCGATGTCTTCTCTGAAGTCGACAAGGGAACAACCGTTTCGATCAAGATTCCGCTGACCGTTGCTATCATGCATGCCATGATCGTCGGTGTGGCCGATGAAACCTATGCAGTGCCCCTGCCGAACCTGCTCGAAATCGTGCGTCCTGAAGAAACGGAATTGAGCACGATTCAGGGACAACCGGTGATGCGTCTGCGTGATCGCGTTCTGCCACTGGTTGATCTGAATCAGCGGTTTGGAAAAGCCAATAACGGGAAGCTGGCTCCCTTCGCTTTGGTGGTGGGAACGGCGGATGAAAACAGCGTTGGCCTGCTGGTCAATGAACTGATCGGACAACAGGAAGTGGTCATCAAACCACTGGACGATCTGTTCGACGGTTCCAATGCGGTCAGCGGTGCAACAGTGCGTGAGGACGGTGGCGTGAGTTTGATTCTCGACGTTGCTGCCTTGGTCAAAAGTGTAGAAATCAATAACGATAGCCGTAGAGCTGCCTAAAGAATAAAACTCTATTTTCCGGCAATGCCTTGCAGGAGTGAATAATCATGAAAGTCATGTTGGTCGACGATTCGAAAACAATGCGTAACATCCAGAAGCAAGTTCTCGCACAGCTTCAGATCACCGACATCATCGAAGCGGTGAACGGGCAGGACGCGTTAAGCCGCGTCGGCGCAGAGAATCCGGATTTGATTCTTCTGGATTGGAACATGCCAAATATGGACGGTTTGTCTTTCCTCAAGGCATTCCGCCAGAATGACATGAGCACCCCGGTCATCATGGTCACCACCGAGGCCGAACGCCGTCGCGTGATCGAAGCCATCAAAGCCGGCGTCAACAACTACGTGGTCAAACCGTTCACACCGGATGAACTGAAGACACGTATCGAAGAAACCATGAACAAAGCTGCATAATTGCGCGACTCCCGCAATTCGGCTATTCATTGATTAACTTGACCAACAAGCGAACCTGTCATTTATATGGCAGGTTCGTTTTCTTTTTCATTCGACTCACAAGCCAATTAACGCCCGAGCACAGGCACATGTTGACATTTCCTGTCCCCACAAGGTCTCAAGCATTCGCACCTCATACGGATTTCCCATCCGCTCAAGCATCCGAGAAGGCAGCCAACTCCCACTGCCACTGAGCAGAACAGCATCAATGGGTTGATGACGATTCACGATATGGGTAAACGCAAAATGAATCATCCCGACAGCAGCATCGAGCAGACGCTCAATCGCTTGCGAATGATCTGACAACTGCCCATTGCCATTCAAATCTTGACCATACATCCGTAGAATGCGACGCAAACATGAAGCCTTGTCATATGGCATCCCATCAGGTGAATCAACGCAATCAAGCGATTGAGGGTAAGCCCCGATCACCACAGCAAGGTCATGCATGGTGGCAAAGAACTCATGCATCAATCGCCCTTGCATTTGACCAGACAAAGCCATCAACGGTGTCAAGGAACCACCCAGATAAACCAACTCATGATGGACTAAGCGCATTGCATCGGTCTTGCCTTGGGTAACGACATGGCCTTGAATCACGGGAATGATATCCGTCGTCGTCGATCCGGTGTCGATGAGAATCAAACGTTGATCGGCATGTAACTGGCCAAGACAACTTGCCAAGGCATGCCAATTCGCAGAAGCGACGGTGATTGGCTTGTCACGTGCATTGTCCATGTCAACAAAACCGTCTGTTGTCGACCAGATGTGCACGGGCCAATCGCCTGCTACATTCGACACGGCATCCAGAATGGCATGCACCCCCTGCTTGCGGTTCTCAAAACAATCGCACAACTCACCGGTCATTGTCACAAGCCACTGCTTCGGAGTTTCCGGGCATTGATCAACGACATGCCTTAAAACATCAACCAACTCATCGACATGACGAGTAAGCAAAAAGGACTGGGAAAATGCATGTAAAACGCCCGCACGATCGCTGTAACAGGCTTTGACATTCGCCCCGCCGATGTCCAAGGCAAGCGTTTGACGTGATGCATAATCAAGCTTCATGGCATGATGATAACCATGTTTTAAAGACGTGACACCAGCGCATCAAAAAGACGATCCAGTCTCCCTCCGACTGGATCGTCTTGAATTCATCGTGACCGTAGGAGATCCGGTCACGCCGCCTCGTGATTGGTATCCTCGCTGTCCATCTGTTTGATCTGGTCAGCAAAGTTGTTCATGGCATCGCGGAATGTCGAATCTGAGATTTCATCCGGGGCACCTGAGTAATTTTCATCAATGGTCAATTCAGCATCGTTGACCGCTTTAACGGACTTGTTAAAGAGAGCAACCATGCGATCACGCAAATCAGCCAAGACCTGCAAGGCCATCAGTTCGCCATCCGGCCCAATACGATCCACGCGACGGTTAATCGCAGAGAGGACCGGGTCGATCTGCTTGGTGATCTGTTCAACGACTTCCGTGGACATTTGTTGACATTGGAAGTCCAGCGACTCAATGACGGCCTTGGCCTGATTCTGCATCATGTCTTTGAAACGTTCGTTACTCGGCTGCATGTCCTCTTCGATGCTCGCAAGGACCTGCTCTTTGCGTTCCTGGGCAAGTTCAGTGATCTTGTCAGCAAAGCCTTGAATTTCCTTTTTCAGGGCTTCGAGCTTTTCCTTGCCCGAAGTCATCACCGGTTCAAGTCGTTCTTCAATGTCAGCTTCAAACGAAGCAGCACGGGCATTGAGTTCCCTCTCGGTGAGTTCCACAAGGCGTGTGGCCTGCTCGCGGAGTCGGTGAATCTGCTGCTCGGTCGGCGTTAACAGGTTACGACATTGATCCGCCATTTCTTCCTGAATGCCGTTGGCGATTTCGAGTAAACCCTGCTCAAAGTTTTCGATCTGTTTCGTGGCAGGTTCGCGGATTTCATCCACCTGATCCTGGAACTTGTTGAGTTGATTCTTCAAGGCTTCCGAAGCGTCTTCGACAGACTCAATCATCTGTTGCTGCAGTTCGACAACCTGTTCATGGGCAGGTTGCAGCGACTGTGAAGCCAAGTGGGTGAATTCTTCGAGTTGTTTTTCAAGTGAGCTTGCAGCATTCTGCGTCATCTGGGCAATCTTGTGATCGACCGTCTGAATCTGCACGTTCAGTTGACTCATGCGCTGCTGCGTCATCTGTTCAACCTGGCTGACCCACGCATTGAGCATGGCATTACCACGGTTGGAAGTCTCACTGAGTTTGGTGGCAAAGCGATCAATCTGTTCCTGTGCCGGATCGAGAATCGCCTTGGTTTTCCCGTCAATTTCACTGATTCGCTGCTGAATTTTCTGACCGGCTTTGACGGCAGTTTCCTGGAGTTGCTCGCGTAGTTGGGTGATCTGCTCACGTGCGGGTCCGAGGATGCTTGCAGCCTGTTCACGTGTCTTATCAACGCGCTCGTCAAGCTTGCCGGTCATCTCTTCAAGCTGGGTCAACTGAGACTGCATGGTGTTGATACGTTCAACAGACGGAGCGAGCAAACGCTGAGCCTGTTCACGAAGTTGTGCAGTCTGAACTTCCACAAGGTCCTTGGCCTCGGCACGGGCACGATCCAGTGTTTCCTGGAAGGATGCGATGAGCTTCTGGCTGGTGGTAGCGCGCTCGTTGAGTTGCTCGATGGCATCCTTGAGTTGATCTTCCACGCGGGACTGGGCTGCCTTACCCGCATTGTCGATGCGAGATTCAATGGCATTGGCCTGCTGACTGATACTCTCAAGGGTATCTGAAAGCTGCTGATCCATCTGCTGGGTGTTTTCGTCAAAACGTTGACGGTTGGCAGCGATGCGTTCTTCGAGAACTTGTCCAGCATGCTGTGCCTTGTCAAAGAGTGACTGTGCGATTTGCTGGGCCTTGGCGCGAGCCGGTTCCATAGCCTGATTGATTTCAGCCTGAAGTTGCTTGCTCTTATCCTGGAGTTGTTCTTCGAACTGCAGGCTGGTGGCCTTGATGTGATCAGCCAAAGCGCGGACATGTTCAGCAGCAGGTTCGACAAAGGCATCGAGTGTTGCCTTGAAATCCTGGGCTTTCTGATCCATATGCTGTTCGGAGATCGCGACCTGCTGGTTAAAGCGATCGAGTTTATCATCAATGCGCTCGTCCAGAACCTTGCCTGCAGCTTCGAGTTCCTGAATCTGTGACTGCACATGTTCAGTTGCAGGTTCGATGATCTGCTGCATGGTTTGCTGCACCTGATCCGCCTGCTCAGCCAGACGCTGCTCACTGTCGGAGATGGTCTGGTTGATGCTGTCAGCTGCGTGCGAGATACGTTTTTCAGCGGGTTCGACCAATTGGGCGATGGCTTGCTCGATCGCCTGAACACGCAACTTCAGTTGGGATTCGGTTTGATCGACAGCCTTGTTGAGTTTTTCAGTTGATGCTTCAATGCGTTGCTCAACGGGTTCGACCAGGCGGAGGATACGTTGTTGGAATCCGGCTGCGCGATCGCGTAGAGACTGAAGGATTTTCTCACCGTCATCACTGAACTGCTGCTGTTGGTTCTTGAGTTCGTTAAAGGCGTTTTCAACCAGATGCTGGGCATCTTCACGCATGGCCTGCGTGCGTTGTTCCATTTGCTCCACGGTGACGTCCGCGGACTTACGGATGCGTTGCCAGGCTTCTTCGAGATGGTTACGACTGTCTTCGACGACCATACCCAACTGCTGCGTGGACTGACGCGTATGATCGGTGATGGTCTGCCGTGATGCTTCTGCTGCATCGGAGACCTGGACTACCTTCTCATCAAGTTGCCTGGAAGCCTGATCGAGTTGCAGTTGGATGGATTGGCTGACGGTGCTCACGGATTGCTTGACCAAGCTGTCAGCCTGATCGAGTTTCTGGGCCAACTCATCAAACTTGCTGACCATGGTTTCACCAGCCAGGTGAGACTGTTTCTGGATGGCAAGCTTGGAATTTTCGAGATTTTCGTCGATGGCTTTCTGCGTGGTCTTAAGCTGCTCATCCAGTTGCTGAGCCTGTTTTTCGACGGTGGACTTGATCTGCTTGACCTTGTCATCGAGGCGTTGGCGGACGGGTTCAAGGCCCTGCTCTGCTTCGTCGGTCATCTGACGTGTCTTTTCGATCACCTTGTCACGGGCACTGCGGACGGAGGATTCCACGCGATGTTCCATGGATTCAACCGCACGATTGACCAAGTCCTGCATCGGCTTGGCTGCTTCAGCAAGCATTTGGCGGGATTGGTCCACGGAGCTTTCAACAGACTGCTGAACGTGCTTGCGGATAAGGTCGGGGAAACGATCGAGTTGGGACTGGATTTCTTTCTTGCGATCGACAAAGGCCTGATCGATGGTCTGCTGAATCTGGGATGCCTGCTGCTGAAGGTTGTTGATCTGCTGAGCCATGCCCTGTTCGATGGGGCCGACGGCTGTGGTGATCTGCTTGAGCAGTTGGCTGATGCTTCGGGTGATGACCTGTTGTTGATTGGTCAGGTCTGAGGCAAGTTGTTCAAAATTAGATTCGATTTGCGCCAAGTCCGCATTGGCCTGCGTGGCAGCGGCTTTGCATTGGTCATCAAAGTTGGCAGCGATCTGTTCCAGAGACTGCTTGTTAACCTGTGCCTGCTGAATCTTGTCGGTCAGTGTTGTGACGACATCCTTAAGACGCCCTTCCAATGTCGCAAGGCGTTGTTCACGACGACTCAGCGATGTATCAAGTGTCTGCAGACGTGAAACCGATCCCTTGAGCCAGCTTTCGATCTGGGGCGTTTGAATGTTCACCGGCGAAAGCTCTGCCTGAATCTGAGATTCGGTGGGGATGGAAACTTGAGGCTGATTTTGCGTTTGAGACTTATCGGACACAACAGATTCCTCCACTGCAACGGCCGGTGCTTCTGTTGCAGGTTGGGCCTTGGTTTTGACAGGTTCACCAATAATGGTCTTGCCCGTCATCTTCTTTTCAAAGCCTGCCAGAAAAGCATCAAGCTGGCTGCGTTGGGTTTCACACTGATCCAGCAGGTGATTCAGGGACTGTGCAGCCTGCTGAGAACGTGTGCTCTTGCTCTGATTGTTGGGATCTTGCGACATGGGATGATCCTGGTCTGAATGGGACATTAGATGACACCTGCCTGTTACCAAGCCGGACCCAGTTCAATCATCGGTTAATGAATTGAACTGTGACCAGCTAATATCGGTCTTAAACATGTTGTGTTGTTATCGGTCATTGACATGTGAGATTTTGATTGCTGGTCCGTGCAGAGAATGTTATCGGGCTGTTATTATTTGATGTTTTGGTGCGTGTGGTACCGTAACGTCCCGGGGGTTAAAACCCCCGGGCTTGAGTTCCATGTCGTTGACTGAAGGCGAGTTTGTTTAGATTTATGAAATTGGTCTTTGGGGGTTGGATATCAGGCTCACAGGTTTGCTGTCTATGTTGTGTCTGTCCTCAATTGTGGGAATCGGTTTTACGGTACCATATGGCTAACGGATCAAATGGATGATTCAAGGGGCCAAGACGCATGGGCATATTCGACATCATTGCCATCCTCATCACGCTTGCTGCGGTGTTCAGCTATCTGAACCACAAACTCATTCGCTTACCGACGACGATTGGCCTGATGGTCATGTCGCTGGTGTTGTCATTGGTGGTGGTGCTGGTGGGTAAGCAGCATCCGACGATTGACCAGGTGGCCCATGACCTGGTGTTCAGCATCGACTTTAACCAGACGTTGATGCAGGGTATGCTGGGCTTTCTGCTCTTTGCCGGCGCGTTGCATGTGAACATCAATGATCTGAGCAAACAGAAATTTGTCATCGGCATTCTTGCGACCGTGGGTGTCGTTGCCAGCACGTTTATCACGGGGACGCTGACCTATTACATGCTGGACTTGATCCAGTTGCCGGTAAATTACAAGTACTGCCTGATCTTCGGCGCATTGATCTCCCCCACCGATCCGATTGCGGTACTGGGCATCCTCAAAAGTCTTGGCGCCCCCAAGTCACTGGAAACCAAGATTACCGGTGAGTCACTGTTTAACGACGGCGTTGGCGTGGTGGTATTCCTGGCTTTGCTGGGGATCGCTGGATTAGCCACGGGACATGATGGTGAGGCACACACGGAGATCAGCGACATTGCCATCCTCTTTGCACAGGAAGCGTTGGGCGGTGCGGCATGGGGCTTGTTACTGGGGTTGATCTGTTACATCCTTTTGCGAAGCGTGGACAACTACCAGGTCGAAATCCTGCTCTCATTGGCCTTGGTCATGGGTGGGTATGCGATGGCCAGCCGCCTGCATGTCTCCGGGCCGATCGCGATGGTCATTGCGGGTCTATTTATCGGCAATCACGGGCGGTCCTTTGCCATGAGTAACGAGACGCGTCATCATCTGGATATGTTCTGGGAGTTGGTGGATGAGATTTTAAACGCGGTACTGTTCGTGCTCATCGGCCTTGAGGTGTTGGTGCTGACATGGGATGGCAAGTATGTTCTTGCCGGCATCATTGCCATCGTCATCACGCTGCTGTCCCGGTTCATTGCGGTGGGCTTGCCGATTGCAGGGCTTAAGTCGGTCCGCGAATTTACCCCCCATGCGACCAAGGTCATGACCTGGGCCGGACTGCGTGGCGGGATCTCCGTTGCGCTAGCTTTGAGTCTGCGGAACTCCATGGGCCAGGCATCACAGGAAAGCTATCAGGCGATCCTGATGATGACCTACATCGTGGTGATCTTCTCAATCATCGGGCAGGGCTTGACGTTGGGTCCCCTGATGCGCAAACTGGGGCTAAGCACACAATGAACCACTTTCAATACATTTTTGTCATTTTCTCATGATTTTACACTTGTGAAACTGAGCATGAATGCGAGAATACAAACAGGGGAACGATCAGGGTCTTGGCATGTCTACTCTTTCTGACCAAGTTGAACCACGGAAGGAACAACGCATGTCGACCAGTGTCTGTCTGTACTTTCAAATGCATCAGCCGATGCGCCTTAAACCCTGCAGTGTTTTTGATCAGGATGACAACTACATTGACCATGCCTTAAACCGCGACATCCTTTTGCGGGTAGCAAGGAACTGCTACGTCCCGGCTTTGCATACCCTGCTGCGATATGCCCGATTCAAACGCAAACCCTTCAAGTTCGCCCTGTCCATCACCGGCTGTCTTCTGGATCAACTCCAGCGACACTGCCCGGAAGTAATCATCCAACTGCGTGAACTTTCGCACACCGGCTGCGTGGAGTTTCTCGGTGAAACGTATTACCACTCGCTGGCATGCATGACCAGTGAAAGCGAGTTTAAAGCGCAGGTCGATTTGCATACTCAGCGCATCGAAGAACTCTTTGATCAGACACCCCGCTTCTTCCGCAACACAGAACTGATTTACTCCGACAGCATCGCCAATACCGTCGCATCATGGGACCGCTTCGATGGCATGTTGCTCGAAGGCTTTGAACAGGTACTGGGCAATCGTCCCAGCACGCAGGTATTCAACTCCGTTGCAGGTGAACAACTCAAACTGCTGACACGTCATTATCATCTCAGTGACGACATTGCCTTTCGCTTCTCGAATAAACAATGGGTCAGTTGGCCTTTGACTGCGGAGAAATTTATTGATCGACTTCAAGCTCAGGCTGAGCATGCTGATGTGATTTTGCTTGGGATGGACTTTGAAACGTTTGGTGAACACCACAAATACACGACCAACATTCACAGCTTCCTGCGCGAGTTGCCTTTGGCTTTGATGGCTCAGGAGAACCTGCGGTGTCACACACCAAGTCAGGCCATTGCCAAGCATCACACGCGCTCGACACTCAGCGTGCCGGATATGATTTCCTGGGCGGACACCCAACGTGACATCACCGCCTGGGCAGGTAACCGCATGCAATCCGAAGCCCTGGGCCGACTGTACGGCATGTATCCGCACGTCCTGGCCAGCGGTGACGAAAAACTACTCGAAGCCTGGCGTCAATTGACCATCAGTGATCACTTCTATTACATGTGTACCAAGCACATGAATGACGGCCAGGTCCATGCGTACTTCTCACCCTTCGATTCACCGTACGATGCCTACATCAATTATATGAACATCCTTGAAGACTTTGCCAACCGGAGATTGGGCGTCGATGCGGGCGAATTGAAACAAGCATCCGATGCGTCATCCGTTGAAAGCCGTGTCTGACGATCAGTTAACCGTCTATGGCATCAAGTTTGACTGCCAATCCTGAATCAAACGTCATTTGCATCCATTGGTGTTATTCAATCGTGCTTGCAAACATCCATCACCGCATTTGTCACCTGATCCAGGCCCATGCCATCAATCTCGATCACGACGTCGGCGACAGCCTTGTAAGTCGGTTCGCGCTTTTCGAGCATGTGGATCACTTCGTCCAACCCGCCACCCATCGCGGTTAAACTCGGGCGTGTTTCGCTGGAACGAACATCGCCTGTGATGCGTTGGTAGAGTAACTCCGGTGAACCCTTGAGATAAATGCGCAGCGTATCCGTTGCAGCTTCGACAGCCTTGCGGGCGCCGTCCTGCATGAGTGTCCCGCCCCCCAGCCCAATGACCAGGTTGTCCTGTTTGCAGAGGTCCTCGGTGACTGCGACTTCGTTTGCTCGCCAGTAGGGTTCGCCGTGGTCTTCCCAGATTTTCGCAATGGAATCACAGCCGATGCGGTCGCAGGTCACATCATCGACGTCCAGATATTGCATGCCGCGTGCTTCGGCGACACGTTTGCCAACGGATGTTTTGCCACATCCCCGATATCCGATCATGATCAACTTCATGCGTGGTATGATAGTAGGCAATGGACGATATGGACAGTCAACAAAAACACCTGGAGAATCTCCGTCAGTGGCGCAACTTCAAAGGCCGCGACGTGAGCATGGGATTTCTGGACAAGTGGTTCAAAGCCGAGGTCGGAAAACCCTTCAAGCAGATGGGCAACATCGGTCAGGCATGGGCCGAGCTTGTCCCCACGGAGTTACTGGCCAAGTCCCGGCTGGAGCGGTTTTACCGTGGGACATTGACGGTGACGGTTGATTCGAGTGCAACGCTCTATGCCCTGGACCGCGAGTTACGAAGTGGACTTCAGAAACAGATCGCCCAAGCGTCTCGCCCTGCATCTCTAAACCGAGTCAAACTTGTTGTCGGCAATGTCAACGCCCCCACCGACAACCGATGATAATGCTCATATTAACATGTTAGAGCCTTTTGATTAACATCTCACATCCATTAGTTTTCCAATACTTATGATATAATGGCACCAACCACAACAGGCATCCAGCCTACGCACGAGAAGCAACCAACATCAAGTGGACAGTATGGCACGCAAATTAGCAACGTGTTGTTTTTCCTTGATCTTGATCGGCGTATCGATTGCGATCCTACCGACCGTAGCCCATGCCACGCCTCCACTGAATGACAGTGCTGCCAGCTTGATCATTCGCGACATCATGCAAGAGATCAAGGAAGTTGCCCAGCGTCCATACAGTCCGTTGGATACCGATCTGCCTGAAGCACTTCAAAAGCTGGATTACGACGAGTACCGAAAAATTGTTTTCAATCGTGATAAGGCCATCGATTTATCTCCCTATCGGCTGGAAATGTTTCATCGCGGCTACCTGTTCCCTAATCGTGTACAAATCCATAGAACCCGTTGGCACGATTTTTACCAGAAATTAGAAGGTCGCCAACCACAATTCAAACCGATCCCCTACAGTCCGGAATTGTTCACCTACCATGGTGGTCAGCTGACAGGGTTCAGTGAGGACCTTGGTTTTGCAGGTTTCCGTTTACTCTACCCATTGAATCCTCACACCAAGGGATATGACGAGGTAATCAGCTTCCTAGGCTCTTCCTACTTCCGGGCAGTGGATCGCGGCGGAGCTTATGGGAGTTCGGCACGTGGCCTGGCGGTAAACATCGGCATTTTCGACCGCAACGAAGAATTCCCGGTCTTTACGAAGTTCTGGCTATTGCCCGACGCACGGAATGGAAACTTGGGCAAACGTGTTGCTGCCTTACTTGAGAGTCCGAGCATCACTGGCTTTTATCTCTTTGCCATCAAGCCCGGATCACCGACGACGGTAAGTGTGTGTTTAAAACTCTATCCACGCAAGAAAATCGACAAGCTCGGGATCGCGCCGCTGACGAGTATGTTTCTCTATGGCGAAGCCGGTGCCAAAGCGAATGTCCATGTGGATCACCGTCCGGAAGTCCATGATGCCGATGGCTTGTTGATTAACCTTGATGACAAACAGGCCATTTGGCATCCATTGGAGAATCCCAAGGAACATCGCACAACGATCTTCCATCACAAAAACATCCGCAGCTTCGGTCTGATACAACGGGACAAACACGTCAAGCATTACAACGACTTTGAAACCAATCAACATGTTCGACCGAGTATTCTTGTTTCACCGTATGGAAATGGACACAACGAACGCCTGTTTGCCAATTTCAATGGCCATCTGGAACTGTTGGAAATTGCCAGCGATGGCGAAGGCATGGACAACATCGGCGCGTATTGGGTTCTTAACCAACCAGTTGAGCCTGGTTCTGAAATCGAATTTGCTTACAAACTGAGCTTCACGCATTTACCCCTGTCCCCCATCAATAAGTTCAACGTTCAGGACACGCAATACGTCCATCAAGATGATGGCAAGATCCGTTACACCATCACCTTCACCCCCAATTCGCAACACATCAAAAACCGTTATCAAGACATCACTGCACATGTGTCCGTCTTGAACCAGCCTGTTGAATCCCAGGTCCTGCACGACAAAAACACTGGCGTTGTGACTGTCGCGTTTGCGATTATGCCAAGCGAGCAGAATGCAAAAAAATTGCAAGCTCAATTGTTCACGTCACGTGGCACGCCTGTAGCGATCAGTGAGATATGGAGTTTCACATGCCCCAAAGCCAAGTCCAAACCATGATTGATCCGGCGATCGTCGAGCGTTTGAGCCTGTATTTACAGACTTGTGGCATAGCTTCCGAGTTGGCCAAGTCTTCTGCGCTGCAGGTGCTTGATGCCTGTGATGAACAGGCTGAGGGGGATGATCAAAAGCGACTTGATCTGGCAATGATATACATTGAGCAATGGCAACAAGGCTTGCTCGATGATGTCATTCAGATGCACGCACCACAATCGCTGCCTGCAAAAGGACTGGGGCAATGGGCGTTGGCTCGATATGCGTTACAGCGCACGATCCGAGATGAACAACTGACGGTTTCTCCGCATCCCCCCACTGCAGCGCAATGCACTGCGGTGACGCAACAGGCGTATCCGGCAACTCCGCCGTTAAAGTCCGTGGACATGCCACGCCAATCCTTTGGACCGTTACCCGGTCCGATTAGACTGACTTTCTGGAAGTTACTTTGGCGTCGCCTGCGACAGAAGTGTAAATCGCAGTCAGCACAGATAAATGCAAAGAAAGTACCGCATGAGTAATCCCACCAGCAGACATAAAAAACGTTACACGTTTCTGCTGTTTTTCCTCAGTGTTCTGACGACATCAGGTGCAAGCTATGTCATGTACCAATTGCTTGCCCGTGACGGCATCAACGTATTGGACATCCCTATTTTCCTGTTGTTTGTCTTCCTGTTTCTATGGATCACTTTGGGTTTCTGGACTGCCACATTCGGCTTTACCAAGAAAATCATGATCAACGAACAACTGATCAAAGACCCGATTGATCTGCCCAAGGATCAGCATGTCCCTGATAACAATCAGCGGACCGCCATTATCATGCCGATTTACAACGAAGACGTGCATCGCGTCTTTGCAGGATTGGCAGCGATGTATCAATCCCTTGAATCGATACCGGGCGCGGATACGTTTGATTTCTTTGTACTCAGTGACACCACCGATCCGGACATCTGGGTGCAGGAGGAACATGCCTGGGCAAAGATGCGCCAGCAAGTCGATGGCCCGATGGGTTTGTATTACCGACATCGTGAAAACAATCGGGGCAAAAAAAGTGGCAACGTCGAAGACTTCTGCGAAAACTGGGGCAGTCACTACGAACACATGATCGTGCTCGACGCAGACAGTATCATCACCGGCCAGACCATGCTCAAAATGGTCAGTCGTATGATTGATGATCCGAAGATCGGCATCCTGCAGGTTCCGCCGGCACCGGTGAATCGGGATTCCTTCTTTGCGCGTCTCCAGCAATTTGCTGCCAATGTCTATGGGGAGATGTTCACCAGTGGCTATGCAATCTGGACGCAGACTTCGGGTAACTACTGGGGACATAATGCCATTATTCGCATCAAGCCGTTTATCGAACACTGCGGCTTGCCGATGCTCCCGGGACAACCGCCTTTGGGTGGCGTGATTCTCAGTCATGACTTTGTCGAAGCGGCATTGATGCAACGTGCCGGCTGGAAGGTGGTCCTGGCATCGGACCTTGAAGGCAGCTATGAAGAGTCGCCGACGAATCTCATCGACTTTGCCAAGCGAGATCAACGCTGGTGTCAGGGCAACCTGCAGCATCTGCGACTGACAGTTGCAGGTGGTTTAAGACCACTTAGCCGTGTGCATCTGGCGATGGGTGTGATGTCCTATGTGGCTTCACCGCTGTGGTTGATTTTCATGATTCTGTCGATCATCCAAGCCTGCATCGGAAGCCCCCATCATGTGGGTATGACAGGCGCGTTGGCAAATAGCGAATTATCATGGCTGGATCATGCGCCATTGGGATTATTCGTGGTGACCATGATCTTGTTACTCTTACCAAAGTTCTGGGCGTTTCTGGTCACCGTCGGGCAACCGGTCAAGCTGCATTACCTTGGCGGTGGCGTTAGATTGTCAATCGGTATTCTCATTGAGACACTGGTTTCGATCATCATTGCCCCGATCCAAATGCTCTTTCACAGCACGTTTGTCATCGGCACACTGCTTGGTCATCGTGTGCAATGGAATGCGCAAAACCGCAATGAGTCGGGCATCAGTTGGGCGCAGGCTGCTGAAGCGCATGCCAGTCACACGATCTTTGGCCTGGGGATGACCGTGCTGCTTGATCTGTATATTCCAGTGTTGCTTCCCTGGGCGATGCCGGTGCTGTTTGGGATGATTATCTCTATCCCCATGTCGGTTTTTCTGAGTAGCCAGCGGGTGGGACAGTTCCTTCGACGTTGGCATCTATTGCAAATTCCCGAAGAATCGAACACGCCTGAAATTCTCAAATACCAACATCAGCAGTTAAACCAGGTTGATTCATCATCTCCAATTGCCGTTCGCCCATTTGCAGTCTTACTCGTGGACCCGGCTTTGAATGACCTGCATTGCACACTGCTGAATGAAGGCGTTGGCACAACTGCCAGGGAAGCAGAGAATCGTGTTCGACTGATGCGCATCGTCACCGCAGGTGGAACCACGCGTTTAAGTCATGACGAGAAATGCCAACTCATTCGAGATCCCAAAGCCCTGACAACACTCCACCGTGATGTCTGGAAAGACTGGCCAACGGAGAATCTGCAGGTGTAAGTCAGAAGATGCATCAAGATCTGACACATATAAAAAACAGGAGACCAAGTGGACTTGATCTCCTGTGTGATGCTTTGGGATGTTGTCAGTGATTAACTGCCGGGCTTGAGATTGCGGCGGAGTTCATCACGTTTGGGACTGGCCTGATCTTCTTCGAGTGTACGGGTCTGCAAGGTGTTGGTGCGACCGTCGAAGTAGATCAAACGCGTGGTCCGCTGGTTGGGTGATTCGGCTGATGGTGCATCATAGTCGATGTCCACGACGACACCGCCGACGTTCATATTGACGTTCTTGGTTTCACCGTCGAGTTGGAACTGAACGACCTGTCCGATGGGATCACCGGGCTTGACATCAAACTCGCGTCGCTGCCACTGACCGTTGAAGATGCAGTAAACTTCGACGGTAGCGGTCTGGGTGTTCTTGGAAGCACCGGAGAGGAAGAAGTGGTGTTCGCTGAGCACCTGCACCGGCTCGGTCCACGCGCTGGCTGCGGAGGTCAGGGTGAGCTTGCCATAGAATTCTTCACGCTGTTCATTGGGTACCTGATCTCGGAAAAACAGCGGATTGAGAATCTTGATCATGATGCGATAACGCACACTTTGACCATCTTTGACGCTGATATCGTGCTGCCAGACACGGATGGTGTCAGGTGTGGCGTATTCCTCTTCATCACGTGTGTCGGTAATGGTGCGTGGATTGCGATCAAGAATGCCGGTACGACGGTTGGTGTTGATGGTATCCGTGTTGACTTCAATCGGCTCAATGATGCCCAGAAGGATGTAGAGATCCTCACGCAGTTTAAGCCGCCGGGACTCAAGTGTGGGCAGGTCGAGTACAACAGGTTGGGCGGTACCATCGGGTTGATTCCCGGGCGTTGCAGTGGGTGCAGCCGTGATCGGACCAGTGCCATCGGCAATACGTTGCTTGAGGTCCTTGATCTGTTTCTGGGTTTCCTTGATGCGTTTGACTAAATCGCGCACCTGTTCAGCCATAGCCGGGGGGAGGTTCTGATCGTTTGCATCGGGGGGCAACCACAGACCTTCTATGAGTTCTGGAAACAGTGGACGAGCCAGACGCTTTTCCTCAATGGCAGCAATTTCCAAAGCACGTTCAGCTTCCGGCGGTGCCCAGTTGTCCCGTTCGGTTCGGAAAGAAAATTGTGTGTTGTTCAGGAAATCAAAACTGTCATTACCGGGTACGGTCGGGAGTGTTTGAATCTCACCCCACTCTCCGGTTTCCGGATTCTGTACCTGACGCTGAAGCATGACATCGGTGATAATCAAACGATCACGCCACCAGGTCTTGGGAATCTGCTGATACTGTTTGGGATCCTGCTTGGCTTCCAGTTGAGCTCTATAGTCTTTGAGATTGAACTGGGCGCTGACACTTACCCAGCGGAAGTCGCGCGGTTTCTGATCACCAATAAGCTGCTCAAACTTCTGAACCAACAACGGATCATTCGGTTCTGAAAGCACACCAAAGCCAGTATCCCAGATCAAAGCAGTCGGTTCTTTGGGAGTGGGCACAAAGAAAGGCACAATATCAAGAACAATTGGACTGATATCCAATCCTGGACGCCCAAAGTAAGTCACGAACTTATCCACCGGGATCAACGGTCGGGTCAGACGACCACGAAATTCGTCGGTATACGGTGGTACCTGCAGGACTTCAAATGGACTTTCCTTGGTGGAGATTCGGCGATCCAGATCGTTGGCTTCCTTGAGAATCGCTTCTTCAATGTCACCGGGTTTGTATTCGGCATGAAGGGCTTTGAGTTCAATGGCATAGGGTGAACCAATGACAAAGAACCACAAGACCACCAGCGCGTACAGGCCACCGAGCGCCAGGACGGCTTTTTCAATGTATTTCTCAAACAGGTTGAGGTTTTTGAGCCTCATGCGTTACTGCCTCGCCAAGGGGTCAATCGTTTTCGTCAGGGCCAGCAAATCATCTGTCCCGTCAAATCACAGGCCATTTATCAACGACCTGACGCGTCTTTGGTTTCGATGGACAAACGTTCTTTGATCGCTTGGGGCATCAAGCGTGTTGTCCAATCACGCAACCACAGGGTTTCAATAATCATGTCCAGTTGAACACAATCACTGTCGCCATACATAAAACCACTGCGTAAAGCTTCGTACTCGTCAACATCAGTCAGATCAGCCTTGAGGACCGTCATGAAGTTTGTTTTGCCGAATGCTTCAAACACTTTGGCAATCTGTTGGTAGTCCACAATCAAGGATACCCTGGCATGGACCACGTCATAGATGGTGTTGCTGCGACGGCCGGTAGGTGTCATTCTAAAACCATTGGGCAAACGGGCACTACCACTAGGAGCTGCACCGGGTGTTAAACGTCCCGATTGGGTCAGGGCCCCCGTGGTATCGATCCCGACATAACCGGGAGCGACATCCATCTTAATTAATTTCTTGACCGGGTTGGTCAACACATTGGCCTTGGGACTCCAGACCTGATTGGTTGAGCCAATGGCCTGAACAATATCCTGTTGGACCCAAAGTTCCAACTGCCCCTGCCAGATGACGGAGATATCCGGCTTGAAAGCGGCACTGCTCCACTCACCAATCCGGAAGACTGCTGAGGGTAAGGTTGGATCATCGACGTAGATGTGATATCGCTCGGCATGCTGCGTCATCACGCGGATTGCAGCACCACGTCGCTCATCAACCAATTGTTGTTGCTGTTCGGCGGACAACTGGCCGACTGAGTCCTCAGGCATGCCCAGTCGGAGCATGAAGTTTTTCTGCGCCAGGTTCACTTCAGCGGTGACCTGCCCGAGGTCCACACTGCCCCCTGCATCCAGGCGCGGGTAGATGTCCGTGGGTGAATAATCCAGGAGCATGGCTTCAAACGCGTTGAGATACTGCACCTGGGCGTCATAGACTTTGTCCACACGTCGATCAAATGACGGGAACAAGCCATCGAGTAGCGGATCGTGTCCCTTGCGGTTCTGATTCACTGCCAGGGCAAAGATGTTGGTGTATTCAATGCCCATCTTGTGATACACCTCTTTGAGCGAATCGATCGCTGCTTCGTTGATGGTGATATCACGTTGTTCAACCGGGTTATCCAGGTCCGGTGATGGAATTTTCACGCGTGTGGTCTTGAGTGTTTTGATCCGCTGGACCACCTTGTTGCGCTGTTCCATCTCTTGAACAAAGCTGTTGCCTTGCAGATAGACCACGGCCAAGCCCACCAGTGAACAGACACTCAAAAGTGCTGCAACCACGGCGATGGGGTTATGCTTCATCCAAACCAATGCAGCTTTCATTGAGCACCTCCAGTGGTCGCGTTGGGATCGACCGCAGGTGTTGCTGGTGTAGCCGGGGTAGTTGGGGTTCCGGGGGTTCCGGGGGTCGCAGGTTGACCATCAGTTGGCTGTTCGCCATTGGCTGCAGCAGCTTCAGCTGCCTTCTTGGCTTCGAGTTCCTGGCGTTTGCGTTCGAGTTCTTCCTGGCGTGCCCGTTCGGCAGCTCGTTCACGACGAATCTTGTCTTCGCTACGACGTGCATCATCAGGTCGGGTCAACTCGATGGTCCATATGACGGTGAAACGGTAATCGTCATCCTTGCTTTCGTTGGCCAACGGTCGAGCTGGCAACAGTTCAGACAAATTCACCATCTGCTGGGTATTGGAGCCTGTGCGTACGCCGCCCAACGTGGCTTCAGGTTGTATCCCTGCACCAAAACGGCGACGGCCGGTGTTCATCGGTCGACGCGGTGGTGCAGGCATCCCACCGAATCCCCCTGCGGCATCGGCTGAGGCACTGGTCCGCGGGCCGGTACCCGAACCACGGATTTGCTCCAGGTGCGTGAGGTCAGGTGACTCTTTGATGATGCGATAAGGTCGATCCTTACGATCAGCATGTTCACGCAGCCAGCCCATGAAGTTGGTGTTGATAAACGATGCAGCACCGCGGAAGGACGTGGTCCCGGAAACGGTGATTCGAAATCGTGGTGGTGCAATGGTCGCGGCATTGCTCGTCGAGGTGTAGCTGCCAGCGGTAGGCATGCCGAATCCGCCGGGTTGGGGCATCCCAAAACCACCACCGCCACCTTCCATGCCCATCCCAGGTTCCATACCCGGACCACCCATCCCACCGTATGGATCCTGATTGGCGGGTTGTTCGACTTTCGGGGGTGCGCTGCCATCGGAACCGAGTTTCCAGATTTCGTCTGTACTCATCTGGGCCACGTCAATGTCAGCACCGGGATTAAAGACATACTCGGCATTGAGCGTGTCAAAGACCAGGCGACGACGTTCCTGGCGTGGAATCTTGCTGATGGCATCATAGTCATTGTCCCACAGCGCGGGGTTGGCCTTCATGTCCTGAGCCACCTGTTCCAGGTCCCAGATGAGTTTGGGCCAGATGTCACGGTAGTCCAGCACGCGACGCAGGTTTTCAATGATCTGACGCGGGTCACTTGAGTCCTGAATCTTAAACCAGTCCTGCTTATACTTGTCCGCACGTCGAATAATTGCCTGAATTTTTTGTTCACTATCGCCAAGATCGCTATGGAAACTGGCCTTGTCGGTCACCAGTTTGCCAACCGCACCCAGTGACGCTGCCACCATCAACAATGCCGCAGCACCCATCATCGGCTGCTTGGCACGCCAGAATCGCGTCTTCTGGATTTCCTTGGTCAACACGTTGGCGCTGACGCGTTCGAGTTCCAGACCCTGCAAGGCAAGACCGTATGCCGTGGCCATATTCATGGTGTGTTCAGCAAAGTCGGTCTCCAAACGCCCTTCCATCTGCACATTCTGCAGGCTGTCCAGACGGACGACATCCATCTGTAACTGTTGCTTGAGGAACTTGCTCATGCCCGGCAGGCGGAATGTCGAACCGACACCGATAAGCTTGGAGAGTTTGGCGTCGCGATTCAATGACTGGTAAAAACCCAGCGACCGCTGCATTTCCTGAACCAGGTCAGCAAAGACCGGACGCATGGCCTGGAAAATCTGGCGTGCGTACTTGCTGGTACTTGCTTCTTTCTTGAGTTTCTCAGCTTTGGGGACACTGAGCTTAAACGCACGCACCAGTGCATCGGTGAAGTTGTTGCCTCCCACGGGTAGCGTACGCAGCCAGAGATGGCCTTCCTCGACGATGATCACGTCGGTGCTGGTCGAACCAATGTCCATGAATACCACGCCTGGGGACTCTTCATCGAGTTCCATGTCGTAGGCCAAAGCGTTGTAGACGGCCAGTGGTGAAAGCGTAATGCCATCAACGCGCAGGCCAACCGCATTGTAGTTTTCAAGAAAGTCCGTCACGCGGTCCTTGGTGATCGCAAAAATCCCTACTTCCACATCGGGAGAGTCGGGTTCCTGGAAGACCTGGTAATCCCATTCGACCTGTTCGATCGGGAACGGGATCTGCTGCACGGCTTCAAATCGAACGATGTCTGGAATACGCTTGGGATCGACGGGTGGCAGTTTGGCAAATCGCGCAAAGGCCATGTGTCCCGGCACGGATGTGACCACCGTGCTGCGATTGACCGAATGCTTGGATAAGAACTGATCCAGGTTGACCTGAATGGCTTCGTTAACATTCAGATCCGGGGTCGTCAGCGGTTTCTTGAAAGGCAGAACCTCGAAGTCCGCAAGGATCACCTGATCCTTTTGACGCTGTAGCCGGATCGCCTTGATCGCATTGGCTCCGACTTCGATACCCCAGCAATCATTGCGTTTGCCCATCGGCTGCTCCTTTGCCTGCCACCAACTCGGCGGGCAAGTCTCTTCCATTCACACACAAAAAACCAGTCTGCTATAACGCATAAGGCAAAGTCGTCTTCGGCTTTCACCTGTTCTTAAAAACAGTTCATTTTCCGTGACTTTTAATTGGTTTACAACAGCCTTGCGTGGCATTAGCAGGTACCCGTTGCAGGCCATTTTGGGCAGGTACAAACCTCTCTGCACAGCTGCTTCTGAGCATTCTGGTAACAGCATTAAACACGGGTATGTCCGTCAGGTCAAGCCGGTCTACTGCAACCGCTTTTCTTTTGTGAATTTAAGCCCGTCTCTGAAGCTGTTATCGGGGCCAGTGATATCTACCCTCAGTTGCCAAAAAAGATGCAATCAGATACACTCTTGGACTTGCTACGGGGCTGTAGCTCAATTGGGAGAGTGCTGCGTTCGCAATGCAGAGGTTGTGGGTTCGATCCCCATCAGCTCCATTCCCCTCAAATATAAGGGACGATCTTTCAGAAGATTTGACGGCTATCGTCCGATAGCCGTCTTTTTGTATAGGTTTGGCAAATAAAGACCTTTGCGTCAATTAAAATCCAGAGATATCGCCCGACCGAGTGGTTGCCGCTCTCAAATTTTTTCTCCGAAATTGGTCCCAAACGTCTTAAAGTCTCACAATCAAGTGGCGGTCGATTTTACAACCACACGATGTAACATGCTTAAAATTAGCCATCTATCAAAACAGTGTTTTGACAGTTTTTAGCACACTTAACCGGGGTTATCTCGCAAAAAGGTGTATCAAACAAGCCCCCAATATGCTCCTGAATCATATGGATAATCGCTAGATCCAAACACCAGCAATCCAATTGATCGCAGCCAACCAGATGAATATTGGAACGGTCCACTGCTTAAGCCAACGCATCACAATCAAGTCAGCAATTCCGGGGTGACAGATCAGTGCGACACGATATGGCAACTGGCCGACAACAATGAATAATGCCAAAAAACATAATCGATGATATTTAAAAGCTTCATGCGGTTGCCCATGGGCAATAGCAACGAAGCTACGCGTTAATCCGCAGAACGGACAATCCCACCCGGTTGCCATTTTAAAAAAACAGACATCCGGTAAAGCCATATGGTTCAAGCCACGAATATGCACCGTGTGCTGATTGAAATTCAACAGGAAACTCAACAGCAGCACAACCAGGCTACCAACCAAAATCATCACGTGATAACGCGTTTTTTTTGACATTGCACATCAGATCAACTGGAGTTATTATTTCTACCGTATCATTGTATATAGGTTATTATTTATGCCCATCTTAACTTCATTGGGGGATTCAATAAGTGGAATGTAAAAATCATCCAGGTGTTAATGCTGTAGGTCGCTGTGAAGGCTGCGCCGAATCGTTTTGTTCAAATTGTCTAGTAGAAATCGGTGGTAAACAGTACTGCGGTGCCTGTAAAACCATGGCCGCAAGTCCGGCAGCAGCTGTCATCCCAGACGAAGCAACCATCCCCTGCAAAGAAGCCAATGACGCATTGATCATGGCTATCATCGGGATATTCTGCTTCGGTATCATTCTCGAGCCATTGGCATTGATCAAGGCATCCAAAGCCAAGAAAATGATTGCGGAGAACCCTGCAATGACAGGATCGGGTAAAGCCACCGCCGCCACCATTATTGGTGTCATCGGCTTGATCCTGTGGTTATTGGGAACTATTAGCCGAATTGTTGCCCTGTCACAAGGCACTCACTGATTTAATCCAATCCTGTGAATTAGTCTTTATCACAATTGACTACTGGTTCTGCTGGGGGAGAACGCGAACGTGGCTTTATACTGTCCGTTATGTATGAAAAGTATGACCCCGACCTTCGATGGTCGGGCGATTTGTCCTAATCACGGGAATCACCATCGGCTGCTGTACGTCCGCGATCCGTCCATTCTCCCGGTTCGCAGCAACGAAACACCATTGTCCCCCGAACCTCAATATATCCAGCAAACGTCAGGCGATGACACATACGAACTGGCCAATACGCAGGCACCACCCACCAGTCCGGTTTGTGAAGCCTTGTGCAAGCGACACCCAGACATGCCGGCGGTCGCCCACTGCCGACAATGCAGAGCAGCTGTGTGCAATACATGCGACTTTGCCTATGCCGATGGCAGTCACCTGTGCCCGGATTGTGCAGCAGGTCCGAGCACAGATACATCAGGCAGTGTGATTCCCACCCGAGAGCTTGATTCGTTTTGCGTTAGCCACCCCGACGTTCTTGCCGTTGCCGAATGTTCACAGTGCGGAACACCGGTATGCAGCACATGCGTTTTCACCTACCCGGGCAACCTGCATCTGTGTCCTTCGTGTGCAACCAATCCTGTCACAAAGATGTCAAAATCGCGCAAGATGTTGGCACTTTTCTCCATTGCTCTGGGGATGTGGTCAATCGTCCTGACGGCTGCGGTTTTTGCAGGTCTATTGCAATCCATGGCAGAAAAGGGCGAGGATGCCTTCGGTGTTTTCCTGATGTTGATTGTGATCATTCCATCCGTGATCGGAATCGGCCTGGGGGTGTCAGCGCGGGAGAAAAACCGTAGTAATTCCGGCATTCTCTGGGTTGGCATCATCAGCAACGCCATTGTCCTTTGCCTTTGGATTTTTCTGATAATCGTCGGTTTGCTGGGGAACTGAGCAAGGAGTTTAACTATGAATTTTCTCATTAATGACTCAAGCTTCCTTGAAGTCCGCAAGCTCAATGTCGGTGAATTCAGTGCCAGTTTCAGTGAAGGCGTGGCTTTCGCATCGACTCGAAAGATTGAGTATAGTCAGATCGACTACATTGTCCTCTCAGACGCCAACCAGTTAACTATCGGCGTGGGTACCACCCGCTACACCCTCGGCATCAACCCCAAAAACGAAACCCACATGCAAGCCGTTCGCATCCTGGTTCAAAAAGCGTTGGCCACTGTCAGGCATCGCATGCCCGAAGCGAACATGCTTTAATCCATCGAACATACATCATGAACCGGAGTTTGACTCATGGCCAATATTAACATGCGAATCTGGGACATCACCGGCTCGCGTCACCAGGAAGTCGAAGCACCAGACGACGTGGAAATCGCACGCCTGCTGGTCATTCTTGTCGAACAGATGAACCTGCCTTTGAACAGCCCCGATGGCCAGATCATGAGCTATAAGCTCCATCACCGGCGAAGTGGTAAGCAATTGCATGATGACCAAACGCTCATTGAATCGGGTGTGTGCAATGGCGATGACCTGCGTCTGCAGCCGGAAATCACTGCCGGCGCTGTCATCGAAGCAAAGGATCGTCCATGACCGAGCCGACGCCCGGCCAATCCATGGTCCTCAAGGAGGACCGTTTTACGCGACACCAAAGCATCAAGTGGTGGGACCAACAGAAACTGGCCAACGCCCGCGTGCTGGTGATCGGTGCCGGTGCCCTGGGTAACGAGGTGATCAAGAACCTCGCCCTGCTGGGGATCGGGCATCTTGCGATTGCGGACATGGACAAAATCGAAGCCAGTAATCTGAGTCGTTCGGTTTTGTTTCGCGAGTCGGATGAGGGGCATCCCAAAACACGCACCGCAGCCATGGCAGCTCTGGAACTCTACCCGACCTTGGATGTGCATGTGATCGAAGGCAACGTGCTTGCAGACCTTGGGCTTGGTTGGTTTCGTTGGGCAAACGTGGTCGTCGGCGCACTTGATAATCGTGAAGCGAGGCTTTACGTCAATCAATCCTGCGTCCAGACACAACGCCCCTGGGTCGATGGCGGCTTGGACGTACTCAACGGTATTGTCCGCGGTTTCGATGCCCCGAGAACCCCCTGTTACGAATGCACCATGGGCAATGCCGACTGGCAACTGGTCAACCAGCGTCGTTCCTGTTCCCTACTTGCCAGGCAGGCTTTTGATGCAGGCGGAGTCCCCACCACCATCACCACAGCATCGGTCATCGGTGCCATGCAGGCACAGGAAGTCGTCAAGCGACTGCACAATCTCGAATGTCTCGACGGCGGTGGCTTCGTCTATGAAGGTTTGCGACACACCTCCTACCCAATCCAGTACACCCATGGCAAAAACTGCCCGTGGCATGAACAACCCGTTGCCATCGAAGTCATGGAGCAGTTCAACTCCGACACGCCATTGCACACCATCAGCCAATGGGCCAGCCAAAAACTCGGCGGCCTTGATGCCATCGACTTTTCGCGTGAGTTAGTGCACACTCTCACATGCCCCAACTGCAAAAACACACGCACCATGTTTATACCTGTGGATCGACTCAAGCCATCTGAGCTTGTTTGTGAAAATTGTCAACAGGAATGTATCCCTGCATTCGTCCATAGCGTTGAGCTGAACTCAGAGTTGATGCAGATGTCTGCAAGCCAGCTAGGATTGCCTGCATGGGACGTACTCTGGGCACGCAACGGTATGAACGGCATTGGCATTGAACTGGCAGGCGATCTGGAAACACAGCTAAAAACAAGTCGGGTGCATGCAGTAAACCGGGAGGATTGACATGTCCAAGCAAAAGAAAAATTCAAACAACAGCGACAAGACCAACCCACAAGCCCCCCAAAAAAACGACGACGTAAAGGTCTCCGGTTGGTCTGACGACATGAGTAAAGTGCACTACCGCAAATTCCCAGGCCCCGCCAGTGCCAGTCAATGGCTGCGCATCAGTTTTGACAGCCAAGCCTACGCGGACATTCTTGGCCATGCTCGTGAATCATTGGATGCCGAAATATGCGGTGTAATGGTCGGCGATCTCTGCCAAGATGATCACGGCTTGTACGTCGACGTCAAAGGTGCCATCCGAGGTAGCACTTCGCGCAGTGGTGGGACACACGTCACCTACACCCAGGAAACATGGGACGAAATCCACAAGGTCCGCGAAAGCGAATATCCCAAACTCAGCATCGTCGGCTGGTATCATTCGCACCCGGGCTTTGGCGTGAACTTCTCGGACATGGATAAATTCATCCAGCAGAATTTCTTCTCTGACCCCGCACAATTCGCCCTGGTGACCGACCCGTTAAGCGGTGACGAAGCCATCTGTGCAAACCATGAAGGTCAGATCAAACCCATCAGCCGGTTCTGGGTCAATGGCAGAGAACGTCGCTGTCGCAACACCGAACCCCAGGAAGAAGAAAACACCGACAGCCTGACAACTGCCAACATCCATTCGCCAGAAATCAAAGACTCCATCAACCAACTCGAACAACGCATCAGCCAACTGATGCAGTTCATCGAAGAGACGCAAAACAGCAACCACCGCGCCAATACTTTCCTGATGATGTTCGTGGCAGTGTGCATCATCGGTTGGATTGGCTACCAGATCGTCGATGGGATACTCAACCCATACATACCCCCCAAGGAAATCGGCGAGGTCGCCCCCATGCCGCTCGCCGATACCGAAGGCAATAACCTGGGCTTCGTGGGTATCAAGGCCTATTGGCATGGCATCCCTCCCGAACGGACGCTTATGGTTCTGGAGAACATGCTCATCGAGCAACTCAAAGATCCGACCCACCGCGAGGCGATCCTTGAAAAAATCAAGCAGATCGAAGCAGACGAAAAAGAAGCGTTGGAAAAAGAAGCCCAAAAGGAAACCCCACCAACAACTCCCCCCCGATAGCAGTCAAGCCCCCAGCACGACGCCCGCTCAATAAACAGGAATTTCAATTATGAACCAGCCCGACCTCAATTCCGGAACGCAAAGGCCGGTCCTGCGCATCACCAAAGAACAAGCCAATAGTTCGCACGTCGACGATCTGCTCAAACGTCAGATGTCCCTGCGCGGCGAATTGGGCATTGCCCGTGAAAGCAACGGCCATTGGTATATGCAAAACTGGTTTACCTTCATGCTCGTAGGCGGACTCTTCGCCTTTATTGCATGGGCGATCATGGAACCGTTCTATGATGATCATATCTATATCCAGGGCACAGTCACTAAAATCGTCGCTGCCCCCAATGATGCAGAAGACTCGGACTTCCGAGAAGTACACCTGGATAACGGGCAGGTTATTATGCTTTCGGCCCAAACGCCGACCACCCAAAAAGAGAGTACAGTTGATGACCTGCGCATCGAGCAGCAAGCAGGGTTCTATGTCGAATGGTTGCCAGAGCTCGGTGAAAAAATATCTTACGCAGTTAACGTGGAACTTAATCCACCTGCACAAACACCTGCTGATGCCGACCAATCATTAAATGCAATCTCTGCAAGACACCAAGCCATCAGCATGTTCATCTTCCCATTGGTTGCAGCCATGATCGGCCTGGGGATTGGCGCAACTGATGGGATCGCCTGCCGCCTTGTACGTCGTGCATTGCTTGCCGGCGCCGTTGGCTTGATCATCGGGTTACTTGGTGGCTTTGTTTCGTCTGTCATTGCGAATATCGTCTACACACCGTTAACTGAGTTAGCTTCAAGACAATCCGGTGACGCCATTGGCAGTTTCTCCACCAGCGGCTTCCTTGTACAAATGGGAGGCCGCTCCCTGGCGTGGGCTTTTGCAGGTGTGGCAATGGGGTTGGGACAAGGTATGGCCATGCGCTCGAGCAAACTCGCACTTTACGGGCTGATCGGCGGCATCCTTGGTGGACTCATCGGTGGGTTGCTCTTTGATCCGGTGCACTTCCTGATCGTCAGTGAACACAATCCCTCAGCTCATTGGTCACGCATGATCGGCTTTACCATTATCGGCCTGACAGTTGGCGCGATGATCGGCATTGTCGAATTACTCGGCCGTGACGCATGGTTCTGCATGACCAAGGGGCCACTGGCAGGTAAAGAATTTCTCGTGTTCAAAAACACCATGCGCATGGGATGTTCCCCGCGATCCGACATCTATCTATTTAACGATCCCGGAGTCACCGATCATCATGCCATCCTTCGTGCCAATGGTGGTTCCTATGAAATTGAAGGCATGGATCCAACATACCCCATAACCGTCAACGGGCGTGTCATCAAGCGGTCACGCCTGCGTCACGGCGACCAGGTCGGACTGGGCAGCACTCTTTTTACCTTCAATTGCAAGGCCAACAATAACTGATCATGTCATCCAACGAACACCAACCCGATGCGACTGTCAACACTCAGCAGGATCAGTGCCCAATCTGCCAGGCACCGATCTTGCCCGGCGAACCAACCGTCGACTGCACGGATTGCCATAGCGTTTACCACACTGAATGCTGGGAGTACAACGGCGGATGCGCTCAATATGGCTGTTCCCAATGTCCACCTACAGAAAAATTCACGGACGTGGAAATCCCGGCATCATATTGGGGCTGTGAAGAAAAACCCTGTCCGTCATGCAACAAAACCATTCAAGCTGCTGCCATACGTTGTCGCTTCTGTGGCACGATATTCGACTCGGCCAAACCGCAGGATGTCAACACGTTTCAATCAGATACACAACTCAAGAAACGCATTCCCCAAGTTCGTCTGCAAGGGATATGGCTCTTTGTTTTCAGCATCATTTCATGTACCGCTCCCCTTGCCGCCATCGTCGGTTTGTTCTGGTATCGATCCAATCGCCAGGTCATCGCAAAACTACCCGCCATGTATTCGGCTATCTGTAAAATTGCCCTGGGCATTGCCTGGTTTCAAAGCCTGATCATGCTGCTTGTCGTCCTGCTTCACAGTATCTTTGGTTCCTGATCAAGTTAACGAGATTCATCATGCACCCACGCTTAAGACGTTTAGCTGCCGACGCCCAACAAGTCACCGATACCTTCGCGGATCATCCCTTCATTGAAATCGTTCAAACTGAAGGAACACCGCCGGAAAAGTACAACGTGTTGTATAAAGTGCGTTCAATGGTGCTCGATGCAACAGATAGCCCCATGCTTCACATTGGCTATACAGCCGAAATTTTTCTGTCACTGGACTACCCCCGCCGCCCACCGTTTTGCCGAATGCTCACGCCGGTGTTTCATCCCAATATTGATGAGCAGAAAATCTGCATCGGCGATCACTGGAGTGCTGGTCAACGTTTGGTCGATCTGATTGTTCGTATTGGCGAGATGCTCTGCTATCAAAGCTACAACACACAAAGCCCGCTCAACGCAAAGGCAGCAGCATGGGCGATCGAACATGGGCACGAATTCCCATTGCAACATGACGATCTTGTTCACAACATAAAGTAAAAAAACAGCATTTCGACAGTTTTTAGCACACTTAACCGGGGTTATCTCACAAAAAGGTGTATCGGAAACAAGAAAATTGTATGCGTCTCAAATATGAATTGCAGATTCAGAACAACGCTGGAAAGGATCTACTGTGTTCACATTCAATCGGAATGCTTTTGCATCCTTCAGCCCAGAGTTAGTGGCAGCTAGAGCGTTTTGCGTATTTATCTACTGTACCCAGCTACTTCAAAATAGTGTTGACACTCGTTTGGTTCGACATGTTTGATCGCTTCGCAGACGGCTTGGACCAAGCCCTCAAACGTTCGGGCAGCAGTCGCGCGCAGATGCGATTGACCTTCGACCAGAGCATCTCAATCGGATTCAAGTCCGGCGAGTACGGTGGCAAAAACCATACATCACATCCCTTGGCTTCAATCGCATCAATCACGCCCTGCTGCTTGTGCGATGATGTGTTTGCGAATGTCCATTGATAATGCCATCGACAGCCTCCTTCAATGTAGATAACACATTATCAGGGGAGGCAGTCAATCGCGCAAGGGGCTCTAGAAGAACATGTATCAGATAAAATTGTTGAAAAGCACGACATTTATCTATCTGATTTTTTTTGCGTTCATTGGGGCACGGATCAGAAAATTTTGATATCGACAACGCTTGGAATTACTTACACTCAATACACTATCCCAAACACTAGCAACACATAATTATTATGTGGTTAGACAATTACCGTCCTTCTATCGTTGCTTAAAGTAACAACCGAAAATTATAAGCTTTAGAAGGGAATGCACCTTGAGACCCTCCCGATTCTCTCACAGTGACTGGTACGAAGACCGGGAGGGACTCAATTGTCGATCAATTTCACGGCTCAATGTGTCTGTTCGATTCAATGAGCTTTGAGAATATCCTCGTCGGATTCAACATCACCACTGATTCCCAGTTTTTCACGCAGTTGCGTACGCAACTCTTTAAACCCATTACTGGTTTGATGACCAGCACCATCACGGCTGATTCGCTTCCAGGGTGACTGGATCGCATGTTTGAACATGGCTTCAACTCCCTGGGGCGGAGCCAAATCATCAAGTATGCCATACATGACAACAAACGGCACTTTGATATCCGGTGCGTGATTCATTGCATCGACATAGGATGCCATCTCCAGGTATTGCTCCCAGGATAGGTTACCAGGCTTACCACCCCAACCGCGAAACGGAGGTTGCTTCCAACTCATTCCCACCGGGCAGGGTACGTGAATATCCAGACCGATGATTTGCGTGGGATCAAGTGCTGCACAGATAAACTGCACGGGTCCTGTGCGACTGGCACCGGTCAAATAGATCTTGTCGATGTCCGGACGCTGGACCAGGTAATCGATGAGTCGACGAAAATAGAGAATGACATCAAGCAGATTATTCTCTTCCTTTGAATCCCATCGGCGGTAGGTTGCCTGCTCGGGAAAATGGCGTTTTTGTGGAAAATGAAATCGCGCATGATTCTGAAGCTGCTTTGTATTCCAGACAAAATAATGCGGTCCACTTGAAGCAGGCACACTCAATTCAAATGTCACGGGTTGACCATCATGCCCGGTAATCTGCACATCGTAAATCGTAAAATCGTTAGTGGACTTCGTGGAATTTTTAACCGACTTTTCGTCGAATGGAATCGCACGAATTTTAGCAAGTTGTGCTTCCCAGAATGACTCAAAGTCATCGGGTCGAGTCAGTGGATGATTGTAGTCAGAGAGATTGACTGCAAAATCCTGTCGGGCCTGAGTAAGCACTTCCCCCTGCCGTTGGCAGAGAATCGTTGCATAGTAAAAGCCGGGTTTGAGTTTGGGTAATTCCCAGTCGATCTGACACTGCTCATTGGCAGGCAGATCGACTTTCTTTTCCTTCGTGACAACCGCTTGACCTTCAAGGT
Organism: Planctomycetes bacterium syqfu; assembly: GCA_020974905.1. Classification (GTDB taxonomy): domain Bacteria; phylum Planctomycetota; class Phycisphaerae; order Phycisphaerales; family Phycisphaeraceae; genus UBA7800. Next base: position 6,772,451 of record CP087563.1, on the reverse strand, counting down.
AATGATCCAGGACGGTTAATTGATAGACAATGCCATCGAGTTGCGTATCCGATGCATTGGTCTGAACGGATTGAAACATGACCTTGTTGCCATCAGGAAAATGACACATCCCCTGGCCGAGATTTCCGTCTTCATGAAGTGGACCGTAATCGGAAGTGGGTGTGTTGATTTTCAGACCACTAAGCTGATCCACTGCCTGGGCTGAGAGTCCCAGTTCAAGGTCAAACTTAATCAACGCACCGCGTTTGACGGAACGATTCAGATAATTTGAGAAGACAAGTCGTCCTTGCTTGGGACGTTGAAAATGAAACGGTTGGGAGTAGGCAATCATCTTGCCGTTTTTCAACACGATTGCTTTACTGTTTCCATAGGGAACATGTTGCTTGACCGGTCCACCTTTGCCACCTTCTGCGACCACGGCTGCACAGGATTCCAGTTCATAGATCAGATTGTAAGCGTAGCCTTCGCTTTCCACATGGATGTGGGTATCAAAAAATGTGTACTCCACCCGCTGCGTCCCACGTCGGACAGCAACCAGGTTGCCCGTCAGATTCACCGAAGTTAACGCCCCTTGTTCAGGTTCGGGAAACCCACCTTTAACGGTTGGTGAACCATCAACCAACACGTCAGCAAGCATGCCCTCAGGGGTCACAGCAGCACTGTAACGCTGAGCTTTGACAGTGACACGCCCTGCATTGTCCTGGGTAATTTGCGGATCAGCCTTGGCAGTTCCGACACAAAGCAATGCGAGTAAAACAGGCGTCAAAGAAACATTTCTTAAAATTCTGGAGTTGATCATCAATCTACTTTCAAAAAATACAAGACAAAGGCGTATTAGCGCCACCATAACCTTCCTGCCCCATCTCCCGACCGTTTTCATCACGGGGCCAAAGCTCACGATGTTGCTGCAAAAACCAATTGGGTTGGCATTCAGGCAACAGCTGGATAACAACCTTCAACCCATTGTGGTGGGATAAATCCATGAAGCGATCGAAGTCACCCCAATACCACTGCCCTTGCTGAGGTTGAACATGTCGCCAATAAATCCAGCAGCGCACCAGTAACATTCCAAGCTCTGCAATCTGCTTTAAATCTGTCTCCTAAACGTCGGGCTCAGGATTTGGTGGTCGGAAATATTGAGTGCCGATCAGCATTGCGAACGATCTTTCTCTCGATCTATCGGAATTCACTTTCAACTTCTCAACAAGGCTGACAGGCTTTTTCCTGAAGCGCAACCGGACAGTCAATCTCTTGACCATTTACAAAAAGTCGCCCGGCTTCAAAGTCCGCGGTCACTTCCGTGCCATCGGCAAATTGGGTGCGTTGGGTCGCGCCCTCTTCGGACCATTTTGTGATTGGTTGAAGCTGGAGATGTCCGAATTGTTTGTAGGCAACGTCATAACAAGCTTTGAGTTTGGCCACGCGATCATCCGTGAGAATCGGCATCACACCCGGCTCCATACTCCACTCATCGCGAAGATGTTTACCAAACAGGACCGCATGCATCACATCTTCCCATGCAATTCCCTGCCGCTCTTCAAAGACAAAACCGCTGAACACCATGCGATAAAGCGGGACGCGTTGGTCCATCATTTGCGTGATGTCCCATTGCGGCCAACAGGCATCCCAGTGGAATTGTTCTCCGCCAGTACAGACACTGTCTGCCACCGCTGCACAATAAAAGAACCCACACTCGGTTCCAGCCGAACCATAAGAACGACGTGCAAGCTCAATGAGTCGGTTGATCATCGTTGCATAAGTGCTCCGGCCGAACCGGGCGTTGGGATGGTAATTGCGATACAGCGGACTGCCCATGGCATCGAGATACCCCATGCCATCAAGCCCCAGTGATTTGAGCTTGTCATAATGTGCAAGCAATTGTTCATCCGTTTGCAGTAGCGTGTTGGGCGTAAATGCTGTCCCCCCGCCCCATTCGCCAAGCCCCATGGGTTGGCCCCACATGTCAAAAATCAATTGATCGACTTGATGGTCCGGACTTCGCTCAACGGAAAACACCCGGTCATCATGCACATGCATCCGATAGCCCATGTCTTTGCCAGCCTGGATCAGCTGGCGAAAGCCACGTTCACCTCCAAGTCTTTCCTCGATCGGCCAAACCGTTGGATAAAGTCCGTCATGACCATTGGGGTTCCACCCGACTGATTGCGTGTAAATCCGGTCGATTCCTGCTTCGTGAAGTCGGCGTAAACCTGCCTGGGCCTGGGCGAATGTCATCGCACGTTGAAAGGAAACCGTCCCCTTCTTTTCCTCGTTGAGCATCATGATCCCACAATGCTCGACACCGAAAAACAGCTTCATCGTGTAACCATCAACCATGTAGGCCAGTTCAGGTGACTCTTTGATTCGCTGCTCAATGGTCGGCTTGTGCAGATCCTCTGTCAGATGTTTTCGCAGGCGGTTGGCAACATGTTCAAGCAGATGATCCTCCGATGGGATGAATCGGTAACGCAACTCGCGCGTCGGCCAATCAACGGGATCCGGCCAATCCTGACGCAGCGTCAATCCCATTGTGAAATGCCCATGCCCACGTCCATCGGTGGCAACGTGACACTCAACTTCCGCTGCGGCCTCGGAAGCCAACACCATCATCCCGCCGTTCTTGCCATGCACAGCAGCCACTGGCAACATCGGCATCAACTCCCAGCGGTTCTGCTCACCATAAAACATAAAACGATCAGACAATGCAGGCTTATCCCGCGGCGAACAAAGACAGCCGGTGTTTAACGGCAGTAACATCTGGTCATCCGGATCGGCGTCGAGCAAACCCGGCAACACGTGAACGCCAAGAAGACGCTTGGTCTTGATCTGATCCTCATACACCTCGGCAACAGGCATCTTGACCACAAGCTCGCCATCCAAAACCGACAGCCATAAACCAACCCGCACTCCCCAATAGTTATGACCAATCGACACATGAAGCCCGTGTTCTTCCTGCTCAACCAGGTCAATGCGATATTGCTTGACAAGGTTGGCGCGGAACTCGGCCTTGCTGTATATCTCCAACTCAAGAAGCGGCACCGGCCCCCAGATGCGACCGCTTGTCTTGTCGGTAACCACAGCTTCAAGTGACGATTCGCCATGGGTAATTTCAATAGAAAGTGACTGGTCGGCAAGTTGCCATGTTGAGCTATTCATCAAAAAATCCTCAATACTTAAAACACCAATGCTTGAATCTTCTTTGATTCAGCGTTGGGAGAAAAAATCTACAGGTAAAGCAGTTGTTCAGGGCAGTCATTAGTTGCAGAAAATGCCCCACCCGAATTCCAGTCCACATCCACATCAGGCATCTTCAGGGGTGACCGATGTCGAACTTGTGTGGTACGAATCAGCCAGTCAAGTAAGCGCCCGCGACCCTGCTCGACAAGGTGTTGGCAGTCAGGTTGATGGTAGAGATTGACCTTCTCCAGTGGGTCGGCATCCAAATCGTAAAGTTCACCATGATCCTGCCCGGAGAACATGACATTGGGATAATGCACATAGCGATACTTATCCCAACGAATGGACTTGGCTAAAGCGTTCTCAGTGACAGCTTCCTCTTTGATTGATTGGACTTCGCCTCGCAGTAATGCTGAGAGGTCCATGCCGTCAGCCGACAGCAACGGTTTAAGGCCGCATACCGAAAGCAACGTCGGCGTTATGTCAACATTTTCAACCAATGCGTCGGACACCTGCGGTTTGAGTCCCGGTACACGCCAGATCATCGGCACACGACAGACGGCGTCAGAGCAAATACCCGGCGTCTTTTCCTGAAGACCGTGAATGGTGTGATAACAGCCGTGATCCGAACCATAAATCACAATCGTGTTATCAAGTCGACCTGAATGCTCCAGATGATCCATCACGTGGCCAAACACATCGTCAATCTGTGAGATACAGGCCAATGTCCCACGCCAGGCTCTTCGGGCGCGGTCTTCAAAGCTGTCACCTTCTTTGGTGTAAGTGAAGGCATACTCCCGATACTTTTGCCACATCACCTGAAAATGCGGTGGACGATGTGTCGGCTGAAGATCGAATGTTTCGGGTAACTCAATATCTTCCGGATACATGTCCCAGAACTGCTGTTGAGGCAGCAAAGGATGATGCGGTTTCTGGAAGTTAAGCTGAATACAAAACGGCAGATCGGGTTCCTGATCGATAAACCCCAATGCCCGGCGCGCATGAAAGCGTTCGTGCGTGTGTTCATATGGCAACTCCGAAACCATTGCATCGAAACTGATTGACCGCCCCGGACCATAGTGATCGGGATTGTAGTAACTGTCCTCAAGATGTCGCATCCCGATAGACTCAAGATATTCAAGAAACGCAGAACGCCCCAATCTGCCATGTTCATCTGCATAGGCATCGTCAAAAAGTTCCACGTCATCGGCAATCCAGTTCCGCGGATAGTTGGGCAGATGTGTCTTACCCAATGCAGCAGTGCGATAACCGGCGCGTTGAAATTCACGAAGCAGATTCGAAGGCAGTTGATTAGAAGGACCGCTTAAGCCATAAATCAAATGGTTATGACAATACTGCCCCGATAAAATCGATGTTCTGCTTGGCGTGCAGATTGGATTTTGCGTATAGGCATTGGTAAATCGAATCCCGCTGGCAGCAAAGCGATCTAAGTTTGGCGTCTTGACCTGGGGATGACCGCAGCAACTCAACAGGCTGGCATGATGCTCATCAGCCAGGATCATCAACACATTCAGTGACATACAAGTACTCTCCGGCAAAGATAGCCCCATGAAAACAACAAGCTCAAGGCGTCTGAGAGATCAATGCCGCTTCCATGTAATCAGCCGAAAATCCCACGGACGAATCGTCAGTTTCAATTTCCCGGCTTCAATTGTGGAAAGTGTTTGCTTTGAAGCACCCTTGCCAAGTTCATCATTGAACCATGTATCAATATCCACCCACTGCGTTGCACCATGACGATCAATCGTCTTGTCCAACTCAATGTGTGTCTGGACAGGTTTGTCTGAGCGATTGACAAGCACCAGGTAAGCTTGTGATGGATTGGAAGACGTTCCCCGGTAATACGAACTAACATAGACTGATTCGTGATTGCTTTTGGCTAAGGGCTCCGGATCGTCATACGCTACAAACTTCAAGTCATCAGTTCGCCAATGAAACATGTCAATATGCTCACGCAGGTAAGGTGCTGTAAAACTGAACCCCAGGTCCTGCAAAAACATCTCACCGACAAATGACCGCATGTCCTTGTAACGTTTGACTTTGTCCTTGGTCTTGTTGATATTCATGAAGACAGGCGAAACACCCCATAATCGGCCGCGATCAAACTCTAATCGATGGATCGGCCAACGTTCACCAAAGTGATCGCCCTTGACCATGCCATGCATTTCACCATCGTAAAACGCTTCGGCAAATCCAATGAGATTGGGATAGAGTGTTTGCGTGCAATGGACCCAGATGACCGGCCGACGTCCTGTGTCATGAAAAGTCCAGCGCAATCGCTTGAGCAGTTCGCGTTGATTGAAAAAGTCGTACCCGGCCTGAACCGTACCATCGGGTAAATAATACGCAGGGCCTTCCAAGGGATCGTTCATGGCTGAGGGCCAGATATCGTCGATATAAAAGCCTCGAATATTGGTTTGTTCAAGCCACTGCTGAGCCCAATACGTAAAGCAGTCAATGTAGTTATCCGTATGATGAATGAATCCGGGCAGATACCATTTGGGTTGAAAGAGCAATGACTCAGGCGGTAACCCCGGCCATTGGCGACTTAAGTAAAACAATGAACCTTCAAACGGACGCGTGGATCGTTCACTGACTTTCTTGAGCTTAGCATCACGTATCGCCAATCTCTTTTTGACTTCTTCCCAACCGTCATGCGGCCAGAGCGCATTTTTGTCTGCGCGATGCACCTTGGTTCGAAATGATGGGGGCATGAACGCATCCACCGCTGATGGGTCAAGCGAATTGCCAAACGTGCGATGGTCCGCAGCAAGCGTGCGGATCGGCAGCACATGAAGTCCAAAGACATATTCAATCGGCTCAATCATCTCCGTGGGTTCACGGATGATGTTCAATTCAAGCAACACCTTATCGCCCTGGCGTCGTGCGGCGATTGCTGCCGACTTGTCATTGACGGTCCATCCCTTGTCACTTTCGCTAAACCATGCAAGTCCGCGATGCGTATCGTTGAACATAAAAAAGGGAATGAATGCCCCACGGTGTTTGCGCGCTGTGGCATAATCATGTTTGCTTGAGTCAAAGAATATGCCATCTTTTCCCGGAAGCACCTCATGGCCATTGCCCGCGCGGAAACCAAAGCCGCGTCCGGTCCCCAGACTGTAGCGTTCAGCAATTTCAGCGTGAACAGGAATGATCACCTTCAGTTGTGATACTTTTTGTCGATTGTTTTTCGGTGGTTCAAGGCGCATGGTGAACTTGATCATGCCATCGAACTCAGTGCGGCTTTGCGTGGTCACCTGCCAGCCATTCGCAGCCATGACACCTTCGACGGTGGCCTGTTCATCGTCGTGCGAAAGCACGCGGGCGCTACCTTGGGATTGCAAAGACACCGGACCGGCAGTGGTTTGAAGTTGCAGTCGGATTGGCTTTGCCAACAACGGCTTGCCCACCGCGGTAATCTGCTCAGGCATACCACTGGATGCAAATGCAATCCGACGCTCCCAGAGCATCAAGTCACCATTGGGTGCCAGTTTCACCGGCTCAAACCCAGGCAATGCTTTACCGGGATGTTCACCGAATGACGAATTGAGCCAAACTGGCGCAGGCTGTGTTGTGATATCTTCGTTGTGTTGAAAAACAATCTTGCCTTGCGCATCACGCCAAGTCAGTTCGAGCTTATGTGCTTTACCCCATTTAATGGGTATTTGATCTTGCTGGCCACCAGCCCATCGGTTTGTGACAGGCAGGCTCAAACGCTGGGCGATTGACTTTTCACTGTCATCGCGATGAGAAGTTAACTGCCAATCCATCGTTTCGGCTTTGACATCTGCAAGCAACAAAGTGTGCAGATCAATACGCTGCAAAGCCGGGTTGAGTTGGCAAGTCACCTGGACATCAGCAGGTGCCTGGAGTTGCTCTGTTGAAGCTGATTGCTTCTTATAAAGATTGGCAACTTCGATGTCGCTTAGCGCGCGCTCGTAGAGCTGCATGTCCCGGACAAAAGTGGTTTTTAATTCCAGGTTGTTCCTGGATTGAGTCGGGCCGATGATCAACTGCGTCACCCGCGCATCAGGCCCCGGATCATCATGGGTGGCGAAAATGGTCTGGCCGTAGTCACGGACCTGCTGATCAAGTCGTTGACCATCAAGGTAAATGCGCAGGTCATCCTTGGACGTGCGATAGAGACCGGTATTGATATCTGGCATCCATACCACGACAAGTTGTCTCCACTGATCCGGACCAAGTTCGATGGCTTTGGGACGATCGCGCAACTGCTCAGGGGTGATTGAGACACTGATCAACGGCGGATTGTTCCGGTCGGCACCGGCCGTCTCGGTCATCAGTGTGATCAATGGAACACGGGGCGCGCGGGGGTTATACCCCTGTTTTCCAAGATTATCCCAGTTATCCGGGCGGAACCATATTGAGATTGTGCCACTGCGCCCGTCAATGAGTTGGGGAGCTGAATAAACCACGCCCTGCTCATGGGTCGAAAGCATCAGGCCATTGGATTGTGCTGCGTTATTTTGATGCTTTGCACTGACAGCTTTGGCTTGGGGAGACGTGTAGGTCGCAGATAAGTCCTTGACTTTGCCTGCGGTCACTTGTTGAACACCGTCATCTAAAGCTGCCTGGAGAACGGGGGTGGCGTGTGTAGGTAATGCTTTACGATTTGATGAATCAGCGGCAAACGCATTGCCTGCGACCATCAAAAAGCAAACGATAATCATCTTAATCTGCACGGAATCATCCCGACGATAAAAATACTGCATGATGTGTCTCAAAATCCCTGTACTTCACTCTCAGCCCAATACCACCAGTCAACTGAATAATCGTGAGAGGGGTTATCATTCCAATCCGCATCAGGTGAACGTGTCGACAACGACTGCACTGTCGCATCAGGCCCGAAAGCTTTACCAAGTGTCTTGGCATGGCCGTCGTAAATCAGAACATTAGCGTCGCCCCTATGCGGATAGCTATCGCTTGGCGAGTAATTGAATCCGTCTTGCGCACACACATCGGCGACGAGAATTTTCCGACCATCACGCCATGCAGAACCCAGTGCCCCGCCCCTTGACCGTACATGCGCATTTAATACAAAGTCATCAAAATCAGGACTGGAAAACTGTTCAAATCTTGAATCCGATTCATCCAAAGCCAAAAAAGGCCAACCGGTCACATAGTCGGCAAACACCACAGTGGAGCCCACCTTACCATGCTCATCGCGACCCGGGCAACGAAAGACTTCACGTGTCATTTCCAGGTTGACTTCCAGAATCCCAAGCCCGACCACACGGCTGCCGTTATGCACTGCATTTTTATGCCGAAGGTAATTGCCTGGCGTATTACCGGGCATTGGATATTGAACCGGCAAATGATTGTCAAAGTTATTTAAATATACTTTGACCCCAATACCGATTTGCCTCAGATTGCTCAAGCATGCCACGCGTTGAGCTGCCACGCGAGCCCCCGCCAAAGCCGGCAATAGAATCGCAATCAGCAATGAAACAATGGAAATCACCACCAACAATTCGATCAACGTAAACGCCCGGCATCGATTGCAGGCAAGACCATCCTTCGCGCTTTGAGTCTGCTGTTGATGTTGCATTGAAATGTCACGATATTGAGCTTTTCGCATTGAACCACCTTTATGCTTCAGTGTTTAAACCAGTGATCAAACAGTGCCAAGGCCCGCTGGGTAAAAAGGTGCAGCAAACATTTAATTGAAAAATGCAGCCCCCAAAAATCCAACACAATACAGAATGTCATTTTCGACAGGCATAACCAAAAGCGATGCCACTCACCAACCCTATCGATATGGACAATCCTATCCATGTCATTTTCCAAAAGCAAAGAAAACTTGTGAAAATTTGATTTTTTTTCAACAAAAATAATGCTCAATCAGTTGTGAATCATATAGCCATTGCCTATCATATCGATATTGTAAGGCAAGCCGCCGGACACTCATTGCAAGCAGAAAGTATGACGGGCCATGGTAACGAAGTACGAAAGACTGGCTGACTATTTACGATCCAACTACATCGATGGTGTTTCGGGCCGAAACCCTTTACCATCGGTTTCTGCGATCATGCGGACACGTAAAGTCTCACAAGCCACGGTCGATCGTGCGCTGGGACTTCTGGAAGCTGAGGGGCTTATCAGTCGCGAGCCGGGTGTCGGCTGTTTTACAGCAGACATGGCTGATTCAACCGACCCGTTGGCATGGGAAGTTCAGCGTGCAGGCCAGGTTGCCATGCCGGTCATCCATTTGGCGGTTTGCGGTTTGTCTGACAACAGCCATCCGATGTGGGAGAACCTGGTACAGGCCTATCGTCAGACTGCACCGGGATGCGACGTGAAGATCATTTATGTCGAACCGAAAAAATCACCATGGAACGCCATTACAGAAAAAGGCATGCCTATCGATTTGGTGTACTGCCCTCCGGGTGGGATTGATGCAGCCATCAAAGAAAACTTACTGATGGATCTTACTGAAAGTGATATGCTCAATTCTGATGTAACGAAATACGCAGCGTTGGAATTGACTCACAAGCAAAAAAAGCACGTGGTCCCCTATTCGTTCACTGCACGCGTTGTGCTTTATGCTCAGCAACAAATGGCATCACTTGGCATTGACTTTTCCGAAGGGTGGAGTTGGTCGGACTTCGAAGAACTTTGTGTTCGATTGCGTGGCGAAGTTTCGGGTAACAAACCGTTTTTGCTGATCGATGAGTACGCACCGTTCTGCCGACGATGGGCCGGTCCGCTCGTGGATCATGCATCCCATGAAGTCCTGTTTAAGGGCAAGCGTGCCGAGCGTACTGTCGAGGTATTGGTGCGATTGTACCGGGACCTGCATGCGTTCCCATTGTGCAGTGAATTGGACTTACCCACGATCGTCAAGACGCTGCGCAGCTCCAGCCCAGCGATGTGCATCGGGAGAACCCCCTGGAAAACCAGGCTTGAAGACATGGGAGTTGAACCTCTGGGGATGTGGCCATTGCCTGATACCCAAATCGGACGCCCCACGGCAGCCCTGATTAACTACCTGGGAATCTATCAGTACAGCAGATATCCCGAATTGGCTGCCTCGTTTATCGACTTTATCTGTGCACCGCAAGGCCAGGAAGTGATCCAGTCCAGCGGCCAGGAGTTCCCGCTTTATGCCACCACTGGCCAAGCGATCCTGCCAAGATTTGCACCCGTGGCAGCACTCAACGACGAATCTCACGATGACGAGACATCGTCTACTCAAACGGTGTCACAGGAAGTGCTCAACGTCTTTAAAATCACCATCCTCAATCATGAAATCGAACGTTGCCTGCGTGGTGAAACCGAAGTGGCCGAATGTGTCCAACGGATTCATCGCAGAGGCACCACATTGATCCGTAATTCAATCAAACACCAGGAATTCGTAAAAGTTCGCACACAAAACGTCATGGTCTCAGCCTGAGCCTGACGGCTTCAACACTATCCGCTTGCATTACATCACTGCACCAAACATACAGTGTCACGGCTGTCCCATGTCAACTGAACAACACGGTCCAGATTTTCCAGCAACACGGTTTTACAAAAAATGAATCAACATTCCTCCTTCTTGAGAAGACTGCAACATATGAACATCAACCAATTGCTTTTGATGACAGTATGCCTCTGCTTGGCGTTTGCGCTCACCCCGGTTGCACGGTCGGCTGAATCCGATGGAGCTGCATCGGTCGCCCTGAATTACGATGTCCCGGTCATTGCTGTGCCACGCATGCAAAATCCGCCGGTGATTGATGGCAATATTGCGCCCGACGAATGGGTTGGGGCATCCAGTGTCAATGCACTGAAAACCAAACGGGCGGGTATCAGCAACCGAGAGACGCAATACTGGCTGGGATGGGATGAGCAAAACCTGTACATCGCCATGCGGTCATGGCTGCGTCAAGGCGAACGCCCGATCCAAAAAATTCGAGGTGAGGATGGCGATCCGGCGGTGGTCTTTGATGACAGTTACGAATTTTATTTTGACTCAGGCGGAACCCTGGCTGGCGATTTGCCTGCCTTTACGCAGTACATCGGCAACTTTGCAGGCATGAAATACGACACGGCTCATCTGCCTACCATTGGTATCCGGCGGATGAGTTACGAAGCTGGCTGGGAGCCACGCAATCGGATTGTCGAAACGGATCGCGGCCGGGCATGGGAAATGGAAGTCGCGGTTCCCTACAAAAGCATTCTCAAGTCTGCGCCCTATCAGGCAGGTGACCAGATCAAGGCCCTGCTGGCGCGAAACTACAAACGCCCATGGGAACAAAACAGTGTCGAAGGCACGCAGAATTTCCGGGACCCGGCCAAATACACCAAGCTGAACCTGGTCGATTCGCGGCCGGCAATTCAAGTCAATCGCGTCGGTGATCGCAAAGCCGGAACACTGGGCCTGTCCTTTAATGCCTTTGGTTATGGCTCAACGCAACTGGCATGGCAATATCAAAGCGATGCTGGCATCACAAAATCAGGCATCCTCGAAGTCGCTGACGGGAAACTGGTGGCAGGTCCGGATTTACCTGCCATCGAAAAGCTGACGAACCCCACAGCACCTGCTGCACGGTATTCTGAATTGGGATCCGCACGCATCCAGATCAAGGATCTCAAGGACGACATGGTGCTTTTTGACTGGGTCACGTTCCGTGCTTTTGCAGGTGTCGACCCGGAAGGCAAGACATTTACTGACGATCAGGGTGATGTTGCCAAGTTGTCACTGGTGTTTAATCCGGTCTGTGATTATCTACGGATTAAAGGTGACTTTATCAACTATGACAACCGCGAAGCGATTGCAACGTTTCTTGTGTCTGTCACCGATGAGAATGAGCAAATCATAGCCAAGCGGGAACTGTCACTTGACGAGGTGGCCTACGTCAGGGATGTCCTGGAACTGCCCAATTTAAAGCCGGGCCAATATACAAGCAGACTGGTTTGTACCGATGCCCAGGGAAAAATACGCGTTGATGAAACGTCCCCTTTTGAAAAGAAAGATCCGGCTAAGGCCTTTGCCTGGTGGAAGACGGACAAGGGACGGATCGACCGCGTGATTCAGCCCTGGGAACCGGTGGGTTATGACAGCAACAAGCAGCAGGCATCCGCCTGGGGGCGCACGATGGAGATTGGCCATGCTGGACTTCCTGGCAGGATCAGTGCAGTTGGTCGAGAATTACTCGCTGCCCCCATCCGCCTTCAAGCCATCGGACACGATGACAAGCCTATCGAACTTCAAGATACGAATATCAAAGTTGTGTCCAAAGAGGATCACAAGCTCGAACTTCAAGCCACAAGCAAATTAGGCTCGCTTGCCATTACCAGCAATATCGAAATTGCCTTTGACGGCATGTACAAAATTTCCATGACACTTGATCCGCAGGCAGCAACTCAGATCAAAGCCTTGCAGATGGTTGTCCCCTTTAACAACCAAACAGCAGAATATGTGACGGCCTGTGGTGAAGGCATTCGCTGGGGATACAACCACCATATTATTGATCCCAATCAGCAGGGAGAGATTTGGAACTGTAAAAGTGTCGATGGTCAACGCATGGCCAAGGGGTCATTTATTCCATACGTTTGGGTGGGCAATACGTATGGCGGATTGTGTTGGTTTGCCGACACGGACCGCGGTTGGTTACCCAGTGATCAGACACCTGCCATCGTCCTGCGTCGTGACAAAGACACTGCCAGTACTGACCTTGTGTTTAACCTTGTCAGCGAAGCAGCAATACTGGATCAATCCCGCACCATCACCTTCGCCTTTCAGGCCACTCCGGTCAAACCACTGCCTGTCGACTGGCGCAACCATGTTTACAGCTTCGGTGACAGCTTCGCAGACTGGCAAACCGCATCAAGCATAGGCAGCAGCAGAATGTTGTCGCCGGTTCCCTGGTCCTTCGATGTACCCAAGGCGCGTAAAGCCATGCAAGCCTACAAAAAAAGGCCACGCATGCTTAGCACCTACAGCCAACCCGTGATTCCCTATGGTCGTCACAATGAATTGATTTCCAAACACATGCCCGAAGCTGCCTACTTCGGCGAACAGTGGAACAGCAAGGGAAGTTGGCACATCTTCTACGATGACAGCCTTATCGACTATTGGATTTACCAACTCGATCAATGGATTCAAAAGACAGATATCGATGGCTATTACAGTGACAACACCCACCCGGCAGTCTGCTTTAATGTCGCAGCGGGTCGAGCCTATCGCTTGCCGGATGGACGCGTGCAACCGGGCTATAACATGTTCGGGCTACGTCGCTATTTCCTGCGAATGCGAGCGGTCTTTTCCGAGCATGGCAAAGACGGCTGGATCGTCTCACACATGACACACAACATGGTCATGCCCTGGTTAGGAGCCTGCGACTATGCACTGGACGGTGAAGACCATCACATCACCGGCAAGCAAAACCGCACGTACCTCGACGCCTGGCCACTGGAACGATTGCAGGCAGACATCCCACGCGCATTGGGCGTACGCGTCACCTATAAAACAGAGTTCGATACGCCACGATGGTGGTACAGTGAGGGCAAATACACCTTCCACGATGTCTGGCGATCCTATGCTGCGGCAATGCAACTGCATGACAATCTGCCCATGTCCAGTCATGGTATGCCCGAAACGTGGTTCCATGGTCGCAGCCGCTTTGGGATGGCTGATCCGGCCATGCGATTTATCGGCTACTGGGAAAACGATCCGGCTGTGCATGTCAGTGATGACAAGGTCAAAGTCAGTGCCTGGAGTAAACCCGGCTCTATCCTGCTATGTGTTGTAGGTATGCAGAAAAATGACAACCCACAGGAAGTGACCATCACGCTTGACCCTGAAAAACTCAACCTGCCTCACCCTCGCTACTGGTACCTCTACAATGCCGAAGCCATTGCAGAACACGCAAAGTTCGTCGACGGTAAGGCACTTAACGTTTACCCGGGCAGCAAGGCCAACTTCCTCTTGCAAGACGATGGCACGATTCTCGTCCATGCCCCGCGACATGACTATTTAAACCTCATCCTCACCAACGGCAATCAACCGCTAATCCAACCCTGACTCAGCGTTTGTCGTGTATAGGAATACGTCGTGATTCATAGACTATTACTTGGGATGTTATTTGCCATGGCCAGCATTGCTTTGACTGAGTCCAACGCCGTATCTGCCGACCAACCGGTGCTTGGGCTGATGACATGTCAAAACGAACAGGCAACGTTTCAAAACGATGGCTATGCCATTGCTGGTCAAAGTGGCAGAGGCTGGACCTCATGGACCGTCGAAGGTGATGCGTTTTTACACGTCACCCCCAACACCGGCGGCATTGTGTATCGCAATTCCAAACGCACCATCCATTCTTTTCCCAACATCTCGAATCTGGACAGAGGCGGTCATTTCGGACGGTGCGCTTCGTTTGATGACGGTATCTATAAAATCCAGATCACACCTGATCCACATTTACCTGTCTTTGAACTGTTTGCAGGTTTTAATGATCCAGACCCTCACGAACTTGTGATCTATCTCAATGATGCAGTCAAACAGGTGCGACTCATTGGACTTGGCAAAGCCAATGAAAGTGATGTTGCCACGCATCAGAATAACATCACGCTCAAGGCAAATGGTAAACAGTCTGCCGTGCTGCTGCATCAAAACGGTAGAGCGATCGTGTTCCCCGGCCCATGCCAGGTTGCACAGACACCTCATCCTGATGGCGGTCAACGCCTGGCGGTCATCGCACCTGTCGAAGGTTTTAAGGCCAACAGCTTTGACATTAAAGTTCATCGCAAGCCACTGGATGAATACTTTGTCCTCAACCCCCGCTTTGATGTCACCCAGCCCGATGATGATCTTGTCTCAGAAATAGCGACGAAAGGTGTTAAGAATCCTGTCTATCGACTCGGCAATGAGCTTGAGATTTCAGTCAAATTCAATTGGCTTTCGGATAAACCCTTTGCCGGATATGCCACGTTGCAAATTACGCATGCACTTGGGCAGACGCAATTCGCCCAGCAGGTCCGCCCGGAACAAACCGACGATGGCAGTTGGGTTGCGCGTTTTACGACGTCACTGACCAAGCCGGGTGTCAGTGATGTACAGGCAACATTGGTCGGCGGTGACAATCGATTGATCTGGACCGATCGCTATCGCATGCTTTATGACCTGGAGCACGATCAGCCTGTATACAACCGTCCGGGTGATCTGCGCACATTCTGGGACCAGACGCTCAAAGAACAACAAGCCCTCCCGATGGATGTCAGCATAAAGCGTGTGCATGAAAAAGCTGTCGATTGGGAATTGTATGTTGTCAGCTACACCATTCTCGATGGCAAACGCATCCATGCCATGCTTTATGTTCCTAAAGGCATCAGCACCCCCGCACCGGCTATGGTGACCAGTCACCCCAATGCCACGGGATTCAAGTTCAAAAAATCCGGTGGGATCTACGGCTCGCATATCAATCGTGACCGGCGGTTTATTTCCATCACGCCCATCGTCCGCGGATTTGAACCTGACCCGCCAACTGTCCCATTTAACGCCCCCTGGTGGGGACCGTTGAAAGACAAACAAACCTATGCAGCAAGGTACTGGTTTGCAGCCATGGTCCGCGCGGTGGACTACCTGGCAAGCAGACCTGACCTTGTGGACATCAACCGCGTGATGACCTTCGGCAGCAGTCAGGGCGGGGCACTGGCAACGGCATTGGCAGCATTGGATGAGCGGATTGCGCTTGCGATTATCGACTCACCATCCAATGCGATGCATCACACTGCGATCAAGCATTATCAAACCTTCGGTCCATCCCGAGGTCAAATTCCGGATGGCCAGAACCTCGATGACCTGCTGACCACGCTCAGCTATTTCGACCCCGCCAACCTTGCAACCTGGATTAAATGTCCTACGTACATGGCCCTGAGTGTCGGTGATCTGACCGTACACAGCATGGGCGGAATCGGCATCTACAAAAATCTTGTCAATGTACCTGATGATCAAAAGCGTCTGATTGTCGGACCCACCGCCAGACACCACAAGCCTCCCGAGGCCGAGTTGGCGTTTGAAACGCTGCTTGAAAAATTCAGTCGCGGTGAGTAAGCCGCTGGAGTTAGTCATGAACATTCTTTTTATTTGTGTCGACCAGTTTCGTTTTGATTGCCTTAGCAACCTCAACCATCCCTGCGTGAAAACGCCCAACCTCGATGCGCTTGCCAAAAAGGGAATTCAATTTACATCCGCATTTGCAAGCACCGCACCCTGTGGACCCTCACGCGCTTCAATGTTGACCGGCACGTACCCGGACACCAATGGTGTGATCAGTGGCAATGACCCCATAACACCCAATGATCGTCCCATCCTGCCGCAACATCTCCAGGCCGCCGGCATGCACACCGCCCTGATCGGCAAGCTGCATCTCAACCCCATCTTCCGCGACTTTGGCTTTGATCATTTTCAACGCAGTGACTACTTCTTTGACAACTATGATCCCAAAGCAATGGAAGACTCAAAATATGTCCATTGGTTGCGTGAGAAACTGGGCACCGATGCAGGAAATCGACTCGTCCAGCAGTTCTCTGCTGATGAAGGGGCGTTTCCTGATGATCAATGGCGTTTTATCGTGGGTGGAAATCGTGTCGACGAAGAGCATCATCACACCACATGGATGACGGACCAGGCGATCGAATTTCTGAATCATGCCCCAGAACAACCTTTCTTTCTTAACGTCTCATACTTCGGTCCGCATCAACCTTATGCCTGTCCTGCCCCGTGGGACACGATGTATGATCCGGAAACCATCCCGCTGCCTGAGGATTTCGACAACGACCTCAACGACAAACCGATCATTTCCAACAATGGTTTTTACCAGCAAAGCCTCAGGATGCGAAAAGAGCAAGGCTGGACCCGCCAGACCCATCGCAAGGCGCTTTCTGCATACTATGGCAACATCTCAATGATCGACCATCACATCGGTCGCCTGCTGACTGCCTTGTGTGAAAGTGGACATGAAGAGGACACCATGATTGTCTTCACCGCCGACCACGGTGATATGGCTGGACAGTTTGGCTGCTACTTTAAAAGTCTGGGGTATGACGGCAGCGCCCGTGTGCCGTTGATCATTGTCGATCCGCGATCTTCCCGGAAAGACCAACGCGAAACACGTGCGGTCAGCTTGATTGACCTGTTTGCCACCTTCCTGTCAGTGCCCGATGCAACTGCACCACACGAACATGAATCGCGTGATCTGACACCTTTGATAATGGATGAAAATACAAACTGGGACGATCGCATCTTCTTCAAACAAGCATCACATGCCATGCTCGTGCAAGGCCAATGGAAGTTGCTGCGTGATCAGGTGAACGGTCAGATTGTCTACGAGTTTTATGACCGAACGAATCTCCCCATTGACAGTGAAAATCTCTGGGATGACAAAAAACATCTAACAATCCAAATGCAAATGGCACAGGATCTCAATAATTGGTTTGACAAACAATCCGCAGATATGATTGCACAAGAAAAAAACTGCTAGCGTTGTGTTGAACTTTCGCGTCACTCAGCTGCTTCATTCCGGGTTTATATCGTCGAGTGGATCAGTATTAGCGATGCTCATGTATCTTTAATGAAACACTATGATACAAATTCGGAAAAACAATAATGAGGACGGGAATCGAAAATCACAAATTCTAAGTCAACGTACACAGACATAGACAAAATTTATATTTAAGCGACATTTAACGATCGATGGATATATGTCTCGAACGGCAGCTATCGTATGGCCATTGCGCTTTGAACATCACGTTCAGACACTGCCCTCCCAACAAACCCAATGTCCGGAATCCTTGTTTGATGCAGCGTACTGCTGATACACCCGTGACCACCGAGTCCTCTGGTATAACAGGCTCTCACAAGGCCAAGACTGACAAGAAGAGTCTCGACAAACACAACGATGAATCTATTTTGCCAGACACCTGCAAGACTGTATCAAGACCGGCTACGACCTATTCAGTTGAAAAGTAATCCGGATTTTTTACAAATCCAAACACAAGGAGATCACAATGAGCACGCGATTCACAACCATGTCCAGCATGGTTCAATCACTAACCGGGCATCTGCTTCGGGTAAAAGAATATATCCCGAATATGTTCAAAAACAGGTTGTCATTATTATTACAATTAAGTTTTTCAACAATCTGTTCTGCAACCCCGTTACCTCAACTCCAATATTCCGTCTCTCTACCAACGCCTACTCCTACGTATCCCGCAGCATTTGATACTTTCACACCACCATGGACCATCACCGCGCCTTATTCGCAAACACCCGGAATCGCTGAACTGACACGGACCGCCCAACCTGACCAGACGGTCATCATAGCCGGCCATGACTTATCACAATTCACTGGAACAGATGCTGGCAAAGACACGCGGTTTCGTATCTATGGCCAAACAACGTCTTCCAATGCAACATTGTGTGACGGCAGTATTCAACGGCTTGCCGAAGGTTTTGCGCATGTCACCTTGCCCGATACCCTCCCTGCTTCGAGCCTCTACCTGATCTGGCCGGAGAACGAAGACGGTGCAGGCTATCCGCGAATGATCAATCATCCCCATGCATGGTGGGTCGGACCCAAAACCGCTTACCCCGGTGACACAGTCTCGGTTTTTGGGCGCAATCTTTCACATGACAACGGCACGACAGATGCGTGGATATACCTCACCGATGGAGCCACGGGCATGTGGCTGACGCCAACAGCTGTCAGTCCCAACCGAGTGAGCTTCACCATCCCCACAACCCTGTCAGTCGGTACATACGAAGTCTGGGCTCATAATGGTCACGGCGGTGACCTGGGTTGGAGCGAGCCACTGGATATCACCGTCGAGTTAGCGCCGGACTTTGATGGGGGCACCACCTATGATGTCACTTCATTTGGCGCTGTGGGCGATGGTGTGACCGATGACACCGATGCGATCAATGCAGCTATTCTTGCCACCCGTACCACCGGCGCAACCTACAGCGGTCCTGTCAACACGCTCTACTTCCCGGCAGGTGTGTATATGATCAGTGATGTGATCCTCAGTGCAACGCGTTTACATATTCGAGGTGCAGGCATGGATCAAACGATCATCCGTAAAATGCCTGGGTTTACCGGCTATATATCAAATTCAGCTCCAACTTATGCCCGATATTCCGATCTGACATTTGATGCTAACGGGGAAGGGGCAACCGTCATGATCCTTCACCGCTTTGGATATGATATTCACTACACCAACGTCAGATTCAGTGCCCAGCGTGCGTCTGTCTATGCCTATCCAATTGATATTCATCAATCCGAACGAGTCTTTTTTAACGGTTGCGAAATTATCGGGTCAGGCACACAACTTCTCTCGGCATCGCAGGTTTTCATGGACGACACAACTTTTAAAGGCACGACCGGTGCCTTCTGGTTATTACATATGAGAAGCGGGCATGATGTAAGTATTACCAATAGCACCGTGCAACATCTGGATAATACGTCTCCCGACAATAACAACTTCTGTTCAGGTCGGTTTATCACTGCTGATTCAATCTGGGGCACCATGCGTAACATTCACATTGATGGCAATACCACAATTGATCTGACACCTTCAGCAACCTATTGGAATCAAAATGCAGGTGAGCAGATTATGTGGGAGGAAGCAACCACCCATTTTTATGGCAATCCCATTTCAGCCACAGCCACAACGGTCACCCTAAATAGTGCAACAGCATCGTCAGTCCCATTAAGTTTGATGATCACCACAGGAAAAGGCTGCGGCCAATTCCGTGAAATCATCGGCATCGATACCACTACCGGCATTGTGACCGTTGATAAGCCATGGGATGTCATTCCTGACAGCAGCAGCCTGGTGACGGCTCAATTTGGATACAGCAACATTGTCATCGCCAACAATTCACTGGATTTTGACACTCGTTCGGTGACAAGTACCAGTCACATCGCTTCGACAGGCATCCAGCCCTATTCCGGTTCATGTAATCTGATTATAGATAGCAATACCATTCACGAAGCACGCTCGGGTATCAGTCTCTGGACCAATCTGGGAACAAACAATCCGCCCACAGGCGAAAGCGCCCCCTGCTTCTTCCCGCTGGTCACAAACAATACCATTGACACATGCCGCGTTGGTCTTCGCTTGACGGGCAGTGCAAGTGACACCGGCCACCAGGGAATCGGTCGTATGTTCCGTGGCAACTCCGTGACAGGTGCTGTCGACTATGCTATTAATATCCGGTCAGGTCCAAATGGTACGTATGCCAACAATATCATGACCGTCTTTGAACATAACACCGTCACTGATTCAGCGATCGCCTTTGAAAAACGAGATGACAATGGTCCAATGCCCAATGTACTTTTCTACAAAAATACATTCACACTGGGAACTGCAGCATATGCCGGTTCGACAGGATTAATTATTGACGATGTCACAACACCAGCATTTAGTGCCAACACGTTCAGTGGTTTTGAAACAACGTATGACAGTAGTTTGCTGAATCCCGATGAAATTTCGGAAATACCCTTACGTGTGTACGACACGAGCAGTGAAGGCGACAATGCTGATTCTGCCATTGAACTTTGGAATTCAGGCATCGCTAACATGTCCTGGACAGCAACCAGCAACATGCCTTGGCTCAAAGTCAACGACAGTTCGGGAACGGTTGTGAATCAAAATGATTCGGACTTGATTGCCATTGCAGCGGACCCATCAGGATTGCCAGACGGTGACTATATTGGTGAAATATCCATCAACACCGGCTCACAAACCAAGAAAGTCAGTGTCAACTTCAACCTGCTACGAACCGGGGTTGCAGCAGACACCGTCGTCAAACTCCGATTGGATGACGGACCATCGGGTGTGACCGCTCTGGACGCATCAGGCGATGGGAATCATGGCACGTTGGAAGAACTCATGACATGGACAACCGACACCCCAACCGGTACAGGCTATGCCGTCCAAAACACGGCTGCGAATGATGCTGTATTGATCGAGCATAACGCTGATCTTGATTTGGATAACAACTTCACCATTGCCTTCTGGCTCAAAGCTAGTCCGATTTCCGGTTGGCCCAGACTGTTTGGACATCGCGATAGTAGCGATGGCATTGAAATACAAAACCGACCTGGCACCAATGATGTGAGTGTCCTTTTCCAAACCAGTGCAGGTTCCAATCAACTTAAAACGATCCCCGGAGTCCTCACCGGAGACTGGGAACATATTGCCATCACCGTCGCAAGCGGGACACTAAAAATATATATCAACGGCACACTCAACAGCACTGAAAACTACAGTCATGGCAATGGACTTGGCAACAGCGAAGATATAGCTCTGGGCGGACGCTCCAAAGCCACAGGCGGCTATGTTGGTGCCAAGTATGATTACCTGACCATTGTCAATGTCGTCTTGACCGACAGTCAAATCAACACGCTTTACCAGGAAAACCAACCATAAGTCAATCCCCGATATAAAATGAAAACCAATTAATGAAATGGTCATGGCAATAACGAAGTACAATTGTCATGACCATTTCCAATTGGTTCATAGATGACATGTTGCAATTTCAATCCATACAGTTAATTTCACAAGTCACCCGCAAGTGACATTTTTCGCAAACACTCATTCCACGCAGGATCCAGCAGTGCACAAAAAACGTCCCTTATCGCACAAAAACATCACCCCATTTAAACAGTTTCATTATGGCGTCTGCTATTACCCTGAACACTGGCAAACTTCTGACATGCAAAACGATGCTCAGCGAATGGCGCAGATGGGGGTTAATGTTGTTCGGATGGCAGACTTCGCGTGGTCCATCCTTGAACCTGAAGAAGGTAAATACCAATTTCATATCTTTGACGAAGCCATCAGACGACTCAGTGAACACAACATACAAGTCATACTGTGTACACCAACGGCTGCACCCCCCAGATGGTTATCACAAAAACACCCTCAGATCGTCCGTGTCGATGAAGATGGCATTGCCATGCAACATGGGTCGCGTCAGCATACTTGTTATTCAAATGCTGTATATATTGACTACTGTTGCAAAATCACCCATGCAATGGCCGACCACTTTGCAGCAAATGAACATGTTATTGGCTGGCAACCCGACAATGAATTTAACTGCAAGTTCAGTCTCTGTCACTGTCAAAGCTGCCAAGATTCATTCTCAGAATATTTATCCAGTAAATATCAAAATAATATCAATGCACTAAACGAAGCATGGGGTACCGTTTTCTGGTCTCAGATTTATGATAACTTTAAGCAAATCCCCACCCCCAGGGTTGACAAACCTTCACAGTACAATCCCGCACATCGCCTGGACTATTTGCGTTACCTTTCGGGCATGGTCACCGAATTTCAACATCATCAGGCTGATATCCTGCGTGCGGCCAATCCCAACTGGTGGATCACGCATAATGGCCTCTTCCCAAACCTTGACTACCGCGGTGATTTCACCCAGGATCTCGACGTATTGGGTTACGATATGTATCCCATGTTCTGCAGCCAGCACTCAGCAAGACGACTGAGCCAAGCCTATTCTCTGGACCGTACAAGAGCGTGCAGTGGCAACTTCATGATTCTCGAACATCAGGCAGGCGCAGGCGGCCAACCCAGTTACATGCTCGACAATCCGGTCCCCGGTGAGATGCGGGCGATGACATACAGTTCCATTGCACGTGGTGCTGATGCATTGCTTTACTTCCGTTGGCGGACGTGCCGGGTTGGAGCTGAACAATACTGGTGTGGCATCATTGACCACGATAATATTCCGCGAAGACGTTACCAGGAAGCAACGCAAGTCGGCCAGGAACTTAAAAAAGTTGGGAAGGAAATTCTAGACACCAGTGTCCATGTGGATTGCGCGATCGCAGATATGGATTTTGACAATATGTCAGTCTCTGCCATTGCACCTTGGGGGATGCCCGACATCTCAACAGCAAGTTCCACCATTCACCATTGGCTGAACCGTCGCCAATATGCAGTAGGTTTGATTCATCCGGAGGATGATCTTTCTGACATAAGCTTGTATTTCATCCCACACTGGCAGATGTTTGATCAAACCTGGACACCTGCATTGCATGACTATGTCCGGGCAGGTGGAACACTGGTGATAGGCGGTAGAACAGCGACGCACGACAAAAAGTACCATGTCCTGAGCCAAACACCTCCAGGACCACTTGCGCCCCTGGCGGGTATCAAAGTGACTGAATATGGCAAACAAAACCATCCCGGCGAGCGTCCGATGAACGTACTGGTTGGCGATCAGACATTCTTAAGTGAACATTGGTATGAACAACTCAGTATTGACGATGATGTCCAAACTCTGGGTGTCTGGGCAAACAGTCACCTGGTGGGCGAACCTGCAATCACATGCAAAAAAGTAGGCAAAGGCCATGTCATTTACGTCGGAACATATTTAACCCAACCCCTGCTTGATGTCTTGATGCCAGAGCTGCTAAAGCTATCAAATGTCAAGCCGTTATGTGCTGGTCTTTCAGAATCCGTAGAAATTGTTCAACGTTCCAACGAACACAAAACATTGCAATTCGTCATTAATCGCAGTGATAACACGGTTTATTTCCCCTATCACGAAAATACAATTAACTTACTATCAACAGACGATACCTCCCAACCCAATCAACAACTGGCACCATGGGAAGTTCGACTGTACCAACTGTAATACATACCTAAATGGTTTTAATTTAATTAATTACCCAATCATTATTACTTTACAACTCAACCAATATTAAAACTGAGTATTCATATGTCA
This sequence comes from Planctomycetes bacterium syqfu, assembly GCA_020974905.1. Lineage (GTDB taxonomy): Bacteria > Planctomycetota > Phycisphaerae > Phycisphaerales > Phycisphaeraceae > UBA7800. Next base: position 6,748,495 of record CP087563.1, on the reverse strand, counting down.
GAAAAATCTCAACAACAAACCCAGTGGCATGCAATCACAAACCGTGATGTGGAAGGACGCGGCTGGGACAAGACAGAGTATCCGTTTGGACGTTTGCCCACAGATATCAAAGAGCAATTACCTGATAATCTTTGGGCACTGAGTCACAGTCCAACAGGCATGTGTGTAAAATTCACCACCGATTCAACTGCTATTCATGCACGTTGGGAACTTGCATCTGTAGAACTCGGTGAAGCCAACTTTCCCGTGACCTGTTACAGCGGTCTTGATTTATATGCCAAAGACCAGAATGTCTGGCGTTGGGCAGGATGCGTGGCCAATCAAGTTAAAGACCAACACCCGACAGTGACATTAATCGATAAATTGGATGGCAAGCAAAGAGAGTATATGCTTTATTTGCCAGCCAGGAATCCGGTATTAAGTCTTGAAATCGGCGTTGATCATGACAGCCAATACCAGCTGATACCGCCGCGGCCTCAGCGCCCGATTGTCTTTTACGGCAGTTCGATTGTTCACGGCGCCTATGCCAGTCACGCAGGTATCATCCACCCTTCATTGCTCGGACGTTGGCTGGATCGCCCGGTCATTAACCTCGGCTTTTCCGGTTGTGCGAAGATGGAGCTGGGAATCGCAGAATGTCTTGGCGAATTGACGTCCTGTTTATATGTGATTGATCCCTTGCCCAATATGAATGGGCCGATGGTTGAGGAATTTGCGGAACCATTTCTCAATGCGTTGATTAACGCGCAACCACAGACTCCGATACTCATGGTCGAAGACCGAACCATGACCAATGCCTGGATTCAGCCTCACGTTTTGGCAGAACATCGATCTGCCCGACGTGCGTATCGCCGTGTTTATGATGAATTGAAAAACAGTAGACACACTAACCTTTGGTATCTAAAAGGGGATGAGCTCCTGGGGACGGATAGTGAAGCTTCGTTGGATGGGTCGCATCCCAGCGATTTGGGTTATATGCGAATGGCCCAATGCCTCCTACCTGTGATTAAGGATATTCTCGGATCGTAATTTACTATGGTTCAACTTGAATTTTGGATAATCTTTTCGGCTGTATGGTGAACGCTGTGAATCTGGCGTAGAAGGACAAATGGGGATCTTACCCCTTCAGAATCGCCTTCAAAGCATAGCTTATCCGACGACTTGAGTGTCAAATTTCTATTCTGTCATGCTCCTGCAAAACTCCCCTCAATGCGCTAATATTTCTCTCTATGCTAAGAAGGTTGCTTTGCGTAGTGAGAATAATGTGAAGTCGATGATGTTTTATGCGATCTCGATGAAAGACCGGATTCGGCCTGATCATCCGCTTCGGCACATCAACCTTGCCACCGATGCGATTCTCAAGCCACTCTCGCCGATATTTGATTGAGCGTATGCCAAGACAGGGAGACCGAGTGTGCCGTCGGAAGTACTGTTAAGAGCGATATTGTTGCAGTGTTTATACTCATTGAGTAGGGAAAGGAGAAGTCACGCTCTTCAAGCAAGCCAAAGACCTCCATCGCGATGACAAAGGCGTTCCTCATGGTTCTCACTTCGTATACACCACAACCAATAAATGAATATCCTCTGAGATCGGTTGGAGAAGGATGTTTTAGTTTGACGGAATCCAGTCAACACATGCATCACGGCAGCCTTCATATTTCGTTGCAAGGTCCATACCAACACCCGCCCCATGACATTTCAGGACGACTACCCCCGCTTCGGCGATTGGCTCGACATCACGATCATGTTCATTGACCATCAAACACGGCAGTTCCCACTCATGTAATCTCGGCATGACGATTCGGCAAACGTGACACGCGAAACACGAACGACACCCCATGAAGGAACACACATGTCTGTTGATCTTGATGCTATCCGATCTGTATTCAAGCCCCAATTGCCGTGTCCAAGTGTGCGATGCTTATTTCTCAATTAAATGGGACATGTTCTGGCTACTGGGTTTAGTACATGATGTCACTGGGACAGGGATCGTAGGGTGGATGTTTGGCCTTTGGCACGCGCATGCCGCCGGTGAGATACAGCTGCGGACGATCGGTTCCGAATGCAAATGTCAGCACCGGGTAGATGGGGTCGGGATTGGTTTTTGGTAAATTGGTCAGTTGGACCACATCGCCCTGCTGCGTGAAGGACACCGGCTGTGAATCGTTGCCATGCAGCGTGACGGATTGCACCTTGTCGACAAAACCACCGAGGGTCATGGTGCCTTCATCACGCCAACGGGTAGCGATCAGATTGAGTTTGTTGCCTTTGGCGGTGAACGGACCGTGGCTGTACCAATCGCCGCGATGATCGCCACGCTCCCTGGCATTGAACGTAAATCGCTCGGTGTCGTAGATGCGATCACCGTGACGGTTAAGCCAATCGCCTACCTGTTTGAGCATATCAATGGAGGGTTGGGGGATTGAGCCATCGGGTTTGGGGCCGACGTTTAGGAGTAAGTTACCACAGCCTTGTGCGGCGGTGGCGAGCATCTTGATCACTTCAGAAGCAGGCTTCCAATTCTCGTCAACCGAAACAAACCCCCAACTCTCATTATGTGTCATACATCCTTCCCACGGACGCCATGGAGTCGGTGCAGACATATGTCCTTCTGGCGTACCAAAGTCTCCAGGCAAGCCATTACGACCGTTAACAAGAATGTGCGGCTGATGCTTGCGAACCATTTCGTTCATGCGTACCGCTTGCCACCCCTCAGCATTAAACGGCCACCAGCCGTCATACCACAGCACATCGATCGGGTTGAACTTCGTCACCAGTTCCTCGATGCGGTCAAATGTGTGTTGGATGAAACGGTCATAATCGACCTTGTTTTCCAGGGCATCCGCGCCATCGGGTTTGCATGACCAGTTGTTAAGGCTGTGGTACAGGCCGATCTTAAGATCGTGTTTACGGGCAGCATCAACGAACTCGCCGACCAGACAACGCCTTGCTGTGGACTTCATGCTGTTATAAGGCACGACATCCGAATCGTACAAGGCAAAACCCTCGTGGTGCATCGTCGTCAACACAACGTAGCGCATGCCCGCCTGCTTGGCCATGCTGCAGATCGCATCCGCATCGAAGTACTCCGCTGTGAATTGCTCCATGAGCTTCATATACTGATCGGGCGCGATGCGTTCGCGATTCATCACCCATTCACCGCGACCCAATATCGAATACAGACCATAGTGAATGAACAAGCCGAAGCGTGCATCGATGAACCATTGCATGTTTGGTTGCGTCGCGAAAGTTGATTGATGTGTTGGTTGCATGATGTTTATCCGACCATCAATTTTGCCAGGCGGGTCCATGTGCCTTTGGATTGCTCATCGCTTGATTGTGCAATGCGAACCGTAAGGGTGTGTGGCCCGTCTGTTAATTGATCATCAAGGACACGATACTGCGGTCGTGAGCAGGTCGGTGCATACTTATCAAAGGGCTCGAGTAACTGTTGGGGACCATCGTCAATCTGGTAATACAAATTCCCGGTATCCGGGCCGAGTTGGTAATACAGACCAACGAGCTTACCGGTGAAGTTGATTGTGAGTTGTGTGCCTGGTTTATCGGCTTCAAGCAAGCCGTCAAAACATTCCCAACCGCCCTTGTTCTCAAGTTCGACCCACTGCCAACCGTCCGCTTTGTGCGGCAAATCCAGCATGGTTGCTGAAACATAACGATCACTGACCAACGGCGTTGGTAGTGGTGTCATCTCACCGACAGGAATGTTAAAGCACTTGGTCAAAGCCGCGGTGAGAATCTGCGTGTAGGCTTGATGCCCATCATCCAGGGGATGGACATTGTCACTCATCAACTGTTCCCAGGTCGCCTCGGACTTACAGACTTTTTCGGCAATCCCCCTTGCCATGCGTACGGATGGAAGGTTGTAATGTTCAGCCAGTTTTTCCTGGGTTGCGGCACGGGGAGATAACTCGCCTGCATGCCAGCTTTCAAGATGATCCTTGGCAATGGTATATACAATACAGATATCAGGACGCTTCTCACAGGTGAGCAATTGGCGGAGCACTGCTTCAAAGGTCTCCATGGATTTTTCATCGTCCATGCCTGCATCATTGACTGCAAACTCAACAACCACCAGGTCGGGCTTGTGATCCAGTACATCGGTTTTACACCGAAACACCCCCAGGTTACTCCCCGTGCCACCAATCCCGGCATTGATGCTTGTGATGTTGGCTTGGGTGAATTGTTGTTTCAACCATTGGGTGGTCCGTGCGCGATAGCTGGTTTGGTCAATGTCGGATGCTTGCCCCCCCCAAGTGATGGAGCCCCCGAAGAAAACCACTGTCACATCCTCGCCTGAAGCTAATTTCTTACCAGCCTCTCCAAGTCCGCAACGCACAGAATAAAAGGATTCTTCTTGGGACGAAATATCGATTGAATTGGAAACAGTCATTTAATCACTTCTCAACAGGAACAACAATGCCGCGCATGATAATGTTTTGCGCGAAAACAAATACAATAAATGTTGGCACGGCTGCAATCAACAAAGAGGCAAACACCACGCCCTGGGAACTACCAGCTTGTAACTGATACAACCATACCATGAGTGTCCACATCTTATCATCCTGGCAGGTGAGCAGTGCAAACATGAAGTTGGCATAGGCATGGTTAAATGCCTGCAGCGCAATAACCGCCAGAATCGGCTTGGAGAGATTCATGGTAATCTGCCAGAACATCACCCATTCGTTGGCACCATCCAATGCTGCGGATTCGTAGAGTTCCTTGGGCAGTGAATCGAAAAAGCCCTTAAGCAGGAAAATGGCATAACCGTTGGCCAATGACGGGAGAATCAGGGCTGCAAATGTGTTGAGCAGGCCCAGTTCACGCAGCATCAGGAAGTTGGGGATCTGTGTGACCATCGGCGGGAAGGCCATCGTGAGCATCAGGAACAAAAGCACCTTGTACGTCGATGGCATTTTGTAGCGACTCATCGCATAAGCGGCCATCGGGTTGACGATTAAAGCAGAGAGAATCGCCAGGGCACAATAGACGACCGTATTAAACACACCGCGACCATGCAGGACAATGTAGTTAAATACCGTGATGTAATTGCGTGCAACAAACTCCCAGCGAAGTTTGCCTGTAATGTCGCGGAACAAACGCGCGTGCCACTGTTTTTGTGGCGGGTGAATGTCAGCAATGCTTGTGTAATCTGTACCCAGAGCGGTGTTAATGCTGTCAAGCGAACCATGTTGTTTCAGCAGGTAGTCAGCAAAGCGGAAGTCTGTGCAATCGTACATCAGTGCTTCATCGGGAATGATGAATTTTTCGCCAGTACCAGGATCGACCCAACCTTCGATCATGCCTTGCCAATCGACGAGGCGTTGGGGCGTGGTGTAAGGCAAGCCTGCCATGGGGACATCGGCAAAGCTTTCGTAGTTTGTTGCATACGCCTGGTTCAATGCGTCGAGGGTGGCATACTTGGCTTTGAGAAAGCGTTCGTACATCGGACGCGCCGAAGGCATTGCAGTGAGCCAAAGCAGGTTGACCGTCTGCCGGGTAAAGTTGACCCAATCAGCTTTCTGTTCATGCGTGCCATCAGTTGGGAAAGTACGTGTTAAATGCACTTGATCATAACTGTCATAATTCGTCCCGTGTGCTTGGTTGTATGACTTGATATTTCGTGTGTATTGGGTTTTAAGAAAAAGTGATCGATACATACCGGGGATGCTGGGATAAAAGCGGTAGGCATCCGGTACCGATTGATAGAATTCTGAAAGACAACTTTCAATGCGCGATGGATTGGGCATTTCACGTCGACGAATAAACGGTTCGGGGCGAACAGTAAACGTGTTCCAACTGTAATACTGTGTATCAAGAGCTTGATTGACCTGTCCGATATCACCACCATACTCATTTACTAATTCCCCCATAAACTGTCGCAACAGCAATGGCTGAACCCCCTTGGAAGCAGGCATGTTCATCATCCCCACCGTGGAGGCATAGCTCGGTAAATCAGACTGTTTCAGAAATGTATCCCAACTATCGACGAGTTTATCATTGATTGATTCTGGAAGCTCTGCACTTTCAAAACTCGCTTCGTCCACGTTGTAAGTCAACTTATACAAAACCATCTTTTCGTTAAAGAGGCTTTCAATATACTTGCGATAGAGCTTGACATCACTGGTTAAGAAATCAGGGATTACGCTCATCTCGTTGACATCCACATTACTCTTGGTGCTGCCTGCAATCATCAACATAAATGGATAAACCATGGTGACTGAGCCGACAATCAACAGCATATAGATTCCGCTGATAAGCAGACGGACACGATAATTTTTTCGACCGATTGTAGAGATCAAAGACATGGGGCAGGTTCCGTATAGGTTGCACTACTTCTTGCCGGTGGTTTTGAATTCGAGTCGACTGAGAATACGCAGTTGGTAAACGGTAAATCCGATCATCATGAAACCCAGCAGCCAGGCCATGGCGGTCGCAGGACCCATTTTCAGATAGGTAAAGGCTTCGTAAAAAATCCGTAGTCCGGCCACTTCAGTATTGGCCCCGCCACCGGTCATGGCCAGAATATTGGCCGAACTCATCCATGCCCCGATGAAGACGCCGACAAAGTTGATGATCACCAGTGGTTTTAAAATCGGGAACACCACAAACAGAATCTTGTCGACAAAACCCGCACCATCCAAATCGGCTGCTTCGTAGAAGTCATCGGGAATGCCCTTGAGTGCGGCCAGATAAATCAGGCAGCCCGGTCCCATCCCCGCCCAGACCATGGGAATCACGCAAGCCACCATCGCGGTGTTGCTATTGCTTAACCACTGGTAGGGTTCGGGCAAAGTGCTCAATAAACGCGGTACGAACATCACGATCCAACGTCCCATATGTTCGTCGGTCGGAAATAGAATCGGTGATGCTAACGAGATACTGGCGTAGCAAAGCAACAAACCAGCAGCGAAGAAAGCCAATCCCGGTCCGGTGGACTCATGAAAAATCAAGCGTCGGCCGAATTGGACACAGATAAAAAGCAACACCAGACCCAAGACCATATAGACACCTGCCGGCACCATCATCAACACACGATTGAGCGCACCAGCTTCCGAGGGTGCGTAGAACATCTTCCACAACAGCATCGTGACCAAACCAGTGATCACCGCAGGCAGGTAAAAAATCGTGCGAAACAGAATCTTGCCTTTGGGTACTTCCTGTAACAGAATCGCCAATAGAATCGGCGGCAGGAAGGTCAGTGACACCACCAGAAAACAATAGCGTAGTGAGTTGTACACCGACTCCCACCACTGGCTGTCATAAAGTACATTGCCGAAGTTTTCCAAGCCTGTGAAGGTTGACCCGCCCATGATGTTATAGTCCATGAACGCCATTGCCGAGCCTCGGTCCAGCGGGACATAATGCCAGACAAGAATCGTCAGAGCCGCTGGGATCAACAGCAGATAAGCGTTCCAGTATTTTTTAAACCCCCAGCGAACCTGGCTGCCGTCAGCCGAGGCGCTGGGAGGGGTGAAGGCTCGTATCACTTTGCGGAACACCAGGCCAAACGCAATGACAATCCCGACCAGTACGATGGCAGCGGTAATGCGACGATTGCGCTTCTGCTCGGGTGTCAGAATCCCGATCATCTTCTCATTGGCTTTGGCAACTGCAGCATCCAGGACCGCTTTGAGTTGCTCACGTCGAACCTGCTCGTCATCCGAGAGTTCGCCATTGATAAGCATCTGCTCCGCTTCCTGGATTGGAAGAGACATCATTTCATAAGCCACATTGCTGTTTCGCCCATAAGGTTCAGGTTTGCCGGTATCCACTGCAATTTCAAACGTCCTGGCCCAACCGGGTTCAGTCAGTTGCAGTACGTCTTTATAGCCGTATTTTTCGAGGTACTTGGGGTTAACAAACCGTCCCAAACCACCCTCGACCATGATCTTTGTCTTGATGGCTGTGGCCTGATCCGAGTCGTAGAACCAGATGTACTCAAACGCTGCATCACGAATCGCAGGATGATCGACTCCCGCGAAGATGCCGTACATTCGGCTATTGAGTTCACCACCACGAACACGCTGGCCCTGCTCATTGGCGTATCCCAAAGGCACAGGTACCATGCCCGTCACATCTGGATTAATCGACGAGAACAGTTTTTCATCGATATAACTGAACTGCATCCCGATCTTACCCTGGCTCCACTTGGTGCTGGAGTCGCCAGCATCTTTGGAACTATAACCGCGACGCACGATGCCATTGTCATCAATCCATTTTTCAGCACTCAGACGCGTATAAAAATCCAATGCGGTAACCGCTGCTTGACTGTTAAAAGCGCATCGCCACTGGTCGGTCTGCTCGTTGTAAACCATCACCTCACCCCCGGCAGACCAGAGGAAGGTGATCCAATACCACGATTCGTACTGCCCACGTCCCAATTGCAGACCATAGTAATCCCTGACCGGATCAGTCAGTTTTTTAGCAGCATCGAAGAGTTGCTCCCATGTCCAATTTGCGTCTGGATAGGGAATATTGTTCTCATCAAAACGATCCTTCCGGAAAAGCAGAACTTTGCCCAACGCCCCACCATATGGCATCGCCCAGACATGCTTCTCACCATCGTGGCCTTTACGTTTGATCACTGGCCAGATACTGTCATGCACCCGTGCATTGAGTTCATCCTGCGGTACATCATCGAGCCATTGATCCAGTGGATAGAGAAAGCCGTTACGAATGTAGGTGTCACTTTTGCGAAAGTTCACATACAGCACATCCGGTGCCATATCGCCTGCAATGGCCAGCAAATCCGTCTCCACCCCCTGAACCTGAAGGCCGGCAAAACGCTCCAGTTTCACGACAACGTTGTCCCAGTTGTATTGACCGTAAACCTCAGGATTCGCTTTGTATTGGACAGCATATTTACGGGCAAAAATCTCGCTAAAACGATTCTCGAATGCCTGCACGGCTGCCACATCAGCACGCGATGCAGTGCCAGTATTGGCTGGATCAGGTAGATTGGCAATCGTCAGATGAATCACCGTCACACCGTCTTTGTCTTCGATCCAACCACCATGCGCACGCGAAACAGTCACACCGAACAATAGGGCAAACACAAAAAAAAGCGATCGACAATACCGAGCCCGTGGCAAATCCAACCGTCTATTTGCGATCATCATCATTGCTCATCCAATCATTTAGTGCATCTGCACAGACACTTCACCGATACCATGACGGTAATAGCTGAAGACCACATCAGGGTGATCAGCCAACAGAGACATGGGAACCGACGTGTCAACGATTTTCTTGCTGATCATCAATGCCGAAAGGCGAATGCCAAAGGGATTGTCATGGTGCCCCGGATGCCAGATGGACACGCGGTCTGCCTTCCATGTTTCCTTGGGGCCAACCGTACAGGCACGCGTGGGGATCTGGGGCACATACCCCCCACCGGATGTCCGAGCATTCTGGATCACGGTCATCGGATGCAAGTCCGTCACGCGTGTCCCCAGTTGACGATAGACTTCCGGGCTAGGCGGTTGTTGCGTGTATGCCCCTTCACGCTTGGGCGGATCGTTAAACGCCCAGTGCTTGACTTCCCCCTGCCCCCCTGCATCACCAGGCAACGTATCTGATCATAACTGTCACTGTATTGAGACAGATCGCCCACAGGGAAATGCAGATTGGCCTTGGGCATCATCAAATTCGAGTCAATACGATTAAAGCACAAATCACAATCAGCCTTGGCAAAAGACAATGGGAAATCAATGCCCACGGGCTCATCTTCTGCATCAACCCATTCGTCCATCCCCCAGAAATGAGCCTCATGTTTTGCCAGGTCCAACCCAATGCTGTTGACCATCTGGGCCACCAGTGGCAATTGTTCCGTCGGCCCAATCGGTCCGCAAATCCCGCAAGGGTTGTCCGGCGTGGACTGCTGCCAGGCCGTGATATATTCCAATGCCTGAGCGCAATACAACTCCTGGAGCGTGTCATAAATTCGCACCTGGAAGCCAGGTCGTGACAACTGCTCAAGATCTTTGACGGATAGCGTTGCAGCATCCGAAAGAATCTGCTCATCCAACGTTGTGTAGTCCCACCAATCCGGTGCCACTTTACTCATTGCTCTAGTCATGAATTGCCTCTTTTGTTGTGAGGTTTGAAGATTCAAGTAAACGACTCAACAAATCGTTCTGCGGGTAGGCATGTCCACGATGCTGGACAAAGGCCTCGGCATAATCGCAGTGACATAGCTGTCCACGCATCGCGCCATGACGCTGCATCGCATCAATGTATTCATCCATACCGTGATGCTTGCGTAACCATTCGCGCTGTGACACATGGCAGGCCAACATCTGGCTCTTGGCCTGCATCACATCGGATATGTCAATCAGAGAGGTCGGCTCCACCACTTCGCCAGAGTAAGGATCGCGTCCTTCCAGCGGATCGGCATAATAAAGATGGGGTACGACTGCACTCTCGGGCAAGGGCAATGTCGAAGCATTGGGAATGGCAAAGGCAAAACTGGCTGCCCGTGCCAAAAGATGCGTCTGTTCATGATCGAGCATGTAGTCCTGCCGCGGATGCGTGATCACCAACGTGGGATTCACCCTACGAAGCAGATCGATCGCCTTGCAGATGTTCGTTGGTGTATAAGCCACTTGCACATCGCTGATCCCAAGGCAGTGATAGGTCCCGCCGATCTTTGTAACGGCTTCCTGGGCTTCGAGATGCCGCACCGCCGCGATCTCGTCACGACCTAATTCTGCCGAGCCGCAATCACCATTGGCAGCCGTTGCGATGTGAACTTGCCACCCCAACTGCGCCAGGCGAATCAGCGTCCCCCCACAGAGAATCTCCGCGTCATCGGGGTGTGCCATCAAGACAAGAACGGTGTTTACTTTCGACATCATCACTTCCATTTCATCAAACGGGACAACATTGTATCGCATGTGTTACTTAATAGTCAATAGCAGTACCGATACAAATTGGCTTAATTGTGATGATGACGATATTCAGCCAGCCAGCGTATTCCCCCGAATCCTACTCCATTTTCAATGTTAGTTTTTGGGTGAGTTGCACCTCATCCCCAGACCCCCAAGGACCGCAGCCACAAAATGATGAAGTCCACGGTAATGAACCGTAAACCCAATCGATGTGTGAATGTGTATAAACCCAATGCTTCAACAGGCTATTTTGCTTAACTCTCTGGCCCTGGAACGGTTTGGATCTTGGGTGATATGTGAAAAATTATGCCAACGAAACAATCTGACCTGACGCAATACTTTGAGCCTCTGCATTCACGATTTTCACTGCGTCCGCGGCATCAGCAAACGTCACACGGTCCGGCTGTTTCCCCGCATCAAGACATTGCAGCAGATAGTCCAACTCATATTCATACCCCATGCCCGTGGCAAGTAAGATGACTTGAGGTTCCTGCCCCTTTTGAATCACTTTCAACGGTTGAGGCTGAGCCAGATCAAACACGGCTGTCGCATTTTCAAAATTGACGGTGTACTGCATCGTAAAACCATAGCCATCGGTCATGGTCCATCCCCCCTCAGCGACGACCAATGGGATATCGTCATATTGATAATGCGTCACCACATGATCGGTCCTCGTCGTCGGGTGTGGGTATCCAGCACTATACACCGCCTTGGGCATCCCAAATAAATGCTTGATAAAATCGGTGTCGTGAATATGTAAATCCAAAATGGCGCCGCCACAGGAATCCCCTTCCATATAAAAATCACGCGCTGGATGCGAAGTCACACGACGGAAGGTGGCTGCAAGGACTTTACCATAGGTTTGGTTTTCGACTTGTTGTTTAAGCCAATCCCATCCGGGCCAGAATCGCATGCACATTGCGCACATGCTCATGCCCTTGGCCTTGGAAGCCGCATCGATGAGTGCCTGCGTTTCCTGAGCATTACGCCCCAAAGGTTTCTCCATCAGTAAATGCTTACCGGCTTCCAACGCGGCGGTACCGAATGTCACGTGATCAGGTGTCGGTAGACAGATGTCCACCAACTGCACCTTTGGATCGTTGATCAACTGCATGGCATCGGTGTACTTTTTGAGTCCCGGTGCTTGAAAATCGAATCCACCTTCTGCCTGACCTTCAATATTACCCTGGGCTTTATCCTCACCCTTGAGAATATTTTCCTTAATGTCGCAAACAGCAACGACATTGGCCAACGGATGATTTGCATAGACATCCAGATGCGTTGAACCCATCATTCCCAAGCCGATGACACCGATATTGATCATTGCAATTTCTCCCAAAGTCTTTCATTCACGATTGACACATGACAGCCAATGTTGTTGATCACACCAGGGTCATGATGCGATCCATCTCCAGGCTGGTACGTTTGAGCAAGCCTGGATCCCATGGCAGCATCTCCGCTGTGATCGTCTGGTCGTAACCGATTTGCTTAAGTGCCCGCATCGTTTCTTGCCAAGGCACCTGCCCTGCGTCAAGACTGGTAAACGAAAAACCCCCGACAAAGCCGAAGTTTTCAATGTAATCCTTGATGTGAACGCGCTTGATGCGATGAGCCAATAGTTCAATCCAATGTGGTGGATGTTGGTGATAGCCCAACAGATTACCGACATCAAAGTAAATGCCCAGACGAGAGACATTAAACGAATCGATAAAACGGTTGAACTCCAAAGGTGAATAGAACAAGCCGTTCCAGACATTCTCCAGACACAGTTCGACGTCGGCCTGCTCAGCAACAGGCAGCAATTGATCAACGGCATCACGCAGCCGATCCAATGCCTTGTCATACCGAACCGGGCCACCTGCACCAATCGGTCCACCGATATAACCGGGAACCATCAACATGGCTTTGGCGCCAATGGCACCGGTCAACCTGAGTGCTTTGGCATGCATCTGGATGGATTGCTCACGCACCCATGCTTCATCACTGACCGGATTGCACCCCCAACTCAAACCGGCAGCCACGGTTGGCACACCGATGCCGGACTGTGCAATCTGCTTGCTGATCGCGCTGCATTGTGTCTCGGTCATGTCGACGTGAAAAGCACCGTCTGCACCAATCGCCAGTTCCACGGCTTCAAAGCCTGCTTCGGAAGCTTGGGCCAACGCAAGGTCAATGGGGTGCGTCCCTGCCAAGCCCTGTTCAAAGGACCAGTAGCTAATGGATTTGATCATGTTGTTTACCACCTTCATTACACTTGTCAATAACGTTTGATATGACTGTTTGAATCACGCCCCTAATTATGATCGGACATGTTCTTTATTGTGTCAAGTCTTCTCTTTGCTGCCAACAATGCTATGATTCACCCCACATGCAATTACACGCGCGACAAAAAAAGCAATTGTTCACACTGTTTACCCAAGGCCCTCTGAGTCGAACGGAACTGGTGGAGAAACTGGGAATTCGGCGAAATACGGTTTATGACGATATGACCGAGCTTTTGACGCATGGCATTATCCAGGAGCAGGCTCCCAATCCCAAAAGTGTCGGCCGTCCACGCACCCCATTGCAGATCGACACGCAGACGCGACATGTCATTGGCTTGTCGCTGCAACCCCAGGCACTGGAAATCGGTCGGTTTGACCTGTACGGCAAACCAGTGACCCGCCCTTTGAAATGCAGAACCTCGACACGATCGCTGATGGACAAAGCTCAACAGATGCTTGAAGAACTGATTAATGAGCAAACACTGGGTATCGGCGTTTCCATCCCAGGCTTTATCGACCGTGAAAAAAAACAGAGCGTTCTCTCTCAGGCATTCAAAAAGCAACATGCCGTGTCACTGGCGAATCTCTATCGCGCAGCAGGTGATGTGACGATCAGCATCGAACCTGAAGCGTATGCGATCGCTGCACGCTGGCTGCTTAACGCCAAATGCCCTCCCGAAGAAGATACGTTATTGATTTTCTTTGAAGACGGCTCAATGGGATCAAGCTTCATTGTTAACGGCATCCCCAATCGCGGGTGCATCAGCGGTGCCAACGAACTGGGGCATATGCGCATGAATGTGCCCACTCAAACCTGTTACTGTGGAGGGACAGGTTGCCTGGAGCGCATTTGCGATTCGGTGGATTTAAAAGCTCATGGCTTGCCAATCAAACTGGCGCAGGCCTTGGCTGATGACATGTTGGATCATCCCGCCATGACAAGAATGATCGATTTGCTGGCGATGGGGATAGCTAATGTCATCAATTTCACCAGGGCTTCGCATGTCATCATGGCCAGTCATTTACCTCACAGCCAGAACTTGATCCACCAAACAATTAATCAAACCAAACGATATCTTCTTAAGCAATTGATCCAGCGCATTGAATTTGATCTCTGGCCAGAAGCTGGTACCCGCAGTGCCTGTAATGCTGCCCATCTGGCATTGGCTGATCTCTATTTTCAGCCCATTGCATCAGACCCATAAAACCAATTCCAGTAAAAACGCGTGCTTACTTGAACACCGAACGTCAATCCGGTGCCCGTTGTCCATCCGATAGCGGTTTTTTGTATCCTTTTGGCGAACAAAGACCTTCGTTGCATCCAGAATCCCTCATCCGTCAATGCATCATTTTCAAGCTTCTGGACACCGCATCAAAACACGATCACCACGCCCTGAAATCCAGTCTACTATCACATCGGACTTACTTGGCATGCTGTTGGATTTTCTCCAGCAGTCGCATGGAAATCCGTTGTGCAGCCAATTGCAAGGCTTTGCGGCCGGCAAGATTTTCACCCAGATCCACCGCACGGGTCATTTCACGGTCTGACATGACCAGCTTCCCGGTCTTGGCATCAATGACATTGAGTTCCACACGGGCCGAACAACTATTGAGATTGCCGATACGGGCGCCAAATTCACTGAAGGCTTCACCGGCAATGATCCAGTCGGCTTTGGCAGCATCATCCGGCCAATTGCGCATCTTGGACCGTTTTAAATGAGCTGTGAGTTTGTTGGTATCCACATCATATACCGTCAGGCCACAATCCAGGAGAATCTTCTTGATCTCAGTTTCCACCGCAGGATCGGCCTGGGCGGGACGGACTGCTGCGATGTGTTCTTCAGGTACCGCCACGACCACACTGGGCAGTGTCTTGCCCTGCAACTGTTTCTTGTAGACATCAAAAGTGGGTTGGGGTTTGGACTCGGCCACCAGTGATGTGGCTTTTTCCTGGTAGGTTTGCAGCACTTTTTCTGCCAGTTCAAAGACCATCTCCCCCATATCGCGATCTGTTTTGCCCTTGACGGAAACCATCTGCACCAAACTGGTTTCCGTCCCCAGAATCTTGGCGGTCATGAAAATGGATTGACCTAATTGGAAAGCTTTGCCCATGACCATGATGCGAGCGCCAACCAGCTTACCAACTTTGATAGCCGAGTCGGTATCCACCATGCCGGTGAGGTTGAGTTCCTGTTCACGAAGCATTTTCTCAAGGTACTTGCGGTCAAGCAGCTTGATCTGATCGGCCTGGCTCAGATGCGCCTCGACAAGTTGGCTGATCTGTTCACCGAGGTCTTCCTGGCCGGTGGCCTTGGTGTCAAAAGGAAAGACCGTCACGGTGATCGGCTCTACAGGTGCTGCGGTGAGTGTGCCTGCAATGAGCATGCTGATCATCAGACTCGAAAACATTGTTGTACGTTTCATGGTGAACCTCAATTTAGTTAGATGCGTTATAGTGAATGGTTGGAATCGCCGACTTGATGGTTTGGGGTCGGTTTTGATTACGAATCTTGCGCGAAGGTGTCGGAGTAATGGGCGATGCCAGGTATCCCAGACAGTTAACCAGAACCTGCTGAGCACGTGGATCCGTCTGCCAATCTCCCATGGGTAGTTGCCAGTAGATGATCCGACCTTTGCCCATTTGTTCAATCGTGACAAGACTGTCGAGTCTTTGAGACTCTTCGGGCGCCTTAAGCCACACCAACTCCTGTACCGGTTGCTCCACATCCAGTTGCAAAACTGTCGCCTTTTGCGATTCAACCAACCAATCATCAAGGTACAGTTCGTGAAGCAGTGGATGATGCTTGGTCCATTCCAGGGGTTGTGTTGGCTTGAGTGTTTGCAGCGCAACAGGCAGATTCGTCATCGTCCTTAGCTTGTCATTGGCAAAGATGACGACCTGCGTCCCGGATCGAACCAGTTGCTCAATCCGTGGTGTGAGTGCAAACGCTGAGTGACTGACATACTGCGAATCGACCAGTAGATAATCAGGACGCTTGAGTCCAACCTGATTGAAACTGGAACAAGTCCGACTCGCAACACCTTCGGCGGTGAGTAACTTGCCAAGGCCATCTTGACCGCTGATCAAAACCAGTGACATCGCTTTGAATCGACCAAAGTCTTGATGCAATGTGTCCCTGGGATAGACAAACAGTTTCACGCGATCCTGCTGTACAACTTTGCCATCGACGAACCATTGATATTGCCACTGCAAGACCGTACGAGCACGGACCTTGGGCAGTTCAAACTTCACGTGAGCTGTGTTTTGCTTCAATGTGAGTATTGCATCGGATATCACCTGTTGATTTTCCCAAGTCAATTGCCATCGCAAGGAACTGACCTGTTGTGTTTGGATGCCATTGAATTGGAGATCCACCTGTACGGTCTGCTGCGCAAAATGATGCGTTCCATTGAGCAGTGTCAGCAGTAGTACGTATTGGAGCATGTGCAGATCCCCGGGAAAAATCGAACTGTGATATGAACTGAATCACACCCGTGCGGTTCGTTCATTTCAAGTTTAAGTGTCTGAATCAACCAAGTAAACCCGAAATGAAGGCCTCAACAAAACAAAACACTATTTTGTATAATACCCATATTCGTCACATCTTCACATTCAGGGGAAAACACATGCCAATTGAGCGTCTCAAGACATGTCGACTGACCGTCGGCATGATCAGTTTGATTTTGATCTCCTATCAGGCATCCCATACATTTGCCCAGGCGATACCCGACTTCAATCAGTTTCAAGCTATCAAAACCGCACCAAAGGTCTGGTGGCAAGCAGTCCATGATGGTGATCTGCAAAAACTCAAGACACTCAACCAGGATGGACCGTACATCCGTTCACGCACGGAAAAAGGTTTTACCGCGTTGATCACAGCATTGAATCAAGGACACACGACAATCGTCGACTGGCTGCTGGAAAATGGCGCGGATGCCAACGATCAAACCGACTTCGGGTATACCACCTTGATGGCAGGTTGCGTCAAAAACAATGCTGATTTCATCAAGCGAGCAATCAAGGCAGGTGTCCCACTGGATGCAAGATTACCCAACCATGAAGGCGGTAACTCAGCGATGCATTTCGCTGCAATCAACCGTGCTACCGACTGTCTGGATGTTCTGATTGCCAACGGCGCGGATGTAAAAATCACCAACCGTATCAATCTCACACCCTTGGGCTGGGCACTGTACAACGGACGATTCGAGATTTTCCAACACCTTGTTGATAAAGGATTGCGCCCAGAGGATCACGATCTGGTCCCGGGTTGGCTGATGTACTTTGCCATCAAACACAATCGCCCGGACCTGGTGTTGACATTCGGCAAGCTGGGGATGGCCATCAATCGCAGTGACAAAGAAACGGCAATGGATGTTGCTTTTGACATTTATCATCTGGATTGCGCCCGGGCACTGCTTCAGATCACGCGATGGTCGGAAAACACCCAGACCGATCAGCAGGAAAAACGCATCATCGACACCATTCTTGAAGCAGATACCGTAAAGCTCAAAGTCCTTGCACCAACCATCAGCCAAACCTGTCGGACTGATTTTATCAAACACGCCTTGAAGTTTGCGCAACATCGCGGGCAACTGGATCAGGTCCGCATTATTACAGATGCCAACTTTGAAACCTTCATTGCATATGAACACAATCGAGTTCTGGAAAATAGAATGCGCAACGCAATCAAACAGGGAAAATGGTCGCAAGTCAATGACTGCCTGTTTGCAGGTGTTGACATCAATACCCCGGAATTCAACCGGGAAATCTACATGTTGTTAGGTTCACATATTCGGAAAGTCCAGTTCGTCAATTGGCTCATTGAATACGGTTACAAAATTCAGAAAACAAACACACTGCATCACGACCCGGTGAGTCGCGGCGTGTCAGCACAAGCTCATGCTTTCGTCAAAGCCATACTCAAACTCGGTGTACCGGTGGGCAGGACCGCCTTGCCGATTGCTGTGAAAAAGAGTGATGTGGAAATGATTCAGATTTTACTATCCGACCTTCATCGCGTTGACTTCGACAACCTCTACGAGAATACCCATCAGATAGATATTATCGAATATGCCAGGCAGTACAGCACACCTGACATCCAGAAGATCATCACCCAGGCCGTCTCGACTGCCAAACAGTTGTTGGAGAACGGGGGTGATAAATGACCAATCTGATTAAAAAAATTGTGCTGACGGTCTTTATTGTCGGGAGTCTGAGTGCTTGTGTTTACACCATCTGTAACACCATGGGGCTTTTTGACAGCAAACCCGAGCCAAGACAGCATCGACCTGCAGCTAAACCAGCAGTGCCTCCCCCCCTGCCGCAGACTGTCATTGAAAACCTGCGTAAAAGTGGTGTCTCTGAAGAGCGTATTCAGAAGATGATCGCAGAGCGTAACAGTGCCTACCAAAATGATCGGCAAAAAGTCACCGCATCAAACTATCGCTACAAACGATCCGTCGCACAGTCACCCAAAGAATTACAGGCGTTCATTGACTCGGCTGAAAAAATCCAACGTGCCAAGGCCCCCACTCCCGAGACACAAAGCACCCTGCTGGTCACTCCATTCGAGTTGAACCCCAACTGGTATCGCAACCAATTGGCTTCGGTCAATCTTGCTGACCTGACGATGGCATCACTGATTGATGTATCGGGCGTCCGACTTGTCGACCGACAACAGATCAAGCAGGCGATCAGCGAAATGACGTTGTCCCTGGGGATGGATGCCAACCAGAGCATGCGCCTTGGGGCGATTCTCAAGGCAGACATGATCCTGCGTCACATTGTGGTTCAAGACAAAGACAGCAAACAAACCACATTGAAAATGCAGGTCATTGATACGGCTCATACCAATATCCTGGTGCAGGAAGACCTCAAACTTCAGGCCCACTACGAAGGGCACTTCGCCCCAACTCAAGAAGATGTTTCCCTGATCAACCAGACTGCACCGGCATTGGTCAAACAAGCCATCATCCAACGCAGGCAACTCGCTGACAAGCTACTGATCGCCCCATTGTTTATACACAACCGCTCCAGTTCCCAACGCTTGACACATTATCAAACGGCGTTTCGAAAGAACATCGAAAAGTGGACGAATCAATCCAACATCCACGTCCTGAAAATTGCCGGCCTTGAACATACCGGCCAGGAACAGGCTATGGGTATCACCGGGCTGGCGGAGCATGATCCCAACGCCTGGCAGTATGTTGCTGACCAATATCTCTGGGGTTATTACGCCGAAGGCAAGTACCCGGACAATACGCCCGTGGATGACATCCCAGTCACCATCAAGCTCTACAGTTGGGATGGCCTGAATCTGCCAACGCAAACTGAACATCAAACAAGGATCGCTGAATTTGAAACGGCCATGCATCAGACGATCGATGAACTCAAAAGCAAACTCAACCCGACACGTTCGCAGACCATCTGCAAAGGACTCAATGCACACATTGCTCATAGCCTGATTACCGAACTCCGCGGCGATGCAAAATACAAACGAGATCAAATCGATCTGGCCCTGTTTTTTGATCCGACGGACTACAAGATTGCGCTTGAGCGTGCGAAATTTGAATCCTATGCCAATTACAGAACTTCACCTGGTCTGACACGCAATTCGCGTAGAGAGCTTGATCGCTGGGAGGATTTCTTCACGCGGTTTCCGTTGGCCCCGGTCAAGGAATATGCCTATGAAACCACGAGCTATCTCCGAAAACTCAATGATCATGTCAAAGCCAATTTTTATCTCAAATCAACACGCAATACGAATGACATGGGTTTGAACTGGACGTTTGCGCAATTCATCTTTCCGTTGGATATGCCGTTGGATGTGATGAAGAATTCGTTCACGCAGACATTGGAGCGATGCAACCGTCTTGAACGTTTCCTGCCAACGATTCTGGATCAATCGGAAAAGTACAATCGTGCTGACTTGTTCAAGTCTCTGAGCAGTCTCGAGCACACGATCGATCAATTACCACTCGACAATCAGGACACCCGACGTACAAAACAGGTCATCCAACAATTGATTGCTCGCGAACAGCAGACTTATGAACAATATGTTGCTGATGTTGAAAAACGACATCAAGAGCGGCAACAACGCCAAGCCCAGACGCTCCGAAAGCAAACTGCAGCTTCAACCACAGCAGTTGCTCAGACACTCTCTGATGGCCCTGAGGTTGACCCAAAAATTCTCAAGTCCGTCCATCGCAAGCTCAATAGCCAACATCCGCCAAATCGTCGACCTGGTTCAGGCATCATTACGTGGCAGCAAGCGCCTGCACATCCTGCAGAGACATTGGATATCCCTCAGGTACACTGGCCGGTGGTCCATGATCAAAACCTGCAGGTGATGACAAGACAACACGATGGTCATCATGCAAGCAATTCACGTGCCATCAAACTGGTCGTTGAAAATGATCACGTCGGTGTGCTTGAAACGGATCAGAACGCCTGCTTTTTCAATGCTGCGTTTGAAAGTTCCATGACAAGCGAACAACCACACAATCAAGCCAAAGGTTTAAATGATCTGATCATCTTTCAGAACAAAGCCTATCTTTCACAAAACGGTATTATCGTCATTGATCTGGACACCGGTAAACGTATCTCAATTGGGCTCAAAGAAGGCTTGGCCAACACGTCAACCACCGGCATGACACGCATCGGTGATCAACTGATCGTCTGTCATTCGGATCATCGGATCAGTTTGATTGATCTGAACACGCATAAAATCATCGAGAGAAAACTTAATCGACAGATACAAGGAATGTTCCAGCCCAATGGTAAAAACATGCAGGCGCTCGGTCAGTGGATCTTTCTTGATGACCGTTTTCTCTACGACTTTAACACAGGCAAAGTCGAAATACTCGGAGAGATCCTGCACCGACAACTTGGCGATCAACTCACCAAGCCGGGTTTCACCATGCCCAATGGTCAATACATACAAAGATCCTACACCTCGATCCATGCTCAACAATCAACCAGTCATCAAAACGATCTATACCTAACGACCCAAAATCAGTTGATCCATTTGAATATGCAAAGTCAGCAGGCACATACCTGGAAGCTGCCCATGGACATTCAACCCGACATGCTCGCAGCTGACTCCCAACGACTTTACCTGGCTTACCGCCAAGCCAAACAAGTAACTCACCATCAGCAACCGCGTAACACTTCCAATGAGTCCATTGTGAATTGGCATAGCTATATCCTGGTCTGGGACATGCAGCAACAGGCGATTACACAACGTTTCACGATGCCCGGTGATTTACTTGCGATCAACGCCGCTGATGGACATCTCTGGGCAGTTGTTGATTTGAACACAACCAGACTCTTGATCGATTTACTGACCGATCATCCGGACGCACAGAAGCCCCTTGATATCCGATGGAATAGGGACCAACCGCTTGGCGGTATTGCAGACACGCGGGACAAGCACCAGGCCATACGTCTTGCCTACGCCGGCCAACTGGAACCAGTGATCCAATGGGCCGGGGAATATCAACGCAAAAACCGCAATCAAACCCGGTTTGGACAGCAGATTCTCAAGGCTGCTATGTTCCATAGCACTGATAAACAGTTTATGAAACTCGCTGGCGCGATGTATCCGGAAACTGGCTATGACCTGTCAGAGTTAATCATCCCACTGAAACAGGCATTGACGCTCAGACGTCCAAAAGTGTTCCAGTTACTGCTTCGTCTCTGCGCATTGGATCCACCCAGTGAATTCAGCAAAAAACGCTATGAAGAACTTCGCAACGGATACTGGCTGTATCGAAAACAACAACAATGGGAACACAAAGCCCGTCACTATGGCGAACTCAAACGCATGGCTCAAGCCAACCATCAATTTGAGATTTACAATGCGTTGGCAAAGTATGATCCGCCCGGTCAATATCAGAGCATGCGTTTGTGGTATCACCCCCACAACATGTCCCCGGGCAACTACAAGTCCCAAACACTCACACCACTGACGATGTCGATTCTGATGGATGATCAAGCACTGTTTAATCACCTTTGCAAGCATCATGACGGAATACCGATCAAGGACGAAAACACGCTCATTGCAGCACTATCCAGTCATCAGCCCGATTACCTGCAAGCATTACTTACATCAAGTATGATCGATCTGACTGCCATTAACCTTTCTGAGTATCGCACGCTGAATGTGCCCATTAACCCGCAACGTGTGAGTGAATGTGTCCGATGGCTTAACGATCAGCCTGGTTCGGAACCTGTTGCGTTGATGCTCAAAATAGCCATTGCTTTGGATGATCAATCCCTTATTGCCCAGACGATCTCTCAGATCAATCATCCCAATGACCCGCAACTGTTGAAGCTTGTCTTTTCCGTGAAAGACACCAGGTTGCTGGACATGCTTCTTAAGCAGGGATGGGATGTCGCCAGACACACCCCGTTATCCGTATTGCATCGTGACACAACGGATGATTTGAAAACCATCGACTGGCTGATTGAGCACGGCTATCCAATCAACCAACGAAACGATGAAGGCCAGAGCTTACTGATGCTGTGCGCCCAAGCTGGTCGGACCGAGGCTTGTTACCTGCTGATGCAGGCCAATGCGGATCTCTCGATGAAGGACAGGAATGGGCAAACCGCCCTGAGCCTGGCACGCCGCCCCCAAACTCGGAATCTCCTGAAACTTTACCTGGACAATCAAAACAAATCATCGGGCCTCATTGCCACTCAACCACGACCTGATGATCTGAATGATTCAACACTGGATCGCATGATTGTTGATGCTGTCAAGGTCGATGAGCATGACAAGGCCATGTTATACCTGACATGGCGCGACAACAATTCCAGTTCAAACGGTTCCTCGGGCAATCGTCTTACGTCTGATCCATTGTTGTATGCTGCAAGCCGCGGTGATCTGGAATTGGTGCAAAGGCTTCTTAATGCAGGATGCAACATCAGCGCGACGGGTCATGATCGCTGGACGCCCCTGATGTATGCCAGTGCCAATGGTCACGTACCAGTGACGGAATTCTTGCTTGATCGCGGCGCCAATTGGCGGAGCATCAACGCCAAATCATTCACGGCTCTGGAACTGGCCCGGCATTACAATCAGGCAGACATTGTCAATGTCTTTGAAAAACGAAAACTCCCGCAACAGGATGCCACCAACTTGATTGAAGCCCTGGCTCGCGATGAGTTCCAACGATTCGAGCAGATGATCAATGATGAAGGTTACGATATCAATGCGGTGGATGAAAACGGCCAGACGGTTCTGTTCTATGCCTACCAGACTTGCAGAAATCACTTGCTCCGACGCTTCTATACACCAGACTCATGGCGAAATGAAGATCTCTTCGATCAGTTGTTGGCATTGGGAGCTGATATCCAACATACCGATCAACACGGCCTGACCGTTTTGGGATCCTATCTCAATCATCGGTCCATCAACGTTGGCTATTCCAAATACGACATGGAAGGACCACTGCAACCCATTCGTTTCCTGATCAAACGTGGCATTCTCAAAAATATCGACACGACAACCAGAGACAAATACGTGAACCTGATCAATCGCCACAATTCCAATGTCTCGAAGGAACTCAAAGACAAGGCGATTGCGTTATTCAATGACGACTCTGAGTAACGTTGTACAACCTGGCGGTTTGGACTGACGAACAGGATTTGAGAACCGTTGCGTGGACAATAAAAAACGGTCCTCCGATTGCATAGGAGGACCGTTTGAATTGTCATGATAGACTCCGATTCAAACAACGTCATAGCTGCGCATCGTTAAACCGGATTTTGCTAGATGGATCAAGATTCCAAATCAAAACGATCCGCATTCATGACCTTGGTCCAGGCTGCAACGAAGTCGCGGGCGAATTTTTCCTTGTTGTCATCCTGGGCATACACCTCTGCATACGAACGTAACACGGAGTTGGAACCGAAGACCAAATCGACACGTGTCGCGGTCCATTTCACATCACCGGACTTGCGGTCGACAATGTCGTAGGTACTCTTACTCGCCGGTTTCCAAGTGTAAGCCATGTCGGTGAGATTGACGAAGAAGTCATTACTCAACACGCCAGGCTTGTCGGTGAACACGCCGTGTTTGGTGCTGCCGTAGTTGGTGTCGAGCACGCGCATCCCACCGATGAGCACGGTCATTTCCTTGGCGGTCAAACCCATGAGTTGCGTGCGGTCAAGCAGCATTTCTTCGGGGCTGACGATGTATTCTTTTTTGACCCAGTTGCGATAACCGTCATGCACCGGTTCGAGATATTCAAAGGACTCAGCATCGGTCATCTCAGCGGTCGCATCACCACGACCGGGTGCAAAGGGCACTGCAATATCGAGCCCCGCAGCCTTGATCGCCTGCTCAAGTCCGACGTTACCTGCAAGCACGATCATGTCCGCAACACTGGCGCCGGCTTCGGCTGCGATCGGTTCAAGCACTGCCAACACCTCGGCAAGACGCTTGGGTTCGTTACCTTCCCAATCCTTCTGTGGGGCCAAGCGAATCCGGGCACCGTTGGCACCACCACGCATATCCGAACCCCGGAACGTGCGGGCGCTGTCCCATGCGGTAGCAATCATCTCATTGGCACTCAAACCGCTGGCTGCGATCTTGGCTTTGACCGCATCCACGTCATAGCTGGTGCTGCCTGCGGGGACCGGGTCCTGCCAGATCAAATCTTCATTGGGGACATCCGGGCCGATGTAGCGGCACTTGGGGCCCATATCACGATGGGTCAGTTTGAACCAGGCGCGGGCGAACGTTTCTGAGAAGTAATCAAAGTCGTTGTAAAACTTCTCACAGATTTTGCGATAGATCGGGTCGACCTTCATGGCCATATCCGCATCGGTCATCATCGGCATGCATCGAATGGAAGGATCTTCGACATCCACGGGCTTGTCTTCTTCCTTGATGTCGATGGGTTGCCACTGTGATGCACCTGCCGGACTTTTGGTCAGTTCCCATTCGTAACCCAGCAGCAACTTGAGATAACCGTTGTCCCACTTGGTCGGTTCGGTAGTCCATGCACCTTCCAGGCCACTGGTGATGGTGTCGCGCCCCATGCCTTTGCCCTGGTCATTCTTCCAGCCAAAGCCTTGCTGCTCGATGGGAGCGGCTTCAGGTTCGGGACCGAGCTTGCTTGCATCACCGTTGCCATGTGTCTTGCCAACGGTGTGACCGCCAACAGTTAAGGCGACGGTTTCTTCGTCATCCATGGCCATGCGTTTGAAGGTTTCACGGACCTGATCAGCCGTCTTTTGCGGATCGGACTTACCATTGACACCTTCGGGATTGACGTAGATCAAACCCATTTGCACTGCAGCCAAGGGGTTTTCCATCGTCTCGGCCTGATCGACATTGTCATAACGTGCTTCACTGGGTTCAAGCCATTGCTTTTCGTCACCCCAGTAAATGTCCTTTGCCGGATGCCATGTATCTTCACGCCCAAAGCCAAAGCCGTAGGTTTTAAGTCCCATGGTTTCGTAGGCAATGGTCCCCGCTAAAGCCAGCAGGTCCGCCCAACTGATTTTGTTGCCATACTTCTTTTTGATCGGCCAGAGCAGTCGGCGTGCCTTGTCCAGACTCACGTTGTCCGGCCAGGAGTTCAGCGGTGCAAAACGTTGATCGCCCGTCCCTGCGCCACCGCGACCGTCAGCGATGCGGTAGGTTCCCGCTGCATGCCAGGACATACGGATCATCAAGCCCCCGTAGTGTCCCCAGTCTGCCGGCCACCAGGGTTGGCTGTCGGTCATCAGATCGCGCATGTCTTGCTTGAGTGCTTCAAAGTCCAGTGTTTTGACTGCTTCACGGTAATCAAAATCCGGGTCCATCGGATCGGTCTTGGTGTCGTGTTGATGCAGAATGTCGAGGTTCAGTGCGTTAGGCCACCAGTGTGAATTGGTGGTACCGCTGCTGGTTGTTGCACCATGATGAAATGGACATTTGCCACTATCACTCATATCTGAGTCTCCTTGGTCGGTTGGTTATTCTTGACAACTGGGACAAAGGCCCCAGAACGTAACTTCAGCTTCATCGATTTGAAAGTTGTGATGATCTTTGGGTTTTAAACATGGCCTGGCCCCCACGACGCAATCGGTATCCACCACCTTGCCACAAGACCTGCAAACGATGTGATGATGGTTGTCCCCCACGCGAAGCTCATAAAGACAGGATAACCCCTTGGGTTTGATCTCCCGGATCAGACCGTGAGCCACGAGCGTGTGAAGGTTATTGTATATCGCCTGCTTGGATGTCGTGGCGATTTCTTTGAAAACAGCGTTAAAAATCGCCTCGGCGTCGGCATGAGCATGCCCATCCAACACCCCAAGCATGGCAAGCCGAACAGAGGTCACGCTTAAACCATGAGCTTTGAGCATGTCTCGATAATCCTGTTCCATGGAGTTGATGGTAACACGCAATTATTTTTAGTCAATCAAAATTTTTAATTGATAAATTTTTCATCACACCCCAATCATTCGTATTCACGTGTGTCAGAACCCGTTGTTCCTGGCAAACACAAATGTCGCGGTATGTCATATTGATTGCGCTGACTCAACCATCCATGCTATTGCCGGATGAACTTGTTATAAATAACAGATACAAACATCTGAATCTCAGCAACAGGAACTCAACCACCATGCACGCAGTCCACATCTCTCGTCGTTTAATGCTGTTTGTTTTGATCGCTCTATGCCAACTTGTGATTGCCAGTCACAGTGTTGCAAATGCTCAGGACAGTTATGAAATGTGGGGCAGTCTGAATCGGGAGACTGCGATTTTTGAGCCGGGTGAGAAAATGACGTTCACCATCAAGCTGCTCAAAGACGATCAACCTGTTGAAGACTGCGTTCTGAGTTGGGAACGTACCGGAGATGACGGGATCACGGAAAAGGGTTCAGCCATCTCAACCAAGGACGGTGCTCAGATTACCGCCTCCATGAATCAGCCTGGTTTTATGCGTCTGTATGTCACAGCAACCGATCCTGATGGTCGCAAGGCGATGACAAAAGTCAAAGGCAAGGACAAACCCGTGTTCTTTGATGGCGGTGCCTGCGTGGCTCCCGAAACACTCAAGGGCATTGATGAACCGTCGGACTTTGATGCGTTCTGGGAGTCAGAAAAAAAGGAACTCGCTTCGGTCCCGTTGAAAGTATTGGAAAAGGTGCAGATCGCTGAAGATAACAAAGCGGTTGCATACGATGTGAAAATCGACTGTGCCGGTGGTATGCCCGTGTCGGGCTATTTGGTGATGCCCAAGAATGCCAAGGACGCGTCATTGCCTGCGGAAGTGGGTTATCACGGCTATGGTGTCCGCAGTGCCAACTATCGACTCAATCAAGGCTATGACAAAATCTACCTGAACATCAATGCGCATGGCATCGAAAACGGGAAACCGCAAGCCTATTACAACGAACTCAAACAAGGCAAACTCAAAGGCTATGCATTCAGCCAGGAAGAGAATTCAGACCCCAAGACGACCTACTTCCGTGGCATGTATTTCCGCGTCATGCGTTCACTGGAATTCGTCAAGTCACTCCCCCAATGGAACGGCAAAGATCTCAAAGCAGCAGGCGGTAGCCAGGGCGGACTTCAAGCCCTCGTCGCAGCCGGTTTGGATACCGACGTTTCAGAATGTTGGGCATGGTCACCGTGGTGCTGTGATTTTGGGCGCACGGAATTGGGCCGACTTGTCGGACACTGGTACGTCAAGTACACACCCGCCCTGCTGTATTACGATCCGATCAATCTGCTCAAACGTGCCAACCCCAAATGCAGTCTGTACATCGTTGCCAACCTCGGTGATTATGTCTGCCCACCCTCAGGTGTGTGGATTGCCTACAACAATTTCCCCGGCCCAAAGACCATCGAAACCCGTCAAGGCTGTGAGCATGGCTATGCGATGAAAAACTATCCCAAGTTCATCGTCACCAACAAAGCAGACAAGTAAACATCAACGACATCACGAACCCGTCTTGACCATGCGAAAGACACGGTAACCAAAGTCAGGCAGCGACAGCTTCACGGACGTTTTATTGTGCTCGCGAATTGGTTGCATGGCTTGGTCGGTGAGGACATCGGTGATCTGCCAGTTGCCGGGGAGATTGCATTGCATGCGGCCTTCCCCTTGGCCACCCTGATTGAGTACAAAGGCAAAGACTTCCTTGTCGGACTTTCTACGCAGGACAACTTCCACCACCGGTGAACCTTTGCCATGCTTGACCTTTGGGTCATACACCGGTGTTTGGTCGTTGATCCAACGTGCGTTGACCGGCAAGTCCGTCAGTTCGATCATGCGCTGCATCCACTGATGCATGTCGATTGGCATGTGTGGATTTTGCACGTAAAAACTAGGGTAAACGGCGTAGACATAGACGTGACCTTGCCCCCATGTTTTATGCCACCCGATGGTTTGGTTGTGTGAGTCCACGATTGATTTGGCGTTGGAGATATTGCCGGGATTAACGCCACGGAAATGACCGTTGCTTTGCAGTTGTCGATGTTGATAGTCCGGCGCGATCCAGTTCAAATCAGCCCATGCATTACCACCTAATGGGGAGACGGGAATAAGCCAGGGGTCGAGTTGCCCTGCTGCTCCGACAAGAATGAGTTTGCCACCGCGTTGTGTAAAGTCAGCAATTTGTTTTGCAGCTTTGTCACTGAGCAACGGCGTCGGGGGAAGAATCAACGTGTCATACTGTTTGCGTTTTGATTCGAGTAACTGATCATCCAGATAGTCCGCCTGTAAGCCAGCCATGCGCATCAGGTAAATGAGCGTGTTACGCGATGCGGTCAACGGGATATTGTACGGACGATTGGCTGTCATGTAGCTCAGATATTCTGACGTGTCATCGGAGACGTATATGCCGATGTTGGTCGGATAACGTTTGAGAGACAAGCCGTCATAGCGCTTATGGAACTGATGAATTTGTGCCTTGGTTTTTTCGACTGCATCGAAACTCGGCAAGCGCGTTCCGTCGTTGTCAATAAGAAACCACATGGGATGCGCTTTGTCTTTTTCCCAAGCGCGGGTGCCACGAACGCGACCATGATCAGAGTACGGACGCCATCCGAAGATCAGGTTATTGGTCATGCCATGAGCTAAAAGTCCCCAGTTTTGCAGTTCTGCCGATGCTGCGGGCCATTGGGGTTGGACGTAGACTTCGATGCCCCACATCGGTTTACCCGGTGCGTTGGACTCGAACATCTCCATGATTTCCATCATTTCCTGCGGGTTACCGAGTCCACGTTTCTGACCAGCGGAATACTCCATATCGAGCATGGTGACATCCATTGCGCGGAAAAACGGCATGGCCATCTGCGGCCAGAAGTTCGGCCAACAGAGATTGGTGCTGTAGAGCGTCTTGGTATCGTGCTTGCGTGCCTGCTCACGGAACTGCGTGAACATTTCCAGAGAAGCTTCGGTGCGCCAGCGATACCAGTCCATGCCACGCCCTGGGACCGATTGCATCAGCGTTTGAACCTGCTTACTCATCTTGCCATACACCGCGGTCCATGCAATGGCGTCGGCACCTTTGAGTTTTTCCTGGCTTTGCACGACCTGCAACTGACGTGCAGAGAGCGGCTGTTCGACTTGCTGCCATGTGGTGTAGTTGGTGCCCCATCGTTGGTTGAGTGTTTTTAAATCACCGTGGCGTTGCTGACACCACTTGCGAAACGCGGCGTCGGCAGAAGGTGTTGGGCAGAGACCATCCTTACCATAGAACGGTTGCTCATTGGCCATCTGGTAGGAAGCAATCTGCGGATTCTCACCGTTTTCCTTGCCGATTGATTCGGCTTGTTCCAGAAATACTTTGCGTCCATCCGGATGCCAGATATCCAGTCGCCCACCTTTTGCCGGATTCTGAATCTCACGGTTGCGTGTTGGATCAACATCCAACCGGCGTGACTCCATGCGATGGGTCGGTATGCCCCCAGCAGCGATGAGAAAACCTTTCTGCGTGGTGTATCGGCCACGGTCACAGATGTAATCCAACTGCCCTGCCCATTTGTAGTCACTGAAGCGATAGCCTCCAAAGTGATCGCCATGTTGATCGAGCATTCCGTTGCCAACACCAAACAACGCAGCGGGTTTGTAACTTGGGGCAATGGCAAAGCGCATCACCATCTGCGATAACACCTGCGTGGCAGATGCACTGCCGGCAATTCTGAGATTTGGGAGAAACTGCCCTGCCCCTTTGATCACGCGTCCATCATCCAAATGCACATCGGCTGAGATAACGTAGGCATTGGGTTTGAGCTGTGATGTTTCAAAGTCGATGCTGACTTTCTTCTGGCTGTGAAGTTCGGATAAAGCCACGCGTCCCAATGATTGCGTTGCCAGTTTTTCCCATGTTCCAAGGGAGATTTGCACGTAACCACGCAAATGCTCGGGCACATGGGATGACAGAATAAGTTGACGTTTGGATGTATCACCGGCAGACCAGATCGGCACCGAATCAGCAGACTGCCCTGAGATATCCAAGACAATCCACTCGGTGGGGATCGGCGCATAGTCCGTTGCCTGCGGCGATGACTGGACCATCAGATCATCAATCCAGACCTTGCCCTTTTGCACGTTCAGACATGGCAATGCCTGCATCGGTCGATCAATCCTGGTGCTCATTGTTACACGCACCCAATCCGACGTGGCGGGGAGATTCTGCTTCTCAAGCACGGTGACACGGCGTGGCAGGATTTGATCGTCCGAGGTGAGTAAATTCAATTGTAATGTCGCATCGGCCTGCTCTGAACGGACCCATGCAGAGAGCGTCACATCACCAGCAGGAAGCCAATTGCCCGGGGCACTGACCACGGTCATCGGCTTATCCGCCACTTGGATCAGCAGAGATTGTTCACCAGCATGTTTGTGTGTGCGGTCAACGGTGATGCCATCTGCGTTAGCATCCAATGCCCACCATGACTGGACAGGAAGTTGGGTGTAAAGCGAATCATTGCCACGCTTGGCATAGCTGTAGACGCGTTCGTAACCGCGGTACATTTTCGAGCCGTTATACTTGCCGGTCTTCTCAAAACCGCTGTTATAAAGCACATTTTCAGTCGGTCCGGGCAGGTTGCGATTGATGATATCGCATGATTCTTTAGCCAATAATTGCTGTTTGCCATCGGCTTTGCGGATCAGCAATTCGAATGTCATTTCGGAAAGGTCAATGACTGGTGCAAAACGGCGAAGGGCCTGCCACTGTTTATCGGGAGCCAGTGTCCAATCTTTTTCCAACAGTTGTTCGCTGTCTTGGGCTTTGAGTAACAGGTCACCTTGAAGGTCCTCGCCGGATGCATTGACAACCTGTAATTCCACAGGAATCGGCTGATCCGCAAAGACATACCTGGGCATAAGCATCCGACATGCGGTTGCCTGACGGTCGAAGCGCATCAGTTCTGTTCGCTTTTCGACCTGATGCTGATTTGGCAATTGAACCTTGACGGTGAACTGGCGATAGCGGTCAAACATGTGCTCCTGAGGTTGGCCGTAGCCCTTGGTCGACCACTGCGCATAAGGCATGTCCAGGATCAACGCATTCCAGTTGGCTGGGTTGTTTGCATCCTTGTCATTGGCATCCCAGGTGATGGTCCAAGACTCACCGACACTTTGCCAGGCCTGTTCATCCGTTGGTTTGAAGAATGCCTGACAGGTTGCGGTGTTGGCTTTTTCAGTGAATTGCACGGTGAGTTTCAAATCGAACCAACAGGCAATTTGTGATCCCTGCATCGAAGTATGTACTTGATCGGATAACGCAGAAAAAGCTTCAAATACAGGCTTTCCTGTGGGATCATGATCAGGCACATCGCCCACGCGATAGCCGATACGCGGCCCGCGCTGGGTATGCCAACTGAAATCTTTAACCTTGCGAGTATCCTCAATGGGTTTGATTTTTTCAGGGACCATGCCCGGCCCCATGCGCCATTGCACCATGCGCGTGCCATCGCGGACATAGTGCGAACGAAGTGTGTTATGTGTCCAGGGTTGGATATAGACCGAAACACCAAATTCAAGTTGCATGCCCGGTGTGATTTTGAGTGGCGTCATGCCGTTGGCCGGATCACCATCCCAATCGATGCGGATGGCATTACTCGAACCGTGGATCTGCGAGTGCGGGTAGGTGTCGATGAGACAGGCCATGCCATCCATCTCGACACGTTTGTAGGAGTAGTAATTGGGAAATCGCCCCCATCCGCCATTGCGCCCTGCAAGGATCGGCCAGCCGACTTGATCCATATGTGAATTCAGAGGCACGACGGCCAGGTTCAGCGGATCAACAAGCGATTGTGCCGAGGTTTGCGATGAGCAGACAAGAGAACACCCTAGAACAAAGATGGATACAAACTGACCAAAGCGCATAAGAGAACTGCTTTCCGAATAGAGCATGAAAAACAATGATTCACCATGAGATTTCTAATTTTCGTCATTCCCGCACCCCCGGAAGGCGGAAATCCAGTGGCATTCTGATGACGCTTGCAGGTTCCACTGGACTCCCGCCTGCGCGGGAGTGACGGAAGATGGAGAATAATTATTTGACCCACTTAAACCGTGTGTTGGGTTAATGAATTCTGTATAACAAATTTTGAATATCGATTTAAATTTTAGTGCATCACCATACGATGATTCACTGCGTCTGTTTTAGTTCCGCCATGTTTTAAGCCAAATCAGACCTTGCGGGTAATACGTCATGGGAAGCTGATGGGTGCTGTCTGGAATCTCTTGGCGCGACGCATGCCCATCGAGAAAGACGATATTCGCTCGATCCAAATGCCAGGCACCGACGTTATAGCGACCGTTATATCCCGCTTCCGTATAGTTGTAATTGGTTGTGTACCCGGACACCTGTGCAGCATCACCAAGATAGATCAGATCGCTGGCATTGTTCCAGAGAGTCGGGCGACCGAGGTTCCGGTCAAGGTTTGGCATGTTGGTGACATCCGCTCGGAAGTTGTAGGCAATCTCACGATTCACAACATAGTTACCTGAAGCACCATTGGAA
Source organism: Planctomycetes bacterium syqfu (assembly GCA_020974905.1). Lineage (GTDB taxonomy): Bacteria > Planctomycetota > Phycisphaerae > Phycisphaerales > Phycisphaeraceae > UBA7800. The sequence continues at coordinate 6,715,337 of CP087563.1, read as the reverse complement.
CAATGCGGACTTGGGTTGGTTGGGCAATCCCATATGTCTTTGGCTTTCTGCCATGACGCTGATGCATTGGACTGCGTGGCATGACCGGTGTAACACATGAAATGTGACACCCACCAGTCGAAAAACTTGATGGTCGGATGCGGACCGAAGGACGCGCCAATGCTATTGGTGACCTTGGGGAAATAGCCGTCGTAATCATTGGTGTAAGCAAATCCCGCGATACCAATTTGCCTCAGACTGCTGGCACAACTGATCGCCTGGCCGGACTTTCGGGCACTGGCCAAAGCGGGCAAAAGCACTGCAATCAATAGGGAAATAATGCTGATCACAACCAACAGTTCGATGAGTGTGAACCCCCGATTTAACGGGTGATCAAAGCGGTATTCTGCTTGCATCCGATATCCCTTTATGTCATGTATTACGTGCAAAGTGATTAATCGCGGTTGCGTAAATGGGTCTTGCCCGGGGCCCAGTAGCCTTGATGGGCAAAGGAACAGAGCTTCTGACCTGCCGTAACAATCACATCAACCAGGCTCGTCACCGCCATGTGGCCAACCATGCGCAGATCAAAAACCATGCGACTCCAATCCTCACCTTTGGGTAAGGCTATGTCTTCATTGGCAATGGTGAGAACGCCCATATCGCGACCGGGTTTGAGCCCGCGTTCTTTCATCAATCTTGCAAGAACTGCCAACGGCATCTCCGATGCCATGATCACCGCTTCAGGTCGATGCTTCTCATCAAGCAAACGCGCGAGCACCGGCTCCCACTGGCAACTCAGATGCATGATGCTTTGAAGCTTGACGGTGTGCATCGGCTCCAATCCGGCATTGGTCATGGCAAAACGATAGCCCAGTTCGTTACGAGCTGTCGGGCCGATGTGACTCATCATGGTCAAGAGTTGAATGCGTTGGTACCCCTGCTCAATGAGGTAGTTGGTCCCACGTTCGACGGCCTGCTGCGTGTCGGCTTGAATGAGTGGTTCGAAGGTGGGCAGGATCGTGCCGGGCCAAACCTGAACCAATGGCGGATGCGCTTGACCCCAGACTTTGTGATACGCCTTGAGAAAACGATCGACCATGCCACTATTGACAATGTAGCCATCGCAGGGGTTGGCTTTGAGTTCATCGACGATGTGCTCAATCGGTGTTAGACCGTCAGCTTCATATTCCATGGCATAGGTCTGTAATTTGTGATTGAGTTCACGCGTGCGATTTTCAATCCCTGCAAGAAGCATCCGGTTGGCTGGTGTCGTGCAATGCATATCACCCCAGAGTCCGAGCGTGAGTTGTTGACGTGAGGGATCGGGAGCAAGTCGCGTGGGCTGGTCGGTCGCTTGCTCGGTGACGAAAAGGCTTTGTCGCATCGGCGTGTAGTCGGACGGACATGGCGGCGCGACGGGGACTTTGCGCAGATACGTGCCACTGCCATGGCGACGCACGAGAATGCCCTGCTCTTCAAGTTCATTGAGACTCCGCCGAATGGTCATGCGATTGGCACCGAGCAGGTCAGCTAACTGTCGCTCGTTGATCAGTCGATGACCAGACGCGGCAGGTTGTCTTGCCAATTCATACTGCAAGACAGCAATGACTTGCTGACGATTGAGTTTGGAGGATCGGACCGTTGATGACATGACCCATTTTATTCACATTGGGTCAGACAAGTCAATCAACAGCCAATAAGTTTTTTATCTCTATTGAAGAAGTCAGGTCAATGAGTCAACAACCGCGGCCTCAATGGAATCGTTAATCCATTTATTTCAATCTATTTATAACTCAACCAGCAAACACAACAGCGTGTCGATCAATCCATCATTTTCAGAACCACGTTGATAAGAACAATCGCGAGCATGCTCAGAACCACGCGATTGAGCCAGAGGGTTGGCAGGTGTTTGAGCAGCTTCATGCCAATAAAAATCGCGGGGATGGCAACCGCTGCCGCCATGCCGTTGATGACCCACTGCTCGGTTGTCAGTGTTTGCTGCCAAAGCAATGCGATCACGCGGAAGACGGCGGACATGGCAAGTAAGACCTGCACACTCACGACATATTGATACCGGTCATACTGACGCGAACGGACATAAGCAACCAGGGGTGGACCGCCAACGCCGTACGATCCTGACAGCAAACCCGCAAAGGCGCCCATCGGAGTTCCCAACCAGATGTGATGCCAGGGGCGCTGGGTGATCCGACTACCCAGCATCGCCTGGAGCAATGTCATCAACAGGATCAAGGCCAGGATCCCGTTCATGACTTTCTCGTTGAGATAGTTGATGAGCAACACCCCCAACGGCGTACAGAAGACCGCAGCGACGGCAGCGAATTTCAGGTGGTCCCAGCGCAGGTGAGAACGTAGCCGCCACCCCAGGATCACATTGATCGTCAGGGCGGGGACCACGTTAAACACCACTGCTGTTTTAACCGGGAGCGATAAACTCAGCAGACTCACAAGCACCAGGCCAAAGCCAAAGCCTGTTGTCGACTGGACGATGCCAGCAAGAAAGACCACCGAGAGTATCAAAACCAACTCAGGCACAAACGGGTTTCTCCTGCAGGATCGCTTCAATGGCATCAGCGAGTTTCCTGTCACCTTCTTCAAGGCGCTGTTTACGCTGAGCCTGCTGTTGCTGCGATGCTTTAAGTTGTTGGCGACGGATGCCGATCATCCGCATCGTTTCCGACTGACAAGGATCGCCGAGATTGCAATGTTTTTCAAGAAAGTGATCCAGACTCATGCATTCCTGAACCTGCTCGGTGGTCAGATGCGGTAACGGTTCGTTGGACAGTGCAGCCGCTTCGTCAATCAGTTCGCCGGTCATTTCGCAGGGTTTGATGTTGCGTTGACGTGCCATGCGAATGGCATTGGCGCAGATGCGATGGGCCTGGCGCGAACCGTAATCCATATCGCGAATCATCACGATCGCAAGGTCCGGCGAGCCACTGTAACCGTCCTTGACAATCTGAAGCATCCGCTCAGGATACACGTACATGTCCGGCAGCATGCTCTTGAATAACCCCATCGCACGTTGGGCTTCAGCGCAGCCATTGAACACAAACGGCGGCGCCTGATACACCGGCAGGTTGTCCTGAATGAGTTCACCCTTGTAGGCAAACATGCACGTGGTCATCTGGCCGAACACCTCATTGCAGGCTCGACGAATATTTTCCGTCACCCCGCCAGAGTGTGCTTTTTGAGGCATGAATGAACTCAAGCCCTTCCAGGTGTCCCCCACCGCCATCATGCCGATCTCTTCCAGGGACCAGATTTCATGATCCAATGCGCCACGGCTAAGCGTCATGGCAAGACTGGATAGCGCAAAGAGAATTTGCGGGATTTCATCCTGGCTGGCTTCGCAGTCATAAACCAACTCAATGAGTTCATCAAAGCCAAGTAGTTCCGTGACCAATTGGCGATCGACATTCCAACCGGTGCCTGAACACGCACCACATCCGCCGGAGTTCATGTTGGTGAACTTGTAGGCCAAGGCGAGCTGTTCTTCAGCGCGGGCGATCCCGTCATGCATGGTCAGCAGGTATTGGCCATAGGTGGTCGGCTGAGCATGGGACATGTGACTTTGCCCTGCCATGAGTGCATCAACATATTTTTCCGAAAGGTCGATGAGAACCTGACGGACTTCATGAATCATGTCGAAGGTGTCGATCAGCGCATCACGCATCTGCATGCGTGCCATGGGTTCCTGCAAGGTTCGGCCGAGATTCACTGCCGATGCGGTGTATTCATCGCCATCGAGTTTTTCCTTGATCCAATCTTCACCGCCCCAACCGACTTCCTTCTGTGCTTCCTTGAGCACTGGCAAAAGTTTCTGCGCGGTTTCGAGTTTGATCAAACCCTGGCGGTAAAGCATGACCGTCCATGCCTGATCCATCTTGCCGACATAGGGAAGACGGTTACCAATTTTTTCCATGTATTTACGGGGATGTTGCGCCCACTGGGCAGCTCGCGGGTCGGCGGGCATGCCTGCTGCATGAGCGCGGTGATCTTTACGGGCGCAATAGGCGTCGACGTCAAAAGTCATGATCTATTTCCTTGTTAAACGAGTGACGGTTGAAGACAAAGGCTGGACATCAGGGATGAAACATCATCCGCCTGATCCAGTGACTGAACGTGATTGATGATTTGCTGGGCTTCGGATGGACTACAGATTTCTGAGTATTGGGCGTTTTGTTCAAACTTGGTAACGGCTTGATCCCAAGTGAGATTGCCCGGCGCGAAGGTTTGAGCGGGTGCACAGCAACGTGTGATCTGGCGACCATCTTTCAAAGTCACCACCACGCCATGCCAATTGATCATGCCCGGCGTGTAATCCCTGGGCAGTTCAATTTTCGGTGGGAGATTCTCCGGGGTTGGGATGTAATCAATCTTCTTTGCAAGTTCGATCACCTGCTTGTCAGCGACTACATTTTCACTGCGATAATCCATCATGGTCGCCCGACCACGAAGCAGCGAATGCGCAACGGACCATGCAACGGAGAACTGCGCATCGACCTGCGGATTCTTGCCAATCTCAAACGGGCGACTGACAATCCCCCCAGGTGCAATGCCGAAGATGGAGACCTGTTTTATCTGATCCAGTGCAATCTTTTCCTCATCATGAATTTTCTCAGCCGCTTCCTGACAATGATGATTCGCTCCGCAACTGGGATAGTGCTTGTAGGAGACACGCTCGATCTCCCAGAAATCCTGTTGCAATGTCAACTGCCCGGACTTGGGTTCATTGGGCATATCCAGGTAAAGCTTGTAGTAACCGGCTTCACCTTCCAGCGCATAGCGGGCGCCGGTCAGACTCCGTTGTGCAAGGACCGTCCCCCAGATGGCGGACCTTGCTGCAAAGGCAGGCTGCATGCGTTTACTGAGTGTCGAATCGTAGAGTGCCTGGCGATTACCCGAAAGCTGGGCATAGTTGATGCCCATCGCTTCGGCACATTGTTCTGCTGTCAAACCTAAAATCCTGGCAGCCGTCATCACACCACCGAAACTCCCGGCCAATGAGGTCGGGAGGTATCCGGCACCACGTCTAAAGCCATGTCCGGGCGTTTCGATCCGTGCTGCAATTTCAACACCAAGAATCAAACCCAGCAGCGCATCACGTCCCGAAACGTTGGCAGCTTCGGCAGCAGCGAGCATGGTCGGGACCACGATCGAGGAGATGTGCAACGTGCCGGGGATGTGAACGTCATCCAGATCCTGAGCATGCACCAACACACTGTTGGCAAAGGCGGCATTGGGCATCGGCAACTTGTCACCAAGCACAAACAATGACGACTCGCCGCGCCCGCCCCAGTACTGCATCTGCTCAATGACATCCTTACAACCATCGGCCTGCCAACCCGCCAAAGCACATCCCAATGCATCGAGCAGGAGAATGCGTGCTGACGCCCATGCCTTGTCGCTGATGTCTGCTGAGGTGGTGTTGATGCCAAACTCGGAGAGTTCACGTGTCAGTGTCATGTTCATTGCCTTGTTAAACCGTGTTGAACAGGCACCATGATCGGAGATATGACCATCTGAGACTACCATGCTCCTTGTTGTAATTTTGTCACTTTTTTGCGCTTTTAGCTGTCTAGCATCGCACATCAAGGAATCAGCCGATAAAATGTAACCAATCATATGAATGACAAACCGACCAAACAGACATCTGCAACCAGTGTGCATTTGCAGATTCTTGACCCACCAGAACCGGATAATCTCCCACAACAGACCATGGGGACACTGGGCAGTCTCCAGGATTTGATGCAGACGATTTCATTGGTCACCGGGTTGGATGTCTGCATTTACCCCCCTCCGCGCCGGACGGCTGATTCGAACATTCGCCATTTACCCCCGTCCTACCTGCGACATCGCAGCCCATTCTGTCTGGCAGCCAAACGCACACGGGACGGGCGCGGCTGTCGCGGGCATGACTCCTCATTAACCAACACCCGTGCCGGTCACATTGGTAAGCCGTTTGTGCAAACCTGTCACCGTGGTGTGGCCGAAGTCATCGTGCCGATCTGTCATGGCAGTGAACATCTGGCGACGGTCTTCATCGGCCAGGTCATCACGCCGGAGATCGAAGCGCGGGGTTTTGATGCGATCTGGCAGGATGCCAAAGACCAGGTGACCCGGCGAAAGCAATTGCAGTTGGGCTTTGATGCCCTGCCCCGGATGACCGAAGAGCAATTACTGCGTGTGGGTATGTTGGCGGATGCTGCGTTACGCGGCTTGGCGGATCAGCTTTCCACCGACGCCTTCATCGCCCAGGTCAAACTCCAAAGCTCACCTGCCATCCGACATGCTGTGGACATTCTGCATCAGGAACACTGCTGGGACATCAGCGCCAATGCCATGGCAGCGCGTGTGCATCTGAGTGCTGCTCATTTCAGTCGCCTGTTTCACCGCGTCATGGGTATCACGTTTTCAAGTTACCTGAACCAACATCGACTCACGGCGGCGCAGAACCTGCTGCATCACAGCACCATGAGTATCGCCCAGATCGCGCAACACTGCGGATTCAGTCGGCAGAGTTATTTCACCCGCCGATTCCACGATGCATTTGGTATGACGCCCAGCACATTTCGGTCCAGTATGAAAACGCAATCGCGTTAGAATAGGCGGACACGAATTCACGGCATTGGATGGTTTTTTCAATGCCGCCCTGGAGATACGGCTATGCTCAGTCAATTCATCAATACGTATCTGAAACTGTTCTTTATTCTCACGCCCTTCGTGGCTTTGACTTCGTTTCTGACGTGGTCTAAAGATTGCAGCAAGGTAGAGCGTTTTGCGATCATTCGTCGCGTGATCATTGCCATCGTGGTCATCAGCGCGGTCCTGCTGACCTGTGGTGATTACCTGTTTGCAGTCATGGGGATCACGCTCGATGCCTTTCGCATTGGTGCAGGGATACTGCTGCTGCTCTCTGCCATTTCACTGGTGCAGGGCAAGGAGTTTTACGACATGCAGAAAGGCACGCAGGACATCGCGGTTGTCCCGCTGGCGATCCCCGTAATCGTCGGTCGGGGACCATTGGTGTCTTGATGGTCATGGGTTCGGAACTGCGAACGTTTGAAGACCGCGCAATTGGGTACAGCGCCCTGTTGGCAGCAATCCTGACGCTGGGTATCCTGCTGGCGATCGGGGACACGCTCGAAAAGAAACTCGGCCGCAAAGGTATCAACGTCATGAGTAAACTCACCGGCCTGATTCTCAGCGCGTTAGCGGTCCAGATCATCATGCAGGGTCTACAACACTTTCAAGTCATTGGATAACCATGCCCCCATCCCCCACTTTCACCATCGACGCCAACATTGAAGGCGGCAACGTCCTGATCGAAAAAATCCAGGACAACCATATCCACTTCAAACCCGACCTGCGGGACACCGACGGACACTGGTTTTACTGGTATTTCGCAGTTAAAAACGCTTCAGGCCAAACACTGCATTTTCATCCTGCAGATAGAAACATGCTCACCAATCATGCCCCTGCCGCGAGTCTGGATGGAGGCTTTAGCTGGAAATGGCTTGATCCGTCCACCGTCAATGATGACGAATCCTTCAGCGTGTCGATCCCGGATCATTGTGATGACTACCGTCTGAGTATGGCCATGCCCTATGTCACCCGACACCTCAAAGCGTTTGAGGTGCATCATGGCCAGCATCTAAAAAAACACCTGCTTTGCCAAACCCCCAAAGGTCACCGTGTGGAATATTGGCAATTCGGAGCTGACGAAGCGACCGCATCATACCGCGTCTTTCTCACCGCCCGACATCACTGCTGTGAGATGATGGGAAGCTACGTTCTGGAAGGCATCATTGATGCTGCTGTGGATGAGGGTCAAGTTGGCCAATGGTTTAGCAAGCATGTGAATCTGACCGTGATTCCGTTTGTGGATGTCGATGGCGTTGTTGCGGGAGATCAAGGCAAGAACCGCAAGCCGCGTGATCACAACCGTGATTATGATGACAACCCGATTCACCCGACTACGCAGCCAATCAAGGATTTATTCAGCCGAATCGCATCGCATGGTGTTGACCTGGTACTCGACCTGCATTGTCCTTGGATCAAGAGTGATCTCAACGAAGCGATTTACATGGCTGGTAAAAGTGGTGATGACAACATCAAGGCCACGAACCGATTCAGTGACTGCATTGAGAAAGCGATCACCGGCCCCCTCCCGTTTGATCCGTCGGATAACATCCCGTTCGGAACCGCCTGGAACACCGCGGACAATTTTAAAAAAGGTTGCAGCTTCGGACATTGGGCAGCGGCCGTGGAGCATGTCCGGTTCGGCACGACGATTGAGATCCCCTACGCCAAGGTGCGTGACAAAATCATTAATGCGGATAACGCACGACTATTTGGACGCGATCTGGCTACCGCGATCAAGAGCTTTATCACAAACGACTAGATCAGTACAAATAACGAGTCTCCACTTTCCGTCACTCCCACGCAGGCGGAAGTGACGGAATCAACGATAGAATGAACATGAATTGTTTGAAGCGCACCGCACTCGTTGATTGCAGGTGAATTCAAGAACATCGCTCAAGGCAACCTAGCCAAGATGGCTCGGCTATATACATGGCACCGTCATCTTGACGGAGGTTTCATATGATGACTCAACGGAAGATCAGCGAACCGAAGGTGCTGGGTTTGTGGAAGCTGAGTTGTTCGCCAACCGATTGCCAGCTTAACCAATGCGGATGGGACGAGGCGTCAGCACACTTGTAAAAATTCCCACGCCAACGGGTCTGATCATTAACTGAGATCGGCCCGAGAAAGTCCTCAAAAACCGACACGGGAATCCAAACGGTCATCGACCATGACATCGGCTCAGGAATTTCATCCTCAAAGGGTTGGTCAAAGACCGGCGTGAGTTTGATTTGCTCCAGTTGCGTGGGGCTCAAGTATGAAACCCCTTTAAACCCCTTCGAGGTCCGGCTGTTGTCATAGATGTAACTGGCATGCATCATCCCCGCAGGGTTGATCTCAAAATTGAAATACCCCTTCTCAGGATCGGGCTGCAAAAAGGCCTCAACACAACTGTCGGTGCAGATGGGCCCCTGGTGCTTAGCCTGTCGACAACAGACATATTGATCGTCGACATCAAAGCGCAGGTGAATCCCTTCGGGCTGCCAAGCCATGCGACATTGCGTTGCTGGTTGATGTGCTGAACTCTTGGCATGCACCTGCGCAATGTCCAATGCCGGGATTGCCTGCCAATCCGATAAATCAAGTAACTGGCCAGCCGGTTGATTGACGCGCGTCACATGGTAGGCGGACACTTCATTGACATCCATTGATTGTGCTGTGATCGACATCTTTATTTCTCCACAGGCACCACGATACCACGCATGATGATGTTTTGCGCGAAAACAAACACCAAAAACGTCGGCACGGCAGCAATCATCAGAGAAGCAAACACCACGCCCTGGGTACTGCTGGACTGCAACTGGTACAACCATACCATCAATGTCCACATCTTGTCATCCTGACAGGTAAGCAGGGCAAACATGAAGTTGGCATAGGCATGATTAAAGGCCTGCAATGCGATGACTGCCAGAATCGGCTTGGAGAGATTCATGGTGATCTGCCAGAACATCACCCATTCGTTGGCACCATCCAACGAGGCGGATTCGTAGAGTTCCTTGGGCAGTGAATCGAAAAAGCCCTTGAGCAAAAAGATCGCATAACCATTGGCCAAGGTCGGCAGGATCAATGCAGCAAACGTGTTGAGCAAACCAAGTTCTCGAAGCATCAGGAAGTTGGGAATCTGCGTGACCATCGGCGGGAAAGCCATCGTCAGCATCAGGAACAAAAGCACCTTGTACGTCGAAGGCATCTTGTACCGACTCATCGCATAGGCTGCCATCGGGTTGACGATCAACGCGGAGAGAATCGCCAGCGCACAGTAAACCACCGTGTTAAACACACCGCGTCCGTGAAGCACGATGTAGTTGATCACCGTGATGTAGTTACGAACCAGAAACTCCCATTTCAGATCACCGGTCCTGGCTTGGAACATGCGGTAATGCCACTGCTGCTGCGGAGTCGTGATATCCTCGCGGCTGGCAAAGTCCGTTCCCAAGGCAGCGTTGACTTTCTCGATCGAACCATGCTTTTGAAGCAGGTAATCGGCAAAGCGAAAGTCCACTGAGTCAAAACGAATCGACTCGATGGGAATGATCAAACGATCTCCCGAGTTCGCATCGACCCAACCTTCGATCATGCTCTGCCAATCGACAAGACGCTGCGGCGTGGTGTAAGGCAAGCCCCCCATCGGAACCTGTTCAAAGCTTGCATAGTTGGTGGCATAGGCTTGATTCACCGCATCAATGCTTTGATACTTGGCTTTGAGAAAACGCGTAAAAATCAGGCGGGAGGACTCATCGGCATTTAGCCAAAGCAGGTTGACGGTCTGGCGGACGAAGTTTTCCCAGTCTTCTTTTTCCAGATCAGTCCCATTGACCGGATAGGTCTGAGACAGGTGGACCTTGTTGTAGTCCGCGTAATTTGTGCCATGCGCTTTGTTGTATTCGGCGATATCGCGGGTGTACTGCGTCTTGAGAAACAGACTGCGATACATGCCGGTGACACTGGGATAAAAACGATAGACATCCGGTGCCTGTGCGTAAAATTTCTGGAGTCGATCATCTAATGGCGTGGGGTTGGGCATCTGACGTCGAAGCAGATACGGCTGAGGTCGGATGACAAACGTACTCCAACTGCTGAAGCGTGTGCCCAGCGCGTCGTTGACTTTTTCAATATCACCGTCGTTGGCGTCGGCCATTTCGCCCATGAACGCGCGCAGCATTTCGGCCTGCACGGTTTTGGTCACCGGCATTTCCATCATGCCGATCATGCTGGCATACGGTCCCATATCGGCTTGCGTCAGGAAGGCTTCCCATGCGTCGACGTATTGGTCGTTGACTTGCTGGGGTACGGATGCGGATTCAAAACTCGAATCATCCACGTTGTATGTCAGCTTGAACAGATCCATCTTCTCGTTGAACAAGCCTTCGAGATACTTGCGGTACAACGTGTCGTTTTCTGTTAGAAAACCCGGGACGATGCGCAGTTCGTTGAGGTCAACCGAACTCTTGGTGCTGCCGGAGATCATCAACATGAAAGGATAGACCATGGTGATTGAGCCGACGATCAGCAGCAGATAAATCCCACTGATGAGCAGTCGAACACGCAGACTCTTGCGACCAATGGTTGAAATCATGGGCATGGTAAATATTTCCGTCTATGCATTTGGCCCTGTATTTCAGGGCATTTTTCATTTTTCTCACCGAGCATTTACCAACGCTGCGGCACAGTCATCTACAAATCATTTCTTGCCGGTGGTCTTGAATTCCAAACGGCTGAGGATACGCAGTTGGTACACCGTAAAGCCGATCATCATGAAACCAAGCAGCCACGCCATCGCCGTTGCCGGCCCCATTTTCAGGTAGGTAAACGCTTCGTAGAAAATGCGCAGACCCGCCACCTCGGTGTTGGCCCCACCCGCAGTCAAAGCCAGAATGTTGGCTGAACTCATCCACGCGGTGATGAAGACGCCGACAAAGTTGATGATCACCAAAGGCTTTAAAATCGGGAAGACCACAAACAGAATCTTGTCGATGAAGCCTGCGCCGTCCAGGTCCGCCGCTTCGTAGAAGTCATCGGGAATCCCCTTGAGGGCTGCAAGATAAATCAGACACCCTGGCCCCATGCCTGCCCAGACCATGGGAATCACACAGGCGATCATGGCCGTGTTGCTGTTACTTAACCACTGATAAGGTTCGGGCAAGGTATCAATCAGTCTCGGGACAAAATGAACCACCCATTGTCCGACCGACTCACCACGGGGCATGAGTATCGGCGAAGCCAGTGACACAATCGCAAAGCCAAAGAACAAACCCGCAAGGATGAAGCAGACACCTGCAAAGGTCGCTTCATGGAAAAACAGTCGCCTGGCAAAGAGCAGACAGGAAATCAGTATCACCACCCCACCTGCAACAAAGACGATCGCGGGGATATGCATCAACACCTTATTGAGTGCACCGGACTCCGACGGAGCGTAGAACATCTTCCACAACAGCAAGGTCACCAAACCGGTGATCACCGCGGGAAGATAAAACACCGTCCGGAAAAGCAGCTTGCCATGCGGGACTTCCTGAAGCAGGATTGCCAGAATCACCGGTGGCAGGAATGTCAAAGCAATGATCAGGAAACAGTATCGCAGCGAGTTGTAAACCGACTGCCACCAGGCGACATCAAAAAGCACATTGCCAAAGTTCTCCAGACCGGTGAACTTGGAATTGCCCATGATGTTGTAATCCATGAATGCCATTACCGAACCGCGGAGAAGCGGGACGTAATGCCACATGAGAATGGTCAGTACTGCTGGCACAAGCAGCAGGTAAGCTGACCAGTATTTTTTAAACCCCCAGCGAACCTGTTTTCCATTGATCGCAGTGCTGGGAGGGGTGAAGGTCTTGATCACTTTACGGAACACCAGGGCAAACGCGATGACAATCAGAACCAATACTGCTGCAGCCGTGATCCGACGGGTACGCCTTTGCTCAGGGGTAAGAATGCCAAGCATTTTTTCATTGGCTTTCTCAACCGCCTTATCCAGAATCTCCTGGAACTGCTGTAACCGAGCTTCCTGATCCTTGGCCAGATCACCGTTGATCATCAGTTGTTCAGCCTGTTGCAGTGGCAACGTCATCATGTCGTAGGCCACGTTGCTGTTGCGGCCGTAGGGTTCAGGCTTGCCGGTGTTCACGGCGATTTCAAAGGTCTGCGCCCAACCGCGTGGCGTCAGTTGCAAAACATCGTAATAACCATAACGCTCCAGATACTTGGGATTGACGAATCGCCCCAGACCGCCTTCGACCATGACATTGGTCTTGATGCGGGTGGCCTCATCCGAGTCGTAGTACCAGATGTACTCAAAGGCTGCATCGCGAATCGCAGGATGTTCAATCCCGGCAAAGATACCGAGCATACGACTGTTCAGTTCGCCACCACGCATGCGGTTGCCGTCTTCGTCCGCCGGTCCCAGCGGGACAGGCACCATGCCGGTGACATCAGGGTTGATGGTGGAGAATAGTTTTTCGTCGATGTAGGCAAAGTGCATCCCGATTTTGCCTTCATCCCACTTGTTACTGGCACCGGCCGTGTCCTTGGAGCTATAACCGCGACGAATCAGGCCGTTGTCATCAATCCACTTTTCTGCACTTAAGCGCGTGTAAATGTCCAACGCCTTGGCAGCATCTCCCGTGTTAAACGCACAGGTCCACTGGTCTTTCTCTTCATCGTATGTCATCACGTCACTGCGAGCTGACCACAGAAACGACACCCAGAACCAGGATTCATGCTTGCCACGCCCCAGCAGAAGTCCGTACTGATCCTCAGCAGGCTTGGTGAGTTTCTTGGCAGCTTCAAACATCTTCTCCCAGGTCCAGTTCAGGTCCGGGTAGGGAATGTTGTTTTCATCAAAAAGGTCTTTGCGGAACAGCAGCACCTTACCCAGGGCACCGCCGTAAGGCATCGCCCAGACATGCTTCTGCCCGGTCGGTCCCTTGCGTTTGATCACCGGCCAGATTTTGTCATGCACACGCTGAACAAGCTCCTGTTTGGGCAGTGTGTCAATCCACTGATCCATCGGATACAAGAAGCCGTTGCGGATGTAGGTGTCACTTTTTCGGAAGTTCACATACAACACGTCCGGAGCCAGGTTACCTGCGATGGCAAGCAGGTCCGTCTCCACGCTCTCGACTTTCAGGCCGGAGAAATTATGCAATTCGATCTGGACGTTGTCCCAGTTGTACTGCCCGTAAATCTCAGGATGGTCCTTGTACTGCTGAGCATATTTTTCGCGGAAGATGTCGGCAAAGCGCTCCTTGAAACGGGCCACTGCCGCCACATCCGCACGTGAAGCCGTGTCCGTCTTGGAAGGATCAGGCAGGTTGGCCACCTTGAGATGAATGACCGTGACCCCCTCACGATCTTCGATGTATCCTGCATGTGAAACATGACTTACACACATCACAACCAGCAACGACAACAACAGGACGAGCCCGGAAAATGTCCGCAAATGACCAGGGTGGTGGTATCTCAAGCGTGGTACTCCCAAATCTACAAATCTGTCATATTGTAGAGCGGCTTTTAAATTTTTCAATGAATTAATGATTGTAAGGTGATTTTTTTCACATTCTCAAGTTGGCTTGGGGATGTGAAAGCGAGGGGCATCGCGTCATGCCCTTGAGAACATCAGACCCCCAAGCATAAAAAATCCAGTGACGGGATGCCAGAAGAATCTGTCAGAAATAACACAAGTGATTTCACCCGCCATCATCTGCCATTCAAAGCGACTCAAAAAGGCCTGCAGCGATGCGCTTTGCAGCTTCACGAATCGACTGTGGCGATTGCCAATCCCAATCAATGTGTTCTTTGACAATGTTGTCGGACGCCGGCTGCGGTGTATGCACCTGGGATTGATCCCCTGTCTCCGCCTGATAGACACAGGCCGCGTAGGTGTTGGCATCTCCTGTTGCCTGCAACATGTCAGTCAGGATTCGTTGCCAGGCCTGAGCGATGCGTGGTGTGATTGGTTCGTCAGCGTGTGTTGCATAGTCCCCGAAAAACCCGCGCGTCGAGAGCAGTTGCAATGCAGTCTGCGATGCATCCGAGACCTCCCCGAGTTTCACATCCGATAGGTAGGAAATCACCACTTGCCTTTGAAGCAACTGGCATTGCAGTTCAGTCACGTCCAGATGACGAGCAGACGTATGCTGCTTGACACACATGGCTGCCGCCAGCCCTGCCACTTCACCGGTGTGAACGAAGACCGGCTCAAGTCGCAGCGTCCCCCATCCCACATGCGTCGATGACATGCACACCGGGACCAACAGATTTTCAACCGCATCACTGATCAGGCAGCGATAGGGAATCTGTGAGGGCAATGTCTCCTGGGCCAATATGAATTCACCATCATTTAAACTCCCATCCAATCGCACGGGATGACAGTCATGTGAATCCATCGGCCACTCGGCAAAGGCAATGGCGTCCGTGTGAATCGGTGTCCGCTGATGCATGGGATGCCGACTGCCATCATGCTCGGTGAAAGTGTAAACACCTTTTAACCGCCTTGCTTCACGGACATAAATCATCCAGGGCAAATGATCGGTATCGACATACTCATCGCGTGGCAAACCCCATGATTCAAGGGCTTTTCGTGTTTGGGCGGGTACCTGTTCATCATGTTGCAAAAAGTACAACGCCCCCAGTGAATGATCAGCATGTTCGCGATAAAGCTGCTGACGCCGTTGCCAATCCACCTCGGGATAATCGTGATTATGCCCGACATAGTTTACCCCCAACCAATCGGTCTTGCGGTTAGGCAGTGTTGCGTTAATGCGCAGGTTGGCAATATTGCCCTTGAGAAAATGCGAAGACAATGGATAGGCTTTGGTGTACGCCTCAGGACTCCGATCAAGCATGCCAACAAAACGCTGGCGGTCATAGCCGTCGGGCTTCTGAATTGTCACCCGGTTTTCCGGATCATCCGTCAGAGTCATGCGCAACGCGTAACCTTGAATCGCATGATCGCCCTGGCCGGTGTTCTCTTTAAAAGTCTTGCGTGATGTCCGATTGAAAAAGTGCAGGTTCAGTCGCTTGGATGTTTCGACGCCCATCTCACCGATCGGTTCAAGCGTGGACCAATACTTGCCTGCGTGTGGTTCGTTAAACGCGGACCGGTCTTCACGCCCCAAGCGGTATGGCGCCCCTGCTGCTGCTACCAGGTCCGCCTCGTAAGTCGCATCAATGAACACGTTGCCGGCGGCCCAGCATTGCTGCTGTGGGTCAGTGACACAAGTCAATTGAACCTGACGAATGTTGCGGCTGTTTGCGGTGTTCTCTGAAACCACATGCTCCAGTCGCCAACCGGTTTGTAGTTGGATGTTGGCATGCGCTGCAAGCATCTCACGTAACACGGCCTCGGCCACGGATGGCTCGAACCTGGGACGCTGACCATGCAACGTCGGATCACCAAAACAGGCGCTGGCATACTCCGGCGAATGCTCACCAAACGTCTTGCGGTAATGGTCCTGAATCCGTGAAACAAAGTCGGTCAGCACCGGGCAGCGATGACCGGCATAACGTGTGTCCAACCCCTGCAAACCGCTGGTCCACATCCCACCCACATGATCAGCAGACTCGGCCAGCAAGACGGACAACCCTTCATTTGCAGAGCGAATCGCTGCAGCAATCCCACCCGGTGTTGCCCCGATGATCACCACGTCATATGAATTGGCCATGTGCTTGCCGATGTCCAATTGTGTCTTACTTGAAAAGTTCAAAGCAATCCATCCCCAAAGCCGGTATCACTTATTGTGCACGAACATCAAACAGACAAAGCACGCCACCCTGGAGCATCTGCATGTGTATTTTCTCCACGGACTTCTTGGGGTGCGGGTTGTCCCAATGCATGCCATAAATCGGTGTCGGATGCTGCATTTGAATCCAGCGTCCCTTTTTCCCGGTCAGGTCATCCAGGAACTGGTCATAGGGTTGGCGGTCCTGCCAAAGCAACTTGGCCTGCGGTAAATTCGGCTGAGCATCCAGTGGCATGGTGACATGCTGATAGTAAATCACATCAAAACTTTCACGGCTCTGATCCGCATAGGTCACCGTACAACGTGCGACCGGTTTATCCGCGGATTGGCCTGCAAAGTCCGTCCAGGGATGGTAGAAACTCTGGGCAATGTAGAGTCGGTTAAACGTCTGCTTCTCGGGGAGCATTTCCAGTGTCTTGTGTTCGGGACTCAGTGCAATGCTCTGATCCAACGTGAGTGTCTGATCAATGTCTGCCCAGTTCACGTGAATGGTGCGATTGAGTTTGATGGGCAATCCGCCTGTGATTTTTACTGACTGGGTTTGCACGAGATCATCACGGTGGACCAGTTGAATCTGTGGGACGAATGCCGTGCCACTGTGTTTTAAGCCCACTGCGATTTCATCACCGGGGGTCAGTGACAGCAGGTCTTCACTGCGAAGTGTGCCATACACCACCGCCCAACCCTTGGCCTGCAATGCAACAAACGGCTGACCGAGATTCGGATCAAAGACCAATGGCTTCACTTCACCGTTATGCCTAAAAACATAGTGTTTTGCCAGGTCCGGCGCCTTGGGGGATGTGTTACTGACACGCGCGATCACACGCAATTGGTACGGCCCTGCTGGCAATGTCTGAGGCACCGTCCAAACGCTCCACTGTCCGGGAACTTTGAGTGCAACGGCAGAGGTAAACGGTGTATGCAGGTTGCGTGTGCCATCGGTATGTAGCGTCGGCAAGCCGGCATCCTGCGTGAGTTTGGCATCATCGGCCATGAGTTTACTGCTGACCGAACCGGTGTGTAACTTGGGCTGATAGGCTTTAAAATCAAGTCCCATACCCGACGCCAGATTGTTAAGCATCATCGTTGCCAAACGGTCCGCGTGGTCAAAACCACCTTGCCAATGAATGCCGTCAAGGAGCACCTGGCCTTGGCCAACCTGCAGGACATTAAGCACCGCCGGCTGCGTGAGACTTTGGATGCGACTGTCGGTGCGTGGCCGATAGAGATCAAGTCCCGCGACCCATTCACTGCCTGCATTGGTGGTATGAATGGAAAGGACATCACCTGCATTAAGCGTGATGGGTTTGAAGCTGACCATGCTGCCATACGGCATCGCCCAACCATCCGCGACTACCGGAACCTGCACCTGATCGCCGGACGTCTGCAGATCAATTTCCTGCCCATTGCGTTTGAGAACATAATGCTTTGCCAAACTCCACGAGAACGGTTCGGAGAGATACGCGACGGAGAGTTGTTCGACCTTCTTTGGGATGCGATGTGCAACACGACCTTGAATGCCAACGTAATACGTGCCTGCCTTGTCCGCAGGGACAGTCCACTGGAGATTCTGCTTGGTGTTCTTGAAGTTGAACACACCGTGATACCCCTTTGGAACGCCCCATGAACTCAGCGAATCTTTGGTTCCTGCGGTATCAAGTTTCATGTCCGCCAATTCAATACGAAGACAGTTGGGATCGTAATCCACCAGTGCTAATCGCGCGATGTTGGTATAGGGCTTGGGATCGCCCTGCGTCGGCTGAGCCCAGAAACAGTCGTAACCCATGAGTTGGTTGAGATAGGGATGCTTGGCGTTGATTGCAAGGCTGTAATCACTCAGATCACGCTTGAGTGGGCGAATGCCGTACTGTTGATCGAGTTGATCAAAGCCAGCAGATTGCCAATCCATCAGCCAGAGTTTGCCCCCCTTCTGGACATACGCCATGACGGGCTGCGTCCATGGCTCTGCCCATTGTCCATCGGGAATGAGCAACCAATGGTTTGTATCCAAGGCATCAAGTTCTTGAGGAGATTCAAGTCGGTGATACGCAATGCCCACCTTCTCCAAAGCAGACTCCCATGCTGGCGATTGCCCCACCAGATACAGCTTGGCAGTCTGTTTGACATGCGATTGATCGGCCAGCGAAAACACGTTGGCAAGCAGTCGCGATGGGGTTGGGTGTGCATCAAACTGGTCGAGCAAATCCAACTGACTCATAACAAACCAACCCTGTCCGGATGGCACATACAGCAGTGGTGACCATGCCAACCCAATACGTCCGCCGGTGGTTAAAAGTGACAGCACGCCATCGGATTGAGATTTGTAAAAGTCATTGCGACTCACGCGATGACCGTTGGGCCAATACTGAAAATCCTCACTGGCTAAACCTGCCAACACCGGATGGTCTTTGACCGAGAGATGTGCCAACGTTGCATCATGGCCGGTGTCCTGACTGATCCGTGCAGGGACCATGGACCACGACGGATATTGCTCCTGCGTCAAGAACATGACCTTGCCACCACGTTGGGTAAACGCTGCTAGCGCATCACGATCGTGACTGTTGGCCCCCTGCAATGCAGCATTGGCGCCCACCAGCAGGAGTCCGGCATTGATGTCGGTTAAGTCTGTAAAACCCGTGATTTTTTGATATTTGAGTTTGAGTTGCTTGAGTTTTGATATCAGTCGCCCGTCACCCTGCATGACATACAACGCGGTCGCAGGTTGCTTGATCAGAGCACGGTTTCGGATGCGCAAAGTGTGTTGATCGGTAAAGCGCACCTTGCCTTTGTTATCCGTCAACGTCAACGTCCATGGCACATCAATGTCCGCAAGTTTTTCTGGTATCGCAAGACTCAGCGACACCCGTTTTTTCTGGGCAGGATCAAGGACAATAAGCTTATCCAAGGTGACATCAAACAGACTGCTCGTTGCACGCAAGGTCAATTCGTGTTTGATCAAGGCATCGTTAAACACATTGACCTGCCAACGGATGGTGGCGCCAGGTTGCGTCGTTGCATACTGGTCCACGAGATAAGCAGCGATGGGTTGGTTGGCATAGGCACGAGCGCGTTCGCTGGTCCTGGACCACGGCTGGTGATATGCCACATTCGCATCTCGATAGCCGAGCATGTACTGGATCGCTGCTGCATCATGTCCAGCCAATGCTGCTTCGTCGCTGGCATAAACCTGATCGCCTGCCATGATCGCACAACCGTGCGGCCAAGCCGAAAAACCGTTCCATTGGTCCTCGCCAATCTCAAGCAGTTGATCCTCTTTCCATGTAAAGGAACCCGGATACAAATCAAGCTTCTGCTCAACATCATGTTCGAGCCAATACGCGGACATCGGCAAAAGTGGATGTCGCGAAAGATGCCTGGGATAATGGAGATTGCTCGTTGTAATCCTGCCACGCAGATCACCATCACCGTTGACCACCACCGGCCAATCCGGCGTGCGATCCGTGGACCATCGCCAGATGGCTGCCATCTGATCCAACGCATTGGGATATCGCTCTGCACCGCAGAGAAAGACTTCATTGGACAGACTCAGCGAGATGACCGAAGCGAGATTGTGATACGTGTCGATGAGCTTGCCGGTCTGCGTGCGGAAGTTATCCCAGAAGTCCGGATCGTCCAATGGATACTGATAGCCGCTGGCTGTGAATGGCGTTTCCATCTGGATCAAATGCCCGGATTCCTCTGCTGCCTGGACCACGTTGATGGTCAACGGATTGCAATGTATGCGGGAGATATCGCCATAACCAGGCGCGGTGATCTTGCGCGCGTTGGCCCATGATCGTGCGCCGGTCCAACCGCCCATGCCGCGAGCGACGGGGTGAATGGGGACGCCGTTGATGACATACAACCCCTCTTTGACCTGAATGCTGCGAAGACCGATGCGATCGTGAATCTGGTGAAGCAGTTGATCACCTTGCTTGAGATTGAGCTTGATCCCGTAGAGGAATGGGGAGCCGGGGGTTCCGGGGGTTCCCGGGGCATCGGTCATGGCAGGCCACCAGCGTTTGGCGTCGGTGATATCCATGTTGATCATGACCAGTTGCTGGCCATCGGGATTGATCTTCACATCCTGCTGTCCAACAAATGCGACGTTGTCACCATCAAGCAGTTGGACTTGCAAAGCAGCATTGTTGGTCAATGCGGTCTTGGCGGTGTTAACTAAAAGTGCCTTGATTTGCAGTTGTTTTTTATCGTGATCCAATTGCCATTGCCAACGATCAATGTAGGTCCTGGGGGTAGCAATGAGATAGCAATGGTCATAGACACCAGCCAGGGCATTGCCTTTGTGTCCGACGGGCCAGTTGAATTTGGTCCCGCGTTTGGGGTCCTGCTTTTGTGCGATGTGATCGGCAGCGGCGATGAGGATTTGATTCTCCCCATCGACATGCAGCGCATCAGTGATATCAAACCGGTAGGTCGTCCAGGCGCCTTCGAGGTAAGTGATGTGCTTGCCGTTAACCCAGATGTGAGCGCGTTTACCTATGCCGTCAAATTTGAGTTCGTAACGTTGACCTTTTAACCAGTTGGGCAAAGTCAATTGTTTGCGGTACCAGTGAATCCGCCCTGCCTTATCCGAAGTCGCCCCGACATTGCGTGGCAGTTGGACATCCTTGAATTTCAAGTCCGATGGGATATCGGGGACAGCATCACGCTGGTCTTTGGCAAACGGCCAAAAGCCTTTGGTCTGCGCCTGCTGCCATTGACCGCTGAGTAGCAAGGTCGGAGTTTGCGCTTTGGGTGCGTCGGTGGTGATATCCAAGATGCTCTGCTGAGACTGATTTCCAAACGTCCAATCGAAAACGAGTTTGTAATGTGTGGATGCCCCGACGGGTAATGTCAGTTGATGGGTCCATGTCGCTTTGGAATCAATGGTGATCGCATCGAGTTTGCCCGTTGCAATGACCTGTTGCTGATAGCTGATCCATCGCCACTGCCCGGTGACGGTTTGTGATTGGGGTTCGAGATTCAGAAAGGTCAGCGGGACGGTCACCGTCTGATCCACAGCGGATTGGGATTCACGCTCCAAGGGTTGGAGTTGGACTTGAGCGTGAAGCGTGGGCATAGTGACCGCGATGATGATCGAAGTGATCATCGCCAATCGAAATAATGCAAACATGATGTGATCCTGTGTGTCTTTTTAAAAGCAGATTAAGGAAGATCTGCGTTCTTGAAAATGAAGTTACCCGCCGCTTCTCGATCCGCAGCCTGCACATGACCGTCACCAAAGAGGATGTTGGCCGTATCGCCCAGGTGGTGATAATTCATGCCGACGGATGATGTGCCGTCCAGTGATTTAAAGTGGTAGTAACCCACAGCACTACCGCCCAGGGCAAAGTGATAGATGCCCGAGTCTTCAGCGGTCAACATAACATTGGCTGGTGACAAGATATCACTGCGCCGTTTGGGTGTGGTCACCGTACCGTTCCAGACGTAGGCTTCACTCATGCTGTAGCTGCGCTTGCCGGCATTGGACCCGCCACCATAGTCGGAGTTATCCGATGGACAGTAAAACGGATGCTGCGTGCGTGGGAAGGTGCCTGCGGTGCGTGCTGCGGGCTCCTTGATAAAATCGTATTCCATGAGGACACGCGACCATGGGTCACTGACATTGCTGCTCCAAATGTTGGTGTGTTCCCAAGTCGTACCAACGCGACCAACACGCGGAACATAGTCACGAAAACTGTCAGCATACATGAAGATGGCCAAGCCGATCTGACGTTCACCGGTCGCGCATTTGATGCGCTGCGAAGTCGCCCGAGCCGAGGCCAATGCCGGAAGCAGAATGGCAATGAGCAGGCTGATGATGGAGATCACGACGAGTAACTCAATGAGCGTAAATCCCCTTGATTTGCAGCAAAAATGTGTTGGTTGATGCTTATGCATGGTGACCTCCAGTACGGGTGGGCTCAACGGTATTGGGTGGCATCCTGGGTGATCCAATTCGGGTCGATCCAGTGTTTGAGTAGTTTGAGAATATCCGCATCAGGCTGCATCAATTCGTCACAGAGCACACGCGCTTCGTGACTGTCATTGCCGGGCGTTAGTGTTTCACCGCCGTGCCATTGGGGAGCGATGTCATAATGAGCCTTGCCGGTCCTGCGTTTTTTGATGATGTTGTCAAAGCGATCCGCTGCAACATGGCCGAGTGTCACCCCCGGAACCTGCATGCCGGAGATGCAGGGGTAGAGATGTTCCCATTCCCCGCGGTCCATGCTGACAAGCGCCATATCCTGTCCCGGGAAACAGCGATGGCGGAGCATGTATGCCCCCAGACATTCTGAGATCATCGGGTTCATGCCAACGTAGGCAGTGTAGGGATCGTCCTGTTGGGACATGAGCGTTTGGAACTGCTGGGTGTGTTCGTGACGTTGGACATTTTGTTTGACGGTTGGGTCGGGGGTGATGCCGAACTGCTTATGTGCATGACAAAAACCTTCAAGTCGATGCTGGTCAAAGGACTGACATTGGGATGCATTGCACACGGCAATTTTGCGATGACCAATGGCCAGCAACGCCAGGGCATTGAGATAACCGAGCATGCGGTCGTCGGGACAGATGGTGTTCATGCCACGCCGTTTCTGACTGTTGAGCCAGAGTATGGGGATGTCCAAACCGTTGATGACCTGCTCAAGTTTGTCATTGACATCGACGGTAACCACGAGACCGTCAAAGCGTCGGTCGGTCATTTGCGAGGGGATGTCCTGCTCGGGCAGCGTGTCCCCGCCGGTACTCATGATGATGACGTTGAGTTGGTGTTTACTCAGTTGCTGAATCAGCGCACGGTGATACGGGAGCAACTGAATCAACGCCCCATCACATCCGCCGATCGGGTTGGCAAGCACCCCCACAGCATCGAACTTCTTGTTCTTCATTGACCGAGCGCCAGCATGTGGACGGTAGTTGAGTTCCCGTGCAATGCGGACAATGCGATCACGAGCATCCTGGCTGATGTCGATTTTCTTGCCGGGATTGCGCAGCACACGACTGACGGCAGAGGCACTGACGCCGGCTTTTTCCGCGATGTCAACCAAGCGTGTGGTCATGGTCACGATCCGATGCTGCTTGAAAATCCCGTGTCCAAAATCATGATGCCAATGCGTTGAATCCGACTCAGCTCCACCCCCATCCAAGTCTCGGATCAACTGCATTGCCCCAACACCTGATTATTCCTTCAACGTTGAAGCGAGTCAAGCTTCAACGTTGAAGTATTTTAGTTTTACTTGACAGGTAGTTTAACATGCCAGAACCCACTCGGCCCCTTTTTCGTCTCAAATGACTTTTTTACAAAACCTTACAGACACTGAGCAATAGCCTGATCATGACATCTCTGAGCCCCGGCCAACATCAATTCTCCGGCAACCTATAATGGCTCCCCATGGCAGGAAACTGGACATTCTGGATTGATGTCGGCGGGACGTTTACCGATTGCATCGGTATGGACCCGCATGGCCAATACCATCGCACGAAGGTGCTCAGCAGTGACGATTCGCCGGTGACGGCCATCCGGACATTGATGCAATTGCCCAACGACGCTCCCCTGCCAACGGTCACTGTACACCTGGGGACCACGCGTGGGACCAACGCCTTGCTCGAACGCAACGGCGCGTCGGTTGCCCTGATCACCACGCGCGGCTTTGCTGACCTCCTTGCCATCGGCACGCAGGCTCGGCCGGACCTCTTTGCACTGGACATCCAGAAACATCCCCTGCTTCATGAACATGTTCTTGAACTGGATGAACGCCTGGACGCAGCCGGCAAGGTCCTCACCCCCTTGGATGAAAAACAGGTCACCGACATCCTCACGGACCTCAAAGCGCGAGGCATTGACAGCCTTGCCATCTGCCTGCTTCACAGCTATCTCAATGACACCCACGAACAGCGCGTCGCAACGTTGGCTCGACAGATGGGATTCAAACAGGTCTCCGTCTCCTCGGAAATCTCGCCCACCATCAAAGCGCTGGATCGCTTCGACACCACGGTGCTTGATGCATATCTCTCGCCGGTGGTCCGGCAGTATCTTGCCAATCTCAGCAAGCAGCTTGGAGACATGAAGGTGATGACCTCCGCGGGCGCCATGGTGCATTGGCAGAACTTTGCAGGTAAAGACTCACTGCTGTCAGGTCCGGCAGGTGGCGTTGTCGGTTTCGCCAACGCTTCAACGCAAGCCGGTTTCTCGCAGGCCATCGGTTTTGACATGGGTGGGACGAGTACCGATGTGAGTCGTTACGACGGACGCTATGAATACGAATATGCCGGGCAGATTGATGACATCCGCGTGGTCACCCCTATGCTCGCGATTCACACCGTCGCTGCAGGCGGGGGCTCGATCTGTGACTTTGACGGCCAACGCCTCACCGTCGGCCCGGAGAGTGCTGGTGCGGATCCCGGTCCTGCGTGCTACGGCAAAGACGGCCCGCTGGCGATCACCGACATCAACCTGTTCAATGGCAAGATTGATCCGGCGCGTTTCCCATTTGAACTTGATCTGGATGCTGTCAAACAGCGCTTAACCCAGCTTGCAAAACGCATGGATCAAAACCTGTCACTGCATCAAATCGCAGACGGATTTACGCGCGTTGCCAACCTGAAAATGGCGTCGGCCATCAAACGCATCAGTACCGCCCGTGGCTATAACCCTGCTGATCACGTGCTTGTTGCCTTTGGTGGCGCGGCTGCTCAACATGCCTGCGCCATCGCCAGATCCCTGAAAATACAGCATATTCTGCTTCATCCCCTTGCAGGTGTCCTCAGTGCGCACGGCATCAGCATGGCGGACGTCAAACGGTTTGCAGAGCAGACCATTCTCCAAACACTCAACGCGCAAACACTCACAGCTCTCCAACCCACCTGTGAGCAATTGGCAAACGATCTGCGAAAACAGGTCCAACAGGAAGGTGTCGCAGCGGAACACATCGATCCGCCTTTGATGCTCCTTGACCTGCGATATGTCGGTGAGCAAACGCCCATCACCATCGCCCAACCGGATGACGGCAACTGGGCGGCTGCATTCGAGAAGATGCATCAACAGCTTTACGGTCATGCTCATACCGACCGTGACATTCAAATCCTCACACTCCGGCTTGAAGTCACCGGCCACATGCCCAAACCCAAATCTGCGAGCCAACCTGTTGTGCAGTGCAAAGCAAAACCAACTTCGCAAACCACGGTGTATTTCGATGCAAAGCCGCACCAGGCAGACTGCTATGAGCGTGAGCAATTATCTCCCGGTGATGAGTTACAAGGCCCTGCGGTGATCTACGAAGACCTGAGCACCATCGTGGTTGATCCGGGTTGGTCTGCCAAGGTCACCGAGCATTTTGACTTGCTGTTAACCGACCATGCAAAGCCGGATGAAGACGCGGCGATGGACACAACCTGTGATCCGATTCGTCTGGAGTTATTCAACAATCACTTCACGCACATCGCCACGCAAATGGGCTTGACCTTGCAGCGGACCTCCCTGTCGGTGAACGTCAAAGAGCGGCTGGACTTTTCCTGCGCGATTCTGGATCGCCACGGTGAGTTGGTGGTCAACGCGCCGCATATCCCGGTGCATCTTGGCGCGATGGGGGCGACGGTTAAGGGCTTACTTGAACATGTCGCTGACATTCGGCCCGGTGATGTGTATCTGTCCAACAACCCGGACATGGGTGGCTCACATTTGCCTGATTTGACGGTGATCACACCGGTGTTTGATGATGCCGGTGAGCAGTTACAGTTCTTCACCGCCAGCCGAGCGCATCACGCTGAGATTGGTGGTGCGCGACCGGGCTCGACCTTCCCCTTTGCCAAGAATCTCGCGGAAGAAGGCGTGGTTTTCAGCAATCTCCGACTGGCGCGGAATGGACACTTTGACGAAGCTGCCTTGCGATCCGCATTAACGTCCGGCCCCTACCCATCGCGTGCGCCGGAGGAAAACATCGCGGACATCCGCGCAGCCATGGCAGCCAACACCATCGGCATGCGTGAACTCAAAAGCCTCATCACGCAACAGACATGGCCCGTCGTCAAGGCTTACATGCAGCACATCCGAGAGGCTGCTTCCAGCCAATGTCGTCATGCCATTGCTGCGATCAAAGACGGGCAATATCACTTTGCTGATGCTCTTGATGACGGCAGTCCATTGGCGTTAACCATCACCATCAATGCCGACCAAATGACCGTCGACTTCACCGGCACGGGTGACGTGAATGCCAATGCGTTCAATGCCAACCGCGCGATCGTGGCGTCCGCCATCCTCTATTGCATGCGATGCATCATCCAGCAGGATATCCCGCTTAACAGTGGTGTCATGGAGCCGATCAACATCATCCTGCCAACCTGCATGCTCAACCCGCCTGCCTGTGATAATCCATTGGAACATGCTGCTGTCGCTGCGGGCAATGTCGAACTGTCTCAACGCGTGGTGGATATGTTCTTCGGTGCGCTGAACATCATGGCAGGTTGCCAGGGCACGATGAACAACTTCATTTTCGGTGATGGGCAATTCGGATACTACGAAACGATCTGCGGCGGGGTCGGTGCGACATCGACCAGTAATGGCGCGTCAGCGGTTCACTCGCACATGACCAACACGCGCATGACCGATGTGGAAGTCTTTGAGACCCAATACCCCGCCAGACTCCGACAGTTTGCGATTCGTCAAAACTCAGGTGGCAAAGGTCAACACACTGGCGGTGATGGCGTCATCCGCGAGATTGAATTTCTCAAAGACCTTGAGGTTTCCATGCTCACCCAGCGCCGCACAAGACCGCCCTTCGGACTTGATGGTGGCAAGCCGGGAAGTATCGGAAAAAACCAACTCAAACGCGTTGATAAAGACAACATCACCGACCTGGGATCACTGGTTCAGGTTTCAGTCAATGCCCATGATATCCTGACGATTCAGACGCCCGGTGGCGGTGGTTACGGTCAAGTGTCCGATTGACAGGTGACCGTCTGCTGTGGCTTGAGAGTTTGATCATGAACGAAACCACCTTTGCCATTGGCACCCCCCAAATGGATGCTCAGCGACTGGATTATCGGCGACTCATTGGTAATCCTTGCCTTGATCTTGCTGCCTTGACGTGATGCCCGGACTTGAAGACCAACAGGCGCGCAAAGGTTGGTCATCGACACATCCCCCCACGCAGCGGGTACGCCATGAAAGATTGCAAGCCGATTGCCGGATCGTCGTAAAAACAGAATGTTGATTGCATGCGCAAAAGCGCCATGCACGGTGGCATACCATGTCTTCCAGTACACACCATCCGGCCGGACACCTTCTGGAAAAGCGTTAAGCGACGTGGTCAGGCCTGCTGCATGTTCCATGTGTTTGATCGCCTGATCGGTCTGATCCAGTCTCAGGAAGGTTGCAGCTGCATGCAGATCAAGCCATGGGACTGATGCATACCCGTGATCTTCCCAATACTGAAACCCCCTTGAATTACGGTGTCTTTTCAATGCAGCCTTGAAAGTCCGGCGGTCTATGGGGGCATTGAACAAACCCGTCAGACAGGGGTCGGCATGGGGTGATGGCATCTCATCATTGCGTCCGATGATGCCGTCCTTGCGATTGCGTTCAATCCCCTTGATGAGTTTGGGAAGCAGGCGATCGCAACATGGATCACGGGTGATGCCCAATACATCACTGGCGCCCATAACCGCTTTGATCGCCTCGATCACTGCCTGCAGGGAGCGTGTCGGGTTGCGATGATGGACGGACTTGCCGTTGACGCGTTCCTTGCCGTTAGGTCCGCTGGAGCGAATGATCAAGGCCATATCATCTTCTTCGATGACCACATGATTCATGAGAAATGCCATGGGCTTTGCCATCACATCCCAGTATTCACGAAGGATATTGGGATCACCGGTATGCTGATACACCTGCCAGACATGGATGGGGGCATGCGCGGTGACAAAATGTTTGCCATCTAGAATCGCGTGTTTGCGTGCCTGTTTGTCTTTGGGGAGTGGTGGGACTTCAACGCCGGATTGCATGACACTGGACATGGCACACGCGCCGGAAAGTCCGACGGATGCAGCGCGCTGTTGCATCACCGGCAAGGCCTGCTTCCAGAAATCAAGTACCTTCTTCGCCTGCGCCCGGTGATTGGATGTCGTGAAAGTCATCAGCGAAAACGCCATATCAAACGCATTGATATCCGAATGCCACATCAGCGGGTACGCCCCTGCAGGTATCCCGCCGGTGATGGGATGTTGATGCGAGCAACAAACATACTGACTGGTATCGTAAATCTGCTGCAGTTTTTTGGGAAGTTTAACACTGCTTTGCTTGTGAAAATTACGCCACGACTTGTCGTGAGATGCGATGACCGTTTGAGTCTTTGCAGGCTTATTGAGTGGCAAAAGCTTTGCCTGGTACTCCTTGTCCTGTTGATCGAGCAATTGCAGGGACACGGTTGATGAAGGGTGTTGATCCAGCGGGATGCAGATGCCAGGTGTGCGCGCAAAGGTGTTGACTGCGGTTGCTTTTGAAGCGTCCGACGTGAGTTGGCCGTGGAGATTTTCAACACATGCTGATTGGATAGTGAAGTCGACATGCTTGCGTTTGAGCGTAGCATCCAACGTGACGGGTTGGTCCACCTGAGCCGAAGCCCACCAGAAGTTGGGCGCCTTGATGAACATCTGCAGACACATGCCGTCTGTGGCAGGTTTGATATCAAACTGGTGAATGAGTTGATGTTGTTGCGTTAAGCGTGTCTGAACTTTGAGCCTTGTTTTGCCGTAGCGACATTGCGTAATGAGTGTTGCTGATTGCGGATCAAAACGCTGCTCATAGTGATCGATCCCCACAGCACGCAGTCCGTTGGTCAGCACGTAACCACATTGGATCAGATTCATCACACGATGGTTTTCACCACGTCGGTCGGACTTGAACCAGCCGGTGAGAACTGCATGATCATAGATCCATTGTTCATGCGACCCCCCGCCCCCCATCGCGCCGGTGTAGCCGATGAGCACATGGTCATTGCCGTTACCCAGAAGCATTGGGAAATAGGGGCGTTGATCCCCCGCGACTGTATTCAAAGACATACCAAACTCCGTGTTTATGGCTGATATAAACGCACTTTGGCGGTAATGGTGACGGGTTGGTTGGCTTTGACATGGAGCATTTGTGATGCGGCTGCCCCAAAGCTCACGAGGATGACTTTGCTGCCGTCGATCTCTTCATATCGTGCTGCAGCCTGACGACTTTTCTTGAGTTTCCATTGGGCGGGGTTATGACCATCAGCCTGTTCAAAGTCACCGTTAGCCAGTGTCGCACCGGTGACGGTGACATCGTCATAATAGACCCAGACTGCAGGTCCTTTCTTGTTAAACTCACCCGCCAGACTCAGGGGCACCTGCCCATCGCTTGAAGCGGTGAACGTTACCCGGATTTGCTGCCAATCGTCGGGGGATGCCGGACGCTGAGCGAGAATGATGTATTGCTGCTGGTTGGGCGCCAGCCATGTCGCGTAACTGGCACGGGTGGGTTGCTCAGCATCGACCAGCGACAGTTTGATTTTCCCATCACGGTTACCCAGGTTGATACGTGCGTCACCGTGCGTTGCAGCTTCAAGTGTTTGCGTTTGCACCTGTGATGCATTGCTTTGGGCATTGCTACGATTGGTGACACGTTCTTCGATAGCTGCGATGGCCTTTTTGCTGGCCAAACGCTTTGCCTTACGGGTAGCTGAGAGTTCCTGCAGGACTTTTTCAGTGAGTTGGGCCTGGAGTGTGCCGTTGGTTTGGGTGAGTGTGAACGGGAACCGCCATGTCTTTCCCGCATGGGTGATTTTGATGTCATACTCACCGTAGAACGCGCGGAGTTTGTACTGCCCATTGCCTGCAGACTGTCCCTGCTGATCGGTCCACCAATCTTTGAACACCAGTTTCTCAAAGACTTCGCCGTTGGGTTTGGGTTGGAAATTCTTATTCAGGAAACCGCCACTGGATATGCCGTTCCACCAACCCCAGCGTACGAAGGATCGGACATTGGGATGACTGAAACAGAGGGTCAGAAAATCGCGTTCCCAATCTGCCTGGAGTTGTTCATCATCGATACGGTGGTCAAACTCGGTGATGGAGACAGGCAGGCCAACCTGGTGCTGATAGTAGTCCAGAATTTCGATGACCTTGTTGGGATCAGGACATCCCCAACGAAAGTGGGCTTCAAAACCAACACCGTGAATCGGCGCGTTGTATTGTCGTAAAGTCTGGATGAGTTTGAGAAAACTCTGATGAGCCGATTCATGGAGATCGGCCTTGGAGAGCTTGCCCCCTTCATTGAGCACCAGGTGCGCATCGGGATCAACTTCATGTGCCACCTTGAACCACTGTGCCACGTTTTCATATCCGACCAACTCTGCCAACTGGTAATGACTCCAAGGTTCGTTGTAGACATCCCATTCGTAGATTTTGCCTTTGAATTCTCCAGCTTCATCACGGATGTGTTCGAGGATGGCTTGTTGGAGTTTATCGGGATATTTTTCGAAATATTTCTGTTGTTGTGTGTCTTTGGCAAAGGGTGTTTTATCCCAACGCGGCCAGACGAGATTATGCCCGCGGACCTTCATGCCGTTAGCCAGCATCCAATCGACACTGTCAATGGCGCGTTGTCGGTCTTCGAGCCACTGAGGCCATTTCAGTGACCCGATGTGTGAACCGGTGGTGAAGTATTTGGTGAAGAGTCGATTGAACTTCTGCACGGTACGCGGCTTTTTCATCGCCTTCTGCCAATACACCGCGTTGAGTGCACAGCCGAAATCAAAACCATGCCTGGTCATCTGGACATGAATCTGCGCATCGGGGATGGGTTTGCCGTTGTGGTCGACAACGTTGATGGTCAGATCGCCTTTGCGGTACTGTTCAATGCGTTTGGCTGCATCAACACGCCATGGCGCGTCAAGCTCTCTGCCGGGATAGGTGTCCTTGGATTCAGGCAGGTCCGCAAAGGTCACTGGTGAAGGGAACCGCACCACGCGGACATCGGCAATTTCAATCACCTGGTGCTTGTTGAAGCAAGCATTGATACAGATTTCCAAATCCTGTGCCGGCGCGCTGGTGATGCCGCGTCCAAGATCCAGTTCAAAGGGATAATAGAACTTTTTCCATTGGGATTGGAGCCCCACCTGCCGCGGTGCGCGTCCCCCGCTGCCACCGAATGGCGGCTTGCTGCGCCGAAAAAACAGCTTGGCCGTTCCTTCGCCTGACTCGTTGGAAGATTCAATCACACGACCGTAATACGTCAGCAGACACACATCACCGGCCTTGCCCGGCAGAATGGCAGGCTGTGCAATCTGGAGCATGTATGAATCGCGGGAGAACCTGGTACTGGTCAGTCGAATGGCTTTGTCAAACGGCATGTCTTTGACATCGACGATCTGAAAATCGCCATATTCACCAGCATGTCGCGCCCGCCATGTCGAGAAGTCCGTCGGATCAAGCATGCTTTGCGGCGTTGGCAAAGCTGCGATCTGTTTTTCATATTCAGCATGGACTTGCTGTGCGTGAAGCTGCCCTGCGGCCAGGTACATCATCAGTGATAGCAGGCATGCCATCATGCAGGCATTGATTGGTCGTGTCATCTGTTTTCCTTTTGCGATTGATAGCCCGGTGTTGCGTGCTTACTTGTCATAGCGGTAGTAATAGTCCAGATCACCATCTCTGCCGTACGCATTCTCTTCCCATGAGATGCGCGAACAATGACCGTCAGCAAACGTGAAGTTGCCGGTGTCGGTATGACGTCTGGAAACATAGGACGGTTTTTTGGATGGGACTGCGATGGTGTTGTAACTGCGTTGGCCGGTGTTGATCGTGGGGAACCTGCTGCCGTCAAAGCTGTCTTCAAACGTATCGCCCATCAGAATGCTATCCGAAGGATGGGTCATCAGATCCTGTCGCATCGGCCAGCGTCCGTAGGCCACGTTGTTGTTATTGGGATTGACATACCACCAGCCCATGTAGGTGTTATTCCAACCATAACCCCCTTCGAGTTTTTCAACCTTGGAATACGCTTCATTGACATCGTTATCGAATTTCACCAGCGTACTGGGACAACGGTACATGCCATGGGCAAGGGTCTGATTCATTTGCGTGTTACTGGTCAGACGTTTGCCATTGGCTTGGGAAAGCTGGATTTTCCAACCGATGTTTTCCCCTTGGGCAAAGACGGCATAGCTGGGCGTTGCAGACGGGTTGGACACCGGATCCCAATCCCCCTGCCACATGGAAATCGGCATAAACGAATCGTGATCGGTTTGATAAATGGCAACGCAGATTGCAAGCTGTTTTTGGTTACTCAGACACGATGCTGCCCTGGCGGACTCCCTTGCCGATTGCAACGCCGGCAGAAGAATTGAGATCAACAACGCGATGATCGAAATCACAACCAATAGCTCGATGAGTGTGAACGCCTTGTGTTTGTCAGGCATGTTCAAGCGCCTTTCCCATGAGATTCAACAGGCATTATTCATACAAACAAAACGGGTAAAAAACTCAACAATCCGGGGCAGGCCCGGTGGATTGACGGACAATCAAAGAGGCAGCGAGTAACTGCTGAGGCAACTGCTGCATGTCGGCATCACCGCCTAACCATTGCAACAACACATTCACCGCTGCACGGGCGGCATCGGCAGCAGGGACATCCATCGTCGTCAACGGTGGTGTGGCATATCGTGCCTGTCGTGTGTCATTGAACGTGGCAATGCTCAAATCATCAGGCACCTTGATCCCACGCTGCCAACAGGCATGCTGCAACGGCAAAGCGTCGTAATCGTCATACGTCACCACCGCAGTCGGACGCTCAGCCATCTGCATGATCTGATCAATTGCAGCCTGCTCGTCTTCGTAAAACGTCACCGGCGCAGCAGGCAGCCCGGCTTGCGCCATCGCCTTGGTCACGCCAGATAAACGCGTCTGTACACTGATATGCCCCTGGTTTTCCGGAGACCGGTGATAGTAGGCAATGCGCCTGTGTCCGAGCTTGATCAGGTGATCGGTCAGAGTTTTTGCACTGGCTGTATCGTCATTGATAATGCTCGGATGCTTTGCCGATTCTGCACAATTAAGCTGAACCATCGGCAAATTCGCCTGCTCCACCGCGCGCTTAATCTCCGGCAGAAGACGATGCACGACGATACATGCATCAAAGCGCTGCTCCATGAGCATCTGCGGTGCCCTGGCTGAACCCCCTGCCACAAACTGCAGATCGTAACCCGCCTGGTGCAACACTTCGACGGTTTCTTCCATGATGTGCAGCCACTGATCCGTGGGAACCGGGACCACCATGTGATGCACCAGTGCGATCGTCCGCGTACTCTTGCGGGCCAGTGATGCCGCACACCAGTTGGCCTTGTACCCCAACCGATCTGCCGCTTCGCGAATCATCCGTGCCCGACGCATCGCGCTGGGCCAAGTCTCCTTGTTTCCCCCCCGCAGAACCCGCCGGACGGTGGTGACGGAGACGCCGACTTCAGTTGCGATTTGCTCAATGGTGTCCATGATTTCCCCAAAGCCCCGGTGTAGAAAGCCCTGTTTTCGACAGCGCGTTCAATTTGGTTGCGCGATCAAATTGATGACAAAATAATCCTAGGCGCCCGGTTTTCAGAGTCAAGCATTGCGTCCGAAAAACTGGAAAACGTTTTCCAAAACAATGTAAACATGGACCTATCAGACAATTGCAGTAACAACGTGATCCGGCTGATGTTTGGGACTGCCTGCCGCGATGGGTAATGTTGACGCTGGGCAACAGAATCAAAAATCGCTCAAACCTTTTCAAGAGGACAGCCAAATCCTGCATCACTCCACGTTACAATGCCTTGAGCAATCATTGGGCTTACAGGGGACCTCGCACACATGCCAACGCAACGCTTTTACCTGGATTGGCAGCAATCGGCACTCACAGAAGCAGCAAGCTGGCTACGCGATCAGGACCTGCCCGCAGATCACCTTATCGTTCTACCCGGTTCACGTGCCGGCCGTCGACTTTTGGAACTGCTACTTGAAAAAGCCGACGGCAGCCTGGTCGATCCCCCAACCATCACTACCATCGGTTCAATCGCTGAAAAACTCATCACCGATTTACCAGCCATCACCTGCCCATCTGCATTGCAACTCACCCTCATCCATGCAGCCCAGCAGATCGACCCCGAACAACTCAAACAACTCACGCCCAACATCCCCGACCACTCGCAGACGCTGGCATGGATGTCACTGATCCAGCCCATTGAGCGCCTCCTGAACATGCTCGGCTCAGCCGGTCTGATCCCCGGTGATGTCATGCAGCAAAGCACCGATTGGCCGGACTTTGCCCAGCATCAACGGTGGGAAGTGGTCACGCAGATTCATCAGCAATATGTCCAACTCCTTGAGCAATTGAACCTGCATGATCTGAACCTTGAACGCATCAAAGCTCTTGAAGAAAACCGCATCGCTTACACCGGCCCGATCACGCTCATCGGCACAGTCGACATCAACCAACTCACCTGTCAGATGCTCGATCAGGTCACCAGCCCGATCACCGCCCTGATTCATGCGCCCCAATCACAAGCCAATCACTTTGGCGATTACGGGCAACTCGATACGCAACACTGGCATCAGGCGCCCCTGGATATCCCGCAGGATATGTGCATCGTCACCCATCAACCCGCAGATCAGGTCGCTGCCATGCTCAGTGATTTGCAATCGCTCAGTGCAGCGAAAATCATCAGCAATGATCAGTTAACCATCGGCGTGGCTGACGA
Source organism: Planctomycetes bacterium syqfu (assembly GCA_020974905.1). Classification (GTDB taxonomy): domain Bacteria; phylum Planctomycetota; class Phycisphaerae; order Phycisphaerales; family Phycisphaeraceae; genus UBA7800. Next base: position 6,680,203 of record CP087563.1, on the reverse strand, counting down.
ACAACTCGGCCCCATGGTTGAACAACTCACCGAAAAATCTGGACTCAAATCACGTTGGCATCAACAACGCGAGATCATGTTTTCCCGGCCGGTGACACTGCTTGCTGCCATCACGCAATACGCCCGCAGCAACCAGACCGTCGACCTGGCAAGCCTGCTGCGGCACCCGGACATGCAGCAGTTTCTCTATCAGCAATTGCCCGAACTGGATCACACCGAACTCGACGTTTACATGATCGAGCATCTGCAAAACCAGATCACCCAATCCAGTCCCGGCATTGAGCCCAAACATGGCATGCTCCTTGAAGTCAGCAACCACATCAAGGAACTGATCAAAACGCATCTGTCAGGCAAAACGCATTTGTCACATTGGGCCCAGCGATTCAGTGATCTGCTTTCAGAGATTTATGCCAGTCATCAACTCAAACCGCACAACCCTGAAGACGCCATTCTCATTGAGCCTTTGACGCACATCGCGCGCGTCCTGCGTGAATGGTTCAGCGTTTCACCTGCAGTGGATCAGTTGGTAGAAAATCTGGATCTGCAACAGGCTGCCGAGTTACTGCGTGCTGAGATTGCCAACACACCTTTACCGTCGCCCGGTACTGAATCCGTAGTGGAAATTCTGGGTTGGCTGGAATTGCATCTGGATGATGCGCCGCATCTGTACGTGCTCAACTTCAATGAAGGCTTCGTCCCCGGCGATGTGAAGATTGATCCGTTCTTGCCGGACAGTATTTGTGAGAAGCTCGGATTGACCTGCGATAAATCACGGTTAGCACGTGACCGATACATGCTCGAAGCGATCATGCGCAGCCGCAAGCATCTGCGTCTTATCGCAGGCAAGATGAATCTGCGGAACGAACCCATGCTCCCCAGCCGACTGATGCTTCAGTGTTCTGATGCGCGATTGGCTCAGACGGTGATTGATTATTTCCAATCACCGCCACGGTTTGATGCCCCGCTGTTACCAAGCAAGGCTCAGTCGGACTTTCTTTTGCATCGCCCCATCCCGCCGGAAAAACCGATCAACCAATTGCCGGTCACAGCGTTTAAGGATTACATTCAATGTCCTTACCGGTTCTATCTCAAACATGTTCGCAAACTCCGGGGGCATGAAGAGTACGTCCCGGAGCTTTCGACCATGGCGATCGGGAACCTGGCACATCACATCTTTGAGACCTTTGGTAAAAGTGATTGGATTGACTGCACGGACGACAAGGCGCTGGAGCAATATTTCTCGGAATTACTCGACAAATTCTGCAATCAGCACTATGGGAAGAACCCCCTGCCTGCGGTCGTCATCCAACGTGAACAACTGCGGCTTCGCCTTGGTGTCTTTGCTCAGAAGCAGGCAAGGATGCGCAGCGAAGGTTGGAAAATCATCACACCCCAGATTGAATCCGCACATAAAGTCCAGCTCATGGTCAACGACGAACCGTTCACGCTGGTGGGTCGCATCGACCGCATGGATCGCCACGAGATGACCGGCGAGTTACGGATCATGGACTACAAAACCAGCGAATCGAGCATTGATCCAGACAGCAAACACCGCCGCAAGGAGACCGATCAATCCATGGCATGGGTGGATTTGCAGTTGCCGTTATACCGTGTGCTTGCTGCATCGGAGATTTATGACAACAAGGTCCAACTGGGCTACTGTCAATTGGGTAAGGATCTGAAAAAGATCGGTTTTGATCATGCGGATTGGTCACTTGATGAATTGGATGACGCACTTGGGATTGCCAGGCAGATTATTCGTGATGTGCGTAACGGTGTCTTCTGGCCGCCCAGCGATCCGCCAGCATATGATGATGGCTTGGGGGGGATTTGTCAGGATGCCTATCCGTATCGTCGTCTTGAAACGTTGACTGCCGCCAGCGCAGGAGGTGACGCATGAGTACGCTTCCTGACCTGCCGCACCTGATCATCCGCGCATCAGCCGGGACGGGCAAGACCTATCAACTGACGCAGCAGTATTTGAAGATGGTCCATGATGCTGCGCCGCCTCAATCGATTCTTGCCACCACGTTCACGCGTAAGGCTGCGAATGAAATTCTGGAACGTGTCATCGAGACCGCTGCCGAAAATGCCCTTAAAAACAAGGCTTTAACGCCGTTTCTCAAATCGCTGACAACGAACCTGCATCGGCTGATGATCAGCACGCTCGACAGTCTGTTTCAGAAAATGGGGCGATGCTTTGCGATGGAATTGCAACTGCCATCCAACGCGCAGATTTTTGAGTCCAACGACTTTGCCATGCTCAAGCTTCAGCAACAGGCGATTGAACAGGTCCTCACGGCCAACGAGCCGTTCGTACTCTTGGACCTGATGCGCAGACTGTATCACAGCAATGCTGCAGGTGGTGGCAAGGTGGTCTCCATCCTGCAAAACATCGTCAGTGATCTCTACGATGTCTACAAACTCGCGCCCGATGAAGATCAGTGGACGCACTATGACACACATGGCATGCTTGATGACGATGGCTTAAAACAACTGGCTCAAATCCACGCATCACTTGAAGACGAACTGCCCAAGAAAAAGGATGGCAGTCCGCAGCTCGTTGCCTCCAAGGCATGGCTTAAGGATCAGGTGCTCATCGAGGAAAACAATTGGCGTGAGTTCATTAAAAACGGGATCGCCAAAGCGCGTTGTGAAGGCAAAGACATTTTCAATCGCGCCCAGCTTTCTGAACCCCTGATCCGTACGTATGACCTGCTTATTCAGCATGCCCGTGGTGCGTTACTCGATGAACAGAAGCAGTTGAACCTGGCGCGGTACACCCTTGCCAAGCAGTATGCGCAGGTGTTTGATCAACTGCGACTGGATGCACGTGCGCTGATGCACAGCGATATCCCCGAGAAATTGGAACAGGCTTTTTCCGATCCGGATGCAGCGTTTATTTCCGACCTTGCCTATCGCATGGATCAAAAAATTGATCACATGATGCTCGATGAATTTCAGGATACCAGCCTGCAACAATGGAATATTCTCCGCGAACAGGCGCTGGAAATCTGTTCGCATGTGGACCAGTATGCAAGCCGTCGGTTCTTCTGCGTCGGTGATATCAAGCAAGCGATTTATGGTTGGCGTGGCGGGTGTGCGGAAATTTTCAATCATATCGGCCAGGATCTGAATCTCCCGGACGCTGCGATGGTCTCGATGGATTTAAGCTATCGCTCCAGTCAGATCGTGCTCGATGCAGTGAACCTCACGTTCAATCAACTGGCGCAAAATGCAGGCCTTGGTAGTGATGAACTGGTCGAATGGTCCGACGATTGGCAAAAGGGTTTTGCGGATCACGAGGCTGCCCGCGACCTACCCGGCTATGTCCATTTTGAAGTCACCGGCAATGTCGAAGTTGTCCCTGACGACCAACCCATGGACACCGAAGATGATCCGGCGATGGATGATCACACCATTGATGTCTGTAACCACATCGCGGCATTACATCACCAAGCACCGCATCAGACTATCGGTGTTCTGGTCTGGAAAAATGCGGATGTCCAGAAGTACATGACGCGGCTGCGGACGCTGCATATTGACGTTGCCAGCGAAGGCGGGGTTTACCTGCATGATGATCCGGCAGTGTCGTGCATCCTTGCTGCCCTGTACATGGCAGACAGGCCGGACAACTCGGCAGCGGCGTTTGAAGTGCTCAATTCACCACTGGGTCAATACCTGGGCATGACCGGTTACACGCGCACCGATGTGAACCCCATCGCCTGGCGGATTCGCGTGCAGCTTGCAGGACTCGGTTACCCGCGACTCATCGGTCAATGGGCCAACTGGCTATCAGAACACGCTGATGCGCGTGGCAGTGAGCGTCTGACATTACTCGTCCAATTGGCAACGAACTTTGAAGCGTCACAATCCGCAAGCCTCAAACCGTCGGACTTTTCCAGTTATGTGCGCTCCAAGCAGGTCCCCATCAGTCAGCAATCACCGGTGCAGGTGATGACGGTGCATAAGTCAAAAGGTTTGGAGTTTGATGCGGTGATCCTGCCGGTCCTCAGCAAGCAGCTTGGATACATGCATCAGAGCACGTGTTTCCTCACCCGCCCCACACCCACGGACCCGGTAGCGTATGTGTATGCGTCGGGCTACAAGGAATTGCGTCAGACCTATGCACCATTGGTTCAAGCCCATGCACAGGAATGGCAGCGTCGATTCAGTGATGATCTGTGCGGACTGTATGTGGCGATGACGCGTGCCAAGCATGCGATGTATCTCTTCGCCCAACCGCTGCAACTGAATAAAAAAGGTGACAAACTCAAAACCGCCGGTTACACCGACTCCTCCGCTGCTGCGATTCTTCGACATGCGTTGCTGTCCCCCGATCAAATCGAACCTGACGCAGGCCGCGTGCTTTACACGCATGGTGATCCACATTGGCATCAAGTTCGCCAACGCCCGCCACGCAAGAAAACCCGCGAGCATCTGGTTGATCCGCACAAGACCGCAACCATCAAACTCCAGTCCACCACGGGTAAACGCTCGCTTCAACGCATCGCCCCATCGCAACTCGAAGGCGGTGGTAGTGTCAACGTCGCGGACCTGTTGGCATTGAGTAAGTCCTCGGGCCAATCGCGGGGCACAGTGATCCATCGACTCTTTGAAGAAGTGGACTGGCTCGGTGATAACATCGCATTGCCCGACCGTCAGCAACTCATTGCGATGCTCGATGCTGAAGGCTTGGAACACGAGCCAGAGTTCACCGAGAGTTTCATGGGCATGCTGCAAATGCCTGCGGTGATTAATGCGTTAACACGCCCTGCGGATTGGGATGATGATCAATGTCAGCTTTGGCAGGAAAAGAGTTTTGCGGTGGTCATGGACGGGAGACTGGTGCAAGGCCAGCTTGACCGCGTGCATATCTGGCCGGACCGCGCCATGATTCTGGATTACAAAACCGACACGCCCCACCCGGAAGCCCCCGGAAAAGATGGCTACGATGCATTGGTTGATCACTACCGTCCGCAGATTCAGGCTTACCGCAAGGCGTTAGCAGCGATGCGTAAATTGCCTATGACGAAGGTCAAAGCAAAACTGATTTTTGTGCGGGATGGGGTTGTGAAGGACGTTTGATTTTTGTCTTAACCACAGAGACACAGAGCCTGAAAAAGGCAGAGATAAGACTCATTTAGAGTATTTTAACGAATCAACCTTCAGCTTCTCGTCACTCCCGCGCCCCGGAAGTCTGGAGTCCAGTGGAATATGCAACTGCGCACAGAATGCCACTGGATTCCCGCCTGCGCGGGAATGACGAAATCAATGGTGTTGTAGAGATCAATTGCTTGAAACAATCCGGGGTTTTAAGAATTTAGCCACAGAGGCACAGAGATAAACACAGATCAAGGCAGTAAGTCAGAGACTCACGCCAAGCCGCAAAGACGCCAAGTTGAGAAAACAAAGAAAATTTAATCCCGATTTTGTCTTTCTTTGCGTCTCTGCGGCTTGAGCGAAGCGGGCGTGAGAATTGTCTTTTCATCTGTGTTTATCTGTGTGCATCTGTGGCAGAAATTCTGATCACATGACTGGTAAATTGTCCGTGAAGAACCTCACCCAGTTGCCGATCATGATTTTGTTGATGTCTTCGTCGGTGAAGCCGCGGGTGTTTAAGGTGTCTGCGAGTTTGGGCAGGTCGGCGATGGTTTGCAGTTCACGTGGGATACTGTCGACGCCGAAGCCGCCGTCCATGTCCGAACCGATACCGACGTTGTTGGCATTGCCGAGGAGTTGGCAGATGTGGTCGATATGATTGGCAACATCGGTGAGACTGACTTGTTCGCGTTGGAGCTTGGTGTTGGGATCAGTGGGTTTGATCATGTTGTTGTACATGGCCATACCAATGACACCGTTGCGGTTTGCAACCTGTTGAATCTGACCATCGGAAAGTTGGCGATCCCCTTTGACGAGACTGCGGACATTGGCATGGCTGACACACACGGGTTTGCTGTACAAGTCCAACGCTTGATCGATGGCCAGGTCGGCGGTGTGGACGAGGTCGAGAATAATGCCGTGTTCGTCGAATTGTTTGACGAGTTCGACACCTGCTGGGGTTAACGGTCCGTCAAAGCCGGTCCCCATGGCATGGGCGCTTTGGCCAAAGTGTGCAAGACAGGCAATGCGCATGCCAAGGTCGAACCAGTGCTTTGCCTGATCGGGGGTAACGATGGGGTCGGTCCCCTCCATGCAGAGGATCACGCCGATGGGTGAGGTGGGTTGCCAGTTGGTGATGTGGTTTTTGAGTTGTTGTTGATGGGTGATGAGTGTGATCTCACCCATGGATTCCAGGAGTCGGTAATAACCGAGTTGCCCGTAGGCCGTGCCGTAGGCGATGGTGCTGTCTGCAAAGTCGATATCCTCACGGGCGAAGGCGACTTTGGGTGTACGTTGGGATGGATGCTGGGGCTGACCAAAACCGTTGGGGAGTACACGGGCGAGTAAGGTCGCACAGCAGAGTGCCACACCGCCCTGCCGCATGGCCGGCAAGCTCACGGTGCATTGACCGCGCGTGTCGGTGATCATGTGGGATTCGAGTGACCGCATCTGCATGACATCGAGCCGTTGATCGCGGTCATATTGCAGTGCGTTCCAGGCCAGGTCGAGATGGGCGTCGAAGATGAGTGAAGGCATGTCGGTTCGTCCGTGAAAAGGTAATGCGATAGGTATAAGCATATCGCATTTTAAATTGTTTTCACCGATTGGATGGGTCGGATTGATTTGTGTCTGCAACACAACAGCAACACGCAATGTTGCAGCTATTGGGGTATGTGATAAATCGCATCAGTTCAACATGACATGGCGCATCACAACTGATGCTGCTAAATCGGGGAATGCTTAACCGACGGGTTCACCGATGAGTTTACCGAACAACGTTAGCGGCATGGCGGAATCGATCTGGGCTTCGACGATGCTGCCGATCATGGAGGTATCACCGTCGAGCATGACGATGAGGTCTCCGTCGGTGCGACCGCAAAGCTGTGTGGTGCTGCGGGGCTTTTCCCAGCCGAGGGTGATCGACGGGTCTGCAGCACTGACCGATTCCTTTTGCGATTGCTTACTCAGCGATTCAACGAACACGCGCACCGTCTTGCCAATCATCGATTGATGAATCTGCGTGGAGACCTTGTTCTGGATGGCCAGGAGTTCGTTGTTGCGACGCTTCTTGGTTGCTTCATCGACATCATCTTCAAAACGCTCGATGGCAGCGGTGCCAGGGCGTGGGGAATACTTGAAGATGAAGCAGTTCTTGAAGCGACTTTCCTCAAGCAGTTTCGCGGTCATCTGGTGATCTTCTTCGGTCTCGGTGGGGAAACCGCAGATGAGGTCCGATGCAATCTGACAGTCGGGCAGGTAGTGACGCACGCGGCCGAGCAGGTCCTGGAACATGCTCACGGTGTAGTCACGATTCATGAGCTTAAGCACACGATCCGAGCCGGACTGTACGGGCAAATGCAGGTATTGGCAGATGCGCGGGCTATCACGCATGACTTGTAAAATGTCATCACCAAAGTCACGCGGAAAACTGGTGACAAAACGCAGACGCTTGAGGCCGGGCACTTCTTCATGAATCCGGTGAAGCAGGTTGGCAAAGGTGGTCACATCGTCACTGCTCTTGCGCGAACCGTTGATGGTGATGACACTGCCGACCTGCGGTTGAGCGTGACCATGTTCGGACATCACGGCAGCAGCGTTGTCATAGTGGTAGTGGTTAACCGTCTGTCCCAGGAGCGTGATTTCAATGACGCCTGAGTCCACGAGTTTTTTGCATTCATCAATGATGTGCTGCGGCGGACGATGCACTTCAGCACCACGGGTGTTGGGGACCACGCAGTAGGTACAGAACTTGTTACAGCCACGGGTGATTCGGACGTAGGCTGAGCCGGCATGTTCGTCCGGTGAGAAGCTGCGCGCCAGGTCGAGCATTTCCAGTTCGTCTTCGGCTGCTGCAAAGGTGGAGGATCGACGATGCGTATTGCCTTGCAGTGCTGCGCGGACATTGGCTTTCCCGCCACGGAAGTCGGGATGGGTCTTGATGGCATTGTCGATGAGCATGGGGACTTTATCGAGTTCACCGGGGCCACAGAGCAGGTCGATATCCTGATGACGGACCGCCATGTCAGTGCCTTCGCGTTCAGCCATGCAACCGATGACACCGAGGATGATGTTGCGGTTCTGCTGTTCTTTTTTGTATTTGGAGACAATCCCAATGCGGCTGTAGACCTTCTGTTCAGCATGTTCGCGAACGGAACAGGTGTTGTAGAGGATGACGTCAGCTTTCTTCCAGTTGTCGGTGAACTGATAGCCCAGGCCGGTAAGCTGGCTCTTGACTAATTGGGAATCGAGCACGTTCATCTGGCAGCCGAACGTTTCGAGGTAAACCTGTCGGGATGTGTCTTGTGTATCAGTCATGGCGGTGTCCGGGGGCTGGGTTCCGGGGGGTCAGTTTATGGCGAATCGGAGATGATACCATGAAAAAAAGCAGATTTGAAGTCTATTGTGGGATTTCTGGATTTGAGTGAAGTCATTTTTAACCGCCAAGACGCCAAGAACGCCAAGTTAAGAGAGTCGATGACATGAAACAAAAACATACAAACAGCATTCGGCAAAGCCACCTGTTTTGCTGATATGATCGCTGTTTTATGAGTTCGCTACGGTAATTTAGGTCTTTCTCTGTCTTGATATCTTGGCGTTCTTGGCGTCTTGGCGGTTAAACTGCCTTGAAATCAGATTTTCTGGCCAAATTGCCCGAACTCTGTAAAAAATACAAAAGTCATGTTGATGAAAAAAAGTCACAAAAGACGATAAAAAGAATAGACGATGAGTAATTCAGATCGAACAATCTTTAAATCACTGGTCCAGTTGTTGCCCGGCTGGGTGTTTCTGCTGGCTGGGTTGGGGACGGTGATGGCCTGCCTGCTGATGCCTGCGCTGCAGGAATATCGCATGATGCAGTGGCGTGAGCAGACGCTCAGTTCGCAGATGCATCTGCTCGAAGATCAAGCGGGTATTTACAGTAGGTTCGACAAGGCGCTGGATGCTGAAGACCCCATCCTGCTCGAACGTCTTGCCTACACGCAACTTGGGCTCATCCCGCAAGGGACCGGCCCCCTACATCCAGATCAACCCCTGCCACCCGTCGGTCAACCTACCTACACCACCCAGCAAACCGACGGGTGGTTTTCTGCGCCAACTTCGGCGTCTGCGTCCGGGCAGGACGTTTTTGATTCGGTACTTCAACCCGGTCAAATGCCCCTTCTGAACCAACCCCCGCAACCGTTGGACACGGCATTCGTCCGACTGACCACCGGCAGCCTGCGCCCATGGGTGATGCTGCTTGGCCTGGTGGGTGTGGTTTTAGGCCTCGTCTCCCACCCGCGTTCTTGAAAATTGCTGCATAATCGCATTCAAATCCGTCAAGTGCACATACACAATACGGCAGATTTTGCACATATCAACTGCATAAAACACCATAACAATTAACTTAAAATATTATTAAACACAATCTTAATGACTAATTGTGCATAATTGTGCAATTTTAAAGTTTTCCTGATTATGCTTTGACTGCTCCGCAAACTTGCATAACCTGTAAGTATGGCTCAGTCACCATCAACCAATGTCACGCTTTCAGACGTCGCCAAACGGGCGGGTGTTTCCCAGTCCACGGTGTCCCGCGTGCTCAACAAGCACCCGCGGATCAGTGAGCGGACTTCCAAGCGTGTGTTCACGGTGGTGCAAAAGCTTGGCTATGACGCCCAGGCGATTGAACGCAAAGCTCAGGCCCGTGCTTCGCGTAAAAAGGCAAAGACGATTCACATTGAGACCTTGCTCTGCCCTTTGCCTGAGCAGGCGAACATGATGGCATTGACACACTTCAGTCGCATGATTGAGGGGATCGAAAACCATCTTGCTGCAACGGACATCGCAATCAACCGCATCAGCACATGGTCCGTCAGAGAGCCCGATTCACATCCGATCAACAAGCGCATTCTCGATCAGCTTTACAAGGCTGACGGGATTCTGATGATGGGTAACCCGTCCGAAGCTTTGATCGCCAAGGTCAATCAGATCAACAAGAACATGGTGCTCCTGGGTCCGTGTCATATGGACCTGCCGATCAACATTGTCACCAGTGATGCAATTCAGGGCGGTCAGTTGGCAGCCAAGTATTTCCTGGATCGTGGCTTTACCGAGATCGGCTATCTGATGGGTTCGCAGTCGGTCAAAAGCTGGCAGGAAAACAAACACGGTGCCAAGATCATGACCGACATCACGCTGGGTGAAGGTCACTTCCACAGTCACTGTGCCAAGAACACGGACATGACGGAAGTCGCCCGTGCGTTTGAGGAGTGGCTTCTGAGCGGTGAATGTCCCCCCGCTGTGATCTTGCCTTATGTCGAGTCCTTTTTGGCCATGGAGTTGGTACTCACCAAGCATCATCTCAAATGCCCTGAGGATTACAGTTTTATTGCCTTTGGCGCCCATCACGTGGAGTCGTATCACATCAAGCCGACGGTCTTGAAGACACACCCTTACCAGACCGGCCATAAAGGATCTGAGCGACTGATCCAAATGATTCAGGAAAAACAAATCAGTCCCATGCCGCACCGGGTGTTTATCCCGATGGAGATTTTGGAAGGAAATTCCGTATCGACGCAACATGTCGTTGGGTCGGGTTAGATTGTAAGAAAACACTGAATAAGACGTGGTTGATCAACAGTACCTGTTGCATCACTTATTGTTTGCCTTGACCGGGGTAACCAAAAGACGCATCCACGAACATGGAGTTTGAAATGTCCACACGCAGAAACATCAACGGCTTTACGCTCATCGAGCTCCTTGTCGTCATCTCGATTATCTCACTGCTTATTGCCATCCTGCTACCTGCTTTGGGCAACGCTCGCAAAGCTGCACGCAATGTCCAATGTCAAACGCAGATTCGTTTCCTGATGACCGCCAGCCTGATGTACACCCAGGATTACCATGGCTATCTCTCCAGTCATTCAAGTTGGTGGAACTATCTCTATGATTATGGTCTGAAGAAAGTCCAGCGCACCGGTTACACCATCAAAACGCCCCCCTGCCCGGAGTATGTGCCCCATTCAACCAGTCCATGGGGTAAAGAGTACGGCGGACATTCATCCAACGGCAACGGACGCATCCGTCCCAAGTCCGGCTTCACACAAAGCAAAATCGACAACCTCACCGCGCCCTTATCCAAACTCGTTCTCTTCTGGGATGACCTGCAAAAAAACAATAACTTCCAAGGCGGCTATCCGACCAACAACTGGCACAACGGTGGTTCGTGGTACGACTTTGCCTTCCGACACAACAACGCCCTGAACATCTCCATGCTCGACGGGCACATTGCAACACTCAGTGGCAATGCACCCCAACGGGCAGGAAGCAGCCGTTCCTACCTCGTTTCACGCGACTTCCATCCCGACTACTACTGGGAATCCGGCGGGCACTGATCCAAACGCACTGAAGTAAAACAATTCACATCACAGTCACGTTATCACACAGAGCACGATCATCCTCACGCTATCACCAATGGAGTTTTCAATGTCTCTTTTCGTCTCACATTCAACATCACGCCTGGGCAAAATGTGTCTGCCCATGCTGGCTATCCTTGCTGCCCTGCTCATGCCCAACACCTTGCAGGCCCAAGACAAATTCCCAACGCTGACCTTCAAGAATAACAAAATCCACATCAAGAGTGCTGACGGTCAGGACGTGATGTACATCGGAACCTACAAGGCGCCATGGGGTCCCTCCACCGTCTTTAAAGCCACCGCACTAACGCCCATTGAAGGTCAGCACAATACCTGGCAAATCGCCTACGAAACCGACTACCAGAAGAACACCACCTACAAAGATCTCACCCTCACCGGACTGATCAAAATCAACTCACCCCGCCACCTGACCGTCACCTACAATCTCAAGACAACCGGCAACGACTCAGACAAGTTCCGGAAATGGCTCAGCGGTGCCATGGCCCAACTGCACGTCACCCAAAAGGCTTCCGACCGCATCAGCGAACACATGGCCAACTGGGTCCGCGATCCCAACGGCGGTATCCCCTACGAAGTGGCTGAAGGCACGCTCTACTATCACGACACCGACACCATGCGTATTGGCCTGGTGTGTCAAAAATCCAATCCTGAATGGAAAACCGCGTGGGAAACGCACCTGCCGACGATCAAAGTGGACGAGCAGCATTATCAGGCCAAGTTTGATCTGATCCTGACAGATTTGGACATCCCCACCAACATCTTCAATGCCATGCTCAATGACCGAGCCCTGGCCGTGAAGATCACGCGTGATCAACCTTACAACATGTACAAGATCGGTGAAACAATCACACAGCAGGTCATTGCCGCCAATCCCACCAATGCTCACCAATCCTTTGACGCTGAAATCAGTGTCCGTGATTTTGATGGCAACATTGTCTACGACTACAGCCAACGTATGAGCATGGAACCGTATGGCAAGCAAGTCATCGAATTCAAATTGCCTTCTGACAAGCGTAATCTCTATTTTGTCGAAACCAGCATTCACGAAAATCACTACGAAGCCTTCGACCGCACGAACATCGCAGTGCTGCCGGAATATGAATTCAAACAGGATTCCAAAACCAGCATGTTTGGCATTGCTGCTGCATGGCCGATGCCCTCGCAGGATGACATGCTTGCCTTGCTCAAGCGCATGGGTGTCCGTCACACGCGTAGCATCATTCTCCCCAATCCCGAGGATTACCCCGATTGGCTCAGCCCGTCGCTGCACTTTAACTTCCACCCTGCCAAGGTGAATCCGACGGATCAAGAGAAACAGGCCATCGAAAAACGCATCCGTGAGATGGTGGACAAGGCTGAAAAATTCAACTGCGAACAAATCGAGTTCTGTAACGAATGGAACATGCGCGGCGGCATCGGCAAAGCCTACATGGCGCCGACCTACGTCAACAACTATCTCAAAGTCATTCACAACGTCCTCAAGGAACGCAACAGCAAAGTCAAACTCACGATGCTCGGTTTGGCAGGCATGGATCAAGGTTTCCTGCGCAAAATGTATGAACTCGGTGCATGGGACATGTTCGACTTCGTCAACCTGCATCCGGGGCGTGGCAACTTCACCCCGGACTACGATCCCAACGCGCCGGGTGTCGTCGGGCAGCATGGCAACTACTGGAACTTCTACGGTGCACTCCGCACCATGAAACGACTCAACAAAGAGTTCGGCGAAAAACCCCTGATTCTCAGCGAAGTTTATGCTCCAACCTTCCCCAACAACTTCTGGGAAGACTCCCTGCGTCATGCCAGTGAAAACATCGTTCTCACCTGTGCCATCTCACAAGCTGAAGGTGTCCATCGTATTTACTGGTATCAGTTACAGGACAGTGTCTGGTGGAAAAAAGGCGGCGTTCGTCACACGGATCGCGAGTTCCACTTCGGACTGCTCAACCGTGACCTGAGCTTCAAGCCTTCCATGATGGGTTTTATCAATGTTGCTGAAGCCATGGACCAAGCCACCTTCGTCAAGCATCTGAGCTTTGAATCGGATGACAAAGCCAAGGGTCTTCTCTACACCAAACCTTCAGGCAACCTTGCCATCCTCTGGCATCGTGCAGACGGTTACCAACTCACCGAAAAGAAACGCCCCTACGCATCGCCCGAACCCTGGATGGACACCTGGAAAACCAAGGTGACCATGACATTCCAAACCACCGGTGACACCGTGACCACGCGTGATACACTGGGTCGGATCAAGACCTATAAGGCTGCCAACAACAAGGTCGAACTGATCCTCGACGGTGCCCCCTTGATCGTCGAAGGACTTAAGCTCGACTAAGTCGATCAACAAACTCAACTGATTCTCAAACCGCGTGATGCCCTGTTCCATCACGCGGTTTTCTATTGCTCCATTGAGCCGCATCACATGTGATGCGTTTTTCCCAATCATGCACACTGCCCTCCCAAACGTCACAACCGATACGTTTTTCATCGCAATTGCCTTGATTTTCTTGCTTTGTTTGGCACGCGTGATATTTGAAGCTTGTAACCCATGCCCTGCGCACGGGGTTTATCCGTCAAATACCGCCTATGACATGGAAGGAATTGAGAAGATGTCAGATACGCTTAGCAAAGTCACCGAAGTTTTTTGTGATGTGTTCGATGATGACGAAATCGAACTCGAACCCGAGACGACCGCTGAAGATGTCGATGCATGGGACTCACTGATGCACGTCACACTGATGCTTAACCTGGAAAAGGCCTTCGGCATTCGCTTTGCCAGTTCCGAAGTGGCTGGTCTGAAAAACATCGGCGAACTCGTCGCTTTGATCGACTCAAAAACCGCCGTCGCCAGCTAACGGATGCTTTGAAGAGCTAGAGCAGTTCAAACAATATAGCTCCACCATCCGACACTCCCGCGTAAGCGGGAGTCCAGTGAAATGTGCAAGCGACAACTGCATGCCACTGGATTCCCGCCTGCGCGGGAATGACGAAAAAGATGAGGCTATGGAGATCATTTTTTGATCGGCTCCAAGCAATAGCAGTTGCGTAGCCATGCGCAATGCAATCGCTGTTATCTCACAGACGCATTACACGGGAAAAGACGCATGTTCTTAGGTCAATTACATCACATCGGTATCATTGTGCACGAAGAGGAACGAGTCCCTGAACTCGCACAGGTGTTCGGTTTAAAACTCGGTCGGACGCAGTACGTCGAGGAATACGAAGCACTGTGCATCTTCACCGAAGGTGCGCTGGGCGTCATTGAATTCATCGTGCCCAAGGGCCCCAAACTTGCCAAGTTCAACAAAGGCATGGGCGGTCTGCATCACATTGCCATCCAGGTCGACGACTTGGATCAGGTCACCGACGAACTCAAAGCCATGGACATGCAGTTGCTTGAGCAAAAGGCGGTCGATGCCGGCCCGATTCTCATCAACTTCCTGCCACCGATTTACACGCGTGGCATTACCGTCGAGTACATCCAGAACAAAACCGCATGACGTAATGGGAAAACGAGACAACGCATGACGACTTTAAACGCACAACAAAATCAGGACACCGAACGTTTTGACGAAATCACGGTGTTTAACCATTCGCGAAAACTCCGTAAAGAAAACAAACATGACGAAGCATTGAGTACGCTGCGTAATGCCATGCGCCGACACTGGCTCTCTGCTGAGGGGATCGAAAAAGCCGGGCGCCAGATCATCAAGCATTTCAAAACGCATCAAGTCAAAACGCAAAACGTCCTCGTCCTCGGGCAATGCACCACCAATTGGCTGTGTAACTGCCTCACCGCTTCTGCCTACGCAGGCGGGATATCCGTCATGGCGACCGAAGGCCAGTATGACAATGTCATGCAGGAACTCATGGCTGCAGCATCGGGTGATGTGAAATATGATGCCGTGGTGCTGCTGCCCTGGAACACGCGTCTGCTTGCTGAAGGTGACCGCGATGCGAAGCAACGCATTGATGACGAAATCACCTTCTGGCAACAAGCCTGGAACTTCGTCACCGGCCAACTCAACACCCGACTCATCCAGATCGGTTACGACTACAAATCCCCCGGCTACCAGGGACATCACCTTGGCGGACAACCAGGCGGTCACATCAATCTCGTTCGACAGGTCAACGAAGCCCTCCGCGCGAACCTGCCCGAGATGAGCTTCTTCGTCGACATTGATCAAATCTCCGGCATGCTCGGGCGAGAGAATTTCTACGATGCCCGTCGCTACTACTGGACCAAGCAACCCTTTTCTGAAGTCGGCACCGCTCGCCTCTCCGAACATGTCTTCGCGGCCTACCGCACCATGGTCAACGGCCCGAAGAAAGTCCTCGTCCTCGACCTGGACAACACCGTCTGGGGTGGCGTGGTCGGTGAAACCGGCCCATTGGGTATTGGTATCGGTGACAGCCCAGATGGCGAAGCACATCGTGCGTTGCAACGTTACGCAAAAAGCCTGCAAAACAAGGGGATTCTGCTTGCAGTCTGTTCCAAGAACAATGACGCGGATGCCCGTGAACCGTTTGAGAAAAATCCCGACATGATCCTCAAGCTCGAAGACTTTGCAGCCTTCGAAGCCTCGTGGGATCCCAAGGCCGTCGCCATCCAGCGCATCGCGCAAACGTTGCGTTTGGGGTTGGATAGTTTTGTGTTTCTGGATGACAACCCGGTGGAACGCGAACATGTCCGCCAGATGCTGCCTGATGTCGAGGTCGTGGAAGTTGGCGAAGATGCCAGCGAGTATGTCCACGCCTTGGAACATGGTTTGTGGTTTGAGTCGATGAACGTCACCAAGGCCGACGCCCAACGTGTCGAGCAATACCGCGCTGAAGCGCAGCGTCGTGAAGTCCAATCCAGTTTCACGTCGATGGATGACTATCTCGAATCATTAAAAATGTCCGCTGACGCGCGACTGATCAACGAAGAAGATTTTGCCCGCGTCATCCAACTGCTGGGCAAGACCAATCAATTCAATCTCACCACCCGTCGTCACAGCCCGCAGGTTGTCCAGCAGATGCTTGCTGACAGTAACAACATGGGTATCACCCTCCGCGTGGCAGATCGGTTTGGTGATCACGGTCTGGTTGCGGTGCTGCTTGCAGTCCTCAAGGATCATCCCTTGGGTACCCCCGGAAGCACTGGCAAAGCCTTTGAAATCGACACATGGCTGATGAGCTGTCGCGTGATTGGGCGGACTGTAGAAGAGTTCTGTTACAACACGCTGCTCAATGCTGCCAAAAATCGCAACGCGGACTATGTCATCGGGACCTACATCCCCACCGCCAAGAACGTGCTGGTCAAAGACCTCTACGACCGACTTGGCTTTACGCCGATTAACACGGCAGAGGATGGCACGGTGACGTATGAACTGAATGTCCACGAGGCTGAGGAACGTAAGACTTTTTTGGCAAAGGTGGACGCTGACGCATGAGCAGTTACATCATTGATCTGGCCAAACCCGAGTTCTGGGTGACGTTCATGGCTGCGATCCTGCTATTGGCTCCCATGGCCAACGGGCAGTTCCGGTCCCTGCGTTTTGCCCTGATAAACATGGGTTTTCTCACCGCCCTGCTGGGTTGGCAAGGTGGTGCTGTCCTGCTATCCGGCAGCCTGGTCGCGTGGGGACTCACCGTTGCGATCAAGAACAAAAAGCTCCGCCCCGTCTTCGTGACTGTTGCTTTGTTATTGTGTATCGGCCTGTTTTTGATGCACAAAATCCATGGCATTGGCCAAGCAATCAAACTCCAGGGCGCAGCGCCGATTCTCTCGGTGATCGCGTTTTCGTATGTGTGTCTGCGACTGATTGACATGTACCGCAGTCTCTGGGAAGAACGTCTGCCTTACCCGAATCTGATTCAGGTGATCAATTACTGCTTGCCGTTTCACATGCTTGCAGCAGGTCCGATTCAATCCTATGAAGAGTTCATCACCCAACCCGACGAACCACGTCGCGTGGAACCGCGTGAAGTCCTGCGGGGCTTTGAGCGTCTTGGTTTTGGTGTGTTTAAGAAGTTCGTCCTTGCATTTGTGATTCAGAAAATTTTCCTCACTGACTTCACCGCAGGCAACGGCTATTGGGCGCTTGAAGCACAGATGTTTTTCATCTGGCTTTACATTGACTTCTCAGCTTACAGTGACATTGCGGTGGGGATCGGCCGGATCATTGGCGTGCATACGCCGGAGAACTTTAACCGTCCTTACCTGGCTCGCAACATCACCGTCTTCTGGGAGCGTTGGCATATTTCCCTGTCGATGTGGATTCGCCGGAACCTGTTTTACCCGACCCAAATCGCTGCGCTGCGTGTCACCGGCAATCGTTGGCCGATGTGGTGTGCTTCGTTTGCGTTTATGGTTTCATTCCTGCTCTGCGGACTTTGGCATGGCATCGCGTGGAACTTTGTCGTCTGGGGTGTGATGCATGCATCGGGCTTGATCATCGTCAACCTGTACAAGAAACGCCTGTCGAAAAAACTCAAATCCAAGGGTGTCAAAAAATACATGGCCAACCCATGGATCAAAGCGGTGGCCATGGCGATCACGTTTGAATGGGTTGCCATCAGTCACCTGACCTTCTTCTTTAACACCGACCAGATGCTCGATGGGTTCTGGTGGTTAATCAGCTTTATGACCGGCGGAGGCGGAGTCTGATGAAACTCATATCAACCCTTAAAAACTGGCTTAATCCCGTGCAGGACATGCCTGCGTGGTTGTACTACCTCAAACTCATCACGGTGATCCTCATGTTCATGCTCGCTTATTGCATGGCTCAGCAGGACAATCCGTTTTTCTATCAGGCATTTTGATCATGACTGAAACTCCCCCCCCGGAAGCACCGGAACAACTTGAAAAGGAAACTGCCCCGGTTCAAACCGCCTGTGACCGCATCACCGGTGTGGGACGTGTACTCTTTGGGTTGGTGATCGCAGCTTTGATTGTCAACGTACTGCTGAATCTCAGTTCGACCCTTTGGCCGACCTGGCTGCCCCACAAGATGTCGGGCACGGGGTTTCAGAAGGATATCACGCAGCGCGTCAATGCTGCGGAGGCTGCGTTTGCCAGCAATCCCGAATTAGCCAACGAGAAATTGGCTGTGTTTTTAGGGCTTTCCAGCCAACGCGAGTCCGTGGACCTTGCCACCCTGACGGAGCTTGATGGCATTGATGCGAAGTATCTTGGACTCTGTGGTGCCGGCGCGAGTTTGGCAACGATGCAGCAACAAGGTGCCGCGTTACTTGAAAGTGAACTCAAACCCGATCTCGTGATCATCGGCATTAACCTGTATCACCAGGTCGATCCGCTGGTCATTGCTCAACACAAAAAGCCGGAGACTGAGGAAGTTCAAGAGACGGGCCTGCCGATCGTTTCACCGCTGGTTAAAGGTGATATCCGTAAGGCGTATCACGACACACGGGAGCGTGTTTGGGTTTACGAACGCCGCCGTGATGTAAATACCGTAATCACGGAAAATCTGGCATCGGTCAACGCAGGTCTGTTACAGGTGTTCAACACGACATCGCAAAGTGGCGTCCAGGAAGTCACCAGCCCCTGGCGTGAAATGATTCGCATTGACGGCCCGGAGAAGGCAAGCGAAGCGACTTACAACGCACAAATCCAGAGCTATGCCAACCGCGGGTTGTTTGAAGTAGAGTCCTATCAGCCCGATTGGATCACTGCCGAGCATGATGCGCTCAATACGATCATCAAGCAATCTCAGCAGCGCGGTGCCAAGGTGGTGATCATGTTGATGCCCGAACATAGCCGACTGCGGGAGTCTGTACCGACTGTTGCGATGCAGCGTTTGAAGACGAATTTGGATCAGACGTTTGGGGATGTTGCGCCGGAGATTGTGGATATGCGGGATGCGTTGGAAGACGACAAGTTTTCGGATATCTCGCATACCAATCGTGCTGGACGGATGCAGTATTCGAAGTTGATTGCGCCGATGCTGGTTGAGTGGTTAAAGTGAGCACAACGTCCCTGGGACAGAAGTCCCAGGGCTTTAGTTCCATATTCGTAGCGTGGTTGGTGTAGATGTTTGATATCTATAATCGTTGCGTGGCTGGTGTAGATGTTTGATATCGATGTTCGTTGCGTGGCTGGCGCGGATGCGCGTTTGTGTTTAAGCGCGTTTCGCGCGGATGCGTTGGGTTAGCACCAACCATGCGGGCATGACGGTCCAGCAGCTGATGAGCGTCAAGACCAATCCTAAACTCACGACGAATCCCAGGCTTTGAATCCCACGATGAGATGCGAGCATCATGCAGGCAAACCCAATGACGGTGGTCATGGTGGTGATGGTGATGCCTTTGCCGGTGGCCTGCGTGAGTCCGGGTGGATCGTCTTCGGGATGTTGACGATAGCGATGCAGGACATGCACGCCACTGTCGACACCAATGCCGAACATCAGTGGCAAGACGATGATGTTCGCAGGATTGATCTGCATGCCAAAGAGTTGCATGATCGCAAAGGTCACTGAAAAACCGATGGCCACGGGCAGCATGGCAAGCAATGCATCGTGGACATTGCGGAAGTCGATGAGCACGATGATGAAGACGATCATCAATGCCAACGCCCCGGCTTTGATATAGGCATCGCGGATGAGTTTGCCGGACTGGTAAATCTGCATGAGCACGCCGGTGATTTTGGGGTCCACGGTCTTCATCTGCTTGACAAAACCGGGCAGGAACTCCGGCGCCAAAGGACTTTGCCCTTGCTCAAGTTTCGGATACACCTCCAACGTCCATCGCCCGCGGTCATCGCGATACGCATCAAGCAAGGCATCGGGCACATCATCGGTGGTCAACGGTGATGTATCCAACACAGGCTGGATCTGCTGGGCAACGAACATCTGCAATTGATTAAACCAGTGATGCAAACGCCCCACGCGTTTGGGTAAGGAGTCGGCAGGCCAATTGAGCAGGTCCTGATTGACTGCGAGAATCGACTGCCCGGTTTGCGTCAAGGCCGCTTTGATTTCTTCGGGCATTTTGAAAAAAGTCGCACCATTGACAGCAAGTTGTAACGCCTGGAATTGCGTCTTGAGCTGTTCGACCTGTTGCAGAGTTGCTGGCTCATTGGCGATGGGTTGGGGCGTGAGCGCATCACCTAATTGTGTCTTGATGGCTGAGAGCGCCTCTCGTTTTGCCTGATCGTCAGCGGGGAAAAGCATGCCGATGCCACCGAAATTCGGGCGCACCTGATCAAGCTTAGCAAACTGGTTCATACGCGTTCGCGCCTGATCGATATCCTTGCAGACACTGACGCCGAAGTAAATCGATTCGCCGCCATCGGTGATGGTGCGTTTGGCCCAATTCATCGCTGGTGCGTTGGCCGGTTGAAGCTTGAGCAAATCGTAATCAAAGCGAACATGCGTGATGGCAAAGTAACTGCTGATGACCGTCAAACCCAGTGCAATCACCACCGTCTTCCGTGGATGTCGGGCAAAGGGTATCACCCAGCGTGTATCGAAAAAATGGAGCTTGCGATTTTCCATTGGCTTGAAATGCTCGTGACCGGGTTTGACCAATCGCAGCAATGCCGGGTACACGGTGAACATCACAAGCAGACACAGTAAAACACCAATGCTGGCAATAAAACCCATCTCCGCCACGCCGGTGAAGTCAGTGAGTAATGTGGTCATGAATGCCGATGCCGTGGTGAGGGCGCCGGTGAGAATGCCTGGGCCGGTGATGCGGAAAGTTTGGACCAGCGCATCACGGAAACCTTCTTCGGAGTCATCATGATCGTGACGCAGATTTTCGAAACTCGATTTGAGATGGATGGCAAAGTCGATGCCCAACCCCAGCAGGATGACAGTGAAGACAACACTGATCACCTGCAGGTGTCCGATGGTGACCGTCAGCACACCAAAGGACCAGGCAATGCCAATGAACAAGGCGATCATGGCAAGCAGCGGGCCACGGACACTGTGAAATGCGAGCATGAGCAGGATGGCAATGAGGATGGATGCAATGATAGTGGCGATGGTCGAATCGCGCGTGGCGATGGCGGTTTCCTCCCCTTCGACAACTTCGATGCCGGTGAGTCCAGCTTGGAGGTTATGGTCTTGGTACTCAGGATAGTTCAGTTGCTCTGTGAGAACTTGCTGAATGCTGTCAATCGCGCCTTTGAGCGCATTGAGCTTGTCGGGCTCCTCCAATGGGGTGATGCGGATGAAATAGAGCCTGCCATTAGAGCTGGTGAGATACTGTGTTTTGTTGTCATTGCCATCTGTGTAAGTGAGTTCCGGCAATTGTTCTGTCTGGCCTGAAAGGACTTGGTGATACGCTTGGATGAGTTGGTTAAAGCGTGCGATACGTTGAACGGTTTGTTGCGTGGTTTGCGATGAATTATTTTTGTCATCTTTTGCCGACTGGCGAAGTTCGCGAATACTGTTTGCCAACAAATCCGAGGGAGATTGCGATTGCAGAACCATGCAGGCATTTTGGATTTGCTGCAGGTGTTTGTTGAACGTATCCAAAGGAGCCAACCGGATCGCACGTGGTGAAAAGTCAGCCGTATCGAGTGTGCTTGTGACTTTTCCGGTTAACGGCAAAGCATCGAGTTTGGGCGTCAGAGTTGAGACAAAATGCTTTGCAAGCTCTGCATTGACCCATTGGCCGATGCGTTTTTGCTCAGTAAGTGCTCCCAATTTTCCATCATCTGTTATTTTCGTTGGTCCAGCATCAACAACAATGATCAGATCACGTGATCCGGGGAAGTTGGCCTGCCAATCGATGAAGATTTGGTTCCACGGCAGGTCGGGAGAGATCAGGTCATTTCGGTTGGGTTGGAACTGGAGTTTTGTTGCGGTCACCCAGACCGACAGGATCGCCAGCAACGCAGCCAGCAGGAGAATGGTTCGTGGTCTGTGTGCGACCAGACGTGCCCATGCTCCAAGGATGAAATAGCGTCGGTTCTTGACCATAGAGGGAAAATCGTAAGTCCAAAAGCGTATGGGTACAAGCTGCGGAAGTGAATTCTTGGGTTGATGTGAGATTATTCATCTGATTCCTGGCCAGGGAGCTTCGCCCCCCGGTCCCCCTTGCGAGATCGGGTGTATGAAGGTCAGATTCGATCACGTCTTGCATCTAAATGATTGAAGACCATGTTGCGATGGGGTGCTACCCCAAACCCCGCCAACGGGCAGCCGTTGGATCGCTGCCCCCGGAAGCCCCCGGAGCTGGGGTTATTCGATTGATTCAAAAAGTGCGTTGACAGCGTGTTAATCGGACGATGAACATGCCATGCGTATTGGTGATCGGAAAGATATCCGATTAACCAGTTCAATTCACGTACACCAGAATCCAAGGCCTGCCCTTCCTGGGGGGCGTGATCCAGCGGCGGAACGCTGGCGGGGTTTGGGGCAGAGCCCCATATAATCTCTATCTTCAATTCCTTTGAATGCAACAACACAACGCCTCTTGCCCTAACACATCGAACTCGCAAGGGGGTCCGGGGGGCGAAACTCCCTGGCATGAATCAAACAATCGCTCAATTCCCAGCACCTTCCGGCCTGCAAGCGAACCAAGGGTCGCTTGATACATCCTTCCTTTGGACACCTGCTTATCGGACAATCACATGCTCTACCCATTTTGATCCAAAACCAACCGCAATGTTTTTAAATTATTCATTAACATCAAGATATTAACACAAACCCTTCATCCCCCTTCAAACGTCTCGATACGGTGATTCGAATCGGTACAAAAGGTCTGGATTCTGCTAAGATGCATGCAACCGGTGTGAAAGGCAACGGGTAATGAATGACGTGGAGCCATTGAAGCTGACCGAACGAGATGTGTCGGCCGGTCAACAGGAGCATCGGGATGATGCTGAGCTTGCCAGGCTGATTGCACAGGGTGACCGTGCTGCAGCGGGCGAGTTAATCGAGCGCTACCAGGCCCCGGTACGTTCGTTTCTGCTGAAGCTCAGTGGTGACGCCGACGTTGCTGACGATATTGCACAGGAAACTTTTGTACGCGTCCTGAAATATGCCAAGCGTTATGATCCTCAATTCAAGATGATCACTTGGCTGCTGACCATTGCCCGGCGGCTATGGCTGAATCATCTCAGACGCAAGGACAATCAAACGCACAATACCAGTTATGAGCAAATGTCCGAATCGACACCAGGACCGGCCATGACACTTCAGAGAGAAGACCAGTTGGACCACACACGCAAGCTACTCAGTGAAGCCATGACTCAGCTCACCGAGCCGCAGCGTACGGCACTGGTCTTGTTTCATCAGCAGGAACTACCGGTGGGCGAGGTTGCCAAGGTCATGAAAATGCCCGAGGGGACCGTCAAGAGTCATCTTCACCGCGCACGGGCGGCATTAAGGAAGATACTTCAACCCAATGTGGAGGTTATCGAATCGTGAATGATCAACTGACCATCGAAGCGTTATGGGACGCCTACCGTGATGGTGACATCTCGGCAGCGGACAAGGCGCGTTTTGAGCAGTACCTGTTGGAGCACCCTGATCAGCAGGCCCTCTTCGATGCCGAATCACAGTGGCTTGACGCGCTGCATGATCAGCCGGTGATCCAGGCCAATGCGATCCCGACAGCCACCGCCGACAAGCAGGCCAACCGCGCTTTTGCCAACGCCGTGCTTGACCAGTGGGATGCTGACACCCGCCCGGTGCTTGCCAGAATTCACTGGAAGTCCGCTGCGTTCTCCGCCGGTTGGCTCGTCGCCGCTGCCGCCATTGCCATTGCGATGTGGTTTAACGCACCTGAAGCGACAATCCCCGATAACAACAACAACAACACGCAGGTTGCCCTGGAAGATGGTCCGCGGCCTGGCGTACGTGACCGCCGTCACCCGTTAACCTCACTGGTTCAGGACATGGATCAGACTTACGAAGAACAGCCGGCCAATGTCTTTGCTGCTTTTGGTTCGATGATGAACCTGAGCAATGTCGAATTCACCCCGGTCAGTCAGGCCAGTTACCAGGAGCGTTGATTCGATGCCGATCAGTGGATTCGCTCTCATACTTTCGGGTTGGCTTAGTGTTGTCGCTGCACCGGCTCAGGACAGTTCCCTGACGACTGCGCCGTTTGGTGACTGGATCCCCCAGGACACCGCGGTGGTCGTGGAAGTCACCCAAGCCGGCCAGTGGTCCGAAGACTTTGGCAACAACCAACTCGGGCAGATGCTCATCCGCTTCTCCCCTGCCAATCGTTTTATCCGTGGTTGGCGACGCATGCAGCGCATGCTCGATCAGACCAGCGCTCAGATGGTCGACAATTACTTTGGCAAGTCCGTCATCCTGCTTGCTGCCCACACCAACCCCTCCTCGCCCATGGTCATTGCTTCGCGTTTAAATGACCGACAGACGGCGATGGACATGATTGCCAAACTCCAACTGGTCGAACGTGAAGTCTATGCTGACCATCACATTTACCAGACGCCTGATGCGGGTGCGATTCTCTCGCTGCATGACACCACGCCCACGATCATTCTCACTTCCGAACGCAATACGCCATATCTGAAGCGTTTGATTGATGCTGCCAAGACTGAGCCCCTGCTCAAGGACGATGCCAAGTTCAAAAAGTATCTGGCTTCCGTGCCTGCTGACAGTGTGCTCAAAGGCTACATCCGCAGTGATGACGATCAGCAGAAACATACTTTCTTCGTCACCCAGAACGATCAGGGTCTCACCGGCCAATACGTTGGCAACATGCCTCAGATCGCCAATGTCCTTTCGCAACTCGGTGCAACCCAGCCGCATCATTTTGGTCCCCTGCCACCTGACTGCATGGCTGCCATGTCTGTGAACCTGAGCAAGATCAAGCCGCAGACCGTTGCCATGTTCGACAAAATTCTGGCGCCCAAGTCCTTTGCTGCTGACATCCAGCCCAAGCTTGGGCAATCCATGGTGTTGTATCTCAACAAACCGACCCAGTTGCAGATGCTGCCTGCCGTCGGCGTTGCGGTTCAGATGAAGGACACCGACCTGGCATCGGACATGGATACCTTCATGAAGAACGTCATGGTGGTCACCAGCATGTCCCTTGAAAAACGTCGCCCGCATCAGCCGGACGCCAAGGATGCACCCGCCCCGCCGGTTCAACCGATGTTGGTCACCCATAACCAGACGGCATACCGCACCGCTCCCGTTGCCAATCTCAAAATGGTGCAGCAGGGCATGACGATGATCACCCCCATCCAACTGAGTTGGGGCCGCATCAATGACTGGTATGTCATCTGCTCGGACAAGGACACGTTCTGTCAGAGCATTGATCACTCGGACAACAAAGCCTCACTGGTCAAGCCGGTCGCTGCACTTGGTGCCAAGCCCGTTCAGGCTGACGAACCGGGTGTTCGCGTTGCCAAGTTGCAATTCAAGCCGCAGGTTCTCATTGAGCATCTCAAGCGTTTTGTCGATCCTGACAAACCCGAAGTCGTCCCCCCCGCCAACAACCGCCGCCTGTATCTGCGTTACCGTCCCATCCGCATTGAAGATGTCTGTGAAGCGTTAAATCATATTCAGTCCGTGCAGATCAACGTCTACCGCGACGACGCTCAGCAGATGATCACACAGGTGCAGTTGGTCAAGCAGTGATCGAAAGCTCAAATTTTTATTCATTATTCTGGGAATAACATGCATCAATATTTTCTGAATGCCTGCCGTCTATTTCTCTTATTCATGACAATTGGCTTTTTGTATGGCTGTGCCTCAGGCGCACAAGCCGTAGCCAAGATGACGGATAATGAGAAAGAGTTTGCAGCCAAATTAGACCAGATCGAAAAAGGCATGACCGAAGAGCAAGTCGCACAAATTCTCGGTCCGAACTACGGCCGCGGCTTGGGCATCTGCACATGGTCTTTACCGAACAGTGGGATGAATCAGGTGCGCGTCTATTTCTGGGATGACAAAGTCTACAACGTCAGATGGATGAAGATGGGCGCCTTCACCTACTCTCCATTGCAAAACAAAGAGTAACTCTGGGATTGATTTACCCCACATCGATGAGTCCCAGTGCTGTGCCGTACTGTTTGAGCAGAATCTTGCGCAGGGTCTGATTGCTTGCCAGCTTCAATTGCGCATCCGCCTTGACCATCTCCACTGCATCGCGTTTAGCAAGTTGCAACAAGTCCATATCCTCGGGAATTTTTGCAACACGCAATGGGGGCATGCCATGTTGCCGCGTGCCGAAGAAGTCACCCATCCCGCGAATTTCAAGGTCTTTCTCTGCGATCTTAAATCCGTCGGTTGATGCTGCAATCGCTTCGACGCGTTGCTGTCCTTCATCGGTGACAGGGTCTGCGATGAGCACGCAAAGGTTCTTGACGTCCTTGGTGCCACGCCCGATACGACCGCGCAATTGGTGAAGCTGCGCCAAGCCGAAGCGCTCTGCATGTTCAATGACAATCATCGTTGCGTTGGGGACATCCACGCCCACTTCAATCACCGTGGTTGCAACAAGCACATGAACACTACCATCGCGGAAACGCCCCATGATTTGGTCACGTTCCGCCGGTTTGAGTCTGCCATGCATGGAGGCGACCGTGAAGTCGGCGAAATATTTTTCCTGTAACAGTCGTGAATGCGCTGCCACACTTTTGAGTTGATTCTCCGACTCTTCCTCGGCTTCATCAATCGCAGGCACGACGACATAAACCTGTTCGCCTTTGGCAACGCGTGATGCAATGTATTCATACACATCGTCGGACTTCTCGCTGCCGACCACGCGCGTGATGATCGGTTTGCGTCCGGGGGGCAGGCCATGAATCGTCGAGACATCCAGATCACCAAAGAGCGTCAGACTCAATGTCCGCGGGATCGGCGTTGCTGTCATCACCAGGTAATGCGGCGAAGCAATCCGCCCTGCCTGCACCTGCTGGCTCATCTTGGAACGAAACGCTGCACGCTGGAGCACACCAAAGCGATGCTGCTCATCGACGACAACGACGGCAAGGTTATTGAACTTGACGGATTCACTGACCAAGGCTTGCGTGCCGATGATGATGTCGATTTCACCGGACTCAATCTGGGCTTCGATTTCCTTACGTGCTGCGGATTTGGCGGTGGCCTGCCCGGCAGTGAGTAATGCGATCTTCACCGACGAACCTTCGAGCATTTTGCTCATCGACAGGTAATGCTGCTCAGCGAGTAACTCCGTCGGAGCCATGAGTGCGCCTTGATAGCGATCAGCCACAGCCATGAGTAAGGCATAGAGCGCGATCACGGTTTTACCCGACCCCACATCGCCTTGCACCAGTCGGTTCATGGGGACATCGCGTTGCAGATCACCAGCAATTTCGCTGACCACCTGCTGCTGTGATGCCGTGAGTTCAAAGCCAAAACGCTGGCGGATGTGTTCGTCCTTGGCATCCGAAAAATGCAGCGACGGCGATTGGAGTTTGTCATGGTTGTACTGTCGTTTGAGTTCAATCCCAAGTTGCAGCAGTAACAATTCATTGAATGCCAAACGACGTCTGCCAACCCCCGGATCATCGGGCATGGTCGGGCGATGCACCAATTTCAACGCGTCGGATAGCGATGGCATTTCATGATGCTTGAGCAATTCGGCAGGCAGTGGATCGGGGATCGTATCACCCAACTGATCCAGGCAATGTTCGATCAAGCTTTCAATCTGCGAGGATGGCAGCTTCTCCGTCGCCGGGTAAATTGGACGCCGATAGGACGGCAAGGGTTCCGGCACCGCATCATGGGCGAGGGGCTCAAACTTGGGGTTGACCATCTGCGGGTATCCGCCGAAGTGCTGGACTTTGCCGGTAACGCGAATGTGAATGCCGGGGAAGAGTTTGTCCTGGAGATACGCAGCGTTGAACCAGACCATCCGCAGTGTATCGACATCATCCTGCAACGTGACTTCAAGCCGCCCTTTACCTCTACCCCCGGGAACCCAACGCTTGGCCGCAACAATGCCACGTGCCGTCCCGATGGTGTCCGCCTGGAGTTGGGCGATCGACGATTCGCCAGCTAAAAACTCATACCGCATCGGCAGGTGACGCAGCAGGTCACTGACATTCTCAATCCCCATCTTCCGCAGCGATGCTGCCTTGGCTTTACCCACCCCCGGCAAGCCCTTCACCGGCGAGGAAAGCGTGAGTTCAGATTGGGAATCGGTGTCGGGCATGGTTTTGTAGTTTTGTTCGTTTCACGTTTAAAGTCATTTAACCACAGATGAACACAGATTAACACAGATGACAAGCCAATTAATCACGCTCGCTTCGCTCAAGACGCAAAGACGCGGAGTTTAAAATTGTCAGAATTTAACTCTTGCTTTTCTTGGCGACTTTGCGGCTTAGCGTGAGTCATGTCTTAATGCCTTTATCTGTGTTCATCTGTGTGCATCTGTGGTTAATTTGTCTTAAAACCATACATCTGAATCAAAGCCAATCACACTGTCACCTGATCCACATACACCGGCACACGTGGCAGCGCATCAATGAACGCTCGACCGTAACTCTTACTCACGATCCGATTGTCCAGCACGACCACGCGTCCCTCATCCTGTTTGGATCGGATCAATCGCCCAAAGCCCTGCTTGAACTTGAGCACCGCTTCAGGCAATGAATATTGGCTAAACGGGTTGCCCCCCTTAAGTCGAATCTGCTCAGTGCGTGCTTCAACCAAGGGTTGATCCGGCGGGACGAATGGCAACCTTGTGATGATCACATTCCGCAGACCATCACCGATGACATCCACCCCCTGCCAGAAACTGTCCGCCCCCAGAAGCACACTGCGCGGATTGCGTTTGAAGGTTTCCAGTAACTCCGACCGCTGGACACCACTGCCATGCACCAACATCGGCATGTCACGCTGAGCCAAAAACGGCTCTAACCATTGACTCACTTCACGGAGCAATTTGAAACTGGTAAACAGCACAAACGCCCCGCCATCGGTTTGATCCAGATGCTCCAGAATCAACGGGCTGACCTTGTTGGCATACTCTTTGTGATTCGGGTCAGGCAGCGATGAAGCAACATGCAACTGCGCCTGATTGGCATAGTCAAACGGCGAACCCAGCAACAATGTAATGCTGTCAGATGGCAACCCCAATCGGTCAAACAAATGCTTAAACGCTTTACCTGATGTGTCGCCCGACTCTGCTTTGCCGGTCGCCAGCGTCGCGGACGTGAGGATGACGCCACCCTTGAGCCCATCTTCGTTGGACTTGTTGTACAAATGCTCAGAGAGTAACGGCCCGACTTCAATCGGGGCGCAGACCAACTTCACGCGTGGGATGCGATGCTCCGTCTGCATTTCAATCCAGTACACCGAGTCTTCCACGGTCTGTTCAATTAACGCGGTCAATGCACCAGCAATGGACTGAGCGCGATTAATGTAGCTGGCAAGTTCCAGGCGTTCATCATCATCCTCCGTGCAATCGCGCACAAGTTTGAGAGACGAAGCAAGTTCCTTTAAAACAGGCGAAAGCTCGTTGGTGACGATGTTGGGTTGCTGGACTCTGCCGTTGGAACGGCCTGCGTTTTCCTGCCAACCGATGAGTTCGCCGAACAGGTTTTCCATCGCACGATGCGCGACATACACCTGATCCATCGCCCGTTGGAGACCCGGTGTTTCCGAACCATATTTACGGAGTTGCGCGTAGAGAAAACCCTTCTGACGCCGGGCATTGGCTAGCGTCGAAAGCAGCAAGTGCACCTGGTATCGGCTGACCTGAATGCCAAAGTAATCGCTGGCAACGGACTCGACGGTATGCGCTTCATCGAGGATTACATGGTCATAGGGTGGTAAAAATCCAAAGCCTTCACGGCGCATCGCAAGGTCTGCAAAAAACAGTGCATGGTTGACGACCAATAAATCCGCATTCTCCATGCGACGTCGCGCTGCCTGATAGAAACACTTGTTAAATGTCGGGCAGCGACGTCCCATGCAGTCTTCATGATCCGATGCCACGCGCGACCACACTGACGGGCGCGAGAGTTGGGGTAACGTTGCCAGAGAACCATCGGTGGTGCTTTGTGCCCAGCGTTCGATGACGTCGATGGAGTTGACATCTTCGGGATCGGGGAAGAGTTCCTGTTGCTGCTGAGAAGCACGTTTGAGTCGCCGCAGTGAAACGTAGTTGGCACGCCCTTTGACGAGGACTGCGGAGAACTCCCCGCCGGAGATCGCCTGGATGAGGGGGATGTCTTTGTTGAGCAGTTGTTCCTGAAGCGCGATGGTGTGCGTGGAGATGACCACGCGACCGCGGCCGATGTTTTTATCCGCCTGGCCGGACTCCTGCATATCCATGATGTACTTGGCAGCGGGGAGCAGGTAGGCAAAACTCTTGCCGACCCCGGTGCCTGCTTCGATGACACCGGTGCCGCCCTCCTGGAGGACATGGTCGACGGCTTCGATCATCTGAGCCTGTTGCGGGCGCACTTCAAAGCGCTCACCCAACCTGCGGGCGATCGGGCCATCCGTAGCCAGAACATGTGACAACTCCATTGGCATGGTGACCATCATAGCGTGTTTGGTGGTTGTTATGGTTCGTTGATGGTCGATTGGTGATGAGTTTTTTTATTGTCTTAACCACCGAGGCACAGAGACACAGAGCCCGAAAAAGGCAGAGATAAAGATTCTCTTCATATTTTCTCAGTACCTCTGTGACTCTGTGGTTAAAGTCATCCATGCCGATTTCACGGAAATATCTGCTACAATCTCCCAATGCTCAAAATTGGCCCTGTTCAACTTGAAACACCGCTGCTGCTGGCGCCGATTGCTGGTTACTGTGACCTGGCGTTTCGCCTTGTCGTGCGCAGTATCCGTGGTGATTATGGCGGGGTGGGGTTGGCGTGTACTGACCTGCTTTGCCCGCAGGCGATTTTGCGTGAGAATGAAAAATCACTGTGGTTGTCAGCGACCAATGAAGAAGACAAGCCGGTGTGCATGCAGCTTTATGGGCGTCACCCGGATGTCCTTGCTGAAGCTGGACGCTGGGCCGAGCAACATGGTGCGACGACGATTGATGTGAACATGGGTTGCCCGGTGGACAAGGTGACCAAGAAAAATGGTGGCTCGAAACTGCTCTGCGAACCACTGCTTGCTGTGGAGATCGTCCGCGAATTGGTCAAGGCGGTGAACGTGCCGGTAACCGCGAAGATTCGCCTTGGTTGGGATGACAAAAGCTACATCACGCAGACGCTGCCCGTCGCGCTGGCGGATGTCGGCATCGCTGCGGTGACAGTGCATGGCAGGACCACCGAACAGAAATTCAAAGGCACCGTCCGCCTGCCGGGGATCAGTGAAGTCGTCGCGTCGATGGCAAAGTATCACCCCGACATCCCGGTGATTGGCAATGGTGATGTCACTGCTCCCGAACATGCCAAGGCGATGATGGATATTACCGGCTGTCATGGCGTAATGATCGGTCGCGGCGCGTTGGCTCAGCCGTGGATCTTCCGAGACACCGCTCATTACCTTGCAACCGGTGAATTACCCCAGCCGCTGTCACGTGCGGATCGTGCGCGGATTGTCGTGCAACACTTTGAAAACCTGCTGCGATTCCGTGGTGATCGGGTGGCATTGAACATGATCCGCCAACGCATCAGCAAATACTCGCCCTATCTCCAACCCTGGCCGCATCTGAGGCAGGACGTGCGATTCATCGAAGATGTCAACGCGTTTCGAGATTTTATGGCCGCAGGGATTGAGCAAATTCAGACGGACGAAGCGCAGGTGGCGTAAGTTCGCCAATGATCCCGGGGGTTAAAACCCCACGGGCTTTAGTTCCAAGTCCTTGGACACAGGCAAGATTGTTCATACTTGGCAAACATGTTCATGTGGTTCAGGTTCCTTGACACGAGTGTCCGTTTTCACTCACCTTAAACACCTTGTGTGATCTGTGTTGATCGTCACGTAACGTCCCGAAGCTTCAACCCTGCGGGTGTAATGTGCATGCGTCACGTTTGGATCAACATCAAGACCGCAACGGCGCGCCAGGATACACACGATCACAACCGCATTCGGGACAATCCCCAAGTGTCATGAGCATGTTGTACCCACACTTGGCGCAGCGACCTTTGCCCCCGATTTTGCGATGCAATCGTGAATAGATGTGAACCATGTGGTACATATTCAGCAGACTCATCATCCCGAAATAACAATGCACCGGCGTGAGGTAAACCCGCAATCGAGCGCGAACCATCAACTGCGTTTTCAAAACCGCCTGGGTGAATCCGATCTCCTGAATCGCATCAAATGCAAGGTCAATCGGCACGATGCCACGAATGTGTAAACCCGTTTGATCGACATGCAAACGACCTTTAACTTCCTGCGTCAATCGTGTGGGTTCTTTGCCAATCTGATAGAAAACAAAGCACTGACACGGCTGATTGATATCCGCCAATGGATCGCCAAACAGGTAGCGCAATGGCGTACTGCCAATGGTTGACCTGGCCCATTGTTTGAAAAACGATGGGCCAGGTGACGTGACGACTGGGTCCAAAGATGGCTGATGCACGGTCGTATTTACCCCCCTGCTGACACCCAATCCACACCGACGTTGGCACCGACGCGGAGTCGGTCGGCCAGTTGGGCTGCATGATGCTGGATGTGTCGGATGTTGATGATCTGGTGTTCGAGTTTGCTGACCTTGTACCAATGGAAACCTGATTCAGGTGAAGCGATGTCCATCTGTTGTAAGCAAGGTTCGACCATGTCATCAACGATCTGCCAGTATTCGTGCATCTGTGCGATGGTGTAGGGTTCGAGGCCATCGGGAAGTTTGCCATCGTTTTGGGATAGCAGATCAAGACCTGGGAATTCATGTTGATGATAAGCCCACGCTTTGAAGTGGCTGTCGCTGATTTGCAGATAGAGATCCGCAAAGAAAAGTGCGTGATAGACAATCTGCCAATACGGTGCAGGTTGCGGTCCGACCTGTAACCACAGATCATCAGGGCAACGATCAATTGCCTGCTTGAGTGTTTTGAGTGCTGCGTGATATTGGCTGGCTAGAATCGGCTTGATGTCGGACATGGTAGCCCCCTTTACTTGTTGAATCAGTGTTTGTCAGTTGACGGTGTTAACTCTTTGGGCAACGGTTCCAATGCCTTAATCGCCTTGGCAAACCAGTTGGCGTCCGGCCGGGATGTATTGCTATCCGGGATGGTGATCAACTGGACATGCTTGAAGCGATCCTCAACGAAACCGCGATGGACGATGGCTTTGAGTCGTGGCAAATCACTGGCTTTCTCGCCGGTCATGATCACGTAACGGTTGCCCGTCTTGGCGCGATAGAGTTTATCCATCATCGGCCTGCGATAGCCTTCATCGACGTCTGTCGGATCATCCTTGGTCGCGCGGATGTCGCGGTGATACAGGCAGTCATGGATGAAGAGTCCGCCTGCGAAGTGTTCGGGGTAATGCACTGCCAACACACTTGCCAGCTGCGCACCGGAGTGCATGCCTGCGACGTAGATGCGCTCGGTGTCAATGCGGTACCGCAGCGTTGCATTAAAGAGTGCGTCCAATGCAAGGCCCATGCGTTTGTATGGTGATTGGCCTTTGCCTGCATTGTTCGCAGAGACCCAGATGAGTTTGTGGTCATCGAGCACCTTCTGCCAATCCTCAGGCGGTACCATGGCAGGCAGATTGCTCAGATAGACCACCAGCCCGTACTTGACGGTCGGATCATAATCTTTGGGGACATACAGAACGAAGGTTTCGTCTTGAATGTTATAGAGAGTGGGAGGGACAAGCGTTCGATACTTGATGCGAGCGATCATGCTTGCCAACGAGCTGTCGGAGCTTTGATCCATGAAGCTTGCCATAAGCGTGCCACGTAAACCATTGTCGAGTTTTTTGTGGATGGCATCGAGGGTGGTGCGTGTGGATTCTTCCTGAGCCTGCAGGGGTAAAGCCGCAGTCAGAAGAAGTAAACACACACACATGAGATGATAAGAATTTGATCGACGCATTAAGAACTCATTGTAAATCACAGCAGCTAAAACACAATTGAAAAGACATGGGGTCACGCGTGACAATCCCAGTGGTTCTCAGAAATATGCTTATGACACAAGCCGCCAGATGAACCCATAAGGTGGGTGAATCTGACGGGTCTGACCGGTTACTGTAATGCGGCCCGTCAGAATCGCTCCCTTTGGTCACTCATCTGGCGGCTTGTGTTTTTCATTCCTATCCCAAACATGACTGCTCGGACAGACACAAAGAAGTAGGGTCTCACCCAACAAAAAAAAACAGATGGTTCACATCGTGTGCAAACCATCTGTCTGTGTTGTTTTTTCAGTCTGTTAATCGACTGGTGTTACTCGGTGGAGTCCGCACGACTGTCACCTTCGGGGCCGGCAATGCTGTCACGCATCGCGGTGTCCGACTGGATGTTCTTCATGCGGTAGTAATCCATGACACCGAGATTACCACTGCGGAAGGCTTCGGCCATGGCTTTGGGAACTTCGGCCTGGGCGAGGACGACTTGCGCCTGGTTCTTCTGGATTTCGGCTTTGAATTCCTGTTCCTGGGCGACGGCCATCGCGCGGCGTTTTTCGGCTTCGGCCTGGAAGCGACGCTTGTCCGACTCGGCCTGGTCGGCCTGCAGCTTGGCGCCGATGTTTTCACCCACGTCAATGTCTGCAATGTCGATGGAGAGAATTTCGAACGCGGTGCCAGCATCAAGGCCCTTGTTGAGCACGGTCTTGGAAATGCTGTCGGGGTTTTCGAGCACCTTCTTGTGCGATGCCGATGAACCAATCGTCGTGACAATACCTTCACCGACACGGGCGATGATGGTTTCCTCGGTTGCACCACCAATAAGGCGTTTGAGATTGGCACGCACGGTCACACGGGCGCGGGCTTTGAGTTGCACACCATCCTGTGCCACCGCGTCGATGGTCGAGCGACCGGAGTTGGCGCTGGGGCAGTCGATGACCTTGGGATTCACCGAGGTTTGCACCGCATCAAAAATATCACGCCCCGCCAGGTCGATGGCGCAGGCGGTGTCCCAGTTGAGTTCGATCTTGGCACGGTCAGCTGCGATCAGTGAGTTGACCACACGCAGCACACGACCACGCTGTTTACCCACTGCCAGAAAGTGCGTTTCGAGCATGGCCGTGGTGATCTGTAAATCCGCACGAGCCGCCTGAATACGGGATTCGACGATTTCGCGTGGATCCACTTTTCGAAACCACATCCCCACCAGGTCCGTCATCCCCACCGGGGCCTTGGACATCATCGCCTGAACCCACAGGCCGATGAACTTGAGCAGGAACATGCAGACGATCAGAACGACAACTGCGACGACTGCAAAGATGATCCATAGTAATTGAGGTGGCATAAGCTGGACTCCCGTGCCAAAAAGTCATTGAATATTGATTATCATGATCCCTTAAACTGGCAATGAACACAACCCACAGTTACAGTATTCATACAAATTTATGACTAAAAGACACTGTCGTCGAAGTTCGTCGAAAGCATCTTGACGCTGATAAACTTCGCTTCCGGGCAAGGAGCATCGAACATGCGTGCAATCATCACCGGCCAGGTCGGCATGGACAAAAAAACCTATCTCAACGCGGCTGTCGATCTCGCGGGTCAACGTGGGGATAACATCGACATCTATCACGTCGGTGACCTGATGTACAAGGAAGCGCCGGACGTCAAAGGCGGACGCATTCTCGACCTGCCGCTCTCACGTTTAAACAGCCTGCGTCGCAGTGTATTCAAAGACATCATCAACGATTCGCAGGATCAGAAAAATGTCATCGTCAACACGCATGCCACCTTCCGTTGGCGTCATGGTTTGTTTAGCGCATTCGACTTTGACCAACTCAAAAAGTTCAAGCCGGACATGCTCATCTGCCTGGTGGATAACATTGAAGTCGTCCATCATCGCCTGCATGGTGAACATACCATTGATGCAACTCTCAAAGACCTGATGGTCTGGCGTGAAGAAGAAATCATGGCAACGGAACTCGTTGCCCAGGCCTTGGACTGTTCCAACAAGTTCTATGTGCTCTCGCGCGGTCGCTTGGAAGACACGCTGGAAACCTGTTACCGCTTGATCTGTCGGCCGGACATGAAGACGGTTTACCCGTCGTTCCCGATGACACATGTGGTGAGCATGCCGGACGTGCTTGCTGAGATTGATGCGTTTCGTGCGGAGTTGGCCAAGCATTTCGTTGCGTTTGATCCGGGTGATGTCGATGAAAAGCTGCTGCTTGATGCAGCGATAGATGCTGCCAAGGAAGGCAAGGACTTTATCGAGATGCAGGCCGGAAGCTTTGCAGGCGGTAAAGAAACCTTCCCCGTCTCCGTCAAGCAGGTGCTCGACATTGCAGGCGATGTCGATGGTCAGATTTATGCGCGCGACTTTAAGCTCATCGACCAGTCGGACATGATCGTCTCGCTGGTCCCTGAACTGCCCGGCGGCGTGCCCGGTTTATCCAGTGGCGTTGAACGCGAACTCCAACATGCCTTTGAACATGGCAAGGAAGTCTACGTCGTCTGGAAGCCGAAAAAGAATCCGTCACCCTTCATCACCGAAACCAGCACCAAGTGGTTCCGCTCGACGGAGGAAGCACTCAAATACTTCGAAGACCAAGGCATGTTCCCCGCGCCGCAGAATTTGTTTGGGGTGTGATCATTCCATATTGATGTTGCTTGAAGGCTGATTTTTGAATATTGCGAACACAATGATATTGGCGCCGATTGTCACGAGTATCAATCCAGGCATTGTCATTATCACATAGAACAACCAATCGCGAATAATAATTTGAGTCGTCATCAAGTGTTGATGCACGACCATTAATTCTTGGATTTGATCCTTGGGAATGTTGGCTTCTTCCAATGCTAATTTCAATTTACGCTTTTCAACTATCAATTGACGAGATGCTTCCGCGACATGTTTCTGTGAAACAGCAAAACTGCAAACTGAAACACTAATTGCCGCTCCCAATCCCAAAAGGATAAGTCCTAGCAACATTTGATTTGTAATTTTCTTAGCCGACTTTTTCAGATTACACACCATCAATTACCCCCAATACGGTGATGGATTGTAGCTACAAATATAACAATTGAGATTTTACGTTTGCATCTGTGATCAAGCCACATTGTAGAATTTCTTTGGAGTTTAAGCTGTTAATTTATCCATCACGTTAAGGCATTAGCGACACGTGGTGTCGCAGCTATTTTTCGAGTTGTTAAAATCACGCGCATGCATAGACAGACATGTATCCGTCACTCCCGCGCAGGCGGGAGTCCAGTGGAACCTGCAAGCGTCTACGTAATGCCACTGGATTCCCGCCTGCGCGGGAAGGACAGAATGATTTTTGCATGTCCAACATCCAAAGCGAATCTCTCTGTAAATGCATCCTTATGTTATCCGTTTAATTTTCACCTATTCAGCCAAAACACTCCTAAATACAAGTCACTTTTTTTGCATGTCCAAATTAAATTATTTGCTTGACGTTAAGACTGCGTCATACAAAAATTAAGTATGTCCACACACCTCAATACCGTCTTTCGGATTCTCGGTCCGATTCTCGCCATCTCGACATATTTCTTTTGCAAGGATTCCGTGGGAATGGAACACGCGCCTGCCATGACGGCGGCAGTGACGATTCTCTGCGCCGTCTGGTGGTGCACCGAAGCCGTGCCGATCCCCGTGACGTCGATTGTGCCCTTTGCAGTGTTCCCGTTGGCTGGGGTGTTGGATCATAAAGTGCTGGCTGGGGCGCTGGGTGATAAATTCGTGTTGCTGTTCATGGGCGGTTTCATGCTCAGTAAAGCTGCGGAAAAATCCAAGGCGCATCTGCGGGTTGCTCAGGGCATGATCAAACTTGTCGGCACGCAATCCAATCGGCGAATCATCATCGGCTTCATGCTTGCCACTGCGTTCTGCTCGATGTGGATCTCCAATACCGCAACCGCGTTGATCATGCTCCCCGTTGCCATGGCCGTGATTGAACGCACCGGTAGTGACAAACGCTTTGCTGTGAGTCTGCTGCTTGCCATCGCCTACGGTGCGAGCATCGGCGGGATGTCCACCATCATCGGCACACCGCCCAACGGTGTCTTCGCAGGTATCTACGAGAAGACCACCAACATCCCGGTTGACTTTGTGAGTTGGCTGAAAATCGGTGTGCCGGTGAGTGTGTTAATGCTCATAGCCTGTGGCGTGGTGTTGACGTTTTTCGTCAAAGGTGGGGGCAACTACACCCAACAGCCGCTCGGCCCGTGGACTCCGGGGCAACGTCGTGTGACGTTTGTACTCGGCCTCACCGCCCTGCTGTGGATCACCCGTAAACTGCCGTTCGGTTTGGGTGGTTGGAGCAAGTGGCTGGACATGCCGATGGCACAGGATGCGACGGTTGCGTTGTTGATGGTCGTCGTCATGTTCCTGGTTCCCAACGGACTCAAGGATGAAAAAGGCAAACGCGATCACCTGCTGGACTGGAAGACGGCACGTGATATCCCGTGGGGCATTCTCTTACTCTTTGCAGGTGGTATCGCCATTGCCAAGGCCTTTGGTTCATCCGGTCTTGCTGCTGTCATCGGTCAACAGATGGAACAACTCACCGATGGCATGTCGCCGTTGATGATCATCGCGATCATCTGTCTGACGGTCACGTTCATGACGGAAGTGACGAGTAACACAGCAACGACAACCTTGCTCATGCCGATCTTAGCCGCCAGTGCAGTTGCTGCCGGCGTGGAGCCATCCATGCTGATGATCCCTGCTGCGTTGTCCGCCAGTTGTGCATTCATGTTACCGGTCGCGACACCGCCCAACGCGATTGTGTTCGGTGGCTCAGATCACATCACCATCCCGCAGATGGTCCGCCATGGTGTGGTGCTCAACCTCATTGGCGTGATCGTGATCACCGCTGTGTGCTACTTCGTGCTTGATCCGCAAAAGGGTCTGGGCATTCAACACGAGCCGACACCCGCTGCGCAGGTGGAGACCGGTGGGCAATAAATGTTACTCGATCACTCACACAAAAAGCTGTGCCTTTCCTGTAGCACGGGTTGTAACACAGAACAATCACACACGATACCCGCGACTCAGGAGACAAGAGAGTCGCAGCTTTCTTTCAGACTCGCACCTCATCTTTGGGGATCACGTCTTCATCCCTGCGGATCTTCTTAAGCGTGAGTTTGGCATCACCGGTGATCAAGCGTGCACCACGTGCAAAGACGAACCAGTTCCATATCCAGCTAAGCATCACAGCAGCACGATTCTTGAACTCCACGAGAAAAGCCACGTGAATCACACACCATAGGAACCACGCGATAAAGCCATGCATCCGGCGTTTGCCAATCTCCGCGACAGCGCGAGCGCGACCGATCGTGGCCATCGACCCTTTATCCTTGTAGACAAAGGCAGGTCGATCAATCTCCATGCCGGGGTTAGCCAACTCTTTGGCGATGATCCTGCCCACGTGACGACCACCCTGCAGCGCACCTTGGGCGACACCGGGAACCGGCTTGTTCGTGTCCGCCGACTTGGCTGCTGCCATGTCCCCCACCACAAACACATTGCGATGTCCCGGCACACTTAAGTCCGACTCGACAATCACGCGCCCTGCCCGATCCGTCTCAACCCCCTCCATCGTCTTGGTCAAACGCGATGCCTGCACACCCGCTGCCCAGAACACGTTGTTGGCCTGGATAGTCTCCTCACCGATTTCAATGCTGTGTTCATGAATGTCGGTGATGCGCGCGTTAAGTCGCACCTCGACACCCATCTGTGTCAGGTCTTTGCGTGCCTGCTCACTGCTCTTTGGATCAAACGCCCCAAGCAGTCGGTCACTTGCTTCAAAGAGAAGCACGCGCGTGGTACGGGTGTCGATATTACGAAAGTCGCGCGGGATGGTCTTGGCTGCAATCTCCTTGATCGCGCCCGCCAACTCCACGCCGGTGGGCCCGCCCCCGACGATGGCAAAGGTCAACGCAGCTTTACGTGATGCGTCATCGCCTTCGTGTTCGGCATTTTCGAATGCCAGTAAAATTCGCCGGCGGATTTCCGTTGCATCTTCGACGGACTTTAAACCGGGTGCGAATTTCTCCCAGTGATCATTGCCGAAGTAGGAATGTCGCGCACCGGCTGCAAGGACTAGCCAATCAAACGGCATGGCACCTTCATCAAACACCAATTCGTTTTTTGCAAGGTCCACCCCGGTCGCCTGCCCCAACACCACGCGACAGTTTTTCTGTTGATGCAGTAAGCCGCGAATCGGGGATGCGATGTCAGCTGGTGATAACGCTGCCGTCGCCACCTGGTAAAGCAGCGGTTGGAAGAGATGATGATTTCGGCGGTCGACCAATGTCACACTGACATCCGAATCCGCCAACGCCTTGGCAGCCTGCAAACCACCAAACCCGCCACCTACAATCACCACGTGTGGCTTTGAACTTGTTGTCGATCCAATCATGAGGTACTCCTGTCATGTAAAACGTCCGGGAGTCTCTCTCAATGTAAAGCGCCACGATCAACAGGACAAACGAGCAACAAATCCTCTACGGACACATCGCCCAATCCACCGGCTCGACACGAGCCGGCTCGCGGAGACATCACGAAGTTCATTTTGTGCTCAAAGAGTGAAATAGACGAGTAAAAATGGGGTAAAAAGCCTCTCCATTGCACGAAACAGGATTTATTACCCCTGCCATGAGACACCAGTGCAATTTTCAAAGCACGCTTGTGGATAAGTTTTCTGAGTAGAAAATGATTGACACAGATCACGGTCAAAGCGCACTGAATCGAAATCGACGCACAGACCTGCACCGGGTTTACACCCGGTGCTCCTAGAAACTTTCGAAGGTTTCACATGACTTGAATAACTCAAATCGCAAGCATGCGACCGACCACGATCCCCTTGTCATGATCAACGCCAATGACATTGTTGACGTTGACATACCACTGACTCACGCTCATGAGATCAACGTCCGTCGGCAGCGTCTCCAACCAATCAAGTTCCGGTGGTTGCTCTACTGATTCAAAACCATTTAACCAGCGATCAATCTGCGACACAGGTATGGTTGCAACAAACCGCATGTCCCACTCAGAAGGAGCGGGTACCATCCCACGACTGTTGTTCTGGTATTGAATATCGAAGTCCAGCGTTTGATAATCACACGCGACTTTGACGTACTGTTTGAAAAATGCTTTTCGCTCCGCCAACGTCTTGAAAGATGAACTGAGTGTATGCGTGCTGGGGGGACCGGATTGACTG
This sequence comes from Planctomycetes bacterium syqfu, assembly GCA_020974905.1. Classification (GTDB taxonomy): domain Bacteria; phylum Planctomycetota; class Phycisphaerae; order Phycisphaerales; family Phycisphaeraceae; genus UBA7800. The sequence continues at coordinate 6,638,497 of CP087563.1, read as the reverse complement.
CAACCGGCCACAGCCGTGAACAATGCAATAAGCACCAAAGCCATCAACTTGAAGTACATTTGTTTATTCACTACGCCAACCCGTCACTTTCGCAGGTTTCACATGGCCTGAACAACTTCAGCAAAGTCTTCACTTATCAGTTCAAGCAGCAACGAGCATTGATTGGGTGATTCAGTCAGAAACTCGTGGCCAAACAACCTCGTCTTTTCATCGAACACGATTCTAAGTGATGCATCGTTATCACCTGTGTGATCCGTAACGAGCCACACTTCCAATGTCTCTTCTGTGCTGTCTGATTCCTGTACTGAAATCAGACGGGGCTGAATCAGATGATCGGTCACCCAGGCTGCCATGTGTGTCTCTAAACGTGGTAGACCGTCACGAATGTGTGCTTGTATCACATCAGGAGTTTGCATTGAAAATTAATCCTTGGCATTCGCCGGTTCGGGTAACGAAACCAACGGGCGATCAACATCATAGTCTAGATATATTCTGAGATTGCCGCAGGCTTTTTTTACAGCAGAAAGATGTTGCTGTGTTTTTCTTTCTGCGACATCCGATACAAATGGATATGCCAAAGCACCATTGAGATTTCTTTTGCGCCAATAATATTCTGCGGCTGCTTCCCGATACAGTCCATCTTCCAAGAGCGTGGCAATGTCCCTGAAAACAGGGGCAGCTTCGGGCATGTTGTAAGTTTCCAAAAGCTTGAGCATGGCCCTGATGACGGCCAATGCATTCTCTGCTTTTTGAGCGGCTATGCTTGGACTATATGCCACTTTTATCTCTAACACTTGAAGACACTCTAAGACGGGAGAACGTCCCCCGTGACGTTGGGTGGATTATCTGGTGTGGCGATTGGGGTGTCAATGAAATTCACGCGGTTCGTTGAGTTGATTCGGCTCACAATATTACAAGGCAAACCGAGTCAAGATGACTCGGCTATGTGGATATAGCCCGGTCATCTTGACCGGGTTGCTTGCATGTTGCGTGATGCGCTCAGGTCCACCATTCGAGGTTGGCGAATTCGGCGATTAATGCGGCGTGGGTGCGGTAGCCTAAGCGGAAACAATCCAGGTTGAACTTCTCGTTGGGGGAATGGATCGCGTCGTCGGTTAAACCAAAACCGATGAGCAAACTATCAAGGTCGAGGTCTTCTTTGAATTGACCGACGACGGGGATGGTTGCACCTTCGCGGATGAGGACGGGCTGCTTGCCAGAGCTTTGGTTGATGGCTTTGGCGGCAGCGGACATGTAAGGCGAATTCTGCGAGACGGCAACGGGGACGGCACCGCCGAAATTGGTGATCTCCCATTTGCAGCCATGCGTGTCCTGCTCGCGGAGCCACTTCTCGAAAATCTCTGCGATGTGATCAGGATGCTGCCCTGCTGCTAGACGGAAACTGACTTTGGCGCCTGCAAAACTGGGGATGACGGTCTTGGCACCTTCGCCACCATACCCGCCATAGAGTCCGTTGATGTCACATGCGGGGCGCGCCCAGCGACGTTGGAGCGTGGTGTAGCCTGCTTCACCGAAGGGTGTGTCCACGCCAACGGGGGTCAAGCAGTCTTTCATTTCGTCGAAGTCCAGTTCGTCCCATTGCTGTTGTTCTTCAGCGGTAACGGGTTGGACGTTGTCGTAATACCCGGGGATGGTGACGCGGTGATCATCATCGAAAAGTTTGCCAAGCACGCGGGTGAGTTCGTTGCATGGGTTGGCGAGAATCCCGCCGTACATGCCTGAGTGCAGATCGCGTACCGGACCGTGGAGTTTAAGGTCGAAGTACAGTAGACCACGCAAGCCGTAGGTGATGGCAACGGTGTCAGGCTTCCACATGGTGGTGTCGGAGATGACGCAGACGTCGGCTTTGAGTTTTTCTTTGTGTGTTTCGACAAAGCTGTGCAGGGAACCTGAGCCACACTCTTCTTCACCTTCGATGAGGACAGTGATACGGACGGGGATTTTGCCTGCGACTTTCTTCCATGCCATGAGCGCTTCGAGGATGCAGCAGACCTGTCCCTTATCATCAGACGAACCGCGGGCAAAGACGGCATTGTCACGAATCGTGGGTTGGAACGGCGGCGTGTCCCATTTTTCCAGTGGGTCGGGCGGCTGCACGTCATAGTGACCGTAATACAGAATATGCGGCGCATCCTTGGGAGCGTCGGGCGAATCGCAGTTGGTTGCCAGCACGATGGGATGCCGATCGGTTTCACAAATCTGTGATTGCAGGCCGGCTTCCTGGAGATGTTGATTGACCCACTTGGCAGCTTGGCGGACTTCTTTGGCGTAGGCCGAGTCGGTGCTGACGCTGGGGATTTTCAGCAGATCGACCATGCGGTTGACGGCTGCGTTGTGTTGCTTGTCGAGATATTCCAGAACGTCTTGGAGCATGTTGGGGTTATTCCATTGCGGGTTAAGGGCAGAGAGTGATCGCGTGCGGTGGTGGCTGAGGTGTGAAGCGTTTTTGGGGTTGATTGGATTTTCGTTGCCCCGTCAGAATCACTCCCGTTGGTCGTTCATCTGGCGGCTTGTGTTTTACGTTCATTGCCAGATCAAGTCGGCGGTTAACTTCCGGGGGTTGGCGGCTTGTGTTGTTCTCATGTTCATTGACCAGATTAAATCGGTGGTTAACTTCCGGGGGCTGGCGGGTTGTGTTATTGTGAGGGTGTTATTCTTCGATTTGAACTTCGACTTTGCCTTCGGTGATGCGGACGGGGAAGGTTTGAAGTTGGGGGTCGGTTTCGAAAGTGGTGTTCTTGCCTGTGCAGACATTGTAGGTGTAGCCGTGGAACGGGCAGGTGATCACACCATCATCATCAACGTGGCCACCATCCAGAGGCAGACCGGCGTGCGGGCAGGTGTTGGCAAAGGCGGAAACCTCGCCATTGACCTTGCAGAGCACGATGGATTGCCCTTCAATGGTGACGGGTGTGGGGTTGGAATCCTGGAGTTCATTTTCGTTGACAGTGGCTTGCCAGTTGGCCATGACGATTGTCTTTCATAGGATATTGGGACCATGACAGATAATGATTTTAACCAATATCGTAAGATCGTGATGGATCTGATCCAACAGGCCCCCCTTTCAGCCAAGCAGACGGCATATCTGGATGACTTGATGTCGGTCGCCAAGTTGATGATAGAAGATGATCCTGCAACGCATCAAACACTCATCGACGGGATCAGCAAGCTTGCAGCGGGACACAAAATCGAGGGGTTGGATAAACGCCCGGTGTACCCTTTGCTGGCGATGCATGTGCATTTAGCTGCCTTTGCCAGCCGCTACCTGGTGTTGCCTGACAGTATCTGGGAGACGGCTGCGTCGGACTTTGAAACGTTGGCTAAACCGCTGCGTGCCATTGAGCAGTTCAAGGACACACCGCCAAGTTATCTGCAAACGGATACCGTGCTTTGGCAGGCGTGGCTACTGCTCTTGATTGGCTCACTGCGTCATGCAGACGACGATATCGCGCTGGCCAAGACGGTGATCAATACCGTCGTTGAACGTGAAGTTCCCGAACAGTCATTGACGGTTCAGGACATCGAGGACACACTTGATGCGTGGACGTATCGTGAGTTGATTGGGTTGCACGCGCTAGCCAATGCCGCGTTGTATGACCGCAATGACAAGTGGGCGGATCGTGTTGAAGAAGTGGCGATGCATCACCTTTACAACACCCAGCCGGACCACTGCACGTCGGAGCCGTGGGGACTGTTCGGCTTTTTATGGTCGGAGAAAACACGCATGTTCGGCGTGCAACAGATTCACGATTGCAAGGCATACGGCCTGGTGGGTGTGGGTCGCATTTTGCTTGCCGATGCCGCGCGGTGTTTGAATGAGTTTGAGGAATGAATCATTCAAGCTGACCAACATAGGGGGAGTTGCGTAAAATGAGTTGGCGGCAATATTGGCCTAAAAGTAAAAGAATGAAAATCGGTTTGACTTTCGTCGGGTTGACGATTGTCATTCTATGGATGACCAGTGGGGTCTTTCAATGGTCCGAATTGAACTGTCAGCATATTGAGATTGACATTAATACTGGAAAAACCAGAGAAATCCAATACCTGCTGTACTTTCCAATCTCAGAAACCGTCAAAGACACGTGGCTTTCTCAAAAGATCAACAAAACAGACGCCAAACCCTCATGGCAACGCGTCAACACGTTTTCGCCCGGTGCCAGATACTCCCCCCACTACATTTATCACAGCGCGATCCATCAAGTCAATTCAATTGCGGATCTCAGTGAATTGGTGACAATAACACCACAAGCCCAAGCCATAATCGCTCAGACGATTCTCGAAAAATGGCAAGACGGCTCAGATTACACCGCAGGCCAATACGTTCAGAAGGTAATGGCACTCTCCATTAACTTGCAGACCATCACGATGAATGATTTGCCAACAACGGATGTAAATCCGGCGTCCTCGCAGAGTCAGCAATAATCAGGAACAGAAAATGATCAAATCATGGTTCAATTGCATTCTGTTGTTTATGTGTCTACTTGAAGTCCATCCCGGACTGGTCAATGCACAGACCGATGCGATGCAGAACCAATTGCTTAACAGTAATGGTGTATCACAGAACCTGGCCCGTGAGCAGCTCATTGAACTGCAACAACAGATCCTGATGCAAAGCCAACAGATCACGGATCCCAAGCAGCAGTTGCAGATGATTCAACAGCGGTTGGACATCCTGCATACGCTGGCGGTGGATGCGACGATCAACAGTCAACCCAAGCAATTGGCCAAGTGGCAACAGGCGCTGCGCTCCGAGGCGTGGCAACTGCGACATTCTGACAACCCGCAGATGAAACTGCTCGGTGAGTATTGGCATCTGCTATGCGAGTTGGCGGACCTCACACGGCTGTCCCGTGATCTTGAGAGCAGTCAACGGGCCTGCATCACGAAGATGGAGCAGTTCCTGGCAACACATGCCAACGGTGATGCGACGACGGACCCCGGTTCGCTGCACTTGATCCAGCAGGTGCGGTTGGCGTTATTGCAATTGTATGACCAGCGTGGACTTAGTGCTCAGGTCTGCAAACTCAGTGAACAAACCCGCAAACAGGATCCGGAAAACCAGACATTGGCCCAGTATCTCAAACAGCAGTACGGTTACTGTCATCTCATCGGTCAAAAGTTTAATGCACGACTCATCACCCGAGATGGCAAAGTTTGGGACAGTCGCCAGAAACTGGGCAAGCCTATCGTCATCTACTTCTGGCCCGGTGTCAGACTTCCTGACGCAACGTCCGATAAGTCTACCCAGCAAGACCCCCTCTGGCAGCTGATCCGACGGTCGGGTATTAGTGTACTACTAGTGAACATGAGCCATTCTGATGAATCAGGACTACAAACTCCTGTGATCCCATGGGACTGCTATAAGCAGGAGTCAGGACAATTTGACATGGCAACCCACTTCAACGTTAACTCTTTACCAAGATTAGTACTTATAGATCGAAATGGAACCGTCAAATCCGTCGGTGGACCCGCTATTGGGGGCGCTTTGGAACACCTGTTAGCAGAAAAGTAATAGGATATTTTTGTCCTATACTTGCTTAATTTCGTAAAAACACTATCATGTCCGCCTGAGTAAAAAAAGACTCAGGCCACTTTTGCCTGAATTTCCTTCTAACCGCCTTTGTGTACCACTAGATAGGAATCACAAATGACCGCAACGACCGCCCCTACCGAACACGCTAAGCTCCTGGCTTGGGTTGACGAAGTCGCCAAGCTCACGACGCCGGACAACATCTACTGGGCTGATGGTTCTCAAGACGAGTACCAGAACATGCTCAACCTGATGGTTGACTCCGGCTCTGCCAAATGGCTCGCCAAGGACAAAAAGCCCAACTCGATCCTCGTCCTGTCCGATCCGGCAGACGTGGCTCGTGTTGAAGACCGTACCTTCATCTGCCCTGAAAAGGAAGAAGATGCTGGTCCAACCAACAACTGGAAAGACCCCAAGGAAATGAAGGAAATCCTCATGCCCCTGTTCAAGGGTTGCATGAAGGGTCGTACCATGTACGTCATCCCCTTCTCCATGGGTCCGGTTGGTAGCCCCATCGCTCACATCGGCGTGGAACTGACCGACAGCCCCTACGTGCTTGCCAACATGCACACCATGACCCGCGTCGGCACCAAAGTGCTTGACGTGCTTGGTGACGATGGCGAGTTCGTCCCCTGCGTTCACTCCGTGGGGATGCCCTTGGAAGAAGGCCAAGCTGACGTCGCATGGCCCTGCAATGCTGACAATAAGTACATCACTCACTTCCCCGAAACCAAGGAAATCTGGTCCTTCGGTTCAGGTTACGGCGGTAACGCCCTCCTGGGTAAGAAGTGCTTCGCTCTGCGTATCGCATCCATCATGGCCAAGGAACAAGGCTGGATGGCTGAACATATGCTCATCCTCAAACTCACCAGCCCCCAAGGCGACGTCAAGTACATCGCCGCGGCATTCCCCTCGGCCTGTGGTAAGACCAACCTGGCCATGATGAACCCCACCCTCGACGGCTGGAAAGTCGAATGCGTCGGTGACGATATTGCATGGATGAAGTTCGGCGAAGACGGTAAGCTTTATGCCATCAACCCCGAAGCTGGTTTCTTCGGCGTGGCTCCCGGCACCAACTATGCCACCAACCCCAACGCCATGGAATCCCTCAAGGAAAACGCCATCTTCACCAACGTCGCATTGACCGACGACGGCGATGTGTGGTGGGAAGACATCGACGGTGATGTCCCCGCTCATCTCATCGACTGGAACGGCAACGACTGGACCCCGGACTCCGGCAAGAAGGCTGCTCACCCCAATGCACGCTTCACCGCCAAGGCCGAACAATGCCCCGTGATCGCTCCCAACTGGGAAGATCCCGCAGGTGTGCCCATCGACGCCATCCTCTTCGGCGGTCGTCGCGCTTCGACTCAGCCCGTTGCCATGGAATCCTTTGACTGGGAACACGGCACCTTCCTCGGCTCCGTCATGGCTTCGGAAATGACCGCCGCCGCCGCCGGTACCGTTGGCAAGCTCCGCTTTGACCCGATGGCCATGCTGCCCTTCTGCGGCTACAACATGGCTGACTACTTCGGCCACTGGCTGAACATGGGTAAGACCGCTGGTGCCAAGATGCCCAAGGTCTTCTACGTGAACTGGTTCCGCAAGAGCCCCGAAGGCAAGTGGCTGTGGCCCGGCTTCGGTGAAAACAGCCGCATCCTCAAGTGGGTTTGCGAACGTGTTGATGGCAAGGGCGAAGTCGTCGATTCCCCGATCGGCAAGCTTCCCACCGCCGACAGCATCGACCTCACCGGCCTGGACGTCCCCGCTGAAGACATGGCTGAACTGCTCAAGGTTGATGCCAGCGAATGGCTGACCGTTGTTCCCCAGATGGAAGAACACTACGCCAAGTTCGGTGCCAAGCTTCCCGCAGAACTCAAGGCACAACTCGAAGCTCTCAAGGCCCGTCTTGAAGCCGCCAAGTAAACCCGGCCCCCGGAAGGATCACTGGCATTGACCAGTCACTTCTGACAATTAAATAAAAACAACACAAGCCCGAAGGTCACACCGATCTTCGGGCTTGTTGTTTTAAGGGGAATCCCCCGCATGGTTACAGTTGATATCCCAAGCTTCGCTTCGCTCAGCTTTGGGCTTGAGATATAATGATCCATAACGTAATTGTCGCTCCCAAACCCCTCAAGCCCATGGCTGAGAAGCGAAGCGCCGACGTTCAATCAACCGGAGAAACACCCATGCCCAATCCGGGTCACGCATGGTGGCATCTGATCCTTCACACCAAAGGCTCCTGGTTACACGGCGATCCACGTGGCTTTCGATCACGAAATCATCGCATCCACAGCAATGGTGATTACAAAAATTTACCCCCTGACGGCGAACACCAACGCTTATACGATCATCAAGAATCTCAACTCAAAAACGCGATCATCATTCCCGATCATCTGCTTCCAACCCTCGGCCAACGGTTACATTCCAAATGCATCCAAACCGACACGCAGGTCCTTGCCATCAGCGTCGGATCGAGTCACGCCCATCTGCTGGTCCAATACCTCAATCAATATGAGCATGCTCAAAACTTTGCAGCCAAACTCAAACAGGCAGCATCACACGCTGTTCGCAACGAGCTTGCTGGCAGCATCTGGGCCCGTGGTGGCAAACCGATTCTGATACAGGACCGCCAACATCAGCAGAAAGTTTTTCATTACATTCTCGAACACGCATCAACAGGCGATTGGACATGATCCTTCAAAGACAATCCCCCATCCACACCCCAAGCCCAAGTCTGAGCGAAGCGAAGACTGGGATAGCCAGCCGTATACAACAAACCATCTATTATCCCAAGCTTCGCTCAGCTTTGGGCTTGAGATATAATCTATCCCATCGTATGCCTTGTGATTCAAACCCCTCAAGCCTAAAGTTGAGCAACGCGAAGCCTGGGATCACACACACATATCAAACTGTTTGAACCTTCCGGAGACATCATGCAACCACCACAAATCTGCACAGCCATTTTGATCTTGATCGCAACCACTTGTTTTTCAGGATGCGTAACACACGAACCTCAAATTCCATGCGACACCCCGGCGTGTGAGCAGGATCGACAATGGGAAACCCGGTTAAGCGCGGCCAAACGCATCAGCAGTTTTGTCACGCGCGATAAAGTCCTTTCGACGATTACCATTGAAGCTTCGGAACAAGGCAATTTGAAATATGCACTCAAGGCGTTGAACCGTTTTTCCAGTTTCGTCTCACACGACAAAACTGCGGATCAAGCCGTCACAATCTTTTTAAATCAGGATCGTCCCCATGCAGCCAAGAAAGTTGCAGACACCATCAAATCATTCACCACACGTGACCGGGCTTTGACACGTGTTGCACAACACCCAGTTACTCAGCCAACGACCACTTACGAATAACATGCCATGCTCAAAACACTTTTCACCATCTGGATGATCTTCATGACTTGCTCAACCTCATTACTGGCTCAGGAAGTCCGCCCGGATGATGCGAAGGTGATGGAACTTTGGCCGACGAGGCAGGTACCATTGCAAAAACCGGCATCAGAGCAACAGCCTGAATCATGGCAGCGTTGGGGATTGATCAATATCCACACACCAACGCTGACGATCTACCCAGCGAAGAACACTAAAGGCAAAACACCGGCGATTCTGATTCTGCCTGGTGGTGGGTATAGTACGGTGTGTATGAATCATGAAGGACACAAAGTGGGCCAGTGGTTCAGCGAGCAAGGCATTGCAGCCTTCGTCCTCAAATACCGCTGCAAGCCCTACAAACATCCGGTCCCCTTGCTTGATACCCAACGTGGTATGCGACAGATTCGACAGTTGGCCAAGCAGTACAACATCGATCCGAATCGTGTGGGTGTGATGGGCTTTTCCGCAGGTGGTCACTTAGCAGCAACCTTGAGTACGCTTGGAAACAAAGACTTGCACACACCGATTGATGACATCGACAAGCTTGCTGCCAAGCCGGACTTCTCGGTGCTGTGTTACCCGGTGATCACACTCATTGAAGACTTTGCTTATCGCGGCGCGATCACCAATCTGGTCGGCAATCACAAGGACATAAAAATGCGCATGCTCCTGTCACCTGAAAAACAGGTCACCCCCAGCACGCCCCCCGCGTTCTTGATTCATGGTGATAAAGACACCGGCGTGATCGTCAAAAACAGCGAGCTTTACCGTGATGCTCTTAAAGCCAAAGGTGTCGATACCCAGTTGATATTACTCTCAGGCAAGGGGCACGGGTTTGGATTTAATGAACAATGGGCCAAACCCTGTCGTGATTGGATCAACAAGCTTTACTCACTTAATCCCTGATCCCACCCAAGCCGTATCACTCCCGTGACACGGCTTGCCTTGAATTCACAGCAGTAAACTGGTGTCAATCCACATACGCATCGCGCATCTGTTTGAGTACGCGCTCATGCAATGCCTTGGTGTCTGCTGCAAGTTCAGACATGTATTGCTTGCGCGTCTCATCGGTGTCCTGCTCTGAAAGCATGTGAGCCAAATGCGAGATGTAGTCCAACGCCTGATGTTGAGCCAGGAGAATGTTGAACTCAAACGCCTTGTCAGAAGAAAAGAGAATGCGCTTGGTCGTGTCACTGCTGATGGCTTTCCGTGTCAGTGATTCAGCCTTGGGGATACCATCCTGATTCAAACGCAACGCGGCGTCGGCTTTGGCGAAACCATCAATCTTGGTTTTGGCATCACGGGATAACTTGGCGATGGCTTTGAGGACGTTGGACACATCTTCAGATGGCCCCTTGAGGATCAAGATTTTATCCACCTGTGATTCCTGGTTGATCGTGTCATAGATCAACGCATAGCCATGATTCACGATCAGGTTCTCCGTTTGACCGGGGGTGTTCTCGCCATTGCCTGCAGCATCAATCCCCTGGCATGCAACCATCAGCAAAGCCACTGCCATCAAATTCAAAACCATCATTGATCGTTTCATGATCACTCCTTCAATAACGGTATGATAGCTGATCCTGCCAAACAACGTGTCATGTCATTTTATAAAACCGAAAGCCTTGCCATGCCAGAAAACTGGATCATACGTCCCATTGAAAAATCGGACATCCCTGCGTTGTTCATTGTTCGCGTTGCAACACGAGAAAATGCATTGAGTATGGAGACGTTAAACCAACTGGGTATCACGCATGAGAGCGTTGCATCGATGTTGGCTACCACGCATCAGGGTTGGCTATGTGAAATGGATAACCATGTCGTTGGGTTTGCGATGGGTAATCGCAAGTCCGGTGAGATGTGGGTACTTGCGGTCTTGCCGGAGTACGAGAATAGGGGCATGGGTAAAGCGTTGATTCTGGCTGTTGAAAACTGGCTGTGGTCCGAAGGTTTTGATGAACTGTGGCTAACCACGGATATCGACACCAAGCTGCGCGCCTACGGGTTCTACCGACACTTGGGTTGGGAGGATTCGGATATTCGTGATGGTTGCCGATACATGAAAAAGTTTCGTCCCCAGAACGCATGAGCTCAGCAAGATCATTTTGCTAACCAATTTTTAAACTTGTCTCCAAGCGTTCAATTCGCCAGCATGTTGGCATGAATACTGCTAACACCCAATGGATCATTGGCATTCTGGTAACATCGCTTTGCTCGTTTTCACTGCTTGCCCAGGAGACGGTTTTGCGATTCCCCAAAAAACCCAAGCCCCAACACCTTGCCCGTCAAAAGCCCCTTGGCCAACTGCGCGAAGGCTTTGAACCCAGCGGTCTGACTTGGCACCCACGCCTTCAAAAACTCGTCATCGTCGGAGATGATGGTGATACCACCACCATGAATCTCGATGGCAGTGATGCTCAAAACACCTTCTTTCGCATCAATGTCAAAACCGACTTTGAAGCCGTCACCATTGCAGACCCGGCAACCGACTTTGTCTACATCGGCACGGAGCGCCCCAACACCGTCATCGAATACAACATCGTCACCAAGCAATACACCCGACAGTTCGACTTAGGCAGCATCATGCCCAATGCCGGGAACGAAGGCATTGAAGCCATCGCGTTTGTCCCAGATGCTACCGACCCCGAAGGCGGCCTGTTTTATGTCGGCTACCAGAAGACCGGCAGCATCTACCGCATCCGCCTTTCCATCAAGTCCAGCCCCACTGAAACCAAGGCAATCTTCATCGACAAGTTCACCCCCCTGCCCAAGGAAAAAGACCTGGCAGGATTGACCTGGGACGCAGACAACAATCGCCTGCTTGGCATGTGGGACAAACCCAATATCCTCCTTGCCATGACACGCGAAGGCAAGATTCTCAAACGCTGGAACAAAGTCCGTGGCAGTAACCAGGAAGGCATCGTCCTGATCAACGGCGATCTCTACATGGCCGAAGACTCCGGCGACTTGTACAAGTATGACAAGCCATTGGATTGATCTGAACGCGTGACAAGTAACACAATTGAGTAACAAAAAAACACCGGATGTGAATCCGGTGCAGGTATGTTTATGTGTATTTTTACGGGTGTTTTTATGCGCGATTTCGCTTATTCAGATTCCTGCTTGGCGGGCATCTCGCGTTTGGGCTTGTCGGCGGCTTGCGGTTTGGAACCTGCTTCCGTAGCAGCTTCGGCATCGGTGTCATTGCCGGGCTTGCCTTTGCCTTTACCGGCCTGTTCGACTTGGGCGGGTGGGACCATCATCACGCGATCGCCTTCTTCAAGTCCGTCGAGAATCGCAACGATACTTTCGTTGGAGCGCCCGGTGGTGACTTTGCGGCGGATGGATTTATCACCTTCACGCACGTAGACATAGCTTTGTTTGCCCACGGTGACCACGCATTGAATGGGGACGAAAAGGACATTCTCCACGCGGCCGGTGAGAATGCGTGATGAACAACGCATGGCCGGTTTGAGGTCTTCGCCGGAACTGGGGGGCAGATCGATCTTGACGGTGTATTCACGCAGGTCGGGATTCATCCAACCCCCGTTGGTTGCCATCACACCGATTTCGTAGACTTCGCCTTGAATGGGTTGGCCGGGTGTGGCATCGATGGTGACCATCGCCTTTTGCCTTGCCTTGAGTTGGCCGACCAATGATTCATGCACCTTGACGGAGGCAACCATCTGGCTGGTGTCAGGCAGAACAATCAGCGATTCATTCTTGCGAACCTGCTTGCCCTGGACAATCGGATCATTACGCCGACGCCAACCGCCGACGGTGGTGGCATAAATCACCATGCCGTTCTGCGGTGCCTTGACCACACAGAAGGACAACTGTTCCCGGAGTTTTTCCAGGCGGTCTTCACGGATGGCAAGCGTGCGAATCTTGCCTTGCAACTTGGCTTGCGATTGGGCGAGTTTGCTTTCATTGCGACGCTTGGTGCGCTCCAATGCGGCAGCGGCTTCATCCACATCCGACTGGACTTTTTTCTGTTCCTTGGGACGTGTGTATTTCTTGTACACCTCGACATCAAGCATGGCGGTCTTCAGTGCAGACTCGGCTTCAATCACATCCAGACGATCATCTTCAAGTTCACTGCGGGAGATGAAGTCTTCCTTGTACAACTGCTCGGAAGCTTCGAGTTCTTCCTTGGCACGCTGGAGATTACGTGTGGCTTTCTGGACCGCGACGTTAAGCTCACGCGTCTTTTTCGGATCATCACCGAGCGACCATTTTTCCAGATCCAACTTGGCTAACTCGAGTTTGAGTTCAGCGGCTTTAAGATCACTGTCAGCTTCGTTGAGTTGGATGGCATGATCCTGCTCGGCAGCGAGTTTGTCTGCACGGGCTTGTTCAACGCTGAGTGTTTCGTTTTCAATCTTGTCACGAATGTCGTCATCTGCCAGACGAATCAGGACATCGCCCTTTTTGACCTGCGTCCCTTCGGGGACAACATCGAGAATGGTGGTGTTACCATCGACTTCGTTTTTGATTTCGACCTTGTTTTTGGCTTCGATTTCACCGTTGGCAATGACGAGCATGTCAAAGCTGCCACGCGTGACACGATGGGTGGCAAGCGACTGAGCGGTAAGTGAACTGGCAGCCGGTTTGGCAAAAGAGCGATACGCTGCATAGCCACCACCGACAACAACAGCCAGAATGATCAACAGCACCAGCCAGATCATCACCCCACCGCGTCGGGCATTGGAGTTCATCACGAATTCAGTTGGTTTTCTTGAGTAACTCATCGGCTTCCTTCAGGAGTTCTTCCTGGGCTTGATTCATATCTTTGATCATCTTGTCTGGCGTCTGTGGTACCTGTGGGTCAACCATCGGCACCAGATTCACCGGCGCATCCCACTGCCCCCGATTATCCACACGCATCTGCCCGGTGTTAAGCAGGTACTGGAGAATACTCACACGCAAGTCACGCAACGCTGAATCACGCGTGTTCTCAGCTTCAAGTAAGTCGTCCTGCGCTTCAGTAAAGTCACGTGAACCCAACTCACGCAAACGCAGCACGACGTTGCGCACACGCTTGGCAGAGACTTCAATATTGCGTTGCTGCAATGCCAGTGAAAAACGCGACTGTTGAATTTGACGAATCGAGGAGCGAACCTGCAAGGCGACTTCATCACGACTTTGCGTGTAGTCACGCCAGGCACGTTCGCGCGTGATCACTGATTTGCGTAAGGCCAACTGTTCACGACGACGATCCAATGGCGCACCGTAGGAAAGTCCCAGTGAATAGTCGCTATCGCCAGCTTCAAAGTCCGCACCAGCGTTGGTCTTGTTTGAATCGGTATTGAGGGTCAACGAGGCATTGACATCCAGATCCGGCAGCAAATCATTGCGGGCATTGCGCACCCCACGGCTGGCATCGTCCACCTGATCCCGACTGGTCTGCAGGTCCAGGCGATAATCCCAAGCGGTGGTGATCGCTTTTTCCGGTTCAAGGAACGGTTCGGGAATCTGCAACTCGATCGGCTTGAGCACCAGTGACTGATTCATGGTCATGCCGATTTGTAATTTGAGACTGTCCAAAGCCGAGTCGTAGGATTCCTGGCTGTTGATCAGCGAGTTGCGGGCAAAGAGCACCTGCTGTTCGGATCGCTGGATTTCGAAGTTGGGTTGACGCCCAGCCTTGGCCAACGCTTCCATCTGATCGTTGAGCCATTCCAGTGATTTGAGTTGGCGTTTGCGGTTGTGAATTTCTGCCTGCCGTCGGATCAGGTCGTAATACCGTGTTGAAATGGAAATCAGAAATTCACGGCGATACCGTTCAAAGTTCCGGGCAGCATAGATCAGATCACGCTTGGCCTGAATCAGACTTTCACGTGCGACCGGCCCCGCGCCACGTAGCAGCGGAACAGATGCTTCGAGTTTTATGGCAGCATCCTGTCCTTCACCCGAACCACTGGAGGCATCATGGAGCAGATTCACGAAGTTGACCAACGCGGTTGCTGAGACACTCCCCCCATTGGGAAGACGATGCGTCACTCCGAAGGATGTCACGATATCCAACGCCTGATCGTAGTCGCCGGACTCAGGCGTGCCGGAGATGCTGGCATCCACTTCAGCAAAAAAGCGAGGCCCCCAGAGATGTTCTTCCATGAGCAGGTTCAAGGCTTCGATATACAGTGATTCCTTCTGGAAGCGATACTGACGGGAGTTGGCGATGGCGTATGCCAGCAATTCCTGTAAGTCCATTTGCACGGCATTGGTCATGTCATCGCTGAAGAGTTTGCCCAGTTCATCGGGATCGGATGTTGTGCGCGTCCGGGCAGGGAGTTGGTTAACCTGCGGGTTGGTGGTTTGGAGTTTCGTTTTGTTGATGTCACGCCCTTCGTCATCAGGGGCATCACTGATGGGCTTGCCATACATCTGCTCGGAAGCTTCATGCCCCATGCTTTGAGTCCAGTGTTGACGGATGAGTTCACTGGTTTGTTTGTCGATGACCCCCATGGACGAGTTGGCACAACCGCTGGTCAAGCTGATGCAAAAAGCAAACAGAAGTAAAGCCAACCCATGTGTCTGGCTGCGGAGATACGGTAATGGCGTGAACGTCGGATTTCCCATGCGAACAACTCAATTCCCGATGGCGTGTGGATTGCGGTAGCATATCGGTACTCCGAACCCGACTTTAAGGTTGCATGTCATGCAGTCAAAGTCCGGCTGGATGCCCCGAATATCTGCCCAACATCGGAGTGATTTTACTCAAGTGTGGGCGTAGAGAGCGAGTATAACAAGATGTCGACGACAGAACACCGTGATATGGCAAAAGAAGTCAAAGCAAATTGCGCGATCTTGACCATCAGTGACACCCGCACACTGGATACGGACAGCAGTGGCCATCTGATTGCCAAACTCGTGGAAGAAGCCGGGCATCACATCGTCGACCGGGCTTTGGTTCGCGATGAGGTGACGCATATCGGTTCGACACTGCATAACTGGATCGAAGACGACGAAGTGCAGGTGATTCTGACCACAGGGGGCACGGGGATCGCCCGACGTGACAGCACGATTGAAGTGGTCCGTAGGATGATCACCAAACCCTTGCCGGGCTTTGGCGAACTCTTTCGGGTGCTCAGTTACCAGCAGGTCAAATCCGCTGCAATGCTCAGCCGAGCGATGGCAGGTCTGGCTGGGGACACGTTCATCTTCACGATGCCTGGCTCGAAAAACGCGGTGAACCTGGCCATGCAGAAACTCATCGTGCCCGAGTTGAGTCACCTGGTGTGGGAACGTAAACGGTAATGTCTAAGCACAACGTTCCGAACCCATTTAGCCACAGATACACACAGATGAACACAGATTCAAGACATTGAATTTAATACAAACTCACGCCCGCTTCGCTCAAGACGCCAAGACAGAGACAAAGCCATTAAATCTTGTCTTAAAAACTTCGCGTCTTGGCGTCTTGAGCGAAGCGGGCGTGAGGCAATGTCTTTCTGCTTTGATCTGTGTGCATCTGTGTTTATCTGTGGTTAAACTGCCTTAAAACGAGAGACTCAAAACAAGCCTATGGCCAAAGCAACCAAACAATTCGTCTGCAGTTCCTGTGGTTCGATGCATCCCAAGTGGTTAGGTAAATGCCCTGATTGTGGTGCGTGGAACTCGCTGGAAGAAATCGTCCATTCCAAGGACACGCACCGTGGCACCGCACAAAGTCAGAGCCCGGTGAGTACGGCTGCCCTGCCACTGTCGGAAATTGTGAAACAGGATGCTGACCGCGCCCCGATCGCGCGCATCCCCACGGGCATCGGTGAACTGGATCGCGTGCTGGGTGGCCGGGATATCGAAGGCAAATCACTGCCCGGGGGTCTGGTTCCCGGTTGTGCGATCCTGCTTGGCGGTGACCCGGGAATCGGTAAATCGACATTGTTATTACAGGCAGCAGACAAGCTTAATCGCAGCGGCCAAACCGTGCTTTACGTCACCAGTGAAGAATCTGCCCAACAGCTTCGGATGCGTGCTGAACGTCTGGGTGTGGACAGCAAAAAAGCCGACCACCTGCTGATTCTGGCGGACACCAACCTGGCGCGTATCGCAGAGCAAATCCGTAAAACCCAACCCGCGGTGGTGATCATTGACTCGGTCCAGATGATCTACAAATCCGACCTTGCAGCGGCACCGGGTTCCATCAGTCAGCTTCGGACATGCTGCCTGGAACTGGTGTACCTTGCCAAGGCTCAGGGGTGTTGTGTCGTTCTCGTTGGCCATGTCACCAAGGAAGGTAAACTTGCTGGCCCGCGACTGCTTGAACACATGGTCGACACCGTGCTGTATTTCGAAGGTGATCGCTATCACTCGCACCGCATTATCCGTGGCATTAAAAACCGCTTCGGCACCACGCTTGAAGTCGGCTTGTTTGAGATGCGCGAAGAAGGCCTTGTCGAAGTCGCTGACGGTACCGGACTACTCGCTGCCGAGTACAAGCCCCAGGCGGGGAGCGTGGTCTGCCCTGTGTTGCAAGGCTCACGGTGTCTGATGGTGGAGATTCAAGCGCTGACTGCAACTGGTTTTCTGGGGTCGGCCAAACGCAAGTCCAGCGGGCTTGATTCATCCCGTTTGGCGATGCTCATCGCGGTGTTGGAGAAGCGTGGCGGATTGCGATTAGCCGACCAGGATATCTTTGCCAGCGTGGTCGGTGGCCTGAAAGTCGCAGAACCCGCAGCAGACTTAGCCATCGCCATGGCCATTGCCGGAGCCTTCCAGAATCGGCAGGTGGGTATCTCCGATGGCAACGTCTGTGTCATCGGTGAAGTGGGTCTCGGCGGGGAGATCAGGCACGTCCAGCACCTTGATCAAAGACTCTCCGAAGCAGAAAAACTCGGCTTTTCTCACATTATTGGTCCCAAAGTTGCAAAGAAAAAGTCCCGATCCGGTCGATATGTCGCAGTAGAGCGCATTGAAGCCGCATTGGAATTTTTGAATTGAGACGCGACAGACACCTGACATTTCAACACAATTTCATGCCAAAAGTGCAGTGCTTGCATCAACACTATCCACCATCCGTCACTCCCGCGAAGGCGGGAGTCCAGTGGAACCTGCTAGCGTCAACTGCATGCCACTGGATTCCCGCCTGCGCGGGAATGACGAATCAGAGTGCCAATTGGCGAGTCACCATGCCGATTGCATTCCTGTTGCCTTGCAACGTGGCAATGCTCTTGTGTGCGATGATGTTACTTATCCTGACTTCACATTCAGTCAAAGCTCAATCCATGCCCGCATGGGAGCGTGAAGCGCACAGCCGGATCGATCAGATACGGCGTGAGAATCTGAAGGTCATTGTGCTGGATCAAGGCCAAACGCCACTTCCGCGAATCAACGTCAAGATCACCCAGCGTCGTCATGCCATGCCGTTGGGAATGACCGTCAGCCCAGACCAATTGCCCTTGGATATTCTGGCGGGACAGAATCTCTCCGCCCCATTGTTCCGTGTGTTTAACAGTGTGAATCTCGGGGACATCGGCCGCTGGGATCATCTCGAACCGGAGATGGGCCTGGGCGATACGGGCCGGATCAAGTATTGGTTGAACTGGGCCAATGAACTGGGCATGCGCGTCCGCTATGGCAGCGTGTTCTCCGCCAATCCCAATCACCAGACCGAATGGGTTTCCATCCTCGGACGCCGGGACCTGATGGCATCACTGGAACTGCATCAACGCCAGATTCTCAACCAGTTCGGCACCCGCGTCAGCGCGGTTGATCTCTACGGGCATGCATTGGGACATCACTTCATTGAGCAGCAGTTAAGTACGGTAATGCTCCGCCGGATGTATGAACAGGCCACTGCCGTCTGCCCGCAGGTTCCCATGGCAGTGCAGATGGATGATGTGCTGAATCCCATGCATGTGAAGCAGGCGGTCGCCCGGATGAGCGAATTGAAAAATGCGTTCGTCCCCGTGGAACAGTGGTCGATTGGTGTACATATTCCTGCAGATGTCGATCCACATAAACTCCAAAGCGGCCTGGATTGGTTAGCCAGTCTGAACGTGCCGATCATGGTCACGAATCTGAGTTTTGCTTCGGACTGCTCATTGGGGACAGTGCGGACCGCCTTGATCATGCTTTATTCGCATCCGGCGGTAAAAGGGCTCTACCTTGCTTTACCGAGTGTGGATGAGGTGACCTCCCCTGCGAGATTGCCACTGACGGATGCCCGGGGGCAGATGACCCGTGCCGGTAGCGTGGTCGATGAGATGTTTGCTGAGACGTGGATATCACGCGGCGAATTGAAAACCGATGCACGAGGCAGCGTGATGACACGTGTGTTTGCGGGACTGTACGACCTTTCTGCGACATTGCCCGACGGGCAGGTGGCTTACACGAGTGTTTACGTGCCTGATCTGCCTGAGGGTCAAGGCAACAAAACCGTTGTGATCTCGCCACTTTCGGTGTCACTTGAGCCCATCAACTGAATCAATGCGTTACAATATGGGTCTGATGAATACCGTGGAGTTGGCCTGCCGGTCAATTGCGGGTACCATCTACAATCTCAATATCAGACCCTGGAGTAATTTTTATGTCGGACCAAGTTCAAACCTTTCAGATTGGTGATCTGGAACTGGAACTGCAAACCAGCAGCGAAGTTTTCTGCCCCAATCTGACGACCAGCCGCATTGCCCAGACCATTGAGGGAATCGAAGGCAAGGATGTGCTGGATCTTGGATGTGGCTGCGGCCCGTTGGCCATTTTTCTCGCCAAGCATGGTGCAGCAAAAGTGACTGCGGTGGACGTTGTCCCACGTGCCGCCCAGATCGCTGCGGAAAACGTCAAGCGTCACGGCCTTGAAGACAAGGTGACAGTGCACTGTGGCGACCTGTTTGCCCCGATTGCCGATCAGAAGTTTGATGTGATCGTCAACGATGTTTCGGGCATTGCCGAGCTTCCCGGCCGTGCTGCCGGTTGGTATCCCAAGGATGTCCCCACGGGAGGCGAAGATGGTGCCAACGTGGTGATCCGTATGTTCCAGAACGTCAAAAACCACCTTAACCCCGGTGGTGTTCTGTACTTTGCCACATCAAGTCTATCCAATGTCCAGCGGATTCTCGACGGTGCCAATGAGTATCTTGGTCAAAAGATCGAAGAACTGGGCGCCTTTCGGATTCCGTTTTCCAAGGAACTCACGGACGTGATTGACGAACTGACCAAGCTCTGTGAACAGGGCGCGGTGAGTTTTGAAGCCCGTCGTTCGCGTTACCTGTGGACATTAAGTGTTTTCCGTGTCCAGATGCCTTAACAATCAGGTGTTTGGGCAGGTATCTTGAGCCTGTTTGCTTTAGAATACTGCCATGACAGAACAAACTCCGCCCTCCTCCCCGGAAGTCTCGGAAGTTCAGGACGCAGACGTGCCCGAACAGCCCCAAGAGTTGCCGGAACAGGAGGCGTCTAAATCCCAATCCACGCCCGCGGAAACCCCGGAAGCCCCGGAAGCTGACGAGAAAAAGTCCGCAGCTCCGAAGAAAGAAGTCCCGGTTCCAGAGGATCTGGATCTGCGCGTGGAAGCGGCTCTGATGACCACGGACCGTGCGATCAGTGTAGCTAAACTCACTGAGATTCTCGGTGGTGTTGCAGGCAAGCCTATCAAAGATGCCATCGACCAACTCAACAAGGTTTACGACGAATCCAACCGCAGTTTCCGCATCGAACAGCTTGCTGGCGGGTATCAGATTGTGACTTTGCCCAAGTATGCACAGGTGCTGGCGAATCTGCATAAATCGCGCCAGAGCAACAAACTCACCGCTGCTGGCATGGAAACACTGGCCATTATCGCCTACAAGCAGCCGATCCTGCGTGCCGAGATTGAGGCGATTCGCGGTGTTTCCAGTGGCGAAACCGTGCGCAGTCTCATGGAACGTCACTTGGTCAAAATCGTCGGACGTGCAGAGGAAATCGGGCGACCGATGCTGTATGGCACGACCAAACAGTTCCTGGAAGTCTTTGGTTTGGCATCGCTTAAAGACCTGCCCAATGCTGGCGAACTCCGACCGCCAAAGCCTCGCGCCCTGATCCCGGCCAAGGATGAACTGGCTGAAGACGGCCAGGCAGTCTCCGACAAACAGGATGACGCCCAGGAACAGGACACTGAGCAGCAGACACCAGCAACGGAATCAGATGAAGTGACAACCGAGCAAGCAGATGCCTCAGCTCAGGTAGACAAAGCACAACCGCCATCGGAAGATCAACCCGAATCAACTGACACGGACCAGGAAACATCCGACACGCCAGAAACTCAAAACGACGAAGCCACCAAGCAAGAGTGACCATGCCCAGTGACGTTTCATGCATCATGAATCCTCTGAAAGCTCATCGTAAGCTGACGATGTCACTTGGCCTGTTGCTGATTGGCATGTCACTGGGTGCCTGCAGCCCCTATCAACTCAAGGGACGCGTTGTGGTCGGCTCTGAGCAATTAGTCAGTCAGGTCAGTGCCAATGACCCGCGATTGGACGAAGAACCGCTCCCCGGTGCGACCATCGAATTAACGCTTGATCCATCATCCATCTCACCAAAGCGACTGGGGACAATTGTCAGTGATGGCAACGGTGATTTCATTCTGGACATCCAAGCCATGGGCGCAGGCAGCTTTCAGGAGTATGATCTAGGGATTCTCATCACCGCTCCCAAGCATCGGAATCTCTGGCAAACGATCAAGTTACCGTCGGCTAAAAAGCGACTTTTGGTTATGATGAAACGGGGAGCAGCCGGACCACCACCGCCGGGGGACATTCTCAAGGAATCGTTGCAACTCAAAGATCGATTCATGGGTCAGTAAACGGGTAAAGGTTTCGTCGAATGCATCATCAGCGTCAAAGCTACAGACCCCCAAAAAGCCGCATCCAATTCGGATCCGGTGGGATGATGTTCATCATTGTCTCCATGCTGATTCTATCGGTTGCGCTGTACACCAATTCGCCTTTGCTTTACGGTGCTTTTGGTTTGATGATCGGGGCCCTGTGCATCTCCACGATCGTCAGTTGGCAGATGATGCGTGGCATAACCGTGCAGCGTATTCTGCCCAGTCACGGTGTGGCGGGTGAATCGACAGCCATTCGTTATCAAATTGTCAATCACAAACGATTCATGCCGGTCTTCTCACTGGTGGTTCGCGAAACATGGGGGCGTGGGAGTAACGGCTGGAAAAAGTCCGGCCCACTGGTTGACGATCCAATCAAACTCAAAGGCATGCCCCACGGTTGGGTATTGCATCTTGGTCCCAATCAACGTGTCCAGGCTGAAGCCCCCTGCTGGCCGATCCGACGTGGCGCGTTGCGTTTTGAGAAAATCCAGGTTTACACCTCCTTCCCCTTTGGCGTGATCCGTCGGATGCTCGAATTTGAGCAGACCTCGCAGATGCTCGTCTACCCGCAGCTTTTCCGCATCAATCGCCACGTGCTCTACCGTCTGAGCGATGCTGATCCACATGGTCGCAAGAAGCTGGAAAAAGCCGGTGGCAATGAAGAATTCTTCGGACTCCGTGAGTATCGAAGTGGTGACAGCCTCAAGGTCGTTGACTGGAAACGCACCGCACGAGCAGGCAAGCTCATCAGCCGTGAAATGACCCAACCCAGCCCGCCGAAGATCACCATGGTGCTGGACCTGACCTACGACGAATCCAAGCTGGCTGCCGACGGCGAATCCGGTGGCATGCTCGGCGGACTCTTCGGCAAAGGCAAGAAGAAAAAACAACTCTCAATGGCTCAGCAACAGGCGATGCTTCACGAACGCTGCATTTGTCTGGCGGCCTCCATGGCTTGCGACGCGTACCTGCATGGTTACCAGATCGGCATGAGTGTCATCGGTGTGCCTTCGGTGCCCTTCCCGGTCCATCACTCATTGCCTCACCGAACCCGTATGCTCGAAGCCCTGTCGCAGCTGGACCTCAAATATCTGGACAACTCACTGACATCAACAAGTTCCATCAGCATGGTCCCCTCGGTGGTCATCCAATGCTCGGAACATGGCAATGTCCCAGCGGGTCCGCAGACGCAGGTACTTCGTGCTGACGAAATGCAATCCTTCGTCCTTGAGTTTGAAGATGGCTCAGCAAGTGTGCTCAACAAGCAGGTGACCGTGCTGTCCAAACGCGAGGAAATCGGAAAGGTTGGTGCCTGACCCATGGGTGTAATCTACCTTTTCCGTCGTCTGGTTTTCGCACAGGTCCTGCTGGGGATCGTGGCCTTTTGCATGGCAG
Organism: Planctomycetes bacterium syqfu; assembly: GCA_020974905.1. Classification (GTDB taxonomy): domain Bacteria; phylum Planctomycetota; class Phycisphaerae; order Phycisphaerales; family Phycisphaeraceae; genus UBA7800. The sequence continues at coordinate 6,615,351 of CP087563.1, read as the reverse complement.
AACCCAACCCGGGCATGCTGCTGATCGCTGGCGCCCTTGGCGCTTTGAGTTGGTACGTGGTGGAAGGTCCAACGGGCAAACCCTTGCCGCAATGGATCATTCTCCCCGGTGCCGTGGGTGCGGTGGCATGGCTGCTTTTTGATCTGTGGTGGCAACACGGTCAGATCATCGGCGCGATGGGTCACTTCACCATGTGGCTGCAAATTCTGCTGCTCTACGCAAAAAAGACCAACCGGGAATATGGCGAAATCCTGGTACTCAGTCTGATGCAGATGATCGGTGCCAGCGTGTTGACGGTGTCGATGATCTTCGGTGTGCTGCTGGCTGCGTACTGTGTACTGGCGTTGTTCACGCTATTGCTCTTTCATCTCAAGGCAACCAGTGATCTGGTCCTTGAAGCCAATCGCATTGCCGCACCCGCTCACGTGGACCTGCCCCGCCCCAAAGCCGTTGCCTGTCGCGGGCATAAATGGCAGTTCCGCAGTGTGGCCATGGCCATCGGTGCCGGTTGCTGCTTTGTCGCCTTTTTCGTCTTCCTGGTCATCCCGCGATCCGGTCAATCCCAGCTCAATCCCAATCTCGGGCAAGGCTATGGCCAATCCAACGGTGCAGGATTCAACACCTCCATCACCCTTGATGGCAAACCCATCAACTCCGGCCCGTTGACACCAGCGTTGTACGTCAAGGTCAAGAAAAACGGCAAGTCGGTGAGTAACAGCGATCCGGACTTCTCGTTTTTGCTCCGTGGTGCGACCATGGACGAATACTCAAGCACGTCCCACAACTGGACCCGCTCGAATCTCAGTGAGTATGACCGCGACATCACAGTCCCGGCACATCTGGCAGTCGAAGGGAGCTACGGCGAAGTCTACCAACTGGAGATCACCCAGCGCGGTGGGTCTGATGCTTCAAACCTTTTCTCCTTTGAAGACAAGCCCACGGTCTTTTTCGACAGTCCGGATCTGGCCAAGCAGCAGATCAAGTTCAACATTCTGGATCACCAGTTCAACACAGCCAAGTCCTTCCGTGGCGCGTTGCATTACACCATCCAAGCACCCGTTGCACCGGACACCAAGTTCTACGAAACCTACCCCCAGATCGACACCTCATCAGGTCAGGTCACACAGAGTGTGCGATACAATCGATCCCGGTTTAACGAGGAAAACTATGCTCTGCGTTGGAAGGATCGTCGACAGAAGCTGGTCATCGCCAACTACACCCAGCAGATTCTCAAAAACAACGGCTTTGGTAACAAGATCAACGACAGAAATCTCTCCGACGAAGAGAAGCAGAAAATCGTCGCGTTCCTTTCAACCTACCTCAAGGAAAACTTCGCTTACCAGCTTGATGCGGTGGATCTGTCCAAAGACCGCGAACCGATCACCGGGTTTTTGTTCACCTCCAAGGCCGGTCACTGCGAACTTTTTGCAGCCGGTTTGGCAGCGATGCTCCGCAGCATTGACATTCGCGCCCGTGTGATCACCGGCTACCGCGTCAGTGAGTACAACCGGTTCGGTGGATACTACGTCGCCCGTCCGATTCACGCGCATGCCTGGACGGAAGTGGAACTGACGCCGGACGTGTGGACTGTCTACGATGCCACACCGCCGGATCGCGTGATGGCAGAGCATACCCAAAACCGCAGCATGCTTGATCCGTTACGTGAGTTCTATGAGTACATGGAATTCATGTGGGTTGACACCGTTGTTTCGTATGATGCCAAGCGTCAGAAGCAAATGGTCAGCGGTGCCACGCACACCCTCAAGGCCGTGACACGGACACCCAACAAACACATCACCAAGATCATCGAGTGGGTCAAGAACCTGCCTGACACCTTGAAACTCAACAAGCTCAGTTATTCGATCATGGGTGTGATCATCTTCCTGATCATTCTGGGTGTTGCCAGTTTGATTCACACGATTGTTGTCCAGAAACGCCGTCTGACCGCATTGCAGCTTCAGCGTCTGTCACGTAAAGACCGCAAGGCTTTAGCCAAGCGTCTGAAGTGGTATCTGAACATGCTGGAGATGCTCGAACGCAACGGCTATATCCGCCCCATCTGGCAGAGTCCGTTGGACTTTTCACGTGAGTTGGCCCGGTCCAATCCCAATCGTTTTAACCCGGTTATTTCGCTGACCGAGATTTTCTATGAGATTCGATTCGGACACCGGGAAATGGACGATGACCGTCGCAATCGCGTCAAGGATCACATGCGTCTGCTTGAACATGCCCTGCTTCGTCGCGGTGCCAAGGTCAAAACGTAAACCAGCGACCGGTCGAATATGATCGTATTTCGCGGGACGAGAGAGCCAAAGAGTGAAGCCGCAACGTTCCAATTCATCCTCCGGGACGTACGAGCTGGCCACCACACCAGACGAGCCGACACCGCGTGCGCCTAAACAATCGGCAGCCTCGTCATCAACCACCAAACAATCCTCGTCCAAAACAAAGACCAGCCAATCCAAAAGCAAAGGCAAAGGTAAAAATCCGCAGTCAACCAACGCGTTAAGCGAACCGCGCAACACCAATGCTTGGCGAAATGTCCTGCTGTTTGTGCTGTTACTGCTCACCTGCCTGCCGATTCTGCTGATTAATCTCGGGCAGCCGGATGTGGTCGATCCCAATGAAGCGTCGTATCTGCTTCGCTCATTGCAGACCTGGCAGCGATATGACATTCTTAGCGATCAACGCGGGTTCTCCCTGGAATGCCTGATCCCCCATGAAAATGGTGAGTCGGCTTTGAATGAACCACCAGGTTTGACGTGGACCCATATGGTCTGGTTGATGTCGATGGATCCGTTGCATATCACACCCGGACAGTTGACCTTACGCGCCAGATTCTGTTCAGTGTTCTTTGCGATGATCGCGATCATCTGCGTGTATTGGGCAGGCTACTCGCTGGGGCGACATCGGACCGCGATGTTGAGCATGCTGGTCTTTGCTGCCAACCCGGTGTTCCTGTACTACGCCCGGACAGCGACACCTGCGATGATCCAGGCGGGTTGGGGGATGCTTGCCATTGCCACGAGTTTGTGGGCCATCCGTCCCCTGCGTCCGATGCCCTCGACTGAGCGCCAATTTATCGGCTGGGTTATCTGCGGCCTTGCACTGGGTGCTGCGACCCTGGCTGCTGGCCCGATCACGTTGGCAACGATCGTCGCACCGATCTTCCTGTTGATTCTGCTCTGCCCAGACCGGGTGAGTCATCTCATTGGTCTGCTCGCTTCATTGCTCATCACCCTGCTGCTGGTGGTCCCGTGGTTGATGTATGCCCATGAACACAATCAACAGGTCTGGGAACACTGGTTAGCGAGCATCATCTCCGTCAAACAGCTTGAACCGGGCTTTCTATGGGAGCAGACGATCAAACGTGGGGGTTGGTTACTACTTGCTTTTGCCCCATGGCTGATGTGGATATTGGCTGTGATCGCCCAACCGTTCAGTCGGTCTACCAAAGGAATGCGTCGGATCAGTCTGTGGCTTGCCAGCAGTTGGTCGCTGGGGGTGATTCTACTTGTCTTACCGATGCCCACGCCGACCAAACTCAGTGAGTTGGTATTGCTCATACCACCAGTGTGTCTGGCGGTTGGGCAGCTATTCAACCACCTGGGTGACCTGTGCAAAGCCGACCACGCGCCGCGGACATGGCGTTGGTTGCGTTGGCCACAGGCGTGCGTGTTTTTAGCCTTGTCCCTGATTGTGCCCTGGTGTTTAGCCAATCAGGAAGCGATGGTACAAGCGGGATTTTTGCCCGCGAGTCTGGCGATGGCGATCCCAGGCAAGATCATTGGTGCATTGTTGCTGTGTCTGATTGGACTATGGATTTTATCGCTGCCGGGGGTGATCAATCACCGTCCTGCGCGGGCATTGGTTTGCTGGAGTCTGTGGTGTATCGCCGTTGCCACGGTGGTGATGGCACCGATCACACGCACCGAAGCCGCCAGCTATGCAGGGCGGGAAGATGTGCTCAAACTTTCCAACCATTTGAACAACGCCTCACTTTTGTGGCTTGAACGTGATGTCGAACCGCAGTCGCCTGATCCGCGTGTGTTGTTTTACCTGCAACGAAGCGTACCTCAAATCAAGTTTTCTCAGCTTGGAGCAGCTTTGCAAACCCTGCAAACCGAGCGACCGAGTAAGTATGTCGTGATCATCGGTCCGATGGATTTACGCATTGATCACCCTGATATTCACCCACTCAATGTCCTGCGAGATGCCCGCCTGAGGTTGTGGCGATACGATATTGCTGATACAACTTCGCCTTCGAATGCCACAAACCAGTAAGGAAACCACGCTCTCATGCCCGAGCAACCGGAAATCAGTATCGTTATCCCTGCCCTCAACGAGGAGGAGAACATTGACCTGCTCGTCGAGGAAGTCAAGAAGGCCATCGCGGACAAGGATATCAGCCTTGAGATGATCGTCGTTGACGATGGTTCGACGGACACCACTTTGGCCAAACTCCAGGCCGCTGCCAAGGTTTACCCGTGGGTCAAGGCATTGCATCGCGACAAGGCTCAGGGGCAAAGTGCAGCCATGTACGCTGGTATCCAGTTCGCATCAGGCAAGTACATTGCCATGCTCGATGCGGACCTTCAGAACGACCCTGCCGACATCCCCAACATGTATGCGGAAATGTGCAAGGGTAACGTGGATCTGGTTCAGGGTGACCGCAGCCGCAACCGTAATGACAACATTGTCCGCCGTGTCACATCATGGGTGGGTCGCACGGCCCGTAAATTGATCCTCAAGGATACCGTTCGTGACACCGGCTGCTCAAGCCGACTGATCAAAGCTGAGTTTGCCAAGCAGTTGCCGTTGCTGTTCAAAGGCATGCACCGATTCATCCCGGTTTACTCGCTGATGCTCGGCGCCAGAATCGTGGAGGTGCCGGTGAATCACCGTCAGCGTCATGCCGGTGTTGCCAAGTACGGCGTGATGAACCGCGCGTTTGTGGGTTTGGTGGACTGCTTTGCGATGCGTTGGATGCTCAAGCGTTACCGCAATCCCGCAGCGTTTGATGCGACTGTTGCTGGGGATGGACAATGATTCAGGTTGTCTTGTTAAGTCTCGTCCTGGCTGCTGCCCCGGTCTCCGAAGGCACGGAGATTCATATTCAGCCGGAGTTATCGACGGTTAAGAAAGTGATGATCGTCACCAGTGATACTGACGGGAATCAATACCAGGTGACCTATCGTGACGGTCGCATGGAGAAGCTTTCCCCGGATGCATTCACACAGTTGATTGTCGATGACAATGTCGATCGCAACTGGATGAAGACGATCTTCAACATCACCACGCCGTTTGGTCTGGTCTGGGTGGGCATTGGCTTATTGGGACAAGTTCTGTTCACCGGCCGGATGATTGTGCAGTGGATTGCCAGCGAAAAATCCAAGCGATCCGTCGTGCCGACGGCATTCTGGTGGATGAGTCTGATTGGCGCGACGATGCTCATCACTTACTTCATCTGGCGTAAGGACGTCGTCGGGGTTTTGGGTCAGGCAACGGGTTGGTTTATCTATGTCCGTAACCTGTATCTGATCTACGGCCACAAAAAATCGCAACAACTCGGCGAAGTGCCGGAAGGTGCTGAAGCGGTTGCGGAGTAAGTTCGTCTTTGGATGCCAAGACAAATTAACCACAGATGCACACAGATAAAGGCAAGAACAATTTGATCTGAGCACCGCATGTCAATGCGGTGCAGGTCGTGTATTCGATCAAGTGACCTGCACCAGATTGACATCTGGTGCTCAAAGTCTGGTTTCTCATCTGTGTGTATCTGTGTTCATCTGTGGTTAAAATTCTTATCCCCCATCGCTTATCTAAATCTGCAAGATTGAGAGCCACATTGCCATGAAACCCGTCGCCCGAATCATTGATGCCAATTGCAACCGTGCGCGTGAAGCGATGCGGGTGATGGAGGAGGCTGCGCGGTTTTTGTTGGATGATGCTGCGCTATCTGAGTCGATCAAATCACTGCGACATGATTTTGCAGATGCGGTCAAAGCGATACCGGTGGAGTTGCCGTTGTATCGGGATACCCCCAATGACGTGGGGACGCAGATCACGTTACCGACGGAGACGTCACGGGCTTCGGTCAATGAGGTGGTGATCGCTGCTGGCAAGCGACTGTCCGAAGCGCTGCGGGCGATGGAAGAGTATGCCAAGACATTACCCAGTTGCCCTGCTCCAGCGATGATTGAGCAGTTGCGTTACCGCGGTTACACCATTGAACAGCAACTGACTCAACGTCTGGACATGACGACACGTCAGCAATGGCAACTCTGCGTTCTGATCAGCGAGAGTCTCTGCCCCAACGGTGATTGGCATACGGTTGCCAAGGCTGTGATCGACGGTGGCGGTGACTGCATTCAGTTGCGAGAAAAATCACTGGAAGGCGGCGAATTGCTGGATCGGGCAAGCTGGCTTGTCGAGCAATGTCATCAAGCGGGTGTCAGCGTGATTATCAACGACCGGCCGGATATCGCGATGCTTGCTGGTGCCGATGGTGTGCATCTGGGGCAAGGTGACCTGCCCTGCAAGGAAGTCCGTAAGCTGGTGGGTCAGCAATTGCTCATTGGTGTGAGTACCAGTGCATTATCGCAGGCTCAGCAAGCCCATATTGATGGTGCGGATTACTGTGGCATTGGGCCCATGTTTCCGACGACGACCAAGCACAAGCCGGTGATCGTTGGGCCGGACTATCTGCGTGAATATCGACAGTGGGACAAGCTCCCACATCTGGCGATTGGTGGGATCACCCCGGAGAACTTGCCGGAGTTGGTTGATACCGGTGTTCAGGGGATTGCGGTGAGTAGCGTGGTCTGCGGTGCTGAGAATCCAGGCGAAGTGATCAAAAATTTACTCAAAAGGTAAATTTCTCTGCAACCAATGTACTGAGTTGTATGTTACCATTTAGTAATATGCGGTTGCCCAACCACCCCGGTATCAGGTATATTACCCATACGTGAGCCAATGCTGGCAAGCCTGCCCCCCATGTCCGTCAGGACGATCAGGCTTAACCAACCCGCCAGACCATGGATTGACTGACAAGTAAAAACTGGTTGACTCGAAGGATTGAGTCAACGCCTTCACACGGACGACGGGCCATGGCGTTTTGCTGTCCCAGGCTTTCATTGTGTGATGGATATACGGAGAAAGACATGACCCGCACCTCATGCATGAATATCCCCAACCACTGCTGCCAATCGTGTGGCAAAGTGTTACAGGAAGTCTGCTACTCAATGAACAAGACACGCAGCCGCGTGCCACGTACAGACAAGATTTGCCCGACTTGTTTTGAAACGGTCCCTAAACCGCTCAAGAAGCTCTACCACCGATACGAGTACGCCCAAGGCGCTGCACCAAGCTTACCCGACTAACCCACCAACACCCTTTCCGGGCAGATGCATCACGATTTAAAACGATTCTGTCAAACGATGGAACATTCCGATTGAACGTGAAGTGCCAACTGTTTCAAGGGGTTGATCAACAGACGGCCTTCATGTCGGCGACTGACCAACTGGACCTGCCCCAAATGGGGGTAGGTCTGGTTGGCACGCTGATCGTACTTGAGTTGTTTCTTGAGCTTCCCGATTTCACAGAGTTCGATGGCCAACTGTTCACGCGAGATGTAAAAATCGTTGGATAGATGCACCATGCCGTTGACGCGACTGTTGGCCAGTTTCATGATCCGCCAGGCAGCCTCAGGCGCCCAGATGGTGGTGCGGGCTTCATCAGTGATGATCGTCACCGGCAGTTCCTTACCCAGCCGGTGATTGAGCCAATTCCAGTGACCACTGCGCCCGTCATGTGAATCGCCCAACGCCAACGAGGCACGGATCACCATGCTGTTGGGACGGGCAAGGACGAGTTTTTCTGCTGCAATGCGCGTCTGACCATAGACACTGATAGGTTGGGGGATGGTCAATTCATCACACAGACCACCCTGCCCGAAAACATGATCTGATGAGAGATAGACCAGCCGCCGATCCTTGGGCAGGTTTTCGAGAAATCGCTTGAGATTCTCAACGTTGACTTCCCACGCCCAATCCGCATTCTGCTCACATTTATTGACATTGCACACCGCATGAGCGTAGACCAACGGTTGCGGACCATAGGTTTTGACCACAGCACCCAACGCGCCAGGATTGTCCAGGTCAACCCGAACCGACCTGCGTGCCCATGCGTCAGAATTGATATGACAGACTGGTACGACACGCTTGTCGCCAAGTCTGACCATGTGGTAACCAAGAATCGATGTCGAACCAATCAGCAGCATGTTGAGCATCATAACTCATTTCTGTTTTCATATTCCAGCCTGTTGATTCGAAATACCCATTTCGACCTGTTATCATTGTCGCTCTTTGAAACTGTGAATTTTGAATAACACCTGTGAAGGAATACACACATATGCAGGCACGCACGCACCACTGCGGGGAATTGCGCTCCGAACACGTTAACCAGACCGTTGCCCTGGCGGGTTGGGTCAACAAGTACCGCGACCACGGCGGGGTGATCTTCATCGACATCCGTGACCGCAAGGGCATTACGCAACTGGTTTTCCGTCCCTCCGACGAGAAGCTCCACGCCAATGCCGATCGTCTGCGTAATGAAGACGTGATCTGGGTCAAGGGTACCTGCATCGCCCGTGAAGAAGGTATGGCCAACCCCAAGCTGGCCACCGGTGATATCGAAATTGAAGCCACCGAACTGGAGATTCTCAACAAGGTCGACACCCCGCCCTTCACCCCTGACGAAGCTCCCAAGGTTGGCGAGGAAACCCGTCTGCGTTACCGCTTCATTGACCTGCGTCAGCAGCGTATGCAGAAGATTCTCAAGACCCGTCACCGCGTGACCAAGCTCATGCGTGACTACTTTGACGAAAATGAATTTCTGGAAATCGAAACGCCCTTCCTGTGCAAGAGCACACCCGAAGGTGCACGTGACTTTTTGGTCCCCTCGCGTTTGCAGGAATCCAGCTTCTACGCCCTGCCCCAGAGTCCACAGTTGTTCAAGCAGATCCTGATGGTCGCTGGCATGGAACGCTATTTCCAGATCGCACGCTGCTTCCGTGATGAAGACCCGCGTGCAGACCGTCAGGCCGAGTTCACACAGTTGGACGTTGAAATGTCCTTCGTCAATCAGGACGATGTGATGGACTGCATCGAAAACCTCTGTCGCAAGCTCTGGAAAGACATTCTGGATGTCGACGTGCCCAAGCTTAAACGGATGCCCTACGCCGAAGCCATGGACCGTTTTGGTTCGGATCGCCCGGACCTTCGCTTCGGCATGGAGTTAGTCAACATCTCCGACCTGGCAGAAAAGACCGACTTTAAAGTCTTCAAGGGTGCCATCGCCGATGGTGGTTTGGTCAAGGCCATCCGCGTCCCCGGCGGTGCAAGCATGAGTCGCAAGGAAACCGACGCTTTGGCTGAATGGGTCAAGCAGTTCGGTGCTGGCGGCTTGCCTGTCACCAAGGTCGAAGGCGGCAAACTGGCAACCGGTATCGCCAAGTTCCTCGAACCCATCACCGACGAACTCATCGCCAAGATGGAAGCTCAGGATGGCGACCTGATCTGCTTCGGCGTTGACAAAAAGTCCACCGTAGTTCACCGTGTGCTTGGTGAACTCCGCGTCAAGATCGCTCACCAGTTGGACATGATCAAGCCCGGTCAATGGGAATGGCTGTGGGTTGTTGACTTCCCGCTGGTCGAATTCAACGAAGACGAAAACCGTTACGATTCCTTGCATCACCCCTTCACCGCCCCCAACCCCGAAGACATGCATCTGCTCGACAGCGATCCGGCAAAGGTTCGTTCGCTTGCCTATGACATCATTCTCAACGGCTCGGAAGTCGGCGGTGGCTCAATCCGTATTCACGACAAGAACACGCAATCCAAGGTCTTCAGTCTGCTGGGGATCAGCGAGGAAGATGCCAAGGTCAAGTTTGGCTTCCTGCTTGATGCACTGCGTTTTGGTGCTCCGCCGCATGGTGGTATCGCACTGGGCTTAGACCGTACGGTCATGCACCTGGAAAACACCACCAACATCCGCGACGTCATCGCCTTCCCCAAGACCCAGAACGGCGTGGACTTGATGACCATGGCACCATCGGAAGTCGACCCGGCACAACTCCAGGAATTGCACCTGCGTCTGGCCCCGTCCATCAAAGCCGATGCGGTGAAAGGATAAAAGCAGGGAGTAGGGAGTAGTGATTAGGGAGTAGTTCAAGACAGCATTTTTTAAAGATGATGCTGAACTTGAAACTGCCTTGCCCTATTCCCTACTCCCTATTCACTACTCCCTGAATTAATATGTGTGGCATTGCAGGCATTCTCCGATTTGATGACCAGCGTTCTTCTGATAAGGACGTCCATCATCTCTTGGATTATGTCCGTCACCGTGGGCCTGATGGTGAACAGATTCGCGTGGTCGGCCCGTGTGCGTTTGGTCACACACGGCTTTCCATCATCGATCTGGAAGGTGGTTTGCAACCCATGCAGGCCGCTGCCACCGGCAGTTGTGGCACGTTGACCGTGGTCTTCAACGGTGAGATTTACAACCACCGTGAACTCCGCGAGCAATTGGAAAATTTGGGTCACCAGTTCCAGACGGATCACAGCGATACCGAGGTACTGCTCTTTGCCTACCGACAATGGGGGCCGCAGTTCACCAAGCGTCTGCGTGGCATGTTCAGCTTCGCACTCTGGGATGATGGCAAGAAAAAACTCCTGCTGGCACGCGATCGTATCGGTCAAAAACCGCTGTTCATCCGACACACGGGTAAAGCCATTTGCTTTGCCAGCCAGATCCCACCGCTGCTCACCCCCGTTGCTGGTGGTGTCCCCAAGGTCAACCAATCCGCCCTGCTGACGTACCTGCGATTGGGTTACACCAGCTATGACTCACTGCTTGATGACATTCACGAACTGATGCCCGGGCATTACATGATTGTCGACCACAAGTCCGGCAAACATGAAACCAACCCGTTCTGGCGACCGCCTGAACCCTCGCGTCACAGCTCGGATTTGAATCTCATTGATGACACCACCAACATCATCATCGAAGCGATCAACTACCGACTTGAAGCGGACGTCCCCCTCGGTGCGTTTCTCTCCGGTGGGATTGATTCATCACTGGTCACCTACTACGCACACAACGAACTGATGCGTCGCGGCCAGGGACCACTCAAAACTTTCAGCGTCAAAATGCCCGTTGTCGAATACGATGAATCCGATGCGGCACGTATGGTTGCCCAGCATGTCGGTACCGATCACACCGAGTTGCATGCCAGCCCGGACAATGACGTTTTCAGTGACTTGAAATTTCTGATTAGTGTCTATGGTGAACCCACAGCGGATAGCTCGATCCTGCCAACGTATTGGCTGAGCAAGGAAACCCGTAAGCATCTGCGCGTTGCCTTATCCGGCGATGGTGGTGACGAACTCTTTGGCGGGTATGACCGCTATCGCGCGATGCGACTACTGCAAAAACACCGTTGGTGGCTTAAGCACGTTCCTGCTGACATGCTCAACTCCACCAACCCCAAGAGCACGGTCAGCCGCGTCAAACGTCTGATTGATGCAGCACGTCAGGAAGATGCTCCGACACAGTACAAGAGCATGATGCATCTGTTCAATGAAGAACAAATCAAGGAGTTGGGGATCAAGAATCATGATGCGGCCCAACCCTATGTCGCCATGCCCCAGTGGCCTGAAGGCACTGATCCGGTGCATGCTGCGATGCGTTGGGATTTGATGCATTACCTGCCGATGGAAGTGCTCCGCAAAGTGGACCGCGCTTCGATGGCAGTCGGCCTTGAAGTCCGCTGTCCCCTGCTTGATTCACGGGTTTGCGAGTTGGCAACGCACCTGCCCCCATCGCTGGTCATGCCCTCGGGACAACCCAAGGGACTGCTCCGACAGATCGCTGCACAGGTCTTGCCAAAAGAAATCGTCAAGCGTCGCAAACAGGGATTCGCCCTGCCGATCGGACATTGGTTTAAAACCCAGCTGCGTGAACCGGCTGAAACACTCTTCAAATCCGGCACACTGGGGACACTGGGCCTGGATGAAACCGTTGCCCAACGTCTGCTTGCTGAGCACGTCAATGATCAGGCAGACAACACTCACCGACTTTTCGCACTGCTGGAATTAACGATTTGGAAACAGTGGGTCGACCATCCGACACCGCCCCCGCCTGCAAAGACGGTATAATCGTCGGGCATGAAGTTATTTTCCCTTTTCACGAAACGGACCGTCATGCATCGTTCTGATCGTCTGGCAAGTCGTCTGGTTTGTTTGTTGCTGGTCACGCTGTTTTTCGCACCATCAACACTCCAAGCCCAATCCAGTCAAAAGCAGCTCAAACTCGCTGCCTACAATCTCTGGAACATGTTCGACATTTACGATGATCCTTACACGCAGGATGAATCCACACGCGTCAAACCCAGAGAGCAGATCGAAGCCGTCGCCAAAATCATCAAGGAGATTGATGCAGATGTGGTCGGTTGTGTCGAACTGGAAAACGATCACATCCTCCGAGCCATGGCCATGGACCTGCTGCCTGAGAGTGGTTACAAGTATTTTGGTGCCACCGAATCCAACTCCGGCCGCGGCATTCAGATCGGCGTGATGAGCCGCTTGCCGATTCTCAGTATCACCAGCCACAAATTCCGTACGCTCACGCTCCCCGGCGAAAAACGCACATGGTCCTTCGCCCGCGATCTGGTGCAGGTCACCGTACAGGTCACAGACACTCAAATTCTCGATGTCTTCCTGGTCCACTTCAAGAGTAAACGTTCCACGTCAGGTGACCCCGACTCCGCCAAGTGGCGACTAGCTGAAGCTGCCATGGCAAGACAGATCATGGAGCAGACCCGCAAAGCACACCCTGATCACTGGATCGCCATCATGGGGGACTTCAACGACACGCCCGAGAGCAAAACCATCCAACACCTGCTCGCATCCCCTAAGTTCCTGACAGACACACACAGCCACCTGACTGCAGACAAACGCATCACCTACCTGCACAAGCCCTACCGCAGCACCATCGACTACATCCTGGCAGGCCCGGAACTCATCAAGCATCTGGACAAATCCAAAACCGGCTTACCCGCAGACGAATCCAAACTCGCAGGTTCGGATCACGCCCCAATCTACGCGACGTTTAATCTGAACTGACACGCTAATGCGTATTGCCTGACATTGCTTTCCCCACTGCCAACGCAGCATATCGCAGGAAAGTTCCCCAATTTGCGATAAATCGCTGTCACTTTGGCAATGCTGCATCACGTGGACGCGTTATCATGTAATTGCGATCAAAAAACCATTCGACACATGAAACTTTTTCCCACCTGATGTGTCTATATTAAGTAAGCATCAAACAAGTCATCACGGACGGACCGGGACATTGACTTGAACAACTGAGTCACAAGGAGACTTTACATGACAAAGCTGGGACATTCACTGAGTGTGGCCTTGGGTATGGCAGCACTATCTTTCATGCCCGTCAACACCCTCTGGGCACAGGAATCAGCCGAAGCAGTCGAAGTTGCTGCTGAAACCGAGCAAGCCAAACCGACCGAAAAGTCGGCAGATGAAGTCGAACATATCAATCGCGTTGCTGCTGACAAAATGACTGAACAAGCTGCAGAAAACTCCGTTGCCAAACCGGAAACTCAAACGGAAGAAACGCAAACCGCCAAGTCAGAAAAGAAGTCCGACCCAGCAGACGAAATCCGCGAAGAAGCCAAACTCCTGGCCGCCAAAGCGCAACTGCGTTCCAAGCAACTCGAAGCAGAACTCGCTGAACTCAAGGAAGAAAACGAACGTCTGCAGATGCAGGCCACCCTTGCCAAGCAACGTCAGGCCAACGCCCTGCTGAAGATGGAACTGGAAAAGCAGGAACTTTCAGCCATTTCGTCACTGGAAAAAGCCAAACAGGACCGTGACAGTGCTGATCTCAAAGCCGAGATCGCCGAGATCAACACACTCATGCAACTCCGCGAAGCCCGCGCCAAACGTGAACTGGCTGAGATGAAAACCCAGATCGAACGCCTTTCCACCGAACGCCAACTCGACAAGGCACGCAACTCACAAAAGTTTGCTGACCTGGAAGATCAACGTGACAAACTCATGCTCGAAATGGCGGTCAAGCAGGCTGAGTTTCAGACGCAGACCCTTGAAAACAACATCAAAACCAATGCCATGCAAACTGAATTGCAATTGGCGCAAAGTGAACTCAGCCTCAAGAGCATCGACGAGCAGCAGAAAATGCAACTCGATGGTGATATCGACTACCGCAATAATCCCTTCGACAAAGAGACCAGCACGCTTTACATCTCCGACCGTCGCATCAAGCTCAACGGCCCGATCATCACCGGCACCGCAGACTACGTCTGTGAACGCATTCACTTTTTCAATAACGAATCCAATGACAAACCGATCTTCATCGTCATGGATAACTGCCCCGGCGGTTCGGTCATGCAGGGCTATCGCATCGTCAAAGCCATTGAGTCCTCCAGCGCCCCGGTGCATGTCGTTGTCAAAAGCTTTGCAGCTTCGATGGCAGCAGTCATCACCACTCTCGCGGATCACTCCTATGCCTATCCCAATGCCATCATCATGCATCACCAGATGTCAGCAGGTGTCTGGGGCAACATGACCGATATCGAGCAAACCGTCAAAACCATGAAGGAATGGGAACGCCGTTTAGCCCAACCCGTTGCTGCCAAGATGGGCCTGAGTATCGAAGAGTTCAAACAGCAGATGTATGACCACCGCAAGACCGGTGACTGGGACGAATTTGCTGACCAGGCGGTCAAACTCAAATGGGTCAACACCATCGTCAATGAACTGCGCGAAGAGTCCTTGCGCAAGCGTCCGCAAGGTGATCCCCCCATGCCCTGGTATTACCGCCTGTTCATGGAAGACGATAAGGGGCAGACCTACTGCAAACTCCCCCCGCTTGAACCCATGGATGCTTACATGATTTACAATCCCAAGAATTTCTACCGCATGGATTGATTAAAACATCCCAACACAAAACAAAAACACCAACTCA
The DNA here is from genome assembly GCA_020974905.1 of Planctomycetes bacterium syqfu. Lineage (GTDB taxonomy): Bacteria > Planctomycetota > Phycisphaerae > Phycisphaerales > Phycisphaeraceae > UBA7800. Next base: position 6,600,285 of record CP087563.1, on the reverse strand, counting down.
ATTCGGGTTGGTGTTTTTGTTGATTACTAACGCATTGAAAATTGCTGCAACACACAACTTATACACATAATAAAAGTCGTTTCGTCATTCCCGCGCAGGCGGGAATCCAGTGGCATTCTGTTGACGCTTGCAAGTTCCACTAGACACCCGCCTGCGCGGGTTTGACAGAAAATAAAGGATTGTTTGATTCGTCCCAGCTGCAACACTGCGTGTTGCTGTTGCATCAACGACGTAAACAATAGCGTCTCACGGAAGCAACCGCAGTGCATCATGCCAAAGCGAGACACAATCAATCGCCCTTGAATCAAGGGGTTTTAAGAGACATCGCCATGTTAATGGCTCATCAAGATTCACAAGATACGGCTCCAACCGTTCAGCACGCAGCGACGTGTTCCCCGTCCCTGCCTGCTTGTAGTCGATGGCCAACTCGATGAAATCCCGCTTGGCCAAATCTTCCTGATGCCTGGCAGCATGCAGGTCATGACTGGTATACCGACGTGCGGTGAATTGGAGCATTGGATCACCGACGATGAGCCAGCCTTGACCATCCGTATCACACAGAGACACCCATCGGACATCCGTCCGCAAGCCTGACTCCTGGGGATGGATGTATGGCGTGTAGAGATCATCCAACACTGACTGCCAATAACCGACCTTCGCGCCAGTGTTCCGATCGCAGAAGGTTTCAATCGGTCCCTTGCCATACCAGGAAACCTGATCCATCTCGGTGGGCAAATGCATCGTCATCCCGACGCGTGGCAAAGTCGGCAATCCTTCCGATGGTGTCACCGTCTGCTCAAGCATCACCCAACCATCTGCCATGATCGCGTGCTTGATCACACTTCCCACCACCGGTTCACGCTTGCTATTGCACAGGTGTGTCTGCGTAATCACGCTGGCATGTGAATCGTCAAAATGCGCCACTTCGCATTGAATCACCTTCCGCGAAAGTGTCGGGAGTTCAGCAGCATCCCAATCCTTGGCAAAGGCATCATCGTTATCCAGATACGCACGGAACACATTGAGTTCCGGCCCCTGAAGCATGCGGTTTTTGACCGTCATCGCAGCTTCGGATCGCTTCCAATCATAGCGCAAAGCACCGTTACTCACTGCAAGGTTTAGCGTATCCTTAACCACATGAACGGACTTACTCGTCGGTTGACTATGCGACGCCACCGGCAACGTCGGTAACGCAAACTGTTGCCAAGCAACTTCAAACCCGACGTCGGCCCACGGTGTTTTTGCCTTTAAAACAAGGCTTAATGTCAAAACGCGTTCCAATGCTGAGACATTAACGAACATCTCCGACGGGAGTTGGAGCGTTGCGGTTTCCTGTGCATTAATCGTGGGAATGTCACAGACGCCTTGATTGAGAATCTTGCCATCGATAAGCAAGGACCACTTCATCGCCAGGTCATCAAGTGATGCATGGAAGCGCTTGTTGGTGAGTTTGAGTTGTTGGTTTTCAATGTCCAGCGACATGGCCGCAGGTTGGAACACCTTGGCAACTTCCGTCATCGCGGGCTTGCGTTTGCGATCTGGGAAGACCAGACCGTCGATACAGAACGTGCCATCGTTGGGCGTATCACCGAAGTCTCCGCCGTAGCTGTAGACTTCTTTGCCCTGGTCATCTCTGCGGAGAATGCCGTGATCACACCATTCCCAGATGAATCCGCCGATGAGTCGCGGTTCAGAGTCGATGAGGTCCCAATATTCCTTGAGATTGCCCAGAGAGTTGCCCATGGTGTGTGCGTATTCTTCGAGCAGGATCGGGCGACCGTTGATGTCTTCCTGCGTGAGTGCATCGCGGACTTGATCAAGGCGCGTGTAGTGTTGGCCGACCCAATCCACGCAAGGGTGTGACATCGCATGGTAATAATTGATTGGCCGCGACGTGTCGGTATCGCGAATCCATTGAGCACATTTTTCAAAGTTAATGCCCATGCCCGACTCGTTACCCATCGACCATGCGATGACCGACGCATGATTGCGGGTGCGCATGACCATGCGTTGCATGCGTTCAAGGTAAGCTTGCTCCCATGCCGGATCGGTGGAGAGTTGATCCTGCACACCGTGGGTTTCGAGGTCTGCTTCGTCGATGAGATACAAGCCGTATTCATCAGCCAATTCATACCATCGCCATTGATTGGGGTAATGACTTAAGCGGACCGCGTTGATGTTGTGTTGCTTAAGCAGATGGATGTCTTTGAGCATGTCCGCTTCGTCGATCGCGCGTCCCTTACGTGGATGGGACTCATGCCGATTCACCCCGCGGAGTTTGATGGGTTTTTGATTGACGAAAAGCTGACCGTTTTGGACTTTCACTTCACGGATGCCCACGCGGTAGGACAGGTATCCGGTGGACTCGCCCTGCTCATCGGTGAGCCAGAGCAGCACGGTGTAAAGCGCCGGTGTTTCAGCGGTCCATAAACTGGGATTGGTGAGTGTGAAGGTTTCCTTGCCATCGGATGCTGATTCGCCAAGGACGTCGCCTACCGGATCAAGCAATTGCATGTGCACGGTTTGGTTTAAGTCCGTCTGCACGTGGATGTCGGCTTTACCAGTTTGCCAATGGATGTCGGTCGTGATCTTCACATCGTTGATGTGCGTTTGTGGTAAAGCGTGAATGTAGACTTCGCGGAAGATACCCGAGAGCCACCATTGATCCTGATCTTCGAGATACGTGCCAACGGACCAACGGTAGACTTTGACAGCGAGTTGGTTTTCACCGTCGACCACGTCATGGGTGATATCAAACTCTGCTGGCATGCGTGAACCGGTGGAGTAACCGATGAACTTGCCGTTGAGGAATATCTCAAACGCGCTGTCCACGCCTTCGAAACACAGGATGAGTTTGCGGCCCTTCCATGTTTCGTCAACGGTGAATGTCCGGCGGTAACAACCGGTGGGATTATCCTCTGCGGGAACGTGTGGCGGGTTGGGCGTAAAGGGATAGATGATGTTGGTGTAAATGGGTTGGCCAAAGCCCTGGAGTTCCCAGTGTCCGGGGACGACAATGGGCGCCCAATTGCTGTGATCAAAGTCGGGCTGTTCAAAATCCGCTGGAACCTTCTGGGGTATGGGAGCAATGCAGAACTGCCACTGACCGTTGAGAGATTGGCAGCATGCAAAATTGTGCTCACGGGCAATCGCATCTTCGCGGGTGGCATAAAGTCGATTGGGTGCGTGTGGAGCAAGACGGTTGATGTGCGTGATGGCGAGATTTTCCCATAACGGCAAGTCGCCATCCGATACAGCAACACCATCAACAGGTTTTGCTTGATCCTGCGTGGCAAAGGAGTCTTTGATTTCCCAATCGATGGGTTTGTCGGACATGGCATAAACACCTTAAACAACAACAAAGCGAACCGGTATTGTAACGCGCATCAGGTTCAGTCCGTCATGATATGACAACAGGCTGCCGAGATGGGCAGCCTGTTGTGAATTCGCTAAATTTGCAAACCCCCGGAAGTTGTTTTCAAGGCATCCCCTGGGACTAAAGTCCCAGGGCTTTAATGTGCATTTGGCTTCACATGGCGCGTTTCATTTGCCGATGAGGGCTTTGAAGCTGGCTTGGATGCCGTCGGTGTCGATGCCTTGGTAGCCGTGCTGCTGCCAGAGTCCGCCGGAGCCTTCTTTGTTGATGCCGATGTTGTTGTACTTGCCGGTGAAGCCGCGTTTGAGCAGTTCCGTGCCGAACTTGCAGCCTAAGCCGGTGTTGACGTTGAAGGACTCAGCGACGAGCACTGCTGGTGCCTTGGCGAGCTTGGCCATCATCTCTTCGTCCATGACGTTGAGCGTGGTCTTGTTGATGAGGCCGACGTCGATGCCCGCTTCTTTGAGGGTGATGACTGCATCGAGAGCACGGTAAAGCGTATCGCCGAAACTCACGACGTAGCCAGCGGTGCCTTCACGGACGATGTCATCTTTGCCGACTTTAAATTCGTAGTCATCACCAAAGAGCAGGTTGTCGTTGTCATCAAGGATATCGGGAACCGCGCTGCGGGTGGAGAAGACAAAACGCAGTCCGGGATCATCAAAGACCTTGGTGACACACTTGGCGAATTGGTGTTGATCAGCCGGGAAGTAGACACGGGTGGTGTCCTTGCCTTCATCAGGAAGACCGTTGGCAGCAAAGAGGTTGTTGATGCCGAAGTGACAGGTGTTGTCTGCCATGTCATCACAGCCGGCATGGCTAAAGTGCGAGAGGACGTTGGCACCGTTGAGGCGTGCCATGGTCGCTTCGGAGATGATCATTTCCAGGAAGGCAGAGAACGTGCCGAAGATGCCCTGCTTACCGTCTTCAAAACCAAAGCCGGCGGCGGCGGAGAAGTTGCCACGTTCCATGATGCCCGCAGCGACGAAAATTTCGGGATAGGCATTGTGGATGGCATCCAAACCGCAGGAGCCTTCCAGGTCACAGTCAAAGACACGGACGGAAGCCTTGCGTTGTTCAGGCGTCATCTTTTCGAGGATGCCGTTGACCACCTTGCCGAACGCCGAACGGTTTTTCCCTGAACCGGTTGAGCCCTTGTAGGAAGGTGCCTTGGGACCTTTATCCAGGTTCTTGAGTTCTTCGACAGCTTCGGTGCGGCCCTGTTTTTCAAGGTATTCAATTGCGGTGGCAACCTTGATCACATCGTGACCGTGACAGGAACCTTCGAGACCTTCGATGCCTGGCGCCATGGGACGTTTATTGATCATGGCAACGGGGCCTTCGTAGGTGAAAGCCGTGGCCATGCGGGTGTACAAGCTGGTGATATCTTCACCGTCACCAACACACACACGCAGACCGTGACCCGCAAGCGTCTTGGCAAGGTCGTAGCCGGGCATGTAATTGGACGGGTGATCGGCAATGGTCACGTCGTTGTCATCGAGCATGAGTTTGACGTTGAGATTCTGAGCTACGCAGAGACGTGCAGCTTCGGCATCGTTGCCTTCCATCTGCGAACCGTCGGAGCCGAGCATGAAGGTCACCTTGCCGGGGTTGGCCATCGCCACGCCGTTGACCATCGGCCACATGTGCCCCAGACGACCGGACGAAAACTTCACGCCGGGGGTAAAGCCTTTTTCAGGGTGACCGGGCAGGTGCGAGAGATACTCGCGGTAATGCTTGAGCTTCTCAGCAGGCATATCCCCTTCGAGCACGGCCATGAGATACTGCGTGGCAACACGGTGCCCAGCTTCATCGAAGAAGATCGGCACGATGTTGTCATTACCCGACTGACGGGCATGTTCGATGAACGCATAGCTGATGAGCGTTTCGGGGACGGTGTCGAATGGGCCGCCGGTGTGACCACCGAGTCCCTTGCCGTCTGCCATGGCGGTGAAAAAGACAATGGCGTCACGGCAGAGTTGTATGTTGAATTTCAGATCCGCCATCTGCTCGTCGGTGAGTTTGGTTACCTTCGGATCCAATGCCATGCGGCGGAATTGGGTCAGATCAATGGGGAAGTCTTTGCTGTCGATGGTGATGGGCATCTTGTTGCTCTCACGGTTAAGGTTTTTCAGTCAATCGGAAACGAATAATTATGCTGATCGCCGCCTCTACGTCAAAATATGACAGGGGTGCCAATCAAGACATCATTGTCTGCACAGGGAATCATGGGAAGCGATTCGACATGTGATATCACACAGAATCGAGAGGCAAAGTATACCGACCGATCAAGGCCCTGACAAAACAGAGACGTAACGAGAATGTGACAAGTAAGCAAAAGTCGCGATAATACTCCGCCTATGGCAAAAGACACCCCCAACAAAATTATCTACTCCATGATAGGCGTCTCCAAGACGTACGAAAAGAAAACCGTCCTCAAGGACATCAGCCTGTCCTATTTTTATGGTGCAAAAATCGGCGTGCTCGGACTTAACGGCTCGGGAAAATCGTCATTGTTGCGCATCCTTGCAGGCGAAGACAAAAACTTCGACGGTCAAACACAGGTCACCCCCGGCTACACCATCGGGCTACTCCCACAGGAACCGCATTTGCATGGTCCGACGGTGATTGATGATGTGCGTCGTGGCGTGCAGGAGACGATGGACATCCTCGATAAGTTCAATGCCATCTCCGACAAGTTGGCTGAGCCAATGGATGATGACCAGATGATGAAGCTCCTCGATGATCAGGGCAAGCTTCAGGATCAAATCGATGCACGTAATGCATGGGATATCGACAGCCAACTTGAACATGCGATGGATGCGCTGCGTTGCCCCCCTGCGGACACTCCCATTGAAAAACTCTCCGGCGGCGAGAAACGTCGTGTCGCGTTATGCAAATTGCTTCTTGAACAGCCCGACATTCTGCTGCTGGATGAACCAACCAACCACCTTGATGCCGAGTCTGTTGGTTGGTTGGAACAGCATCTGCAACGCTACGAAGGCACCGTCATCGCTGTCACCCACGACCGTTACTTCCTGGACAATGTCGCAGGCTGGATTCTCGAACTCGACCGCGGCCACGGTATCCCCTGGAAAGGCAATTACACCAGTTGGCTTGAACAAAAGTCCAACCGACTCAAGGTTGAAGAAAAGCAGGAATCGCTGCGTCAAAAGGCTCTCAAACACGAACTGGAATGGGTCCGTCAATCCCCGCAGGCTCGTCAGTCCAAGAGTAAATCGCGTTTGGCAGCATACGAAAAAATGGTCAAAGAAAATGCCGAACGCCGCGCAAAGGATGTCGAAATTTTCATCCCCGATGGCCCGCGTCTTGGTGAACTGGTCATCGAAGCCAACGGCTTGACCAAGACCTATGGCGACCGCATCATTTTTGAAGACCTTTCCTTCAAACTCCCGCCCAATGGCATTGTCGGGATCATCGGTGCCAATGGTGCAGGCAAGACGACACTCTTCCGCATTATCACCGGCCAAGAGCAACCCGACGGCGGTGAGATGCGCATTGCAGACAGCGTCAAACTGGCTTACGTCGAACAATCCCGTGATGCGATGAATGACAAGGAACCGGTCTGGTCCGTCATTGCTGATGGCCAGGAAACCTTCCGCCTGGGTAATCAGGATGTCAACGCCCGTGCCTATGCAGCAAGCTTCAGCTTCACCGGCAGTGACCAACAACAACCCGTTGGCACACTCTCGGGCGGACAGCGCAACCGTGTACACCTTGCGCGCATGCTCAAAGCCGGTGCCAATGTCATCCTTCTCGACGAGCCGACCAACGACCTGGATGTAAACACCATGCGTGCTTTGGAAGACGCGCTTGAAAACTTCGCAGGTTGTGCAGTGGTCATCAGCCACGACCGTTGGTTCCTTGATCGTTTGGCAACGCACATCCTCGCATTCGAAGGCGACTCCAAAACACATTGGTACGAAGGCAACTTCTCAGCCTACGAAGCAGACCGTAAACGTCGTCTTGGCGCAGAAGCCGACCAACCACATCGTGTGAAGTATCGCACACTCAAACGATAAACGAAGCCATACCTTCAATTTGATCACTTGATTAATTGTTTGGCGTGCAGGGACAAAACAGAAACCTGCTGGTTTTTACGCCCAAAACTTGCTTGATGTCGCGAGACATCTATAATAGATACAGTTGTATAAGGCAAAGCATGCTGTTGTGTTGCGCACAGACCAGAACCAGTGCATAACACACCGATTCATACTTGGGCCTCTGTAAGAAAGATCGGGCGTCTTGATCAGGTCATGGGTCACCCATCGTCACTGGCTATCGGTGCGTCCGTTTGAGAGCAGTTGGCATGAGAAACATCTTCATGTCTGACTTGCATATTGGATCAATATGAGAAATCACTCCAACTGGAAGGCTGACCATGAACTTCACCCCCTCTTTCCAATGTCGTCGCGCTTTTACACTCATCGAGTTACTTGTTGTTATCTCGATTATCTCACTACTCATTGCCATTCTCTTACCTGCCTTGGCCAAAGCCCGACAATCAGCCATTCAGATCAAGTGTCTGACCAATGTGCGCAGCATGGGACAGGCCATGATCATGGCTTCGGAAGACTTTAAACACATCTTCCCGGACCTTGGTAACTGGGGAGGTTCTGAAGGATATTTTGGGGGCGCCAGTCCGACGGTCAGCAGTCGGCCTTACCAGATTAATGCTGGTGCCCGTGATTTCATGCTGGATTACGGTTTGGTACGCGACAGCTTTTACTGCCCCAATAACACCGCCATCAACAGCGGCAGCAATTGGGGACCTGATGATGCCTTGTCCTTCGGAGCCGGTCAACTGACCAACATTGGCTATCAAGTTCTGGCAGGTCGACAGGGACTCAAACGCAAAAGCATGACCAGCACCTCCTCGCTCCAGTCAGCAGTGGATTCTTCAGCGACATGGGTCAAACTCACACCAACAAACGTCGAATCAGTCCATATGAATATTGAACACGAAGCAGTCTACAATGAAGTGGTCACCGATATCACCCGCACATACGGCAACTCCTTTGACAGCTTTTCCGGTCACTTCAGTGGCATGAACGATTTTACCGATGGTGGTGGTCGGTATTTCAAGGACGGCCAGGGAGGCACCAATGTCTTTCTCATTGATGGCTCGGGTAAGTGGCGACAACGCTCGGACATGGGGCTGGATACCGGCAGCCTGGATGGTTCACTTTGTCAGCTTGAATTCAATGCAACCAAAATGTGGTGGTAATCCTATAGCACCTGCATCACCTCAGGAAAAATGTCTTTGAATCCTGCTGTAATCGGGAAGTAACATATCTCCTGCCCCGCATGTGTAACTCTGAATTAAAACACTAACCCCAACGATAGCTCGGAAGTTTACCGAATGAATCAGGCTCCAATTCTAACCCCACCCCCATCGCTTCACCCCCGGATCAATGGTGCCAAAGTTCTGGGGGTTCGCCCGGGATCACCCGTTTTCTTCAAGATCGCTGCCAGTGGGCGAAAACCATTGCGCTATACCGTGGATTCGTTGCCTGAACAGGTGCATCTGGACCCTACCACCGGCATTCTCACGGGACGCATCGACACGCCGGGGACGCATCGCATCCAAGTCACCGTCAGCAACTCAATCGGTTCTAACACGCGCGAGATACGCATCGTCGTAGGCGAGCAAATCTGCCTGACCCCACCGATGGGTTGGAACAGTTGGTATTGCTGGAGCGAATCGGTCGATGATGCCAAAATCCGATCCGTCGCTCAAGCCATGGTCGATCGCGGCTTGGTCGATCACGGATGGAGCTACGTAAATATTGATGACTGCTGGCAAGGTGTACGTGGCGGCCAGTACCATGCCATCCAAGGCAACGAAAAATTCCCCGACTTCAAATCACTGGGCGATTACATCCATTCACTGGGCTTGCGATTCGGGATTTATTCCACTTGCTGGATGGCTTCCTATGCCGGACACATCGGTGGCAGCAGCCCCAATGTCCAGGGCGATTACACTCCCTATGCCTTGCCGAAAGATAAACGCCTATCGCCAACCCAGTTTTTCGGACGCTACCCCGGTTCCATCGAACGCGATATGGCACAGATCGGCGAACACTGGTTGGTTGATCGTGACTGCAAACAGTTTGCCGATTGGGGCGTTGACTATCTCAAATGCGACTGGTTTAACTGGCAACTCAAGGATGGCAAAGAACTGTCCCGTGGCCCGAAAAAAGTTCAAACCCTGCAGCGGCTGCTCAATGATCTGCGTGCTGTCAACCGTGATATCGTGCTCAGTCTTTCACCTGATTCCATGATCGAAAATGCCCGAAACCTCAGCCAATTTTCCAATCTCTGGCGGGTAACCGGTGACATCAAGGACGAGTGGCTATGTTTACTTGAATGCATGGAATTAGCTGCCTGGTATCAACACACCCGGCCCGGGGCCTACAGCGATCCGGACATGCTCCAGATCGGCCACTTCGGCATCCCCAACAAGCTCAATCGGGAACTGCGCCCCACAAAACTCACCTTCGACGAACAATACACGCAGGTGAGTCTTTGGGCCTTGGTTTCCGCTCCATTGCTCTTAAGCTGTGACATCCAGAACATGGATGACTTTACACTGGGTCTGATCACTAATGATGAAGTGATCGACATCAACCAGGATCCGCTTTGCCAGGCTGCCAAGCGTGTGAGCAGTAACAACGGACTGGATATTTGGCGAAAACCGCTGGAGGATGGTCGTATCGCCGTCGGACTGTTTAACTGCACGGATAAATCGGCACCAATCTCGGCGACATGGGATGACCTGCAATTAACCGGCCGTCAAACCGTCCGTGACGCCTGGCGTCAACAGGAACTCGGTTCGTTTGAAAAGGTGGTCACCTGTAATGTAAATACTCATGGATGCAGCCTGCTTACGGTTGGATGATTTGCAAGTTACAATGCTGCAATGAATCTTTACGACACGGTGAGCTTCATCCTGATCATGCTCCTGCTGGCTGCAATCCCCAGCGCCAGCGTCGGCCTGGTTGTCGTGCGCAGCGCAACGCATAGCCTCAGGCATGGCATCGCAACGATCATGGGTATCATCACTGGTGATCTGATATTCATACTCATGGCGATTCTGGGGTTAACCACCTTATCGAAAATAATGGGGACTCTGTTTGCTGGTGTGCGTTATGTTGCTGCAATGTATCTGATCTGGTTTGGTTTAGGCCTGATCCGAGGAGCTCTGAAAAAAGAAATCAAAACCGGTAAGCAACGTGATGGGCATTATGCCAACAGTTATCTGGCAGGTTTGACGCTGACTTTGGGTGATGTCAAAGCGATTGTGTTTTATGCAAGTCTTTTCCCGGTGTTTGTGGACATCACATCACTAGAACTCTTCGATGTCTTGCTGGTCATTGTCATCACGATCATCACCATCGGCAGTGTGAAGTTCGCTTATGCATTAGCTTCGCAGAAGCTTGTGAACGCGACGCGACAACTCAAATATGAACGCCCCGTCAAACTCACAACGGGCAGTCTGATGGTTGGCATGGGCGGTTATCTGTTTGCCAAGACATGACGCGAACACGGTGATCATCAGCCTAGAATATCCTTTAAACAGATGGATTGATCACCCATACATACAACCAAGATGTAATCTTAACAGGTGGCTGGTTTGTGGTAGATTATGGCTGATGACTGATTCTGCATGTCGCAGAATAGTTACCCTCATGACTCCCCAAGGTATGACATGACGAATATTCCCTCCCCACCGAGCAACGATGCCGTGGCTGTTGCAGTATCAACGATTAAGTCATCTTCACGCCCCAACCGTTTACCGCGATATTTTTACACTGTCGTGTGTGGCATGTTACTGGTGTTCACGTTCTGGGGATTCCATCACTTTTACACACAAGGCAAAGCATATCCGGGCCGCCCCATCGCTCCGGCCGCCAAGACAATGATCGTGACGCATGCCATTTCCATGACGTTGTGGATGGTACTGTTTTTCGCTCAACCGTTACTCATTGCACTCAAGCGTCACAAGGTGCATATGCTCATGGGTAAAATCGGTGCGGTTCTTGCAACGTTGATTGTTGTGCTGGGGATCATGACCGGTATTCATGCTGTCAAAGCCACCGGACCAGAAATGTTCATCTGGGGGATCACGTATAAACAGTTCCTGTCGGTACCGATCCTGTCGATTGTCGGCTTTGGGGTGTATGTTGCACTGGGTGTATGGAAGCGTCGCAAACCACAGTTTCACCGTGCGATGATGTTGCTTGCAACTCTCAGTGCGATGTCCGCTGCCATCAGTCGCATTGATGCTTTAAGCAACCTTTACATCGGCACAATCTGGATGCATGCCTTCGGACCGTTTCTCTTTACACTGGTCTTCGGCGCGGTGATCATTCCTGCCAAGTGGTTACTGACAGGCAAACCGGATCGTATTTACAACATCGGCTTTGCCACACTCGTCGCGATGAGTCTATTCATATGGCAGATCGCAACAACACCTGTTTGGGACACAGTGGCGGATTTTCTGCTGAGGTAAACCAAACTGTCTAATCACAACAGCGCAGCAAGCATCTGTTTCAAACCCTCATCCAACGTCGTTTTGGGAATCACAAGATCGGTTGCGCGCAGTGCGCTCAGATCGTAAACACGTTCACAGCAAAATGGTGCTTTATCCGGGTTTTCTGCAAGGAAGGACTGCGTGTCGATGGATTCAATGTTCACCAACTGACCAAGAAGTCGACCAAGTATGTGGTAATAATCCACGGATGCAAAACTCTGAGGCCCTGCCACATTGAGGATTTGTCCAATTGCTTTTTCGTCATCCATCGCACTGAGTAGGGTCGCTGCCAAGTCCGGAGCGAAGATCGGATGCTGATGCATCTTGCCGCCTTCGACCAATGTCAATGGTTGCTGGTTACGAATCAGATCAATCAACTTCGGATCACGACCATGTAGCGGCAGGCAGCCGGGTAACGAACCTGGACCGTAAATATGCCCGGGTCGCAATACTGTCCAGGGTAATGACGCGGTGTCCGTCTTTTGGAGTATCAATTCGGCTTGACGTTTTTTGCCGCCATAGCCTTCGGTGGTGTAATGGGCATCGGTTTCATTTTGTGGGACATGGCGACGCTTGGGATCGTAAACAAAGTCCGTGGAGACCAACACGAATCGCCTTGTTTTACCTGTAAAAACATCGACATCCTGTTGCGCATCTTCCGGTGAGAATGCGATGGAATCGACAACCAGGTCCCAAGTCGTGTTTCGCTCAGCGAGTAATTGTGCAAAGGCACCACGATCGGATCGATCGACCTTAATGGCATCCACTGAATCAGGGATGGGTTTATTGCCACGGGTGACGATGGTGACCTGATGTCCATGTGAGACAGCCAATCGCGCGATGGTCCCGCTGAGAAAGCCACTGCCACCGATGATCAGAATTTGCCTGGGGGTGTTGGTTTGCATGACACCCATTCTAGCCAATTCGATTAATCTCCGAGCAATTCAATAATGCTGCGATCCGTGAGAATCAGGGCATCGGTGCTTGCAGGTAGAGACGGGAAATAATGCACCCCCTCTGCTTTGGGGTCGGGTGCCATCCATGTCTCAGCACAGGTGCGTTTTTCCATCTCATATTCGACGGCATAGACATCCTGTGAAACCGGATCGATCAACACCGGGTTTTGGAGGTTGCACGTTGAATCCAGCCAGTACGTCATCTCCGTGTTATGCACGACGGGGTCTTCTTCCAGTGAGTCAGGCAACCACCATGCATGGATCGGCACATTGCCTCGCACGAAATTGGCATGCCAGGTAAACGCCTTGGTGGCACGCGGGTCATCGGTATCATCGCGCAGACTCATGTGAGCAGCAGAGCGACCTTCCGCATTTTCAGTGTCACCGCCAAGCAAGGTGCACAGCGTTTGCAGTGCATAAAACGCAGGCTTGGGCGAACCATCTTCCAAGCGGACCAGGCCGTAGTGATACGTGCGGACATCACCTGCATAGTGAGCAAAGTCCCCCATGTGAAAGTAGCTACTCATGGAGGCACCATGCATCAGTTCGAGCATGGTGCGACGCAGAAGCATGCGTGCTTGAATCGGTTCAGAAAGTTTCATCGTGGACAGTGCGCCAGCATTACCACCTGAGGGCACCTTGGATTGCACACCCGCTTCGCCCTGCCAATATTCCAGACCAGGTTTGTACTTGTTGATGATCTGTTTGAAAGCTGCGATTTCCTGCGCGCTGTGACGTTCGGGGACGGACTTATAGCCGTGGTAGGTGAGGATGTCGATCAGTTCATGCAAGCCGGCTTTCATGCAGTCTTCAAGCCACTTTAAACTCCAGACGGTCATGCCCCAGGCAATCGCCCCACCGATGAGTTTGGCATCAGGTTGGACTTCACGCAAGGGTTCAGCAGTGAGTCGCACAAGATCAACATAGTCTGCAGCACGTGGCTGACACTTCCAAAAGCTCAGCAGGTCCGGCTCGTTCCAGACTTCGTAATGAGTCACGCGGTCTTTGTAATGTTCGACCAAAGCGCGGACGTAGTTCTGCCAACCCTGGCGTTCCTCCGGTGTATGGATCGGCGGGAAGCCGACGCCGAACTTGTTGCATTCAACGCGTTTTTCGTCTTCACCATCGACCGCTGTGTTCATGTCTTTGGTGTAAAGCGGATTGCCATAGCTGATGCTCAGCCAAGGCGTGACGCCACGGGCGATGAGTTTGTCGACGATCTCATCGAGCCATGCAAAGTCGTAGACGCCGGGTTCCTGTTCGGTCTTCGCCCACCCGGTCTGCACGCGCGCCCACTTGACGCCAAGCTGTTCGAGGACCGGCCAAGCCTGCTCGACTTTCCACATGTCCCGATCCAGACACTCAAAGCCGACCCCCAAACGGGAGTGGGTTTGCTCGGTGCTCTTGGTAGTTTTGAGTTTGCCCAGGTAAGTCAACGTTTTGAAATCATCGAACGGCATGGTCTGTCTCCTGTGGATCGTGTTTGGCGTCATGCATGTCAAAACGCCAAGTCCCATCAAGGCAGCCATTATGGCCAAGCCGCAAACACAATGCAAGATATTGTGAAATTGTATTTCGCTATGTGAAATTTAAGCGTAAAAAAAATCACAGGATGGATCACTGTGATTCAGACTGAATGAATGACTTGCTGAGATAAAACAACAGGCGCATAGCGAATATTCAGAATGTCCCTTTTGAACTCCCCTTTTGAACTCCTCCCTTTTCAACTCCAGAATCTTTTCTTAAGGTAATTTAAAGTAGTTGCGATCTTTCGAATGCAACCAATTTAAATGTTGGCACAAGCCGTCAATATCAGGATAAAAAACTGCCCCATTAGCACCTAAACTATTTATCTCATTTCGCATTTCATCAAATGCGTTCGATTCAGCTTCTGTACCGTAAGGAATAACAAGCTTTGTTAATTCATCTCTGAATTGATATTGCTCCTCCAACGGTACGAATTCACCACTTTCATTTTTCACGTGTATGCTAAACAGGCCTTGCTGTGCCACAATTCTTGGGGAGATTGCTTTCGGCTGGTAGATAATTGATTGTTTAAGCGACAATGGATCTTGTATAGACTGCAGTTGATCATCACTCAAAGTGAATTGCTTGTAAGAGGACAACACCCAAACAACCGCTTGCTTGCATTCTTTATCTTCTTCCTGATCGGCTTTCTTACCCATCATTGCAAACCATAATGCAGCTAAAGCGTTCAGTGACCAATCAAGATATCGTGTTCTCAATTCATGATGTTGAGCAAGTGCCCATATATCCCATTCACTCAATCCACTCAAATCGACATATGCTTGAACACCAGTCTTGAAATCACATATCAAATTCTCTTCTCCATTAGATGCTTTAGACCTTCCGACAGATGGTATCAAAGGCCAGTCTTGAGTCTGTCCTCTAAACAATAAATGATCGGAATATGTAGTTAAACTTCTCACACAATCAATATATTCAGTGACAGTTTTTACTATTTTGCACATTTTACTTTTCCCGAAATTTTCAAAATTCAAAACTCAGAAAGCACAATACATCAACAATGTTCAAATGACTCATGAAGTTATATTACTTCCCACGGATTAATCAGCATCACACCCGACATCTCAAAGTCGAAAACATTGCGGGTCATCAGGTGCAGGCCGTGTTGGATGGCAGTAGCTGCGATTTGACCATCCTGGGGGGACATTGTTTGGCCTTTGCTTTGAGCGGTTGCCATGAGTTGGCCCCATAGATGAGCTGTCTCAGTGTCAAAGGGCAGGATGCGGCCTGCGTACATTTGCTCAATACCCAGCAGCCAACGTTCCAATTCAGCACGCTTTTTGCTCTTGGGCAAGCGGTCAATGCCATAGACAAATTCGCCAATGGTGATGCTGCTCACATAAACGTTGTCAGGATCGAAAGCCAACAGATTCTCAATGACACGTCGATTGGGTTTGGGACGGCGGACTTCCGAGAGGACGTTGGTATCAAGCAGGATTCTCACAGATCAACCTCCCGCATCGCAGTCTTCTGCCGCGGCATCGGCTCAAGCTTGTCCGTCTTGGGGCCGTGGTTGATGAGATAGTCCAGAAAGTCGGGGACCTTGCCAGTGAGTAAACGGTATTGCTCGCCGGTCATCAATACATAGTCCGTGTCACGCCGGTGAATGACTTGTGGGGAGTCGTGATCTGCCTGATTGAGCAGTTCACTGAACCGGCTCTTGGCGTCGGCCACATTCCATGGTTTATTCATGACGGCTCTCCAATCTTTTAAGACTAGTTTGACTAGTCATATTATCGGTTTACCAATGGACAATGTCCAGTGTTTTATTTCACAGGTTGCATTGATGCGGATACAAGGCATCACAAATATCACAACATCAAGGCACCGGATCGACACGATCCGGCTCGCTAAGACATTAATGCGATGGCTAGTTCTGCTTTGTGGGTTCCGGGGATCCGGGGTTCCGGGGGTTACCGATCCACCTGTCCCATGACGATGTCGATGGAGCCGATGATGGCGGGGACGTCGGAGAGTAAGACGTTTTGGCAGAGTTCGGTGGTGACGGACAGGTTACAGAACGTCGCGGCACGGGCTTTGGCGCGGTATGGCATGGGGCCGCCCTGTGATTCGAGATAGAAGCCAAGTACGCCGCGGGGGTTTTCGGTTTCGACGTAGATTTCGCCTTCGTCGGCTTTGAAGTTTCGGCCGACTTTCAGGCGGTAATCGCCTGCACAATCCTTGAGCTTGGCAATGGCCTGGCGGAGGATCTTGCAGCTTTCGACCATTTCCTTCATGCGAACCATGTAACGATCCCAACAGTCGCCGAGGGTGCCCATTTCGCCGTCACCGACGATGACGTCAAAGTCGAACTCGTCGTAAAGGCTGTAAGGCAGGTCGCGACGCAGGTCGTAGGCGATACCACTGCCACGCAGGACCGGGCCGGTGATGGCATACTTGGTGCAGACTTCAGGCGACATCACGCCGACGTCAGCAGTACGCTTGATGAAAATCTTGTTATAGGAAAGCAGGTCGTTGTATTCCTTGATCTTCGGCTCAAAGTAATCAAGGAACTCGGTGACCTTGTCCAGATACCCATCGGGCAGATCGTAAGTCGAACCGCCAATGGTGAAGTAGCTGTAGGTCAGACGGGCACCGCAGAGCATTTCAAAAAGGTCAAGGACATACTCGCGTTCGCGGAAGGCGTAGAGGAACGGCGTGAAGGCGCCGATATCCAGGCCGTAGGTCCCGAAACTCACGAGATGTGAGCCAATACGTCCCAACTCACCGACGAGAATGCGGATGAGTTCAGCGCGGCGAGGCAGTTCCAGGCCAGCAAGTTTCTCGACAGCATGACACCATGTCCAATTTTCGTTCATGGCTGCCAGGTAGTCCATACGGTCGGTGTATGGGACGTACTGGAAATAGGCCACGTTCTCACCGATCTTCTCAGCACAACGATGCAGGTAACCGATATGCGGGACCGCTTCGAGGACCATCTCGCCGTCGGTTCGCAGGACGATGCGCAACACACCATGGGTCGAGGGGTGCTGCGGGCCCATGTTCACGAGCATTTCCTCGGTGCGGACGTCAACCTGCTTGCCGTCACCAGCAACGGGGCCCACGCCATCGGGTTTGGCGATGATAAATTCGGTCTGTTGGGAGTCGGTGGTCGTCATAGTCGGACTATTGTAGACGGATGTACGCTGGGGGCCAAATGGGGGTGGATGGGGATGTTGATGTGAAGGGATTCAGGTTAAGGGTGTTTAAAGGTGAGATAAGCTGAGCTTTGCTCAGACCGGATCGACACGAGACGGCTCGCTGTTGTGCATGGGGTGCCTTCTGCTGGAATATTGACGACCAGCATCCCATGATTTACATCTCTAACCCGAGACATGGCAGGACATTTGAGTACAATGGTCACGCTGGCTGGTCTGATCGCAATGGGACAGACTGGTGATTGAAAGGACCATTCGTTTTGTCGATGGAAAAGCACGTTGATTTTGCACACTCGCTGCGTTGGCCGTTCCTGTTGGGATGGCTGATCGTGCTTGGCATCTGGTGTGGGGTGTTGTTCATCCCATTGCAATATGACGATTACGATTGGAACAGCTTCAACTTATTGCTTTGGTTTCCTGAAACCCCGGGCCTTCTCAGGCAAACGTGGTTGGGGTATGTGACCTTAATGCTCTTTGCGCCGATTGCCACGCTCTCCCCGCATCGCTACTGGCATCACGATCTGGCGGATCGCAAAGCCCTTCCAAGACGGATGCTCATTGCAGGGGCAATTGCAGCGGGTGTGTTGAACATGAGTGTGATCGAAGTCGGGGTGATCCTGCGCGATGTGATGGTTTATGGGCTTGCCATCAAGCAGGAATATCTCCTACCACTGGGTCCGCTGCATCGGCTCTCGGGAGTGATGCTGATGAGTGTGATCTGGGGGATGGTTTTCCAGACATGGTTTAGCCGACGTGAACGCGTGCTTTATTCAGATTACAAATTGCTGTCACTGCTGCTGGGTTTGGGTCTGATCATTGGACCGTTTGGGACCAAGATTGTTGGCCGATATGTTTACCATCTCACATCACAGCAAATTGAAAATGTCCCGGGGTTCACCGCTGCATTGATGATGCAGATCTCCGTGGTGTTGTGGGCGATGGGAACCAGTGCAATTCTGCTGTTTGGGATTCGCCCATTTTTCCGCTATGCCCATTGTCGATGCATGAAATGCGGCTATGACCTGCAAGGCTCAATGGAACATGGGGACGGCACTTGCCCGGAATGTGGTTTTGAGATCGAGCAGGAACAAGCCCCCACGTCACGTGATGACTGATATCCCCCGCCCCACCATTCTCTTTGCCAGTGGCAATCCGACCAAGCATCTGATCTATCGCCCCTTGCTTGAGGGGATGGGGTTTGATGTCGTGGACTTATCGCAAGCCTGTGGTATCCGAACTGACACACCCGTAGAAGATGCATTGACGGTGACGGAGAACGCAGCGATCAAAGCGGTGCATTACCGGTGTGCTGCTTACCCGCATGTCTTTGCACATGATGTCGGACTTTGCTTTGATGCACTGGATGACGAACCGGGCGTGCAGGCTCGACGTTGGGGTGGGAAGCTCGACGAAAACATCTCAGACGAAGACTGGATGGCGTATCTGCTCGACCGAATGAAGGACGTGCCCGATGGATCGCGTACCGGGAGATTCATTGTGGGTTGGGCACTGGCTACAGGTGGACAGGTTCACGTGCTTTACCAGGAATCTGCTTTTCGGATTGCTCGTGCCCCAATTCGTCCAATGACAGCAGGTTCGCCGATGACAGCCCTGATCCATGGAGAGCAGGACATCATTGCTCAGCGTCAAACCGTCTTCAATAATGCCTTAAGGCAATGGCAACCCTTACGCCAGTTGGCGATGCCATGATTGGGTGACCAAACACATTTCTGACAGAAAAAGCTGCTTTTTTCACCTTAAGCATCAAAAATTGGGCATGATCCGATAATTTTTTCTTGAATTGCGTTCAACTGAACTGGATAATAATAACACCGATGCCGCTAACTCTTGCCATTCTCTACCATACTCGCAAGCTTCTGTTTACGATGCTGGCGCTGCTGATGACTTTGGTCATTTGGCTATTGATGGCTGATCTGATCATGCGCTACCCTATCGGTTCATTCATGCTCAAGCACCTGTCGATCTGGTACGGCTTCTGGCCGATGTATGAGCATGGCATCCGTGGTGCGATGGGCGTTTATCCTGAAACGCTCGAAGCGCACTGGATGATCACGATCTTTGGCTTGTTCTCGTTCTTCATGACCCAATTCCTGTTCCTGGAACCGGGACGTCACTGGCG
Source organism: Planctomycetes bacterium syqfu (assembly GCA_020974905.1). Taxonomy (GTDB): domain Bacteria; phylum Planctomycetota; class Phycisphaerae; order Phycisphaerales; family Phycisphaeraceae; genus UBA7800. The sequence continues at coordinate 6,580,550 of CP087563.1, read as the reverse complement.
AAAGCATTTGATCCATCGGACTGCCGCCTCATCCTATGTCTACGTGATGGCAGCCTTCCCTGCCGCCCTTTTGACCGTCAGTGTGATGACCACCCTGCTGCAAGCTGCGGATCTCTGGGAGTATTTGCCAGGCGAATCGTTCCGTGCCTATGGCTGTATCTGGATGCCCCAGACGATGATCATCTGGTTTACTGTACTTGTCTCATGGGCGGCATGGGCATTGATCATGCAACACAGCTTCCGCAAAGGTGACCGTTACATGCAATTGGCTGGGATGACCTATTGCCTGTTCATCGCTTCAGCTATCAGCTTCGGACTCTCAGCCGTTGTTCAGATACACATGGTTGGTTTTATCTCCAGCTACTGGCTTAGTGGCAGCTACACCGGCATGTTGATCAGTGCTTCGGTCATGCTCTGGACACTGCTCCCGGCACTGGTGCTTGTCTATGCAGGCAAAGCCTATTCCATGCAACGCATTGAACTGCTCATGGATGGTGATCAGGTCGGCAGTCACTGGTTTAAAATCTCCGGTATCGTCAAGCAATCCGCTTGATTGACAGCTGGCACAATCGATATTGATCTGAATTTCGACACTCGGTGATTCGCGAGACCGCCGGCCTATCATGTGCAAAACATGACGGGTAACCCGATCAGATTCACCTTACCGAGTACCACAGTCATCCCCTGATTGATGACAAACAAGTGTGTCACATCGCTTTATGGGGTATGAGTAGCATGCTCAATCAGGTCAAGTGTTCAACTTTCGGCCCAAGTCGCTTGAACCAGCGAGAAATCTGAATACACTTCTACTGACATCGCGTAGAATCATCCCATGTGTCACCTGTCAGTGTGCTTGACAGAAGTTGCATGATCAACTTGTTTGATCGCAATACTTTCCGGTGGAAGCGAGAACGAATGCCTATCATTTTGACATTGCCTTACTGTGATGAATTGACTGGGGGGGCCCAGTGAAGACATTGCAAATGCTCCTTTGGCTCACCAGCATGTCCTTTTGCCTGGTGTTTCTGCTCATCAGCGCGATGAGTACGTTCAACAAACAGGCTGCGACTTCTGTGACGGAGCTTCAGCAATATGTTGAGCCGGCCTGTTTCCTCGTGGCCTGTATCGGTTTGAGCCTGACCCCCATTCGCGTGATCAGCCATCAAATTCGCTACATCCTGGCCTTTGGCAGTTGCCTGCTCATCGGGTTGTATTACCTGTTCATCATCAGCATGGGTGACAACTACACCAACCATCCAAACAGTGCCCTGTTTCAGATGGACATGTGGGTGATCACCACGTTAGTCATCCTCATCGCCTATGCCATCGCTCTGTTCAAAGCCGATCACACCAAGGCATCGCAGGCTGATGATGAAACCGACGAACACCTTGACCCCCTGATGGATCCTCTGTTCAAGTCATCAGCCACGAAAAAGTCCAAATCCAGCAACGAGGAAATCGAACTGGAAATGGGTGGCAGCCCAGTAAGCAACTCCGAAAAACGCTGGCGTCGCACCACGTAACGCAAAGCCACATTCCCCGACATACCTGCATTGCACCTCTGATCAACGCAAACCAGCGATCAGCCATGGTGAATCTGACAGGTATCCTCAACACATCACAACGACTTGCCCATCGCAACAAGTCCGCCGTTGTGCTAAACTGTCTCAACTCAGCAGTGCCCGTAGCTCAGTTGGATAGAGCAACGGACTTCTAATCCGTAGGTCGGTGGTTCGAATCCACCCGGGCATGCTTTTTCACTCTGATTCACTTCACCCAATCATCTCGCCCGGGGATTGTTTGACATGAGTTGGCACCGCGCCAAAAGTCCGTGGCAAAAACAGATCGCAACCCGCAGACTCACGCCGATCTTGATCCTCGGCCCAATATTGCCTGCCTTGATCATTCTGTTTTCCATCCTTCATTCGAAGCTGCTCTGGCTCGATCTGCTGCTAATCACCTTATTCACACTGGCTCTCGTGGGCGGCTTCAAATCGTATCAGCGTTATCGCATCATCCAGAAAGATGTCCCGCAAACCGATGGCAAGCTCTGCCCATGGTGTCTCAAACCCTTGATCGGCGATGACAACATCTGCATCTGCCCCAAATGCAAACGGAAAATCGACACGGTTGAAGTGGAGCGTTATTGGATTCGCTATGCACTGGATTCGGATCAAGCAATAAAAACCAGAACATTATCCGTGACGAATACGATCAAAAAGCCGACTCGCTTAACTGAGTTACTGGCTTTCATCCCCAAGCCCGACAAGAAATATGGTGTCTTCTACCTCGACTTGACCATTTGGCTCGGGCTTGCGATTTTCAACACCTACATCGTCGGCTATCGATCACTGTTTTTTAACCTGTGGTATGCCTTTCGAGCGATTGGTTTGTTCATGGGCTGGGCATTGGTGCAGTCAACCATGACCACCCGCCAGGGGCTCAATCGATTCTGCGCGACATGTGAGTACACCTACCCCAAGCGTGGTGATATCAGTCAGTCATGCCCGGAATGTGGTGCGCCGTGGTTGGAACCGGGCGAGTATCACATTGGTCAAAAGCATGTCTCCAAACCGGTGCGCAACCTGGGCATCGGCATGATGATCGTCTGGGCAATCCTCGTTTTATCGACGGTCGATCTTGTTGCTTTTTTACAATCGGTGCTTGATGGATTTGCCCGCATCTTCGCATGAAACATTTCACAACCCACACTGATACAACCCCGCCAAACCGCTGAACACCGGCAAGGCTTGCCAACAACGGATCAGACCGCGAGACAGTCTGGAAAAATGTGGCAAATGATCAGCATGATAAAAGCCATTGGACTTGAGTTTCTCCTCGTCAATCACACAAGCAATATCCCGCAAGGACGAACAGAGTTGAGCACCGGTGACGCGGATGCTGCCATCCATGCGCAATAGCCAGGTGCCGAGTTTGTTGTAGGCATCGAAGACCAACTGCGGATTCTGAAAATGCTCGGATAGTTTGCCCAACAGGTTCTTGATCGCTACTGCATGCAGGTATGGGAACACCCCTTCTGCGATCACCATCGTCGGCTGGTTGCAAGCAATCGCATCAAGCCAACCGGTTTGTTCCAATGACGCAGCGATGTCGTGGACATTTTCATGCTTCGTGTGGTACGCATGGCGCATGGCAATGACGTGTTCAAAATCGACATTGATCCATTGGCAATGATTCGGCTTACCCAGTCGATCAAAGCGCGTGTCCATGCCACAGCCCAGATCGAGAATCAACGGATGCTCATGCTTTGCAAGAAAGTCGCGGACGCATTGATCAAATTGGCTGGCCCGACATGCCAGGGAAACCTGTTGATCACGGTGGACTTTGAGGATTGAGAAATCAAAATCCATCTGCTCAACGAGTCTGGCTGCATGGTGATCATTGAGAATCGACTGCGCGTGATACGACTCCATCGCCTTGGCATAGAGCGTGATGAGCAAGGTCTGCTCGACGGATTGAAGATCAAATTGCAGTTTCATGTCTACGTTTTATCAATGACCGACGATGTGCCAGCGCCCTTGGACGTCATTCCCGCGCAGGCGGGAATCCAGTGATTGGTGCAAGCGTGAACAGAATGCCACTGGATTCCAGACTTCCGGGGGCGCGGGAGTGACGACTGATGTTTCAATACTTCGCATCATCATGACGATTGTATTCGCAACATCCATAAAAAAACCGACTCACCATCGTGAATCGGTTTTGAATTTCTCGTTTGCCAACACTGCGGTTTAATACTTAACCCAGAGCCATGGCACCGCTGATGACTTCCGTCAGTTCGGTGGTGATGGCAGACTGACGTGCACGGTTGTACACGCGGGTAAGATCCTTGCTCATCTGATTGGCGTTGTCGGTGGCAGCCTTCATGGCAACCATACGCGCGATCTGTTCGCTGACTTCCGATTCGTTGAAGCTCTGGAACAACTGCGTCTTGACCGTCACCGGCAAAAGCTCTGCAAGCAACTGCTCGGGTTCGGGGGAGTATTCGTAATCAACCTGCGCCTTGCTCACTTCGCCTTCAACACCTTCGGTCGGATCCTTCAGAGGTAGAAGCTGAAGCACCTGCGGGGTCTGGCGGGACATGGACTCAAAGGCCATGAAGATCACACTGACTTTGTCGTACTTGCCTGCGGTGAAGTCTGCCATGTAGGACTCAACGAGTTCCTGGACATCTTCAAACTTGGCTGAGTCACCAAACTGGTTATGCACCTTGGTGACAGGAATTTTGTTGAACTTGAAGTAGGACGTTCCCTTGCGACCGACCACTTCCAGATCGACCTGCTGGCCGGACTCTTTGGTGGCATTGAGGTACTGGGTAGCGGTGCGGAGCACGTTGCCGTTGTAACCACCGCAAAGACCACGGTTGGAAGTCAGCACCAACAGCAGTTCCTTACCCACCTTGGGATCAGGCTTGCGAAGCAGCGGATGGCTGAGATTCGCATTGGGATCGGCGGCAGCGGCCTTGGCCAACTCGCCCACCAACTCGGCAATCTTGCGCGTGTAGGGTTGGGTTGCAGTGGCGCGGCGTTGGGATGCCTGGAACCGCGCGGTGGCGATCATCTGCATCGTGCGGGTGATGCGTTTGATGTTGGACACGGCCTTGATTCGGCCACGGATTTCTCGGGTCTTTCCTGCCATGTGCGTATCATAACGACTTGTCAGGCGCAGACAACTGGCAAACGTTTTAAGTTGTGAATAAAAGAGTGATTGGAGTTTTTTTGTTTTCCAATTTCGGATGGCGGATTTCGAATTGACAGCAGGTTTTTGAACCCGATTCCCGGCTTAGGATGTCTTGATCTGAATTCTACGCAGCATTGCAAGATCGAATCGGTGTCAATTTAATCCGTAATCCATCAATCACGTTTGCGTTAAATTCGAAATTCGAAATCCACCATTCGAAATTAAAACTCCTCTACTCACGTACACGGTATTGGCCTGATTCCGGGGAGAGATGTCGCTGGATACTGATGAAAATCACGATCGCCAAAGCAACGATTCCGACGACTGCCAATAGCAAGGCATCGGTGTATTGGTACAGGCTGAGCATCCAACTCACGTCATAGACAATCAACCAGAGCATGGCTAGCTGTTGATAGCGTTGGGCGGTCTGGCGTCGGGCGCGCAGATCGGGCAGACGTTTTTTGAGATAAATGATACTCACGAGGACGAAGAGTCCCAGGGCGATAAGCGGGCCGACCCAGATTTGCGGGTAGTCATGAAGCAGGACGGTTTGGCGGAGCACCATGAATAAAACGAGCAACACGGCCCAGAACAGTGTCCCTGCTGCGAGTTGGCCAAGATCGCTGCCGCGCATGCGCGGGCGTCGGCCCTGGATCGCGTAGACCAGTGCCATGCAGATGATGATGTGTGCCATGGTCATGCAGGCCGGCCAGGCAAAGCCCATGCGCGGGACACAGATGAACATGGTCAGCGTCCGGATCAGGCCCATGCTGATAAGTCCGGTAGCCGGCAGAAACTTGCCACAGAGATTAAAAAACAGGATGGCGCCTGCGGTGATGACGCAGAGAAACTGGGACAGTCGCCCAAGAAACGTCGCAGCCCCAAAGGCTACCAACAGGAACGCGACAGCAAAGGAAGCAGCCGTGGTCACCGACACCCGCCCTGCTGCCAACGGACTTGCAGGGCGAAATGTGCGGTCATGCTTGAGGTCCAGCACATCATTAAACGCGAACCCGAAAATCCCAAGCCCCATCGGGATGAGTGTCGCGATGAGCAGGCGCTCCCACAGTGGCATCTGCATCAAGATCGGATTCTGATGACTGGTCGGTTCAATGTGTGCTGACATCAAAACCAACAGCCAGCAATTGCTGATCGCAGAAAACAGGTGTTCCGGGCGCGCAAGCTCCAGCCAATCAACCAACCGGGTTTTGTTTGTCATTAAGCTCATCCAACCTTCCCACGCCAAAGCATGTTAGTCTCCCGGATGTCACTTGGAAACAGAACTGCAACAGATTGCAGGTCAAAAATAACACTTGTCATATTGGACAATTATTGTATATTATCGCCATGCCATTCATGAAGCGTCTGAGCAGATGCGCTGAAGGCAGGTTGCCTCAAAGTATCTCCCCCTCCGTTCAGCACACAAAGGTTCGATCGCCAGGATTGATTGAAAACCCTCAAACATGCCCTCGAACAATCCAAAGGCAGTGGCTCTCTGACAAATATCCATCACTTATTTCCGAAAGGCTGTTGGACGATCATGAAAATGCGATTACTGACCCGTATGATTTTCCCATCATTGCTCCTCATTGGCTTGACCGCCCAAGTGTCGGCCCAAAGTATGAAAGATCGTTTGATGAATCGCACCACAATCCTTTGTCTATTGACTGTCCTGGTATGGGGAATGAATCTGCGTTGCGCCCTGGCTGAAACACGTGACTACTTTGAGTTCAACTACGGCCAGGACATCGGCAGTGATGAATGGGTTCAATCCATTCGTGTTCTGAGTCCTGCCTACCGCGCGGATGTCTCCGGCGATGTCACCATCAGCTTCAAGGCACCGGGAATGAAGTATGCCAACGCCATGTGCTGGCAACAACCAACCCAGGCGAATCCCAATAAGTGGGGACACGATGAAGATCTGACGCCAGGTGGCCTGGTACTCGAAGGCAGTAGCGGTTCCTTTGTCTTCCCCGCGGACAAGTTCCCGCACGGCCCGGTGAACATTCGCATCTTTGCCAACAACGGTAAGGGCCTGCGCGATATCTGTGAATTACAGCTTTACAACACAGGTGGCGTGAAGTGGAACCAGGGCATCCCGCAACAGACACCCCCCGGTGCCAAAGGCATGACCGTGGTGTTCGAGGATGATTTTGACAGTGCAATGTCCATTGCCAACGACGGTCGCGGCGCGCGATACAACGCACACAAACCGTTCTTCGGAGACTTCAGCGGTTGGCCGTTCCGCAATCATGACTGGCAGGCCGCCCCACCGTTTGAACACCGTGACGGATTCCTGCGCATCAAGGCTCGCAAGCCCGAAGGCACCAAGGGAAGCACCGGTTTACTGGCCACCGTGGACATGGACGGCAAAGGCTTCTGGGCCAATCCCCCCTTCTACGCGGAATGTCGCTTCACCGCACAGTCCGCGCCGGGAACCTGGCCTGCCTTCTGGACCATCACGCAACCCAAACGCGGTACACCCGGTGACGAACTGGACATCTGTGAACTCTACGGTGGCGTGGGCAAAGGCAATCCCAATCATCCGTCCTACTCCATCGTCTCGCATTTCTGGAATCAGAAAAATCCCGACGGCAGCAAAAAGAAAAGCTTCCACGTCCGCCCGCCCATCATGGAACTGGGCAGCAAGTCCTATTGGTCCACCACGTTCCACACCTACGCGGTGCGTGTCGACGAAAAGGACACCGTTTACTACTTCGATAACTTTGAAGTGTTGCGTCACCCGACCAATCCCGAATCACTTAACCCGCATATCCTGTTAATGAACTATGCCATCGGTGGGATCAGTGGTTGGAAAATCGACATGGAACGCTACGATAACGGCACGGATATGTGGGTCGACTACCTTCGCGTCTTCCAGGCTGACCCCAAACTCGTTCAGGGTCCCGGTCAACCGCGTAACTGATCGACCAATCGCCACGACGGACACATCTTCATCACAATGCCATGCGGGTGTGCAAACCAAGCACCTGTACGCTAGACTGTTAGCAATTAAATGGTCAAGGATATGGGATAAAAGATGAAGACAGTCTCCAAGTTGGGTTTCATGGCTGTGCTGGTTATGACCACCGGCATGTTTGTCGGATGTGAAGTCATTGACAGCACCGGCAGTGCGATCGATAACATGATCTCACCCCCAACCCCCAGCGAAGAAGCACGAAACGTCTTTAATGTCTACGATCCGGACATCCGCCGCCGAGCATTGAACAATCTCTCAGCATCACCGTTCGGTGGCGAAGGTCCGTATGTGCGTCTGTATCGTCTTCTCATTGATGACCCGGACCCCACCGTGCGTGCCGCTGCCGTCAAGGCGTTGGGTTTGCATGGCGAAGTCAAAGATGTGCCCCTGATCACGATCCGTTTGGGTGATCCGGCTGACATGGTTCGCTGGGAAGCGTCCAAGGCCTTACAGAAAATTCACAATCCCGAAGCCATCAAGCCTTTGATCAACACGATGAACAAGGACTCGGACGCCGATGTGCGAATGGCCTGCGCCGATGCGTTGGGACAGTATGCCACCCCGGAAGTTTACGGCGCTTTGGTCGCTGCTTTGGATGACGAACGTTACGGTGTCGCTTTGGCAGCCAGCGAATCACTGTCCACCATCACCGGCCAGGAACTCGGCGATCAGGCCAGCGCCTGGATTGCGTACCGCGAATCCAACAGTTCCAATCTCTTCGCCAACCAGAAAACCTACATGTGGCAACCCTACACCCCACCCCGTGGTTTTATGAGTAAACTCCAGTTCTGGAAAAAAGCACAGGAAACCAAACCCGCCCAGACTCCGGTGGGACTGGACGAAAACGCTTCCTGATCACTACACGTAGCAGCATATTGACCATATTGCCCCAAACAATTTAAAAATCACCTGGAACCTTGACGAGTTGCTTACGTCTGTTAAATAATAGACGATCACGATACAGCAACTGCACATGGTCCTTGCGATTGTTTGTATCCAGCAAAATAACCGGGCCAAATGGCGAGAACACCTCATGAAAATGTTACCCGCTGTGATGGCTGCATTATTTGCAGTCACTGTGACATTCATTGTCCCCCATCCATCTCACGCTCAACAACAAGATCAAAGCCTGCAAAAGCAGATCAACGAGATCGACAGTAAGGTCAGACGCAAACTGACCCCACAGGCTTTACAGGCTGCAAAGGCATTGGTAGAAGCTCATCCACAAAACGCGGCTGCCCTGGCGACACTGGGGAAAATGCTGCTGCTCAATCGTAAACAACAGGACGGTGTCGCCAAGCTCCAGGCTGCGTTGGCTATCGAACCCGACCAACCCCGCGCCAGTGTCTGGCTGGCGTTTGTCGAGTTTTCCACCGGCCAAGCCCAGCAAGCGACCACGCGCATTAACAAGGCCCTGAACAAACATCCCAATGACATTGAGTTGCTCAACTTTCAGGCTGACCTGCTGCTCCAGCAAAAAAACTTCCAGCAGGCAGTCGCGTCACTGGACAAAGCCATCACGCAATTTGATGACAAGACTCCCGATCACGTGCTGTACGAAGTCTACATAAAAAAGGCCAACATCCACGTGCACCTCAATGAGATCGGCAAGGCGGTCCCCCAATATCGCAAAGCCTATGAACACGCACCCGAAGCAGATAAACTCCAGGCCATGTCCATCCTCGTCGAAGCCTATGCCATGAACGAGCAATACGATCAGGCCCATCGGCTCGGTGAGAAAATGATCGATCAAGTCATGTCCAGCCCCTACTCCAGTCAACAGTTCAAAACACAGGTCCGCCTCAAATACGCCAACAAAATCAAGGAGTGGGGAAAGAAAGTCCAGGCTCAAGTAAACGCTCCCATTCTCAAAGATGTCACCTACCTCATCGAGCAAAAGGGTTGGCGTTTATTTAACTTTGAAAATGGCGCCCAATCATTCGAACGTGATCAAGCCATGGCACAGGCGACCGGCTTACAGCCACTGAAATTTGTCCAGATCACCGATACTCACCGCAAGCTTGCTGTTGAAGTGTTAACCAAGCTCAAGAATGAGCAGACCGAAAACGAACTTGAAAAGAACATCAAGCTCTTTATCGCCCTCAAGTCTGATTCCGACAAACACACGATCATGCAGACGGTCATCGCACAGGAGATGCAAAAGGCACTGGAAAAACAGTTGACTAAAGACTCGTCAGACAAGGTGCCATACGCTGGAGCCTTGCAGGATGTTTACATCTTGGAAGTCCCCGAGCACAATGAATATCCCCTGTTCGAAGATTCCACAGTTGCCTGGAATTATATGGTCTACGCCAACAAGCGTAAGGAATTACATGACACATTCACACAACTGCAAATCAATCGTGATGCGGCAGGCATCAAGCAATTGGCAAACGAAAAAATCCGCCAAGGCTATCCCAACCCAGAGCTTTTTTATCAGTTGATGCTGGCATCGCTCTGGGAAGGTGACATCAAATCCGTCCGGCGTAATGCCCTGTTGTGCATGGCCATCAACCAATTTGAAATCAACCGCTATTACGATCCGACTGCCACGCCGAGGCGTCCCCAGCTGCCCTGGGCCTATGTTCATTATCAATTCGCCAATGACGACATGGCCAAACAGGATTTAGCTGGGGCATACAATCAATTTTTACGAAGTCTTTCATCCAACAAGGCAACTGCCATCGCCCAGAGCATCAAATCACTCAAACAACTCCGTGATGAAATGTACGCGGCATACAACATGGTCATACTCAACATGATCATGCCTTATGACCACCAGAATTCTGTAACCAATGCGTTACTTGATCAACTGGCCCAAGCCGGCAAAACGGACTTCAAAGCCAGGCGTTTTGCCCAAGCCGATCAGATGCTCAAGCTCATTGAGAACATCCCGCATTGGACGCATGAAGCTGCCAACGCATTGAAGGTTGAGCTCAAGTATCACCACAATCAACTCAAAGTGGATGATCCGGATCTTGCTTCGCTATTCCGTACCAACCCGCGCAGCAGCATCGGTCACTACTATGCGGGTTTACTTGCAGAAAAAGCCAACGACTCGGACATGGCGATCATGCACTTAAACGCCGCCTGCCTGGGCTACCATGCTGATGGCAATCAAACCAAGCTCAAGGAAGCTGCCAAGCAGTTTGATGATGACACATGGCTTTTGGCTGCTGTGATGCGCGACAAACTATTGGCTGATGCGCGCCAGAAAAAGGACCTCAAGCAAATCGGTCTTTACATGAGTCAGCAGTTTCTCATTCTTGAAAAGAAATTCACCCCCATCAACGGTGCCATGCTTGAATCGGCTGCTTTGTACATGATCAATCTTGGCTTCGATGCACCGGAGATTCGTTCGGGTGTGATCCAGGGTGCGTACACCGCACTGGACTATGACAAGACCATTGTGTTGACGAAAGACTACATCAAAAAATGGCCCGACAAATCGGATCTGGTGGTCGATTACATGGCTTATTCCCTGTGCGAATTAAAACGCTACTCAGAAGCAATCCCCTACTGGACACAGCTCGCCTACCTGCTCAACGATGAAGAGTCGTATGCCATGCGAGGTTACTGTTATGAGCAGACCCACCAGCGCGACAAGGCTTTGGCAGACTACACCCAGGCCATCAAGCTCGGGACGCGAAAGAAATGGGTCTATGAATCACGTTGCAAACTTTACGAACGCAATGGTGAAAAGATCAAGGCTGCTGCCGACGCCAAGAAGCTTGGTGATATGTACCGCAAGACGGGCTCACGATCCCTGTCTGAGAAGTGGTACAAGATCGCCCAGAAGATCCTGGATAAGAAATGACACCATTACCCCAATCCTCAGAACATCCGTCAAACCCCAATCCCAGCTTGTAAATAAAATTCGCCCCAAGGCTTGACTGAGCCTGATCCCTGTCTATACTCACACCAAAGAAACCGGTTTCCCAAGCGTCATTCAAGCAGAATCAGCATGCCCCGTGTCACCATTACCCAAGTTGCCAAGCACTGTGGTGTTGCCAAAAGCACTGTGAGCAAAGTGCTCAACCAGACCGAAGGGTTTAACGTTCGGCAAGAGGTGCGCGACAAGATCATGACCGCTGCTAGGGAACTGAACTACCGTCCCGACGGCATTGCCCGGAACCTGCGCATGTCCAACGTGCGGATGGTGATGGTGGTCGGTTACAACATCCATTGGGCCACCGCTCACGGTATTTATGAAACCTTGCTTGCCTCTGCCATCGACACCTTGCGCAAAGCTGACGTCCGTGTGTACATGGACATGAATCAATCGGATCATCACCAGGACGAATGGTCCGCGGGAATGATGCACGGCGCATTGGTTTTGCCCGGTCGGAACCTGCATGTGCGACAGTTCATTGAACAGATGAATGTCCCGCATGTGACAATCAATGATCAACCGATGCATGAAAATGAATCCTGCGTCTGCGTGGATGACTATCAGGGTGCAGTCGATGCGACGGAGCATTTAATCAAACTCGGTCATCGCCGAATCGCTTACAAGGATCACATCAACCGTGGTGGCGATGTGGCGTTTCGCACGCATTACAGTATTCCCGACCGTCGCCGTGGCTATGTCGATGCAATGCGCAAGCATGGCCTTGAACCGATGCCCGGGTACGATCTGAACGTGGAAGTCGACGAATTTCTGGACCGCTACATTCTCGGCCAACGCGCCACCGCGGTGTTGGCATGGGAAAACACGCAGGCGGTGCAGCTACTGAGACTCTGCGAAAAAGCAGGCATTGATATCCCCACCGATTTGAATGTCGCCTGTTTCAATGAAATTAATTATGACTCAATTCCCACTGATTTTGTGACCGTTGTGGATTTACCCACCGAAGAGATGGGACGCAAAGCCAGTGAAATGTTACTCAAGCAGATGGACGATCCCAGCAAGCATGTCGGCCAGAAACTGGTTCTGCCCGAAACCTTGCGGGTGCGTCGTTCGACCTGCGCTTTACCCAAGACAAGTGTACTGACGACCGGGTGAATTCAACGTGTCAGTGTACGGTGATTAGACTTATAAAGGATGCGTCATGAAACTTCATGCCACACCGCGCGATGGTTACGCACAGCAACATGGCTTTACACTCATTGAGTTACTGGTGGTGATCTCGATCATCAGTCTGCTCATTGCGATTCTCCTGCCGGCTTTGGGCGCAGCACGCAAGCGTGCCAACCAGATCAGTTGCGCATCCAAACTCAAACAATGGGGCGTTCTCGTTCACACCTACACAAATGACTGGCAAGGTTGGGTCTGTCCTGCGAGACCTGACCCGACCAACAGTAATACCAACGGTCAATTCTGGGTTGGCAAATACGGTACATATCTGAAAATCAATTACTGGGAAAACGATCCCAACAGCATGTATTACTGCCCATCATCAACTTTGATAAACGGCAAGTCCTACGGCGTCAGCCGCAAACTCGGCCCGGAAAGCAACCCAAACAACAACACCATGAGTCGTAAAATTGAGCAGTATCGCGATGCCAGCCACACCATGTACATGGCTGACTGCGAAGAGACCGGCGACGCATGGGGATGGTTGCTCGTCAACACCGGTTGGCCGGCCAAACACCAACCCAAGTTCCGTCATATTGACTCAGCCAACATCCTTTATCTGGATGGGCATGTCGGTAACGCGGTCTTCGACGATTTCCCCTGGCCATAAGTCTATCCCCTGATTTCCAGCTACATACAAAGCAAGATTAAATCTCACAGCAAGAAAGTCCGACCCATGATTCGTTTCAAGTCCCCGCTCATGATGAGCTGGCTGGTATGCCTGACACTCTGCACAATCATGCCCCAGGCAATCGCACAAGACACCCTGCGCATCGGCTTTGAAGAGGAAGACAAAGTCCGTCTGACCGATATGAGTATCAGTGCCTGGAAAGCCGACCAACGAGATGGCGACAAGGCACGCATCATGCTCCAAAACAAGGCCAGTGATGATGCTCACGCGCTGATTGATGTCGATGCCTACACACCGGGCAAGCAGTACGACCACTTGGCTCTCCGCGCCTTTGCTCATGGTGACTTTCACCCCAAACAAGTCGGCCGCGTGGAGATCACCGTTTCGGATGATGGCGTGACCTACACCCCCGTCAAACTCTCTGCCAAACGTGCGTCCAAACATCCAGGGGGCTGGTATCGCTATGTACTGACCACCACCGACAAACTCAAGCCGTTCCGATACGTGAAGCTGCGCATCCTCGACATCCCGGTTTACTGGCGATTGGAACTGGCGGACCTGTGGCTAGCCAACGGTAAAGAGCCTGTCATTGCAGACAAAAAAGACGAACCAACATCCAACAAGCAAACCAAGGCAAGCAGTCTCTTACCCGATGGGCAAAGCTCAAATGTGCCTGTCCCGCAGTACGATTTACATGTCGAGAAAATCGGCCCATCTTCCAACACAGTGCATGACATGCTCATTTGCCCGTTGAACCCGGATGATGAAACACTGCATACCGACGCGCTGTCGCGTTACCCGTGGGTCATGACAAAAATCGACGACACCGACTTCCGCTCGCCAACGTGGAAAAGTCACCCCAACCTGAAAATCGGTGATGATACGCAAACCGTCCTCTACCGCTTTGCCGTGGACATCACCCAATGGCCGGGACACGGGCAACTGATGTTGGAACTGGATCAATGTGCCTTCGTCACCACGGTCTACGTCAATGGCAAGAAGGGTCCGACCATCCGCGAAGGTCTACTGCCCATCGCGTTTGATCTGACGCCCCTTATGAATCCCGGTGACAAAAAACTTGATGTCGTTTTGTCTGTTCAGGATTACCGCAAGCAAATCAATCAAGCACGCAACTACCCGACCATGCCACTGGGCGCGATGTTCAAGTGGACCAAGGGCATCTCAAGCCCCCCTCGCATCACCTGGCAGACTGCGCTTCACAGCGAAAAACCCTTTGTTTTCAGTGATGTTTTAAACAACCAACTCACCACGCAGACCACGATCACCAACAACGCTCACAAGTCTCAGCAAGGCACGCTGGTTCGAAAAATCATCTCCGACGAAGGTGTCGAAATTTTCACACACCAACAAGTCTTCACCATCCCAGCTAGCCAATCCAAAGAACTCAGCCACACGTTCACCGTCAATGGTGAACTCAAACGCTGGGACATCGGCAAACCGAATCTCTATTTTGCAGTCGATCAAATTCACATCGGCGGGCAAGTCATCGACCAACGCCGCACGCGCTTTGGCTATCGCACGGTGTCGATCAATGGTGAAGACCTATTGCTCAATGGTCGGAAGATTCAACTCGTCGGCCCGTGGTCGCACATCGGTCAATGGTGTTGGCCTGCTGTGAAAGGTTTTGACATCGCAGAGGCATATCGCCTGATGCTCAAGCATGGCATGAACTACGGGCGTCTGCACGGGCAGCCTTATCCAAAATACTTTTACGACACCGCAGATGAAGTCGGTTTTCTTCTCGTTGCAGAGTCGGGTTTGTTTCACCGCCCCATCGCCGACATCAGTTTGGATCACATCCGCAACATGGCATTAACGCTTCGCAATCACCCGAGTGTCGTTGCATGGTCAGGGTCCAACGAGTTTGAACACTGGATCACGCCCCGCCCCGAACCGGCGATGGATTTTCTGATCAAGGTGTATGACACGTTTAAATCCGTGGACCCCACGCGACCTGTCTATCACAGCGGTTTTGGTGATGCAAGAAATCATTTTGATGCCTACAACATCCATTATCCTGAACTCATGCGAACCTACCCACAGGGCGTGCTCTGGAAAGAATTCGCGCCGGATCGTATCAAGCTGTTGCATCGACACACCTTTGCCAGCTACAACCCCATCGGCAAAAAACCGATCTTCGTCGGCGAACATATGACCCCCGGAAGAGGTCGCGGGATGGAAGCGTTACTTGGTGAAGACCATCTCAAACTGCAATACCAGGACAACAAACAGGCGTATCGTGACTTGCTTGCCAATCAGGGCAAGGTGTGGGCGGATATGGTGCGCGTGTATCGTGATCAAAACATTGCCATGCTCAGCCCGAACATGATGCACATTCCCATCGGCGTCGAATCGCCTTTCCTCGTCGAAATCGGCAAGGAACTCCGCGGCGTCAGCAGCTACATCCAGCAACGCGATCCGATTCTCATCACCGGTTCCACACAGCAACGCACGCTCATCCTTCGCGACACCGACGGATACCTCGATGCAGGCAAAGTCCAAATCACCATCACCGCGGATAAGCAATTGCTCTATGCCCATGTGATGGATGTCACGCTCAAAAGCAGCGAGAAAATCCAGTCTATTTTGAATCTTGATTTACCTGCGGTTGATAAGCCGACGCTTGCAACGTTGAAAGTGATGTTTACGGATCAAGGGCAGGACACACCACGATACCAGTGGGAAAATGAGCTTAAGCTTTACCCGCCATCACAACAACGTGTTTCGCTGTCGCAGTCGGTATTGTTATGGGCAAGTAACAATCAAGCCCAAACGGTGTTATCGAATTTGGGAGTCAAGGTGGATACTCATCAGGCGTTACCCAAGACGATGAGTAACGGCGTTCTGATTATCGATTCATCGGTGGACAATGCAGCGTTGGCCGCATCCGCCAAACAGATTGAAGCGTTTGTCCTTGATGGTGGTCATGTGTTGCTACTCCCCCGACAGCAGATACCTGAAGGCCTTTTGCCGGTGGCATGCCAGGCGTTGGAGGATGTGCTCCCGGGCTTGGAAGGTGCGAGCATTGGTTTTGTCCGTGCTGCGAATCACCCGATATTTGCAAACACCGAGATCGACACGTTGGACCTGCGTTACTGGGGAAAAGAACACGAACTGATCAGCCCGCAGACACTCTACAAACCGACGCAAGGCAATTTCCAGGTACTGGTTGATGGCAGTGAAAAATTGGATGATGCCCTGCTGATGCAGATCAATCATGGCAGGGGTCAGTACATGGTCTGTCAATTGGATGTGATCACGCATGCGGCACATCCTGCTGCTGCGAAAATGCTCTCTGCAGTGTTAAGTCATCTGGATCACGCAGCAGATCAGACGATACAAACTGGTTACTACCTGCCTCAAACCGAGACGTTCACTGCGCATTTGCTTGAACGCATGGGTTGGCAGGAACTTGACTTGCAAAGCAACGAAAAAGTCCACGCCCTGCTCATCGACGCACAGGCTTATGAGCAGTTGGATCAAAGCGCGATTCAAAACCTTGCAGCCAACGCCAATGTCCTCATCTTCAAACACCTGACTGCTGAACAATCTCAGCAGGTGATCAAGCAGTTGAAGTTGCCTGCGCTCAAAGCTGCTGCGGATGAGAAACCGCAAACCAAACGCAAACGTCGCGGTGTCAGTGAAGGTGTGTATCTCACAGCCTATCCCGCATTGCTTGATGGACTCAATACGTATGACACCAATTGGTATCAAAGACTGCGCCCGTCATTGACACGGTACACGGCCAACGACCAATGGCAATCACCGCTGAGTGCCGGCACGCTGGCGATTCATCAGACTGCCAAGCAAACGATCGTCTTTGATGCTTCACCCTGGAATCAGGAAGTCGATCTACTGGATCAACGTGATCGGTTCGTCAGTACTTTCTGGACGAATCTCGGGATCAGCGTCAAAGGCACAAGCGTCCAACGGCGCAGCAGTGAGAACCATTACACGCATCTGGATCTCAGTGAAATATGTAACACATCCATCAGCAAGTATCTCGGCCCCAACATTCCGCGTGGTACGGTGACGCTCAATGACATCCCCTTCCGACTTTTAGCCCAGACGCCGCAGCAGCAACAAACCATGCTCCGGTTTAACGCGCGCATCGGCAGTGAACTTGAAAGTCAGAAAGTGATGTTCGATACGGCCATCGACATGTTCCAGGTCAAGACGCCGATGAGTGTGTCCCTGCCGATTGATCGCGCCCATGCCAGTCACTTGTACTTCGCTCATGCGAGTAGTCAGAACTGGAAGATCAAAGCCCAGAACACCGGCAGCGTGGTCTACCGTGTCGACGTCGAATACGAGAACGGTACAACACAGCAAATTCCCATGCTCATGAATCGTGACATTGATGACTGTCGCTCAGCTTCAGCGCAAAGTCGCAACAGCCAGGTCGGACTCCGCGTGAAAAATCCCAACAACGGCCACGGCGAAGTGGCAACCATTTACGTGAGTAGTTGGACCAACCCCTACCCCGAACGCAAGATCACCCGGATCACAATCAACTCTGCTGCCAACCCGCCGTACGACGCGATGGTCTTCGGCATCACCATGCGACAGGCAGACGAAGCCTATGAGTGATCCGCCAACGGTTCATATGAACAACAAACGAATCCAACCCACCATACCGTCGACAAAATTGGATCTCAACTGGACAATCCAGCCAAACCAGCATCACAAAAACAATCCTAATTTATTTTAATATAGACACTAATAAATTAGTCAAGCAATTCTCATGGGAGTTGCTTGACTGTTTTACATTCGTTGCCTACGATTTAACTAACCGGTTCATGCCCGCATGACCGGTTTTCAATGAACGTTTTAATGAACCGGTTAGTTAACTTTGGATTTTGCCCCAATGACACAGGTTGCCAAGAAAGTCACACTCAAGGACATTGCTGAGCAGATTGGTTGCTCCAAGGCGGTGGTCTCGACGGTGCTCAACCGGTCCAAGGGCAACACCGGTGTCAGTCAGCCCATGCGGGAAAAAATCCAGCAGGTGGCGTCCGAAATGGGCTATCGGCCCAATTACAGTTCCCAATCCCTGGCCAGACAGAAGACCATGACCTTCGGTGCCTTTATCCCCCCTCAGCCATGGGGGTCCATCGGTTCGACCTACGAATCGGTGATTTTCCGCGGGATTGAAAAAGCCTGTCAGGAGTTGGACTATGACCTGCTGGTCTTTAACCGCTTTGGTGATCAGCGTCACGAAAACTGCGTTGAGAAACTTTACCAGCGTCGCGTTGACGGCCTGTTTCTGCTGCATGCTCACGGCGGTAGCGATTGGCTGGAAGGCTTTTTAAAAACCGGTGTCCCGATTGTCGGCGTGGACTATTCCAATCCCGAAGACACGGTGGACGCGGTGACTTTCGACAACATTGGTGCCATCGACCTGGCGGTGAATCATCTCCATGAATTGGGACATCGCCGGATTGGCTACATGGGTTTGTGTACCGATCGTCACGTGCCTGATCATGTCCTTCGTCGTAATGCCTATCGTGTTGCGATGACAAGCCGTGATCTACCGGTCGACGAAGCCTGGATTTTTGACGAGACCAAGCAGTTGATTCCAGATCACGTGGTGCTTGATGAAAATCAACTCAGCCCCTCAGCAAACTACATTTTATCTCTGCCTGTTGACCAGCGTCCCACCGCGGTGATCACTTACAACGACAAGCTTGCAGTCAACCTGATTCAGGACCTCATCAGCCAGGGTATTGAAGTTCCCCATGATATGAGTGTGATCTCCGTGGATGATTCGGACATCTGCAAAATGATGCGTCCGAGAATCACCTCCATGCGTCACCCCCTTGAAGAGATGGGTTATCGGGCAGGTTACCTGCTGCACCAGCGAACGCTGGCGGAAAATAACGACGCCAAGCCTATCCATGAATTGTTTACTTCAGAAGTGGTTGAACGCCAAACCACTCTTTGTCCACGTTAGAAGTAGAGTTTAATCATGAACCCAATCCAACCCAAATCAAAGCGCACAACATCGGCCGGTTTCACCTTGATCGAACTGTTGGTGGTCATCAGCATCATCAGTTTATTGATCTCAATATTACTGCCAGCCTTGGGCAAGGCACGCAAGGCTGCCAATGCCATGAAATGTGCAACCATGCTCAAGCAGTATGGAACCGTCGACGCCATCTATATCTCGGATTTCAATGAGTGGTGTTTACCCGCCACACTCTGGGCTGATAACAACGGCTTATCCATCTCAGGCAAAACAACGACCCCCGGCGAGTTCTCCATCCCCTGGTATAACAACACCGCATTCCGCAACGGGATGAACATGGACTTTGAGTCGGCAGGTTCCAAATGGTACAGCTTCAAGCAACAATTTGTCTGTCCTAATGCCAGTGACTGTCTGTCTAATCCCAATAAGGCAAATGGTGTGAACTATTACCGTGCAGATTACTGCTATGGGATGAACATCGACAGCGAGCCTAAAAATGCCAATACCAATAAATCCTTATCTCGTTTTTTAGTAGATAACCTTGACACGAAGATGCAAACCTTTCATATGACCAAGGTCTACAGTCCATCTGAAAAACTTCGTTTCGGTGATGCCCTGCAAGCCAATGTGACGATGTTCCATTCCGATGACTATACCGTGGAAGATAACACACTCAGTTCCTCAGATGTCGCCTACCGTCATGACAACTCGATGAATATCGTCTACTTTGACGGACATGTTCAGCGGGCTGCCCGGTCGGAAGTCGTCAAGAACGTCTCGCTCTGGGCCGTCTACGAATAAGTTTTAAACCGCAATCTCCAACAAGGATCAACACATGAAGTTCCACACACTTGCACTGGCCCTGTGCCTGTTGCTTGGCCATATCGCCTGTGCCGATCAAACCATCATCGACTTTAACAACTCGCCGGACATGAGCATCGTGGATGCCAAGCGTGGCACGACGTTCAAGGTCATCAAACACGATGGCAAGTCCATGCTCCAAGTCAATACGGATACGCAAAACCCATATCCTGCCCTCCTGCTCCATGGCCCAAAAGGCAGCACCTGGGACTATTCCAAGTATCAAGGCATTGAAGTCGTTCTGACTAACCTTGATGAGGAAGGTCTGAAAATTGCCGTTCGCGTGGACAACGAAGGCGCGACTGGGCAACACAACATCAACACGGGGAGTCTGACATTAGGCCCAGGCGAATCGGGGACCGTCTATGTCAAGTTCAACCGACTTTTTGCTCAAGATATCCGCAAGCAATTACTTGGCATGCAGTATTCACCGTGGGGTAAAAACATTGCCATGATCGATCCGGGTAAGATCACCGGGCTTAATATCTTCCTGAATCGCCCGCATAAGAATCACACCTTTGCAGTCAACAGCGTCAAGGCAGTCGGCCAATTTAATCCAGCATCGCAATCAATCCCCACGCCCTTCTTCCCGTTCGTCGATGAGTTCGGTCAATATAAGCACGATGACTGGCCGGGTAAAATTCACTCCGACAGCGACCTTAGAGCAGTCCGTGAAGCCGAAGCCAAGTCGATCAACGACATGCCCCGCCCTGCCAACTGGGATGAATACGGCGGTTGGGCTGACGGACCGAAGCTCAAAGCCACTGGTCACTTCTACACTGCCAAGCACGACGGCAAATGGTGGCTTGTCACTCCCAAAGGCACTCTGTATTTCTCCATGGGCATCACCTGTGTTCGCCCTGGTGGTTCAACCATCGTTGAGTCCCGCGAAAACTGGTTTGAAAAACCCATCTGGGAAAACGAACCCTACAAGCAGTTCCTCGAAAAAACCAATCCCATCCGTCGCGGTGACTACAAGGATAAGGAACTCAATGCCTACCACTTTTACTCCTCCAACCTGCTTCGCAAATATGGCAAAGATTGGGAAAGCCAATGGTACGACCTGATCTCCAAGCGGCTGATGAACTGGGGAATTAACACCATAGCCAACTGGTCGGACCCCAAACTTTTTGAAAACACCAAGACCCCCTACACCCACTGGGTCTACATCAACACCCCCAAGCTCCCCTGGGCACATGGTTATCGCAACCGCATCCCCGACCCGTTCAATCCCATGTTCGAAAATGACATCCGCCGTCGTGGCACGAACATGCTCAAAGGCACCATTGATGATCCCATGTGCATCGGTTACTTCCTGGATAACGAAATCACATGGAACACCCAAACCTCCCCCGCTGAACTGGCTTTGAGTGGCAATAAGAAAAATGCAGCGACCACCGAGATGATCAAGTTCCTTGAAAAACGTTATGGCAGCATCGCCAAACTCAACGGAGCCTGGAAAACCAACTACAACAATTTCGAAGCCATCCGTGGCACCAAGAAAGTTCCCAACACCACCGAAACTCACAAAGACCTGCTCGATTTCTCCGAGGTCATCGTCGACAAGTATTTCTCCACGGTCAAACGCGTGCTCAAGGAAATTGCTCCCAAGAAGCTTTATCTTGGTTGCCGCTTTGCAGAGCATAACCCGATGGTGGTGCGCATCGCTGCCAAGTATGCCGACGTGGTTTCCTTTAACCTGTATCGCAACCATGTCCGTGGCTGGAAGCCCCCAGTGGACATCGACAAGCCGGTGATCATCGGTGAGTTCCACTTCGGATCAACCGATCGCGGCGTCTTCGGCCCCGGCCTGGTTCGTGTGCAAAGCCAGCAGGAACGTGTGGACACCTTCAAGGATTATGTCCGCTCCGCCATCGACAACCCTCAGATTGTTGGTTGCCACTGGTTCCAACTGTTGGACGAACCGACCTCCGGGCGTCCGCTTGATGCAGAAAACCACCAAATTGGTTTCCTGACCATCACCGACACCCCTTACCAGGGCATGGTCGAAGCGGCCCGGGAAAATGCGATGAAAATGTATGAATAACACGATGCAATCAAGCACACGCTAAAATCTTACACAAAATAGTTTTAAATAAAAACAAGGCACGACAGCTCACAAGAGGCCGGTGATTTTATCGCCGGTTTTTTGTTTAACCGTATTGACTTCGTAATTGTTACGGATATTGTTACGGAAACATTACATCCATTAACATCCCTCCTTGATGTCCAAACCGTTTGTGAAATCCGTATGTAAAAGGACTCCCGATGAAATTCACAGTCTTGATCTGTTTACTCGTACTGCCGAATATCGCTTGCGCTCAGATGATCGATGAAACCTTCGACGAACTGCAAACCCAACGCTGGCATAAAGACGGCACATGGGCAAACGACGGCATTTTCCGTTGCACCTGGTCACCTGCCAACATCTGGACCTGGGGCGGCGAATTGTTTATCCAGATCAATGAACGCGAAAACACCATCTACAGCGGTCAGATGCGAACCCAGAAGATGTACGGCTACGGTGATTACCACACCTGGCTCAAACCCATCAACAAGTCCGGCGTCATCTCCGCTTTCTTCACCTACACCGGACCGCCACACGGCAACCCCCATGACGAAATCGACATCGAATTCCTCGGCAAGGACATTCGTATCCTCGACCTGACCTTCTATGTCAACGGCAAAGGCACCGACCCCAACTGGCTCATCGATCCCAAGGACAGCAAAGGAATCATTGAATCCATCATGGATCGTGCCAAAGGTCAACTCAAACTCAGCTTTGATCCGACTGCCCAGTATCATCACTATGCCTTTAAATGGCGGAAGGATCACATCGCCTGGTATGTCGATGACGTGCTCATTGCCAAGGCACAGCAAGGCGAAAAATGCCCCAAGGGTGAGCCGATTACCATCCCCAGCACACCCGGGTATATCATGCTCAATGCCTGGCCTGCTGAAGCACCCGAATGGGTCGGACCTTGGGATCAAACCAGCGGTCTTCCCGTGGACATGCGCGTCAAGCAGATCAAGTACATCCCGGTAGCCCCTGAAGCACCAGATGCCTCAACATCAAAGAATCATTAAGGTCCAACATGGCAAGTATCAGAACCATTGCAGATAAAACCGGCGTCTCCACTGCCACTGTCTCACGCGCGTTGAATAACGACCCGGAGATCAGCGAAAAGACACGCCAGAAAGTCCTGACTCTGCGCCAACAAACTCGGGTACTCGGCTTCCGTCGGACGTCGCACACAGACCCTCATCGGCCTGGCCTACGCCTGCGACATCCACCTGGAGAATTCGAACTTCGACGCGACGTTACTCGGCGGTGTCGTCAAGGGACTGCATGCAAAAAAAATGGATGTCGCCATCATCGACATTCATCGTGACAAGCAGGAGAATGAAAATTACACGCAGTTTTTCATGCGAAAAGGTATCCGGGGCGTGATCCTGCGGACTTCCATGCAGCATCGACAGGTGAGTATCGACATTGCCAACGAGAAGTTCCCGTCAATCACGGTTGCAGAATGTTTCGAAGAACCCAACGTCAATTACCTGGTGGCAGATTCCAACATTGGCACGCGTCAGGCGATTGAACACCTTATCCAACTGGGGCACAATCGCATCGCCTTTGCCATGATGATCGACCCGGATCACGATCACCGCGAACGCTACGAGGCTTATCGCGCGGTGCTTGCTGAAAACGGCATTGACTACGATCCGAAGCTGGCGTTTAAAATCATCCCGACATTAAATGGTGGTGCGCAGGTGATCTCACGAGCGATGTTATTACCTCAGCCGCCGACGGCGATTTTCTTTGCTGATCCACCTGCCATGATCGGTGCGATACAGCGATGCCATGAAATCAATCTCAAGGTTCCTCAAGAGTTGTCCATCGCCGGCTTTGATGACAGCACCATCCGTCAGTACGCCCACCCGCTTCCCACCGTCGTCTGGCAAGACGCTTCGTCACTGGGGCAAAAGGCAGCCATGTGGTTATGCAACACGCTCATCGACCCCAAACAGGCACAACCTTGCCGAGAAACGGTAAGTACGATTCTGGAAATCAACCAGAGCACCGCCCCGCCACCGGTCACCCCAACGGGAACCATTCTGCCTTCCG
Source organism: Planctomycetes bacterium syqfu (assembly GCA_020974905.1). Taxonomy (GTDB): domain Bacteria; phylum Planctomycetota; class Phycisphaerae; order Phycisphaerales; family Phycisphaeraceae; genus UBA7800. The sequence continues at coordinate 6,556,188 of CP087563.1, read as the reverse complement.
GGCAACGTACCGAGAGTTAACTTCATTCAATACCCCTTGTTTTCAGGGAGTTTTTCAAATGTTTGACATACTGAACCGTTCGACATCCATCGTTCGCTCCAATATGAAACGGGGCTTCACACTCATTGAGTTACTGGTGGTGATCTCCATCATCGCGTTGTTGGTCGCCATTCTGTTACCAGCATTGGGTGCTGCCAGGAAGCAGGCTCAGGCGGTCAACTGCATGGCCAATCTCCACGGCATCGCCCAGGCCTCCGCCATTTATGCCACGGACTTTAAGGACTCATTGCCCATCGGCTATAAAGGATCAGCACCGGCCACCGAATGGTCCCTATTGCTAAGCGGTTATGCCCTGCGTGTCGGATCAGGCGAGTATGCCGCTGAGGATAAACGCAGCAAGATCTTCCAATGTCCCGGCGCGTCATACAACGTCGGTCAATTGCACTTCTCAGCCAATCCTTTTGTCATGCCATCACTTGCTGATGAACAACCCTATAAAATCAGCATGGCCAAACGCACCACGCAGATCATCACCTTTTTCGATGCCGCCCAGGCCAACACAACGCTGGGCAATGCTCAACCAGTTGCCAACGCCATTGACGGTTGGGGCTATTACTGGCGTGGTCGCGAATATGCCAACCCCTTATTTGGCGGTAACGACGAAGCCATCGAGCCAGGCTTAAATGTCGACGGTCCGGCTAACGAGCAGAACATCCGTTGGCGTCACAGCGGCAACAGTGTTGCCAACGCCGTCTTCATCGACGCCCACGCCAAAGCCATTAAAATGGGCGACCTGTTACGCGGGAATCTTAGGCGGGATTAATCACGCCACAACACGATCCATTGAGTTAACATGAATAAAACACCGGTCAGGAGACTGGTGTTTTTCATTGGCTGATAGGGACGAAGCGTATTACCAGGCAGATGAACTTAAGGTCGGATTTAACCGAGCATCAAACTGATTAAGAAAACAGTCAGGCCCACAAAGATTGTCAATCCCACCAAAGCCAGAAGTCCATCATTGGCAGTGATCGACAAACCGAAAAAGAAGATCCCCGCAGCAGGTATCATGGCGGCAAACGGTATCAACCCCAACGGCGGCATGGCAACGGCAAGTAACACCACCGCAATAGCAATGACATACTGCATCTTGCCCTCGATGAGAAACTTCAAACGTGGCTTAAGCAGCTTATCCACCCACTTAAACCAAGGCTTGAGTTTGTCCAGCGATTGATTGAGTTTTTCCCGTTCAACACTTTTTTCCCTGATTTTCCGGGGAATCCAGGGATACTTCTTGCCAAACACTTTTTGGACACTGATCAGAAAAGCTGTCACCCCGATCACCGCCGGGACACCGGGAATCGCGCCGACCGGAATCACCACAAGCAATCCCAGAAAGGCCAATATCGGCCCAAATACACGACCATCTAAGGCTTCAAACACAACTTCAATATTCGCCTCGTCTTCTTCCTGAAGCGTTTGCTGCAATCGGTCAACGATCTGAGTCAGATTCTGCGGCAGATCATAGGACGATTCACTCAATGCACGACCCTTTCAAGCAATGTCATGATGCCGACGGATAACAGCCAACAAGGTGATGCATTGAGGCTAACAATCTCAACAGTTCCCGGCAAGAAACTTTTTCTCACAGAACTGAATATCAATATTTCACAGAATCAGACCGAATCAACAGACTATTTTTCAATCGCATAGTCGCAGTTTTTCCAGGCTTTCCAACTGCCTACCACATTGTGCAGCTTTTCATACCCTTGCTGTTCGAGCACACTGGTCGCAGTACTGGCGCGATACCCGCTGCCGCAAAAGACGGCCAGGGGTTGGGATTTGTCTAAGCCATCAAGTGATGCCTGGGACAGTCTGGGCAAATAGCAATGCCGGGCACCGGGGACATGGCCTGCCGAAAATTCATCATCACTGCGGACATCAAGCACCTGCATGCCCTGTGGACTCCGGTCATTCACGGCATGGACGGTGATCTGCTTGACACAGTTCATCGACCGCCCCGCGTTCTCCCAGACATCCATCCCGCCGGCAAGGTATCCGGCAAACTGCGTGATGCCCACGCGAACCAGACGCTTGAGAACCTGGGGTAAATCCGAGTCATCCTCAAGCACAAGCAGCAGCGGTTTGGATGGATCGAGCAGCCAACCCGCCCAGTTGCTTAGATCCGGTCGGTTGCCGATTTGCAGGACATTGGGAATATGCCCCGCCCCGTAAGCTTCCTTGCTTCGGGTATCAAGCACGGTGACGTTGGTATCGGACATGGCCTCGTCAAAGCGATCCAATGTCAATGCCGGACAACGCGGCAGGCCGTGCATGATTGTCGGCCCTGCGGTGTTGAGCTTTTTCAGGCGCTTGTAATGCGTGGGGGTATCGAGTTCTTCGCTGGTGATGAACTCGATAAAGGCATCCGGGTCACTGTACTGCAAAAACGGATTATGCTTCGCTTCATAGCCGATGCTGCTCATGGGACGATCAGAAATACTCGCCCCGCAGGCCGATCCCGAACCGTGGCCCGGCAGGACAATCACACCGTCATCAAGCTTCAGGTAATACTCGTAAAGCGTCTTGTACAATTGCTCGGGCAGGGTTTTACCAGCTTCACCTTCCACCAGGTCAGGCCGTCCTGCCGAACCGACGAAAAGGCTGTCTCCTGTGAAGACCGCCCAGGGCTGATCTGGATGACTTTCGCTGGCCAGTTCCAGACTCATGTGTTCAGGCGTGTGACCGGGAGTATGCCTGGCGGTAAGTCTCACAGAGCCCAGTTCAAAAACCTGCCCATCGGTGATCGACTCATGTTCAAAGTCATAATCGGTCCCGCCGGTTTGGCTCAGAAAAATCTGCGCCGTGCCGGTGGCATGGGCAAGCTCACGAGCGCCACTCATGAAGTCAGCATGGTTGTGGGTCTCAAAAATATGTGTAATGGTCATACCGTAGCGTTGAGCCAATGAACGATAGCACTGACAATCCGGGCGTGGATCGATCACCGCTGCCACCCCTGCCGAATCGTCACCAATAAAATAGGAAAGTTGCGCAATGCTGTCGGTCATGATCGTGTCGAAGCGCAGTGTCATGGCTGTTTATCCTTTGCCGGCCTTCTGATCCACGTAGTCTTTGACGAACGATTCCAATTTCTCGTTGTCACATTCAAAGCCCATTTCCTCGGCTTTTTTCAGTGTCTGCTCGCCGGACCAGCCCGCCTCAACGGCTTGGTGCATCATGACAAAAGCACCAGCACGCTTTCCGAGTTTGCAATGGACGAACACAGGCTTCTTGGCATCAGCCAGTGTCTTTCGGAATTGATCGACCAACGATGCATCGGCATCAGACATCGACACCGGCAGACTTTGATATTGCATTTCGTATTGACGCGCCAAGTCGGCCTCAGCTTGCGGGGAGATCGGCTGCATGTCCTCGCCGTCAGTACGCAGGTTAATGATCGAGGCAATTCCGTCCTGCGACATGGCTTTGAGTTCCGCTTCGCTGGGTTGGGCGCCAACAGTAATCTGTTCGCTTATCTTCATTCTGTCAGGCATTGGATTAACCTTTCATGTTCAGTCTGCAAAAAGTATCTGGTCACCACCAGCATGTGTTTGCAGTTCACAGGATTGTTTATCCAAGTGCTGATGGCACTAATTTCACCATAACACAGCAGCTCTCCCAAACAATGATTCAATTTTGCATCATTGGGAAATCTGTTCACAGATATGAAATGTCATAGACGAAAAGACATACTAAACAGAAGAATAAAAAGCGATTGCGACAATCTGTCAACGCGATCCCAGCGTCCCATTGGGCAGCACACGGCGGATTTCTTCGCGGAGATAGTTGAGCACCTGATGCTCGGTTTCGAACGTGGCGACCTTGCGCATCACACGCTTGCATTTCTCAATCGACACACTGCGGACGATCTGTTTGACTTCAGGAATTGCAGGCGGTGTGATCGAAATCTTACGCAGCCCCAACCCCAGCAACAGCATCACATACTCCGGCTCGCCACCCATCTCACCGCAAAGTGAAACGTCGATGTTCGCACGCTTGGCAGCACGAACAACTTCACGAATCAGCTGAATCACCGCTGGATGTGCTGCCGAATAGAGATTGGCAATGCGTTCGTTGCCACGGTCAACCGCAACGGTGTATTGAATCAGGTCGTTGGTGCCGATGGAGAAGAAGTCGGCTTCCTGGGCAAAGACCGATGCCTGCAATGCGGCCGAGGGCACTTCGATCATCATGCCCACCGGGATGTCCGTTGCGTACTCGATCGCCTGTTCATCGAGATCTTCCTGAACGTCAGCCAGAATCATCTTGGCTTGACGCAGTTCCATGAGATTACTGATCAAGGGAAACATGATGCGCACCGGACCATGCACTGAGGCACGGAGAATCGCCCGCAATTGCGTCTTGAATAACGGCAGGTTCTGTAGACACAGACGAATGGAACGACAACCCAAGAACGGGTTGCGCTCTGCATGATCCGTGTAACCGCCCAACCAGACTTTATCCGCACCAAGGTCAAGCGTACGGATCGTCAACGGCAAACCGTTACAGGCTTCAATCGCCTGTTTGTAGGAAGCATACTGCTGATCTTCGGTTGGCTCGGTCTCCGATGCCAGGAACAGAAACTCTGTACGGTAAAGGCCGATACCGGTTGCACCTTTGCCCAATGCCGGTTCGATTTCATCGGGGAATTCGATGTTGGCCTGCAAGGCGATGGCGGTCCCGTCAGTGGTCTGAGCAGGCAGCTTGCGGAGTTCATCGAGGGTGTGTTCAAAGGCGGTGGCTTTGCGCTTCTGCTCCCGGTAAGTCAGCAGCTGCTCGGCGTTGGGCTCGATGATGGCTTGGCCACGGTTACCGTCAAGGATGATCGAATCACCGTTGTTAATCGCACCGGTGATATCTTCCAAACCGACCACTGCGGGGATGCCCAGCGCGTGAGCAAGAATGGCGGTGTGACTGGTGCGCCCGCCGGCATCGGTGGCAATGCCACGGATTTTCTTCTTATCCAGTGATGCAGTCTGGCTGGGTGTCAGGTCGTGGGCAACGAGAATGCACTCGGCATCCAGGTGTGCCAACTCCTGTTGGGAGTGACCGATGAGATGGCCTAGGATGCGGCGTTCCAGGTCCCAGATGTCGTTGGCACGTTCGCGGAGATACCGGTTTTCCTGTCCCGAAAACATCTGAGCCAACCGGCGCATGACCGAATACACAGCATACTCAGCGGTGACATTTTCTGACTCGATGGCCTGCTTGATCTGGGCGATGGTTGGCCGGTCCATGAGCATGGCAAGGTGGGCATCGAAAATCTTGGCCAAGTCTTCACCGACGGTGGCGACGGCTTGATCTCGGAGCTTTTCGATGTCTTTGTGCGATGCTTCCAATGCCTGATCAAGGCGGTTGATTTCCTTGCCAACCGCGCTTGAAGCCACCACGCGGCGTGGGATGGCAACATCTTCAGCATCGATCACCACCGCACGGCTGATCGCCACGCCGGGTGAAACCGCAATCCCTTTTTTGATCTGCATGACTTGCCCCATCGCTTCTAAGTCTGGACCCTAAATAAAACACGCAACCGAGATTGGCCCCCAAACCAATCACGATTGCGTGTCATATGACGATTGGAATGGGTCGTGAGTTATTTTACCCCACAAGCCTTTTTGAGTTCATCGACTTTATCCGTTTTTTCCCAAGTGAAGCCGCCGGTCTTGTCGGGCTTGCGACCGAAGTGACCGTGGAAAGCGGTACGCTGGAAGATGGGATTACGCAAAGCCAGGTGCTTAATGATGCCCTGCGGACGCAGCGGGAAGACCTTGCGAACAGCCGCTTCCAAAGCTGCTTCGTCGACGGTGCCGGTGCCCTGGGTGTCCACGCGAATGGACATGGGATCAGCCACACCAATGGCGTAGGCCAACTGCACTTCGCAGCATTCGGCAAGCTTGGCAGCAACGATGTTCTTGGCGATGTAGCGGGCCATGTAAGCTGCACTACGGTCGACCTTGGTCGGATCCTTACCGGAGAAAGCGCCACCGCCGTGACAGCCACGACCGCCGTAGGTATCGACGATGATCTTGCGACCGGTCAGGCCGGTGTCACCGTGCGGACCACCGATTTCGAACTGACCGGTGGGATTGACGTGGATGATCACGTCCTTGGCGTTGTAAAGCTTCTTGGGCATCACCGGTTCGATGACGTGCTTGATGATCTGCTTCTTGAGCTGAGCCTGCTTGGCGGTGCCGTTCCAGGCTTCGGTGTGCTGGGTGGAGAGCACGACGGTGTGAACGCGGGCAGCCTTGTTGCCGTTGTACTCAATGGTCACCTGGCTCTTGGCGTCGGGACGCAGCCCCTTGATAATGTTCTTTTCACGGACCTTGGCGTGACGTTCCATGAGGCGATGCGAGAGGTCAATGGGAAGCGGCATCAGGCTGGCGGTTTCGCGGCAGGCGTAACCGAACATCATGCCCTGGTCGCCAGCACCTTCTTTGTCCACGCCCATGGCAATGTCAGCCGACTGACCGTGAATGGTGCGAATGACCGCACAGCTTTCACTGTCGAACTTCATTTTCGGGTCGGTGTAACCGATTTTCTTAAGCGTCGCACGGACGGTTTCTTCAATGTTTTCCATGGCAGCGACGGCCTTGTCGTTGTGCACCGTCACTTCACCCGCCACGACCACCAGGCCGGTGGTGCACAGGGTTTCGCATGCACAGCGGACCATCGGGTCAACTGCGATGAGGCTGTCGAGGATGGCATCGGAGACCTGGTCGGAGACCTTGTCAGGATGGCCCATGGAGACGGATTCACTGGTGAACAGATGCGTGCCTTCGGCGTATCGAATTGCCATAGTTGTGATTTCCAGTTCAATAAAGAGGCTTTGAATCGACCCGAACCATGCGATGCCAATGGCACCGACGCCAGTCACAAGACTGACAAATCCGGGCATAGAAACGTATTTTTACCGAAATGTGGATATGAGGCAAATAGTTGGCAACCATGTTCGGGGCTAAAACCTTTTACTGGACACAGGTCGCCATCTTCACTCGCAAGACAGAAGACTCTCTATTCGTCCACCTGCACCAATTATGCAGCCTAAAACAGTAGCAGCGGATAAAGATTGCCAATTTCCATTGCAATCTTGGCTTTGGCTCAAAACAGTGATATATGATCAGGAAAATGCTTCAATATAAGCAAAAAGAGGCAATCGCAATGTATTGACCAGACGCGGGTCTGGAGGGGAATTGGGAACATGAGCACACAAAAACTCACATGGACACTTGCCATCGCGACATACAATCGTGTCGACGATCTGAAAAAATGCATCCAATGTGCCTTGAATCAAACCTACGCGACCTGCCAGATCGTCATTATCGATGGCAGCCCGGATTGGGAGACCTATCGCCAGGAGGTTCTTGATACCTTTAAAGGCCAATGTGACGTTCCCATCATTTACGAGCCGGCACAAATCAAATCCACAGCTGCCCAGCGTTATCAGGCGGTCAGCCAGTCCACCGGCGATATTGTTTTTCTGATTGACGATGACACGCTGATGTATGAAGACTGCGCTGAAAAAATCATGACCATCTACAATCTGGATAAAGACAAACAGATTGCTGCAGTAGCAGGCTCCAACGTCAACAAGAACCCGCTGACCGTCATGCCAAACGAAGAGATCAAACATCTTTCATCGAGTCCTGGTGGCGGAAGAATCAAGCACCTGTTCCGAAAGTTGCTTAAAACCCATATCCGCTTTGTCCCTTACGACGAAGATTTTCCCAAACACGAAATCCCCGAATTTCTCAAATCGATGCACGTCGCGTACTGCCTGACTCTGCCTGGTTTTTCCATGACCATGCGCCAGGAAATCGCATTCAAGGAAAAGCACGAATGCAGGCTGCTGCGTTATGCTTCCGACGAAGATACGGACATCTCCTATCGTGCTTCGCGTTGGGGCTTATTAATCAAAGCTTTTGATGCCAAAATGCATCACATTGGTTCTCCGGGGGGACGTCTGTCCGTCTTTGCCACCTCGGTCCTTTCATCACTGAACATCATCTTCCTGCACAAACTCCACAGCACCGATCTGATGCGTTCTCGCAAACGCCTGGTTCCCTTCATGCGTCGGCGAATCATGGTCGAGTTTGCCAAGGATGTTTATTATCACAATTTCAGCTTCCCCCGAGCCCGAGGCATGCTAGTCGGCTATCGCAATCTTTCGGCTCTGCTCAAATCCGACTTGCAGGTTGCCATCGACCGATTCAACCAACTCCAGCAACGCTACTCGCAGTAACCTGGACACACGTAGCCTCAAGCACGAGCAATATCCCAATGGGCGTCTGTCACTTCAACAGATTGCCACGACGTCATATCGCATGGGGCATGATCTCCATGTCTTGTAGCCACAGCGTTCAAGGCAATCACAGGTCGTCATTTTCCAGGTACTGCTTGATCATTGGCACAAATTGATAACCTCATGGGCAATGCGATGTGCGCAATGCCGATTCGTCAATGCCACGCTTCACATCGTTTCGACCTTCTAGGCTTAATATGGCTAACCCGTCACCTATTGGGGAGATATGTCAATATGGGGTATCAGTGTTTTGAATTGGTTATGCGGTTATTTTTCGTCTCATCCCCTAGACACGTTGTGACACAAGGCAGGTTTGGGGATTGCTCCACACGGTTGACCAGCGTCACATTGCGATGCGGCTATTTCAAGTATTGGCAAGTCATAACGCAAAATGCCATCCCCCCAATCCCCATTGTTTTGAAACAAAATCAATGCTCAACGTTGACATTGTCAAACGGCCGCCCTACCATCAAATACGAAATTTGAACCGGTTCAAAACGTGTTTTTTTGCATGTTTCCAACCAGCCAGGAACAAACTGAATGAATCCGACGGTCAAACAAATCGCAGACGCACTGGGTTACGCCAAGTCCACGGTGTCGATGGCATTGCGGGACAATCCAACCGTCAATGAGAAGACTCGTCGCAAGATCCAGCAGGCTGCCAAGGAGATGAACTATCAGCCCAATGCCTTGGCGCAGGCGATCTTCACTGGTAAAGCCAAGGTCATCGGCTTTGCCACCCAATCCGTTGCCAGCGAGTATCTGTCCATGTTCATGGATGGTCTTTCGCTACAGGCCGATGCCATGGGATACATGATCAAGATCATCCGCACCAAGTGGCAGTTCGATGCCAAAGCATTGGCTTCGCAATGTCAGGCTCAATGTCTGAGCGGTCTGATCTGTGCTGAATCCCATGAACAGAGCATGCGCGACTTGGCGCAAATCACCAGTCAACTCAACCTGCCGGTGTCGCATCTGGGAGGTCCACCGGAGTTACCTGGGCTCATCAGCATTCGTTGTGATGATCAGACGGGTATCCTGCAAGCCATCGAACATCTGCACCAACTGGGACATCGCAACATCGGTTACATCGGCGGTAACCCGCATTCAATTTCCACGCATGTCCGCGAAGCTGCTTTTCGCCAAGCCATGAAGAAAGTCGGCCTGAAGGTGTATGCTAAAAACATAGCCTGCGGTGAGTATGAAATCAAACCCACGATTGATGCAACTCACCAATTACTCTCTGGCAAAAATCGCCCTTCCGCATTGTTCTGTGCCAACGATCACATGGCCATGACCGCCATCCGTGCAGCACGTGCAATGGGCATCAACACGCCCATTGATTTGTCCGTGATTGGGTGTTCGAACTTGAATATGGCTGAATTTTGTGACCCCCCGCTGACCTCCATCGCCCAACCTCAATCGGAGATGGGTAAGCTGGCGGTCGAGCGAATCGTCAACGTGATTCAGAGTATGGAACAAAATCGGAGTGTGGCAGTGGGCAATGAAACCCCGCTGCCGACACGCTTGGTGATCCGAGAATCCACCGGCCCGGTTGCCGGCTAGTTTTACCTTTGTTTTTCATCACTAGTGTTAACGCAGACACCGCATGTGTCCTTGCAGGAGTTGTCGTATGTCCGCATGTCTGACATCCATCAAACCGTTACTTCTCGGATTGGTTGCCATGATCGCTGTCAATGGCGTGATCATGGCATCGGCCCAAGCTGATCCAACACTGCCCCCCTATGCTGACCCAATGCTGCGACATGATACACCGCATCACGAAACGGTGCTCTATGACAACGAACAGATCAAGCTCAATTTCCGCATTCTTGGGCATGGCAAAATCAGCTTTAAAAAGTTTGATCTTAAAACGATGCATCTTCGCTATGAAGTCCACGACTTTGATGGCAAGTTGGTTCTGCAGAACACCCAACCTGCAACGTGGACCTACAACAAAAAACTGCGACTCTGGCCGGCAATGATGCTGCATATCAACCTGCCAGCAGCGCAGAACACCGGCTGGTTCCGCGTCACCGTTTCGCTGGTCGGCAATACAATCTCCGGCAATAAGCATGTCTTCGGCACGACCTGGGCGGTCCTTGCCATCGTCCCCGAACCGGTCAAACGCGACAACCCCGACCGTTTCTTTGGGATCAGCGCGCCGTTCGGTGCTTTCCAACCGACTCCGCCCTTAACGCAAACCAACGCGCCGATCCTTGAGCGCATGGGCGTACGTTCGCTGCGTGTGTTTACCCATTGGGACATGATGCAGGAACACGTGGATGCACCGCTTGATTTCCGTCGATTGGATCGGTTGATAAAAACCTGTGACGATGCAGACATCGACGTGATGATGACCCTGATGGGAACTCCCGACTTTGCTGCCCAGCCGATTGATCAGACGTTGCCGGTCCCTGTGCGTAAGCCGATTCCCAAGTGGCCATACTGGGAAAAATTCGTCAAGCAGATGGCGTCGCATTATCAAGGCAAAGTCGATGCATGGGAAATACTCAATGAGACCAACGGCTTTCGACAGTGGCCCAACGGTGACCCGGTGAGTTATGCAGACTTTTACATGCAGACATACAAACTCATTCGCGAGATTGATCCGAAGGTACGCATCAGTATCGCGGGGACTACCGGCGTGAAATATGATTGGATTGATGTCGTCGCCAAACAAGGTGCAGCCCCCATGATGGATATCGTTGCCATCCATCCCTACCGCTACCCCCAAGCCATTCCCGAGATGGGTGGTACGACCAAGGCCAAAGGCTACGGCCTGGATTCACTGACCGATGACCTGCGCGGTGTCGTGCAAGTCACCAACAATATGCCCAGCACACTCAGCGGTTTTCACCGTGAAATCTGGTCCACCGAGTCAGGCTACAACACCCTGCCCTCCTTCCCCCCGCCACTGCATCAGGCGATTACCGAAAAGCAGCAAGCTCAACTGCTGGTACGCACGATGGTCATCGCACGAAGTCAAGGTGTGGACCGCTTTTTCTGGTGGCGGTTTTATGACACCCTCGGTGCAGGTCTGGGCATTCTGCGTAATCAGGATTATGACTACATGCCCAAGCCAGCGGTGGTGAGTTATGCCGTCATGCAACGCCAACTTGCCGGCGCTTCCCAAGTCCAACTGATGGAAAACCATCCCACCGACGGCATCTTCGTCAGCAAAGTCAGTTTCGCTGATAACTCCGACCGTCATGTGATCTGGACCATCAACGAAGCGGACAGCATTCAGCTTCACTGCACATCGCCCATCATCGTGACCGACATCATGGGCGTGAAACAAACCCTCACGCCGACGGATGGCAAGGTGGTTCTACCCATCAGCCAAAGTCCGGTTTACATCCAAAGCGCATCACCGGTTGACGTTCTTAAACCGTGAGTATCCACCCCACCTTCTCATCCAAACCTGCATAAGGAAATGGATCATGAAACATTCCCGCGGATTCACGCTCATCGAGCTGCTCGTGGTGATCTCCATCGTGTCACTGCTTATCAGCATTCTCCTGCCTGCTTTGGCCAGTGCCCGAAAGGCGGCTCGCAACATACTCTGCGTCAATCAGCAACGACAACTTTACTTGGGTTTTACGCTGTATATGCAGGACAATAACGGTCAACACGTCAGGTCATGGGGCAACTGGTCCGAAGGCAGCAACAGTCGCGGTTTCTGGTACAACGCACTTCTGGGGCATGGTTATGGCAATGGTATTCGCATTGATCAGAACGGTGGTGCAGGGGCCAACTACCTGGCTAACTTTGAAATTCTTGCGTGTCCTGAAGATTCGCCTTACACCGCCTGGCCGACTTCGCATAACGATAAACCCATGGGTTACGCCATGTGCGCTTTGCCGGTTCGTAAGTACAACGCGACTTATGGCCTGGGTGTGAAAAGTGATGCAATCCCCTACTTCTATCACCGCGCCCTGCTTAAGCCGCACCTTTGGCCGATCTTTGCCGACGCCAGTGATGAACTGATCTACAGCCTTAACAATCCCGATGGCACGCAGACGGCATCCAACCAATACACCGCCCGACATTTTTCCAGTGAAGATGGACAAGCCAACATCGTTCATGCTGATGGCCATTTCGCCGATGTGCATTATGGCAATTTCGACTACACGGCAGATGCATTGAATGCCAGTGATATTTACCAATGATTTGTTTCCCGTTCCAATCCTTAACCTTGAGTTTTCAATCATGAACCCATCGCCCAATCAAACCCAACAGCAGTCTACTCCATCGTTTCTCCATGGCTATGAATCGCTCTACGCAACCAAACCAAGACAAGCAACGCTCCAGTGGTTCAAACAGGCGCGCTATGGCCTGTTTCTTCACTACGGACTTTACAGCGTGCACGGGCATGGTGAGTGGGCGATGTTCCATGAGAAAATCCCGTTTACACAATATGCCAAACTCATGGACAAGTTCACCGCAGAAAATTTTGATGCGGATGTCATCACAGATCTCGCCCTTGCAGCAGACATGCAGTACATCACCTTCACCACCCGACATCACGAAGGTTTCAGCTTATTTAACACCAAGCAGTCGGACTTCAATTCCGTCAAAGCGCCCTGTGGCCGAGACCTTGTCGCGGAGTTGGCGACAGCATGTGAACGCAAGAAAATCGGCTTGTTTCTCTATTACTCCTACGCTGCGGATTGGCAGCATCCCTACTTTTACCCACGGATTTTCTGGGAGCCTGCACAACCAGCCTACGACCAACTCGACCCGCGATATCGCTGGGAGAAGGACGCGGACTTCTGTCATTACATGGATTTTGTCCATGCTCAATTGCATGAACTACTCACCCAGTACGGCCCCATTGCAGGTCTGTGGTTTGACCCGATCACGGCATATCACAGCCGCCCGGATCTGTTCCCAATTGAAGAGACCTATGCGTTGATCCGTAGTCTTCAGCCACAGTGTTTGATCTCGTTTAAGCAAGGTGCCAACGGTGATGAGGACTATGCAGCGCCGGAGCGTGCTGCCAGCGACTTATCCGAAAAACTCAAAGGCAAAGCCGGTGAGAGTGCACGCAAAGCATGGGAGAAAAACCGCGACAAACCTTGGGAAATCTGCGAAACCTTGCAACCTCGTGTCTGGGGTTACAACAAGTACAACGATGGTGAACACCGCAATGTCGATGACGTGTTGCGCTGTTATGCCTATGCCCGTCAGCTTAATGCCAAGGTGCTTTTGAACACCGGCCCGATGCCTGATGGCTCGATTGATCCGACGGATCATGCCACGCTCGTTGAAGTTGGCAAGCGTCTGAGCGATGGCGTGAATTGGGATGAGATCGACGCCGCGAGTTTACCGCTTCAACCCGTTCGCTCAGCCAACCAACCCACCGGCGCGTTGGCAGAGTAAAAATTGGCGTAGATGAACCATCACAAATAAACCTTGCAATTCGTCAAAACGATGAATGAACTAAAACGTGCATTCTTAAAGTTGTGTGTCAAAATATTGTTCGTCATTCCCGCGTAGGCGGGAATCCAGTGGCATACAGTTGACACTTGCAGGTTCCACTGGACTCCCGCCTGCGCGGGAGTGACGAAGCGTGGAGTTTCATTCGAATACAGACAAATACTTCCAGACTCACGTAACAATAGCCGCGTTGCTACGCAACGCTGGAATACGCTTGTAGTATGCAAGGCACCAGCGTTGCGTAGCAACGCGGCTATTTTTTAACCGTATTGATCATCGCAGCGATCGTTGCTCATGAGTGATCATAAAAGTATTTAATCCTGGCGCAACGAAAAGCCCCACCGTCATCCAGCATCGGGTGGGGCTTTTCTCGCCTTTGTGTTTTGGTCAAGTTGATTGGCGTGGCGTGCGCGAATCAGAAATTGAATTGGAACTGCACGTAGAACCGCTGAATGTCATTGGTGCCTGCACCGGTATCATCCACGTAGTCACCTGCCCAGAGATAGCTGTAACCAGCCATGATCATGGTGTGGTGATCGAGCTTGTACTTGGCAACGAGGTCCAGTTCAAAGCCGATGTAGCTGTCGGCGTTACTGTTGCCACCACGCATGACCTTGGTGCAGTTACAGGGGCTGTAAATGCCGTCCGCTGATTCGTCTGCCCAGAACCAATGGCCTTCGACGAAGGTGGTGAGTTTCTTGGTTGGCTTGCAACCGACACGAAGCCACGGGCTGAGAATATTCTGTCTGCCGATCTGATCGATGTAGCCAAAATAGTAGTGACCAAACGCGGTGACCGGCTCGAAGGTTTTGATCGTGCCATCGGACAGGTTGTCATCGCCCGAGGCCCAATCAAATCCGACGGTGATCCAGGGCTTGGTGTCGTATTGCTTGAAATTGTAGGTGAGTTCTGCTGCAAAGAAACCGGCTTGAACATCCGTACCCTCATAGTCGAATTGGTAAGCACCTTCGATGTCAAACGTGAAATTGGTTTTGGCGATATCACCGAAGAAACGAAGTCCCGTGGAAATACGATGATCGTCTTTGCTGCCGGTGGTGTTATCCTTACCCAGTAGGTAAAGCTCGGTGTTAAAAGGCAGCGTGCCCTTGGCAAGATGAGCATACACCCCCCAGCTGGCGATATCTTCGTCACTGGAGTTGAAGGCTTCGTACTGTTGAATCTCAACCCACTTGGCCCAGAAGCCGTCGATCCAATTCTTGCCGTTGGCAAGGCGGATACTCGCACCATCAAACGGGCGACGGGTTTGCGACCAGTCACGACAGCCGATCATGCGCCCCATGCCGTAGTTCATTTCCCAACGCCCTGCACGGATGGTGGTGTTGATATCTTCGGAAAGGTCAAAGTTAAATTCACCAAAGAGATTCATGATGTCAAATTCATCGTGATATCCCGTGGGATGCGGCGCGGTTGGATTGGTCAAGCCCCAGTCGGTTGCCCAGGCGGAGCGCATCTCAGCGAAGATGCGAAAGAGCTTACCCATGTGAAGATCAGCATGCAGGAAGTAGCGTTGCAGCAGGTAGCCGTCATCGTTGGAGGCTGGGCGACCGAAGTTAAAGTTTTCGTAATGTTCAAAGCGCAGACGTGCCTGACCGCCGAAGCTCACATACCAATCCGGGTCGTCCCCCAGCGAGATGTGCTTCAGTGAATCAAAGACATCACGCGGCTTGGCGTCGGCAACATGGCTGTAGTCTTCGACAAATCGCAACTTCGCATTCTTGGGCCAGGCGCTTGCAGGCTTGGCTTTCTTAGGTTTGACTTCACAGACTTCCCCATCGGTTTGCTGTGCCTGTAAACCGGTGCAACACAGGCATAGGACAAGTGTGGTCAGTAGTGTGGACTTAAACATCAAACTTTTCCTCTCAAAAAGGGACGTTATGTCAGATGCGATGATGAAACGGGCATCCAGTCAACGGGCATGTTCAAACGGTTTTAGGGTTCGGTAATTCGTCATCCTCTTCCAACTCCTCATAGCCGGTGATCATGGCTTTGAGATTGGAAGCGGGCGTGTGGCCGGTGGTGATGAGATAAATGTGACCTGCAAGGAAGACCATCAAGGTCAATGCGCCGATGGTGTGAATCGTGGCAAGCACACCCAGTGAAATCCCGTAGCCAGCAGCAATCAGTTCGTTGTAAAAAATCAGCATCAGACCGGTGGTGACCATGACGGGGATGATGAGAATTTTCAGCCCCAGATAGACCAGCCGCTGTAACGGGTTGAGCTTGCTGAGCAGTGTTTTCTTAACCGGGTGTGGTGCGTTTTTGAAGATGCCCACGAGGTAGAACTGCACCATGTCTCCGACGTATTGTTTGGTTGGGATGTACTGCCGCCACTCCCCGGTGGTGAAGTGCCAGAAGATGGCAAAGGCGACGAGAACGATAAACGCCCAGGCGCAGAACTTGTGGATCAGGTGCGCGGTTGCAAAGTCAAAGATGGTGATCTGCGGGTAGTGGATATCAAACCCCGTCAACGCCAGCAGGATGATCAGCAAGGCCTGAAGCCAATGCCAGAAACGTTCAAAGCGTTTATAGACCATTACCTTTTTCATTGGTCAGCCTCCTGCTTCTCGGATTGCGATTGGGATGCATGCTTATTGCCAGTGACCATTCGAATCAAGCCGTGGAACATCGCGCCGACCAACGTCAGCAGAACCAATCCCCAGCCGACATAGTCGATGATCGGATTACGATCTCGCCCGGGCATGTAGACACCCTGAATCGATGCCAGGCGGCCATTGTCGGTATGACACTCTGCACAACTCACTGCGTCCTTGGCGGTCGGGACCATGTGAGCCAGCGGCCAGACCATTTCGGTTTGGATGAAGTCATACTCACCGCTGTATTCCTGGCCGATATAGTCCATCCCCGCGACGATCGCGCGATCCCAGTCATAACTCTTCCAGTAGGCTTCGCCCTTCTTCTCACCGGATGGGAAAAGTTTGGGCACAGCAAGAATCTTGCGTTTCTTGTCATACACCTGTTTACCACGATGGATTTTCACCGGCGTGATCCGTGCCTCCGGATCGGTCGCATCCCCTCCAGGAATATTGATCCGCACGATGGGCTTGGACATGTCCAGATTGTCAAAGCGCCCCTTCATCACACCGGGGACTTGTGATGCCGGTGTTTGATCGTCGATGACATCACCGATGAAGGTGTGTTTCATCTTGCCGTTGAACCAGATGTACTCAGGCGTTTCGTTCATCACCCAGATGAACTCGCCCTTCTTGGTGTCATAGGTCGAAACGGTGGCACCCTTGACATCACCCTTTTTGACCATGGGTTTACCCTGGGGTGATTTCTCGCCGGCCTTGGACCAGTCCCACCACATCTTGGTCGGTCTTTCGCGAGCCATCGTGGGGATGTGACAGGTCTGACAGGAGACGCGATCGGTGTGATCGTTGAGCTTTTTGTTTTCGTGAGGCAATTCGCCATGACAGGACTCACAGGCCAAAAGCTTGTTGCTTTCGTGCCCCATCAACGCGAATTCTTTTTCTTCCAATGCAGGAATCGTGAAGCATCTGCCGGAGACCTGGTGCGCCATGGTGGTGTGACACTGCGTACATTTGAAGTCGAGTCCTGCTGCATTCATGTGTACATCGACACCTTCATGGGGCATGGCAAGCGACACATCCATATCACCATGCTTGACACCTTCGCCACCACCACCGAAGAAGTGACACGTGCCACAGTTGTGACGTGAGGGTTTACCGACATTTAATGCGATGTTTTTCAGGTCCGCCGGAGGCCAGATTTTGCCCGACCCCTTGGGCCATTCGCGTCCCTTGGGAAAGTCCTTGGCATAGACCGGATGCCCTGCAGAGACAGGAAATTTCTTGTAGGACTTGGTGGTATCGTGACAGACCAGACAGTCCACCAGTGTTTCATTGGTGAAGTCAAAGTTCTTGTCTTCCCAACCATAACCAGCATGACAGGATGTACACCGCGGTTCGTTGGCCCCCAGTGCGATGCAGAAGTTGTTGATGATGTGTTCACCTTTGCCAACCTCGCGCCCCTGCTTGTCTTCGAGTTCCTGGCGTGCGCGCGGGCAAATCCATGTCCAGTGACTGGTCTTCATCAACTGCTTGGCAGCGTTGGTATGACAGGTCAGACAGGCAGCGGTGACTTCCGGGCCGGACTGAAAATCCTGCTGAAGAATGGGGAATTTGCTGTGATCGGCCGTACTTGCAGTCGGTGGTGGATTGTCATCAGCAAGCATCCCCGCTTCCATCACCTGGGCATTGGCGGGTGTCACCGGCTCAATTGTTGGCTTGGAAGGTGCCTGCGATTTGTCATCCGTAGTCTGCGCCAGGTTGGCATTGGGAACGGCGAGCAGCAACAACAAACCCATTGCCAACGCCATCAAACCAAGACGTTTGAAATAGGTCCTCATCGGCGAGGGAGTCTTTGAGGACCGGGGCAAGCCTGAGTGATTCGAGGAAGTGGGGACAGGTGGATCGTCATGATTCGGACGAACGCGCTTTGAACCGCTTCTCATAATCATCGCTCTCCTGAAAGAACCGTGGCTGGATGAAAGCACGAATACGCAAATGGACAAACTGCAACAAAAACGCAGCGTAAGACACAACAGGCGAGGGCTCGGAACATCAAGCATCGGGAGAACAAATCGGGCGGAGATCGGACTTGATGGAACGCTCTCTCATTCCGTTTGGATTATATGAGTGACCTGGTATGTTTCCATACTTTTTTATCTTTTTATCTGTAAATTGTGAATATTACTCGACCTGTATATACCCCGACCGGCATATTACTAATCCGAAATATTGTCAGATCGCTATATCACTATTTTACTGACATGCATTTTTCCAATTCACCAAAGCCGTGGTTATACAGAACTTTACCGTGCTTTTTCGAAGATCAACAACACGATCCTGACATCACATGCCGATTCAATATGGATGCCTCATGATGGACATTTTGATTTTGATCTTTGTTTCATTGCGCGTCGCAATCCTGTGATGTGTGCTGCTCCTTTGACATAAATTTGAACATTGGAGTATGTTTGAAAATAGACTTGGTCACCATCATGTCCTGTTACTAGCGGAATAGAAAGTTCTCTCATGCATGCCAAAGCGCCGAACGTCCTCGTACTGATCACCGACGATCATGGTCAGTGGGCATCCTCACCCTATGGCGCATCCGAGTTACATACACCGTCGATGCAGTTTCTTGCTGACGAGGGTGCCAAGCTCAATCGTGCTTACACCCCCTGCCCGGTGTGTTCGCCAGCAAGAGCCAGCTTCTGGACGGGGCGTTATCCATCAGGACATGGCATTCACGATTGGATCAACGAACGCAGCATCATGGACAAACACCCGGGGATTGGACACCTACCGAATCTCGCTGAGCATCTCCAGAACGGGGGCTATCAAACCGGAGCCTTTGGCAAGTGGCATTGTCATTACCCGTGGATCAAGCCCAATGGTTTCGATACATGGTTTGTTGCAGACGGCACGAACGCGCGCTACGGGTCACAACCCTACTGTGATGGCAAACAAGTTCACGAGCTGCATGGCCATCAACCGGGGATCACCACCGATGCTGCAATCGACTTTCTGCAGATTCGCCCACAAAACAAGCCTTTTTTCATGTATGTCGGTTACACCGATACGCACTCGCCCTTCTCCGGCAAGCCGCGTCGCCTGGAAAACTGGTACCGTAAACATGGTGTCCCCAGTGCCCCGGCAGAAGACTTCCCCAACTGTCATGGCTGGACGAAGTGGCCGGACAAAACCGGGGACGAACGTCGCGATGAGTTGGCTGCCTACGCTGCAGGTGTCTGTGTGATTGATGAACACCTTGGGCGACTGCTAGATGAACTGGACTCGCAGCAGATTCTCGATGACACCTTGATCGTCTACACATCCGACCACGGTCACAACAACGGTCATCACGGGATGTGGCTGAAGGGTAACAGCACCACGCCTCAGAACTTTATTGATGAGTCGATCATCGTCCCCTGCCTGATGCGTTGGCCCGAGCGGATTTCAGCAGGGAAATCGCACGACTTTTTTGCAAGCCATTGTGATCTGCATGAAACACTGCTTGAAGCTGCAGGACTTGAAGCGTCGGATGATCCATATCAACCCGGTAGCAGTTTCCTTGACCTGCTTGGTGACATACAACGCGTCTATGGCAGCGAACCCGTGGGGGACTACGCATTCTGCGAGTATGCCAACGCACGCATGATCCGCAGTCATCGCGCCAAACTCATTCGTCGGTATCCCGGCCCCAATGGTCATTTCAAAGATGAGTTTTATGATCTTGAAAAAGACCCACGCGAAACGAAGAACGTCATCAATGAAGCAAAGTATCAAGAGACCATCAACGAGATGGATGCTGCCTTGACCACGTTTTTTGACAAGGTCACCGTACCCCAAACCGATGGTCGCAACTTCCAGACGATCCACCCACACAATGCAGACGAACCCTGGCGCCGTGAACTCAAACCCGGGTCAGAGGCGCTACTGCGATGAAAAGGCACCAGCGTTGCGTCGCAACGCGGCTATTTCTAACACATGCATTTGTGATTGCGTTTACGTCAATATTGCATAGCGGTATCAGCATCATCACGCTGTCACATCCTGCTCGGTGAGATGCGAATCATAGAGACCGCCCATGCGCGTTGGTTCAGGCAATGGCTCAACGCGCAAAGCATATTCATCATCCAAACGATTCTGGACAATGCCACGCTCGATTAACTCGCGTTCGGTGAGATAGCCTTTGTCATCAATGCGATCGATCCATTGGGAGACTTCCTGTCGATGACTGGCAAGTGTATCTGCATAGCGTTCATCGTCTGCAAGATTGTGCACACAATGCGGGTCAGCCACGACATCGTAGAGTTCTTCAGCAGGCTTGGTTGATTGCATGAATAGATCAGCAGGAAATTGCAGTTGCCCATCGACATGCATTTGCCGAATCTGTCGCGTGGCTGGCATCACTTCCATGTATCGCAGGCGCTGAGCCCAGGGCAATTGCGGGAAGTCATTTCTCAGATACAGGAACCGTCGACTGCGTGCAGCACGGACACGATCAAAACATTCATCCATGCGATCACGCGCTGCAAAGATGCACGGTGGTTCGGGCTGCTTTTTCTCACCCAGAATGACACGACCATCGTAGTCCACAGGAATCGGCATATTGGCCATCGACAACAGTGTTGGTGCGATGTCCACCCAACTGACCAACTCTTCGCAGAAACTGCCGGGATCGGTGAGACCCGGAGCGCGAATAATTAATGGCAAATGGATGCCAGCTTCATAAAGCCAACGTTTTTCGCGGACCTGCCCACGCCCATGATCGGTGAGATAGATGACGATGGTGTTCTCGGATAAGCCGTGTAAATCCAGTGCATCGAGCACACGACCGATCTGCTGATCCTGCATTTTAAGTTTCTGGTAATAGCGATACAACTCACTACGCACTTCAGACGTATCAGGTAAATACGGTGGGACGGGAATGCCCTGGGTGAGTGTGGGATCAACGCAGGGTTCTTCACCGAGTGTGTATGGATTACTGGTTGAGGTCTCCGGCCACATCCCGCTTTCATGGGTCATGCCGAAGTTGTAGTAGTAGAAAAACGGCTTGTCGGAAGGGAATTTCCCCATCTCCAGATCACGAATCCAGTCGGTGGTTTCGTGTGCAAAATCATCCGGCGGTTCAAAGTTAAAGTCGGTCTTGTTAGCCCAGTTCACATGGTAGCCGGCGTCCGCCAATTCATGCGTGAACAGGCGTGGCGGGTTGAGCAATGTCGAACGCATGTGATGCGAACCCATCTTGTTTGCAAACTGCCCCATGATCAAAGTCGAACGCGAAGGCGCACACACCGGCGCGGTGGAACAGGCATTGGTGTACAAACAACCTTCTGAAGCAAGCCGATCAAGATTGGGCGTATGAGCATAGGGATCGCCGTAGCAATGTTGATGTCGACCGGTATCTTCTCCAACGAGCAAAATGATATTGGGAGACAAAGACATATTGAAACTTCCTTGTGTGCAATAACTTCATGGACATATCAATCGAAAACTGGACAGAACTGCAGCACCTGATCGTATCCAAGAGACGGGAAAGGCATGGCTCAGATGCATTGCGCAGCGTGCTTCTGCACCAAATGACATTATCGCACTTGGTGATTTGCAGCAACTATACATCAAATATTCAACATCAGGGAATCGATCTTCCTATTGCGAACTGCACTACACCTAAACACTTTTGAACCTATCCTTTGCAGCAAAAAGGGCCTTGAATGCCTCAATTGCGGACCTATAATTTTGATAGCATTTGGGTTTTGGTGCTTTCGTACCTTATTTGCAGACATCTTGTTTACCCATCCTTTTGACCACGAGCACCGCCATGAAACATATACCTCGTCGACACGTCGGATTCACACTCATTGAACTGTTGGTTGTGATCTCTATCATCGCATTGCTCATTGCGATCCTCCTGCCGTCACTTGCCAAGGCGCGTCAGTTGGCGACACGACTTAAATGCCTGGTCAACGCGCGGAGCATTGCCCAGGCGATGTTGATGGCATCGAATGACAATAAACAGAAGCTGCCTGACACCGGCAATTGGGATGGCTACTTCGATGATCTCAGTTCGGTCAAAAAGTCACGCCCGTATCACGTCAATGGCGGCGCGCGAGATTACATGCTCAGTTATGGCTTGGTTCGTGATTCGTTTTACTGTCCCAACAATCCACTTTCCAATAAGGACGGCTTCTGGGGTTCAGCATCCGGAGATCGGTTCAATTCCAGTGTTGCAACCTATGGCTACACGATCACCGGTTACAACCTCATCGGCGGACGTGTCGGACTGCAGCGTGCCAATCTTAACGCATCAGGTACATCACAAAATGCCAGGGATTCCACGTCCAAGTGGTATTACATGGCAGCAGATGGTGTCGAAGCCATCCGCATGGATATGGAGCAGGAAGCCTACTATGACGAGATCGTCACCGACGTGACACGCTCAAACACCACAGGCAATTTTGATGATATCTCCGGCCATATCAAAGGCATCAATCCCTACAGCAACAAGCGCTATCTCAAGCAGGGGCAAGGCGGCACCAACATCGTCATGATCGATGGCTCAGGTCGATGGAAACAAGAGGATCTGATGGGCATCAACGGCGCTTCAGGGTCCGGCCTGCACCAACTGGAAAACAGTTCCAACTATCTGTGGTGGTAAACCAACCAGATATCTTAAGTCATGTCCCTAAACACATGGCAGAACACATCGAGAATGTCACTACG
The DNA here is from genome assembly GCA_020974905.1 of Planctomycetes bacterium syqfu. Taxonomy (GTDB): domain Bacteria; phylum Planctomycetota; class Phycisphaerae; order Phycisphaerales; family Phycisphaeraceae; genus UBA7800. The sequence continues at coordinate 6,533,088 of CP087563.1, read as the reverse complement.
TCTGTCTTGGTTATTCCACTAATGCGTTTTTGAATGCGCATTACACGGGATGTAACTCGCTGCGGACATGATGTCTCTAGGGAAATTCATTGATTATGCGTCATTGAAATCTATAATTAATTAACAGATCACATGTTTGGTGTTTTCACATGTAGACCACTGGGTTTCAATTTATCTGAGTAAAAAAGCACAACTGTCATGAAATATAAAACACACTCCTGCCGACTTGGATTCACATTGATTGAACTACTGGTGGTTATCTCGATCATCGCATTGTTGATTGCCATCTTGTTACCTGCGTTGGCCAAAGCTAGAGAGTCGGCTGTTCGGATCAAATGTCTTGCCAATGTCCGGGGCGTGGGACAGGCGATGTTGATGACGTCCAATGACAACAAACTCAAGTTGCCAGACCTGGGCAACTGGGAGGGTGTCGATGGTCAGTTTGGTGATATCAATGCGACCAAGACAAGCACGCCGTATCGGATCAATGGCGCAGCGCGTAATTACATGTTGCAGTATGGTCTGACGCGCGAGAATTTTTATTGTCCCAAGAATACCGCAGCCAACACTGACAGCTACTGGGGCCCTGACGACATCGGCTCATTTGCCAGTGGTCAAACCACCGTGATTGGTTACTCGGTTTTAGGCGGACGGACCGGCTTGATGCGTCAGAACATCAACAGCACCGGCACCTGGGTCAACGCCAAAGACACCAGCGCGCAGTGGGTCAAGCTGCTACCTGATAAAGTCGAGCCGCTGCATAACAACATTGAACATGAAGCAGCCTACGACGAAATCATCGTCGACACCGTGCGCACCTACAACCTGTCCTTCGACTCTGTCTCCGGACACATGACTGGCAAGAACACTTTCACCATCGGCTCCAATCGCTATCTGGATCGCGGGCCGGGTGGTGCCAACGTGTTTATGGTCGATGGCTCTGGCAACTGGCGTCAACGCACCGAACTGGGAATCCCCACCGGCAGCTATGGAGACAGCCTCTGCCAATTGGAGTATGGTTCATCCATCAAACACTGGTGGTAAAACCCGACTCTCCGCTTTCCCTGAAATGATTGACATATCACAGACAAACACGTCCAAACGTGGGGGCTGTTTTTTGCCTCGCCTTCACACAACGTGACAGGACCAATATTGCACCGCGTCCCGTCTCCCCCTGCCCCATGAACTTTTCGGGTAAATCCGCTATACTTTGCGATTCAAAACGGTTAAAGAAAACACGGTACCCCAAACCCCGGCAAGTCCGGAACTCGGAAAACCAACATGCCAACGAGCAACGAAATCCGTCAGCAGTTCATCGACTTCTTCGCCCAAAAGCACGGTCACACCTTTGTGCCCTCGTCGCCGGTTGTCCCGCATAACGACCCGACACTGCTTTTTGCCAACGCCGGCATGAACCAGTTCAAGCCCTACTTCCTGGGAACCGAGGAACCGCCCTACCCACGTGCTGCCAATACGCAGAAGTGTATTCGTGCAGGGGGTAAGCACAACGACCTTGATGACGTGGGCAAGGACACGTATCACCACACGTTTTTTGAAATGCTCGGCAACTGGTCCTTCGGTGACTACTTCAAAGCTGAAGCCATCGCCTGGGCATGGGAACTGCTCGTGGATGTCTGGGGGCTTGATCCGAATCGTCTGCATGCAACCTACTTTGAAGGTGATGCATCCGAAGGTCTGGAACCGGACACCGAAGCCAAAGAACTTTGGAGCAAGTTCCTGCCCGAAGACCGTATCCATCCCGGCAACAAGAAGGACAACTTCTGGGAAATGGGCGACACCGGCCCATGTGGTCCCTGTTCGGAAATCCACTACGACGGCACGCCCGACTTCTCCGGCGCGAAGTTCGTCAATGCGGACAATCCCAACGTGATCGAAATCTGGAACCTCGTGTTCATGCAGTTCAATCGCAAGCAGGACAGCTCGCTTGAATCGCTGCCTGCCAAGCATGTCGACACCGGCATGGGCTTTGAACGCATCACGCGCATTCTTCAGGGCAAGACCAGCAACTACGACACCGACGTGTTCACGCCGATCTTCGCAGCCATTCAAGAAGTCACCAACGCCAAGCCGTATGACGGTGGCGATGACACATTGGAAAACGCAATCGACATTGCTTACCGCGTCATTGCGGACCACATCCGCACACTGACATTCGCCCTCTCCGACGGGGCACACTGTGGCAATGATGGTCGCAACTATGTCCTGCGTTCGATCCTGCGTCGTGCCGTGCGCTTCGGCAAGCAAACCTTCGGTCTCGAAGAACCTTTCTTCTACAAACTCGTCCCCACCGTCGTTGATCACTTCGGCGAAAGCTTCCCGGAACTCAAAAAGAATCCGCAAGCTGTGGCAGATGAACTCAAGGAAGAAGAAATCGCCTTCCGTAAAACACTGGATCGCGGCATCGAACTTTTCAACCGCGCAGCCTCCGGCTCGCAGAACAAAACCATCTCCGGCGAAGATGCTTTCGAACTCTATGCAACCTACGGCTTCCCATTGGACCTCACCCGTCTGATGGCTGATGAGCAAGGTCTGAAAGTCGACGAAGCCGAATTCGAAAAGTGCTGGAAGCAACACCAGGAAATCTCCAAAGCTGGTGGCAGCAAGACCGACGTCACTGCTCACCTTGTGGAGTTGGTGCAGAAAAACAAGTTCAAAGCCACCGAGTTCATCGGCTACGAAGAAGTTGAGTTCTCCGGCAAGACAAACGTGCAAGTCTTCGACCTCGGCGAAGTCACCGCGGTCCTCACCGACACCACTCCGTTTTATGCCGAGTCCGGTGGTCAGGTCGGCGACACCGGCACCATCACCGTCGGTGATAAAACCTTCACCGTCACCGATACCCAAAAGGTCGGCGATGTGTATTTCCAGTTAGGAACTTCCGGGGCTGGTGAGATCGAAGCCGGTGAACAGGACGTGACGATCAGCGTCGATAAACAACGCCGCAAACTCATCGCTTCCAATCACACCACCACGCACATGCTCAACCGTGCGTTGCGTAAGCATGTCAATGCCGAGGCCGATCAGCGTGGTTCATTGGTCGATGACGAAAAGCTGCGTTTTGACTTTACGCAGAATAGTGCAGTGACCATCGAAGAAATCGAAAAGGTTGAAGAGACGGTTAACGCGGACATCGCAGCGGACATGCCGGTGAATTATGACTATGTGCCTTTGGAACAGGGCCAGTCGATCAACGGTCTGCGTGCGGTGTTTGGCGAGAAGTATCCGTCAACGGTGCGCGTGGTCTCCATCGGCCCGAAGGTTTCCGATCTCGTCGGTGACCCGGACAATGACCAATGGCCCAGCTACTCCATTGAGTTCTGTGGTGGCACGCACATGAAAAAGACCGGCGATGCGGAAGGCTTCGTCGTCATCAGTGAAGAAGCGGTTGCCAAGGGTATCCGTCGCCTCATTGGTTTGACCGGACCTGCTGCACACAAGGCAACGGCACAGGCGGACTCTTTGCTGGCTCGTGCCGAGGCGCTTAAGAGTCAACCCGTCGAAGAGTTGGCAACGGCGATTGCAGAGATCACCACAGCTGTCAACGAGAAGCAGCTTCCCCTGCTCATCAAAGCCAAAATCCGCGACATGCTCGGTGAGTTGCAGAATAAGGTCAAGGAACACGCCAAGCAGGCCAGTAAGGCTGCTGCGGGTAACGTCGTCGAAACTGCCAAGGCATTGGCTGACGAAGCGACCGGCAGCGTGATCATCTGCAAAGTCCCCGGTGCTGACGGCAAGACGCTGCGGACTGCGATGGACGTGTTCAAAAACAAGCATGGCGAAAACGCAGCCATCCTGCTTGCTGCGGATGATGGCAGTAAACTCGCTTTCATCGCATCGGTCCCCAAGGACATGATTGCCAAGGGACTCAAGGCAGGTGACTGGGTCAAGGAAGCGGCAACTATCACCGGCGGTGGTGGCGGTGGTCGTCCCGATCAAGCCCAGGCCGGCGGCAAAGACGCAAGCAAACTCGACGAAGCTCTGGCAGCATGCAAAGCCATGGCTGAAGATAAAGTCGGTTCGTAACAAGACAAATAACCACAGATAAACACAGATGAACGCAGATAAAAGACAAAGATTCTGTGTTCACTTGTTTAAAAACATCTGTGCTTATCTGTGTGCATCTGTGGTTAAAATCATCAAACCATAGACCCACAAAATTTGATATCAACGTGTTTAAAAAAGTTAGGACACACACTCATGGCAACAATCAATGACAATTTCCTCAAGCTCAAGGCAGGCTACCTGTTTCCTGAGATCGCTCGTCGTGTGAGCGAATTCCAGGCAGCTAACCCCGAAGCAAAAATCATCAAGCTCGGTATCGGTGATGTCACCGAACCGCTGCCCGATGCGATCATCAAGGCGATGCACGAAGCCATCGACGAACAGGCTTCCCGTGAAACCTTCAAAGGCTACGGCCCGGAACAAGGCTATCCCTTCCTGCGCGAAGCCATCGTCGAAAACGACTATGCCCCGCGTGGCTGTAACGTCGCTGCTGATGAAATCTTCATCTCCGATGGCGCTAAATGCGACACGGGCAACATCCTCGACATTCTGGGCAAGGGTAACAAGATTGCGGTGACCGACCCGGTCTATCCCGTGTACGTCGACACCAACGTGATGATCGGCAACACCGGCGAAGCGAATGACAAGGGTGAGTACGAAGGCCTGGTCTACATGCCGATGACCGCGGATAACGACTTTATCCCTGAACTGCCCAAGCAGAAGGTGGACGTGATTTACCTGTGTTCACCGAACAACCCCACCGGCGCGGTCATGACCAAGGAAGCGTTGACACAGTGGGTGAACTATGCAAAGGAAAACGGCTCGATCATTCTCTATGACGCTGCGTATGAAGCGTTCATCCAGGACAGCAGCGTGCCACATTCCATCTTTGAAATTCCGGGGGCTCGTGATGTGGCGATCGAATCACGCAGCTTCTCCAAGAACGCAGGCTTCACCGGCATGCGTTGCGGTTTCCTGGTCATCCCCAAGTCCCTGATGGGCAAGGACAGCCAAGGCAATGACGTGAGCTTGCATAAACTCTGGAACCGTCGTCACGGGACCAAGTTCAACGGCGCATCCTATGTCATCCAAAAGGGCGCTGCTGCTGCTTACTCTGAAGAAGGCAAGAAACAGATCAAGGAAACCGTCGGTTTCTACATGGAAAACGCGTTGATCGTCCGCAACACCCTCACCGGCATGGGCATCGAGACCTTCGGCGGTGAAAACGCCCCTTACGTGTGGGTCAAAACCCCAGGCGGCATGGCAAGCTGGGACTTCTTCGACAAGCTGCTTAACGAGTGCAACATCGTCGGGACCCCCGGCAGCGGCTTCGGTGCATCAGGCGAAGGCTACTTCCGTATCAGTGCATTCAACAGTCGCGAAAATATCAACGAAGCGATGAATCGACTTAAAACCAAGCTTTCGGTTTAAGTCGATCCACAATTTCCACAAATCGTTAATCACCGCAGAGATGCAGCAAATGTGTCTCTGCGGTGTTTGTATTTAGAGAATATTAATTTGGATAAACCAGCCTATTTGTATCAAGTCTGTGGCCTGTAACGCCGATGCAGCGCAATGTGACAAAGGTCCGAGCAGTTTCAATTACGGTTTTTGGTTGTTTACTCAAAGTAAGGGTAATGCCATGCGTCGGCGACAAGGTGATCAACTCATACTCTTTCTGGCATTTGCCGGAGCGCTTACAGTTGTCGTTTGTCTGATGGGACCGGAATATTCTGTCGAAGGGACCGTTGACATGATTATGTCATTCTGGGATGTCGTTCTGCCCTACAGAAGATAAGTGCACCGGATTCGTCAACTCAGCGATTTTTCACAGCAGGTCCATGCTGTGTTATCCATTGGGTTGATGAGGCAACTGCATGAGGTCCAGGATGCGGTTGGCCAGATTTGGCACCGAGTAATATTCCGCGACCTTGGGTCCCTGTTCGGAGAGTTGTTGCCAAAGCTGTTTATCTTCGATGAGCTTTTGCAATTGATCCGCCAGTGAACCTGAATCCCACACGTCAAAATGCAAGCCGGACTTGTAGCCGTTGATGTCGATGGTTTTGGCCACGCCGCCGTAAGCAGGTACGACTGCTGGCGTCCCGAACGCCCCGGCTTCGACAGGCACCATGCCGAATGGTTCACGGTGAATCGACGGGTAGACCACACAGGTACTCGCTGCAAAGAGATTGGTGCGAAATTCATCAGGCACGAACTTGGTGCGGATGATGTAATCCGTCAAGCGAAGGTTTTCGATGAGCTGAACGATCATACCCTGATTGGATTCACCAAAGAGCGTCGGGCCAGCGATGAACAGCTTGAACTTGATGCCACGCTCAACAAGAATTTTGCAGGCATAAAGTAGCAGGTCAATCCCCTTCTCCACATCCTGACGACCAAGATAGGTGATGACCGGGACATCTTCACTAAACCAGGGATGCTTGCGCATGTTGGCAACGGCTTGCTCGCGTGTGACCGTCTGTTGATCGGGCACCCCGGGTGGGATGGCAATGAGGCGATCTGCATCAACACCGATGTCCGCCATCACGCGCTGCTTGTAATCTTCACTGACACAGACGGCCTGCCAATCGGTAAGGTTGGCACACTCGCGCATGCGGGCATAGACATCCTGCTCAATACCAATTAACCGGGCATAGTTGATATAGAGTTCATAGCCCTGAAAGATCATCTGACACTTGGGTTTGAGCGGGCACTTCTCGCGTGCTTTGAGAGCATAGGGTGTCACCGCTGCAAGCATGGGCAGAAGGTGCGTGACTTTGGCGTCGGTGACTTCACGGATGAAACGTCGAAGCGGGCCGGGGTCGGTTTCAACGCCATCTGCAACGAGTTTGAGAAAGTTGCCCATCATCGCGGACATTGATTTCTCACGCTTCTGCATGAAGCGACTGCGTTTTTTATCGGTGTATAGTTTTTGAGACAGCTTGCCCAGAGCATCCATCACCGGTCGACCAAAGCGATAGAGATATCGCAAACCTGAAAAGATCACATGCTGCTTGATCCGCGGATCCAGCGGTGCTTCCTTTTGGATATCCAACACCCACCAGACATGGACTTCAAATCCGCGCTGCGCCAATTCGTTTGCCAATCGGATGTCTCGAATCAGTGCACCACTTAAGGCGCCGCCAACTAGGATGTGTCCAAAGACCGGTCGAGATGTATTGCTGTCGTTCGTGCTCATGGAAACGCAAAAGGATAGCGTATTTTGCGGTGTTTGGGAATTACGTGCTTTGAGCTTTGACGAATCTGTGAATGCCAATTCATCTCACGCTCGCTTCGCTCAAAACGCAAAGACGCCAAGTTGATCAGTTCTTTTCTCCGCGTCTTGTAAGTTGTTTTTCCAGCGATTGGTTGTTGAGATAAAAAGCGAGGAGCCTTGTGGGCTCCTCCTGGACATGGGGTTCGGTTTGTGCCGGGATCTGCTTTGGCAAGATCGTCGCAAAGCTCAGAACGCATGCCCAGTTTTTGGATCGTCCCGAACAGTCGCCGGAACCGGCTGCAACCGAGTTCGCTTCGGCAAGAATGGGAGTCACCAATGACACAACCAGTCTACATCGGAATCGACATCAGCAAAAGGACTTTGGACATCGCCACCACTGACCGCTACCTCGGCCAAGTGCCCAACACGCCCGCCGGCCATGCCCAACTGCTTGAGCAACTCGCCGAATTCGGCAACGTGCACCTGGCCATGGAAGCCAGCGGCGGCTACGAACGACCGCTACTTCAACACCTGCTCACTGCTGGCTCGCACGTGTCGGTGGTTCAACCAGCCTGCGTTCGACATTTTGCAAAAAGTCTGAAGCTTCGTGCCAAAACCGACCGCATTGATGCGATGCTCATCGCGCGATTTGCAGCCACAACCCAACCTCGCCCCGCAGAAAAAAACTGTAAAACCAGCGAAAAGTTGCGTGCGTTGCGAGATCGACGCGATCAGATCATCGACGATCGCGTGCGTGAACAGAACCGTTTGGAATGTTGCAGCGACAAGTCCATCGCCAGGATGATCACTCAAAGCATCGCGCGTTTGCGAAAGCTCGAATTGCAATTGGATGCCCAGATCACCCGTTGTTTAAGTCGATCAAAATCACTGACCGCCAAAGCCGAGAGCTTGACGCAAGTCGTCGGCATTGCCCAGCAAACGGCCGTGACGCTGCTGGCCCACCTGCCGGAGTTGGGCACGGTCAACCGTCAGCAAATCGCCGCGTTGGCCGGCCTTGCACCGTATGCCCACGACTCGGGCGGCATGCGTGGCAAACGGCGAATCTTCGGTGGCCGAGCCGTGGTGCGACGCGCGTTGTACATGGCCAGTTTATCTGCGGTTCGGCATGATGCGGTGCTGCGTAATTTTTACCAACGTCTGCTCGCTGCGGGCAAAGCCAAGAAGGTCGCCTTATGTGCCTGTGCTCGGAAGTTGCTGGTGCACGTGAATTCGCTATGTGCTCAGGCCCAAGCCCTTCCGGGGAAAAAAGCTGCCGGCGCCTGAGGCAATAGCCTTGACAAACAACACAGCCGCTTTGCGGGCTTGGCGTGAGACAATGTCTTGTTGGTTCAAGTTCGTTTGCGTCGGAAGAAAAGGTAGGCATTGGTCCAATAAAATCTGGACATCAAAAAACCGCACGAAGCAAGGCGGGATGCTCCGTGCGGTGATGTTGTTTTAGCCAGATGCTGTTAAATCAGCAGCTCTTGGACTTGGTGTAGTTGGCAGCCACCACGTCCCAGTTGATCACGTTGAAGAACGCGTTGATGTAGTCGGGGCGACGGTTCTGATAATTCAGATAGTAAGCGTGCTCCCAGACGTCCAAACCGAGGATGGGCTTGCCAACCTTTTCGACAACGCCTGCCATGCAGGGGCTATCCTGGTTGGGAGTCGAGGTGACAAAGAGCTTGCCATCTTCACCGACGCACAGCCAGGCCCAACCGGAACCAAAGCGTGTTGCAGCAGCGGTGGAAAAAGCTTCCTTAAAGGCATCAAAACCACCAAGGTCCGACGCAATGGCAGCGGCCAGATCACCCGTCGGTGCCGAAGCGCCGCCTGGAGCAAGGATTTCCCAGAACAGTGTATGGTTGGCGTGACCGCCACCGTTGTTACGCACAGCGCCCTGCTTATCGGCAGGAAGCTTGCTCAGATCACTGATCAGAGAGCAAATGCAGTCAGGCACATCCAGGCCTTCAACTGCGGCATTAAGCTTGGAAACGTAGGCAGCATGATGCTTGTCATGATGAATTTCCATCGTCTTGGCATCAATGTGCGGTTCAAGTGCATCAAACGAATAAGTCAGACTGGGGACTTCGTAGGCCATGGTATTGGCTCCTTCACGTGCATAAAAAAGGTCTTAAGGTGTCTTATTGGTTGACTTATCCCGAATTGGGCATAGTCAACCATTTCCTAGGTCAAATCCTAAAGGCTTCACTGTTTCAAATCAAGTTAACAAAGGCATTATTCCTGACGTAATTCAATTATTTTCAAATATTTAATTAAGACACGCCTATCATTTGATAATCTGAAACAAAGGGTATAAACCGAAAAAGTGGCACCCGATAACCCATTGTGTCGATCAATGAAATGTTAGGTTTGGAACGAAAAAACTCAAAAAAAAATAAAAAAATCTAACCAATCCGAAACATCTTCTCGTAAAACAGTGTAACTTTAAGGGCAGAGAGTGTGTGCTGTGAGTCGAATGAACCCGGTCCAAGTCTTTTATCGGGTCTTCAAAAGCAGCGGGAAGAGATAGAGAGAGACAGGGATAGGGTATCCCGACAGTTTGAGAGGCAGGTTGGCCACATGAGTACTGCACTCAGTACGGCAAAGTTGCCTGAAGATGGGAAGGCACTTGGGCTACAAGATTCTGACCCGCAGTGGTGGAATCGCGTTCCTAAGACCAAAGTCCCATTTCTCAGGTGTATTTTCTCCGAGTCGTTTGACTTCATTGATCATTCGGACTTCCACGAATCATCCTTTGAAGCCAAGCTCTTCGAAGAGTTGCCGACGATCGAAGAACCCGATACCAGTTGGTATCGCCCCGTGATGGAGATTCCGACGTCAGCGAGTCTGCGTCAGGCATCGTCTCTGCTTCTTTCTACGGAGCAGGAACAGACATTGTTCTTACGATTCAATTATTGTCGCTATCGCGTCTGGCTGATCAAAGCCGAGATCGCTGCTTTGGACAATCCCCCCCACGACCAATCCGACGAAATGCTTCAGTGGTATGACCGCTCAGAGTATTACCGTCACAAAATCGCCAAGACGAATCTGGCTTTGGTTCTGGCGATGGCCAAGCGGACCCGAAGTGTGGACATGGACTTTGCGGACCTTGTCAGTGAAGGCAACATGGCCCTGCTTCGCGCGGTCGATAAATTCGACGTCTCCCGTGGCTTTAAGTTTTCGACCTATGCCTGCCGTGCGATTCTCAAAGCATTCTCACGCAGTGGCATGAAGCACACACGTTACCGCCAGATGTTCCCAGCGGACTTTGATCCGAAGATGGAACGCTCGGACTACATGGAACGTTGTCGCGAAGGCCATGAACAGGACTGTGCCAACGAAGTCCTGCATATTCTCAATAAAAACACAGCGGATCTGACCAAGGTCGAAAAACAGGTGATTGAACACCGCTTTGCCATTGGTGAGAAGCTGCATAAAGAACCCAATGCTGAACCGTTGACCCTTGAGGAGGTGGGACGGTTAATTGGTGTCACCAAGGAACGCGTTCGTCAGATCCAGAACAAGGCTCTGAAGAAAATCCGCGTGACTTTGGAAGGCGATTATCTGCGGTAAACTTTCCAGTTCTTATTTGATTTATTCACAAATTTATATGCCGATCAACGCCAATTGATGACACAGGATGCATGCGAATGTGTCCCGTGTTTTGTTTTTGGCAACCGTTTTCGCAAGACCACATCATACCAATCCCAATATGAACTCATGAATGAATGAATGAGTATCGCATGTCAATGCGGTGCAGGTCTGAAGACGCATCAAGGTACCTGCACGGATTCACATCCGGTGCTCAAAATTAGTACAACACATGCGTTTTTTCCGAGATTGGTATAACCCCACAAATAGCTGCTGAATCAAAGCCAACCGAGTCAAAATGACTCGGCAATATGGCCCGGTCACTCTTGCCGGGTTTCTGGGTAACATCATTTGCTTTAAACTATCAACCGATGAATGACATCCGCGAAGAACTCAAAGCGTGTGGTGATCACGTTCAGATTGATCCCAACGTGACCATCCATGTCCCCCACTGCTTAAGTGTCGGTAATCATGTCAACATCATGCACGGCTTTCACCTGCACGAACAACTCCGTGTTGGCAGGATCGGTGATCATGTGACCTTCTATCCCAATGTCTTTATCCAAGGTAAAGGGGAACTGATCATCGAGGATCACGTGACGTTTTATCCTGGTGTCTACCTTTCGATTGGAAGCGGTGAGAATAGCTTTATTCACATCGGACATCACTCGCACTTTGCGCCCAATGCGATTCTCTACGGTCATGGTGGCCTGGAGATTGGGCCTTATTGCAACATCGCTGCACATGTCGTTTTTGCAACAGTCGGTCATGACCACCATGTTGTCGACCATCGCATGGCAGAAGTTCCCGGCCTCACCGGCCCAATCACCTTGGAGCAGGACATCTGGATCGGCGCCAATGCCACCGTCCTTGCCAACACGCGCATCGCACACGGCTGCGTCATCGGCGCCAATGCTGTCCTCACCAAAGACACACAACCGCGCGGTGTCTATATGGGTGTTCCCGCAGTACGCGTCAAAGATCGGTGAACCAAAATTAAGGTCATTTATTGGGTGTGATCACATGGGGATTGTGTTAGAATACGTCCACTTCCTGCCTACAAAACACCAAAACGCACAACAAGATTGATCCATGAATTCAAACACCAGCGAATGTCCAGTTGAGGTAAAGAAAAGTCACGATGGGATCGTATTGGTCAAGCCGTTGGGCCAATTTCTCACGGGCCAATCCTGGGTGGAAAAACTCCGTGGGATTGTCGATGACATCATCGCCCGTCGATCCAACCCGCGCGTGATCATTGACATGAGTATGGTCGAACACCTTTCATCAAGCATCCTCGGTGAACTCATCGGCATATACCGCAAGCTCGACACGGCCAACGGCCAACTGCGTTTGGCTGCGGTTCAACCGTCCGTCAACGAAATCTTCCACATCACCCGCCTGCACCAATCCTTCAATATCCAATCAGACCTGGACAAAGCAGCTCAGAGTTTTGATTGATCAGATCGTGCTGAAGCCCGTCACATCAGCAGCTTTCACGGAACATCACGCAAAACGGCCATCGCCATCCCCCTGATCATCTGCAGGACATGCATCACCGCTCAGCCGACACCTGCTTGATGGTTGTGGTCAGTGATACACGCATCACTGCATGTTCCAACGGTAGAACTCAAGGCTACCGCTGTAGACCACCCATTCGAGCTTGTCAAAATTCACCCACTTGACCGAACCATCCAATTGGGCGGAGTTCTGCCCATCGGTCTTCGGGCCGCTGTTTGAGTCATGGGCAAGCCATAAATCCGTAGCCTTATACCTGGCCGTAATGCAACTCCAGATCGGCGTCTTGGGTGAAGCGTGTATATCATTGGGATCGAGCAGCGTTCGACTGCTGCGCCATTGGCCCCAGCCCCACCGGTTTTGAATATCTGCATCACCGAAGTACTGATAGGTCATCCATTCTTTGTTGTAACCAGGGGCATTAGCTCGACGGGTTGCATCATTGGTCAATTCACCGGGGCAAAAGAGACTCTCGCCACGCGAAGCCTGCATGTAATTGCGATGCCAGACGTTCAGCGGGTATGGGTCTGAGGGATTGGCGTCGACGAAGTAAATGCTGCCGGTGTTGGCGGAGGTGGCATGGGGATAAGCCGGTTTACCACGGTTAGGCAGTTGATCATTGTTGTCGGTCGCAAAGGCCAGTGTTGCGATCATCAAGTTATGCTGCCGCGTCTGACACTGCACACGTGTTGCCGACTTGCGCGCTTTTGCCAGGGCCGGCAGGAGAATCGCAATGAGCAATGCCACGATTGAAATCACCACCAGTAACTCGATGAGCGTGAAACCATGTTCTCGAAAGCGGGTCATGTGGATTCCTTTCACAAGCCGATCGCAGGTCGCGACCAGCGTCCAACCTGGCAGAGCATTAACGAATCTATGGGTAAGTGTAGGTTGCGTGGTGAAGACAAAAGCGTAAAACCGCTTGCCGAGATTGCGTAAAAAATTACAATAATTGCGCATGAGCCCTGTTCCTGAACATGTCGAACTACGTCACTTGGACTGGGATCGCATGCGCGTCAAACTTGTCTGGGCCTACGAAGGCAAACCCCAGGAGTTACATCACGTCGGTCCGGAGTTCATGACCATCGCTGCGTGGCGGATTCTGCGTGGCCATGTTCAGGCCACCAGTCCGACAGCAGGGACGATCCGTGTTGAGCAGGGACAGTGGTTTTTCCCAGTGACGGACAAGATTGAACACGACTTTTCCGACGATGCGAGGATCATCTCCATCCGCTCGATCATCAGTTGGCCCAATCAGCAGATGCTCTACAAACACGATCGATGGATCACGTTTGATGACATGCGCTTTGCCAGTCTCAATAAAGCTGCCAACACATTGACGCGGATTTGCAAGCGCGTGTTGCATCTGGCACCGACATTGCCCTTCATGGAAGAAGGCATGCTCAAGCAGAATTGTTCACTGCCTCAGTACATTCAACTCAAGCAGGCCATGCTCAAGTGGGTCATGGCTTATCACCAATGCATGCGCGAGATGGCTTACCCGTTGAACATGCGATTTGTCACCGACGAGCGCGTCAACGATACCATGCGTTACATTGAACAGACCGCCTGTCACGCCCCTTACAGTCGGGCAGACATCGAGCAACATGCGGGGTTGAGTATCAGCCAACTCAATCGCCTGTTTGTCTCCCACGTCGGCATGACGCCCAAAGCGTATGCCCAGATGCAGCGATTGAATTTTGCCTGCACCATGCTCATCAGTTCCAAGATGCCTGTCAAGCAACTGGCCTTTGCGATGGCATTCAAGCAGCCTGCTCATTTCACCAACTGGTTCAAGCAAAGCACCGGCGTGAGTCCCAAGGACTATCGCATCAACCAACAGCAAACCACTGCCAATCAAATCCGCCAACTGCTGGACATGCAGTAATCACATTCTTGATCGCAAACCTCACCGTTCTTGTACGATCAAAATCCAAACCTATTTCATCATAAACTCACTGGATGCGCATCCAAAAGTAACTGCCAGATAACCGCAGACTCATGCTGAAGCCTTACTCTCATGTCGGGCAAAAGGGATTCCCCCAAGTCATTAAGGGAGTTTGCAAATGACACGTCCGCATGCGCAACGGTCTAGCACAAAAAACGCGAAACAACAGAACAAATCACATAAACCGTTGATGATCATCATCACTTGCATCCTGTTGATCAGCACCGCAGCCGTGGCATGGGATGCTCTCGAAGAGCAATTCATCGTCAAACGCTGGGGCATGGTCGAACCCGGACTCTACCGCAGCAGTGAGATGAGCGATGCGATGTGCGAATACACACTGCAGAAGCACAACATCCAAACCATCATCTCGCTCGGGGCAGACACGCCCGGTGATCCGGATAAACTCCCCGAACAACAGGCTTCGGCCAAACTCAATATCGACCGCACCGCCATCGCCATGAAAGGTGACGGCACGGGGACCGTCGGAAGCTACGTGCAGGCCGTGTCCCTGCTGGCCAAAGCACAACGTGCTGGCAAGATCACCATGATCCACTGCGGCTCAGGCGTCAATCGCACCGGCGGGGTTCTGGCCTGCTACAAAATGCTGGTCCAGGGGGAATCGGCAGACACAGCGTTGGACCACATGAAAGACTATGACTTTTCGTCAAATCGCAATGAACAACTCCTGCCGTTTCTCAATCGCATCATGCCTGATCTGGCCATGCAACTTCAAGCCCAGGGCATCATTGATCAAGTCCCCCATCCGATACCGCAGTTAACCGAGTGATCCCCTGAATCCTGTTACCACACTTAAACCAACACGGCCAACATCCATCGCCTGGCAACCGACGCTCATCGTCGGACTGCTGATCGTACTGTTGCACAGTTGGCAACTGGGGGCTCCGCCCTTGGCTGGGACAGAAGGTCATCGCGCGTTGACGGCGGACCAGATGGTGCAGAACAGTGACTGGCTTGTGCCGCACTTGTGGGACAATGTCTATCTTCGCAAACCCCCGTTGCAGTACTGGTTCATCGCCAGTCTCCAATGCATCACTGGCATAAGCACCCCGTGGATATGGCGTTTGCCTGCCGTATTGTGCACGGGGTTCCTTGCAGCAACACTGGTCGCCTTTACAAGTTGGCTAGCTGGGAAAACAGCGGGTTGGTGTACGGGGTTGGCTTTCGCCTGTTTACTGCCACTTTGGGGGCAAAGTCGATCCGCTGACATTGATGCAGCCAACACCTGTTTTGCGGTGATTGCAGCGTTGGGTTTACTGTCACTGCAAAACAAGCAAATCCATCTCAAGCAGACTCTGGTGCTGATACTAATGGTTTTCATTGGCATCGCTGCCACGTTGATGCTCAAGGTCCATGCTGGCTTGCCGGTGATTCTCAGTGCATGGGTGATGCCGAGCTGCCTGGATTACAAGTCAGCCCAAAAACCTTGGGATTGGCGTCTGCTGTTGCCCGTCATCATTGGAACCATGCCACTGCTGGCGTGGAGCTATCTGGTTTATCAACAATTTCAGGACCAATTCGGGCAGGCGGACACCCGCGGCTTAACGGAGATGAGCAGCAACGTCACAGGACATATGAAAGACTATCTTAAAGCGATGCTCTTGCCAGTGATGCTGCTGGTTTATGCTTTGCCGGTGTCCTTGGGATTGATCGTGATGCAACGTTTGCTCAAGGGACCAGTTGATATTCAACCGAGAACCAGGCGCATGCTACGGTACCTGCGTGGCACGATCGTTTTGAGTGTCATGGTGTATATGCTGGCTGCGACGCATAAGCCGCGATATGCCTATCCAGTGTTACCATTGCTCTGCCCCATCATGGGGATTTTTCTGAGCCAATGGCTCGCGAAACAGCATGCAACCAAGTTGCAACAGGTGACCAGCAAACTTGTTGGTGTATTTCTCTGGATGCTGGTCATCGGACACGTGATTCTGTCGGGTATCTTGATTCATTTGAATGAACACATCACTGCTACAAGTATCATCGCCTTGTCCATCGCCATCGTCGCAGGTATCAGCAGTGAATGGCATCTGAGAAAATCAAGATTCACCAGAGCTTTGATCGGTCTTGCTTTCGTGCTTGCAACACTCACCGTGCCCATCTCAAACATGTGTATTCGTGAACAAAACCGTGGTGGCGTCATCGCTGCCAAATCGCTGATCGACTTAACCCGTGACACGCCACAGCAAATCGTCCTTGCCCGGAAAGTTGCTTACGATCAGCCGGAGTTGTTTTACTACGCCAAACGTCCAACCTCGAACCTGCCACCCGCTTTGGATGTCCAAACGATTCTCAAAGACCATGCTCAATGCACGCTGGTGCTCCATCCGTCGGAGTATGAATTGATGCTGGACGCGATCAAACCTTATCTCATCAAGCAAGCTCAAATGCCCATGCATGATCGGCAACTGTGGATAGTGTGGCTGGATGCCGATGCCCCGAATCGTTGATCCGATTGCTACTGCAGTTCGCGTAAGATCAATTCAAATAACGAATCTCCACCTTCCGTCACTCCCGTGCAGGCGGGAGTCCAGTGGAACTTGCAAGCGTCACAGAATACCACTGGATTCGGGCCAGCGCGGGAATGACGAAATCAACGGTCGCATGAAGATGAATTGTTTGATGTGCACTAACCAGACGTACATTTCAACCATAAAAAACACCGAATGGCAACCATCCGGTGTTTGGTGTACGTGTGTTGTTTGGTGAGTGATTATGATTTCTTGTAGAACGGCAAGGCGACGACTTCGCCATCAATATGCTTACCATTGCCAAGATCCACAGCAAGCTTGGTACCAATTTCGGATTGGGCGACATCGACATATGCCATGGCGATGGGATAACCCAATGTCGGGGACAGGCAACCGCTGGTGACAAAACCGACCTTGTTGCCATCGACGGTCACCGCCATATCCTGGCGTGGCGTGCGTTTGCCATCGAACTTGATGCCGACGCGTTTTTGCTTGATGCCGTCTGCAAGAATGGTTTTCAGCGCGTCCTGACCGATGAACGTTTCGCCACGGTCCATCTCGTCCTTGTTGAGATTCACAGCAAACTGCAAACCGGCACTGAGCGGATCGATGGTCTCAGAAAGTTCATGACCATACAGCGGCATGGCGGCTTCCAGACGCAAGGTGTCACGGGCAGCCAAACCGACCGACCCCATCACGTTTTCTTCAGCATTGGGTGACTCCTTGACCAGGAGCTTGATGGCCTTCTCTGCCATCATCGAACCCATGATGACTTCAACGCCGTCTTCGCCGGTGTAGCCCGTGCGGCTGATGGTCATTTTCAGAATCAAGAGATTCTTCTCACAGAAGGTGTATCGCTTGAGTGTGGGCACCTCACGTGAAAACTCGCCAATCTTCTCCATGACCTTGGGGCCCTGCAGCGCGACCATGGCAGTGGACTCGGTCTGGTCTTCGATCTTGGCGATCATATTTTCGTCTTTGGCGACCTGATGAAGATGATTGAAAATCTTCTCACGGTTAGATGCGTTGACCACCAGCATGTAATGGCTTGGGAACTTGTAGAGAATCACATCGTCCATCACACCGCCCTGCTCATTGCAGATCAAGGCATAACGACATGACTTATCTGCCATGTCGGTGATGTAGCGCGTCAGAACCCGTTCAAGCAGGCGACGGACGTGTCGTCCGGTGAGTTTGAAACGGCCCATGTGAGACACGTCAAACAACCCGCCCTTTTCGCGGACCTGATTATGCTCATCGATCACCGACCCAAAAGAAATCGGCATCTCCCAGCCGGCAAAATCCACGAACTTGGCGCCACGATCAGCATGAAATTTGTAAAAAGCGGTTCTCTGCAAAACGGTACCCTTTTTGATGATCTGTATTGGAATATAGGACCGCCATGGTATCACCGAATCAAGGGTCCGAGCAAATGCCCCGTCAATCTACCAATGGGATGCAATGTCCGAATAATTCCACCTGCAAGTCACAAACTGGATGAACCTGAAGTTTTGTAGCACCACAGCAGCAAAAAAGATCGACTTTCCACAGTGATCAAGCTTCAGTCTACCCTTGATATGGACGAAATAATCCGTGGGTAGGGTCCGCACATATTGGATGATCCAAGCCAAAGCGCTTGTTTGTAACCAAAAATTTGCGGGGGAAAGAGAGACAGGAGATGGAGCAGGAAACGCAAAAAAATCAGCCCACGGAAGGCTCGGATTGTCCAGAGAATCTGGTTGTTCCCCAGACACCGGATATCACGGTGGATGCACAGACCTCATCACAAAATTGTGCTGGTTATCACCGTGCGATTTGGGATGATGCCCAGCAACTCGCGACACTGTGCGATCGTGCCAACCAATCCGGTGAACCGTTGGCCAAGGTGCTGTTTCAGGCATCACTTCAAACACTCACTGATCAGCAGCAAGCAGAGTTATTCCGTCAACGTGTCACCAATGCCCTGATGTCACAAGCTGATCAGATCAATCAATCAACTGAGCCCAATACGATAGAAGATCAAGATCTTGACATGTCGCGTCATGACCGTCATCTCAAACCGCCACAGCCAGTTTCTCTGTACGAGGACCCACTGAAGTACAAGGCCCCCAATCCCAAAAGCATCACGGCACTGAGTCCTGAAGCCCTGGATCAGGTTGGTATGGAAATGGAAGAATCACGCGACAAAGCCATTCTTCTTAATGAAGCGCACAACGAACTGTTCCGCCCATTGATGGGTTTGGCAGCCTGTGCTGCAGTGATTGTTCTCATCGGGTTGGGTGCATATCTCAAAGGTTGGATTGGCCAACCCCAAACCGTCAACGCCAGTCCTGATGTCAAACAGGTCCCACCTGTCGACGAGTAAACCGACGCAAAACCGAGAAAAACAAAACGCCATGCATGTCAGACTTGCACGGCGTTTTTATTGCTCAAAATGATCGTCAAGGGTCAGGCAACAACGGATCGAGAACGCTGGATCACGTAGGTCAGCAACAAGATACCAAGCAGAAGTGCTGCCATGCCAAAGGCGTTGGGAAGTGGAATTGCAGTCACATTGAGTTGTGTGTCACTCATTGGATGGTGATGCATGTGATGATCAGCCTGATTACCTGTTTGAGCCTGACTGACCAATGTTCCCATGCCCTGTGAGTCATCTTGCTTGATCGGTTGTAATTCCGTTGCCAGCAACTGGTCAACCTGCGTTAACAGCTCAGGCGCAATGATCGATGTCTGTGCCCCGTTATCTTGAGCTACACATATGGGCGTAATCGTCAACAGCCCCAAGAATACAAGTACAAACAGATTTGCCAGTACATCTCCCCGGGTTGGCCGACGGAGTATACATCCGAAGGTTTGTCTCACGTGGTCCCTCCCTCGTTCAGAACGTCACCCTTGTGCATACGGCGTCGCTGTGAACACAATTTATTATCTCTGGAGTTCAAGTCTGTCCCAAGCTTTATTATCGCTCGTTAACACAACTTAAATCTCCAAGCCCCTGCAAACCATACAACCACTACAATCGATATAATCATTACAACCTCTACCCCATGCTTAAACCGCCTTCAATACGGGTGCTTTTACATGTTTTGGTAGCTAGTAATTGTTTTGGGTAAAAGAGGGATTACACTGCATGTGGAGAAAGTGATCCAATGCCTTTTGGATCAAATTGGACGCATTTGGAGGGGAACGGACGTATATGAGTCGCTCCGCCAGGCATTTTGCATATGGTCTTGTTGTGCTGTTCATCACGTTCAGCCAACTCTATCCTGCGTCTGCAGCGGTCTGGGACCAAACCGACGATCACAACATTTCGACACCGCTTTTTTCCGGTGAAGTCACACCTTGGGCAAGCACCCGCCATCCATCAAAGCAAGCTTCAATTGCTGCCAGTCACGATGCATCCGAATCACAAGCTCGTGATTTCATGCAGCAGATTACCTACATTCAGCTTTCACCGTTGACAGCATTACTCGCGACATCAAGCCAAGCCATCGAAAACGTCCCCGACCTTCAGACCATGCAACTCATCGGTCAAGGTCCGACCATTCGTGGCAACGGTACCAACCAATTACCAATGGATTCAACATGGATGGCCTGCTGTGGTGATGGGACGATTCTTGCAGCCATCGACAGCAGCTATCGCACATTGGTTAACACACAGGAACAACGCCCCCGACGCAATGCTTCATTGGTGAGTATGGCCAAGACAGGGACCGCCCTGCCGTTGTCTTTTGAGGTCAGCCGTCGTGTTCGTGCTCAATCCGTTCCAGAACCTGCAAGCATCTGCGTCCTGGGATTGGGTTCTCTGTTGCTGCTGCGTCGTCGTGGACGTTCCCGTCAAACATAAAGCATGATCCAGGCAAATGACTGATGTACGGTCCATAAAAAAGCAGGCATTTGTCATACCTTCCTGTAAATCAGCCAGTGTTGCCATGCCCATAAACACTGCAATGAATCCAATAATTCGACAATTCAAATACGTCATTCGGACGACACGCCTATTGCCGTTTGCATCACGATCTGCCTAGATCGTTTTGCGCAGTGACCTGACGCTTGATTCTCGCTTCCTCCAAGACACCACCCGAAGGAATCTGCTGCGCAACTTCCAGCGGCTTTGCTGTGCCAATCAAAGTCGTTGGATTCCCCTCGCGTGCCTAGATAGGCGGCAAATATTTGTACAAAACGCGATAGGTATGAAGTACCACGTCACAACGCGACGCTGGTTTTATGCGCATAAAAAAAACCGCAGACTGACTGCGGCCGTGGATCGTGTTGATTACTTTCCAGAATGAGTGCATGACTCAACTTCTGGCTTGTTTGAGAATCTCCATCGCCTGAGGATGGTATGGATCAATGTTGAGAATGGCATGTGCCTGTTCGAGTACGCCCTGCTCACTTCCGATCATCTGTAAACATTGCATCAACAGCACGCGACAATTCATGGCTGAAGGGGAGCATTTCAACGCGTCATGAAGCAACAACGTCGCCTGGCTCAGAGCTGTGTTGTCACGGGATTGATCTAACATCAATGCAGCCTGTTCATATCGCCAACGAATCGCATATGGACCGGTAAGTGCCTTGAGTTGCCTGACCGCCTGTTCCCTGAGCTGCGGTTGACATTGAGCTCTTGGCAAACTCAAAATTGCCTGACAAACAGACAACGTATGCGGATATTTCTCAAGCAAATGCTGCCATGCAATGTGACTTGCCAAAAGGTCGGTGGTGGTTGTCAGATATTTCGCCTGAGCCAACTGCCAGGAAAGCACCTGCTCCGGTTGACTGAGTGTCTGACTTTGCACCGTCTGATTGATCAACTCCCGTGCGGCTATGTCTTGCCCCTCATTCTGCAACGCTTTGGCCTTGAGCAACATCCAAAGCGGTGTGATTGGATGATGTTGCTCAAATTGTGCTAGGCAAGCATCATGCCAATCCCCCTGTCGCTCCAAGCTGATCTGTGCCAATTCCAACCAGGTCTCGGGAGTTATGACTTGACGTTGATCAATCGCCTGATCAACAGACAGGCGAACCTCAAGTGGCTGAAAAAGCCTTGCCTGCAATAACAGACGTGTGTCCGCAGATAGACTATCAGCCATGTCATTGAACACGGAATGTGCCATCTGTTGTGTTGATTCGCGGTCGGATCGAAGCAAGGCTTCAATCAGTAAGACGCCAGCATGAATACTTCTGGGATCACAAGCTAACGCCTTTCTCGCAGCTGCTGCAGCAGCCATCGGATGATCCGTTTCAAGCAACAAACGCGACTGCTGAAGATGAGGCATAGTCCATCTCGGCGTGGTGTTAGATAATGTTCGCCAGACATCCAACGATGCTTCTTGTTCACCAAGCTTTTCATATTGCTGAGCGAGTACCACCTCAGCAAGATCATGGTTGGAACAAGTCATGCGCACCTGCCGTGCCGCTTCAATCCTTTGCAAGGGGTGACTGTCCACATCATTAACCAACAGGTGTATGAGCTTAAGCCAATTTCGATTGGCAGTTGTGGATGGTAGGTTTGCTAATCTTAAAAGCAAATGATCACCACGCTGTGCTTGCCCGGTTCGTTTGCATGCAAAAATTTGCAGCGCCATGACAGCTGGTTGATCCTGATGTTCAAGCTTGAGCAGTGATTGATCGGACTTGTTTTGCCAGAGACGCCACGCTTTGTCATAGAGTAACGTTGGCATCTGCTGAACATCCACTGTCTCCAGCCAACCATCTACTATTTGATACTGACCAAGACTATCAAGTTGTCCAATGAGTAATTGGATAAGTCTTGGATCATCAAGCTTCTGAGAAGCTGCCTGTGTAAACCAGGAAATCGCTTGTTCATGGAGTTGGTTGAGTCTGCAGTTAACACCCATCAATGCTTGATACCAGGCTTCATTTTGTAAATGCGGACGCCAGGATGCCACCAGCTCGGTCATTAGTGGTGCGCCAACATTCTGTAATTTTGCCAAATAAAGTCGAAGCAGATAAAGATCATAATCCGTTGGCAGATTCACAATACACTGATCCACATCATCAATCGCTTGTTTGAAGTCTCCGATGCGAATATAGGCCAGCGCTCGACGCTTGATCATCTGTGTGTTATCAGGATCATGTTCAAGCGCGAAATCCGCCACCTTTAAAGCCTGGGCGGCATCACCGCTAACCATATGCAATGAAACCAACTGCTCAGCAGCCTGCTGCATATGCGGATTGGACTGCATGGATCGGCTGAGGACTTCAATGGTCAACGTCAGATTCTGATCAGCCGAATCCCGGACATGTTTCTGCGCTATGACATAGTCTTGGAGGAGTAACGAATCACCTGGCCAGAATGCCAGCCCATGTGTCAACTGTTCGATCGCATCATCGTAACGGCCCTGCTGCATGGCCATCTGGACTTCACGCCGCATCAACTGGTATTGCTTATCAGATTGCCATTGATTCAGCGCAAAGAGTCCCCCACCAAACAAAGAGACAAAAAGTGTCCCTATGGTCAGCACCAAAAGACGTCGTCGAGATTTTTCAATGATGGTGTTACGCATGACAAACAGCGTCAGTGTATTTGATCCGTACAAGATCATTTGGATTTGAAAATCGCACCCAGCGTGACTTTGACCGTTTGAATGATAATCCACAGGTCCAATCGCCAGCTGCGTTCCTGAACGTATTGCACGTCGTAGCGAATCCATTCCTGGAAGTCGAGTCCCTTGAGTCGGGAACGTTTGACCTGCCAGAGTCCGGTGACACCGGGTTTAACCGACAAACGTGCTTCACGCCATGCCGGGCAGTATTGGTTTTCCTTGAATGGCGAAGGCCGAGGTCCGACGATGGACATATGACCGCACAGCACATTATAGAACTGGGGCAATTCGTCGATATTAAGTTTGCGAATGATCTTTCCGATGCGCGTCATGCGCGGATCATCTTCGATGAAGAACTGGGGACCGTCCGCTTTATTCTCAGCCATGAGGCGTTTTTTGATTTCCTCTGCATCCTTGCGCATGGATCGGAATTTCCAGCAAGGGAATTGTTTGCCCCCTGCCGTTTCGCGCATATGTCCGAAGAAAAATGGGCGTCCGTCTTCCAGGTAAATCAGCAGCATGACGAGTGGATAAATCGGCGTGGTACACAGCAGGAACGTGAGTGCAAAGAGAATATCGAAGGTCCGTTTACCAAAGGCTTCAAGCGAAGTCAGTTCGCGGACATTAACCTTGCCGATACGAGCAAAGCTTTTGGAACGTTCGATGGCTAACCAGCGGATGTCTTCAGGTTCGGGTTTGTGCTCAGGGGCATCCCACAGCGCAACGGGGCCGACAACCGGCACTTCGACATCAATCATACGACCTGCACCGATCCAAACCGGACCTATAAGTTGGACCTGTTTGCCAACCGTTGCGTCTGAATCGATCCAGGCGCTTTCGCCAGCTTTTGCAAGACGGCTAATGGTGGCATCAGGGTGCGGCCAAACCGAGATCAGATCATCGACGAACTTCATTCGCTCGACTTCAAGGCTCCGATCATAGACCGATGCATCCACCGAACGTGTCGCGCGCAGGCGGCGCTGCACGGTGTAGCGAAGATTCCGCCAACCATCGCGTGGTGTTGTAGCGGACTGCCAGCGTTTGGCAAGGTCAAGATCTTCTGTCAAAGCGACACGGGCCAAACGTGAATCTCCGCCGTCGTAGATGCGTTCGAAGCGAATGAAGCGTCCGTCTTCATCGGCGACCGCACGTTCGCGATAGCCATGTTCGTTGGTGTCATGCAACCGCAGGAACAGCACATCGGGTTTCATCCAGTTGAGCACATCCAGAATCGGGCGCAACTGAAAGATGGTCATCGTTCGGGGATCAGCAAGCAAATACAACTCGGCATCGGGGACGATCTGCGAGGCTTCGCCCTGCCGGACCACCTGCACGCCACGTGCAGCCCAGAATCGGTCATGCAATTGTGTGGGTGTTAAGCCGAAGATTGTCGGATCTTGATGATCCGCAATCGGAAGCTCGGTGGATTGTATGGTTGCTTGCGTCATGGTTCTGGGGTCAGCGACACGTGGTGTCGCTGCTAAGGTGTCGAACCTGTTCGTCTCTTTTCACGACATCCGTTTTGAAAACGAGCACCGGGCGTTAACTCGGTGCTCGTTGAGTTTTTGAAGTTCAAAAGCCGTTAAGCTTTGTCATGGCCCGAGTCCATGGCAACGGAGCTGCCAAGGTTTCCAAGGCTTGAGTGACTGTAGCTGTCATCGACACGCAGCGAGCTGTGGCCCGTCGGGCGATTGGAACGACGGCTGACAGAGGTTGCACCAGAGAGTTCCATGTCCGAGTCATCTGCACGATTGTAGACGATACCCAGGACGTGGACGTTGTTGCGTTTGAGTTCGTCGGTGGCACGCTTGACTTCGAGGCGATCTTCGCCACGGGTGATGACGACCACGGTACCATCGGCGGCGGCGGTGACCAGGGCTGCTTCAGCAGAACCGGGGGTCGGGCCAGTGTCGACGATAACGTTGTCAAACTTCTCACGAGCTGCTTCGAACACACGCTGCATGCCGGTGAGGGACAGGCGGCTGATGTCGTGTTCGGTAGCATTACCGATCGAGAGCACGTAAAGGTTGGGGATTTCAGTTTCAAGGAC
This sequence comes from Planctomycetes bacterium syqfu, assembly GCA_020974905.1. Lineage (GTDB taxonomy): Bacteria > Planctomycetota > Phycisphaerae > Phycisphaerales > Phycisphaeraceae > UBA7800. Next base: position 6,507,677 of record CP087563.1, on the reverse strand, counting down.
GCAGTCTTCGATGTTGTCGCCGTTCATAACATCCATCAGGCCACGCTGTGAAGCTTCAAGTAACTTACTGGCACGATCGGCATCGCGACCATTGATGTCGCCATTTTCCACGAGGACTTCCACAAGGAAACGGCCTTCTTCCTGACTCTGAACACGTGCCTTGTTAAGCTGTGCTTCGGAGACCAGGCCGGCCTTGACCAGCGGATGACGGCTTTGGGTTGGGATGATGTCTTCGACGCGACGAGTCAGGCCACCTGCGACGAGGTCACAGTCAATGAGCAGTGTGCGACCACCGGTGCCCGAGAAGGACAGACCAAGTGCCATGACCAGCGAGCTCTTGCCACTTGCAGGACCGCAGCTGGTAACTGCAAAGACGTGGTTGTTGTCGCGGACGGAACTAATCTGCATCTTGGTTCGGATGTTGTGTACACAGTGAGCAGCAGTGGTGATGGCTTCGGCATCGGTTAGATCATCGGGAAGCTGTGGCAGGACGCCCAGACGCGGCAAGGCCACGGTGAGTTCCAGATCATCCATGTTGCGGATGCTCGGGTCAAGCCAGGCGATGAAGAGCACAATGCCGAATCCGAGCACGCCACCGAACATGAAGCCAGCAACAGCTGCGAGTTTGCGGCGGTCAGAGTAGGCACCTGCGGGAACGTCACCATAGCTGATAACTTTGATACGCCCCGATGCAGCAGCATCGGCAGTCAACTCTTCAATACGAGTTTCTGCAAGTTGAACCTTTTCAAGCAGTGCTTCTTCCTTGTCACGCAATTGGCTTAAGTACAATTCTTTGCGTCCAATGACAGCCAATTCATCGTTGACTCGGCCAAGCAGCGCCTTCAGCCCCTTCTCCTGGGCCTTGAGACGGAGCATTTCACCGCTACCGTTGGTTCCACTTTCACCGGAAACTTCCTGGACATACATGCTGATCTGATCCTGCAGGTTAGCCAGAACCATCTTTTGCTGTCGCATGACAACATGTTCACTGCCATACTCAGCACTGAGTCGGGACATTTCACGCTTGACCAGATACTGTTCACGAAGCAAGCGACGCAGTTCCTGATCGTTGGAAGCAATAAGTTGCAATGTGACTGTACGGTTTGCACCACGGGTCAATTCATCCATGGCAATCAACGTCATACGGACCTGGTCAAGATCTTCTTCAAGGCGTTCGAGCCGACGAATTTTCTGACCATAAATGGCTTCAAGTGAATCAGCACCCACTTCATTGGTTTCAGATTTGATCGCACTGCGAGCCTCTTGCAGTTCCTGCTGCAGTCGTTTGTGTTCGCTGACGACGATGTCATAGACCATGGCTTTATCTTCTTCATCGCGTTCCTTGATCAGGGCTTCATAAGCCTTGGCCATGGATTCGACACCCTTCTGGGCCAGAACGGGGTCGGTATTGGAGAAGTAGATTTCGATCACCTGACTGCGAGAGGGACGTTCGGCCATGGCATTCTTCTCAAAGCTCACAAAATCACCACCAGAGGTACCGGGGGCAACTTCCTGCCACTCGTCACGGAGCAAGGCTTTTTTCTTGATTTCCTTGGAGTTGAGCATAGCGACCTGCTGACCGATGTAGCCTTCGAACTGGGCACGAAGGTCATTGGATTCATCAGAAGTCAGAATTCGGGGTACAACCGGTTTGATTTCAATGATGCCTTCCGAACGATAAATCGGCTTGGGAACCTTAAATCCCAAAAAAGCACCGGTGACTGCCAGGATCAATGCCAGGATCACCACCAGTGTCCAGCGCCCACGCAACATCTGCATGGTCATGTCAAAACGGCTGATTTCCCAATCCGAATTGGGTTCGGCCATAAGTAGTTGGTCGGGAGTTTTGTTTGTCATGGTTTAATCTCGTCTCTTGTAGTTTTCCCCTGCCCCGATGGCTTGGATAAGAGGAAAGTGCCCAGTAACCAGTTCACGAAAAATCTGCTCGCGCACATTCGCAGTCAGATACCCCGGAACTACCACCTGCATTTGAGCAGCACCAAATGGATTGTGACTTTTTTTATCGCTTAGACGCCCCAGGCCCGTCATATCACGTACAAGCCGTCCATCCGGCATAATCATGAAGTTGCCCACAATCATTCGTTCGGCTTTATCGGTACTCGGCTTAACCATTTTATAGGTCTTGGCCGGTATCGTGACCTCTTTTACCCGGACGTTCCAAAGGTTATTGGACGTGATCCGCCAGCCCTGCCCCGGGTAACAAACAGGAGGATAATGTCCCAATAAGTCTCTGCGATCCGTACATTGAACCAAAAGAACATTGGCAACCAAGCCACTGCGGACATTCACAAAACGCCGCGATATCAACACGTTCGGACGCAGCAGTGTCACAGCAGCTGTGGGAACAGGTTCATCCGTTCCCACCCAATCCCCCATGATCATCGGCAGGCTCTGCGCAACATCCCGAACGTGGGCATGGTATGGCGAAGCGTCGATCATCGGTTCGTGCATCATCACTTTCTCGGTGATAATCCCTGCAAGAAGCAACACGCCTAACACGGGGGCAAGCAATGCACCACGATATCGGACTGAAGTTTTGATCTTCTCGACCATGGTCAATCCTTAATCGTAAGCCAATGTAAATCGCGTCACCGGCACCAATGTCCAGCGCATCAACCGGATCAATGCCAACAATAACCCAAAAGCCACCAACAGCATCACCCAGCCACTAATGGCATGAAATAGATCCGCAGCTTCGTGGTAATTCGCATACATCCAAACCGCACACACCGTCCGAATAATGTTGCTTATCACTGCACATATTGGCGAAATAACCAGCACCAAGCCACGCACGTACTGACGCAATGGCAAACTGAATGCAAAGCAATAAGCCACCAGCAGCAAGGCAAAAACCATCCGCATGCCGTTACATGCCTCTGCAATGGTCAAGTCGATGTCGTTGATCGAAAGCAAGGAACCGGATCGTATCACCGGCACCCCGATCACCTGGAACACAAACTCTGTCGCCCTGGCAACCAATCCCTGCAACGGGATCGACAACCACGTACGGATCATGCCCGGTGCGGGAATCAAAAACAGTAATGCCACGAAACAAGGCAGGAAATACGCAATCATCTCCGCACCTGCAACGCATGTGAAACATCCCAGAACAATCAATAGCGATCCAAGATGCCAGAGCGCTTCAATACCATTGTAATACCCAAAGGCGGAAATTCCCCATCCAATTGCAATCATCACCACGCCAAGTAACTGTCCGGTTGGTCTGCAAAGGCGCAATCTCGCTCGTCGCACCCAACCCAGCCAGATCGCAACGGGAATCACAAGGAGCATGTGATTGAACTCTTCCTGCCCCCACATCATCAGTACAATGTCACGCCAAGCATCCATGGTCACGACAATGCCAAGCAATGTCATCACCAGTGCCGCCATCAAATGACGCGGTGTCCAACCGTTGCGTGATAATGTTTTGGGCAGTTGTTTCATGTTGCGTTGATGTCCATGCAAACCGCATTGCGGTTTAGCGCGATTCGTATTATTTCATCACCAGTTGATCCACGATGACCTGTCCAGTTTTGACATGCGCCCCCACGCCAATCAGTGAGCGTGCAACTACAGCCCCTTTGTCAATGCGAGCACCATGCAACACCACTGCTTCACGAAGTGATGCCTTGGGGTCAACTTCAGCCCCGACTTCGACCAGGTTAAATGCAGCTTGGTTGACCATGTCAGAATCATCAAGTCCATGCATCCGACGCAGACCATCCAGATAATTGGCCAATGTACGAATAGGTTGGACTTCGGCTTTTTGTCGGCGTAACACCAATGTTTGATGATGCCGCGAAATCACAGGCAAGGCTTGCTCTTTCATGTCCACAAAGCCGATGGGCGCGATATCTCGCAAGGCACCACATCGACAGAGCATCATCCCCGCCGGGGTACCGTCTTCGTAAGAAAGCAGTTGGACATCACCACCGAGATTGGCCATATCCAACACCATTTGATCCAACGGTTCAAACAACATTTGATTGGCAGAGATCACCAAAAGGTAGTCTTCATCATCAAAACGTTTGGCAAGGTCATGCAATACCCCGCCGGTCCCACGCAGTTCCAACGGATCACGTTCAATATTGATAACCGCCTTGTCATTAGGCCATGCCGAGATCGGCGCCGTAGCGGTCCAATCAATCATCACATGTGTATCAAGATGGTCACGGCTGAGGCGATCTGCCAGATGAGAGATGTGATCCTGCCAATGGTTGAGTATGGAGCGACTTTCGTCGACGGGCAGGTCAAGACCGCTACGCTGAAGTTGCTTGTGCAAAGGTGTCGGGCGTACCGTCCCTGCAAGCAGTACCACTTCGGTGATTCGGCTGAGAATATGCTGTGCACTGCGCGTCGCCGGCGCAGCAGGATGCTGTGTGCGTATTTGCGTCATACTTTTCCCTCCCCCCGGAAGTTTCTATTGGTGAAAACTCCCAGAGGATAATTCCATCAGGGTCTCAAGCTGATGGACGTCCCAATCTTGACCAAAACGAGTTGGTCAACAAGGCAATCCCAAACGGGATACCGTCGATGACATACCGACGGAACAGGCGTTTGGGTTCCTGCATCAAACGATGCATCCATTCGAGTCCCAGCTTTTGAATCCAACGTGGTGCGCGTTGCACATCACCGCATACAAAGCTGAAACTGATACCGATGCCCAACCACCAGGTCTCCGGCAGTTTCTCCCTGAGATGCTTGATCAACACCTCCTGCTTCGGGGAGCCCAGTGCAACCAGAACAATGTCCGGTTGGGCTGCAAGCAATGCGTTTTCCAATGCCGCCATTTGTGACGGGTCGTTTTCAAAGCCATAAGCCGGCACGTGAATGCCAGCGATATTCAAATTCGGGTGACGTTGCATCAACACATCTGCGGCCTTTTTCGCAGCATCACCGGCACCGCCAAGCAGGTAAATCGACCGACCGCGTTTGGCGGCCTCTGCGGGGAGTGTGTTGGTCAAGTCTGAACCCGCAACGCGTTCAGGTAATGGTGTTCCCTGCAGGCGTGACGCCCAGATCAACGGCATACCGTCCGCCACCATCAAGTCTGCGCCGCTGTAAAGCTCACGCGTATCCGCATCACGCACCAAACGGCGCAGGTGATCCAGATTCGGCGTGATCACCCAACCGCCCTGCCCAGCCTGTGACTGATCAAGGATGTGATCAACACACTGCTTCTGCGTCAGAGCATGCAGCGTCACTCCCATCAATCGGACCGTTGGCAAGTTGTTGGTTTGTGTCTGAGTCATTCTCAATATCTCTAATGGATACCACTGCAACATCATTGTTTTGTCATTCCCGCGAAGGCGGGAATCCAGTGGCATGCAGTTGACGCTTGCATATCTCACTGGACTCCCGCCTGCACAGGAGTGACGATAAATAAATCAAGCACCAGCAGGTTTCCACGCCGTCGCTTGTTTCTGGTTGATTTCCTGGACCGCCGTCTTCTTGCCCTTGATCAAAAATGACCACTGACATTGACGGACAAAACGACGGAACTCGGCATCACCGTAACGCTCTTTGCGTTTGATCATGCTCCAGACAAAGCCCCACCAGATCGCTAAACCGCCGAGAATCACAGGCGGTTTACTCATCCGGAATATCGCGCTGGCGGTGATGTAAGCAAGCGAAGTGCCCATAAAATATTGGCCATATCCCCAACGCATGCGACCTGTGAGAATGCCCTTCTGACTCGATCCCATCGGGCGAAGATGAATGAAGCGAATCTCCTCATCATCCCAACTGCAGGGAATCCAACCGAGCATGCGACAACGGTGATTATCAATCCCATCCCACATGACCTGGCGGACAAAGCCGCCGATCTGCTCAAAACATTGACGACGGTAAAACTTGCTCGCACCGATCGACACATCGTCAGCAATACCTTCTGAGATATGCTTGCCTGCATCGTTGATGTAATAAGCTTTACCACTGCACGTACCGATACGCGGATCGTTTTCCATGCGTGTCATCAAGCCTTCGAAGTAACCGTCAGGTAGAATCAGATCCAAATCCAATTTGCAGACATAGTCGAACTGCTTGATGTCCACGGTATCGAGGCCTGCGTAAAACGCATCGATCACACCCGGTCCGACACTGCGTTTGCCGCGGTCTTCACGCCGAACGACTTTGATCCAGTCGTATTTTGCAGCATATTCCGCGAGAATTTGCGGGGTTTCGTCGGTCGAACCATCATCGACAACAACAAGCAGCTTGGGTGTCACGGTCTGTTTAACCAGACTGTCCAGCGTCTTGCGGGCAAACTTGGCTTCATTCCGACAGGGTGCAACAATCAGATAGTCGCGCATGAGGTTTCTCCCGTCAGGTATCCATTGGGATGGGCCTGATGCCACTTCCATGCCGTGGCAATGGTGTCACGGATGTCGGTGTATTGGGGTTCCCAGCCCAATTGTGTTTTGAGTTTCTTGGGGTCAGCTACCAGTGCGGGTGGATCACCAGGACGACGGTCAGTGATTTCAATTTTGATGGATTGGCCGGTGACTTCTTCGCAGGCCTTGATGATCTGCATCACGGATTGACCGTTGCCTGTACCAATGTTGAACACTTCACGCGTGGTTGGCGTGGTGGCCTGAATAGCAAGCCAGTGTGCGGAAGCAAGGTCATCAACGTGGACATAGTCACGAATACACGTGCCGTCTTCGGTCGGGTAATCCGTACCAAAGACCATGATCTTGTCGCGTTGACCAAGTGGGACTTGAAGCACCAGCGGGATCAGGTGATTTTCAGGACTGTGGTCTTCACCAAAATTGCCACACGCCGAAGCACCTGAAGCATTGAAGTAACGCAGCAAGGTAAAACCAAGACCATAAGCATCTGCAAAGTCGCGGATCATCCATTCCACAGCCAGCTTGGTGCGGGCATAGGGACTGAACGGTTCCTGTGGCGTGTCTTCACTCATGGGCACCTTGGGGGTCATGCCATAGGTCGCACAGGTGCTGGAAAAGAGCATGCGTTTGACACCAGCTTTACGCATGGCATTGAGTAGACTCATCGTGCCTGCGATATTGTTGCGGTAGTGATATTCGGGGTCTTCAACCGATTCGCCGACACACGTCGCAGCAGCAAAGTGCATCACGGCATCGGCATCAATGCGCTTTAACGCAGCTTCGACGCTATCGGTGTCAGCAATATCGCCCTGAATGAAACGACCTTCAGGAACGGCTTCGCTGTGACCTTGGATCAGGTTGTCATATGCGTAAGCATCAACACCTTGACTGAGCAAAAATCGCAGACAAGCACTACCCACATAACCCGCACCACCGGTGACTAAAATTTTCATCGTTTCATTCCCTCCAAGGCTGTGAGACAGCCATCTTGTTGCATAATCCATTGTGCTGCCGCGCCAAGCGTAGGCTCGATGTGGTCAGCGTGTACAAAGTCTTTCTCCGTCGCGTTACCGGTGAGAACCATGACCGATCCTTTGCATTTGGCATTGCGCCCTGCAAGCATGTCGCTGGTCATATCACCGATCATCCACGAACGGGACAAATCCAAATTCATTTCCTCGGCTGCGCGAAGCAGCATGCCCGGCCCGGGTTTGCGATCCGGATGTTCCACTGCCGTGCGGTCGCCATTCTTTGCTGGGGCAAACGGGCAATAGTACAAACCATCAAGCTTTGCACCGTCGGCTGCAAGCTGCTCATGCATCCGTTGGTTAATCTCCACCAAACCTTCGTCGGTTAGTTTGCCACGACCGATGACGGATTGATTGGTGATAACTACACAGACATAACCGGCTTCGGAAAATGCCTTGATAGCTTGTGCCGTGCCAGGGATCAGTTCGACCAATTCCGGGTCACAGAGATGATGGACCTGTCGGATAATCGTGCCATCGCGATCCAGAAAGATTGCAGGACGTTTGGGACTCATGCCAATACCCCCGACACATCTTTCTGAGCTTGTTCGAGTGAAGCATGTGTGCCGATATCTCGGTGATATCCCTGCCATTCCCAGCCGCGCATCCGACCGATGAACTTGGGAAGAACGTCAAAGCCAAGATCAAACGCGTTCATATCCGCAATCTCGTGATACGCTTTACCATCAAGCACGTAGATGCCAGCGTTGGCCAGATCACTGGTCGGATTCTCTGGTTTTTCTACGAAGTCAATAATGCGATCATGATCGTCTAATGTTGCAATCCCTGACTTCCGGGGGTTTTCAGCACGGAAAAGCAGCATCGTAAATGGATCATCATGTGACTGATGAAATGCGACCATCGCGCCAAGATCAACATCGCTGAGATTATCTGCATAGACAATCACACACAGATCGTCTTGTGCGATAAAGTCCTTGTTGGCATGCACCGTACCTGCCGAACCTAGTAACTGAGGCTCGTAAGCTTCGGAGACATGGAACGTGCCTTGTTCATTACGTGATTGGATATAGTCCCGAACCTGCAAGGGAAGATGGTGGTTATTGATACGAACATCAAACAATTCTGCAGTTGCAAAACGGTCAAACCAATAGTCCAGCAGCGGTTTGCCAGCAATCTCAATCAGACACTTGGGGGTCGCATCTGTCAACGGCTTGAGACGAGATCCCAATCCCCCTGCCAATAGCAGGACTTTCTTGTTGTTCTTGGCGGTGTTCATTTGACGTTGATGCTCCCCTCTTCACTGACGTTTCACTCTTACGAATCAAGCTGTGTTACTTGGCAACGACATCACGGACAACATTCATCTTGGCCATCTGCTTGTTGCAGTAAGCCAGGATGTCACCGATATTGTCCGCTTGATCCAACCATGCTTTGTAGTCTTCGACACTACGGTAAACATCACGCTGCGGTTTCCAACCCAATGCCTTGAGCTTGGAAACATCCGAACAGATGTGACGCGTATCACCGAAGCGATAACGACCACACGGCTGGGGTTGATAGTCCTTGATGCCGAAGACTTCCGCGACGACAGCTGCAAAATCCATCACTGTCATTGGCTTGTCACCACCGACATGGAACATCTCATAGTTGGCACGATCATCATGAAGCACCGTAAGATTGGCATCGACGACGTCAAAGATATTGACGAAATCACGAACCTGTTTGCCGTCTTCATAAATACTCGGATTGTTGCCCTGGTGGAAAGCAAGGCAAAACACGCGACAAGCGCCGGAGTACGCGTTGTAAAAACTCTGACGCGGACCCTGAACGATCGAATAACGCATGGCCACCGAAGGAATGTCGTAACGCTTACCTAGATGCAGTGCGACTTTTTCCTCAGCAATTTTGGAGATGCCATATTGATTCTGCGGGTTGGCAACGGTTTCCCTGGTGGGAACCCACTTGATCGGGCCGGTGAAGCCAGCCGGAGCCTTACATTCCCAATCCCCCTTGATTAATTGATCATTGGTACGGATGTCGGGCAGACATTCTTTGCCGACAGCATCGACATACATGCCTTCACCCAAGGTCGCCTGACTGGACGCAACAATCACCTTTTTGATCGGCAGGTTTTCTCGAACGATTAATTCGTAAATCAAAGCTGTCGAAGTGACGTTGACATCAAAATACCGCGTAAAAACAGGCAAATAATCCTGAAACGCTGCAAAGTGATAAACAACATCAACACCTTGCATCGCATGAAGCATCACGTGTTCATCACGGGCATCGCCATAGATGAATTCAATGCGCGGGTCGAGATAGGTAGGCTTGATGGGCTTGGGATGCACCGGTGCCTGAAGCGAATCAAGTACGCGAACGCTGTGGCCTTCTGCCAACAGTGCGTCTGCTGTATGTGAACCAATAAAACCGGCACCACCGGTGATGAGAATTACCATGTCGTCACCTTTGCTTCCTGAGCAGCGAGAATCATGTGTCGGAGTCCCTGGGCAACCATGTGACCACAGGCCATGTGAATGTCTTCAATCACACCATAGTTGTCACTGGGAACGTGGATGTTGATATCCCCGCATTCACGGAGTTTACCTCCGTTAAATCCAGTCAAGGTGATGGAGGTCATGCCATGCGTATGTGCCCATTCACTGGCATTAACCACGTTGGCGGAATTGCCTGAACAACTGATGGCGATGGCAACATCACCTTCCTCAGCGTAGGCATGAAGGGGATACCGGAAAATTTCGTCAAAGCTGATATCGTTGCCGACAGCTGTCAGCGTCCCGATGTTATCAGCAAGACTCACGGCTTTCAGACGGGGTTGGCCGTCAATGGCAGCGGTTTTCATGAGATCCAAAGCCCAATGACTGGCACTGTGCGCCGAACCACCATTGCCATAAATGAACACGCGACGATCACCACGCCAAGCGTCGAAAATCGCACGGGTGGCTTTGTCAATGGCCAGATCGTTAACCAGTTGTAACTGCTGGGCGATACTGTCCATGTAAGTACGTGCATTGGAACAGGTGTTTCCTGCCATAGTCATTCCCTCCATTTGCCGAGGAGTCGGCGGGTTTATCAGTGCGTCTCTCTGTCGTCTCTTCTATTTTTGCGTCTCTATTCAAGGCCTGTTTGTTGATTGTTGTTCGATTCATCCATGTCGTTCCGAGAAGAAGATCACGCGACTTCCACGTTGGTCGATGGAAAATTCGAGTTCTTTTGGTCGTCCCAAGGCTTCTCGGATGGCTTCATGTTTTTCAGGTGGTGCAACCAGCAGGACAAATCCCCCACCACCCGCTCCCAGGAGTTTGCCCCCCTGCGCGCCACACTTGCGTGCAGCGTTGTACCACTCATCCACCATCGGGTTGGTGATGCCAAAACCCAGGGATCGTTTGAGTTCCCAGCCTTCGTGAAGCAACGAAGCAAAGCCGTCAATATCACCTTCACCGGCAATGGCATGTCGCATGTCATCTGCCAGATCACGCATTTTGCGCAATACGGTCATACGGTCTGCGGTGCCTTCGGATTGTTTTTTGAGAATAGTGTCAGCATCACGACGTTGTGCGGTGTAAAACAGCAATGTGCGACTCTCAAGGTCTTCAAGAGTCTGCTTCTTGCAGGGAACCGGTTCAACATCAACCGTGTCATCAGGATTGAACCGGATGTAGTTCAGACCACCAAAGGCTGCAGCATACTGATCCTGCTTTCCGATGGGTTTACCAAGCATGTCGATTTCGATCTCCGACGCCTGGGCGCCCAGTGTTTCGCGGCTGACAATTTTACCTGCGTAGGCATAGAGAGCCTGGAGCATACCGACCGTCAACGTGCTGGATGACCCCATACCGGTACCCGCGGGGACATCACCAATGGTGGTGATTTCAAGGTGGCTTTTGAGCCCTGCAAGTTCCATGGCTTTACGGACAATGCCGTGTTCAAGTTGATCCGGCGTGTCGACAATTTCCGTCTTGGAGTAAGCAAGACGTATGGTCTTATCAAAGCGTGGACTGACAGTGCAGTACATGTGCTTGTTGATGGTCACACTGAGCACCGCGCCAAATTCCTGTCGGTAAAACGCTGGCAAATCCGTGCCACCGCCTGCAAAACTCACGCGATATGGGCTTTGAGTGATAATCATGACTGAACCTTTGCTTCCGTGCTCTGAGGTTGTTGCTTGTTTGAATGTTTGGGGTCATTGCCCAGAAAAGTGCGATACTGTTCGACCAATGGTTCCAGGCAGGTATCCAGGTCAAACTGTTTTTTCACATGCACCAAACCGTTGGCAACCAATGTCTGTTGCAACTTTCTGTCATGCATCAGAACATTCATTGCTTCGGCGAGTTGCTTGGCATCATTGGGTTCAACAAGTAAACCTGTTTCGCCTTGGATCAATAGATCGGGAATCCCCACCAGTTTGGTGGAGATACATGGCACACCACATGCCATCGCTTCCATGAGCATCTGAGGCAGGCCATCGACATCGTTATCCGCAGCCCACACACAAGGCAGACAATACACATCACCCATGTTCATGAATTCGGGGATGTTTTCCTGCTTGAGCGCTTTGCCGGTGACGGTGACGATTTTTTCAAGTTTCTGATCTTTGACGCGCTGCTTCAGTGCATCTTCAAGGGGACCACTCCCCGCAATGGTGCATTGGAATGCGATGTTCTGATCCCGCAGCAAAGCACAGGCATCAATCAGATATTCAAAACCCTTCTTGTCGACCAACCGACCTGCTGAAACAATGTGCGGCAGATTACCGGTATCCTTATTTTGTTTGGGCGAAAACAAGGACACATCAATACCGCAATAGACAATGTGAAGCTTGTCTGCAGGTGCTCCCATCTTCATGAACAGATCTTTATGAAACTCAGAAATGCACACGATAAACGCAGCACGATCGACTTTATCCTGTAGAGCACATCGCTCGCGGAAGAGATCGGCAGCATGTCCCGTGAAGCTGAAAGGTTTACCCAAAAGCCACGCGGCATACATGGTGATGGTTCCACCTGAGTGAATCCACTGACTATGAATCAGACTGACATTCTGATGACGGAGTTGGCGTGCCCAATAGCAGGCGACAGCAAAGTGATACAAGCCTGCAATGCGAACACGAAGCGATTCACGTTTGGCAAACAAGGCGTTAAACATTGCACCAAAGAATCGCAGGCCAAAAAAAAAGGGAGCGGAGAGTGTCGCCATGAGTAACGTCAACAGACTCACCGGATACAGTTCATTGGTCGCGCCATCCATATCCTTGGCCCATTGCGAAGCGTGGAAATGCTCCTTCGGCTTGCGCATGGCATGGAGTTTGAAAGGGATTTTATGGCGATCGAGCTGATGAAGCTCATTGGCAACCCAAGCATTGCCAATGCCGTTGGTGGTCATGTAATGAATCACAGGTGCGTCTCTCCTGTCTCTTTTCTCTATCTCTCACATCAAGACAACCCCGAGCGTCAAGAGGTGGTGGCTGTCTTGTATTCAATCAATCCAGATCGGGTTCCCCGAAGGTGATTGCGGTAGAACCATGCCACACCCATGGCTTGAGGCAACTTGGCGAGCATGCAAAATGTCGAAAAGAGCACCGATTCACGCATGTTTCGCGTTTTAATCCATCGACGCCGCACAATCCGCAGCCATGTCATAACCGTTAGCCCCAACACCGCGATCATTCCATAAATCGCAGGCAGCCAGAACAAAGAAGCAATCAAACACACCAGTGCGAACACCGGCAGGCATATGCCCCATACCAGGCAACTGATCACTGGGCGAACGTTGTATCGTTCAGGACTTTTACCGTGTAGTGACATGCCCTCGGCATAGGCGTGACCGGCACGGAGCGTACGCTTCCACCATTGTCCAAAGCGCGTCATCGCAGCATCATGCAATGTCATCGGGACATCCAGGCGACAAACCTGCCACCCTTTGGCACGTAAGCGAAATGTCAGTTCCCCCTCTTCGCCAGCAATCATCGCAGGGTTAAACCCACCAGCTTCCTTGAAAGCTTGTGCTCGCATCAGCACATCACCGCCACAGTTGTTCGTGATCCCCGTCGGGCCGTTCCATTCAATGTCGCAGAGATGGTTGTACAACGAAGCATCCGGAAAGCGTTCGCGACGCCGACCGGAGACGGCAACAAGGTTTTGATTCTCATCCAAGGTCTGCCTTGCTGTTTGAATCCAGCCGGATTCGACTTCACAATCACCATCGACAAACTGTACGTAATCAACGTCGGGTTTTAATTCAATGAGTCGATCAAAACCTTCGTTGCGACCGCGGGGCATGGTGAAGGGTCTGCTTAAATCCAAATCCACAACATCCACACTCAACGAGCGAGCAAACGCCACGGATCCGTCAGTCGATCCGGAGTCCACGTACACCATTAAATCAACGGAGTTAATCAGCGAGCGAAGACAGCGTTTTAATCGTTCACCTTCATTGCGACCGATCACCACCACGCCGACGGTTGTCGCGTGTGATGTGTTTTGTGATGTTATTTCATTCATGTGTAAACCACCTGAGGTTGTGGTTTGTTGGTTCCAATGGGTTTGGCAGGAACACCCGCAACGGCGGTATTACTATCTACATCATGCAACACCACCGCATTGGCACCGATGGCAGCATCATCGCCAACCGTTATCTTTCCCAGCAGCTTTGCACCTGCTCCGACATTCACACGATCGCCTAAAGTTGGTGCTTCATTGGGACGGTCCATGTAACGGTTACCGATGGTCACGCCCTGGCGGATCATGCAGTCATCACCAAGTTCTGCGTTGCCATGGACCACGATCGCGCCCTGGTGTTCAATGATTAAACGGCGTCCGACTCTTGCCGAATATGGCAGTTCGATGCTATATCCATTTCTGACACGACGAAACATCATGCGATAAAGCATGGAAAACGGCGCACGGATCAACTTTGATTTAATCCGCATCCGCCAGACACCAAAGCGATAGACAGCGACCGCACGGAAACCAGGCTTGGTCCAATCGCGACCATTGGCAATCCAGTCTTCCTTGATTTGTGCCCAGAGTCCGTCACTCATAAGTGAAAGCCTTTGCAAAAGACACTGTGCTTAAAGAAGTCTGACAGAAACTTGGGCGGATCGTTATCCGGTTTACGTTGGATCGCACGACGAACACGCCACAGTGAAAAGCCAATCATCCAACAGGTATCTGCCAACAAGGTTTTAGTTTTACCAAAGCTTCCAAGGTAATATCGACGACGCGATTCAAACCAGTATGCTGGTCGACGTGGCGCTTTTTTCCGGGTATCAGAAATCCCACTTGCAGCACCGACCAGATGCACGACATGACTTGCCGGTTCATACCAGCATTGCCAGCCTGCGCGTTTGGCACGGAGACAGAATTCGACTTCCTCGTAGTAAAGGAAATAGCCTTCATCCAGATAGCCGATCTGCTCAAAGACTTCACGACGAACCAGCATGGAGGCCCCTGCCACCCAATCCGTTTCATGAGCATGGTTCTGAATAGGTGGCGCCATCACATAGCGGTTTAAAAGCTTGGAGAACAAGCCCAATCGCATGGTTGCAACCAACTCGCTGAGGATGCCCGGGAATCGGAATGCTGAGGCTTGCGGTGTTCCATCCGGATCCTCAAGTCGTGAACCGACCATGCCGGCATAGGGTCGCTTTTCAAGGAATGTCCGCAAAGACGCAACGGCACCTTCTCGTACGACCGTATCGGGATTGAGCATCAGAACGTATTTAGGTGGATTACTCGAACAAATGGCAGGTTGTATGCCGACATTGTTGCCATAGGCAAAACCGCCATTTTTCGGCAAGGGTTTGAACGTCACCCATGCCGACCAGTCATGCTCAACAATGGCATCGGAAATACGTTGTTCCGAATCATCACCAGCAGGCGCATTGGTAACGATGACATGCATATCAGGCACATGCTTACGTTCGACTTCCAATGAAGCCAAAGCGTCAACGGTCAACTCCGGGGTTCGGTAGTTCACAATGACGACCAGAATATCTGTGTTATCAGGCATATTGGCTTTCACAGAAAATACGTTATTGCCAGGAACGACTTGCTTGTGACGTCTGTTTGCGACGCAGTAAACGCCAGAGCAATACCTGCAACCAATGTTGATCTTTGCCGTGATGCATCCAGTACAGCCGTGCAACACAAGCCACACCACCACTGGCCAGACCGAAAATCGTATTGGGGAACGCGTTCATCAAACAGTCATAGGCAAAAAGCACGAGCAAGGTACTGAGGACCAATGCCGGCGCCGCGTCGGGAACTCTCAGATACTTACGTGGCAAACCCGTCACCATCAAAAACGGTGGTGTAAGTAAGGCCAATGTCAGAGACGCCAACCCGATAAAACCATACTTACCAAACGTAATCACCCACATACCGTCTGCAACGGTATCTTCATCAACCATGTACTCACCCCATGTCCCCCAACCTAGCCATGGTTTGGCTGTGACCGCGTGTTCGATGATGCGATCTTCATTATCCAAACGAAACTGAAGTGAACCCGCACGATCAGAGCTGAAAACGGTTTCTGCAATATTCACCAATGTTTCACCGGTGAAGCTGCCATTGGTTCGTACGAACTGATAGGTCGGTATCATGAAAATCAGGATCAGCAACGGTAAAGGATGTCGCATGATCTTGATCGAATAGTATGCACAAACCCCAACCATCAGCAATACCAAGGCAAATGATGATTTAACAAAAACCACAGTAATCAAAAGGAAAATCGCAATAAGCGACATTGGGAACGAGCTGATTTTTCGGATCGTCTTGGCACGCCAAAGCCAACCAGCACACATGGCTGCCATGGCCATGATCA
The DNA here is from genome assembly GCA_020974905.1 of Planctomycetes bacterium syqfu. Lineage (GTDB taxonomy): Bacteria > Planctomycetota > Phycisphaerae > Phycisphaerales > Phycisphaeraceae > UBA7800. Next base: position 6,491,476 of record CP087563.1, on the reverse strand, counting down.
TCCCCAACGCCAAACCGTGTTGCTGGTATACCATTGGACGCCAACCGCCACCACGTCGGGATTGGCCAAACCTGTGCTGCGTAAAACCGTATGTCCAGTTATGTAGCTGCGGACTCATGCGAATTTCAAACCAGCAAAGCGGTGCGTAGATCAATCCGGCGATAACCATGGCAATGGCCATCTCCTTGAGTGCCTGATGATCCGTCAGGTAAACACGTCCGAAGAAATACGGGATGCCCCATGTAAAAGTCTGATACAACGAACTGGACATGCCATCATAGAAACCGTAGTAATCGTGAATGCCCGTATCATTGGCCATGGATGACATGAACGGCACGATACACCAGATGGCCATGGGAATATCCACCCAATGCGGACGGAAGTTGGTGATCGTACGCCAGTCGAATATCAAGGCTGCCATGAGCAAACCAATCGAAGCTGCGGTGAACTTGGTGTAGTCCATGAGCTTGGGAATTTCGTACTGATAATTCGGTAGAAACAGCATGGCCAGGATGTATCCCACCATCACCGCACGTCGCGGTTTGAGTAGCAGGAACAAACCCATGGCCACGGGAATCCACCCGAGCATGGCAATATGCGTGATAATCATCATTGTTGTATCTCTCCGTCCTTGTTAAACCGATTTTTATGTTTGATCATGCGTAAGACAGATGTGACAAACGGTGCCCAGAAAACCAGCGCCAATGCAATGCTGGCAAAGGCCAATGTCACCGGATGCCAATCGACTGTGTGATTAAGTGCGAAGCCTGCACCGGCAGAAGCACCGATGAGTATTGTGTAACCAATATCCTCAGGTATCTGAGCCAGGCGATATTGCTGTAATGCAAAGGCAAACACGGCATACTTGGCAATCTCTGAAATGGCGATGCCAATGAGAACGCCTTGAATATCACCATAGTGAAACCCAATGGGGACCGCTGCCAGAAGGAAAATGAACTTGGAGCTATGCGCGATGGCAAGCCATCCGGTACGTCCCAATGCCAGAAGGGCTGGTGCGTAGTTGTTGCCTAACATTTGAAACCATATCCCAATGGCAAGTAGCTGGAGCATCCAACCGGCCGCAGCATATCGCGGATCGTAAAGCAAATGCATCAAGTCATCGCCACCCACAATGAGTATCGTGCAGATTATGCCCCCCAGAATGCTCAGCGGTCGACGGACACGAGCAGCCTGAGCATGTGACAAGCCGTCGGGTGATTCCTTAAGCCGACTGAACACCGGGAAGGCCACCTGGTTGGCAACTTTCTGAAGCAACTCGGTTGGTACCAGGGCCCATGTGATGGCAATGCCATAAATGCCGAGCATATTGCTGTCGATGAGTTTACCGAGCATAATCTTGTCAGCTTGTCTTGCGACGAAAGTCAGAAGCGTGCTGACAAAAACCCAGCGTCCAAAACGATACAGGCTTTTTACAGCATCCGATTCCCAGGCAAAACGGACTTTATGCCCGGTGAGAACAAAGTGGCTTAAGCACATACGGGTGATCTGCATCACGATAGCCCCACAAACCAAAGCCCAGACACTGCGATAAATCAGGGCAAAGCAAACCATCGAAAGCAGACACGCCAACTGCGTGACGAAATCAACCATGCTTGCACGGCCCAGTTCGAGCTTTCGACTTAGTGTCACAAGGCGTGTTGATGTGAAGCCTGAGATCACTGATGTAAAACTGACCACAGGAATCAGCCACAGCAGTTGTGGCTCTTCATAAAACATGGCAAACGGCCAGGTCAACAAACAAGCCAATATCCACAACACCACACCACGCAGTACGGTCATGGTCCATGCGGTATTGAGAAATGCCGGTTCATCGCCGCGTGGCGATTGGATAATGTTTTGATTGATGCCCAAATCGGTAAACATCTGCAGCCCACCGGTAAAGACACCAACAAGCAGCATCAGGCCAAACGCTTCTGGAACCAGCAAGCGCGTGAGTATCATGTTGCTGGCAAGACGCATGAAATTGTTGACAAGCTGCATGCCAACGGTCCATGCCGAACCACGCAATGCCAGACTCTTAAGAGATGGCTTGGCGGACTGGGTTAAGCCAGCAGGTGAAGTTGTGGTTTCAAGTGTACTCATTTAACAGTTGTCACAGGTTCTAAAATCATGGATTGTGTTGTGTTATTGACATGGGTCTGGGCTTCAATAGCGTCCGTCAACGGCATGCCAAAATCAGGTTTGTCATCACGTTGACCTAACACCCAACGATAAACCTCAAGTGTCATGGCTGCTTTTGCATCCCATGTAAAATGATTAAACACATACTGGCGTGCCTTTTCACCCATCTGCTTGAGATGAGCCGGATCAGCAGTCAGTTCTTCGAATGCTCTACCAAGGCGTGAAATAATCTGCTGACGATTGCCCATGGGGATGGCATAGCCCGTCTCGGGATTGACCAATTCACCGGGACCGCCATAGTCCATGATCACCGGAACCAAACCGATTGCCATGGCTTCGAGTACCACGGCCCCGCCAAACTCACGGATACTGGGGAATGCCAAAACGTCAGAAAGCAATAAACGATCCTGAAGCTTGGTATGTTCGACCCATCCACCCATGATCACACCATCGGAGATTTTCAGTTCCTTGACCAGCGTTTCAAGTTCACCACGCATCGGTCCCTCGCCAATCAGATCGACAACGATTTTCCCAGCCCGAATTAAAGGGGCAGCAGCATGTAACAACATGTCAGCCCCTTTGTATGGCACAAAGCGACCAACATATGCTAGACGTAACGGTTGATTGGGATTGCGATCAATGTGGACATTAAATCGTGATGGATCAATTGCATTTTCAGGAATGTAGATACAGCGATCATGAGATCTTGAATCCATCTGCTCATACGTAGCGCGCGATGCGATGATCATAGCCGATGCGTGTTTGCGCATGGAACTGTAACCTGGAAGCAGTTTGTAGCCGTTACGCACATAACTGAGCCACTCTTTTTCCTTGCGGCGTGCACCATCAAACCCCTTGGGCCAGGGCAAGCCACCATTGAGCGGTCCAACAACAAACGGCACCCCGATCTTCGCCAGCTTTCTGGCAAGTAGACTGGGGACTGTCGGACTCAGGGGCGTGATGCGATGGACCAGATCATATTTACCAGCTATGAGATCAGCACCGAATGTCTTCCAGAATTGACGTTCAAAGTAGTAATAACACAGGGCATTGAACGCCATGATGGTCGTCCAGCCTTTACCTTTACCCCCGCTGAGCTTGTATGCCAACCTCACCAGCGGTATGGCAATACGTGACGTATCAAGAGTGGTAAAGTCTTTACCTTCACACATCCCGGCACGCACAAAAGCATCACGATTACGGACTTGCGTGACAATATGAGCATCAGTGAGTTTTCTGATGGCTGTGCTATGTGACCATCCCACCAATGGCACACTCACCCACTCAGGATTCGCGGCCTCTGCGATGAGCAGCACACGTGGCTTGCTATCAGCTGATTGATCATGAAGTGTTTTTTTCAATGTGTCGCTCATTTTTTATTGGACAGTTTTGCTTCTGGAATTCTTGTTCAAGTTCAGCGTCAAATTGCCGATAGCAATCATGGAGCCATACACTCATGAACGATACCGCTACGTCCGTAAAGTCCGACAAACTCGTGCCTGACTTCCTGATCATCGGGGCAGCCAAGTCCGGCACGTCGACGCTCTATCGCTATCTGGACAAGCATCCACAGGTCTGCTTCTCATCAGATAAAGAGCCCTGCTTTTTTGATACCAACATGAGATGGCATAAAGGTTGGGACTGGTATGCCAGTCTCTGGTCTGAGCGTCAGGAAGGTCAACTTCTTGCTGAAGGCTCAACCAACTACACCTTTTATCCCCATGCGCCCAATGCCCCAGAACTGATTCATGAGTTCGCACCAAACAGCAAACTCATTTACATGATGCGGCATCCGGTTTCACGGACCTACTCGCATTACGCACACCGTCAGACCAAGGAACTCTTTCCCGGCAAGCCTTTTGAACATGACGTTCTGGAGTTTGCCAAGATTGATCCGCTGATTCTGGATTGCAGTGATTACTACAAACAGATCCAGCGTTACCTTGCCTTGTTTGATCGTGAGCAAATGCTCTTTTGCTTCATTGACGAGATGATCAAAGATCCAAGAAGCTTCACACAAAAAGTCTGCCGCTTCGTCGGTATTGATGATCAAGTCGACCTGACATCCCGAGGCCGGATCGTCGACAACAAGGGTTCGAAACATCGCGATGACAAACTGCGTTACTACACCACCGAACCATTCCGTAAAAATCCGGTGATTCGCTCACTCGCTTACGCCTTGCCCCAACCATGTCGAACCTTTGCTTACAACATGGTGATGAAAACCGGTTACGGCAAGAAAATGGAGCAGGCCTTCAATCCCCTTCCCATGACCGACGAGCATGTCAATTGGCTACTCGAACGGTTCAAGGAAGGTAATAATCAACTGGCATCATTCCTGGATGTCGATCTGTCCCATTGGAACAAGCCCCCTAAGAAGCGATAAGTCCAACAGGCGAAAACACCTTGTTTTTCGGGATCAATCGTATCTCGCGCGGGCTCCGCCCAAGTCAACTGCGCAGTTTGGGTGCGCAGTGATAGACCAGCGTTTCATTTTCCCTCACTGTCCAACGCAATCGTGAGGGCATGGATCAGTGATGTGGACCGTGTAAACGATCCAATGTCGACACCGTTAATCCATCACATCAAGGATGGCGCCGTCGACTTCAAGGCTGCACGCCTGCCCCAGGACATCGACCTGGAGTATCAAGCGATCTAACTGGGTCCGGCTTTCAACCCTACCAGTCATGCCCTGCAATGGACCGCAACGCACAACAACCCGGACACCAGCTTTGAGGTAGGGATACGGGTCGAGCGGTTGACTGCTGGTTAAGGCAAGTCGGATGTTGTTGAGTTCTTCAGCCAGTCGCTGTTGATCAGGTACATCAATGATCTGTGCCACGCGACGTGTACGATCAGCGGTGTAGGCATCATCGCGACTGCCCTGCAAAAAGAGATAGCCAGGGAACAGTGGCATCTGTACACGTGCCCGACGACCACCATGCATGCGAACCTGATCAACCAATGGCAGGTAGTAAGTGACGTGCATGGCATCCAGAGATTGTGCCAGCGCTTTTTCATGGCGACTCTTGGTCTGCAACACGAACCACTGCCCGGTTTGGGTAGATGTCTTGGTACTTTGCCCCAAATGACAAGATGGACGCGTTAAGGTCGTCACTCTCTGCCTTTCCGGTCCCTGTGATCTGGTGCGACAGACACACACCCACTTGGATGCGGCAGCTTGACGGGGTCGCTGCACACAGGCGCTCTCTTAGTTCTATATGGGTTTACCACTGGACGTTGCAAAGACAAATCGCAGCGACACTTTATATCGCAAGCGCGTCCGGATGTAGGCTTTGTAGCGGATATAATGCCATAATACACCGACCAGAGAAGTACGGAATCAGGACAATCTCAACCTGAAAAATCTGTGTTTTTACATGCGATAATGATTTTGGTAGCCATCTGGGCAGATGGTCAGATCCCCCCAAAGATGTGTCGTGTGCATGATGGCTTTTGAGATTGAGGCAGGCAGAGGCTCACGAGTTATATCTCAGGCCGATGCTTGTTCCAGACGCTGGGGGAGCATCAGAATAAAGTCTCGAATTTCATCGCGGACCCTGCGGTAACAGGCCAACTGAGATTGGAGATCGCTGTACTGCTTGGCCAGCTTGGGCGGATCTTCATGTGCATGATGCAGCACCACGGCTTTTTTCGGGAAGATAGGACAGGTTTCATGTGCATGACCACAGACGGTGATCACGAAATCCAAATCCATATCCATGAATTCAGAGATGTTCTGGGATTGTTGTGACGTGATATCCACGCCCATCTCTGCCATCACAGTGACAGCGTTAGGGTTTAAGCCATGTGTTTCAATGCCTGCGGAGTAAGCCTGGATATGATCCGAAACCAGATGTTTGGCCCAACCTTCAGCCATCTGGCTGCGACAAGAATTACCCGTACAAAGAAAGAGGACGTTGTAGCGTTTGGATAAAGTCATGTGTCGGATTTCCCGTATGTGATTTCGCAGAGTTGTGCAGGATCCTGGCGACGGATTTGATCCATGCGTTTGATATCCGCCCTGCTTTGCTCATCCTCGTCCATGGCAGTTGCCAACCACTTGAGGGTCTGGCGAATGATTGTCGGGTTCTTGGCTTTTGATAACTGGTAGTAAGTCCATTTCCCATCCTTATGGGATTGTACCAGTCCGGATTGAACGAGAACGCCCATATGTCTTGAAACCGTCGAAGGCGCCAACTCAATCAAGACCACAATCTGACACTGACATAATTCTCCCCGAGCCAGCCAACGCAGGATACGCAGACGGCTTTCATCTGCCAAGGCTTTGGTGATCGTGAGTAAGGTCTGCATGAAACGTCCTGTCATTTCGCAATTGATGCAAACAGGATATCAACCTTCATTACCTGCATGCAAGGCTGACGATGGTCCATGTTGCGACTTCGCTGATTTTTCACATCCCGCTAACAGACAGGTCCCCAAGATCCACAACGGCCAAACCTGATTAAACAATCGATCGCCTGCCGTGTGCAAATGCCATTTCAAATCATGCGGGGTTGCCATAAACGTCAACAGATAGACACTCAACTGCCCGAAAAACAGTAACATTACCAACCAACCGATGCGAGATCGTGGACGTGGCTGATTTAGACGGATGAACAGGCAAATCCCCAGCAACAACAGTGCAATCACCCACGGGTAAAGCAATCTCAGATAAAGCCAATAAAACGAAATGATCATCTCAAGGCGTTGAGTGTCCATCAAACGTTGGAATACCCCATCAGATAACAGGCCGCTGACCATGTCGTTTGACTGTTGAACCATCATGTGCACAGATAACGGCATCCACAAGACCAAAGCCAGACAACCTGCCGAACAGAAAATCAACTGACGCCTGTTGGGAATCGGTTCAAGACACAGTCGTATCAAAATCACCATGCTTATCCCAAAAACCCATGGCCAACCTTCGTTCTTGGTCCAGGCACAGGTTCCAAGTAAAAGCAAAGTTGCATAAAGCAAGGCATGACGATCCATCTGTTGTCGCGACAACCAATGACAAAACATGACCAACGATGCGAACATGTAGCAACACAACGTGATATCCGCGTACTGCCATGTCGTATATTCCCACCAGATATCCGACGCCAATAGCAACATTGCCCCAAGTATGGCTGGCCAGACACCAACACGCTGCATGACTGTCCCTAGAAGCAGAATCAACACCAACAGTGCATGTCCAACACCGAACCACGCTGTCACCGTTGGCTGCCAGTTACCTGTCAACGCACAAAGTCGGGCAGCAGAGATGCTGTGCAACAGGGGATAATCCGGATGTCCCACCGATGCCTCGAAAATATCAGTCCACTGCGCATGAGGCATGGTGATGTAGCTGACACGATAATTCCACATCGCTGCTGCATCCCATGCACCATATGGCATCCGGGCAACATGCCAACTCAGACACCAGATCATCAACAGTGACAATGCCCCCATAACGTACCATGCGACAATCATCTGCTGGCTAAGTCTTTCTCCACGAAAAATACCTGGGAACAAAGTCTGGCGACGTCGATAAGCAACAAATAAAAACCCGCCAATCACCAGCAAATCCAGCAAAATCCACGTGCCGTAAGCGTGAACACCCAATAGCAACCAAACCCAATAGGTCATGCTTCCGAGCAACTGACCAAGCAGATAAATCAAGGACCAACGGGATATAGGCTCAATCTGTTTGAAACGATGGCGTGTAATACAGACTGTCAGACTAAGTCCCAACAGTAGATTCAAAGCCAAACCAACCATGACGGAGAGAAAAATCATGGCTCAGATTTCCTGTGAAAAACCTTCATATCCGAAGCAATCTGCCAAGCGACCTGCCAATGATCATGCGGGGTGAGTTTATAGTGGCGTGTACCTTGATAGCCAATGACAAGAACAAACTCCATATCAACACGATCTTTCCACACGTCAACAGGAACCAACCCCTGCTGCACGAAGCCAAACAAGTCAGTGTAAGGTTGCTCGAGGATCAATCCGATTTGATCAATCTGTCTATCCTGAAAATCAATGGCATGTGTCTGCATTAAATCCAGAAGTTCAACACCAGCATTCAAATTTAATTGATCATGATCAACGGTGGCCAATCGCCCCATGCGCCATAATGCCATCACGGTAAAACACACCGTCGTAATTCCTACTGCAATACGCTTCAAGATTCTGCCCTGATCAAATGACAAATAATCCCAGACATCCTATCTCACGGAGTAAAGCACATCAATTGTACGAAAAGCACTGTTTGTTCACATAATAGATGCAGTGGTATCATCGACTGGCGTGATGTCAATGTCGTACATTAAATGCGGGGCGACATTGCGGCCGGTGAAGGTACCGGTGAAAGGTGCAGCCAAGGTGTGGTTGGGTGAGGTGGCTAAAACGACATGTCGATTGGAGACCGCAAAGCCCATGGTCGGATCATACCCACGCCAACCGCCACCGGGCAGATAGACTTCCATCCAGGCATGTAACTCTGCACGCCCCTGCTGTAGAAAACCATGGGCATAACCGCTGACAAATCGAGCAGCCAATCCAACGGCGCGACACAGATCAATCATCAGTACCGCCAGATCGCGGCAAGCCCCCTGCCTGGTTTGCCAGGTTTGTGTCGGCGATTGTGGCAAGCCATCCATTCGGACAACCTGCGAAATATCAATAGCCAGACGCTGGTTGGTTGTGGTCAAAAACGCAATCGCATCATGCTTTGCATCCACCGCCCATTGGTTGGCCAATTCGGTGATCTGCGGATCAGGCTCAAATCTGCACAATGCAGGATGAATCAGAGCTTGAACATCTGCTGGGTAGCAGGCAGGCAATTGACCGTTGAACTGACTATCAAGCACATAATCAAAAGGATTATCACGATGACAACAAACCGTTGATGTTGCAACAACCGACAGGTAATCCAAGGCACGTTCAGCTGGGAACCAGATACTCAAATGTGTATTGCCATCCAGATCGGTGATCAAGGATTGGCCGGCAGGTGTCGGATTGATATTCAGATGACTGTGTTCAAGTGTCTGCCAACCGTTGGTCTGCGGACGTAAACGGATCACCGAAGGCTGAAGATAAACCGGCCGGTCATAGCTGTACCGCGTCGTATGTCGAATGGTGTAGCGCATCAACGTCCTTGTCATATTCAGGAGCGAGTCATGATGACTCGACTATAACCACAACGGGATGCGTATGGCATTCTATCACGCACCATAAAACACTTTGTCCATGACACTATTGACCCAGTCAGCGGGCAATTGATCGACGCCGGTGCGCAGACGTTCCTGCCACCAGTCTGCAACGTGTTGGAGTGCTTCTTCAGTATAACGGTATTCAACCATCTTCCGACTCTGAGCATGATAGAGTGCAACGTCCAATGGATAACCCACGTCATTGGCTGCGATGCGTGCTGCATTAAACGAAAGATACCCCAGCTTCAGCGCACGCTCCAGCGAGGTTTCCGACGTGAGGCATCGATCCAACACCGGCTTGCCATACGCCGACTCTCCGATGGAAAAGTAAGGTGTACCCTGCGAGACTTCGATCCAGTTGGCTTGCGGGTATATCAGGTACATCTTGTGTTCCTTATCCCGTTCCATCTGGCCACCGACAATCGCATGGAGATTAAAGGACAACCCTGCTTCGTCGAGTGCTTCCTTGTCTTCCTTGGCAACACGACGGATCTGCGAAGCAAAAATGTTCACCGCCTTATAGAGCTTGTCGACATCAGCCTGCCCCTCTTCGATGACTTCATCGAAATAGGTCAGGGCTTTATCACGTACCGAACGCAGACCACTACTCATCAGGAACATGGTGTTGCCATTGAATTGATGAATGGTCATCTTCCGTGCGGTGGTTTGCTCGGTACCGGAGGTAATGCGGGTGTCAGCCAGGGCGACGAGGCCTTCCTGCACTTTCAGAGCGATACAAAATGTCATATGGAGTCAATTCCTATACCAATGCGGCTTGCGGCTGGGACTGTTGGACGGCAAAGAATGTTTCAAAGATGGACTGGCCGACGTCGTTTAACTTGCCCTGGAAATCATCCAGGAATTCATGAATGCCAACGTGCATCACATCATTGATGTCAGTATAACTCAGATCCGATTTGAGCTTGCCTAGCTGACGTTCGGCACCACTGTGGAACGTGCCGGGAAGCGAACCGGTGATCTTGTGAATCGCATCTTCCGCCGAAGCCAGACAGTAGTAAATGGAGCGTGGAAAAACGCGGTCGAGTACCAGGTATTCGACAATCTGCTGCGGACTGATGCGATGGTAACGTTGACGATAAGGTTCGAGTGCACTGATGGATTTGAGCACCGCGGCCCATTGGATGTTGTCATACGGCGTACCGACATACTGAGCTGACGGCAGGAGCACGAAATATTTCACATCCAACATCCGCGAGGTTTTATCCGCGCGTTCGACGTGTCGCCCCAACCGCAGGAACTGCCAACCTTCACCATGGGACATGGTGTCATCCGCAAGACCTGAAAACAGGTGACTGTTACGCTGGACCTGATCAAAGAAGTTGTAGCTGACTTCCTGGTTCTGTGCTTGTTGTGCAACCTGATTAACGGTGAGATAAATGCTGTTTAAGTGCTGCCACATCTCTGTTGAGAGAACGTCCTTGATGCCACGCGCATTTTCACGTGCAGCTCTGAGGCATGAAAGGATTGAATGCGGGTACATGGGATCGAACGCCAGAAACTGGATCACATTCTGTTTGATCGGTGCACCGTAACGTTCGGTAAACAATTCGATATCACCCGTGACGGTCACCAGCGGTTCCCACTGCTCCTCTTCCTGAACGGGCATGTCCAGAGCAAGGTGATGATTAACGCTGATGAACCGGGCAACGTTCTCGGCTCGTTCGATGTATCGTCCCATCCAGTAGATGGAGTCTGCGACGCGGCTGAGCATAATTCTGATTCCTGTTATTTTGAGCCAGTCATAACGCATCACAAGTGATGCGGCTAAATGGTGAAACTGCCGATGTATCCCGGGAAGTGGGAATATGTATCACAGCTCATTACTGTTGCTGCTGTTGTTGTTGGTACGTTTGAGACTGTGGCTGCATCTGATTTTCGTGTTGCAGCACCCAAGTATCTTTTGAGCCACCACCACGTGAGGAGTTGACGACCAGCGAACCTTTTTCCAATGCGACGCGTGTAAGTCCACCGGGGATCACATGAATGTCTTTGCCGTAGAGAATGTACGGGCGCAAGTCAACGTGTCGTCCTTCGAATTGTTCACCGATCAAGGTCGGTACGCGTGAAAGGCTGAGTGTCGGTTGGGCGATGTAGTTTCGCGGCGTTTCCTTGATCAGTTGAGCAAACTCTTCCTGCTCGGCTTTTGTGGAATGCGGTCCCACAAGCATGCCTTTTCCGCCGGACTCATTGGCAGGTTTGACCACCAGTTCATGGAGATGTCCAAGGACGTAATCTCGGTCTTTATCATCCCAGCAAAGGTAAGTTGGGACGTTGGGTAGAATCGGATCTTCGCCCATGTAATACTTGATGATCTGGGGGACATAGGCATACACCACCTTGTCATCTGCGACACCGGTTCCCGGTGCATTGGCCAATGCGACATGGCCTTGGCGGTAGGCATCCATGATGCCCGGGACACCCAGCAGCGAGTCTTTGCGGAAAACTTTGGGGTCGATGAAATCGTCATCAACACGACGATAAATCACATCGACACGTTCCATGCCTTTGGTGGTACGCATGTAGACAAAGCCATCATCAACCACCAGGTCCCGACCTTCGACGAGTTCGACACCCATCTGCTGAGCCAGGAAGGAATGTTCGTAGTAAGCAGAGTTATACATGCCGGGCGTAAGGACCACGACATTGGGATGCGACAGGGAAGACGGTGCAAGAAACTGCAGCGTTTCGAGCAGTCTATTGGGATAGTCTTCAACCGGTCGGACATTCATGGCCTGGAAGACTTCGGGAAAGGTGCGTTTGAGAACCGCCCGATTTTCCAGCACGTAGCTGACACCCGAAGGCACACGCAGATTGTCTTCCAGGACATAAATCTCACCATCACCGCCCCGCACCAGATCCAGCCCGGTGATGTGACACCAGATGCCGCGTTGGGGGTTGAGCCCCGAACACTCAGGCCGGAAGGCTTTGCCCGAATGAATCACATGTTCGGGGATGACTTTGTCCTTGACGATCTTCTGGTCATGGTACAGGTCATCGACGAACTGGTTCAGTGCGTAGATGCGCTGTCTCAGACCTTTCTCAATCCGATCCCATTCATCAGCGGGAACGATTCGTGGGACAATGTCGAATGGGAAGATACGTTCGGTTCCCTGGGCTTCACCGTAGACAGTAAATGTGATGCCCATCTGCAGCAGCACGGCTTCGGCTGCCTTTTGACGTTTGATCAGATCGGTGTCCTCCATATCGCTAAGACGCTGGGTGAGCATCTTTGCATAGTCTCTTGGACAACCGGATTTGAGGATCAACTCGTCATAGAACCCTTCTGGATCATATGTATCGAAATTCATGTTCTGTACACCTCTATGCCATCTCGATAAACCGATATGCAAGAACCATGCCGAACGCAAAAATCGTTGTTTAGCCACTTTATGATACCGCTACAAGCGCAATTCAAAGGCACATTTCTGTCATCTACCCCAATATTGCCTAGAAAAGCAGCAATCACAATCATGGATATAGCATGCATGCTGAGCATCTGATTATTTCTGCTTCATTGAGAGACAAACGATCCTACAGACTGATCCGTAAGTGCTTTAACATTATTCACCCATCTTGCCAGAAAGCCATTGCAGGCCTGGTCGCAGCGTCTGATACATGTTCTGTTCAATGCCAAACGACAAAACAGGCCGTCCGGGTAACAAGAAAGGTGCTCAAATAACAACAAAATCACCCCATGGGCACAGGGGGTGATTTTGCCATTGCATTGTACTTGTATTGTCAGTGGATCAGATCTTGAACTTGCCCACCATTTGTTGAAGGGTCTCAGCCTTGGCGGAGAGTTGGGTCGCGGCATCGGCGGCCTGGGTGACACCCTCAGCGGATTGGCGGGTAACCGTGTTGATACTGTCGACACTTGATGCGATCTGGCCGGCGGCAACCGACTGTTGATCGGCGGCAGCGGCGATCGCCTGGATCATGCTGGCAACCTGATGCGACGAACTGACAATCGCCTCAAGTGCTTCCTGGGTCCGGCTGGAGAGCTCAACGCCCTCTTCAACGGTCTTGGTGCCACTGCTCATCCGTTCGACGGCGGTGCGTGTTTCATTTTGAATGGCTTTGATGGAGTCAGCGACTTCTTCGGTGGCTTGCGTGGTGCGCTCAGCGAGTTTACGTACTTCATCAGCGACCACTGCAAACCCGCGACCATGCTCACCGGCACGGGCGGCTTCGATCGCAGCGTTGAGTGCCAGCAGGTTCGTCTGATCCGCGATCTCATTAATCACACCGATGATCTGACCAATCTGTTCGCTGCGTTTACCCAGTTCGTCAATCGCACGAGCAGACTCATTGACCACCGTGTGAATGCTACGCATGCTCTGGATCGAGTCCTTGACGACCTTGCCACCTTCACTGGCTTTTTCACCGGCTTCGTTGGCAGACTTCACGGCCTGGGCAGACTGCTGTGCAACTTCGACGATGGTCGAGGACATCTCTTCAACCGCTGCTGCGGCATTGGTGGATTGATCGGTTTGATGTCGCATACCCGATGCGATCTGTTCGGAACTTGCTGCAATTTCAGTACTCGCTGAGGCGACTTCGGTGGATGCGATCTGCACATGACCGAGCGTCTGCCGCAGCGTTTGGATCATACTGTTAAACCGTCGGCCAAGCTTGCCCACTTCGTCCTGACCTTCGGCATCGACATGTAACGTCAGATCATTGGTCTGTTGAATTTCATCCATGCAGGCAATCAGGGACTGAAGCGGTTTGCCAAGAATGCGACGGGTAAACCACATCACCAATGCCACGGCACCGGCAACCAGACCCCCGACCAGCAGCGTACTGGTCATCGCAAAGCTGGCGACCTGTTTGTCCACAATCGACATTGGCAAGGTGACTTCATAAGCGCCATGTACATCGCCGACCTGCCAACCTTCCATGGGAAAACCCAAGGGGTCCAGACCGTCTTTGTCCGGATCGTTCTTGCCATGCGGTTGACCGTGACATGCCATGCAGTCGGCGGTCAGACGGATCGCACGCAGAAAGTGAAGTTCGTTGGCTTCTTTGTCGACGCGGAAAATCGTGTCATTGTTGGATTCACGAGCCTGCTTCTGAAGATCGGTGAGCAATTGGGCACGAAAGCTCTTGGCAGCCGGTGTGTTATCTTTGTTACGAGCGTTAAAGGCGATGATGTTGAACTTCAAACCTTCCTGCCTGGCGGCATCACCTGCTGCAGTCCAACCCGAGACCACAGGGATTGCGTTAAAGGCCTTGGACTGACGGTAGTCAGACTTGCTCCGACGAACTTCATCCAACTCCTTGGCAATGGCGTCACCATTAATCAGTGACAACTCATTGAGCTTGGAGACATGGTTTTTCGTCTGGTCAGCGACAGATGTAAACGATGCAGCCTTCTCAACCATTGAAATGGTGATGCTCTTGCGATACTGGCTGATGAAGACCACATTAATGACCACTGCGACCAACAGCATCAGTGCAACGACCATCGACACAATCTTGGACGTCAACCCCAGAGACTTGGCAAAACGAATCATGGAATGAACCCCTATGCTTGGCATTATCAGACTTAGAATGCCATCCTGGCCTTGATGAGCTGGACATAACTCATCTCAAGTACGCCATAGACATCGGAGATTCGTGAACGCGACTGTAGAATGAAACATTCCTCAAAACACCTGTTTAGACTTCATTTATGTCATTTTTGTACGACAGCCGAGCAAACACTTAAATAGAACTTCCAAATCTTTTTTATGTGTTTCGTTATACAAATTCATGACTTAGCGTGGCTTCACCAACAAGCTACCCTGATTACTGAACAATCACTCAGGACCAGATAATCTGATTTTTTGGAGTTGCAAAAATATTTTCTGGGACATGCACAAAAATCCTTTTTATCAACAGAGTTAGCCGGCCTCTCCCCTGATTGCCATGAGATTTTTGAGCGTCCCCCATTGCCTTGCCGCAAAGATTGGATAGAATTAGGTAACCGTTTACGGAAACCGATTACCTAGCCATGACACAAACTGCCAGTCAAAACAAAACCGCGTCTCTGGCTGACATTGCTCAGCTTTGTGGTACGACCAAAGCCACCGTCAGTCGCGTCCTCAATGCCAAGCCCGGATTCTCGGTGCGGCAGGAGCTTTCCGACAAGATCCATCAAGCGGCAGCCCAACTCAATTACCGACCCAACGGTATCGCTCGCTCGCTTCGCAGTAACAAGACGCCCATCGTCATGGTGCTGGGTTTCCATCCCTGCTGGATGACCAACGATGGTCCGACAGTTTACGGCGATATGGTCAGCACCCTCACAGGGCATCTGGCCAAGGTCAATACGGCCTGCTTCATGGACCTGGCGACTGACGACGACCGTAGTCCGGAATGGTCTTCTCTGGTGCCCGATGCAGCCATAGTGATCCCACCATTGACGGATCTGCGATACAAAAAATTGACCCAGGACCGCATCCCCTTCGTACTGATCAACGAAGTCGGTCCCAGGGATGTCAGCTATGTTTTCACCGATGACAAGATGGGGTCACACATGCTGGTGGAGCATCTCTATGCTTTGGGGCATCGACGCATTGCTTACATGAACCAGACGCACTTCGGCCCGAGTTTTGAATATCACAGTTCACTGGCCAACCGCATGAACGGATATGTCCAGGCGATGCATGCCCACGGACTCGAACCCATCCCCGGTTTCGATCAACCCATTCAGCCCGAGCCGTTCTTTGAAGACGTGATTCAAGCTCATCGCGCGACAGCGGTGATCTCGTACAAGAGTGCATATCTGAAAGCGCTTCACGAGATTGCTCAGCAGCATGGCATGACCGTACCAGGCGATTTGAGTCTATGTGGCTTTGACCGCCAGCCGCCGAATCTGTTTAGCGATTTTGAATACACCATCATTGATATCCCCATGAAGGAGATGGGCGAACATGCTGCCCGGATCATTCAGGAGAAATTAAACAACCCCAACTATCACGAACAGTATAAATGTCATGAAAAACTCATGATTCATCAGTCTACAGGTCCGGTGCCTGGCTGATATTTCGTTTATTTAAATACTTTTGACGCTTTCTCTTTCCAGAAGGAGAAAAACCATGTTCTATTGCCTTGTCCCAAATGCCAGACGTCGTCACGGTTTTACGCTTATTGAGTTACTGGTTGTAATCAGCATTATCGCCCTGCTGATCTCCATCCTTCTGCCAGCCTTGGCCGGAGCCAGGAAAGCTGCACAGAATACGCAATGTATGTCGCAGCTTAAACAAATAGGTGTAGCTGTCCACTCTTATCTGCTGGACAACAAGGAGTACTTCTTCGACCGTGGCCCCTCGAACTCCTACGAACCCCTGAAGTATCAGCTCAAGTCTTACACCAACAACAAGTCGGACATTCATCACTGCGTTGTTAAAGGCAACACCACAACGAACTACAAAAATGCCGACGGTAAATGGAGCTATGGTTTTAATGACCTTATCAAGAACAAACATGCCCCGACTTTCATTCTGAATACAACCCGGCGGATCGTCTTTGCAGACAGTACCACCTCAGCATGCTATGACTATGGGTGGCCTGAACCGCGGGACCGTCGTATTGACTACCGTCATCTGAGCCGCTCAGCCAACACGCTGATTTTTGATGGCCATGTTTCCAATCACAACGACATTCACAACAGTGACATCGTCAAGTTCTAATCAACCAACTCAGGATCCATATCAAACATGTTTACTCGCATTCATGCTTTCGTCTATTCGTGTGCCCTGTTTTTCTGTTCGATCGGGATGGCCAATCAATCGCTGAATCTCAGCATTGATGCACCTGACACCATCCAAGCCGGCCAAACACTGTTACTCACCGCCAACGTGCAGAGCGATTCGGATGAGTCGATCACACTGAAGTTCAGGAACCAGGAGCAAACCCTGCCTGCCAACTTCATGTGGCTTGAAGCTGAAACCATCGGCAACAGCAAGAAGATCGTCGAAGATGCTGACGCTTCAAACTTCAAAGCCATCCAGGTCACCAAGCAATACGAAACCGCCATCAAAGCGCCGTTCCCACAGGATGACAAAACCTACGTCCTCTGGTTCCGCTCAAAAGGAGCAAGCTTCTGTCTCAAGGGTTCGGACTTTGAAAACGGCAAAGATGCCCGAGAAATCCAGTGGAATTGGCATAACAGCACCGATTGGCAATGGAGTCGTTTCAAAGCGGTCACCGCCAAGAAGGTCGGCAAGGTCTTCATGCTCATGAAGTCCCCCAGCAAAGTCGGACTTATTGATGCGGTCATGCTCACCACGGACTCCCAGTTCAAACCCAGCCAAACGATGTCTACCGCCCCCAGTGTCTTTGCTTGGCCGACCCTGCCGACCACCATCGGTGAACATGACCTGACCATCACCGCGATTCAGGATGGCAAGACCGTCACCGCAACCCATCGCGTCAAAGTCACCGCACCGGTCACCGAAGCTGCCCCCAAGCAAGCCGTGTCGATCAATCTCAACAAGCAGGCCTCATCACCCATCGACCTGAGTAAGCTTTCAACTCCATGGGACAAAGTCAACATGCCGTTCGTTCTCAACGGGAAAGCTTTGGATCAAGCCTACAGCCGTATCAACGAAAACCTGAACATCAACAAGGCCTCGGGCGTGATTGCACTGCAATGCAAGCAATTCATGGACCTGCCTCAGTCGGTGGACATTGCTGTTAACCAAAAGGCTGCGGGACTTGTCTTTGTGCACACACAATACATGCAGCGCGATCCGTTCCATGCAGTCGCCATGTACAACATCCAATATGACGATGGCAGCAGTCTCCCCGTCATGCTGCGTGAAGAAATCAACATCGTTGGCAGTCTCCGCCCCCCATCCACCACGCAGGCCCAAGTCCTCGGTAGTGTCGGCAAAGAAGGCGTTGACTATCACATCATCCTCTTCCCCTGGTCCAATCCGCATCCGAACAAGACCATCACCAAAGTCACCTTCACCAACCAGATCAATCGTGATAACAAGGAAGAAAACACCACGCTTGGCTTTAATGTCGCTGATGCTACCAGTCAGATTCTGCTGAGCATGAGCCTGATCAAAACGGCGGACACCATGGCCTTGCTCAAGCAGTCCGTCACGGATCAGAACGAACAGGTTAATGCCATCAGCCATGCCACCATCGACTTTGCTCAAAAGCAAGGTGAGATTTCACGCGGCGTTTTCAGCACCAATGAAACCGGCACGCTCTCAGGCAAAGATGAGCGATTCGATGAATACAAAAAAATCATCGACAAGATGGGCACCAACAACATGCGTCTGCATTCAGGTTTCCGTCTGCAGACCCTCTTCCCCAACCCGGACACTGTAGGTGATTTCGCAAAGCTTGATGAACGCATCAAAGCCCTCAAAGACGGCATGCCCGACCGCGACATCATGATGTGTTTTAACCGTGTACCTGAATACATCAATCCCAGTGTCGAAGCGGACCGCAAAGTCTTCGCTGAACTTTGTGCCAAGGTGGTCAAGCATCTGAACAGCAAGCCCGAAACCCGCGTGACTTACTGGGAGATTTACAACGAACCCTTTTCCAAGGTGATTCCCGAAGACCGCGGTCACTGGAAGATGTATAACCTCTCTGCCAAGGCCATGAAAGCGGTTGATCCGACGATCAAGATTGGTGGCTATGCCCCTTGCTGGCCGATCCTCTCAGCGATGAAGGATTTCTACCAACACTGCCATGAATACGTCGACTTTATCAGTTGGCATAAGTATCCGACGGGGAACTCCGAAACCCCAACCGAATACCTGATGAAAAACACAGGCCAATTCGGCACTGATGTTCAGAACGTTCGCAAACTCGTTAACGACATCACGCCCGGCAAGAAAGTCGAACTCGCACTTACCGAGTATCACATCAACTTCAACTGGCGCCCCCATGATCCGCGTCAGGCAACCAATGTCGGCAGTACGTGGATGGCGTCGGTGATCTATCACATGCTCATCAACGACATGGACATTGCACAAAGCTGGCACTCCCGCAGCGGTGGCACATTCGGCATGATGAGTAAGTCCCTGGAAGTCCGCCCCACCGGCCAACTGCTTTACATACTCAACCGTTACATGAACGGCCAACGCGTGCAAAGTCGCTCGGATAACACATGGGTGGAAGTGCTCGGTTTTGTCACCAAAGAAGGTAAGCAAGGTCTGTTCATCATCAACAAGTCCGACACCGCGCAGTCATTGAATATGCAACTGCTTCATGCCAAGCTCCCTGCCAGCGATCCGTTTGAAGGCAATGCCACCTGTCACCGCATCGGCCCCAAGGGTTACAGTGTTTCAGAACACTGGCTGACCGCGACGCCGCATGTTGAGTTACTGCCCTATGAAGTCCAACTGATTGTAGCCCGGTAAAACAAGGCTCAATCGTCATCCGAGATTGACATTGACAACCAGCGCAAACAAAAAACGACCGGTGATTGCCGGTCGTTTTTTATTTGAGTTAGTTTATTAAACCATCGAGCACATTCTTCCGTCACTCCCGCGCAGGCGGGAGTCCAGTGAAACTTGCCAGTGCGCCCTGAATGCCACTGGATTCCCGCCTGTGCGGGAATGACAAACGGACTTTATCTGCGTCAATCGGTATTCAAATCCACCAACTCCCGCGCCTTGGCCAAGGCGTCATCAATGTTGGGGAAGATGTTTTCCGTCCCGAGTACATCGAGTAATCCCGCTCGTCCCATGACCATCATCGGCTGAGTATGTGGTGCAGAAAGCAACAGTCGGATATGGCCGAGGCGACAGACATGCATGTATTCACGGATGACGTGTAAGCCCGTTGCATCCATCACCGAGACGTGACGCATGCGCAGGATCATCACCTTGACCTGTGGCGTTGAGATCGAGCGCAGTGTTTCTTTGAACTTGTCCGCAGAGCCAAAGAAAAAGGGACCGTTGATCTCATAAATTTCGACACCTTCAGGAACGCTGCTGCGATCCAGTCCGTTAGTGGTCGGTTCATCTTCCAGGTCTTCGAGTTCGTCGGTGATGCTGCCGATGTTTGCCATCTCCGTCATGCGTCGGATAAAGAGCACTGCTGCAAGAACCAGGCCGATCTGCACAGCAACGGTCAGGTCCACCAACACGGTTAACAGGAACGTGGCAAGCAGGACGACCACATCACTTCGCGGTGCTTTGAAGATATCCAGAAAGTGATCCAGTTCACTCATGTTGTAGCTGACGACAATGAGAATCCCTGCCAGGCAGGATAGCGGGATAAGCTTGGCCATTGGTGCCATGAACAGCAAAAGCAGCATCAATGTCACCGCATGGATCATGCCCGCAACAGGTGTCTTCCCGCCGGACTTGATGTTCGTTGCAGTGCGTGCGATGGCACCTGTTGCTGGAATCCCGCCGAAGATGGACGAGCCGATGTTGGCAATGCCCTGGGCAATGAGTTCAGTGTTGGAGCGATGACGACCGCCGGTCATGCCGTCTGCTACGGTAGCTGAAAGCAGTGATTCGATGGCAGCGAGCATTGCAACAGTGAATGACGGCGAGATCAATTCGCGCATCCGGCCCCAGTCAAACAGCGAGATGTCCGGCTTGGGTAACGTGCTGGGCAAATCACCAAACCGTGATCCGATGGTTTGGACATCCAGGCCAAACAGTGACGCGACAGCGGTGGCAACGATCATGCCCATGA
Organism: Planctomycetes bacterium syqfu; assembly: GCA_020974905.1. Lineage (GTDB taxonomy): Bacteria > Planctomycetota > Phycisphaerae > Phycisphaerales > Phycisphaeraceae > UBA7800. The sequence goes on along the minus strand of CP087563.1, from coordinate 6,470,450 downwards.
GCATCGCTGGAATCTTGGGGAAGAATTTTCGCGTAAGGATGATGGTGACAATCGTGAGAATGCCGATGCCTGCGGTTGATGGATCGACGGTTTTGATGTGTTGAAAATATGCCCCCCATTTGACCAGAAACTCTGAAGGCACATGCTCCATTTTCAGGCCGAGGAAGTCTTTGATTTGGGATGAGAAGATGACGACTGCGATGCCGGTGGTAAAACCAGTGGTGACGGGGAACGGGATGAACTTGATCAACGCCCCCATGCGGGCAAAGCCCATGATGATGAGCATGATGCCTGCCATGAAGGTGCAGAGAACCAGACCTTCGTAGCCGTGTTGTGAGACGATGGCAGAAACCAGGACGATAAACGCGCCGGTGGGTCCGCCTATCTGCACGCGACTGCCGCCAAGCAGTGAGATCAGAAAACCGGCGACGATGGCGGTGTAGAGTCCACGCTCCGGGCCGACACCGCTGGCTATCGCAAAGGCCATGGCCAGAGGCAGCGCCACCACACCGACTGTCATGCCAGCAAAACAATCCGAACCGAACGTACTCAGGGAATACCCCTTGAGCGCGGTAAAGAGCTTGGGTTTGAACATCAAACACCGTCCCGGTGAGATCACTCACCTGCTTCCAAAATGACAAAGAACACAGCACACGCCAACGCAAAGCGGGCATGTGTGATCATTCCAACAGGGAACTGGTGAGCGAGGATGAACCGCAAAAGTCAGGCCGTCCATCAGTCGATGCGGGAATACGAAGCGTAACAGCATAACAACATGACGGGGAGATTGGCAACGGATTGTGGCCTGATCACCGTGATGTTGCAAAAAAACAACATCTCACACAAACCATTCACACGGCGCATCGCATCCGGCTACCCGGTTTAGACACGATAATTTTTGTGTGAAACTGGCAAATCCATTTTGCCATGGTCTTTTCCATGCAATCGGAACAAACATCATCCATTGCACAAGGAAAAGAAGATGAACCGTAAACTCCCGTTATTTGCTCTCGCGTTCGCCATGCTGTTCATGGTTTGTGGCCAGGTCAAAGCCGATGTGCTTTATCTGACCGGTTTTGGTGCTGACACTGACTTGCCGTTGACTGCCACAGTCAATGTTGAAAGTGTTTCCGCCTATGAAATCAAGGTGTCGATCACCAACACGTCGACCACAGCCGGTGCTGATAACCGCATCACCTACTTCGGCATTCAGGTTCCCAACGACACTGTCATCGGTGATATCGTCGACGCCGAAACGGACGGTGACTGGCAGATCGAAACCGACTCCAAGCTGCCGGGCAATGGTGCTGACGAATTCGAATTTCTTCAGACGCTGGTGAGTAAAGGTGGTCAACCCGGTCTTAAGCTCGGTGAAACCTTGACCGTGCTCTACACTTCCACCGACCCGATTTTCGAACCGCTGGATATCTTTGCATGGGAACTCACTGATAAGAACGAATATCTCGCTGCTGCCAAGTTCCAGAGCGTTGGCGACAACGGCAATGACTCAGGCGTCGCAGGTGTCACAGTTCCCGAACCCGCCAGTGCCGCCCTGATCCTCCTGGGTGTTGGCATGGTGATGGGTCGCAAACGTCGCGAACGTGCAGCGTAAAAACACCACCAAGTAACAACACGCACCTCAAAACGACAAAACGACTGACAAGAAATATGTCAGTCGTTTTTTATTGCGCAATAACTCTGGTGACAGTCAAAAAAACAAGACCGAAGCATGATGCTTTGGTCCTGTGTGTATGTATATATGATCAATCAGCTCGCTCATGGTGTTTAGGAACATACGGATCAACACACCGAGACAAAAAAATTAAATCACTGCACCGGGGTACTGGTGTCCGATGACTTCATGACTTGCGGCTTGTCGATTGCTGAATAGACATGCAAGCCCCAAAGGAAGTCGGTTTCATCAACCGTTTGCTCCAAGGTCTTGGCACTGCCATGTCCATCAGTGAAGGTGTAGTTGGACGTGCGACCATGGCGATCGGGCTGAATATATTGGATATGTGGATTGCTGTCCGCTGGATTGTCGATGTAGTTTTGAGCTTCAGAAAACGAGATGGACTGAACGGGTGTGCCTGCGGTGTAGCTTTCGCCATCGAATTTGCCCCCAGCATGTTTCACGCCATGGGTCGGGCGATGGGTTTTGAGCGCAACACCACCGGTGGGTGAATTGCCTGCGATATTGGCAATGTTCTCGTTGTACTCGGCAAAGAGAATCGTGCCCGAACTCTTGATGATTTCGTCTGCACGGACCAGCTTGATTCGATTGGCAAGCGCTGAATACTTGAAACGCGGGATGATCGCTTCGTTGGCAACATAACTCAAACGCGGTGCCTGGATATCATCAATCGCCGAGTTCTTGGACACCTGTCCTGCGGGGGGCTCGGGAACCGTTGTGCTGGTGAAGTCCGTTGGCGCCCAACCACCAATGGAATCTTCCGGGCAGACAAAACCATCTTTGGATGAGAAGTAACCTTGAGACATGAAAACACCAGACCATTGAACATAACCATCTGCACTGGTGGAATTGTTCACGTAATAATAACTGGTCGGGAAATAGTTTTTGCTGTCCGTGCTGTAGGACATGGCAGCAATGCCAAGCTGGCGTGAGTTGCTCAGGCAGACACTGGTGCGCGCAGAAGCACGGGCAGCACTCAAGGCAGGCAAGAGAATACCAATCAATAACGCGATGATCGAGATCACCACCAACAATTCAATAAGCGTAAAACCCTTACTGGGTCTGTAGGTCGAAGACATGAGAAAAACTCCATGGGAAAAGGTGCGTCAACACAAAACACATTGCACCCTCACAAGTCACTCGCCGGCTTGAGCTAACCTATTTAGGTGATGAGTAAAATGATACGCAGCCAATGTCAGCGCCCAGTGAAGAACGTGTTGCAGATTCATCAGCATCATGTCAAAAGACGATTGGACATAGATAATTAGCCCTATGTTTCAAGGTGTTTTGACCGTCTGCTGTTCAAGCACATATCCAAGAAAAAGGGTTTGACATGTGACGTTCAATTGAACCGCGCAATAAAAAAAGCCCTCAACCGCATGATGACGATTGAGGGCTTTTATATTTTTGAGTCTGAAAGATCACGCGAACTCAGTGATGGTTTCAGACTGGCATGCAAGCAGATGAATTAGCCGCAGCAAGCAGACTTGTTGTAGTAAGCCGGCATGGTCTTGCCATCGGCTTCCCACTTGGCGATGACTTCATCAGCCTTGCCAGCGGAGTTAAGCATGTCCAGCTTGCGCTTGACCATCGAAACGATGGCTTCACGGCCTGGAGCCAAATATTTACGGGGGTCGAATTCAGCCGGGTTGGTGGCGAAGACTTCGCGGATCTTGGCGGTTAATGCAAGACGAAGGTCGGTGTCGATGTTGACTTTGCAGACACCGTACTTGCGGACAGCCATGGCTATCTGATCTTCGGGAACACCCTTGGCATTGGGCATGTTGCCACCGTACTTGTTGATCAGGTCAATGAATTCCTGGGGAACGGAGCTTGAACCGTGCATCACCAGGGGCAGACCGGGGCAGGTCTTCATGATTTCTTCAACGCGATTGAAAGCCAGCTTGGCTTCGGAGGTGAACTTGAAGGCGCCGTGGCTGGTACCGATGGCGACGGCAAGACTGTCGATGCCGGTACGTTCGGCAAAGTCCTTGGCCTGTTCGGGATCGGTGAGGAACTGTTCAACGTTCTTTTCGTATTCAGCAGCGTCAAGACCGACAACGTCTTCTTCGATACCACCGAGCATACCCAGTTCAGCTTCGACGACAACGCCGTTAGCGTGAGCCAGATCGGTTGCGGCCTTGGACAGGGCAACGTTTTCTTCGTATTCGTGGTGCGAACCATCGATCATGACGGAGGTGAAGCCGTCGTCGATGCACTGTTGAACCAGGTCAACGGTGTCGCCGTGGTCGAGGTGGATACAGATCGGAACTTCCGGATACTCTTCGACGCAAGCTTCGATGATCTTGCGGAGGAAGCGCATGTTGGCGTAAGAACGGGCACCCTTGGAGATCTGAAGGATACAGGGGCTCTTCTCAGCTGCACAGGCTTCGATGATGCCTTGGGTGATTTCCATGTTGTTCACATTGAAAGCACCGATACCGAAACCGCCATCGTAGGCGAGATCGAACATGGGTTTGGACGACATGAGCATGGCTCAAATTCCTTTTGCTAGAGCTTCTCGAGGAAGCGGTTGACTATTCATTCTCGGGCAAGCACACTGCACTGCCCCAGACGGGTTTGGTATACTTTTTGAATGCAGCCGAGACTGACAAATCGGTCGAACTGCCATCAAAAGAGTAATTGTACCATAATTAACAATGTTTTGCAGGCCCATTATCTCCGCAAATTGTGAGAATTTGAGTAACACATGGCTAAATCTTCCAACATTACTGCTGCCAAGGGTTTCCGTGCAGGCGGGCTGACCTGTGGCATCAAGGCATCCGGAAAACCCGACCTGGTGATCATCGCTTCGGACACCCCCTGTTCAGCAGCCGGAGTCTTTACAACAAATAAGATGCCAGGCGCGCCGGTGGTCGTCTCCAAGAAGCATGTTGCCAACGGAACCGCACAGGCAATCGTGTGTAATTCGGGATGTTCAAATGTTTGTACCGGCCAGCAAGGCATTGCTGATGCACTGACCATGTGCCTGCAAACCGGTCAACATTTAGGCATTGACCCGTCAGACGTGCTGGTCTGTTCGACCGGGGTCATCGGCCACATGCTCCCCATAGACAAGATTGAAGCTGGCATCGAACAACTGGCGACCAAACTCAAACGCGGACCCCAAGCCGATGCCGCGACCGCCAAAGCCATCCTCACCACGGACCTGGTGCCTAAGACTGCCCATGTCTATTTCAAGATCGGCAGCAAGACCGTCCACATCGGTGGCATTGCCAAAGGCTCAGGCATGATCGCCCCCAACATGGCAACCATGCTCAGCTTCATCACCACCGACATTGCCATCGAACCCAAATTGCTTAAGCAGGTTCTCAAGCGCGTTGCGGACATCAGCTACAACCGCATCTCCGTCGATGAAGACACCTCCACCAGTGACTCGGTGATGATTCTTGCAAACGGTCAAGCTGGCAACCGCATCATCAACAAGCCCGGCAAGAACCTTGATCTCTTTGAAGAAGCACTCACACAACTCTGTAAAGATCTGGCTTACCAAATCGTCAAAGACGGTGAAGGCGCAACGCGCGTCTATCGTGCACAGGTGTCCGGCGCCGCATCACTCAAAGATGCCAACCTCATCGGCAAGACCATCGCCAACTCACCGCTGGTCAAAACCGCGGTCCACGGCTGCGATCCCAACTGGGGCAGACTCGTCATGGCAGTCGGTCGCAGTGGTGCGAAAGTCAAGCCTGAAAAGCTCGACATCGCCATCGGTGGGACACTACTTTGCAAAGGTGGCCAACCCACCCAACTCACCAAAGCCCAATTAGCCAAGGTTGAAAAACACATGAAGACCAAAGAGGTCATCCTCTCCGTCAACCTCAACCTGGGCAAAGGTGAATCCGAGTGGTTAGGTTGCGATCTCTCGCGCGAATACATCACGATCAATGCCGATTACACCACTTAAACGCGTCACAGCATTTAGCCGCATCACTTGTGATGCGATTAAACAATTCACGAAAAACCACTGTAAAACACGGTGGTTTTTTATTTTTACTTTTCCAATCAAAAACCAAACAAAATCATTGACGCCCATCTCAATCAAGCTCTAAACTGAACGTATCGCCGACCCATGATGTGAACCACACAAGGAACACATCGTGAACTTCAAACTCCCTGACCTTTGGCACAACGTCACCCGTTTTCTGGATCACTATCGCAACTGGATTCTCTGTCTGGTCTTTGCACTATTGCTTGGCGGATATCTTGTTGGCTGTGAAGTGAAAACCAACAGTCTGATTGATCCTTCGCGAACCGTCTCAAGTCGTCAGTTACAAACCGAAGCGCACAAAATCGAATCGGAATACCGCCAACGTGAAAAGCAATTGCAAATTGAATTGGAAGAACTCACCCTCAAACAGCAGGACTTCAATGCACAATTAGCCATCGCAGTCGAGGACCTTGAAACCCAAACCCAGCAACGTCAACAAATCATCGACACCCTCGGCGGACTTGCAATTCAGGCTGCACAGGGCAATGCCAATCCCATCAGCGCATTAACCACCATCATCAGCTTGATCAGTGCAGGCTCAGCCGTCGGACTTGGCCTTGACAGTCTTCGCAAAGACCGTTTGATCAGCAAACTCAAAACTGATCCCAACGCATCCAGTACTTAAGTTCAATCAGCATTGTCACACTAGACATCACGCCATATGTTCGCTTAACCCTTGTTTTCCAGCACAAAAGGTTTATCCCATGATGCTCAAACCATCGGACGCCTATACCGCGCAATTTACCACCCATGCCACGGAGACCGGTGCTGCAACCAACGCAGACGCTCTACCAACGGCCAATGCAACACGAAACGGAACGGATGACGCCAGCTTCGTTCTCACCGTCACCAACCTGGCCACCGGTCGCTACAAGATCACCGGCAGTGTCCCAGCAAGTTATGTCGATGGAGACCTAGTTCAAATCGTCGTCAATGCCACCATCGATAGCACAAGTGACACCGCCATCGTCGATCACTTCATCATTGACAGTAAACGAACGGGTGATTTGGTGGACTTCGACCCAGCCACCCAATCCGTCAACATCGGGAAATGGGCGGATGAGGATGTCAGCGTGACGGACTTTAGTGTTTTATCCAATCTCGATGTACCGCTCTCATCCCGTAGCACCTTCGATCCAACCAGCGAATCAGTCACTGTTGAAAACTTGACTGCCAATGCTTTGACGGACTTTTTTACCACCAACACCGGCAGCACATTCAGCGCCGCCGTAGCCGGTTCCCTTGTCAAAGAAATTGTCGACAAAGTCATCACCGATTCAAGTTCAAGAGATTGGTCAGACACCGAGAAACAGCAAATCCGTTACCGGCTTGGATTGGATGGTGACATGGACTCCCCTGTTACCAACGGCGATCTATCCGACATTAAAACCATCCTTCAGGCAGCGACACGCAAATGAAAACACTCAACCAATACGCATGGCTCTTCTCGGTTTGCATCACTGCACTGGGGTGGGTCTGGGTCATGGCCGGAGAACGCGCTGTGACGCAGCAAAAACTTGATGACATGGATAACCGACTCACCGCAGTGCAACAGCGTAACCAGATGCTTGATGAAAAACTCATCGTCATCCACAACTCCCTGATTCAGGTCAAAACCGACGTCCGCTGGTTACGGGAAACATGGGCAGACAAACGGCGAAAGACCGATCAATGAACCATTTTGTTTGAACCGCCAAGACACCAAGTTTTCAAGGCAAAGAAAAACATTTTAAAGAAACAATCAATTCAAAAAACAAACTCTCCGACCTTGGCGCTCTTGGCGTCTTGGCGGTAAAAAAAATGGAAGTCTAAATGGCAAACCACCTTCAACACATCGAACCTTCCCTTCGACCTCTTGCAGTTCCCATCGGCCAGATTCACAACGACCAGGACAACGTTCGCAAGCATCCTGATCAAAACCTTGACGCCATCAAATGCAGTCTCGAAGCCTTTGGTCAACAGAAACCCATCGTCATCGACAAGCACCACACCTGCCTGGCCGGGAACGGCACCCTACTGGCGGCACGGGCGTTGGGCTGGACCCATCTTGCTGCTGTGACAACCGGCCTTTCCGGCTCCAGCGCCCGTGCCTACGCTATCGCCGACAACCGCACCACCGACACCAGTGATTGGGACATGGACAAACTCGCCCAGCAGTTGGCAATCCTGCAGAACGAGATGGATTTCGACCATCTGACCACTGGTTTTGATGATTCCCAGATTGAGGATGCCATCAACAAAGCCATGCAGATTGAAGACGAGTCGATGCGCGATGTCGCAATCCCTGACAGCTATCAGGTCCTGGTTGCATGTGAAGACGAATCGCAACAGAAACAGCTTTTTGAACGCCTGGATGAGGAGGGATTTCAATGCCGCGTGTTGACGCTCTAGTTCAAACCCCAGTCTTCGATAGTTTCCGCGTTCGCCAGGTCGCAGGTCTCTTCGATGTGCAACTCTCGGAAAAAAGCACCCAGCGATTTGAAGTCGAACTGCCAAGTCTTGACAGCAATTGGACGATTGGCGCGATCGTCGGGCCGTCCGGTTCAGGTAAAAGCACAATTGCCAAACATGCCTTTGGCGAGGAAGGTTGCATCGCATCACAAAGCATGTTCGACAGCGTTGATTGGCCGCATGATAAAGCGGTGATTGATGGGTTCGACGCATCGCTACCGGGCAAACAAGTCACCGCCATGCTCAACAGTGTCGGCTTCAGTTCACCGCCAGCATGGATTCGTCCCTGGCATGTTTTGAGTAACGGGGAGAAGTTCCGTTGTGATCTGGCCTATGCCCTGCTTAAGGATCAACCACTGGTTGCTTTTGATGAGTTTACCAGCGTGGTGGATCGTCAGGTTGCTCGCTTTGGTTCAGCTGCCGTTGCCAAGACATTGCGCGCTGGACGGGCGCGATGCAAAAAGTTTGTTGCCATCACCTGTCACTACGACATTCTCGATTGGCTTGAACCGGATTGGTATCTGGATATGGCAGACCAAACGCTGCACTGGGGGTCAGTTCGGCGACCAGCCATCGAACTTCAAGTCCGAGGCTGCAAGCAGGATCAATGGCGATTGTTTAAGCGTCATCACTATCTGAGCAGCAACCTCAACAAGGCAGCTCGGTGTTACCTGGCAACTTGGGATGGCAAGCCCGTCGCCTTCTGCTCCACACTCCATTTGTACGGGCAAAAGGACCTTCGCATGATCCACCGCCTGGTGGTCTTACCGGACTTTCAAGGGTTAGGCGTCGGGACAGCATTGCTTGATTGCATTGCCAAATACGAAGCCCAAACCATGCGTGTGAGTATCGTCACGTCACATCCGGCTTTGATCCGCAGCTTGTCACGCAACGAACGATGGCGATGCACCAAGGTCGTCAAATGCGGTCAGGCACATAAAGGCATCCTGGCTCGCACTGGTAAAAAATTCGGCTCCATCGGACGCATGACTGCATCGTTCCGATATCGAAAGGCAATGCATTGACAGTCACCCCAAAGAAGAAAACCAAGACACTGACCAATCGGGGCAAGGCCCTCCGCGAACGCAGACTGCGTGAACTGGAAATGCGCAAAGCAGGCATGACCTATGCCCAAATCGCCCAGGCAGTTGGCGTGAGTGTCAAAACCGTTTTCCTGGATATCCGATCAATCGTCAGCCCCAATGCAGATGCCTATGACCTGGAAATGGCAGTGGATCTGCAACGAATTGAAATGGCGCTTTTGCCCTTGGCCAAAGGCGTTCGCGATGGTGATCACAAAGCCATCGACCGTTGGAAACAGCTCATTGACACCAAGCACAAACTGCTCAACAGCAATCTCAATGAAATCAAGGCCAAACAGTCAACCGACCTGCTTGTCAAAGTCATCAGTGAAGTGGAACTCGAAAAGATATGACCTACACAACGGACAACAAACCCTATCGCCCCTTTGGCGTTGCACAAGACCTGCTGTACAGCAAGTCGCCTGAAGTACTCATGGAAGGTCCAGCGGGGACAGGTAAGACAAGGGCACTGCTTGAAAAAGCCAATCTCTGTGCGATCAAGTATCCGGGCATGCGTGCATTACTCGTGCGAAAAACACGCGAATCCATGACCGAATCCGTCATGGTCACCTTGGAGCAAAAAGTTCTGCCCAATGGTTGGCCGATGCTCACAGGGCCCTCACGCCGTCAACGCCAATGCTATCGCTATCCCAATGGCTCGGTTCTGGTCATCGCAGGAATGGATCGTGCCAGTCGGATTATGTCCACGGAGTATGACATGATCTTTGCATTCGAAGCGCGTGAACTCACGGAAGACGATTGGGAATCATTACTGACCCGACTGCGTAATGGTGTGATGCCTTACCAGCAGGCCATTGCAGATACGAACCCCGATGCACCGACGCACTGGCTGAACCAGCGCGCACAACGCGGTCAGATGGTACGATTACTCAGTCGGCATGATGACAATCCCAATGTCACTGATGCCTACAAAAATCGGCTTAATCAACTCACCGGAGTCCGCCGGGACCGCTTGTTCAAAGGCATTTGGTCCGGCCAGGAAGGTGCAGTCTATGACCTTTGGGATCCGGCGGTGCATGTCATTGAAAAAGTTAAAATCCCCGAGCATTACAGGCGGATTCGCAGTATTGACTTTGGCTACACTAACCCGTTCGTCTGTCAATGGTGGGCCATTGATCCTGATGGCCGGATGATCTTATATCGCGAGTTGTACCAGAGTCACGGCCTGGTGGAAGACCACGCTCAAACTATCGCCGAACACTCGGAAGGTGAAAGTTATGAAGCAACCATCACGGACCACGATGCCGAAGGCCGCGCGACACTTGAGCGGTATGGCATCCCAACCACGTTAGCTAAAAAAACGCTGCGAAGCGGCATTCAGGCAGTCACCATGCGCTTAAAAAAAGCTGATGATGGCAAACCGCGATTGATGCTCATGCAGGACTGTTTGATTCAGACGGATCAACGATTGATCGAGCAGCAAAAACCAACCTCGACCTGCCAGGAGTTCCCGGGATACGTCTGGCATCGCGGAACAGACATTTCAGAATCGCCTGTCATGGTCAACGATCACGGGATGGATGCCATGCGCTATGCGGTGGTGTACCTCGATGGACTGGCAGACAACGCACTGGATGTGCGTGTCCTGGGCCAATAACGCAACACGTCAAGGAACTAGCAACATGTTCAACAAACTCAAAACACTCTTCGGGCGTCAACGCTACACACGATCATCCATGCATGTTCTGGACGGACTGGGACAACATGGCGCCAAGCCAAGACCGTTTGACCAGGAAGCCGCAGTCAGGCAATGCAGCCATTGGGTCTATGCAGCAGCCATGCTCAATGCCAATGCCGTCGCATCGGTCCCGCTACGTTTGTATGTCCGTAAACGAGCAGGCAGGAAACTCTTTAAAACTCGACCAGTGAGTAACGCACAACGCAAGCATCTGGCTGGTGACAATGCTCACGATTCAAGACCCAGCCAAACCGTTCTGAATAAGGCTGCGCATTGGGGCGATCAGTTCGACCAGGTCATCGATCGACATCCGGTGCTGGACTTACTGCACCAGGTCAACCCGCATCAAAACGGTTTTGAGTTAACCGTACTGCGCATGCTTTACCTGCAGATCACCGGCAATTGCTATCTGCATCCGGTAATGGATCAACGACTCAACCGCCCCGGTGAATTGTGGCTGATGCCCAGCCAGTGGACGCGTGTCATCCCATGCAAGCAACAATTCGTCTCCGGCTACAGCTACGGGCAAAATCCCTTGGATCAAGTCCGTTTTGATGCCAATCAAGTCATTCATTTCCGTTTGCCCAATCTCAGTGATATGCATTATGGCATGGGACGATTGGAAGCGGTCTGGGATGCCCTGGGGTTGCACGACGCCAAACGCGAGATGGATACTGCACGCTTCGACAATCATGCTCGACCAGATTACCTGCTGGTAGTCAAACAAGGCGCTTCGGCAGATGCACTGGATCGTTTTGAAAAGCAGATCGACAGCAAACTCCGTGGCCCACGAAACAGTGGCAAGTTCATCACGATCACCGGTGATGTCGAAGCCAAACCATTGAATTTGCCCGTGGACATCATTGGTGATTCAGAACGCGTGCTTGAAGAGATTGCAGCAGGCTTTGGCGTTCCCATCAGCAAGTTACTGACCAACAATCCCAATCGCGCCAATGCAGAAGTTGCCAATCGGTCCTGGTTGCGAGACACGATTCTGCCTTACTGCCAGATGGACGAAGAAAAACTCAACGAAAAACTCCTGCCGATGTATGGCATTGAGGAGGACGCATTTCTTGCCTATGACAATCCGGTTCCTGAAGATAAAGTTTTCCAACTCAATCGGCGAACCAAGTACGTGGCAGCAGGCATCATGACAATCAACGAAGCCAGACGCGAAGAAGGACTTGTCGCGATTCCCGGCGGTGATCAGCCCAACAACTAACACAGGATCAAACCCATGTCCCATTCAAAAACAACCATCCGTAAACGCTTCGTTGCCGATCTGGGAGTGAAGCTTGAAGACCGTAGTGTCGTAGCCAGTATCAGCAGTATCAGTGTTGATCGCGATGGCGACGTCCTCATCCCACAAGGCTGCGACGCAACAGATTTCCTCAAGTCTCCGACGGTGTTTTTCAACCATGACTACAACCTGCCCATCGGCAAATGCACCACGATCAAACGATCACAAACGCAGCTTCAAGCAACCACGGTGTTTGCCAAACGCCCGGAAAATCATGCTGGAGATTGGTTGCCCGATACGTTGCTCTCGCTTTTTCAACAAGGTGTGATTCACGGCTTTAGCGTGGGTTTTGCACCGATTGAAGGACGTAAACCCACTGCCAAAGACAAGCAGCTTTTCGGGGACCATGTCAGTCATGTTCACAGCAAATGGAAACTGCTTGAATACTCCGTCGCACCGTTACCGGCCAATCAGGATGCCCTGGCATTGGCGGTGAGTAAAGGCCTCGTATCCGCTGAAGCGATCACCCCATATTGGCCTCAGATGCAAATGAATAAACGCAAAGTCATGATCGTCGTACCCAGTTTGTCAAGGCAAAAACAGATCACCGAATCAACCCAAACACACATCGCAAGACTTCGCGGCCAGTTGTATCTGGATTAACCGCAAAGCCGTTTAAACCTACTAAAAACTTCAGACTGCCCTGCCGGGTTGGCAAGTCACTTGTCCTGCGCGTGACCAGAGCCAAAGAGCAGACAAACAGTCAGGGAAGCTGTCAATCACTTCAACTTTCAACAAGGAGCAAGCTCATGAACGAGCAGCAAACCATGACCATCGAACAGTTCAAATCCGACGTCCTGCCACAGATGATCTCACGCTATGGCACGGGCAACCAACTCACCAAAGCCATCAAGGCTTATGCCCAGGACAACACCATCGTCGACGATGACAACCAACCCATCGGCATTGATGCCATGGTCATCGGCGAGGCGTCCGACGGTCTTGATGACGAACAGATTCAGCGTATCGTCGAGAAGACCGTCAAGGCAACGCTGGGTGAAAACACCCCGAAAAACAAGGCACTTCCGGCCATCACCGCCTCACGCAAAACAGCTCATGGCTTTGGCAACTTCGGTGAGTTCGCCCTGGCCGTCCAGAAGTCCAGCGCCCCGGGACGCCCCAGCGATCCGCGTTTGATCACCAAGGCACCGAGCACCTTTGCCAACGAAACCACCGACGCTGCAGGTGGGTATCTTGTCCCCGAAGAGTGGTCCAACCAGATCTGGCAGGTGGTTCTTGGTAAGGAGTCATTGCTCTCACGCACCAACCAGATTCCGACTTCGCGTAATGCGCTGAATCTGCCGGTGAGTACGGCAACGGCGTGGGGCAATACCGGCGTGCAGGCATACTGGACGGATGAAGGCTCTGCCATCACGCAGTCGCGTCCGACGTTTGACTATCGCAATCTGCGACTCAACAAGCTCGCTGCATTGGTTCCTGCCAGCGACGAACTGCTTGAAGATGTCACCGCCCTGTCAGCTTTCATCGGTCCTGAAGCGGCCCGCGCGATTCGTTACAAAGTCGATGACGCCATCATCAACGGTGATGGTTCTTCCAAGCCCACAGGCATTCTCAACTCCAGTGCAACCGTAACCGTCTCCAAGGAGTCGGGCCAGTCGGATAACACGCTGGTTGCAGCCAACATCGCCAAGATGTATTCGCGTATGCCTGCGAGCAATGTGAGTAACGCGGTGTGGCTGATGAACCAGGATGTCCTGCCACAGCTGTTGACGATGACGCTGGGCAATCAGCCGATCTACCTGCCGCCCAATGGTGTGTCCGACGCGCCGTTTGGCATGCTCTTTGGTCGCCCTGTCATTCTCTCGCAACATGCCCAATCACTGGGTGCTTCCGGTGACATCATGTTTGCCGATCTCAGTCAGTATCTCACACTGACCAAGGCCGGTGGCGTACAGACCAACTCCAGCATTCACTTGTGGTTTGATTACGACATCACCGCTTTCCGCTTCACCTTCCGTGTGGCCGGCAAGCCCTGGCTTGATGCCCCGATCACGCCGGACAACTCAGCCGACGACATGTCCCCGTTTGTCATTCTTGAAGATCGTGTCACCGTCTAATCTGCCTTGCCCAGTGCTTTGTCTGCTTGACGGCAGGCAAAGCCATTACTTGCCCTGACCTTCAAAAAAACCTGTAAAACAAGGGTCAAATGACATGCCCAACCAACTTCAACTCAGTTATCAAGGCTCAGCGAATCTCTATGCGATCATCCGTCGACACAGCGATGCCTGGGTCTGGAACAATACGCTGCTGGCGTTTGAATCATGGAACTCAGCCAACATCCAGGACTATGACCTGCCACTGACCGACGCGAAAGGAGATCTGTATCAAGGTGATTGGCCAGGCAATATGGCAAGCGGTCGCTACCGTGTTCTGTTCTACCGCATGTCAGCAAGTTCACCTGCAACGGATGACCTGCTGCTTGGCACCGACGACCTGGACTGGAACGGCAATACAACCAGCCCGGTCAGTGACATCCAACTGGATGATGATGCGTTAACCACGCTTGAGTCCGTCAAGCGTCACCTGCGCATCACTGACACGGATTCGGATCTATTGCTTGCTGAACTCATCAACCAGATCAGCGGACGCATTCAATTGATCTGCGATCGCCAGTTCAAACGACAGGTTCACCATGAACGGTTCAATCATATTAACCATGCTCATCTGGTTCTGCGTCACTTCCCGGTTCGCGCGATCCATCGTGTGAGCACCGGCAATGCAGCTGCCATGACCGTGCAATACACCGGTGATGCCATCCGCGCGAGTCTTGCAATCAGTCCATCCGCCCTGTTTTTGCGGACTTTGGATGCAGGCGGGACACTTGCCACCCACGAGCTTGCCTTTGCCAACTACCCGACCATCTCCATGCTCGTTGCTGTCATCGACACAATCACAGGCTGGGATGGCACCTTGACACAGGATGGCCCCAGTAGCGAGTTGCATCCGATGGTCGGCGCTGACGCCAAATCACAACGTGTCTGGCTCAATGTCCCGGCCAGTACAGACACTGCATTTAGCTTGGATTGGCCGACGGGTTCATTGCGATTGGGAAGTCCCTTTGTCAATGGCCCGGTCCTGGTGAGTTACGAAGCAGGCTACGACATCATTCCCGCGGACCTGGTTCAGATCACCAACGAGTTGGTCACCCAGGCGTATCACCTTGGCAAACACGACACCAATCTCACACGTGAGTCCCTGGGCGATCATGCCATCAGCTTGTCCACTGCGGTCAGTCTCAACGATGATCAACTGTCGCGACTTCGCCCCTACATGAACCTTCAACTTTCGGGAGTTTAATCATGACCAGTCGCTCACCGACACATCTGCTTAATCAGCGTGTGAATATTCTCCGCCCAACGAGTCAGACCAATGATTTTGGCCTACCTCATCTGGTTTGGCAGGATCATCTCCAGAATGTCCCTGCCTTACCAGAGTTACTCGGTAGTGAATACGGCGCATCACGCGATGGTAAGGTGCACTACAAGTTTCACCTGCCATTGGAAACTGACATTCGACAGCTTGATCGTATTGCCCATGACGGTCGACTGTTTCAAGTTCTTGTGATTACCAACCAGGATCGTCCCAGCCATGTGCTTTCTGCCATGACCACGGAGGTGTACCCATGAATCCTCTCCCCATGGCTTCAGCAATCGTAACATGGCTCAACCAACATGCATCTGATCATGCCATACTCAGTGACATTGCATCAAATGTCTTTGTCCAGCGTGTCCCGCAACATGTCAGCCTGCCTTATCTCCACCTGACGATGAATCAAACGGATCAGGTGTCGTATGCCAAACATTCCTCAGGATCAGCAGCTCAAATGCAACTATCCCTGGTCGGATCATTGTCCGGGGGCTCAGCATTGCTTTCAGACATGCATGAGGCGATTGTTGAACTGATAGATCAAAAACAGCTTGTTTTTCAGGAGCAATCGCACCAACGCCTTTTGCAATGCTGGCTGGAACACATCAGGGATATCGACATCGAGCACGACCGCATCAAGCTGACAAGTAACTGGCAACTGCGTTGTATTTGAACTGAGTTGAAAGAGAACTGCCATGATAAAAATTAAAATGGACCGAACCAGTGGCGCCCTTCTGCGTCATACCGCAGAGGGCTTAGAAGCACAACGACAAGCCTTTATCACCGGCATCACGGACCTGCAACAGGCGTTGGACCATCCTGATTTGCCACGCATTGGCCAAGCTCATCCGGAAGTTCATCAGTTGGTGGTCCAAAGTATCACCGCCAAACCCGATGGCCCCAACGCCGCGATCATCACCATCAACTACCACAGCCCAGCAGGGCGCAGTGAACAACCTAAAGTCAGTGTCGGAACAGCACTGCGTCAGGAACTCACCGAAACAGATCTGGCTGGCAATCGCATCACAGTTGCCTATTCGCAAACCGGTGATGCTGCCAACATGGTTACACAGGGCGCCCGTGTGGCTGTACTCAAACCGCAAACCGAAATGTCCCTGACGCGGTTGCAAACCACACATCCCGCCCGAACAGCCCGGATGTATGCAGGCACCGTCAACCGAACAGCCATCTTTGAAGGCGAACCGGGAACCTGGCTTTGCACCTCAATTGACGGTGAAAGCGAAGATGGTGGTGTGACCTTTCTCGTGACTTACCGTTTCCAATACAACAGCCAAGGGTGGCAACCGACGGTCAGTTACACCAACCCCAAAACAAACCGTCCTCCTGCGGATCTGGTTGCAGGTGTTGGGATTAAAAAAGTGTCGCTGTACAGGCAGGAAGAATTCAAAAATCTGGGACTTGGATCATGACCACAAAGCTTTATCACATAATAGGCGGACACGGCATTCTTGTCAGTTATCTCTCAGGTCGTTACCTCATCGAACTCGATGAATCTGTCTTAAGCGCGTCTGACAGCCAGGATGATCCGATAGTCACAGAAAGTCCGGAGGGTGTATTTGACGCTTTAACATGTGACAAACTCACATATAGCTCATCCCATACCATCGAAGCGGACACTCAGACATGGACGCGCGATGCGGACAACACCGGCATCCAACTTACTCTGCAGACTGCCACGGTATATGACGCAACCGGGACGCATGCACTCTATGCCATGGTCCGCGATCTATCGTTTAGCAGTCTCGGTCAACTCATCGGTGTCTCAGCAGAACGTCGTATCACCGTAGACAACACAGAAAGTTGCTCATGACCGACCACCTTAAACATTCGACGTCCGGCCATCTGTTGCGAAATGATGGGGGACATCTGGTTCATGCCTGCCAGGTGGGTGATGCACCATGTCTATGCCCGGAAAATCTGGCTGGCAGTTATGCCATTAATCCCGGTGCACTTGAAACATGTGTCAGTTGTATCGGTGGCAACTGCTCCACCACCGTCACTTGGGATGGTACCTTCCAGCTTTACAGTGCCTGCAATTGGATCGGTTTGAATGCTGATCAAACGACATGGACACCCGGTCAATGTCTGCAGCTTGATGGTGTGAATCTCTCCAACACCCAACTCCGACTTGACCCATACAACTGCTACTGGATTATCACCATTGCCTGCTTCAACGGAGCAAGCGAGAACACCTTGTGGCAAGGGACCAAAACAACTGGCAGCACACCCTCTGGAACCTACTCAAAGATCACAGGTTGCGTGGACATGTCCACTCTCCAGGTCTTTTAGTCAAGCTAAAAACGCAAACACAGAATGTCAGTCATGCAAAAAAGCCCTGAAAATACAGATCAATCACCACCAATCATTGCCTGTAAGCATTGGCAGGATTGTATGCTGAAAGATGGCGGTTGTTGCAACATCAATGTTTATCGCCAGCCCTCACATGGCATCTGTTTAAATGTCTGTGATCAGTATGACGGACCGGATCGTGGACTTGGAGATACGATCAAACGCGTCATCAGCAAACTCACTGCAGGTCTTATCACGCCCTGCAATGCCTGCAAAAAACGTCAACGTCAACTCAATCAACACATCCCCTATCACGGAGAATAAAACCATGGCAACGCTCTACTGGAAAGGCTGCGCCCCTGCTGTGGCACAGGTCACAACCATCACACCAGCAGGTACACTGCCCAGCGAAACATTCACACTTACCGTTGGTGATACCAGTCTGTCATACACCGCTGGCGCCAGCGAAACGGCATCTGACATCGCCCAGGCATTGACGGATTTATGGAACGCATCGACACACGCCTATCACGTCAGCATCACTGCCAGCCAGAACGCAGGTGTAATGACGCTGACCTCAGATATCGCGGGTGTCCCCTTTGAAGTCACGACAAGTGGGTCGGGTAGTGCGACCTTAACCGCCACCACCACAACTACCAATCGCGGGCCCAATGACTGGGCGACGCCAGCCAACTGGTCCACTGGATCATTGCCTGCTAATGGTGACATTGTGATTTTTGAAAACAACAGCATCCCTGTCCTCTTTGGCCTGAATCAATCCGCAGTGACACTGGCTGCGTTACACATCAAACAAAGCTATGTCGGCAAAATTGGCTTAAACGATGCATCATTCACCGTCGATGCAGACACCTTAGAACCAAGCCAATGTGAATACCGCCCGACCTATCTATCCATCGGCGCAACCTTGATCGAGATTGGTCAACATGCTGGCTCGATTACCCCTACAGGTACCAGTCGAATCAAGATCAATACAGGTGCCGTACAGACCACGCTCCACGTTCTTAACACGTCCAGCGTTTCGGCGGATAACAACCAGCAGCCCGTGCGTTGGATCGGTAGCCACACAAGTAACGTCGTGCAGATTTTGCGGGGCAAACTCGGGATAGCCAGTAATCTGCCCGGTGAAACGGCAACCGTGAGTGAATTATATGTCGGGCAAGCAGGCAGTTTGGGCAGTGATGCCAACGTGATCATCGGAAAAGGTGTCACGCTATCCGATCTCAAACAAGCCGGTGGAATGGTGACACTTGCATGTGATGTCACGAACATCCAACAATCTGCGGGAATTCTGACCACCTGCGATTGGCTGACCATAAACAACATCACCATTGCAGGCCAGGCGGATTTGATGCATATCGGTGACATCACCAACCTGATTGTCAGACATGGTGGACAGTTGGATCTATCACATCAATCAACAGGTCGGACGGTAAGCAACTGCCAAGTTTACAATGGTGCAACAATCAATCTGGATAACGGCAATCCGCTGAGTATCAGCTTCACCAATGGGATTGATTGCGTGCAAACACGCCCTGAAAATGTGACGATCAATTGGTGGCCCAACGTTCGACTCAATGCCGCGGCGATTGTGTAGCCAAGGCTTGGAGTCCAGACTGTTGCCAAAGCCAATTCAGGTCCGTCGCCAGAGGTTGATACTTCGCATCGCGTGATAGTTCCGGATACTTGTCCAGCACGAATTGACCTACTGGTCTGCCTTCGATATGAAACAGTCGAGGACGTGCACGGTCTCTAAAAGCAACAACCGCTTCCAATCCTGCGACAAATGCATCAGATTCCTGCTCAATGGAGTTGGGTTGATTAGCCTGCACATGGAGTGCTTCGTGAAAAACAACATCGCAAAGCAATTCCAGATCAAGGTGCTCAAACTGCCCGTTATCGCTTATGACCACCTTGATGTAGATGCATTTTTTGCCTTGTGGCCCTCGCACGGTAAAGCCCGAATCATCAATATCGTTGGTGAAGAGGATGCGTTTTTCCTGAAGCAGTTGATCAATCACCGCAAGCAAAGCATCTGCTCGTTGCGTCCCGCCCCAGGGGTGATGCTTCACATCGGACATCACCGTGTGGATCAAGCGAACACCTGCCTGTTGAACAGGATCAGGAGCAGGTGTCGGCAGGCGTTTGTGAATGATCAGCCAGGACAAACCAAACAGTGACAGACTTAATAGCAACAAGGCAGCCATCCGCCATCTGTTGCGTTGATGCTTGACGCTTTGCAACATGTTGACTGTTGGGTCATCCGTCATAACGCACCCATTTGGCAACCACTTTGGACATGCGAACGATATGCTCCTTGGAGACAATCATCGGTGAATGTCGGCGGTTGTCTGGAACCAATTCGACTTCGTCTCCACGATCAAAGACACGCTTAAGGGTACACGTACTATCGCGTTCTGCTGAAAAGCGAACAAAGACCACGTTGCCGTCTTTAATGACAGAGACAGGCGAACAGACAATCGTGTCCCCCTCGCGAAACTCCGGCGTCATGCTGTCACCGGTGACCACGACCGCAAAGGCATTGGGATCATCGACACCCGAACCGGTGCGTGAGATGTAATCGCTGCCGATGCCGTTGTCCAACTCCATGTGTTCGTAGTCCACCGGCTCACCAGCCTGCACGCGATTGATCACAGGAATACCGCGATCCGGATCACCGATGTACTGCTGGATCACCGGCTTGTAGAGACGATCGAGTTCGTCACGTGTAATGCCCAAACCATGCGCCAGACAAACGCGGGTCGACTCCTTGATTTCATCCGGCGCAGCACAAGTCCGTTCGACTTTGCGAAGCGTGTTGGGATGCAGACCGCAGCGTTGGGCAAAGTCTTCCTGACTTAAGCCTTTTTCAGCGCGGAGTGCTCGGATGCGTGAACCAAAATGGGCCATGAATCTATTAAACTCATTTCCGACAAGAAGTCAACAAAATTGTTGATTTTAAACATTTTTAATCACACGACACCCTTGACAAAACCCAATCAAATACCTAACATACACATATCGAATGTCGACAAACAACAATTACGCAGTGTGCAAAATCAACATCGTGGGACCGGCGAAAAGATCACGAATTTCAGCACTGCGGTCGGGGGACGGACGGCTTGAGACACTCCCGCAAGCCCGGCCGACGGCCTGTTCAATCCAGGCCCTCCCGTTTGGTTTAGACGATTTAACTCACCGCCCTTCCAGGATGATGCAATGCCCAATGATTTTGACGACGGCTCTAACGAGCCCATGCAAAGCTATCGCGATTGTCGGAACAATGAAATGCTCCCCATCGGCTCAGAGCCATCGGTGGACATTTCAACGCAGTTGATGAACCAGCGCATCCAGCGCACACACTGCATGCTCCTGGAACGCGCAACCAACGGACGACTCACCTGGCAAGGAGACCAAATCGTGAGTACCACGCAACGACTCAGAGAACGTGAATCGGCGGTGGCGTTGATTCGTAAGGAAATTGAAAAACTCGAAGCCAAGGCAAGTCAGAACGACTCACCGCAAACGCGCATCCCAATCAGGGAATCCCGCGCACAATACTCGGCCCGACAAGTCGCGTCACCCAGACAGGCAGCTTCTGCCAGGTCTCGATCCGACGCTTGTACTTCGGACTGTCCGGTCGAACAACATTGATATCACCGCGGCGGACATGGTACTGCCAAACCGTTGGGATCGGCTCAGAGCCCCACTGTTTCTTGAAGCGATACGTGCCGGAGTCTTCGCTGCTGCGACCAAAGTCAAACTGACCTGCGCGCGCTGAATCGCGCGACACAATAGATGGTGATACATCCACATGTTCGCATTGGTGTGATTGAAATTTCGAAGCGTGCTTGCAGAAGGCACCTGTGTGATGCCACCGGATTCGCGTAATGGATCGTGAATCAACAGTGCCCCCGCAATGGCCTGACCTTCATGCTTCACCACCCCAAACTCGGCGGTGTCCGGGAAGGTTTGAACGATTTGGGCAAACAGCTTCCGCGGGTAAACCGGTGTGCCCAGATCACGCATGTTGATGGCAAAGACGTTGTAAAAGTCATCAAGCAAATCCATGCTGCCCCAGTGCATACTCAGCTCGAACTTATCGCCCTTGCGAATCTGGTTTCTAACCTTGGCTTTGAGATTGTTCCAGAGTGTGTCACTGTCCCCGGGCAAATCCAAAACCATGCGGACTTTTTCATCACGCTGCTTGGTGAGATTTTCATGGGCATGAGCATTGCCATGTCGCAGTTCCATGTACTGCACATCATGCACGCGCGCCAGGTCCGACGCTTCAGTAATCAAAGCCGTCGCAACCGTATCATTCTCAGCCACCACACCCGCTAAATTCAGGTAAGGCAAACTCACCAGAAACCGGCCAAACAGGCGACTGGTCACCAATGCCAAAGGCAGGTATCCCACCAACTGCTGACCTTCACGGGCGGTGATCACAAATGTACGGTGATCCAATGCATGGGTAAGCACCGACAGCCACCGTGGATCATGATCACTACTCACCGCACCGACTTGCGTATTGGACTGCAAATACATGCGAATTTCACGGAGTAAATCGGCATCCAGCTTTTCGTGTATCTGAATCTGCATGGGCGTCTCACATCTCTCTGCAACGTCTGTGACGGATAAAACGTCTACCTACTCCATCGACCATTTGCGGATGTGACTTGGGGAGATGTTGAAAATGCCGGATTGGAATCGCACTAACAAGCTGCTAAACCGCAAGTGATTATGCTGCCTGTTTCGTGGTCTGATTCACAAGTGACCTGGCAGGAACACCGCCAACGCGATCACCTGCTGCAACCGGTTTGGTCACCACGGCACCGGCGCCGACAATCGCACCTTCGCCAACGTCAGCCATCACCACCGCCCCAGCACCGATCCATGCGCCTTTGCCAATCGTGATGGTCTGATAAACATGGCTGTTTTTGTGCAAAGAACCCGAACTTGATGAATCACCATGCTGATGTCGGCCACTGAGTAGTTGCACGTGATCAGCAAGCATGACATCATCCCCCATCACCACCGAGCCGATCGAGCAGAACCGGCCGATGTAAACGCGGTCGCCCAGTTGAGCGTGGGTCTTACTGAACTGTGACATGAATCCGATGTACACATCATTGCCAACGTGATCGAGAATCTGGCGATAGACGGCATGGCGGAGATAAAGTCCCATCATGCCGGTCTTGGCGGAAAGTGACTCGCTCAGTTGCATCAAAGCGCGTTGCTGCCCCATGATCCGACAGGCAAATCGATAGCGCATGAGCATTGGAATTGCCCGTAGCGCAGCCACAGATTGAGCCAGTTTTTTGGCGTTCATGACAAGTCTTATCGACTGTTGACTTGTCAATGCGGGAGTCGATGTTTTTATCGGTCAATCATCCCAGATCAGCCGGCAAAGTGTATAACCGTTATCGCACCTTGATTCAGTTTGACTTCAAGGCCTGACAAACGAAAACGTCAGTTGATCAAATCGCGTGACGTCATCACTTGCCTGTCATTTGATCTACACATTACAGATCAGTTCGTGTTAATCGGCACGCCAGACCTTGATGGACTTGACCACCATGTCGCCGGAGCCTTGATCGTAGGACGAATCCACACTGGCCTTGACTGCCACATTGGTCAGCGGGTACCACTGCTCACCGTCAAACGGGTTGGCATACTGCATGGTCTCCACACCATCAATGAACATGGTGATCCATTCGGCGGTCACTGTCACAGCAAAGGTATGAAATTCACTATCGAGCGTATTGGGCAATCCAAAGTCCGACATTTTCATGCGCATGGCAGGACGTGTGAACGTGCGAACATTGCGATCACCACCATGCAGGTTGGTTGAGAGTGACGCATTAAAGCGCCAGGAACCGTTGTAGCCAAAGCCTTCATAGACATCGATCTCAGGCGGCCAGCCACCGGTGGGAACCAGCCACAATGCTGGCCACGACCCACGACGATTGGGCATCTTGACAACCCATTCAACGGTGCCATATTTGAAATAGGTTTCCGGCGTGCGGTGTCCTGAGAGCATGACTGCCAGGAAGGGATACTCGATTGCCGGACTGCCGACTTTCACCGGTTCTTCCAGGCGACGACTCGAAAGCACCAAGCCTTCCTTGGTTCGTTTAAAGCCGTTGTATTTCACTTCACCGTAGTAGCCGGTTTCACCGTTACCCACTTGCGTGCGACCATGAGAAAGCGCGGTGGAAAAACTCATCGAACCGCCCTTGTCATCAAACTTGATGGTGTCACCGGTTTCGCTGTAGGTGAGTTTGCCGATGGGTTCGAAGGTCAACGGCTCACGCCCACCTTCGATGGGCTCATTGACTGCACCTTCCTTGGCGGTGATACGAATGCTCCCACCTTTACGGTAGGCACCATCGGGAACCGAGGGTTGATTGCAACGCACGTCGGTGCCCTCTTTAAGCGGACGAACTGTGAATGTCGCGGTTTTAATCAGCGGATCACCGGGACGAAAGATCACCGGCTTGGTGGTGTCAGGATTGGCACGCCCGCCCTTGCCATCAAAGACACGGACATGAGCAATGACCGTGTTGGGACTTTGACGATCCATGATCACGGGGACGTGGACTTCGGTTGCGCCCACGGGAACATCAAACGATTTGATTTCGACTTTGGCCGCTGCCGGATATTTCTTGCCGTTGTCGTAGATGTCAGCTTCTTTTTCTTCCAGCTTGGTGATCACCGAATCGAGCTTACCGATCACACGATCCAAAGCTGCATTCGCTTCTGGATTGCTTACTGCTTTCTTTGCCAACGCCGCATCGTCGCGGAGTTGTTTGGCTTCCTTGAGTGAGAGATTCTGCGCTGCCAAAGGCAAGACAACCATCAAAAGACATAATGCAGCCAGGACAACCTTGCTGCCTATTGGGAACCTGCGGATCATCGAAAAACTCCTTTTGCTGTGGACGGTGCAAACGACTTTGAAACGTGAACAAGTCACGGCTCATTGCAGCGATCATCATGATGAGCATTGCAGTCAGACGCATCACAAAGCAGGATCACTTGCGATGCACATAGAATATCTTACACCGCCAATCAGCGTTGTTTCCAACCAAATATGCCTATGATTTTAGTACTAAATTTAGTTACAGCTGGATCATGTGCTGGTACGAAGCATCGCCCCAAACCGATGGCAAGCCATGACCAAAATCAGGATAAATCAACATCGCTTTTTCAGACTGCACATTGTTGTAGGCTGCAAACTGGGTACTCGGCGGGCAGATGTTATCTCGCAATGACGAGCCCTGAAGCATGTTGGCTTTGATGCGTGGCGCCAGATGGTTCACAGCAATGTAACCCAGTGTCGTGAAGATTTCTTCTTCGCGTTTGTGCTCCGGATCAAAATTCATGAAGAAGTATCGCAACTCTTCATAAGCGTTTTGATCCAGATCCATATTCCACACACGACGATAGTCTGAAAGAAACGGCACGCCAGGAGCGCAGCGCTTGATGCGCGGTTCAAGTGCAGCACAGGCATAAGTCAGTGCGCCACCCTGAGAACCACCCATACAGCCAACGCGCTGCGGATCAATCTCATCGATATTCTCAATGGCAATCTTGGCCAACTGAGCAGCATCCAAAAAGATGTGTCGGAAAGCAAGGTTCTGTGGATCGGGATCACCAAGACCGCGAACGATGTTGCCACGGAAAGTCGTGCCGACGTAGTTGGCATTGTCCTGACTCTTGCCCCCCTGCCCGCGACAGTCCATCGAGAGGATGCTGACACCAGCATTGACGTAAGCAAGCTTCTCATGCCAGGAACCGGAACTGCCGGAGTAACCATGAAATTGAACGATGGCCGGGTGCTTGCCCTGCTGTGCATTGGCAGGACGCAGATACTTGGCGTAGACACGCGTGTTGCGGACGCCGGTAAATGTCAGATCGAAACACTCGGCATTGGGTGCCTGAAATTCACTGGGCGTCATCTCGATCTGCGGATCAACCGCGTGCATCTCCGCCAATGCTTTTTCCCAGTAGGCATCAAAGTCGGCAGGCTTGGGGGTGATCCCCAGATACGTTTTGAGTTGATCCAGTGGCATATCCATCGAGGGCATGACGAAATCTCCGTGGTCTATAAAAAAACTGACTGACTTATATCAAACAATACAAGTCAGCCAGTTTATGTTCCTGTTCATGATGAGCAAGCAGGTTTAAGCCAAAGTGTCAGAAATATTGAACACCGGCAACAAGACCATGCTATGACCAATGGATCACTCGCCAGTCACCGCAGCAGAATCGCCCTGGCGTGAACCCATCTGTTGATTGAGCACCAGCAAGGCGCTGCGGTCATCACCGGCCAGTTCGAGCATGGCAATCACATCTTCCATGCTCTTTTCCTCTTCGACCTGCTCATCGATAAACCACTTGAGATGGCTTTGCGTGGCATAGTCGTTCAGGTCCGTAGCAAGACGATAAAGCTCATTAATGGACTTAGTGTTGTTCTGCTCCATACCCAATGCCAGCTTGAAGACATCCAACGGACCCCCAAAATCTTTATGCGGGTTCTCAACTGCCTGAAGTTTGATTTCACCACCACGGTCAATGAGATAGTTAAACAGCTTCATGGCATGGTCCAACTCCTCAAGACGCTGGTGATGCATCCAGTTGGCAAAGCCCGAGAGATTGGTCTTCTCGAAATGTGCAGCGATGGCCAGATAGCTGTATGCCGCTGTCAATTCCTGGTTAATCTGTCCATTAATGGCATCTTCAATCTTTGGATCAATCACGGCGAGAACTCCTTGTAGAGGGTTGTAGAATAATTCCAAACTACAGCAAGCCTGTAAGAAACTCAAGTGCATTTGCATCTTGATCAGACCTGAAAAGAATGACAAAAATGCACTTGCACTGACACGTTTGTCACATGTGGACCATCCACAACAAAAGACTCATCCGAGTGATCTTAAAGTTGACATGCCTGAAGCAGACCAACTTCCAATCGCGTGTTCGAATGTGACAAAGTTGAACTGAAAAATTTTTACTTGACCACTTCCAACGTATCGTCTGCTGGCAACTCCATCAGGAATCCGTAGCCCATACTCCCGGCATGCACGGTCACCCAGACATCATTGACACCTTCAACCAATGGCAAAGTCACAGGCACGCGGGTCCGCGGACTGCCATGCGGCTGGAGCATTTCGTGAACACGCTTACCGTTGACGGTGATGTAAGTGAAGTAGTCAGCAGCGATCCGTAAATCATAGTCACCGGCTTTGGGGGCTTTGAGTTGCACGTGCGCATAACTGACTGATCGATCCCGCAAGCCGTACATGGTGCGCATGTCGACCCAACCGTTGAGCCCCTGCGCGGCTTGCCAGGTGACCGACTTGTTCTGATAACCGGTGTAGGTTGCCTTGGTATCCGGATTGCCAACGGGCTTGACGCCGAAGTCGGTGTTCAGATCCGCCGTTGGATTTTCCCAGGGCTTGGCAGCTTCACCGCCGAAGGGTCCGACGACCTGCCATGCGTCGGTGGGGATGACATCCCATTCGACTTTGGCCAGTGAGACGGCTTTGGACTGGGCTGTGGTCCACGTGGTTTTCCAGAATTCAGGATTGGGGTACGGGGCCTTGGTTTGATCCTCAACCAACAGATACCCGATGCGCGCGATGGCAGGTTTATCGTTGACACCGATGGGGATCACGGAGAGGACATGCCACGTGTTTTCGAGTAACTCGCCGTGGACAAATGTGCCGTAGTACCAGTCGGGGCGAAAGGCACTGACGTCGCGGACGTAGTCACCATCAATGAGCACGCGAACCTGGCCTCGCCCCTCCTTGATGAGCATCATGAGTCCGACGGTCCTGCCATAAAACGGGATGTGCAGTGGCTTGGCTTCTTCGGAACTCTGCAAAGAGCCTTGGAAGTATTTCATCCACCAACCATTGATGCGTTCGTTGCTGTAGTCCCAGCCGTCGATGTTGTAGTTGGGGACGACCATCGTGCCATCGAGAATCAAACCGTCCTTGGAAAGCAGGCCGCGATCTGGTTCCATAGGCATGGTCATGGCAGGCAGGTGTTCGTAAGCCTGCATGCGCTTCCAGAGTGTCTGAGCATAGACAGCATGCCCCGGTCCGCGTGGGTGGACATTATCGCCAAAGAGTTCATCCCAGGTTGCCTCGGTGTTGGCAACGCGGTCTTCAATGGCTTTCTGCATGTCCACGCTCATGATCCGGTGATGTTTTGCAACGAGATTGTGTCGCTTGTGATTGCCACCAACGCGCGATGCGGCCTGGACAAACACAATGGCAGGCGGCTTGGCACATTGACGTAAACGCACCACAATCGACTCAAGGTTGCGGATGCAAATCTCGTCCGACGCACCACCGTCATTGACTGCAAACTCCACAAGCACGAGATCGGGGCGATAGTCGATGACATCACGCTTAAGTCGGAAGACGCCGAGATTACTGCCGGTCCCACTGATGCCGGCATTAACGAAGTTGACCTTGGCTTGCGGGTATGCCTCCGCGATCAGGTCAGCGGTCTTCCTGGCCCAACCGTTGTGTGCCATGGTGATCGATCCGCCGATGGCGGCGACGGTGACCTGTTGGTTATTTCGGAGTTTGTTGAAAAAGTGGTACAGGCCATAGCTGTCGTGTTCTGGTGCCGCGGTTGCCGTGGTGGCAAAAGCAAGCAGCAGGAGGAGTGGTATAAGCGATGCGGGACGAAACGTGCGTGGACCAAATGACATGAGCAGCAATCCTTCTGATAGACAGGTGGTTGCTGCTCATGATACTCGTTATGTGTTGATCGACCAGTAAACTTTCGAAAGGTTTACTGATTAACAATCGCAAAACGGTCAAAGGGTTCATAAGCCGGATTGCGTTGTGGGATACGAGCAAGGACATCCTGTCGCCAATTGGCAAGCTTGATGTGCAGTTCCTTGGCAACGTCGGGTAATTCGTCAGCCAGATTCTTTTCTTCGCTGATATCGTCCTTGAGGTTGTAGAGTTCAATGCGATTGTCTTCGAAGAACTCAATGAGTTTGTAGTCCCCTTCGCGGACGGAGGAGCCGGGCGTGCCGCCTTGATTGCCATAGTGCGGGTAATGCCAGAACACCGGGCCGCGATCATAGCTCTCATCGCCCTTAAGCACCGGCAGGATACTCTTGCCATCACAGTGTTGCTGAGGCTGTGCATCCAGGCCGCAGACTTCCAGCACGGTCGGATAAATGTCAGGCGTGGTGGTCACACAATGGGTGACACTTCCGGCTTCGATGGTGCCCGGCAGTTTGATGACCAGCGGTTCACGCGTGCCACCCTCGTACATCCAGCCTTTGCCTTCAGCCAATGGCGCGTTACAGGTCGGTGAACCTTCAGCGGTTGCAAGACCACCATTGTCGGAGGTGAAGATGAAGAGCGTGTTGTCTTCCTCACCAGCATCGGTAATCGCCTGCATGAGTTTGCCAAGGTTTTCATCCATGCTCTTGATCATGGCAGCATAGACCGGGTCCGACTGAATCACGCGACGACGCACGCGCATGTCCTTCTTGTGATCACAGGCAAAAAACTCACCTTCAACAAACGGCTCGACGGTGTCGATCCCCATGTCCTTGGCCTTCTGTTCAAAGTACTCGATGTACTCTTGCTTGGCCTGGATCGGTGTATGGACGGTGTAGTACCACATGTTCAAAAAGAACGGCTTGTCAGCATCACGGTTTTCAATGAGCTTGACCGCTTCGTCAGTGATGCGATCGGTGAGATATTCACCATCAGGGCCTTCGGGTAAAGTCGGGATCTGGTAAGGACTGAAATAACCTTTCCAGGGATGGCCCATCTGACAGCCTGCAACGTTGACATCAAAGCCCTGCTTCTCCGGCCAGTAGTCTTCGAGCCCAAGATGCCATTTGCCGACATGCCAGGTTTGATAGCCGTTGTCTTTGAGACATTTGGCCAGATTGTATTCGCCTGTGTCCAGATGCTTGATGTATGGCACATCGATCAGTTGACCTTTGCTTGGATGCCCAGAACCATGCTGGATGTAGTTGGTCACGCCGAGCCTTGCCGGATACTTACCGGTGAGCATGGAAGCGCGGGTGGGTGAACAGACTGGACAGGACGCGTAGGCATCGGTGAATCGCATGCCTTGCGAAGCGAGCTTATCGAGATTGGGCGTTTCGTAAAACGTCGAACCGTAGCAGGTCGAATCCTTCCAGCCGTAGTCATCAAGCAGAACCAGTACAACATTTGTGCGTTTCATGGTGGACTTTCCAAAAGTGAATGTTTATGAATTCTGATAGATTATTGTCATTCATATCAGGATGTACAATGTTGCTTTTGAACGGCTTTTGTCATTTTTGATAAAATAATGCCATGGCTAAAAAAGTCATTACAACCATTCGGTATCTCTCTCCGTCGACCAAGGATGTGTTGCGATGTGGCATGGGTACGCAGCCGGCAGGCAGTTGTCAGGAGAATTTTCTGACCACGGAATATGCGATGCTTTACATGGTCGAAGGTCGGGCGACTTATGTGGATGAACACCACGAAGCGATTCCCATCAAAGCCGGTGATGTTTGGCAGCGCTTGCCCAATGTCGTGCATTCGGTGTTCTGTCATGAAGTATGTACGTGGCATCACGTGGCAGTACCTGCTGCGGTGATCCCCCTGCTTGAGATCGCGGGGATCGACACCGTCAAGCCCATCGTCTTTCACATCGGCCATCACCCGCAGATTATCCGTCGCTATGAACAGGTCCGCCGGAGACTGCATGACGGACCACAAAGTCAATTGCCATACAGCATGATGGCGATGCAGCAACTGATGATCGACATGCATCAATTGGCCAAATCCGCTGGCGGAGATGGAGAAGATCACTGGCTGGATCGCGCACGACAGTTACTGGCACAGAACCTTGACCAACGTATGGCAACGCAAAACGTCGCAGAGCAACTGGGCATGACCTATGCCAGCTTCCGCAAGAAGTTCACCCAAGCCACCGGCACCAGTCCCGGACAATTCCGCATCCGTCTGCGTCTGCAGCAGGCACAGGAACAATTGGCAGGTTCGCATCTGACCATCGCGGATATCGCTGAAAACCTGGGCTATCCCGACGTCTACAGCTTCAACACACAGTTCGCCCGACACATCGGTTTACCCCCGGGCCAATACCGCAAGCAATGGCAATGGGACAATAAGACTTAACGCTTCTGATGAACTCAGCCATAATAAAAAAAAAACGCCCATCACAGGGATGAGCGTTTTGTTTTGATGTCAGTTTATCTTGCGATTCACTGCTGTGTTATTTCTTGTCTTCTTTGATTTTCATGTCTGCTGGGGCAATGATCAGTTTATCCAACTGGGCACCTGCTTCGCGGCGACTGACGACAAAGGTGTGCTCACCCTTGGTCAACTTGGCGGTATAGGCCTTGCCAAAGTACTTACCGTCTTCCTTGGGGACACGGTAGCGAACCGGCTGTTTGATCAGGGCTTTTGTAGCATCCCACTTCACATCCCAGGTCTCACGTTTTTCTTTATCCAATTGCGTGTAGAACGAATCTTCACGACCAGAGAGCCCGCGCCCGACAGCCCAGAATTGATACTCACCGTCAGCAGGAACCTCAAAAGTGAATTCAACGCTGGGCTTCTTGGTCTGCTTGTCAAAGGCAACCACCTTGCCACCCGATGCCTCTTCGACTTCGAGAATGTTGGCAGCATCCACCTTGGCGTCTTCAGCTTCCAATTCAATGACCTCTGCAAATGCAAACTGTGCACCAAGCAGAATCATCAACATACTCACCCATTTTGTCATCGTGTAAACCTCCTGATAATCCACGTAAAATAGTGAAAATTGACATTAACATCATAGTCCGTCAACCAGCGGAAACCAAGTCACCAGAGCCGAATTGATGTAGAATGTACTGTGTGTAATGACACATGATATGTAAACACATTCGTTATCAACATGGGAATCGATATCAAAGGGAGACATCACATGACACGATTTCAAACTTGCCTGCTTGGGCTGGCTTTGTTTTTTCTGACAAGTCCATTAACCGCACACGCAACTGAGGTCTGCGAGAATCCGCAGTTTGAAAAGAACATTGAACCCTGGAATGTCATCGAAGGTGACGGCATGGTTGTCAAGTATGTCACGATTGATGACCTGCCTGGTATCAAGGGTGGCGTGCATGCCAATGTGACCAAGCCACAGCCCAAGGCATCTTACCGATGCGGTCTGCAACAGATCACCAGCATGTTCATCCCCAAAGGTGCTGCCATGAAACTCACTTTCCAGGCCAAGGGCGATGAAGGCAAGCAGGTCCGCTTTAACATTCAGACCAACGGCCATCCATGGGATACCACACTTGCTACGCCTTATATCAAACTCACCGGTGAATGGAAGACCTACACCTACGAAGGCAAAGCCAAACGCGATTACGCGCCCGGTGACCTGCGTGTGTATGGCCTGTTTGGCCTGGATGCCGGTGAACTGACGATCACTGATATTCACCTTGAAGTTGAAGGTGCAGGATTGGCACCAGCAGGTAAGGCCATCAATCCCAATGCGACCTTCGCACACAAAAGCAACAACTGGTGGTACAACTCAAAGAAAATAGACATGAAACTGCTTAAGGATGGCAGCGATGACTACATTCAATTCACCACCAAAGATGTCGACCCCAAAAAGCGTTGGGAGCAGGCTGTCTCAGAGCGCATCTACTCACCATTGCCCAAAGACAGCAAGGTGAAACTGGTTGCCGTGATGCGCAGTCCAACTCAAGGAGCAAAGATTGACATGTTCCTGCAAGGTAAAGGTGGACACAAGGAACGTCTGATCAAAGCAGCAGGCATCAAACTCACCGACACTTGGGAAACCTATGAGTTCAACGCCACCATGGACAAGGATTTTGATGCACGCGATTGCACCATAACATTGCTTCTGGGTTACATGGAACAGGTCATTGAATTCAAGTCGATCACATTGAGCTTTACTGAATAAGCTTGATCACCCAACAACAATCCAAAGATAAAACCACCTTCATGCAAGGTGGTTTTTTTATCGGTTACCAAGCCTGGAAATAAAGAACAACCCGAGGTTCTTGAATTCAAACACGGTTCCCATAAATGCAAAGAACTCGCAGCAATGATCAGTTTGCTGCGAGTTCTTTGAAAGTACCGGAGGTGGGACTCGAACCCACTTCAAATTCCTCGAAAAATATAGCGGTTGGGGAAACAGGTGGCGCAAAATCCGGCGCACAAGCTGCAGCACATGTCACTTTGCCACCTGAACTGATCAATATCGTTGAAAAATGGGACACTCTCCCTATAGCTGTCCGGCAAGGAATCATCGCAATGGTCAACGCATCATGTGATGCTCAATGATGTTTCGTGAACAACTACCCCTACTGACACTGACAAAACTGACAAAACCTATAACGGGCCAGCAAGATCATAGCGATAGCTGTTATGTGCTTTACCGAAACGTGATCAGCATTTTAAGAAAAGGAACAAATCGATGAATACCACAAATCACACCAGCCATCGACCCATTATGAAACTGCCGGGCAGGACATGGGGGCACGGGGGGACGATCACCATTCATTTTCAATCAATCCCCCCCTCGAAAATCCGCCGGCAAAACAATGCGACAATCCGCCTGTTGGTTCTACACGCCAATCAAATACCGGCGATCGCTATCACAGCATTCCCCTGGTTGTCATCCGACACCCCGATGGAACAACAACTCCTGCCCCGTTTCTCATGAGTCTAGATGAAGTGATTGCCTTCTTTCGCCTCAACAAAAGCAAGACTAAATTCCCTAGTAAAACCATCCAACGTTATCGAAGTATGGGACTGAAAACCGTCCGCATTGGTCGCCGTGTCTGGTTCAGGCTGGATGATGTGTTATGTTTCCTTGATCGACAGCAAACGCGTCTTGAGTAGTCAAATACAGATTTTTTATAGATGCACAGCTACACAGGTAGCGAATGAATCTCCATCTATTTCAAGGTCATTTAGACGGAAAGTGCTCAAAGACAAAGTACACCGTCTTGCAGCATAAAACCCGATCAAAATCCGCACATCCAATGAACAAAGCAATCCAATGTGAACGCTGCCGCATGCTCTTTACGCGTTTACTGAACGGAATTGAGCAAAATCAGCGTTTCAAGGATCAGAAAAACTTGCCAAACCAGCACAACAATCTGCTGCGCCGCTACATGCGTTCACGAGAAATCATAATCGTTACGCACTTCAATTCCATCACAGAAATTGCATGAAGTTGTAGCCTTCGCGATATGAAAATTAGCACACATCAACTATAATAAGTAAAGAGCTTGTCACACTAATGCGGGTTGTGATTCTTCAAAGATACTTGCCACGACCAAGACTGTAAGGAAGCGGACAGGTGTTGTGTTTTCGGATATCCACTTCCTGACGGGTGTGGCTCGTTAGTGCAACCCAGGTTTTGTGCCAGCTGCCTTTAACGAATTATACTCTTGATACATGAATTACATGAGTAAAAAGTCAACCATCACACTTAATTTCTTCCGGGGTAAATTATATTGTCTTACGCCAGCCGTTCCATGAAGTGTTTGAACAAGTTGTATGTCCGCTTGCTTCAACGCATTCGACAAGCCAAACATCGTCCCATTCACCATCGATTCAAAACGGATTGGGCTTTCGAACGCCTTGAACCACGTGTTCTGCTCAGCAGTACACCTTTGGTGGGCGACATGTCCATTACAGATGTCACCCTAGGTGCGGTCTTCACAGGCAGAGAGCCCAATGAAAACGCTGGCATCAACATAGCCAACGCCGGGGATGTTAATGGCGATGGCTATACCGATTTGCTCATTGGCACAAGCCACAACAAAGCATACCTGCTCTACGGCTCAGAGAACGGTTTTACCGACACCATCCAGTTACAGGATATTGAGAATGGCCATGTTGCAGGTGCCATCATCAGTGGAGGTACAGATTTATACTCGGTGGGAACGAGACTTGCAGGTGTCGGTGATGTGAATGGTGATGGATTCGATGATATTTTGATCGGCAATCCTGGGCGCACTAATATCAATGTTGACTCAGGTGTGGCATTGTTGTTGTATGGTTCGCAAGCGGGTCTGACCGGTGTAATCACCCTTTCTGATGTTCAGGCAGGCCTTGTTGATGGTGCGATGTTTTACAGCACACAAGAGCGGGATCAAATCGGCTATACCGTTGAAGCTGCAGGTGATGTTGATGGTGATGGTTTTGCCGACCTGCTGATTTCAGCTCCAGAACCATATAACTCCTCTGTGACTTCCAAAGTCTTTTTGATTTACGGTTCTGCGGATGCGTTGACGGGCAATATCGAGCTTGGGCAGCAATCAACCGGTCCTGTGCGTGGCGCAGTCTTTGCCGGTTTGACAGATGTTTACAGAAATGGGTTGACCGTTTCATCCATGGGCGATGTCAATGGTGATGGCCGATCCGATTTCATGATCAGTACGCCCGGTTTTGAGTATGCCCCTTATACTGTTTGGGATCTTGGGAGCGCGTATTTAATCTACGGAACAGCATCAAACCTCCAAGGCTATTATGACCTGTCGCAGGAAAATAGCCTTGAATCAGTCAATCACACGCTTTTTGTTGGCCAAAGCTATAACGACAGACTGGGGCGATCCATTGCCTCTGCTGGGGATGTCAATGGCGATGGTTTTGATGATGTTCTCTTTTCAATGGGCGGATCGCGTTACGGTTCAGCCAGGCGTTCAACTTATCTGTTCTATGGCTCGGCAGACGGGCTTGGTGATTCATTCAGAATGTCATATCTTCAACCCGGTGACTGGGATGGAGCCGAGTTTCATGAAACACAAAACGCACAGAAACTCAGTGCTGCTGGTGATGTCAATGGTGATGGGTTTGATGACTTTCTCATTGGTGCGCCCAGTGACACGGAGCCTGGCCTGTGTTATCTGATCTATGGTCAGGAAGAACATTTTTCAGGATTGATTGAACTATCAGGTATCAATACAGGCGAATTATTGGGAGTCAAACTGCAAGGCGACACAACGGTCGGATCAGCTTTTGGTATGGCTGGCGATGCCTTTGGATCGGTTGCAGCTGCGGTGGGTGACTTGAACCATGACGGGTATGACGATCTGCTTGTGGCAGACCCTATGTACGATGTGGTTGGCAAACGTTCCGGGAAAGTCTACCTGATCAATGGTTCTGACTTCCAAACACTCTGCGGACATCTCTGGTATGACTTTGATGCTGACGGTGTCGAATCTGCTCATGAAACAGATGCTGCCAACATCGTCGTGGCATTACTGGATGAGAACGGCCAAACCATCGCCACTCGCACTACGAATGAACATGGCGACTACCGATTCAACACACTGGCGACGGGCAACACCTACACTGTTTCCATCCAGACGCCCCTGGGCTACACCCTGACCGCCAAAGCGCAAGGCAGCAACCCGGAACTGGATAGTGATGTTGACCCACTAACTGGTAAATCGGACACCATCACAATCAGCCCCAACCAGGGCGCAACCCCCATTCATGCTGGCTTGTTGAGCTTATCCAATCGTAATGCGATATTGGGCAATCTTGATCTATCGGATATCTATCAAGATCTTCAAGTCGGTGCCGTTTTTAATGGTGCCGATACAAACGACCATGCAGGGAAGATTTATTCAGTTGGTGATCTCAATGCTGACGGTTATCTGGATTTGACAATTACAGCTCCCTATGCAGATACAAACGGCTCGGATTCAGGTACTGCCTACCTGATTTACGGTTCGCAGGAATTGTTGCATGGTGAGTATGAACTGGCAAATATTCTCAATGACCAATTAGAAGCTGCAGTCTTACTTGGAGCCGACGAAGATGATCGTCTCGGTTATGCATCAAGAGGCGTGGGTGATGTCAATGGCGATGGGTTTGACGATCTACTCATCAGTGCTGTTGGAGCTTCAGATGGCTTGGGCAAGGTTTACCTGATTTATGGTTCATCTGAGAAATTGACCGGGCAGATTGTTATTGATCAAGCCATCAACTCACAGATGATTGAAGGTGCGATTTTTGCAGGCTCAAACAATGCTGATGACCTGGGAGCAATCGTCAATGCAGTTGGTGATATCAACGGGGACGGCCTCAATGACATGGTCATCACTACGAGTAAATTCGATCACCAAGTCTATGCCATTTTCGGCAGAGAAGAAATCTACGAAGGTACCTATCACCTTGCGAGCACCACTGATTTACCAATGACAACGATCAATGGTCGGATACGCAGCTGGTGGCAATCGAACGTCAATTCAAATGATTTTAATGGTGATGGATTCGATGATCTGGTTATTGTCGGCGTGCAGGATCAATATCCGAGTTATCAAGCAAACGGTGAGGTTTATCTCTTGTATGGTTCTTCGGAGGGTTGGTCTTCGGAGATCAACTTTGACCAACCTGTCCCCGAAATCGGTATGAGGCTTGATGCAATAGACCCCGATGATGTTGAATATGCTATATTTCAATTTGCAGGCGATGTCAACGGCGATGGTGCAGATGAGCTTTTGGTCTCCATACCTGGTCAAACGTACCTGATTTACGGTTCGCAAAACACTCCACCCTCCATTGCAATTGGCACGGACATAACGCCAATTTTTACTGAAGATGATGATGTGTATGGTGCTGCTGTAGCTGTAGGCACTGGCGATATCAACGGTGATGGCTATGACGATCTGCTCATCAGCCCCGCTGATTTTGACGACGATCACAAGGTGTATCTGATCTATGGCTCATCAAACCGAATCGAGCAAGAAATCACAGTAAATAGTATTGAGCATGGTTATAAGCCGGGCGCTATTATCGATTGGCATGGATACAGTTATTCTCTGGGGTCACCAATCACGCCACTTGGAGATCTCAATCAGGATGGATTCGACGATTTTTCAATCGGCGCACCCAATGCCAACCCCAATGGGACATCTTCAGGCGCAGGTTTTATCATTTACGGTCAGGGCTATCGGTCGATTTCTGGTCATGTCTGGTATGACTTAAATCAAGACGGTTTGTATTCGGATCACGAGTCTGCGGAATGTCCGAATATGAAGGTTTATCTATTGGACGACCAAGGCAATGAAGTTGCATCAAGATATGTTGACGATCAAGGCTACTATCAATTCTTTGGCTTTGAATCAGGCGAATATGCCATCCGATTTGATTTGCCTCAAGGCTATACATTTGCCGAATCACACGCAGGTAATATAAACCTGGATGCAACGGGCAAGACTGCTCTGATGGATTTTACGGATATCACCAATGTGTATCACGTGGATGCCGGATTGGTTGCACTTTCAGGCAGCGGACTGTCTGGCGAAATAGACTTGACTGAAATTGCTGATGGTCAACTTGCAGGAGCAATTTTCAATGGCATTGATGGCTCAACACTGTATGGCCCCAATCATGCAGGTGCATCAATCAGTACTGCAGGTGATGTCAATGGGGACGGCTACCTGGACCTGTTGATCAGTGCTTATGACGTCACAGATACACAAGGCAACACCCACGATGGGCAGACCTATCTGCTCTACGGTTCAGACCGTGATTGGTATGGCACGTATGATTTGGCCGACATAATCACCGGCGAAGTTCACGGTGCTGTTTTCAACGGGACATCCGATGGGCAACGGATCGGCCAGGCAGTCTCATCATCTGGTGACATTAACGATGATGGATTTGATGACATTCTCATCAGCATCACCGATACCAATCTCGACGGGCAGACCACCGAATTAGCCTATCTAGTCTACGGCTCTGCTGATGGTTTAACCGGCCAGATTCTCCTTTCAGACATTGCAGCAGGGACATTGGCTGGTATCCAATTCACTGATGCAGCAACAGATGTTCAACAGCAAACACATGTCGCCTTAGCAGGTGATGTGAATGGCGATGGCTTTGAAGACATACTTGTCAGTACTTTGCCAACAACGACAACATTTGAGAACACAGGCAAGACTTACTTGATTTATGGTCAAGCCAACGCTGTGACAGGCCTTATTAATCTGGCGAACATCGAATCAAGTTCGATCACTGGCGCGGT
Organism: Planctomycetes bacterium syqfu; assembly: GCA_020974905.1. Taxonomy (GTDB): domain Bacteria; phylum Planctomycetota; class Phycisphaerae; order Phycisphaerales; family Phycisphaeraceae; genus UBA7800. The sequence goes on along the minus strand of CP087563.1, from coordinate 6,431,435 downwards.
CTTCACCACCAGTCAATTTGATGACAGGCTCGGTGAAATGGCTGTGACCGCAGGTGATGTCAATGGTGATGGCTATGACGATTTGATGTTCAGTGCGCGACAATCCAATACCAACGGCGAAGCGAGTGGCCGGGCATACCTGCTTTATGGACAGGCAACGCATTACCAAGGTACTCTTAACCTTGAAGGTGTTACAGACGGCACACTCAACGGCTTGGCAATCGACGGCAGTGAAGAGGACGATTACCTGGGCTATACCCTCGCTGCTGCCGGCGATGTCAACAGTGATGGGATTGCAGACATGCTCATTGGCCAAACACTTGTCGATCGCGATTCGTGGCTGACGGGCACGGTGTATCTGATCTATGGCAGCCTTGATTTACCTTCCGGTCAAACACAAATCAAATCTTTACTCAATGCACCAACTAAAGGCATGAAAATACTGGCAGCAGGATATGATAACGAAGCGACATTGGCTGTCTCATCTGCAGGTGATGTCAATGGTGATGGGTATGACGATTTACTCTTTGGCAGTGCCGTCTCTTCCTACAACTCATGGTCATCTTCAATGTCCGGATCAGGCCTGGCTTACCTACTCTATGGCTCGGATCAGTTGCAGGGACAAGTCAATCTCAACATGGCCAGTGATCGTCAACGAATCAATGTCGCGATCTTGCATGGCATCAGTGGTCGTGGTGATGAACTTGGACGTGATGTCGCGCCAATCGGAGATGCGAATCAAGACGGTTACGATGACTTTTTGATCTCTGCCCAGGGAAGCAATGTTGATGCAGGCCAAGTCTATCTACTTTACGGCCAACCCACTCAATCCATCTCAGGCACCGTCTGGTTCGACCTCAACGGTGATGGAATTCGTGATGAGAATGAAGCCGGCGGAGCTGATGGATTCAAAGTGAAACTACTCGATGCTCAGTCAAATGTCGTTGAGACATTCACGACCGAAAGTGATGGAAGATACCTTTTTACAGGGATGCTAACAGGCGAGTATGCCATCTCAATTGATCTTCCTTTATATATTGAATTCACGCTCCATACGCAAACAGATCAGGCAACCTATGACAACGACATCGATCCGGCTACGAAACAAACCGTTGTCTATCATCTGACAAACGGTCTGCATCTCAAAGATATCGACGCAGGACTTGTTGCAGTACCTGACTCAAACGTCACTGGTGAAGTTGATCTTGATGCAATCCCGCAAGGCATCGTCCCCGGCGTTGAATTCATAGGTGACAGTTGGGGCGTTCGGGCAGGAACCGCGGTGAGCATTGCTGGCGATGTTGACGGCGACGGATTGACAGACTTTCTGATCAACGCACCCGGACAAACCGATAGTGGCGGTAAGGTCTATCTGGTATACGGCACCGGCCAAACGCTCAACGGGCAAATCGATCTTGGTGATATTCTTGATGGCACAATCCGTGGAGCGATACTTTACAGCGGGACAAACAATGGTAATCCCGGCAGCAAGGTCAGTGCAGCGGGTGATTTTAATGGCGATGGTTTTGACGATATTCTCATCGCTGACATTGCAGGCGATTCACCCTACAACGGCAGCGATATCCATTACGATGGCAACTCCGGGCAAACCTATTTGCTCTATGGTTCTGCGGATGGTTTGGTAGGATTGATTGACCTAGACGGCGTGGTCGACGGCAGGTTGGATGGTGCTTTGATCTACGGCCAACACTATTCCTATTCCGGACGATCGGTCGCCAGCGCCGGTGATGTGAATGCTGATGGGTTTGATGATATCCTCATTGGTTGTACTTCCGGAAATAACAATGGCTCGGTCTACTTGATCTATGGTTCGGCTTCCGGTTTACATGGTGAGATTGAAATTGAGGATGTCTTTGGACAGTACGCCGTACACTTGATCGGCAACAATCGGTATGCAGCTTTGGGAAGTTCCGTTTCAGGTGTTGGCGATATCAATGCTGATGGCTTTGACGACTTTGCTATTGGCGCACCTCATGCTGATTCAAGTTTTTCTTCCAGTAATGACAAGGGCAAAGTCTATCTGGTCTACGGTTCAGCAGACATGCTGCCCAGTGGAATGTACATGGATAATTATGCTGCCATATTCCAGGGAACGTTTGATAATGGTCAAGTTGGCGATTCAGTTGCTGGTCTGGGCGATGTGAATGGTGATGGTTTTGATGATTTACTCATCGGTGCCGGTGATATCACCCATGGCGCCTATAAGAATGGTGGAGCATATTTAATCTATGGTGGTTCAGAACAGTTAGTGGGTACGAACAGGCTGGACCGGATTAATTACGGCAGTTTGAATGGTGCTGTGTTTTACGGTAATGAATCGTACATGAATGCAGGACGATCCGTTTCTGCTGCGGGGGATGTCAATGGCGACGGATTAGCGGATTTACTCATCGGCTCGAACTCCGATAAATTAACGTTTCTGATTTATGGTTCGGCAGACTATTTGACGGGCGAAGTGAATTTATCAGAAGCCTACAACGGTTCGATCCCAGCTACTGTGTTCAATGGTAGTGGATATGCACTGAGCGCGTTGGGAGATATGAATCAGGATGGACTTGATGATCTGCTGCTTGGCGATCCTGATGCGAATGATAGCGGGCAGACCGTTGTCATCTATGGGCGATCGTTTGAGGCAATCAGTGGCATGGTCTGGTATGACCTGAATGAGAACGGCGTACGTGATGTGACCGAATTGACTAATGCTGCCGATGTCACCGTCAACTTGTTGGATGACCAGGGGCAAGTAGTAGCAACGCAGACAACCGATGCTCAAGGTCGATACGCCTTTGCCGATTTGGATCTTGGCCAGTATCAGCTTGCGTTTGAGCTGCCCGCCGATTATCAGTTTGCCCCAATGCATGTGGGTGATCAATCAAACATGGACAGTGACGTCGATCCACTCACTGGCCGAACACAGGACATCGTGCTTAATGCTGGCCAGATTACGACGGTCATTGATGCTGGCATGGTTAAAGCTTCTCGCGATCGCATTGACGGCGTGATTGATTTAGACGAACTGTTTGACGGCTCATTGGATGGTGCGGCTTTCGATGGGGCTGACAGGGACTACAACGCAGGTGAAAAAATATCCGGCGCAGGCGATGTCAATGGTGATGGTTATGATGATCTGCTTATCGGTGTCCCACTCTCAGATACCTTTGGCACCTATGCTGGCCTGACCTATCTGATCTATGGCTCGTCTGATGGCTTCACCGGACGTCTCAAATTATCAGATATCGGCAAAACCATTCCAGGCGCAGTTTTTACAACTGCCCAGCTCAACGAAGACGCAACGGTTTACACCGACCCAACAGACACATCAAGCGGTACCCGGTCATTAGGTCCAAGCTACGATTTTTTGGGCGATAGTGTTGCCATCGCGGGTGATATTAACCATGATGGCTACGACGATATTCTCATTGCCAGCAGATCCGTTCAAATTGATGGGCACTCGGGCGCAGTCTATATTGTGTACGGTTCAGAAGCAGGTTTATCCGGCATGGTTTCATTGGCGGACGTGACATCTGGCAACATTGATGCTGCAGTGTTGGTTACTGACGATTCGAATGCATTGATTGACGGAGCTTTCTACTTTGACATAGCCCAAGCTGGCGATGTGAACAACGATGGATTGGATGACATACTCATCGGAGCCATTCCAAGCTCCAGCGCATCTCCAGGCAAAACATATCTGGTCTACGGTTCGGCCGATCATTACAACGGCCTTGTCAATCTTTCAACACTTGATCGCATCGCCACCTTCGAGGGGATCTATAACTTCGATCGTGCAGGATCAGCTGTCTCTTCTGCTGGTGATGTCAATGATGATGGCTTTGACGACATTCTCATCGGTGCCTACGCCAGTGATGTCAATGGCTATAGTTCCGGGCAGGTTTACCTGGTCTACGGCTCCAAACAAGATCTGTTTGGCAACTTCATGCTCGAAGACCTGTTAACAGGCGAATTGCACGGCGCTGCGTTTAACGGAGCCTACACAGACCATGTCGTAGGTATTGACCTTTCTAATGCTGGCGATGTCAATGGTGATGGCTGTGATGATTTTCTTATTGGTGCATATGGGGTCAATTACGGCGCTGGCGCGACCTATTTGATTTATGGTCAGCAAGATACTTTTGCTGGTGAATATGAATTGGCAGACATGACCAATATTGTCGCGTTTAAGGGCGAAAGGTCTTACGATCGCGTCGGGAATTCTGTCTCCAGTGCAGGTGATGTTAACGGTGACGGGTTAGCAGACATCTTGATTGGTGCATTTTACGCAGATCCCAATGGCAGTACATCCGGGAAGACCTATCTGATCTATGGCCAAAAACAATCATTCGATGTACAAACAGACCTTGCGGCCATCGCATTGGGAACACTCAACGGCGCAGTCTTCACGGGACTGGCAAGTGAAGATCAATTGGGTGATGAAGTGTGTTTGGCTGGCGATGTCAATGGCGATGGCTTTTCGGATTTGCTCATCAGTGCTCCGTGCAATAGCAGCACAGGTTCGAACCATGGCGAAATCTACTTGATCAATGGAACCACCCGGTCGTCTGATCAGATGCTCGATGCAATACCAATCGATCCATTGAACAGGCAAACATGGATCACCGGCCGCATCCTCAATGAGGATGATGAAAATTGGTACACCTTTACTCTTTTAGAAGATAACGAGCTTATTTTTGAACTCAAAACATCAGATGTCACACTGGCAATTACTGATGGACAGCAGATCATTACTCCCACTGAGGGAAGGTACAATCTCAATGCTGGTACGTACTATCTGCGGGTCACTGGAGATGCAGATACCGTGTATCGATTCAATCCTAAACCCTATCAGCCACCAACTCAGATACTGGCGCAGAATGTCTTCCATAACAACACACATTGGGATGGTAACGATGCTGCGATAAACGATGCAGACGACAACGCGATTGACATGAGTAAAGTCCTGTTGCGTCCTGGACAAACGCCTGATCAAACCAACTATACCAATGTGGTCAATGGCATCACTGGCTTATTCATTGATGTGGCAAATTTAGCCGAGGCGCGTGACCTGTCTGTATACAACGACTTTGAATTCCAGATTGGCAACCAAACCGATTCGGATACATGGGAACAATCGCCCACGCCAGAATTATACATACGTCCCGGAGCAGGTGTGAATGGCTCAGACCGCATTGTACTGATATGGAAAAAAGATGCCATTTCCAATCAATGGTTGAAAGTACATATGTTGGCCAACGATACAACAGGCTTATCTGAAAGTGAAATCTTCTTTTTTGGCAATGCCATTGGTGATGTGACTGGTGATGGTCACGCCAACATCGCTGATGTCTTCTCCATCTGGAACCATCGCAGCTCACTCGGTTATCAAGTATCAGAAAACAACGCGTTTGATATCAATCAAGACGGCTTTGTAGACTTAGAAGATATTTTTATCACATGGAACCATCGAACCAGTGCCGCGACAACAAACAACCCAGGTCTGAACTTGCGAACTGAGTCCGGCACAAAAAAAATGTCTAATATTGAAGCGTTGGCCTCGACACTGTCCCAACAAAGCACATATGCAAACAATGTATCAACCAATATATTAAACATGTCACTAACGAAACAAGACAATCGAATCAAGCTCTACCTTGTTGATGAATCGTTAGATCAAAGTGCATTAAAACGCTGACCTGTCCTGCCCTGCCCCACCTTCCAGGTGGCGAAAAACGCAAGCCCCTCTATTTGTTACCTATGACACTTCTGATGTTAAAATTCAGTTGTTCGTCATTGACGTCTAATTTTTCAAGAATCAGCCCCTGACATGCAACATCATCAGAATGCGCTCGGTTCACTCAAGTACATGATTAAAATGGCCATACCCGAACCACGACTTATTTAGCCATGTTTCAGTGTCAAATTCGGTGCCAGAAAACCGCCCTACTGCCAGAAATGCTGCCAAACCACAGTCTTTAACAGACTTCCACTGTCTAGAACTGACAAAAGAAACACACCCAAGATCCAACCCGAAATCACCCTAACTCTCGCCCCGTGCGCAAAATAAACAACGGCTGACATTTGCTGTCAGCCGTTGTCAAAGAGCGGGTGAACGGACTCGAACCGTCGACAATCACGATGGCAACGTGACAACTTCAGATCGGATTCTCAATCACTCACTGCTCCAAACGCTCAGATGAATCATCAAAAAAGCAGGTACGGGGGATCGCATGGTCAAAGCCACATATCTCGAATCTGTCAACGGTTGACAAGCTCTGGATGTCAACTGGCTACCCTATCTCTTCATAAATGTGTATCCTGTCAACTGTAACGGAGAATGGATTGCCAACGATCTGTTCACACCTAGGTCTTTCTGGGGGAATACAGATTGCGCGATTGATGGTGAATACCTCACTGTCCATCACAAAATCTGCAGCCCAAACGCCCCTGAAAATGAAAGTCCTGACATCGATGAACAAAAACACCCAGCCAATCACCGACCTGTACTTCTCATATAGAGGAGAAGGTGCTACGAATACCCCTTGATGCATCCTGACGATATCGCCGTACATTTACAGGTGATGCAGTCCTGTTTTAACAAGCTTGAGCCAGGTGCATTCGAGTTCTCAATCAAAAACGAGTCCGATTACAGCGTTTTGGGCTTGGTGAAACGTCAAGGAGAATATGAAGGCGCCGCATCAGATTTTCAAAATCAGCGTCAATACGACTCATACCTGTACGATCTAGCAAACCCACAGGAGTCATTCCTCGTCCAGGCAACTCGTATCAGGATCAATTATGCACTGTCACACGAAACAGCCTCTTGCATGGGACAACGGTTACATGCGTTGCAAAGCATATTTCTGGAACGCGGTCAAATTGATGCATCCCAATCAGTTGTATCAGTCGCTGGCCACAACGAGCTTCAGATTGAATTGGCAAGCATCAACGATGAGAAGGTGCGGGACTTGAAAATGTATATTTATCCCTTAATAACAGTTCCAAAACGAAACGCACCCCAGTAATCAAGAAGCAACCCAGTGATGCACCCGTTACTGATGACAAAGTCCCCAGCATAGCCAATGTGAACAAAACAATAAAACCTTCACATTCAGACGATTTCACTTCAGTCACCTGGCGGGGCAAAACCTTTAAGTTTTCAAAAGGCAACCAAGCCGAAACGATACGTGTCCTATGGGAGTGCTGGGAAAATGGTAAACATGGACTGTTCCAGGAAACAATCGGCGAAAAAATCGGCTCCAGCGCCGATAAGTTTCTATTGAGAAAGACTTTTCGAAATTTTGTAGACAGCAAACTCAAACAACATCCCGCATGGGGATCCTTGATTAAGAGACAGAATAAGGGCGTGTATTATCTAGACTTAGATAACAACCATGATATCGATGACTTTGACGAAAATGAATCACACTAGACCTTCCCCCCAGGCTGCCATTCCGATCTGATGATCCTTCTGATCCCATTTTATCTTACATGCTCGTTGCTCTGATCCGACTTTGATCCCCTTTGCCATGCCAACCGTTGACACTTGATTCCACTTAATCCCGGCTTTATCCTCTTTTTACCCCCTTGCATCCCCCTTTTATCTCGAAATTATCCCCCCTACAAATTTCATAATCCCCTTTCAGTTAACCGCTTGTATCCCCAGGTACTGTGAATAATTCACAAGTCAAGAAAACGAACTACACGTTTGCGAATTGGCATTTGAATTTCAACGACACAAAGACATGGAGGACTAATGTATGGCTGACTGCCAATCTCTTACACATCAACTTGAACACCTATTGACCTACCGGCAAGCAGGCGAGCTTCTCGGTGTCACTGAGCGGACGATCTGGTCATTGGTCGACCAGGGCGAGCTCCCAGCGGTCAAGTTTGGGCGGAATGTTCGGATCGATCCATCGGATCTGCGCGATTACGTTGCCAAATGCAAAACCAACTGCAAGGGGAAATCTCTCCAATGACAGATATCTCCAATCCAACACCTATTACGCCAATATTCACTCATAACATCAAGGATCAAAACATCATCTCATATCGCCCCTTCCCAACCCATCTCTTGCCTGCCCCTGTCAAGCAATTTATTACTGAATCCGCCCAGGCAATCGGATGTGACCACGCTTATGTGGCTTTGCCACTGCTTGTAGGCTCCGCTTCTCTCATCGGGAACAAGCGGCAAATCCAGCTCAAACATGCCTGGAAAGAACCCTCAATTCTCTGGGGCGCTATCGTGGGCGAATCTGGCAGCGCAAAAAGCCCTGCGATGGATGTCGCACTACGAGCCATCAAACGCTGTCAAAGCGAATTGTTGGAAGCTTATGAAGCTCAAATGAACCAACACCAGCGTGATCTGCTTGAATACGAACGCAAGCACGCTGAGTGGAAACACTCAAAAAGCAACACTAATCCCCCCGAAGAGCCCAAAGCACCGAATTGTGATAGGTACGTAACGGACGATGCAACCATAGAAGCCATCGCCATGCTGTTACAGAAGAACCCAGTAGGTTTACTTCTCAGTCGGGATGAACTGACAAGCTGGTTAGACTTCGATCGTTATTCCAATGGCAGCAAACATGGTGAATCAGCCAAGTGGCTGGAGTTGTTTGGTGGTCGTCCACTGATTGTGGATCGCAAAACCACAGCCAAGATCCATGTACCACGTGCGGCTGTTTCGATCATCGGTGGGATTCAGCCTGGAATCCTCTGCCGTGCCATTGGCCAAGACAACAGAGACAATGGCTTACTCGCCAGGCTTCTGCTTGTGATGCCTCCCAGGCAACCCAAAACATGGACTGAAGATGATCTTCATCCTGACACCGAATCGCAGATGAGTAACATCTATAAAAGGCTTATCGATTTACCATAGGCATATGACACTGATGCGAAACCTCAGCCAGCTATTCTCAAACTGACACCTCAAGCCAAAGCGATCTGGATCAAGTTTTACAACGAGCACAATGAGATCGCCAACGAATTAACGGGTGATCACGCTGCGGCATGGGCCAAACTCGAAGGCTATGCAGCCCGTATTGCTCTGGTCATACACATGCTACGTCAAGCATCTGACGAAACCGTCGGCAACGAGATTGATGCAGTCAGCATCTCCGCTGGGATTGTGCTATCGCGATGGTTCGGCTTTGAAGCCAGGCGTGTCTATCAAGCTCTGGAAGATTCGAAAGAGGATCGCGAACAGCGTCAGCTTGTTGGAAAAATCAAGCAATAAGGAGGCACAGTCACAATACGCGAATGGCAACGTCAGCGTACTCATCGCACAGCTGATGATGCAGAAGTCGAATTGAACAAAATGGTAAAAGCTGGCTTTGGTCGATGGGAATCCTCCACGCAGAGCCCCAATGGTGGTCGTCCATCCAAACGGTTCGTGCTGGTTGAAGAAAGTAATGAATCACTACCGGAACCGTCGTCTGACATTGATATGGGTGGTAATACCTCCACTTCCACTCCTATCGTGGACGAAAATGATTGGGGTGAGTTATGAATCAGTCAACCGCTTTGTACTCACATGTTGTTCAAGACATTTTGAAAGCTGTCAATGAATGTGGGATCACGCTTGTGGCCGACGGCAAGAAACTCCGTTATCACCCCAAATCAAAGATGACGCCATCTTTGGCTCGTCGCCTGCAAGACAACAAGCATGCAATCATTGAAGCATTGTCCATAAACTCAAAAACATCTCCCAATGCCCGACAAAAGGTTTTGTCAGTTTTGTCAGTGTCAGAACCCAGTCGTGCTTTATGGAGTAAAGATGAACTGAAGATGTTGCACGAAGGCAACATTAGCCCTGATTGCATGGCACTCGTAACACAATTGCAAGAAGTGTTTGCTGACGATGGTTTGACGATCGAATCCATTACGCCAGTTAGTGATGATGATGGTGAAGCAACAGAACCATAACACACCACACCGACTCCAAACCAACTGGCAAGCAACCACTTTGCCAAGGGAATACGTCATGCATGACAGGTGATTGATCTCACTGCTAACAACGAAAGGTGGCCAGACAACCATTGACAGATTTTACTGACAGCAACATGCAATAATTACTTCATTTTAAATGTACACTTTATTACAAAGGGATGTATGCCCAATTACGATGAAATCAGACAAGCCATTGAAGCGAGCGAAATGAGCCGGTATCGGCTCAACAAGGAAACAGGTATTTCACAAAGTCAACTAAGTGACTTGTAAGTTGTTTTTCCAGCGATTGGTTGTTGAGATAAAAAGCGAGGAGCCTTGTGGGCTCCTCCTGGACATGGGGTTCGGTTTGTGCCGGGATCTGCTTTGGCAAGATCGTCGCAAAGCTCAGAACGCATGCCCAGTTTTTGGATCGTCCCGAACAGTCGCCGGAACCGGCTGCAACCGAGTTCGCTTCGGCAAGAATGGGAGTCACCAAATGACACAACCAGTCTACATCGGAATCGACATCAGCAAAAGGACTTTGGACATCGCCACCACTGACCGCTACCTCGGCCAAGTGCCCAACACGCCCGCCGGCCATGCCCAACTGCTTGAGCAACTCGCCGAATTCGGCAACGTGCACCTGGCCATGGAAGCCAGCGGCGGCTACGAACGACCGCTACTTCAACACCTGCTCACTGCCGGCTCGCACGTGTCGGTGGTTCAACCAGCCTGCGTTCGACATTTTGCAAAAAGTCTGAAGCTTCGTGCCAAAACCGACCGCATTGATGCGATGCTCATCGCGCGATTTGCAGCCACAACCCAACCTCGCCCCGCAGAAAAAAACTGTAAAACCAGCGAAAAGTTGCGTGCGTTGCGAGATCGACGCGATCAGATCATCGACGATCGCGTGCGTGAACAGAACCGTTTGGAATGTTGCAGCGACAAGTCCATCGCCAGGATGATCACTCAAAGCATCGCGCGTTTGCGAAAGCTCGAATTGCAATTGGATGCCCAGATCACCCGTTGTTTAAGTCGATCAAAATCACTGACCGCCAAAGCCGAGAGCTTGACGCAAGTCGTCGGCATTGCCCAGCAAACGGCCGTGACGCTGCTGGCCCACCTGCCGGAGTTGGGCACGGTCAACCGTCAGCAAATCGCCGCGTTGGCCGGCCTTGCACCGTATGCCCACGACTCGGGCGGCATGCGTGGCAAACGGCGAATCTTCGGTGGCCGAGCCGTGGTGCGACGCGCGTTGTACATGGCCAGTTTATCTGCGGTTCGGCATGATGCGGTGCTGCGTAATTTTTACCAACGTCTGCTCGCTGCGGGCAAAGCCAAGAAGGTCGCCTTATGTGCCTGTGCTCGGAAGTTGCTGGTGCACGTGAATTCGCTATGTGCTCAGGCCCAAGCCCTTCCGGGGAAAAAAGCTGCCGGCGCCTGAGGCAATAGCCTTGACAAACAACACAGCCGCTTTATGAAAGGCAAACGAGGTTTATCAATCGAAGCTCTAGAAAGATTGGCCGCCTGTCTGGGACTGCAATTGTTACCAAGCCCATGAACCAGACAAAAGGTCAACGGAAGGTTAAATAACAAATGGCAAGTATCAGCAATGACCCCAACGGACGCCGGCGCATCCTCTTCATCGACAGCCAAGGCAATTGTAAAACCATACGCCTGGGTAAAGTTTCCCAACGCCATGCCTTGGCTTTCAAGGTCAAACTGGAGGATCTGGTCTCAGCCAAGAATATAGGCCATGCCCCTTCGGATGAAACAACGCTGTGGTTAATGTCATTAGATGATGACACATACGACAGATTGTTCAAGGTTGGGCTAGTGCAACGCCGCGGATCAGCAACTATTGGTGTATTCACACGCTCATACATTGATGGCCGTATGGATATTAAACTCAGCACTCGAACCAACATGAATCGAGCAAGGTCTTACTTACTTGAACATTTTAAACCTGATACTCCCCTACGAGACATCACAGAAGGTGATGCAGAAGGTTTCCATCAATATATGGTCAAGAGTGGCCGCGCTGATAACACCCGTCGCAAGGCATATGGACGAATCCGTCAGTTCTATGATGCAGCCATTCGACGTGGGTTGGCAAAAGACAATCCATTTAAGATCCTGCCTGCCAGTGTCAAGGCCAATCATGAACGGTTCTTTTTCGTCAAGCGTGAGATGATTGATCGCATTTTGAAACATTGCCCTGATCAGCAGTGGCAATTGATCATTTTGCTTGCCAGATATGGTGGTTTACGTTGCCCATCAGAGGTTCTGGCTCTGAAATGGTCAGACATCAACTGGGAGGAAAATTGCCTTCGTGTGCCTTCACCAAAGACTGAACACCATGGAGGCGGTTCTTCGCGAACGATACCACTATTCCCTGAACTTCGACCTGCTCTTCTGGAAGCTTTCGAATCAGCTGATGGTGGTGTTGAATATATCATCACGCGATATCGTGACAACAATTCCAACTTGCGAACGCAATTTAATCGGATCATTCAACAGGCTGGTTATACACCTTGGCCCAAGCTCTTTCAAAACCTTCGCAGCACGCGTGAGACTGAGTTGGCAGAAACTTATCCCCTGCACGTTGTAACCTCATGGATCGGTAACAGCGAGCTTGTAGCAGCGAAGCATTATCTGCAGGTGACAGATGAACATTTCCAACGAGCAGCATCAGATGAGGCGGCGCAAAATGCAGCGCAGAAGCTGCACGAAAGCACCGGAAATGGCTCGCAAGTGAGAAAAATCAAAAAAGGTGATTCGCCTATAAATGCAGAAACTCGCAACAACTTGCGGGTTATTGCGAGCTACTACATTCATAGTGAAGTACCGGAGGTGGGACTCGAACCCACACTCGGGGTGAACCGAAATGGATTTTGAATCCATCGCGTCTGCCAATTCCGCCACTCCGGCAAGAGTCGGAGAATTGTCGCTGATTTTGCCAGCAAGGTCAAATCTGTCAAACACCTTCTCACGCAGATCACCGAGCAAGCTAATTATCCAGCGATATTATGAGACCTTGTTTGCAGTGAAGCTTGTTTGTGGGCAGACCATACGGAGTTTGCCGATGCTATGAGCAAGATGTGTGATACTTCGTGCGAACTTGTGATCTTTTCCGATGATTGGGGCCGACATCCGTCGAGTTGTCAGCATCTGGTCAGTCAACTGCTGCCCCAGATGCCCGCACTGTGGGTGAACACCATCGGCATGCGCATGCCCAGCCTCAAACCGTCGGACATCAAGAAGGTGATCACGAAGCTCAAGCAGTGGACGGGTTCAAAGTCAGCCCAATCACCGCAGCAGACCGCCCTGCCTCAGAACCTGCGAGTGATCAATCCGCTGATGTACCCCGGTTTTCGCAATACACTTGAACGCAAACTCAACAGCCAGCTCATCAGCCGCCAGGTCAATCGCCATCTCGATCGCAAGTCGGACCCCCAGCGCATTGCCATCACCACGCTCCCCATCACCGCGGATCTTGTGGGCAAGTTGCATGTCGATCGCTGGGTCTACTACTGTGTCGATGACTTTAGTGTCTGGCCTGGACTGGACAGTCGCGTCATGCAACAAATGGAAGCTGAACTTGTCAGCAAGGTTGATCGCGTGATTGCGGTATCCAACAACCTCATTGACCGACTTGGCCAGTGGACTTCGAACATTGATCTGTTAACTCATGGCATTGAACTTAGCCATTGGCAAAGCCCACAAACAACCACATCTCTAACGGACGCACCCTCTTGGGCGCAACGTCAAAATGCCGAAATGATTTTCCTGTTCTGGGGGTTGATTGATGAACGGCTGGACGTTTCCTGGTGCTTGAAACTCGCTGAGTTTGGCAAGCTGGTTCTGGTCGGGCCAGTGCAGGCTGTCGATGAACGTATCACGCAGCATCCCAATATCTCGCTGCCTGGACCTTGTGCATATGCGAACCTGCCGAGTATCGCGCAGCATGCAGACGTACTGGTCATGCCTTACGCCGACTTACCGGTGACCCGTGCGATGCAACCACTCAAGTTCAAGGAATATCTGGCGACCGGCCAACCCATCGTCACGCGGAATCTCCCGGGCATCATCGATTGGCAGGACTGTGCGGATCTGGTGAACCATGTTGATGCGTTTGTCACTCAAACCGTCGCCCGCGCGATCAGTGGTCTTCCGACATCACAACGTGATGCACGCAAGCGCCTCGATCATGAAACATGGCAATGCAAAGCCCAACAGCTGGCAACCCACCTGATCGCTGCATGATGCAAAATCTTTAAAAGAACTCACTCAAACCCGCAATGATCTCATCGCGACAACAGTCGGACCTGGGCGATCCACATGAGATTGGGGCGAAATTTGGGACCATCACCCGCGGACTGGAAGATGCGGATGCCGTTGTAAGATGTCGCAGGCATGGGATGCAGACTCACTGGCATGGACTGTCGGGTTTGCTCGACAACATCAAACCACTGCCCGTCTTTCTTGATCTGCACGCGGTATCGGTCGGAGATGTAGGCCTTGCCGCTGTCCGTCGCCCAGGTGATTTGAACCTTGCCACCAGTCTGCGGTGTGTCGAATTCAAAGGCAAGCCAAACGTCTTCGCCTTCAATCTCCGCTGAGGCCCATGCGGACTCGGACCAATGCAAAGTCGAGCGATCAGTGATGCCATCGACCAATGGTTTAACCGAGTATCCGCCATAACAACTTGATGGCATGATCACGGTGTTCATGGGAAAACCGTTGGCAGACTCGGGCAATGTCAGCGACATGGCTTTGGGTGTTGCCTGCTTCTGAAGCCACTTTGAATCAGGCTTGCCAACGATGTCGTTGACGTAGACATCGTCGAGATAGATCGGTGCAGAGGCAAAGAGAAAACCAAACGTTGCTGCTCGGTCCGCTGCTTTTTGAATCGAATCCAAATCCGTTGGCAAAGCATAGTCGAGCACCAACACCTTCAGCGGGTAGTCTTTGAGAACAGGCTGAACATACTGACGGACTTTATGGGAATGCCAATCCATGGAAACGGGTGTGTTCATCGTATACTGCTTGGATTGGAAATCGTAGGTCGCGGTAAAGGATTCAAGCATAAAGGCATCTGCCATGGGTGCGAGCTGTGAAAGCAGGCTGTAACCCTGATTGAGAATGATCGGTGCGTCGGGCAACGCTTCGCGCAGATCACGAACCAGCTGGAC
The DNA here is from genome assembly GCA_020974905.1 of Planctomycetes bacterium syqfu. Classification (GTDB taxonomy): domain Bacteria; phylum Planctomycetota; class Phycisphaerae; order Phycisphaerales; family Phycisphaeraceae; genus UBA7800. The sequence goes on along the minus strand of CP087563.1, from coordinate 6,416,292 downwards.
CATGCCTGGCTCAGTATCCGGGAAGCGGCCGACGGTGTCGATGGTGTCCAGGAAGATGCCGTCGTAGCCGTCTTCTTCGACCAGACGTTTGGCTTCTTTCACGCGGTTGGCACGCCAGTTTGGATCCATCGGGTTGGCAAAATAGCTTTTCCAAATGGGATTCTGATCGGGCATACCATCGTTATCGCGGTCGAAATACCAACTGGCTTTACCGTTGGGTCCTTTGCCGTTGCCTTCGTTGATTTTGTCATCCTCACCGACGGAGATGTAGCCGGTGGTGACCACGCCGAGTTTTTTGAGTGTGGCGATGTCTTGTTTCTTGTACTGCGGGGAATGCAGAATCGCCAGGTCATACTCAGAGAGTTGAGAAACTTTGCCACTGCCGTAGTAGCAATAAAACGAGTTGGCTTGCTTGACGCGATCCCGCGCAGGCAGGTGACGATTGGCCTTGGCTGGCGCTAACGGCTTGTCTGGTTTCGCGGCAACTTGCACAGGTTGAGGCAGATCAGCAAGATTCACGTTGATCGCTTCACTTTGCCCAAGCACCTGCGAGTAGTCGGACTTGAGCAGGCGGATTTGCAGGCGAAGCTGCTCGCTGGAGAACTGGTTGATGGGCAAGGTGTAGGTTGCGACATTGCCACTGAGCTGCCGGGTGATACCTGACAATTGTTGCCATGTCCAACCGGCGGGGTCCGTGCCGTTGAACTTGTATAGCAGGTCAAATTCGATCAAGCGATCAAAGCCACCGGTATAACCGGTCTGCGGATTTTGATCATCGTCGATGAGGCATTGAATGATCAGGGGTTCGACGACCGTGTCACATTTGATCTGCATCTGCCAATCGGTTGCGGTGCGTGTCGAATTGACTTCAAGGACCTGTGCAGCATTGACTGTCATCGTGGTCACAAAAAACAGACACAGTGATACTGCCAGAAGCGCGGAAAATCGTCGCGTCATGGTTAACTCCAGAATGATGATTGAATCGGATTAATAAGGCCAGGTAAAGGAATGCGTCATGGCAAATTTACTGCTGACGCCACCGGTGAGATAGGTCTCATTCCAGCCGATGAGGTCTTGTTCGTATTGCATTACGCCTACATGGTTATCCGCATAAAGACCGTTATTCTGCGAAGGTCCACCACTACCACCATGACGGGCCCAATCGACCATGCCCCAACCTGCAGCGGAGGCATTAACCTGATTGGGCAATTCATGCGTGAAGTAGTAATCATGTCGGTTGTCCGTCACAAGAACCGTCTGGGTTGGACGCTGCATGAAGTCGAATCGTTGGGCGGTGTAGAACTTGTTATCAAACAGCGCATTGCTGGTCATCCATTCGACCTGATCATGCACGCCGTTACCACCATTATCTCGGAAGAACATGTAAAGGTTCACGCCGTAGCTGGATTCAAGTTCACCGTCTTCAAACTCCGCATTGGGATCCGGGTCAATCTTCCAGACATCCGTACCGGAAGAATCGATGCCGTCTTCTGGACAGTAAAACGGATTGGCACCACGACCTGAAATTTTGCTTTGCAGATACTTGCTGACCTTGACCTGCCAGTACTTGCCATACCACGGATCATCCGACGCATCGGCATAGGCGTAAGGCAGGTAGTTTTTATTGTCGTTGGAATACATGTGCATGGCCAGGCCGATCTGTTTCTGCTGGTTTTGACAAACCGAGTTGCGAGCGGTTCGACGTGCTGCTCCCAAAGCCGGCAGAAGGATCGCGATGAGCAATGAAATGATGGAAATGACCACAAGCAGTTCAATCAATGTAAACGCGTTTGGGTTGGCTGATTTTGCCATGTTTATTTTCTCCGGTGGCGTGACAAAACATACCGTGGTGGATAGTGCTGTCAAAAAGCATATCCCAAGCCTGACAACTTGTCAACATATTTGTATTTACAATATTCAAATTTTACCATTTTTGACTATTTTTATGGATATTTTAATTTTAACTTGATAATACAAGCTAGCTTTGTAATATATAGCCATGTCAACCACAACCCTCCCCAAATACCAACGCGTCAAACGCCAACTTATCCAGGAAATCGAGTCGGGCAAATTCCCCGCAGGCAGCGCCTTTCCTTCGGAATACCAACTACTTGAACGCTTTGATGTCAGTCGCCCAACCCTGATCCGTTCGCTTCAGGAACTGGTCAATGAGGGGTATCTGAATCGTCAGCGCGGCAAAGGCACGTTTGTCTCCAATCGCCAACCTGTCAATCAACAGGCCCCAGCCAATCCGATCACCGCACATACAACGCCTTTTACCGTTTTCATCTCCGAAGACGTTGCCAACCTTTCAGGGCCGGCTCGTGAGATTCAGTTACGGATCATGCGCGGCATTCAGGAAGCGCTGGGCCCATCCTACAACGCATCAACTATTCGACAGACACCTCGCAATCACATCGACAAGCAAACCCGCGCGTTTCTTGAAGAGACGCCCCCCGGTGTCGCCCTGCTCATTGAGCCTTCGTGTTTCACCACACTCAAGCCGACACTCATCGAGCGTGGCTGGGAAATCTGGTCGATCAACCAGAAGACTGACGACGGGCACTGTGTCTACATCGACCAACAACATGCTGGTTACCTGGCAACGAAATATCTGATTGATGCCGGGAGGAGTCATATTGCATTACTCAATGGTCCGTGTGATGACTACTGGGGCTTTGCTGCCAGACGCGATGGGTATTTGCAAGCGATGGACGAAGCCCAGCTCAGGCCTGCACCCCCAAGCATCCTTGAAGCAGCACACAGCATCGACAGCGAAGCCGGCCGCGCGATGATGCGTCAGCTTCTGGACAGTGGCATCAAAGTCGATGGCGTGGTGGGCGCCAGTGACTCCAAAGCCATCGGCGCGATGGCTCATGCCCTTGAACGTGAGATCAACATTCCTGACGACATCCTGTTTGTGAGTATCGACAACACCCTGGCTCATCAGGCCGATCCGCCGTTGGCTGCCGTCGCCATGCCGTTTGAAGCGATGGGTTACCAGGCTGCTGCCCAGGCACAACTCGCATGGACACGTCAGAAAAACATCTCCTCCTGCATTGCCCACATTTGTCTGCGCCCATCCCTGGTGGAACGCTGAAAACCCTTAAATACTGGTATTTTTTGTTTACTGGAAACCCATCATGACAACCCTGTCCAACACTCAATCATCAAATTCTGCTGCCCAACCCTCGACGATCCGCATTGCTGCCATCGGCATGGGGGAACGCGCAACGCACATTATCAAGCTTCTCTCCAAAGCCAAAGAGCAGGTCGAACTCGCTGTCCTGGTGGACCCCAACACACAGCGTGCTGATTGCTGCAAGGAAGACAAGGAGATTCGCACTGCTGAGAATTTTGTGCATTACCAAAGCCTTGATCAAATGCTCGAAGCCGGGCCGGAGATTGATGGCGTGGTGGTTGGGACGCGATGCAATCTACACACACCGATCGCCCTGCAGATCGCCAAGCTCAACATGCCGATCTTTCTGGAAAAACCGGTCTGTATTAATTGGCAGCAATACGAGATGCTCGAAGCAGCCTTTGCTGACTGCTACAACCAGATCGTTATTTCCTTCCCACTGCGGATCACTCCCCTGCTGCTTGCCGTCAAGGAGTACATCACCAATGGACGCCTGGGGACGATCAATCAGATCCAGGCGGTTAACAACGTGGCGTATGGCAATGTCTATGTCGACAGTTGGTATCGCGATTACGACTTAACCGGCGGACTCTGGCTGCAAAAAGCGACGCACGACTTTGACTACATCCACTTCCTTGCAGATGCCCAACCGCTTTGCATCACGGCCATGCATTCTCAGCAGGTCTGGAAGGAACCCGTGCTCCATCAGGATGCAGGCTCAGCGATCGTGCAGTATGCCAGCGGCATTCATGCCAACTACACGCAGAATTTCCTGACCCGCAAAGATGCAGGTAAACGCGGCGCGACCATCACCGGCGAAGACGGCAGCATCACCTTCGACTGGTACACCGAAACCTTCACGTTCCATAGCCACATTGACAACCGGATCGAAAACGTCTCCCTCAAGTCCGACAGCGGGCACGGTGGCGGTGATGGGAAACTGGTTGCCAACTTCATTGATGTGATTCTCAAACGTGACGTTTCCAAAACATCACTCCGCGAAGGCCTGCTCTCCGCGGGCACCTGCCTTGCTGCCCGTGATGCTGCAAATCTCAACAAGGTGATGGCCATCCCCGTTCCCTTCAGCAACAAGAAACCCCAACCACTCAAGCAACGCATCGAACCAGTGGAATAATCCCGACCAGGATGACCGGGCCAAAGCAACTCGCATAAACAATCGCCCACCTTCGTCACTCCCCCCCCGGAAGGCGGGAGTCCAGTGAAATTTGCTAGCGATCACTGCATGCCACTGGATTCCCGCCTGCGCGGGAATGACGAATCGAATTAACGCTTGGCGATTAATAACGCGTCAGCTCTTGGTATATAGCCGAGTCTTCTTGACTCGGTTGGATTGCCCCATCAGCTCTTTGACCCATCACATTCGGTCAGCACTCAAAACAAAAACAGCGACACGCTTACCTAAACGTGTCGCTGTTTTGATTTCATTTGAGATGGCAATCATGCGTCACATGGGCTGAGCACGACAGCATAGCTGTATCGCCAAACCCCACGGATCACGGAGCATGGCCAGTGTGTCACCAGCCGGTGTCGTGAACGGTGAATCCACCACGGACGCCCCCGCTTTGACCAACCGATCACAGTCAGCCTGAGCATCATCACTAACAAACGCCAGATGTAAAAGCAGCGGATGCATGGCAGCGTAATCGGGCAACGATGCTTTTGGGTTGGCGTAAATCTCAATGAGTACGCGACCGGTTTCATCTGCCAGAAAATGGGTGTCCGCTTCACCACCGACATGGCGACAGATGGTCAAACCCAGATGCTCGCCATACCACTTTGTCATGGCAGCAGGTTCAGCAACCTGAATCGCAACGTGTTCTAAACGCATCATCAATCCTTGTCTGAAAGTTCAGGCTTTAACAATTGTCCAGCATCCTGAGTCTTCAAGACGCAGTGCATATTGTCGGCCTGAGGTGCGTTCTGACAAGTCGATGGCCTGTTGATTGTCATCAACCTTGATATGCCAATCCACGCAGCCAGCAAGTCCCGTGGTGCTCGTGCCGTTCTCATCGGTCTTGATATGCCAATCTGCTACCGGGCCGTAACGATCCACAGCAATGGCGTGCAGCGACGTAAGTTCCTTACGCATGGTATGGTCACGCCATGTCAACAGATGACCACTGCCAGAGTGACCTTCACCGGGATGATCAGGCAAACAGTGATACGCATCATGCACACAGGCAAACTGAACCGTGGAAGGCAGACCGCCCGAACAGTTAAAAAGTTTCATGCCCGCGTTACCACGACGTGCGACCACGCGATCCTTACCGACATAGCGATAGTCCAGCGTGCCGTCCCGGTTATTGAGCAGCCAATGCCATTGTGTCCGAACAGGTGCGTCAGCTTTGATGTGATCGACGACAAAGACGACGTTTGTGCCACAGAGAATTACGATACGACCGAAGTGCGACAGCGGCTTGCCATAGAGTTTGGAAACCTCACCGCCCATGACGCGGACATCATCAATCTGTGATGCGATGAGTTGTCGGCCACCACGTGACGGCGGATCACAGGGCGAAGTCTTGTCGCGAAGTCGGCGAGCTTGACGCGACTGCTCAAGCATTTGAATGGCGCCCTGATCTTCCTGCGGACTGCGAGCCACGTCGGTGACCTCTGCCATGAAGGTACAAGTGTTATGCGTCTTGGTACTTGTTTCGACATTGTGATAAAGGTTGCGATAACAGGCATGACCGGGGTCCACGAGCATGCGTTCATCGTTGTGAACCAGGATGAAGCTATTGAGATCGCCATGAAGGTGCCCAGGACCGTAAAGCGGATCTTTGCTGGTGTGGAAACCGAGGACCGTCTTGCCGCCGAAGGCATCACGGGCAATGATGTCACCGCAGGAAAAATCCGCCAACTCAGGGAGCTTGGCTTCGATGGGTGAGATGGGTTTGACGGCATAGGTTGCCAGAGGCAAGGTCAATGCGCCCCAGTCAGTGACCAGACCAAAGGTCGCCTGGTCATGCGGCCCCTGTGCAGGGAACTGGTCATAGGCGGTTTCGTACAACCAACGCGCCAGGCCGGCTTCTGTCGGATGCGACTCCGAAGCACGAGCGGCGATATGAAGCAGGAACTCTGCAGAAGGCTTGAAGACCGCACCACAGTCATTGAAGTTTAAACTGCGTGCTTTGACGGCCGGCCCCCAACCGGTCAATGCCTTGTTGTACAGGAAGGAGTAGCTGGCCCAACGAGCGTAACCGGCATAGTTGGCGATCGGCACAACATTGCTGTCCGCTTCATCACGGCGACGCAACGCTTCGTGCGCCATCATCAACGAGTAACCCGCATAGTTGCCATACTGCAAAGACTCGGAGTAGGAACCATCCGGCTGGAAGACCTGCGAACAAGCTGCCAGATGCTTGCGTGAGAGTTCCAGATATTTTTCATTGTTCAGGACAGCAGCTGCAACGGTCATACCCGAAGTCAACACGCAGTACCAGTTGGCCATGTGATCATTGCCTTCGACCCAGTAAGCACACATTGCCATACCGCGTTCGGTCATCACATCTGCGACTTCCTTTTGCTCCGCTTCGGTCAGGACGTCAGCAGCAAGGTCCAGAACCATCGCCAACCCCCAGAGGATGTGCGTGGTCTCCAGGAAGCCTTTCTTGCCAGCCTCGTCAGGAGCATCAATGAGCGTGCGGTAAGTCGGTCCTGTCCAATCCACTGCTGTCCGCCGTGCAACACTCAAAGTCACATCACGCAGCCAGATGGCCGTCTCTTCGGAAGGTTTCAGCGCATAGGCCATAGCAGCATCCCCCAGGTACTCCGCCACGACGCGCCACCAGTCAATAGTATCATCCGTTGAGATCAGCCCAGGCTTGATCGCACGCTCACGAACACGGGCCTGCAATGCCCAGAACAGATCCGTCAATAATGGATCGCGCTGCTTGGAATCGAGAATGGCTTGTTTTTCATTTTCGGTCAGAAACAATGACATGGTGAACCTCATGCGTAGATATAGAACGGTGGACAATAACAACGTTGGATAAGAATTAGACTATCAAAAGAGAACCAGGACCATAGACAGGCAATCTTGTATTTGCACATTTCGACTGCGAGCAACAGTATCAGACTATTGAGACTGACCGAAACGTCCTGAAAATCACTTCCCAAACCTTTGAATTGGCGGTGAATATAAAAGCTGATTTTAGTATCAAAAACGGGCTCAAAACAGTCGTATCGTTAAAAAAAATGACGTATTGTCCATGTCATGTTTTTTGTCACACGCCTAGCCTTGTACCAGTTCAAACGCTCCTGTCCACGACAAAGGATGGACAAATCAAAACTCACGGAGACAAACCCAATGTGTTTTCGCAAACAGGCTCGCACGCCATGGACCTACCACATTCACGCACTCACCAAGCCTATCGAATTGGCAATCAAGCAGCTTGGCGATGACCTTCAACATGTCCTTGAAGCGGACTTCTCACAAGCTGACCATCCGGATCAGGCCACGATCTCACTGCAACATGATCCGACACTGCAGACGCCTGAGTCCTGGCAGATCAAATTGACCGATGACCAGATCACGTTGCGATATGCTGATAATCTCGGCGCAGTGTATGGCATTTATCACATCAGTGAACACATGCTTGGATTCGACCCGCTTTGGTTCTGGAAGCAAATCCTCCCTGCCAAACGTGACGAACTGGTGGTCGAACAAACGAGCTTTACTTCAACTGCCGCACTGTACACTTACCGCGGCTGGTTTCTCAATGATGAAGACCTGCTGGTACTCTGGCATCTGGGCGGCGGTGAACGCGAACTGGACTACCCGCATTACCAGTATGTCACATCGCCTTATGTGATTCAGCGCGCCTGCGAAGCACTTCTCCGACTGAACGGCAATCTCATCATCCCTGCCTCCTTCGTCAACGTGATGAATCCGGCTGAAGCCAAACTCGTGAGTCATGCAGCCGAACACGGACTGTATGTCAGTCAGCATCACATCGAAACACTGGGGGTCAGCGCGTTCAGCTTTGAGACCTATTGGCAAAAGCGCGGCAAAGCGTACGTGTTTGAATACGCAAAGAATCCCGAACCCATGCTGCAGACGTGGGAAGAGTATGCCAGGAAATGGTACGAACTGGCAGGTGATCAAGTCATCTGGCAACTGGGACTGCGCGGCCGTGGTGATCGACCGATTTGGGAGTATGACAAAACCATCACGCAGGAATTGGCAGGAAAATACATCTCCAATGCCATGGCAGACCAGTGGCAAATCATCTGCAAGATCGATTCACGCCCGACACCGCCAGCCACCACCACGCTTTGGCATGAAGGCGCTGAGCTGATGGCCAAGGGACAATTAAAAATTCCCGATGCCGTCACCGTGATCTTTTCAGACAAAGGCGCAACGCAATGCATGCAGGAAGACTTCCACACGTTGCCCCGTGATCCGAATCGAACTTATGGCGCGTATTACCATGCAGGTTTCTGGATCCATGGTTCGCATCTGGTTCAAGGTACATCCCTGAGCAAAATGCAACGCGAGTTCGATACCATGATCGACAAAGGTGACACCTATTATGCCATCCTCAACACCGCCAATATTCGTGAACAGGTCATGCCGATTCAGGCATTCAACCAATTGCTCTGCCAAGGTAAGGATTGGCAATTGGAGACCTTCAACGAACAATGGTGCCCTGCCGAGTTGCGCCCGCTTTACGAACGCTACTTCGCAGCTTTCATCCCGCTGCCCGACGAACGCTCCATTCAGGATGGATATCTCTGGGTGATCGCCAAAGAAATTGCAGACTATCTTGCAGGCCAGCAGGATCGCCCCTCGACTCCCTGTCACTGGCCCTATGGGACGGTCGGCGAGTTGACGCAACTGATGCTCCAATCTGCTGAGCAACTTGAATCCATCATCGACGAATTCCCACCACTGACACAACTGCATGATGATGAGCGTCGGTTCTTTGAACACAACCTTCGCGAACAAGCACGGATGCTCGGGACGATGTATCGCATTGCAGCAGGCATGCTCGTGGCGATGGATGATCTTTCAGCAGTCAGCAAGGTGATCCCGCTGATCGAAAAGCTGCTTTACGAACGTCAACGCCTTGCCCAGGGCCCGTGGGAGAACTGGTATCGTGGCGAGACCAAGGAAGCTTGGCGACACCTGCTAAGCCAACTCCAAAGCTTGGTGACGCTGCACCCAGCTAGCCAACCTCAATCTATTGACTGATAGCACCTTAGCATCTATGCCACATCTCCGAATAAACCAACAGGCTCGATCTGACTGCCCAGAAAGTCGGATCGAGCCTGTTTTTGACTTTTTTCAAAAACGTTTTTATTTTTCGCCTCAACGCTTGACCAAAAACGTTTTTGAAATATGATTCCATACCGCTTCACCGTCTTGCGTGGGGATTCTCCCATGCGTTCTGGGGAGTGTTTGAGGAATCAATCATGGCTGTCACACTCAAAGAAGTCGCCCAACATGCCCAGATATCCGTCCCCGCAGCGAGTCTGATCCTAAACGGCAAAGGCGATATCTATTCCAAAGACACCAACGAGCGCGTTCAAGAGGCAGCACGTACTTTGGGATACCGCCCCAATCTCGCAGCGCGGGCGGCCCGCAGTGGCAAGTTCAATGCCGTGGGATTACTCATGAGTGATCACCCGGCCTACAGTCGCCTGAGTGTCAAACTGCTTCAGAGTGTCATGGCTAAACTCAGTGATAAGGAAATGCATCTGACGATGTCGCAGATGACCGACGCTCAATTTACTGACAGCAAGTATCTGCCGCGCATGCTCCGACAACACATGGTTGATGGTATGTTGATCAACTACACACACCATTTCCCAGAGCATCTGAGCGACTTCATTCACCAACTCAAACTACCGGCGATCTGGTTGAATGCTCGGCTTGATTATGACAGTGTTTACCCGGACGAATTTCATTCCGGTCGCCTTGCTGCCGAATATCTACTGAAGCTCGGACATCGCAAGATTCACTATCTCGAGTTTGAAGGGTCGGTTCACTACAGTCGCACAGATCGTCGTGAGGGCTATACGCATGCGATGATTGATGCAGGTCTGACACCTGTGCATGTGACCTTGCCCACACAGTTCCCTGATCAGGTGGATCTGGACCCGATGTCCTGTGACACACTCAAGCATGTGATGAACTGGCTCAAAGCCAACCGTGATCAGATCACTGCTGTGCAAACACACTCGCCATGGGAAGCGCGTGTGTTGCTTTACGCTGCTGCTAAATGCGGGATCGACGTCCCCAGCCAGCTCTCTGTTGTGACCAATGGTAATGAATCATTCAACTTCATGGGGATCGCCATATCCAGCACGGTCTTACCGCTGACGGACATGGGACAGGTGGCCGTAGAGATGCTGATGAAGAAAATCGCTACGCCTAAAAAACGCATCCGATCCAAAGTTCTTGAATCCACAATGGTACCTGCACAGACAACTCTGAGCATTTGATGCTTTATTGATTCATCATGGTTTGCCCTTCATTTCAAAGGTGATCGAAGATATGAACAAGTCGCTCCACACAACCCATCCCCCTGCCGCATTCACCTTGATCGAGTTGCTGGTTGTCATCTCGATTATCAGCTTGTTGATTGCTGTACTCTTACCGGCATTGGGAAAAGCCCGAGAGTCGGCACGCGGTACGCAGTGTTCAGTACGCGTCAAGCAAATCGCCATTTATCAACAACTCTATTCCGAAGACTTTTTCAACGGCAGCTACTGGATTCCCGGGTACTTCCGACCTGCATGGGATCTGGGCGAAGGATACGGCCATCCAGACTATGCAACGGGACGTAGTGTCTGGATCGGATTCATGGCACGTGGTGGATACATCGACAGTTCCCGAGAACTCAAGTGTCCTTCGTGGATGATTGATGTGAGACTCTATCAGGATCGTGGGGACATCTCCTATGGTTTACGACGTCGCAATACGGACAAAGGTACACAAGACAGTGAAGTGGCCTACCGTATTGACAAAGGCGTGCCATCCGACTTCCCGGTTGGCGGAGACAGTGTGAATGCCGAACCGGGCGCTGGCAATGATCCGGTGCAAGCCTTTAACATCTCTGCCGAAGCTCGAAAAGCGGTACACGCCCGACACAACAAAGCCGCCAACCTGCTTTATGCAGACGGTCATGTCATTGCCGCCAAAGTCGATGTATTCAAAAGCTTTGGCAATGATCATTTCGACTTTCGACGTTTCATCTATGACCGCCAACTGCAACGTCTGGACTAAGCGTCCGACATATGAATTGTTAAAAACCGCTGTTTTATCAAGGGATTTTCATGTATCGACTTGCCCTACTTGTCTTCTGTCTTGTCTTTGCCATCACCGGGATCCGTCCTGCTCAAGCCCACCCCAACGTGGTGGTTTGGGATCCGGTCAAAGGGACCGGCGAGCGTCGGTTCACACTGTCACCGGAACATATGGATCAGGTTGCCAGTTGGCTCTCACAGGCAGGCATCAAAGTCACACGCCTGACTGCCGACCAGTTGGCTGACAAGAACACGTTCTCCGCCAAGCGATATGACGCCTTGTTCATGGATGGCTTGACGGTCCCCAGCGTTGCCATCAAAGCCATACAGCAATTTGCTGATGACGGCGGTGTCATGGTGAACATGGGCTCCGGCGTGCCGTTCCTGGTCAAGATCAAACAGAAGTCCGACGAAACATGGACGATGGACCCGCCAACCCCCCGCTTTGCCTGGCAGACCAATGACATCAATCGCCACCTGGGCATCAAGTACTACTACGATGTCAAACGACATAACCAGGGCGTGGTTCACACCATCACCCCACTCTTTGAAAAGTACTTCAAAGATACGGACAAAGTAAAACTCCCCGAAGGCATGCTCCCCAGCGCGTGGACCATTCCCAACGCAGACAAACATGAAACCGCCAGGTATTACCCGCTGGTGCGCTCTCAGCGTGTCGATCAGTTGGACGTCATCCCGCAGCTATTTATCAGCTGTTTTCATGACCGCCTGAGTATCCATGCAATCTCTCCATACTTCACCGGCAAAGAAAACGCTGACTGGTGGCCCGCTGCTGAACAAACCATCGTTGCCATCGCACACATGGCTTACGATCTGAAAAACAAGAACATCAATCTTGATGATTACCTGAGCATCGGCATTGATCGGAACATGCCCTCGCCCAAACCACTGCGAAGCCGCAGAGCAGTCGGCGACGTCCAGCCAGCAACAGGCCAGGTTATTCAAACATGGGGCAAGTTCAATGGCGTGAGTCACGAATTGGGCAAGCCGGTCAACACGGTCATTGATCGCCCGACCAACACTTTGCCACAGGAACTTGGACCGGGTGCATCCATCCAGTTACAGTTACCCAACAACGCAGCACAAGCAACGCATCTGCGATATCGCATCGCCTACAACAAAGACTCAAGCGGACTTTGCATCGCAGTTGGCAAGCACATCCTGCTCAATGAACTATTCGTCTATCTGGACACCGGTGAAGGCGGTAACTTCTCTGCTCCAAGCTACGTGGACAAGCCCATTGAAATGCATCGAATCGCTTACCTGCCTGCTGAGATTTGGGCAGGCAACCAAGCCATCACCCTCTCCAACCCCGGCACGGAACCGATTTACTTTGATGCCATCCAACTGGAAACCGCACCCACGCCCCGCGATTGGCGTATCGGGCTTGGCGGCCCCTGGCGCCACCGTCGCACCAGTCCCAAACCCAATGTCTCCACCAAGTACACCAAGACCTGGCCCAACATGCGCACCGGCGCAGGCGCGTCCTATGTCGGACCGCCATCCGATCCGGATCGTTTCAAAATCATGGATGAAGCGATCGAAGAAAGCCTTGCAATTAACGACAACCTTGAAGTGAACCTGCAAGGCACGCAGGAATGGAACGCGATCCCCAAACGGTGGAAGGAAGCCACCGACATGAAACGTTCCTACTCCGCAGCAGCTGATCCGCAGAAATATCAACAGGTCATTGAACACCTGGTCACGAAATACGGTGACCGCATCGATACCTATGAACTTTGGAACGAAGCAGACAGCCAACTCTACTGGCGTGGTAGTGTCGAGGAGTACATCGCCTGGTGTCATGCCACCATTGATACTATCCGTCGACTCGATCCGACCGCCCGCATCCTGACCACAGGGATGGCAGGCTTCAAAGCCAAGTTCATTCACGAACTCAAACACGGCGGTGTCATGGACCGCGTCGATGCCATGGCATTTCATCCCTATGCCGGCAAGGCTCCGCTGTGGGACCTGCCCTGTGGGTTGGCGGAAGGCGAACTCATGGCCATGGGCTTGAACCTGCCGATCTATCCCAACGAGATGGGCTTTGTCTTTCGCAATGCCGAATGGTTCACCGCCCCACCTGTCTTCACCCCTGAGTTGCAAGCAGAAATGACCAGCATTGCCATCTCACGTTTGATCAGCAATGACATGTCCGAGTTGTGTCTCTTCCATGCTGGCGGCAGCACACACTACTACGGCTTAATCGACGAAAACTCCGTGCCGCGACCGGCATACCATGTCTACGAAGACTACATGCAACTGTCACTTCGCGGTGGCAAACGCATTGAACTCTCACTGGCCCCTGCAAGCAGCACAGACGCACCAATCAAGGGCATTTTCGCTGCTGCTGCCAAACATGATGATGGCAGTTACACCGTCATGCTCAACCCATCGCAGTGTGATTTCCACAAGCGATTCGTCCGCGTGATCATTCCTGTTGCAAGCGATGTAACCAAACTCAATAGTTCCGTTGAGCAGGCCGAAGTGACGATCAAACGTGACCGCAATCAATCATGGGCTGAGTTGACCATTCCCCTGATCAATCGTACACGCATCGAACTCAAACCCTGATTCGATTGAGAGACAACGCAAGCAGCCAGATGAATGAAATGAATCTGACGGATCTGAACGCACATGCAAAACAAACCTGTCAACTTCAATGAGAAACGATCATTCATCTGGCGGTTTGCTGTATTGATAATGCAGGTGTGACGCTTATTTTTTGAGATAAGGTTCAATGCCTTCGCAGATGACATGTAGCAGGAAGTGATGGACTTCCTGAATGCGTGCGGTGGTCTTTGTGCCAGACACGAGCACTTCCAGATCGGACAAGTCCTTGCACTTGCCCCCGCCCTTACCCAGAAACGCGATGGAGAACACGCCCAGTTTTTTGGCTTCTTCCAAAGCACGGACAATATTCTGTGAATTGCCACTGGTGGTATAGACGATCAACACATCACCAGCTTTGCCAAAGGCACGGACCTGACGCGCGAAGGATTCGTCATAACCGTAGTCATTGCTGATCGCAGTTAAGTCACTGCCCAGTGCATTAAGACAAATCGCCGGATACGGATCACGGTCATCACAAAATCGGCAGACCAGTTCCGTGGTCAAATGTCCCGCATCCGCAGCACTGCCCCCATTGCCACACGCCAGCACTTTGCACCCGGATGTCAGACACCCCGCAACGCGATCAATCACCTGCTGCATCACATCATCGAGTTCGGACACTGATTCGAGTGTCTGTTTGAGTTCTTCAAGGCTTTGAGCTAGCTGTGAACGATCCATCGTCATGACAATTCTCCGTGCAATTGGGACATGAACATTGTAGCAAAACCCAATCGCTTTCCTGTTCAGACTTTCAAATGAATCGGTTACAGCCCATCACACTCGCCAAAGTCATTCAGATACGAACAACATCGATCAACCTTACTCACAACATCGTGTGTCACATGACAAAACAAAAAAAGCCACACACTTGCGTGCATGGCTTCTGTGACAATAAGGGTGACCAAGGGGATTCGAACCCCCGACCCCCTGGACCACAACCAGGTGCTCTAACCAACTGAGCTATGGTCACCATCGGTTTGTCTGAGCCGGGTAATTTACGAGATCGTCATCTGATTGTCAAGCCCATCAGAAGGACAAATCTGAATTTTCCATATCTGGTAATATGGATGCGAGAATGGCCCGTCAAGCTGTTGTTTTATCTGAATTTGAACCCATTTACGGGAGTTTTGCATATGTCGTTGTATCCGTTGAAATTTACGCCCATCTACAAGGAAAAAGTCTGGGGCGGTCGTACGCTGGAGAGAATTGGCCGGAGTCTGCCTGGTGACCAGAGCACCAAAATTGGCGAAAGCTGGGAGTTGGTTGACCTGTCCACCACCTCCGTCAGCGGTGGCGGTGGCGGTGCGGAACGCTCGGTCGTCAACAATGGTCCGCATGCGGGCAAAACACTGCATGAACTCATCGAGATCTACGGCAAGGAACTCATCGGTGATCTACCTTTAACGGACGATGGCAACTTCCCCCTGCTGGTCAAATTTCTTGATGCGAATGAACATCTCTCCGTACAGGTGCATCCCAGTCAGGAATATGCGGATACCCATGACGATGCATTTCTCAAAAGTGAATGCTGGTACGTGATTGATGCCACCGAAGACGGATGTATTTTCAAGGGTATCAAGGAAGGTGTCACGCCGGAGCAATACCGTAAAGCTATTGAAGATGGTACGGTTGAAGAGTTGATGATCAAGTTCAACGTCAAGCCCGGTGACTGTCACTATCTACCATCAGGAACATGCCACGCGTTGGGTGCTGGCGTGTTGGTTGCAGAAGTTCAGACGCCCAGCGACACGACGTTTCGTGTTTACGACTGGGGCCGTGAAGGTCGTGAGTTACATATTGAGCAAGCCATGCAGTGCATCGACTTTGGGCCATGTGATGTCGAAGCGGACAAGCGATCGCATGTCGGCGGTATGTTCACCACAGTGACACGCCTTGTGACCTGTGAGTACTTCGTTCTCGAACGTGTGAAGATGAGCGAAGGCTACGAACAGGAGATTCCCTACGATCAGCCGGCGGTATGGATGATTGTCGAAGGCGACGGGGAAATCATTCTTGCAGATGGTAGCAGCACCCCTTTTGCCAAGGGCCAGACGCTGCTGATCCCTGCCAGGATGGACGATGCGAAGGTCAAGCTCAATAGTGACACCACTTGGCTGGAGACCACGTTCCCGCAAGCCGGCAGTCAGCAATTGGCATGAATCGACAAGATCGAATAACAAAAGCAGCCGCTCTTCAAGAACGGCTGCTTTTTTGATGTTTAATAGTCCCCACTGCTCTACGACGCGGGGGTTGATGGCGTCATATCCAGGTGTTTCTGGATCAGTTGAATCAACTTGGTGCGATTGATCGGTTTTGGCAGGAAATCGTCACAACCAGCTTTCAGACATCGATCCCGATCATTAGACATCGCATTGGCGGTCACTGCGATAATCGGCAGGTCATGCCCCTGCTTGCGAAGTGCTGCTGTGGTTTGATAACCGTCGAGTACCGGCATCTGCATATCCATCAAAATCACATCAAATGTCGGTGCGTTTTCACCAAAGATCAAGTCCAACGCAATCTGCCCGTTGTCAGCCAGCTGCACTGATGCACCAGCCTTGGTTAACAGATGTTTGATAAGCATCTGATTATCCGGCCCATCTTCCACAAACAGGACTCGGACATTCTCAAGCGGTGCAATCTGCTTGTCCTGACTGGGTGTTTCGTTGTTGGACTGAGTGTTATTCACCGCAATATGATGCCTGGACGTTGTGACGAAAGTTTCTGTAAGTGGTCCCGGTGCGATTGTGAGTGTAAAGCAACTCCCATTGCCTGGGTTTGATTTTGCAACAAGATCACCACCCAGAAGTCGGCTGAGTTGGCGTGAGATGGTCAATCCCAAGCCGGTCCCACCGTACTTGCGTGTGGTTGAATTATCAGCCTGTGAAAAGGCTTCAAAAATATGTTCAACATTCTCCTGTTGCATGCCAATTCCTGTGTCAATGACCTGGACCCGCATTTGCCATTGTTCCTGCATTCTTATCATTCCAATCTTTAATGTTATCGAACCCACTTCGGTAAACTTGATCGCATTTGAGACCAAGTTATTGATGATTTGTTTCATTCGTGTCGGATCGGTGAGGATCGTCCGTGGCAAGGAGGTTTCGTGAACCACCTGCAACTTCAAACCGCGTTCCTCACAATGTTGCTGATGCAATTGCACCACCTCATCAATCACGCTGATCGGATCAATGTGAATATGCTCGATGGACAATCGATTGGCTTCGATCTTTGATAAATCGAGAATATCATTGATGATCTCCAACAGATACCGACCGTTTCGCTGAATAACTTTGAGTTTATCCTTGCTATTGGGCTCAGACACTTCCTCTAGCACCAGATCGGCAAAGCCCAGAATTGCGGTCATGGGGGTGCGTATTTCATGACTCATATTGGCTAGAAACTCGCTCTTGATTCGACTGCCCTCACGGGCCTGTTCAAGGGTTTGCTTGAGTTTAGCTTCGGAGAGTTCGAGCTTTTGAGCCATCAGATCAATACCGTCACAGAGTTGACCAAGCGGGTCTTGATGAGGTGAATACAGTCTGCAACTGAGATTGCCTTCACCAAGCAATCGGGTGACATCAAGAATATCTTCAACATTACTTCGCAACCGCCCGGTCAACCACAAGGCAATACCGACACTCAAGCTGACCCCCAGGATAATCATCACGATCAGAAACCCAAAGCTCTGATCGATTTGCTCGACGATGATACCGATGGTGCTTTGACGCATCTGTTTGAGATGGTGATGTCTTGCTTTGGCATTGTGCACTGCAATTTCGATGAGTCGATCCACCTGATGCAGTGATTCTTTGACATAGTCTGTGGAGGGATCATCCTTGACTGCGATGATATAGGCATGCAATGCTGTACGAAACCGCCTTGTTTCCCGTTTAAAAAGTAAGATTTCCTTGTCGACATTAAATTCCTGACGATTGGTGTATTGATTGAGTTGATCGACATAACGATCAATCTCATCGAGGTATCCAATGACCAACTCCGGTGATTTTTCATTACCAAGTTGGATGTTCTTGAATTCAGTCTGGGCCTGAGTGAACGTCAATGCGATATCACCCATCAGGCTGGTGAGTTGCTGCTGAAGAATCAGTTTGTCCCGAACCGTCATATCCAACTGTTTGAACGTCTGCAGGCAAACCAGGCTCAGCGCAATGGTCACGATCAGCATTAAGCCGAAGGCAATGTACTGAATTCGTGTAAAAGAGAGCATCGTCTTTACCTGAAAATTCGATTTATTCAATCACGAGAATTAATCTGTCAAACACATCACCTGTTCGATATAACGGCTGTGTATACTCCAGGTTGACACCTGTCCCCGCCATCTCATAACAGGCCAATCCGAAAAGATATCGCTGGCCTTGTTCAAACTGCAGGTCATCATCATTGCCTGTTCTAAGCAGGCGTTGAGCTTCCAATGTCCATTGGCCATCCTGCCAAACACCTTTGCCTTGAATATCACCGCGACTGAGTGTTGGCACGGAAACGGTGTAACGTGCCAAGTAAGGTTCAACAAAACTGGAAGGGAACACTTCAGCATAAGCCTGCTTGCCCTTATCACCGATGCGTCGCAGGTACCCGACGGTACCGTCAGCCGAAGTAAGTTTCAGGCTCTTGCTTCTTTTCTCTTGTGTCACTTCATGGCGTTTGTCATCCCAATAACCAGCGGGATTGGTTCGACAGGCTTTCCAGAACCAGACATCCGCCACGTGTTCATTGGCATCACGTAATGTGATGTCCGCATCAAGACCTTGCATTGACCATTTGATAACAAACATGTCTTCGCGATCCATGCCCTGCATGTAGTACGACTCGGTTTCATTCCAATGCCATGATTTGTGTGTTAGAGAAGGCGCTTGATCCGGATAGGAAGCACGGATATAGATTCGCTTGTTGTCATGAATCGCGGTCAAGGTCACTGGACGTTGCGATGAGTAATCCAGCGTTTGGATCGGAGTTGCCAATGCCCATGCTTCATCGAGCCCTATACCATCAATCTTGGGTGCATCGTTGACCTTCACACAGTGTAGCATGATTTCACGCGGTTGCCGCGTTGGTGGGACGACCTGATCAAACTCATTGTCCTGTCTGGGTGTCGGTTTGAAATGCGTCAAAACCACGGTCTCTTCAGAAGGTAATTCCTCTTTTAGAAGTGAATCCGACTGTTCATACTCATGAGCGGCATTGGCTTGCTGTGGCTTCCCGTCACAACCAAGTAACCCCAGGCAGGTCAAGCCTAATGACATGACAACAATCCCCAGAGTACGTCGCGGTATCTGACTCATTTGCATGACAATCAGCCCTTCATCAATCCATCTATTGTTAGAAAAGACTGAAAAAAGGATCGGTTAAACCGACATTCAACTGAACTTAGCAAGGAGGTATGAATATACAATTCGAAATAAACAATGATTTATCTGACCTGGAAAGTGAGTTATTCAGACGCTGTGTTTTAATCGCCATCGCCTCGGGGGGAGTTGATGATGCCGGCGGAACGTCCGGATAAACAGGTTCACGTCCGTATAGCCGCAGAGACTGGCAATCTGTTTGACTGACAGGTATGGGTCCATCAGATACTGTCGGGCGCGGGACATTCGCTGGATCTGCACGTACTGCATTGGCGAAAGCCCCAAGTGATTTTGAAAGAGTTGAAACAATCGCCCCGCACTGATCCCAACCTGTTCAGCCAACTGCTCAACACAGAGATCATGCTCCAGATGACGATCGAGCCAATGTTGCAAATCCACAAGACGCGTCGGCAGAACATCATTCTCTGCTGGTGTCTTAACTTGCTCAACAGCGTCGAGTATCAAGGCCAACAAATGTCCCGTTGACTGCATCGTCCCAGTCCATTGACGTGTGTGAAGCTGGTAAAGCATCCACAGGCTGTGTTCAATCAATTCGCGACAGCCCATGCGAAATTGACACGGTTGCTTGATCTGAAATCGGTTGGACTCAAAGCCAGCATACAACGTGCGCACTTTGCCAAAATCAATCTGATTGTGGCTGACTCCCGCTGGTATGCAAAGCAGATCCCCGGGCATTGAATGAATATTACCTGCTGATGTTTCTGTACGACACTCCCCTTTGACCACCAGGATCAACTCTGGCACTGGATGGGTATGAAATGCCGCATCGCCAATAGCATCATGTTCACCGGCAAAACGTAGTTTGGGGCAAGTGTGTCCAGACCATTGCTTCATCACCAAATTATAATTATATGCTATTTTTCATCAAATTATTCCGATTTAAATCACACATTTGAACACATAAAATGCTAATCATATTTTTATGGAGACCGCATATGAATCAACATTCAAAACCCGTCAAACTCATCCTGGACACCGACATGGGCAACGACATCGACGATGCCCTGGCGCTGGCCATGATCCACAGTCTTGAAGCACGCGGGGAATGCCAACTGCTGGGTGTGATGCTCAGTAAAGACAATCCATATGCGCCCATGATGGTCGATGCAATTAATACGTTCTACCAACGCGGTGATGTCCCCATCGGTATGGTTGAAAAAGGGGTGACACCCGAAGATGGGAAATTCAATAAGGCCGTCATCGAACTGAAAGATGACACAGGCAACCTGCTTTTCCCAACCACACACCAGAAGGATCAATATCAGCCGGCTGTCCCTCTGCTGCGACGCCTGCTTGCAGAGTCTGAGGATCAGAGTGTGGTGGTCATTCCCATTGGCTTTTCCACCAATCTTCATCAGTTATTCGACACACCTGCTGATGCGTACAGTCCATTGACTGGTATCGAACTCTTTGAGAAAAAAGTCAGCCACGTCTCGATGATGGCAGGATGCTTCAATGAGGAAAATCCCGCACATCATCGGGAGTTCAACATCGTCCAGGATCTGGAAGCATCCACCCGGTTCATTGCCGACTGCCCGCGCCCAATCTATTTCACCGGCTGGGAAGTTGGTGCCAGCATCAAGCATCCCGTCAGAAGCATTCTCAATGACTACCAATGGACGGAACATCATCCTGTTGTCGAAGGATACAAGCGATACATTGAAATGCCCTATGACCGGCAGACTTGGGATTTAACCGCAGTGCTCTTTGCAACGAGACAGAACCGAAATTATTTCACCATCCATGGCCCCGGCAAAGTTACTGTGGATGACATCGGTAGAACACTGTTTGATGCAAACGCTCAAGGACAGCATTACATCCTCTCTGTCACCCCAGCACAATGCGATATCATCCGTGAAGTTCAGGTTGAATTGTCATCACAGCCAATCTTGCGATAATCAATACCATGTCTAATCCCACACACGGTAACGTCCTTGTCGTCGGCAGCATTAATATGGATGTTGTCACACCGATCAAAAAACTCCCCCTACCTGGGCAAACCATCATGGCAGGTGATGTTCAGCTCATCCCCGGCGGTAAAGGGGCCAACGCTGCGGTTGCTGCTGCACGACTTGGCGGGACAGTACGTATGATTGGTGCGGTGGGTGATGATGCTTTTGGCCACACCCTCAAATCCAATCTTGTCAACGAAGGCATTGACTGTAACCAGGTCCCCATGATCAAAGCCATCAGTTCAGGGACTGCCGTGATTCTGCTGGATGCGGACTCGGGGCAGAATTCCATTATGGTCAGCGCCGGAGCCAACGCCAAGGTCAAAGCCAGTGATGATGCTGATGTCTACACATGGGCAAACGTGTTGATGATGCAGTTGGAAACGCCAGTACAAACCAACATTGATGCAGCCCGGCGTGCCCGTGAAGCAGGTGTCACCGTCATCCTTGATCCTGCGCCTGCCTGTGATGATCTACCCGATGAACTCTTTGCGGCCTGCGACGTACTCCTGCCCAATGAAACGGAATTGGCAACCCTCACCGGCATGCCCATCAGTTCCATTCCCCAGATTCTGGCTGCATCGCACAAGCTCATGGAACGTGGCAGCCAACACATCATCGTCACTCTTGGCCCGCGCGGCGCACTTTGGGTCACGGACAACCACAACCAACTTTTTCCTGCAACACCCGTCAAAGCAGTCGACACCACCGCAGCTGGCGACAGCTTTGCCGGCGCACTTGCAGCCAATCTCGCGCAAGGCAAAACCATCGCAGACAGCGTCCCCTTTGCCTTGGCTGCCGGATCACTGGCATGCACCAAGCTTGGCGCACAACCTTCTGTCCCCACGACGGATCAAGTGCTTGCATTCATGCAACAAAATGTATCCTGATAACCAACCGACATGAACGTGCCTGCGTCTGTGTGCAATCGTTTTGTCCATCCGCCAATCAATGTACAAATGGCAAACCGATTTTCACATGGCTATGCTTAAAGGTGTTTGATTCCATAGTCGCAAGGTTTCCAAAATGCCCCCATCCATCCAACTTCATCCCATTGACATTCCTGGCCAGTGGTGTGTCCACAGTTACTACACGCTTAATCCCTATGCCCCGGATAACTCTGACCGCCTGCTACTTGCTGCAACGGACATTGATTCGGATCAGGGCTATGTGCTGGTACTTGGGCCGGACCGTAAGGTGCAACATCGACTTGGCCCCGTCCCGATTACCCCATGCTTCTGGCACACCGGCGCCTGGCAAAGCTGGTCACCGGATGCACGTTATGTCTACTATCAAACCGGTACGCATCTCAAATCCACCATCACACGTCATGACCTGACCGACGGATCATCCATCACTCTTGAAGGTGACATGGAAGGTGTCCCACCATCGGGTGAACCGGGCATCTCATGCAGTCATGCCATGCTCTATGCTGCGGGGTACGGCGACCAGAAATTCCACCCCGAACTCACGCCCGTCCCCTTTCAGGCACGCAATCAACACGGCATCTCCAAAATTGACTTTGACAAACAAACCTGTGATCTGGTTTACACCACGCAACAAATGCTTGATGAACACCCCTGCCGTGACCAGTTGCTTAAAGCGGATATGGAAATCAAAAGCCGGCTGGGCAATGATGATGGCTTGACGTTAATGCTCTATTGTGTCCGCTGGAATCGCCAGGGAACACGCATGCTTTTTTACTTCGGCAATCACTGCGTGGTCAAAGAACGCGGTGAGCCACGCATCGCCTACATCATGACCGCGGATCGGGACCTCAAGAACATCAACATGGTCGTCGATGCAAGCTTTGGGAAACGCGGTGTCCATTGGGGTTGGTGTCCTGATGGCGAACATCTACTGGGATACGGCTCGATTCCCGATCAACCAGAGAGGGTCTGTATCGCAACCGTGCATCACACCGGCGAAAACTACCGTAAACTCTGTACACATGCCTCGGGTGGGCACCCCACCATCTGCCCTGCGGATCCAAATCTGCTTGTGACCGATGATTATTTCGGCAACGTTGAATTCATCGACCTGGCCAAAGACCAAACGCTCTTACATCTGAAACTACCGACCTCAGGACGCCATAAACGCAAAGGTGGTCGAACCTGCGGCTGGATCGACCCGCATCCGGTCTTTAATGGAGATGGCAGTAAACTCTTGATCAACTCCTTGCCGGATCGGTATGGGCAAGCCATTGAAGCGTCGGTGAAATTTTAAAAGAAGGGATTCGTGATTTGGGATTTGGGAATAGGGTTGCTGTTCAAAAGCTTTTACCCAATTTTCCGCCTTTTTGCCTTGCCCTACTCCCTAATCACTAATCCCTGTCCCCAAGGACCATCCCATGAGCTTTCTCTGGAACATACTCGACAAAGGCTACTCCATGCCGAGCAACCAAACCCTCGGCCAACGGATCGCCTTGTGGCTAGGAAGACGCATGGCATTACGGCATCGCAATGTCCATCTTGCTGCGACAGCCAAAGTCAGCCCACGTGCCATGATCCACCCCCGGAAGGATCACTTAACCATCGGTGAGAACTCCACCATCGGTCCCGGTGCGATTGTCCAGGGCAATATCACCATCGGCGATCACAGTTCCGTCCAAGCCAACACCATCCTCGTGGGCTACGGTGAACACGGGAAAATCACCATTGGCAACTACGTCCGCATCGCCCCACAGGTCATGATGATCGCTGCCAACCACGTCTTTGCTGATGCTGAAAAACCCATCCACGCTCAAGGTCTTGAAGCCAAACCCATCGTGATCGAAGACGACTGCTGGATCGCCGGCCGCGTCAACATCATGGCCGGCGTCACCATCGGCAAAGGCTCCGTCATCGGCGCCGGTGCCGTCGTCACCAAGGATATCCCACCTTACAGCATCGCCGTCGGCGTCCCCGCAAAAGTCATCGGATCACGTAAGAAAGACCAGTAAGAAGACACAATGCAAACCCGCTGCCTCAGCGAGTCGGAGCGTATCGATCCGGTCCGACATTCTGCAAGCTCTTCATCTCACTCAAACAAATTCGGTGCTGTACTTTCCGGATCCACTGGTACCGGCTTAGGCTTGGGTTTCTGATTGCGTTGTTTAGGATCGAGTAAACGAAACGCAATATCATCCTGATGTTCATACTCAAGCACGCTCTCCAACCGCCCCAAGCCCTGATCATCCACACCATCTAATCCAATACTATAGACACGCAACACGCCATCAATCACAGACAGCTTGATTGGTTGGCCAAACACGTCATAAGGAACCTGTTTCGTCGCCTCATCCATACTCACCGGCCAACGCCCGTATTGCACTCTGAACTTTTCAATCTGCAATGCTGTCTGGACAACCTGCTTTCGCAGCAATGTCTGGAAATACATTTTGCAGTTGAGGTAGTTCAACTCGTTTTTCTCTTCAAGTCCTTGAAAATGTTTCCACGTGACATCACGATTGTTTAGTAGCTGATAAGCAGCCAACGCATTCTGCACATCCGCCCATGCTTCAATCTGTTTTCTGCCAATGGTTAAATCTTCAACAGCATAGTAGGCATACTGAGCCAATTGATCCCACCATTCCTGCCTGGGATATCCAACTGGTTTGCCAATCGTCATTCCCTGCCATCTGTAGAAGGGTTGGTCCTTGGTCAGTTTCAAATTGATGTGCATTTCGGACCGCCAATCCCGCTCAAACGCAAGCGACTTGTACGGGTCCAACGCGCAACGGTAGATAAACCACATCTCACCTTCATACGCATCCAATATTTGAATCTCACAGCCATGTTCCACCATGTTTTCAATACGCCGTAATTGAGCAACTGAAAGACTCATGCAACTGATTGTGTGCTCAATCGCAGAGTAAACCGAAGCAGTCAAAGAAAGTCGAACGAGTTCTGAGATGAGTAAATTCACGTCTTTAAATGCATCGACTGCAGCGGCCATTTCCACGCAGGCATCCAGAGCCATAGCTTGATCATTGATTGAAATCGCATAGTAAAGCTTGGCTTCCAAACTCCGCATCAACTTTCGATTCTTTGAATAGATCGGCGTGAACATTTCAAAGTCGTCAACAACGTCCAAGTCCAGCGCATTCTGGTCGTAAGTCATTGCCTGCTGAACCAAGTCAAAAGACGTCTGGTTCAATACCAACAACTCCCCAAGCTTCTGCGAGTCCGCTTGTGAGATTCGCGTCCCAAACTCTGGCCAGTTTTCAAAGCTGTCAATAAAAACTCTGGAGGGGTCTACGGCAGTCTCCATTGCTGTTAACCAATATGCCGAAGCATTCTCCCCAGCAGGCACTTCTGTTGACACCGGTTCTGTAACACCGTGCGTCGCTAATGTCGTTTCGATCCGCTTGATCGCATTGCGACCCTCATAATGCACCCAGACCACATACCCCACCCCTGCAAGGAAGCCCAGAATCAGTGTCCATTTAACAGTCCGAAAGATTGTCCCGAAGAACCGGGCAATACAGCCCTTGCGTGGTTTATCCTGCTTGTCATCCAAAGTGTCGCCTCCCGGCAATGAAGAATTTCAGACATTGTAACACCACCAACACAAGCAAAAATGAAAATTTGTGATACCATTTCCCGACTATGGCATCACTCCTTCACGCTACTGAAATCTCCAAGTCCTATGCGCATCAGGTGCTTTTTACCGGGGTGTCCGTCACCATTGCTGATGGCGACCGGGTGGGCATGATTGGGCCCAATGGGTCGGGTAAGTCGACGCTGCTCAAGATTCTTGCGGGTCTGGAAGAAGCCGATGACGGGGAGATTATTCGCCGTAAAAATCTGAAGCTGGCCTACGTCAAACAGTCGGACGAATTTGGCGATGCGGTAACGCCCATCGATGCGGTGATCGATGCGATCGGCAGGGATCATGACCACGATTCACATGGCCTTGAACCGGCGGTGCAAGCATCCATTGAACTGTCCAAACTTGGTTTTGATGAACTGGACAAACCCATCAATACGCTTTCGGGGGGTTGGAAAAAACGCCTGTCCATTGCATGTGCATTGGCATGCGATCCGGATGTGTTGATGCTTGACGAACCGACGAACCACCTGGATATGGAAGGTGTGTTCTGGTTGGAGAATTTCGTCAAGACCACGAACGTTGCCATGGTGTTTATCACCCATGACCGGGTGTTTCTGGAGAACACCGCGCAGCGCATCATTGAACTGAACACGGCCTATCCCGGCGGCACGTTTGAAGTGTCCGGCAATTACTCAGAGTTCATCCGACGCAAGGAAGAGTTCCTTACTGCGCAGGCCAATCAGCAATTGGCACTGGCTTCGAAAGTCCGGCGAGACAATGCGTGGCTTAAGCAAGGCGTGCAGGGACGCCAGACACGCAACACGTCACAGGTCAAGGAAGCTGCAGACCGACGCGAAGAACTCTCAGCCATTAAAGACCGTAATGCGGCTCCGAAAAAGACCACGCAGATGGCGTTCCAGGCAACTGAGCGGAAAACCAACAAGCTGCTGTCCACGCATAGTCTCTGTAAAGCGATGGGCAACAAGGAACTGTTTTCAGGTCTGGATTTAACCCTCTCGCCTGGACAGGTGCTCGGACTGCTTGGCCCCAATGGTTCGGGCAAAACCACCCTGCTGCGACTGCTCACCGGTGACCTTGAACCGGACAGTGGCACGATCAAACGGGCGGCGGACTTGAAAGTCGTCAACTTCACACAACACCGCGAAGCACTCAATCCAACACAGACGTTGCGTGAAGCGTTATGCCCGATTGGGGACACCATCTTCTATCGCGACAAAGCGATTCACGTCGCAGGTTGGGCCAAGAAATTCCTGTTTGAACAGGATAAATTCCGCACACAGGTCGGCAAGCTCTCCGGCGGTGAGCAGGCGCGAATCATGATTGCCAACCTGATGCTCAAACCTGCAGACGTGTTGATTCTCGACGAACCGACCAACGATCTGGACATCCCTTCACTTGAAGTATTGGAGCAAACCCTTGGCGAATTCCCGGGTGCGATTGTGCTGGTGACGCACGACCGATTCCTGCTTGGGCGATTGTCCAACGAGATGCTGGCGCTGGATGGTGATGGTGGCAGTAAATTCTTCCAGTCACTGGAACAGTGGCAGGACTACACCGCCCAGCAAGCCAAAGACAAACAGGCTGCCAAGCAAGCGGCAGTTGAGGAAAAGAAAAAACAGCAGCAGGAATCCAAGGCCAACGCACCCGGCCAAGCTTCCGGGGGCAGTGGCAAAAAACTCAGCTACAAACTCCAACTCGAACTGGATGGCATGGAAGAAACCATTCTCAACGCTGAAGAAATCCTTGAAGAACTCAAGGAGAAAATGAATGACCCGGCAGTCATTACAGACCATGCGAATTACGGGAAGGTCTGCGAAGACTACGCCACCGCCCAGAAAAAAGTCAGCGGACTTTATGCACGCTGGGAAGAGTTGGAAGCGATGAAACAGGGGTGAGATTGGCGTCAATGTGTAAGTGTTGACGCCTGCCCCTGGGGTTCAAACCCCAGGGCTTTAGTTCCAGGCAGTTGATTTAAAGGTGATATCGCAATCGTGTTGGCGGATTGATTTATCAATCCTAGCATCACATCACGGTGAGATATTTTTCGAAATAGCGGTGCCCGAATTCGCGGAGTCCGTTGGCGTCGATGTGCAGGCCGTCTTCGTTGACAGTTAAATCTTGAGCGGTGGCGACGGCGTATTGCGGGAGCAGTGTTTCCAACTGACGCAGGTGTTGATTGACGGTTTGATAATACGGCAATGTCGGATAGTCGATCAGGTAATGCCCCAATTCACCTGCGACGATGGGGACATTCTCCGCATCAAGTTCTTTGCGGAGCGTGATGAGCATGTTGAGCAAACGCGGCGCGTAGGTGTTGGCTGTTTCGGGCTTGCCACTGTCTCCTTCACCTTGATGCCAAAGGATGCCACGGAGTTTTCCGCCTTGTGACAAGGCATTTTTGCAGATCGCAACGGCATTTTCATACAAGTCCGCACCGGGGACCCAACGACTCAAGGGCGTGCCCCCGACGGCAGTGGGTATCAGGCCGACGTTCATCGTTGGGAAGCGTTGAACCATTTCGTAAGCAAAGCTCATGCACAGACCGATGCCTGCGATGTCGGGCTTGTCGGTATGGATGGGTTCGACAGCTTTTAGCCAGTGACCATCGCGGAACATGTGGATTTGATCATGGGAGATGGGGGCAACCTGATCAAGCTTGCCACGCCCTGCCATGTTGGATTGGCCGATGAGTAGAAATAAGTCGGTGGGTTGTATTGGCATAATGAGAATAGTTTAGCGGATGTTGCAAGCGAAGCGCATCACAAGTGATGCGGCTAAATGTATTGATTCAGGGTGCATCGGTGATGGTGTAAAGCCACCAGCGTTGTTTGGCTTGTTTGGCGGATCGTGCTTTGCGTTCGAAGTAGAGCTTCATGACTTTGCCACAGACGGTGCGGATTTCGTACCAGTGTTTGCGGAGATACATTTCGCTGCCATGCGTGCACTTGCCCGACTCTTTCCAGCTGGCCAGGATTTCGGCGACGGTGAATTCGTCATCGCGCCAAGTGAAGCGTGCGGGGAGTCCGGGTTCACCACGCGACATGTGAGCGGTATTGAGCGAGTCTTTGTCGGGGGTGATGGGTTGGCAGATGAATTGTTCAGTGTTTGGCATGATGTGATTATTTTACCACGGAGATGGGAGCCCCGTCAGATTCGTTTCACTTATCTGGCGGCTTGTGTTGCGCATAAAAAAACGCATCGGGGAGTTAGTCCGATGCGTTTGATTTTTGGGGGTATCCCAGGCTTCACTTCGTTCAGCCTTGGGCTTTAGATACGGTATTAACATTTAAGCACTGAATCGGCCTGCACGTTTTTCGCAGACCTCTGCGATCTGGGCGCGCTGTTCGTCGGTGTAGGTCGCGGTGGTTTGTTTTTCAGGATCAAACGGGACAAGGTTGCGTCCCTGCTTGATAAGTTCTTCCTTGACGGCAGCACCTTGGACCTGGCAAATATCTTTGCCGGCCTTGACGGCCATGGCGGCGGCGGTGCCGATGGCTTGACCGAGTGAGACCACCGGGGGCATGACGCGCACCGCCGAGTGCACCGCGTGATCGACACTGATGCAGCGAGCGCCAATACCCAAGTTGTCAATATCCTTGGGAAGCAGGCAGCCGAACGGGACTTCCATCCAGGCTTCCTTGGGGAAGTGGAGCAGGACTGTGCCGGTACCATTGGGGTTGTGAATGTCGATGGGATAGGTCACACGGGCAATGCCGTCGGCATAAGTGCGACCGTCCATGTAATCCTGCGTGGTGACAAAGTCGCGGCCCATGATGCGGCGGGACTCACGGATACCGATCTGCGGGGCGATGGAGTAAAGTTGACAGTCCTTGAATGCCGGAACTTCTTCACTGAGTACCTTGACGAGTTGGCGGATCTGCTTGCGTGCCAGGACTTCGGCTTCGGACAGTGAATCGCCATTGGTTGCATCATGCTTGATGACGCGGGTGGTATTGAAGTGAACAACATCACGATCCACGCCACGGAACATGAGCACGTTTTCTCGCGGGCACTCAATGCGACCATCAGCCTGCGCCTTTTTGTAGACTTCCTGAATCAGGTCGTATTGATCCTTCATCATGTTCTGGAAAAGGTCACCGTTGGTGACATCTGCGGGACGAGCTTTTTCACTGAGCTTGAGTTTGAAGCACATGGTCATCGGCTGGGCAAAGCCGGTGTCTTCAGAGCCGAACTTAAATTCGCAACCCGCCAGGGCAGCCAGGTCACCGTCACCGGTGGAGTCGATGTACTGCTTGGCTTTGGCAGCGGTGAGTCCGGACTTGGAGTGCAAGACAATGCCGGTGATTTTTTTGTCCGCGGTTTCGACGTGTGCCACGCGGTGATGGTAAAGCAGACGGACCCCCGCTTCGACGCAGAGGTCTTCTGCTGCCAGGCGTGCTGCACCGGGATCAAAAACACGGGAGTCCCCCAAGCGTCCGCCGTAGGTTCCCATGCGATCAAGCCACTCGGTGAAGATACCGGTGTCCAGCGATTTGCCGTCGTGGTGATTGGGCATGAAGGGGTTGACTTCACCAGCGGTCGCCATGCCACCGAGGAAGCCGTAGTGTTCCACGAGCAGAACATCCGCCCCACCGCGTGCTGCGGAGACGGCTGCACCGATACCGCCGGGACCACCGCCGATGACGATGACATCCGCGGTGTGTTTCACGGGAAGTTCGGTGGGGAAATTGACTGAGAAGGTCGATTCAGACATCACATATGTCTCCGTGTTGGATAAAAATTCAGTGTGGTTGGGATAGGTGTAAAACTGTATCCTTAGATAAGTCGAAAAGCCATGCTACGGGATGCCGGTTTCTTGCCCTGAGTTGCTGTTTTTAAGCCAACGGGGATAATAAGGATATGTCCAAGCATGCGACCCAATCCCAACTTGCCCAGGAACTCGAGCAGACCTTTCGCGACACTGAAGCCCTGCTTGGGGTGTCCATCGCAGTGCATGATCTGAAGCAGGCGTTTGTCGATTCGCAAGGCAAGTCGTTATTGAACATCATCCGTCGGCGACATCGCAGGCCGGTCTGTCAGATCGTCCACGATCACCGCTGCATTGATCACTGCATGGGGCATGTCAATCGGCAGGTGTCCAAACGCAGCGAACCGCTCAAACACTGTTGCTGGAAGCAGGTCATGGAAGTGGCGGTTGGACTCCATATTGATCAGCAGCATGTGGCTACGATTTTCGCAGGCCAGTTCCGTTTACCTGATCCGCAGCTGCCGATCGATCCACGCTGGGAGCAGGCTTACCGCAAACTCAGATTGGCGGACCCGGCATGGCTGGATAGTTGCGGGCGCATGCTCAAGGTGATGGGCCAGGGCATGCTCGCTCGGATTGCAGCCTGTCAGTCGCAGGCTCAGCCAAGTGACCGAAAAAGTCAGATCACCCGTTGGCTGCGCGACCATGCCTGCGACGATTCGACGTTGGAAGATTTGGCATCGACGCTTTTCCTGTCAGTCTCGCGCACCAGTCACCTGGTCCGCCAACTCTTTGGCCACTCGTTCCGACAGTTACTTCAACAACAACGCCTGGAACAAGCGCGACATTTACTGTTGACCACGGATCAGACCACCGAGATCATCGCCAATAAGGTTGGCATGCAAAGCCCCTATCACTTCAACCGTGCCTTCAAACAAAACTACGGCATCCCCCCCGGCCGCTTCCGACGCGAAGCAAGAAATGAAGCTTAAAACAAGGCGTTTTTCACTTAGACCAATCGCATAAGAGACGCGCGGTCTGTCATCTCGCGATTATTGAATAGCGATATGTTAAAGCTGCACGCATCCTTGCCTATGCAATAACATCGCTCATTTCGTCATTCCCGCGCAGGCGGGAATCCTGTGGCATTCAGTTGACACTTGCACCTATCACTGGACTCCCGCCTGCGCGGGAGTGACGGAAAGTAGATATTCACTTTTTAACCCTCTTGAGTTGCTATCCCCACGCGGGTGCTGGTGATTTTAGTTGTGCTCAGGCGCCGCTGGATTGTTGTTGAATCGCAGCGTGGATCAGCACAGGCGATGCATGGCATCGTCGAGCATGAGACACCAAGAGTCAGCAGCAATCCAGCAAGAATGAGTGCAAATAAAGTCACCAGCACCCGCGCAAGAAAAAGTGCAGCCCGGGCAGGGGAAGCACCGAGCTACACGCGATCAGGGGATCGTGATCTCAACCAAGTGAATCAATATCGATTCACCGGGCTGGATAAATCGTCCTGGGCAACCGATTCTCGGGCATGTCAAAGACAGGCGCCGGGTTAGGACCGGTTGACTGGGGTAAATTGTCAGGTGGGGAAGTTGGTGCCGTGCTGGGCATCTCGCGGGATGTGGGGTGATCCAACGCTTGTGACGATCGCAACGTCAGCGCATCGGCCGACAGCACGACCGCTGCCATGGCCCCCAGACACATCGAGATGATCAGCACGAACACCGTGCGATGAAACATCAAAGCCTTCTCCCTTTTTCTCCTCCGGGCGATGATTCGCCACGTACCATCAGCAACGCCAATGGCAGTCCCCCGGCCCCCGGTTCCCCGTCCCCCGAAACGTGCAGCGTCCAAACAACAGGCAGGTTTGCGTCTCGAGCCTGTCAGTCAGAACGTGTGCTGCTGGGTGAACATCTACAACCGGCGTGCCAGAACGCCGAAAAATCACAGCGTTCCCCCAAACGCTGCGTT
The DNA here is from genome assembly GCA_020974905.1 of Planctomycetes bacterium syqfu. GTDB lineage: Bacteria > Planctomycetota > Phycisphaerae > Phycisphaerales > Phycisphaeraceae > UBA7800. Next base: position 6,383,664 of record CP087563.1, on the reverse strand, counting down.
TTTTGCTTGCGAATCAATCCTTACACCCGATTCTGAACCGGAATCAACCGGATTGTCGGATTCGGCCTGTAACGCTTGTTGACTGGCTGCATCATTGACTGTCGTTCAATGTCAACATGAATCGCCTGTCAGACACTGCGCAAAAACAAAGCACCTGCCCGATGACTGTGCATCTGTTCTGAGCAACTGGCTTGCGATGTAAAACAGGGTTAAAAAAATCACACCCGAAAAAGTCCGTAAAAACAGGCATTCTGTGACAATTCATCAAAATTTACATCCAGCCCAATACTCTGGCATTCGCTTTGCAAATAGAGAAGCGACGAACCCAACTGGTCAACGAATGACTTTTGCTCTTGGGTTCGACATCTAAATTTGAGTGTGGACAAAGACGTCTGACATGCACCCCGATTGTCTCCCGGAGTGTTTGCAGACGTCTTTTTTTTTGATTTTCAATGCCGTTACCAATCATGGATAGCGGTAAAGCGATAGGTGCGCATGGACGTGACGGTCACGGACAACCAGGTCAAGCAAAAGGATGCCAACAGTGCACCTCAGTCCGGCGCGGATGCCGTGGCCACCCAGCCTGCCACGCGACTGGTCATTGTCGGCAACGGCATGGTCAGCTACGCCTTCTGCGACCAGCTCTCCAAGCTGGTGCACACCGGCCAGTACGATATCACCGTCATTGGCGAAGAACCTTATCCTGCTTACGACCGTGTACACCTGACGGACTTTCTCAAGGAGCAGTCGCCTGATGCCCTGCTGCTGGCGAATCGCGCCTGGTATCAGGAACGTGACATCACCCTGCTCACGGGCAACAAGGTGACCACCATTGACCGCCGTCAACAGGTTGTCATCACTGACACCGGCAAAACGCTCGCCTACGACAAGCTCATCCTCGCAACCGGTTCCCGACCGTTTATCCCCCCCATCCCCGGCAGTAACGAGCCGGATGTTGATGTGTACCGAACCATCGACGACCTGAAAACCATTGCAGGCAAAGCCAGGACCAAACACGCCGCAGCCGTCATCGGCGGCGGACTGCTGGGTATTGAAGCCGCTGCAGCACTGATGCAACTCGGCCTGCGGGTACACCTCATTGAAGTCGCAACCCAACTCATGCCCCGACAGTTGGACGGTCCCAGCAGTGACGTGCTGCGTGAAAAACTCATTGCTGACGGCCTTCATGTTCGCATCAACACAGCAACCAAACAGATTCTCCCCGTGGATGAAAGTTTTCTGCTGTCACTCAATGATGATGAACAACTGGCGGTCGACATGGTGATCATTGCTGCGGGGATTCGCCCACGTGATGAATTGGCTGAGTCTGCTGAGTTGGAGTTGGCTACGCGTGGCGGGATCATCGTCAACGATCAACTCCAGTCCGTCAGTGATCCGAATATCTTTGCCATCGGCGAATGTGCTTCGCATCGGGGGATTGTCTACGGCCTGGTCGGCCCGGGTTACGACATGGCCAGAACCTTGGCCAACCATCTGACCACCATGCCCGACGCTGCGTTTGAATCCGGCGACCGTTCGACGCGTCTTAAACTCATGGGCCATACCGTTGCCAGCTTCGGGCGTGATGACATCGAAGGCAATATCCGAACGTGGTCTGCCAAGGGCCTCTACCGCGCGATCACCATGCAAGGTGACCGACTGGTGGCTGCAAAAATCGTGGGCGATTGGGACGAACTCTCACAAGTGCAACATGCCATCGAAACACAGCAGCGATTGACCACGCGACAACTCAAACGTTTCGAAATCACCGGCAATGTCTTTGGCAGTCGACAACTTCAAAGTGTCCACGATTGGCCCGACGAACGACTGGTCTGTAACTGCCTTAAAGTCTCCAAAGGTTCACTGTCACTCGCCGTCTCTGAGGGGGTGTGCACCGTCGCAGCATTGGGAAAATGCACCGGTGCAGGAACCGTCTGCGGATCATGTCAACCGTTACTGGCGCAACTCACCGGGGACCTGACATCCGCCCAACCAATCGCAGGTCGCAAAACACTCACCGTGGTGTGTATCCTGGCAGTCATCGCCTGTGTGGTGATTGGCATGATGACGCAAAAACCACTGAATTTTACGGATAATTTTGAATCCGCATGGTACCAAATCGATCAAATCTGGCGCATCGGCTTTATCCGACAGGCGACCGGTTTTACGCTACTTGGCATTGCCATACTCGGCATGGTGTTATCTCTGCGTAAACGCATCAAGTGGCTCAGCAAGCTGGGCAACTACGGCTACTACCGCGTGTTTCACACTGCCATGGGACTGCTCTGCATCGCAGGACTGGTGGTGCATACCGGCATGCGCATGGGGGAGAATCTCAACTTCCTGTTGATGCTCTGTTTTCTGGGACTCAACGTGCTGGGCGCCATCGCCGGGATCGCAACCGCACTGGAGTCTCGATTGGAAGGTCGCGTGGGTGACCTGGCGCGTCGATGGCGCCCGGTGTTGACCTGGGCACACCTGCTGTTGTTCTGGCCATTGCCCGTACTGGTGGGATTTCACATTGTCAGTGTTTACTACTTTTGAGTTTGAAAGCAAAGCATGCACCCGAACCTGCTCACCCTGATACAGAGACACAGTGTTATCACAGAACGGACACACGTCAGTCATCGTCAGGCGCTGTGTCTCTGTAACGCGGTGAAGTTTGTTGGCCCCCGGAACACCGAATAAGTGAAGTGAAGGATTCGCGTCGCGTGAGAAACGGTTTGATATGGGTGCTCTGGTTACTGGGGACAGCAATGGCTGGAGGCTATCTGTTTCACGCGATCAAGGGTCCGCAGCAACAACTGTTTCTGCCAGGCCAGACCACGTATGGCCACTACCAGATTGAGCTTCAATGCTCAGCCTGTCACGACGAAGGAAACGACATGGTCAAACAGGAAGCCTGCATTTCGTGTCATGGCGAGGAACTGGAGCGTGTGGGTGATTCGCACCCGATCGCCAAGTTCGCCAAGTCCACCGATGCGCTTAAGCTCCTGCCGATGGACATGCGTGCCAACACCGCATTGGTTAAGTCGCGGTACTGCATCACCTGTCACGTGGAGCATCGTTCCGATGGACTGGCTGCAACCAAGGGTGGCATGGGACTCACTCAGCCGGAGAACTACTGCAAGGCCTGTCACGAGGACATTCAGGAAAACCGCGTCACGCATGAGGGGTTGGCTTTCTCAACCTGTCTTGCAGCGGGATGTCACAATTTCCACGATAATTCAGGGCTTTTTGAGCAGCATCTCAAAGACCACATGCACGAAAAACCCAACGTCGCAGCCGAGCAGGCACGTGTCCCCATGCGCGATTTTGCTCAGCGACATCAGCAGTGGGTTAAAGACCAGGGCAAGACGATCATCAAACTCACCATGGCAACGGCCGACGCGCCACGCGATGTCAAACTCGAGAACAACCAGTTCATTGCCTGGCAGGACACCGCCCATGCAGCAGCAGGTGTCAACTGCACCGACTGTCACAAAGTCAAAGACGAAACGACAGGCAATCTCATCTGGAAAGACAACCCCGGTTACGCATCATGCAAGACCTGCCACAAGGATGAAGTCCACGGCTTTTTAGGTTCGCGACATGGCATGCGATTGGATCAGGGATTAAGCCCGATGACGCCGGGGATGGCAAGACTGCCGATGCTTGACACCGCTAGAGACTTGCAGATGACCTGTAACAGTTGTCACTCAGCACACAGTTTTGACACGCAGTTCGCTGCCATGAGCGCGTGCATGCAATGTCATGCGGACGAACACACACTTAACTTCAAGAACTCGGCGCACCATGATGCATGGCTTGATGAGATTGCAGGCGTTGGCGATGCAGGTTCGGGTGTGTCCTGTGCCACCTGTCACCTGCCACGCGTACAGCAGAAAGTCGAAGGCAAGACACAGACATCCGTGATGCATAACCAGAACGACTTCCTGCGACCCAACGAAAAAATGCTCCGACCGGTGTGCATGCAATGCCATGGCCTGCCCTTTGCGATTGATGCCCTGGCTGACCGCAAACTCATCGACAAGAACTTCAGTGATCAACCGGTTGGTAAACATCACGAACCCAGCAGTTTCGACATGCTCAAACAGAAAATGAATCTTGAACATAAGGAGAAAAACAAGCACTAAAAACCACCCTTGAACGATCCCCAGCGTCGCCCCCCCCGGAAGCTTTCCCCTGTGCCAATGTATGCATACGGTGAAGCAACTAACCTCATGAAGCTACAACTTCCGGGGGTGCTGATTGGATCTGACTCCCAAGGAAAATTGGAAACACAAACAAAGGAATTCCCGCTATGTCACGCTTGTTTACAAAAACCAGAATCGCTTTGACACTCACGATCTGCACGATGGGTCTGGGCACCACGCTGCTCATGACCGGCTGTGGTAAATCCGAAGCCTCCGCCGCAGCACCAGCAGGTGTCGAACATCAGAAAGTCGTGGACATGCTCCATGCTGTCATGGCAGCGGACCGTAAAATCTACGTCAAAAACGTCGTCAACCGACTGACCAAAACCCAGAACATCCAGGTGCTTGAGGAAGACGGCAAGACACACAAGAAATTCAAAGGCTCAGAAGACTGGGAAACCACCTTCGCGACCTTGCCACTCCCTGCTCAGCAGTTCCGATATGGTTCGGAAGAAGCCTACCGCAACAACCAGAACTTTGAGTACGGCCTGATCAGTTCATGGGCTATCAACAAGAAGCACATGCCCGACACGGATTTTGAAAAAGAAAAAATCAAGATCATGGAAGATACCGGCAAGCCTGTTTACGGTGAAGAAACGGTTGGCAGTGAAAAGTTTTTCGTTGCCATGTATCCCGACCGTGCAACCGCCAAGGCATGTTGGGATTGTCATAACAATCACGTGGACTCCCCCAAGACGGACTTTAAGCCCGATGACGTGATGGGCGGGATTGTCATTCGCATCCCGATGTAATCCGAATCGCAAACCTTGTCATAGATCAAGGAAAGTCTACATGGAGATTCGTACCATGTTTCATTGCCGCCAATATGCTTTGATGATGTTGAGCTGTGTGCTTTTGGGAGCCTGCGACAAAAAACCGCAAAGCGAAACAACCACGCAATCCGCCCCCACCGAGGCGCATGACCATGCTGAATTTCCCAAACCGACGGCCCCTGCATTACTGACTGGTTATGAAGTCTTCGCCAAAGTTTGCAGTCACTGTCACATTGAAAGCGAGTATGCACCGGTGATCAATAACCCCAAAGAGTGGCGTCAGCGTCTGGATAAACGTGGCCGTGAGACCCTGCTCAAGCATGCCATTGAAGGTTATGGGGACATGATGCCCAAGGGCGGCAGACGCGGCAAGGATCTGACCGATGAACAGGTAGCCCAGGGATTGGATTACATTTTGAGTTTACTACCCGAAGAAGAATAGACCTATAATCACAGCGTTTTCTGTGTTAACGCACAGTCAACGCATTCACGTTTCGATGACTATTCACACCTCATGAATCGTAAGGAAAGCCAAGTGACTCCCAAGCAAATCGAACTCGTTCAAGGGACATGGGCCCAGGTGGTCCCCATCGTCAACACCGCTGCGGATTTGTTCTACAGCAACCTTTTTGAAATGGATCCATCGCTGCGAGCCATCTTCCCCGAGGACATGACCGAGCAGAAGAAAAAGCTCATGGCCATGCTCGGAACTGCTGTCAACGGACTTAAAAATCTTGAGAGCATTGTGCCTGCTGTCCAGGCTTCGGGCGTGCGTCATTTGGATTACAAAGTGACAGCTCCCATGTATGATACAGTTGGTGCTGCGCTGCTTAAGACTTTGGAACAAGGATTGGGTGACGCGTGGAACGATGAAGTCAAAGAAGCCTGGACGGTGACGTACACCACGCTGGCTTCGGTGATGATCGGCGCAGCAGATGAACACCTCAAGAACACAGCGTGACACCCGTAAGACAAACTCATGAATCACCTGCCCCGCTTTGTCCGCTGCACGTCTGGTTTCACATCATCCATGCTGGTTTGCAGTCTCTGCATTCTCGGCGGATGTGGTGAAGAGGAAATCGAAGTCTACGAAGCACCGCAACCGGCGATTGCTTCAAACACCGCCCATGATCCCAATGACGGTCAGGATCACTCGGGTCATGACCATGCCATGCATGCGTCTGAACCTGCTGCAGCAGACAACAGCGCATCAACCATCTCCGGGAAGTTCACCGTCGAACTTCCCGAAGGTTGGCAACAAACGCAACCAGGCTCGATGATTCTGCATAGCTATCAAACGGCATCGGGCGCGGACGTAAACGTCTCAGCATTTCCCGGTGATGTCGGTGGTGTTGCGGCCAACGTCGCACGCTGGCGCCGCCAACTCGGATTAGGTCCCCTGACTCAAGACCAATTACAGTCTTCCATCGAGCAGGACAAAATCGGCCCGATTGATGCCAATCGCGTGGATATCGCAAACGACTCGCAACGCATGGTCGTGAGCTTCGGTATGGTCGATGGCAAGACATGGTTTATCAAACTCACAGGCACGTCGGATCAAGTCCAGACCGCCCTGCCCAAGTTTGACCAGTTCCTCAAAACCGTGAACTGGCAATAAACAATTTGAAGTTCAACGCAGAGGCAAAGGGCACGGATGCTCTGTTGCTAAAACGCCTTTGTGAGTGATTCCACGATGTTTGATCCGAGTTGGCTCGCACATGAAAAAAATACTCAAAAAGTTTGCCTCACTGCGCATCACCGTCGTGGTGCTTATCGCAGGCATGATGCTTGTCTTTGCCGGCACGCTGGCCCAGACGCACATGCCCATCCGTGAAGCGCAGAAAATCTACTTTCAATCCTTCGTCGTCCCGATCTATCTACAGAACGGGACCGCGATCCCTGTCCTCCCCGGCGGATACACGTTGGGCATCATCATGGTACTCAACCTGCTGTGTGCCTATCTGACCACATTCAAGTGGACCACCAAACGCATGGGTGTTCTGCTTATGCATTCGGGCATTCTCATGCTGCTCATCGGCCAACTCTTTACCGACCTCTACTCCGTGGAAAGTTATGTCTCACTGGATCACGGGCAGGTCAAGAATTACTCCGAGAGTTTCCACAAAAATGAACTGGTGATCATCGACACCTCAAACAAAGATGCCAACGACAATCCCAAGGACACGCAGACGGTTTACAGCATCCCGGCAAGCAAACTGGTCACCGGCAATATGATCACCGACCCGCGCCTCCCGGTGTCGATCTCCGTTAAGGAGTTCATGCCCAACGCCAATATTGCCATGGGGGAAAACCCACGTCCGACGCAGGGCTTTGGTCAACGTGTCATCGTCCAACCCGCCCCGCCGGTCAAGGGTGATCAACAACGCAATCTGGCATGTGTCTATGTGGACATCATTGCCAACGGCAAGAACCTGGGAACGTGGCTGCTCTCCTCAGCATTCGTGAATCCTGACTTCATTGAAATCAACGGCAGGGAATATGCCATCCATCTCCGCGCCAAGCGATACATGATGCCCATGACGCTTAAACTCCAGGAGTTCAAGCACGAACGCTTCACCGGCACCAATGTCCCCATGGCATTCTCAAGCCGACTACGTTTGGTCGATCCCATTCAACATGAAGACCGCGAGTTGACCATCAGCATGAACCAACCGCTGCGATATGACGGCAAGACGTTCTACCAAGCCAGCTTTGCCAACGACGATCAAACCACCATTCTCCAGGTGGTACGCAACCCCGCAGCGGTGCTCCCCTACATCGCATGCATCCTCGTCACGCTGGGCATGAGTTGGCATTTCATCGCTCACTTCCTCAAGTTTTTCAACAAGTTCGTCAAGCAGGACACGGAGGTCAAGGCATGAACAATTCAATCCGCCCATCTCGACCCCAAAGCACCCGATATCAATCCAGTGCAAGTTCCTCAGCGACACTTCACAGCCATCCCTGCACCGGATTCACATCCGCTGCTCATTGCCTGATCGCATTTTGTCTGTTGATCGCTTTGATGACCACATCCATCTTTGCACAGGAATCCAAACAACCTGCAACCAACGCAACGCCGGATTGGAACGCGTTGGGACAGATCGCGGTGATGCATGCCGGCCGACTTAAGCCATTGGATACCGTGGCCCGTTCAAGCATGCTCATGATCTGTGGTAAGCAGTCCGTCAAAGTCGAAGGCAAGTCCATGCATGCGTTGGAATGGCTCATGCAGGTGATGTGCAAACCGGAAGTCGCGGACAACTACCGCGTCTTTCTGATTCACGATCCGGATATCCAGGCATTGTTACAACTTGGCGAAGAAGACAAGCGTTGGAGTTTCACCGAACTGATCCCGCATCTGCAATTGATCTCCGCCCAAGCCAATGAAGCCCAGAGTGTTCAGGCTCATCAGCGCAATCGCTATCAGCGTGCGATCATTGAACTGTATAACCACATCACGACCTATGTCCGACTGAAAAATGCCATCGCACCCGAGCAAAGCAAGGACTTTGCCCGGCAAGCCCAGGAAGCCGCAAACCTCGTCAAGAGTCTGATTGCAGATCCGGACAAACTCACCGATGACATGGTCTCGCATATCAACATTCTCAAGAAGGGTTACGAGAATCTTGCTCAGAAAAGCAACATCCATTTCGTCCCTCCCATCGGCGAGTTGGAATGGAGTCGTATTGGTGAGCATATGCGTTTGGTCCTGCTGGGCCTGCCGATGGATGACTCGGTGATTCGTATGGCAACCATTCGCAAAGCCTATCGCGAAGGTGATTGGCAGACGATCAACACGATGGTTGCCGAGCATCTTGCAACGCCTGCTCAACAGCAATCCAAGGTCCGCAGTGAAGCGATGTTTAACCGCATGGCTTTGCTGGTCAACGCCATGCCGATCTACGCGCTGGGGTTGGTGGTCACACTCGTTGCCATGATGTTCAAAACCCGTTGGATGATGATCACCGGCACTGTGATCGTGCTTGCTGCCATCGCGACACACACGTTTGGTCTGGGTTGGCGGATGTGGATCGAAGGACGCCCGCCCGTGATCAACCTTTACGGCTCAGCGGTGTTCATCGGCTGGGGTGCAACGATTATGGCCATGGTCCTTGAGAAGATTTACAAGAACGGGCTTGGCAATATCGCTGCCTGTCTAATCGGTTTTTCAACGCTCATCATCGCCCATCACTTATCACTCAGCGGTGACACCATCGAGCCGGTGCGTGCGGTGCTCGACTCCAACTTCTGGCTGACCACGCATGTGCTTATTGTCACGCTGGGGTATTCGTCGATGTTTGTTGCTGGTTCGCTGGGGTTGATCTTCGTCGTTCGTGATGTGATTCTGCGAAACCTCAACAAGCAAAGCTACGCACGCATGGGACGCATGGTCTATGGCATTATCTGCTTTGCAATGCTCTTTTCCTTCGTCGGCACCGTGCTTGGCGGTATCTGGGCGGACCAATCGTGGGGACGCTTCTGGGGATGGGACCCCAAGGAAAATGGTGCCCTGCTCATCGTGCTTTGGAATGCTGCGATCCTCCACGCCCGTTGGTCTGGCATGGTGCAGATTCGCGGGATGATGATGATGGCGATCCTGGGCAACTGCATCACCGCTTTCAGTTGGTTCGGCGTGAACATGATGGGTGTCGGCCTGCACAGCTACGGTTTTATGGACGGCGCATTCATGTGGCTCATCGGGTTCTGCATCAGCCAACTGATCTTCGTTGCCATCGGCTTATTCCCCGTCGGACAACAAATGCCGGAGAAGTTGCCTAACACCTCAGGCACGCAGTCGTCGTAAAGCGCGATGTCATTTGACCCAATCCCTCCATCTCCTGATGGACGGATTGCCTTGCGTATCGCATTACAACGAATCGAATCACAAAGAATTGAATCGCTAAGCCGACGTTCATCTCGTCATTCCCGCGCAGGCGGGAATCCAGTGGCATTCTGTTGACAAATGCAAATTCCACTGGACTCCCGCCTTCCGGGGGCGTGGGAGTGACGGAAGGAACTCAAATTGATGTGCGGAACGTGGTGAGTGTGCGATTGTTTTATTCAAAGATGAATCAATCAAAGCCGTGTCCCTCCCGAGGCACGGGTCATCGGTCAACGTTTATCGCAAGGCAACCCGCCCATCAGGTGATGGACGGCTTTTGTCAAGACGTTGTCATTTTGAGATGAAACACGCTTAAAGTGAAAACTCACAGCGTCGTCGCGGTCGAATACAGCGGCATCAACACGGCCACGATGTAGGCAACCAGCAGCAGAATCAAGCCAATGAAAATCACCTTGTTGATGATGAAGTTCGTGAGCGCAGACTTGATGAGTTTTTCCTTGGCAATCATCACCACGCCAGCAATCACCACGCTGGGGACAAACAACACACTCTTGGGGACCGCCAAAAAGAACCTGGTAAATGCTGTCACGGGCACACTCAAATCCGCGAGTTCTTTTTCAATGCGACCGGTCAGTGAAAACACAATCACCGCAAAGAGCACCAGCACCATCAGGTTCAACACCAGCGTGCAGATACTCCCCCAATAAAGCAGTTTTTGCGTAGTCGGACTCATGCGTTTACCCCGTTATTGTGAATCACTCGGATGCAGCCATCTTACCACGTTCCATTACCAGCACCTTGAGCAGGCGACCTTTGGGGACATTGATCCCCCATCGGTGTCCGATTTGCGTGATGGGTAAATTGCCTGCTTTTTCCGTGATTTCATCCCAATCGCGTTGACGCAGGATCAGGTAACCCGGCTCGTTGACTTTGGCCCACTGGGCAACTTCACCGCTGGCGATCACGTTCATACCCTTGGGAAGTTTGCCCGGATAAGCGTCTTTATCCTGCATGCGAATGCCGTTGATGTAGAACACCAGCGAAGCTTCTTCGTAGCCGGTGACATAAATCGGTGCATGGATATCGCCCTTCTCGTTGATGATCTGGACAACCTCGGGGCTGATCTTGAGCATGTCTTCGGAGGCGGGGAGTATGCCGTAGGCAAAGATGCCCCAGAAGGCGACCGTCGAACCGAGCATCAACTTGGCGCAGCGTGCGTACTTCTGAGCCTTATGCGCTTTGAGGACATAGATGGAGACTGCGAACTGGAAGATGCCTGCCACCGTGCCGGAGACGATGAGGTCTTCCAGATCAAGATTCGTCTTTTCAAAGTTGAGTACGCGGAAGAGAATCGGCCCGCCAATCAGGGCGATGGTGGAGAACCACATCAGCGGGAAATAACACGTGCCGCCCTTCTCCATCCAGAAGCGATCCTTCTCGGATAAGCCGTTGGGATTGCGGGTCAGTTCACTGATTGCAGCAGCAGTGACAATCGCCAGCGCCGGGAACACCGGCAGGATGTAGTGCGGCAGCTTCGTTGCCACCACCGACATCAAAATAAACGTCGGCCAGAACCAACCGAGCAACACCGCCCGAGAATGTTCATTGCCAAGTGTCCGACCGTACAGTGCGCGGACACTGCCATAAAGCAGCAAGGTCCAGGGCATGAACAGACCAATGATCACGGGAATGTAGAACGGCAGAGACAGGAAGAAATTCCCGCCATGACTTTCCTGCGGTTCGAGGATGCGGTTAATGATGTGTCGGCCGATCCCGATCTTGGCAAACTCTCCGCCGGTCGCCTTGTTGGCAGGAATCGCCCAAAGCAAAAACACGCCGGTGGCAACCAGTGACAAAACGATCAACCAAACCAGCGACTTCTTGCCCGCCTTGCGCAGCTCACGGTTACCAAACCACAGCATCCCCATCATCGACAACACGGGCACCGCCAAACCGATCGGTCCCTTGGTGAGCATCGCGCCGGTGAGTCCCAGCAGCATTGCCGCCAGATGTCCGACGTGAGTCTTGCCCGATTGGAGCATGAAGATCGCCGGCGTCATGGCGGTCATGATGAAAGCCAGCAGCACAGCATCCGTCGTTGCCGCCCCCCCGACAATAAGCATCAGGCCGGACGTGCAGAGAATGGCAGCGGACCAGAATCCGGTTAACGGGTCGAATAAGCGTCGTCCCAGCCAGCCGGTGAGTAGACTGGAGACTGCCATGCCGACGGGTGCAAAAAAGCGAACACCCGCTTCGCAGGGTCCAAGCAGGGTTACGCCGATGGACATCAGCCAGTAAATAAGGATCGGTTTGTCAGGCCGCAATTCGCCGTTGAAAGTCGGGACGATGTAGTCCCCGCTGGCCAGCATCTCCAGTGTGGCTGAGGAAAAGCGTGTCTCATCACGATCAAAAAGCGAAGACTGAAAAATCGTAAACCAATATAAACCAAGCATCAACAGCACAAAAAGCACCATCGTATGCGGCTTGGTCAGGTTCTCATATAGCTTGTCGGACGTGTCGCTCATGAAGTCTCCGGGGGCCGAACCGTGGGTATCATAATGGATTTCGGAACTTGGAATGTAAACCGCTTGTGTTTCAGCACACGATACCTTGGGCAAACCCACTGGACGATATTCAAATCACACCTGTCGTGCTAAACCGCAAGCGGTTTTAATCAATCTGAAATCCAAAATTCGAAATCCGAAATCTCCCCTGTTCCCCGTTGCCAAGGGCTCTGAATTTCGCTACAATCCCCGATTCACTGAATTTACTCGGCCAGGGATGCGTTTTGCATCTGCCGGTCCGGCGTGTCGGCGCGTGGTCGACACCACCGAGTAAGACTGGAGAAACTACAAATGTCCGATAGCCCCACCCGACTTTATGAAGGTCTGTTCCTGGTCAGCCAGGCCGCCGCTGGCAGCGATTTCGCCGGCGTCGTCGCCCACATCAAGGAAGTCCTCGCTCGCGCTGAAGCCACCGTTCACATCCTGACCAAGTGGGACGAACGTCGCCTGGCTTACGATATCAAGACCTCCAAGCGTGGTACCTATTTCCTGGCTGTCTTCGATGCACGCTCGACCCAGGTCGCCAACATCGAACGTGACTGCAACCTTTCGGAAACCATCGTCCGTGCCCTGATTCTTCGTGGCGATCACATCGGTGACGTCGAACTCGAAGAACTCAAGAAGCTCACCCCCGCTGAACAGGAAACCGGTCTGCGTTCAACCGATGACGATGACGAGAAGAACGAAGAAGTGGTCGAAGACACCAACGACGATGTCGAAACTGACGTTGAAACCGACGACGAAGCCGGTGACGACGACGACGACAAGTAAATAAAAAATCCGTCACACTTATAGCCTGATTTTCAACTCATAACGCCAAGACAAGGATTTGCCCGATGCCCAATCTCAACAAAGTCATGTTGATGGGAAACCTTACCCGCGACCCCGAGCTTCGCTACCTGCCAAGCAATATGGCTGTCGTCGGAATGGGTTTGGCAGTGAATCGTCGTTGGCGGAATCAGCAAGGTGAGCAGCAGGAGGAAACCACCTTCATCGACTGCGAAGCCTTCGGCAAACAGGCGGAAGTCATCAACCAATACCTCAAAAAAGGTCGCCCCGTCTACCTGGAAGGTCGCCTGAAACTCGACCAGTGGCAGGACCGTGACGGCAACAACCGCTCCAAACTCAAGGTGATCGTCGAGAGCTTCCAGTTCATCGACTCCCGCGGTGAAGGCGGCGGTGGTGGCGGCGGAGGCTACTCCGGTGGATCGGGTGGCGGTAACCAGGGCAGCTACGGTGGCGGCGGAAACCGCGGCGGTGGCTACGGTGGCGGTAACGGTGGTGGCAATAACGCTCCCCAACAAGACCCCCACCAACCCGTGGACGAAGACGATATCCCATTCTGAGCAATGGGTCGAACAAACGAATTTACATGCTGGTGTAGCGCCGCATCTCAATGTTGAATGCGGGCCGACGCCTAACTGATTTGCCAAGAGAAAGGCAAGGACAACATGAAACAAGTCCAACTTCTACTGACTCAAAACGTTGATAACCTCGGCATCGTCGGCGATGTCGTGAAAGTCAAAGCCGGTTACGCTCGTAACTATCTCCTGCCCCACGGCCTGGCCACCGCTCCTTCCGAAGGTGCCATCGCTCGTCTGGCTGAAGAACGTGCACGCGTCGAAGCCGAACTCAAGGAAATTCACGCCAAGCAGGCTGCCATGATCGAGAAGCTTGAGGATTACGAATTGACCCTCCAGCGCTCGGCCAACGAACAAGGCATCCTTTTCGGTGGCGTCTCTCAGCACGAAATCGCTGAAGAACTCCGCAACGCTGGCTTTGAAATCGATGACCGTTATGTTCGTATTGGTGAACAGATCAAGCGTCTGGACAGCTACGAAATCCCCGTCGTCATCAACAAAGACCTCAAGACCCACGTCAAGCTCTGGGTTGTCTCCGACAAGTCCAAGGAAGAACTCGAAGCTGAAGCCAAGGAAGAAGCCGCTCGCCTCAAGGCCGAAATGGCTGCTGAAAAGGCTGAAGAAGAAGCCGAAATGGCTGCCAAGAACGCTGAGTAAGATTCAGCTTCAAAGCAACGACATTCAAAAACCACGTCTGGCAACGGACGTGGTTTTTTTGTGCGCATGCAAATCAATAAACCGTTGATCAAAGCTATTCATACCTGTTAAACTCTCTGCATCATCTCATCAAGCAACACGGGGGGTATTGGCATGCTCAAGATCAATCTGAGTGTTTCATCAGAAGAATTCCGCCATCCGTGGAAGTATCCGCAAGCCATTGAAGTGTGTAAGAAATTCAATGACCAACTGATTGCAGAATTTGCATCACGAACACTCACCATCCAACGCAATCTCATCGGACCTGTCAGGGGACCGGTTTGTGATCATGGCGTGTTAATTCAGACACTTGATGTCACACTGCCCAATGATTTGGTTGCGTTTGCCCAAACGTGTTTGCCGGAAACATTCGAATTAATAACTCATGTCAAAACACACTGCAATGGGCCTGCGGTTTGTCATGCCCGGTGGATTGAATTGTTCATTGATCAAATGTCCGTTGATACCCATTCAAGGGACGAGGTACCACTGTTCAACTATCCTGTCGCGTGCAAGACTTGTGGCTGGTTGGACTATGACGCCATCCCCAACTCAATGAAAGTCAACAGTCACATTAACAGCAAACAGCAACAACGACTTGATGTCGCTTCAACCAACAATGGTATGATTGTCGTCCGCAAACATGTTCTTGAACTGTTGCTCGATTGCACGCCTGACGACTTTACCTATGGCCAGATTCTCAAGCCGCGCGCCAACACGCCTGATCCGGATTGGCATTGGGTCAGACCCAAGCATACGCTCGGCAATCGACACAATCTCACGGCTCAGCCCCCGTTCTGTCCTGACTGCAATCGCCCTGCCAATTATCATGCAGGTGAGAATGCGAGCTTTTCCTTTTCACTCATCGATCATTTTCACAGTCCTGCCAAACACATGGCACGTATCAGTGATGCAGGCATCTGGTTTCCATCGGATATCGAGCGGAAAGCCGTACCTCTGCAACACATTGCCATCTCCGGCAGCCTGATGCGTTTGCTCGTTAACGCTGGTGTCAAAGGCATCAAATGGCCGGACTATATCCAGGTTTCGCTGGATCCCAATGACCCGATGTATGTCAAAGACCTTGATTTTGAAGATCAGAAAGCCAACCGCAAAAGTAAGGCCATTAACACTGTCGGCTTCATTGGTGTAACGCTGGGGCAAATCGAACACTCTCCCAATGAAGCACCACCACAAAACATGTCGCAACTCGATACGTACATCCCTGCAATCCGGACACCGTTACGTGACAAATTGGGAGATGGCATCGTCGAACACATGCAAGGACATCTTGGCCCAGCACGCCGCGTGTTTCATGATCGCTTGCCCTATGACGAGCTGCCCATTGATGTCTATGCCACATCGCCGACCGAAACGCATCCATGGCAAACACTCTTTACCGTTGGCATGAGTTACGTCAACATAAGCAAACCCGCCAAGGCCAACTGTCCTGAAGATTTCACCAAGAACCTGGAACTGATGATTTGCCTGCCCCCGGAATGGGACTTGTCAAAACCGGATGACAGCGCCTGTTATTGGCCGGTGTTCTGGCTTCGTCATGCTGCGCATCGAATCAGTACAAATTTCGAACCGTTCTATGCCAACTACTGCACCCCATCACAATACGCAGACTCCTACGCCAAGCAGTTTGATCCGAGTGTCCCGTTTTACGGTTGGTTTTCGCGTAAGCCATTAACCCTGTCACCTGAAGCTCAACGGTTAAGGTGCGCCAGTCGAACCATACAGATACTCGGACTCACAGTGATCCATGAAGATGAACTCACCTACATGACAGAAGGCTATTTCCCAACCTACGCGAAGTTTGCCAAGGTCTTGAACAGCACTTCGGCCACGGAAATGATTGACGTCAACCGCGCGAGTTTAGCGAATCAACTCAAGTGAATCCCGGCAAATAGTTGAAGTTTTCGCGTCTGAACCTCTATACTCAGATATATGAAAACCATGCATCCCAAAGATTTACTGGTGTATCACAACATTCTCAAGCTCGTCTGGAAGTACGGCAATCGTGAATTGCTCAAGTCCATGGGGTTTGAGAAACATCTGGATAAAGACGATCAAGACACGAACGACGCAAAGGATCACACGGCTGAGGACTTTGCAGCGGACCTTGAAAAACTCGGGCCGACGTATATCAAGATTGGTCAGATTCTCGCGACCCAATTGCCGATCCTCCCTGCTGAGTACAAGCAGGCGATGGAGCGATTGCAGGATGATGTCGAGCCTTTGGATTTCAACACGGAAATTGTGCCGGTGATTGAAAGTGAGTTGGGCTCGCCGGTGATGAGCGTGTTTGAGCAGATTGATACCCTGCCGATCGGCGCCGGGTCACTGGGGCAGGTGCATACGGCAACGCTCAAAGACGGCCGGAAAGTTGCAGTGAAAGTGCAACGTCCAGGTGCGCGGGAGAATGTCAACGACAATTTCCGTGCTCTGGAACATGTCGCATCAACACTGGATAACCTCACCGATCATCGCTACGGTTTTGTCGATGTGCTGGACCACACGCGTCAGACATTGCTTGAGGAACTGGACTTTCGGCATGAGGCGGCCAACCTCACCGCCATCGGTCGCTCATTGCAGAAGGAACAATGCATCGTCGTCCCCTCCCCCATCACGGGTATGAGCAAGCGACGGTTGTTGGTGATGACATACCATGGCGGCGAGAAAGTCACCGACCTGACACCGCGAAGGATCGCAGAACTCGATGGCGCCTCACTGTCATCCAGTTTGTTCCGTTCATACCTGTATCAGATTCTGGTCAAGGGAACGTTTCACGCTGACCCGCACCCGGGCAATGTGTTGCTTGATGATCAGGGTCGGATTGTGCTTTTGGATCTTGGGATGGTGGGTCATCTCTCGCCAAACCTGCGTGAGATGTTGACGCAGTTGGTCCTTGCCATTGCCGATGGTCGTGGCGATCAGGCTGCCGACATTGTGATTCGGATCGGTGAAGCAGATCGCACGTATGACCACATGCACTTTACCCAGCGGATCAATAGCCTGGTGATGCAGTGCCGTCAGAACAACACTGAGGGAATCGACCTTGGTCGTGTGCTGCTGGACATTGCCAACATCTGTGCCCAGAATCGCGTGCGCATCCCGCCGATCTTCTCGACGATTGGCAAAGCGCTGTTGAACCTTGATGAACTGGTGAGCATACTTGCCCCGACATTTAATCCCAGTGATTCGGTTCGGAAATATGCGAGCAAGATACTCACCCGACACTTCCGCCGGTCATTCAGTCGGATGCGGATGTACGATGCTGCGATTGAAATCTCACGCCTGTTTGAAGAAGCCCCGCGTCGGATCAATAAGTTACTGGACACGATTGTACGGCAGGATCGCGGTTTTAAAATTGACGCGATTGATGAAGAGCAGTTGATCCAGGGCTTTGAGAAGATTGCCAACCGGATCACGCTGGGTTTGATTGTTGCTGCGTTGTATCTCTCGGGCGCGATGATAATGAACGTGGAGCATGCGGGTCCGAGAATCTTTGGCATTCCGCTGCTGTCGATCCTGTTATTCGTTGCCGCCTTTGCCGGGACATGGATGATTTTCATGGCCATGTACTTCAAGCGATCCAGTCGGAAAAAGTAGGCTTTGAATTAATTGTCCCACCACGCCAAACGCCCACATTTTGTCGCATTGATCATTTTTTGACCATTTGTTCATATTTTTCCCATCTGGGGATTTGCGACTATTTTTTATCTTGCCAAAACGTATCTCCTTTAAATTCAGTCATTAATAAAATTTACCATCAACATCCTCTCTTTGGCACCGGCTTTGCATGATGACCCCTGAGAACCGGCCAAGTGTTGGCTGGTGTGATCAACAACCGCTGAGTTTGCCAGGAGACTTGGTCATGACCCGCCAACGAATCAACATGCGATCACTGGGCCGACGGCTAAAGGATGCACGCAAACAGCGTAAAGTACGCCAACGCAAGATGCATCTCAAACGGCTGGCAAGGTGCATGCGCATCAAACTCCAGAACGCCTATCCCGACGGCTTACCGGCCGATCATGCTTCGCTTGCCTTAAGCGATGGTGACGAACTGGTGGCTGCCCTTAAACGCTACGAAGAGGGATGCTACGGCTATTGCGAAGATTGCGATCGCCCCATCCCCCTGCTTGAACTCTGGGCCAAACCGCAGCGTCGGTGCTGCCGCAACTGTGTGGCTCAACGGGGTGATCCACCTGCACGCAAACTCCGACTGTCCGTTTGAAGCTCGGGGATCCCCCACTCTCTCACGTGAGGGCCAAGCCCCTATCGTGAGTCCAAACCCAACCGCACGGCAATGTGTTACTTGCCATCAAGGAAATCCGTATGGAATCATTAGATCATTCGCAACTGACCATCATGTTTCTCTCACTGGGCATTCTGCTGGCGACCGCCCGACTCTTCGGCGAAATTGCCAAGCGTATGCATCAGCCGGCGGTGCTTGGTGAGATCCTTGCAGGCATCGTGCTGGGCCCGACCATTCTCGGTCAGGTCTGGCCCGACGCCAATGCGATGTTATTCCCGTTGGAAGGTCCCAACGCGCTGATGCTCAGTGGTCTTGCCACGCTAGCGGTGTCGCTGTTCCTGCTTGTTGCGGGTATGGAGGTGGACTTATCCACCATGTTCCGCCTTAAGCGCGTGGCCTTGATCATTGGTTTAACCAGCATCATCATTCCCTTTGGTATCGGCATGGGCGCAGGCTTGTCCGTGCCTCAGCTGCTGGGGATGGAAGCCGGTGCTGACCCGCTGATCTTCTCACTGTTTTTGGGTATCGCGTTGTCGATTTGCGCCTTGCCGGTGATTGCCAAAATTCTCATGGACCTGAACCTTTTCCGCTCGGACATTGGCATGACGGTGATCGCGGTCGCCATCTTCCAGGACCTTGTCGGCTGGATCATCTTCGCCATCGTGCTGGGTATGATGCAGTCCTCACAAGCTGGGGATGGTGAAGGCATGAGCATTGGTATGACCATTGCCCTGACACTTGGCTTTGCAGGCTTCATGCTCACGGTCGGCCGCAGTGTCATCCATCGTATTCTCCCCTGGTTGCAGGCTCACACCAGCTGGCCCGGCGGCGTGCTCGGCTTTGCCCTGGCGCTGGGTATGCTGGGCGCAGCCTTCACGGAGTTCATTGGTATTCACGCGATCTTCGGTGCGTTCATCGTCGGCGTGATGCTCGGTGACTCACCGCATCTGCGTCAGCAGACCCGCACGACGATCGAACAGTTCATCTCGTTCATCTTCGCGCCCCTGTTCTTTGCCTCCATCGGTTTACAGGTCGACTTCGTGTCGCACTTTGACCTGGGCCTCGTTGCCATCGTCTTTGTCCTTGCCTGTGTCGGTAAGGTCCTCGGCGGTGTGCTCGGTGCTCGTTGGGCAGGCTTCCCCAAGCGTCAGACCTGGGCGATGGGTTTTGCACTCAATGCCCGTGGTGCGATGGAAATCGTGCTTGCCTTGCTGGCCTTGCAGTACGGCGTGATCGGGCAGGACCTGTTTGTGGCATTGGTGGTCGTGGCTTTGGCGACGGCACTGATGGCAGGACCGATGATGCAGATCGCTCTGAAGACCAAGCAGCCGGCCAAGTTCCGCAAGTATCTCACGGCCAATACGTTTGTTCCCGAGTTGGCCTTGACCTCGCGTCATGATGTCATCCAGAAGCTGGCCGACGCAGCCCAGAGCAGTGCGGATATCCATGGCAAGAAAATTACCGATGCCGTGCTGGCGCGTGAAGCCGTCATGAGTACCGGACTGCCCGGTGGGTTGGCGATCCCCCATGCCCGTATCCCCGGACTCAAACAACCGGTGATCAGCGTGGGCATCATCCCCACCGGTGTCGACTGGGACTCACCGGACGGTCGATCGACCAAGTTGGCCATCATGGTCCTCACGCCCGACAAGGCGGATCAGACCCAGTTGGAATTGCTGGCGGATATCGCCTCGACGTTCAACGATCCCACCACCATGACCAAGGCCGTCAACGCTGACAGTTACACCTGCTTCCTGGCAGCATTGAACACCAAGCCAGAAGCACATCAGGAAGCGGTCACCGCTCAACCCGAACCGGCGTAAGGCCAACAAACTCCTGTTACCATTTTCTTCACCAAGGGTGTCGACTTCACGGTCGGCACCTTTTTTATTGCCAACGGCACTACGGATAAGTAACGGAGTCATTCATCTGAGCACCGGGGGTAAACCTGGTGCCCTTGGATTAACGTATGCACAACGAGCACCGGATTAACATCCGGTGCTCAATATTGAAAAATACATGCATCATGTCCGCAGGCGGGAGTGCGGTTACCTGACTTGGCAACATCCCTTACAATGTCCCCAGCAACCACAACGGGGGACGGGGCATGCCACTCTGGTTATTCGAACTCTTTTTCATCATCCTGTTCATCGCATCGGCGATCATGATCGGCCTGCGCCCATTTGATCGAAACATGCGTCTCTGCCGTGAAGTGATGATCAAGTCACTGGCATGCTACGGCATCTGCCTGCCCTTGATCTTTCTCACGCAACATACGGACGTGTCACTGACGATAATCATCAAAGCATGTTTACTTGTGAGTACCATCACATGGTTTTCACTTGGCCTTCTTGTCCGACCGCTCAGCAAACGGCTTCAAACCAAACGTCAACGATATGGTGTCGTTGGCAATGTCATGTTGATCGCGCTGCTGCTGATGCTCAGTGTGACCGCGTTGGACATCGTTGCCATGGCCATCCCGCGGAGTGTGCTCTTTGGGGCAAGTACGCGGAGTTACATCTTAAAACCTCTCGCCCAAACGCATGAAGACAAAACCATCGAACAACAGCAACGCCAACTCCAGCAGGCGATCGACCAGCAAAGCCAACTCTTTTCGCGCATCACCCAGCAGGCACAGCAATCCCGCCAATGGTTCTACGAAGTCACCGGCATTGACCAGATCGTCAAACAAGTCGGAGCCCTGCAGGAAATCCTGTCACTGAGTCATGCCCAGCGTACCCAGATCATCAATCAATCCCCCGAACTCACCGAGTTGACGCATCATCCATTGATCCTGCAAATCGTCAATGATGAAGAGCTCATCAAGCTGATCACCCAGGCCGGTGAAGGTCACATGCAGGCAGTCTGGCAACTCCAAAAACATCCTGCGATCAACGACCTGCTCAACGACAACACGCTGCATGACCAAATGCTCAAGCTGGATTTACACCGCATTCTCAAGCAGCATCGTGAAAGTCAGTGGGACAAGCAAAGTCTCCTGCCAGTTCTCTGGTACAGCACAACACTGCAATCACCAGACGAACTCAAAGCAGCCCTGCAAACCCCTACCCGTTGGCAAAAGTCCAGCCCGAGTCTGCGTTGGGATATGACAGTTAACCATGCAGCCATCACCGCCGAACTTCATGCCAAAGCACAAACCCGTATCACTGTGCGATGTGAGACTTCAGCAAAGGTCAAAGCCTATGTCGATGAGAAACCTGTCACAGTTAATAGTGATGGCAAAACGCATCAACTCACACTCACATCACAGGGCAAACCCATCGCACTGTGTCTGCAACTTGATTGGCAAAGCAGCAACACCCAGCGAACCTGCGACATTGAGGTCACCACCAAGTAAAAGAAAAACCCGCGCCACTTTCGCAGCGCAGGTTGGTTTGGGTTAGATGGTAATTGTCCGTCATTCCCGCGAAGGCGGGAATCCAGTGGCATTCTGTGACCACTTGCAAGATCCACTGGACTCCCGCCTGCGCGGGAGTGACGATGATCATTTTGACTTATCGCATCACCGACCGGGGAAGCATGGTTTGAGGGCTTGGTTGCCACACTTGCCTTGAATCTTGTCCATGAGCATGAAACCGTCTTTGGAGTTGGCTTTGATCCACTTACCATTGCTATCAGGTGATGCAACGAGGTGACCGTTTTCGACCAACTCATAATTAGCCATCCCACCTTCGGGACCTGCAGCGGGTGTCTCTATCGCCTTCTTGGCTTCGGGTGTATAGGTCTCGAGCCAACCCACGAAGCGATTGGCTTCATCGCCACAATCTCCGCAGGCAAAGACGAAAGCGCGGACGCCATGCTTGCCACTGGGGGCAGTGATTGGCGGGAGTTGATCGGACTTATCGGTGAAAATGCTGCCATCCGCGGTGTCCATGAAGTAAACCTCCACGACGCGCGCCCCTCTCTGGGGCTGTGGTTGTTCACCCGCATCACCTGCACCAGCCATCGGCCCAAGGGGAATGTTTTCCCAGAAACCGCGCTCGATCTGTGGATCGGTCAGCAGGAACTCCCACATCGGATTGTGATGCAGTTCCTGGAATTGCGAATTGCCATCCAGCGGACTTAAAACATCATCCATGATCTTGGCGACCGGATTGCCACCATTGTTGAGATAACGCTTGGCGATGGCATTGCCCAGGGACTTGATCAGGCGTCCGAAAAGGCGGGTGTCCTGTGTGATGCGGATTTGATTTTCCGAACCCACTTGACGCATTGACATGACCGCCCCGCCTTCGTCATCCACGTGATCCGCGAAGTCTGCAATCAGGCTTTGGATCACCGGGTAAACCTTCGGACGCGGCATGGCCAAACCCAACGGCAAAGTCGCATAGAGCTGTTTCTTTTCCGGGTCCATACGCAGCGACTGATAAAGCAGCGGCATGTCGGGAATCTCAAGCACCTGCTGCTCAAATTTTTCCTTGCGCATCCCCGGTGCCTTGGCAAGCTTATTGACCTCATCAACGTAGCGCGTCACGTCACG
Organism: Planctomycetes bacterium syqfu; assembly: GCA_020974905.1. Taxonomy (GTDB): domain Bacteria; phylum Planctomycetota; class Phycisphaerae; order Phycisphaerales; family Phycisphaeraceae; genus UBA7800. Next base: position 6,360,460 of record CP087563.1, on the reverse strand, counting down.
GTGAATCAAATCTTCCAACTCGCCGGCAAAGGCAAGAATCTTCGGCAAATTCTGTAACGTGCGGGCATACTCAAAATAACGCGTCCCCTCAGGCAAACCGTCAATCACCTGGTCCAAAATCGGATCAAGCGTATGCGTTTGAGATTGCTTGAGCGTTGCAAGTCGCTTGTGATTGGCAGCCCCATCATGCAATACCGTGTAAGGACCAATCTCTGTTGTAAAAAGGAAGCGGCGACTGATCAATTCATGTTGATTAAAGCCAAAGATGCCAAACTTGGTCTTGATGTGTGTCTGCTTGATGAATTGATCAATCTGATCGCCCATGTCATTCTTCAGAACACTGTAACTGCGGATAATCTGTGGCTTGGCCCCGCTGTAAAGCTTGGTGAACTCGGCGTTGACCATTGCCAGGTCATTGGTTTTTTCCTGTGCCTGTAACTGAAAATGCTCATCAAGTTTGCCAGCGTCGAGTTTGGGCATAACCATCATGTTCGTGGCGAACGGCTGCGCTTCGGCATCATTAAACGATGCCATGTACTTGGCCAGCGTCGAATACGCAGCGGGTTTATTTTCCGGTTCATAAATCAAACGCGATGACAGCGTCCAATCCGAAAGTTCCTGCACCTGTCGCGGCGTATGCTGCTTGTTGTAAATCTCAAGACAGGTATCAAAAATTTTGGTCGGCACTTCATTCATCACCAACTGCTGGCGGGTGTTGTTGATCCACTTGAGTAACCACTGTGATTTGGTTGCCTGCCGTTGCTTGCCGGAGACGGAAATCTGAGACCAGGGCAAATCCAATTGTTTGATCGCTTCTTTGACTTCGCCTAGATTGATCGCAGCAAAACGGTTTTGCTTGGCCATCGCATCCGAATCCACATCAAGCATGAGCGTCTGATGCGTCGGTGAGAGATTCAAACCAAGCATCACACCCCGAGAATGTTGCATACCCACGGTGAATTCTTCAACGACTGTGTCGAAGCTGCCCATTGCAACGGACTTGCCAAAGAGCATCACGGTACTGATGTCGTTGATCCCAAAACGCCAGCGTAGTTCGTTATTGATCTGTGTCCGCTGCTGTGGCGTCAGATCACCCAACGCACGGCCCATGAGCATGTTCAACCCCGCATCCAATTGCGGGCGGAGACGCGGGAGCATGGCCAGCATCGGCATCAACGGCTGCGGGTTAATCACCAGTGACACATCACAGTCATCACCCAGCTTGGTCATCTGCGCTTTGATGTATTCATCGGACTGCGGCTGCGGACCAAGGGCACGCAGGAGCAAGGCTGCATCATTGGACAGCAGCACACCATCTTTCATACTCACGACAAAAACACGTGGGGGCAAATCGTTGTTACCCACTTCGACCATGACAATCTCATGACCCTGCTCATTGATTCGCGAAACGTGTTGCGGGCGGAGCATCTGTGTGATCAAACCCGAAACGGCCAAATGATTTTTGGCAGGCAGAAACAGGGCAAGCTTCGGTTCACCCGGCGCCGGATACAACGCCAACGCAGCTTTGGCAGAGAAGTCCAAACCCAACATCTGCTCCAACACCTCAGGCGTCAGCGGCATGCCCAGCGTCTGAATCCCCAGAAGACTGAGCACCGGTGTCGGTGAATCCAGCAGCGGCTTGATCTCATCCGGTAACATCGCCTCAGGCAAGGCTGACATCGCCAAACCATCAAGGTCTTTAAGTAATGTCCCCAGGCTGTTGAGTTGCACATAGGCAACCGCCTCAGAAGACATGCGGTCCACCGGATTGCCCATCTGGACTTCACCTTGAGAGAGCATCAATTGCGGACCACGCTCTTGCGCCCAACTCACGGAGACCAGTAACGCAACCATCGCGAGAGTGAAAAAACGGTATACAGGTTTCATATTCGAACCCCCAGATAAAGAAGTGAAACAGAACACAAATGTGTCTTGATGAAAGACAGTTTAATCAAAATATCCGCGAATTGGAAACTGATTTGTTTCAAAAACGGATGACGCTGCCAACTATGGATCACGGCAGATTCTTGCCATAGGCTGCGGTGTAGATTTCGTACCAATCTTCACGTGACAGTTCGATGTCATCGGCCTTGGCCATGGCGGTAATGCGCTCGGGCGTGCGTGATCCGACGATGGGGAGAATGCCTGAAGGATGTCGCAGCAACCATGCCATGGTCATCGTCGCCATGTCTGCGTCGTACTTCTTGCCGATTTTCACAAGTGCGTCCTGCACATGTTCACGCACGGAGTCCGGCTCATCACACACCGAGCGTTTGGCTAACCGACCACCAGCTAAAGGCGACCATGCCGTTGGCGTGATGTTGCGGCGTTTGAGATGATCCAGCGTGCCGTCTTCCCAGGGACCTTGCCATGGCGAGACGCGCAGCGGATGCAACTCCAATTGATTACACACCAACGAATCCCCCACGGCCTGACGGATGAGTTCAACACGCTGCACATTGCAGTTACTCAAACCAAAGGACTTGACCGTGCCTTCGGCTTTGAGGGTTTCAAATGCGCGGGCAACTTCATCGGCTTGAGCGAGATAATCCGGGCGATGCAATAGCAGGACATCAATGCTGCCACACTGCAGGCGTTCAAGTGAGATTCGTGCGGAGTCAACGATGTGGTCATAGCTCCAATCAAACGTCTTGGGTTCGCCAAAACGAATGCCACACTTGGTGGTGATCATGATCTTCTCACGGAGTCCGGGATGGTCCGCGAGGTATCCGCCGAAGATGGTTTCGCAAAGTGTATGAGCATAGATGTCCGCGTGATCAAAGTGCGTGTAGCCTGCTTCGACTGCAGCATCGAGCGCGGCATAGGCCAATTTTTTCTGTTCGTCGTTGTAGTCTTCAACATTCCACGAACCGGCAATGCGCATGCAGCCATAAATCAGACGCGAACTTTCAGGACCATTGTTACCTAATGTGACCGTTTTCATATGGACCTCATTTCTATTGCGTTGGTGTCAGATGAATATTCTATCAAAGCTGACGCTCATCAGAGTCGCTTGCCTGAATGTTGATAACTTTCGTTGTCTAGAGCCTGTCGCTGAACCTGTTAAGATCAAGACACCTCATGCTGTCAGATTAATAAGGAGATACACATGCAGCGCAAACAATTTCCCGTCCTCATCACCATGCTCATTATGGCCATCGGCACACCTGTCATCGCAGGCGATATGCCCAGCCACGAGCAGGTAACCACCGCCCTCAAATCCATCGTCAAGGAAAAGAACGGCGGGTTTGGATTGAACATGTGGGCCACCATCGTCGACCGTGACGGCATCGTCCAACTGGTGACCTTCTCCGGTGAACACCGTGGTGATCAATGGCCCGGCAGCCGTGTGATCTCCGCCCAGAAAGCCAACACCGCCAACGCATTCAGCCTGCCCGGCCTTGCCCTGTCCACCGCTCAGCTTTTCAGCGCGACCCAACCCGGTGGCAGCCTCTACGGTTTGCAACACTCTAACCCCGTTGACACGGATGTCGCTTATGGTGGTAACCCGCAAAACGTCGGCAAAACCAGTGATCCCATGGTCGGCAAGAAAATCGGTGGCGTCAACGTCTTCGGTGGTGGCCTGCCCCTCTACGACAAGTCCGGCAAGCTCATCGGCGCGATCGGCGTCAGCGGTGACAGTTCCTGTGCTGACCACAACATCGCCTGGAAACTCCGCCACGCTTTGGAACTCGACTACATCCCCGGCGGCGTGAGTCCGACCGGTGATGACAACATCGTCAACGACATCACCGACGGCAAGTCCGAAAGCGGCTGGGGCCACCCCGCCTGCGCCCCCGAGTCCACCGACATCGCCAGCAAACTGCCCAAGACACATCCCGTGCGCAAGGTTGAGAAATAAGCTCGGTTGATTGAAGTGACTAAGAAATAAAAATGACAAGGGCCGATCTCGAAGGAGGTCGGCCCTTTTGTTTCATGCCTGCTTATTTCAACTCGTATGTCCGTTTGGTCCACACAACCAGATTGCCTGCTTGCTCTCTTATTATTTTCATAACACGAGTTTTCAAATCTTTCATTTCAGCTTGTGTGTTATAGCTACGATCATCTACAAAATTCCATATTTTAAAATTTCTCCACTTTTCACCATCAAAAACTGAAGCCTTAAAATATCCAGAATAACCGTAGTTCGAATGTCTCCCTTTTACTGCCATACGCCCAAACATATCCAGTTTTTGATATACGGCAACATCTCCAACACTAAATCTTACTGTCCAGCGGTCCAATTGATCGTCAATAACATCTTCAATATCGCAATCCTCTTTTAAACGACGATCAGGATAACCTTCGAGCACATCATCATGTTTATCATATACCCCGCCTGATAGAAATAAGTCTGGGTGTTTTGCTTTAATAACTGAAACTACGTTTTGACTGGTTTCCAATTTAGAACTTTCAATAAGAATCTTTGGGTCAACACAGAAACATTCAGAAATTGTTTTTACATGCTCAACCGTCAACGCCCTCTCACCTTTGAGTATCTTCGATCCCATACTCGCATGAACTCCCAGTAAACGTGCGAGATCTGATGCGTTCATATCGTTTTCTTCAAGTAACTGAGTAAGCAAGGCGATACCCGAAATATCCGAGGTATCAATCGCATGATGCGATGCTTCATACACACCCACCAATTGCACCCAGGTTTCCAGATATTGCTCCTGTCCCTTGCTGAGTTTTTTCAATGACATGAGCTGGTCGATGATTTGTATCACATTTTCATGATGCACATCATCTGTGATAGCTTGCGGTGGCATCATGGCAACCAAATCTGAAAAACGCCGTGGCAGTTTATTTTTACGGGTTTGAATCGCGGGCATTTTCAATCCTTCCATTTCTGCCGGTCATATTCTTCGTGCGTCAACACATAACGGACATTGATCAATTGATATTCATAACGAATGCGAATAATCAATCGATACTTGTTTCCGCCAATATTAAAAACCGTGAGCGTATCACCATGATTGGTACTCACTGCATCTGCATGAGAATAAGTCTGTCGAACATCCTGAAGTGATTGCCAATTTGCTGAACAGGCCAGCTTGTACCATTGTCGCAATGGTAATTGAGCATCTGGATGCTTTTCCCAAAACGCACGCAACAGCTTCAGGCTGATAACTCGCAAACTTCCCCCTTCCAGTACAAAGGTATCATATTAGACATTTTGTCTAATCATCGTTCCGATGTCAAGACCACTTTAGACATTTTGTCTAAAACAACTCATCCCCAATCCGCGGCACCGAGTCCACGGCGTTTGCATTCGGCGGAGAGTTGGGCGACGTGGTGGGATAAGTGACGTAAGGCGTAGGTGAGCCATTCGGCGCGGGTTTGTTCACGGCGGGCGGAGGCTGCTTTTTCGGTGAGTAAACCGACATCGCCATTGGTGGTGAGATAATCCACGGTGGCTTGCTCGATAGTGTCGATCAAATCCAACGTCTCTTTTTGATTGGGAAGTTGGTCGATGGGCACAATCCACCACTGCACATCACGGTTGGACATGATGTATTGATCATTGCCTGGTGAGATGTAAAAGTCCGCACAGTAGAGCGTGTGAAATGCGATGCGTGCGGGGACTTCGGTCCATGTGGGTTCGCCTTTGCCCCACTGCTCATCGTCGAGTCGATTGACTGCATCACGGAACATGCGGAAGGCTTCGGTGTGTTCACGGATCAAGGCGCGGGTTAGCGGTTGCTGCGAAAGGTCGGACATGTGATGGTCCCCCCAAGTTGGATGTGAATCGGCAGCCTTGTGCGCGGGAAGACACGGCCTTGGGAGTATTATCACGTGTCAGTCGGATTTGTAAATGATAAATGCAGCGATGTATGGAATTGCTCAGATGAAAACCATGCAACAGAACACAAGCCGCCAGATGAGCCAAGCGAATCTGACGGGGCATCTGTGCACAGGATGTCATTGGCAAAACGATCCGTCAGATTCGTTCCCTACGGTCACTCATCTGGCGGCTTGTGTTTTGATCATGCGTGATCGGCATCATCAAATAAATTGCTGTTAATCCTACTGCTTTTTGCTTTCTTCCATCGCTTTGAGTTGTTTGTTGACCCAGCGTTCGAGGATGGGATACCCGCCAGCCGTCATGAGATGGCCGTAGCCCTGGAGTTCGTACATGGTGCAGTTGGGATGGCCGACGACTTGCATCATCTTGTTCATCAGCAGGTTTTCCTCGGTCCTGCCGGGGAACTCCATATCGCGATCACCGGTGATAACCAGGAATGGCGAAGCGTCTTTACGGATATGCCAAAGCGGTGCATACGCATCGAGCACCGGGTGATTGTCGTTAAAACCGCGTTCCTTGCGGACACGAAAATGCGTGGTCATCTGGCCACTGAACGGCACGATGCCTGCAAGTTGGTTGGCATCAATCTCATGCTTGGCTAACCACTTCTTATCCAACCCGACCATGGCTGCGAGATATCCGCCTGCGGAGTGACCGCTGACAAAAATTCTGTTCGGATCACCGCCGAGTTCTGCGATGTGTTTGAAGGTCCATGCAACGGCGGCCGCGGCATCCTCCAGACAGTTGTCATACGTACCCTTGGGAATCAGACGGTAACTCACCGCGACGGTGGCAAATTGATGCTTGGGATTGACCTTGGGCATGTGACGTTTCCCGCCCGTCAAACCCCCGCCATGGAACCAGACGATGGTGGCAAAGCCCTTGGTTTGCGTGGGGTAAATCACGTCCAATCGGTTTTGCGATTGCTGATATTCACTGGCTTTTTCCAGTGGCATATCCAGATAGAAAATGTCGGACTTCTTGGCAAAGCCGTCTGCCTGTTGAGCCTGTGCTGTCTGCGTGAAGAAGCTGGCCAAGAGGATGAACAAGACCGTGAATAATCCTGTGCGTTGACGTAAGGTGGACATACGTTTAAACCTTCCAATGGGGTTATGAATATGCTGATCATAACAGCGTGTAAAGCTTAGATCGCACAGTCTGTAAACAGCAAGTTGGATGGGGAAGAAAAGTTCGAATTGTTGATACCTATAAAAAAAACACGCGACGGTTCCCCAGCAATGAACCGTCGCGTGTGTTAATGATTTGGTTTGTGATTGTTTTAATCACATTGATGATGTCTTAGATCAATTTGCGATCTGGATTCATCACTTTTTTTTCGAAGCGTGCACGGGGTCTAAAGCCCCCGTGCTTTAGTATGCATTCGATTACGCTATGCAAGCTAAGTTGCGTTACAAACCGAGTGCTTTTGCCATGGTGGAGCCGAGGTCTGCGGGGCTTTCTGCCACGTGGACACCTGCGGCTTTGAGGGCTGCGATTTTGGAGTCCGCGCCGCCTTCTCCGCCGGAGATGATCGCGCCAGCGTGTCCCATGCGTCGGCCGGGAGGCGCGGTGCGACCTGCGATAAAGCCAGCGACGGGTTTGTCGATGAGCATGTTGATGTAGTCGGCTGCGGCTTCTTCGTCGGTGCCACCGATTTCACCGATCATGATAATGCCATCGGTTTGGGGGTCTTTGTTGAAGAGGTCCAGGCAGTCAATGAAACCCATACCACGGACGGGGTCGCCGCCGATGCCCACGCAGGTGGTTTGGCCGATGCCGCGTTCGGAGCATTGCCAGACGGCTTCGTAGGTGAGTGTACCGGAGCGTGAGATAATGCCGACCTTCTTGCCGGTTGGGGCTTTGGAAGCAGGCATGTGAATGTAACCGGGCATGATGCCGATTTTGCAACCGGGGTCATCGGTGCCTTCTACGCCGGGTGTGATCACGCCGGGACAGTTGGGGCCGATGAGTTTGACGTCGCGGAACTTGTCGGTGGAGAGCACACGACGTACTTTGGTCATGTCCATGACGGGCACGCCTTCGGTGATGCAGACGATCACGCGGATGCCTGCGTCGGCGGCTTCAAGGATGGCGTCGGCGGCAAACGGCGGTGGGACGAAAATCATACTGGCGTCGGCACCGGTCGCTTCGACCGCTTCGCTGACCGTATTGAAGATCGGCAAGCCGTTGGCGTCTTTCTGGCCCCCCTTGCCGGGAGTCACCCCACCGACCATCTTGGTCCCGTAATCGAGACAGCCTTTGGTATGGAACGCACCTGCCGAGCCGGTAATGCCCTGGCAGATCACTTTGGTGTCGGAGTTGATCAATATGCTCATGGTGTTGGTAGGATAGCAAGCGTTTGAGGGATATTCAAAACTGAACACGCATTACAAACAAGACTATAAAATCCGATTTTAACAACAGATGCAAAAAATGGAAGAGAACATGCAAACCCCGGGGCAACGGATCATCGTCGTGGGCACATCAGGCAGTGGCAAAACCCACGTGGCCAAGGCGATTGCTGCGAAGTTGGGCATCAAATACATCTGCAATGATTCACTGATCTGGAGAGCCAATTGGGAGTTGGTCCCCAAGTCCGAACGCCGCCCCGCGTTTGCTGCTGCGACCGATTGTGACACATGGGTGATTGATGGCAATGTCACGACGACCACCTCGCCGGAGAACGCCCTGCTGCTTGAGCGTGCGGATACCATCGTGTGGCTGGACCTGCCACGATGGCGCGTGTTGCTGCAACTCATCCCGCGCACCCTCAAGCGCGTCATCACCGGCGAAGAACTCTGGCACGGCAACCGTGAAACCTTCCGAGCCAGCTTCCTGAGCAAGGGGTCGATCATCCTCTGGTCGATTCAAACCTATCCCAAGTACAAAGCCAAGTACGCGGAAATCTTTGCGGATCAGCAGTGGGATTATTTGAAGCGCATTCGCCTGACGCGCAAACGGCAAGTTCAAAAGTGGCTTGAATCATTGGACGCACAACGTCCCAGCGTATGAGTACGTCAATTAAAGAATCTTTACTCTCGTCACTCCCGCGCAGGCGGGAGTCCAGTGAAAACTGCAAGTGTCAACTGAATGCCACTGGATTCCCGCCTGCGCGGGAATGACGAGACGGCGTTGCATGATTGACAATATCGAAAGTCCCGCAGGCTTTATTTCAAGGTTCGTGTGTTTAAAGGCACTGACATGTCGTTTGCCATGCCATAAGATGGGGACACCTCATCAACCTCATGGAACACTGTCATGTCCAATACCCCGCCCACTTCGCCGACGCATGCTGCGCCGTTCATTGAACTTTCCGAATCGATCACGCCACAGCATGTCGCATCGGCCACCGCGACGACAGAGCCTGTCACCTACACCTATCGCCAAAGCATTCTCACCAAACCGTGGACGTTCACACTCATGGATGATGCGATGTCGTTTCAGGAAGAAGGCCGCCCCGCGGTATTGATTGCCTACTCGCAGATCAAGCAGGTCAAACCCAGGTTTGATCCGACACGTGTGCAACGCAATCGCCATGTGCTTGAGGTGACGCTCAACAATGGGCGGACGTACAAAATCGCATCCATGACCTATAAAGGCATCAATGACTTTGAAGACCAGGCAGAGCAATACAGCCTGTTTATCCAGGCATTTCACGAACGATTGGCCAACGCGAACACCACGGTCGCCTACCAAAAAGGCATCTCCGGGCTGGGCTATGCAGCGAGTGTCGGCGTGTTGGTGTTTCTGTTTTTACTGCTGATCGTTGCCATCGGATTCATGGCCACCGGCACGATTAACCTGATCATCATCGCCAAGTTTGTATTGCTGATTTTCTTCATCCCCACGCTGATTGGTTATCTGAAGAAAAACAAGCCCAGCACATACGATCCGCAGCACCTGCCTCAAGACATGCTCCCCAAGATCGACAACTTCAAGTGGCGTGATTGAACGAACCACAGCATTGGAATCGACGTCAATTCAAATTATAAGCACCGGATGTTAATCCGGTGCAAGCTGTGTGTGTGTTGTTTGATTGATAATAAATGAAGGCGATCAACACTGCAGTCAATGTCGTTCTGAGTATCAATCTTCACTTTCCGTCACACCCGCGCAGGCGGGTGTCCAGTGGAATTTGCAAGTGCGCACAGCATGCCACTGGATTCCCGCCTGCGCGGGAATGACGAAATCAGAGATTATTGGAGATATTCTTAAACCGCGTGTTTAATCTTCGCAATCGCAGTGACCGTCGCAGCAGCCTTGCTCGCCGTAGGTCGCGGTGATGACGGAGCGGATGCCACCTCTTCCCTTCCAGTTGGTGACGATTTCCATGTACTTGGGGTCCATCACCTGGGCCAGGTCATCACAGATTTTATTGGTGACGGCTTCGTAGAAAATACCCTCATTGCGGAAACTCTGGAAGTAGAGCTTGAGCGACTTGAGTTCGACGCACAGATCCTTGGGGATAAAGCGAACCGTCACGGTGCCAAAGTCGGGGTGACCGGTTTTGGGGCAGGTGCTGGTGAACTCTTCAGAGATATGCTCGATGAGAAAATCTCGGCCGGGCGCGGGAGTCGGGAAACATTCGAGCAGTTTGATGTCGGGCATGGTGTGGGCTTTCTGGGGTCTTGCGTTTTTGTTCTATTTTCGTTTCAAGGCATTGTAACCACAGATGAACACAGATAAACACAGATCAAGGCAAAAGACCGGAACTCACGCCCGCTTCGCTTAAGACGCTAAGACGCGAAGAAAAACAACAGCAAATAAAACACTGTCTATCTTTTCTCATTTTGGCGTCTTTGCGGCTTGAGCGAAGCGAGCGTAAGACATTGTCTTAATGTCTTTTCATCTGTGTTTATCCGTGTGCATCTGTGGTTACCTGCCTTATCCATTTCAAGCCAGGCGGCGGATTGTACGGCGAATTTGCTTTGTTTTGCAACGTGATGTGAAGCATGGGCGATTTCCTGATAATCTATGCGTTCTGTAAAACAGGAGTAAATTGCATCATGGCCAACCCCATTACCGATGCGGATGTCAGACACGTTGCCCAGCTCAGTCGGCTTAAGCTTTCCGACGAGCAGATTGCTGAATACACCCAGCAACTGGGCCGCGTGCTTGGCTACATTGATAAACTCAGCGAACTGGATGTCGACGGCGTTGAACCGATGGCACATGCTCTGGATATGTCCAACGTGCTTCGCGAAGACGTCCCCGTCGAAGGCATGCCCGTGGACAAAGCCCTGGCAACCGCCCCCGCTGCCGACCCGCCCTTCTTCAAAGTCCCCAAGGTGCTTGGCGAAGGCTCGGGCGCCTAATCACTCTCTGAGTTAACGTTTTTTTAATCAACATAAAACCTGCATACGGACACCAACATGCAGCCTGAATTTGAATCACTGGTCACACTGAAAAAAGCCATCGCCGAGAAGAAACTCTCTGCGGTGAATGCGGTGACTGCTTATCTTGAACGGATCGGCCAGCACGACGAATCGATCCACGCGTTTAACGAACTCTACGGTGACTACGCGATGCAACGCGCCGCCCAGGTCGATGCGGGCCAGATCACCGGCAAGCTTGCTGGCGTCCCCATTGCCATCAAGGACAACCTGTGTACGCCATACGGTCACACGACCTGTTCGTCCAAGATGCTGGCCAACTTCAAAGCACCGTACATGGCGACCGCGGTCGGCAAGCTTGAAGCTGAAGGCGCAATCATCATCGGTAAAACCAACCTCGATGAATTTGCAATGGGCTCCTCCACCGAGAACTCAGCATTCGGCATGACCAAAAACCCATGGGACACCACCCGCGTCCCCGGCGGCTCATCGGGTGGCTCGGCGGCGGCGATGGCGGCGGACTTTGCAGCAGCGACACTCGGCTCCGACACCGGCGGCTCGATCCGTCAACCGGCTGCTCTCTGCGGTGTATGCGGTCTCAAACCAACCTATGGCAAAGTCAGTCGCTTCGGCCTGGTTGCCTTTGCATCAAGCTTGGACCAGATCGGCCCGTTCACGCGGTCCGTCGAAGATGCAGCATTGCTCATGGATGTCATCTGCGGGCATGACCCCAGGGATTCGACCTCCGCCAACCTGCCGGCTTCGGATCACACGCTGGAACTGCATAAGCCGATCGAAAATCTCCGTATCGGTATCGCCAAGCAATACATGGCTGAAGGCAACGATCCGGCGGTCACCAAGGCGGTGGAAGATGCCATCGAAGTCTACAAATCGATGGGCGCGACCATCGTCGAAGTCGACCTGCCACACACTGAGTACGGGATTCCCGTCTACTACATCGTGGCGACCGCTGAAGCGTCCAGTAACCTCGCTCGCTACGACGGTGTGCATTACGGACACCGCACCGAAAAACCTGAGGACCTGTACGACCTGTATGCAGCCAGTCGTGCTGAGGGCTTTGGTGATGAAGTCAAACGCCGCATCATGCTCGGGACCTATGCCCTGTGCAGCGGGTATTACGATGCGTACTACAACCGCGCGTTAAAAGTCCGTCGCCTGATCAAGCAGGACTTTGACAAGGCTTATGAGCAATGCGATGCGATCCTCTGCCCCACCACCACCGGTGTTGCGTTTAAGGCAGGTGACAAAACCGACGATCCATTGGCGATGTACCTCAATGACGTTTACACCGTCAATGCCAACCTCGCAGGGATTCCCGGGATCACGATTCCTGCGGGGCTCAGTGATGACGGCCTGCCGGTGTCGATTCAGTTGTATGGCAATGCCTACGAGGACGCCAAGCTGCTGCGTATCGCACAGATGTACCAGTCTGCAACGTCCCATCACACGTTGCGACCCAAACTGGGGTAAAATCCAACAAACCTTTATCCAGAGGACACGACCCACACCGAGAGCAATGACATAAAAAGCAACCGACTCTCAGTGCACGCTGTGTCCTCTTCGTTTTTTCGCCTATTTATACTGACTCCAATCAACAGGAAATAAAACCATGGCCAAGGACAACAAATTTTTGATCGGTGTGGACCTTGGGGGAACCAATATCCAGGCTGGGATCGTCACCGTCGATGGCAAGGTCATTGCCAAAGCCAAGAAGAAAACCAAGGCAGAAGGCGGCACGACCAAAGTCATCGAACGCGTCTGTGAAACCTGCTGTGATGCGATGGAAGAAGCCGGCCTGTCACTCAAGGACATTCTCGCGCTGGGGATTGGCGCGCCCGGTGCAGTCGATTCCAAGGCAGGTATCGTCATCGAAGCGGTGAATCTCCGCTGGAACAATTACCCGCTAGCCAAGACACTCAAGAACAAGCTCAACATCCCCGTCGTCGTGGACAATGACGTGAACGTCGGCGCCTGGGGTGAGTACCAGGTCGGGGCGGGCAAAAAGCAGGACAACATGATGGCGGTCTTCATCGGCACGGGGATCGGTGGTGGCCTGATTCTCAACGGTGACCTCTACGAAGGCACCTACGGGACGGCAGGCGAGATCGGCCACGTCGTCCTCCGCTCCGATGCCCCACTGGGTCGCCGGACTTTGGAAAACCTCGCCAGCCGGACTGCCATCGTCAACCTCATCACCAACCTCATCAAAGCCAATCACCCCAGCATCGTCACCGACCTCTGCGATGGCGATTTAACCAAAATCCGCTCCAAGGTGCTCAAACAGGCCGTTGCTGAGAAAGACGAACTGGTCTGCCGCGTGGTCAAGGACGCCTGTCACTACGTCGGTGTTGCCGTCGCTGGCATGGTGACCATGCTGAGCCTGCCTTGCGTGGTTTTGGGCGGTGGACTGACGGAAGCGATGGGTAAACAGGTGGTTGAATGGACCCGCAAGTCCTTTGAGGACACCGTTTTCCCGTCCAAACTCAAATCCTGCAAGATTGTTGAAGCCCAACTCGGAGATGACGCCGGTTTGGTGGGTGCAGCGCTACTTGCCGCTTCACGTCTCAAAGCTTAACCAGGTTAACACACGGGGGTTATTTATTCGTAAGTCTGATAAAAAAAACCAGCGACATATAACAGAAATATCTTGATTTCTGGAATCCAATGGGCTAAAAGTTGAAGTAAATCGTCTCGGCTTGCCGATCTGACGAATGATAGAGCTTTCTCCCCTCCGCCCCGTTGTCACCTAGTGGCAGCGGGGTTTTTGTTTTCACAGGGTCTGAGAGGGTTGTTTTTGTGTCCGGATAACCGAAGGTAAAAACGTCTGAATGGGCGACTTTGCAAGGCATTTTCAAGGCAGTTTTTTTTTACCGCTGATACGCAGAGGACTCAGAGTTAAGAGAGAACAAGTTTTGTTTGATCATCAATGCATCACCAAAGCCGTGACTCTCCTGAGTCACGGGTTGTCTTTTTGTACTTCGAACAATTGGGTGAATCTCTCTTATTTCAGAGACACAGCAAACGACAACAACAAGACATGTTGAGCTGCGCTCAATCGCGCGGTGACACACCGCGGCTCGCCTGAGTTGTATATCAAAACGTCTTCTCTCTTAACTCTGAGTTCTCTGCGTCTTGCGGTGAAAGCTGTCTTGGAAATGTCTTACCCAGCTATCACCTTGACATGAAACTCCCGGGTACGTGGGCCGTCGAATTCGCAGAAATAAATCCCCTGCCAGGTCCCCAGTACCAGTCGGCCGTCTTCAACCAGAACCGTGCAACTCGAACCCATCATGGAGGCTTTGACGTGTGAAGCACTGTTGCCCTCAGCATGGCGGTAGAACGACTGACGCCAAGGCACCATCTGATCCAGTTGCAGCAGAAAGTCATGCACCACGTCCGGGTCGGCATTCTCGTTGATCGTCACCCCCGCTGTGGTATGTGGCACGTACACGCATACCGTCCCCATCGTCACCCCCGACTCGCGAACGATGTTGCGAACCTGCGACGTGATCTCGACCATCTGGTCCCGGCTATGCGTTTTGATACTGAGTGTCTGCATGCGTCACAGCATAACAAATCGGTTCAGGATTGCTTTTGCGAAACAGGTTTGGACGCCAAAACCATGCCATCGATCAATTCGTGGACCTGCTTGGCCTGCTTGATACACTTAAAGCCATACGTCGTGGTCGAGGTCCGCGTGCGTGTACTGCGTCCGCCCCCACCGCGATGTCCGCCATGTCCCAGGCTGTGGGTGTTGCGATGGGTGCTGGTGTGACTGGAGATGACCTTTTCAAAAATCAGATCACCACTGCCATCGTCATTAAGCGAGCGATTGATGTCGTTGAGTTTTTCAGGCGTGTAGGCTCGGACGTGGGTCTTGCCAAAGGATCGGGAGATGATCATCGCCCGTTGATCCGTGAGCACGTAAACCGTCCGCAACGCCAACCGCTTGACCCAGATCGGGCTGGTGAGCATACCCAGGCCGATGATGCAGAATGGGATACCGAAGATGGGGAACAGCCACGCAAACAAACCCGCCTGGTCCGCCGGTGTTTTCATCGCCATCTTGATGGTGAAAAACATCCAACCTGCACAGAAGGTCGACCAGAACATGCCAAAGAGCACGATCGGCCAGGCACCGCGTGCCATGCGCGATGCGATCGGCTGGTCAAGCCAGAGGATCGTTTCATCGTCATTCAGTTCGTTATTCAATGATCCCTGCAAACGCGTTGGCAGCATCATCGGGTTGGGCAAAGGCAATTCACTTCGTCGGAACACAGGCAGGACTCCAAAGGGTATGAGGTGCTGACATAATAGCAAAAACACCCCTGCCAGAGACGTTTAACCATCAAGCAAAATTTTCAATAAGAGAGATTCGGCGCTGTTCACCGTGTGAAAACACACGTCATGCACACGATGCCATCTGTTCACGAATGAGATTGGCCACAGCATGAGGTTGATGAATATGCAGAAAATCAATCTCACGTTGCCTGCGTCGCCGACCGTTGATCATACCAATGATGATCAGATCGCCTTTGCTTTGATTCTCACCTTGATCGACCTGCAATTTTTCGAGTTGATCAAATGTCATCTGCTCAATGCTCAACTTGCGTTTGCGCTGTTCGACATACAACACGCGATGATCCGTCACCAGGCATGCCTGCTGCATCGCCTTGAGCCATCCCAGTAACGGGTAAAGCATCATGTACATGCCAATGATGGCAAAAAAGACCAAAGGGACCAGCAACATCACCCGCGAAAAACTCGAGCTTTCACTCTGAAGCCAGACACGGGATGTGCGTGCATGCTGCCAGAAAATATAGAGCCCAATCTCCATACCAATGCCGATGAGCATGATGATCAGGTTAAAACCAAACACCCCCAGAGCCCCGCGAAGACGATCCGGCTGTCCCAGCCACAGCAGCTTTTCATCATCCTGTAATTCATCTGCAACCACCTGCCCCAGGGCATCAGGCAAACTGGCAATATCCGGCAAAGGTAACTTCAAATCACTCACGAACCTGACTCCTGCATCCAACTGTCCTCACCCAATATCATCCGCTTGTTGATGCTTGTCA
Source organism: Planctomycetes bacterium syqfu (assembly GCA_020974905.1). GTDB lineage: Bacteria > Planctomycetota > Phycisphaerae > Phycisphaerales > Phycisphaeraceae > UBA7800. The sequence goes on along the minus strand of CP087563.1, from coordinate 6,344,219 downwards.
ATGAATGGCTAACCAACGCTGCACACCGCATCAATTCGGTTGAGCCATCCGTTGACGAATCAATTCGACGACTTTCGCCCCATCCTGTGTCAAACGCATGCAGATCGCGGGTTTGAATTTGGAAGATTGCACCGGGAACGTGACAACCGCCGTCGCCATCGCCTTGCCATAGAGATTCAGATACGTCACGCCATTATGCCGCGTCTTGGCTTTGATGTTCGTGATCTGATCCAACCGCATTTGGGTCTTGAAATCGAATGGGAAATAACCCCTCACACAAATCACCTGCTGATCCGTCACCAGTCGAACCGACCGTTTATCCATCCACCCAAAAAGGATCGGGAACAGCCAGCAGCAGACCATGTTAAAACACATCATGGCTAACCAGATTCGCACCAGGATGTTTGGAAAATCCTTGAACATCACCCATTGTTCAATCGTCTGAATATGCATCACAACCAACACGCCCAGCACACATCCGATCAAACTCACCAACGCACAAACACCCCATATCCAAGGCGTTTTCACCCACCACGAAGCATCCGGCTCACTGACCCACAACAGCGTCTCCCCCAGCGAAAGCAGGTTCCGAACCACCTGCTGTTTGGCTTCAGAAAGTTGATCGAGATGGGGTGCAGTGTGATTTTCGATTGGTGTATTCATGCATATCCCCAAGAAATGAGATGAACTTCAAGATACCAAACTCGGCAGAAAAATCATCACCCCAATCACCACCGCCCCAAGACATGTGACCAACACCGCTCCAGCTGCGATGTCTTTGACTGTGCCAATTTGCGCATCATGTTCCGAGGTGATGCGATCTGCCAACCGCTCGATGGCTGCGTTAAATGCCTCCGCAGTCCACACACTGGTGATTGCAACCGTCAGCCACAACCAATCGTTCTTTGAGACGTGTAATGTGATGCCCAACGTGATGACAATCACCGTTGCCAACAGGTGAATCTTCGCATGCGGTTCGTCACGCAATAACACATACACTCCGACAAAGGCGCAGCGAAACGCGCGGATGCGTTTAGCGAGATAGCTCGAAATGGATGATGGTTTCACAAATGAGATTTTACCAAGACACAAGCCGTCAGATGAAGACCGAAGGGATGAATCTGATGGATCACAGGCGTATGCAAAACAAAACCCGTCAGATTCAAGCTTGCAGCTTTCAACTGGCGGCTTGTGATTTAAAAGAGTCATTTCAATTCAGGACTTGTCATTCAATAGCCGCAGCCAGACTTGGCTGTGCGTCTGTGATTGTGCGTCAAACAAACGATCCACACAAGACACGCGCGAGCTGTCAACTCGCGGCTGTTGAATCAAGACTAATTGTGTTTTATCGCTTCGCGATACAGCGTCGCGTTGCAACGCAGCTATAGCGGTTCAAATCACATTCGTATCACATAATGACATAGCTGCATTGCGACGCAATGCTGAAACGGCAAAGCAGTTTACTGTGATCACTTATTCAATCACGATCCAGGCGAAACGATTTGTGTTACCGATTTACACCGGGGCTTGGGCGGTGAGGTATTCGTGCATGGCTTTGGCGGCTTTGCGGCCGGCACCCATTGCGCGAATCACTGTTGCACTGCCACTGACGATGTCACCGCCTGCAAAGACGCCGGGTTTGCTGGTTGCAAGCGTCTCTTCATCAGCAAGGATGTAGCCGCGGTCGGTGGTATCCAGGTCTGGCGTGGTGCTTTGGACCAACGGGTTGGCACCAGTGCCCACCGCGATGATCGCGACGTCCAACGGCATTTCAAAGTCCGAACCTTCCTTGGGGACCGGGCGACGACGACCGGATGCATCAGGTTCGCCAAGTTCCATTCGCTGGAGATGTGCAACCTTGAGATTGCCCTTCTCATCACCGAGGAACGAGACGGGATTGACCAGCGTCATGAACTGCACGCCTTCGTCCTTGGCATGGTGGACTTCTTCCTTGCGGGCAGGCATTTCGTCTTCACCGCGACGGTAGATGATGTAGGCATTTTTCGCACCCAGACGCAGTGCAGAACGCACGGAGTCCATGGCCGTGTTACCGCCACCGACGACCGCGACGTTCTTGCCACGACAGTCGTAAATCGGTTGGTCGTATTTCTCAGGGTCGTATGCTTTCATGAGATTCACACGGGTGAGAAACTCGTTGGCCGAGTAGACACCGCCAAGATGTTCGCCGGGGATTTTCAGGAACTTGGGCAAGCCTGCGCCGGTGGCAATGAAGACACAGTCAAAGCCTTCTTCGGTCATCAGTTCGTCAATGGTGATCGTCTTGCCGACGACGACATTGGTTTCAAACTTGATGCCCATGTTCTTCATGTTTTCGACTTCGTTTTTGACGATGTCCTTGGGCAAACGGAACTCGGGGATGCCGTAGACAAGCACGCCGCCGATTTCGTGGAGTGCTTCAAAGACGGTGACATCATGACCGTTGATGGCCATGTCGCCTGCACAGGACAGACCCGCGGGACCCGAGCCGATGATGGCGACTTTCTTGCCGGTGGATGGTTTGAGATCAGGCAAGCCGACATTGCCGGTTTCACGTTCGTAGTCTGCGACGAAGCGTTCGATGTAGCCGATGGCCACAGCGTCCATTTTCTTACCCAGCACGCAGGCGCCTTCGCATTGATTTTCCTGCGGGCAGACACGGCCGGTGACGGCGGGGAGGACGTTGTCTTCGCGGATTTTCTTGGCAGCACCGATGAAGTCCCCATCGAGGACCAGCGTGACCACGTCGTTGATCTGCATGCCCACGGGACAGGCGCCCACGCATTTGGGGTCGGCACAATCCAGGCATCGCTGGGCTTCATGCTGGGCTGCCAACACCGGCAGGCCCAGGTTCACTTCAAGGAAGTTCCGCGCGCGGTCCTTTGCATCCTGCTCAGGCATGCTGCTACGGGAAATCTTCATCCGTTCTTTGGGTGGGAGTCGATCCATGAGCGTCTGTTGACTTTCAAATATCTAAGCGTCGGCGGGTAGAGAATCAAACCATCATAACATCGTTGAACAATCAGTTCCGGGCTTTGATCGCTTCTTCGACCTGATCCAGTCGACATTGATGACGGACTTGCTCAAGCACAACCAAAGGGTTGGCCTGAAACTCGGCCAGATCCTTCTGCTCTTTTTCCTTGTAGAGACTGTTGCGGGCGATGAGCGTGTCAAAATCAACCAGGTGGGCATCAAACTCCGGCCCATCGACACAGGCAAATTTCGTTTCATCACCAATCTGAACACGACATCCGCCGCACATGCCCGTGCCATCGACCATGATGGGGTTGAGGCTCACGACGGTCTTGATGCCCAGGTCGCGCGTCACGTTGGCGACAGCGCGCATCATCGGGATCGGGCCGATAGCAAGCACGAAATCGACTTTCTGTTTTTCGCAAATCTCAGCGAGCTTGTTGGTGACAAAACCTTTCTCACCGTAGCTGCCGTCGTCGGTCATGGGATAGAACGCATCGGTGGTTGCACGCATTTCGTCTTCAAGGATGAAGAGTTCTTTGTTACGTGAACCGACGATGCCGATGACATGGTTGCCCTGCGTTTTCATCTCCACTGCGGTGGGATAGGCGATGGCTGTCCCGACCCCCCCGCCGATGACGACGCAGGTGCCGAAGTTTTCGATGTGCGATGGATCACCAAGTGGTCCGACGATGTCCAGGACGGAGTCGCCTTCTTCCATCATGTTGAGCAGTCGCGTGGTCTTGCCTGCGTTCTGGACGATGATGGTGACCGTGCCGTCGTCGGTGTTGGAATCTGCGATGGTCAGCGGGATGCGTTCGCCTTCATCATGCACGCGCACGATGACGAACTGGCCGGCTTTGCGTTTGCGTGCAATGCGCGGCGCCTCAATGCGAAACAGCTTGATGTCCGGCGCGAGGAAACGTGCTTCTTTGATCAAATACATGGCGGGTCCCGAGGTGTGAAAAAGTAGTGTCCTGTTTTGTACCTGAACAGGGAATGATACCCCCGATAAAAAGACAAAACAATGGGTTGATTTGTGAAAACATGGATTATTCAGCTCGCCGCCTCGAATCAGCAGTGTGTCACGCTGATCGCAATCAGGACAATGTCGGTCGGAGACTGCTGGCGTTTGGCACTGTTGGTCCGCTAAATCATGTTTGTTCACCAGTTGGAGAAATCAAACGTCTGTAGTTGCCTGAGAATCGGGGCATTGGCCTGGGGGAAGTTGATTTGCTGCAGGGATTCAACGTTAACCCATTGATGGTCGGATACTTGTAAGTTTTCCACATCACCGGACACATGTCGACACAGCCAGGGATGCAGATGCACATGGGCATGATCGTAAACATGCTCCACGACGCTAAGTGCATGTTCTGGCTTGACCTGCAGTCCGACTTCCTCTTTGAGTTCACGGGTGAGTGCCTGTTGTGGGGATTCGCCGACTTCGATTTTCCCGCCTGGAAACTCCCAGTAACCGCCTAAGACGGTGTTATCGGGTCGTCTTGTAACGAGGATTTGGCTTGTTTGTGACTTTTTGCAACAAACTAATCCCAATGCAACATGAACCTGTTTTTTTGTCATAAGTCCTTAGATTATCGGACGACGATTTGAGATTCAAGGGCTCAAAACTCGATTCATCAAGTAGTTAATGCGCTTTGGCAATTTGGGTGTCGGTGCCATTTATCAGTGAACACAGATCGACCCTGACAAAATACAAATACAGTGAACAAGGTTATTTATAACATTTTCATTTTACATCATCCGACCCGTTGACAGGTTCTTAAACAGATGGATAGGATAGATTGTCAAATGAAAACGGCCGATGCTCTCAAGCAGCCGTGGCGCACCTCCGCCCACAGGAATCGGAGCCCTGTGGCGGAGGTTTTTTTATGCGCGTTGCAACATGACCGGTTTAAATGACACTGAAAAACACTGCATTTCAAGGCATTCATACATGGTCAAACCAATCGTAAAAATGTCATCTTTTTTGAATCCAATGCATCCCAAATGCTTGACAGATTCAACCATTTTGGATGAACATAATATTCAATGCCGCCCCTGATGACTTAGCGACAACCTGACTGGATGTCGCGTTTAGTTCGGTTTATTCACGCGGGTAGCCCCACCCTGTAAAGTTTTCTATCACCAGTCTCACACTAGCTGAGACTGTGCAAATCGATTGATGTATACGATAATCATGCAAGTGCCGAGCTGTCGCCCTTCCGGTCCATAGTCAGTGAACTCAAGAAGTGCCTTGGGCAAAGGGAAAACTGACTTTTTTACGGCAGGTGGGTAAGTCAGATCAATGCTACCGGATCTGACCTGCCCACTTTTTTTATGCGCTGGCTTGATCCAATCCCTCACAATTCTCGCTTCTGCCAATCGCTCATTGATAACCCAAGTATCACGCCACAATGCACATTGGCATTGAGAATTGTCCGTTTTCTAAAAAGCATGTCCGCTTTCTGGAAACACCACCTTGCGCGAATCAGTTGGATCTGAATGTTGCACCGCCATCAGTCGGACAAATGGAAAATGCAATGATCTTCACGCCCTGACAAGTTCGATATGAACGTTACGGCTAACACATTCCCTGCATGTAGCCAAACGTCACGTAGATCGTTTTCAAATTACCTGTAGCGATAAACTACAATGAAGTTTCAGTCTTGTGTAGCATCGCAATACTGCATCGCAAAGCAATGGACCAAATTTCAAAACAATCTAGGACAGACCAAGACCAGGACCTTCTACTGTCCCTCACTTCATTCATGTCATGTTTTCAGACTCAGTTTTGATCACTGGAATCCGTGATTTGTTTTTTGGGTCACCTTGAACAACACCAAACAAAAACTGAAAATTTTTCTTGACAAACCCATTCGTTCGGGTGATGATAGGTGCCATACAAAGACCAAACACAAGGAGCACCTCATGTTCAGCCTTCAGCACATGCAACGCCAGTTCACCACCGGCCGGTTTGATCTGCTTCTCAAAAGTGTCCTTCACAACGGCATGCAGCTGCCCCAGTCGCTTGCAGACCACCTGCAGTCACACCCGGTCTGTGCGACCTCATTGGCTCTCAAACGCTCCCTGGAAGTCACCTACGGCCGTCCGAATGCCACAACCGGCAAGATGGTCGATTTCCTACTTCAAGCCCAGGAAGCGGACGGCTCCTTCGGGTTTACCCCCCTGCCCACTGGCTGTGGGTTGGCAGCGTTGCACAGTGTCCTGAATATGGCTCCCCTGGGTAGCCTGCCTGCAAGTCGCCCTCAAACCGTTAATCAAGCGTATGAGTCCGCCAAGTCGGCCATGCTCACCATGCTCAATGACGAAGCCAAGCACGGCCTGACTTGCTGCAACCCCGATCAAACCCCACTGCTCACGCAGTCCGACGCGCTGGATTGGGCGTATGTACTGCTGCTACTTTCAGACGACCCACAGTTGGCCAGCCATCCTGCTGCCGACCAACTTCACCGCTGGTTTTACCAGCATCAGCGCCAACTCCCCCAAGCCACGGTGCAAATCTGGCAGCGCACCTGCTGGTCCCCCGCCCCTGAAAGTTCCCTGCCTCATACCTTTGGAGACATCGCCGCTGGTGGCTATGAGCAGACGCAAAGCATCGGTATCGCAGACACAAACAACCACGGACGCAATACGCCTCAACCGTCACGTCCTTCCGACCGGCCAGGCCATGGGCGTTTCCATCAATCCCCACGCAGCCATATACGACGTTCGCCTCGGCCGGCACGCCATGAGCAATCCTCAAATGTATGAGTACCGCCAATCTTCACCTTATAAACTCAGATGGGTCGCAAACTTTGTTCCTTTCCAATCGTTTTCAATATGCCGATTAATGGTGATACAATGCCGCTAAGCCCTGTAATTTGACGGTCGCGTCAGTTTCCCGCCAACGGAAAACCTTATGTCAAGCAAACGTCCCAAACTCAACCGAGACTGGCATCAGGAAAACCCAATGCCACATAAGGCAACCTTGGAGCAACGTATTGCCTGGCATTTGGAACATCAGAAACATTGTGCCTGTCGACCGATTCCTGCCAAACTTTTGGAGCACATCCAGCAGCATCAGAGCAATCGAACATCAATCAGACAATAGGTTGGTTACATTGGTCGCATCAGAGAAAAAATACAAGTCAGATCGACTCATAACATCTTGGCTGATTTGCGTGATTGTCGCTGAGTTGTGGATCTGGCCGATAACCTGAGCATGGCAACGATCGAACAAGTGCTGGAACACGCGGTTTCGCTGCACCGGGCTGGGCAGGTGCAGCAGGCGGTGATGCATTATCAGAAAATACTCTCTGCCACCCAGCACAAGCATCCGCAGGCGTTGCAGCTACTGGGGGTGGCGTTGGGGCAACTCAATCAACACGCCAAAGCCATCGACACGCTGCAAAAAGCCCTGGCACTGGATCCGGAGTCGCCCCAGGCACACCATGCCCTGGCATCAAGCATGATCGCGACAGGTGATCGCGAGCAGGCCCAGAGGCATTTACTCACCGCCATCAAACTCGACCCCAAACTCCATCCCGCGCGCATCCAGCTTGCAGCCATGCTTGAAGACCAGGGCAAGATTGACGATGCCATCGGTCAATACATGCAACTGCTCAACCTCGAACCCGACCACGTCCCAAGTCTGAACAATCTCGCGGGTCTGCTACTGGGGCAAGGTCAACTCAAACAGGCGCAGGCTTATCTGCAGCGTGCCTTGGCATTGGTCCCCGAGCATCTGCCGGCCCATTGCAATCTTGCCATGATTCAAGATGCGATGGGACAAACATCCCAGGCTATCGACACGCTCAAGCATGCCTGCCAACTTCATAAAACCGACCCGCAACCGCGATACCAATTGGCGGTGATCCTCAAACGTGAAGGCCAACTCACCGAAGCTGACAGCAGACTCCAGCAGATCATCGCCCTGCACCCGGAGCATGCGATGGCATGGGCACGTCGTGGTGAGATTCAGCAGCAGCTCAACAATCCCGGCCATGCTTTGATGGCCTACGATGAAGCGATCAAATGCAGTCCCGAAAAAGCGATCCCCGGTTTGAAACTCAAACGCGCCCTGGCCTTACCCATTGTTGTTCACGACATTGAGCAAATCGATATGGCGCGGCAGACGCTCGAACATACCATTACCCGCCTGACACAGGAACAGGCCACCATTGTCGATCCACTCAAGGAAGTCGCGGCGACACCGTTTTACCTGGCGTATCACGGGCGCAATGACAAACCGATCCTTGAATCGCTGGGCAAACTCTATCGACAGGCTTCACCGATGCTCAGTTGGCAGGCGCCGCATGTCGATCAACCGCACAATCCCAACGCGCCGATCCGCATTGCCATAGTCTCCAAGTATCTGAACAATCACACCATCGGCATGTTCATGCTCGGACTGGCCCAACAGCTTGATGCCAGTCGTTTTGAGCTGTCGGTCTTCCATGTATCCAACAAGACCGACCAGATCAGTACCGCCATCAATGCCAAGGCCGTGCACCACGCCGTCCTGCCCCCGGATTTGCAGGCGGCGCGACATCAAATCAGTTCGCAGAAACCCGACATTGTTCTCTACCCTGACATCGGCATGGAACCGATGACCTACTTTCTTGCCTTTGCCCGTCTTGCCAAAGTCCAGTGCGCCTGGTGGGGGCACCCAGTGACCACCGGCATTGACACCATCGACTACTACCTGTCGAGCAAACATCTTGAACCGACCAACGGTGATGCGCATTACACTGAAAAGCTCGTGCGCTTTGAGAATCTGGCGATCTATCCTGAGAAACCCAAGCCTGCTGAAAAACTCACACCACTGGAACACTGGGGCATTGATGACGGCTCGAACATCTACCTTTGCTGCCAAAGTCTGTTTAAGGTCCATCCCGATTTCGACAAGGTCCTTCAAGAAATCATCGAGTTTGATGCGTCATCCCTGATCGTCTTTTTCCAGGGACGTGAGGATGCCTGGCTTCAGCCGTTGCGCAATCGCTGGAACAAGCTCATCGGGCCGATGAGTCGACGGATCATCTTCCTGCCCCGACAGAATTTCCCGATGTTCCTTGAGTTGGTGCAACATGCCAAAGTCATTCTCGACACGCTGCATTTCACCGGTGGCAATACCACCTTCCAATGTCTGGGACTCTCACAACCGATTGTCACCCTGACGGGCAAAGACCTTAAGAGTCGGATCACCACAGCAGCGTACAAACAGATGGGCTTTGAGTCGCTCATTGCCAAGGATGTCGATGATTACGTGCGATTGGCGGTGCGATTGGCAACCGACCAGTCCTTTGCCAACGCCGTCCGCCAACGTATCAGTGCACGCTCAAACATTCTCTTTGCCAACAGCAAAGCGATTGACGAGTGGCAAGATTTTTTCATTCAAGCAGTCAATCAAGCCACGTGATCCAACGTCGGAGCAGTTTAAAGAATGAATCTCTACTTCCCGTCACTCCCGCGCCCCCAGAAGTTGGGAGTCCAGTGGAATTTGCATGTGTGCACAGAATGCCACTGGATTCCCGCCTTCGCCGGAATGACGAATCAATATCAAAGCATGTAGATTCATTTTGTGGATTGCTATAAACAACCACTAACAACCATCATTTAAACAACGGCGTTAAGCGTAGATTGTCGAACGAAACCGTGCTGCTGCGGGCAAACACGCCGACATAACCGGTTTGAATCTGACTGCATGCCTCACTGTCGAGGATCAATTGCTCACTGCCACCGGGCGCGGTGACATAAAGTTGAATCGAACTGCCTCGCATCACAATACGGTAGTGATTCATGACATCGACCTGCAGGCCGGTGTTCCAGACGGATTGAATGACGGTACTCACGCCATCAACTTCCTTGAGAAATTTAATCGCGCCGTTGGGTTCAAGTCTTAACAGATAATGATTGTCAGCATCCAGGTACCGCAGATAAAGATGACCGACGAACCAACTCTGTGAGCCGGGCGAAGTCGTTGCCAAATCCAGATTCAATTCAAAGTCATCCGCCATGCTGTGCGTGAGCACGGTCGCACTGTTTAATGATGCAACACCGTTGGACACCGTCAGATTTCCACCCGAATCCTGTAAACCGTTGGCTGTGGACATGTCCAGATTTTCAATGTCATAGCTGATCGTGGGAACCGTCAACGGCGCATTACCCACGCGATAGACACCGATGTTGTCATAGGCATTGAGCATGGTGAAACCGTCATTGAGAAACAGGCGTGACGTCGGCTCACTGCTGCCATGCTTGCGACTGAGCAAACTGATTTCCAGATCATCACTGTTTACGATCTCGATCAACGGATCCTGTGTGCTGCTAGAGATTGATAAATTGCCTGATCCACCTGAGAGCAGAAGATTGCGACTGTCAACGATGCGGGCGATGTTGTAGCCCGACTCATGCTTGATACCGAACATGTAAAGGTTCTGAGCCTGATTGATGTAACGGTCACCATTGCCGAAGCTGGCATGTTCGACGGATGAGTTGTAGAAAATCATGTCATGTGTGCTTGAGATTTTCAGTTGTGCTGCATCCAGATTGGTGTTTGGATTGTTCTCTGGATCAGACACACCGCCCATCAGGACACAGTTGTACCACTTGCCGCCTGCATGCGATTCCAGACGAGCAAGCGTCGCATGTGAATAGGTCGGGTCGGACCACTTGTCGTTGTATGCCAGCGATCCGGTCTGGATGTCTTTGATGAATGTCTTGTGATAGTCCACCTTCAGGTATCCGACGTACTCACAGCCCTGCTGCTCGGTGCCTTTGGGGAGTGTGCGGATGAGGGCAAGGTAGGACAGGTAAATCGGCTTACCCGTCGTTGCGGAGACGGTTTGGATCATCTGCGTTTGGCTGGCAGGTTTCCATGTGCGATGGGCATGGATGACGGAGATGTTGTTGGCAGCACCGATGAGTTGCGCCCCTGCCTTGAGAACAATCGGTTGACTGATATGGAATATGCCACGCGGGATAAACACGGCCTTGCCGAAGTTGGCATGATTGGGATTGGCAGCATCATCAATCGCCTGCTGGATACCGATCGCATCATCGTCTGAGTCATCATCACGACTCACGCCATAGTCCGTGCACACGTTAACCACCGACTGCTCATGCGTGGGGAAGTATTGGCAGATGTGCTTACGGATCATGTCATCGGCGGTGTAGTTCCACACGGGTGAATCGTAGTCCACGTAGTCATCGTCAAGCGGGTTTTGATCGATGCCATCGAAGTTGATGTGACTGTCATCGCTGCCGTTGATGAATTGGTATTGCGGGATGCGATACCATCTGGAGACATTGCCTGTAAGGATGTCCCTACTGCCGTTGACCGAACCGGAGTCGATGAGATTGGCAGCACGGATGTAGACATTTTTGATGACAACGTCCGCATTCTTGTTGTTGATGGCGGTCCCACCAGCAGCACGGAAGTCGATGGTGCCATCGATGAGATTCAGATTTGCACGTGAGACGCTGCCGGTGACGTTGTAATTGCTCGGCAGGCTGATCGGCAGGTAATTGGCATCCGTCGATGAACCAGAGATCGCAAAGCCAATCAGGGTGACTGCACCACGCGACTCACCGACGCGAAGACCGATCTCACTTTGGCCGGATAGACGCAGGCCGACAATCGTGGGGTTGGGACGATAGTTGGATTGGTTAATGCCAACACGACCGCCGGTGATGCTGATGTTTCTGACTGAACCACCGGAGCCGGGGAGATTGTAAATCCCGGTATCAAATGCCTGCCCGTGGATGGCTACATTTTCCATCACACAATACTGGGCGCCATTCATGCTCAACGCGGTGACCGTTGGGTTGTTGCCCATGTCTATGTCAATGTTGCGCAGCTCCGCAGCGTAGTGTCTTGAACTGTCGGTCGAACCATCGAGAAACTCGTAGCGAAAGAGCATCAGGATGTTGTCCGTCACCGTCGACTGATCAGCCAGCCGGATCACCGGGCGTTGTGCGGCGCGCGTTGCACCGACGAGTTTGTGAACGAACTTGGTTTGACTGTAGGGACTGCCCGACGGCGGTTGTTGATGGATCATGCGCAATTGGCCACTGACACGGTAAGTGCCCTCGGGGAAGAAGACCACGAGATTACAGTCGTAGGCATAGTCGATGGCTTTCTGCAACGCAGCGGTGGCATCGATGACACCAGTGGGGTCCGCCCCGAAAGGTGTCATGGTCACATCCAGGAAGCCGTTCTCCCAATCGTGTAATGAGGCATTGGCTTGCAGGTCCGTTGGGAATTGGGCAAAGGCAACGTTGTCGTGATAGGTGATGTTTGAGGCATGCAGTGGAAATGACAAGGCAAAAAGCAAAACACTGGCGAATCCAAGACTGATCCGGTCTCTCATGGTTGTGTCTCCGTACGATAAGCGCTGGCCATGAACATGGCTTGAAAGTGTGCGGATTTATGCCGGAAGGAATGATGAAAACATCAACTTATCTGATTGTAGCGCCGGTTTGGCCTTCGCCAAGTTTTTGAAAAAATATTTTATAAAACGTTTACTGAATCACTCATTTTTACAACCAGCCAGCTTTCTCTGAGAAGAATATGTTGCCGTAAACTTGCCGGATATGAAGGTCTATTGATATGATAAAAAGCTGGATTTACAGGTTTGTTTATCCTGTGACATCACGGACGGAGGAGAATCCCATGCCCCGCATTCATGACAAACCGGCTTATCTGAGCCAAACGGTATCCGACGGTGATGCGGTTGAAGCTGATCGTACTTGCAGTTCGCATCAGGATCATCAACATGATGAGCAACACGACGAATGCCAGCAGCAGTGTCATGACTGCCCCAATCTCAAGGCTGAAAGTCTCATGGACGTGACTTTGCGTGAAGTCTTCGGCTTGTAATACCCAGTCATTTCCATTTGGTTTAGCGTTGTCATAACGACCGATGCGTGTGATGCATCGCATGTCGAACGTCGTTATACACGCCAGTTAAACGCATTATTGCCACTCATCGTTTCACCATTTCCCTGAAACGTCGTGATAACACGTCTGTTCACGTTATGGACTGATCCAATGTTGGTTGAGGTCACTGAATATGGGGCCCCATTGAGTTATTCAGTTTAAAAGCTTAAGAGCGGGGTATATAAATCCGATACGAATTCTAATTCTGGATGTCTATTTTCCAGTTTGTTGTTGTGCTGTTGAACATAAACCTCAAGTTGGATCTCGTCACATGAAACTACGCACCCGCCTGCTGTTGCTTGGACTGTTACCGACACTTGTCATTGTTGCGATGGTTGCCACCACAAGCTGGGTGGTCAACGGCCAGAAGTTTGATGGTCAGAACATCAACCTTGCAGGTCGTCAGCGCATGCTCACGCAAAAGATGTTCAAAGAAATGATGGTCAGTCTTCAGCACATGCACGATGGCAAGTCTGACGAGAAGGCGATTGCTCAGACCCGCATGACCATGAAGGTCTTTGACATGACACTCACCGCGTTGCGGGATGGCGGTCAGGCGCCCGAGCAATTCGTCATCAATGACAAAACCACCTACGCTCAATGTCCGCCGTCCATCGGCCCAGTCGCTGCTCAGCTTCAGAAGGTCACACAACTTTGGAAGACATTCGAAGGCACGCTTGATGCCATGCTCACCGGCAGGCAACCCACCGATGCCAAACACATCAACGATGCCCTGGCACAGAACATGACCCTGCTCAAGGAAATGAACGCAGCAGTCGGCATGATGCAGCGTGCAACCGAAGCCAAGACCAATATGCTTATGAGCGTGCAATTCGGTGGCTTGATCATTGGTGTACTCTGCGTGGTGTTTACCGTGTGGGTCAGCACATCGCTCAACCGTCTGCTCAACCAGACCGTGGTGACTTTGACCGCCCGTTCCCATGAAGTGACACAGGCTGCAAGCCAAATCGCCCAAACCAGTCAAACCCTTGCTGCTGGTGCGACACAACAGGCAGCAGGCATCGAACAGATCACAGCAACCATCAGCGAACTGAACTCACGCAACGATCGCAACAGTCATGATCTCACCGAATCCCGCCAGCATTCGCAGCAGACATTACGCGATGTCCAGGACGGCAACGAAGCCATCGACCGACTGAGCAACGCCATGCACCAGATCAAAGCCTCAGCCGATCAAACCGCCGGCATCATCAAAACCATCGAGGAAATCGCCTTCCGAACGAACTTACTGGCCCTGAATGCCGCAGTCGAAGCCGCCCGCGCCGGTGAAGCGGGTAAAGGATTTGCCGTCGTTGCCGATGAAGTGAGAAGCCTGGCACACCGGTCTTCTGAAGCGGCAAAAAGCACCAGTGAATTGATCGGTGATGCGGTACACAACGCAGAGACCGGCGTGACGATCAACGAGGAAGTCATCCAATCATTGGACAAGATGCAGCAAAGCGCCAACCATGTCAGTGAATTAACATTGCGCATTGCAAACACCGACAAGGAACAACGCGAGTCGATGCATCAAGTCTCAAGAGCAGTCGATCAACTCAATCAACTGGCTCAGCAAAACGCTGCCAACTCCGAGGAAGAAGCCGCCATCTCCGAAACGCTCAGCACACAGGCTCGTGATGTCGATCAGGTTGTCACGCGATTGAAACTGTTGGTGGGTGAACGTCAGACATCCGCAGCGTGATCCAGGGCCAAAGTCTTGACCAGTTGCAATAGTGCATGCCCCAATGCGTGGCCATCCCCTCCTGCTAAGCGATGAGTTTGTGTTTGTGTCATGGCTTGTTGCAGGTCCTGCACACAGTCTTCAAGACGGTGTCGATATGGCTGACTGCGCATCGCGCAACTGATCGCACGGCTCAGGCGATAGATGCACGAACCGAAGTGTGCTTCCAATTCAGTGATCTGAAGTGGTAGCTGTAACTGTGATGATGCAGACGTCACGTCACTGGAAACACGGCATACAGGTTCACGTCGATACAACTCCCGGCATGCAATTGGATGTCCCTGGTACATGCGTGTCTGACAGATCATTGCCAGTTGTTCAGGCGTGTGAAAACTGATATCCAAACGTGTCAACGGCGATTGACCTGCAAACCAATACCGCCCTGCCGGCTGACGATCGCTTGAAAACATCCTGTAAAAAAGTACCTGCAACGTTCGCCTGATAATGCTAGTCACATCCCACGCAGCTTGTTCATCCTCAACCGCCACCAACAAGTCCACATCGCTGTAGGCATCTGCTGCATCACCTGCCAATGATCCGAACACCACCACCCGCGAAACTTGCGGGCAAGTTGCAATCGGTTCAAGCAAGCGATGACACAGGATTGATGCTGGTAATTGGGATGTTTCTGCAGGATTGTGTGTGAAATCAGCCATATAACAGAGTTCCCGATGCCCAAGAGACCGTCGCTCATCTATGAAGTCGTGCTCATTCCCATTTTCAGTGCGTCCGATGCCGATTTGCATGTCTTGATGACTGCAACTGAGCGGCCTGAAGGTCAAATATAGCGACTGCCCCACCCCAAAACAGAGACAAAGATGCCAAATCGAAGGCCATGGCTCTGATTTTGAGGGCATGATCCGACTTTCAGAAGGCAAATCTGCCAATTGGGATATGATTAGCTCAGTCTTATCGACAGGTTATCCACAAATATCCGTGTAAAAGTGCCTTACCCAAGGCCTTGCATGGTAGAAAAACGGGGTGTCGAGGAGGAATTTGGGGGTGTTTGAGGGTTGGCGGAGAGCAAAATCGGATGGTTTCAGTGCCCGAAAACTGCGCGCGCGACCCCTATTTAGGGTCGATTGCCGGGATTTTGGGCACAATTCCAAAGTTTTTTTCGGGGTCAGAATAACGATTTCAGACCTAAGTACCTGCAGAGGCTGATCTTTTCTAACTTGTTGTAAATTGATTGATAATGATTGACACACAATCGGTTTTATGGCACAATGGTTCTTCTCGTCAGGGAGCGACGAGCTGATCGGGATGAAAAAAATTCCGAAATAACGAACCCATGCGGTTGACAGATGAATTTAAATCAGCATAATTCCTCCCTCACAAGTGACGCACAACGCAACGCAAAACAACGCGACGCCGAGTGACAAGTCACTGAAAAACAAGAAGTTGCTAAAGCTTCTAAGTGACGATCTTTGACAAGTAAACAGTTTGTACGACATATGCGTGAGGATGTGACCTCCTGCGAGTCGGGTTCATAAACCGGCCGCTTGAGGATAAAATTATCCAAGCAAGGGAATCGGGTTCACAGCCGATGAAACTTGCGGGCTCACATTCTTATGATGCATACCAAAGAAAAAAGTACCCCTTTTTTAATTTGTAATGATTGTGAGTTTTTTAAACAATCAGATGTCTTTGAACATCTGATTGGCGACCCTTTTACTTTCAAACAGTAAAGGTAACCAAGATCGCCTTCAAACATTTGAAGCTTATCTCCCCTTGTGGGAGTTGCAACGAATATAATTGAAGAGTTTGATCCTGGCTCAGATTGAACGCTGGCGGCATGGCTAAAGCATGCAAGTCGAACGCGAAAGTCACTTCGGTGGCGAGTAGAGTGGCGGAAGGGCGAGGAATACATTTCTAACGTGCCTCAAGGTGAGGGATAGCTCTGGGAAACCGGTGGTAATACCTCATAATCCTGATGAATCGTATGGTTTTTCAGGCAAAGGCTTGCTGCCTTGAGATCGGGAAATGTGCTATCAGCTTGTTGGTAAGGTAATGGCTTACCAAGGCTAAGACGGCTAGCGGGTGTGAGAGCACGACCCGCCGCATCGGGACTGAGACACTGCCCGGACTCCTACGGGAGGCTGCAGCGACGAATATTCCGCAATGGGCGAAAGCCTGACGGAGCAATGCCGCGTGTGGGATGAAGCCCCTTGGGGTGTAAACCACTGTCAGAGACCACCAACACAATGAGGAATCTCAGAGGAAGGGCCGGCTAACTTCGTGCCAGCAGCCGCGGTAATACGAAGGGCCCGAGCGTTAATCGGAATCACTGGGCTTAAAGGGTGTGTAGGCCGTTATGTAAGTACCTTGTGAAATCCCAGGGCTCAACCCTGGAACTGCTGGGTATACTGCATGACTTGAGGTCGGTAGGGGCAGCTGGAACAATAGGTGGAGCGGTGAAATGCGTAGATATCTATTGGAACGCCAAAGGCGAAGGCAAGCTGCTGGGCCGATTCTGACGCTGAGACACGAAAGCGTGGGTATCGAACGGGATTAGATACCCCGGTAGTCCACGCCGTAAACGATGTACACTAGTTCGAGAGGGCTCTGACGCCAGCTTGGACGAAGCTAAAGTGTTTAGTGTACCGCCTGGGGAGTACGGTCGCAAGACTAAAACTCAAAGGAATTGACGGGGGCTCACACAAGCGGTGGAGCATGTGGCTTAATTCGAGGCAACGCGAAGAACCTTATCCTGGGTTTGACATGTATGGATTAACTTTCCGAAAGGAGAGCCACACTCTTTGAGTGGAACATACACAGGTGCTGCATGGCTGTCGTCAGCTCGTGCTGTGAAGTGTCGGGTTAAGTCCCTTAACGAGCGAAACCCCTATCGTTAGTTGCTAACAGGTAATGCTGAGGACTCTAGCGAGACTGCCGGTGTCAAACCGGAGGAAGGTGGGGATGACGTCAAGTCCTCATGGCCTTTATGCCCAGGGCTGCACACGTGCTACAATGCGGCGTACAGAGCGAAGCGATACGGTAACGTGGAGCAAATCGCAAAAAGCGCCGCCCAGTTCAGATTGTGGTCTGCAACTCGACCACATGAAGTCGGAATCGCTAGTAATCGCGTATCAGCTACGACGCGGTGAATATGTTCCTGAGCCTTGTACACACCGCCCGTCAAGTCATGGGAGCTGGGGGGACCCAAAGTCGCCACGATTCAGTGGTGCCTACGGTCAACTCGGTGACTGGGACTAAGTCGTAACAAGGTAGCCGTAGGGGAACCTGCGGCTGGATCACCTCCTTTCTACGGGATATACGTAGACAGGGAAAACAGAGAGATCTGTCTCCCTGATCTGTCAGCACATCCTTGCCCCTTCTCGAAGGGATAGCTTGATGGCAACATTGAGCGAAGCATGTACAAACTGTTTACTTGTCAGTGATTTTCACTAACAAAACAAAAAGCACTGGTCTTTGATCAGTGCTTTTTTTACGCGCCCATCGCCCTGCTGCTTCTCATTCACTTGATCCCAATCAACAACCCCAAGCTACCAGATGAGACCAAAGGTCGAATCTGACGGGCTTGATATCTTGATCAAACACTTGCATGAAATACATCCGTACAATGCTCGGGTAGCAATTGATTAATCTCTGACCAGATCCATTTGGCTTCAGCTTCTTCGATCTCTTGAGCGAAATAAATCGTGGCCATCCCGTGATCCATTGCCAAACCACCTGCCTCATCCTCTGTCTGCTTATCGTCATCACTAGAAACCGGCCAGCGATTCACACGAATATCTTTTACCTCGGAGATTGGGTATTCATAGGAACGTTTCAAACACAATGCTCGATTTTCAATGCTCAAAATCAAAGGCGTTACTGTAAGGATTTCTCTGCCGAAAAGCTGCCAGACAATCGATGCAATCGCGACCATCCCGCCATATGTCCAAAATGCCAGCCAAATAGTGATCAATAGACCGATAAATGCCCCACCGAATAGTGCCCCTCCTTTTGGCAAACCGTCCGTCCAAATCGACCTGATGCAAGAGAAGCAAAAGCTCAAAATTCCAATTTCAGCAATTGCCCACACAGATAACCAAGCAACCATAAACAACATCCCAAGCCACTGTCGCTGAGCTGGGATGATATAGCGTAAGCCATTCAAAATGACTTCTTTTCGATGTCTCGGTTGTGCCGGTTTAATCAAAGCCATGGTAATCGCTTCCCACCCAAACTGGTTCAATCACGATTGTTTATCACAACACCCCGGAAGTAATCTGCGAATCTCCGAAAAAATCTCACTTAGCGCCCCCACTGACATCTCAAAATGCATGTATCGGAAGACGCCGCGTTGTTGGTAGGACAGGTAGCTGTTGTCCAGCAGCAACTCGGAAACGTCCATACTCTCGGTTAATTCCTCATCGCGCATCACGTGCAGGTGTTTGATGTCCGGGAGATGCAATTTTTTTTCGCACTTGAAGCCACAGCAATAGCGGGTGGATACGAAGGTATTGACGCTGACGAAGAGTTCGTGTCGGCCGGTCAGACACCAGGCCAGCTTCCAGAGGCTGCGCATCCCCCGCTTAAACCACAATCCGAACCAGAACAGCATGGCAATGAGGATAAAAGCCTTGGCCAATCCCCCGCCACGGATACCTTCAGCATGCATGGATGTGAATTGCCAGAAGTAGACGCCTGCATAGAGCATCAGTGATGATGCAAACGCCCAGCACATCAGCCAGGCCATGATCCGGGCAAATGACCGCCCCATCGGTCGTGGCAGGATTGTCACCGCCAAAGATCGAGCGTCATTTTTGATTTGGATTCGTGAATCTTCAAGCTCGGACATGCACAGTCCCCGGACACTTAACGCAGTTGCACGATCCTATCAATATCCACCTCTGACGTCATCTCATCAGCCAGTGTTCATCAACTCTTCTCGGATCAATCTGAATATCTTAAACGCAATGGAAATGCGATTACAGAGCACGATGATATGGCTGTCCGACTCACGGGCAAAGACCGTACGAGCAGAGATGCCCGGGTCACTGCCGGTGTGGCCGCACCAAGTCTGATTCGCAAAAGTCAATACATCAAACCCACGCCCATAAGCAACAGACGGATTGTGAATCGTGACTTTCTCAAAGAGTAATTCACGATGATTCGCACTGAGTCCTGACCCCATATTCAACCAATCCCAGAAAGCAATCAAATCCGGCAGGTTGGTCAATATCCCGCCATCGGGCCCACCCACTGCTGGGAGATGAGCAAGGTTGGATCGACCATCACTCAGTACGCCAACTGCAAAATCCGTGAGAGGGTTATCCATCGCATCAAAACCGGTTTGCACTAAATCGGCAGGCTCAAGAATCATCTGCTTGACTGCATCCTGATAGGACACTCCCGTGAGTTCTTCGATCAGCAAACCCAGCAACACATACCCCGCAGAACTGTAACGAAAACGCCCTGCTTCATACCTTGGTGCATCCAAGATGTAAGGCAGAAAGGCACGTACATGATCCAACTGCTTAAGCGGGAAATGTTCGAATGGTAATTGAGCATCATCATCCAGATAATCCCCCAAACCCGAACGATGCGTTAATAAACCATCCACCGTCATCTCTTGGGGCAACTGCCCCGCAAGTTCCGGCAAATAGCTGACCAATGAAGCATCCAACGCAACCAGTCCTTGTTCAACCAACTGCATCACGCATACTGCAGTGAACATCTTGGTGATCGAAGCGACTGAAAACCGGGTTGACAACACAATGGGATCATCCCCTGCCAACTGCTTCTGCCCTGCGACATGCTCCAGGCAGATTTGCCCGTGAAGTTTCACCTGTACGACACCGCTGAATGCGCCATCATCAAGACATGCTTTAAGTTCCGGCGACACCAATCCGACAGACATAAATACCCCATTACCTTGAACCGATTTTTTTATCTTCAACTGAAAAATGCTACCGCAAATTAACCTTCTGGCCGTGTTCCTTGGCCCACTGCAAGGTTGCCTGCATCTTGGGATAGTCCGCGGGGTTGCTGTCGTAGAACTCGACCAAGCCCCAACTGCCCCACTTATGCCAACGTTCGGTGGAGATGAACGTCGCAAAGACACCGCCCCCTGCCTTGGCCCATGCGTCGTAATACTTTTTGTAAATCCCTGCCATGCGCGGGTGACGATTGACTGCCTGGAGTTTCTCGGTCAGCGCATCATTGTTCTCCGCGCCTTGGATACCCACCAAATGCTGACCACCTTCGTAAGCGATGAGCTTGAGGTGATACTTCTGAGCAACTTTTTTATTGTCCTGCATCCACTTGATACACTCAGGCAACGCTTCATTTTCCACATGATCCAGAATCTGCGTCACGGATTGGCTGACCACCTGCGGCGCCTGCTCGGTGTTGATGTTCATGGAGATGTAAGGCGCAATCGCCAAGGCGTCCGCATACTGGTGTGCCCCACGGTATTCACAGATGCGGTTACTCACCCAACTGTTTGCTGCCTGTGATGCAAGCACGCGGACGACGCGATCCTGCAATCGGTCACCGAAAACATCTGCAACGATTTTGAAAATCTCAATATTTCGAACCGAGTAATACGACCAGGCAGCTTCCCATGGCTTGTCTGCAAGGCCCATCTCCTGCCCTTTTTTCGCTGCATAGCGGTTAGCTTCAAAGATCCCGTTCCAGACTTCGTTGGAGTACTCGATGTACATTTTCAGGTTCGGGTCCAGCAGTTGATCGGCTTGTTTGACGAACTGGCGAACATAGTTATCGTCAGCTTCATGCGGGATACAGAACCACGGGTCGATCTGCAGACGGTTAGCCAGATCACACATGATTTCAAGGGGCAAACCGCGATCCGTCCAGTTGGCATCGTCCACTTTCGGGCGGTCTTCCCATGTGCGGATGTGGTTGCGATTCGTTGCCATAAAATTCATGTACCGCAGTGTTGCGAAGCCTTGCCAACGTCGGAGGAAGTGTGCCGCCCACGGGTTTTGCTCGTAGGTTTCCAGATCGGATTCGAGCATCAAATGCATATCACGAATGTGATCATTGGGATCGACGGACTTGATGCGTAACCAGATGGTGCCGCGTCGTGAATCGACATCGGCTACGATCCGACCGGGTTGGGCATCGAGGATGCGGGCTGCGCCCCAGAACTCGATATCACCTTTGCCCTTGTGGGTCAACACATAGCGACCGCTGGGATAATGTCCGCCGTCGATGGTCCGCATGGGCGTTTCAACATAGCAGCCGTCATCGAGCTTGGTGACATAGCCGTGTTCATCCAGATCAAGCGAAGGCCCCTTGCCCCAACTTTGGCCCTGGCGTTGGCTGATCCAGTTGCGTGACATTTTAAACACATCCTTGAGTGGCAGTTCGGTGTTCCAATCGACAATGCCTGCGAGGTTGATGCCGATCTGTGCCTGAGGTTTGAGTTTCTGAGCCTGTGCAACATTGACGGTGGTCAGGACAAGACTCAGCAATGACAAAACCAATATCACCAAAGCGTGCTTAGAAACCATGTCGATTCCTTTCAATTCATCAGGCGGGAGACAGAGCAGAGCGCTGTCCGATGCGGGTGGGATGGCGTGTCTGAAGTGACAAACACCATGTCATTATTCTACGTCAAATGATGCAAAAGCAAAGCATTTTCAGGCTTGGGGCTGATCCGAAGCAATGACCACCGCCAAAATATTGCTGATTGGATTATGATGTATCTTCAAGCAATCGATTAAAAAGGAATCACCTCATGGCAGACTTGATACGCGTGATACTCTCCATCCTCCTGCCGCCCCTGGGCGTCTTCTTCCGCGTCGGCATCGGCCTGCATTTCTGGCTGAACATCCTGCTGACGATCTGCGGTTATGTGCCGGGTCTGGTGCATGCCATCTGGATCATTGCCAAGAAGTCCAAGTGATGCTTTCATCTTGCGGATACTGTGACGATCAAGACCTTTCATTCGACGGGGAATAATCGGCAGGTCATCAGCATTTACTGCTCAGAACACAAGCCCTCAACGCTCCACACACACGACGCAAACCATTGGACACTGACTATGCACCCCTGGCATCAACGCGATTTACAATCCGTCATCCAAGAATTGAATCTCCCGGAGAATCTCACGCCCATCATCGGTGACGGTTGGCAACAATCCATGAACGCGGCCTGCGATGACATCCCCGATTTTCTTCGCCCTGAACAATACACACTTGCCCGCCAAGCCTGCTCAATTGAGCCGGAAGTGGATGAGGCATTACATCAGACCGCCAAGCGCATCACGGCATCCCCTGCCTTCACCGCACTCGCCTGGCATGCCTACTTCCAGAACTACATGGCTGACACGATGGTGTTCAAAGATTGGCCTCGGTTTGATCAACAACTCGGCGAATCGCTGGCAGGGATGTTCTACCTGATCATCGGTCTGGGACATGTCCCGTTGACACAAGCCAAACACCGTCAGTTGGGTATCGCCCCGGAAGTCACCCATGACACGCTCCTGGAACTGATGGGTTTTAACAAAAATCATCAACTGGCTCACGATGGCAATCCTGGCGTGCTGCAAAGCCAGTTCCGTTGGCTCTCAGACTATCCCAAAGGCCGCCTGTTTCGCCTGGGTCGGTTGGAGTTTTGTCTGGAACCGTTGCCTTGCCAGTATCAGGTATACGAACACCGCCAATCCAAACAAAAACTGCTGCTGGCTCCTGATGACGTGCGTTATGACGGGCAAGGCTACGTGGATGGCATCAATGATCAATTCGATCAAACACACGGCTGGACATCCAAACTTTCCATCTATCAGGATCGCGTCATCGGCCATCCGATTCATCCCAACGGACATGCCCTGGCAAATGCAATCACGTTGGATATGGCGGATTGGCAATGTGTGCTTAAGCCGGGTGACATGGTGTTGAACATGCATATCCCACCGGGGGGCGGGATGTCTCTGCCCAACTGTTTGGCATCATTCAAACAGGCGCAGACCTTTTTCCCCAAGCATTTCCCCGATGAATTGCCCAAGACCATTGTCTGCCAATCATGGATTTTGAATCCTGCGTTTGATACGGCATTGCCCGACTCAAACCTGGCCAAGCTGTTGCGCGAGTTGTATCTGTATCCCATCCCCACGAGCGGTCGTTCAGGTATCAATTTCGTCTTCCTCAAGCAAGATGAGAACATTGATCCTGCGACCCTGCCACGCGATTCATCCTTGCAGCGGTACATGGTTGACTGCCTTGAAAACGGCCACCCGCTGCGCGGCTCGGGCATGATGCTGTTTTTTGAAGACCTGCCCAACTTCGGCAACCAAACCTATCGCAAGCAATGGGAACAAAACCCGTTGGCAAAGTAGCGATCAGATTAAACACTGTTGCAATTCAGGGATGTCATTGCCAGCCAATCGGTGTACACTGATACTGTCCGAATCATCCTCCAATTTCGGGAGAATCTGCATGGCCTTTAAGTCCAATCTCAAATCTGAACTCATCGCCAGCTACATCAATCAGACCATGATCCATGAATCGGAGTTGCAACAGCAGTTACGTGAAGAGACCGCCAAGTTGCCCAACAGCAACATGCAGGTCAGCCCGGATCAGGGTGCGTTTCTGTCCTTGCTCATCAAGATGACCCACGCACGACGCGCGATCGAAGTTGGCACGTTCACCGGATACAGCGCGTTGTGTCTTGCTACCGCCCTGCCGCATGATGGCCAACTGATCTGCTGCGATGTCAGTGACGAATGGACCGCCATTGGCAAGCCCTACTGGAAACAGGCGGATGTCGATTTCAAGATTGATCTGCGGATCGCCCCTGCCATCGAAACACTTGATCAACTCATTGAACAGGGGCAGGCCGGTCAATTCGACTTCGCGTTTATTGATGCAGACAAACCGCCCTATCCCGACTATTACGAACGCTGCTACACCCTGCTCAAACATGGTGGCGTGATCGTGCTGGACAACATTCTCATGCACATCAAGGACGATGCTGAAGACTACGACATGGATCACTTCATGCACGAATTTAACATGAGTGTCCGCGAAGACGATCGCGTCGATGCCATGATCGTCGGTGTTGGTGGCGGTATGCTATTGGCATGGAAGAAATAGGACTCAGCAGAAGTATTTCATATTTTGATATCAACTTTAATTGGCCAGCAATGCCAGAGTATTCCAACACAATAAAACATGATTTGTTTTGCCGAAAATGCAACTTCAATCTGAAGTCGAAAGATAAAGACGGGGTTTGTCCAGTATGCGATCAGCCAATAGCAGAAAACTATCTGTTATTGATTCGATCGTTACAAAGTAAAAACGCTGAACATGGCGTAATGTATAACAGATCATTAGTCAATGTTGCAGCATGTAGCAGGTTATCACTCGAAGATGTTCACTTGGTATACCAGTGTTTTAATTTGACCGTAAAACTGCGCACCAATCCTAATGATCATCAATTACACATGGACAACCTGATCCACCAAATTAGTTTTGAGCAGTTGCTTGATGCATTAACTGACGTGTTCTATGTTTTATATGGAAACGAATATCATGAAGCATTGACTGAACATGGTCTTGCGAATGAAAATACAATCCGTTATCTGCTAACCTTGATGGCAATAGCAAATATCATTCCGACCAAAAGTCAACTGGCTAAAGACATTGGCTTTGACGCCATGATTGTCCCCAATAATCATCCACTGTTGAGACTTCAAGAGTCATCTCAAGCTTCCATCCATGAGTTAAGATGCGTTTATCATTGAGTGAAGCATGCCAGAATACATTATGCAAAAAAGAGTGTAATATTCTCCATGATCATCCTCCTTTACACCTGCTTCTGGTTTGTGTTGATGATACTCGCCATTGCCAATGGTGCGTTTCGTGAGAAAGTCTTGTTATCTCGCTACAGCGAACTGCGAGCACATCAACTTTCCACGATCACCGGCAGTATTCTCATCACCGCAGCCGTGTTCGTCTTACACCTATTTCGACCGCTTGATCAACTCACAGATGCCATTGCGATTGGTCTGATCTGGCTGTTGATGACGGTGGCCTTTGAGTTTGGCTTTGGTCACTTTGTCATGAAAAAATCCTGGCCGGTTCTGCTTAACGATTACAACCTCAAAGCGGGTAGAGTCTGGGCCTTGTTTTTGATCTGGTTGGTCCTGCTGCCAATTGTTTTGTTTTGCATGCAACAAGCGATGCATTGATTGGTTCGTGATATGATCGTTGGCGTCGGTATGCTGCTGACGTGGAAGAAGTGAAGCTCGCTTGCTATCAACTCCGGGGAATCCAAACATGTCGGATATGACAGAAACGATCGTTGAATTACCTTATCTTCGACGAAGCATCTTACATCCCATCAAGCCAACGATTTTTCTGGCATTGCTGCTTGGGCTCTTTCACTTCGCCATGATCAGCAATGGTCTGCTGGGCATCATGGGGTGGGACGGACTCATTGCATGGCGGGTCAAACACGTCGGCTCAGACAGTGTCCGGCCGGATGATTGGATCGTCAATCTCCCAGGATTCGGGATGCCGATCCTGATGATTGTCGCGACGGTCTGGATTGCACTGTTTCAACGCAAAACACCGGTCCACCGAAAGATTCACACACTCCTGGATGCGATTCCATTGGGCCTGTTGCTCATGGCTTTGGTCCTGCTTGTATTCACATACACGAAAACCAATTTCTGGTGGATCATCACCCAATCCAAACGTGGTAGTATCCGAAGCTATGGGCAAAGCATTCCCAGCACGAGGATGCTCGGCCCAATCCTGATGTTGATGCTGTCCATCTTGATTTGCTACGGTGGTTTGACGGTGAGTCAAGCCAGACGCTGGAATTGGATTCAACGGTTTTACTTCCATGCAACCGGTGTTGTGGCGCTACTGCTGGGCTATATCCCATGTCTTATCGTTTTGGGTGTCTTGAGTAAATGGGACATACTCAACCCCCAGAGAAACCGCGGCATTGTGATTCTCAACATCCATTTTCTACTGGTTGCAACATGGTCATGGCATGTGTTAATGCTCCTTGCTTATATCTGGCTGCCTCCCAAGGAATCATCCGTTGAGCACATCAAACGTGTTGCCACCGAACAAGGCGTCAACCTGTTAAGTGATACTCCGCTTTGGCAATGCCAGACCTGTCAGTACGATCTGACCGGCAGTCTGCTTGCAGGCATTGACAGCTGCCCGGAGTGTGGCCAGCGTATTGAAGTGTCACTGGACGTCGCCAAAGTCGCTGCTCAAAAACACGCGGATCGAGTATCCTGATACGCATGCAGTGGACCTACTCCCCGACCATCACGCATGACTTTTTCTGCTTGAGCTGTGGGTACAATCTGCGGACGCTGGCCAAGGACAGCAGTTGCCCGGAGTGTGGGCACCGGATTGCGTTAAGTTACCTGGAGTTGAGCAACACGATTCGGCCGGGGTATCCGGTGTACCAGTATCACCTGCCACAACAGGCACTACTCCAGATTGCAGCACACAGCCGGTTTGTGATCGATGAAGTCCAGTTGGTTTGGCAGAGTTGGGTAATGGCCCGTGAGATGCGACAACCACCTGAACAATCCGCATCGATCGCTGCCATGCAGAAACTGGGATTGGAGGCACTGCTGGGCGCAATGGTCGACCTGTGTTTTCTGCAGCATGGCCAGGACTATCTGACTTTCCTGAACAAGACACGTTTGATCGAAGACAAACCGTTGTGTGCATTGCTACGTCTGATGATCTCTGCCGGGATCATGCCTGCCAATGGGCAACTTGCCAGAGATGTTGGGTTTGAGCGATGAGTGAGTATCACATATCTGAAAACACCGATTGACAATACGATCTGTTAAGACCGACAAACCTGCCTTTTTCACCTGATTAAGTGATCTTGAACCGGTTGGCTATCAGCTATGGTATCCCCTGTCGCACGGGAATTGAAAGTGCAAGGGGGACGTTTTGGAAAAGCTCTCGCATCCGGGGGGTGTGCGTCAAAGACATCGGCCTCTTTCAAGTCGACACACCCAATCAACATCCGATTTATTGTTGACGATCATCCGCCCCATCTGGGTTGGACTGACTGTTCTACTTTGGCTGGTGTGGTTTTTGAGCACATTACCCCATCCGATAGAATCACGTTGGATGCATCTGACAACCGATCTGCCCAACGCGATGATGCTCAATGTCATGGGGTTTAACGGCAGGATACCAGAGCAATTCCAACTCCATGGCCAGAACATGCCCTGGCTCGGTGGTTGGCAGTACGCAGCCTATGCCCTGCTCGTGAGTCTGTTGATCCCGTTGACGGCCTGCTACAGTGCCCTGATCCCAAGGCAAACAAGGTTGTCAAAGGGACTCACCCAACTCTTTGTCGCCCTGCCGATCTGCCTGGGATGCATGGCCATTTTCTGCAGTGTGTTGAACATGCTCTCATGGGATGCCTGGCATCGCTTCGTTGCCAATGGGGATCCACTGGTGTATCACGGGATCGTCATCCATCACACATCACCAATACGCCCATGCCTGAGTTTTGCTTTGGGTCTGATGATTATCACATGGCTGCAATGCGTCCCGACAATAGCAAAGTGGATGCGTAACAACTGGACCTTACCGATTACACTCACGGCTCTGGCGAGTCTGGCGGTCACGCTGACGATCATCGGGCAAGCCGTCACAGGCAGGCATCCGGCCATTCTCAATCGGACAGGTGGTTATCACTCAGCCTGGTTCCTGATCATGGCCATGGGGATTTGGTTAAGCGTCTACCTGGCCACACGCCTGATGACCATCAGACACGGCTGTTCCAACGGTTCAATCCATTGGGTTGGACGCCTGGCGGTCGGGAGTATCTGCCTACTGCTAAGCGGTTGGCTGATACATCTGGGGTTGGCCTTTACGGACATGGGGGATACACGCTTCGCTGCCATGGTCTTTCACCGTGCGGTGGGTCTGGGGACATGGATACAACTGGCTGCTGCTGTCTGTTTAGTGATCGTGGCGATCATGTGGTATCGTCGACTTGAGTCCCATTTCCTCCAACAATCGTGATCCGCCAAGTCCTGCCCTGTCGTGGATACATCTTCTCGTCTTTCGGACACAACTGGTCCCTGCCTTAGACAACGGTGACGTATTACAATGCTTGTCCAAAGGTTGAGCGTCAACCTGTTCGTTGCTGATCTGAACATGGCTGAGAGTGTTGCATGTCCGACATCGCCCCCACCGTCACCCGTCCCGTCCCCACGTCCCGTCAACTCGAATTTCAGGATTGGGAACTGGGCCTGTTTCTGCACTTTGGCATCCGTACGTTTTATGAAGGTCACAAAGACTGGGATGGCAAACCGATGCCGCCCTCGGGCTTCAATCCGACGGAGCTTGATTGCCGCCAGTGGATGCAGGTGTGTCAAAACGCGGGTGTGAAATACTCAGTCCTCACCGCCAAGCATCATGACGGTTTTGCCAACTGGCCCAGTGAGTATACACCTTACTCGGTGAAGAATTCCCCTTGGAAAGACGGCAAAGGGGATGTCGTCCGTGAGTACGTCGATGCCTGTGCCGAGTTCGGCATCAAGCCCGGCATTTACTACTCCCCCGCCCAGGCTGACGGACTCTCGGGCCTGCCTGCTGATGTCTCGATGAAAGATGCAGGTGGCTACGATGACTATTTCATCAACCAGGTCAGCGAACTGCTCGACGGACGCTATGGCAAGATCGACTGTCTCTGGTTCGATGGCTGCGGCTCGGAAGGTCACGAATACGACTGGGCCCGCATCACCGGCGAGATCCGAAAAATGCAACCCGACATCCTCATCTTCAACATGGGTGATCCCGACTACCGCTGGTGTGGCAACGAACAAGGTTACACCGGCCTGGACAACACCAACGTCGTCTCTGCCGTGGACTTCTCCATTCAAACCGACGAGAAAGACGATCTTGGCAATGCAGCGTTACGCTGGTTACCCGTCGAATGCGACATGCGGATGCGCAGGCGAAATTGGTTCTACAGTGAGAACGATGTCCACACCGTCAAAACCGTCAAACAATGCGTTGACATCTACGATATGTCCGTCGGACGCGGCGCCAATATGCTCATTAACATCGGCCCGGATCGACGTGGCCTGCTCCCGGAACTCGATAGCCAATCGCTGATCGGTATGGGACAGTACATCGCCCAGCGTCAAGCCAAACCCTTTGCAACGCTGGCAGATTTTGAAGCCAGTGACGATGGCATGACCTGGACCTATGACAATGAAAATACCGCTAAAAGCGACTGCAACTTCATCGTTATCCAGGAAGACTTGACCGACGGCGAAGCGGTCAAACGCTACACCATCGACATCAACGGCTTTGGTAAAGGTCGGTTTTTCTCGATGCATCAGGGCCTGACCATTGGCCACAAACAAATCATCCGCCTGCCCGAGTTTTACTGCAGTAAACTCCGACTGCGTGTGCTCGACGCTGACGGCCCGGTCAAACTCCGCAGCATGGAACTGCATTGCATTTGAGCATTTTTACAGACATCTCAAATACACCGATGTGTTTCAAATCGCACGCACACTTTTGCGCCCGATCCATGTGCATGGTTTGACCCGGCATTTCAGGGGTTTGCCCTTGAGAATCGCGGCCACATGTTCAGCGATATCCTCTGCGGGATAGTGCATCGTGGTCACCTGATCGCATAGCGTGATAAACGTCGGACTATCATCCACGCCTAACACCGACACCTCCTCAGGCACGCGCAGTGATGCGGAGTTCAGTTGACGGATCACTTCCAAAGCCAGCCAATCATTGTGGCAGAACACCGCGGTGATGTTGTGTTCTTCGATGTGTTTAAGCAGCGTTTTGGTGTCCGGCTTGCAGACGCGCATCGGTTGTAAGCCAGCATTGATCATGGCCTGTTCATAACCCTGTGCACGCTGGCGAACCGCAGGTGATGCGTTGTCATAATCGACCATCAGGATTTGGCGATGCCCGTGTTTGATCAACCCCTTGACCGCATCTTTGCCGGTTGTCACTTCATCCGGGTGAACACCATGCACATCACCAATCTCCGGGGAATGAATCAGGCTGATGATTGGCAAACTTTTGAGGATCGGCTTGATATTGTTCCAATCCACTTCCACCGGCGGGACCATGATCACACCCGCCGACTTACGGGCAGCAAAATCGGTGAGGATACTGATGCAGGACTGGGGTGAATCATAACTGCAAACCTGTAACCGCAACCCCATCGCATCGAGTTTGCGGGAGATCGTTTCAAACAGGTCCATGAAAAAGATGCTGTTAAGACTGGGAACCAAACCACCGACAATGATGCTCTTACCCTGCATCATCTCCGTTGCTACAGGGTTGGCCTGATAGCCATGCTCGGCTGCGACTTTGAGAATCCGATCGCGCGTCTTGGCGGAGATGCCCGGTCGGTTGTGCAGCGCACGATCAACCGTGCCTTGCGACACCCCACAGCGTTTGGCTAGTTCAAGTGATGAGATCATGAATCAGGGACTAGGGACTAGGGACTAGGGACTAGGGACTAGGGACTAGGGACTAGCCGAATGATATCACTCGCAGGGTTGATAGTCGATGTGCTTGACATCAATCTTGCCATGCTTGACTTCGACGGATACCTGATTGTCTTTGACGCTGACCAGACCAAAGCCGGTCGCGGTACTCAGGAAACTCTGAAAATCGCCGGAGATTTGGGGCTTGACGGTGAGGGTTTGATCGACCGCGTCATATTGGATGCCGGTGAGTCCCTGGATCAGACCGTAGCTTGCCATCGCGCGAGCGTACCAGTGTCCGCATTCAATCTCATTAAACGGATTGCGTTTCCTGCCGTCGTAGCGTTGGCGTGCAGCACGGACGATGGCCAGACCTTCTTGAACTTTGCCTGACATCATCAGGTGCGATGCGACCTGGTATTCAATGCCGGTCCAGACTTCTTCGCTGTAGACGAACGGCAAACTCAGGCGGCCACCCTTTGGCCATGTACACAGCAGCAATCCCGCTTCATCACCACAAGCATAACCGCAGCGTTGGGGATTAACGTGATCAGCCAGTGATGTTCGGAAGTTGTACTTGAAGACACTTTCAAGATGCGATGTGATTTTTGCTTCATCGACCACCGGCTCAAGGCCACTGGTTCGACCGATCCAGTCACCGAGAATCCCGTCGGAGAGACAGCCTTTGCCGTACTGATACTTCGGGCCTTCCTCCTGGAGGATGGCAACGGCTTCGGGTGAATAGCAGCGGTCCTTGTTTTGATGTTCGAATTCCGGCTTGGCTTGAAGGTCTTTCCAGCGGATCTGTTGAATGAAATATTCACCGTCAAAGAGTTGGGTTTCCATCGCCTCTTTGCCACGAGCGTAGAGTTGATCGTAGCGTTCGTGTTCATCGCCCAACGCCATCGCCATCCGTGATGCAGCTTTGAGTGCTGCCAGGTAAAACGAGGTGCACATACCATCGGGTCCCCAGAACTCAATGTCATAGGTGTTATGATGCGGTTCAATGAGCATGCCCAATTCATCCGGGTCCCAGGCTTTGATGCAGAACTCCAACGACTGTTTTGCAGCAGGCCAGAGTTTCTTGAGCCAATCCGTGTCCCCGCTGATACGCCACTCGCGATAGAGTTTGGCAATGCCACCAAGTTGCCCATCGGATGCTGCATGGAATCCAAACGTCGCATTGGAGATCGGCAGGTTGGTTCGAAAGACCTGTTCACCTTCAGCACTCTGGGACGGACCAAACTCCGTTTCGCGGAAAGTCCGTTCCAGATCGGGAAACAGGTGACAGATGGCCTGGGCATAATTCCAGACATGCGTGCAACTGCCATGACAGCAACCCGAATCATCGTGACATCCTTCCCACGCCCAAAGTCTGCCATCGTGTTGACGGAGCACCGTTGGTGATTTGAGAATACTCAGGTTTGCTGAGACCGCTTCTAGGACTTCATCGGGTAACGTGCTTGCAAAGAAAGTGTCAGAAAACAAAGCACTTTGCTGCTGGAGTGTGCCATGCTTGAGCTTCCAGAAATGCCTGAGATTCGCCCCACTGCCAAAGCGCGAAGCATACCACGGGCGATAGGTGTCCGGCTCGTTGGGCGTGCAGCATTGACCATCATCACAGCCACAGGAAGTCTCATCGGTCTGCCCTGCTTTGAGATCACTGACAGGAACAAACCAACTCAGCAGAACACGCACGGTTTGGCTCTGACCCGGATCAAGTTGCAGTGGGACAAACAAGCTTCCGCCCTGGCTGGGATCACCATCGGTATACGACGCTTTGGCGGATGTATCACCACTGGTGATTTTCTTCATGAGCATGGTCAACGTGTCAAACCAACCGCCACGAAACCACGCGGTATCGACGGTCGTATCCGCTGCATCACACCACACGCCAAACTCACCGGCACCGGCAGGGTTGTCCACCGGTGCCCCCTGTGAAATCACAAAGCCGGAATCTTCCTGAATGACGTTGGGCCAGAGATTGTTTTTCTGATCCTTGGCTGCACTGGCAATCACATCACGATGAGCATGAAACGAATACACCGCTTCAACAGCTTTGTCGGATGTGTTGGTAAACGTGTATTGCATGGATACCACCGGTAGCGATGCGGACTCTGAATCGCCAGGGACAAACGGACTGAACGCCTTGAGTTGACAGGTCAAAGGCATGTCCGGGTGCGTCATATCAACGGTGGCAAAGGGGAAGCGTGCGGTGAACTGCGTGGACTGAAAATGAGGCATGCCATAGGTCTTGTTGTAAAACCCGTTGCCTGAACTCTGGTGAAAATTATTGCTTCCCGCCCAACGGGCTCCCAACTTCCAATCCGGTGCCGGACCTTCAAGCAGACGCGTGCCGTTATCCACGCCTTTGACATGGATGGCAGAGAAAATCAGCGGTTCAAAAAAGATTTGCGGATGATGTCTGACGGAGACCTGCGCGAGTTTCCCGGAGCCTTCCAGGCAGATCATCCCTGCCCCGATCCCGCCCAGGGGAAAGCCGCTGCGGGTGAGATGTTCGTCGGCGTATGCTTGATTGAATGGATGTGTCATTGCATATTTTCCTTTTCGTGTAATTACACGATATGCAAGCACACAATTCTCGTCAAGAGATTGATCATGTTAATCTAAGATTTTTGACGCAATGATCCCATGCGTGATCAACCGACATCACATCACATCTTTATCGCACAGCGATGCAGTCATTGGCATTGAGAGCTGAACGTGAAGTTGTTCAGATGTCCTGAACCGGCAACTCTTGAGGCATGTCCAGGAAACCAATCTCCTCGAGCAAGGCAGGGAGTTTGTCGCCCATACGCAACTTGCCCGAGCAGCTTTCACGGAGTTTGAAATACAACGGGCGACAATGCGTGGTCTGCACAACTTTATCCTGCGCCAGGCCCAACGCATTCTCAAGCATGGATTGGGCAGGATGCACATAATCACCATAAAGACAGGACAACGGTGGGTCGGCATGTTCGGCGGCATCGGTGTTGTTGTAACCGAGAATGCCAAAGTCCTGCGGCGCTTGAAGTCCAAGTTTGTGCATGGCGGTGAGGAAGCGCGTGGCATGTTGATCGTCATAACTGATCACCGCCAGGTCCCCCTTGTATTGCTTGAGTTTGCTGGCAACTTTGTCCATGGCCTTGGTATCCGGGCCGATGAGTTGGCAGAGATTATCCAACCCGGCCTGGCCGATGAAGTTGGTATAGCCGATGATCTTGCGATGAAGAATGTCATTGTCCACCGAGAGTGGGCCGATGAAGGCGATGTTGTTGTAACCGAGTTTTTGAAAATATTTGCCGGAGAGGTCGGTGTAGTGGGTGGCACTCTTGCCGAAGGTCGCAGCGCGGGCAAAGCACTGATCTTCCAAACCGGGAAAGACCGCGGGGATACTCACGGGGATGGGCGAATTGCCGACAAACTGGAGCATCTGCTGAGTCTGCTCCCACGGGAACCACGGGATGATGACCGCACAACAGCCCTCAGCTTGCAGACTCTCGACAGCCTGCATGGCAGAGCCTTCATAGTCCTGGATCATCTTGGTATGCAGCGTGATTTTCCGGTCGGTCGCCGTCTGACTGATGCAGCCTGCAATCCGCAACGCATAGGGGTCCGAGAAGGTATGCAGGAGAATGCCGACGTGGTTGACGTTCTTTGCTATAGCATTGGGATCGGTGACAAAGGTGCCTGAGCCGGTGCGTTTTTCGATGCGTCCCTCTTCGACCAGCAAGGCCAGTGCTTTACGGACAGTTAAAAAATTGCAGTCATATTGCTTTGCCAAATCTCGCTCGGATGGAATTTTATCACCGGGTTGAAGCTGATCCACAACAGACTCAATACTTACCTTAACTTGTTGATATTTCAGATTGTTGCGATCAAATATCTTGGCCATGGACAGATTCCCGAGAGTCAAAACAGACAATTGCTATGCTAGTGATATGCAAATTTATCCCATATCGCTATTGATTGATGACAAATCTCGGATAGGATTATGAAACTTCAGGACAGCAAGTGTCATTGAATAAACCCGACCTCGGTGTCATCACACGCTTATAGCAATTGTAACCAACTTCAGTCCGCACGCACAGGAGTCCGAAACATGATCAAACGATGGGCCATCACAGCAATGTTGTTATGTGTCGCTGCCATGACCGCAACGACGCAGGCTGCTGAGAAAAATCTCATCTCCAACGGCAACTTCGAAGCCAGCACCCGCAAGACCGGTCAACCCGATGGCTGGGGACTGAAAACCGACAATGGACAGGAATGGGCGTCGGAAAACGGTAACCACTTTCTGCGACTCAAAACCGTCAAGCCGGGCAAAATGAATCTGGTCTATCGCGAAATCTACTTCGAACCCGAAGATGCAGGCAAGGCGCTGGAAATGGAAGTGAAGATGCGCTGCGATGGCGTCGTCCCCGGTGCTCGCCCCTGGTTTGATGCCCGGATCATGATGAACTTCAAGGACTCGGACGGCAAGACACTCAAAGGTGCCAAGTCCCCCAACATCAAAGGCACCAAGAAGGACTGGGTCCACAAAACCTTCCAGATGAAAATCCCCGAAGGTGCCAACAAACTCGAAATCATGCCCTGCCTGTTTAACACGCAGGCCGGTACGTTCGACGTCGATGACATGCACCTCAAGTACATCGACAAGATGATTGAAAAACCCAAAACCCGCGCCCAATTGGCAAGCTTCCCGGTGGATGGTGGCAAACCCAACCCGCCCATGCTCAAAGTCAAAGGCAACAAACTCGTCGATGACAATGGCAAGGAATACTGGCTTCAAGGCGTGAGTATTCCCAGTCTCGAATGGTCGCGCACCGGTGACTACATTCACAACTCCGTGGTCATTGCCATCGAGGAATGGAACGCCAACATCATCCGCCTGCCGGTCAAGTCCCCCTTCTGGTTTGGGACCAGCGGCTGGGAAGATGACGGGGGTAAACTCTATCGCGAGATCGTCGATAAACTCGTTGAATCCTGCGCATCGCGTGGCGCATACCTCGTACTCGATCTTCACGAATACAAGGCCATCCAACCCAAGCATATTGAATTCTGGATTGATGCAGCCAAGCGATACAAGAACCATCCGGCGGTGATGTTCGGACTGCTCAACGAACCGCATAGCATCGACTGGAAAACCTGGAAATACGGCGGTGAAGTCAAGTCTAAAGTCAAAGCCAAAGCAGGCGTGGCAGCGGAAAACAAGATCACCTACAACACCTTCCAATCACCGGGCATGCAGGCCTGTGTCGATGCCATCCGCAAGACCGGTGCGAAAAACATCTGCGTCATCGGCGCACTGGATTGGGCCTACGATCTCTCGGGCATTCTCAAAGGCTACGACATCAAAGACCCCGACGGATACGGCATCATGTACGACACACACGTCTACCCATGGAAGTCCGACTGGCAAGGCAAGTTCCTGGATATTGCTGAAAAACACCCTATTTTACTGGGTGAAAATGGCTGCGATACCAAGCCCATGCCTTGGCAAACCAATCCCGAAAGCCCCTACACCTGGGCGCCGGACATGATCGGTTGCATCCAGAAATACAAACTCAACTGGACGGCATGGAGTTTTCACACCAATGCCAACCCGCGCGTCCTGGCTGACTGGAACTACACCCCCACGGACTTCTGGGGCAAGTTTGTCAAGGAAGCACTTGCGGGCAAACAATTCGAAATGAAGAAAATGCGGTAAAGGTTGTCGAGTTTTGCTGGGTTGAACCACAGCGTCACAGAGACACAGAGCCCGAGTTGATCACGTTACTGACCCGTTACGCCGTCTTACAGGATCAAGCAGAATGAGATATTGGTTTTGCATCTTGATATGCACCATCATCACGATGTCATGCATGCCAACACATGCTCAGGAGAATCTTTTTCTCAATGGTGATCTCCATGCCGGATCATTGCAGTCACCTTACAAATGGGGACTCAAACCCGAGCAAGGCGTGAGTTGTGAAACGCAGGGCGATAACCGTTTCCTGCGATTGACAAGCACTGAGCCGGGCAAGACCGTGCTGACCTATCGCGAGTTTTATTTCAAACCCGATGATGCTGGCAAGTTTTTGAGACTGTCATTTAAGATGCGCTGCAATGACCTGCAACGCGGTGAAAAACCGTGGTTCGTTGGCACGTTGTTTATCCAGTTCGTCGATGAGAACAACAAGAAACTTTCCCCGGGCGTCCGTGGTATTCCGCGTGTCAAAGGCACCATGGATTGGCAGGACAAGTCCGTCGACATGGTCATTCCTGATAAAGCAGTGAAGCTGCAGATCATGCCGGTGCTTTTTAATGTCAAGTCAGGCACGATGGATCTGGATGACTTCTCACTGCAATACATCAGTGCGATGGGTGAGAAATACAAGCCGGCTCCCAAGCAACGTGCACACACTGCCGTGTTTCCCGTCAATGGTGGTAAAGCCCACCCGCTTGAACTCAAAGTCGTCGGCGACAAAGTCATCAACTCGGCAGGCAAGGAAGTCTGGCTGCAAGGTATCAACATCCCTTCACTGGGTTGGTCCGCCAAAGGTGAACAGGTTTTCACGTCCACCGTCGTTGCAATTGACGAATGGCATGCCAACGTCATCCGTTTGGCGGTGCGTCACAATTTCTGGTTCGGTGAATCGGATTACCAGAATGACGGCGGCAAAGCCTATCGCGAACTGGTCGACAAACTCGTTGAAGCGACTGCGTCACGCGGTGCGTATCTGCTGCTTGATCTCCATGAGTTCAAAGCGATCCAACCCAAGCATCTGAAATTTTGGGAAGACGCAGCAACGCGATACGCCAATCACCCGGCAGTGATCTTCGGCTTGTTCAACGAGCCGCATAGCATCAGTTGGGATGTCTGGAAAAATGGTGGCACGGTCAAAGAAAAGATCAAAGCCAAAGACGGCGTTGCAGCAGAAAACAAGCTTGATTACAAGACCTTTGAGTCACCGGGCATGCAAAAGTGCATGGACGTGATCCGCCAAACCGGTGCAAAAAATGTATGCACCGTCAGTGGTCTGGACTGGGCAGCAACCGTCGCAGGTGTGCTCGAAGGCTATGCCATTGTGGACAACGGCGGCAACGGCATCATCTACGAAGCCCACTGCTACAACTGGAAAAAAGATTGGCAAGGTCACTTCCTGAACACCGCGAAAAAGTATCCGGTCCTGATGGGCGAACTTGGTGCGGACATCAAGCCGATGGACTTTCTGCCCAAGGAGATTCAGGAAGATCCCTACACGTGGGTGCCGGACTTTCTGGGTTGTGTTCAGAAGCACAAGCTGCATTGGACGGCATGGTGTTTCCATACCAACTCCACACCACGCATGATTTCGGACTGGGATTTCACGCCCACACCGTTCTGGGGACAGTTTGCCAAGGACGCACTTTCAGGCAAGCCATTTGAGATGAAGAAAATGCGTTGAGTTTGTGATCAACGCGAGAACTTGCATTTGTAAAACTCATCACGAGGAGACTAGACATGAGTAAAAAATGGACCGGACTTTGTGCTGCATTGGCATTGTTGATGATGACCACCGGCGTCTTTGCAGGCGATAATCTTTTCAAAGGTGGTGACCTGCAGCAAGAAAATCCCAAGAAACCCGGCACCCCCGCACACTGGGGTGTCAATCCTGAAAAAGGCAGCAGTTGGGAGACCGAGGGCGAAAACAAGTTCCTTCGTCTGACTTCCATGGAACCAGGCAAGATGTACATGGTCTATCGTCAGTTCTTCATCAAGCCTGCGGACTATGGTAAGAAGATGAAGATGACGTTCAAAATGCGATGCAACGGCATCGAAAAGGGACAGAAATCATGGTTCTCCGGCACGCTGTTTATCCAGTTCAAAAACTCGGCGGGCAAAAAAGTCAAAGGCGTGAGCAAGATCCCACGCATGGCAGGAACCCATGCCGAATGGGAAAACAAGGTCCTGGAATTTGAAGTCCCCGAAGGCGCACACAAATTCGAAGTCATGCCTGTGCTGTTTAATGTCAAGGCAGGTACGATGGACTTCGACGATTTCACGCTTGAATATGTTGACTGATTCAACGCAGTCCAACACCAACAACCGATCAACACAAAAGCCGCAGGCTCAACACCTGTGCTTTTTTGTTTGCTGTTTGGTTACCGTCAACCATTATTCTTCATTGGTGTCTGATTCACCACTGTCAGATGATTTTTGATTGGCGCGGCGACGGCGCATGCGCGATTCAATGTCCGACGCTTGTTCGGTTGTGAGTCTCATCCGCCTGCCACCCCGTTGACCTAAAGCAGATGTTGTTCACCTTCTGCTGCAGCACGGTGTCCGTGTCCACCGCCTTCCCCACCACCACGTCGGGATGAAGTTGGGCCGAACGTCAATTCCGCCAAGGTTCCCGCGATGATTAACCAGGCGATGACGATAGCAACACTCACCGCCCCGACTCCCAGCAGGCGCGTGGGTTTGATCTGCCACCACATGAGCGCACCGGAGATGCCCCAGAACACCATGGTTAATGCGGTCGCATCAGCCAGGAAAGTCCAGAACCATCGCGCCCCCACTGCATCGGGATATTGATGCAGTCGATGCAAGCGCGTCAGGCTATCACGAAACCCCAACCCGGAAGGGCTCTGTGCTGCACGTCCCGCTAGTTGACCGTTGGCAAGATTAAACGTGGTGTTCCAAACCTTGCCTGTAAGATCGGTGAGTTGAAACTGTAATTCGGGAGCGGGTCGTAAACGCATGCGTGGACGCTGGTCGATTGTGATCCCTGCTGTCTCAAACAAGGCTGCTGCACCGTCACTGATTAAATCGGTATCGATGGTTAAATCATCAATACGTTGACCCGCAAAGTCCGGCTCGTCTTTTTCCTGCTGATCCTGCGGGGTGGTTTGAATCTCAGCTTTGCCGGTTACGAGATTGACGCGTGCTGCATGACTGGCTTTTTCGCTTGCAGCGTTGATCGTCAACTTGCCGGTGATGCGCGATGAGCCGTTGACCATTGCATATTTTTCGTCACCCATTTGATTGAGAAAGTCAATGATCTGCTCAGCCATTTGCTGTGAATCGATGGGCGTAAAGCCGATGGTTTGCTGGACCACGCTGGCTTGGGCCACATGCACGGTGTCGGTGGGTGTTGCCCAATTGGGATGATTGAAAAACAAGCCACTCAAACCAAACAGTAAAACCCAGGGCAGCAGCAATAAGCCGGTGTACATATGTGTCCGACGGACCAGTTTCAAAAACTGGTTGTACTTGCGACGCATGGTAATGTTTTTTCGGGATGAACCTGAACCCGTATTTTTCTTTTTCCTAAACATCGTTTTCTCATTACCCCCCGCAGGTACCCGGCAGCACAGAGACACTGCCGAGCACCTGTTTTTGCAGAGGGTTTATTGGTAGTCGTAAAGTTCGTCGGTGGACATGTCATCGTCACTATCAAGAAATCCACGATGTTTGGATTTAAGTTCATCGACGGTGGATGATTTGAGATCACTGCTGTCCGCCGGATAGTAGACCGCGGTGTTACTGGAATGACCATCCAGCCAGGCGACATTGGCAACGTGCCCGTTATGCCGACCGTGCAGTGAGGCCTTACCCGTGCTTGGCTGCCAACCGTAGGGGGAGGCTTCGGTCTGCGGCGGATCGGAGCTGCGGACAAAGCCGGTGGCATCGTAAATGACGCAGGTGTTGATGGGATCGAGAAAGTGGTCGACGATGGCAGCGGTGCGGATGTCCGAGTCGTTGCCTTGTTCGGTTGCCATGAAACGGTTGTACCCATAATCAACCGGGCCGGTGGACCAATCCATGACATCGTACAAGGCAGAGTCACAACCCGAGACGTTGCCTTTACCCAGGTAGCGACCAATGATGCCTTGCCCCATGTAGAGAATTTCGTTGGTCCAGTCGACCCGTCCGTACCAGTAGGCATCGGGATACTTGCCCCCGGTGGAGAAGCTGGGCATGCGGTTTTTGTAGTCCACGGAGAATGCCAGGAAGGCGGTGTTGACCTGCCGGGTGTTACTCAGACAACTGGCTGACCGCCCTGCTTCACGTGCCCCGGCCAGAGCCGGCAGGAGAATGCCAATGAGTAGAGCAATAATGCTGATGACCACCAGCAATTCGATGAGTGTGAATGCCCTCTTAGCATCAGGCTGAGACGGACTGGTCAGGGTGAGTGGGATATGCGAAGATACAGACATCGCGATACTCCTTGCATTAGGGGTGAGCGTAAAATGTGCGGCGGCCGGATCGCTGGCCAAAGTGACACCGGCCGCCGCCTTTCAAAAATACATTAAATGAGATCGAGTCTCATTTGCGTTACAATATAGCGCTATTCTGATCTGGATGTCAACAGACAAATATGGCTTTGGCCCCCTTCGCTGCTCTCCATGATGGTCTGCCCCATGCCCCAATGCCGCTTCAGCATTCCGAAACTAATCCACAAGCAACTGTCTTAAAACAATTTGCGACCAATCAAACCAATCGCTGGCAGGCTCGGTGATCTCATTGAGAAAATTCGAAGATCGCGCCATCTTTTCGTTTTCAGCCACTGGCTGAGGAGATTTGAGTCGGTCTAGTGTGGATAATCCATCACCAGATGTCCATGAAAACCATAAATTCCCCATGCCAGGGAACCTCCGGGAATTCCTGATTGATCTACTTGACTTCTACAAATGCTATGCAAAAATAAACCATAGTTATTTGCATAGCATTCACCAGAGCATTCAGGTATCCCTTCATGACCACACAGGCACCAAGCCCTAAAAAATTCAAGTATCAGAATGTCAAAAGCACGATCATGGACATGATTGGCCAGCTGGACCCGGGCGCCAAAATGCCCTCCGAACGCGAGCTTGCCCAGGAAAACAAGTGCAACATGCAGACCATCCGCAAAGCCATGTCACTGCTGGTGGAGGAAGGTCGCATTGAGCGCCGTGTCGGATCAGGCACCTTTGTCACCGAGCGCACTTCGGCAGCACCCAAGACACGTCATGTGGGCATCCTGCTTCACGCTCAGGCCGACGCTTATGCTCTGCGGATCAGCAGTCTCATCGACCAGGAAGCGGTCAATGAACAGGTGACATTGCACACGCAAATCGTCCACGACTTTGATGACAGCGCGAATAAAGCCCTCGCGACCCTTCAAGCCATTGGCTGCACGTGTGCGATCGTGCCTTGGCTGCCCTGGGATCAAAATCAGCAGTTGGCGGACCTGGTTCGCCGAGCTGATATCCCGTTGACCATCCCGATGCTGCTGCCCGGTTTGGAAAGTCATTGCTTTGCCAAGCCTGAGACGTTCGGCAAATCCGACATCAAATTCATTCAACTGGCTGGTGAGTATTTTCACGAGACGGGCTATGAACACATCGCCTTCATCGGCCCACTGGTCGAAGGCAATGACATTGTCGAACGCAAGATCATCGGCTACACACAATTCATCAGCAAACACCAACTGGACAATCTCTGCCACCTGGTTGCCATGGACAACCAGGCCATGAACGCATTGGCGACGAAGCTTGCCAGGTATGCTCCCAAGTTGGCGGTGACCTGCTTTGATGATTCGCATGCGATCCGTTTCATCACGGCAATGCACAAACTCGGTTACGAAGCGCCTCGGGACTTCGTGATCCTGGGTTGGGGAGATACATCCCCTGCCGAATCCTGTGATCCCCCATTATCAAGTTTCAGTGGCAACTATCAGATCGGCGCCAAGTGGATGCTCAAAAATGCCATCGGATTGACGCGCGGGCAGGTGATGCAGGATCCCGACTGGACCGGCTTGAAACTGCATCTTCGCCAAACCTGTGGCGGGAGCGAGCTTGCCCCGGATGAGCTTGATGCCATTCTGAAAAAAGTCGGCCTCACACTGCGCGATGTCAAGGAGAATCAAAAATGACAACCAGGCACAACAACAATGCTTTCACACTCATTGAAGTTCTCGTCGTCATCTCAATCATCTCGCTGCTGATCGCAATCCTCCTGCCAGCCTTGGCCCGCGCGCGCGAAGCATCACGGAAACTTGATTGTGCAACACGCATGAAGCAGATAGGTGTGCTGACCTTCACCTACATCGAAGACTACAACAACTGGCTGCCTTTCAAACCTGACCACTGGAAGCAACGTATGGACGATTACGTGCCTCCCCGTGCCCGATTCGGGATTAAACAGATTTTCTATTGTCCGGACGCTGTGAATATCCCACGCAACAAATACGGCGGTACCAACAAGGCATATTCGGCAAACTATCGCATCAA
The DNA here is from genome assembly GCA_020974905.1 of Planctomycetes bacterium syqfu. Classification (GTDB taxonomy): domain Bacteria; phylum Planctomycetota; class Phycisphaerae; order Phycisphaerales; family Phycisphaeraceae; genus UBA7800. The sequence goes on along the minus strand of CP087563.1, from coordinate 6,300,878 downwards.
TCCAGCCTTTTCGCACTTATCCGGCGGAGATCGCTATGCGTGGAAATTAGACGAACTGGCACCCTACAAAAAAACAACACTCAGCCAGATCACCTGGATCAAAGAAGCACGCGTTGTCGAAGCCTGGAACTATACCTGTGGCAACTACAACGTCGGAACCTACTATCGACACGTTGCCGACACCCAAGCCAATCTACTCTGGCATGATGGACATGTCACGACTGAGATGGATCAATGACCAGCGTTCGTCATGACACGCTACGTCATACACCTTACTGAATATCTGCAACACATCATCAAATTCATTTTCTCAAATCAAAAACCTTTTGGAGCGGTTTGTATGTCCCTATTTTCCCCTCGCCTTACCATATTGCTTATCTTTGCCATGGCCATCACGTCATTTGCCGGCACGCCCGAAAGCAACAAAGACAAACCATTACCCCGCGCTAAAACAGTCCAGTTCCCGGTCGATGGCGGTAAACCATTCCCGCAAGCCCTGAAGACCGTTGGCAACAAAGTCGTGGACACCGAAGGCAATGAAGTCTGGCTTCAGGGACTTAATGTCCCATCACTGGGTTGGTCGGTGCATGGCGAGTATGTCTTCCCTTCCACCGTCATTGCCATCGAGGAATGGCATGCCAACATCATACGGCTGGCGGTGCAGGCACAGTTCTGGTTCGGTCAAACCAAGTACCAACGCGATGGTGGCAAATCCTACCGCGAGTTGGTCGACAAACTCGTCAAGGCAACCGCTTCGCGTGGGGCATACCTGCTGTTGGATCTACATGAATTCAAAGCCGTGCAGGATCGTCATCTGGACTTCTGGGAAGATGCAGCAACACGATACAAAAATCATCCCGCCGTCATCTTCGGCCTATTCAACGAACCACATGGCATCACTTGGGAAGTCTGGAAAGATGGCGGCACCGTCAAGAAGAAAATCAAACCCAAGCCGGGCGTCGTCGCGGAAAACGATTTGAAATATAAAACGTTTGAGTCACCTGGCATGCAGGCCTTGATGGACCGCATCCGCAAGACCGGCGCGAAAAATGTCTGCACTGTCAGCGGTATCCATTGGGCTGCCACCATCTCCGGACCACTTAACGGTTTTACCATCGATGATCGCGGTGGTAACGGCATCATCTACGAAGCGCACTGCTACAACTGGAAAAACGATTGGAAGAATTACTTCCTCAAGACCGCTGAAAAATATCCGGTCCTCATCGGCGAACTCGGTGCTGACAGCCGTCCCATGCGCTTTCTAACCGAACTTGGCATTACGCCAGAAGACCCGTATACCTGGGTCCCCGACTTTTTGGGCTGCATTCAGAAATACAAACTGCACTGGACCGGCTGGTGCTTCCATACGGCATCGGCACCACGCATGCTCGCAGACTGGGACTTCACCCCAACCCCCTTCTGGGGTCAATTTGCCAAGGATGCCCTGGCAGGAAAACAATTCGAGATCAAGAAAATGCGCTGATCCCACCCGCTTAAAGCCCATCCAAACCACATGTCCAAACAGCGGTCTTTACTTGCCGCTGTTTTTTATAGTCTGAATTTCACAAATCTCACCCATATGCATAGCAATTAGCTTGACTTTTAAAATTGATATGAAACAATTAAACACAAACGATACATAGCAATTTACAAAGCAAGCTCATGACTCAACTCAAAGAACCTAAAACTTATAAGTACGAGAGTGTTAGAAAAACCATTCTCAACAGCATCAAGGATCTCAAACCCGGAAGTCGCATGCCTTCGGAGCGTGATTTGGCGAGATTGAACCAGTGCAATATGCAAACAGTCCGCAAAGCACTTTCACTTCTGGCTGACGAAGGCATGATTGAACGCCGGACTGGTGCCGGGACGTTTGTTGCCAACCCCGCTACCGCCAACAGCAAGATTGATCACGTGGGGGTTTTGATCCATGCCGACGCCGACAGCTATGGGATGCGGATCAGTGGCAATATCGCCAACCTTGCCAACGCTCAATCACTGACGCTGCACACGCATCTGGTCTCCGACTTCAAGGAGCAGGCCCACAAGGCGATCAACGAGATGGCCAAAGCCGGATGCCCGTGTGCGATCGTGCCCTGGTTGCCATGGGATCAGAGCTCAAATCTGGCAAACCTTGTGCGCCACGCCCCCATCCCGGTGAGTGTTCCGGTGGCGTTACCCGGCTTGGACAAGCACTACTTTTCCGACCCGCGTACGTTTGGTGTCAGTGGTGCTCATTACATCCAGTTGGCTGGTGAGTACCTTCGCGAACTGGGGTGTTCACAGGTTGCTTTTGTCGGCCCGTACCTCAGACAGAACATCACGCTTGAACGCCGCATCATTGGCTACAGCCTTTTCTGCGCGGAACACGAATTGGATAACCACTGCCACCTGCTCTTGCCGGATCACGGGAAGATGGATCAGTTAGCCAACAAGCTTGCTGTGTTTCGTGGTCGGTTGGGCATCGTCTGCTTTGATGATGAACATGCTCTGCGGATGATCACAGCGATGCACAAGATCGGCCTGCAGGCTCCCACGGATTACCGCATCATCGGCTGGAACAACACCCCGGCCTGCGAGAGTTCGGACCCACCGTTAACGAGTTTTTATGGTGACTATGAACACCCTGCGCAATGGATGCTCAAAAACGCCATGGGCTTGGCAGCAGGCAAAGTCGTGCAGGAATGCCATAGCAAACCCATGTATCTGAAAATTCGACAAAGCTGCGGTGGACGTCGCATGCCTGACACGGACTTGCAGAATCTGCTTGCCAACATTGGCTTATCCGAGGGGCCCAAACAAGGAAGCGATCATGCGTAAAACACACCCCCATGCTTTTACACTCATCGAACTGCTGGTGGTCATCTCGATCGTTGCCATGCTCATATCGATCCTGTTGCCGGCACTGGCGTCAGCGCGTGAAACTTCCAAACGCCTGGACTGCATGACGCGGATGAAGCAGATCGGCCTAGTGACGCATCTCTACACTGATGACAATGGGGGCTGGCTGCCCTACCGTGAACATTACTGGAAGCAGAAGCTTGACGATTATGTCAACGTTCGCTCGGGCATGAATCAAATCTTCTACTGTCCTGAAGCGCTTCCCATTCCCAGAAGTAATTTCAGCAGCACCAACAAAGCCTATTGCGCAGGCTATTCCAAAAATTACGCGCTGAGAAATGGATCGTGGGTTCCCTATGCATGGCGGATTGACATGCTTGAACTCAAATACGGCAATCTGAGCAAGAAGGGATGGATCTACGAAAACGCTGTCCATGCCAGTTGGAATTACACCTGCAGCAATTTCAACGGCAGCAAAATGAAGCGTCACATGAACAACACCAAAATGAACATGCTCTATCACGACGGACATGTCGAAACGATTGAGCCAGATTGATCATCACATCTTGAAGTATTGCATGGCATCAGCGACATTTAGTGTCACAGCTATTTTCACGATCAATCAAAACCAATGAGCCGTGCACGCAGTAAGCGGTCAAGCGTGAATACCGGCCAGACAACGATCCAACCAAATAAAAAAGCCCAGGCAAAACACCTGGGCTTTTTATTGATTGCGTTGCTTTGAATGTCTAAGGCTTGGCTGTTGGGTCACTGGCTTTTTCAGCATTGGCAAGTACATCAATGACGTTCGAGCCAATGGTGATCTTCACCGTTTCAAACATCCAGACACTTTGGCTACGTGTTGCGACGGCATGTACCTGGCCTTGGCCATTGGGACCGGAGACCGAGTAAAAAATGTCGGCATCACCTGACGAGTTCTGAATGTTGATACTGCCGGTCACAAAAAAGCCCGGCTCAATGGTTTGTCCCAACTCAGCAATCACAGCAGGATCGGATTGCACCATGGCAAGGGATTGTTTGTAAACATCCGATGACTTGATCAACCCGAACACGGCACCAAAAATCAGCGTAAAAAAACCGCCACAAATCAGGATCGGTGTTAAGCAACCGACGGGAACAACCCATTTCCAGTTGCGTCCGAACCATGATTTTTGTGGCACTGCTTGATCCTGCATGATGCTTCCCCGACTTTCAAACGCGTGTTATTTCTTGGGCGAAGCCTTCTTCTTGACCGGTGCCTTGGCGGCTGCGGGAGCGGCGGCCTTCTGGGTCTTGAATGCTTCCTGGTTGATGGCAGCGTAAGCCAGATCGTAACGCTTACCAAAGCGCTGGATGGCAACGACGGCCACGGGCTTGGGCGGTGTGTAGAACGGATTACCGCCGGACTTGGCAGCAGACACACCCGGTTCGGTGGTCAGCAGGAATGAACCTTCAGCCTGGTAGGTCAGACGATACTGCTCGGGCAGGTCCACCTTGAACTTACCGTTGGCAGCCGCATCACGGATGTAGCCAGCCATCAGGAAGCTCAGCGTTTCGATTTCAACATCAGACGAGGGCACGACGACATCAATCTTCACGCCTTCTTTGTTCTTTTCGGTCTTGTTCACGGTGATCGTTTTGATCTGCATATGCGTGTTTCTCCTGGGGTCATCCCCCGTCAAAATGAGTTAGTGGACTGATTAATGTAACGCCTTGCTCAAACTTGGCAAGACGTTAAGTGATTTTTATGTATCTGTGAGATTCAATGGTCAAACAGCTTGGGGTTCGGTCTCGCCGGTGACCAGTTGTTCGTAGGTTTCACGTTGACGGATGATCGTCGCCGAATCACCATCAACCAATACTTCCGGGGGACGGACCATCGCGTTGTAGTTGCTGGCCATCACCATCCCATAAGCACCACAGGTGTAGATGGCGATCAGATCACCACGCTCCATCGACGGGAGCATGCGCTGCTTGGCAAAGACATCGGAGCTTTCACAGACCGGTCCCACCACGTCGGTGAGTTCCAGGCCGGGCAGATCCATTTCTGCCTTGCGTTCAACCGGTGCCTGCGAGGGATCACATTGCGTCGGCCAAAGGAAGTGAAACGCGTCATACATTGCAGGACGGATCAGGTGATGCATGCCGGTGTCAACGATGACGAATTTTTTGTTGCCACCCTTTTTCAGATACTGCACACGCGTGACCAGAATGCCGGCATTACCGGAGATGGTACGCCCCGGTTCGAGAATGATCTTCAACCCCTTGTCCTTGACCAGCGGGACGATGGCGTCGGCATACTCCTGCCAATCAGGACTCTTACCCGATTCATAGTCCGCAGCAAAACCGCCACCGATATCCAATGTGTCAATGGTGTAACCAGCTTGACGCAATTCATCGATGAGCACGAGCGCCTTTTCAATGGCCTTGACGTAAGGCTCGGGACTGTAAATCGGTGAACCGATATGCAGGTGGATTGCGGTCGGCTTGCAGTGCGGGTTATTGCCATAGCTGTCGAAGAAACGCTTGGCACGTTCGATGTCGACACCGAACTTGGTTTCCTTCTTGCCGGTCGTGGTCTTGTCGTGGGTCTTGGGATCGTAGATGTCCGGGTTCACACGCAAGGCTGCATGGGCGGTCTTCCCCATCTGCTGAGCGATGGCAGCAATGTTTTCAAACTCGGCTTCGGACTCGATATTGAAGTAACCAATCCCGGCTTCGATGCCCTGCTGGATTTCGGCGTCGGTTTTGCCAACACCGGCGTAGACGATCTTGCTCATGTCCGCACCAGCCAGTTGCGCCCGGTAAAGCTCACCGCCGGAGACCACGTCCATGCCAGCCCCTTCGCCAGCCAGGAGTTTAAGCAGGTTGATATTGCCACAGCTCTTAATCGAATAGCAGATCACCGGGTCGACCGCTGCAAAGGCATCGCGGAGTTTATTGAAGTGAGTCAACAGGGTCTTCTTGGAATAGACGTACATCGGCGTGCCGACTTTGGCTGCCAATTCATCAATATTCACGTCTTCAGCAAAGAGTTGCCCGTTACGATACTGAAAATCATCCATGGTGTTTTCTCTAACTAAGTATCTTATCAGACCCAACATTCTAACAGTTCCGTCGTCTCTGGCTAATCGGACTCATTTCGGACGCATTGAGACAAGCCTGGTCATCTCACACTTATTACGTATATAACAAAGGTATAGCGTGGCAAAATGCCCGTTTAAAATCGTCATGTATTCATCAAGTACTCAAAACAAAGAAACGATACATCCAGTATTCGTGGATCTATGAATCGATTTTCAGATCATCCTCGGGGAGGCCATGATGATTGATCATGCTGTCGTTGGAAGTGAAGAAGCTGATTTGGTGTTAACCAGTGATGTCCTGCGTCGCTTGACGGACGGCGTCTATATCGTCGATCGTGACCGAAAAATTCTCTTCTGGAATCAAGCTGCTGAAACGATGACAGGTTACGACTCCGACGAAGTGGTTGGTAGTCTATGCAATGATAATCTTCTGCGACATGTCGATGAAGATGGTCGGTGTCTTTGCGAAAATGGTTGCCCATTACAAGCCATCATGCAAGACGGCATTTCCCGCGAAGCCCATGTCTATCTGAGTCACCAGGACGGACACCGTGTGCCCGTACATGTCCGTGGCACTCCGATATTCGGCACCGACGATCAGGTCATCGGTTGCGTGGAAGTGTTCAATGATGACACCCCCCGACAGAGCATGATGGAGCGTCTTGCCAAGCTGGAAAACCAGGCCTTGCTTGATCCACTTACCGGCTTGGGCAATCGCCGGTTGTTTGATGACACACTGGAAAAAACGCTCAACGACTTTCAACGTCAGATCAGCAAGCCCTTCGGTTTGATCCTGGTGGACATCGACCATTTCAAGAAGGTCAACGACTTCTACGGTCACCAGGTTGGTGACATGTTATTGGGCATGGTCGGGCGCACGCTCAGTGGTCACTGCCGTGCCTATGACACCGCGACGCGTTGGGGTGGTGAAGAGTTTGCATTGATTCTTGAGGACATGCAACAGCAACAGATCGTTGCTTTGGCCCTCCGGATCAAACACGCGATCAGTCGTTCCTGTCTGGAATATCAACAATGCCACATCAGTGTCAGCGTTTCATTGGGTGTGACACTCTCAAACACCTATGACACCGTGGAGACTCTGTTCGCCCGTGCGGACGCCTTGCTGCTTGATGCCAAGAATGCCGGGCGCAACACCGTCAAGTTCGGATAATGACCGGATAACGGTCTGCGTTTGCTGAAGAGCAATCGGTTCGCGATTTTGTATTGCAACGCTTTATCAAGTCACTGCATGATCGTTCCGATAGGCAAAAGGTAAATGACTCCGTGAATTCCATATTCACGCCAAGCTGTTGTGAGAAGTGAATGCATCCATGGATCAAAGTGATCAAAAAAAACTGGAAAATCTGCTGTCCAATACCGAGGTACTCGATACGCTCAATGACGGGGTATACATCGTGGACCCGGATCGTCGGATTATTTATTGGAATCAGGCAGCTGAAAATTTGACCGGATTTTCGGCGAAAGATGTCATCGGCACGCGTTGCCAGGACGGCATCCTCATGCACGTCAATCAACAGGGATGCGCCCTATGCAGCGATGGTTGCCCGTTATCCCACGTCATTGAAACCGGCCAGCGACAGGAGATGGATGTCATCATGCAACACCGTCGCGGTTATCGCTTACCCGTGCAGGTGCGGGGCAATCCCATTCTCGGGATCGGTGGGCGTGTGATTGCCTGTGTTGAAGTCTTCAAACTCCAGATGCACTCAGAAAGTCTGTTTGATCGCATCACCCAAACCGAAAACGAATCACTTCAAGACCCGACCACCAAGCTGCCCAATGCTCGGTTCATCGAAAAGACCCTGAAAATCAAACTCACCAATGCCAGTAAGTCCGGCGAACCCTTTGGCATGCTGCAACTACAGGTCTGCAAGTTCGACCAACTCAAAACAGAACACAGTCGACAACTCACTGAAAAGATCATGCAGATTGTCAGCCAATCCCTCATTGCCAACTGTCGCGTACAGGACACCGTTGGGCGTGTGGCCGAGAATCACCTGGTGGTCTTCACTGCAATGCAGGATATGGATCAACTCAAACAAATTGCCAACAACCTTGAGCAAGTTCTGAGCCGATGCACTTATGAAGCGGGCGATGAGCGTTTGAATATCACGGTCAATGTGCAAAGCAGTCTGATTCAACCGGGACAATGTCTCAACACCCTGTTGCAGCAGTTGACGACAAATGTTTCAGCCAACAACCAGGCTGCTTAAGCGTACGCATTGATGACATCTCAGAGCAAGTCATGATCACAGATCGCAAACATGCGTTGCGATATCCGTTTGCCGAATCCGCTATGATACGCCCCATGAGTCAACGACCTGTACAGGAAGACGGTCGCGTGCATGGGTGTATCGTCGCTGCGCGCAATGAAGCTGGGAAGTGGCTGCTGATCCGGCGCGCCAAGGGTGTTGCCTTGGCTGGGGGGATATGCTTTCCCGGGGGTGCGATTGAACATGGCGAGACCCACGCGCAGGCCGGAGTCCGCGAGATTCGGGAAGAGACCGGCCTGGTGGTCCGTCTCCAGAAAGAAATCTGGCATTTTGAGTATCCCGACCGACCGTTGACCCTGTGGGGCTGGTTAGGTGATCTGCAAACCTTCGATCCGACCCCTGATCCGAATGAAGTCAGCGAGATTTTGTGGCTGAGTTTCGAGGAAATTGCAGCCGATCCCGATGTATTGCCCTACACGGACCTGTTCATGGAGCGGATCAAAGCCAACCTGTAATCAGGCTGTTTCCTATCCCTTCACACCCACCGAACCTGCGTTCCAACACAGCTTGTAACGCGCCTGGGTTGGTGTCCTATGCACATTTCCCTGTTCAAGCTACCCTCAAAATTGGCTTTGGTGCCCCATCTGCCGTTATAATTTTCAGTTAAATTCATTTACACTCGCCAAGTGAACTTCATTCAGTTATCGATTCAGGGACACATCGCACATGATTCATACCTTGTTCACGCACGCCAAAACATTTTTATGTCTGTTGACCTTGTCCGTGGTGTTTATCACCGGGCAAACGCTGCAAGCCCAATCCAGTCGCGAAGTCACCGTGGTGGTCAAGACTCCCGGGCAGGCAACGCGGCGTGTTGATGACGTGGACATCAAGCTCTACGCGCGCCCCATCACCGATGGTGCCAAGACCACCAACGACATTCAGTTGAACGTCAAGACCATCCAACCGATCCAATCGGTGTCGACCGGCCGAGCCAGTGCATACAAGGTGACCGTCGAACTGCCTGAGAACATCACGCGTGAGTCTTACGGTTTATGGGCGTACATCGATGCAGGCAACACGGTGACCGAATCCAATCTCGGTGCGGTGGACCTTGCCATCGAATTCGGTCGTGTGACGTTACCCCAGCGTATCGTCTCCGGCGGCAAAGGTGTCGCGCGTTTCCCGGTCACCATCACCAACAAAGGTGACCTGGCAGCCGTCCGCCAACAGCGCATCGACATCAAGATCGTCGCCCGTCCTGCCACGGCAGTTGACGAATCACAGGACGTGACCATTGCCACCGCTGCCAACGAATCCATTGGCGGGATGGAACCGGGTGAGACGATCAAGGTCGTACTCATCGGTGAGTTCCCCGGCCAGTTGCCTGTTCAGAGTTACAACATCATTGCTGTGGCTGACAGTTCCAACACCGTCAACGAACGTGACGAAAACAACAACACCGCGCAGATGCCTGACACCATCGCGGTGACGGGTCAGAACATTGACCTGCTGGTTGACCTCAACAACGTCCAGCTTCCCAAGGGCATTGTTTCAGGTTCGGAAAAGCAGATCACCGTGCCGATCAAGATTTCCAACGCGGGTAATCTTGGTTTTGATTTGGATCAGACGGTAGATGTGAAAATCGTCGCGCGTCCGGCATTGAACATTGATGATGACAGCGAAGACGTGCTGCTTGCCTTTTCGCAGGGCAACTCGCTTGCGCAACTCGGCCCGGGCAAGACCATGGAACTGGACATCGAAGGCAAGTTGCCCCCGACCATGGCCAAGGGCACCTACACCATGCGGGTGATCATTGACCCGACCAACCGTGTGAAGGAAGCCAACGAATCAAACAATGTGGCGATGCTGCTTGAACCCATCAGCGTGCTTGCCAAGGTGGTTGATCTTGATGGCCAACTCATGGACGCCCGTGCACCGCGCCGCGTGATCAGTGGCGAAAGTCCGCTGCTGGTGATGCCGTTACGAATCACCAACTCCGGCAGTGTGCCCTTCTCATCCGACGCCCCCGCCATTGATATCAAACTCATCGCGCGTCCCGACGACGCGTTGGATCAGACCGGTGATATTGTCCTCAATCAAATCAAAGACCGCCCCGTCTCCGGCTTGATGCCCGGTCAATCCATGATCGTGAACCTCGACGTTGCATTGCCTGCGGACATGCAGCACGGCCGATTCAAACTCATTGCCATCGTCGATGCGTCCAACAAGATTGAAGAAGCAGACGAAACCAACAACACACCGGAATACGAACACACCATGGCGGTTGAAAAACCGTTTGTGGATTTGGTTGCGGGTATCGTGACACTGCGTCCTGCTCGTGCGATTGTCTCAGGTTCGGATCACGTGTTGACCGTGCCGGTGAAAGTTGCCAACAAGGGTAACGTCCGCCCCAACGCCAACGTGCCGGTGAATATCCGTGTCAGTGGTCGCCCGCTGGGTGCGTTGGACAAGACGTCCAACGATGTTGAATTGGGTGTGATTGAAAATGTGAATCTTGGTGATCTGGAACCGGGGACTGAGAAACTTTTCCAGGCTCAGGCCAAGTTCCCTGCCCGGATGCCTGCTGGCAAGTATGTACTCGTTGCCCAGGTGGACAGCGATGCCGTCGTGGTCGAGCCTGATGATGAAAACAACTACGCCGTTGCGCCGGTTGCTCATGCTCTGGAGATCGCTGCACCACGTGTTGATCTGGGTGCCCAGATCGTGAACCTGAGCCTGCCGACCTCGGTCATTGCTGGTCAGGGGACGGTACTTGCTTTGCCGGTGAAAATCATCAACCAGGGCAACATCGCTTTGCCATCAGATCAGTATGTGGATATCAAAGTCTCTGCCCGCAAGCTTGGGACCGACGGTGACAAGGACATTGACCTTGCCCTGGATATCGACAAACCGGTTGCTTCCCTGGCACCGGGTGATTCGCTGACCTTTACGTCCACCGTCACCATTCCGTCCAACGTGGAAAGTGGCAAGTATCTGCTGGTGGCTCACATCGATGCGACCAACAAACTCAAGGAAGAAGACGAAGCCAACAACCTGTTGACCATCGCACCGGGGCAGGCGTTTGACGTGGTCGCGCCGGTGATTGACCTGGTGGCTGACATCGTCAACCCGCAGTTGCCCCCCAGCACGGTTGCCGGTCATGGCCCTGATGCCACGATCCCCGTGCAGGTCACCAACGCTGGTAATGTCGCGGTGGCAGCGGATACGCAAATTGACATCAAGGTCTTCGCCAAGCCGGTCAATGGTGAGAAAGAAATACTCGTCTCCACGTTAGCCAGCCAACCCATTGGCAAACTGGCGTCCGGTCAATCGGTCACGTTCTCCGCGACCGCACGCGTGCCGGTGTCCGCTGAGAAAGGCCGTTATGTGTTCATCGCCAAGGTGGACACATCGGATGTCGTGACCGAAACCACCAAGACCAACAACATCGCTCAGACTGCTGGCGCCAATGCATGGTTGGTGACCGAGCCGTTCGTGGACCTTGCGATCAACATCGACAGCGCCATCACCACCGCCCAGGCCATTGCCGGCCATAGTCAACCAGTGACCGCTACGCTGCGTGTGACGAACATGGGTAACATCCCAACGGGTCCGCAGACCAAGCTTCGCATCAGCATGTTCTGTTCGTCGGACAATGGTCAGAGCAAAACCCAACTCACGGAACTGGGTGAAGTCGAAGCAGGTAACCTGCAATCCGGCCAATCAATCGTGATCACCGCCAAGGGCAGCTTCCCTGCGACACTCACTGCCGGTCGTTATGTGCTTGGTGCGTCGATTCTCAACAGTCGCGCTGCCGGTGATGAAAAAGCTGCCAATGACATGGCGATTCAGGTTGCAGCTGATGCGGTCAACGTGGTGCGTCCGTTTGTGGATCTTGCTTTGGCCCTTGATCCGGTTTCGCTTCCGGGCAGTGTCATTGCCGGTTACGCCAAGCCGATCAACCTGCCGTTGCGTCTGACGAATCAAGGCAACATTGCGATGCCTGAGTCGATGCAGGTGAACCTGCGCATCCACGCGGTGAACACCGGCGAAGGTGGTCAGCGTGTGGCGGTCGGATCACTGGAAGCCATCGAAGTCGGGGCCTTGGCACCGGGTGCTTCGGTGATGGCACCAGCAAGCGTGAGTCTGCCTGCAACCCTGGCTGCAGGACAATACAACCTCACCGCTGAGATCGATCCGACGACTGCGACCGGTGATACCGATCCCGCCAACAACCGCGTTGCCACCGTCAAGGCACATGCGATCTCCGTATCGCGTCCGTTTATCGACATCGCAACCGCGATCGTCTCACCGAGCGTTCCCGCGCAGGTCATCGCAGGTCACGGTCCGGCATTTGAGTTTGTCGTACGTCTGACCAATCAGGGTAATGTCCCCCTGCCTGCGGATCAGAAACTCACGGTGAGTACCTATGCCATGTCCACCGACCAGGCAGGTGCTGCAGGTGGTCGTGCGGTTCGCATCGATCAGCAAAATGTCAATGTCGAGAGTCTTGGTGCAGGCAGCAGTGTCGATGCCTCCATGGTCCTGCTCATCCCCTCCTCGGTCTCCGTTGGGGATTACGGCCTGCGAGTGCAGGTTGAGCCGGCAGGTGATGCGTTGGTGGAAACCAAACGCGAGAACAACGTGGCAGTGACGACCGCCAATCAGGCGATCAAAGTCGTTGCACCGTTCGTCGACCTGGTGGGTCAGTTTGACTCGGCGAAGCTGCCGCGACAGATCGTTGCCGGTCACGCTTCGGATGTCACCGTGCCGATCCACATCACCAACCAGGGCAATATCGCTTTGGACGACAAGGCCGCTGTGGGTATCAAACTCTTTGCCCGCCCGCTGGATCGCAAAGCACAGGACATCGTCCTTGCCACACTCAGCGATCAATCTCTGGCAGGCCTGGCGTCAGGTAGTGTTCGCACGATGGACGCAACCGTGAAGTTCCCCCCTGCCATGGGTGTTGGGCGTTACCTTGTTGGTTTGGAAATCGACACAGCATCACAGGTGACCGAGTCGGATGAAAACAACAACAACCAACTCGCTGACCAGGGTCTTGCCATGCAGGTCGACGCACCGCGTTATGACCTGATCGGCTCACTGGAAACGGTTCGCCCCTCGGGTGGCATTATCCTCGAAGCTCAGAAAGTCAGTGTCTACGTCAAGATTGCCAACCGTGGCAATATCCCGCTCGACGCCAAGCAGACCGTCGATGTCATGCTCTATGCCCGTCCCGTGTCACTGGGCAAACTCCCGGACATGGACCTGCAACTGGGTCGTATGGCATCGCTGGATGTCAGCAATCTTGCTCCGGGTCTGGAACGCACCTTCCGCGAAGAAGTGATGTTCTCGACAACGAACATGCCAACCGATGACTATGTGATTGTTGCCAAGATCGACTCAACGGACCTGCTTCGGGAAGTTGATGAAACCAACAACATCGCCAAGGCCGAGGATCGCGTGATTGCGTTGGGTCGCCGCTTCCGCATCAAGAACATGCCCGTCCCGTTTGATTCGGACGGCCCGCGTCGTTACATGGTCAACGGCATCACCATTCAATACAAGGGCGTGCCAGCGGACCCGTCGGTTCAGCAACTTAAGGCACTGGAACTCAAACTCACCAAGTCCTATGCCGGCCTCGTGGCTCAACGTTATGAAGAAGAGTCACAACGCATGACCGTCGGCGAACTCACTGAGATTAAAGATACCTACCTGTATCGCTCTGCCGTTCGCGTACTCTGTGCTCGAATTGCAGATCATCTTGAGACAGTGGGTAAAGGTGATCTGTCAGTGCATCCTGCGTATGACCAGATCGACATCAAGGGCGAAGACCTGCGTCCAGAAGGTCAGACCGGTTTGACGATCGTGATTGAAAAAGCCAGGTAAACGACAAGCCATAACAACTTGAAACTTCCAATGAGCATCGGTTCATCGCCGGTGCTCATTTTTTTGTGTGTATCGGTTTGATTTACGTTTCAAAGCCGTGGCTCTCCTGAGTCACGGGTTGTCTTGTGAGAAAGGTGACAAGCCAACCCATGCCGCAGCAGCGACACGGCTTTTGCGATTACACAACCCAATGTGAGCATATAAACCAACGACGGTTGATTTTTCATCTCACGACATGACGTTTATCATGCATGTGTCAACAGAAACAAACACGAACAGGAGAAACCTCATGGCATTAACCCCCTCCACGATGTTACCGTTAGGGACCACCGCCCCGGACTTTGCACTGCCCAATACCGAAGGCGACACCATTCAGTTGGCTGATTACACACACTGCAAGGCGCTATTGGTGATGTTCATCTGCAATCACTGTCCGTACGTCAAACATGTCGCGCCGGAGTTGGCACGCATTGGCAATGACTACAAAGACAAGGGGCTTGGGATCGTGGCGATTCAGTCCAACGATATCAATTCCCATCCGGATGATGCGCCGGAGATGATGGTCAAGGAAAAGGAGGAGCGCGGGTATAACTTCCATTACCTGTACGATGAGGACCAGGCCGTCGCCAAGGCATACACCGCAGCCTGCACGCCGGACTTCTTTTTGTTTGATGCGGACCGCAAACTGGCTTACCGCGGGCAACTCGATGACACCCGTCCCACGCGTATTCGTTCAGGTGTGTATGACTCAAGCAATGCACCGAATGGCAAAGACCTGCGGAATGCCATCGACGCGGTGTTGGCAGGTGAGAAACCCAGCGAAACGCAAAAGCCATCAATGGGCTGCAATATCAAATGGACCCCGGGCAACGAGCCGGACTATTTCAAGGCATAATCTTCGCCACCTTCTGAGAAAGATGTGGCATTCATATCAAAACACCAATAGCTATTAATAATTGTCTGCGAAAATTTAATAGCCTGGATATGGTAAGAGCGTTAAACTATGCTATATTGCTAGCGGTACCTGTTGTCTATCAATGCACTTATAGGGTTTGGGGTTTGAAAGTTGGTTCGGGGTACCGACTGATATCACTTGGCCTGCACAAGAGCGACATCGTTCGATGAACTGACTCAAATAAAAGGTAGTGGGGATGCACTTGAAATTCACCTCGATCGTACTGACCATTTTATTGATGGCCAGTGGTCACACATTGTGGGCTCAGACAACCAACACAGCATTGGAACGTTTTGAGCGTCAGCTCGATCAAATTCGTATGCAGACGCGTGAGCAGGCCAACATGGACGTGCCGGTGGATCAGCGACTGCTCATTGATTACGGTGCATCGTTGACGTTGAGCTATGCAGCGATTGACGACTCAACCTACGACACGCACCTGTTTAACCAGTATCAACTCCAAGGCTTTGTCCGAATGAACCTGGACGGGGCACACAACTTCTTTGCCCGTGTCAGTTCGACTTACCGCGATTTCCATCCTGCTTCCGATTCGTTTGATACCCACGGTGACGACTGGGAGGAATTCAAACTCGACCGCGCGGTCTACCGTTTTGACCTGGGTAAAGCCATCGCTGCACAAGGCAAACAGCCCCCGACCACCAATCTGATCTTCGAAGGCGGACGCCAATACATCCACTGGTTTACCGGTCTGGTTTTCAGCGACGAACTCGATGGCGTGATGGTCACCGTCGAACATGACAAGCTCGCACTCACCGGCTTGGCGGGTACCACCACGCGGCGCACCATCGACATTGACTCAGCCCGCCCCAACTACGATACCGATACGCATCGTGACTTTTTCGCTGGTGCCATCAGCTACCAGATCAACGAACATCACACCCCCTTTGTCTATGCAATGTATCAACAGGATCACAACGATACAGGCAACTATGTTGACTCGATCTACACCGGCACGACCACCGTCTTCGACTACGAAACGTGGTACCTGGGTATCGGCTCGCAAGGCAGTTTCTCCGACCAACTGCTCTACAATGTGGAGTTTGCCTACGAAGGCGGGCGTGGTATGTCCAGCGCCTTTGACAACAGTTATACCTCGGTCAACCAAACCAAGGAAGACGTCTCAGCCTGGGCGATGGCAATGAACCTCTCCTACCAATTTAAAAGTGACAACTACACCCGACTCGACGGTGAAATCATCCTGGCCTCCGGTGATGGGGATCGCGTCTTTTCAACCAGTTCGTCCTATGGGGGCAATCAACCCGGTTCCAACGACACCGCCTTTAATGCCTTTGGCTCCATGGACACCGGCCTTGCCTTCGCCCCGGAAGTCTCCAACCTCATGATGCTTCGCACCGGGATTTCAACCTTCCCGTTGATCAACCACGAACGATTCAAGCGTCTGCAAATTGGTGCCAACGTGTACCTCTTCGGCAAGCTCAACGAAAACGCACCCATCGACGAATCCACCAGCGATCACACCTTCCTGGGCGTCGAAACCGATATCTATGCCAACTGGCAGATCACCAACGACCTGTCATTTGCAACACGTTATGGCATCTTCTTCGGCGGTGATGCCCTGAATAACAAAGATAATCCGCGTAACTTTTTCTATACCAGTCTGACTTTGGCATTTTAATCCCATGAAACATGCTCACCCCCTGATCCGAATCAGTCTCCTGCTTGCCTGTGTGATGCCCCTGGCCATGACCGGTTGTCAGTCCGCACAGGTCACCGAAAACCTCACAGAACAATATGCAGGTAACAACCTGGATAGCCAGATGAATTTCTGGCATTCACTCAACGACAAGAAGCTCATCAGCAACGACGAAGCCTTCCACGGTGCCTTGCTGTTTTACTGTGGCGAGGATCATTCAAAAAACTATGACGAACGCGTCTGGCGTCTGAAGGAAGACGGCTTTTTGCCTGACAGCTTCTCCGGCGCTGACAATGAAGCGATCACCCGCGGTCAGTTGGCAGCGTTGCTTGCAAAGATGGTCGAGCTTGATGGTGGCGTGATGATGCGAATCTTCGGCCCGACCCCGCGTTATGCCTTAAAGGAAATGGTTGCGCTCCGCATCTTCCCGACTTCCTCGTCCCAGCAGGTACTTAACGGCGCCCAGTATCTTGAAATCATGGGACGTGTCGAGGATTACCAGATCAATGCGGACCTCAAAGCCAATGCTGAGAAACTCGACGCTTCAACGCAAGAACAAGCCCAACCCACCGACGAAACCAAGCAACCGACAAGTGACGAGAACACCGCGTCCAACGGTTAATGATCCACGGATACGAATGAAATTGATGCTCAGAAAATTGGAGTTCATCATGAAATACCAACACCTCATGCTCAGCCTGCTTATCTGTCTTTTGGCGATCAACCTGCCGAGCTTTGCAGACGACTCACCGGTCGATCCGACCAAGACCATTGCTGACCAAACGCTCGAAGGCGTGGTCACCGGTGTTCGTGGGATGGTTCAGATTCGCCAGAGCGAAGCCGATCCCTGGGTCAAAGCAGAGAACGGCATGAAGCTCTCCCAAGGCGCCGAGTTTCGCACCGGCCCGCGCAGTGCTGTCCAATTTAAAATCCCGCCGGATCAGACAATCACACTTGACCGTCTGGGTACCGTCAAACTCCTCACCGCTGTTGCCGAAAATAACAAGATCAAAACCGACATCGGCATGACCTACGGCCGCACGCGATACGACATCCGCAAGGCCGGCTTCGAACACGAATCAACCATCCGTAGCCCCTCGGCCACCCTCTCGGTCCGCGGGACCAAAGTCGGTATCCAGGATGGTGCGATGGGTTTCGTCGCATGGTCCACGGAAAGCCGTGCTCGCGTCTTCGACCAGAATCGCCGTCAAACCATGACCTTCGGCGAAGACACCGGCGTGGATAGTGAATCCCAAGGCCCAGCGGATACCCAGAAGCAAAAAGGCAAGGTCGTTGCTGGTGATACCCGGATGTATGACGGCGGTGAAGACGCCAACTACAAACCGGGGATGCGTCCAGGAGCAGGCAACTCGCCCATCTTTGGCTCGGGGGCCAGACGTCCGGGAGGACCGATCATCCCGGACAACCCCAATTTCCTGGGGCTGGCGTTGGGGCAAATCAAATTTGAACTTTCATGGAGTACTTACAATCCCGGCGACTATGCGGACCTGGACCTGTGGGTCAAATCACCGGCACCCGGTGACGTGACCATTGGTACCTTCGACCATGCCAAACATAACCTTTCAGGTGGTGTTGCCGGCCAGGACTTTGTCAGCGAATACGAAACTGGTGGCGAAGGCCCCCAAACATACTATGGCACCTATGTCATGGAAAACGTTCGCTGGGATGGTCCAACTTTCCCATTGGGTAAATACACCGTGGGCGTCGATGGCTTTTCCATCCATGACATTAACGGCTTGCCAACCAATGTCGATTACACCCTCACCGTCCAGGCCAAGAAGAACAACGAAGAATACTTCAACACCATCCATTACATCTATGACAACATTCATGACAATGAAACTCATGAACACGATCTTGTCGTAGCACCGGGTCTGCAAAGTCCCTCTGAAACCGAGTAACACCGCCGCTAAACGCACACATGACACCACCGGAACGCAAGCTTTTTATCCGTAACACGCTCCTGGGATTGGTCATCAGCCTGTCAATGGTTGTTGCCAATCGCCTGGGTTGGATTCAGAGTCTTGAGCGGTGGTTTTATGATGTCCGAGCGCAAACCTGTCAATTTCAACAGACACCCCCTACGAATCAACTGGTCCATCTGGATATTGACGATTCAACGCTTCAAGCCATCGGAGCCTGGCCGTGGGATCGACAGGTCTTGGCACAGGTCATTGACGAGTTAACCCTTGCCAACGCCAAGGTGGTTGGCCTGGACGTGGTGTTCCCCGAACCGCAGAAGCCACGGTATGCGTTAAATGACAACGGTCTTGTCGTGGGTGATTTGATTCGCGATGACCGCCTGCTTGCTGATTCGCTGGACCACTCGCATCACAGCCTGCTATCGGTTGCGGTGGAGATTCCCGCTGCGGATGACACCAAGGCATTGATTCAGAAAACTGCAACGGATCTGATTGACGATGACCTGACGTTATCGCGTGATGCATTTGAAAAAGAACTCAAGACCCGGCCGATATTCAAGCAAGTCCAACAACTGGCAGTCAACGTGGACTCCTTGTTTATCCGCACGCGCAAGCAGGTGCTTTACCAGCGTTCGATCGCCTTACTCAAGGACAATCCGCAAGCCGGATTTTATGACGCGCGTCAAACCATTCTGCCTCATTTGGATGTCGATTTGATTGGCGGTTCGCCACTTCTCAACACGCTGAAAAATCAGTTTGATCGTGCACAATCCATGCAGGCGATCCACCGATACACGACGCCGTTGACTCAAGTCCAGCAACCACCGGTGACGGTTGAAGCACAGTTGCCTCCAATCTCGTTGCTAAGTCAGGCTGCCATGGGTGCGGGTTTCGTCACCTACCTGCCGGACTCCGACGGTGTGGTCCGCAGCGTGCCGATGGCCGTGTATGACGGGCAGAAAGTCATCCCACAGTTGGGGTTGATGCTCGCCTGTGCTTATCTGGGAGTTGCCCCACGTGACCTGCACTTCACGGAAAACAGTGTGCAAATCACCAAACCGGATGGCAAGGTGATCGACCTGCCGCTGCGTCAGGAATATGTGGCGTCGGTGAATCGACATGTGCGTTATCTCTACGACGTGCCCTGGTTCGGGCCGGTGGATCGCTGGGAGTACATGTACGATCCGCAGCAGATGCAATCCCGCCAACACCTGCCGGTCAATGCGGTTTACCGAATCACCAGCTACCAGCAGGAGATTGTCACCAACAATCAGCAGATCGACAAAGCCATCAGCATCGTGCTCGACGATGATGCCGACTACAAACTCAAACTCAACCCCGACCTTGGCAAGAGTTACCGTGACCATCGCCCCCCTGCTTCGGACACGCAGGCAAGAAAGGCGATGGTTGCCAAACTCAAAGCAGATGACTTTGTTTCTGCGGTGTACCAGGATTTCGTCAAACT
The DNA here is from genome assembly GCA_020974905.1 of Planctomycetes bacterium syqfu. Lineage (GTDB taxonomy): Bacteria > Planctomycetota > Phycisphaerae > Phycisphaerales > Phycisphaeraceae > UBA7800. Next base: position 6,280,784 of record CP087563.1, on the reverse strand, counting down.
CAAGGACGAGGATCTCAACGAAACCGATCGCTATTTCAAATCGGAATTGATCAAAGCCTACCGCGCGATGGACGAAGCGCTTGCCAGAAATGTGCAATGGGAAAAACAGATTGTCGATGCGCGCAATCAACTCAAACAAACCGTCTCGGGCAAGGCAGTCCTCATCGGCTGGACCGGTACAGCAACCATCGCCGACTTCGTGCAAACCTCCCTGCATCACAAATGTCCGGGCGTGGTGGTGCATGGTGCGATTTTCAATGCCATTCTCACCGGCAGCAGTTGGACGCGTTCACCGGCTGTCGTCGACATCGCGATCATCATCATTCTTGGACTCATTGCCACGGTACTTGTCGCGAGACTTTCGCCGGTGCCTGCGTTGATTGGTTGTGTCAGTATTGCAGGTTTGTACTTCGCGGTAAACGGTCTGGTGCTTTTTGATCGGATGAGTTTGTTGGTCGCAGCAGCTTCCCCGCTGCTGACGGTGGGCATGGTGTGGTCGGGCTGCACGCTAAACCGCTTCATCATCGAACGCACTGACCGTGCACGCATCACCAAACGCTTTTCCAGCTATGTTGATCCGGCATTGGTCAATTACGTGATCAACAACCCCGACACTGCACGGCTGGATGGTGAACTCAAGGAGATGACGGTGGTGTTCACCGATTTGGCAGGGTTCACCACATTGTCGGAAAAGCTGCGTGAACGGACCGTGCCGATTCTCAATGAGTACATGGGTTTGATGGTGCCGATCATTCGCAAGTACAGCGGGTACGTCAACAAGTTTCTGGGTGATGGCATGATGTTTTTCTATGCTGCCCCCATCGATAATCCAGATCATGCTGTCGACTCGGTGAAGACGGCACTGGAACTACAACACGCGATGGTGGACTTCAACCGCAAGCTCCATTCGCAGGATTTGCCACAGGTGTCCGTGCGTATCGGCATCAGCACGGGGAACATGGTTGTCGGTGATGCAGGCAGCGAAGATGCTTCGGACTATACCGTACTGGGTGACAGCGTGAACCTGGGCGCCCGTCTGGAGTCTGCCAACAAGTACACGGGGACAGCAATCCTGATCAACGACACATGTAAGAGACAACTTGGCGAGACGTTTTTACTGCGACCGGTGGGTAAACTCCAGGTGGTGGGTAAGAGCGAAAGCATCATGACATGGGAACCGCTGTGTCTTGCAGGCGATGCAACAGATCGGTTGACGCAATTGGCTCAACTCAGTGCACCAATCGTTGAGGCTTTTGAAGCAGGTGATTTTGCATCGTGTGATCAAGCGATTGATACATATGAACAGGCGATGGGTGGCGACAAATTCAGTGCATTCTATCACCGCCAATGCGATCGCCACCGCGAACACCCCGACGAATTTAACGGCTGTATCGTTCTCGAAGCCAAATAAGTCAAAGCGCATCACAAGCGATGCGGCTAAATGGGGTCGGTGATTTGCGTTGAAATATTTGATCAACTGGCGCGGACGCGGGGTTTGGGGGCGTTGCGTTTGGCGAGTTTGTCGATCTTGGCCTGGGCGTCTTCGATGGCCTGGGCGGACTCTGCCATCCAGTTGGTGAGGGTCTCGCGGATGCCGGTGAGAAATTCTGCGATGTCCACGCCTGCGGGTAACCAGGCTTTGTCATAGGCGATGGTGATCACGCGGTTAAAACCGATCCCCATCAGGCGGTGAATCACTTCACGGACCGGGACACTGCCTTCGCCGATGGCAACGAAATCATTGCCCGAACCTTCAGCCAAATCATTGACGCGGGCGATGTGAATGCGGTGATGAAGCAGCGGGATGGAAATGCCGGGCATCTCACCTGCTGCATGAGCGTTGGTCGGATTCCAGCAAATGCCGAGCATCGGATGTTCGACGATGTTAAGCAGCGTCCACCAATCCTTGGCCTTGGCAAAGGAACCGTTGTTCTCAAAGAGCAATGTCACGCCATGCTCTGCTGCCTTTTCACCCAGGGGATGCGCATTCTCCACCATGCGGCTGATGACGCGACGGCGGGATTCGTGGGGCTTGACATTGTTGCCCTGAATGCGGACGTAGGGACAATTCAACGTGCGAGCGACACGGAAAGCGTGCTCCACGCGGGAACGTGCCTTGGCGATGTCGCTCGGCTGATCGTGATGCATGCAGACACTTAACTGGATGCATGCGACCTTAATGTCAGCGTCCTTGAACTGCTGGGCAAGCTTGTGCGAATCACCGACCATCGGATCACAGGCCAGCGTGGGATATTCGGTGCTGGTGGTGATCAGTTCGACCTGGTCGATTCCGACCGCCTTGGCCAGTTCAATGACTTGTTGGGCGGTGTAATCCGGGCAAATGGCGGTGCTCAAAGCAAGTTGGATGGACATCGGACATTCCTGCATGGTGTTTGGTAAAGAGCCATAAAATACCGCAGATCGACTATTTTCGCCAGTTTCAGGGCAAGTCAGCGAACTGTTAAACAGGGGTTATGATCCGACATGAATTTGGCTTGCAGTCAATCCCGCCGCGACATGCGGCAGCTCGCCTGAGACGATGATGTCTCTGTCAACCGGTCACACGCCAGCGATACCGACATTTCTGCCGGGTACCGAGTTGGTACTGCTTCTCGTGTTCGGGGATGTCGATGGTGTCCACGTAGCGGGTGTCGAGCTTTTCGATGGTCCGCCGTGAAGCCGTGTTCTGCGGGTCACAGGTGATCCAGACTTCGTCATAGAAATGTCTGACCCAAGGTCGGATCGCTTCGCAGGCGCGGGCGGCATAGCCGTTACCCCGCTGCTCGGAATGGATGGCGTAGCCGATATGCCCAGCAACAAGATGAATATGCTCGGTGTCCCCCACGCGGAAGTTGATGTGCCCCAATTCCGTGCCTTGCGTGTCGTAAATGTGAAAATGGTAATACGGGACGTAGCTGGGATCGGACAATGCCATCACGATCCGATCACAGCGCAGGACGACATCTTCATATACTAGATCATCCGGTGCTGGTGGCAATTGAGCCATGGCACGATCCCCGCGACTTCTCGTGATCAGACTTTACTCCCCGTCATGATCGGATTTTCCGACAGCTTCGGTCACGGCATCGGGCTTGTTCTTCTTTCGCATAAGGTGACTCAAGCCCCACGTTACCGGCGTGAACAAGGCATAGATGACAAACGCGCCAGCGATGCTGTGCTGAGGCCAGATAAACAGCAACATCACCAGCATCAACGCCAGGGCAAACTTGCCGAACTTGGCGCGGCCTCGGAAGTAGCGATTGACAAAGTGCGGGTAACGCAGGTTACTGACCATCGCCAACGCAACCAAAAGCATGATGCCAACCATGCTCACTGCGGTGGCACGGATGAACAGGTGATGCTCATCCAGATGCGCGAAAAAGTGCTGATGCAGCAGGATCAGACTCACCACAGTGCCCGCTGCTCCTGGTGAGGGAAGGCCCTTGAAGGACATGTGATCCGCTTCGTCGGGTTCATCAATTTCAGTGTTGAATCGAGCTAACCGCAATGCCACGCAACAGACATAAATCCCCGCGATGACCATCGCTGCTCGGTCCAGATATGCATCGGAGATCTCGGAGATAAACGGCACCTCGACGCCAATGAGTTGGACCACGATAAACGCCGGGGCCACGCCGAACGTCACCATGTCTGCCATGGAGTCCAGTTGCTCACCCAGTTCACTGGTGTTATGCGTCAACCGTGCAACCGAGCCGTCAAAGGCATCAAACACCATCCCGAGAAACACAAACACCCCTGCAAACGTCAACGGCGTCCAACCCCAGGGCAGGTCCATTGTCTCCGGTCGGCTGGCAAGAAACACACTGGTAAACCCGCAGAGCAAATTCCCAAGTGTCAGCATCGACGGCAAAATCGCCACCGTCTTCTGCCTGGCACGCTGGCGACGGGACAATCGCGTAGCGACAGGTTTTGTCGAGCGTTTCATCGCATCTTTCTCCGGCAAGGTTGCCGAGTCCGTCGGACTTTGCTGCGGCTTCACCACTGATTCTTTCAGACGATTGGTCATAGATAAGGTATCATACTCCGAATCGCAAAACATTGGCACCCCTTGACCTTTCGTCTCTGGATAAAAGCGTGTCACTGTTTTGACTCAGGCGAGCCGCGTTGTGTCAACGCGGGATTGAGCAAAACTCAACATCCAAGCGGTAAATCGATTAACACACACACTCGCTTCACGCTTCACCAACACGCAATAGGAACGCACATGACCTGGGCATCGACAGCAGACATCACACCTGCCACCACGCCACAGGCCACCCCTGCGCCCCACTCGTATCTCAAAGCCCGCCTGATCAGCCTGCTGGTCTTCGCCGCCTGCTTACCCCTGCTGGGGATCGCCGCATGGCTTGATCCGGACCCCGCAGGTATCGGCACGCATGTCCAACTGGGTCTGCGCCCCTGCACGTTTGAGGAAGCGACCCACCTGCCGTGCGCCACCTGTGGCATGACCACCGCGTTTGCGCATGCAACCCATGGCCAACTCATCCAATCGTTTCTTGTCCAACCTGCTGGCATGCTGCTGTGTCTCATGCTGGCGATCTTTGCCATCCTGTCACTGTACACCTTGATCATCGGCATCAGCATCACACCGTTACTGCAGCTGCTGGTCAAACCAAAGTGTTTTCTTCTGGTTGGCATCATTGTCGGGTTGGCTTGGGGATACAAAATTCTACTTGTGTATGTGGGAAACTAAATGAAGTCTCGAATGATTCACCAACGCAGCGTCGCATCGTTGCTACTGCTCATTACCGGCATGTTGTTCATGTCCGGCTGTGACACGCTCGGGTTTCTTGTCTATGCCGTGACGGGTCCGGAAGAGGAGACCGTCCCCGCCGAGTACAAGGGGCTGGAAAACAGTCACTTTGCCGTAATGGTCAGTGCCGACGCCAACACGCTCTACCAAAGCCCTGAAGCGTCGCGCGGTCTGTGTGTAGCAGTGACGCGTGAGATCGCCAAACATGTGCCAACGTCGGTTGCCCTTGATCCGGCGGATGTCATCGAATTCACCGAGCACAACCCGTACTGGACCACAATGCCGCATGACAAGATCATCGCCAAACTCAATGTCGATAAACTCGTACTCATCGACATCGTCCAATACGAGATTCACGAGAAAGGTAATGCAAACGTCTACAAAGGCACCGCCATTGCCAATGTCTCCATTGCGGATCAGCAGCATCGCAATACACTGGTTTACAGCAAAGTCGTCAAAGCGACGCACCCCGTCGGCTCGGCCATCGGCATGGTCAACGCTGACGAGCAGGAATTCCGACTCGCCCTGCTAAGCAATCTGACCACCACCATCGGACGCCTGTTTTATGAATACATCATCATCCATGAATAAACCAATGATCCAACCACTCAAACAAACCTGCCTTGCTTGCCTGCTGCTGACGATGCTCTTTTCGATCTCAGGCTGTGAGGCGTTTGCATTTTTCACGCAGGTGATCTCACCGGAGAAAACACCTGCCGTCTTTGATCTGCCGCCTGTGCGGACAGCCATCCTCGTGGATGACACATCCAACCAACTCGGTGATCCCAATCACACCGGCGTCATTGCTCAGCGGATGATTTTTGACTTCGTGCAAAGCCAGAAACTCACGCAGGAACAGACCGTCAACTATCGCTTCGTCCGTGATCTGGAAGGTAAACTCGGCACGGACTTCGAACGCACCCCCGTCGACGAGATCGGCCGGACACTCGGTGCGGACCAGGTCATCCACGTAAACATCGACTATGTTCAAATGTCTGTTCAACCGGGAATCATCGAACCCAAAGCCATCGTCACCCTCAAAGTCATCGACGTGAACAAAGCTGTCCGCCTGTTCCCCGAACCCTCGCCGGTCTCTGATATTGAAGGGCTGGAAACCTCCAAACGCGGTTACCGCATCTCTGTGGAACTGCCTCGCAGCGTGATGATGGATGTTGACTCGGGTACGCAAAACCTGCTGTACCGCCAGCTTGCCGAACAGATCGGCTACCAGGCAGCGCGTGTCTTCTACAAGCATCCGGCAGAGGAAGATGGCAAAGGTCCCGGCAAACCCAGCACCGAAGGATAATCTGTTTTGCGCGTGCTTCACCTGATCAATCAAGCTTCCCCGCAAGCCTCTGCCCCGACGATGAACCTGGTGGCAACGGCGATGGAAAAAGTCCCCGCTGCACACCAGTTGCTCCTGCTCGGTGGTGCGCCTCTCTCCGACGCTGCGACCGCGGCGCAGGTCACCGACTTTCAAACCATGGGCATCCCCGGCGGACATGCGTTAACCGCGATGCCTCGCCTTCGTCACTGGCTAACCAACAACCCCAAACCCGATCTGGTTCACTGCTGGTCGGTTGGGACGCTGCTGCTTTCGAGTCTGATGTTCCGCAGTACGCCAAGACTGTTGACATTGACGGTGATGCCCAGCAAGCGTGAGATTCACCTGCTTCGGATGCTCGCTGCTGAGGCTGGGGACAAGCTGGGGATCGTTGCCATTAGCAGTGGCATCGCCCGTGCCCTGCTGACCAAAGGTGTCCGTCCTGAGTCGGTGGATGTGTTGCGCCCCGGCATTGATATGGGTTTGGTCAAAGCATCGGATCGCGAAGCCCTGCGTGAAAGTTGGGAACTTGCTGGCAATGAACCATTCGTGGTGATGCTGCTGTCGGACCCCGCAACGCAGTCTGATGCATCGGATGCGTCCTTGATGCTGGGGTTGACCAATGTGAGTTTGAATAATCCCAATCGCCCGGTGCATCTGCTGATTCACCCGGATCAGAAAAACCGACTCGCTGCCCTGAACCCGATGCGCCCGCTAAATAGCGAACACCTGATCATCTCCGACGCACGTGCTGCGGTCCCCTGGCAAGTACTTCCAGGATGTGACGCGGTGATTGCCATGCAGGACGGTGGTGCAGGTTTGTCACTCCCCTGGGCGATGGCAGCGAACGTACCCATCATCGGTCATGCGACAGCCGAGATTTGCGAATGGGTCGAAGATCACCACTCCGCGTTACTGGTCGCCCCCGGTCAACCTGCACTGCGTCATCTTGCTGGCAAACTCCAAACCGTGCTCACCGACCCGCAGCAAACCTACAAACTCCGCGACACCGCCCGCCACGAAGCCTTCAGCTTCTACTCCCGCACCCGCTTTGGCAGTGACCTCAAAACTGTCTACGAACAACTGCTCGCTGCCCAGCAACTCAACGTCCCCGACATGCCCTCAACGGGTGGCCTGCGGTTTACAGGGCGTGGGTGATCAGGGCATTTTTTTAAAATCGCCAAGACGCCAAGTGCGCCAAGGTCGTAGAGAGAAAATCAATTCTTGGAAATCGAAGATGACATCGAGATTAATTGTTTGAACTGCTATAAAGTCCAAAGTTACACGAAGTGATTTTGATCAACGGTTGACGCAGGCATCTGATACCAATCCTGGTAACAACTCGTGCTTGAATGAGTACCGGATGTCAATCCGGTGCCCGTTGTGTCAACGTTGTTCCATGGCGCACCGGGTTGACACCCGGTGCTCAATGAATTCAAACGCACGAGTTATAAATGGGATTGGTATGAGTCTTCGCTACGATCAAACTCAAGCTTGCGAACAACTCTCATTCCCCTCCTCTGTCTTGAAAACTTGGCGTTCTTGGCGTCTTGGCGGTTCAAATTCAAACGAATAAAAAAAGCCCAGAACAAATGCTCTGGGCTTTTTGAGTTTATTTGATTGTCGTTTGAAGCCCCCCCATTCTCAAGGGAATGCTTCCGGGGGTTAGCTCTTGCCGGTGGTATCTTCACCCAGGAGCTGGGCGACCAGGCGGGATTCGCCGACGGTCGTCTGGATCTCGTTGGGGTTTTGGGCACCCGCAGCAATGGCGGCCTGGGCGGCATCTTCAAGCTGCTCGTTGGCGGACGGATCGGAATCGGCTGGCGGTTCGGCGAGCTTGACGATCTTCATGTCCTGGTAGAGCTTGAAGCCGGTACCGACCGGGATCAGGTGACCAAGAAGCACGTTTTCCTTGAGGCCCTGGAGTTCGTCGATGCGGCTTGCAAGCGAGGCATCGGTGAGCACCTTGGTGGTTTCCTGGAAGGATGCACCGGAGAGGAAACTTTCGGACTGCAACGATGCCTTGGTGATACCCAGCAAAAGCGTGGTGGCTGATGCGGGACGACACTTGACGGCCTTGGAGGGTTCCTTGCCTTCGGCTTCTGCCTTGAGGTTGGCTTCCTTGAGTTCGCTCTTGGTAACGAGGGTGTCGGGGACCAGTGAGGTACCGCCCTGTTCCTTGATGCGACCGAGGTTGGACACAGCATCGTTGGCTTCGCGGAAGCGGAACTTGTCGACCACTTCGTTGGGCAGCAGATGGGTGTCGCCAGGATTGTCGATACGCACCTTACGCATCATCTGGGAGATGATGATTTCAAAGTGCTTATCGTCAATGGTCTGACCCTGTGCACGATAGACGTTCTGGACTTCTTCGAGCAGGTAGTTAAAGAGTGCTTCTTCACCCTTAATTCTCAGAATGTCCTGCGGGACCAACGGACCGTCGATGAGCGGATCACCTGCGTTGACCGAGTCACCGGTGTGAACCAGCAAGTGGCGGTCCTGAGGCACGTGATGGTCCTTTTCAAGACCGGACTCAGAGCGGACGATGATGGTCATCTTGCCCTTACGCTTGTCAGAGCGAAGTTCAACCTGGCCGGAGATGTCAGCCATGACGGCTGCTTCCTTGGGTTTACGAGCTTCGAAAATTTCGGTGACACGGGGCAGACCACCGACGATGTCGGTTGCACCCTTACTGTCACGCGGCTGACGAGCGAGCATGTGACCGGCTTCGATCTGCTGACCTTCGACGACTTCGATGCGTGCCTTGGCAGGCAGGTAATGGAAGTCGAGAATCTTGCCGGTGGCATCTTCAACGACGATACGCGGGTGCATTTCGCCCTTGTGTTCGATGACCACAAGCTGTTCGCGTTTGCCTTCGTCCTTGTTGGCACCCTGTTCGTTTTCCAGACGGACGGTTTCGCCGATCTTGATGTCTTCGAAGCGAACGGTACCGCCCTTTTCTGCGAGGATCGGGGTACGGTGCGGGTCCCACTTGACGACGACCTGTCCCTTGCGGACGCTGTCGCCGGGCTTGGCAAGGATGTATGAACCGTACTGGACTTTGGTCTTTTCGAGTTCACGGCCCTTGGCATCGTGGATGGACAATTCGCCAGCACGTTTGAGGACAACGAGCACGTCGTTGCCGTCTTCGTCCTTGACCGGGACTTCCGAAGCATCGGAAATCTGGATGGTACCGGAGTTCTGCGTGCGGTATTCGGTTTCAGTGACGCCGGTGTGAGCCACACCACCGGTGTGGAAGGTACGCATGGTCAGCTGGGTACCGGGTTCACCGATGGACTGGGCTGCCATGATACCGACAGCCAAACCTTGTTCGACGAGTTGGCCTGTGCTGCGGTCCTGACCGTAACACAGGGCGCAAACGCCTTGCTTGGCTTCACAGGTCAATGGGCTGCGGACCATCACGCTGTCAATACCCAGCGCTTCGATCTGTGCAGCGGCATCGGGGGTGATGACGTCGTTTTCCTTGACGATGAGCAGGTCGGTGATCGGGTTGCGAATGGTTTCGCGAGCGATACGACCGACAACCTGCTGACGCAGCGGAACGTCGATTTCTTCACCCTTGTAGATGGCCTTCTTGGTGATGCCCTGCTTGGTGCCACAGTCGTGGTGAGCGATGAACACGTTCTGAGCGACGTCGGCGAGTTTACGTGTGAGGTAACCCGAGTCAGCGGTTTTCAGAGCGGTATCAGCCAGACCCTTACGGGCACCGTGCGTTGAGGAGAAGTATTCGAGAACGTTCAGACCTTCGCGAGCGTTGGCCTTAATGGGCGTTTCGATAATTTCACCGGATGGCTTGGACATCAGACCACGCATACCAGCAAGCTGCTGAATCTGCGAGACGTTACCACGAGCACCCGAGTCGGACATCAACCACACCGGGTTGAGGAACGGCTTGCCTTCGGTCGAGTCGATCGGAACCGGGAGGCCCTTCTCGTCACGACGGTCAGCCTTGAGTTCCTTGAGCAGTTCCTTGGTGACTTCTTCACGACAGTGCGTCCAAAGGTCGAGCAACTGGTTGTAGCGTTCACGCTCGGTAATGGCACCGGCATCAAACGCCTTCTCAACGCGGTTGACCTTCTTCTGGGTCGCATCAATGATTTGATACTTGGCTGCGGGAATACGCAGGTCGGTGATACCGAAGGACAGACCCGCCACCGTGGAGTTCTTGAAGCCGGTTTCCTTGAGCTTGTCGAGCAAGTCAATGGTGGCCGGACGACCGGAACGAGCATAGGTGTCGTCAATAACGCGTGAGCAGCCCTTCTTACCCAACGAGCAGTTGTAGTAAGGCATGCCTTCTTCGAGGATGTCATTAAGGATCAAACGACCGACGGTGGTCATCACACGCAGGTTGGCAGGCAGCGGTTCAATCGCACCCTTCTCCTGGTTGACGGTGTCGACGTAACGGCCCTTGGGCAGACGCACGAGAATCGGTTCATGAATGTCGATCTTGCCAAGCTGATGAGCGTGGAAGGCTTCGACGGGGTCCTTGAAGCTCTTGCAGTCTTCGGGCTTGGCAGTGGCGATCTGCTGAGAGACCGTCAGGAAGTACACACCGAGCACGATGTCCTGCGAAGGCGAAATAATCGGGCTACCGTTGGCGGGCGAGAAAATGTTGTGCGGGGAAAGCACCAACACTTCGGCTTCGGCCTGGGCTTCGACGGACAACGGCAGGTGAACCGCCATCTGGTCACCGTCGAAGTCAGCGTTGAAACCGGAACACACCAGCGGGTGAACCTTAATGGCGTTACCTTCAACGAGCACCGGTTCAAATGCCTGGATACCCATGCGGTGAAGCGTGGGAGCACGGTTAAGCAGCACCGGATGCTGATAGATGACTTCTTCGAGCACGTCCCACACCTGCGGGTCGCGACGTTCGAGCATCTTCTTGGCGGACTTGATGGTGTCAACCAGACCGTGTTCTTTGAGCTTGCGGATGATGAACGGCTGGAACAGTTCAAGGGCGATCTTCTTGGGAAGACCACACTGGTGAAGCTTGAGTTCCGGGCCGACCACAATCACCGAACGGGCGGAGTAGTCAACGCGCTTACCCAGCAGGTTTTCACGGAAACGCCCCTGCTTACCCTTGATCATGTCGGTGAGCGACTTGAGCGGGCGGCTGGACGAACCGAGCACCGGGCGGCGACAACGGCCGTTATCAAACAAGGCGTCGACGGACTGCTGAAGCATACGCTTTTCGTTGCGGATGATGACTTCAGGTGCGTTGAGGTCCATCAACTTCTTGAGACGGTTGTTACGGTTGATGATACGACGGTAAAGGTCGTTAAGGTCACTGGTGGCAAAGTTGCCGGATTCGAGCAACACCAACGGACGCAGGTCCGGCGGGATCACGGGAATCACGTCCAGGATCATCCATTCGGGTTTATTTTCCGAGTGACGGATCTGTTCGACAATGCGAAGACGCTTGGAGAGGTCCTTAATCTTCTGCTTCGAACGGGTCTTGGTGATGTCGAGGCGAATTTCGTCGTTCAGGGCATGCAGGTCAAGATTGATCAGCAATTCCTTGACGGCTTCGGCACCCATCTGCGCGGTGAACTTGCTGCCGTACTGCTCGTAGGCGTGACGGTATTCGTCTTCGGTGAGCAGCTGACGTTCTTTGAGTTCGGTATCGCCGGGATCGGTGACAACGTAGTCCTGGAAGTAGACAACCTTTTCAAGGTCACTGGTCTTCATGCCAAGAAGGTTACCCAGGTGACTGGGGATGGCTTTGAAGAACCAGATGTGCACGATGGGCGCTGCCAGGTTGATGTGACCCATGCGCTTACGACGGACGCGGGAGTGGGTGACTTTCACACCACAGCGGTCACAGATGATGCCTTTGAACTTGGTGCCCTTGTACTTGCCACAGGCACATTCGTAGTCACGTTCGGGACCGAAGATGCGTTCGCAGAACAGACCGTCTTTTTCGGGACGGTAGGTTCGGTAGTTGATGGTTTCGGGCTTCTTGACTTCACCGAAGCTCCACGAACGGATGTCGTTGGGGCTTGCCAGTGAGATCTTGACCGAACCAAAATCATTTACGCGATCGTAGGGATTATCAACCATGTTTGGATTCGCCTCCAAGTTGGCGATTAAAAATCTATTTCCGTTTACCCATCCCGTCGCAACTCGTTTAGCGGGAAGTGGGAAAACACCGCAACGCCCTGTCCCGTGCATTGACACAGGACAGGGCATTGATGGTTTTTAAGTTAAAGAATGCTGCCGGACTCGATCTGGGCCTTTTCCATGGTGATGTTAAGACCAAGACCCTTGACTTCGTTACACAGCACGTCGAATGCCACCGGCATGCCGGCTTCAAGGCGATTGGTGCCCTTGACCATGGATTCGTAGATCTTCGTACGACCTTCCACGTCGTCGGACTTGACGGTGAGCAGTTCCTGGAGGATGTACGCAGCACCGTACGCTTCCAGAGCCCACACTTCCATTTCACCAAATCGCTGGCCACCGGTACGAGCCTTACCACCGAGCGGCTGCTGGGTAATCAAGCTGTAAGGACCGGTCGAACGGGCATGAATCTTCTCGTCCACCAAGTGGTGGAGTTTGAGGATGTACATGTAACCGACGGCGGTACGCTGGTGGAACTTCTCGCCGGTGCGTCCGTCATAAAGCTGGACCTTACCACCGGGAGGCATCTTGGCCAGAATTTCTGCCGGGTCAGCGGCTTCGCCCTTTTCTTCGAGCTCGGCCATACGCGTGTCGACGTATTCGTTGGCTTCGATGATTGCCTCGTGGATCTGATCTTCGGTCGCACCGTCGAACACCGGGGTGACGGCCTGGAAGCCAAGCACACCACATGCCCAACCAAGGTGCAATTCGAGAATCTGTCCAACGTTCATACGGGAAGGCACGCCCAACGGGTTGAGCACCACCTGCACCGGGGTACCGTCTTCAAGGAACGGCATGTCGGCTTCGGGAACGATACGGGCAATGACACCCTTGTTACCGTGGCGACCGGCCATCTTGTCACCCACCGACAAATGTCGCTTGGTGGCAATGTAAACCTTGACCATTTCGAGCACACCGCTGGGAAGTTCGTCACCACGCTTCATATGAGCAAGACGACGCTGTTTTTCCTTTTCGATGGCACGAATACGCGGCCAGAAGGCACCGTATGTAATTTCGGCCTGTTCACGGGCTTCCTTCGAACCCTTGACCCAGTTAAGGCTGAAGGATTCGATCTGTTCCATGACCACTTCGGTGATGTCCGAAGCACCGACCTTCTGACGGGTCGAGGGGTCGATCATTTCCGAGCCGGTCACTTCGTTGACCTGATCCACCATCTGGCGGAACAGTTCAGCGGCCCGGCGATCCATTTCGTCCTCGTAATCCCGCATTTCACGCTTGAGCTGTTTCTTCTGCTCATCGTTAAGGTGCATGCGACGACTAAACCGTTTGGCGGCCAGGACCACACCTTCGGTACCCGCGGGCACTTCCAGTGAATCGTTCTTGACGTCTTCGCCTGCACGACCAAAGATTGCGTGCAGCAGTTTTTCTTCCGGGCTCAACTCGCTCTTGCTCTTGGGGCTGACCTTACCGACGAGAATATCGCCGGGACGGACATACGAGCCGATCTGAATGATGCCGTTCTCATCAAGACGACCGAGTTGTTTTTCGCTGACATTGGGAATGTCACGCGTGAACTCTTCACGGCCGAGCTTGGTTTCGCGGATTTCCACGTCGAATTCGTCGATGTGGATCGAGGTGAAGACGTCTTCCTTCACCAGCTTTTCGCTGATGACGATGGCGTCTTCAAAGTTGTAACCATCGAAGGTGTTAAAGGCGATGAGCACATTCTTGCCCAATGCCAACTCACCGTTGTCGGTGGCAGCACCATCAGCAAGGATCTGGCCCTTCTTGACCTTTTCACCCATGCGGACGATCGGCTTCTGGTTCAAGCAGGTCTTTTCGTTCAGACCGGTGAACTTGCGGAGCACATATTCGTCAGCGTTGTCAATAATGATGCGCTGGGCATCGACATAGGTGACAGTACCTGCATTTCTGGCGGTCACCACCATACCGGAGTATTGCGGGATGACCTTTTCAATGCCGGTGGACACGCAGGGGCGCTGTGTCTTGATCAAAGGCACAGCCTGCCGTTGCATGTTGGAACCCATCAGGGCGCGGTTCGCGTCGTCGTGTTCAAGGAACGGGATCAACGATGCGGAGATACCGACGATCTGCTTGGGCGAAACGTCAACATAGTCAATGCTGTGCGAATCGATCTGAGCCAGGTCACCATCGACACGCGCCAGGACGGCACCGGCTTTGAGCGTGCCATCTTCTTCAAGGACGTCGGTCGGGGCGAGCGTGACTTTCATTTCTTCGTCAGCACGCAGGTAGGTGATCTGCTTGTCGACTTCGCCGCCGGCAAGAATCTTGCGATAAGGCGTCATCAAAAAGCCGTACTCGTCGACCTGGGAGTAAATACCCAGCGAGGAGATCAGACCGATGTTGGTCCCTTCAGGCGTTTCAATCGGGCAGATACGACCATAGTGAGAAATGTGAACGTCGCGGACTTCAAAGCCTGCACGTTTACGGTTCAAACCACCAGGACCCATGGCTGACAAGGTACGCTCGTGCTTGAGCATCGACAGCGGGTTGGTCTGGTCAACGACCTGTGACAGTTCGCTACGGCCAAAGAAGTGTTCGATGGCAGAGGAGATCGACTTGGAGTTCACCAAATCAGCGATCTTGCTCAGTTCATCGGGTTCCTTGACACTCATGCGTTCCTGCACGGTACGACGCAGCTTCAGGAAGCCCTTGCGGAGCTCTTCCACTGCCAGTTCGTCCAAGGTACGCAGGCGACGGTTGCCCAAATGGTCGATATCGTCGATGTGAGCCTTGTTGCGGTTGGAGCGGAGGTCAAGCATGTACATGATCACATGCAAAAAGTCCTCAGCACGCAGCTGCATTTCGGTTTCGGGCACATCCAGATCAAACTTACGATTGATGCGGAAGCGCCCGACCTTGCCCAGACGATAACGGTTGTCATCAAAGAACTTCTCAGCAAACAGCTGCTTGGCCTTATCGACCTGCGGGGGATTACCCGGACGCAGACGCGCATAGAGCTGAAGCAATGCAGCCTCGTGCTCGGTGACGTTCATGTCATCCGTCACACCACGCTCTTCAGCAATGGTATTGAGGATCAACTCGTCACCCACATCGGAGATCACATCGATTTCTTCCAGGCTCGACGCCAGGATCTGTTCGATGTTATCACCGATCATCGCACCAGCCTTGACGAGTTCTTCGCCGGTCTCTTCATCAATGATGGGAGACACAACGTAGTGCTCAGGCTTAAGCTCGGTGGCTTTGATGGTTTCGACATCATAGAAGGCGCGGAGGATGGTTTCCGTGGAGCTGAACTCCTCGTCGATCGCACGCACAAAGGTGGTTGCAGGCACCTTCGTGGATTGATCAATCCACATCATCAGCACGTCCTTCTTGGTGACTTCAAGCTCAATCCACGAACCGCGTTCGGGAATGATGCGGGCCGAATGTAACGGCCGGTCACCCTCGTCAGACGAGATGGAGAAGTCCACACCCGGTGAGCGATGGAGTTGATTCACAATGACGCGTTCAGCACCATTGATGATGTACTCACCACCACCCATCAGGACGGGAACTTCGCCCAGATAGATATCCTCTTCAGGAATCTCCGCAACATCCTTACGGACCAGGCGAACCCGGACCCTGAAAGGTAACCCGTAAGTCAAGCGAAGCTCTTTACACTCCATTGGAGTATAGCGCGGCTCGTCTAACGAGTAATGCAGAAATTCAAGATGCATGTTCCCATCGTAAGATTCGATAGGGAACACTTCACGAAGCAGAGACTCCAAGCCAATTGTGACATCCCGCTCTTCCGCATCCTTATCCAATTGCAAAAACCGGTCATAGGCCAGTTGTTGCACTTGAACCAGATTCGGAACCGGCAGGGCGTCACCCCGCTTGGAGTAATTGCGTACCGACTTCAACAGCATCGATCACTCCGATCATGCTCATTACAAAGTGTTGTATATGCTAGCTTTACGCCGTATCCCAGCACCACATTTTCCATAGGTAAGAGAGTCAGTATAGCGTAAAAAAAATAGGAACACAAGTCCTGTCAAGGCGAATTTCACCTTGACTTGTCAGAAATGTTATTTTTTGTCCCTCCCAAGCGGCCTGAAAAGCCTGGAACACGCCACGAAAACTCTCCATTTTCAGTCATTTTTGCCCCGAATACGCCCGTTGGCAACCCCTGCCACACGACGACAAACTTTTATTTTAACATCCATCAAACGACAAGAACACCCCAATTTGCATCCTGCCCCTGAAATTATCTGGACGCCCCACCCGATCGACTTGCAAGTTACAGGTCCGCCACGCCATCGATCCGACCTAATTTCAAGCCGCCGTCTTCAGACTAAACGATCTCCAGAAGTCCGCCAATCTCCCCAAACACCGCACGATCTGGCCATTGGGTAAATTGGTACCCAAATGGTCATTTTTTATCCCCATCCGGCTCATCCCAGTCGTCAGATGGCTCTTGATCGTCAAAATCCAGTTCGCCCACCTGCTTCAACCGTTTTCCCGACTCGCCCCAGGGGTCTGGTGCGTCGGCTTGGGCGCCTGGGTTATCAGACTTGCGCCGATTCTGGGACTGATCATTCAGACGCATCCGCCGCCGGATCACCCGGAACATGGCCATCATGATCCCCACAAACAGAAATAACAGAATCACCGCCAGCGCCAATGTCCAGAAAAGGCCCATCAGCTGCTGTTGGGCCTCAAGCGACACCGACTGCGCGACGATGAAAGGATAGAGGTTTGGTCTGTTGTATATGGCCATGCTTGACATTCATGATAAAAACGGGACGATTAACAAGATACCCCGTTTGAAAAAAAATATGTATCAGCAAGACACAAGGGCAGTAATCATGGCTGAAACGAACTCCGGCGCACTGATGGTTCAACGTATCGGTGAAGTCCACATCATCGAATTCATGGAAACCAATATCCTTGACCAGATCGTCATCGAACGCATCAAAGAGCAAATGCTTGGCGTCATCGAAAAGGCCGGCCATCCCAAGATCCTTATCAGCTTTGAAAATGTCAAGCACATTTCCTCAGCCATGCTCGGCACGCTCATGGCCGTCAACAAAGCCGTCAAGTCCGCCAAGGGTGAATTGCGTTTAAGCTCCATCGACAAGAATCTCATGGAAGTCTTCAAACTCACCCGCCTGGACAAAGTCCTCAAGATCTACAAGACCTCGCAGGCCGCATTGGATCCCAAGTTCGTCGGTGGCTGAATTTCCATTTCGAATTTTGAATTTCGAATTGTCGCAAGCGTTGATCCAATGCTTCACGACATCGCTGTGATTCATTCATACCAATCCACACATCACAAACCGCTTGCGGTTTAGCGCAACGATATCTCCGCGCGCACATTTCGCGTCGCCAAGATACAACCGCCCACGACAACGCTTGCGAAAATTCAATATCCCAAATTCGAAATCAAAACATTCGAAATCCCCTCCCCCTGCCCTACAATGACAGCATGACCCAAGCTGCCAACTGTTACTTTCAGATCAAAGCCCAGGGCATCGACACCCGGCAGGTCCCACTCGTCGGTTCTCAGCAAGTCATCGGCCGATCGCCTGATGTCGATATCACCCTGCCGGATCAAACCGTCAGCCGACAACATGCCGAAGTCTATGCCGACGCACATGGGCATTGGTGGATCAAAGACCTGCACTCACGCAACGGCACCCTGGTCAACGGCCAACGCATCACGCAGGACCACATGCTCGCACCCGACGACGCGGTCCAGATCGAACACTTCATTCTCCAGTTCAATGTCCAGGGCGACATGCCCGCTCGACGTGGCGTGCGCGCAGGCACCTCCATGCATGGCCTGAACGTCAGCGACAAACCCACCGGCCCGATCACGCGACTCGACACCCAGCAGGCGCCGCCCATCGATGCAGCCCATCTGCAAACACTCATCCGCTTTGCTGAAGACCTGCTCAACACCCCCGACCCTGCAGACCGACTGCTCAAGCTTGCTCGCATCCTCATCAGTAAGCTCTACCACGGCATTGCAGCGGTCACCATCGAACTGGACCTCAACGATCCGGACACAACCCCCATCCCGCTGATCGAACCGCAGTACGCACACAATTGGCGAAGTGACGAAGAACCCTACGTCTCACGGACCTTACTCCGCGGTGTGCTCGAACATCAGTCCCCCGTCATTGCAACCAACACCGAATCAGCAGACGACAGCGTCATGGCATTATCCCTTGCTGACGACAAGCAAACCCTCGCTGCCTTGGCCTGCCCCATCACCATCACCGACACGTCCATGCAGGTGCTCTATGCCACCTTCCCCGCCGAGTACGGCACGGCAGACTGGTTAGCATTGGCAACCCTCGCAGTCGAACAATACAAACAAACCAACACCGCCTGGGTCGCCCGTTTGCAGGCTCAGGAACAAGCGGCCATCGAAAAGGAATTGCGCCAGGCATCCAACATCCAAAACGCGCTGATCCCCCTGAAAATCCAGCTCGATCAGGCCGACATTGCCATCGGCTTTGAACCCTGCAAATACGTCGGCGGGGATTACGTCGACGTCCGTCAATCCGACACAGGCAAAATCTACATCACCATCTGCGATGTCTGTGGCAAAGGCATGCAGGCCGCCATCGTCACCGCGTCTTTGCACGCACTCTTTCACACCGCAGTCGATCTTGCTTTGCCACTCACCGACTTGATGACGCGGTTTAACAAGTACTTGATCAAGACCCTGCCAGGCGAATCGTTCGTCACAGCCAACATGATGATTTTCGATCCCGCCACCCGCGAGCTTGAGTCGGTCAATGCCGGCCATCCCCCCGCCATGCTCATTCGCCCCGATGGTAGCGTCCGCAAACTCTCCATTGGCAAGCATCCCCCGCTGGGCTTCATTGCCACCGAGTTTGAAAGTGAAACCGTCCAGCTTGAGCCTGCCGAGTTGCTTTGTCTCTACACCGATGGCTTGACCGAGTCGATCAACGACCAAAACAAAATGCTCCACATCGCCGGCGTACAGGACATGCTCGTCAACGTCTACACCAATCACGCAGACATGCCCACGGTTGAACTCCAAAACAAACTCACCCGCCAACTGGATGAATACGAAGGCAACGCCCCGAGAGCGGATGACCGGACGTTCTTGCTGCTCAAGACCAGTGGTGATCAAACGGGTAGTGGGAATTTCAGTATCTAAAATACCGTTACCATTGGAAACGAATTGATGCTTCACTGATTGTGACACCCGAGCATACACATGACTGATCAAGTTAGTTTTTTGGCGATATTCACAATTGCAAGTGCTTTCTTGTTGCTCATGTTCTTCTTATCACGGCTCAACAAAAAACTTGTCCGATCTGAATGTGACAAGATGCTCAACGATTTATCAGAAGTACAACACGCAGCGGGTGATTGCATAATCGATGCAAGCCATGCAATGTCTGATGCCTACTTGTTTGATGACTTTTGGAGTCCATCATGTCCAAACAGGAATTTTCGCAGGCAAGATGATTGCATCCATTTTTTTATAAACCTAGGCAATCCGCGAGCAGGATACGAAAGAGCCGGTTGTGCCATCATTCAATTCTCGGAGATTGCCGACCTTGACGGTTATCTGTTTCATCGAACAAACACATTCACGAATCATGTCACTCCGAAGAACCTACCTTCAGAGCAATATCGCAAAAACTGTTGGATCGGGAGAGTCGGCAACAAAATGACGGCACTGGTTTTAGATCGATTGGCTGAGCAAGATTGCAGCGAGATCAAACTCAAAGAAATCAGCTTAAGGAACAATCAAGTTTGCATACGAACCGGTTGCATCAAAACCATGTCGGAGTTGCAGACGTTTTACAACTTTACATGTCACTTTGTCGAGATGATGCAGGATCAAACCAGCATTGGAAAATTCAAAAACTGAATACAGTTGCGATGCGAAACAATCTGATCACTCTGCTCTCACTACCATCCGTCACTCCCGCGCAGGCGGGAGTCCAGTGAGAACTGCAAGCGTCAACAGTATGCCACTGGATTCCCGCCTGCGCGGGAATGACGACGATGTCGAGCGGCACCAAACTTTAGACCGGTACGAAACGTCTTCAACAGATTTGTTCATACAAGTCATGCCAGTGCGGATTGTCTTTTTCGATCAAATTGATCTTCCACTGACGGTTCCATTTCTTTAATTGCTTTTCACGTTGGATAGCGGAATCCATCGTGGCATGCATCTCAAAATAAACCAGAAGATGAATATCGTGTTCTTTGGAAAAGCCATCGACAAGATGCTGTTTATGTTGCCAAACACGCTGAACCAAGTCACTGGTGACACCAATGTATAAAGTGCCATTGGGCTTACTTGCCAGAATGTAGACACATGGTTCTTTCGTGGACATGGGGCTATGATAACCAGCTTGATCACGGCTTCGTCGATAAAGCCAAACAGTTTCATCTATTCGCTAAAAACTCATAGACTTTTCGTCACTCCCGCGCAGGCGGGAGTCCAGTGGAACTTGCAAGCGTCAACAGAATGCCACTGGATTCCCGCCTTCGCGGGAATGACGAGATGTGATGGCGATTCGTCAACTAACAAATTTTGTTCTACTAAGAACCGCAGGCGGAAGCGGCTTCGCTAATACTTCAAGGAAGAATCTTACTTCTCAACCAATCTTTTGAATCATCACCAATTTTATGCAGATATTGAAAGTCCTGGTGCAGCTTCCATTGCCCATCCTGATTGATCATTCTGTACTTAAGCACGGGCATGATTGTCTTGCGGCTGTCATGCAAAATGATGGTTTGGCCAGTCTTGGTGTTGCGCGTAGAGACAACTGTCATCACCGCCCAATTAAATTTCGGTTCATTGGTTTGAAAGCAGAAGCCTTCCCCTTTGACCGCCACTGCGTTTAATCCATCGTAGACATATTTTGCAAAGATCGCTTTCAATGCTGCGGACAATTGCGTTCTTCGTTTGTAATAGGCATCCCAATCCACACCGTCATCGATATCTTCGTCAACTTCTTCAAACTTAATCATGAACGGAATGCCTTGCCCCTCTTGGTCGGCAAACATATTTTCCAACGCCTCAAAGTCAGGCCAATCGTCATCCTGCTTTTCATTGCCTCGCATTTTGCTCCAGGCAATGGCCGCCAGTCCCCATTGATACATCGCTTCGTGAAACTCTCGAAGACAATCAACAGCATCCATTACGATCCCCCGTATCTTGTTTTAAAACGCGGACACCCCGCCACCCGGTGCGGCGGCATGGGAGAGGTTGTTGAAGCGTGTGGTGGCGCCGTGGAATTGCAGATGCACGGAACCGGTCGGGCCGTTACGTTGTTTGGCGATGATGATTTCTGCTGTGCCGATGAGTTCGGGGTGAGCTTGTTTCCATTCTTCATCGCCGTTGTGGTAATACTCCTCGCGGTGGAGCATCATGATCACGTCAGCGTCCTGTTCGATACTGCCTGATTCACGCAGGTCAGCCATGCGCGGGCGGTGACCTTCACGGTTTTCAGCACCACGGTTAAGCTGACTCAAACAGACCACGGGGACATTGAGGTCACGAGCGAGACCCTTGACGTTACGCGAAATGTTGGACACTTCCTGCTGACGGGATTCTGAGCCGGGGTCGGACATGAGTTGGAGATAGTCGATCATGATTGCCTTGATGCCGTACCGGGCAGCCAAACGCCGCGCTTTAGCTCGTAATGCAAGAATGGAAAGTCCGGGCGTGTCATCGATGTACAACGGTGCTTCGGAGAGCTTGGAGCAGGAGTCCTGCAAGCGCATGAAGTCATCGCCCCCGAGCATGCGTTTACGGATTTTCTGCGAGTCCACGCCGGAGTGTGAAGACATCAGACGTTCAGCGAGTTGGGCTTTACCCATTTCCAAGCTGAAGACGGCAACGGCTTCCTTGTTCTCGACCGCGATGTTTTCCGCGATGTTCAAGGCCAACGCTGTTTTGCCCATTGAGGGGCGTGCAGCGAGGATGATCATTTCACCGGGTTGCAGGCCACTGGTCATTTCGTCGAATTCGTAGTAGCCGGTCTCCACGCCGGTGATGGAGCGGCCGTCGTGGGTGTCGATGCGGTCGAGGGCTTCTTCGAGCAGGAGTTTGAGCAGCGTTGCTTCGTTGGAGTTGCCGTTTTGACGGAGATTGAAAATCGCCTGTTCTGCGATGTCGACCTGATTGTCGACGGGTTCAGCGGTGTGATACGCCTTATGCAGAATATCGGTTGCTGAGCCGATGAGGCCGCGCAGGACCGCCTTGTCTGCGACCATCTTGGCGTAGTACGGGGCGCTGAGTGCGGAGGGCACGGCTTCGACGAGTTCGACAAGGTACTCCACCCCGCCGATGGCATCGAGTTGGTTCTGGTCATCGAGCTTTTGCTTGAGGTGCACCAGGTCAACGGGTTCGGCTTTATCGTAGGTGTCCACCAGCGTTTTGTAGATCACGCCATGCGAACCCTTGTAAAAATCCTTCTCACCGGAGACGATCTGCACGACGTCGCCAATGACCTGTGAATCGAGAATCATCGAGCCCAGCAGCGCGCATTCGGCTTCGTAGGCATTGGGGGGCAACTTGTCGAACACCTTCGACAGGTCGATATCCGGCTTCTGATCGTCTTTTTTGTAGCGTCTTTTCTCACTCATGGAACGCACAGGATACACGATCAGCCGCCCATTTTTTAGCGGATTCTACAAATCGTCAGCTTATCCACAGCCATTCAACGTTCACCGTATTTTTTGCCACGAATTCATTAACGCGAAGACACGAAGGTCGCGAAGGACACGAAGACAAGACAGAGAATGAATCAAATCATTTTATTTGCATTTCTTCGCGACCTTCGTGTCCTTCGTGCCTTCGCGTTTAAAATCAAACCCAACAACCACCAGAAAATTTCAAATCCCCTCCCCCGCTTGCTTAACTGTCGGTTGGCAATCACAATATCAGTTTCGCAAACTTGATTTTTGACGCACGAGACAGAAAAAACGATATGCAATACAAACCGCAGACGATTGAACCGCAGTGGCAGAGTTACTGGGAAGCCAACAAGACTTTCAAGGCGCTGAACCCCGGTGATGAGGGCTTTAACCCTGATCAGCCCAAGTATTACGTCTTGGACATGTTCCCCTATCCCTCGGGCGTGGGGCTTCATGTGGGACACCCCCTGGGCTACATTGCCACCGACATCGTCAGCCGATACAAGCGCATGCAGGGTTACAACGTGCTGCATCCGATGGGCTTTGATGCCTTTGGTTTGCCGGCAGAGCAGTTTGCGGTCGAGCATGGTGTTCACCCGCGTGTGACCACCGAGCAGAACATTGCCAACATGGTCCGGCAGCTTAAGCAGCTTGGTTTGAGCTATGACTGGGACCGCTGCGTGTCGACCACCGACGTGGACTACTACAAGTGGACACAGTGGATCTTCCTGCAGTTATTTAACAGTTGGTTTGACCCCACCCAGCAAAAGGCACGCCCGATTGGTGAACTCGTTGCGATGCTCGAAAACGAGGAAGCCTACGTCGATGTCAATGGCGAACTCAAACTGGCTGAAGCCCAGGGCCTTGCGGGTCTGGAAGGTGATCCGGTGGGCGCGATCAAGTGGCATGAACTGAGCCCGGAAGATCAACGCAGCTTCATCGACTTTAACCGTCTTGCGTTCCTCGAAGAAGTCCCCGTCAACTGGTGCCCTGCACTGGGGACGGTGCTTGCCAATGAGGAAGTGACAAACGAAGGTAAGTCCGAGCGTGGCAATCACCCGGTGTTCAAACGCCCGCTCAAGCAGTGGATGTTGCGCATCACGTCCTATGCTGAACGTCTGGCAGCGGACCTTGATGGCGTGGACTGGCCTGAACCGATCAAGATCATGCAACGCAACTGGATCGGCCGATCCGAAGGCGCGCTGGTCGACTTCAATATCGACGGCAGCGAAGAAACGCTCCGCGTCTTTACCACGCGCCCTGACACGCTCTTTGGTGCGACGTACATGGTCCTTGCTCCCGAACACCCGTTGGTTGATGAGATCACCACCGCCGAACACAAGGCAGCAGTCGCGGAGTATCAAAAGGCAGCAGAAGCCCGCAGCGATGTGGATCGTATGGCAGAGACCAAAGAGAAGTCCGGTGTGTTCACCGGCGCCTATGCCATCAACCCGGTCAACGGCAAGAAGACGCCGATCTGGATTGCCGACTACGTGATGATGGGCTACGGCACGGGCGCGATCATGGCGGTCCCCGCCCATGACGAACGTGACTTCGCCTTTGCCAACGCCTTTAATATTCCCATCATCCCCGTCGTCCTCCCCGACATTGATTGGCTTGACGCACAGGCCAAAGCAAACGGTGTGGAGCTTGATGAATCAGCGGAAGGTTCCGAAGCACTGGTCGAAAAATACCTGCAAAACCCGGGCGTTTTCGGTGAATGCTTCCATGGTAAAGGCACAGCCATCAACTCGGGCAATGATGAAATCACGCTCGATGAAAAGTCCACCGACGAAGCGAAAAAGCTCATCACCCAATGGCTGGCTGACAAGGGACTCGGCCAGTTCAAAGTCCAGTACAAACTGCGCGATTGGTTATTCAGCCGTCAGCGTTACTGGGGGGAACCGTTCCCGATTCTGCATGGCGAAGATGGTTCGATTCGCGCGGTTGCTGAAAGTGATTTGCCGGTTGAGCATCCGCACATGGAAGACTTCAAGCCGACTGCCAGCAATGATCCGGATGCAGCACCGCAGCCGCCGTTGGGTCGAGCCGGTGAAGAGTGGCTGAAGGTTCAAATGGACGGTCAGGTCTACACGCGCGAAACCAACTCCATGCCCCAGTGGGCCGGTAGCTGCTGGTACTTCCTGCGTTTCCTTGATCCGAAGAACACCGAAGCCTTCGCCTCACCCGAAGCCGAACAGTATTGGATGAAGAGCAAGAAAAAGTCCGGCGGATACCACAACGGTGGTGTTGATCTGTATGTCGGCGGCGCGGAGCATGCTGTGCTTCACCTGCTTTACGCTCGCTTCTGGCACAAGGTCTTGTTCGACCTGGGTTATGTCAGCACGCCCGAGCCCTTCGGCAAGCTGTTTAACCAGGGTTACATCCAGGCCTATGCCTACACCGATGAACGCGGCATTTATGTCGAAGCTTCCAAGGTCGAGGAGAAGGATGGCAAGTTCTTCCTCGAAGGTAAAGAAGTCAAACGCGAATTCGGCAAGATGGGTAAGAGCCTGAAAAACGCGGTCACCCCCGACGAAGTCTGCGACGAATATGGCTGCGATACCATGCGTGTTTACGAGATGTACATGGGGCCGCTGGATCAGTCCAAAATCTGGAACACCCGCGACATTGCTGGGCCGTTCCGATTCCTGCAACGCGTCTGGCGTAACTTCATTGATGAATACACCGGCGAATTGCTGGTCACCGACGAGGCTGCACCCGAAGCAATGAAGAAGTTGTTACACAAGACCATCAAGCGCGTCACCGATGACATGGAACGCATGAGTTATAACACCGCCATCGCTGCGATGATTGAACTGAACAACGCGTTGGTCAAGGAAGGTAAAGGCAAGCATCTACCCCGCGAAGTCGCTGAGAATTTCGTGTTGATGCTCAGCCCCATCGCCCCGCATCTGTGCGAAGAACTCTGGAAACGCATGGGTCACACCGAATCGCTGGCCCGTGCACCGTGGCCTGCGTATGACGAAGCCATGCTGGTCGAAAACGAGATCGAACTGCCCGTGCAGGTCAACGGCAAAGTCCGTGGCAAGGTCATGGTCCCCGCCGACGCTGACGATGATACCATGGGGAAAATCGCCCAGGAAGACGAACGCATCGCTGCGAGTCTGCAAGGCAAGACCGTCCGCAAGGTCATCGTCATCAAGGGACGCATGGTCAATATCGTGGCGAATTAATGCCCCGGAAGAGTTTTCAAACGCATGCCATGCTTGGTGTCTGAGATAGATCGGAATGTGCCATGAAACATATCAAACGCAATATCATGATCTTGTTTGTTGCGACACTTCTTTGCGGCGGATGCTACAAGGAAGTGGTCAACGAGCCGACGTCCTACACCGTCGATGAGTTTCACATGACCGAGCAGGTCAAGACGCCGGACATGACCGTGCAGCGACCGCAGAAGAAAAAGAAGGATTGGTCAAACCTCTGGGGTTTGTTCTGATTCAACATCAACAACAAGTGAAAAAAACGACGCGTCTTCAACCGCGTCGTTTTTTATTTGTCATTGAACCTCAAGCCGCCAGATGAGCTTGCGAATCTGACAAATCGGTTGATCGTTTTGTGTTGGGAGACCCGTCAGATTCGATCAGCGATCTCATCTGGCGACTTATGGTGTGTGTGTGGTTCACTTCTTAATCGGTGGCGGGGTTAAACAACCTTCCAGATAGTCGGCATCCTTATTCACCAATAACGCATCGATCATCTTGTCGATGTAATCCAAGTCTTCTGCATCAAAGAGTTGGTGATACTTCTTGTTGTTGCCCACGGTGACATTTTCATTCATATCCGCATTGGGATTCACTTCGCCCAACCATGTACCTGCATAGCGGGGTTCAGCAGCGGTGACCTGCATGTTGGCAAGTTTGCCTTCCTCAATCACCTGATCCACAATCGCATCATCAATGGGTTGGCCCAACGATTGGAGAATCTGGACAAAGATGCTGCGTGGGTCTTTCTGCAGTGTTTCATAGCGGAATGCGGTGAAGCTGCCACAGACGTTTTTGATCTCATCGATCTGGTTGTAGAAGCTGATGAGTTTGACGATGCCGTAGCGCGGGCAACGTAGGAATTCCTTTGGTTCGTGGGTGAAGATGTTCTTGCGAAGCCTGCCGTGATAGTAGGCAGAGGCAATCGTGCCATAGAAATTTCGCGCCAGCAACACACAGGGGAAGGCCTTGAGTTGGTTATAGTCAAAACCCATATCCCAATACGGTTTCTGGAAGAGCATTGCGCCATTGAAGTGCGTCCAGAGCACGTGATTAGGGGTATTTTCAAGTGACTTTTCCACGGCCACCACGTCATCGGTCGGTGTTTTGAGACGCTCAATGAGATAGCGGTTGACCATAAACCGGACCCACGTTCGGCCGGACTTGGGATATGAGATCATCACGTGCATGAAGCAAGGCCTTTCAACTGGAGACTTTTATTTGTCGCGTTGTGTAGGGTCATCGGTCAATTGCCCTGCGGAGCATTGATCTTTGTCTGAGCCTGCTGGATGATGGCCTGTGCTTCGGTGATTTGCTGCCTGGCCCATACCTGTTGGCTGTAGAGCGTGATGACTGCCTGGGCAACCTGCATCGAACGGGTCGGGTTGGTCTCAAGGAACTGGCGGGCTCGTTCCAACTGCTGATCAATGGCTTTAAGGCGCGTGGTCTGATAGCTGAGCAATGTCTGTTGTGCACGGTTCTTGAGCAGGTCTGCGACATCCAGTAACCGTTGCTCCTGTTTACTGCGTTTGATCGATGGGTCCGCATACAGCGTCTGCAAGGCGGTCAACCGATCCATTGCCAGTTGCGGGTCATCGGGAATCAAGTGGATCGCATCGAGTAACACCTGTTCGATCATGCTCAACGATGAACTGTTATTCAGTCGGTACCTTGCCCGTTGACGGAGTTTGCGTTCCAGGTCCTGCACATCCAGATCATTTTTCAGTTGCGCCATCTCCGCCAGGTTTGGGTCATCCTGTGCGGCCAATGCTTGATACTGCTCGATGTAATCCAGCAAAACGGATTGCTCGTAGGCATCGGAAGTGTCCGCCATTTTGTTGATGCGTTTGTAGAGTTCTGCCTTGTCCAGCGGTCTTGACCAATGCCATATCAAACCGGATGCAATGATGCCGACGAGAAACAGAGCGATACTCAAAATAGGAATCGTCCGTGGCTGGCTGCGCGCCTCCTCCGCTTCACGATCACGGTCCATTTGCCGAGCCTGCTCGGCGGTGATGAACATGGAACTTGGCGGATCGGAAGGTTTCTTTTCTTCAGTTAGTTCGTGTTCATCATCATCTGTCCCGATCTGCGTATCGCCCTGTGTTTGCAGTGAAATCGCGGTACTGTCAGAACTCACAAGCGTGGCATCGGGGTCGTCATCCTGATCGATCGGCAGGCTGGTGGCAAGGGTTTGGTCGGGGTCAATATTCCCTGCCAGGGTCTGATCGTCATCCAGTCGGATCGTTGGTGAATCCTTATCCATCGAGCCGAGAATCTGCGTGCGGATGTCCTGCTGCCCACGGGGTTGGGTGGGTTTGGGTGTTACAGGCTTGATGGTGTTCTCACGAAACGCCACGGCATCGCGCACCGCCTTGAGAGACTTGATGAGCATGGCCGCACTGGCAACGCGGTCTTCGGGTTTCTTGGCCAGCATCGTGCTGATGACCACGCTCAATTCCTCGGGCACATCCGGGGCAACCTGGTTCACCGGCAAAGGCGGCTGGCGTTTGTGCATGTCCAGAATCTGGAGCATCGACTGAGCCTGAAAGGGCGGACGCCCTGCAAGCAGCGTGTAAAACGTTGCGCCCAATGCGTAGATGTCCGCATGCTCGGTGATCTTGTTGTTGCTCGATGCCTGCTCCGGCGCCATGTAATGCGCGGTCCCCAGCGGGCCCCCTGCCATGGTCAAGCCTTCCACGCCATACAGTCGGGCGATGCCAAAGTCCGTGAGTTTGGGCGTGCCGTCTTCGAGCGTCATGATGTTGGCAGGTTTGATATCACGGTGAATAATGCCATGCAGATGCGCATGTCGCAGGGCTTCAGCAAGGCCAATGCCCATGTTCACCACGTGCGTCCAGGCGAACTGTCGCCCCGAGTCGAGTTCCTCCTGCAGGTTCCTGCCGGGGACGTATTCCATGACATAAAAAAGCTGATTGAGTTCTTCGCCATAGCCATAAAGCTGGACGATGTTTGGATGTTCAAGTTTGCGCAGGGATTCGATCTCAGCTTCAAAGCGTTCACGAAAGCCCGGCCGCTTAGCCAGTTCCCCGGGAAGCAGTTTGATCGCAGCTTCGCGCCCATCTTCCGAATGGACACCGAGATAGACCGCCCCCATCCCCCCTTCGCCGATCTTGCGCGTAATGTCATATGGACCGAGTTTCGCTGGATGCATAGGGTGTATTGAACCATGAATACCCCATGACTGGCAAGATCAAACACATGAAATTCCGCATCCTTGTCTGTCATGATTTTGGGGTTGTGCGATTGTGGGGTGATCAGGTAAATTGTTCAGGTTCACAACCACTCTTTCCGGGAGGCCATATGACAACCATCGCGACGCCCAAGCCGACACCGTCTGCCAACAGGGCGCAGGATCCCAACGCGCGCCTCAAAGCCTGGATTGCTGCCTTGCAGAATGATGTCCCCCGGGTTCGGACACCGATTCTTTACCGACTCATGCAATTGCTGGTGGTGTTGGTGATGTTGGTTTTGCCGGTGATTTACCTGGGACTCATCGGCCTGTTGGGTTATGCGGTGTATCTGCATGCGGTCAATGACGTGGTGATGTTTCAGGAGATTCGCAGTCCGCGTGCGACGGTGTTCATGTTCATCCTCTACTGCCTGCCGATTGTCGGTGGTGTGGTGTCGATGTTTTTCATGATCAAACCCTTCTTCGCACCCAAGCTTGAAGAACACATCCCTGTCACCGTCACCGCGGAGCAGCAGCCCAAGTTGTTCGGCCTGGTGGAAAATCTCTGTCATGCGGTCAAGGCTCCCGTGCCTAGGGAGATTGTCGTAGACACGCAGGTCAATGCATCCGCATCCTTCCGCAAAGGCATGCTCAGTTTCTTTGGCAATGATCTGAAACTGACCATCGGCCTGCCCCTGGTCTCCTGCCTGTCGATGAACCATTTCGTAGGCATACTCGCTCATGAATTCGGTCACTTCTCACAAGGTGCAGGCATGCGCCTGAGCTACGTCATCAGTTCCATCAATCACTGGTTTGCCCGCGTGGTCTACGAACGGGACAAGTGGGATCAAGCTTTGGTGGAACTGGGGCAGGCCAGTGAATCCGGTTGGCTCGTACTCTCCGTTGCGTTTGTCCGACTGATGGTCTGGATCAGTCGTCGCATCCTTTGGATACTCATGTTTGTGGGCAACATCGCAAGCTGCATGCTCATGCGACAGATGGAATACGATGCAGACCGCCACGAAGCCAGCGTCGCCGGCGCCAAGGCCTTTGAACAAACCGTCTACGAACTGCATCGGATCAACTTCGGCAAGCAACTGGCCATCGACCACATGCGACAGTTCACCCATGAAAACCAGGCGCCCGACAACATCCCAGGGCTGATTGCCTACCATGCCCAGCGACTGGATGCCAAGGCAAAAAACGGCATCAAGGAAATGGTCCAGGATATGGGGGCTGGTCTTTTCAGCACGCATCCTGCTGACCGACGCCGAATCAAATCCGCCCAGAAAACAAAATTCCCCGGTATTTTCCATTTCAAACAACCAGCAAGTGATTTGTTTGTCGACTTTGACAAACTCTGTCGCGGCGTCACGCTGCATACTCTGCATCACAATTTCGGCGAGCAATACAACCAACTCCAACTTGTCAATGTCAATGATCTGCAAAAGGAACACAAACAATTCCAGGACAGCCAATCCAAAAGCGAAGCGTTCCTGGGGACAAGTGACAGTGTATTACTGCCTATCAAACTTGATGGTCATCTCACCGACAAACTCCCGGATGTCAAACAGGCGGTCGCTTTGCAAAAACAACTCGCAGCCAAGGCACAGCAATACCATGACAACCCGGACATGCAGCAGTGGCACGAGCAAATCACCGACGTCTACACCGACCTGCTCAAGCTCCGCCAATTCTTCATCCGCAAGGAATACGGCATTCGCGATTCACCGAAAATCGTGAACCTGACATCCAATACCAAGGAAGCGATCATGGCAAGGCGGCGTAAACTCACCAACGCCAAAAACGATGCCACCAACGCGCTCAAACCTTTCAACCAACTCCAGAGCCAACGCATTCTCAACGCCCTGAAACTGCTGCATCACCCGGCATTGGACAAAATGAAAAACGTCGATGTCATGCGGCATGACAGTAAAAAACAATTCCGTGCGTATCATGCCATCATCGCGGTGAATGATCGGATGATTCAACTCAACGAACTGCGTGTGGAATGTCTGGCGTTGCTTGAGTCGATTCAGACATACAAAAATGACGAGATGTACATCAATAAAGTCCTCAACCAAACCCAGGACTTAACCAAGATCATGCGTGGTATGCGCACAATGCTCATGACCTGTGAAGACCCCCATGCTACAGGCAACCCCGAAGGCAATCTCGGCGCAGCCATCGTCCCCAGACTCACCGACCCCAAGGATGTTGGCAGCACCATGGAGATGACCGAAACCGTCTCGGACAAATGCCTCACCTACCGCGGTCGCCTGCTTTCGGATTTGATTGGCCATGTGATGAAAGTGGAAAAAGTGGCAGGCATCACGCCGCAACAACCCGCACAAGCCTGATGTGTCAGTAGACGAATTGACGACAACGTTGGAATAATCCATCCGATTTATCTATTCCGCTTCAAGACAATAGCGGGTATAGTCAATATAACATCCCACCAGCCATTTCGTGATCCCCAACTCCCTCCCAAGGCGGTTCACATGCGACAAATCACAAGCATCATCACCCTGTTGTGTTCACTGATCATCCCCCAAACAGGCCACGCCCAAATCTCCGGGCCGATCCAGGCGACCATTGGTGATTCGCAGGTCAAAATGGAGTATGGCAACAATGCCAATGCGCCGACGGCTGATGAAGTGGTCATCTACAGGGGAGACTATCAACACAACGGTGATGAATGGATCAACACGCAATGGTCATGGGTCTTGTGGTGGGAAGCCAACAAGCATCGCTATCTCAAACAAGCAGGCTCGGCCAACCCCCAGACGATGACTGCCCCCGTCGTCCAGCGTGCGTTGATCAAAACGCTTAACGAAAGTCAGCATATCAACACGCTCTCAGCAGCCATTCTTGCGTTAGGGCGTATGCAGGCGCGCGATGCCGTGCCGGTGATCGAACCGATGCTCAAACACGACAGTGAGTATCTCCAACGTGCTGCATGGTTATCACTGGCATTAATCAGCGATCCACCATCGATTGAAATTTACAAAAAGACACTCATCGACAAAAACGCCAGAAACACTGTCAAACAAGCCAAAAACGAATCGCCAACCCTCAACCCACAAAACGCATCCGCCTGGATCATCGGCATTGGACTGCTCAAACAATCCGACCCGCAGCTTCTTCAAACAGTGAGCCTGTTCGTTCTCAACGATCAAGAAAGCATCACCGACCTCACCGGTTTGAAACTCGATGATCAGGAAGCTTTACAACTTGCAAGACTGGCGATGTGGGCGATCCGCATGCACAATCCGCCGGGAACGCGAGCGTTGGCACAACGCGTTTTGACAATGACCGTTGATCCTGAACTCTATGATCAGGCGGTGTTGGCCATGGCGGACAATGCCACCGAAGATTTGGTGCTCAATGTCCTGACACCGATTTATCACAGCCGTCCTGTGCAGTACCGCCAAGTCCCCAAAGCGTTGAGCTTTGTCATGAATCAATGGCCCGGCTCACCGGTGTTGGATCAGGACATTGCTTCCATGCGGACTTCCGCAGCGGTCGCCTATGCCAACAAGACATTCAAAAATGATCTCCGGTTGGCACTCTTGGCAAAGCGTAATGTCGCGCGAACCTACCGTTCCGTGCCACTGCCAAAGTTGACTTCACGGGAAAACCGCCGCGACCGGGAAAGCGATCATCGCCAGCCTGAAAACCGACTCTTTAAATTCGACCCTTGGCTGAATCATGCCCACGACTATGACCTTCCCAAACAGGATGATGTCGGTTATGCCCTGCGTTTTGGGCTCATTGCGTTGGGCCAACTCGGTGATCTGGATATGGATGATCACGAAACCCCCGAAGACGCCCAGTTACTATGTGACATTCTCATCGGCACGTACCCGCGGATTGCAGTGACGCAACTGAGCCCCAATCCTGCGGAGAAAGTCAATTGGCAGAATGATCCGTCGCGCGGATTCGCTGCCCTTGCCATGGGACTTTATCTGAGGCGATTGCCCAACAACGCTGGTGAGATTCGCCATGATGCGATGCGATCACAAACCCGATACATGCTCCGACTGCTTACCCGGATTGCATCGGACCCCACTGAACCCTCGGACATACGTAGCAGTTGTGTTTTGGGATTGGGCTTAAGCAACATGCAGGAAGCTTCGACATCATTGCGTGATGTGGTCAGTCAGATGCAGTCAGCTGACCCATTACTTGCAAGTTATCTCACGTTGGCGATGGGCATGCTGGGTGATCCGATGAGTCTGCAACTTGCAAAAAATGCATTCAAACAAACAGCAGAGAACATTGACGAAGCCCAAATCCGTAAAACGGGTTTCACCCAATCCTACACAACCGTCGCTCTGCTGAGTCAGACTGCAATCGTGGATGGCATGGGTTGCATGGCCAATCCGCAAGCCAACCAACTCCTGTATCCAAGATTGTTTGAAGACCCGATGACTGCAAGGAGCATGATTGGCGCCATCAAGAACTCAGGCGATTGGCAGGTCACCGGTTCACTGATCGCATTGCTCCAGAACCCCGGCAGTGATCCGCAGGTCGGACCCTTTGCCGCGTGGGCGTTGGGTGAGATGTATGATCAGAATCCTGTGCCAATCATGACAGAGCGTTTGCTTCGCGATCGAAATCTGACTCTGCTTTTGCTACAGCCGAAAATCAAGGCACAGAGCAACACTTGCGCCTGCTCAGCCAAAGTTAAGGACAGCAAGCCGGTTCGGGCGCACAGCTTAACGCAACTGTATCTTCAGGAGATCAACCCGCTGCTGTTTAAGCAGATCATCAAGTTCCCACGGGGGTAAGATGTATGGGGTTGTTGTGCCGGATTTCAAAGTCATCGTTCCAAGGCAACCGAGCCAAGATGGCTCGCAATATACATCGCTTGGTCACCTAGGCTGGGTCTGAAATATGACAAGGTTAAATACCAAACAGCCAATGCGCAAACATCAAAAACCGCTGTAAAAAACAGGTATTTTTGACGCCTCAGCGTTTCCAGACTTCCCACCATTTTTTCTTGCTGAGACCCCCGCCCCCTGGAACGCCACCGCCGGAACCTTTGCCGCCCTGATAGCCTTTGGCTTGGGGTTGGGCGTAGGCGGGTAGTGGCTTGCCGGTCGGTGGTGGTGGGACGGGTTTCTTGGCACCGGGTTTGCGGCATTGCTCGGGATCATCGTACGGACTCTTTAGCGGCATCGGTGTGATCGCCTTATCCACCTTCACACCTAAAGGCACGATGATGTCGCCCGACTCATGTGCCTGACGGTAGGCATCGAGATTGCCTTCGACCTGATCGTTATCCGCAGTGAGAAAGACGATGTTCTTCATCTGCTGCGCTTCTTCGGTGCGTCCCAATTGCATCAGACATTGATAGCGATTTTTCAGAGCGCGCTGCTTGACTGGTCCAACGAGATACGGGCGTGTGGACAAGGCCATATCGCAGAGTTCCAGTGCCTCTTCAAAGTCACCAGTCTGCGCGGTCACAGCAGCGAGGTCCGTCAGACACTCGGGGTGATCAGGCTCCATGTCCAGAGCGTTATTCAGATACTCAGCAGCGGAGGCCCAGTCCCCTGCTGCGATGTCGATGCGAGCCAGCAAGTAATGTGCTTTGGGATACGCAGCCTTAAGCCAGATGATCTCCTGCTCGACTTCCTCGCCGCGTTTGCGCATCATGCCCATGTACCCCATGTATTCAGCGAGATTCCAGAACTTGATGAACAATTCCTTGGGGTTCTCAAAGCAGTAGATGTATTCGTTGGGCGAACGACCGGCAACCGGCTCAAGCAGCACACGCGCTTCACCATACGCCTTCTCAGCGATCATGCGCTCCAGCGCGTTCGACTTGATTGGCATCGTCGTATTCAAGATCAGTATAAAAGAGGTAGTATTCCAAAATTCGCTTTCCCTGTGCACAATTCGCACAGGCATGATACCATCCCCGAACAGAAGTATCCCATTGGAGAAAACAAAAAATGGCATTAGACCTCATGTCACGTAAACAAGTCGCCCTTGCTGCTGTCCGCCAGGCTGCTGCAGTGTGTAAAGGTGTCCAGGAACAACTGATTCGCCCTGAAACCATTGAGAAAAAAGATAAGTCGCCGGTGACGGTTGCGGACTTTGCTTCGCAGGCGATTGTCTGCTCGATGTTGGCTGATGCCTTCCCCGGTGATGTGGTCGTCGGTGAAGAAGATGCAGCGGAACTCCGACAAGATGATCAGGCCCATGTCCGTGAAGCAGTGATGGACCAGGTGCAGGCGGTCAGCGAGAATTGCGTGGATGAAGAGACCGTGCTCAGTTGGATTGATCTGGGTGGCGCCCATGCAGACACCGAAGTCTACTGGACATTGGACCCGATCGATGGCACGAAGGGTTTTTTGCGTAAAGAGCAATATGCTGTGGCGCTGGCATTGATCGAAAAAGGCGAAGTCGTGCTCGGTGTTCTGGGTTGCCCGAATCTCAACGGCGGAGAACTGCTGGTTGCGATCAAGGGTCAAGGCGCACAGATTCTGCCCCTGTGGGATAGCCAGGAAACCGAAGGCACACCGATCAAAGTCAGCGATATCACCGACACCGCAGCAGCGTGTTTCTGCGAGTCCGTTGAATCCGGTCACTCCGATCACAGCCAGTCCGCCCAGATTGCAAAGTTGCTTGAGATCACCAAGGAATCGGTGCGACTGGATAGCCAGGCCAAGTATGCGACCATTGCCAAGGGTGATGCGCAGATTTACCTGCGTTTGCCGACGAGTGATACCTATCGTGAAAAAATCTGGGACCACGCAGCAGGTAAACTCGTGGTCGAAGAAGCAGGCGGCACGGTCACCGATGTCACCGGCAAGCCACTGGACTTCACGCACGGCCGCAAACTCCAAGAGAACCGTGGCGTCATCGCAACCTGCGGCCCGATCCATGCGAAAGTTGTCAAGGTCGTCCAGCAGGTGCTCAACGGGTAAAGCTTGAGAATGCAAAAAAAAAACGCTTGTTTTAAGGTGTTTTTTGATTTACAGAATAGCGATCGCACAACGTCCCCGGGACTGAAGTCCCAGGGCTTTATTTTACGCTGGGAGCGTGCATGGTCATTTAAGACGTGAATGCGCTTTCGAGCATCAACGTATTGATCATGTGTGTTGAGCGTGACGTGATTTACGCTTGGTCATTTGGGAGCTGCGATAAACCTTCGTGTGCCTCTTCACATTCGTTGTCGTGTTGGATTGCTGTTTCGTATGCAGCTTTGGCTTTTTGGAGATTGCCCTGTTCGCGGTGGTTCTCTGCGATATCGCAGTAGGTCACCGCCAACTGAAAATGAGCTGGTTCGTTGTCGGGATCGTGTTGCAAGGCGGAATGAAACGATGCCAATGCTGCACCGCAATCACCGTCACTGCGTTGACTGATGCCAAGGTTGATATACCAGGCAGGCTGCGGGTCACCGAGTTCGATGGATCGTGCGAACATGGCAACCGCTTGAGCATAGCGTTCAAGTCGATGGAGGATCAAACCCTTGAGATGATGGGCAAAAGGATCATCGGCATTGGCAGCGATGTGTTGGTCCACCAGTTCCATCGCCATATCCAACTCCCCTGCCTGCATCATACCCAACGCTTCGGTTAACGGTGTCAGCGGCAAGGCAGCATCGGACCTGGATGGGAACAGCGGCTTACGGGGAACTTTTATTTTACGTTTGGTTTTCTTGCGACTCACAATGTATTTGTCGGTTGGATGGGGATGCGACATCCTGTTTTTTTGTGCGATACATCTCGTTGCCTTACTTCACCAATCAAAACCTGTCGTTCCTGCGGCACGGGTTGCATCACCGAACATCCAACAAGGCAACCCGTGACTCGGGAGAGTCACGGCTTTTGTGTCGAAGGAGTAAAAATGAGTTATCAAAACATCGCAATACAAAAAAAACGCCCAGGTCGGTGAACCTGAGCGTTTTGGAGGATTATCATTTTTGCGCGATTGGTGTTCAATCCTGCGCGGTTTATTGCAGTAGTGAGAGTACGCTCTGCGATGTGTTGTTGGCCAAAGCCAGGACGGAGGTACCTGCACTGACGAGGACCTGCGAACGTGTGAGTTCTGCGGTTTCCTTGGCGAAGTCCGTATCGCGGACACGGCTCTCGCTTGCGGTCAGGTTTTCCAACGCGATGGACTGACTGTTGTACGTCGTGTCCAAGGTGTTGCGTTCGAAGGCACCGAGTCGACCACGCAGAACCGCAATCTGATCAATGGCTTCTTCGACAATCATTGAAGCTTCAGCCTGATGGCCTGCAACCAGTGAGTTTTCACCCCCTGATGCCACCGAATTGAGGAAACCGACGGTCTGATTACCCAGGTGACTGGCTGCGACCGAGCCGATACCAAAGCCCACGCGTTGCGAGGTGTCGATGGATGGGCCGATCTGGAAGTCGGCACCGCCCCCGATGATGGTGTACTCGGTGGTCCCCAGTGTCTGTGATGCCGCTCGGGTAAGTGTCATCTCGAGATTGACGGTCTGAGACCGCAAACTGATGGTTTCACCGTCGCCCAAAGCCAGGTTACCGTTGACCAAGGCCAGGACATCTTCACCAGTATCACGAAGAACCGGTGCACCGCCCTGCGAATCAAAGGTCTGGAAGAAGGCGCCTGATGAGTTATCCAGTTTGCGGACACTGACAAAGGCATCCGAACCGACGGCCTGCGAGTTGAGCACCATACCAGAAGTCGGGTCCAGTGGATCGACCATGTAAGCTGAGACGCCGGTGGCATCGGCAACCTGGTTGATATTGAAGACGACTGCTGAAAGCGGTGTCCCTGAGGCAACTGAAATCACCTGCACCCCAACCGGGCCAGTCACTTCAAACTGGACACTGGAAAGGAATGTGCCGGGATTACCGGGGTTACCACCACCTGAGATGAAGAGCTGAGCGGTTTCGGCCGAGGCGATGACTTCGACGGTCATTGGGATGGTCGGTGCCGTTCCCCAGTTGACTGATGAAATCTTCACATCGTTGATGACCGCTGGGTCAACGCCTGAGGTGATGTATTCCAGGTTGCCGTTAAGCAGTTTAAGTCCAGCAAAGGTTGTCGAGTTTGAGATTCGCGTGATGGAGTCGATAGCCGAGTCGATTTGCAACTGGTTGGCTTCGATTTCCTCCTGGCTGAATCCGCCGGTATTCGCGGCTTCGACAATCAGTGCCTGGATATCAATGAGCAGATTCGAGATTTCCGAAAGCGACGCTTCGGTTGTTGCGATCACGTTGGACGCACGCTCGATGTTGCTCATCGCCTGCTCGGTGGCGGAGATTTCCGACCTTAATCGTTCCGAGACGATCAAGCCGGCCGGGTTATCCGCACCGCGGTTGATGCTCAGTCCTGTACTTAGCCGCTGGAGGCTTGTTTCCAAACCTCTATTGCTCTTGGCCAAGTTTTGCTGAGCGACGAGTGATCCGATGTTTGTATTAATTCTAGTCATGACAATCCTCCTTGATTGTCGTGATCGAGACACGACGAAACGATATGAACTGTACTATCCTGACAGTTATGTTTTGTTGTGTGGTCACGTTTCATCGCTTTTTCCTATTCCTGCCTTGTGATATACGATCCGTCATCTCCAAGGCAACGTTAATCTATTTCTTCTGAGTGCCAGGTAAGGTTCCTGGGGCCTTACCCATCTTCCTCAGGTTTTGGTTGGCGACGTTTAAATCATCCACTTGTACATGGCTTGCCTGGGTATTCTCAGCCTTGATCGCTTCGTAGACCTCCTTGCGGTGGACTTGAATGGATCTCGGTGCGTTGATCCCCAAACGGACCTTGTCACCACGGATGTCGACGACGGTGATTTCTATCTCGTCGCCGATCATGATCGTTTCGTCGCGCTGACGCGAGAGCACCAGCATGAAACAGGCTCCTTCCGTGGGCCTTGGCAGTCAGCTTACGTCACTGCCCGCCTGGTTACCGATGCCTCCGTGCATCGGGTTACTACTTGAACACTTCACAACCGGCTTAAAAGTCTCAAGCCGACATCGCTTCCACCGGGCTTCCCAATTCCACCAGGGGCACCCTTGTCGTAAACCGACGATCAGAGAGCACCAACTGCTCGCCGACCTTGGTCGCCACGTTGATCACCAGCGGTCCCTGCAGGTTGCCGGTGAGCATGCGATCGACCTTGTTGACGATCACGAAGACCTGTGCACTGGACAGTGAGGCAATGCCCAGCTCGCGCATCTGGTCCTGTTTGATCGGAACCTTGTACGTTGGGACAAACAGGCTCGGGTCGGTGACCACAAACGCCAGGTCCGGCGTCTGGGTTGACTGAAGCCAGAGAAAGTAGCTGTCTTCGCCCGGCTCAATGAGCACGTAGCGGGTGTAACTGGGGAAGCCCAGCAAACCCTTGGGAAAGACGATGACGCGAGAGTCATCCACTTCCACTTGTCCGAATCTCGTTGTGTTTACGATCATTTGACTGATCCTTCTCTTAACGCGGTCTTCCATCCTGGATTGTTCAGCAGGTGTCGTTTCCATTCATTGACCTGCTGGAGCTGGCTTCCTGCCACCTCATTTTTCAAGCATCCGTCAGGTCGACCGAAGACCTCTCAGATGCGCAATTTCTGCCGAATCAGGCCAAAAAGTCCAACAAGCTCATCTGCAAATTTTGCGCTCCCACGCTCAAACTTGCCTGCAGTTGGTATTGGAGATTCTGGTATTTCAAAATAAGCTCCGTTAAATCTCCG
Source organism: Planctomycetes bacterium syqfu (assembly GCA_020974905.1). Taxonomy (GTDB): domain Bacteria; phylum Planctomycetota; class Phycisphaerae; order Phycisphaerales; family Phycisphaeraceae; genus UBA7800. Next base: position 6,240,778 of record CP087563.1, on the reverse strand, counting down.
CCCTGTAGCTCGTTTAGCAAACTGGACTCTGAAATACCCAGTTCTGACGAGCGATTCAGGGCTTCTTCGGCCCGTGTCGTGCGAACGCCGATCGTTGCACGCACCTGGGTGACTGAATCTGAGTCACCATCCAGCTTACCAGCAGCAAGCGAGATGCCACGCGAGTCATTTTGCAGCAAACTTTCTTTTAAATTTATTAAATGTGTAAAAATGCTGTCCACTTGAACCGTGGCCACGTCTTCACCGGCCATCTCCGATTCATCCTTGAGGTTCCCGGCAATGCCAAGGTCTTCGGCGGCGGTGGAAAGGTTGATGCTGGTGATCTTGAAATCCTCTGCACCAAACGTGCCATCCTCAATCACCAGGCCGTTGCCTTCGGAGGCAAAACCGATGTTCAGGTCCGCCCCATCACCAGGTAAACCCACACTCAAGCCAAGGTCTTCAGCTGCGGTGGTGATTGCAGCGATCACATCTTCAATCGTTGCAGCTTCGTCGAGATTCACACTGATCAGTGATCCATCGTGAAGCTGGATTTCGATATCATCCTGTGCTGCGGTGCGACCGACGCCGATGCCGTTGTTGAGGCTGGCGAGTTTGGTGCTGTTATTGAAGGTCCGCAGGCCAAGATCGGTCGCGGTGGTGCCACCGTTGACTTCACCGATGGACAGGTTAATGCCCGAGACTTCGGTCACCATGTTCAGACCGCTGCCGTCAGCTTTGATCTGCATGTGAACACCCATGTGGAGTCCGTCGATGACGTTCATCACATCCTGGATATTCTCAGCATCTGAGAAGTCCGCGATCTTGGTGACAGCGCCCTGGGTGATCGACAGACCACTGTCCCAGTCGATACCAAAGTCCAACGCATCCAGTGGGGTACGGGCGGTGAGTTTGACCTGCACATCGGCACCAGTGACGGTTTCGTCATTGGCATAAAGGTCGATGCCAAGGTCTTGGGCGACGACACCGCCGGGGAAGTCGGAAATGGTGATCTCATGGCCGCTGTCCGCGGTGAGTTCAAAACCGTTGTCACTGATATTGATCGTGCCGGCAGTCGGGTCGATGCTGTCGATGGCGTTCTGGATGCGAAGGATCACATCGTTGAAGGTCCGGGCGGTGCCCAGATCAACGGTGGTCGTCGTGCCATCGACATCCAATTGCAGTGAGCCAAGTCGGATACCGTTGCTTGTTGCACCTTCGGCATCCTGCAGACGCGTTGCCGGTGTTGCAGCGGGGTCCAGATCAAGGTCACCGTAGACATAACCCAGAGCGTTGAAGGCTTCCAGGCCGTTGGAGTTGTAGGCGACTTCGTCAGACAGACCCGTTTCGGCGATCAGGTTGGATTCGGCACCAACGTAGCGGATACCGCCCATGAATTCGACGAAGGCTTCATTGCCACTGTTGGAATTGCCGTTAAACAGGCCGATATCCAGCACCTTGCGGTTAACGATGTCCAGAAGTGCGCTAAGTTGAGCGTCCACGACAGAAGCTTCTGCCTGGCGGGTTTCCTCGTCGGAGACAATGCCGATCTGGCTTAACGCCAGACTGTGTGCTTCGATGGAAATGGTCGAAACGTCAGCCATGGCTTGGTCGACATTGTCGAGCATCGTGGAGATGTAATCGAGATTGTTTTCGTGCTGACCGCGCGCTTCCATCTGCTGCATGACCAGCAAAATGGCGGACGTCAGCGTTGGCGCGTCAGAGGGTTTGTTGACCTGCTGGCCATTGGTAATGGCATTCTGGGCATCGGCCAACTCGGTTTGAATCTGGCGCAATTGATACATCAGCTGATTGGAACTCATCAGCGAACTTGTGCGTGTAAAGCTGCCAGATTGGATGCTACTCATGGCTTATCCATTCGTCCTTAGAGCAACTGAAGCAAAGTCTGCATCATCTCGTTAACCACATTCAAAAATCGGGCGCTGCCCGAATACGCTTGTTGGAAGCTGATCAAATTGATGGCTTCCTCGTCGGCATTGACGCCGCTGATGGCTTGCTGCTGGGCATCGAGATTGGCTGAGACGATCTGATCCGCCTCGTATTCACTCTCTGCCTGGCCGACGCGAGCCGCAAATTCTTCGACGTGACGGTTCCACATTTCCGTCAAACTGATACCACCGAGATTGTCCAGTTCCGCAGTCCGCAGACCGGCGATGGCCAACGCGTTGGTGTTGCCACCATCGATGTGGTCCTGGGTCACCGCCAGCAGGTTGGTGTTGTTTTCCAGCACGCTGTTAATGCCGATGTCCGAAGCCGAGGAACCGGTGAAATATGTGTTGATCCCGGCCGTTGCCAGGAATCCGGTGGAATCATCGCTGAAGGTCACTTCGTACTGTTCGTCGGATGTCTTAATCATCAGACGACCATTGGGCGTCAGTGACGCACTGAGATTGGGAATGTTGTTGAGCTGGTTCATCACATCATCAAGTGACGAATCAGCCCCAATGCCGTCCAGGTCGATATCGATGGTGTAGCTGTTCTGCTGCCCGGTCTGGGTCTGGGTGAGATTGACCTGGAAGCTGCCATGCTCGATTTCGAACGGCAAAAAGGCTTCGCCGGAGTTGAGCACTGCGGATGAATCAGCAAACTGCTGTGTACCCGTCACCGAGGTGAAACCTTCGGTGCCCTGACCTTGCGTGTGAAGCTTGTTCACTTCGTAAATCAGGGTGTTGGCAAACTGGTCCAACTCGTCGATCGCACCGTTGACATGTTCTTCACGGGCATCGATGAAGCCCTTGATCGACCCGGACTGAGCGAGCAACGGTGAACCGTCGGAGCCCAGGACCAGTCGCATGTCAAAGTCATCACCGTCAGCCGATTTTTCCAGTTCGATGCCACGGTTGGTGCCGTTGAGAATCAGCGGGATGGAGCCGACGAAGACGTCGACCTTACCATCGTTCTGCTCGACGGTTGAGATGTCCATGTATTGGCTCAGATCAGCCAGCAGACGGTCACGTTCGTCACGCAGGTCGTTGGCCGAGCCGGTCCCGCCGTCCACACGGGCGATTTGCAGGTTGATCGTTGCCAGCGAATTGAGAATATCGTTGGCTGAATCGACTGCCGCCTGGAGTTGTTCATCGACCTGATCGCGCAAATCGATCATGTTGGAGCGCAAATCCTGCATGAAGGACGAAAGCTTATCGCCCTGCTGGATGACCAGTGTTCGCTTGGACGGATCATCAGGTGTGTTGGCTAACTCACTCCATGCATCGAAGAACTCCGAGAGATTCGTCGACAGGTCCACATCGGTAAATTCGTTTTCCAACGCTTCAAGCTGCGAGAGGACATCGACCTCGGTCTTGGAGCTTGAACCATTGGAGATGGCCGAACGGATACGTGCTTCGAGGGCTTCGGAGATATTGCGAGTGATCGACTCGACGGTGACACCCTGACCGAGGGTGATGTAACGTGAGATTTGATCGCCGTTGGCAGTGCTCAGGGAGACGGTCTGGCGGTGATAGCCGGGCGTATTGATATTGGCCAGGTTGTTACCTGCAACTTCCAATGCGGTCTGGCTGGCCAGAATGCCTGATCTTCCGATTTGTAATGCGCTGCTGAGTGTCATCGTCTTATCTCACATCGCCCTTAGGCGGTCATGCTGAAAGTACTGATCCGTGCGTTGTTGGTTGAGGCCTGGCCACGAGCCGAGTACGCCGAGGAGCCGGTGCAGGCTGCGGTGACTTTCTGCATCATGCCGGTCATGTGCTTCACCAACTGCATGGTGGCCTGCTGGGTTGTCTGTGTCTTGGCCTGGGTTTCCTTCATTTTCTGAGCCAACTGGTGACGGAAGACCAGCAGGCGACCTCGCCAGGGTTCGGGCAGGCGGTCTGCCAATTCCAGTAATTTGAACGGCTGCTTGGCAGAAGGTTCGACGAGCAAAGTGATATCTGCCACGAGTTGCAGGCGATTCTTTTCCATGTCGCTGATCTTGCGCAACTGGTCATTTTCCAGCTTGCAGAGATTGCCGACCTGCTCGTGTTTGGCTTCACGCATCGCCGTCCGCTTCTGTTCCATCAGGTCCGAGAGATACGTGTGGGCCTGGAGCAGATCCTGGAGACTGCGTTCAAGAATGCCTAGTTGTTTTTCAAGTTGTTTATCCACGGAGATTGACCTCCTTACCTGTGATCTTCGCGTCCGTTTGGCCGGTCATCTTGCGGTAAATCGCATCGACGATCGGGAAATTGGATTTGGCAACCATGCGGTCAGCCAGTTCGGTATCCAGTTGGCTGCCAAAGGCGTCTTCGGTGAATCCGCCGTGAAAAAGCTCACTTTTGAGTGAACTTTCACGAATCTGCGCCAGCATCGGCAGGATCAACGCACTGGAGACCAACTGCTCGGCCGCATCACGGATTTCGCGTTTCTGCTCATCCGAAAGATTCGCTGCCTTGCCGGTCCCCGGGCGATTTAGCATCGCAGCAAAGTCGCCGTGCTGCGACTGCTTGGCAGCATCGGTGATCTGTGCTTGGGAAAGGCTCAAGTTGGAAATCGCTGACATTTGCATGGCTTGTTACTCGATGATTAACTCCGCGTGCAGGGCGCCGACTTTGTCCAGTTCCTTGACGATGGCAATGCGATCCTTGGCTTCGACGCGCAGTTGCTTTAACGCATTAAGCAGGTCCGCCAACTTCGTGCCACCACGATTTTCAGGGTCAATGGAGACCCAATTATTGGTTTCAACCACCGGCACTTCAGGTGTCGGTTCGATGGGCGGGGTGACTGTGGTGATGGTCAATCCCTGCGTCGAAATGACGACCGGTGAAATCTGCACATTGGCACCAAAGACGATCGTTCCGGCAGCTTCGTTGATCTTCACGCGAGCGCCGGTCCCGATCAGTGGCGGGTCGATGTAGCTGGTGAGAATCTGAGACAAAAACGCACCGGGATTGTTCTGATCTGCACGGGGAAGCTGCACGACGATGTTTTTGGGATCCACCGCACGGGCGATATCCGGGCCGTCATCCAGCGTGATCACGCCGTTGATGTGGCTGGCCAGGTTGCTGGCGGTCGGCCAGGAGGCAATCTTGTCATCAATCACAAACGTGACCTGACCATAATCATCCATGTACTGGGCACGAATGTCCTGCACCATCTGGGCACCGTTCTTGATCACACCGGTGTTGGGCAAGTTGATGTTTTCAACGCTGATCGGACCTTCTGCGTAGGCAAAAATATCCGAACCGGGCAGCGGGCCAGTCAACGGGATCAAAAACAGACGCCCCCCCTCAAGGCTCTTGGCCGGACCAATACTGCTCACATGCACGTCCAAACGATCGCCTTCGCGGACACCGTTGGCAGGCACGTTCACGGTCATGGCAACCATCGCCACGTTCTTGGTATTTCGCAGGTCCGAAGCGGTCACGCCACCCACAGCAAGGTGTTCAATCACGCGAGCCAGCGACTGCATCGCCGGAGTGAATTTGCCCCCGTCACCGGTACCGGGCAAGCCCATGACAAGCCCCATGCCTACGAGTTTGCTGCCTTCAGCACCTTTGATGCGGACCAGATCCTGAACCTGCACCGCGGAGGCACGTACAGCCAACCCTGCGATCAGGGCCAAGGCCAAAACGAGTTGTAATGCGGTCTTTTTCATGGTTCAGAAGTTAAACAAGGTGTCCAAAAGTTTGGTTAAAACGCCCTTTTCAGAGGCTTTCTTCATCTCACCCGCGGTCTGCTTCCGCAGATACAGGTCATAAATCTGGGTCGAAAGAATCGTGTTGCCCGAGGTGATATCTTCCTTTCGGCAAGTACCCGTCAACACCAGCGTCACGTCTTCCTTACCGTCAAGAATGCGTTTGCGGGCTTCAAGGACCAACGTGCCGTTGGGCTTGATGTCGATGATGCGAGCCGTCAATCGCGTGGTAAATGAGTCGGTCCGCTTGTGGGAACCTTCACCGGAAAAATCGCGGTCAAACTCCAGGCCAACCGTCGGGTTGTTGGTTGTCGGACTGGTGCGGGGACGCAGTTCAAGCATGCTGGCAATGCTCGGGAAACTGGTCACTTCACCGTCAACCGACATGGACTTCTTGGTTTCAGTGGTCGAGGTGATGTCGTTTTCAATCGACTCACGAATGATGATGGTCACCAGGTCATGCAATCCATAGCCACGCGGTTCAGGCAGCGGCACGGCAGAGAAGCTGGCCTGCGAAATCTTGGGAGACAGTCGGTCATAGCGGCCATCAGGTCCCTTGACCGGCTGGGGCATGACGGGCTTGGACTGCTTGGCATAAAGCGAAGAACTCTGCGCCAAGGCAGATCCATTCACACTTGCCAGCAGTGTCATGCAGATTGTCAGACACAAAATCGTTTTCATCGCTGTCCTCCTGCCAGACTCACCTGAGCCGAACCGTTTTCAAGCACAGCCTGACGCGGCCCCACCACACGAGCCATGAAGGCTTCGCGTGACCGCTGGTTCTGCAGCTCGACCAATTCACCTAACGCCGCATCAGACATCGCCCGTGCGGTGGTGCGGATGACCATGCTGCCGACTAGGCAACGTACGGTGATCTGCTCACCGCGGTTAACCATCACCGGCAACTGCACATCGTCATCAAAAAGCACCTGATTTTTACGGACATTTCGCGCTGCAACGTGTCCCACCACGTCACGCAGCTTGCGAACCGGTGTCCGTTCACTATCAATTAAAACTTCCTGAACCTGCACGTCTGCCGGCCCAAAGCTCTGACCGCGACGCACGTTTTCGACGACCACTGCTGCCAGTGTTTTCTGAGCAACATGCGCGGTCACACGCAAATCACCCGCCATTGCATTGCCACGCCAACGACGGATGATCATCGGGATCTGTCCGAGTTTGGCTGTGCCGATGACTTCGATTTCAAAGCGATCGGTCAACGCTGCCTGAGCCAAGTCCGCTTCATCGGCCTTGGAATACTTGATGACCAGTTCCTGGTCCGAGAGACCGGTATGGTTGAGCAGGAAGCGATGGACATGTTCATTGATGGTGATGGCATCGGTGACATGGATCGGTGTCTGCGGGTTGGTGACCACCGCCGTTGCCGGCGTCTGCTTGGCTGCCTGAGCCGAAGCGATGGACACCTGGCATTGCGTTGCACCACTGAGATTAAACCGACCCCAGTTCACGCCCATGTTGGTCAGATGATCACGCACGGTGTCCAGGCTGATACGGGCATCGGCCTGATTCTCACGCAGTTGCGTCACGATCGAGCCACCGAGTTTTTCAGCCGTATCACCCGTGAGCCATGCGATCTCACGGAGTTGCACGAGGTTGTCATCGCTGCTGGCAACGGACTTAAGCTGCACACGATCCAAGGCAGAAACCTGCGTGCAGACAACCAGCACCAACATCGCAATGGCTGCGAAGCTGTGGTTGATTGTGATGTTGTCTGCGTTGCGTTTCATGGTTTTATGCCTTGTTTTGCAGTGTTATCTGTTACCTTGCGTTACCTGTTGCTACTTCCGCGGGCTTAGAATCTTCTCAAGTTGCTGACCACTTCAAGGGTGGAGTCAGCCGCCTGGATGGTCTGTGAGTTCATTTCAAAAGCGCGTTGTGCTTTGATCAGTTCCACGAGTTCGGTGACCGGATCGACATTGGAAGCTTCGAGCGTACTCTGGATTAGCGAACCAAAATTATCGGTATTGGGATTGCCCACCGTGGGCGGGCCGGAAGCGTCTGATTCGAGATACAGATTCCCGCCGATCTGCTTGAGACCATGCGGATTGATGAAGTTGGCGACTTCAAACTGGCCGACTTCCTGGAGTTCGGCTTCACCGGGGATGGTGACATACACTCTACCGTCGTCACTGATGGTCACATCTTCAGCATCAGCGGGAATGTTGATGTTCGGTTCGAGGCGCGGGCCGTTGGAGTTGCCCAGTACCAGGTCACCTTCGGAGTTGATGAAGAAGTTGCCGTTACGGGTGTAGGCGGTGGTTTCTTCACCACGGGTGATGTTGACCTGAAAGAAACCGTTGCCGTTGATCATGACATCCAGGGGACGATCGGTCTGCTGCGGGCTACCGGTTTTAAAGTCGAGTTGCGTGTTGCTCACACGGGTACCCAAACCGACATACAGGCCAGCGGGGCGCTGATCACCGTTTTCGTTTTCGACACCCGGCTGCATCTTTTCTTCGTAGAGCAGGTCTTCGAAGTTAGCGCGGGATGCCTTAAAACCAGCATTATTCGAGTTCGCCAGATTATTGGCGATCACGTCAATGCTCGTTGACAGAGCCGAGAGGCCCGAGGATGCTGAATGGAGTGCGGCGATGGCCATGGTCAAAATCCTCTATCGATTAAACGCGACCGAGTGTGTTCACTGCACGGTCGATGAGTTGGTCCTGGTACTTAATCATGTTGGCGTTGCCGTTGGCAGTCTTGGTCGCTTCGGTAAGCTGCATCAACGTCTTGATCGGGTCGACGGATGACTGCTCGGTGAAACCCTGCAAAATGGCGACACAGTCTGGCAACTGACGAAAATCTTCAATATCCGAAGGCATGGCAAAGAGGTTCTGGCCACGCTTGGTCAACTTGTTGGCATCCTGAACACCGGTGACCTGCAGACGGCCGACTTCTTCACCGTTGACGAGAATCAAACCATCATTCTGCACCACCACATCACCGTCAGCAGGAAGTTGAATGGGTTCATCGCCCACGCCCAAAACCTTGTGTCCGCCGGTGATCGTTGCAAGAAAACCCTGCGAATCACGGGTAAAACGGCCGTCACGGGTGAGTTCGACATTCATATTGCCCTGCTTGTCGGGCACCTGAACGGCAAAGTAGGTCTGCTCAGCGTCAAGCGCCAGATCAAACGGATTGTCGGTTTGCTTGAACTGGGCACGGTCGTGAGCGGTCCATTGGGTCCCAGCAAGCACACCGCCACCGAGTCGATCGAGCATGTCCTTGGAAACCATGTAACCAAGATCATCCTCGATGGACTCGGGATCGCGCTGCTTGATGCTGGGAACATCAACCTTAAAACCAACCGTCTGAGCGTTGGCCAAGTTGTTGGCAAAGACATCCTGACGATAGGTGTTGGACAGAACGCCTGATGCCGAAAGGTACAAACCATAATTCATGATTGTTCCTCCTCGACCATCTGACGAAGTGCGCTGGCCTGATCGTCCTGCTGATACTTGTGGATCGGATAGGTCTTGGCGGGCTGCGGATCGTGATCGGTACCAACCAAACGCAGCAACGGTTCAGCCTGACTCTCACGATAGGACTGCTCAAAGAAATGAGCAGTCACCGCCAGGCGAGCCATACGCAGGACCCCCTGTCCAATTTCTGGATCGTTGGCTTGCTGCATCAAATCAATCAGGCGTTTGGTCACGGATCACTCCTCAAAAAAGTCAATTCGGGCGCAGTGGCGTCCAATGAACCTATGGCAAGTGCTGTACCAAACGCCAAAACAGCTTGCCAAGAATCACCCAAAAACCGTTTAGACCCTATAAAAACAGACACTTACAAGCCCAACAGATATGTCCCAACCGACTTTGCGCACCACCTGCTCATTTCTGCGCGTCGGCTTAAGTTGCGCAAGACAAGCACCAAAAGCGCAAAGGATGCGCCCATCGACAGGATGACTCAGGGGGCCATACCAAGACGATCATGGAACTGCGCTCAAGGTTTTTTTTTCACAGGGAGATGGGATGCCGAAGACAACAAAGAATGCATCACCACAATCAACGCATCGACACTTTGCGAATTTAGCCGCATTACTCGTGATGCGTTAACCGTTGAAGCATGCGCATGAAAATGATTCGCACACTTTCACGCGCATCACAAGTGATGCAGCTAAATGGAGCGTTGGCATCAATTGGTCACAACACGCGTTTGCGCTTGGCAAAGAGGTCTTCGAGAACCGGCTTGAGACCCGGGGATTTCTGAGCGTTGTTCAGTTGCCTACCCACTTCGACAAGCAGTTCAACCAAGCCGTCAAAGTCAGCCACACTGATGAACTCCGGCTTGATGGTCTGCGTGTCTTCGTTCATGTTGTGATAATTGCCCAACGGCAGACACAGGCAGGTGCTGATGTAACCATAACTGCCAAACGCCGAAGCTTCACACGTGCCACCGGGCATGAGTTTGCGTTGCCATTTGAAATCCGGGGCTTGCTTTTCCATCTCACGGGCGATCTTGCTAATGCGATAGGTCAGGTCAGGATCGAACGTACTGGTAAAGTCACCGACGCGGACGATGGGACCGCCGCCGATGGGCGAGTCGGCAAAACTCTTGGAGGTTTCCAGACACACCAATCGTGCTTTTTTCTCGATGGTTTTGGCTTTGCAGGCTGCAATGGCGCCGATAAATGCCATCTCCTCAGCACGGGTAAAGAGCAGGCGGACATCTTCCCTGCATCGTGATAACGAGTCGAACGCTGCCATCGCTGCTGCCAGTCCGCCCAGGTCATCAACGGCAGGTGCGTGAAGCATGCCTTTGGTGATCTTCGCTTTGGGAAGCGCCCAGGTGAGAATATCGCCGACCTGTGCGTTGACCTTGCGCGTGAAAGTGATGCGAGTGAGTTTATAGTCTGCAAAGTCCGTGTGTTTGTCGGGGTCTTCGAGCATCTTGATGCACTTGCCTTTGACCGGCTTATCCTTACCGTGATAAAGATTCACCGGCGTACCATCGAAATACTCCGGCTTCACACCTCCACGAAACTCAGCGATGAGCGTTTTGTCATCAAGAATTTCATGGACCACAAATGCAGGGTGATCCATATGCGCGGTGATATAGATTGGTGAGTCGGTCGTCTTGACATTCTTGCGCCGGAGTACGAGGTTGCCGAACTTGTCTGTGTTCATGACCACGTTGCGTTTGGACTTCACATAGTCGGTGATCCATGCGATGACGCGGTCTTCCTTGCCGGTTGCGGTCGGGGTGTTGGTCAATTCGACAAGCCATTGGTGGTATGGATTTTGGGGCATGTGCTTCCTCGTCTCGCTTGAAGATCAAAGTGTTGAATTTTCAGCAGTCCAAAACATCTCAAACCAAACTCACAATTCGTCATTCACGCGCAGGCGGGAATCCAGTGGCATTCTGTAGGCACCTGCAAGTTCCACTGGACTCTCGTCATCCGGGGGCGCGGGAGTGACGGAAGAAGGCGTTGAGTTTTTTGAACTGTTGTATCTATATAGATACACGGATCACTGACAGATGTTGATGATAGCCGGTTGTGCTAAAGTGTCCATCTGTTGAAAGGCGTTTAAACATGAGCGATGCAGTTGTTTTTGAGAATGTCAGCTTAACCCGCAACGGCACGCCGATCCTGCGGGATGTGAGTTTCACCTTGTCCAAAGGCACCTGTTCGGCGATCCTCGGCCCAAACGGGTCAGGCAAGACCACCATCACCCGCGCGATCGCAGGCACCATGTTCCCGACCTCCGGCAAAGCTGTCGTCATGGGGCACACCCTCGGCCAAACCAACATCATCGAGATGCGCAAACGCATCGGCATCGTCAATCCCTCCACCGATTCCACGGAGTATCACAGCTCCGGTGCTGTCGTCGATTCGGACCTCACGGCCATCGATGCCGTCTGCACCGGGTACTTCGGGACGATTGGACTTTACGATACCCCCACCGCTGACCAACGCGACCACGCAGTACACATGCTCCAAAGTGTCGGACTTGGGCATCGCATCAATCACCGGTTGAACCTGCTGTCCACCGGCGAAAAGCGTCGCTGCCTGATTGCCCGAGCCATGGCCGTCAAACCGGAGTTGCTGATTCTCGATGAACCGACTGCCGGGATGGACGTTGCAGGCCGAGAGCAGGTCATCGCGGTCATTCAGCAAATCCTGCTTAAACCCGATGCGCCGACCGTGCTGTTCATTACCCATCATGTCGAGGAACTGCCCCCCACGACGTCTCAGGTGATCCTGCTGCGCGATGGGCAGATCACCGCGCATGGCAAACCTGATGACGTGATCACGCCTGAGTCCTTAACCGAAGTCTACGGCTGCAAGGTTTTCGTCCGCAAAATCCATGGCCGCTTCTGGCTCGAAGTCCTGCCCGAGGCGTGGCTGGATTTGATTTAACTGTCGATTGAAAATGCATCACAAGTGCTGCGGCTAAATATAGAAAAAAACGCTGATCTTCAACCCATTTCTATCCTTTTTTGATATCCGCTATAATCCCGGACATGAGCGAAAACAAACCCCTCGTCGGAATCGTGATGGGTAGCGCGTCGGACGCACCGACCATGCGTAAGGCCGCTGCCATCCTGGAAGAGTTCGGTATCCCTTATGAAATGAAGGTCTGCTCGGCACACCGCACGCCGGCTCGCGCCCATGAATTTGGCTCCACCGCCAAAGAGCGTGGCCTCAAGTGCATCATCGCTGCAGCGGGTATGGCAGCCCATCTTGCGGGTGTCATGGGTTCGCTGACCAGCCTACCGATCCTCGGTGTGCCGATGGAAGGTAAAGTCATGGGCGGCCTCGATGCCCTGCTTTCCACGGTGCAGATGCCCAAGGGTATCCCGGTAGCCACGTTTGCTGTGGGTTCTCACGGTGCGGTCAATGCTGCGTTGTTTGCTGTGTCGATCCTGGCAACGGCGGACCCGGAGATGGCCAAGAAGCTTGATGATTATCGTGCTGCCCAGACGGCTGCGATTCCCGAAGACGTGCCTGCTGAGTAAAGCCATTCGTTAACAATTGGTGTTTAAACCTGAACCACATAGCCCGGTCATCTTGGCCGGGTTTTTTTATGGGTATTTTCAAAAGAAGAACAAGACATCCGAGTCAAGATGACTCGGCTAGGTGATCAACCCTGCATCGCAAGACTCACGCGTTTGACGATGGCGTTAAACGCATCATCATCCAACGCAGGAATCAGCTTGCTGTCATCGACGGCGTCCTGATCGGCAAGCGGCACCCAACTCCGACAGCCAGCATAGTCCGGGACGTTGAGCACCGTCTTGGGCTCGGTGAGTTTCCAGGCACGGACTGCCATCAGGTACAGCGGCTTCTCGGGTTTGTAGTCAAAACGCATGTCAATCTGCGGCTTGGTCCAACAGTGCAAATCTTCCAGGCTGTCGAAGGCTGCACGTGAGGGGACTTCCCAGATGTGTGTTGCATCACCAATGCCGGTGATCGTCTGCTCAAAGGGTTCGTCCAACACTTGGACGCGGTCGCGGTGTTCTGCCTTGATGCGATCAGGCAACTGGTGCGCCCAGCTGGGCCAAAGTGCAAAGCGAGGGTGTTCCAGTTCGAAAACACCCGCCCCCCCCGGCTCGGAGATGCCCCCCTTGCGGAGAAGAATCGCGAGTTTGCCTTCGAGTAGAAGGTCACAGACGATGCACCATTCTTTGAGAGCGACGTTGAGCATGAGGTGTTGCTTTCGTTTTTGATTCGCGTTTGATTGAGAGCTTTGCTCTCTCAGCAACACGTGGTGTTGCAGCTATTGCTTCCGGGGGTTACATGCGGTCGACGACGTCGATACCTAAAAGATTCAAACCTTCCTTGAGGGTGCGTGCGACCAAGCCGGAGAGTGCAAGGCGACTGTCCTTGATGTCAGGTTCGACACCATCTTTGAGCACCGGGCATTTCTCGTAGAAACTGTGGAAGCCGGACGCCAGTTCGTAGAGATACGTGCAAAGGCGATGCGGTTCGAGCGATGATGCGACGGACTGCACGACACTGCCGAATTGAAGCAGCTTGAGTGCGAGCGCTTTTTCTGCGTCTTCACCAAGCTTGATCTTCGATGCATCAACCGTAGCAACATCAATCTCACCTTTACGGAAGATGGATTGAATACGCACGTAGGCATTGATGAGATACGGTGCGGTGTTCCCTTCGAGGGCAAGCATGCGATCCCAGTCAAACACATAGTCCTTGATGCGGTCGCTGGAAAGGTCTGCGTATTTGAGTGCACCAATACCGACAACGCGGGCAACGTTCTGCTGCTCATCTGCACTTAAATCGCTGGTTTTTTCAGCCATCACGCTTGCTGCGCGATTGACCGCTTCTTCCATCAGGTCGATGAGTTTGACGGTGTCACCGCTGCGGGTCTTAAACGGTTTACGGTCCGGGCCGAGCACGGTGCCGAAGGCAACGTGATCCAGTTGAACCTTCTCTGGCTTCCAATCACATTGGTTCACTGTCTGGAAGACCATGGCAAAGTGTTGGCTTTGACGGGAGTCGGTGACGTAAACGATGCGATCTGCCTTCAGATCATGCATGCGATAACGCAATGCTGCCAGGTCGGTGGTGGCATAGAGGAATCCGCCATCGGATTTGCAGACGATCATGGGGAAAGGATTGCCTTCCTCGTCTTTGAAACCTTCGGGATACACAACCTTGGCACCCTGGCTTTGCTTGAGTTGGCCGGCTGATTCCAAAGCGTTGATCACTTCGGGGAGTTTGTCGTTGTAAAAACTCTCTGCACGGATATCGTCATCGGTCAGAAGCACACCAAGCAGTTGGTAAGCGTGGTTGAAATGTCGCTTGGATTCGTCGATGAGTTTACCCCAGAGCTCCAGGGTTTTTTCGTCACCGCTCTGCAGCGCAACCACGCGTTTGCGGGCACGATCCTTAAACTCCGGCTCGTCGTCGAAACGTTTCTTGGCGTCCTGGTAAAACGTCTTGAGGTCAGAGATATGCGTGTCGGCACCGGCGCCAGCATCGATGAGATTTTCGATGAGCATGCCGAACTGCGTGCCCCAGTCACCAAGGTGATTCTGTCGGATCACGTGGTAACCCTGGAAGGCAAGCACGCGGGCAATGGCGTCACCGATGACTGTTGAACGCAGGTGACCAACGTGCATTTCCTTGGCAACGTTGGGTCCAGAGTAGTCCACCACGACCCGCTGGCTATTGCCTGCCTGCTCGATCCCCAGATGCTCATCGCCGGAAACAGCATTGAGTTGATTGACGAGGTAATCGGTTTTGAGATGGACATTGATAAACCCGGGGCCGGCAATCTCGAGCTTTTCACCCCAATCACCGGTATCAATGCTATCAACAATTTTGGCAGCAACGTTGCGCGGGTTATCACCGACACGCTTGGCCAAGCTCATGGCCACGTTGGCCTGGTAATCACCAAACTTCGGATTCCCCGAGGGCTTGATCAGTGGATCGACGGAAGCATATTCCTGGCCAAAGGCAGCGACAATGGCCTTGGAAAAGGCAATGGACAATTGGGTGGTTGGATCTTGCATAGTCGGGCTATCGTCGCGATTTTAAGCAGTTTCGTCAACTTGGTCGGACGTTGGAAAAAGGCAGGCAAGGCATTTTTACCGCAGAGACGCAGAGGACGCAGAGTTTCGCAGAGAAGAATTTTTGTTTTCTCATTTCATTTAGAAGCATCGCTTGCGAAGCGATTGGATTGACACACCATTGGCAAGAACGCGCATAACAAGTGGTGCGGCTAAATGAGATGAACACAAACATCTAATTTCTCTGTCTTGTAACTCTGCGTCCTCTGCGTCTGAGCGGTAAAAATGCCTTGAAAATGAAAGCGGCCACATCGCTTGGATGTGGCCGGCGTTTCGGAGAATTAGTTTGTCTTACGTCGGGCGATTCAATAAAAAAATGAAAAGTGCGTGTGGACTGAATCGCTGACGGTGGTGTTAATCCAGGGCATCTTCTTCGTTGAGTTCCTTGTCGCGATGCTGGAGTTGCGCTTTTAAGCGAGCAAGGATACTGCTGTGCATCTGGCTGACGCGCGACTCGGAAAGGTCGAGAGTCACGCCGATTTCCTTCATGGTCATTTCTTCGTAGTAGTAGAGGATCAGGATCAGGCGTTCTGCACGGGAGAGACCCTTGGTGATCATGTCCTTGAGATCGCGCTGCTGCACGGTGGAGAACGGGTTGACCTGTTTTGAATCCTTAAGCACGTCGATTTCACGGACGTCTTTATTGGAGTCGGTTTCAAACCACTTGCGTGACAAGCTCACCACACCAACCGCGCCAGCGTCCTTGCGGATCTTGTTGTACTCCTCCTGATTCATGTTGAGCTTTTCAGCGATCTCATGTTCAGTAGGCTTGCGGCCATGCTGCATCTGCAGTGACTTGCGGGCCTGTTCCACCTGGCTGGAGCGTGAACGCACGAGGCGTGGCACCCAGTCCATCGAACGCAACTCATCAAGAATAGCGCCGCGGATACGCGGAGCGCAGTAGGTTTCGAACTTGACGCCGCGATCCAGATCAAATGCATCGATTGCATCCATCAAGCCGAAGATGCCTGCACTCATGAGGTCTTCCACATCCACTTCGTCGGGTAACTTGGTGTGAATGCGGTCGGCATTGTACTTGACCAACGGAAGATATCTTTCCACCAGCAGATTACGCAGATACTCGCCGCCCTCTGCTTTGTATTGATCCCATACCTCACGTGCAGGCCGGCCGTCGATTAAATCGGCTCCCGGGTCCTGCGTTTTCACTTTTGCCATGGTCCACTCCTTGACCGGCCCGTGTTTTCTACCCCTCGAATCCCTTAAATCCCGAGATGATGCGTCGGTTCAATCAGCTGTTGGCAGAGACCTTTGGCGGTTCTGTCGAGGCTGATTTGTTGCCATTGGGTGAAGGTTCATCCAGTGACGCTTCTTCGTCATCATCCAGGACTTCAACATCCGAAGACATTTCATAGTCCGTAGGAATTGGTCTTGCGAGTTTGTACTCTCGAACTTGCGTTTCGACGGTGTGCACCGCCAACGCCCCGACGAGTCTGCCGATCCACCAGCAGGGAAACATCGCAAGCACTGCACGAAATATGATATCTTCGGTTGATAACCCCGCAGAGACTCCAACAATAAGAGCCGCGGCAAAACCGACAAGTGCAAAACAGGTTGCGATTACTTTTGCTGGGATCGCTGAGCACTCCTTTGCTCAGAAGGCCAATCCATTATTCACTTAAAACATTCTAATCGAAACCTTGGGACTGTGAAGTGAAAATAAGAAAAAAAATCCCCTGGAACATTGTTCATCGCATTTTTTTTTACGATCACCTGCTTTTAGCCCGGAAATCACAAGGTTTAATCCCAAAAATCAATCATTTGAAAATACTTCGACCCGCAACGGCAACGCAAAACAAACTGTCGAACGCTCGTGGAAAACTGGCTAGTTCTCCACATCCAGTCCGCATCAACGGCGACATCGTGATCGATGATCAGGCATCGAACACATCAAACGCGAGGACGAATCGCGCATCGCAAGGCATTGTTCATAGACTTGGATTCACTGCCCAGGACAATCAAGGCAACATATCAAGCAAACCCGTAAAGGAACCAAGTGAACCGACAAGTCATCACCTGGCGTCTTAGTTTCTTGAGCGAAACGGGCGTGAGATCGGTTTGATCATGCGGGGGTTGGGACAGAGCCACATCACGTGTAAAACATCACGCCCCATCCAGTCCATCACCGCCCCGTTGCTGCAAGACAACCCCAGACATAGATGTTGGGTGCAAGCGTGCCATGAATGGTGTACTCACGCGTCCTCGCCATAATCGGTACGCGCCAGAAGGCGTCGGTCGTCGTCCAGGTTTGCCAAACAGGATAGACGTAGGGCTTGACGAATTTCATCGCCCAATAGTTCTTGAGTAAACGCTGCTCCATCGGTCCCATGACGGTGAGTCCCAATGGCGGAGCAATTTCACGTCGCAGTGAATCGACATGCAGAACGACCTTGACATATTCGCTGCCGACACCGGTGGTGTAGCTGATGTTACTGGGGTTGGCGCCGGTACCGATCATGGTGCTGGCGATGGTGGCATCGTAGTAAGCTTTGTTACCCGTCAATCGGTAAACGCGAATCAACGTCGTGGATTGGGGGACACTCAATCGCCCCCAGCCAACACCGGCACTGGGATCACCGGTCCAGTCAAACGCGGTGTTCTGCCCTGCTTCCTTGAGTCGGTCTGCTTCCTTCTGCATGGCATAGGCAGCATGCTCACGGATCGTCGGATCGGTCTTATCCTCGGGCAACGTCTGGTAGTGATAAGCAGCATCGGCTTGATCGAATTTCTGCCAACTGCTTAGGCGATATTGCTTGGTCTGGAAGACGGACGTTTGTTTGAAGAGTTCATGCCAATGGGATTGACCGGTATGGATGTAGCACATCAGGGCAGCCAGATTACGGGCATCCGAAAGCAGGTGCCCAAGCTTGTCGAACTTGCCGGTCTGTAACTGGGTTTGAGATCATCAAAGCGGGCGCGGTATACATCCGTGCCGTTGTGATTAACCTTGCGGTTGGTCTCCGTCAGATCATCAGCAGCCTTGGAGAGGGTCACTTTGCCTTTGTAGCAGGTCTCATCCGTTTCCGTGTCGATGACCTCAAAGGGGCGTCCAATGTCATAACCTGAGTTTTGTTTAAGCGATCATTATTTGGCATGGAACCGTTGGGTTGTCGCATTTGATCGCAGGCTTCTTGGGTGGCTTGGCATAGGCTGCTAATCCTGCCATCAGATGGACCAGGAAGTAGGCAGGGCTGCGGTGTCGGGTGTGCTCAATCTGGCAAACGTTTTTGAGTTGATCGTTTCAATCAACGATCGCTTGCGCAACAAGATCTTCTCATGCCAGTCCATGAGCTTATTAGCCATGTTTTTCCGTACGTTTGTGACCCATTTCAGGCTCCGAGCGTAGAGTTTGTCAAAGAGTTTTTGCCTGATGTAGCCTTTGTCGCCAAAGAGTTTGCCCCACAGATTGGTCGTCAGCGATTCGACAGGCGTGCGGTCGTCGACGTTGCCCGGCGTGAGCGTAAAGGCTAACAACTCACCGCATTCGTTGATGAACAAATGAAGTTTGAAACCGTAAAACCAGCCCATGGTGGACTTGCCGACAGCCGCGATGCCATCGAAGACACGGTGGCGGCTGGTTCGTTTGTTGGAGCAAACTTTCAGTGCGGTCGAGTCGATGAAGCTAATGCCGGTGACGTCACCGCGACAGCGTGCCATCAGGTAGGCAAATAGCGGCAAGGTCACGCCGCCGATACGTTGAATGAAGCGGTTGCAACTGGTGAGTTGCGGAAAATCACGACGGCGGTCGTGCAGGAGATAAAGGTAAAAGTGCTTGAAAGTGCGGTAGTTACTGGTTTGGAAAGCGATGAGGATGGTGATCATCTCGCTGACGGACAGTTGTGCTGCGCGGTTGCGATGGCGTTTACCATCAGCGATCAGGTGTTGATGATAAGTGTTTTGAAAGTTAAGCCAGAAGTCGTCGACGTCAACGAAAAGCGCGGTAAAATCCATTCGTGGCCTCCTTGCCAATGTGGGTTGTCTGATAACTTCCACGTCGCGGGAGGCCGCTTTTGTCTTCGACTTATCCAAAACTCAGGTTACCAGGATTGGTATAAGACCCCGGCCAAGATGACCGGGCGATGTGTCTATAGCCGAGCCATCTTGGCTCGGTTGTCTTGATTCGTTGACCTTTCAATCAGATGTCGTAAACCACCGGGTCACGCCAACTCCCCATGCGCATGAAAAAAGCCCGAGACGCAATGTCTCGGGCTTGGGGTTAACTGTCGGAGATGTCAGTGAAATTAGAACTCGAAGCGAACACCGCCGGAGATGCCGTGGGTTTCGCCGTCTGCACTGACATTACCTTCGTAGCGGATGAAGGTGGTCCACTGTTCATCGACGATGGCAGTGAGGCCAGCACCGAAGAAAACGCTGTCTTCATCGGGGTTGCCGGTGTTGACGTTAAAGGCACCCACGCCGGAGAAGGTACCGTTAATCGAATCACCTTCGCCGAGGTATTCATGTTCCCAACCGATCATCAGTTCCGGGATCATCAGCATGTTCATAGTGTTGAGCTGATAGGCAAGGCGGACACCCAAGCGTGAGTAAAGCGTGTTGACGTCATACTCTTCATAAGCAATCCCGCCGGTACCGGTTTCGGTGTAGGCATCACGGTTGTAGTAGGTGTAACGCAGTGATGCGGTGGGCGTGAGTGTCCAGGCTTCACTGAGTTTGAAATCGTAACCACCACCGAGATACAAGGTGATGTCCGTTGCATCGAAGTCACCGTCATGGGTTCCCGTGGAGGTGTCGTTACGGGTGCTTTCGGAACTGTGAACACCGAAGGTCAGGCTTGTATCAATGAACCACTTATCGGTGAAGTAACTGGCAAACGGGCCCACACGGAAACTGTCGATATCCATATCACCGTAACCTGAGTCGAAGGTGACATCGGTCGAGGTGTAGTCCAAGGACAAGCCGACGATCAGGTTTTCGTTGACCTGGTAATCCATACCAAGTTGAATCCCCACAGCATCGGATGAGTAACCGGTGCGGCCGGAGGTGGTTTCCTGATCGGAGAACAAACCGTAGAGCTTGCCGAACGCTGCCCATTCCTGCATCGGGACGGTGCGGGGAGCCGCTTCGTCCTGCTGAGCAGCGACCTGTGCCAGCGTGTGCGGATCGTCAGTCAGACCTGCAAGCATGGTGGTATCGCCCTGCTGAGCGAAGACCGGCATGCCACTGCGACGAGCCGTCAGGTGATTGCTCAGAACCTGTGAGAAGGTCTGGATCAACTGGAAGATGTTGCGGCTAGCCAGGACGGAGACGTCGATACCATCGTTGAGTTCTTCGACATACTGATTCAGACCGTCCTGATCCAGATCGCCCAAAGCTTCAACCAACGCATCGGCTTCAGCGTTGCCGTTGTCAGCTGCTTCTGCAACTTGGATCAATGCCTGGCCGATCAAGGGGTTGACCGAATTGGCGGTGGCTTCGCCGAAGTCCAGCAGGTTATCCAGGAAGACACGCAGGGTATCGCCGTCAATCACTTCGTAATGGGTCTGGATCAAAGCTGCATCAATGAGTGTCAGATCACCTGCTGTCAGGGTGCCGCCTGCGAGGATGATGTCATAGTAGTCACCTTCCACAGCCAGATCATCGTCATCGTTAAGGACCAGGGTCAGCGTCGTGCCGTTGGCAAGCACAACATTGCCATCGACATTGAGCACGTCACTACCATCGACATCACTTTCTGCTGTGTCAGGCATGCCGCCGGTGAGTTCGAAGATCATGTTGCCATCGGCAGCAGCGTTGAAGTCACCGTCGACATGAATGGTGCCCGTCGAGTTACCGATGGACAACGTGCCTGAGTTAAGGTTCAGTGAACCGCCGAGGTAACCGTTGCCGGTGAGGGTACCGCCGTTGATGTTCACATCACCGGTAAAGATGTTGTTGGTTCCTGCGGTGGTGTCATCCAGATGGATGGTGCCACTGTTGATGTTGGTATCACCGGTGAAGGTGTTCTGGCCGGAGACGGTCCAGGTACCCGAGCCACCGAAGTCGACATCGCCGATGCCGGAGATAACGCCGGAGTAACTGGTATCCACCGAGCCCCCCACGCCGAGGGTGTTGGTGTCGAGGTTGACGTCACCACTGCCAGCCAGTGAGCCGATGGTTTCATCTGCATCAAGGTTCAAGGTACCGCCAGCGTTGACGATCACATCGCCGGTGTCAGCAATTGCATTACCACCCGCCAGGCTCAGCGAGCCATCGTTGATGATGGTATCGCCGGTGTAGGTGTTGGTGCCTGAGAGGGTCAACTCGTTTGTCCCCTCCTTGACAAAACCTCCTGTGCCAGCGATATCGCCCGCCATGGTGTTGTCACCACCGTCATAGTCGATGGTCAGGGTGTTGGAACCCAGGTTGATCTGGGTATCAGCATTGGTGTTGACGAAACCGAAGGTCTGATCCACGCCCAAGGTCAAGGTTGACCCGCTATTGGCGATGGTCAAACCGGTATCCGACGCCAATGTGCCCCCGCCGGTGTGATTGAGGATGACCTCGCCACCAAGGATGGCCAAGGTGTCAAAATCACTGACACCCGTGAGGGTCACCGTATTGGCATCGCTCTTGGTGAAGGTGCTGTTACCGGTGATGTCACCGGCCAAAGTCATTTGCGAGCCACCACGGAAAGTGGTGTCAGCGTCAAGCGTGATATCGTTGTCCAGAGACACAGCGGTTTCACCGGAGCGAAGTGTGCCACCGTTTGCGATGATGGTTCCCGTACCAAAGGCGGTATCGGAACCGGCGACGGTGGTGCCTGAGCTAAGTATGGTGTCACCGGAGAAGCCAGAGTTGTCACCGCTGATGGTCTGTGTGCCGGTACCGTTTAAGATCAGGTCGCTTGCACCGGTGATGGTTGAAGCCAGCGTGTTGCTGGTGTCATCACTGACGGTCAGATTCGCATCAAGGTTCAGCGTGCCGCCGGTACCCGAGAGATCGGAGACTGTGATGGCTGCATTGATATCAGCGGTGCCACCATTGATGGTCAGGCTGTCATTGTCTGCCAAGGCATCGATGCTGTCGATGCTCAAAGTGCCTGAGGTGACGGTCACGCCGGTGACAAAGTCATTGTCACCTGAGAGAATCAGGGTGCCGCTACCGGCAATCTCCAGATCACCGCCGGTGATGTCACCGGAAAGCGTGGTCTGGTTGTTGACGGTCACGGTGTGATCCGTATCCGTGCCAGCGATATTGGAGTTATCACGCAGCGAGATATCGCCGGACATTTCAAGGTTGTTGCCTGCAAAGCTGAAGTCACCATAGACGGCCATGGCGTTGGCAACCATACGCAGGTTGTTGTTTGAAGCGATGGTACCGCCGGTGACATGCAATGAGCCAGCGCCCAATGCGGTATCGCTGCCGAGGGTCAGTTGTCCTGCATTGAGTTGGACGCCGGGTTTGGTGAAGGTATCAGCCATGGCGTTGTCGCCGGAAAGCAGCAGTTCACCTGCACCATTCTTGACGATTTGACCGTTGCTCATATCACCACTGACGGTCAGCACGCCGGTGTCAGTGATGTCGATGCTGCGCGTGCCACTGTTTAAATCAACGGCACCTGCCAATGTCATATCGTTGGTGCCGACGAAAGTCAGATCGCCCGACAGATCGGTACTACTGTTAAGGGTTGCACCAGCTTCGGCAGCACCGAGATTACCGCCCTGGATGTTGAGGTTACTTGCACTGTCAATGGCATCATCTCCAAGAAGCAACGTGCCGTCACCATCCTGAAGAACAACATTGCCATCAACACTGCCGGTGATCGACAAGGTGCCGGTCGCGGTACCACTGACCGTGGTGTCACCGGTGTAAGTGTTGTCACCTGCCAGCATCTGAACGCCGGATCCAGAGAAGGTCACATTGCCGCCAGCACCGGAGAGCACACCGCTGAAGGTGGTGGTCTGCGAGCCAGCCAGCGTCAGCAGGTTGTCATCAATATCGACATTGCCATTGCCAGCCAAACCGCCGATGGTTTCGTCATCTGTGACTGTCACCAAACCGGTGTTGGTATCGCCATCATCGTTGACGGTCAACAAGGCAGCATCACCCATGGCAGCATTGCCGGTAAGTGTGAGGTTGCCGTCATTGACGGTGATGTCACCGGTGTGACTGTTTTCGCCTGAGAGGGTCAGGCCACCGTCACCATTCTTGATGAGGTTGTTGGAACCGGAGAGGACATTGGAGAAAGTCACGTCGGTACCGTCGTCCATGGTAAGCGTACGGCTTGAGCCACTGCTTCCCAGATTCACACCTCCAGTGAAGTCCATATCGTCACCGTCAAAGGTAACGTTGCCACCGATGGTGGTTGCGTTGTTGATGCTGCGAGCACCGTTTGCTTGGAGGGTACCACCGTTAAGTGCCAAGGCGCCGGTACCGAAACTTGCATCGTTGCTCAAGTCGATGGTGCCAGCGGTGAGTGTCGTGCCACCGGTGTAGGTATTGGCCTGCGTAAGCGACAGCGTACCGCTACCCGACTTGGCCATTGAGCCGTCCCCCGAGATGATGCCATCCACGGTGGTGTCGTTGGCGCCGGTGACGATGATGCCACCGTTGTTGGTGACATCGCCAGCAATCGCCAGGCCTGCCGTATTGGCGTTGATGGTCATCGAGGTGTCACCGGTGACGATGTTGTTGTCGATGTTATGATCGTTGGAAGAGTTATTGATGATGTCAGTGGTCTGACCATCAATGAAGTTCAAATTCAAGCCGTTAAGCGTGAATGATTCGGTGGTATCGAGAAACTGAATCGAAGCGATGTTGATGTAATCGGTAATCGTACCGTTGCCACCGTTATCCGCATTGATTGCGGTCTCGTCATCCCCCATGCTGCCGGAGAACGTCAGGCCGAAACCTTCAAGGTCATAGGCGTTGGCGGTATCGGTGTTGAAGGTGACGCCGTTGACATCGTCATCCCAGTTGGTGGTTGTGGAGAACAGGCCGTCATTGCCTTCGCCGTCCCAGACGATGTCCTGAACTTCGATAGCCGTGAGGCTCAGGCCACTGCCATTGTCGGACATGCTGAATGCGACGTCCGAAAGGCTTTCCTGCAGACGCACCTGGTCCATGTTTGCAGCACCGTCGTTGGTGCCTGTGTAGGTCACGAATTCAAAGGCATTCCCCAAAGCGATGGCAGAGGGGCCGATATCGTTGATGGCAACGATTGAATTGGCCATCAGGTTCACGTTGCCGTCGACGTTGTAGACGTCGTTGGTGAGTGTGCCGTTGTTGTTGCTGATATCCACATCAAGGGTGCCGCCGTCACTGACGGTCAGATCACCATTGATGGTTGCGGTGTCCACTGCACCTTGCGTGGTGCGAAGCAGGCCGTTGTTATTGACATTGATATCGCCAGCAGTGCCGGTGAGATCGACTTCGCCAAAGCTGTTGATGTTGAGTGTGCCTGCGGTGGAAGTGCCTTGAATGCTGTAGCTGGCAACTTCGCTTTCATTGTTACCCGAGACGTTGGTGCTGCCGGTGGAACTGTTGGTGCCGGCGAGAATCACGTTGGTCTCGCCGTTGATGTTCAAATCACCGGTGCCGGTGATGCTGCCTGCAATATTGCTGGTGGATGTATTGTCACCTTCGATGGTCAGGTTACCTGTGAGTTCCGTGGTGCCGTTGGCCGTCTGGTCCAGGTCCGCGATTTTCTGATTGGTGTCGACATCGAAGGTACCGTTGGTCACTTCGATGTTAGCATCATCGACCAGTGAACTGCCACCGGCTCTGCTGAGCTGCAGCGTGGCGCCGTTGATGATGGTCAATGCGGTGGAGTCGAGTGTGCCGGTGACATTGAAGGTCCCCCCGTTGATGTTGGTCTCACCGGTGTAGTTACTGTCACCGGAGTGCGTGAAGACACCTGAGCCCTGGTAGGTCACATCGCCAGCACCGGAGATGTTGCCTGAGAAGGTGGTGTTTTCGTCATCACCGAAGGTGAAATTGTTACCGCCGTTGTTGACGGTGCCGCTACCGGAAAGATCACCGACGGTTTCAATGCCACCGAGCGTGAAGATGCCGGTGACATTGACGTCACTGGTATCCGCGATAACACCGCTCCCAGCCGTCAGCAGTGTGCCAGCGGCAATGGTGGTGTCCCCGGTGTAGGTGTTGGCACCGGAAAGCATGAAGATGTCACCTGTGCTATCGAGTGTGAGGCCACCTGTGCCGGAGATCACGCCACCGTAGAGGCTGCCGTCCGCGTTGGCGATGGTCAGCGTGTTGCTCCCCAGCGAGACGGTGCCACCACCGATGAGGTTACCGATGGTTTCACTGTTGTTGAGTGTCAGGTCAGCTGAGCCATCATTGAGATTCACCTTGACGGTGTCGTCGATGGCAGAACCGCCGGACAATGCCAGGCTGCCGCCGTTGACGACCGCATCACCGGTAAAGGTGTTGGCACCGGAGAGGGTCAGATCGCCATCACCCTCTTTAAACAAGCCGTTGCCACCGGAGAGAATCCCCGAAAGCGTCAGGCCGATGCCGGTGTTCTGATCGACAGTCAGGTCGCTGTTGAGCGTGACATTGTTATCCAGGTCGATCCCGTCGGCCGTGCCGGTGAGTGTACCGCCATCGACGTTCAGAACACTATCGCCTAACGCATTGTTGTTGGTGACTTCCAGAACACCTGCGTTCAGATCGGTGGTGCCTGAGAAGGACGTATTCGAACCTGCGATCTGCAATGTCCCGGAGCCATTTTTCGCCAACGTGGTGGTATTATCACCTGCGATGGCATTGCTGGCTGAACCGCTGCTGACCGTGAATGTGGTTCCAGCACCCATGGTAATATTGCCGGAGCCCGAGCTATCCAATGCGTTAATGGTGGTATCCGCATTGATGGCAACCGAACCGGTATCGCTGACCGTCAGGTTGTCATTGTCACTGGTGGCACCAGTGGAAAGCAGGTTCAGCGAACCTTCGGTCACTGTGAGGGTGTCATCAAAATCGTTGGTTCCAGCCAGTGTTAATGTTCCACTGCCTGTTTTGGTTAAATCACCCCCGGTGATGTTGCCGGAGAACGCAGTTGATCCGGGATTTGTGACATTGATGACATGGTCGCCATCACCGCCGGAAAGATCAATCGCACCGGAGAGCACGGCATCAATGTCCGCGCCACCAGCAATGGTGAAGTCTGCATTGACGGTCACGGCGTTACCAACTTCCCCTTCACCTAACGCTGCAATCGTTCCCCCGTTGATGGTGACGGTTCCGATGCCCATGGCATTGTTACTTCCAATCCCCACGGTACCGGCATTGAGTGTGAATCCGTCTGAGAAGGTGTTGGCCCCGGTGAGATTCAATTGACCAGCACCGGACTTAACCAAGCCCCCCGATGAGATCACACCAGCCAGAGCGGTGGTTTGATCCGACTCGGTGATGGTGATGGTGCGTGTCCCGCTGTTGAGATTGACCGCGGCCCCCAGTGTCAGTTCATTGGAACCGGTCACTGCAAAGTCGCCTTCAACCGAGATCGGCACGCCAGCATTGAGAACGCGTGCATCATTGTCCGATTGCAGATTACCTGATCCGATGATCAAGGTTGATTCAGTATTCAGAGCATCGTCATTTCCGATGACAAAGGTGCCGCCATTGACATAGACATTGCCATCGACCGAACCGGTGATCACAACGGTACCGTCGGAGATGGTGGTGGTGCCTTCGTAGGTGTTGTCACCGGAAAGCGTCAATTGACCCGTGCCAGCGTGTTCGAGTTGACCGCCACCGGCATTGGTGATTTCACCTGCAAAGGTCGTGGTGGCACTGCCGTCGATGGTCAGCTTGTTGCCTTGCGTATCCAGAACGGTGCCTGCGACACCGGCGAGTGAGTCGATGGTCAAATCAACGCCGTCCATGTTTAATTGAGCACCAGTCGCTGTCAGGTTCACAGCTGTAATACCGGTCAAACCGTTGGCATTGCTCACGGTGACGGCACCGGCATTGACATTCAAACCCGAAAGCGTGTTGGCGCCGGAGAGAATCACTGTGCCCGTTCCGCTTTTACCAAGCGTACCGTTGGAGAGGCTTCCCGAAAGCGTGGTCTGTGTGTTGCTGGCGGTGAGTGTATGCGTCCCGGCATTGAGGTTCATGTCGCCGCTGAGTGTCAGATTGTCGCCTGAAACCGTAAAGTCCCCGGTCACGCTGGTGTCATTAGCAATGGTACGTGCATCGTCGTCAGACTCAAGGGTACCGCCTGCGATGTTGAGCGTGCCACCGATACCCAAAGCACTGTTGTTACCGACGACAATGGTGCCCGCGTTGAGCGTGGTATCGCCGGTGTAGGTGTTGGTGCCGGTGAGGGTGAGGATGCCAGCATCATTCTTGACCACTGCCCCACTGCCGGAGATCACGCCGGATGCATTGGTGTTGTTGGCACCGGTGAAGGTCAGTTGATTGTTGTTGGTGATATCACCGGACAAGGCAAGGCCACCGGACGCAGCGTTGACTTCCAGATCAACGACCGAACTGGTGATCATGTCGTTTTCGATGGTCTGGGTGTTGGTTGTGTTATTGATGATGGCAGCGGACAACGTGTCGTTAAACTCTAGTGTGTCATCTGCACTGGTGATGGTGAAGATGTTATCGCCCTGGAAGACAATACCACCAATGTTGCTATACGGAGATTCATCAGCATTGACCGCATAGTTCTGGCCTGTACCCGTACCTTCGAAAACCAGAATCAAATCCTGTGCGTTGCTTTGAACACCATCGGGATCGTTATCCCAATCCGCTTCGGTGGAGAAGTTGCCGTTACCACCGATCCAGACCGCCTCAACCTGTTCCATGGAGGTGAGGACAAGGTTGTTATTGACGATGGAGGCTTCGAAGCTGAAACCTGCAATGTCTTCTTCGATATTGGCCCCGGCATTGGTCACGCCACCAGTCGTCGTCGCGATGATGAATTCTTCACCAGCGATCATGGAACTGCCTGCAAGTTCTTCAATATCAAGAATGGCACCGTTGGCCAAAGTCAACGTGCCCGTGATGTTGATCTGGTCGTATGTCGCTGAGCCAGCAATGTAACCGATGTTCGAATAAATCCGACCACCCGCTTCAATGTCGACATCACCGTTGACGTTGAAGGTTTCAGCGCTATCGTTGGTCGGATCGTCTGAGTCCACCGCGGTCAGTTCACCGCCGGAGAGCACGGTGACATCAGCGTTGACCGTGCCTTGACCACCGAGGATACCGGTGTTGGCAACCGTCACATTGCTGGCAATGCTGCCACCGTTACCGATGAGCAGTGCGCCGGAGTCGATGACAGTGGCACCGGAGTAGGTGTTGGTACCGGTGAATCTGACGATGCCGGGGGGCGTGTCGTTAAGATCATCCTGAGCGTCCGCATTAATCCGCAAACCGCCATTACCCGAGATCACACCCGCATAAGTGGAGTTGACCAGATCGGATTCGGCGGTTGCGCCGAGTGTCAGAACACTGCTGTTAAGCACTTGAACCGTCGATCCGGCTTCACCGGTCAGGAATCCGATGGTTTCATCAGCGAGAATCTGGAAGTCACCACCCGTATTGACGTCGACGGTCTTGGTATCGTTGACGGCACTGCCACCGCTGGCCTGGAAGGTACCACCGTTGTTGATGGTGATATCACCAGCTGCACTGGTATTGCCGGAGATCAGGAAGATACCATCATTAACATCAATGTCCCCGGAGAAAGTGCCATCCGCATTGTTGCCGGACCAGACCATGGTACCGTTGCCGTCCTTGATCACCTTCTTTGTACCGTCGACCGGACCTGAGACAGTGACAGTGTGTCCATCTGCAATCGTCACGGTGCGTGACGTGCTGGTGGTGTCTGCACCGTAAGCTTCATCACCTGCTTCGGTATCCATGTTGAATTGATCAGTAAACGTGAAGTTACCGTCGAAGGTGATATCACCATAAAGGTCCACGTTGTTGTCAAAGGTGTAGGTGACACCGGTGTCATTGTGGGCCAATGTACCATTGTTAAGCAGGATCAAGCCGTTGCCCAGTGAATCGTTGCTGGTGATGACCACGGTCGGCGCGGTATCCGTCGCACCGAAGATGCTCGAACCGTTGCCGTTGTTACCGATGATGGTGACCAGATTGTAATCATTGGTCCCCGAGAAGGTGACCTGCGCATCGGTGTTGACTGCCACACCACCTGCCGTACCGATTTCAAAATAACCATCAGCATCCGCATCACCGGGATTGGCATTGTCGGTGATGGTGCCAGCGAGTGTCATGTTGCTGGTGCCTTGGATTTGCAGGATTGAATTCTGGAGATTGATGGTGGTTCCTGAGGCCGTATTGATATTGCCAACGGTTTCGTTGCTATCCGAGAGGCTTCCCCCCACGCCGCCGTTGTAGGCTGCATCATCAAACGCAAAGGTGAGTGTCCCGTTATTAAGATTGACACTGCCGGTATCGGACATGGCGTTACCACCTTCAAACTCCGTGGTACCGCCGTTGATGTTCAAGGTCATGAACGTGTTGGTACCCGCGAGAATCAGGTCGCCCGAGGTTTGCACATCGACGATTGCAGATGATCCCAGGATATTGCTGAGGATGTCCACCGTGGTGCCTGCCCCACCGTCAATGGTCAGGGTGCTCGATCCGGTCAGGGAGATATTGCTGTCATCAAAAGTCAGGTCGCCGGCAGCAGCATCAAGCGTCAAATCGCCCGAGGCTTTGATGTCCATCTGAAGCAGTTGGCCAAAGGCTTCAGGACCTTCACCAAAGTCATGGCTGCCCTGCAATGTCGAGTTGTTGGTGATGGAACCACCAGCATCAATACCAATGGCATTACCGTCGAGAATGAATCCCTGAGCCGTGTTATCAAAAGTGATGCTGTGATACGCCGTGTTGGCCGTCTGGTCCATGTTCACGGTCGTGCCGGTGCTGCCGGAGAACTGAATGGTGTCGCCCGCTTCGGGTGCAGCCATGTGCAACCAGTTGCGGTCGTTGGTGAAATTGGTGTTATTGGCGTTGTCGTCACCGCTCCAGATCACAAGGGGATTGTTACCAATGACGAGTTGACCATCATTGATCGTTGCGTCGTTGATCTGGTTACCGGTACCGTCAAAGAGCTTGGTGCTCACGACGTTGGTGTTGGGCAAGGTGATGTCGGTCATGGTGATGCCAAAGCGACCGGAGGTGATACCGTCGGTGGTGATGGTCAGGGTGATTAATGTTCCATTTGCAACAACCGAGTGATCGTTGTCAATAAAACCAACATCGCCGGTCACATAACGTGCGGCATCCGGTTCACCGCTTCCGGTGTCATCATCATCAGGCGTGACGTCAGCCAGGATCGCGTTCTCGGTTTCAAAGATCGTGCCGGTTCGCTCTTCGGTGTAAGTGACAAGTGGGCCGGTGGCACCATCGCCAATTTGAATCGCAGGCTGCCAACCTTTGACCAGTTCATCGTCATCATCGGAAATCACAATGATGATGTCCTGCCCGGTTTGCGAGTCAGCGATAAGCACATGCGTGCCTGCATCAATCACGGGCGATGCCGCATTGACCAAATTGCCACTGACTAGAAATAATAGAGCCGTTAATGCTGAAATGTATTTCACAATCGCGATCCTTACAGTAGTCTCACCCTTGCACGACCTGTGTCCATCCCATGGACCAGTCGCTCGACTTCACTCATTGATTAGCCCCGAACCCCATAGCCCGGACGAAAAATGCCCCCCATCATCAGACAGAGGTTTTGACATCATACCCAAGTACCCTATTAAGCGTCAAAAGTCATTTGAGACGATTGGCAGGTACTTGGACCGATTCAAAAGATTTTATCAATCAACCACTTGTAATTGATAGTTTTTTAACAACCATTGCGGTAATCGGCTCTCTCCAACCCCATTGAGACTGTTGATTGCCAACGCCTCGAGGGTCGTGCGATCAGGTGTCTGAACCGTGCGGCGGACACCTATTGCAAGTGTATCGGTCATGATCGAATCAGGCTCAGAAGACTGGGCATCGTCTGCCACATCCTCAAGCCCGAGCGTATGTCCGATTTCGTGTGTCAGAACCGTTAACAGGTCAACGCCCTGGCTGGCCTGGGTATTTGGCAAGGCGATCCAGGTTTGCTGCTGCTCGGACCATGTGTATTCTTCGCTAAGGTTCGGCGTGGTATCAATAAACCAACCTGCCCCTGCAGCATCGTCATCTATATAGATCGTTGAACCTGAAGCCAAACCGAGATATTGCCCACCAAGATCGACAACCTGCACCTGAACCTGATCTGCAGCCCATACCAGACCGGTGTCCGCCAACGTGGCCTGCCAGTTGGTAATCGCATAAGCAAGCATCTGCTGAACCTCGGACTGACTGACGGCTTGCGTATCGGCATCAGTACTTTCACCTTCAGCCAACATCATTGGCGATCCACTGACGGGTGTGATCTTCTGCAAACCCGCATAGGTGGCTGAAGACTTGCGATTGTTCCAGGCCACAAAGACATCCTGAATGTCAGCAAAGCCGTCCTTGTTCAAATCGTAAATGTAACTGGTCGCCTGCTGCGGACCACTTGAGGTCGCGCGGTTGTTCCAGATATCAAAGACGTCATCAATGCCCACGAACTCGCTGAAGTTCACGTCACCAATGTTGTTACCAAAATAAAACGCCCAATCCTCTGCCAGACCAACCGAACCGCCTGCCAGAACCTTGACTTCCAACCATGTGTCGGCAATATCGCCATCTGACCAGATGATGGTCACGCGATCCGAACCGTTAACACCCTCACCTTCACGAATCGTAATCGATGCAGGTGTCGGTGCAGCGGTCCAGTCATCGTCGGGTGTGTTGTCATTACCCATTTTAAATGAGAAGTCACCCGCCGAAAGTGAACCGGTCTGCAAACCAATCACGTCAAACATAATGCCGTTGACGCCATCTTCGTTGGCGGTGATGTTCACCGATGTCGCCGTCTCGCCTTGATGCAAAGCTTGCTTACTGGTGTCAATGGCATTGTCGTCATTGCTGTTGGCTGAAGCGTTGTTGCCATCGTAGACACTGTTGTTATAGAACAGATATTCATCGGCCACTTCAACATCACGAAGACCAAAGTCCACATTGGTTTCGTCGACTGCACCATCAAGCAGAATATCCGCTGGATTGCTGGTGGTTTGGAACGTGCCATCGGGGAGTTGGATGCGAACGCGGTAGGTGTCGCTGATCACGTTGGAGAAGGTGTAGCTGCCATCCGTGGAATAGACACTGTCGACGGGGTTGTCCAGATCATTCATGGCATACAACTCGACGAGCACGCCCAGTCCGCCGTTCCATGCGGTCAAGTCCAACGCATCACCATCACCTGCATTGTAGGCACCGTCGAAGTTTTCATCGACGTAGATCGAGCCGGAGATGGAGTTGGATAGATCGGCTTCGATGCCGGTGACGAAGTTATAGTTGTAGACCACGCCAGCGGTGCCGTCGCTATTGCCATCACCCGTACTTGAAATTTCGATGTAATAGGTTCCAGCGGTCATTCCGGAAATGGTTTGGCTCAGAGTCCCGGACGCTGATGTGAAGGTATAGTTAGGTGTCTGAGGGATCGAGTCGTTCACAGAATTGTAGAGATAGTAGTTGACGGTGATCTCATCACCACTGATCACATTGCCAAGCACAAGAACATCGGCATCTGCGCCGAGGACGAAGGACTTCCAATCCACATCGCCCGACTCATGAATGCTCAGGTTGTAATGGCGACTGCCATCAACGAGATTGCTCGGTGCATCGGAATCACTGTCATCGTTTTCATAGGCATCAACGATCAGCAATTTGTCTTCGTATGTCTCATCGGTGGTTTGACCGACTTCGTCGACGGCCACAACGCGGACGTCATACGTGCCACCTTCAAGCGCCGAGAGCTTGCTACCATCAAGTGTCCAGTTGCCATTGCCGTCGATGGTGAAGTCACCATTGGCCAGCGTGAAGGTTTGGGATGCAAAGGTCAGATCGTTGGCATGCGATATGGTGATGCTCATCGTGTCGAGTGTCTGGTCAATGACCGTGCCGGTGATCGTGGGTGTGCGATCATTGGTGGTCTGATCATTAACAGTGACCTGCGGTACAGCCGAGTCTACTTCAAAGAGTTCTTCGGCATCGGCAATCAGCGGTACACCTGCGTTGTTCATGATGCCTGCTGCCACGGCGGTCAAGGTGTAATCACCATCCGCAAGTTCGATCACATCATCAAGCCCGGTGATCTGGTAGACACCACCGCCGGCATCGACCAAAGAGATGCCTGCAAAATCTTCCCAGTCGTTATCCGTGTTCGTATCGTTATCCAGATCTGAGATCACAATCGTCTCAACACCGTTGACCACGTGAACCAACGTGAAGTCCGAAAGTGAGAGTTCTGCCCCATCCACATTCGTAGTGGTGATGTCGATACTACCAAAGGTTGAAGCGATGTCTGCATCGCCAGTCAGATCAGGCAGGTCCTCGATGCTCAGCGTTGCGGCCTCGACGACATGGAATGTCAATGCGTTGACATCGGGGGATGATGTTTCGACAACGCCATCGGTAACCGTGTGCGTGATGAGGGAAGGTTGATCATCAGCCGTGCTGGTGAACGTGAGGACGTAATCTCCGACGGTGCTGGGCAAAGTGAGTTCAAGGGAACCGATGTACCAACCGGAGAAGTCACCAGCGTCCGTCTTGTCCAGTGTATCGCGGTCATCTAGCCCAACGGTTGCAGCGCTGACAAAATAATCCGAAGCCGCGTCGTCGACAGTGTCATCTGAAAAGTTAAAGACATCACCTGCGGTATTGGGAAAGAGTGCCGTATTGCGTAGCCATTCATCGAGTATGATGTCAGTGTCCGTACCTGTGAGATTCAGGTCAAAGCTATAGAGCGTATTGTTTGGCGTGCCCTCATTGGAGGTAACATAAAAATCAATCGAAAAACTGTCTGCCTGGCTGGCGTAGACATCGCTGCC
This sequence comes from Planctomycetes bacterium syqfu, assembly GCA_020974905.1. GTDB lineage: Bacteria > Planctomycetota > Phycisphaerae > Phycisphaerales > Phycisphaeraceae > UBA7800. Next base: position 6,206,650 of record CP087563.1, on the reverse strand, counting down.
ATCCACGACGTACGCGGACGGTGAACCGGTGGGATTGACGACCATCTCAATGGCCACACTGAGCATCTGGCGAGATTCGAGCGGTTGGATGTAAGCAGCACGGCGGGCATTTAAGCGACGTCTGCCTACGGACTGCTCATCCAAACCACAACGTCGTAACACGCGCGTCATCAGGCTGCGGAGCTTGGTTCTGATTCGGGGCATCTTGTTCAGTCTCACGTGTACTCTCTCTACAGGTTCAAACCGTGGCCGGTTCATGCTTTAGCGGGTGGGCTTTATTGTACCGACCCATTGCGGGTCGTGCTTTAGCTTATCTGACTGTCGCGGACAGTCATCTACAGGTGGGAGATATATTTTAGCCCGATACCTTGCCAAACGTCAATGTTTTCCCACAAGCCTTGGCGGATATAACGGTTGTGGTCTTTTATTGATCAGGCATATCCGCCGTCGGCCATCTCCTGGAGCATGTCTATGTCCAGCAGGCGAATCTGCTCCTTGGAGGCCCCCTGCTCAATAAGTTGCTCATCGAGTAGACGTCGGAGTACACGTGAAAGCGTCTCGCTGGTGAGATTGAGCTTGCTTGCCAAGTGACGTTTGAACTTGGGGAGCGTGGCAACACCGTCCTGATGCGTGTCCACGAGATAGCGACACAGCCGCCCCGTAGCGTCGCGAAGCACAATATCCTCAAGCGTATCGACCATGTGATGCACCCAGAAGGCCATCCCTGTGAGTAACTGCAGCGGCAACTCATGATTGGTCTTCAGCGCCTTCATGAACGGGCCTGTCGGCAAAAGCACCACTTCCGAGGTCTCAATCGCTTCGGCAAAGGCGGGACAGGGGAAGTTACCCATCACGGCGACTTCGGCAAACGTCAGACCCGGGCCCGCCAGATGCAGGACATGTTCTTTGCCGTTGGGCGCAATCTTGTAAATTCGAACCGTCCCTGAGCCGACCACAAACATCCCCGGTGGTTCATCGCCCTGATGAAAGACAATCTGACCGCGCGAGAGTTTCTGAACCTGTGCCATGGCAGCAAGTTCCTGCATCCCCTCTTCACTGACACGACCGAACATGTGACAACGGGCAAGAATTTTCAAAGCTTCGAGTGACATACAACTCCAATTAATTTAAACCGCCAAGACGCCAAGAACGCCAAGTTGAGTGAGACCAAAAACGCAACCGAGATTTTACTTTTCTCAATCAAGCCAAGCGTCAATCATGAACGCACCAGAGATAACACGATTTGGATCAAAAACATCGAATCATCTCTCTCTGAACCTGGCGGCCTTGGCGTCTTGGCGGTGAAACATAATAACCATTAAAAAAATTCGACGGACTTGATCCAGATCAAGGCAAAAAAGTCTCTTGATGTCGATACTGACAATCAGAATTAACGAACTGACCCCGTATCCAACCGCCGTTAACCAAAGGATCATAACACATGTCACACCTCTCACTCCCCCTGCACTGTAACCAATGTGAACAAACCGCTCACGGCACCGCCTGCGAAATCAACGGCCGGGCTGGCGTCTGCGGTAAAGATATCGACATCCAATCACTCGAAGAAATCCTGCTCTACGGTGTCAAAGGCATGGCAGCTTACGCTCACCACGCCCGTCGCCTGGGCAAGCACTCCGAAGAAGTCTCCGCGTTCATCGAAGAAGCACTCTTCTCCACCATGACCAACGTCAACTTCGATGTCCCCACCATGTTTGAATTGGTACTCGAATGCGGCAAGCACAATCTCACCGTCATGCAACTGCTTCAGGAAGGACACATCGAAAACTTCGGCCAACCTGAACCAGCCAGTGTCATGTGTGGGACGCAGGAAGGCCCCGGCATCCTCGTCACCGGCCATGACCTGCTGGATCTGATGAACATTCTCAAACAATGCGAGGGAACAAACGTCAAAGTCTACACCCACGGCGAAATGCTCCCCGGTCACATGTATCCCAAGCTCCACAACCATCCCAACCTTGCAGGACACTTCGGTGGCCCCTGGCAAAAACAAAAGGTGGAATTCGAACAGTTCCCCGCCGCCATCGTCGGCACAACCAACTGTGTGCTCATCCCCAAGGACAGCTACAAGGATCGCATGTTCACCACCCGCGCCACAGCCGTCCCCGGCGCCAAGCGATTGGTCACGGATGACTTCTCCGAAGTGATCGCCAAGGCCAGACAATGCCAACCCTGCAAGCAGGCACTCACCCAGGAAATCACCGTCGGCTTCCATGAGTCCGTCATCCTCTCCAAGGCCCCCGAGATCGTCGAAGCCGTCAAGGCCGGTCAGATCAGTCGCTTCTTTGTCATCGGTGGTTGTGATGGTGCAGAACCCGGCCGCAACTACTACTCAGACTATGCAGCAGGCACACCCGACGATTCGTTCATCCTTACACTCGGTTGTGGCAAGTATCGCATCATGGATCATGACTACGGCACGCACCTTGAACTGCCCCGTCTCATGGACATGGGACAATGCAATGATGCATACGGCGCGATCAAAGTTGCGGTCGAATTGGCCAAGGTATTTGATTGCAGCGTCAACGACTTGCCTTTGACCATCGTCCTCAGCTGGTTTGAACAGAAGGCAGTTGCCGTGTTACTGACTCTACTGAGTCTGGGCGTGAAGAACATCACCATCGGCCCGGCAGCGCCGGCGTTTATCAGTCCTAATGTCTTTAAGATCCTCCAGGAAAACTACGGCCTGCGTCTCACCGGAGATGCCAAAGCGGACCTTGAGTTGGCGATGGCATAAGCCTGCAAGCCAATCCAAAAACGAATACGAAAACATATTCAAAACAAGCCACACCTCATAACCAACACCCCCAACGCGCCATGCGGACGGGGTGTTTTTTTTAATGTACGTTCAGAAAATTTTGGTGAGATGAAGGGTCCAATACGATTTTCTCATCCAAGGCCAACATAAATGTAGCTGGATATAGCATGTCTTTATTTAAGCACTTAACCGTATCAAACTTCCAAAATCCTTAAAAGTAGGCATAAAGCGATCAATTCGTCTTATCCGAAAGCTGTGTTCCACGATTAAGTCAACAAGATAAAACCCCGACACTTAGCTTGGGTCCACATCGTAAGTCACAAAATATGTTCAGTTTCAGCCTTTGGAGAATGACAGATGCGGATCACGATCGGTAAAAAAATCTATTTCACAGTCCTTAGCCTCGTTGCCATCTTCACCACCGTGTGTGGGTTAACCATCCTGTTTATGACAAATCTGGGATCGCACACCACCCAATTGGTGGACGAAAAAATCCCTCAACTTACAAACATGCAGGAAGCATCACAGATGATGCTCCAGGCACGCCGTTCGGAAAAAGATTTTCTGATGCGACTGGATGAAAAATATGTTGGCAAAGTCGAGCAGGCGGTAACAAACACCATCGATCATCTGAACCTGGCACAGCCCAAAGAAAAAGGGGCACGTCAAACCGAGTTGCAAACTGCGGCCCTTCACGTCAAGACCTACCATGACAACTTCAAGCAAGTCGCAGACATGGTCATCCAACGCGGCTCGACGCAGGACCAGGGATTACGCGGGCAGATGCGCAAAGCAATCCATAAAATGGAAGAACGCATCAAGCAACTTGATCAACCTCAATTGATCGTGGACATGCTGATGTGTCGTCGTCACGAAAAGGACTACCTGTTGCGCGGCCTGGATAAGTACGTGGACAAACTTGCCAAGCAGGTCGAACACTGTCGGCGGACGGCTCGCGATCTGAAACTCCCCGAAGCCGACATCAAAGCCATTGACCAGGATCTGGATTTATATTTAAAGTCGTTTAACGAACTGGTGGCATTGGATCGTCAGATTGCAGAAACGACAGCCATCTTCCGCAAAGCAACACATGAAGTGGAGCAACTCGTGGAAAAGCTTGCAGAAGCATCACACGAAGAAGTTCCCGTGATTCGCCAAACCATGTTGGCTAAAATCAAAAGCACCCTGCAGATTCTCATCACCTGTATCGCAGCAGGCATCACCATAGCCTTGATCGCTTCTTTCATCATGACACGCATGATCACACGCCCGATTGCCCCGATCGTCAAGCGTGCCCGCGACATTGCAGCAGGTGACCTGCGTGGCGAACCGCTTGCCATCAGAAGCAAGGATGAACTGGGTGACATGACGGTTGCCATCAACAAGATGGAAGAAGACCTCAAGCATGTTCTCAATGAAATTCAGAACACCGTGGGGAAAGTCACCGAAGCGTCCAACGAAATGACGACAACCGCCGAGTCGATGTCCAACAACGCCAACTCGCAGGCAACCAATACCAACAGTGTTGCGGCAGCCGTCGAGGAACTCTCAGCCACCATCAACGAAGTTGCACAACAGTGTTCCAACGCCGCAGGAACCGCCGACCGTGCAGGTGAATCAGCACGCCATGGTGGCGATGTCGTCAACCAGACAGTTGAATCAATGAAGATCATTGCCCAGGCCGTCAACAAAACCGCCGTGGACTTACAACAATTGAGCACTCGCAGCGAATCGATCGGCCAGATTATTGATGTGATCAACGACATTGCTGATCAAACCAACCTCTTAGCATTGAATGCTGCAATCGAAGCCGCCCGCGCCGGCGAAGCAGGTCGTGGTTTTGCCGTCGTCGCTGATGAAGTCCGCAAACTGGCTGAACGCACCACCAAGGCCACCAAGGAAGTCGCAGACTCGATCACAGCCATCCAGCAGGAAACCGGTCGCACAGTCACGCAGATGCAGGAAGGCACCAAAGTGGTCAATACCGGTGTGGAATTGGCAAGTAATGCGGGCCAATCACTGCAGGACATTCTCAGCGGTTCGCAACAGGTCGCAACCATGGTCACCGCCATCGCTTCGGCTGCCGAGGAGCAATCGCAGGCAACCAAACAGATCGCTCAAAATGTCGAAAACATCAGTCACGGCGCCCAACAATCCCAGGCATCCAGCGAATACACCGCCGAGGCTGCCGGATCCCTGAGTCAACTCTCATGCAACCTGCGTGATCTGATCAATCAATTCAAGATGTAAACCATCCTGTCACAATCAAGATAAAAGAATAGGTATCGCGAATTGGTGCGATACCTGTCTTTTTACACGTGATTCCCAACGTAACCTGTCAGATCGTCCGCTTGAACTGCGTCGGACTCATGCCGGTGTAGCGTTTGAATTGTTTGGAGAAACTGAACGCATCGGGATAGCCCAACTGCCCTGCCGTCTCCGCCACGGTGTATTGTTTGAGCAGCAGTGTCTTGGCCCGGTCGATGCGTCGGAGGATTCGGAACTCACCGGGTGAGTGTCCGACGAATTGTTTGAAGAGTTTGCGGAATCGCTCGTAACTCATGTTCAGATTCTTGGCCAGTGACTGTAAGGACAACTGCGCTTCCCAGTCTTCTTCGAGTTGTTGCCTTGCCTGCATGATGCCGACCTGCTGCTGGGTTGGCGAGGCCTGTTGGAGCATGAGTTGCCTTGCTGCCATGATCAGGTTGGCAGAGCTGAGGGTGACCTGTGCAAATAGCCATGCTTCATTTTCCTGCAGTCGCAACATTGCCAACTGGTTTTCGCATTGTTCGATCATTGAGACATGCAGGCCCACATGCCAAAGCGTCTGGTCGGGTTTGACCACCTGCAGATAGCCAAGTGTCTCATACATCTCACGGGGCATTGGGAAATAGTACTCCGCCCATTGTCCGTCCATGATGTGGTAAACCGAGTGCTCCCGCCCCGGTGGCAGGTGCATCAGATCACCGGGACCGACCTGGTGTTCATTGCCCATGTGGTCCACATAGCGACCATGCCCGCGCAGGACATAGATGCCGATATACTCATGATTGATACGTCGGACGTAATCCTGTCCATGCTCGGGTTTGGTGACAAAGCCCCATCCGCTACCGCCTTGTTTAAAATGAAACTGTCGGTGGATCACTTCATTGCGACAGGCACGTTCGACAACCTGCTGGAGGGTGGATTGGGATTTCTTGCTCATGACGATTTGAACCTCACGACCAATTATGACATACAATTGACCAGATGGGTAATGGACAGTAGAAATAACTCGTTTAATCTATAGCCAATCGTGACATACCAATTTGTCCAAACACACGGAGTATTCAAACATGTCAGACAAACTACGCTGGGGCATCATCGGCCCGGGCAACATCGCCAAACAGTTCGCCAACGGCGTGAATCACAGCAAACTATGCAAACTCGTCGCCGTCGCCAGTCGGACACCGGGTAAGGCTGACACCTTTGCCGATGAGTACAACATCCCCACGCGTTACACCAGCTATGAAGAACTCATCGCTGATGAAAACGTCGATGCCATCTACATCGCCACCCCCCACACCCAGCATCCCGAATGGGCCATCAAATGCGCCAAGGCCGGCAAGCATGTCCTGTCTGAAAAACCGGCAGGTCTGAACCGCTATCAAACCGAAGCCATGATCCAGGCTGCCCGTGAAGCCGGCACCTTCTTCATGGAAGCCTACATGTATCGCACGCACCCGCAGATTGCCAAGGTGTTGGAACTGATTCAAGGCGGCGCAATCGGTGATGTTCGTTTCATCGACGCCAAGTTTGCTTTCAATGCGTCCGGCGCCCCGGCGACCAGTCGTCTCAAAGACCCCAACCTCGGTGGCGGTGGCATCCTCGACGTCGGTGGCTATGCCGTCACTTTCGTCCGACTCATTGCAGGTTCCACCAAGACCACGCAATCCATCAATCCAACCAAGGTCAAAGCCGTCGGCGTGATCGGTGAAACCAAGGTCGACGACTATGCGGCTGCCAGCCTTGAGTTCTCGGGTAACATCCTTGCCCAGGTCGCCACCGGTGTCTGCGTCGGCATGGATAACAAGGCTCGCATCTTCGGCACCAAGGGCTCGATCACCGTCGAAACACCGTGGGTTCCCGCACGCGAAGGCGGCACTGTCAAGCTGATCCTCAACAATGCCGATGGCGAACAGGTCATCGAAGTGACCACCGACGAATACCTCTACGGTATGGAAGCAGACACCTGCGCCAAAGCCATCGCAGCAGGCAAGCAACAAGCCGATGCACCTGCAATGAGTTGGGATGACTCCATGGGGACCTTCGCGGTCCTCGACGAATGGCGCAGCCAGATCGGCCTGGTCTATCCGGCTGAAACCCCCGAAGGTTGCGGCCCGATCTCCGGCGTTAGCCCCCTGCCCCCGCGTGAAGATCACAACATGAAGTATGCAACCGTGCCCGGCATCGAAAAGCCGGTCTCCAAGTTCATCTTCGGCTGTGATAACCAGGTCGACTATTACCATGGCGCTGCCGTCTGGGATGACTTTATCAATCGCGGCGGCAACACCTTCGACACTGCATGGATGTACCGCATGGGTCACTTCGAACGTCACCTGGGCAACTGGATGAAACAACGCGGCATTCGCGATCAAATCAACATCCTCTCCAAGAGTGCACACACCCCCAACTGCGATCCGGTCAACATTCGCAAGCAGTGCAAGGAATCACTGGAGCGCATGCAGATCGACTTTGCGGAAATGCACATTCTCCATCGTGATAACCTCGATATCCCCGTCGGTGAATTCATCGACGTGCTTAACGAACTCAAAGACGAAGGCTACATCGGCGTCTTCGGTGGCTCCAACTGGTCACTCGAACGCTTCAAGGCTGCCAACGAGTATGCCAAGGCCAACGGTAAGCAGCCGATGACCATCATGAATAACAACCTGTCACTGGCCCGCATGGTCAACCCGGTCTGGGGTGGCTGCATTGCTGCAAGTGAGCCGGAATACCTTGAGTACCTCGAAGAAACCCAGACCGCGCACATGGCATGGTCTTCCCAGGCACGCGGCTTCTTCACTGACCGCAGTGGTCGCGACAAGGTCGGCATTGATCCGCACCTGGAAACACCGTGGTACAGCGAGGACAACTTCAAGCGCAAAGACCGCGCTATTGAGTTGGCCAAGGAAAAAGGTTGCCTGCCGATCAACATCGCAGCAGCGTATGTGCTCTGCCTGCCGTTCCCGTCCTTTGCACTTATCGGCCCGCGTACCCTGCATGAAACCTACACCACGATGCCCGCATTGGACATCCAACTGACCAAGCAGGAACTGGCCTACCTGGACTTGCGTGCGGATAGCCCCAAGTAAACTTGAGCCATTCGCGTCATTCATCGCCAAATTGATATTCGATTCGTCATTCCCGCGCAGACGGGAATCCAGTGGCATGCAGTTGACGCTTGTAAATTCCACTGGACTCCCGCCTGCGCGGGGGTGACGGAAGTGGGCGATTGTTTATGCGAGTTACAATCGTTGGCATAAAACCATCCCAATAAAAAACGGCAAGCTTTGACGGCTTGCCGTTTTTTTATGGGTTGATTGTCCAGGCGATCATTTTTTGAATACACGATCACGCTTGAGATTGTAAAGCCGAATATCAAGTTGCGTACTCTTGTATTTGGGATTGCGCTTAAGCTGGATGGCTTTGTATTTCTCAAGATCTGCCAACGCTTTTTCCGTGTCATGCATCACGTATTGATAAATTTTCGAACGCTCATCCAAGGTTCGCAATTCATCCGGATCATATTCAAGCATCTTGGTGTAATATTTGACAGCCTGTTCCATGTTCCCCTGCTGGCGATGCGAATCTGCCAGGTAAAAATAAATCCAATCGGGTTGCCCTTCATTTCCAATCGCATCGGTTAAGACGGAGATCGATTCGGTCCACAGACCTGCCTCATTATAGCTCATGCCCATCAGGCCCCGGAGTTTACCCGGTTGACGATGTTTGCCAGACTTCAGAATACGCTCAAGATCATCAACCGCCAACTGATATTGCTTCAACGTACGATATGCATCAGAGCGTATCGCATAGGCAGTATCGTTGAGAACAATCTGCTTTTCGAGACGACTGATCATCATGACCAACTGGGCATTGCCGATGTATTTGGTTTGATGATCTTTGGCTTTATTCTGAACATAACCAACCAGCTTGAGATAGCGATCAGCAATCGCTTTCTTATCCGATGAGCCCTCAAGACGGTTTCGATTTTCAGCAGCGATCTTCTGGATCCCCTTTAATTCGGCCAAGGGTTTGGCGTGACTGGCAACATTGTAATGCAGCAAGGCATCATCAATCTTGCCTTGCTTTTCCAGTATTTTTGCATACTCAACATTGGCCTCAGGATCGTACATAGCGTCGAAGGCAATCCAATTCAGCAGGCGTTGAAGGCGGCTTTCAAATTGATCCCCACCTTCAGCGCGAATCTTGATTAACTCAAAGGTTGGATGATTGGCAGGATACATATCCTCCGCCCACTTGAGAAAAGTCTCTTTGTGTATCTTGTGCTGCGGGGTATCCATCGCATCAGCCAATGCGTCGAGCATCTTGCCTTTGATGGTCTCGTTATACCGCAACTGGTTGGCAAGGTGCGCATCGGGTGACCAACCAGCGTTGTGACCTTTCAAATGTGTCCCTACATACTCTGCAACATTGAGCCAACGTTTGCCACGAAGATGTTCCAGTGCATCGATCATCGGCGCCGAAGGAAACGGACCATCGTCGTGATAATAATCGTAAGCCACATCAGCAAGCACCAACACCAATGGCAGACCATTGACATACCAATCATTGCGCGTTGCCATCCGCTTATTAAATGTCCGCGAATGTGAGTAAGCTGACATCGCCACACTCACCGCCATGTCCTGGAAGGCTTTTTTCTGGTCACCTTTGAACAAGTGAACATAGGCTCGATGCACCAGTGCAGCCTGATAGGGATACTGTTGAATCGCCAAATCCAACCGTCGCAGCGCGTCATCCCAACGCATATCTTTCCTGGCTTCAATAGCACTGCCCGTTGAAAAAAGGTAATAAGCCAAATCCATGCGATTGGATTGATCCTCTGTCAATGGGACAGAGTTGCCTTGCTTGGGGGCTTGGGTCCAAATCAAATCCGGGATGATCATCTCCGGCGTGATTTTGCTCTTATCCGAGAGATCAAGGGTTTTGAGATGTTTATGAAGGCCCAATGCAATCTTGCTGTAAAGCGCTTTGTTATCAGGATTCGCTATCAGCGCAATCAAATCTTTTTCAAATTCGGGCGCCTTGCGTGTGTCTTGGATCGACTGGTAATAGGTTTTCAGAGCAGCTTTGATTTCACGATTGTCGCTGACAGGATAAAGATCTTTTGCCTTTAGCTTCTCACGTTCAATATGATCGGGAAACTCAAATTGCGCCAGTGTCCAGCCGGACTTTGCCATGGCCAAAGCTTCTTGAACATCCTGCTTGGCAAATGCATCAAACATGGCTTCATATGCATCAAGCTGCCTGGTGAATTCAGCGGTCCATTTCGCTGGATACTTTTTAAGCAGCTGTCTGGCGGTGAAGGTAATGCGCGACTTTTGCCAAGAGAGTGTCGTTTCGCCTTTTTCGCGTCCCTGCTTGACCAGCCCAATTTCAAGCAGCATCCGTCGGAGATCCAGCGCATGCATGGGTTCGTCTTTGTAGCCTGCGGTTTTATCGATGAATTGATTGAGCTCAGAAATCTTGCCCTGAATTTGCGTGTAATTCAAACGGTCTGAAGCGAGCATATCATCAAGCTCAGCAAACTCCTTCTCGTATGCACCTTTGACCGGATCGGGCTTGATTACCTTAGCCATGGCATCGAGCTTTTCGATGATCTGGTTTCTTCGCACATCCTCCGAGGCATTGACCGTTCCCCCCACCACACCGAGTGAAAAACAGGTGATCAACACAGCCAATAAAGACCGGATTGACTTTACGGTGTCACAAAAACAAATTGTCACGTTTGCCATAAAATTCTTTCAAAAAACATTGAAGCCACTTAGTTGCCGAACATCTTATCCAGATTGCCTCTGGCAATTTTTGCTTTCAAATTGGCGATCCGAAAATCAATCACGTTGGTATCAAGCATGTACTCTGCCAACGGATCTTTGGTTTTGAGTTTGGCTCGTTTGGAGATGCGGACACTGCGTTGCTTTTGTAGGTCCGCCAGGGCTGCCTTGTTATCCTTGAGATACCATTCATACAAGTCTGCACGTTCCTCGAGCGCTTTGTCATTATCCGGGTCGATCTCCAACACCTTGGTAAAGTCTTCTACTGCTTCTTTGGCTTTACCCGCAGAACGGTAGAGTTCACCACGGTCGATGAAAGCCCAGGTCTTGTTGTAGCCCAAGCCGATGGCTTTGGAGTACTCGGCGATGGCGTTTTCGTAATCGCCCATTTTCATGTAGTTAAACCCGAGTAACGCAGCGATGACATCCTTCTTGGCCTTGTCATCTTTTTCCTGGACATACTTCAGATCAGCGATTGCGCCTTTGTAAAATGTGAGTTTGGTGCGGATATTATGCCGCTTGTGTAATGCCCATGTGGTGTTGGCTTTTAAAGCAAGCAGTCGGTTGAGCACGCATTCCCAGCGATACAGTTCCAGTGTGTCGTTTTTAAATTCCGTTGATCGTTTCTTGAAGTCTTCCTGATAGGCGACATAACGATCAAAGAGTTCTTTGCTCTCGACTTCACCTTCGAGTTGATCACGCTTCTGGGCACACACGATTTGCATTTTGATCTTGAGTTGATCGACATTCCATCCTTCTGCACCGGCGTTGTACTGTAACTTGGCTTTTTCAATGTCGCCCTGCTTTTCGTAAATTGATGCCAGGAGAAAATGAATCAACGGTTCATATGCACCGCCCAGTTCGGTGTTACGCACGATACCTTCAAGGATTTTGATTTTCTCTTCATCTGACATTTCCTTCTTAATTTCAAGGATGCCAAAGCTCGGATGACCATGGGATTTAAGCACCTTGGCCTGCTCGACAATTTGGTCTCGTTTGGCTTGATCCTCGGAAGCCTCGTTCCATTCCCGAGCCAGTGCATTGAGTATTTCAACGCGGTTAAGCTTGGGACCAAACTTCATGTCATCAATCAGGTCTTTGGCAAATGAGTCCTTTTTGTGCTCCATGACCAGGTAAGGTCCGATGTCGCCCCACTTCTTGTCGCGAATGATCCTGGTCATTTCAACGGTGGGTAAGGTCGGGTACGGCTGGGTGGAAGAGCCTGTACCTGCCAACACATCATGAAGTTCCAGAACAGATTGCACACCATTGACAACCCAGGCATTGCGGTAAGTCGTTCGGTAAAAGGTGTGGCGATACTCCCAGGCTTTGACCGCGACGGAGGCTGCCATATCCTCGAAGGCCTGTTTGTCATTGCCTGCGTAATAATGCACTTTGGCCCGACCGATCAACGCGCCATGCAGAGGATAAACTTCAATGATACGATCATAGCCTGCAAGCAAATCATCCCATCGTCTGGCTTCAAGTCGATCGTTGACCTTGTAGTTGTTCCAGAGCGTAAAGGCATTGTCATAGCGTTCCTGGATGGTTTTATCCCAGTTGGGTGACGTGGTCTTTCCAGGTATCTTGGCCCAGACCAGTGGGGGCAAAACCTTGTCATATCCGTCATCACCGGTCGCATCGATCTTGCGGGCATGCTCATAAAACGCATTGGCCAACTTGGTTTGAATCGCTGCGTCCGTAGGGTTGTCGATGAACTGCCTGGCGAGTTCTTCATATGCAGGTGCCTGGCGTTGTGACTGTTTGGCTGCGTAATATTGCTCCAAGGCTTCACCGAGCGGGCCATAGGAAGCTTTGAGAATTGGCAAGCCCTTGTCTTCCAGGACTTTCTTCTGATCATCATCGGGGTATGCAAAGTCCTGAAGAGACCAACCGGATTTCGCCAACGCCAACGCACTTTCGATTTGCGCGTTGTCTTTACTTTCGACATCAGCAATGACTTGATTGGCAAAGTCGATGGCATTCGTCGCTTTATCGCCGGAGACCTTGGCAGCCTGTTCCTTGACTTGTCCGGCTTTCTTTTTGACCCACGAACTGCTGACACTCTCTCTTCCGAACGTTTCTTTGAGATCACGCATCAGACCATCAAGAATCAACGCATCAACCTTAGTCAACTTTTCTTTACTGGCCTTATCAGTTTTACCTTCCAACGACTTACGGATGCGTTTGGCTTTATGGTCGAAAAGATAGGCATTGAACTTGTCCGCTTTGAGGTCGGTTTCCAAGGTGTAAAAAACCAGATCGCTTTCGATGGGACTGAGTTGTTTTAGGGCTTGTGCTTTGACCTGCGCCAGACGTGGGTCATCGTTGAGTTTCTTTTTAAATTCTGCAATGGCTGTGACGGCCTCTTGCCCCGCGCCGGACTTGTGGAGCATCTGGATGTGTGCCATGGCGACATTGGGATGCCAGCGATGTTCCAGGGCTTTACCCAATGCAGTGGCGGCGGCAGCGTGTTGGCCGGCCTGCATCTCCAGTTCACCGACCTTTGAGTAAGCATTGGCGCGTTGCATGTCGGTGTTGTCTTTGTTGTCTGCAATCTTTTGCCAGATTTTCAAAGCTTCGGGACTTTGCATCTGTTGCATTTTCAATTCGGCGGAGAGTTGCAACAGGTCTGGTGAATCAGGATTTTTTGCCAACGCCTTTTCGATGCGTTGGATGGCCTGCTGTTGTTTACCGGTTTGAAATTCAAGCGATGCCATCACGGCGTTGGCCACGGGATGATCCGGTTTAAGCTGCAGCGCGCGATTCAGCGCTTCCATGGCAGCAGGTCCGTTGCGCTGCATCAAAGCGACGCGCCCCTGCCAGGCTAGCATGGAAGCATGGTTGCGGTATTTATCCAGCATCTTCTGGAAGATAGCCATGGCGGCTTGTGGGTTGCCATCCATGACCTTCTCATCAAATGCAGACATCTGTTTCTTGATCAGATCGTCGGTCGCATCGGCATAAACAATGGATGTTGGCAGGACTGCCAGAGTGGCAAGAAGACAAAACAAAAGTCGCAAACCAAACGAAGAACGGCGGGTTCCGGTCAGGTGATCGAACATGAATCCAATCTCTTTTTTCGTCCCATGTCTGCGTTACGCAGGGCATCACACAAGGGAGCATGCGGGTCAGAGCCAATGCCAGACTCATCATCCAACAACATGAGGTAAACTTGCTGGACGCTTTCTCAACACCAGTTTCGTTGGCGAGGTTTTAGCCAAACTGATGCTACCAGTATCATTAGACGCATCGGTTTCGTCAATGTTCCATTGGATCTGCAAAAAGACGAAATAGACTTAAAACAAGCCGTCTTTTGTTCCAAACGAGATGGGGTTGGCTGATCAGTCCTGTTGATGACGCGCGACAAAGGCGGCATACTGCTCTGGCGTGTCAATGCCATGATGATGACAGACGGTCTTGACGATGGCGATGGGATAACCATGCTCAAGGACACGCAACTGTTCGAGCTTTTCCAACTGCTCCAAAGGCGTCGCGGTGAGCTTGGGATACTTGAGCAGAAACGCACGACGAAAAGCATAGAGCCCCGGATGCTTCAGGGGTGTAAAGCCCTTGTCATCCCGGTCAAACGGAATCAGTGACCGCGAAAAGTACAACGCGCGGTTGGTCTGACTGACGACGAGTTTGACAATATTGGGATTGGCTGGATCTTCGTCATCAGCAAAAGGTGACGCGAGTGTTGCCATCGGGGCTTGAACGTCGGCACGCAGACCGGCAACGAGTTGATCGATCACTTCCGGTTCGATGTCCGGCTCATCGCCCTGCACGTTGACGATCAGATCGACATCGGCAGGCAGATTGGCTGCGACTTCGGCGATGCGCGATGTGCCGTTGGGGTGATCCGTGCTGGTCATCATGACTTCACCACCGAATGCGGCCACAGCATCGTAAATCCGCTGGTCATCGGTGGCGACAATGATCTGATCAATGAGACGCGCTTTGCGGACCTGTTCAACGACGTGCTGAATCAGTGGCTTACCGGTTTCGTCAGCCAGGGGTTTGCCGGGAAAACGAGAGGACTGATAACGGGCAGGAATGACGGCGACCGTGGGCATGCGATGGCACCTGAGTTTAGATGGTTAATTGAAATTTCGTAACATCAGCCAAGGGATCACGACGCTGCCAGTTCCTTGACCAGGCCACGGATGCGTTCCATGTGCTGACGGATGTCCTTGAAGTTGATATCGGTCTGGAGAATTTCGGAGGCAATCTTCTGTGCTTCCTTGGCACGTTCGACATCTTTATTATCGATAGCCAATTTCTCCAGTGCGATCATCCAGTGATAGCGAATCTCCAAAGCCATCTTGTCGTTTGTTGACTTGTGTGCTTCGACAGCTCTCTCCAGGGTGTCGATGGCTTCGTCAAACCAATCCTGAGCCAGGTAACTCTGGCCAAGCAGCAACAGTGACTGCACACGGTACTTGGCGTCGGAGACAGCCTGTTGGAGTTGTTCGACTGCTTTGTCATACTGCTTGACGGAGAAGAGCACACGCCCCAGATCGTACTTCCACTTACGGTCCGTCGGATACTGCTTGGTGCATTCGGTGTAGAGGTTGATCTCCATCTTCACCTTCTGACGGATGGCCAGCTTGTACTTCTGAATCAACTCTTCATTCTTGTTGTCCTTGAGAACCGCAGCCTTGAGCTTCTTGATGATACGATCAATTTTGCGCAGCTGAATCTCAACGACCTGACGCTTGTACTTGAAGTCCTGCGTGTTGGCGTAGGCTTCTTCCAGGAGTTTGATGGCTTCGTTCTCAGCCGTGTCATCGCGCTTATCGAGCAATGCCTTGACGAGTTTTTCACGCAGCACCATGTCATCGGGATTGGCTTCAAAGGCTGCACGACTGCGATTGATGATGTCCTCGATGGCCTGCTCGGTTTTGCCGAGTTGGTTTTCCTGATCGAGTTCCTGTTGCTTGGACATGTCGCGGACGGTCTTCTTGAAGTCGACTTCCGCAGTTTCGATCTGCGCCCCATAACCAGAATCGATCATGGTCTCTTCAGCTTGCAAGTCCTTGAGGCGACTTTCCAGATCGTAGTCATCACGGTCCAGTTCCAATGCCCAGCGACAGGCATTGACGGCCTGGTGGTAGGCATCAATGCGTTCAAAGAGATCGGTGAGTTTAAGCAGGTCTGCTTTGTTAAGCTGCTTATCCATCTCACTTTTTTCGAGCAGGAGAATACCAATCCAGTAGGCCACTTCGCCCATGTTGTATTCGTCCTGATCTTCAAAGGCTTCGACACAGCGTTCCATGACGGTGACGGCAGCATTGAAGTTCAACGGATTCTTGGACCAGAGATATTCGGATTGGAGCGCTTTTTCGACCTTGTCCTTGCCACGACCTTTCCAGCGGTCGAACATTTTGGCAGGCTTGCCACCAGCAACTTTGCGACGCAGCGCCACTTCGCGAAGCGCCTCGTGCTTGTTCATGTTGTCCGGATCGTGACTGAGTCCGTCGAGATAAAGCTGAATGGAATAGTCGTAGTTACGTGCTTCGGCAACGGTGGAGGCATGACGAAAGAACGTCATGGCCTTGGTCTGATCACGTTTGATCGCATCTTTCTTTTCAGACTTGTCCGCTTTGGCGCCGGCCTTGCGACCGAGTTTGCCCTTTTTCTTGTCATCAGACGAAGCAGCCGTTTCTTCCCCGGATTCTGCTGCCTGTTCATCCTTTTCGGGCGTTTGTTGATCGTCCGACTTGGGATCGTCCGTGGGATTCGCAGATTTCTTACGGCCAAATATCAAAGCACACACCTCTATTGCCAAGAAGAAAATTTTGAATTGATGCCAAACGTGCAGGACCGTCCCTCTCCCAAAGGCGTCCCAGACCTGCTAATCTATCTCAACAGACCTTCTTGTCAACTGTCAAACCAGTAGTTACACCGAATTGTCGACAAGATTGGCCATTTGATCTCCGGTCGCAATGGCTTTATCGTCTAGGGATACTACGACAGGAAACAGAAAAATGATCACCATTGGAATGAACTATCAAATTTTGCCCGGCAAGAATGCTGAGTTCGAACGCGTCTGCCAGGCCGTCATTGAAGCCATGGCCGATATGGAAGGTCACACCAAGTCCTTTCTGTACAAGGACGTGAATGACCCTCAGAGCTACCTGATCATGTCCGACTGGTCTGACAAGGCAGCCTTCGACGCTTTCATTGCTTCGGATCAGTTCAAAAATGTCACCAACTGGGGTAAGGAACAGATTCTTGCCGGCCGCCCCAGTCACAATTATTTTGAGCACTAAGCCTGTTTTCCCTGTCGCTGGGGACATCGTATAAAATCATGTCCCTGGCCCTTGAGCACGACTGTGCTTGGGGCGATGTTAGACGCCGATGATCCGAAGGTTGGAATCAACCAAGTGGATTGGGTGTTTGACCAGAGACTGAATATTCCTTTATCACTATTTGAAAAGAAAGAGTCATCCAAATGACACGCATTGCCATTCACGGCGCTGGTGGCCGCATGGGTCGCCGACTTGTTGCCCTGACGCACGAAGACCAGGCCCTTACCCTCGCGGGCGCCGTTGAGCACGACAAGTTTGAAGACCTTGGCGCAGACGCTGGCGTCTTGGCTGCCGTCGGTGAAACCGGCATCAAGGTCGGTACCGAATTGCCTTCGGATGTGGACGTGGTCATCGACTTCGCCCTGCCGATCGCCACCCCCGGCATCATCGACAAATGTGTTGCTGCCAAGACGGCGCTGGTCATCGGCACGACCGGCCTTTCGCCGGAGATCCACGCCAAGATTGACGAAGCGGGCAAGTCCATCGCCATCCTTCAGGCACCGAACATGAGCCTTGGGGTGAACCTGCTCTTTGCGTTGGCTGCCCAGGTCGCCAAGCAACTCGGTGATGATTACGACATTGAAATAACCGAAGCCCATCACCGCTTTAAGCGTGACGCCCCTTCGGGTACCGCCATGGGGATCGCCGAGTCCATCTGCAAAGCCACCGGCAAGGACATCGTCAAGGATGTTGTCCACGGTCGTCATGGTGATGATGTCCAACGCAAGCGTGGTGAGATCGGCATGCATGCGCTGCGTGTCGGTTCGGAAGTCGGTCGACACTCCGCCTTCTTTGCCAACCTCGGTGAAGAACTCGAACTGACCCACAAGGCCTTCAGCCGTGACGTGTTTGTCCATGGCGCGCTCAAGGCTGCCAAGTGGCTTGATGGCAAAGAACCCGGTCGCTACGGCATGGCCGACGTGCTGGGGCTGTAAACCAGTCATCACAACGAATACAAAAAACGCAGCGTCATTACGGCGCTGCGTTTTTTATTTCCATCATTTACCTGACCAAGGTGCGGACCCGATGTTGCAGTCGCGGTAGCACATCTCGTTCAAACCAATCATGCTTTTTGAGCCAGATATTATTTCTTGGTGAAGGGTGTGGCAGGACCACAGCATCGGGCAAAAGGTTCAACGAATCGGCCACCGCATCGGTGATCGTTGAATAGCGGCCGGGCAGGTAATAGTCCAACGCATAGCGACCGATATAAATCGTCAACGATATTGAGGGCATCAATCCGAGTAATGCTTCATGCCACTGTGGCGCACACTCGGGTCTTGGTGGATTGTCCCCGGACTTGCCTTTACCGGGGTAACAGAATCCCATGGGCATCTGTGCAATCAACGTTGGATCATAGAACTGTTTTTCGGTGACGGACAACCATTGACGAAGCCGTTCACCACTGCGGTCATCCCAGGGCTTGCCGCTATCATGCGTGATTTTTCCCGGTGCCTGCCCAATGATCAGAATCCGGCTTTGTTCGGATGCCTGAAGCAATGGGCGTGGCTCGCAAGGCAGGTGCTCTTTGCATAGATCACATGAACGGACTTGTTTGAGTAATTGATTTAATTGCATCATCGAAACCCATGATAAATGGAAAAGGCGACGCTGCCATGGGGATGAGCAACGCCGCCAAAGGGGTCCATGTTGTTATGTCAATTGATCAGCCGGAGACCTTGGCCCAGAAAGCATCAGCCTTCTTGATCAACTGGGATTCGTTCTTTTCGTTCCAGATTTTCAGAGCGTCGATCTTGGCGTTCTTGAGGAACAGGTAGTTCTTGCCACCAACGATCTTGTACAGCGTCGGGTCCACCGGCAGCTTGTCTTCGATCGCCATGCCCAGGGCACACCAACCACCGTATGCCGGTTCATACTTGGCGGGATTGGCCTTGAATTGGGCGACCTGCTGAGCCGAGGTGAAGTGGTAGGTCACCCCGTTGTAGTCCGCGGCGAACTGGGGGCTGCCCTTCTGAGCCTTGCCTTCAGTGAAGTATGACACGGGGCTATAACCTTCCAGTGCGATGCCGGTGGAAGGCACGTTGTAGCCGTTAATGTAGGCTCGGCTGGGCTGCATGCTTGTCATCTTGTCGGTTTGACTGTGACAGGCACAATCGCATGCCATGCCATCCTTGGGCTTGGCGCTGGAGATATTAACGAAGGTCAACAGGGTCAAGGCAGCAGCAAAGACGGTGGTTGCAAGAGTACGTTTGCGGGAATTCATTTCGAGGCTCCTTTTGGATAGAGGTTTGTTCTAAAACTGTGTGTTGAAAAAAGGGATGGCTGATGCTTCCGGGGCTTCCTGGGTTACAGGGGGTGTCGGGGCGGGGAATCAAGGTCGCTCGCACCAGCCATCCCAAGGGGGGCAAAGTTAATGGGAATAAGTCAGACACGTGGTCGGTTGATCAGGCAGGCTGCAAAGCAGACTTGAATGCCGGGTCAATCACGACATCCGTCACGTGGCTGGTGTAGTTGGACAGTGTCTTGAACGCGACACCCAGTACGACTTCCAGAATCTGTGATTCGTTGTAACCAGCATCAAGAAAAGCTTGAATCTGCTCTACTGTCGGACGGCCTTGCGACTGGGCAACCTGCTGAGCAAACTCACGAAGTGCTTGAAGTCTGGCATCAGCAATGGGTGTGTTTTCATACAGTGCCGTGACGATGTCCGGATCGATGCGTTGCTGTTTGGCCATGGTGGTATGTGCTGCGGTGCAGTAATCACAGTGATTGGTCTGACTCACGGACATGACGACGACTTGTCTTTCGGTCTTGTCCAGTGATGTGGAGTCGAACTGCCCGGCCAATGCCAGATAGCTTTCCAGCGACGCCGGGGCATGAGCCATGATCCCCAGCAGATTGGGGATAAAGCCCATTTGCTTACGCACTGCAGTCAAGGTTGCAGCAGCACGTTCCGAAGCGTTGTTCTCGTCGAGGGGTTGAAGATTCATGAGATGTTCCTTTTCAAAAGTGTGTTGTGAATGGTTGTTTGTTAATCCGTTGCCATAACAACACGCTATTTGGAATGATTGTTCCAAAATAATCAAAAAAAATTTAATCCACAAAAAGGGAGCACCCGGAATGAGAAAACACCGAGTCCAGATGACTCGGCTATTTACACATAGCCCGGTCATCTTGACCGGGTTTTTCAGTATTTCAAAACAATGACGACAAGATTAATCCAAGAGCAGATCGACCTGATTGATCACCGATTTAAGCATCGTTTCTGAAACACGGGATCGTAGCATCACCAGCACCCCAAGCAGATGATTAAGCAGCAGACGCCCCAGTTGGGTTGACGTGCAACGCTTGCTAATCGTGCCCTGAGCCTGACCTTGCTTGACCAGGCGAACGAACAGCTTGGCCAACTCGTCATAACGACGGTGAACCACCTTGGCGACTTCTTCATCATGCGGTGCCAACTCCAGCGCGGTGTTGATCAACAGACAACCAAACCGCCCCTGCGGATCATTCATGCGTTGGAGTTTGCGTTTGAAGATGGCAACGATCGCATCACGGGGCTCAAGCCCCTCGGTGGTCTTGGCTAGCGACGGAGCAATGTCCTTTTCGATGTAATGATCCAAGGCATCAAGCAGGAGTTTGTGCTTGTTTTCGTAGGTATCGTAGAAACTGCCCCGATTGATCCCCATGGCTTTAAGCAGGTCATCCATAGAAGTGGACTGATAGCCATGCGCCCAGAAATAATCCTTGGCTTTGTCCAATGCGTCGGTGACATCAAAGGCCTTGGTGCGGGGCATGCGAGAACTCCTGTGACTTCACAATAAAGCCCCATCACATCCCGGTCAAGATCAGCGAAAGAAACTCAGACCAACGCCCCTACCGCTGCAACATCACGACTGTCGATGGGCAACTTCTGAATGTTCAAATCCGCCCACATGGCAGCTTCGGCATTCAGCGGTGACTTGATGTTGTAAGCCTGGTAACCAAT
Source organism: Planctomycetes bacterium syqfu (assembly GCA_020974905.1). Taxonomy (GTDB): domain Bacteria; phylum Planctomycetota; class Phycisphaerae; order Phycisphaerales; family Phycisphaeraceae; genus UBA7800. Next base: position 6,185,554 of record CP087563.1, on the reverse strand, counting down.
GATCTCAGCAATACGCGTGATCAGCAGCGACAGGTCTTCGCCAGCCACCCAGTGATCACCGATGCAGATCGTTGATTCACTGATGATGTTGGGATGGAACACCGGTGTGAGCATCCGACACAGCGGTGCCATACGCGGGTAGTCCGCACCGAGCTTGATCTCCACTTCATGCAGCGAGCAAGGCACCGGTTCGTTCCTGTTATTCAAACGAAGACCACGCACCTGGTACTGAATGCGGTAAAGCTCAGCAGGTTCACCCACCATACTCACCACGCGGATCAAAGGTGTATTGACAAATGCACGCTCCACGGACTTCTGATCTGCAATCAAACGTCGTGTCCGCATCGGCAAGTTCATCAACTCGTCCGAATCATCAGCAGGCATCGGGACCACGATCTGATCGGGAATCGGCACCGCCAACTTCTCGCCACAGGCTTTACACTTGCCTTTACGCCCAGCGAATTCATCGGGGACGGTAAAGGAGGTATGACAATGTTGACACACAAACTGAATCATCCTGTCACCCCCTCAATGCTGATCCAGCCCAGGTCCACAAGGTATTGGAAGCCGAAGTAGCCACCGACCGCCCCACCGATGCAAAGCACCAGGCTCAGGGCAACAGCCACCTTCGACACACGACGCTTGCGGTGGAACACCAGATACATCAGCATCACCACCAGTAACGCAGCATTGGGAATCCCTGCGGTGAACGGGCCTGCAAACAAGCCAAAACCCGCAGCAGCAGCGAACATCCAATCCCACGGAACCGCATCATCACGACGTTTGACATGGGTCTTGCGACGACGCAGATTGGCAGGACGTCGGCCCGATGAACTTGGCCTGGGCGCCTCCTTCTTCTCCTTGAGAAGTCCGACAGCACTACAGCCATAGGTCGAACAGCCTTCCATCGCATACCAGCACTCTTCGTGATATATCTGGTTACAGGCTTTGCATTCCTTGCTCTTCATCGTCGAGAGAACCTGTGTCTGACACACACTGCAGACACCTTGGCTGGTGGGCAGTTGGGTATCAATCACCTCGGCATCATCGTCAAGCCATTCGATGAGTTCGACGTTCTCCGTCTGCTCTTCATCGACGGTTGCTGTTGCCGTCTGTTGCTCTTCTTCAAACTGATGTTCTGTTTCAGACTCAGCGGTCGCATCCTGTTTGGTTGCCTGATCAATCTCCTCGGAGATCGGCATGGCGTGGGCGTCGGTTTCGTGACCAAAGGCGGTCTGATTGCTCGAATCGATATCCGATGCCAACTCGTTGAAGGCCATCGAATCGTCTTTGGGTGAATCGACGATGGAGGTATCACCACTGGATTGTGCCGGCGCCGGATTGTCCATCTGAAGCGACGGTTCAGCAGGACGGGCGTCGGCTGGGCGTTGCTTGACGGCACGGGCGATGGTCGCGCTCTTGGCGGGAATGATCACCTTGGTCTCACAACTCAGACACCGACCGGCAGCACCAATGCGAAGCGGCTTGGCTCGCAGCACCGCGTGACACTCAGGGCAACGGAAGACGATATCCCGCTGCGCCGGATCACGTGGCGGGATGCGGTCGATGCCCTGGGGCAATTCGTCGATCAGACGGAAGCTCAGGGTTGCTTTACCAATGTGAATCAGATCACCGGGTAAGAGTTCCTGGCGGTTGACCACTTTGTCATGATTGACGAAGGTGCCGTTACGCGAGCCCATGTCCTCGACGAACCACGTGTCTTCTTCCTCGTTGTGCCCGACCAATGCGTGAATACGCGAAACGCCGGCTTCCTTGAGGATGATGTCCAGCCCGGTCACACGGCCGATGACCGCGGTGTCCCTGAGCACCAGGCCCGAGCTTTCTTTTCCTTTTTCGATTACCAATACTGGCATGATTCTTCCTCTTTCCCTCAAGTTATTTCATGACCACCGACTGTTTGCGTTCCTGGAAACAGAACGTGGACGAGCCAATCTGAATTTCGTCGCCGGCACGAAGCTTGATGCGTTCGATGGGGTCACCGTTGACAAACGTGCTCGATTCCTCGTTAAGGTCTTCAATCTCATAACCATCACGTGTCTGATGGATGGCAGCATGGTGATCGGAAACCTGCGGATCCTTGAACAGGTAAATTTCACAAGCCGGGGATGAGCCCAGGAATGTGGGATTGCGATAGATGATGAACTGCTTACCGGTGATGACACCGCCGGTGACCTTCAGCCAGCCGGTCTTCACAGCCGACTCGATCAAGCCGGTGGACATGCCTGCCAGACAACCGATGGCAACAAAAGCGATCAGGCGACTCAGTGCAGCAGAGTTAAGCAACAGGTCAATTGGGTCAAAGAGCAGACCGCCGAGGAAGCCGCCCAATGCACCACCGATGATGGCGATGACCAGCTTCTTGGAAGACTTCATAACCACTGCTGGTGCGACCGTCAGGAAAATACCAAAGACCGACCAGACCACCGCACGGGCAATCATCTGTCGGATAAAGGAGGTTTCGAGCGTGCCACCCCCCAGCAGGTGATACACCTTGTTGATAAAGAGTCCGACCAGTGCTGCACCAACCAGTGACAGACCGATACCGACCGCACCATTAAGCACCACGCCGCGACGGTTTCGCGACATCATCGGTTCAGCGATGGATAGCAGGAATCCGAACATCACGCCCACCACGGCATACCAGACAAACCGGTGCACGAAGTTGGGCAGCATATCCACCTGCAAACGTTCGCCGATGGCCTGCATTTGCTGATCGGGTGTCATGGAAAGATCGCTGAGAATCTTGGCGTACGGACTGTTGGGATAGTCTGCATAGATTTGTTGCAACTGCGTTTCGGCTTCCATCTCCATGATCTGGCCGTTGTTCAAACGCGTGATGACATCCATGCGACGGTTGTCCATCTCCTGCATCTGCATGTATCGGTTGGGCAGCATACAGACCGCCCAGTATCCCGAACAAGGCCATGTAGACCACGGCGTTGTACCAGAACCTGGACTTACCGGCTGCGACGGCGCGCGGTGCGGCAGCCTGCTGTTCCAGGTAATGCTGATGCGCTTTCTCCAATGCCTCGGCACGTTCGAGCTTTTGCTCAACCTGTTCCGAGTGGAGGTCATCCACAGTAATGGTGATTTTTTCGACAGCCATGCGTCGGCTCCATTTCCCTAAATCATCCAAGTCAATGATGTATCACCAGCGGCAGAACGACCCACCAGCCGAATGCCGCAAAAAAAAACACGATCATCACAGCCAGCGTCAATTTCATCCGCCGATTCCACTTCTGCAGATGCTCAATCGTTTTGAGCTTCTCCTGCATCCGTGCCTCTGCCGTGTCGTCATCAATCTCAAACTCACCCGGCAATGTCTTGCCGTCCTGCCATGTGAACAAGCCGTCTTCATCTCGAATCGGGTCGTACACGTAGGCAATCTGCCAATCGAGATTGAAAAATTGTTCGTGGATGAACAGGTCCATCTCCGAAAGAAAAATCCCGAAGTCCGGGTGTGTGTGGTACCAACCCACAATGCGCTTCTCAGCAAACTGTTCATCCATCGTCTGCTGAATATGTGTCCAGGTGTCCGCGGTAAATGTCACCGCCCCTGCCTGATGTGTCGCACCTTCGCCAATGATCATGTTGGTTGCAAAGGTCACCTGATGCCCGTCCATCTCGCGCACTTCACCGACAAACACGCCACAGACTTCCACGGTTTTGTGGGCCTGGCCGTGTGCCTTGATCGCATCGAGAACAGACTGGCAGATCACGACCATTCGATCGCCTCCTGGGTCTCTTGCAACGGACCTAAAACCTTGCTTGCATCACCCGTCAGCTCAAACCCAACGGCACGGCTACCCGCTCGGGCAATGATGATGTCAAACGGCGGCACACCAATCTGAGCCAGTGTCCGACCAATGAAAGGTTCATCACCTTTGATCTTGTAAAACGTCTGGATATCCCGCAGTTCATGATTGCACTTGGGACACGCAGCCTTACTTGTCGGCACCTTACCCAGTGATGCAAAGAGTTCTTCTTCGTCACCGCACTTGGGACACTTCAGCGAAGAAAGCACTTCGCGGGGCAGCTCCAATTGAACATCCGGGCCGAGTAACTTGATCGCGCGGTTGAGCAAATCAACGACAGTGATATCTTCAACGCCAGCATCCAGCGAGATAAACTGCGTGATGGTGTCATGTGAATAACACTCATCTTTGCGGGGATAGTCGATCGTGTAGGCGTCGGTCATCAGGCCGTTGAAAACCCAACCCTTGCCGGAGATGGTTTCCATGCCATGCAAAAGCTTGACCGCTTCCTGGGCCTGAACACCGGCAATGATACTGCTGATGGTGGGCGTGGTTGGGGTGTGGCCGGTCATCATCTGCTCACGCGAGAGCAGGTTGCATGAACGCCGCATCTGCAGCAGTTTCCAGTCCATCTCACTCATGGTGCATTCGTAGCAAGGTCCGGGAGGCGAGAACACGCGGACAATGCCTTGAATCTGTTCGATGGCACCGTCGATCCATGGCTTGTTGACTTTGTAGCTATTGCGGTTGATCGACAGCCGTGCTTCACGATTATCAAGTCCGCCGAGAATCACGTCGGCCCAGCGGTAAACACCGAGGCCCAGATCGTGAACAATATTGCCATCAAAGTGATGGACTTTCATATCAGGATAAATGTCTTTGGCAGCTTTGGCGGCAGCGATGGACTTCTGCGTGCCGTTGTCTTTTTCGCGGTAAAGAACGGATCGGGAGAGGTTGGAATTTTCGATCGCATCCATGTCCGCGATGAGTACATGACCAACGCCAAGCAACGCCAGATTCTTAACCAGTTCATTGCCCAATGCACCCGCACCAACCACCAACACCTTGGCAGCGGCTAAGCGATTCTGATCCCACCAACTGATCAACCGAAACCGATCAAAGCGATCACCGGTCTTGTTCAGTTCGTCAGACAGATCAATTTTTTCAGGCGTCTGGGTCATCTCTCTATTTCATTTCCGTCAATTGATTCACTTGAACGTGTTGCTTGTCTTAACGAGCCGGATCGTGACAATCCGGTCAAAGCGAAGCTTTGTCATCATTCATATGACAAGCACGCAACACCATTTCACCCCGCCGTGATCTCCGGCTGGAGTCGCAGCACGTCACCATCATGCACGCCAGACTGAATGAGTGTCTGCGAGTCGATGAGCTGACGACCGGATGCTTTGTGATGGAACTTGTAACTCAGCGGCTGACCGTCGGGCGCGAACTGCGGCATCTTCATGCGATCCAGCAGCACAGCCACCACGCGATTGATCGGTGCGTCAGCCGGGATTTCGACATCCTGACGTTTGTTACCGGTTGCGTCCCAAACCTGGACAGTCATATTGGCCATGACTTTCCTACCTCTCCTGGTATGAAAACTCTTTCTCTCCAATTCGGTCGGCCCACCACATGGACACAACCGCGCAGAACCCTCCCCGAATGGATGGTCCTACCCCACGGCTTTGGGAACATTAACACCGAAATCAAGTTATGTGAGAAAAATGTCACTGCGATTTGAAGATCACAGCCGCTTGTGTCAGATGTGCGAATTATGACGGTTGGGAGAGGTGTTGAATCCACTCAACATGAATACAAACGGACTGTCACATATCCTGCCGAATCACCGACATACCCATGTCGCTACGAGACTGCGTATTGCTGCGACGTCAAGATGTCAATCAATTCTGATTTGTCTTTCAGATACAGGAGCACCACACTCCGGACACTGACCGGTGGTGTTGCCGGTGAGGTCGTAGTGGCATTCGGGACATCGAAACGAATCATCATATACGCGATGTCGGTCAATGACACGTGTCCTTGAGGCATGATCTCCGAGTCGATCACCCTTACGTAATTGCCAGAGGACCACCCAGCAAACCATGGGCAACATAAGCCAGAGATTGCGATGAATCGATTTGAGCCATCCAATGGGTTGGCCGGAGCGTGTGTCGATGGTCAGCAATCCCATTAAACGTTTGCCAAGGGATCGCCCACCGATTGCATCGCGTGCAGCCAATATGAACGGCAGAATTACGAAACGTATGACAATCAGAACAAGCAGCCATACAAAATAGGAGTGATTACCCCAATCCCAAAACAAACGCGGGAGCAACATGAAATGAGCCAGCGAATTCACAAAGAGCATGTAACCCAGTGCATATGAAAGTTTGGCGAACCAATCAGCAAATGAGTGATGATAATTGGTCACTTCGGTCACAATCATATACAGCACCTCGGCCACCGAGACGAGCAAAGTGATGAGTAAGAAATCGATCGAAAATGCGCACGCTCTGCGGATCATCAAACCGTTGCGACACAACCCACAAACTTCATGGCCGTACAACGATCCCATCCTGATTTCGTCGGTAGGTTGGTCACATAGTGGGCATTTGATTTCCCGCATGATTGATCCCCGAAAACCATTCACATGGACGGACTTTGGAAGGTGCTAAATCAACCGGCTTCGAAGAATCGGGAGTTGGTGCCGCCTTCGCCGACTCGGGCTTGAACGGCGCTGCCGCACTTGGGGCAGGTACCCTTGTAGAACTTGCCATCGGGTGTGCGATAGATGCGACTGTAGACATGGCAGCATTTCCAACGGACCGCTAACCATGGACGGCCCTTAAGTGAACGATTCTCAACGCCGTTGGGGCCAGCGGAACCCTCTCCGCCGGACTGCTGGGCAATGCGGGGATTGGAGCTGATATCCAGAATGTAATCCTTGTCGCGTGACATAACTGACGATTTATCGGCCAATAAGGCTCAAAAACTCAAATTGTCCAGATGCGTCAAGGTTCCACATGAAGCAAATCTGCGTATTTCATGACCGTATCATTGGGGCAATGATCTGATCGTCATCCCAAGTATCGAACACCAAGCGGGTAGATGCGTCAAACAACATCCCTCAAACCTGCAATACATTGAGATGCCCACACGCACGCCAACACGGCTTGGTTTATGGCTGAAGAATCCAGACCAAGTCTCTGCCACCGCTGGTACCTTTCACGCGGTTAAGCCCCAACTCCTCTTCCAGACGTCTGGTCCACTCCGGGCAGGGACGGTCATAGGGCAAGTTCAATTGATCGCGCAGTTCTGCCCACGTCATGCCAGACTTTGAGCGATTTAACGCGTCTTTGATTGCATCACGGAATTCGGTGTATTTCATGATGTCATGCCCCTGGCCAATACGTCAACTCGAAGTTTTATCATCGCGCAACATGGCAAAGCAAGAATCCGCCTGCATTATTTGATGCTGGCAAACCTGAGATGACGAGAAAACCACCCATCAGATTTGATCGTTGATCTCATCTGGCGGCTTGAGAGCCGACATCAGCTCTACCTTGGTGGATACTGATTCAGCTTTCGTCTTCAGACTCAGCGGGGTCTTCGTCGTAGTCTTCCTCAGCGACGGGTGTCACGCCTTTGACTTCGAGCACCTTGGCCTTGATTTCCTCGAAAAGTTCTTCGTTTTCCTTGAGGAAGGTTTTGACGTTTTCACGCCCCTGCCCCAGTCGGACATCGCCATAGTTAAACCAGGCGCCGGACTTGCTGACCACGTCGGACTCAACAGCCAGGTCAAGAAGGTCACCCGTGGCAGAAATGCCTTCGTTGAACATGATGTCGAACTCGGCCTGACGGAACGGCGGGGCCACCTTGTTCTTGACCACGCGGGCGCGGACACGGTTACCGACTGCACTGTCACCTTCCTTGATGGTGCTGGTGCGGCGGATATCCAGGCGGACGGAGGCATAGAACTTCAACGCACGGCCACCGGGTGTGGTTTCGGGATTGCCGAACATTACGCCGATTTTCTCGCGAATCTGGTTGATGAAGACCACGGTGCACTTGGAACGGTTGATGGCACCGGTGAGTTTACGCAGGGCCTGACTCATCAGGCGTGCCTGAAGACCGACGTGGGAATCACCCATTTCGCCTTCGATTTCGGCACGCGGGATCAGCGCTGCCACGGAGTCAACGACGATGATGTCCACAGCATTGGAGCGGACGAGCATTTCGCAGATTTCCAAAGCCTGTTCGCCGGTGTCGGGTTGGCTGACGAGCAGGTCATCGACATTGACACCAAGTTTGCGCGACCAGGACGGGTCCAGCGCGTGTTCAGCATCAATGAATGCAGCGACGCCGCCTTTTTTCTGAGCGGAGGCGATGGTATGCAGTGCGAGAGTGGTTTTGCCGGAGGATTCGGGGCCAAAGACTTCGATCACACGGCCGGTTGGCAGTCCCTTACCCCCGAGGGCCAAGTCAAGGCTGATCGAGCCCGTGGAGATGCCTTCACGGACATTGGTCAGATCATCATTGAGCTTCATGATCGAACCTTTGCCGTAGGCACGTTCAATCTGCGAAAGCGCCCGATCCAGAGCTTCAGCGCGGCCGGAAGCAGGATTGGGGGCGAGTTTGGATGTCTTGGAGGACTTGGCCATTGTGATTCCTTTGGATTTGCCGTTACGAGCAGACTTGGAATTGCTCGTTGTCGTTGATTCGATGCTCGTCACCATACCGCTGCTCCTTAATCTCGTCAATTAACCTTGTAGTTGTTGTTCGGTATTTGAAAGGTATTACTATGTTCGGTATCTGTCAAGGTCCAACTTGAGCATTTTGTAAAATATTTTTGGATTATGTTTGGGTAACAGAACATTAACCTTTGACCATCCGGGATTGACGATGGATCGGCGAATGGCATAGCCTGTCGCAAACAATGTAATACAAATAATTTATGGCATAAAACCCGTCAGATTCGACCGTTGGTCTCATCTTGCGGCTTGTGTGAAGGTTTGGTGTGATGCGTAGCGAGGTGTGGTGTGTTCGGGTCAGTTTGAGATGGGTTGGATGCGTGTGAGGGTGTCGACGAAATCAGGGTAGAGATCGAAGTCGGTGGAGAGAACGGTGTGGGTGAGTTCCAGACCGTAGAAGAGCAGCCCGGAGTCGTAGGTGCCTTCGACGGTGCCGATGATGCGGCGTTGGCCGTTGGTGACCACGGAGAGCTGTGCGGAGTAGCGGACACGGTCCTGAATGCCGGTGGTCCGAGCGAGATTGATGTTGACGGGGTCGACGACACGGATGTAATCGGATTTGACCTGACCGGGATATTCTTTGTTGAGATAGGTTTCGAGTTCCTGGACGATGCGAACGCGCAGGTGCTTGGCTTTGCCTTCGATGGAGTTGGACAGCCAGAAGCCTCCCCCACCGATGAGGATGAGCATGATGGCAAACATGCCCGTGCCGGTGACGGTGGGATGCACGCCACGCGGTGAGATCATGCGTACGACATCGGCCATGGCACCGAGGATGACGGAGACAAAGGCGGGCATGGGTAAACGTCGGCGTGGTGCTTTGAAGGCTGCTGCCCCACGGTTGAAGGTCATGCCGGTCTCGGTGTTAAAGCCACAGTTGTTGCAGACGGTTTGACCTGCGGGGATAACGGCTTCACATTCAGGGCAGAATGTATCCTCTTCGTCCGAGAGTTCCGAGAGGTTTTCCACAAAGTCGGAGGAGGTGGGATTTTCCACTGCAGTATCTGCCATGGACTCTTCGTTGAGCGTGGGCACATGTTGGACGTGTTCACAATGTGGGCAGCGGACCGCCAACCCGCGTGACTCCTCGGTCACGCGCAATTTGGTATCGCAAATCTCGCAGTGGATATGAAAGTGTTCTCCCATCACTTCTGATTATAGGATTTGCGTAAGCTGGGAGAGAAGTAAAATTTTCAAATATCCTGTGAAAACTGGCATCCGCCGATAAGAATTGGGCTCAGGTGCCGTTGCGTTGGATATCGCGTAAGCCAAAGAAAAACCGTGCTGCCTTTGAGAGACAGCACGGTTTGTTATTGATGATCAGATGTCAATCGTTTCAAGACAACCCCTGGGGTTGAAACCCCAGGGCTTTAGTTCCAGTCCGGTGGTGAACTGGCAAGTTCGTTTAGGTACTGGCAAGTTTCTTAGCCCTGGGCTTTTTGCGGAGGGCTTTGTGCGAGTTTGTTAGCCTTGGTTGATGACTTTGAGTTTCTCGCGGAGTGCTTGCTTGGCATCCTTGAGCATCTCGTATTCGGGCGTGTTCTTGTACAGGTCGTCCAAGGGGTAACAGCCGGAGATAATGCCGTTGCGTGGTGCGGTGGTGCAATCACTGAAGGTACGACAAATCAGTTTGGGCTGCTTGATCTCGCCGGTTTCCAGCGTGTCAGCAAGCATGTCCGGATAGCTGAGCACCAGGCGACCGATGCCAACACTGTCGACCCAACCTTCGCGGACGACGGCCTGGGCGACGTTGGGCAGCCACTCCTGGAGATAGCTGTACGCCGAGCCCACCATCGGCAAGTCGGTGACGGCTTTCTTGATTTCGCCGACGACCTGAATCTGGCGGACCACACCCACCAGCGGATCTTCGGGCGGTTGATAGCCATCGGATGGCGGGAAGAATGCCGGTCGTTGGATGTGCGGATTGTAGTACGGTGAACCGGCGGAGATGTTGACCATGTCCACGCCCATTTCATCGCGCATCATCTTGAGCACTTCGATGGGTTCGGTCAGGTCCATTTCCTGCGGGTTTTCACGATTGCAACCAAAGCCGGGGTATGCCACCTCATCAGCGTAATCATCGGGAATACCGGGTCCGAGTTTGGCCCCCTTGCCCTTGGCAGGATCGGGCTTGTGCGATGCCTGATCGAAGATGCTGATACGCACGCCGATGATCATGCCCGGACATTCAGCCTTGATGCCTTCGATGATCTCGCGCATGAATTGGGTCCGGCCTTTGAGGTCGCCACCGTATTTACCGGGACGATCGTAGCCGGAGAGAATTTCGTGACCGAGGTAACCGTGACAGTGCTTCACGTCGACGAACTTGTAACCCGCTTCCCAAGCAAACTTGGCGGAGATGATGTAGTTGTCGATGAGCGTTTTGATGTAGTCATCGGTGATGATCTGCTCATCGGAGTTCGGATCGACCCCGCAACGGACATCGAGTGTCGGGTGGTGGTAGGCACACTTGGATTCGAGTTTGGTTTTGTCATTGGGACGCGAGAAGCGGCCTGAGTGTGTTAGTTGCAAACCGAGCAACATGTCATCTGCTGTGCCGAAGCGGTCGGCATGTGCCTTGACGGTGACGTCGTAAAGCTCGCGCATGGCGTCGAGGTTTTCAGGACGGTAATAAAGTTGGCTGGGGTTGGCGCGACCATCGGGTTGGACGGCAAAGGCTTCCCCGCCCCAGAGCAGCTTGGCGCCGCTGATGGCAAACTTGTTCCAACGCTTGATCGTATACTCAGAAGGCGTGCCATCGGCGTTGGCGTCCCAACCTTCCATGGGGTGAATGCACCAGCGGTTACCGACGGTGAAATCACCCACCTGCATGGTCTGGGCCATCGGGCTACCGTCTGCCGCAGACAGAATCTTTTCATCAACCGGCAACTCAAGCCCAAGCTGCTTCAAATACTCGGTGAAGCTGGCATAGTCCTTGAGATGTCCGATGCGCTTGTAATCACTCACGGCGAATCTCCAAAATGTCGACTGCGGTAGGGAATGCGACATGATAGCAGAGTTGACGACAAGGGAGAAATTCCGGTTTAGGGTTTTCGGATCAGATCGAAATCTCAAACCGCTTGCGGTTTAGCGCGACAACACTCGAATAAGATCATTCATCTCATATTTTCAGAAGACCGCTAAACCGCAAGCGGTTAGACTCAAATTCCCTCACAATGAATCCTGACGTATAATCGGATTCTGTAACTTTTGTCCCAGGCACGTGGAACAACCGCCTCATGACCTCACTGGTTTTACAAGATCTCGACACCTTCGGCCCTGACCATTGTCAGTCGGTTTCCTATGATCAGGCGGTCAGTTACACCAAAAAACTCACCGAAACGCAGTACGAAAATTTCACCGTCGTCAGTTGGTTCCTGCCCAAGCCGATGAAGCAGGATTTCCATGCGGTCTACAGCTTCTGTCGCTGGGCCGATGACTTGGGCGACGAGGTCGGTGATCCACAAAAATCCATCAAGCTGCTGGACTGGTGGAAGTCGGAACTCGATGCCTGTTATGCGGGCAATCCCAGACACCCGGTTTACATCGCGCTCAAACCCGTCATCGACAAGCATGACATCCCCCGCAAACCGTTTGAGGATTTGATCGATGCCTTTGTGCAGGATCAGACGGTCAATCGGTATGACACGTGGGACCAGGTGCTCGACTACTGCACGCGCAGTGCTGACCCCGTCGGGCGGTTGGTGCTTTACATGTGTGGCTATCGTGATGACGAACGCCAACAGCTTTCCGACAAAACCTGCACCGCGCTACAACTGACCAACTTCTGGCAGGATGTCCGTCGTGATGTCATCGAGCGTGACCGCGTGTACATCCCACGCGATGTGGCTCGCAAGCACGGCCTGTCGATCAATGACATGGTGGACATCATCAAGGCGGACGGCAAGCGGCGCGATCAAGGTGACTGCTGCTCGACGACAGCATGTGTCCCCACCATCGGTGTCAATGCGGTCCTGCCCCCCTACCGCAAGACCGTTGCTGAATTATGTCAGCGAACATGGCCTCTCTTTACTGAAGGTCGAAAGTTACTACCGACGGTCAATCGTGATGTGCGGATTGATATCAAGCTCTTTACACTGGGCGGCGAAGCGATTCTCAGACGAATTGAATCTCAGGGATTTGATACGCTCCAATCGCGCCCCAGGTTAACCAAAGTCACCAAGGTCGGTTTGATGATGCGAGCGGTGTTGGCTCGAGTGTTCTCGCCGATCATGGGCTAGATGTGTGGGATTCGATATGACAAACCTGCAGGCTTCGAGCCTCAGTCCATCCAATACGGCCTCCTCCATGGACGCGATCACCGCGGCATCCATGACCTATTGTCGTGATGTCACCAAGACGCATGCGCGGAATTTTTACTATGGGCTTAAACTCACGCCGGGCCTCAAGCGTGATGCGCTTTACGCCATTTACGCCTTTATGCGTGCCTGTGACGATCTCGTCGATCAGGACCCCGCCCAACTCACCGTGGATATGGGGACGCCCCGTGAACTTGGCCAACGCATTGCCAAATTCCGCAAAAAAATGCAGCAGGTCATCGACACCGCCCGCATTGATGAGGCTGACAACAAACCCGACTCCATCTGGCCGGCATTTAATTACGTGATGCAGCACTACCCCATCGCCCCGCAATACCTGCATGACATGCTCGATGGGCAACACCGCGACCTGGGCACTGAGACCTTCAACACCTTTGAGCAGCTTTACGACTACTGTTACAAAGTTGCCTCGGTCGTCGGACTCACCTGCATCAGTGTGTGGGGTTACACCGGTGGCAAGCCAACGCAAGTTTTGGCTGAGAAGCGTGGCATCGCGTTTCAGTTGACCAACATCCTCCGCGATGTCCACGAAGACTCGCAGCGTGATCGCGTTTATCTGCCTGCGGAGGAACTCGCCCAGTTCAAGGTCGATCCCAAGGTTTTTGCGACGGGACAAGCCGATGAACATTTTGACCGCTTCATGAAGTTCCAGATCGAGCGAGCCTTCAGCTACTACGAAGACTCCGAATCCCTGGAGTCCTACCTTGCCGCTGATTGTCAGTCGACCAGTTGGGCAATGATGCGAATCTACCGCGGGATACTGGAAAAAATCGCCGCCAACCCCCGCCGCATCCTCACCGAGCGTGTGCGATTAACCAAGTTCCAAAAAACCACCATCGCCATGCGAGCCAAGTTCCGTAAAGCCAAGTAAACCATTTTGTTTGAACCGCCAAGACGCCAAGAACGCCAAGGTCGGAGAGATTAATACATGGTCGTTGAACCTGATACAGCACTGGACGCATTGGCACACCGTGTCATTGGAGCTGCTATTGAAGTTCACAAACATCTTGGCCCGGGATTTATAGAACATACATACGCCAAGGCTCTATCGATTGAACTAAACGAGCAACAAATCAAACACAAAACTGAGTCGCCTATAACGCTTAATTACAAAGGCCATCTCGTCGGTGAGGGGCGATTGGATTTCTTGATTGAAGATAAGCTAGTTTTAGAATTAAAATCCGTCGAAAAATTACATGCCATTCATCATGCCCAAGTCATAAGCTATCTCAAAGCAACACAATTACAGCTTGGCCTGTTAATCAACTTCAATACCAGTGTGCTCAAAGATGGTATCCAGCGTATCATTCTCTCTTAACTTGGCGTTCTTGGCGTCTTGGCGGTAAAAAAAGAGTATTACCAATTGCACCAAACAAACACCCATTGCGACACACTAATCATCGGCGGCGGGCTGGCGGGAATTGCTGCGGCACTCCAGTTGGCCGACGCCGGCCAGAAGGTCACGCTCATTGAAACGCGTCTCCGGCTTGGGGGGCGGGCGACAAGCTTTGACGATCCTGCAACGGATGACCTGTTGGATAATTGTCAGCATGTTCTGCTTCGCTGCTGCACCAATCTCATGGATCTCTACGAACGTCTTGGGATGGCGGAACAGATCGACTGGCATAAGCGATTTTACTTCTGTAACAGCCAGGGTCTGATTGATGAGATGGAAGGTGACGACCTGCCTGCACCGACACATCTGACGACCAGCATGCTCGGGTTCAAAGGCACGACATGGGCGGAAAAAATCGCGATCTCCAAAGGCATGCTCGCGGTCATGAAACACGGCGTGGAAGGTCGCAAAAAATGGCATTACCGAAGCTTTGCGGATTGGCTGAAGCAACACAAGCAACCCCCGGGCGCGATCCAGAAATTCTGGGCCTGTGTCACCATCAGTGCACTCAACGAACAGCCACAGAACATGGCAGCCGACTACGCGCTTCAAGTTTTTCAGGAAGCGTTCTGCGCCAACGCCCAGGCGTATCACATGGGCCTGCCCAAGGTGCCGTTGGTTCGACTTTACGACGCAGCACAGGATGCCATCGAGAATGCCGGTGGCCAGGTCCTTCTTCGGACCAGTGCTCAGAACCTGCTCTTTGAAGACGGAAAAATCACGGGACTGAAAATTGGTGAAGGCGATGTTCTCACCGCGGACCAATATCTCAGCACGGTCCCCTATGATCGCTTACTCAAACTCTGCGATGAATCGGCCATCAAAGCCGACGCGCGCCTGCAACACCTTGGGCAATTTGGCGTCAGCCCGATCGTCGGCATACACATCTGGTTCAGCCATGAAATCATGAACCTGCCCCACATGGCATTAACCGAGAGTCCGCTGCACTGGATTTTCAACAAGGGAACCGACGGCGCGGGTTGGCAGCATTTACATGGTGTGATTAGTGCTGCCGACGACCTGATGCCGATGAGTGCCGATGAGATCACGAACATGGTGGTCGAAGAGATGCGACGCGTCTTACCACGCATTGGGACACTCGAACCGGTGCATCGACGTGTGGTCAAGGAAAAGCGTGCAACGTTCCGACTCTCACCAGGCATTGATGACATCCGACCGAAGGCGACAGGCGCGATTGAGAATCTGATTCTTGCAGGCGACTGGACCGACTCGGGTTGGCCGGCCACGATGGAAGGTGCCGTCCGCAGTGGCTACAAGGCAGCGGGAGCCATCCTCAAACAAGACACCGACGCCCTGCTCATCGCCGGCATGCAGGACGGACTGCTGTATCAGTTCATCACGGGATAATCGTGTGACACCAGCTCAGCCGCTTGCGGTTTAGCGATACGCCGCGTCTTGCATAAATTTAAATTGATCACTTATTGAAAGAGCGCAAAAGTGCAAGCGGTTGAGCTTTCATTTTTTTACAATGCCAGCGCATCATCCCATGCCTGGGCACCATCGACGGCTGCCTGTTGTGGGTACTCCAGACTGCGCAGGTCCAAGACCACTGGACCACGGCGGCCCTTGGCCATGTCGAGCATCAGTCGGTAGCTCATCACGTCCAGTGAACCTTCGCCCACCGCGCAGCGGACGCTGGCATCCTTGCGGTAATCGCTCAGACGCCCCACTGTCAGATGATCACCATGTTTCTGCGTTAACGCCACCGGATCATCATCCGAGGCAATCAGGCTCGCAGGGTCCATACTCATACCCAGAATCGGCTGACTCACTTCATCAATCCAGCCAACCAGTGCATCCAATTGATCCTCTGCATGCACCGCCAAACACACGCCCTGAGAATCGGCAGCGGTGAGTAAGGCAGCCTTCACGTCGTTAGCCAAATCACTGACCGGCAATGCCAGACTCACCGGCACGCGTCCGAGGTCCGTAGCCAATTCGATGGTTGCCAGCGCTGCCGTCATCGCGCGATCCACATGTTCCGTGGAGACAAAATCCTTGCGTGGGATAAAGCAATCCAGTCCTGCCAGATGCATACTCGAACGCGTGAGGACTGCCAGTAAATCCTTGCGGCTGCGCTGATCAAGTTCACGGGGACGAATGCCTGACAAAGTTGCATCAAGCTGCACTGCATGAAACTTGAATTTGGTCAACTGCGCAAGAGACTGTTTAACGGACAACTGCCCCTGTGTCACCCATGGGCGGATGGTCGGGGCAAGCGTCAAATCGGAACCGGGGGTCAAGATGGACATGCACAACATGATAATCCATGAAGCATGAAGGTTGCCAATGTGTAAAATTCCTACTGGTGATACAGGCCAATGAGCGTTAGAGTATTCATTGGCGTTCACCATCTTGAGATTTAAACTGAGCCTGCCGTGTCTGATCCGCTTCAAACACAATGGATTGAAATCGCCCAGCACATCCTCCAACGCAATGGAGCGGTGACCATCAGCCCATTGAGCATGGAAGACGACGATTACTGCGAAGAAATAGCCTATGGTTCACGATTGCTGGACATGAACGATCATCACATGGTGGTGGAAGTCCCCACAGCTGCATCCGCCAAGCAGGCCTTTAAGACCGACTGCCCGATTTTCGTGGTGCTGGTTCACCGATCGATACGTGTTGAATTGGCCTGCAAAATTGAGGATCGCATCAAGTTTTCAATTAATGACAAATTCCAGACCATTGGCTATCAAATCAGTTATCCGAAGAAAATTGGATCCGCTCAGCGTCGGGCTTATTTTCGTGTTCATGTCACTGCGATGCCGATTGAACCGATCAAGTTTCTGCCATTGGATCCGGTGCTCAAGCATCCGATGCATGAGTTGGCCTTCAAAGGCAAGCTGGTGAATATCAGCGGTGGCGGGATGGGTGTGATCGTCCGAAAAGACGACGTACCGGTTCTGCGCGATTGCAAGTTTTTTGATTGCGATCTGCTATTGCCGATGGATAAGGAACACGTCAAGTTCACCTTGCAATGCCAATCCATGCACACGACTTCTGGTCGTAAAGGCGATGTCTACGTCGGGTTGGAATTTAGGATTGAAGACCCTGTCAAGCAGCGTGAAGTGGTTGACAAACTCGTCAAGTACACCGCGTGGGTTCAGCGTGAACAACTCAAGCATCAACACGAAAAAATTTGAAGTCTGATTTCTAATTCACAAGACATGCCATGTCACAAACGCTGTTGCCTCATTGCCCGTCAGGTTTAGCTTCGATCTCTTGTTCCATTTTCTCAACCGACTCAGCAGCCTGGTGAAGGTGAATATCACCTTTGAGAAGGAACAAGGCGCCCATCAGTGAGTAGGCCAATTGGAAAACGCGCGCGAGCATGAGCATGCCCACGAGTTGATTGAAGCTACATAGAGATGGTTCAACGAGCAGTTGCCCACCAATGGCTTCGACAACGCCGATGCCCTGCGGGGTGATGGGAACGGCCATGCCCAGAAACAGGATGGGGATGACGGTAAACATCATTCGCAGTGGCTGGGTAATGCCCAGTGCGACACCGGTGATCACCGTTGCAGTGGTCAAAATCAAGTGCAGCAAAGCAGACATGGCCAAACCACCAAACAGTGCCCCGACATGGCCGCGATATGCCACCGCTGCCTGGTCAATCTGCGCCAGAATCCGACCACCGGGGAGCTTGGCAATGAGTGCATCCAAATGGAATTTTTTGCGGAGTCTGCCGGAAAAATAAATCGAAGCCCCGATCACGCCACAGAATCCCAATAGCCAGATCACACCGGTGATGTAGCGGACACGTGGTTCGTCAAGCAGCGTCAGTCCTGTCACACCTGCCACGATGAACAGGCCAAGCAAACCCATGATACGATCGACCACCACGCTGATCACCGCATCGGTCTTGCGATCCGACCCCTTGGCTGCGTAGTAGGCCTTGATGACATCACCGCCGGTGGAACCGGGCATACAGTAATTAAAAAAGCATCCGACCATTGCCAGGCGGAACGCTTTGCTCCACGTGCAATGCATGCCACGCACGCGCATGAGCATCCACCAGCGTGTGCAGAAAATCGGGTAGATCAAGCCGACCATCAGAAATGCCAGTAGCAGCATCTTGCCATCCGCCAACTTGACGGTACTGATCACACCCGGATGCAGGACGCCATCTTGATCGTAGGTATCCTGCCACTTCATGGCATAGATGATGTACCCGATACCGAGCAGTGCCACGACGATTCGCAATGTCAGAAGCAGGATTTTCTTCATCGTTGAAACTGTTATCGGCCAAAGCGTTGCTGTGACATTCACAAAACATCCGCCAAGACGGTAAACTGACGTGGATAACCACATGTTACCGCCTTATTCAGTTGAAATGATAAACGCATATGACCCAATATCCCAATCATCCTGCCCCCGAACCCTGGCAGATCAGTGTCCCGGAAAAAAGCCCTGCAACCACCGCATCGACCTTGCTGTGGATAGTCTCCGTCATCCAACTGGTCTTTTTCGGTTGTGCGAGCCTGGGGCTGGGCCTCATGTCCGTCATGCCGTTTGATGAACTGGCTGGGCAGATGCAGAACCAGGGCCAGCAGGTCGACATGGAGATGTTCAAGCAGGTGCACGAAATGGCGGGTGTTTTGGCAATCATGCTGCTGATCATCACCTGTGTCCCCGCGGTCCTCTATGCGATCATGGCCTATTTCATCCGTAAGCAAAACAAAACCTGCATGCTCATCACAGCCATCCTGCTGGCAATTCAAACATCTGTCATTGGGCTGATGCTACTGAGTTCTCTACTCCAGGGGGTGGCACAGGGGAATATACTTGCTTTACTCATGGGGCTTGTGATCTTTGGTATTCCCGTTGGTTTGCAGGCCATGGTGCTGTATCATCTTTATCAGTTCAAAGTGGGTGGTAACACCTCAATAAGCCACAACTGGAACGCACGCGAACCGTGGGAATAACACACCTAAAATAAAATTCATCATCCCATCCACTGGAGAGATGTCATGCGCTTTTTTGACTGCAAATGTATCCTGATTTGTACCGTGATGCTCATCACCGTCATCACTGCCCCAACCCATGCCCTGGATGATGAACACTGGCACAAGGCTCAGCAGTGTATCGCCAATGCCATCACCTATCTGCAGACCACCCAGGCTAAAGACGGTAGTTGGACCAATCAACCCGGCCCGGCCATCACCGCGCTGGTTGTCTCGGGCATGCTCGATCGACCCGAGATTGATGCAACCGATCCCTATGTCGCCCGCGCTTTGAAATACATCCTTGCCAACCGCCAGGAAGACGGCTCGATCCACGCGGGGATTCTCCAGAACTATAACACGTCCATCTGTGTCTCTGCCCTTTCGCGTGTCAACAACATGCCTGAAGCTGCCGACGCCATCGCCAAAGCCCAGGCCTATCTCAAACGCATGCAATGGCAGGACCAACCCGGCCCCGATGGCAAACCCATTACCAAGAAACACCCCTTCTACGGTGGCTCAGGCTATGGCAAGCACGGTCGCCCTGACATGTCCAACACGCAGTTCATGATCCAGGCACTGCATGACTCCGGGCTCAACTGTAATGACCCGGCTTTCCAGCGTGCGATGGTGTTCATCACAAGATGTCAGGGTGGTGTGCCGCAGAATGATTTACTTGGTGATGCCATCGTCCCGGATGGTGGATTCATCTACGCCACCACCACCGACAAGGACAACCTCGCCCCCTCCACCAAGTCCGACAGCATCACTGTCGATGACAAAGACACCGGCAAGCCCGTCAGTCTGCTCCGCACCTATGGGTCGATTACCTACGCTGGTTTTAAAAGTTATCTCTATGCCAACCTCAAACGTGATGACCCGCGTGTCGTTGGTGCATACAACTGGATTCGCGAAAATTGGACCCTCGACGTCAATCCCGGCCTGCCCAAGGAACGTGAACGCCAGGGACTTTACTACTACTACATGACCATGGCCCGCGCACTCAACGCCTGGGGTTCAAGCACCATCGTCACCAGCGATGGCAAGTCCCGCGATTGGGCTAACGAACTGATCGACAAAATCGCATCCCTGCAAAAAGAAGATGGCAGTTGGACCAACGAAGCTGACCGCTGGATGGAAGGCGACCCCAACCTCGTCACAGCCTACTGCCTGATCGTCCTGAACAACGCCACGCGGTAACGCCACGTTTTAAGACAATTAACCACAGATGCACACAGATAAACACAGATGAAGACAGATGAAGACAGATGAAGACAAAACATGATTACAAGCAGGTCACGAAAATAATCATTGGTTGTGCTTATCGAGTCAGCAATCAACTCGGCTGTGGTTTTCTTGAGAAGGTTTATGAGAATGCACTGTCACACGAGATTCAAAAAGAGAATTTAGCAGTCACTCAGCAATGCCCGATCAATGTCTGGTATGACGAGATTGTGGTTGGTGAATACGTTGCAGATCTGATCGTTAACGGGAATATCTTGATCGAACTCAAAACCGTCAGACAATTTGACGAGGTACATGTCGCACAGTGTCTGAATTATCTCAAAGCAACGCGATTACCCCTCTGCTTATTGATCAATTTTGGAACACCAAAAGTTCAAATCAGCCGCATCAGAGCTTGAAGAAAACATCTGTGTTTATCTGTGTGCATCTGTGGTTAATTGTCTTTAAAACCAGCGATAGACTACGCCACGCTGCCCCCCGCCATTTGGACGGCGAGTTTGATGGCTGCCTTCATGCTGCCGGGGTCGGCCTGGTTTTTGCCTGCGATGTTGAAGGCTGTGCCGTGGTCGACACTGGTACGGATGATGGGTAAGCCCAGCGTCACGTTGACCGCTTCGTCAAAGCCAAGGAGCTTGATGGGGATGAGACCTTGATCGTGATACATGGCAACGACCATGTCATATTTACCACGGATGGCATCAATGAAAATCGTGTCTGCAGGGAATGGACCATGGGCATCAATGCCTGCCTGGTGAGCCATGCTGATGGCAGGTTTGATCACACGTTCCTCTTCATCACCGAACATGCCGTTTTCTGATGCATGGGGGTTGAGGCCACAGACAGCAATCTTGGGATTTTCGACACCCATTTTCACGAGTGCCTGATGGCCCAGGTCGATGGGGTCGAACACGCAACCGATGGTGAACTTGTTGCGCAGGTCCATGAGTGCGATGTGAATCGTTGCCAGCGCAACCATGAGTTTGGGTGAACTGAACATCATCACCATGCGTTTGGACTTAGTGCGGTGAGCCAGTAATTCGGTGTGTCCGGGGAACTTGCATCCCGCCATTTGCCATGACTCTTTGCAGATTGGTGCGGTGACGATGGCATCGAGTTTTCCGGCAGCACCCTTGGGCAGCATCGCAGCAGCAATCGCATCATCCAGAAAGCGCAGTGAAGCCGCTGCCCCCCTGCTTAGTCGGCCGGTGAATGGATTGACCGAGGAAGCTGATTTCGTCGTAGTCGCGGACCATGACATTGTGATACATGTCGCCGGTTGCGCGATTGGACTCATGCTGAACGCGCCACCAGAACGGATCAATCTCCGCGAGATCAGCAGCGTAGCTGAGCAATTCGTTCATGCCATAGATCTCAAAGCGAGCGAGCTTCCGGATCACTGGATCAGCCAGTGCCTTAATGACGACTTCCGCGCCGATGCCTGCCGGGTCGCCCATGGTGATACCGATGACTGGACGCGGATCATCCGCTGCCGATGCAGGCTGTTCCTGCGGCTTCTCATCAGGCGGGATGTCGGACTTATGACTGACCATAAGCGGTATATCGTAACGTAGCGAAACGCATTTCGCACACGCTATTCTGTTTTCTGTTTCAACATCTCACTGACCGTGTTATCATGTCCGGTCTGTTTTTTCCCAAAGGAGCGTTGCCATGAGCAGCCAGACGCAAACGTGTAATCCGACCATTGCCAAGCATGACCAGTTTATGACGATCAACTTCGGTCGTTATCCCATCGTCATGGAACGCGGTCAGGGCGTGCGCCTTTGGGACGACACCGGCAAGCAATACCTTGATCTATTCAGCGGCTTTGGTGCGGGGATTCTGGGACATTGTCATCCCGACCTCGTGCAGGCCGTCACCGAGCAGGCCAACAAGCTTTGGCATGTGGGCAATCTGCTGCATACCAAGCCGCAGACTGACCTGGCCCAAGCGATCAGTAAGCATGGCTTTGGCGGTCGCTCGTTTTTCAGTCACACCGGTGCTGACGCCAATGAAGCTGCGTTGAAACTCGCGAGACTTTACGGCCAAGCCAACCCGTCAGCCAGTGGCAAGGGACGATACAAAATCATCTCGGCCACCAAGAGTTTCCACGGCAGAAGCTTCGGCACCATGCCCGCCACGGGACAGGAAAAAGTCCGTCAAGGCTTCGGCCCGATGGTTCCCGGCTATACCAATGTTGCCTTCAACAATCTGTCTGCCATTGAAGCAGCGATTGATGAAGAGACCGTTGCTGTGATCGTCGAACCGATCCAGGGCGAAGGTGGCGTGAACCTGCCGGCTGATGACTACTTGCCGAACCTGCGTGCGTTGTGTGACAAACATGACATGCTGCTGATCTGCGATGAAGTCTGGACCGGCTGCGGCCGTACCGGCAAATATTTCGCCTATCAACACTGGGGCATCACGCCGGACATGATGACACTGGCCAAAGGTGTCGGCGGTGGCCTTGCTGTCGGTGTGATGTGTGCTCATGAACGTGTCGCAAAACACTTCGACTATCGCACACTGGGCACCGTGGTCCATGCGACGACACTCGGCGGTAACTGCCTGGCTATGGCGGTGGCAGCAAAAGTGTTTGAAGTCATCGAACGCGACAATCTCACCGAACATGCCAACGCGATGAACCAGTACATCCATAATCGCTTGAGCAAATTCGAAAATGTCGGCATCACCGACATCCGTGGCAAGGGTTTATTCATCGGTGTCGAACTGGACATTGAATCTTCCGAAACGTGGTACAGTAATGTATCGGAAGTCGTGAACAAGTGTCTGGATCGTGGTGTACTGCTTAATGGTACGCAGAACAATGTCCTGCGTATTGCCCCCCCGCTTTGTATCACTGAAGCCGAACTCGACGAGGGACTCGATGTTCTGCAAGATGTTTTGCTGGATAAATAAATCACGCGGTCAATCGACACGCGATTGCATGAGTACCAGATATCAATCTGGTGCAAGGGACGCTATCCTTCGCTCGGACTTGCACAGCATTGACATGCGGAGTTCAATGTCAGTTGCGTTCTTGCTGTGTTGTTGTTTGCTGTTACTCGCAACAGGCTGTGACAAAACCAAACAGGTCACACGCAGTGGCTATCCGCAGCGTCGTGAACTGCCCCAGGATCCAAACCTGCCCAAGATCACTGACCCACGTTATGAACCGTCGCTGCCCAAGCCACCGGATCAATCGCGGGGTGAGATGAAAATTGTGCTGCGGGTGAGCCGTCTTGATTTTGAGATGCGCAAGAATTTGAATCACGCGCTGCGTTTTGCAAAACCTGCGACGGACCGCGTGACGACACAGATGCTCAAGCAGCATGGCTTGCGGTACGAGTTATTGCCGATGCAGGCGTTTGAGGAATTTGCCAAAGAGGTTGGCGATCCATTGAACATCTGGCGGTCGAATCTGCAAATGGCCTACGACGGCACGCCGATCTCCACGACGCCCAGGCTCACCAAGCGCATCACCATCGACATGACGGACAATCAGCTTTCCAAGACGTTCACGACGGATGAAGGTTGGTTTCGGCTCATGTTTGCTATCCAGCAGGCCAAGCTCGGTTCGGTGATGTTAAATATCACGCCCCAGCATTACCTGCCACAGACAAGTGTGAAAGTCCGATCACCGCGGGACAAAATCTGGGACGGGACACTGTTTGACCAACTCAAATCCACAGTCGATTTACCCAACACGCATTTGCTGATCCTCCGCCGCGTGGAGCGACCGACGTTAGCTGAGTATCGTGATGCCAACCAGCCGGGGTTGTTTGATGCAGAGCCCGGTGACGACGCGACCAAGCCGACTTACCCGAGTATGGGCGATTTGCTTTTGACCTACGATCAATGGGGGCATCACACGCAAATGCTCTATATCATCGCACGCGTCAAGTGATGCAACTGCTACCATCACGCCAATCGTCATAACCCGGTCACAACTTGGACAAAATAGCCTGCGACTAACCCACACCGCATCGTGATATATCCGACATATGGGGTGGAGTCGTTGCGCATGCGTGAAAAACCCATAGGTTCCAGACTGACCGAAGAGCTGAGTACACCTCAGACGGATTCACAACGTCACCTCGAAGCGATGGTGCAGGTGAGTCGCGCGCTGGGGACGATCATGGATATGAACCAGCTCATCCCTGCCATTCTCAAGCAGGTGACCTACACGTTCTGCGCGGAGCGTTCGAGTTTGTTTCTTTATGATGCTGAGCATGACCAACTTTGCGCCCGAGTCGCTGAAGGACTGGATGAGCAACGGACGCTGGAATTGCGTTTGCCTGCCAATCAAGGTGTTGTGGGACAGGTTTTTCAGTCGCATGAGAATCGCCTGATACACGACACGAAGAAGGACCCGAACTTTGCCAAGCGCATCGCCCAATCCACGGGCTACGTTCCCCGGTCGATGATGGTTTGCCCGGTGTTTCATGGGTTGCATAACGTCACGGGCGTGATACAGGTATTGCACTCGGCCCCGAATCATTTTCACGAAACGGACCTGAGTCTGCTTGAAGCGATTGCTGTGCAGGTTGCCATCAGCCTGGAGAATGCGCAACTCTACGAAAAACAGAAACGCCAGTTCTCCAGCTTCGTCCGTGCGTTCTCCACCGCATTGGATGCGCGCGATCCAAGCACACAGGAGCATTCACTGAACGTTGCCAACATCGCACAAGGCATTGGTTATTATCTTGGACTTTCGTTTGAGATTCTTGATCGTCTGCGCGTTGCGGGGCTGCTTCATGATGTGGGCAAGATCGGGACGCCTGAAGCCATTCTCAAAAAACCAGGAAAACTCGACCCGGACGAATTTGCGATCATGAAAGAGCATGCAGCTTATTCCATGCAGATCCTCTCGCAAATTGAGTTTACCGATGAGTATGATGATCTGGCCCGTATCGCATCATTGCATCATGAAAAACTCGATGGTTCAGGTTACCCCTATGGATTGAAAGCAGATGAATTAACCATTGAGTCGCGCATCCTCGCGGTCGCGGATATCTACCATGCGATGACTCAGGATCGGATATACCGTCAAGGCATGCCAACCGAAAAAGCCCTGGGCATCATTGACGACATGACACCCAAACAACTCGATGAAGCATGCGTGGTGGCGCTCAAACAATTTCTAGGTTACCACCCATTGTCATAAACTGGGTTTTATTCATGTTTATCAGGTTGATTTGACGATTCAAATGCCCTATTGTCAAAATGTCACGAATTGTGGTCGGGCGGGGCCACAACTTAATAAGAACGATTGCGTCAAACTGATCCAGGCCAGTGGGACACAAACATAACGGCACTTGATCTAATGCAGGAATTTCGACTTAGTTTCGGGGTGATACGTATCCTTTCCCATGACATCATGGAAGTGGTTGTTGATGAAGGCGTGGAAATGGACCTTGAACAGGTAGCCGAGTATCACGAGTTCATTATTGACCGGATGCCTGTTGGATGTGGGATTCTGGTTAACAAAGCCAACAGCTACACA
Source organism: Planctomycetes bacterium syqfu (assembly GCA_020974905.1). Lineage (GTDB taxonomy): Bacteria > Planctomycetota > Phycisphaerae > Phycisphaerales > Phycisphaeraceae > UBA7800. The sequence goes on along the minus strand of CP087563.1, from coordinate 6,159,567 downwards.
TACAACTTCGAAGCGCAACAGAATATTTTTCTCAAAGACCACGTTAAAGCCTTTGCCCTGCTGGTCCATAACACATCTGCCAAACTCGCATCTGAATCACTGATCCTGATGCAGCGTGGTCGGATTGACAGCGAGATCAAAATTGTTGATGACTTTGACGTGGCATTGCAATGGCTTGCGGACCAGGTGAACGTCACCAAACCAGACGTTGCCCCCAAGTTTTTCCCTGAAAAACGCTGATTGCCCCTATCAAGCATTGCCATGATCGACATATCACAAAGCGGTTTTATCACAGACATATCAGACATTGCTAGATGATCGGTCGTCCGAGCAATCGATCCAATTTACCATCCACATCAGCCAGTCGTTCACTGGCCTGCGTCGGCGAGAGTTTGAGATGATGCATCACCAAAGCCACTTTCACCAAACCGCCTGACTGATCAAGTAGTCTAAAGGCATCCGACCGACTCAATTGACATTGCTTTGCCAGGATCCGTGCAGCGCGGTCACGCAGTTTGGCATTGGTCGCTTTGACATCCACCATGAGATTGCCCCATGCCTTGCCACGCTGCACCATCACCGCCGTGCTGATCATGTTCAAGGCCAACTTGGTGGCGGTCCCCGCTTTCATGCGCGTCGAACCGGTCACCACTTCAGGGCCCACCGGCAAGGTGATCAGGTGATCCACCGCTACCGGTAACGGCTTGGGTAAATCCACACAACAAAGCATCCCCGTCACCGCACCGCATGCTTTTGCATAATCCAACGCACCCCAGACATAAGGCGTGGTCCCACCTGCAGCGATCCCGAGCAAGGCGTCCTTGGCATCAAGTTCCAATTCCTTAAGGGCTGCAATCCCGCCATGCTCTTCGTCTTCCTTGCCTTCACTGCTTTTTCGCAGACTGCCATCCCCACCAGCGATGATGCCCACCACTTCGCCCGGGTCACAGCAAAAGGTTGGCGGACATTCCGAAGCATCAAGCACGCCCAACCGTCCCGATGTCCCAGCCCCGATGTAAACCAGACGTCCGCCCTGCTGCATGCGTTGGACGACGTCAGTGACAAACCTGCCAATCTCCGGGATGGCATGCATGACGATTTGCGGGACCAATTGATCCTGGTGATTGATCGTGGTCAGCAACTGGTTGACATCCTGAATATCCAGATCATGCGACAGATCAAGCTGCTGCTCGGTCAAAAGGTGGCCACGGTCTTGGGGAATGTTGTTTGACATAAGATTGACTGATTATCAAAACGCTGAGTTACCTGTCTTTACTTCACACCAATCCACGTCCCAGCAACACCAGGCGAATCAGCGCCGGTGATCTGTGGCAGTGTGATTGGGATACCATCCTGTGACAACGCACCGAGAACCGCAAAACCCATTGCTTCACGCATGCTCACGTCAATGCCCAGCGTGTCACTGAGCAACACCGGATGTTTCACATGGGTGCGGATTTTTTCAACCAGTAACGGATGATGTGAACCACCGCCTGCAAGCACCACCTGCGCACCGGGTGTGTCATTAACCTGTTTGGCTAACAGTCGCGCTATCGCATCGACCGCAGCGAAAAGTAAATTACAGGGCTTTTCCTGCGTCTGTTTGATGAGGTTAGCTACCCAGTGATAATCGAAATCCTCCCGCCCGGTCGTACGTGGCAAGGGACGTGAGAAAAACGGTGCCTGCTCAATCAAGGGCAATAAGTCCGTCTGAGATTGGCCTTGTGATGCGCGAATACCATCTTCATCAAAACGGACATTGGGAAAGAGCTGTTGCACCAACCCATCGAGCAGGAGATTGCACGGCCCGATGTCCATGCCACGGATATGGCTCAAAGCATCGTCGGTTTCGGCTTGAGGCAGGTAGGTGATATTGCAGATGCCACCGAGATTGACGATCCAGCCTGGCGACTGTGCATCACGGTAAAGTATCCAATCCGACATCGGGGTGATCGGTGCACCGTTACCCCCAGCAATGAGGTCAGCTTGACGCAGGTCATAGCAAACCGGGACGTTGAGTTTGCGCGCGATCGGCCAGGGGTCGAGTAATTGCCAACTCAAGTTTTCATCGGGCAAGTGTCGAATGGTTTGGCCATGTGCGACCACAGCATCAATCTCATTGGCATGTGACATCTCCGCTAAACAATCCGCATGAAACTGGCCGAATTCCCGTTGGAGTTTGAGTATCTGTGAGGGTGGGACAGGCTTGTCCTCAGCCAATACGCGAAGGCGTTGGATCAGACTCCCAAGTGAAAAACTACCTTGCTCCAGAAGCTTGGCAGACATCTCCAAACCCGTGCCGGTGATCTGCACGATGGCGATATCCAAACCGTCAAGTGAGGTACCGGTCATGCATCCGGCGAAGATTCTGGTAGGCTTTGACATCATGATCATGACAACAGGATAACGCATGTCTGAGCGCAAGGAATCCAATCTCTATTTCAACCGACTCATGGGTGGCTTATTGCTGCTGGGTTTTGCCTCAGGTTTACCAGGTCAATGGTCATTACTGGGCCAACCGTTACAGGCATGGTTAGGGGACATGAATGCGGGGAAAGTCGCCCTGGGGCGGTTATCGCTGATTGCTTTACCGTACAGTTTCAACTTTCTCTGGGCACCGTTACTCGACCGGTTTGGCGTGCGTTTTTTCGGTTCGGCAGGTCGGCGGCGGGATTGGCTGTTACTCATTCAGATGCTGCTTGTTTTGAGTATCGCATTGCTGGGCGTCTTCGGACCACGCAATGAAACGGATAGTTGGCTGCCACTGATTGTCATCGGAGTGTGCATTGCGTTTTTCTCTGCAACACAGGATGTCGTTGCCGACGCCTACCGCACGGATAGCCTGGGTGAACACAACCGTGCTGCTGGGGCTGCGGTGTTCGTCAATGGGTATCGCATTGCCATGGCCATTGGGGGTGGCGGGACGATGTACTTTGCTGACCGGCTGGGTTGGCAGAATGTGTATCTGATCCTGGCTGCGTTAATGGGCATCGGTGTGGTGGGCACATTGCTGAGTCCACGCCTGAGTGATGAAGCACAGGTTGCCCCGGCGACACTTCAAGACGCGGTGGTCAAACCGGTGGTGGACTTTTTTTCGCGGCATGGCATGCTCGGTTTCTTGATCCTGGGATTTGTGATCTGCTTTAAATTGCCTGATGCAACGTGTCGGGTGATGGTAACCCCACTACTGCAAACCGAGTTGGGCTTTGCCAAGGACATCATCGGCATGAACCAGTTCTGGCTGGGCATGTTCATGAACATCGTCGGCGCCATGCTCGGCGGATACCTGATGGCCAGACTGGGGTCACGTCAATCAATCTGGCTGGCAATGGTGTTGCAGATGGTCAGCAATCTGGGCTTTGTGGTGCTTGCCTCACAGCCTGCGCATGTCGGGTTGCTGGCGACGGTGGTGAGTGTCGAAGCGATCTGTTCGGGGATCGCCACCGTGTGTTTCATCGCCTACATCATGGCACAGTGCAACAAGCGATTCAGCGCCACGCAGTACGCCCTGTTCACGTCACTGAATGCGGCGACGGGAACCATTGCGGGCTCGTTGACCGGGGACGCGGTGCTGGCATTGGGTTATCAGACGTTCTTCTGGCTGACGGTGAGTTTCGGCTTGCCTGCGATGGTACTTTACGCGGTGATTGGGCAAATTCAGAGTCGATCAAACCGAACTTCGGGCCTCTCTTAAGCGTACCAATGGATATCCGGGCGATGGTTTTAGGGCCATCCCTGCGTGGCGGACGCATCACGCTTAGCCATAAAGCAGATAATACCAGTACATTACGGACAAAATCAATTATGAACGATACCCCTGCAACATCAGACAAAAAACCGCTGATCAAACCTGAGGAAAAATCCAATTGGCCATTTATCATTCGCCTTCTGGCCATTGCGGGCGCGACAGTGATCCTGGTTTATGTGGTCTGGTGGGCGGTTTTGTATTCGCTGCAGGATCAGATGCTCTTCCCGGTGGACAAGCTGCCCTCCCCCACGCGTCAACCGCGGTTTCCCAACACGCTGGTTCTGAGTCTGCCTCTGGAAGAAGGTGGCACCAACGAAGCCTGGCTGATTCCCGGCCGCGGCGTATCGCCGGACAAGCCTGCTGCATTGGTGATTTTTTTCCATGGCAATGCTGAACTCATCGACTTCCAGGATCAGATCGTCAACGAGTACACCAAACGTGGCATCAACGTCCTGCTACCCGAATACCGTGGCTATGGTCGCTCTGCTGGCACCCCCAGTCTTCAGAGCATTCAGGACGACAACGAAAAATTCTATGACACCGTCATCAAGCAGCCTATCGTGGATCCGACGCGAATCGTCTTTCATGGTCGTTCTATCGGTGGCGCGATTGCAGGTGAATTGGCAACCACCCGTCGACCGGCAGGATTAATCCTCGAATCCACGCTGGCAAGCATGGCACAGATGGCCAATGACCGCGCTGCCCCGTCATTCCTGGTCAAACATGATTACAAGACCGACATCGTGGTTTCCAATCTCAAATGCCCCATTCTCATCATGCATGGCTCGGTGGATGAGATTATCCCCGTTCACCACGGCCACATGCTCCAACAGGCCAACCCCAACGCGACTTACCTGGAGTATGAATGCGGGCACAACGACTTCCCGGGCATGAATAACCTGCCGGACTACTGGAAGCAGATTGATAAAGTACTCGGTGAAATCGGTATTGATACCTCAATCAAACCCAAACCGGCCAAGCCCAAAGCCGATGCACAGCCCAAGGCCGATGCCACTGCCAGTCCGTCTGAACCTGCCCCAGCAACAGCCCAATGACCTGTTAAATCGTCACTTTGCCGTTACAACCCGGTCAAACCAACGGGGCAAGATGTCGCGTTGCCCTAATCAAAACACTTTTAACTCTGCGGCTCTCTTTTTTGTCGCTATAATGTCTGGCTCGCATTCAATCATTCGGTGCGTACTGCGGGGGATGACTTTGCAGGACCTTTCGGGTGAATTGAAAGGTGACAGTGGCCCTCATGTCCACGGATATCGCGAATAATCCTGAATACCGGGCTGCTGACAAAGCATTACGTCTTCGGAATCTGAAGATCGGATTTCTGCTGACGCTGTTCTTTGTTCCTGCTGGGAACTGCCTGGAATGGTTTGTTTACCCCCAACACATCACCGAGTTCCTGTTGACGCGTCTGCTCTTTGACGTATTTCAGTTACCGTTGTTTATTCTGTTGTTTTTCCCGATTGCCAAAAGGCACATCAAATTGCTGTGTCACATCTGGCCGTTGATCCCAGTGGTCATGGTCAGTTGGTTGATCTATCGCAGTGAAGGTTCGGTCAGCCCGTATTACGCGGGACTGAACCTGATGATCATCGTCGCCTGCTTCCTGATTCCTTTCACGTGGCTTGAGTCGTTGTTTTACTGCACGATGACACTGCTGACATATGTCGCAGCATGTGTGATGCATGATCAGACCGACGTGAAGTGGTGGCTACTTGCCAACAACCTGTACTTCATCTCTGTCACCGGGGTGATCTGCGTGGTGGCCTGTTACTTCCTGACTCTCAAGCGACAGGAAGATTTCCGCCTTCGTCATGAACTGGCCAAGCGCAACGATCAGCTGGCTGAACTGGATCGCATCAAGTCCGACTTCTTTGCCAACATCAGTCACGAGTTCCGCACACCATTGACGTTGATCCTGGCACCGGTTCAGGAACTGCTCAATAAAAGTCAGACGCTACCCGAACCGACGCAAAAGACGCTGGAACTGGTCAAGCACAACGCCAATCGACTGCTAAAGCTCATCAATGACCTGCTGGAAGTCATCCGTCTTCAGAACAAGACCATCAAGCTAGAAAACCGCCCGTTGGATATCACGGCCATGGTCAAAGGTCTGGTGCAATCCGTTCAGCATCTGGCGCAGGCCAAAGAAGTCACGCTCCAACTCAAATGCAGCTGTGACCGGGCCATTGTTCAAGGCGATTGGGATCGACTTGAAAAAGTCTTTTTGAATCTGCTGACCAATGCCATCAAGTTCACTTCCAAGGGTGACATGATCACCGTCGATGTTGCCTGCGATACACAGAGCGTCACCATCAACATCATCGACACCGGCATTGGTATCGCGGAAAAAGACCTGTCCCAGATTTTTGATCGTTTCAAACAGGTGGACTCCTCTTCCACACGTCGCTTCCAAGGCCTTGGTCTTGGCCTGGCCATGTCACGTGAACTGGTTCAGGAGCATCAGGGAACGCTTAACGTCACCAGCAAAATAGGTGAACAAACCTGCTTCACCGTGAGTCTGCCCCTCACACAAACCGACACACAGACACCGGTGCAGCAAAGCGGAGATGACTCCGACAACATCGTCAAGATGATGCGCGATGCACAACACGCCAGTATCGGTTTGGCCACCGAAAGTTCGCAGCCAATCCCGGAAACCGGTCAAGGTGAATACCGCATTCTCGTGGTCGATGACGAGCCGGAAATGCGCAGCTTTTTGTCAACCACACTTAGCGATGACTACCGCGTCCTCCAGGCAACCGATGGTCACACTGGCCTTGCCATTGCCCAGGAACAACAACCGGACCTGGTCTTACTGGACCTGATGATGCCCGGGATCAACGGTCTTGATGTCTGCGAGAAACTCCGACAAAACCCGCAATTCACGGACATGAAAATCGTCCTGCTCACCGCCCGAGCTGACGAACAATCCAAGCTCGATGCGCTAAACCGTGGTGCAGATGACTTTCTCACCAAGCCGTTTGGCACACTGGAACTGCGGACCCGACTGGGCAATCTGCTTAAGACCGCGTCATTGCAAAAAGACCTGCGTCAACGCCATGAAGAACTCCAGAAGACCATGGCACAATTGCAGGCAACTGAAGCCCAACTCATCCAAAGTAAAAAGATGAACGCTTTGGGTTCGCTGGCTGCCGGACTGCTGCATGAGATCAATAACCCGCTGAATTACACGCTTATGGCGCTACAAATGCTTCAGGAATCACTAGGTGAACTCAACGAAGACGATCAGCAAACCATGGCCGACATCCATCAGGGGATGCAACGCATCGGCGAAATCGTCAGCGACCTGCGCAGCTTCGCCTACCCAGAGCAATCTCAAGCTGGCGTGCAATGCAAGGCTGCTGACGCGTTGACCATGGCCCTGCGGTTTACCGCCCATGACCGTGGCGAGATCACCATCAACGTCCAGATGCCCAAAGAACTGCAAGTCCGCTGCTCGCGATCACAGTTGACACAGGTATTGGTCAACCTGCTTCAGAATGCCATCGTAGCGGTTAAACAGACGCCAAAGGATCGTCAGCCCACCATTGATATCGTTGGGCAACTGACGAACGGCTCAATCGATATTACAATGCAGGATAACGGCATCGGCATCGTCCCCGAAAAGCTGCCCAGAATTTTCGACCCGTTCTTCACAACCCATGAAGTCGGGGCCAGCAGCATGGGATTGGGGCTGAGTATCTGCCATGCCATCGTGGAAAAAATGGGCGGGACAATCAATATTGAAAGTCAGCCTGATCAATGGACAAAAGTAACGATGCGCCTACAAACCGTCGACCAGGGGTGAGTATCATATGACCACGCAAACTTCAGAGCAGAAGCTGATTCTTTACGTTGATGACGAAGAACAGGCACTCAAATATTTCGACAAGATCTTCGGCAAACACTTTGCCACCCTCACCGCCAAAAGTACCGACGAAGCGATCGCCCTGCTAAAGGAACATGCAGATCGCGTTGGTGTGTTGATGACCGACCAGCGTATGCCCAAGCGATTGGGGCTGGACCTGCTGATGCATGTGCGGGATGAATATCCCCACATCGTCCGAATCCTCACCACTGCCTATGCCGAACTGGATAATGCAATTGACGCGGTAAACAAGGGGGAAATCTATCGCTACATCACCAAGCCATGGAACATTCAGGAACTCAAAATAACACTGCAACAGGCGCTGACATACAAACCGGTGGTCGTGGAATGCAGTCATGTCATTCGTCCCTACGCGATACTCGCTGCCGGTTTATCTGGTCGGTTCCGAGGATGCAAAAAAGCTGTCTATCAACTCATTGAACACTGGCCCAATCCATCATCGATCTGCCCCACTGATGATACGCAGGATTTCATTAAGCTTGCCGACACACTTAATGAGGCTGGACCAGCCATGGATGATGACATGACCTTGGTGCAACTTCAGAAACAAATCCAAAGCACACCTGGATTTGCAGGCAGTATCACCTGCCAGGATCGTACCGAGCAAGTCCGATTCAATGCCAACTGCCGTATGACTCAGGCAGCAATCAATGCCCTAAACAAGGTTGCGGTCAATGAAGGTGTCCTCACACCTACGGTGGATCTCAAATCAGAAGTTCGTAATCAAACACAGGGGATTCTCATCAACTGGCAGCTACTGCCTGAATCCGACCAGCCCCAACAGGTCCAATGGTCCGCTGATCTGATGCTGGCTTATCTTTTCACCCTGCACCACGGTGGTCATATTACTGTCGACGACCACCTGATGTCCCTGTGGCTGCCATGCAATCCACGCGACATCAATATCCCCAAGAATGTCGAAAACTGGTTGACGGACATTGTTTGAGATGCAGTTGATGACTTAAGAAACGAGCTGGCAACAACCATGGCCTATGCAGGTAAGCTGTTATTGCAATCACATTTCCCCAAACCCTCAAGCATGTTCTGACACCGAGTTCTCAATAAATCGATCAACTCCGGTGGCTGGCAGACGGTGAGTTTGTCATGGTGCTGCCATATCCAGTTGGCAATTTCACTCAGGCCGTCGACTTCAAAAAACATCTCACATCGCCCATCACACAGAATGGTGTAATCCTGTGTGTGATGCCATTGGATCGCACTTATAAATGCGACATGTTCAGGCTTGATACACACCTTCACCCGATAGATCTGCCCCTCAGGTTGACATCGCCAGGCTTTACCCAGATAAGCTTTGATATCAAATTCACTGCGTCTGAAATATGTTTGAGTTAATCGCATCTGACTCAACGTTTCCAGGGGAATTGTCCGCATGCCGTTGCCCGGCTGAACAACCGCAATAAGCATCCACTTGTAATCTGCACAAATCAGATGATATGGATGCAGACGAATTGTTCGCTCGATTCCATCGTCAGCAGAAAGATACTGCGCTTCAACACAACGGTTCTCTTCAATCGCTGGCAGTAATTGCGAAACATGATCTGTCTGCATATCTGCCTGCTCAGAGATCGGCGTCAACACAGTTACCTCATCCAGCAGACCGCGACAAACTTCCCGCACCGGCAAAGACAGGTTGCTTGTCAATTTGCGTAAGGCATGAATCGCATCGGCAACGATCTTGCCATCGACATGCGAAGCTGCGCACTTGATCAGTTTGACCAGTGCATGCGCTTCAGATGTTTGCAGGTTCAAGGGGGGCAGGTAAAAAGTCGCGTTGATCTGATACCCCTGCCCCTTCTCAAAGGAATAGGGAACACCGGCGTCGCGCAGAATTTTCAAATCGCGGAAAGCAGTCGAGCGACTGATATCCAGCTCTTCCATGATCTCGTAGAGCTGTGTCCCGACCCCGGATTGCAGGATCATCACAAGTTCAAGTAATCGCGGCAGGCGGTTATTTTCCATGGACGAAAAAGGTTGTCATTCAAACGGGAACTTACCGGAACACGAAGTCGTTTGAACTCGCAGAGGTACACTCCGATACCATATCTTAACAAGATCAGTCACGATTGCACCCATTAACACAAACCACTACCCGCGTACGACAAACATGTCAGCAAAGCCAGAAAACAGTATGATGTCACGGGGCAATTCGACCTGAAGACAAGATTATTTCAAGTAGTGCAAGGAAATGAAAATGGTCACCGGCATTGAGTCCAACCCACTGACCTCCCAAACCCACATCGACGAGATCAAGGGCCAAACCGTCCAGTTGCCTCAGCATGTCCTGCTGACTGCAGTGATCCTACGCGACCGAACCGATCGGTATAACGAGTTGGTTCAGGAGCAACGCTGGATGCTGCACCCTTGCGAAAAACTCACCCTCTCGGGCAATCTTTTTGTCTTTGAAAACGTGCTGGATCAGTCGGGCAAAATTGCAGTCAAACTCGGCCCCCTGCCGCAATGGCGCGGTGTCCAGTCGGAATGGGATATCCACGTCACCGCCAACGGCAAAGACGGATTCATCGCAACGCTCAACGATGCAGACCCCTACCCCTGGCAAGTCATCGAATACACCGGGGGCAAACTCGGTCGAACCCGCGCACTTCATCAGGCTCAGAAACAGCACATGCTCTGCCATGAAATCAACTTCCTTTCCAACACATGGGGGGATCGCTCGCAAGACTCGCGTATGAATGAAGGGTTCATTCTTCAGGAGATCGAAGCTGCAAAAAAACTCGGTGTCGAAGTCGTCCAACTCGATGACGGTTGGCAGGCAGGACGCACGTCCAACTCCGCACAGGCTCAACAGGCTGGCGGGGTCTGGGAAGGTTTCCACGATGGTGAGTCTGACTTCTGGGTGCCGGACCCTGAGCGTTTTCCCAATGGTCTTGAACCGATTCTCCAAGCTGCCAAAGATGCAGGGCTGGTGATCGGATTGTGGTATGCCCCCGACTCAGCCAACTGCTTTGCCAACTGGGAGCAGGACGTCAAAACCGTATTGCAACTGCACAAACAATATGGTGTCCGTCACTTCAAATTCGACAGCATCAACACGCGCAACCGTGAAGGTGAAATCAATCTCTACAAGTTCTTCGATGCTGTCCTCAAAGAGTCGGATGGCAAGATTGTCGTTGACCTGGACATCACCTCCGGATGCCGCCCCGGATACTTCGGACGCATCGACTGTGGGCCGCTATTCGTGTGTAACCGCTACACCGATTGGCACAATTACTGGCCGCATCACACGCTTCGGATCATCTGGCAGATGGTGGATTGGATTGAACCGTCACGCATTCGCATGATGCTGCTCAACCATGACCGAAACACGGAACACTATGCCAACGATCCGCTGGCACCGGCTCAGATTTCACCTGCAACGATGTTCGCACCCTTGATGTTCTGCATGCCTCTGGGTTGGTTTGAAGTCTCCAACCTGCCAAAGTCCTATTTCCAACAGATCAAGCCCATGGTCGATGTCTGGAAGCAACATCGTGATCAAATCCATGCGGGTACCATTCTCCCCATCGGCAACGAACCCGACGGCGTGCAATGGTCAGGACTCGTCTCACTGTCCGACGATGGTAAATCCGGATACATGCTCATCTGCAACGGCATGAACACCAGCGTAAATCTCTCCAAAGACCTGCCTTCCAATCTCAAACTCACCGACAGCAAACAACTACTGGGCATGGGTCGCTTGGAGTGCGAAGACGGTTTGGCGCAAGTGACGCACATGCCGCCTCAGTCCTACTGGTTTGGTACGTTTACATGTGAATGAAACTGCATTACAGGCGGTTGTGTATGCTCATTAAAAACCGTATCCCTCCCGGGGAACGGGTGTTCACGTGTAAGATTCACAACAAGGCAACCCGTGTCGCAGGAGCAACACGGCTTTGTCTCACTCAACAACCTTTCAAATGCTGCGACCACAACACGTTTGCATCAAAAAAACCCTAAAAACACCGATATATCTTTACTTTTATTTGTTCCAAATACCAGAACTTTTTCTTGACCTGGTTGTTCTACATCCTAGAATCCTGCGATGAACCATACCCTCGCCAATGGTTTGGAATTGTTGTTATATCTCGCAAGCTCGGCCCAGCCGCATGGGATCAGCGAGTTGGCGGTGGCGTTGGATTTACCCAAGAGTCACGTTCATCGCCTGCTTCAGACGTTGGTTGAAAATCAGTATGTCGAGAAGGATGCCAAGCGCCGGTACGCCATTGGTGTTGGTGCATTGCGGTTGGGGCATGCACTGCTTCGCAATATCCCGATCCGCCAGATCGCCTTGCCGGTGATGCAGCGTGTGGTGCGTCGTGTGCACTTGCCGATGACATTGGCGATGCCGTTTGGTCATGATGGGATCAGTGTGGCATGTGTCACGCATGATGGTCAGATTCGTGATGTCACCGAGACGCTGGGCAGTGTGCTTCATGCCAACACCTCAGCCAGTGGCAAATTGTTTTTAGCACTCAAACCGGCTCAAGAGCGCGATACGATTCTCAAGGAACTGGACTATGCGCAACTCGGCCCCAAGGCGCTCACCAGTGCTTCAGCATTGAAAAAGAATCTGATCCAGATCGCCAGGCTGGATTACAGTCTCAATGACCGCGAGAACGGCAAAGACTCTGCCAGCCTTGCGGTTCCCATTCGCAATGAACAGGATCGTGTGATCGCAGCAGTTGGCTTTTCCGGCCATCACACGGCATTCAGTCCCAAACGTCTTCCGGAATTGATTGATGCTTTAAAACGCACCGCATCGCAAATCCAAACTCACCTCATGGAGTCAAACCAATGACCGCGACCACCAGCCAACAGCATGTCGAATCCGACAAACAACAGCCCATCAGTACCGCCAACCCGCAAAACCCCATGACCCAGGCACATGTGGATCAGTATTGGGAGGAAGGCTACACCATCATCCGCAATGTCTTTGCACCCCACGAAATCGAGCAACTCTCAGCAGCATGTGACCGTTGGAAATTCACCGGCCAACTGCTTGGACACACATGGCGTAAACAGAATACTGTCATCTGGATCGACAAGGAAAACGAGGAAAGTCTCGTGCGTGGCATGCAATGGCCGTCCTATCATGACCCGGTGATGGATCACTACCGCACCGACCCGCGGCTGCTGATGATTCTCGAACCGCTCATCGGCATCAATATCAAACAGATCATCAACCAACTGCACTGGAAAAAGCCCGGCTCGCGTGTGACATGGCCATTGCATCGTGATGTGCGTTCGCGTCAGCCGGTCGAAGCGTTCCATGACCTGTTCCCGTCATGGGTCCAAACCGGCATTGCCATCGATCCGCATCGTGCTGAGAACGGCGCGATGAAAGTCGTCCCCGGATCACACAAGGACTACGAGCATGATCCATACCACACCGCGTTGTACAACGTGCCGGAGTATGAAAAGGATGGCCGTATCAGGGACATGGTGCTCAACCCCGGTGATGTGGCATTGTGGAGTGCCTATACGGTGCACGGGGGCGGCTTTAACACCACGGAGTTCCAGGATCGCCGCCTGTACATCAATGGCTTTGTCAAAGCAGACAAATGTGAACGTGGCGAATGGGCCTGGCGTGATGGGCGGACCTGTCACCTGCATGGCAAGCAGGCCTTGATCCAATTCAACGAGGTGGACACCATCGCTGATGCGTTTTACGCAGGTCACAGCAACCGTCAGGAAAAGATCACGGATTAACAAATCACGCAACGTCCGTCAGTTTCGATCTTTGATCTTATCTGGCGGCTTGTGATTCAAGACGTCATGACCACAAACAGACACCGGCATTCCAGATGTATGTCGGTGTTTTTGCATGTTTGGTCATGATTCGGGCATGGAAACGAAATTCACATCAGAAATAGGCCGATAGTTCCAATAAGTCGCAAGGTTCTTGATATAAACGCTCGAAAACAGAGGGTCCGATATGACTTCAGATCACAGCAAGCCAGGGCGCATAGGCCTTTACCGCTTGGTGACCACCCTGAGTTTATCCAGTACTTTGTTTGCGATTCTCATCGTTTGCGTGCTGTTCGTCCTGACTTCCAAACGGATGACGCCTGGTGATGCCTTTGCAAGCCTGGTGGGATCAGAACCTCAGACGATCAATCTGACCCTGCCACAGCATACGATGCTCACGTCGGTGACATTGCTGGATGTTACTGATCACAATAATGAATTGGCCCAAGTTGATGACTGGCTATTGCATCCAGTGGAAAGCCACAAGCTCAAGGGCAATTTGTTTGTGTTTGAAAACGTGCTTGATCAGACGGGTAAGATCGCAATCAAACTCGGCCCCCTGCCGGAGATTCGAGCGGTGCAATCCAATTGGGATCTGATCATTGTCTCCAATCAGGAAGGTGGCTTTACCGCCAAACTCCGTGAGGATGGAACGTATCCCTGGCAGATCATCACCTACACCGGGGGCAAACTCGGCCAAACCCGCGCCCTGCATCAGGCCCAACGAAAACTCATGAGCTGGGACGAAATCAACTTTCTGTCCAACACATGGGGCGATCGCTCGCAGGATTCACGGATGACCGAAGCGTTTATTCTCCAGGAGATCGAGGCAGGTGCACGTCTGGGTGTCGAAGTGATTCAACTGGATGATGGTTGGCAGAGAGGTCGGAGCATTAACTCCATCGACGCTGCTACAGTCAATGGAAAATGGGAAGGCTTTCAGGAGCATAGCACGAACTTCTGGTCGCCGGATCCAGTGCGTTTTCCCAATGGTTTTGAAACAATTCTCGCTGCGACCGAGAAAGCGGGTGTGTCGCTTGGCTTGTGGTATGCCCTGGATAGTGCCAAGGACTTTGCCCATTGGGAGAAAGACGTGGAGACTGTCATGAGTCTGCATAGAGCCTACGGTATTCGGCATTTCAAGTTCGATGCGATCAACTCACGGACTCCGCGTGGCGAGGAACATCTCCAGGCATTTTTTGATGCACTGGGCAAGCAGTCCAATCACCAGATCATTGTGGACCTGGATATCACACTCAACCGTCGGCCGGGGTACTTCGGTCGGATCGATTGCGGGCCGCTGTTTGTGACCAACCGTTACAGTGATTGGCACAATTACTGGCCACACCAGACATTTCGGAATCTCTGGCAACTCAGTCGCTGGGTGGACCCGATGCGGATACGAATGATGTTTCTGAACAATACGCGGAACACCGACCTGTATGCCAACGACCCGCTGGCACCAGGACACATCTCCCCGGAGAGTTTGTTTGCACCGTTGATGTTTTGTCAGCCGTTGGGTTGGTTTGAAAATTCGAATTTGCCCAGTGATTATTTCGAGCAGGTCCGCCCCCTGGTGGACTTGTGGAAAGCCCATCGCCAGGCGATTCATGACGGTACGGTCTATCCCATCGGCACGGAACCGGACGGCGTAAACTGGTCGGGGTTCGTCTCAGTGAACCCAGAGAAAGGCAGTGGATATCTATTGGTCTGTAACGGCATGCAGGCGTCGGTGGACCTGGATCGCGATCTGCCCCGCTGGCTGAAAGTCTCGAATTTAAAACAACTTGCGGGTCATGGTCAGGTACTGCCCCGTGAAACACACAAGCTTCAACTCGCATCCATGCCCCCGCAGTCATTCTGGTTTGGGACCTTTGAGATCAGCCGATAACGCTTCCCCAACGCGATTATGTCCCCCAACGGGCAAACCAAACTCATTCTGCAACTTGTCTCAAACGCCAAAATTCCGTTCAACTTTCTTGTTGACTGTGGAATAATGTCCACCAACGCCGGGTAATGTTGGCAGGAGTATAGAAAAGTGGCTCATAGTCAAGCAAGACAGTTGATGATGGCAGAGATGGATTCGGTTTACCGAATGGCTTTTCATCTGACCCGTCATCCAGACGAAGCATCGGATCTGGTGCAGGAGACATTCCTGCGAGCCCTGCGTGCTGAGTCGAGTTTTGAACTGCGTGAAAATGGGATCAAGCCCTGGCTGTTCAAGATTCTTCACAACGCGTTTTACACGAAGATCGGCAAAGCCAAACGCGCGCCAACCCTCGTGGAAGATCTCGGGCATGAATCGGCACCGGATGACATCAATCTGCCAAGTCCCTGCTGGGATTTGGAAACCCTGGACTGGGAACAAGTCGATGACCGTCTCAAGGACGCGATTCACGAGTTGCCCGACCACTACCGCGAAGTGCTTTTACTCTGGGCGGTGGAAGGTTTGAAGTACCGGGAAATAGCCGATGTACTCGGCGTGGCGTTAGGGACGGTGATGAGCCGTCTGTATCGTGCCCGAAGCGTTCTGTCGGAACAACTGGCTGAGTTGGCTCAAGAGCATGGAATTTCTGTGGCCGAGTAAGGCCATATCAAAGACTCCCAAGGGGAAAAGTGTCGATATCTTTATGTTGGTATTGATATATCAGGTGTGTAGCTATGAACAGCAACGAATGTAAAAAATATCTGGCCGCCTTTGCTGACGGTGAACTGGATGTGGATCAGAATCTACGTCTGTTGGAGCACATGAAAATGGACCCCAACGCCACAGCACGTGTCGCCCATCAGCAGCAGCTGCGTGACAGTGTCTGCCGGTGTATGACCTCCGACTGCCCACCGATGCCGGACATGCTCAGGCAGTCGGTGATGCAGATGCTCGAAGAACCGAGCATTGATGAGCAACAGGACGCGGTGATCGCTCGCATTCGCCCTTACCAGGTGACGGCGATGCTCAGTGGTCTTGCAGCAGCCGTGGCGATTTGCCTGTCCCTGTTCATGTACTTTAACCAACCTGTCGTCACCCCCGGCTTTGAGTACTCCGCCAAGGCCGACTCCGAACATATTCCCGGCTTCAACGATTACACGGCAGCATCGATTCTGCCGACGACTCAGGTGGATCGCTTTGCCAACCGACATAATACCTGTGCCAAGGAAATCACCCGTCTGCACAACTTCGCTTCCAACCCGCATGGCATTGAAGAGATGCCCAAGGTAATCAGCGAACATCTGGGTGGCCAAGCTTATCCCTGCCTGGACCTGAGCAATGCCGGCTACAAGTTTGCCGGCGCCGGTCCGTGTGCCATCCCCAACGGTAAAGCCGCCCACCTGGTTTACAAGTCCATCAATCCCACCGGCAAGAACGACACCATCAGTCTCTGGATCACCCCCGATGACGGCACGTTGGACCTGGTCCCCGACAAGGTCTTCCGCATCCGCGGCCCGGAAAGTCAACATCCGATCATCGCCTGGCGTCATGACAACATGGTTTACTACATCGTCGGTGACACCTACACCAACATCCAGAAAGCCTATGTCGCCCTCAACGGAACGACCACCAGTGGTGCATGAATCGGACTGAAAAGAACATAAAAAACACCGTGACTTTCACATCACGGTGTTTTTATTTTTGGATATTCAGCGGCTGCGATCACTCACCGAGGATGGTGACTTTGTTGATCGTCGGAGCTTTGACCGGTGAGCCGGCACGCATGTCGGTCAACGGGGTTGCAGCAATCTTGTCCACGACGTCGAGTCCTTCGAGAACTTTGCCAAAGCCTGTGTATTGACCATCAAGATGCTGACAGCGTTCGCGGCCAAGGCAGATAAAGAACTGGCTACCCGCCGAGTCAGGATGTGCCGAGCGTGCCATGGAAAGGACACCTTTGACATGTTCACGGTCGTTGAACTCAGCCTTGATGGTCCAACCCGGACCACCAGTGCCGTCACCGCGTGGACAACCGCCTTGAATGACAAACTCAGGGAGAATGCGATGAAAAGTCAAGCCGTCATAGAATCCCTGGCGTGCGAGCTTGAGAAAGTTTTCCGTGTGTCCTGGTGCAACGTCGGGCCAGAGCTCGATGGTCAACGTGCCTTGAGAAGTTTCCATTTTCACCTGTGGATAGTTGTCACTCATGCGCAAATCCCGTTACATTGATAAAGTTTCGTACCAACAGTCTGTTCATCCTATAACGCTGGAGCAATTGTGCAAATGCGACACGCCCACCTCATCACATTCCTGATTGCCATCCTGTCAGTGATTCCCCTGACTGGCTGTGAATCCACCCCCACGACACACCGTCATGCGACCCCCACCCTGACACGCACCGCCCCGGACTTCACGCTGCAGAACCATGACGGGCAGATGGTCCAGCTCAGTGCTCTGCGTGGACAATGGGTCCTGCTGTACTTCTTCCCGCTCAGTGACACGCCCGCCTGTGCCTGTCAGGCCAACGAGTTCACCGGGTTGATCCGTAACCTCGGCCAGGTGAATGCAACCCCGCTTGCCATTTGTGTTGAGATGCCGGACATGGTGGATGTATATCGCGCCAAGTATCAATTGCCGTTCACGCTTTTAGGTGATGAACACACCAAGGTGACCAAAATGTACGGCGCCTGGAAAGGTGGCGATTACAACGGCGTGACACAGCGGACGGCGATTCTGGTTGATCCCAGTGGGCAGATTGTCCAACGTTTAACGGTGAATCAAGCCAAAGGTACGATCGAAGCGCTTGAGGCTGCGAGAAATCGGGCTTCCTGACTTTGCAGCAGACCCCCTGACACGCTAAATTATGTGCGTATCAGGTAAATTTCCCAGCGGAGCTTCACATGTCAGACGGCACCTTTCCGGTCACCATTGAAGAAGGCATTCACATCGTCAAATTGGCGGAGTGCATTCTTCAAAACATGCCGCCTGAACAGATTGGCCCGGAGATTGTCCAGATCATTGACAAAACTGCCGACCCCAAACTCATCATCAGCTTTGAAGAAGTCGAACACCTGTCTTCGGCCTCGCTGGGGATGCTGCTGATGATCAACAACTCCATGCTCAACCGCCAGGGCAAGCTTGTCCTCTGCTGCATGAATCGACGGGTGCAGGATCTGTTCGACCTGACCAAGCTGACGATGAAATTCACGATCGTTCGCAACATGGATGAAGCCTTTGAAGCTTTGCCGTAAACTATCACCCTGCTATTGAACATTGACTTGAACTTGAACACTCATTTTTTGAGGCGCTTGCAATATGTCCTTTCACACCGGTCGTGCCACCTTCTGCCGCTTTGCGGTCTCCGGCGATGCCCCCGCTGCTGCAGATGAAACTGCCATCTCCATTCTCAGTGAGTTTGCCTTTAAGGAACAGTCCATCGGCGTGCCTCAGGAAATCGAAGTCGGTTTTGTCACCGGTGAGCATGTTTTTGACACGCAATTCACCTACGCCAAAAACGGGTTCGGCCCGGCGTTGCTCTTTGCCCTGCGCATCGACACACACAAAGTCCCCTCGGATATCAAGCAGGCCTACAAACGCATGCACGAGCAGGCCGTTGCCTCGACCAAGGACGATTCACTGGGCTTTCTCTCCAAAGCCGAGAAGCGCGAAGCCAATGAGTTGACCAGCCGTCAACTTCAGGAGGAATTGGCAGCGGGGAAATATCGCAAATCAAAAATGGTGCCAATCCTCTGGGATTTGCAACGCAAGGAACTGTTCTGCGGTGCAGTCGGTAACGCCATTGTCGACGAGCTTCACAAGATCATGCGCGACAGTTTCAACATTGAACTGGATCAACTGACCTCCGGTGGCATTGCGCGTCAGATACTCTCGTCCAAGGGCGAGACGCGCGACTTTGAGGACATTCGCCCGTCTGCCTTCACCGCTCCCCCTGCTGGTGCAACGGAGAACCACGAAGACGCAGCACCGGGCCAGGACATCTCCATCCCATTGGTACCCTGGGCAACCGCCAGCATCGACATGAAGGACTTTCTGGGCAACGAGTTTCTGCTGTGGATGTGGTGGATTCTTGAAGAACACGAAGGCTCGGTTGAAATTGATGTCGAAGGTGCGCCACGCAAGGACAGCATCGGCATTCTTTTCGATCGCTCCCTGGCCATGGACTGTGCCTGGGAAGTCGGTGGCAAGCAGACTCTCACCGGCGATGGTCCGACGCGACTGGTCGAAGCGGCTGACGCACTGGTCACCGGCAAGTGGCCTCGCAAGGCAGGCATGATCGTCGCTGACGAAGGCTCCAACGAACAATGGGAACTGACCTTCCAAGCAGACATGATGATTCTCTCATCCGTAAAATTGCCTGATCCGGATGAAGCCCAGTCACCGCGTGAAGTCATCGAAGCACGCATTCTTTCGTGTCGTCGCATCGCAGAGATTTTCACAGGGATGTATGCCAAATTCCTGAGCGTTCGCATGGAACCCAATGCATGGGCAACCCGTAAGGAAGCCATCAGCAAGTGGATTCAAAGCCGCAAACGCAAGTAAACGTTGATTTCGCCATTCCCACGCAGGCGGGAATCCAGTGGTATTCTGTGCGCCCTTGCAAGTTCCACTGGACTCCCGCCTGCGCGGGAGTGACGGGATGTGAAGTTTAATTGTATGAATTGCTCTAAAACCATTGCGACATGAACCTGCGTAATGCATAATGGAGATCGGTCCAACAAGCAGTATGGAGGTCACCTCATGATCATCGGCATCCCCAAAGAAACCAAGCAACACGAATATCGCGTCTCAGTCCTTCCCGTTGGCGTGGAGTTACTCACCAAGGCAGGACACCAGGTCCTCGTCCAAACCAACGCAGGTGTCGGCAGTGGCTATGAAGACAGCGACTATGAGCAAGCTGGCGCCACACTCATCGACAACGCTCAAGAGGTCTTTGGCCAAGCGCAGATGATCGTCAAGGTCAAGGAACCACTCAAAGACGAATGGCCGTTGCTGCGACAGGATCAAATCGTCTTCACCTATTTCCACTTTGCAGCAAGCCATGAATTAACGCAGGCGTGTTTGAATGCAGGCATCACCGCCGTGGCATACGAGACACTCACCGACGCGCATGGCACACTCCCCCTGCTCACCCCCATGAGTGAAGTCGCAGGCAGAATGTCGATTCAGGAAGGTGCCAAGTACCTGGAAAAACCGACCATGGGTCGCGGGATTCTGCTTGGTGGCGTACCCGGTGTCGAAGCCGGTGAAGTGCTGGTACTTGGTGCGGGCGTGGTCGGGACCAATGCAGCGCGCATCGCTGCAGGTCTTGGGGCGCGGGTGGTGATCATGGACATCAACCTGGATCGCCTGCGATATCTGGATGACGTGATGCCCCCCAATGTCCACACGGTGTACTCCGACCCGCATGCCATTGCTGAGTATGCAGCGCGGGCGGACTTGATCATCGGCGCGGTGCTCATCCCCGGTGGTCGAACACCCGTGCTTATCCCAAGGGACATGCTCAAGACCATGAAACCCGGCAGCGTGATAGTGGACGTGGGCGTGGACCAGGGTGGCTGTGTCGAAACATCAAAACCAACATCGCATGCTGATCCGACATTCATCGTGGATAACGTGGTGCATTACTGTGTTTCGAACATGCCCGGTGCGGTGGGTCGCACGAGTACGCAGGCGTTGTGTCATGCCACGCAGCCGTATGTGCTCAAGCTGGCCAACACCGATCTGGACACACTCATTGCCAGCGATCCGGCCTTTGCCTCCGCGCTGAACATGCGTGCTGGCAAGATCACACATGATGCGGTCGCCCGTGCCTTTGCCAATTGAAAAGACACGCCAGGATCACCCAACGTGCCTTATACATGATCAAGTTTTGTTCATCACTTAGCGACGTGAACTGCGGCGACGACGCGCGAGCAATCCCATCGCAGCCAACCCAAGCAAGGCGGCAGAAGACGGTTCGGGAACCGCTGAAGGTGGCGGTGGCGTGATGCCTGCAAACTCGGATCGCTTGTTGGGCGAGGCATGCAGGTCATCCAGATACAGTTCAAAACCGTTAAGCCATTCACCATCACCCAAGACAAACTGATTACCCAGCACATCGCCATCAATCTCAAATTCGTAGGTCGCTTCAAAAATCCAATCCACCAATGCGCTGTTGTCATAGCTGTCACTGGAGGCGTTGGGTGAGTTCTCAAGGTAATCCGATGCACCCGCCAAACCAAGGTTGTACTGCATGGATGTTGCAGCACCAAGGACAGCATTGTCATCACTGGTAAAACCATCATTGCCATCCACACCCGCAAACCATGCGTCCGAGTGTTTGGGTTGATAGAGATAGTCAATACCGAATTGCAGCACGGTTTGATTGTTGATACTGACGGTGAAGTCGGCCTTGTCACTATTGAGCAGGTCCTTGAAGGAATGTCCCTTGTTGGTCCAACCCACCGCGTTCACGCCATAGCTGTTATCCACGTATGTCGTTGGCAGACTCACAAAGACCGACAGGTTGAAGGTCGAGGGGTCCTGAAAGAAATACATCGTTGCAGGATCACCGGGATTCTTATCCACGTTGTAGCTGCTCGGGTCAATACTCACCGAATAGTTGTAACCTTCACCAGCATCAAACCGGCCATCCACAATCGGACTGGCCATGGCGGTGTTGGCGGTGATGCTCAGCACACCTACCAATAAAATCGCAGTTTTCATCGTCATATTTGCTTTCCATTTCAATCAATAATTCTCCAACCCAATCAAAAGATTTGAAGTCAAGCAAGGCAAATTTTGCTTATCACTTGGATTCAAATCAGATTCGTCTGTAACGCTTGTGACAATCAAGGCGGTGATTGGCTTTTCAGCCGGTTTGAGAATCTTTACACTGTTACACACATGGCTCACGCGACCAACGACCAATCCGGGTTCGACGGACTTTGCACGCAGTGGCAACAACACTGGCCAGCAATCGCCCGCGCCAGACAAAACGCCCCCGCCATCCGTAAGCAGATTCACGATGCCATTGCAGAACATGACTCGGGCCTCATCCCCAGCGATGCAGCCTTGGTGGTGTTCGGCTCATTGTCTCGTAACGAGTGGACCAGCGGCTCGGATGTCGATTGGACTTTGCTGCTGGACACCGGCGCCAACCCGCAGCATTACCGTGTTGCTCAACGCGTCGGCGACATCCTTGCAGAGCTTGATCTGGCCAAACCCGGCAACACCGGCACGTTTGGCAACATGACTTTCAGCCATGATCTGATCCACCAGATCGGCGGGCAGGAAGACACCAACATCAACCAGACCCGACGCTTGCTGATGATTCTTGAGTCCACCGCCATTGTCGGTAGTGTCGTGCATCAGCGCGTTCTGAAACAGATTTTGCAGCGTTATGTCCATGACGGCTTGCCGATGGCATTGACCGATGAGAAAGCCGCGTTGGAAGTCCCACGTTTTTTGCTCAACGACATCGTGCGCTATTGGCGAACCATGGCCGTGGACTATGCCAAGAAAGCCTGGGACAGTCCCAATCACAAATGGGCGCTGCGTAAAAGTAAACTTCGACTGTCGCGTAAACTCATGTTCGCTTCGGGGCTGCTGATGTGCTTTGCCTGTGAACTCCAGGAAGCCAACGCTGATACCCATCTCTTTGATCACGAACACCCCGAATCCCGGTTGGTCAATGTCCTTTTGAAGCAGGTCTCGCTGACCCCACTGGATCGACTGTGCAATGCCCTGTTACAATTAAGTTCCCCGCAAACAGCTGGGCGACTGCTTGGTGCATACGATCGCTTTTTGGCGATTCTCGATGACCCACCCTCTCGCCGGACGCTGACGCAACTGACTCCACAGACGGCTACGGGTAACGAACTGTTTGATGAAGTCCAACAACTGGGTGAAACGTTTAACGAAGCGCTTGAAGCCCTGTTTCTTGACGATCATCAGGCATTGGCACAATGCATTCGGAGGTATGGTATCTTTTGAAACGGCAAATTGGATTCTCTAGCGGAAGTCTGGCCAAAGGTGATTTTCGGCATGCCATCGATGTCCTGCGTTCTTACAACATCGATGTCATCGAACTTTCTGCGCTGCGTGAACACGAACTGCCCCCATTGCTCAAAGCCTTGGAAGACGGGTTGGATGTCTCGGACTTTCGCAGTGTTTCGTTTCACGCGCCAAGCAAACTCGTGAACCTTGATGCACAGACGCTCTGTGACATGCTTGAGCCCATTGCCAAGCGCAAGTGGAATATCATCGTCCATCCGGATCTGATTGAAGATCCCAAACCATGGCGGGACCTGGGACATTATCTGTGCATTGAAAATTCGGATCACCGTAAACCGCTGGGACGCACAGCAACGGAAATGCTCGAATATTTCCAGATGCTCCCCGAAGCCAGTTGGTGTTTTGATGTTGCCCATGCCAGGCAGGTGGATTCGACGATGTCGGTCGCCATTGCCATGCTTGCCAGCTTTGTGGATCGACTCAAGGAAATTCATTTAAGTCGCATCGACATGGCAGGTAAACACTGGGGCCTGGACGTTGCCACCATTCAAGCCTGTAAACGGATCGCACCACGCGTGGATGCCAAAGTCCCCATCATCATCGAATCGGTCATTAAACACGAACAGATTCCCGACGAATTGGTCAATGCAGCTCAGGCGTTTGCGGTTGAACATTTGTATGACTGAGATTCGTGCATGATGTCGCGGATGAACTATCTCCACGATGACGCTGTACTTCCCGTCACTCCCGCGCAGACATAGATGCAGGCGTCAACAGTATGCCACTGGATTCCCGCCTGCGCGGGAATGACGAAATGGTAGACGGCTTGTAAATGATTCAATCTCACATCATTTTCAGCAGGACCACCAGTACGTCATACAACGCGTGAGTCCCTGCCACGATCCCAAACCCGCGGACCACGTAGATGAGCGCGAAGTACACGCCAGCCCCGGTGTAAAAGGTGAACTTAAACCAATCAAACGGGTTGGCATCGGAGAAGTGATACAGCGAAAACACCAGCCCGGAGATCAGCACGATCACCATGTTCGTCGGCTTTTTGGGTAAGCTCAGACCGTCGACGAGCACCATATGCAGGATCACGATGAGAATCAGCCGAAAGAGTAATTCCTCGTAAATCCCAGCACCAAATGAGTAGACCAGTTGCGCAGACCAATGCAACTCCGTGGCAGGTGCCTGCAGAGCCATCGCCAAATTCGCCTTGGCCAGGACCATCGCAAAGATGAATAGCGGGAACGCCAACGCCAGACACTCCGCCCCCATCCACAGGCATGTCGATGTCCGCGTGGGAATTTCCGAGCGATCCTTCTGGAAAAAGTGCATCGTCAATAGCACGATGACCACCATCAAGCCCGGTAGGTAATAGCCGGTGATATCAAAGAGTCGGAAGAAATATTCCAGTAACGCCCGCGCGTAAATGTCCCTTGCCACGCCATCCGGTGAGTGCGTTGCGAAATACCACATCCCGAATTCATAGATCAAAATGAACGGCAGGAGGAACAGCAACGACTGCAAAGGGCGCTGCGAAGCTTTGAAATAATGGCCCTTGGGCAACCGGGGTGGTGGTGCTTCTTTGGATGAAAGCGTTTTTGATGCCATATGTCAGATGCTGATCACAGCATGCACATCACCGAAGCGTTTGACTTTATCTCGACCGGGCAAAAAGGACAATTCGAGCAAAACGGTAATGCCAACGATCTCGCCACCCAGACCATCAATCAACTGACAGCAGGCGTCGAGTGTGCCACCGGTTGCCAGCAGGTCATCGACCATGAGCACTTTCTGGCCGGGCTTCACGGCGTCGGCATGAATTTCAAGTTTATCCGTGCCATACTCCAATGCATACTCCATGCTGCGGATTTCACGCGGGAGTTTGCCGGGCTTGCGGATCGGCACAAAACCAGCGCTCAAAGCCTGGGCAATGGCGGTACCAAAAATAAAACCGCGACTCTCAGCACCGACCACCACGTCAATGCCCTTGCCCCGAAACGGGTTGGCCATCTGTTCAACCGACATCGCCAAACCCTTGGGGCTGGCGAGCAACGGCGTGATGTCCTTGAAAACAATCCCGGGCTTGGGGTAATCCTGGACGTCCTTGATCAGTGATTCGAGTTCGAGCATGTGTGCTTCCTTGGTGCAATTTTCTTTCAAGACATTTTTACCGCAGAGACGCAGAGTACGCAGAGTTCAAACAGGTTGACAAGCCAGATTTGAATTGATTGTTCATGTTGTTTTCGCATCAGCAATCAACAACTATCTTTCCTGTCCTATCTCAGCGTCCTCTGCGTCTCTGCGGTTAAATCCGTCTTGTTCATTCAAATTTCCCACATGTTTTACCATCTTTTGCCCTGTCTCGCTCGGCGGTCGGGTTGCTTTTGTGTGATGAATCTGCGACAACATCCAACATGGACGCATTTATCATTCAGGGCGGAAAACGACTCCGCGGCACGGTACGCATTAACGGCTCGAAAAACGCAGCGCTCCCGCTCATGGCAGCGGCCCTGCTCACCGACCAACCTGTCATCCTGCGCGATTGTCCCAACCTCGCGGACATCCGCAATATGCAGCGGTTACTCGACTCACTAGGCTGCCCAACCCAACGTGATGGGGACGATGGCAAGGGGCGCAATGTCACCCTCCATGCCAACGACGATTCAAAGTCCACTGCCCATTACGACATCGTCCGAACCATGCGTGCGAGCATCTGCACCCTCGGTCCCCTGCTTGCCAAACGTGGGCAGGCCCGTGTGTCCATGCCCGGTGGCTGTAACATCGGCGACCGCCCGGTGGACCTGCATCTGCGTGGTCTTGAAGCCCTCGGAGCACAGATTCACCTGGATGAAGGCTACATCGTCGCATCGCTTCCCAAAGGCAAAAAACTCCAGGGCACACGCCTGTTTCTCGGTGGGCCGTTCGGTTCAACCGTACTGGGTACCGCCAACGTGATGTCCGCAGCGACCCTTGCCCAAGGCACCACCATCATTGAGTCCGCAGCATGCGAACCGGAAATCGAAGGCCTGGCTGACATGCTCAACCAGATGGGTGCCCGCATCACCGGCGCCGGCTCGCCGCGTATCACCATCGAAGGTGTCGATTCGCTCACCGGCGTGGACTTCACCGTCATGCCCGACCGCATCGAAGCAGGTACCTACGTCATGGCAGGTGCGATCACCAACGGTGATGTCACTCTGGAGAACTGCCCGGTTGATGCCCTCTCCGCAGTGGTCGACCGTCTCAAGTTCATCGGCGTGGAACTCGAACCCATTGACGAAACCGACCCGCTTCGCCAAACCGTGCGCATCGCTTCGTCACGTCGGCTTGAACCGGTCCAACTGACCACGCAACCCCACCCCGGCTTCCCGACAGACCTTCAAGCCCAGATCATGGCATTGCTGTGTTTAGCGGATGGCAACTCCATCATCACCGAAAAGATTTTCCCTGACCGTTTCCTGCATGTAGCAGAACTGCTGCGTATGGGGGCTAATCTCATCCGTAATGGTCCGAGTGTACTCGTCACCGGCGTGCGCGAACTCATCGGCGCACCGGTCATGGCATCGGATCTGCGTGCCTCTGCAGGCTTGGTCTTAGCAGGACTCGCAGCACGTGGCACCACCACCATCAACCGTGTTTACCACCTTGATCGCGGCTACGAACGCATGGAATTAACCTTGCAGGAACTCGGTGCAGACATCGAACGCGTGAACATCGACGCGGTCTGATACCCGACGAATACAGTCAATTAAAAACCTGCACCGACGCCATGTCTGTGCAGGTTTTTTTTGTGTTATTGCGATGTCGATCCTGCACCAGATTTACATCTGGTGCTCATGTTCATCGATGATTTTGCATGTTCTGTTCTTCAATCAAGGCAAAGACTCACGCAGCGTTGGGATCATCCGTCCAGCCGATAAGCATTTCGATGACGTTGCCTTCAAGATCATCGAAGAAGCAGTTGACCAGGCCGGGGACATGGGCCGAGCAGTCGCGCTTGGGACCGACCTTAATGCCATATGACTCAACCTTGGTAATCATCGCATCAAGATCATCGACCTGAAAACACAGGTGTTTGAATCCCACAGCCTGTTCACCGCCACGCGCATCCGGACTCACGCCATTGACCGGGAAGAGTTCCAGGCAAGATTCACCGTTTCGGAGCATGTAAAACTCGTCAGGTTCACCGGGCTTGAACACCTTGACGCACTTGTAACCGAAGACGTCTTCATAAAACTTTTTCTGTTTCTTGACATCGTGACAGTGAAAACCGACGTGGTGGATAAAGGCCATGTTGTGACTCATTTCATGTTTGATTGGAAAATAAAAAACACGTTGACCGACAGGTGACGGTCAACGTGCATTGTAGTTGAAATTGGGGGAGCGCTAAACCGCAAGCGGTTTAAATGATTCAGCGGACGCCCATGATCAGTTCGCCGACGAGTTGATCCAGTTCCTCATAGGGCATCGGCTTGGCTGCAAGCTTCACGCGATCAAGGTCCGCAGCGAGCAGTGCTTTGGCGTTGGTTTTGGTGAACTTGCCCGTGAGTTTGCTGAGTTTGGCGTTTTGGCGATCAATGTCCTTAAGCAGCTTCTGGATTTTCTTGTCCGCGTTGAACTGCTTGACCTTGTGTTCGAGAATCTTCCAATTCCGCATCGAGCCCTTGGCAAACTCCAGCACGTCGCCATAGTCCGACTGGCGGTAAGCATGACTGTCAAAATGCTTCATGCCTTTGTATTTGTAGTCGGAGAGTAACTTCACCAGGAAGAAGTTGGATTTGTAATTTACCGAAGCAAAACGGAAATCCTGATCGTAGCGACCGGGGACTTGATCGTTCAGATCGATATGGAAAAGCTTGCCTGCTTCCAAAGCCTGGGCAACGTGGTGAACGAAGTTGAGACCTGCCATGGTTTCGTGAGCAAACTCGGGATTCACGCCACACATTTCAGGATGTTTGAGCGTGGGGATCAAACCGAGATACGAGCCGGTGACGGAGAAATACATGTCGCCGCGCGGCTCGTTGGGTTTGGCTTCGAAGGCAAACTTGTAGCCCATCTTTTCACTGATGGAATACTCACAGAGAAAATCGATCGCTTCACGGAACCGCTTGACTGCGACGACCGGGTCCTTGGTGGCATCGGACTCCGTGCCTTCGCCGCCCCCCCAGAAGACATAGGTCGACGCACCGAATTCTTTACCCAGCGTCATGGCGTTCATCGTCTTCTGGATGGCATAAGCGCGAATCTCTGCGTCATTGTTGGTAAAGGCACCATCTTTGAAAACCGGGTCGGAAAACAGATTGGTCGTTGCCATCGGCACCTTGAGCTTGTTGCGGCGAAGTGCTACACGAAAATCCTTCTTGATCTGCGCTGCCTCGGCTTCGGTCGCATCAATGGGGATCAGGTCGTTGTCGTGAAAGTTCACGCCATACACACCGCCTGCTTTACCCAGCAGGTCCACGATCTGGGCAGGGGTGAGTTGTTCACGGACATCCCCGCCAAACGGGTCGGCGCCGGTCTTGCCCACGGTCCAAAGTCCGAAGGTGAATTTGTCAGCGGGGGTCGGCATGAAAGGATCGATCTTGGCCATGGTTGAATTTCCTTGATTGACTATGGACATAAAGCGTTGAACAAGTTTAGTAATAGTCTATAACAAATAAAAACCGATGCAAGTCTAAAAAGTTCTTTGTATCCTATCCCGATATGGCACCAAGGCACCCCCGAATCATTGCTCAACTGTCGGTCGGTGATCGACTCTCGATCCGCTCGCTATGTGTTGCCATGACGACCATCGATTCGTCATGGACCGCCCGACATGCCACGGATAGTTTCTGGCGGCTGTATATCAATAATCGAGACGGGGCCATGATTCATTCAGCCCATGGTGATCACCCCATCACGCCCGGACGCATTCACATCATCCCCGGCTGGGTTGCCTACTCGTGTATCAACAAGCAGGACATCGGCCACTTTTACATCCATTTTGACGTGGTCGGCATTCCCCCTGCCCTGATCCGACAAGTGTTCGATCGACCCTTTGAGCTACCTGCGGATATGGTGCGTGACAAGGCGTTTTTGTCCTTCTGTCAGGCGATGGAAGATGGACAGACCAGTAGCGCCTCCATGCTCTGTCGTTGCAAGAGTCTGCTTTACTGGGCATTCACCGACTTGCTCGCGCAACTGCCCAATGACAAAGCCAAGCTATGCGACCAGGCGATGGCATCGCAGCAGGCGGTGCAACCGGCGGTGCGGTACATCGACGAACATTACAACTCGACGATTGGCAATGCGGACCTTGCTGCCATGTGTCACATGAGTGAAGACTACTTCATCCGCCGGTTCCGCGAATGTGTCGGCCAGACGCCTGCCCAGTACGTGCAGGAACGCCGCATCTCCGAAGCTGCCAAGCAATTGATCTACACGCAGAACTCCATCGACCAGATCGCCCACGACACCGGCTTTGGCAACCGCTTTTACTTCTCACGTGTGTTCAACAAACACTACGACATGGGCCCTGCAGCGTATAGACGTCGGCAGCGGATTTGAGTCTTGTTTCAAGGCATGATTGAACCGCCAAGACGCCAAGAACGCCAAGGTCGGAAAGAGATAAATACCAAGATATTTTTACCACAGAGAACACAGAGTTTAAGGCATTGAATCGATGTTGATTCTTTATGTCTTTCCCTCTGTGGACTCTGTGTTCTCTGTGGTAAATATGCTGCTTTTCTCTGCCTTGAAAACTTGGCGTTCTTGGCGTCTTGGCGGTTCAAAAATACTTTGAAAATAGATCAAGCATCATGCCCGTCAGCGATGCCTGCTTCTTTGAAGCCCTGGGCGCGACGGATGCAGGCCTGACAACCACCGCAGGGAACATCACCGGTGTGCAGGCAACTCCAACTCATGGCCCAGGGGACATCCATCTGCCCACCGAGTTCGACAAGTTGGCGGTCGGTCATATCCAGAATAGGCATGTCCAGAGGTGGCAGTTCGCCTTCAAATTCCAACTCGGCGGTGTGCTGAACCAGTGTTGATTGTTCGGTGATTTTGGCAATCTGTTTGTGGATGGCATTGCACTGATAGGGAATGATCAGTCGCTTGACCTTGTACTCAATGGCCTGGGCCAAAGCAGCGAGCATAATCTGGGGACGGTAAAACGTCGGCGGTGAAGGTTCATTGTCATCCCGCACGGCAGTGCCCGGACGTGGGATCAAACTGGCCATCTCGCTGCGGACGATGGTCTGAATGCCGAAGTGCTCAGCCTGTTTCTCCATCATTTCCGTGCGATGTCGGCTGTTGGGTTGGCGCTGAGCATAGTGAACCAAGACGACCAGTTCAGGATCCATTTCACGGACCGCCATGGCAGTCACCACGAGACTGCGCAGCCCGCCGGAGTTAAGGATCATGGTGTCGAACTTGGCCATAGAGTTGTTATCGGTCACCAAGGTGAGATTCGTTCAATCTGTCGGGATGATGCCGAACCTGTCTTACTGTCTTTTTTGCCTTTCGGGGGTCCGGGGGTTGCCCAGCAGCGCAGCGACAATGTCGCGAGCAGCGCAGCGACAATATCGCGAGCAGCGCACAACCCCTGGCTACAGAAAATCAGCAAACCGAATATCCATCCTGTATCAGCTTGACAGATCGCCTAAATCCGGCAATCCTTTTGCCATGAGCATACTTGTATTTCAACACGAAAAAGATGAGCCCTCAGCGGTTCTGGGGCAGTTTCTCCAACAACGTAGCCACAAGCTGATTACCGTGCCGCTATATGACTCGGAGGCCCATGTGCCTGACGATCTGGATGGCATCACCGGGCTGGTGATCATGGGCGGGTCGATGAATGTCGATAAACAGGACGCGATCCCCTGGATGAAGCCGGAGTTGGCAATCATCAAAGAAGCTTACGACAAGGACTTACCGATCGTCGGCATCTGTCTGGGAGCCCAACTTATCGCGGCGGCACTCGGCGGTGAAGTGTCCAAAATGGATGCCCCGGAAATAGGCTGGCATAACGTCAAACTCGCCTTCCCAGGCACCACCGACGCCCTGCTGGCAGGACAGGCATGGGACTGCATGCAATTTCATCTCCACGGCCAACAGGTCACCAAGCTCCCACCTGAAGGCGTTCCCCTGGCAGGATCACTGGCCTGTTCCAATCAAGCCTTCCGCGTGGGCATGACCACCTACGCCTTCCAGTACCACTTTGAATGGAACCGCTCACAACTTGAATACTTCGCCAAGTCGGATTTCGTAACCAGCAATGGCGCTGATCCGGATGCGATCATTGCCCAGTGTGATGAGCATTACCACAACTACCGTCGTCGTGGCGATCGTCTCTGTGATATGATCTCGACACTGCTTTTTCACGCTTGAGGTGCATCATGAGTAACTCCCCCGAAAGCCCCACCCCCGCAAGCCCGACCATCGACCCGGCTGTCATGGCATGTGTCGTCTGCCCACTCACCCGATCCAAACTCCGACAGGAAGGCAAGTTTCTCGTCTCCGAAGTCGGTGGCCTCAAATATCCGATCATCGATGGCATTCCAGCGCTGCTTGCTGACGAAGCCGAACTCCCCGAAGGTTTCAAAACACTCGATGAATTCAAAAAAGCCTTCAAGGATCAGATCGTCGAGTGAGAGTAAGCATCTGAATTGATGATTCGTCACGTTGAGCACCGGTGCTCAATCAAATGAAAGCTGACGCAATACCAGTCATGCAGTGAGTGAACGCTCTACAGCAATTCAAATAAATAATCTCCATTTTTCGTCACTCCCGCGCAGGCGGGAGTCCAGTGAAATCTGCAAGCGTTACCAGAATACCACTGGATTCCCGCCTGCGCGGGAATGACAAAATGAGAGATGGCATGGAGATTAATGATCTGATGTGCTCTAATTCACTGGCATCATGGTTGATCACACACGCCCCATCACCGCGCCGGCGACGTGACCGCCAAAACCCGTGGCAAAGATCGCATGCGTGCTGTAATCCCCCTGCCTGAGTTGCGCTTGAATCTGTGGCTCAATGGGTGACTGCAACCACGGCATCGGCGGACGGCGTTTGGCTTTGGCGCACAGACACGCCAAAATGAGAGACACCAACCCACTGCTGCCTAGCGTGTGCCCCAGTGCGCCCTTGTTGGCATAGACATCAGCATCGGGCGCATGCTTGCGATACACCGCCAACTCCATGGGGTCTTGATCACGCGTGCCGGTGGCATGGGGATGGAGTAAATCAATGTGACGGTCACCGATGAGTTGCTCAGCCAACCGTGTTAACACCGGCATCCCCGGCGCAGGTCGGATCATGTCGTGCGCTTCACATCCAACCGCGGTATCGAGCAACTGCCAATCACCACGTTTAAGCTTGTCCGTCGCTTCGAGCAGAACCGCACCACCGACTTGCGAAAGCATGAACCCATCACGCGCTTCATCCAAGGGGCGACCAATATAATCCGCTTTGGTGAGTTTGGCGAGAATGCCAAGACGTTGTGAGCTTGCAATGAAGTGTGGCAATAATGCTGCTTCAGCGGTCGCCACCAAGACACGCTTGACCTGCCCCATCAGGAGCATCTGTCTGGCATGATGTACCGCATACAACCCCGATGCACACGCAGCGACAATGTTTTTCACCGGCCCGAGTTTAAGCCGTCGCGTTAACTCCGAAGCCCAGTAACCATGCGGCCCGAGGACTACGTTTTGTGGCTCTTTGAAAAACCGTGTCACCGCGCCTTTGCTTGCGCCGGTGACCACTGCCAAACCCTCTGGTGAAATTCGAGCTTGTGTGCAGGCTTCACGGATGGCGCGTTCTGCAAGCTCCACCGCGGGGTCCGTCATCGTGCCATGGGAAATCCCGATACTCCCGGTGACCTTGGCCAGTTCCAGGGGATGGATATCCTCGGGCAGTTCAGCCATGCGGTCGGGCAGTGTTCGTCCTGCAAGCAAATTGCTGAACGTCTCCCACGCGCTGTATCCCAACGGTGAGATCAGGCCGATGCCGGTGATAATGATGTGGCGGGATGAGGGCATTTCGTTTTATTAATGTTGAACCAAAGAGACACAGCGTCACAGCGTTTTTTTCGTCATTCCCGCGAAGGCGGGAGTCCAGTGGAAAATGCAGACGTCAACTACATGCCACTGGATTCCCGCCTTCGCGGGAATGACGGAAGTGTGTTTCTCTTACCTTTTCTTCTCTGTGTCTCTATGTCTCTGTGGTAAAAAAATGTCTTGTTTTACAGTCTCTGAATATGGAAACCACCATCGATGTGCATAACCAGGCCGGTGGCATAGGTGAAGTGACCATCAGCAATGGACTGCACGGCGTTGGCAATATCTTCAGGCTTACCCCAACGTGGGATCGGCAGGAGTCCTTCTTCAAAAATCAACTTGTCATATTTTTCCTTCACCGGGCCGGTCATGTCGGTCGCAATAATGCCCGGTCGGATTTCGTAAACGCCAATGCCCTCAACCGCCAAACGAGCTGCAAAAAGCTGCGTGGTCATGGCAACGCCGGCTTTGGAGATGCAGTATTCACCACGGTTCACACTCACAGTGTCCGCAGAGATCGAACTGATATTGACGATCGCAGGCTGGACTTTGTAGCTGTCTTTATTTTCCAGCATGTGGTTTGCAATGAGCTGGGTCAGGAAGAACGGGCCTTTGAGATTCACCGCAATGAGCTTGTCGAAACTTTCTTCGTTGGTCTCCATCAAGTCCGCACGAACGGTCGGGGCGATGCCAGCGTTGTTAACCAGCAGGTCGATTGGCCCAAAGGCATCCTGCGTGTCACCGAGCAGGCGCTTGTGATCATCACGGTTGCCGATGTCCGCCTGGATGGTGATGGCTTTACCGCCAGCTTCTTCGACAAGCTTGGCAGCTTCATCGGCAGCAGCGGAGTTGGAGTTGTAGTTGATCGCCACGTTGTAGCGTTGAGCGCCAAGTGACACAGCGATGCCGCGACCGATGCCACGGCTGCCACCGGTGACGATGGTGGTTCTGACTGGTTGTTGAGACATGCGATACCTCATTTGCATTTTGCGTGTCTGCTGTAGGGAAGACGGGCATTTTAGCATAAAAAACAAACCCGCGAACCTTGGGAGATTCGCGGGCTTGGAGTGTTTATTTATTTGGAAGTTGGTTGTATCTGTGGATCACAAAACATAAGCCATCAACTTCCGGGGGCGCTAAACCACAAGCGGTTTTACAGGTAGAACGTCGGGTATTTACCCTTGTTTCCAAGGCGTTGGATGAGGATCGCCAGTTCGAGTTGGTGGTAATCACCCCACATGCTCGCTTCGCCGTTGGCAACCTTGCTGCCTGCTGGGACATGATCCCAGTGATTGGGCCAATGGTAAATGCTGTGTAACAGTAAGCCTTGATGATTGGCTTTGGTGGAGAGATACGGCGTGTCAAAAAGTGTCTTGGCAACGGTCAGACCGGCCTGGAGATATTTCTTGCCTTTGGTCGCACCGAGATATTTGCCAAGGCGGATCAAGCCCTGTGCAGCAATGGCGGATGCCGAAGCGTCAACGGGTTCGTGATCGTTGTACGGATCAGCGTCAGCATTTTGCCAATCACCAAGTTTGTGCAGGTTCGGGGCACCGTCGTCCCAGTAGGTGATGCCATCGAGACTGGTGCAGTCCTTGATGTAGTGATCACAGGTTTGTTTTGCACAGTTTTCGTAGACCTTGAGCACATCGGTCTTGTTCAGGCCGGTCGCCTCTTTGAACTTGGCAGGTGTGATGGTCTTGAAGAATTCGAGTTCCTCAGCATAACCGAGCATGGCCCAGGCAAGACCGCGGGTCCACGTGCTAAACGGGCTGTAGCCTTGCTGTGTACTGCGAGCACGGAAGCAACCGTCATTGCGATTGAACGTGCCTTCGTGGGCGGTGCGTCCTGCGACGTCGTAGGTCTTTTCGGTATCACCGTGATAGACGATGTACTGGCTGGTGGTCAGGCCGTGAAGGACGGAGCGTTTAAGCAGGTCCGCAGCACGATCATTTTCATGCATCAGGACATGGCCAAGTTGCCAGGCAACACCGAGGATTCGCGTGGTGCGCATGGTGTCGATGAACAGTGAGTGCGGACCGTTAAAGGAATAGATATAGCCGAGCATACGCGTCTTGGCAGAGTGCTTATCCTTGAACTCCTGACGGACACCGGACCAGCGGGAGGCCTGCACGGCACCGGATGCTGCGACGGCGGTCTTGCAGGTTTCTTCGATACCCGCAGTGTCCTTCATCTTCTTTTCACGGATCAGGCGGATGATATTGCCATAGGTTGAGAGATTGTTAAACCCATGGTCATGGACGCCGATGTGCGTGACGTGGGGGAGCATGTACTGGAGGGTGCGGTCGGTGCCGAGTTTCATGAGCTTGGCATCGTCGAGGCCGTCACCTGCCAGGAGAATATTGCCGAACATAAAGCCCTGCGTCCATTCGGTCCAGCCCATGGAGGTGTATTGGCCCTTGACGGTGAAGACAGGCGTACCACTTTCGGGCTTCCAGGACTTGTCGATGGACTTGACTTTGCGTGCTGCAAGCGTCAGAACTTTTTCAATGGCTACAGTCAGATCACTGGGTTTGAGTTTGTTGTCAATTTTCATGTATGGCTCGAATCCTTTGGCTGTAGACTGCGTGGGAGCCAAAGATTATAAACCATTCCGGCAATCGGGGGAAAATCACACGCAAAGAACCGATTCTCGTTACAATATTCAGCGATGAATGCTCATTTGTAATGAAGCTGGCACAAACGGGGGAAACTTACACATGTGCCAGGTCGGCAACCCCCTTGTCGACTTGTATTTTGGGAGACACGTTGTTTTGAGAAACTATCTGACGATTTTCTGTATCTGTTGCCTCAGTGCAGCCAACTGCTTCGGGCAAATCGAAGCAGTCAGCAAGGCGCGTCACGATTTGAGGCTGGGCTTTACCGTTCCGGGCAAAGTGCTCAAGCGTCATGTCCATCCGGGTGATGTGGTCAAAAAAGGCGACATCATCATTGAACTGGAAGACAAGGAAGGCTTGGCTCAAATCGAAATCTGGCGGTTCCGTGCTGAAAGTACCGTTGAGATCGATCAGGCCAAGGCTTCATTGGAATTGGCGGAAACCGAAGAAGCCAAGACCCGTGAACTGGTTGCCAAAAACGCAGCAGTCCCCTTTGAACTCAAAAAAGCAGAGTTGACCACGGCCGTCCAGAAACTCGCTGTCGAAAAAGCACGTCGCGAACAGGACGAAGCCAAACGTCAGTTACAGATCACCGAGGCCCGTCACGAAAGCTACACACTCCGCGCCCCGATGGATGGCGTGATCGAGCAGATTCTTGTGGACGTTGGCGAAGTGGTGGAAAACCTTCAACCCATGGTGGAGTTGGTGGTGACCGACCCGTTGCGCGTGGACGTGCCCGTGGCTTTAGAAGATACCACGTCTTTAAATGTCGGTGACAAGGCATGGGTTCAGATGCGATTAGCCAATGAACTGGACAAACCTATCATAGGCACGATCGTGCATTTGGCCTCCGTTGCTGACTCAGCCAGTAACACACGCCTGGTTCGCGTGGAGTTTGCCAACGACGCACATCACCCCGCCGGCGGCCAGGTGGTTGTCAGCTTTACCGATCCTCAAAAGAAGGTCTCGAACTGATCAGCCATGACACAAATCCCCACACAACAAACCAATAAACCGTCGAACAAAGGCTGGGGTGGCCTGATTGAAAAGATCAACAATGCCCCGGACCTGCCGACCTTCCACCAGGCGATGCTGGACCTGCAATGCAAGATCGTTGCTGCCGAATATGGCGCCTTCTGGGTCAAAGGCAAGGACAACGAACCGATCATCCTCAACAGTTGGCCCAACAAACTCGAAGGTGATCAGATCGCCCAAGCGATTCGCGAGTTGCTTTCACAGAGCGCCAAGAGTGGCTTTGAACGTCAGACATCGCATGTGCTCAAAGTCTCACCGGAAGGTCAGGAAGATCAGCAAGGCATCGGCGCTCACGTGTTCGTCACCGTGATCCGCGCAGCAGGCAAAATCGCAGGTGTCACCACCGTCGTCGCCGACTGTCAGGATCCGTCGACGATCACAGCAACCGTCCCCATGCGTGAAATGGCTGCGGGTTTGTACGAAGTCTTTCTTCAACGTGAATCGGCACGTATTGCTCAGCAGGATGCTCAGAATGTCCGCAATGCCGTCGCACTGCTGGGTACGACTCAGGAAGCAGAAGGCTTTCAGGGCGCGGGGATGAATCTGGTCAATGAGTTGGCAAGACAACTCAAATGCTCACGCGTCACGCTCGGCTGGGTCAAAGGCAAAGGCATCAATGTCGTTGCCATGAGTGACACCGAAGAACTCAAACGACACAGCGAATACGTCCGCCAGATGGAAGTGGCAATGGGCGAATGCCTCGATCAACAGCAGCCGGTCGTCTATCCGGTTCCTGAAAATGCTGAACCCCTGCTGGCTGAAGCGGTGATTTACTCACACAAGAAACTATTGCAAAACGACAAGGGCAGCCACATCGTTTCCATCCCGCTTCGCCTGCGTGATGATTGGATCGGCGTGTTAACCCTCGAACGCGAAGAGCCCTTCGACGGCCTGCTCGTCACGCAACTGCAACTCATCGCTGACGTCGCTGCTCCGCAATTGGCTGACCGCTACGAATCCGACCGCTGGCTCATTGGCCACGCATGGAACTCCGTCAAGTGGCTGGCCTCCTACGTGGTCGGTCCCAAGCACGTTGGCTGGAAGATGCTCAGCGTTGTCATCATGGCAGCGTTGATCTACGTCTTCGTCGGCTCAATGCCCTACCGCATCTCCGCGGACTTCACCATGGAAGCTCAATCCAAACGCATCATCCCTGCACCATACGAAGGTGACCTGGACGAAGTCAGAGTTCGTCCCGGTGACAAGGTCGTTAAAAAACAGATTCTGGCGATCCTCAACACCGCGGAACTCAAACTCCAGTTCGGCGAAGCCACCAGCCAATTGCATGTGTACTCATTGCAACGTCAAAAGGCTCGGGCTGAAAACAAGATTGCTGAAGCCCAGCAGGCTGCCGCAGCCATCAATCAGACGCAGGCACGCATTGATCTGCTCAAATACCAGATCGAAAAGTCCAGCATCCGAAGCCCCATTGACGGCGTGGTTCTCACCGGTGACTGGTATGACAAAGTCGGTGGTGTGGTCGAAAAAGGCAAAGCCATGTTCGAAGTCGCCCCGCTGACAGACTTGATCCCGATCCTGCGCGTCAACGAACAGGACATCGACACCATCGAAAATTACATCCACGAAACCGGCGGGCTGCCCGAAGGTGATCTGACCACACGATCTCAGCCGGATCAGGATTTCCGCTTCATGGTCCGACAAATCGTACCCCTTGCAACACCGATCAATGGACAGAACGTCTTTGAAATCCGTAGTGGCTTTGCGACCGCCGACTGGTCCAAAACGGCTGAGTACGAAGAAGATGACACCGTGATTTTCCAAGGCATCCTCTACCGCGCAGCATCAGCCAGCGGCCCGGAGACCGGCAAAGGTCCCGTGGAACCGGGCACCAACAATGATGTCTGGCAACGTGCCAACTGGATGCGACCGGGCATGGAAGGCCTGGCCCGCATCGACATGGGTAAACGCAAAATCTGGTGGGTCGCAACCCATCGCATTGCTGACATGGTCCGCCTGTGGATGTGGTGGTAGAACATCAGACCATCACGTTTGTTCGGAAATAAAACAAACTCTTCCGACCTTGGCGACCTTGGCGTCTTGGCGGTAAAAAATTGAATCAAACATGGAACGACCCACATTCAGTCAAAATTGGTCTCGCGTCAGTCGACTCACCCCGACACTGCGGCCGCACGTGCAGATGACGCGGCAACTCTTTCGTGGTGAACACTGGTATGTGGTCCATGATCCAATCAGTAACAACTTCTTCCGACTCAACCCGGTGGCACATCACTTCGTCGGACTGCTTGATGGTAAACGTCAAGTCGACGAAGCTTGGCGTCTGACCACGGACCGCTATGCTGACATGGCGCCGACGCAGAATGAAGTGATCCACATCCTCGGCCAACTCAACCAATCCAACCTCTTGCGTGTGGACTTACCCGTCGACGCCAAACCGCTGCTGGATCGATCCAACCGTCGTAAACTCAAACAGTGGACCGGCCAGGCAATGAGTATTCTCTTTGTCCGTATCCCGCTGATTAACCCGGATCGCTTTTTATCCTGGTGTTTGCCGTTATTCAAACCCCTGCTGAGCAAAGTCGGGTTGGGCTTGTGGTTTATCTGGTTGGCCTATTGTCTCTGGCAGTTCCTACCGCATGTCGGAGAATTTGTGAATGACGCTGAAAGCGTGCTCGCTCCCGCCAACTGGGGCTGGATGATCCTGCTGTTTTTAATCACCAAGGCGATTCACGAATTTGGGCATGGCATCCTCTGCAAACGCTTCGGCGGTGCGGTACCTGAGATGGGTGTGATGATGCTGATCATGATGCCCGCGCCGTTTGTCGATGCGACTAGCAGTTGGAGTTTTGCCAGTCGGTGGCATCGGTTTCTGGTTAATGCTGCGGGGATGATGTTTGAACTTGCAGTCGCAGGCGGTGCTGCGCTCGTCTGGCTTCACGAAACGGCCAACAACCCCGGATCACTCACCGCCCAACTTGCGTACAACATCGTCTTCATGGCATCGTTTACCACGATTCTCTTTAACGCCAACCCCCTGCTGCGATTCGACGGTTACTACATGCTCGCTGACTTCCTGGAAGTACCCAACATGTATGACCGCGCGACCCGGCACACCCGTTGGCTTGTCCAGCGTTTTGCCTACGGCATGGAGAATGCTCAACCGGTCGCAACGGCGGCAGGTGAACAGTGGATTCTGCTTCTCTACGGTATCGCGTCACAAATCTACCGCTTCTTCGTTCTGGCTGGCATCATCCTCTTTATCTCCGGCCAACTGCTGACCATCGGCTTGCTCCTCGGTGCATGGTCCTTTATCGCATGGTGTATTGTCCCCTGCTCCAAGTTCTTCCACTGGCTCTTTACCAGCGGGCAACTCGGTGAACAACGCAAGCGTGCCATTGCCGTGACGTTTATTGTTCTCATCGGTGCGTTCATCGGCATCGGCGTGATCAAGGTTGATGAACACAAGCGCACCGAAGGCGTCATTGAGTCTGCCAAGCGGACCGACGTTGCAGTCCAAACCAACGGCTTTGTCACCGATATCTACGTCGAACCCGGTCAACAGGTCAAAGCCGGTGATCCGCTGCTTAAAACCGAGAATCCTGAACTGCAGGCACGCAAGGCTGAGCTTGAATCGGAACTGGTCAAACTCGACATTGAAAAACGCATGGCCATGATCAAAGACCTCGTGGACATGAAAATTGCCAACGCCAAGAAAGGTGTCATCCTCGAAGAGTTGGCGGACATTCAGGATCGTATCGATAACCTGACACTAACCGCGTCACAGGACGGCACGCTCATCGCTGCCGACTTTAAGCAATTGCAAGGCCAGTACGTCCAACGTGGTCAAGTGATCGCTCGTATTGCTGATCTCTCCCAATTGCGCGTTACGGCATTGGTCAGCCAATCGCAAAGTGCAGCGGCCATGTCCAAGCAAATCCAGAAGGTGGAATTGCGGACCGTGGGCAATGTCGAAAAGGTGCATGAAAGCAACCTGCTCATGGCATTTGACTCGGGGCGAAGCTACCTGCCTCATCCTGCGTTAAGCAAGAATGCCGGCGGTCAGATTGCCATGGATCCCGAAGACCCCAAGGGACAGAAAACCCTGCGTCCGCAGTTTGAACTCTGGCTGGAGTTACCCCAAGAGATGCAACCTGCGATGCAGCAGGGCCAACTCATTGCTGCCCCAGCGTTGCTCGGTGAACGTGTTTATGTTCGCATGACCTTGCCCAAACGCCCGTTGCTCTATCAGTGGATGACCAGCATCCGCCAGCTGGTTCGCGACCGCCTGCAATTCTGATTTTCCCATCATCAGACACAAAAAATTCTGGGCAAAAACCTCAAGCCATGTTTGTCTTTTTTGACAAATCTGCGATGATGGTGTCATTACGATTTCTCGGGTGACCTTTCAAAACCTGTCTTTCATGTTGCAATCCAAACAGTGAATCGCTGCGCGCATGTGTTGTTTGTCTGAACAGACAGCATCTGTCATGTATTGCATCTGAATCAGACAGGTTCAGCGGATCGGGGCTGACATGGGCGAGTTGCTTTTCGGGCTTTTCTTCGTTTTACTGATCATTATGCTTCTGGGACATGGCATGTGGGTTGTCGTCGCCTGGGTCTTTCGACTGGGTAAGCCACGCAATGAAGCGACGTTTGAACCGACTGTTGCCAACGATCGCACTGCAGCAGCACGCTATGCCAAGCGTCTGTTGGATCAGGGTCTGATCAACAAAGAGACGCATCTGCAACTGCTCAACGCCATCGCCGAAGATACTTCGTCGGAACATCGCATCACTGCGCAAGGCAGTACAACACCAAGTCAATCTTCCAAAGCAGCTAACATCCGG
Source organism: Planctomycetes bacterium syqfu (assembly GCA_020974905.1). Classification (GTDB taxonomy): domain Bacteria; phylum Planctomycetota; class Phycisphaerae; order Phycisphaerales; family Phycisphaeraceae; genus UBA7800. The sequence continues at coordinate 6,117,675 of CP087563.1, read as the reverse complement.
CCATGGACCGAAAAGATTCTCAACGAAGCAACTCCGTCAGCAGCAGAGCCAACGCCTTTGGCCGAACGTGTCGAGCATACGCAAAACCCAAACGAAACGCAGACCGCGTCCGATGATCGCAAGAGTCAATCTGGCAATGACGAAAACCTGCATTGGGTTCAAATCGATGAACCGGCAGAGGAAAAACCAGCCCCCCAACCTGCATCCCCAATCGAAGAATCACCAATCCAAAACGCTGCGGAAGATTTATTGGAGACGTTGACGCAGAAACAGGAAAAACTTCATCACATTGCCATCGATCAAACCAACCTGCCGACATCAACCGGTGATGCAAAACCGACCTTTCCTGATACCCCCAAACATCCGACACCAACACCCCCGGCACCACCTGCCAAGCCCTCACGCCCCTTGGGTGAAGTGTTGGCAACGTTCATGGCAGAGAAAAACATTCGCTGGGGCGAACTCATCGGTGGCATGTTGATCATCTGCTGCTCAGCCGCATTGGTGATCAGCCTGTGGTCACAGATTCAAGCCATCCCCATTCTCAAGTTCATGATTTTCACCACGGTCAATGCTGCCTTATTCGGCGCGGGTTTGTTCGTGCATCACCGCTGGAAAGTCCCCACGACAGGCCGAGCGATCCTGAGTATTGCAACGCTACTCGTGCCTTTGAACCTGCTAGCTTTTGCGGCCTTTTCATTCAATCAGCAAAGCGTTGGTCATTGGACACTCATCACGCAGGCGTTATCCGTCGGTATTTTCGCATGGCTGACCTATCTTGCAGCGCGCGTGATCATGCCGATTTCGCCCCGGATTCAAACTGCTGGTTTTGTGTCCATTGCCACCATGAGTTTACTGCTCCAATTCCTTTTGCTTCACGAATCAGCCAACCTGATGCTCATCTGCGGTCTGATCATTGGCCTGTATCTGATCGTCACCCTGCTGGCCAGTTGGAAGATGGTCCGGCAGTTTAAGCTTCAAACTGAAGACTCGGAGAAAACATGCAGCGATGATGCCAGGTCAAAGCATTTGTTATTCATGCTCTTTACACAGACCTTTGCCTGCATTGCGCCGCTGGGGCTGACGATCCATCTCACTGGTGCATATGTGCAAGCCATCGAACACATTGCCCCCCTGCTTAGTGTGTTAACTCTACCGGGCTTGATGATCAGTTACATACTCTGGCAAGGTCCATTTGAACTCTCCGCCAAGCAACGCACCATCAACACCAGCATCTTCTTGGCATGCAGCACCGTGATGCTTCTGGCTACGGGCTTGGCGTGGCCGATCCCGATGATGCTTTTGCCGACGCTGCTGATCAACATGGTTGTGATGCTGGTGCTGCGTCGCGTGAGTCTGCGCTTTAATGTGACCAACACTTGGCCGAACCATTTGGCGATGGGTTGGCTGACTTTGGCTTGGCTACTGTTGGTTCATCTGCTCACCGGGCACATTGCCTGGGAGATGGACAACGCGCAAGAACTAGTACAAAAACTCATGTCCGTTCTCACTGGCAAAGCACTGATCGCCCCGATCCTCATCTGCATCGGGTTGGCTCAATGGCATCTGCGCAAACGTCTGATCAAGCACTTCCGGGGAGACTGGCTAATCGCGGGTTTGTTCGGACTTTTAAGCATCATGCTCATCACCGGCAGAGGTTTTGGCAGTGAAGGTGATCCGGAACATATCACTTGGTATTACGCGTTATACAGCCTGATCACCCTGCTGGCAGCATGGCAATTGCGTTTGCCCGCACTGACCATATGTAGCGCCGGACTCATGCAGGCTGCGTTGTATCAGTGGCTGGTTTACGCGCAACCCTTGACGCAATTCAGCAGAGTCACCAGCTTGCTCATCGGCGCGAGCCTTTGCTCCGCCGGTGTTGTGTTCACATGCTTGCCCATGAAACGTCGCCATCGTACGAAACTTGAAAAACATTTCCGCATGCCATGGGCATTCTGCGCGATGGGATTGTCGACAATTGCAGGTGGCTTACTTTGCATGCAACTCTCGCCTGAGAGCCTGGGCGCTTTTAATCTCCGATTATTCTGGATTGCCGGACTCTGGATGGTCCTAGGCTTATGCATGACATCACTGGGCATGTTCAGTGTGAGTCAGGTAGTTGGTCTCGTTGCCTTGCTGTGTTCGAGTCATCATTATCTCTCCAATTCTCAAGCCAACACCTTTGCCTACGAACAACTCATCCATGCCCCCGCGTATTGGCAAATTCAAAGTCTGATCGTCGGCGGAGTCTGCTTCACATGGCTTCTGATCCGACTGCTCATTGCCAAACGCACACAGGTAGATGTTGATCAAACATCACGCCTTTCGCGCATCACCCATCATCTTGACCGCGTGGTCAATGCGCCGTTCCCGTTGCTTGATGATGCCTTGGCATGGCTGACTTTAACTTGCTCAGTCATATTCGGCGTTTGGAGCGTTGGCGTTCATGTTCTCAATGAACTGGGGGCTGCACATTACCCGCCCGGCTCCGAAGCGTATCCCTACAGTTCTGCATTGGATGCTGCAGGCGTACTGTCATGGCTAGTGCTTGGCATCACTGTTTTGATTTTTGCAACCCGGTATTTCCACCGATATCGCATTAGTAGCAGCGTTGCTTTGAGTCTCTGTTGGCTCACTGCTACCGCGATCACTGCCGCACAATTCGTCACGCAATATCACGTGATTAATGTCTGGCGTTGGTTACTTGCAGGAAGCTGTCTTGCAGCCGTCACTGCGTTGATCCTCATCCCCAAACGCCTGAAAAACAAGGGCAATTCGTCTATCGAACTACTACAAAGTGACCGCAACATCAGCTGGTGTTTTGCGTTGACTGCGGTGCCTGCCTTAGTGTTGACGTTGGGGTGCATGTTGGCGTTGGTCCAGTTTCCACAAACCACCGACACCCTTTTCACCAATATACTCGCGGATGTTACCTATCCATTCCTGATGTTGCATGGCATGATGTACGGCCCGATCTTACTGATCCTCTGCTCCATCATCATGCTGGGATTGGCCAAAGCGCAGCGGATGTATGCGACTGTTGCCGCCACACTGACAAGTATCAGTGTGCTGGCGATCGAAGCGAGCATCTTTGCATTCAGTGACATCAACAACTGGATCAGTGGCATTGCGTTTCTTGTTCAGATCAATGCGGTCGTCTCGGCAGTATTGGCTTTGACATGGGAGTTACTTGCCAGGGGCCTGAACAAACCAGCGATCCGTCATCAGTATCCGCAATGGCCATTACTGCTGGGTCGCATCTCACTTTGCATGGGTATGTTCCTGGGTGGCTTGGCCATCTTCATCGCGCCAGTCGACGGGGTAGACCTGCTGCCAACGTTCGGCAATCTCTGGGCGGTCGGCAGTTTGATCCTTGTGGAATGGGCTTTAACGCAGATTCGAAGTCGAAAACATGGCCATCACATGCCCGTTGGCTTCTGGTGCATGATGAGCGTGATCATGATCAGTCTGCTGGTCACGCCGTGGGACACCGGCAACTGGCTGAGCTATCACACACTCTCGGTCGGCTGGGTGATCGCGGGTTGGATGATGTTGTTTGTCATGGGACGCGAAGGTCGAGAAGGTTCGGACAAATCTTGGCTGGAGACTTATCAAACCATTGCCACATTCAATGACAACCGCCATGCAGCCATCGTACATGACCTGCACTGTCACCAATGCCAATACAATCTTCGCGGACTGACGGGTAACGGCACGTGCCCGGAATGTGGAGATACGATCAGCACTACCATCGATCACGTCTCAAGCAAGATTGATTGGGCGTCCGCTGAAAAACGTCACAAAGCACGCTGGATGACGCTGAGTTCCATCATCACTTGTATCTGTCTGGGCATGCTCTTTGCATTACGTGGCGGTTGGCATGATCCTCAAAGTCCGTGGTGGTCGATGGGCATTTGCCTGGGGATCACTGCCCTGAGTATGGTGTTGGGTGCATGGGCACCACGCCGGAGTTTTGCTTATCTTGGTGGATTAGCGGCATGCATTGGTGTTTCGATCAGCTTTGACCAGTTAGCTATCAATCTCTCAGATATGCCGGATGTTTCGTACATCATCAATCTGGTGCATGTGAATCTGGCTGCCCTATTGGCCTGTGCATTGGCATGGTTATGGATTGATCGGAAATATCTCAGAGCGCGCTTATCCGAAACGGCTGATCGCGGCTTACCCGTTTTTCATCACATGGTGTTGATTGCTTCGACACTGTTTCTTGCCATCACCTCCGGGCAACTGCTCTTTAGCATGATCGCAACGCAACATGGCGATGTCGCCAACCCGATTATGCATACCGCAATCACAAGCTGGATCGCCATCGGACTCACGGGGTTGTTGGCGATGGCCTGTGTTGGAGAGACCTTCAGAAAACAGGTTCCCGGCTATCTCTACGCGTTGGGTTTGATGGCATTGATCCATGTGTTATCCGCCATCCCGATCCCACCACAATCCATTGAGTTGATTCTGGCATTGATGGTTTCGGCTTATGTTCTGCTGACAAATGGCGTGCTTTATATCACACACAAAAAGCAGCGATTGCAAGACATCCTTGCTGACAATGCCGTCATCCCTTATGCCAACGCGGTGTTTTCCATCCTGTCGATTTTCTGCGGGATCGGGATCAGCCTGGTTCACCCAAGTTTGACGGCACGGAGTCTTGGTTGTGCCCTGCCTGTGATCAATGCGTTGGCTATGATGCTTTTGCAAAAGCAGGATCGTTGGCAGAGTCTGCGGGCTTACACGCTAACCCTGTTGTGTCTCTTGCCCCTGCAAGTCAGTTGGATTTGGATTGAACCGGGAAGCCAGGCGATCTGGCCGATGCGCGTGATCGGTTATCTGCAAACCTATACGTTCCTGACACTGCTGATGAGTTGGTTCGTCAGTCGTCTACCGCGAGGACACGCAATTGATCAAAGCGTGGAGACACGCGATCCCAACGCATGGCCGACACTTTGCAAACAGGCCTATTCGCTTCTAACCATGTTGGGTGCAGTCGCGTTGCTCTATGTTTCCGGTTTTGAGTTGGCGACACTGTTGGGTGTCCGTCAATTGCCGCTCTCAAGCATGTTGACATATAGCATGATTGCCTGCGACAGCGTGTTGATCGTCGCGTTTATTTTCTTTGCGATCAAGGAGCGATTTGATCCCCTGGCCTTGCCTCATTCATACAAGCAACTGTATGTGTATGCTGCCCAGGTACTCGGGGGGATGCTGGCTTTGCATTTGAAACTGACCATGCCATGGATGTTCAAAGGCTTGGTCGCTGCATACTGGCCATTGGTGGTATTGGGGATTGCGCTTGCGGGTATAGCCATCGGCCACCAATGTCTGCGTCGGAATCTGGGCGTAGTAGGTAAGCCGCTAATGAACACGGGGACATGGCTACCATTGGTTGCATGTGTCGAGATTTTCCTTGGTAACAGTGTGATTGACTACTCGCTGATCCTACTTGCCGTCGGTGGAGTTTACCTGGTGCTCGCAGTCATGAAACGCTCGTTTGCACTGGGCATTCTCGCGACGTTGGCACTTAACGGCAGTCTCTGGTACTTGCTGCATCGCGTGCCGGGCTTGGGGATCAACCAACACCCGCAGCTTTGGATCATCCCGCTTGCCCTGACGATTCTTGCTGCCGGTTATCTGAACCGTAAACAACTCAGCGATGATCAGTCGCGGTTCATTCACTATGGATGCCTGCTTGCGATTTATCTCTCATCAACGCTGGATGTGTTTCTCATTGGTGTTGCGCAGGCGCCGTGGTTGCCACTGGTGTTAGCAGGCTTATCCATCGTCGGTATCTTCATCGGCCTTGCCAAACGCATCCGCTCGTACCTGTTCCTGGGCACCGGCTTTTTGTGTCTGAGTCTACTGACCATGATCTGGCATGCTGCGACGAACATGGGCTGGACATGGATATGGTACGTCGCAGGCATCGCGCTGGGCATCGCCATCATCACAGTGTTCACATTGTTTGAGAAAAAGAAAAACGAGATGAACAAAGTCATCGACGGGGTAAAGGATTGGGAGAGTTAAGCGTCAGAGTGTGACGCAATGTCCGTGGTGTTGTAAAACCAGCAGCATAGCCGGCCCGGATGATTGGCTTGCTTTGTGATCACTGATTTGTAGCCATGTAACGCAAGGAAATCCCGCATTTGGCGAAAGATTTGATGCTTGCCTTTTGTATCAACCAGATACGCCAGATAAATACGCCTTTGCCATCTGAGAAAGCGGTAAATCAAGCATAGGCGAACATACGAACGTTTATCCCCATCGCCATCACGATCGAGTTCCAATGCGATCAATTTGCTTCTGGGGATCACCACCCTGCCCCCCGGAATCCATCGCAGTCCTATCAATACCAGCGCATTATCCTCCACGAAAAGGATATTTCTGCGTTTGGCTATGAGAAGTTGATAGGTGATGCCAAACGCGCCCAGATAAGCGACGATCAGCCAAACAGTGATAAATGCATCAATGTCCTCAAGGCAGAGAAAGGTTACCAACAAAGTCATCGGCAACCACACCAGAAATGCAAGCCTCAATCCTGTCAACAAACGTCGATCCAGGCGATAGTTTTTCGGATCGATGACGAATTGATTCTCAGGCAAGGCACACTCCCAATGCTGTCAATCAGTGATGCGCGTCATGCCCATGATCATCGTGTTCGTCTTCCATCGGCTCAGGTTTGGCCCAACCCATGACGTTGACGAAGATGCCTGCACCAAAGAGACACACAGCAAAGACCAATACGAAGCTTAGCCACGGTGCACCGGCGACGGCGCCTTCGGCGATCTGGGAAACGGCAGTGGTTGCACTTTCACCATGAGCATGTGCAGCTTCGGCGGCTTGATGTCCGCCGTGCGGCTCTGCGAAAACGTAGCCTGCTGCCAACCAACCGAGGGACAAACCAACCATAATGCCGATGATGCGTTTCACGTGTGAACTCCTGTAATCCTGATGATTCGACCATTAAACCGCGTGCGATGATGTATCGCAAGTCGGTCATAGGACGCTTGCGGCAATGCGGGTAAACAAACTAGTTGTTGGTTCACGCCACATCAAATCCGTTTCGTCATTCCTGCGCAGGCGGGAATCCAGTGGCAGATGCAAACGTCAACAAGTTCCACTGGACTCCCGCCTGCGCGGGAGTGACAGGTGACACCGTTTCATGTTACGGCTTATCAGCGACTCTTGCGTTTACGGTTGCGGAATCGGCCACCACTACCGCTAGCGGTATTGGAAGCTGGTTCCTGCTTGCCATGGGCGGCACGAGCGCGACGTTGCTTGCGGGTGAGCATCGCATCATCCTCTCCGCCACCGGCACGATCGGCGGCAGCGAGATCTTCCTGCTGCTGAGCAGTCCCCTGCTGAGCGGATTGAGCGGCATAGGCTTGCCCATCCGCCTGGTCATGCTGGGCGGACTTCTCGTCGTACACACTTCTCTGCTGAACATCCGGCGTCAAACGGGCACGGAAGATCAGTTCCGTCACGCGGTCACGGACGATATGTTGCATCTGAGCGAACTGGGCTGAACCCTCACGCTTATACTCAATGCGCGGGTCCTTCTCAGCATAACCACGCAGGCCAACCGAATCCTTGAGCTGGTCCATCGCATAGAGATGATCCTTCCATGCCATGTCCAGAATCTGCAAGAGCACGAACCGTTCAAGTTCGGTGAGTTCAGTACGCAGAATACGACGACCTTGCGTGACCAACTCATCGCGGACGGATTCAGCTTCCTGGAGTTGCTCGACTTCAAGCGTCTTGCCAAAGCGATCCTTGAACCATTCGACGAGTGCCTCGGGCTTGCTGTCATGAGCGATGGCTTCATCCACCGCGGTTTCAAGTTTGCCATGACGCAGCCATTGATCGGCTTCGGCAACGAGCAAATCGCGGACTTCCTGGCCGTTCATCTGGATCAATTCTTCGATGTCCAGTTCCATGGCATAACGGTGATTGGCCCAGTTGGCCAACTGCTTGGCAGCCCAGGTTCCATCCTGCTGAGCAGCAGCAACGGTCATGTCTAAAGCAAAGTCGACGGGGTAGGTCACTTCACGTTCCAGATAGTTATCGCGTGCCTTTTCAAAGATGCTGTCGGTGACTGCCTGTGGTTCATTGAGATTGATTTCTTCAGGTTTGATTTCAATGCCGAACTTCTGATCAACCCAATCAACAAGTTGTTTCTGGGCATAGAGCTTATCCAGATACTTGACCACGCCGGTGAGTTCGCGTTTGTCGATCTGCTGGTGGGCAGCATCAACTAGACGCTCCTGCACTTCCTGGATATTCATCTGACGAATCTGGTTTTGCTTGAGATCCACATTAAAGCGACTCATCGCCCACTGGCTTAAGCCACGCGTGTCCCACTGCTCAGGCGGCTGATCATTGGACATATATTCACCAATCGTCACATCAATCACCTGCGCGGCTTCGGCACGGGCGTTGCGACGAATGATCTCTTCAAGTTCGTCCTGTTCTTCCAGACGCAGCTTGGTCGGATCAATGCTGACATCCAGCGTATTGCGACACCACTCAGCCACCTGTGTCTTGACGTAATCTTTATCCAGGTAAACGGTGGTCGCATCGGTGATCGCTTCGTAGATGAAGTCGAAAATAACTTGTTCGACCGCACGACCTTCGAGCACATCCTGACGCATGCCATAGAAGTGATTACGCTGCACTTCCATGACTTCGTCGTATTCCACGAGGTTTTTACGAATTTCGTAGTTGCGTTCTTCGACCTTGCGCTGGGCACGTTCGACGGACTTGGTCAGCCAACGGTGCTCGATGGCATCGCCCTCTTTCATGCCGAGTTTGGATAAGGCTGCGAGTGTGGTCTTACCTGCGAACATACGCATCAGGTCGTCTTCAAGTGAGATGAAGAATCGGCTGGAGCCTTGATCACCTTGTCGCCCTGCACGACCGCGAAGCTGGTTGTCGATACGGCGTGATTCGTGGCGTTCGGTACCAATGATGTGCAGACCGCCCATGTCCTCAGCATCGGAGAACATGCGCAGGCGATGCAGCAGGAAACTGGGAAGCTGGTCGAGCACATGCATGAGTTCTTCGTCGGACATCTGTTCGATGCGTGCTTCGTCATGCCATGCCGGTGTCATGAAGAACTTGTAAAGCGTGACTTTTTCCCACCACTGCATTTCCGGCCACTGGACTTTCCAGCCGTGCTGATTGACCCATTTGATCAGGAGTTTGCGTTTGACTTCCTGGTCCGAGAGGTCTTTGAGATCGTTGGGCTTGATGCCGAGTTGGCGTTGTGCGATGTGACGGTAGACATTGCCAACGAGTTCTTCATCACTCATTTCCGGTGTTGCATCGCGGCCGATGAGATCGCGTTGCTGCCAGTGATGAATTTGTTCTTCGCGGCTGATCGGGCGTAGGCGAATGTCGGTACCACGACCGGCCATGTTGGTGGCAATCATCACTGCACCGAGTTTACCGGCATCTTCGACGATGTTGGCTTCGCGTTCGTGTTGCTTGGCGTTGAGTACTTCATGCTTAATACCGTGCTTCTTGGCGAGCATCTGCGAAAGCATTTCACTGGCTTCAACGCTGGTGGTCCCCACAAGCACGGGGCGACCGACATCATGCTGAAGCTTGATCTCGTCCATAATCGCATACCATTTATCCTTCTCGGAAAGATAAATGATGTCGTTGTAATCATGGCGAATCACCGGCTTATTGGTCGGCACGCAGACCACGTCCATGTGGTAAACCTCCATAAACTCGGTAGCTTCGGTGATGGCGGTGCCGGTCATGCCTGCGATACGTTTGTAGAGTTTGAAGAAGTTCTGAATCGTGACCGTCGCCAGCGTCTGGGTTTCTTCCTTGATCTTGACGCGTTCCTTGGATTCAACTGCCTGGTGCAGACCGTCGGACCACTGGCGGCCAATCATCAGACGACCGGTGAATTCGTCGACGATGATCACTTCACCGTTCTGAACCACGTAGTCCTTGTCCTTGGTGTAGACGGCATGGGCGCGAAGTGCATTCTCCAACAGGTGCGGCACGTCCATGTTATTGCCAACATAAAACGAACCGATGTTGGCAACCTTCTGCGCTTCAGCAATACCGTCATGCGTCAGGTGTGCAGCCTTCTTTTCCAGTTCGATTTCGTAGTACTGGATATGCTGATCACGCTGCGCTTCAAGACCGGGGATCGACTCTTCGATCTTCTTCATTTCTTCGCGCATCTTCTCAATTTGAGCTTTATCGCGCGAGTTACGGATATCACCTTCAAGACCTTTGGCCTTGTGGATAGCAGTCTGAACAACCTTGTCTGCTTCGGTCCAGGGCTTTTGCACCTGCATGAGATGACGGGCAACATTGTCTGCAAGTTCGTAACGCGGTGCGTCATCGTGAGCCGGGCCGGAGATGATCAACGGCGTACGGGCTTCGTCAATGAGGATGGAGTCCACTTCGTCGACGATGACAAAGTCACGATTTTTCTGGACCTGCTCAGCAGCAGAGAGTTTCATGTTGTCACGCAGGTAGTCAAAGCCGAACTCGGAGTTCGTGCCATAGACGACGTCGCAGTGATAGGCTTCCTGCTTCTTCTCACCGGGCTGCATGTGGAAGGGATGGATCGAGCCAACGGTCAGTCCTAACCAGCGGAAGAACGGGAAGACCCAGTCACGGTCACGTTGAACCAGGTAGTCGTTGACGGTGACGACGTGGCCACGCATGTTTTCGACACAGTTGATGTAACAGGCCAAAGGCGCGACGATCGTCTTACCTTCACCGGTCTTCATTTCCGCGATCTTACCTTCGGAGAGCACCATACCGCCGATGAGCTGAACATCGAACGGGCGGGCACGGAACGGCGGACGGGACTCGGGATACAACTCGCGGACAGCATCATAAATCTCGTTGGGAATCTCTACCTGCATCCAACCCGGCGTCGGGACCGCACAGCCCATCTCTTCGATATCTTCAAGCTCGGAAGCCTGTTTGGCAATGCGTTCAAACGTCGGGCGAACCGACGGATCAAGACGCTGCGGATCGAACTTGTTTTCAGGGTTGAAAATGCTGCGAATCCCCACCGCGCGGTCCATGGCTTCACGTGCGACAGCCAACACCTCGGGAAGCAGGTCCGCAATTTTTTCACCTGAATCAATCCGACCTCGAAACTCGGCGGTCTTGGCTTTCAGCTGGGCATCGGTGAGTGTGCGGACATCGTCTTCGCAGGCGTTGATCGCTTCAACACGGCGGGCGTAGGACTTGATAAAACGTTCGTTGCGCGAACCAAAAACCTTGATCAGCGACTTGGTGACAAGAGAGACAACCATGGGATAAACCCTTTATGACTGGTAAAAGCTATTGAATCAGAATGCAAACCGCCGGTGTTCAAACGACCGGGGTCAAAGTGTGGGACAAACAACCTGTATCAGAGACAGGCAGGCGGCGGGAGATTCAATAGCCAGGCATTGGCACGTTGATGATGCACAATGGTTCGCTGGCGATGATGATGGGCATGGGGATACAGATGCAACGTTGCCAAGGCCGTTGTGATCGGGCCTTGGATGGCAGGATGCGTTGCGTGTTGCTGATGCTGCTTGGCGGTCCCGAAATGTTTGACCACCTGGTTAAGCCAATGTCGGGCAGCCTGACGCTGCGATCGCACACTGGAGACCAGCGATTGGACATTGCTCGGATCAATGAAGCGCAGCGGATCCTCTGCGGGCATGTAGCCAGCCCCCACCGCTGCGGCGATGGTCAATAGCAGTACAGGCGAAATGACAGAGGTCCGTTTCATCCAGATTGTATTATCGGTGATATCGCCCGTCGGATGCAAACTGGGAGTCAAAAAGTTACCGGACGTATTTAACTGCCTGTGTCTTCCAATTCGTCCTGTAGTTGACGGATCGCATCAAGAATCGGCACAAACTTTTTCCCACGCGTCGTCAGGTGATACTCCACACGCGGTGGGATCTCTGGATAAGCTTCACGCTCGATCAACCCAAATCGGCAGAGTTTGCGCAACCTTTCATTGAGCACTTTCGTGGAAATCCCCGCACAGGTTTTCTGCAATTCGCCCGGTCGATGCACCCCGTCATCAATGGCATCGAGCACCCCCATCGACCACTTGCAGCCCACAATGCTCTCGACCATGTGACGAACGGTCAGGTCAGATTTTTTTGCATTTTTTCTATTGCTGTCTGTCACTGAATTTGTACCTGTTGGTAAGTATCACACCGATTCGTAACCGTCTTGTTACGTGATTGCTCATCTCCAAAATACGTTCATAAGCATGAATGTTCATGCCCGTCTCATAACCCGCTTGAAAAGGAGAAAACCATGTTACAAGCGACATTCTACCATGCTGGTTGCCCGGTTTGCGTCAGCGCCGAAAAGACCATCGTCGACGCCCTGGATACCAACCGATACAAAGTCGACATCGTGCACCTGGGCGAGCAAGCAAACCGGATTGATGAAGCCCGGAACAAGGGTGTGAAATCCGTCCCTGCATTGCTGATTAACGATCAGGTGATGCACATTAATCACGGTGCTGACCTTGCAGACCTCGGTTAATCCTCACCATGTTGAATTCAAAGAAAACCGTCGGTGTTCGAAATCGAACACCGACGGTTGTTTTTCATTCCAAGGCATCATCGAACAATCAACACGTCAATGACTGAGACATCATTCATCCGACGCAATCATCTGGAGCACCATGTTCGAATCATCCAGTTGATCCAGCAGCGTGTTGTCACTGCTTTCCTCCTCATCATCCGACCAGGCCAATTGCAATGACGCCGACTTGGGAGCAGTAAAGGCCATCATGGCAGCCGTCACCGGGGGCTGAGATTCAAGCGAACTGAGAATAATGTCCGGGATCGGCACGGCATCCTGTGGGATGAAGTTGCCAAAGTAAGAGACGAACTGAGAAAAATCATGTGTGTCCACGCGACCGTCAGGAGTGGGTTGCTCAAGGGTATTGCTTATGTCCAGATAACCGGGGACAAAGCCGTAGTTGTCGGTATCTGCTGCCAATTGTTGCCAATAGACCATGGAAGCAAGATCAACTGCATTAAACAGGCGGTCACCGTTGAGATCCCCCTTGAGTTGATGGAAGTACGTGCTGTACTCACTGTCCATGCCCGCGTTGAAGTCCGTGCTGATGACGACTTCGTACACGCCGTCTACCAGATCCAGATTGCTGATCACCAGTGTGTCCCCCACCACGGAGATGTCGTTGACATTCAGCGTCACGGTTTGGGTGATTGGACTGCCATCGACATCAAAGATACGAGTCAGTGTGATGGCTGTCTTATCAACATCGATCAGATCACGGTTGAAGGTGATGGTGATATCGTTGATGGTGCTTCGCTGATCCGACCAATTGGTGGGTGCGTTGAATGATTTACCCTCCGGTTTGTCCGCATCGTAGTTGAGCGTGTTGTACTGCACGTCATCCACATCAACAGTCACCTGCGTGTTGGCAAAGTTAATCCCAGTGTGGTTGTTGGAAGTCGGGGTGACTTCGCGGACATAGGGAATGCCGGTCCACGCACGGGTGCGATCAGAGAAGACACTGATATTGCCAGCCCCGACACGCGATGCCACATAGACATCATGCCCGTTCGGGTCCAGCAGGACGGTCACCGCGCCGTCAAGTCCTGTGACGGTCTGAGCCAGATCGTCAGCTTCACCTTGTTCCAATGTCTGATTGATCACCAGCGAACCATCGGACTGGATATCAAACACATGCAGTTGGTCTGCAAAAATCGCAGTCATGTACAGCTTCGAACCATCGGGGCTGATGGTGAGTCCGGACGGCGTACCATAGGTGTTGGTGGCGGATTGGAAGGTCAACTCACCGGTTGTCGTGTTGCGTGAGAAGACATTGAGTTTGCCATCAAAATTAGAGGCTGCGTAGAGATACTTGCCATCAGGGGTAATGGCCATTTCACGCATGTCTGAAAGACTGTCTGCATCGACATTTTCCACATGGGTCAACAGCCCGGTCGCCGCATTGATGCTGTAAACCGCAATGCCTTCGAAGAGTCCGACGTAGAGGAAATCACCATTGGGGCTGAGGGTCAATTGACTTGCACCGTTGAGATCAACCGCATCGAAAAGTTCCTGTACCAACGTTAGATTGCCGGTATTGCGATCACGTTCAAAGACCGAGACCGAATCATCGAATCGGCTGGCAACATAGACAAATTCATTGTCACTACTGACGACAACTTTGACGGTTCCAGCGATGTTGCCCACGGTGTTTCCTGCGGCATCAAGTCCACCATCGACGATGGAGCCGACTTCGGTGAGTTCACCGGTGTTTTGATCACGTGAGAAGATGATGATGCCATCGCTGCCTGCGTTATCACAGGTGACATAAACATGCCGACCATCGGGGCTGATGGTGATGGCATTGGGGTCATTGAGTTCGGTAATACCATCGACAAATTGGACGAAACTCAGCGTGCCGTCATTGGGGTTACGTGAGAAGACCGCGATGCCGTCATCACTACTCGAAGCACTGATACCACTGGTCGCATAGACAAACAGGCCGTCATTGCTCATGGCCAATGCGCCAGCCCATGTCAGACCATCAACAGTTGTCGCCTGGTTGTTGACTGTTGCATCATCACCATCGGTGATCACCTGGACCATGGTCAGGCGGTCGCTACTGGGCGACTGTTGTTCATAGCCGTCCGCCAATGTTTGATGGAGTACCACGGTGCCCGCCGGGACATTGGGTAGCGAATAGGAACCGGATGCTGAGGTGGTATCGACGATGTCGGTTTCATCGAGAATATTATTACCATTGATGTCTGCAAAGACGAGAACGCCTTCCATGCCTTCGCCGGAGTCTGCATTGCCGTTGTCGTTGAGATCGTTGAAGACCACGCCGGAGAGATCGACGAAGCTATTGACGGTGATGGTGACATCTTCAGCCGTTGTGGTGTTGCCTGCAGTGTCGGTTGCGATGATGTCGAAGGTCACGGACGGGTAATGTGAATCCGTGGGCGTGTTCCAGGTAATCTCCGCGGTATCGGGATTAATGGTCATCCCCGCAGGCGCACCGGAGAGTGAGTAGGTGATGCTGCTGTCATCTTCCTGGGGGTGTCCGACATCATAGGTGTAAAGCACGCCGGAGGTAGCATCGGTGAATGCGACATCGGTGAAAGCCTGGGGCGCTTCGGTGTCGACAGTGAATTCACTGCTGGTGGCCACTTCGCTGACCGCTTCTTCGTCAGTGTTGTCGTTGACTGCGTACTGCACTGCACGCAGCGTGTGTGCGCCATCAGCCAATGCATCAATCGACAGCGTTGTGGTCGCATCGGTGATGTTATCCAGTTCGCCTACGACATTGTCATTTTCATCCAGAATCCGCAGGCCAAGTCCAATGGTTAGGCCGGAGACTGTGACGGAGGGTGTGCTGTCATTGGTTTGCCCTGAGTTGAGGTTATTCACCGTGATAGCCGAAGGTGTCTCGGGTTGAAGAATCATGGTGACGACTTGCGTGTCAAAACCAGTTGAGTAATAACCTTGACCATTGACCGGACTACCAACCACGTTATAGCGAGCAATCATGATGTAGTACACGCCAACCAAAGACGCATCGGTGCGTGTCATGCTGATTTCAATGCTAAGTGTACCGGTGGATGAGTTGTAGGACGATCCCGTGAAACGTGTCGATGAACTCGTATTGTTGGTGTAGGTCAGACCATCAGGCAACGCTTCAAGATCTTCGATGGCATAGCGTGTGGTATCCAGATAATTAGCCCATTGGGAAGCAGTAGAAAATACCTCACCGTCAAAAATCGCTATGGAGACCTGCTCGGTTGCAGTCCCGGTCTGAGCTGTGCCACCCTCTGTCAGATACTGCGAGAAATCCACATCTTTGTAACCATCCGCATCGTAGGAAACACCTTGGATTTTGAACACATTCGTGCCAAAGGGAACCACGACAGCGTTCATGGTTGCGATGTAGGGGTCGGAGTTATTGACGTTCTCTGAATACTGATCATCAGCACCATATTCGCTCTGGTTGATCTGAGCATTGACATCATCGTTGTCAGTTTGCAAAACAACGGTGAAAGTTTGTGACGTTGTCCCACCATTACCGTCATCAGCAGTCACGGTGACTTCGACCTCTTCGCCAGCCGAATAATCATCACCAACTTTGAGCATCAAAGAAGCATTCTGTTCGTTGGTCTCAATGCGGGCATCGGTGATGGTCACAGCCGTCGTTGGTGCGTTGGACAAACCGTTGACCGTGCCGGTGTTCACCTGCGTAATGGCTTGTAGCACATTTTCGCCTTCGACAATCTTACCAAAGATGGAATAGTTGAAGTCAAGGTTACGTAGGTTGTTCACAGATGTCTGATTGGTTGGGTCAAGATCAGTAATGAAAAAGTCTGTTGATGCCGAGTCATCAGGGGTGCGTTTGGCCCAGGAGAGAATACCCGTGTCGTTGTGTTGCAGATCGACATGGAATTGGTCATCAAAGCTACTGTAGTTGTGACTGGTTGCCGTGTACCCACTGTCATACTCGTAGCTGCCCGTTTGGATAACAAAATTATTAATCACGCGATGGAAAGCCAGGTCGTCATAATGTCCTGCTTCAACCATCTCGATAATGCGTGCGGTGGCATCGGGAACGAGATCTTCGAAAAGTTCAAAGACCATGGTGCCGGTGTAGGTGGTGCCGCCGAGGGTGTACTGGACATCAAGCACAAGAGACCGGTTGTAATTCACGCCATCATTGGCACCGAGTATCTCAGCAGTGAGATTCTGGCCATCAATCGAGACGGAATACGTGAGATTGTCATCATCAGCATCTTCACCATCCAAGCCGATGATCAGGGGCGAGGAGTGATTAACGGTGACGTTGTCGATCGCTTCGAGCGTGGGGGCTGAGAGAAGCATACGGTCTTCCAGCGGTTCGATCATGTGCACAGAACCGAAGCGTTTACGTGCAGCCCGGCGACGTGTGCGCAGGGACTGTGAACGTTGCGAAATTGCCTGCCCCCAACGGCGGGTGAATCTGGAAAACCAACTGTGCTTTGCCATGGACAATGCTTTCTCTCTGTCAGCCCACAAAGGCGTGTTATTGTACGGCTTAACGGTTTATCCTGCTTGTGAGCAAGAATTCAAACCCGGCTTGTTCAGGTTCGTTTTGGCCAATTACCCGGGGGGCCGGGGTTGCCACCAGTTTGGTGGACTTGGAAGGATACGTATAACTGTAATCAGGTTGGGGATTTCGTCAAGTGAAAGTTGCTTAAAATCGTGTCCGGAGGACGGTTTGTGATGATCATTGTGTTTATCTGGAAAACCAGTAAAGCCAACGTATCACAAGTGATGCAGCGAAATGGTGATCAAATCCCGTCGAACGCGCTGGCGACGAGTTCCTCGTGGCCACAATACAGACACCGCTTATGGCGTGGGGACATCCGGCGGTGACACTGCGGGCAGTCCTTGACGGTGCGGGTGACCTTGCCATCGACGACGCCATCCCGCAGGTCCAACTCCTGTACCTTGCTCATCAACTGGACCTCGGTCATGTCGGTCTTTTCCTTGATAACTTCCCACATGGCCATGCACACCAGTTGCAGCTTGTCCATCCGCTCTTCCAACTCGTACAGCTCGGCACGGGCGTCCTGAGATTGGTGCCTGGCGGTCTGATCGAGTTGGTCATCCAAACGGGAACGGTGATGCGGTGTAAAGCCGTTGAACATGCTCATGGTGTTTCTCCAGCATGATGTCGGGGTGATGATTCAGAGTTGGTCGACCTGGGTATCAACCTGCGCAAGTTGGGCGTAAAGTTGGTCGAGTGTGTACTGGCTGCCACACTCGGGGCAGGTGGTGGTGGTCATGCCGGTGAGGTTATAGCCACAGTTGGGGCAGATGACTGCGTTGATGCCGAGCATTTTCAATCGCTCGATGCGTTCGGTTTTGGTTTCACGCCAGATCACAGCGGTACTGGCAAGCCAGAGCAAGGCCCAGGCACATGCGGTGACGAACATCGCAGCCGTCGAATCCATGATGACCTGAACCAGCGCACCGGGTAATGCAGCCACCAACAACGACACCCCCACACTCACCACAACAGCCGTCCCACGCCAAGGCGTCCATTTGACTGCACCCCGCCAAATCCCAAGCCAACCCATGATCAGATACGTTGCTGAAGTCAGCAGCATCAATGTCGCAGCTTCAGGATCACGCAAATTTAAAACTTCGAAACTGAGCATCGCTGTGAGAAACAACACCAACCCAACGGATGCCAGAAAGACGACGGATAGAATCAAACGTGAAAGACTTGGGGACATTCGCTCATTCTACAATCATCCCTGAGAACATGCTTCAATATATCACGCTCGAACTCATCAATCTCTGACATTGTTAGCAGGCCATGCAAAGAACGCTAATATCCGTTTAAGGGGATATGAGCACAGAAAATCGCGTATATCATGGCATCACTGTGCACATGCCATCACAATGGTATCGTGTTAACAACACGCTTAGGCTGAGCAAAGGAAACGTTCAGAGATGCGATCACCGACCAAAACTTTTCTGAAAAAAGCAGTTCATCACAACAAGGCCGCTTCCAAGGCAGGGATGCTTGAGCGCCTGTTCACCCTCTGGTTTAACGGGTTTGTCTACAACCAGATTTGGGAAGACCCCCGCGTTGACGCAACGGCGATGCAGCTTGACGAAAAAAGCCGCGTCCTTGCCATCAGTTCCGGTGGCTGCAACATTCTCAATTACCTGGCGCACAAGCCTGAGAAAATCGTCGCAGTCGACCTGAACATCTGTCACATGTCATTAACGCGACTCAAACTCGCAGGCATCAAGCATCTGCCCAACTACGATGACTTTTACCAGTTCTTCGGACTGGGCAATGTCAAAGACAACGTGCAGATGTACTACGATTTCCTGCGTCCGAATTTGGATGACACCACGCGTGCTTACTGGGAATCACGCCGCTGGATTTCCAAGCGTATGGGCAAACGTCGTATTCATTACTTTGCCAAGGGCTTTTACGATTACTCCAAACTTGGGCAGTTCATTCGCTTTGTGCATCTGCTTGCCAAGGTCACCCGCCGTGATCCGCAGGCGATTCTCCGAGCATCCAGTCACGAAGAACAGATCGCGATTTACGAACGCGACATTGCACCGTTCTTCGATAACCGCATGATCCGCTTCCTGGGTAAACTCCCCGTCACCGTGTTCAGCCTCGGCATCCCGCCATCGCAACACCAGGTGATGAAGGATGACTCACAGGGGCAGATCGTTGATCTCTTTGAACAGCGTCTGCGAAAACTGGCCTGCGGCTTCCCGCTTGAAGACAACTACTTCACATGGCAAGCCTTCGGCAGAACCTACGATCACCAGGGCAAACAGGCTCTCCCCCCCTATCTCCGTCAGGAGAACTATCAAACCCTGCGGGACCATGCACAGAATGTCGAGACGCATATCGTCTCGCTCATCGAGTATCTGCATCAGCAGCCGGACAACTCGCTTAACCGATTCGTGCTCTTGGATTCGCAGGACTGGATGCCCCCCAATGTCATCGCTGAACTCTGGGGTGAAATGGCACGCGTCGGCCAACCGGGAAGCCGCGTGATCTTTCGCACCGCCGGTGATCGAAGCCCGATCGAACCGGCACTGCCCAGTGAACTGATGCGCCAATATGCCTACGACCGCGAAGTCTCGCGTGAACTCCACGATCAGGATCGCTCAGCGATTTACGGCATGTTCCACATGTATCACTTGAATAAGTAAAACAAGGGAGTAGTGATTAGGGAATAGGGAGTAGAACAAGACAAAGCATGCGGTTAATCATCGCCAATTGCCAAATGTCTTTCCTGCTCCCTATTCACTACTCCCTACTCCCTGAAAACCGCAGGTTTTCTCATGACACAAGCCCTCACCAACAATCACGCGCATGCCATGGATCGGATGTATCGTCTGACCCGGCATGTCTACGATTTGTCTCGGCGGTATTACCTGCTGGGGCGCGATCGACTCATCGCGCAGATGCAAACCCAACCTGGTGATCACGTTCTTGAGATGGGATGCGGCACAGCAAGAAATCTCATCAAGTTCAACAAGCGACATCCCGGCCGACATCTCTATGGTTTGGATGCAGCATCCGTGATGTTGGAGACTGCCGAGAAAAGTTTGGCCAAACACCACTGTGACGCCAAGCTGGTTTGTGCCTATGCGGAAAATCTGGATCACCGGAAGCTATTTATGCGTGATGAGAAGTTCGATGCGATCTTCTTTTCCTACTCCCTGTCAATGATGCCGACTTGGCCCGACGCCATTGATGCGGCGTTGGCGAATCTCAAATCCGGTGGCAAGCTTTACGTGGTGGACTTCTGGGATCAGGCAGACCTGCCCCGCTTGGCTGCCAAGAGTCTACAAACATGGCTTAGCTGGTTCGGCGTTCACTTCCGCCCGGAGTTGCTGGATTATCTGCGTGAAGTCGCTGCCCAACAGCAATTGCATCTGAATATCCAAACCGTCGGGCCGCGGTATGCATACATCGCACAGATCACGGCATGACACATAGCCCGGTCATCTTGACCGGGTTCGGGTCTGTGTCCCAAACAAACAATACTGCAAAGACAACCGAGTCAACAGAACTCGGCGAAAGTAGATCAAACAATAGATCTCCATCCTCAGTCACTCCCGCGCAGGCGGGAGTCCAGTGGAACTTGCTATTTTAACTGCATGCCACTGGATTCCCGCCTGCGCGGGAATGACAAATTTCAAGTCGCATAGAGAAAATGATGCAAACTGCTGTACTGTTATTTGATCCCGACAAAACCATGCCAGGGCATGTCGTCGAGTTCTTCGATTTCATCCACCAGGTGAACTTTGAGCCCTGCTTCGCGCATCCAGCCTAACCACTCAAACTCACCAAAGAGTCCGCAGCGGTGTTCGTCGGTGTAGCTTGCGGTTTTGCCATCTTCGGTGATGTCAAAAACCATCTGCATGAGGAATTGGTTTTTGTTTTCAACCGCACGAATCACCTTGCTGGTGAAAGCGACTTTGATTTGTTGGTCTTCATGTTCATCACTGATCGACTGATCATCTTCGAATGACTCGGTGGTGTACGTCGGGGCAACGATGAGCAGGCCACCGGGTTTGAGTTGTTTGGCGGCATTGCTGATGGCTGCCCTGGCATCCTCAGCGGTCTGCATGTAATCCACCGCGTCATGAATCAGCACGATGTCCATGAGCTTGCCAAGCTCCACGGTGCGCATATCACCATTCACCGTTTTGGCGTCCGGGCAAACCAGCGAACAGTTCACCAGCATCGGGTCGGCAATGTCCACCGCGACGCAATCAAAAGACTCCGTGAGATGACTAAGTGTATGCCCCCCACCGGCCCCCATCTCCACGAGTAGCGGCTTGCCTTGCGGGTCACTTTTAAGAAACCGATCAATGACCGACTGAATCGCAATGGCTTCGGGCTCGTAATCCTCCGGCGGTGAGAGCATCGGCCAGAGATACGCAAGTTCGTGATAAAGTTTGTGCATGAAGTCAGTTTATCCCAGACAAGACCAATTGTTGAACCAGCAAGTCAGCCCATCTGAGATAAATGACCATCGGCACGAAGTTTCCAATTGATCGCATTAATCTCAAACGTCAGACTGACAATCCCAAGCACACCATCTTAGCTGATCTGAATGGATTTATTTTTCATGTCACATCATTGACTTTTAATCACGATGCTATATTGTATACAATATTATCCTAGTCAAAATTATGAATTACTCTCGCACATATATGCTGTTTCTGTCTGTCGTGACATGCCTGTCATTTGCCTGCGGTTCATCTGCTTTGGCCAAGACACTTGCGTACTGGCGTTTTGAGGAAGCCCAAGGGATCAACGCGTCGATCACGCAATCAGGTGACCATTCAGGACATCAGGTTCATTTAAAGCAAGACAGTGCAATCAATATGCCGGTCAGTCTGGATAAAGTGCCAAGTCCTTTTATGGATGACAAACAGCAAGTCGCTAACCACTTCAGCATGCAATTGGTCCCGGGACGTTCTGCTGGTGAAGGTGATTATCTTCAGACCAGTGATCATACCTATTTGAATTTCAAAGCCAACGAACCTTTCACTATTGAAGGCTGGATCAATCCGCACACATACGGCCAAGCCAAAGCCACGCGACACATTGTTTTCAAACGCGATAAAACATCTACGGGTTACGCGCTATTTCTCAACGCACAGGGATTGTTGGAATTTCGCATTGCGGCTTCTGTCAGAAAACAGGCTGCGGTCCGATCGACGGCTCCCATTCCCCTGGATCAATGGACCCATTTTGCAGTCACCCGCCAAACCGATGGCAGGATCCATCTCTATCTTGATGGCAGTCACATTGCCCAAGGTAAAACCCTGCTGCCTGATTCACTTGAAAATACCGGAAAGCTGATCATCGGTGATCATGGCATGGTGGCCAATCCAGACTTTGCATTTGACGGCATGCTTGACGAGATCCGCATCAGCGACACAGCCTTGAAACCTGAGAGCTTTCTCAATCACCATCTTGACCAGCATGTCTCCAGGCAAACGCCTGTTGACCGAATTGATATCGCATCATTGGGCGCAATTCCGGATGATGGCAAAGATGACACACAGGCATTTCTGACTGCAGTTAAAAATTTTGGCAACTCGGCGAACATTCATCTGGTTCTTGCCAAAGGTCAGTACGATATTGACGCGGATCAATTGCCGGAGGGTAAACACCTGATCCTGCTGCGTGACCGCCAATCCATCACCATAGAAGGCAATGAAGCGTTACTGTGTTTTCATGGAAGCGCAAGACCGTTGACATTTTGGGAATCACAGAACATCCGTATCGAAAACCTGCTGATCGACTGGGACAAGCCCCCCTTCTCCGAAGGTCAGATCATGGCTATGGGCAGTAATTCCATGGACATCATGGTGGATAAAAAGTATCCCATTGATGCGAACATCCAAGTCGCTGGCATCATGGACTACGATCCACTGACACGCCATCCGCTGGGTTATATCGACACCTTTGATAGTGCCATTGCATCGGTCACCGTGATCAAACCGCAAGTGATTCGCATTACGTATACACGCAGTCGTCCACTGACAAGGCCGGTCGGATCGCCAGTTGTCATTCGTCATACGGTCTATGGTTTTAATGCCATTGAGATGCATCACTGTCGCGACATTGCCTTGTCATCTGTGACGGTCCACACCGCACCGGGGATGGCATTGATGGCAGGCATGTGCCAAGACATCACGTTGGATGATTTTCAGATTCGTCCATCACACAATCGCTTGATGTCGACCACGGCAGACGGCACGATGTTCAGTAGTTGCTCAGGCAAAATCGACATTCAAAACAGTCACTACCAGGCCATGGGGGATGACGGCATCAATGTCTGGACCAAGTACATGACGATTCGTGCCATCCCACGCTCGGACCAACTGGTCATCGCAGCACGCAAAGGCTGGCGTGGTCCCCTGCCCATTGCAGGCGGACAAGTTGAATTGGTCACCCCTGACACGTTGCTGACCTATCAAACCTTGATGGTCAAAGCAGCCCAATACGATCCATCGCAAAAAGCCTACATCGTCACCTTCAACCAGACCATTTCCAACCAGGTCAAAGTCGGAGACCTGGCATGTGACATCAGCCGTCTTGCCAAACTGCATGTGCGTAACACACACTTCCCGGGCAATCGGGCTCGGGCGATACTGGTTTCCACACATGATGCACTCATTGAAAACTGTACGTTTGCAAACCAGACACTCAGTGGCATCAGTATCTACGCGGACCCCGTGCGTAACTCTCAGCAAGGTTCAAGCAGTCGACAAGTCGTGATCCGAAACAATCAGTTCAACGGCACGGCTGCAGCAGCGATTTTCGCCTACGCTCAGGCTCCCACTCCCACGCCAGGCGTCCATCAGCACATCACCATTTCAAACAACCACTTTAAGCGCAACCCCCAGCTTGATGCCTTGCGTCATCGCAGTGAAAAAGATGATTTGCAGTACTGGCAGAACGCGATTTATCTGGGATCATCCAGCAATGTCCATATCACGGGCAATCAATTCTCTGGTTATGACGATGCTCTCTTCGTGCATGCTTCGGATTCAGTGGACATCACTGACAACCAGTCTGATCATCCTGCATCAATCACCTTTGAATCAACGCCGTCAGTACCAACATGTCAAAACAATTCCAACCTGACATGCCAAAAAGCTTCTGCCAAAATGTCCGCAGCGTATCGCATCTTTGATCAACGCTAGTCCAGAGCGAAAGGAATCCCATGACACGCAAACATGGCTTTACACTCATTGAGTTACTCGTGGTCATTTCGATCATTGCCATCCTCATTGCGATTCTGCTTCCTGCTCTATCCAAAGCGCGTGCGTCCGCCAGAACATTGCAATGTCAGAGCAATCAACGTGCGATGATCAATGCGGAAATGATGTTCTCCATGGCCATGAAGGATCGACTGTCCTACGCCAAACCGTTCTGGCCACCAGCCAATAATCAGAACGTCACCGCTGTGATGCAATACTGGTTTGCATGGAGCATCACCGGACAATTGGATCAGAGCATGAAACGGGGTGATCCAAATACCAAACTCAGCAAAATGCTCATCTGCCCAACAGTCCAGATCAAGCATCCGGATATTGCAAACTACTGTACGTATGCGATGAACGCCACCCTCGATACGCCAACACAACCGGACCTCATCACGGGGGCGCAACTTGCTGATGCTGATGGCGCTGGTGGCATCGTCGCCACGGACTACGGCATGGAAATATACTGGTTGACCAACCGACTATCTGAAATTCTCTCACCGGCTTCATCCCCTGCATTTGTTGATACATGGAACAATCCGTCTTCAGCCAACCCATACACCAACTACATGGACTTTAACAAGACGTCCAACTACTACCTGGCATCACCGGTCCCAATTCATAGTCGATCCAAACCGCTACCCGGCGCGGCATCTTTTGCATCACTCGTCGAAAGTGATCTGTATTCGTCGGGTACATTTAACGCTGCATTTTTTGATGGTCATGTCGCAACCTACAACCACGTCCCAACCAACTGGCGGCAGAACCGTAACACGGTCAGATAAACAACCGTCCAATCCCCCCATTCAAGACATAAAAAAAACAGGTGTCGCAAGGTTGGGGTCGCGACACCTGTTTAAGTTGCTTAACGATTCGTTTGGTGATCATTCACCCGCACGGCATTGGTATTCGCCGGTGTCCGTGTTGATGCGGACGATCTCGCCGATCTTGATGAACGGAGGAACACGAGTTTTAAAGCCGGTCTCAAGGGTGGCTTCCTTGAGTTGGTTGGTCTTGGTTGCATCCTTGATGCCCGGGGGTGTATCGGTAACTTCCAGATCGACCACGGGGGGAAGTTCGATATTGATCACAGAGCCCTTGAGGACATGTGCGATGATTTGGCCGTTGGGCTTGATGTAGTCAAGCGTGTTACCAAGGATTTCCTGGGGCACGGTGATTTGATCGTAGTTTTCCATGTCCATGAAGATACCACCGCTGCCGTCGGAGTAGAGATATTCCATATCACGACGGTCAAGGTTGACCTGTTCGATAGTTTCGTTGGTACGCAGACGCTTTTCCATGTGCGAACCGGTCATCAGGTTCTTGAGTTTGACCTGAATGTAGGCCGGACCTTTACCGGGCTTGACCTGCTCGGTGGTCACCACCAGCCAGGGGGAGCCTTCCATCTCAACGGCCATACCTCTACGGATTTCCTGTGTCTTCACAGCATGTCCTTTTTGCAAAATCTTGTATTCGTCGTGGTTTATGAGAACAGACAAACGCTCTGTCCCATGTAGCCCAGCAATTATCCCAAAAACCATCGTCCGGGGCAAATGCTCATGGCAAACAGGAGAGTGAGATTGATATGTGAGATAAACGCGATGCTTAACCTGCCCGTTTGAATTCGGGCTCCATGATGAGTTGACCGGTGGCAGCCTGCGGTGTGATCGCAGCGGTGATCTTGATATCGTCCGCTTCGAGCAGGTTCAAGGTGACATCGGTTTCGGTCCCATCACTGTTAAGCGGGAGCACGCATGGGCGCGTGTGTGCTGGGCCGTTGGATTGGATGATGCGAGCGGAGCTACCGTTACTCAATCGGACATAGCTGCCGACGGGGAAGAGACTGACGCTGTCGACAAATGCGCGGGCGACCATGCGATCGAGCTTGCCATCGCGTGCGTGATTCAGCAGCGTGACCACAGCATGATACGGCGAATGCGCTTTACGGAACGGGCGTGGGCAAGTCATGGCACAAAACATGTCCGCAGCATGAAGCACCTGCGCCAAGGGATGAATCGTGCCGGTGTGTCGTTGAAGTGGATAACCGCTGCCGTCAGCCAGTTCATGTGACTGAAAGGTAAGGAGCATGGTCAGTGGATTGAGTTGTTCGCTGCGTTGAAGTTGGTTGACGGTGAAGTACGGATGCTGCCGGACGAATTGCATTTCTTCGGGTTTCAGCGGCCGTCTTGCCATGCGGATTTCATCGGGAATCTGAAGCATGCCCAGGTCCTGGCAAAGTGCTGCAACCCCCAGGGCTTGAATGGAAGGCTTATCCCAACCCAACCGCCCTGCCACGCGCATGGCAACCAGCGAGGTGTTCATGCCATGGTTAAACAGGTAGTCGCCTTGATGGGTGTTGTGCAGATCCATCAGCAGTAGCGCGAGATTGGGGTCCTTGTCGACCACGCGCGTCATGTCATGAACCATTGACTCCGTTGCAACCAGATTGGGCACCTTGCCTGAGAGCGATTGGCTGGCTAACTCAGCAAACAGCGCAACATTGCTCTTGACCTTGGACTGGGCAGATGCCATTTCCTCTCGAAGTTGTTTGAGTTCCAGACGGTTTTCTTCAGGCTCCGCACCGGCTTGGGTCTTGATGGTCGTCTGCAGCAGACCGCGGACTTCCTGTTCAAGTTGTGCAGCAGCAAACGGGGAAAAATCCTCCGGCTCACCCACATGGGCGATGCGCGACGCCTTGTTGACCTCCGGCTTGACGACTTCCTGTTCCACGCAAACAGCCCGAAACTCACTTCGATTCAGGAATCGCATCAGTTGCGGGGTCACCGGTGTGCCGGCAGCCTGAATGAGTCGACCACGCATGTCCAGGACATCATGGGAAAGTCGATCACCCTCCTGTAATGCCTTGACGCGTCGGGCGGATGCCTGGGCGATGGCCTTGCGTTGGGCTTCCTCTTCCTCGTTAATCCGAATGAAAAGTCCTGAACGCAATCGTGCCTTGGAACGGGTGATATCGAGTTTACGCAAGGTTAAGCCAGCACGTTTAAACAGACTGCCATACTCATCAAACAAGTCGAATGGCAACTGCTGTCCCAGCGGGATCTCATCTGGCTCAAGTTTGCGAAGAGTCGTGGACGGACGGGAAGTCATAATCAACTCGAAATCTAAAAATCACAGCAATCCGAATGGATCACTTGGATCGCGGACCAAAGGTACTTCATATCATTCGGCATAAATTGACGCATGCCCAGTGACAATCCTCTGTGTTATGATGCTTCTTTGTGATACGGTAGCTTCTGTATGACCTGTAACAGTTGGAGATCACCCGCATGTCTGAAAACCCTGCCGATAACCTCAAGAACAATCCCAAACTCCCTGGAACGTTCAAGCAGTTTATCACGCGATTCCCGGAGTTGGGTGATGCGCATGAGTCCGTCGCCGCTGCTGCCGAAGCGGCAGGCCCGTTGGATAAGAAAACCTGCATGCTCATCAAAGTCGGCATATGTGTCGGTGCTGGTCTTGAGTCCGCGTTAAAAGCCAACGTCCGAAAAGCCATGCAGGCTGGTGCCACCGAAGCCGAAGTCGAACAGGCCATTGTCCAGGCGATGAACACCGTCGGATTCCCCACCACGGTCGCCGCATGGAGTTGGGCGAAGAAGCAGTTTGAACGTGGCATCTGATACATCGTCCACTGCTGACACTGCACACGTATAACTTTCCGGCGGACCCAAAAGACGCTGGCTTTTCTGTCCGATAGTACTCATAACAGTACGTCTATCCATCGCGCAACAAGGACAGGAATTGGCCTTTAATTCGATTGAATTTCTGATTTTCCTGCCAACGGTCTATCTTTTGTACCGACTGCTTAACCTGCGCATGCAGAACATGATGCTACTTGCTGCCAGCTATCTGTTCTACGGATGGTGGGATGAACGGTTCCTGTTTTTGATTGTGCTCTCAACCGCCATCGACTTCTCGTCGGGGATCATGATCGATGAAGGCAAACTCACCAGGCTCGATCGCGCCAAAGCCTCAGCGTGGACACTGCTCTCTGCCATCGCGTTTCTGGGAATCAATTGGCAAGCGCCGGACTGGGCATCCAAATTCCAGAACTTCGTCGGTTGGCAATACTGCGGCTATGTGCTGCTGCTGGTAATCGCGGGTAACGCACTTTACCCCCTGCTGTCCAAACTACCAGAACACCGCCGACGTGGTGTATTCCTGTTTATCAGCATGGCTGCAAACCTCGGACTGCTGGGGTTCTTTAAGTACTGCAACTTCTTCATCGACTCAGCCGAGAGCGTCATCACGTCGATGGGCATGCATGCCACGGACTTTAGATTGGACATTGTCCTGCCGGTGGGGATTTCGTTTTACACGTTTCAGACGATGAGCTACACGATTGACATTTATCGTGGCCATCTCAAACCGACGCATCGCTTTCTGGACTTTGCGTTGTTTGTCTCGTTCTTCCCGCAGTTGGTTGCTGGCCCGATTGAACGCGCGACGCATCTGTTGCCAAGCATTCTGCATGAACGCAGGATCGATTGGGAACAATCCTCGCGAGGCTGTTTCCTGATTCTCATGGGCCTGTTCAAGAAGATCGGTGTGGCTGACAGTGTTGCCATCGCGGTCAACAGTGTGTATCTCACGCAAGGTGATGTGACGCAATTGGACATCATTGTGGCGACGGTGCTCTTTGCGATCCAGATTTACTGCGACTTCTCAGGTTATTCGGATATCGCGCGTGGCTGTTCCAAGATCATGGGCATTGAGCTGATGACCAACTTCAAATTGCCTTACGTCTCACGGACACCTAGCGAATTCTGGACGCGTTGGCATATCAGTCTTTCAAGCTGGCTGCGCGATTACCTGTACATCCCGCTGGGCGGTAACCGTGGCAACAAGTTCATGGTCTATCGCAATCTGTCACTTACCATGCTCCTGGGCGGACTCTGGCATGGTGCTGCGTGGAACTTCGTCCTCTGGGGTGCGTACCAAGGCGCGATTCTCTGCATCTACCGCCTGCTGGGAATCGGCGTGCGACGTGCGGGTCAGGAAGAAATCGGCATCACCATCAAGCAGCGCATCCTGGGCATGCTCAACATGATCTTTTTCTTCGGCGTCACCTGTTACGGCTGGCTACTCTTCCGGGCTGTGAGTTTTGAACAGATCGTCGGCTTCACCGGCCAACTGCTCACCGACTTCGGAGCGAGCAGCATGCACCTGACCATGCGCAAACCCACCCTCGCTGGCATGCTTGGCGTGCTGGTGTTGATCGTTTATGAACTGACCGAATACAACCTCAAGGACACCTGTTTTTACAAACGTTTCCCCGTGCCGATCCGTGCGGGGCTGTATGCTCTGATGATCTTTATCATCTTCATGGGAACCAGCAATGCCCCCGTCCAATTCATCTACTTCCAATTCTAACCTCACCCCCAAAGCCCCGGAAGTTTCCCCCGTGGAAGCGGCCAAGGGTGGCGTGAAAGCAAGCAAGTCTGCACCCATCCGTGCGGCATGGCTGATGCTGTGGGTGTTGATCTGGTTACTGGTGATGGACATCGGCATCAACGTACTCTTCCCCTATCCCAAAGCACCCGACGCCAAACCGTCGCGTTTGCAGCAGTACTTTGAATACGGTCGCTCCACCGAAGGTAAAATCCGATACATGGTCGGTGATACCAATGCCAACACCGCATCGGTGAGTCTGGCAGGTTGGATGGATGATGGCAAAACGCGCCCAACCACTGCTGCCAATCCCGATGGCACACTCATCGCTGTCTACGGCCAAAGCTTCACGCAACATGCCTGTAACACCTGGTCCAAGCAGAATGATTCACTGACCATGCGCATGATCCTCGGTCCCGGCGCGCCGCTGAATCACTCCTATGCGATGTATCTGGAAGATCGCGACAAGCATGACGCCAAGGTCTGCGTGCTGGGAATTCTCGCCAGTTCACTGCCCTATCTGGACACCATCGCAGGCATGACCTGGAGTTTTGAACGGCCTTATACGTTCATGTTCCCACGTTACTCAGTCGTCGATGGCAAGCTCAACGTCATTGATCCGACAATCCATTCCATGCAGCAATTCCGCGATACGCTCAATGATCCCGCCAAGTGGGAAAAGCTCATCAGCCATGTCAGTGAGCATGATGCCTTTTTTGATCCGACGACGTTTAATGCCTGTATTACCGACCAATCCGCGATCGGTCGCATGCTCCGACGTGCATGGGGGCAGCGACATATGCAGGCCATGCAAGCGAAATATCACACCGTTGATGGCTTTAATCCTCAAACGGGGATTATCGACACCGCGCGTTATCTCGTGGTGGATTGGGCAAAGAAAGTCCGCGAAGATGGGCGTCTGCCGATTGTCTATGTCATCAATGATCGTGGCTTTGCGGATCACCTGTATCAGGAATTAGGTGACACGCTCAAACAAAACAACATCCCCTTTGTGAGCACACATGAGTATGCGCCGACTGCAGACCTTGCCAACTTCCAATCGGATGGCCACTTTGTGCATGCGGTCGATGAGATCACCGCGCAGAAGTTTGAAGCGATCTTCAAAGCTTCGTTAGCTCAGGAATGATTGCATCTGTCTTGTGACCTGTTGGCTTCAATCAAAACGGCTTGCGATCAACGCGCCATTCGACCAGGGCATCCCGGATAAGATGACCGGGCTATATGGATGGCGTTTGTGACAGCAACTGATCCGAACTGTTTTGATCCTGACCGGTCATGGCTTGAAACTCCGCTAAACTCTCAACTTCATATCGTCGGATCTCGGGGGATTTACCGGTCTCCGCGTTAAAGAGTTTGTCTTTGTCTTCAGGATCAACCAACACAAAACGGGCAGGATAATAGACGTTGTGATCGTAGTGATTACCAACTTTGCCTGGAATTTCCTGCGGGACATCCATTGCTGCCTGACCGTTGTGTTGCATGACATTGTGGATGATGACATTGCCACAGCGACGAATGGGAATGCCGTAATCGAGTTTACGATTGGTTGCCAGTCCCATGCGTAGACCGAAGTCTGCATTGTGTTCGAGGATGTTGTGCGCGATGTAGCTATCGGAAGTGTCATGCATGTAGATGCCGTTGCCACCGAAGGGGCCGGTTTGCGTGTGACTGATGTGGTTATGCGTCACGCGATTATTCCAACGCGAGGCTTCGAGAAAGATGCCTGAGCAGGTGCAGTGATCAATGCGGTTATGCGTGATGTGATTGGTTTGGCATTCCCAATCCAACCAGATGCCATGTGCATTACTGTCGGACAGGGTGCAGTCTTGAATCAGGCATTCGCAGGCACGACAGATCTTGACACAGGCCGCATGCCAACCCAGTCCAAAGCCACGTTGGTTACAGCGTGTGAACTTGCAATCACGAATCGTCAATTCATGGACACGTTGATGCTGCCTAGCCCATGCTTGAATCGCTGTGCACCCCACGTGGTCAAAGCTGCAGGATTGGATGTTGTGTCGCGATCCGTTTTCGATGTTGATACAGCCGCCTGTGGTGTGCTTGAAGTGACAGTTTTCAAAGGTCCAATGGGAGGCTTGCTCCAGCAGATCGACCATGGCAAATTTTGGGTTGGCCGTCGCCCGTTCAAAATGGAGATTGCGCAAAACCACATGTTTACAAGGCTCATTGCCATGTGTCAGCAGGCATGGGATCTGAGACGCGGTGAGTTGCATGCTTTGCGGTGTCTGCCCATCAGGAAGCTTGACGTAGACATATTGGCTGTCAACATCACCTGCTTGTCCATGTTCAAAGGTTGTGATGATCAAGCCGTCATCAACATCGGGCATGGTGGTTGGCAACTGCTTATCCGGATGAGCAGTTAAACCAGATTGAGAATTTGCATGCCAATGATGTGTCGAGGCGGTGAGTTTGAAACGATGCGAGCGTCCGACCTGTGTATCAAGGAGGATGACCAGTTCGTTCCAACCCTTTTGCCAGGGGATGTTATTCAGCAATGGAGAATGCTGATTCCATTGCGATTGTTTTTTGCCATTGACGTAGACGGCCATGGGTTGCTTGCGTTTGGTAAAGTCCTCATCAGCACGACGGTATCCGTAGAAGTCATTGATCATCGCCATCGGCCACTGCCCCGTACCGGGAGTCGGGCGCGTGTTATCCAGATGCAGTGAGCCTTCGCATGATTCGGAGCAATGGACGTAAGTCCGCAGGACGTGGCGTTGGTTGGTAGACGGATCGCTGGATGTGATCACATCCAGATCAAAGACGCCTTGGTCATCGCTGTGAATCAGAGATGCTTTGTTGATCGGACGCGTTGGATACGCAAACGGCTGAGCTTGCAGATAACCCCAGCAAAGCGGTTTGAGTTGATCAAGACTTTCAACTTCAGTCAGGCAATCATCACCAGCAAACAGATCACCGATGGCTTTATCGAATGTGCGAGGCATTGCCATCCGCCAGCAGTCATCTCCAACCGACTCCCATTGCCC
The DNA here is from genome assembly GCA_020974905.1 of Planctomycetes bacterium syqfu. Taxonomy (GTDB): domain Bacteria; phylum Planctomycetota; class Phycisphaerae; order Phycisphaerales; family Phycisphaeraceae; genus UBA7800. Next base: position 6,084,889 of record CP087563.1, on the reverse strand, counting down.
GGGCAGGGGTGCATCTCCGCGCAGCACGACACATTCACCGGGTTTGCCCTGAATGACCAGTGGCTCGGCAGCGGTCCCCCCCTGTTTGAGGATCAGCGTTTGATCCAGGTGATAGACGCCTTGATCAAGCGAGATGCATTGCCCAGGCCTGGCATCATCGAACCGTTGCTGGAGAGTTTGCGTCTGGGTTTGTTCAGTGAGTTGTGCCATGGCATGCGTGTTAGTTGATCAGTTGGGGGAAGATGTCTGCTGCACCGATCACGCGACTGATATCGTGCTCGGGCTTGGCATCAAGTTGCAGTTTGATCACCGTCATGATGTCATCAGGTGATTGGGCAGGTAAACCGCTGAGAATGATTTGGTGATGACGACGTGTGACGGTTAACGGTTGGCCGGTTGAAAGCACTTTGGCATCAAGGACGTTGGGGATCAGTCCGCCGACGATCAGTTCGTTGCCCCAATAGTTTTTCAAGTGCAGATAGAGGCTATGGCCCTGTACGGTGACCGGTCCCCAGAGGTTAAAACTCAGGCTGTGACGATCCGAGGCATCGTAGATGCTTTCACCGTTACGCTTAAGCCAATCACCGACGTGCCTGAGAATCTGCTGCGCCTGTTCGGGGATGCGCCCCTGCGGATCAGGTCCGACATTCAGCAGCAGATTCCCGCCACCGGAGGCAACTGTTGCCAGGTTGACTGCAATGTCTTTGGGTGATTTGTATTCGGCGTCATAGGGAGAGTAACCCCAGTGTCCATTGAGGGTCATGCAGCTTTCCCATAGTCGACCGACCGGTGCTGCTGCGATGTGCTGCTCGGGGGTGCCGAAGTCTTCACTGGTGTAAGCACGGTTGTTGATGATGATGTCCGGCTGGAGATTTCGGAGCATGTGGTTCAGATCAACCGCCTGCCATTGCAGCGCGGTATAGCATTGGGGCAGGTCGTACCAGAGAATATCGATCTTGCCATAGTCGGTGAGGAGTTCGGTGAGTAGAGCGCGGGTGTAATCCATGAACCGTTGGTATGCCGCTTCGTCACCTTGAAAACCACGTGTCCAATCCGGGTTGTACCAATCGCCCAAGGAATAGTAGACACCGACTTTCAAACCGGCATCACGAAATGCCTGAACATACTCACCAAAGAGATCACGTTTGGCAGCACTGTTGGTTGCATTAAACGAGCAGGTCTTTGAATCCCAGAGACAAAACCCTTCGTGATGCTTGCTGGTCAAAACGGCATAGCGCATGCCCGCATCGCAAGCCATCTTCGCCCATGTCCTGGGATCGTAATGCTCCGCGGAGAACTGGCCAGCAAGCTTTGCATAGTCTGCCATCTCCCAACGTTCACGGTTAAAGACCCATTCCCCACGCCCCAGAACGCTGTACAACCCCCAATGCATAAACAAACCATACCGGGCCTCAGCAAACCACTCCAGACGCTCGGGCATCATCATCGTTGAATCTCCACACCATGAAACACGGTCACTGCAAGTCACAACATCAGGCAGCCGAAAGGCGTGTCGATAAAATTAATCATCATATCCTGACCAAGCTCATGGTATAGCACGACCAGCAGTCATCAATGTTGGTTTTCTGATTAAAGATGATAAAACAAACAACAGTATTGATGGTTCATCAGATTGCGCGATCCCATAACGGGTACGTCTGCAATACGAATACACAATATCACTGGAGCACGAATCAAAAGGCAGATTAGCAACCGTTGGTACGCGCGTCCCACCTGTCATATTCAACTCCGGCGGACCATCGCAATTAAACATCAATACAGGACAAATAGGATCCGTTGATGCTTCAGGCAAGTTGGTCACACGTACAACATCCACCTTCAGTGTAAAGCAAATCAACTGTGCCTCAAGCCCATGACGTGTGACAGACTGAACCTTGCTGATAAACCCGCCATAGGTCATCTGACCTTCTGCGACCCAATACTTGATGAGATGATTCAGTGAATTGCCCTTGCCTGCGAAGGGATCATGATGCGACCATTTGAGCCAGCAACAGTTCATCCAATGTGGTGTAATCCCACCACTGAGGCGCCACTTTTACTGATGTGTCTTGCCATGGTCTGACTCCATTGCAAACCAGCAGGTACTCATCTCCATCACACAACAGATCAACGGGTTACCCCTGGATGGTCAGCACAAACCAGTCTGCCAGTTTTAATCAAGTTCATACCGTGCTGCCATATTGCATCGCATATGTTACTATATTATCAATAGCTCTTTGAAGGCAAAACGAACATAATGTTTAAATGACCGAATTACTGACGCCACCACAATACATTCCTCCTCGTCTTTCTCAGGAAATGGATCTGATCCGAAAGATGGGAGACTGCAGCCGATCGGATCTGCACCGCCTGATGGCATGTCGTAAAAACACCATCGGGCAGGATGTCAGCACATTATTGGCGTTGGGTCTGGTGCGGGAGTCAAGCCTGTACACCTTGCCCCGTGGTCGGCCCAGTGTGTCGCTTCAAATTGATACCGAATCACGCCACGTCCTTGGTGCTTCCATTGTCCCTGGCAGTGTGAGTTGTGGTCGTTACAATCTGCTTGGCCAACCCCTTGATCCTCCGACGATCACCCCCGTGAAGGATGCAAGTAAACTTCTTACGACATGTAAAAAACTGATTAAACAAATGATCTCGCCCAAGACCATCATGACAGGGCTTTCCATACCCGGGATGATGGATCAGAATCAACTGAAAGTCCTGTCCAGCTCTGCATGGCCAGATGGGCAACAGGTATCGCTTAAGCCGTTGGATCGACAGACCGAACACAAACTGGTATTCGACAATCTGACCAATGCGCTTGGGACACGTTGGCTTCTTGAACATTCCGACGATCCACACCATGACCACCTGCTCATCCTGCTCTCCGATGGCATGCTTGGAGCAACCTTGCTGATCAATGGACATCCCATCCGTGGGTGCATCACCTGTTCCAATGAGCTGGGGCATACACGCTTTCCAGTTCAGACGCCACACTGTTACTGTGGCCACAACGGTTGTCTTGAACGGATTTTCAGCAGTGCCTATCTCAAACAACATGGCTGTAATGAAAATCTGCAATCCGAACTTGTTAACGTATCCCCCCATCCTGCGGTCAAACAGATGACAGAATTACTTGTGATGGGTTTGGCCAATGCGGTGAATTTCTGTCGTCCCAGTTATGTCACCATCATGACCGACCTGCCTCAAACACAGACGTACATCAACACACTGATGGATCAAATCCGGGATCAAAGTCTGCGTGAGTTTGCTTGCCGTATGCAAATGCAGCATTGGATCGAACCCGACACCCAACCTTCAGCTAATGGTGCGGCATTGGCACTGGCAAAGATTTATTTCAACACGGTTGCTGAATAAAACAAGCTAGATGACAAACTCAGTCTGTGGAAACTGTCCAAGGTTTGGGGCAGAGAACATGCGTCGCTACCTGCGCATTGTCTGACCATTGAGAACAACTTCAGGAGCATGATCCAATACACGTCTGGCACTGAATGAAATGCCCTGATCAAAACGACATCCGTTATATGCATATATGCGCAGAAACCTCCGTCCCGCTCCATCGAGAGTTGGACTCAAAACGATCACCACCAAACAGACATTTCGTCTGATCAATTTCGCCAACCGTGCCGCAATGCCACCATGTTGAAACTGGGATGCACGATCTGGCCAAACACTGGGGCAAATGCAAATTCGAACTCTCAAAGAGAGTGCAGTGATCTTGGCTGGCAGACCGCGGCGAAAAGTTGGCTGTCCAGGCTGAAAATACCTGTACCTGAAGGGAAATATTTCAAGTGGATTTTCACAATTGATTACAATCCTACACGCGGCCAATACCGTTGGCAGGTAAAAGCTCATGCTCATAAACTTGACACACACCATGGAGTTTTTCAACCTGATGGTTCCCGGAACCGTAGCTGATTGTCAATCGTCATGCCGCTGAACACACAGTGTCTGGGAGAATCCGAATGGCAAGCTGCGTCGGATCGTTCATTCCAACGCGTTATTGATGTGCACGGAATACCGGTAATCGTGATCATGAAGCAGCACGCAACCTGCCCTACCCAGAAGCTGGTATGGCTATGCAGCCAACGAGCAGTTCAACCCATTTGTGTTCGTCATTCAAACCAATACACCTCTGTTCCTTGGAACCTGCGATGCTTTATTTGATAAGCATCCAATCTGGCAGACCGCCGGCCATGACAACCTTGATGAGAACAACTATTTCCATACATCGGCCAAGCTTGAACTGGTGAACCTGCCTTACGAAGCTGCAAAGGAACTGATGAAACAAGGCAGTGATCCGATTCATACATGGCACTGAACAAGCCTGCATTGCCAGCAAAGTTCGTTCACAACACTTGCGCCATCACTGGCCCACTAATTTTACCTGTTCGACTTCCAACCGATTGTCCGGCAGAAATAGACTATTAAATCCGAGGCAAATGCCAACAATCTTGCTGGTGTCCAATTCAGATGATCCCAGGTGCGCTGTCATCTTCATCACCTTCAAATCTTCGAACTTGATCAGTGCTTGATGCCACTTACCGTCAGCAGGGAAGATGGAACCGGGCGTGAAGAATGCCACGCCGTTTTTGTGATAGACAATTACGCGGACCGCAGCGGGGCGCATGGCACGTCCCTTGACATAGACGCCTTGTATGCCATCAAGGCTGATGCCATGCGTACCGAACATCGGGTAACACCAATTGCCACCACTTTGGAAGGTGACATCAAATCCCCAGCCATCTTCGCCAAGTTTGAATTTGTTTAGCTCGCTGTTCTTGGCGGTGTTGTTGTTCCACCGTTTGAGATTGGCGATGGGTAAATCAATCTGCATGGGGTACGGATTGAGTAATTGATCCGATGTTGCGTTCTGATGCACGGAGAATGCGATGGGTGAGATATTGGTTTTGGGATTGATTGCAGCAATCTGCACATAGGCAGGTTTGCTGGCGGATAATGAATCGCTCAAGTCCAGGTGCATGGTGATCTGCGAATACGTGCCTGCTTTGATATGAACCGATTGACTGGCCAGCGGTGCTTGGGATTGGTTAAACGGATGGGCCTGCAGGTTCAATGTGTCATCGTCTTGTCCCAAGTTCCAGATACGCAAGTTGATTGGTATGTTGGCTATTTCGCTTGCTTTGACCACCAAACCACGATCAACCGAGAAGCTGTCCTCTCCTGTCACCAGGTGCCTTTGCAGAATGATCGGCGAAGGCGTTGGCCCGGAGTTTGCGTGGGGAATGGCTTTGTGACCTGTTTGCCATGATGTCATCAATGCGGTGTCCTGTCGGACGAGGCTGTCGATCTTCGCCCCTTTTTCAAGTAACACATAAGCCAACCCATCGGATACAGGAATACGACCTGATCGGGGAACCATCAAGACTCTGCCATCAATACCAATGATCTGCTCATATGGTAAATCCAGATCCACAGAAGTGGGGATCACAGTATTCTGGCCGATCTTCCCGGTAAAGAGGACAGCTATGTAACGCCCATCACGTTCAAAGAGACGCGAACTGACGAGTGACGGATCACGTTGCTTTAACTCGCCGACAAAGTGTGCATTGGTTAACAATCGCTTGGCATTAAAGTATCCAGCCAGTGCAGGCGTCGGCGTACCATCTCGATCCACGAGGCCCCAGTTGCCCCGATTTTCCTGATAGTACGGGTAGACAAAAGCATAGAATTGCGCAATACCGGCCGCACGTGTATCAATCGCCTTCATCACCGTTTCCTGAGCGACATATCGCCCTTGCTCGCTACTGGGATGGGCACCCAACGTATCATCACCTAGCTGATCGTTTTTCCATGCACGACCTGATTCACTGTTAATCAGTGGCAAATCAGAGCGCCCTAATCGTTTGAACATTTGCCGGTAGGTATGGATATCATCAAGCAGTTTTGCGGCTTCATCGTGATTGTGAAACGCAAATGCATCAATATGTTCAAGGATGCCAGCGTGCTCAAAAATATGTAGATAATCGCGATTGGGATGAAGAACCGAATTGGTCAATCCCCCCATAATCAGAGGCAGATCAATCTTGTGGCTATAGAACGTATAATCCATCGCTGCATAGAAACTGGCCAATTGATCGGGTGGCATGTTCCCGCTAAAGACATTGGTATCCGGTTCGTTCCACATCTCAATCTGTGCAAGGGACTTTTGCCATCGCTTGCCAATGGTCGCCCATGACTGAGACACAGCTACCAAATCGGTTGGGAAAGCGTTTCGAGCTTCAGCACCTGTCCACTTGGGGGCCGTATGAAACATCTCCGTTACACATACACCAGCCTTGGCAAAGTCCATGCGAAGCTGCTCATACTTTGATGTGGTCTGCCAATTCCATTGACCAGACGATGCTTCAACCGCAGGCCATCCAAAGCGTTCGCGTACCATACTGATCTTCTGACGCGCTAGAATGTTGATAGCTGCCTGGCGTTGTCGGGAGTCTCCCTGATGCCAGGACAAAGAAGTATCCACGCACCAGAAAGGGTCGTTCTGCTGGTCGTCCGCCGGTTCAAGACTGATTAGCCCAAAAATCTGGCTCGTATCTGGAAAACGAATCTCGTAGTAGCCACGTGGCAGATTAACCTGCATACTCAAATGGTTGGTGTTTGTATCAATTGTCAATATCTGCTCAGAGACAACCTTCAAATCATAATTGTAAATCAGACAGGTCACTGCATCAGAGATTTGTTCAACATGCCAGCTCAGTTGCTTTGTCGTATCCGGCTCAATCACCAAATCAAACGGCGAAACCGGAATCACCCGTTTGAGTTGATTGGCCTGTGTATCTGCTTTTCCCTCCCCGGAAATCATAAGGCAAATCAAAATACCAATCAGTGTGTACGAACGTATATTGCTTATGACGGTGTGTGTCATTTTTAATATTCCCGAATAGAGATTGAAACCTACAAGCGTTTTAGTAGGAAAGCGTCGCGGGTTTTTCGACAATCAACTTTGGACTTTCACTGACGATACTCTTGGTATAGGACACATAGGCAGCAGCACGGCCAGTTGTTTCATCCAGTGATGCAACATGCCCATCGACGAAACCTACGTTGGCAGCCCCAAGGTGGGGGTAATCGACACGTACCTTATTGGGGGTGTTGTCAAAAAATGGCAAGCGTTCCTGAATCACGGGATGCCCCACCAGATCGATAAACATCAATGTGGCGGATGGGATGGCGATACGGTCGGTGCGATTGCCGCCTCCTTCACGCCATCCAGCGGAGTTTTTGTGTTTGATTTCTGCACCAAGATGCCAGTTCATGCCGTAGGACATCCAACTGCGACCTGTTGCTGATAAGCCTGGCTGCGGGTCACTGGGGTCATATGCAGGATTACCCGGGCAATGAAAGATATTCTTGGTCAACTCAGTATAAACCGTAGCATTACTGGTAGGTTGGTTATAGCCCGGTTGATCCTTAGCCAGATAATACATCCAGAACTTATGCCACCAGAGACTGGGCGGAGATGTTAATGAACTGTAACCCGTAGGCGGCGATCCACCGGGTAAGTAGGCAAAACTGAACTCGCCATTGTCCTCGTGATACACCGTCTGAAGCACGACAAGCTGTCTGAAGTTGGAACTACACATAGCCTTACGGGCCGCCTTACGCGCACTTGCCAACGATGGCAGGAGAATCGCAATCAACAAAGCGATGATCGAAATGACGACCAGTAATTCGATGAGCGTGAATGCGTCATGTCTTGAGGGCTTCATTGTATTGCTCCTGAATATTCATAATGTCAAGAGATTCAGAATCGAAGGATTAACGGGTCAAACCACAGAGCCAACAGACTGCCCAATGAATAGATTGGGTTCATGTGGTTCAAGCAGGTAAGAGCCACACCAATCGGTGCCATCCTGTTCGATCCAATCCAGGCAAACATCGAGATACTTATCCGCTTTGACATCCATCATGCATGTCAAAGACGGATTGATGTAGCGAGCCAATCCTGCATGACTGGACGCAGCACAAACGGATATATCCTTCCCGACAACCAGTCCGCATTCAGCAATAGCATGTATGGCTGCAATCGCAGACACACCGGTCGTACAAAATATGGCAGAGCAGTCCAATTGACCTGTTTTGATCATTCGATGGACAAGTTCATAGGCATAGTCTTCAGGCATGTCATATGCTGCAACCGGATCGTTGATGAGTTGGCCTTCACAACGGTTGATCCTTTTCCATTGTTCCCATTGCCCGATCCATGTTTCGATGACCGGGCTCATTCCCTGTGTGTTTAAGCAGGCAACCTTTCGATGACCTAACTCATGCAAATGATCAAAGAGCCTGTTGATAAACAAGGGTGGTGATAGCCACAAACTGACAATCTCATCTTTGGAAAAATCGCTATCCAACATGACCAGTGGACGCTTGGACTGTTTGAGTGAACGAACAACGCTGGTGTCGAGTTGACCGCCGGGCATCATGAAAGTCCCATCAAAACTATTAATAGTTTGATCAATCAACGGATCATGTTCATGGGCAAATGAGATATGACGACATACCCAACCGCGCTGCTGAGTAAGTTTCTGAATAGCACGTTGCCAACGTACCACATATGGGCTCGGAAATGAGTTACTCAAAAATGCAATCTGACGTACTTGCCTGACATCTTCTTTGGATTCCTGAACAAGAATTCGGCCATTGGCTTCACGACGTAGCAGTCCCCGCTCAATCAGACCTGAAACGGCTTTGCGAACTGTCTCCCGACTGACACCCACCTGCTTGGCTAACTCACGCTCAGCGGGTATCTCTTTCAGCAAATAATCCCCGTGATGCAACCGCTTTTCCAATAATTGGGCCACTTGGCTTACTCGAGTTTTATTTTTAGACCATTTTGGCATATTGTTTCATTGTTGACATGAAACCATCATGAGTCAAGAACCAATAAGAACAAACTTGGTTCAAGTCGCGACATACCGCCATAACCCATTTCTCTAAAAAAACTTAATCGATCGAAGGATATTTTCAGACTGGTGCTTCCAATCATAAAATGCATGTCAATGAGAATTGCAGGAACACTCTACGTTTTCATCTTTGGCTGCTTTAAGCATGATCAACAGCATCACGCATGGTGTTGTTGCGGTGATGGCGTGAGGCATCTTCGCAGGCATGGAGACCCATGTGCCGGACTTGGCATCAATGGATTTGTCGCCTACCTGCCAATGGGCTTCGCCGGATAATTGTTGCATGATCGCAGGGACCGATGCGGTGTGTTCGGAAAGTTCCTGACCTTGGGCAAATCCGAAGAGCACCACCTTCATGTGTGGACTTTGTTCGAGGGTGACACTTAACGTGCCATCTTTGGGCAGTTCGACCCGCTTGAGCAGGTCTTCAATCACAATGGGGCTATTGATTAATTGCATGGTTCTATCTCCAAAATACTGAGATTCAAAAAATGATAAAACACGATTCACTTAGGCGAACTTTCCAAAGCAATGGCCTTGGGAAAGAGGATGTTGTTTTCCTTGTGCACGTGCTGATGCATGTCTGCTTCCAGTTCACGCAAACCGTCAAGCAAAGCACGGAAGGTATTGCACGCCCCCTCTGGCGCGGTGTAGTCACTGCTCAACGAACGGAATTGCTCCAGAGCATTGCCAGCATGGTCATGCTCAGCTTCCATGACCGCGATGGGATTACTCACTGAACCACCGCAATGTCCAAATGCATTGGGCTCCCCCGCTTCAAGTCGTCGGATCACGGGGAAGAGAATCTGTTCTTCCTTTTGCATGTGACTGGACAGTTCCTCAGCAAAATTCACAAAAGTGTTGTTCAACGCGATTGTCCATGTGTGATTCTGCCCGTGAGCATTGGCGACGCGGTAGGCCATGTGGCCCAGGCGCGGTAACTCCTCGCGCAGATAAGCATGGTGTGTCTGTTCAATGTGATCGCAGAGTTCAGTCAGCGACATGGCTACTGGATTCACTGTACCGTCATGACTATTAGATGCTTCGCTATTGAGCATGACATCGAGGATCATTTGCGCATCAAGATTTTTTTCACGACAGACGTCTTCCAGAGGACGCTTGCCCCCGCAGCAAAAATCGATGCCCAGTTTCTGAAAGACGCGTGAGCGTGAAGGACGATCCGCAACGAGTTCTCCGACGGTGGTCCATGTGGTGATAGCGGTCATGTGATGTCTCCTGTTTAAAGTTTGGTTTGAAAATGGAAGTTATTGATTTTGTGTTTGATTGGCCTTGGCATGCTTGCATCGCGGTTGGTAATTGTCAGGATCAATGCCACGACGCTGAGCCATTTCCAGGCCGATTTCCTCAAGCTGTCGATCGTTGAGTACCTGTCCTGCCAGCGGGAAAATCACTTCGTCTTCCTCACGGATGTGACGACGGTATTTTTCGCGCAGTTCACTTAACAACTGGCCAAGCTGCTTGACGTCCTGTTGAGGTAGTTGATCGTGAGATAACCAATGCTGGCCGAAGGTTTCAACTTGAGCATGCAGTTTTTCAGCATGGACGTGATCGTCTTGAAGTTGATCAATCTGTGCCATGGCATCGACGACACGTTGGTCTTCAAGCTCACGCATGCGTGGGAAAAGTGAATCCTCCTCGTCACGCGTGTGCCAAGGCGCTGCATTACGGAAATACTTCAGTGCAGCAGTCAGCGCGGTGCGGTATTCCTCATTGAGCTTTTGCCCGGGGCAATCGTGGACGACGCGAATCAGGATGTCGAGAAATTTTTCAATTCGGCGATGACAATCACTGAGTAGTTTCAGTGGTTGGTCAAAGCCGGAGTCGGGAGTTTGTCCGATGGAAATCGTCATGGTTGATTCCTTTTTCCCGTCAGATTCGTTCCCCTTTGCAAGGGACTCATCTGGCGGCTTGAAGGTTGTGATATTGGGTTAATGCGTGTTGAGTGCGACACCTGTATTGGCGTCTAAAACACCTTCTTTTGCAGGCTTTTGGATGGACCAGCCGGTGATCAGGCCCAGGACAAACCAGCCCAAAGCTGCAACACCGATGGAGAAGACCACGTCGCCGATCACGCGCAACCATCGGAGATTTTCCATCAGGTCCGTCTGCAGGAACTCAGCGCTACGGGCATACCACATGCCTTTGTCCACGCATGCCCAGGCCTGCATGAGACCGACGGGCAGGAGTGAGAGGACGACCATGAGGATCAGGCCGATGTTCAGTGACCAGAACGCGACACTGAGACTGCCGGTGCGCCAGGGTTTGTCCATGGTCAACCCCTTGAGACAGAAGAGCGTCAGGCCGATCCCGAGCATGCCATAGACACCAAAGAGCGCGGTGTGTCCGTGGACAGGAGTGGTATTCATGCCCTGCATGTAATACAGCGCTACCGGAGGGTTGATCAGGAAACCAAACACGCCTGCCCCCACCAGGTTCCAAAAAGCCACGCAGACGAAAAAGTAGATCGGCCAACGGTATGCCTTGACCCACGGCTTGGCGCGGGACAGTGACAGGTTTTCGTAAGCTTCAAAACCGATGAGTGTCAGGGGCACGATTTCCAGGGCGCTGAATACCGAGCCCAATGCAAGGACCGCGGTCGGTGTGCCGGAGAAATACAGATGATGGAACGTGCCGATGATTCCGCCTGCCAGGAAAATGGAGGTTGCAAAGAGCACCGATGCCGTCGCGGTGGCCGTCTTGATCAACCCCATGCGGGTGAACAGGAAACCGATGACCACGGTGGCAAAGACTTCAAAGAAACCTTCGACCCACAGGTGCACCACCCACCAGCGCCAGTACTCTGCCATGGCAAGGTGCGTGTGCTTACCCCACATCAATCCAGCGCCGTAAAACATGGCAATGGCAAGCGACGAAAGCAGGAACAGTCCAAGTAAATGCCTGTTTTCACCAGGCTTTTTGAAGGCCGGCCAGATCGCGCGGGTCATCAAACCTAACCATAGGAAGAGTCCGACAAAGAGGAACAGTTGCCAGAAGCGGCCAAGGTCGACATATTCATACCCCTGATGCCCAAACCAGAAATTCATGTCGTGGCCCATTTGCTGACGCGTGCCGTACCATGTGCCGAAGCAGGAACCGACGACGATGATCAGCAGGCAGACGTAGAGAAAGTTCACGCCAGCTCGCTGGAACTTGGGTTCATAACCCGACACAGCAGGCGCGATGAAGAGTCCGGTGGCAAGCCATGCCGTGGCAATCCAGAAGATGCCAAGTTGGGTATGCCAGGTGCGCGTCACCGAGTACGGCAGATACTCGGCCAAAGGAAATCCGTAAAAGCCTTCGCCTTCGACGCCATAATGCGCGGTCACTGCACCGAGCCCGACCTGCACGAGGATCAATGCGACCACCGTCCAGAAATATTTGAGTGTCGCTTTCATGGATGGCGTGAGATGCATGGCAAGCAAGGGATCGGTGCCGGGGTATTCCGGCTCGTCTTCTTCCTTGTGTTCCTGCACTGCATAGAACCATGACAAAGCGCCAACACCTGCAAGCAAGAGCACGACACTGACCATCGACCACATGATGATCGAGGCTGTGGGCTTGTGATCGATGAGCGGTTCAGCAGGCCAATCCTGGGTGTAGGAGATTTCACTGTCAGGGCGATGTGCAGCCGTTGCCCAAGTGGACCAGAAGAAAAACGCATTCATCTGTGCTTGCCGATCGTCATGCTTGATGGTGTTGGTGGCAATGGCATAGGCGTCACGCAACTGCACCGGGGTCATGTTGGCATCTGCCAGAAACTGCACATGCTCGGGGAAGACTTTGGCATCACCAAAGAGTGCAGCATAGTAGTCAGACAACGCGTGGTACGCTGCTGCCCGGTCTTGAGAGATTACCAGTTCACCGGTGTCGGGATTGTAGGTGTTGGTGCTCAGTTCATTTTTGAGTCGCGGCTTGAGTGAAGCTTGCTGAGCTTCACTGGCCTGGTCATAGGGTTTGCCAAACTCAGCCCGGGACCAGCGGTCGAGCAGGAACAGGCACTCGCGGTGCAGCCAGTCGCCGTTCCAGTCCGGCGCGACGTAGGCACCGTGTCCCCAGATGGAACCGACTTCCTGGCCGCCGATGGACTGCCAGACGTTCTTGCCATCCTGGATGTCCTGCTCGTTGAAGATGACCGCCCCATCGGTTGTCACCACTTGTCGAGGAATGGGCGGCGCTTCGCGATAAATCTTCACACCGTAGTATCCCAGCACAGCAAACGAGCCGAGAATCACCACGGCCAATAATGCCCAGAGTTTCAAATAACGCATGAGGTATCTCCTGAATTTTCTAAATTGGATATTTATATCCATAAATCCACTTGACCCCATCCTAGGCAGGGATATAATGGATGTCAACATCCAGATATCCAATTTGGATGAAAAAATGAAAACGAGGTTCAACATGCTTCTATCCCAGACTGCCGAATACGCCCTGCGTGCTGCCGTGTGGTTAGCCGACACACCCCAAACACCGCATACCACGCAGGAGATTGCCCAGGTGACCAAGGTCCCGGCCGGTTATCTGTCCAAGGTGATGCAGGCGTTGGGTCGCGCTGGATTGGTAAAATCACAACGCGGCCTGGGTGGCGGGTTTCTGCTGACACACAACCCCGATGAACTGACCGTCCTGGACATCATCAATGCGGTCGACCCGGTGCAGCGGATACATACCTGCCCGTTGAATCTCAAATCGCATGGCAAGAAACTCTGCCCGTTGCATCGCAAGCTCGATGATGCCATGGCCGACATGGAAGAAGCTTTCGCAACAACCATGCTCTCTGACCTTGTTAACTCCAACAGCAAGATCAAGCCACTGTGCGAAGTCACTGTCGGTGGCAAGAAAGCCTGATCACTACAACCCCAATTTGTTCAAGGAGCCTCCTCATGCTCGCCCCCCTTTCCCTGGACATGATGGTCCCCGACCTGCTCAAACAACACCCCGAAACCCGCCCGGTCCTGGACCGCTACGGCCTGCATGGTTGTGGCGGCAAGCACGGCCCGCAGGAGTCGCTGGGCTTTTTTGCTCGCATGCACGGCGTGGCCGAATCCCGATTGCTCAGTGAAATCATTGCTGTTCTCGGCACGACACCCGATGCCGAAGATGCCTATCAACCCAGTGTCGCTGACAGCATCTACCGTCGCTATTTCCTGGCAGGTATCGCAGTCATCCTCACCGTCGGAGCTGGCTGGGGTGCATGGCTGCTTTGGCAGATCGGCTTTGCCGGATCGTTTACAGGGGTGTCCGTGCTGGATGTCAACGCCCACGGTCATGCCCAGATTTTCGGTTGGGTCGGCCTGTTTATCATGGGCTTTGCCTACCAGGCCTTCCCACGATTCTGGCATACCACATTGGCAATCCCCGAACTGGCGGTCACAACATTTATTGCCATGCTCATCGGCATCATCGTCCGTACCACGGGCATGACGTTTCACACTGAATCATGGGCACTCACCGCTGCCATGTTCGGCGGTTTCCTGGAAATCGCTGCAGTGTTTGTCTTCCTCTGGCAATTGGTTCTGACCTTTAAACGCAGTGACGCGACGTTTGAGCCTTACATGCTTTTCGTCTTTGCAGCACTAGCCTTCTTTCTCATCCAAGGTGCGATGAGTGTTTGGCATACATACAACACCATGACCGCAACCACGCGTGACGAATTGGTTTGGTATGTCGCAACGTACCAAGCAGTATTACGTGATGTGCAGATTCATGGGTTAGCGGTGTGCATGATTCTGGGGGTGAGTTTGCGATTACTGCCGGGCATTTTCGCCCTGCCGGAGATTGGTCGGAAAAAATGTGTCACCGCGTTTACGTTGATTCTCATGGCGATCATTGGCGAAGTCGTTTTGTTCCTGACTTATCGCTTCACGCATAATCATGTGTGGGCAGCGTTCTTGCTGGTCCCGTGGTTGATGCTCACCGTGGGCAGTCTGATCATTCCAATTGCATGGAAACTCTGGCGTCCGTTACCCGTCGCAGATCGCAGCAGCAAGTTCATTCGCATGGCTTTTGCATGGCTTGCTATCTCAATGCTAATGTTGCTGATGCTGCCGGTGTATCAAATCGTCAGTGGTATTCCGTTCAGTCATGCGTACTATGGCAGTATCCGTCACGCGATCACGGTGGGCTTTATTTCACTGATGATCATGGGCGTTGCTGCCAAAGCCGTCCCCACACTTAACGGCATTGATCACAAAACACTCTCCGCTTTATGGGGACCTTTCATCCTCGTCAACCTCGGCTGCACCTTGCGCGTGAGTCTGCAAACGCTCACCGATTGGCATCCGCTGTTTTTTGCTCTCGTCGGCATCAGTGGTCTACTTGAACTCTCCGGACTTGCCTGGTGGGGTTGTCACCTGCTGGGTTTGATGCGACAAGGTAAACGCAATGAACAGTCGGACGAAGCAACACAGGCATCCAAGCCTCAACTCATTCAACCGTATCACAAGGTAGCTGATGTGTTGGCATGGTTCCCCAACACAGCACGCGTGTTTGATGCTTTGGGTTTCGACCTGCTGCGCAACCCCATCCTGCGTCGGACGCTTGCCCGTCATACCACATTGGCCCAAGCCTCAGCCATCAAACGTGTCCCCTTGGACATGATGCTCATGGAATTACGGCTCGTCTCCATGACGATAGATGAATCGCATGAACACACTCATGCTTGCAGCGGACATTGCCAGGATTGTGATGACCATGAACATGATTAACGCATAACACAGTCCCCAACCAATTAATAAGCCGCCAGAAATATTCACCTGGCGGCTTGTTTCTTTGGAGAAAATTTCAAATACGGATCAGTCAGCCTCCGTCATCGAGACGATGTTGAATGCGTACCAACTGCCATTGATCTTCATGCGTGGTGGGACTGAGTGTATCCATCCAGAGACTGTCATTGTGTTGATAGCGTAATTGCACACCACGTGCCCTGCCGGATTCGAGCAGTTGCAATGCTTCGGGCAAGTCCGCACGATACGCATCGGCATTGGGTGACATGGCAGGCCCCTTGACGTTCACACCGATGACCTTGGCCAACGCAGCCACATCACGAAACAGTGACACCAACTCACCGTGATCAATCATCGCGGTCATGGTTTCCAGGGGCTCTTGCTGCGAATCATCCGTCATCGGGCGTCTCTCCGATCGTCAAGACAATGGGGCGCTGCTGCAACGGCATCATTGCAACAGCATTGGTTGGGGCTGGGCAGGCATAGTGACAAATCCCGCAGCCAGTACATCTGTCATTGTCCACACGGGGCATACCATCCTCAACGATCAGTGCACCTTCCTCAGGACATTGTTCGATACAAATCGTGCAATGCTCTGCAGCGTGCCCGTGTCGATTCAGACAGTTGTAATCAAGTATCCGCGCATCGGCAATCTTGTGTTTATGCCCTGTTTCAAGGGGTAAAAGCACATCCTCAGGACACACATCAATGCACGGAAAATCCTCGCACATCAGGCAGGGCGCATCGGCAGCGTTGATCATGGGACTGCCTGCCGCATTGCGAAAACTGGCTGGAGCCAACGTGATCGCATCATGTGGGCAAGCGGTAATGCAGTCTCCACAACGGGTGCATTTTTCCAGAAAGGTTGCTTCATCCACCGCCCCCGGAGGGCGAATCACCGGGAACGACCGCGTGCGCTGCTGACGTGGTGTTTCTCTGGCTGGTTCGATTGCATGCGCAGGTGCTGCGTAGTGGGCAGCGGCTTTGGCGATCTGTTCACCCTTGGATTGAAGTCCGCGCGTACTCACATCGACAAATCGTCCAAGGATCTTGCCACGCAGAAAATCGCGGCGACTGAATTGGTCTGGCTTCTCACTCATCGGCGGCAGGGAGTTTGAAGTTGGGTTCAATAAACTGATTCTCGCCGGCAAACTGGTTTAACGTGGCCGACTGTCCATGACATTGTAAGCAATTCGTCCGCCAAACGTGACCGGATCGTAATGCCGACTGACCATTGGGGCCATGACAGCTCATACAACTCTCGCGCATCCACACCGAATGTGGGATGGTCGGCGGCGCACCGGTATAAGCACGTTCACCTTGCTTTGGCGTTTGAACACCGGCAAAGCTATTATCAAGCCAATGCTGCTCGTCGTCGGTCACTGGATTTTGTGGCACGTGACACTGCGTGCAATTGGTGTACTTTTCATGGGGGATTGGAGGCGCGATCACCTGGTTACCAATACGAAGTGATTGGCCGTTTTCACCATGACAGACACTACATGCCTGAACCGAAGTTGAAGGAATCGCATGGGGAATGGTTGGCGGTGCTCCGTTGTAGGCGCGCCGCGCATCACGCTTGGCCAACGCCTGCGTCTTATCTCCGCCATACTCCGGAGTGCTTGTCGGCGTGATTTGAGGCGAGGCAATCAAATGAGGTTCAACAACCGTTTTCCAATTCACATTGGGGCCGAGGTTACCATCGCGAATTTGCTTGTACATCATCGCAAGTTGAACCTGGTCAACCTGATTTTGCTGCCTGGTTTCCTGCATGGCAAGATGAACCGGATGCTCGGTTTGTTGAACGCGAGAAGCATGACGGATACCAACCAGATAACCGACCGCGCCAATGGCAATGACGATGAACAAAATCACCGTTGCAGCATTTGAACTGACGACGGGCTGATTTGCATCTTTATTTTCAGGGCTTTTCTCACTCATGGATCACCCCCTGCTACTGGATGCGACACTGATTCGCACAGCACACTTCTTGTAATCCGGCTCCTTGGAGATGGGGCAGGTGACATCGAGTGTGACATTGTTAATCAGTTTGGTCTCATCGAAAAACGGGACGAAGATGGAGCCGCGTGGCGGTTGACCACGCCCGTTAATTCGAGCTGGTAAAACGATGCTGCCACGCCGGGATTCGATTTTGACCAACCTGCCGTTACCGATGTTGGCTGCTCGTGCGTCATCGGGATGAATCTCGACATAGCTGCGTGGGACGGCCCGGGCCAGTTGCGGGACGCGCCGCGTCATCGTGCCCGAATGCCAATGTTCGAGCACGCGCCCGGTGCAAAGCCAGAACGGATACTGGTCATCGGGCATCTCCGGCGGATCAATGTATGGGTAATGCCAGACCTGTGCCCTGCCGTCACTGGTGGTCGAGTGATAGAAATCGATATCCATGGGTTTGCCATCAGGTCCCTTGCGGACGTAAGGATCATCAAAGCCGGAGAATCGGAAGCCGGTCTCGCGCCAGGTACCATCGGGTTGTTCGACGACCGGCCAACGCAGACCACGTGCTTTGACGTATTCGTCATAAGGTGCGAGGTCTTTGTGTTTAAGTCGGGAAAACTGGCGGTATTCCTCGAAGATGGTTTTATCGACATTGACCTTGCCGTAGTAATGCTCCCACTGCCAGATGGGGATTTCATTGCCGTTTTCATCAAGCGATTGGGGATGAAAAAGGAACTTGCCGTCCTTGTCTTTCATGCCTTCAAAACCCATGTCAAATAGTGCACGGGCAACAGCAATAACCTGCCAGCAGTCATCGCGGGCATCGCCGGGTGGTGTGACCTGACGGAACCATTGCTGGGTGCGGCGTTCGGAGTTACCGAAAATGCCGTTCTTTTCAACCCACATGGCAGAGGGCAGAATCAGGTCCGCCAGTTGCGTGGTCGCGGTGGGATAGACATCGGAGACGATGAGGAATTTGTCCTTGAGATCGTCCTTGCGGTCAAAGAGCTTGTGCAGGTTGGGCAGGGTCTGACCGGGGTTGGTGACCTGGACCCAGATGGTATCGACTTCGCCGCCGGGTTCATGGGTGGGTGTGCAGATCGACTCCCACATTTTGACGGTGTGATAACCGGGCTTGGGATTCATGCGGCCGCGTGGCAGGTTCCATAGGTCTTCAGTTTCATGACGATGTGCGTCCTTGGCAACAAGTCGGCCACCGGGTAACGCATGCGCCAACGTCCCGACTTCACGGGCCGTGCCGCAAGCTGAAGGTTGGCCGGTCAGTGAGGTGGGCGCATCACCGGGTTTACCGAAGTGACCGGAGAGAAGGTGCACGGAGTGGACGAGGTTGTTGATCATCGTGCCTGCCGAGTGCTGGTTCATACCCATGCACCAGAGACTGGTGATGCGCAGATCGCGTTGTCCGAAGAGCTTGCCCAGCAGGACGATTTTTTCCGCAGGGACACCGGAGATTTCTTCGACTTTTTCGGGTGTGTACTCAGCAACGGCTTGTTTGAAATCCTCAAACGTACTGGGAGCGCCTTTAAGCGTCGGCTTGTGCGGATCGACTTGTTTGCGGAAATTACAGTGTTTTTCAATGAATTGTTTGTCGTAGGTCTCATTGACAATGAGTTGATGCATGATGCCGTTGGCAATGGCCAGGTCGGTGTGCGGCTTGAAGCAGAGATACTCGTTGGCCAGTTCGGTGGTGCGGGTCCGACGTGTGCCGATGTCGATGAGGGTGACTTTTTCACCGCGACTGCGGCGGTCGATGAAGCGACTGAAAAGCACCGGGTGCATCTCAGCAGGATTGTTGCCCCAAGTGATGATCACATCCGCAACATCCAGATCGTCATAGCAACCAGCAGGCTCATCCACGCCATAGGTGCCGATGAAACCGGTGACCGCAGAAGCCATACACAGGCGTGCATTGGGATCGATGTGATTGTTGGACAATCCACCCTTGATGAACTTCTGACAGGCATAGCCTTCGGGGATGGTCCATTGACCTGAACCGTAAATCGCAAAACCCTTGGGATTGCGTGTAACGCGTTTGGCAATGACCTGGATCGCTTCGTCCCAACTGATGGCTTTATAACCGGTGTCGGTTTTGAGTAGCGGCTTGGTCAGACGATCTTTGCCGTAGAGAATCGAACCGACGTGGTAGCCTTTGACACAAAGCAGGCCTTTGTTGACAGGGGCATGCCGATCGCCTGCTACTGCGACGACACGGTTGTCTTTGGTGCCGACCATGACATGACAACCCGTGCCACAGAATCGACAAGGTGCTTTGTCCCAAGTCACACCATCGATTGACGGCGGGTCGGAGACCTGCGGATCGAGCAGTGGTAACGGTACGTTGTTGCTTGTGGCGGCAAAACTCTCGTGAGCAGCGGCGGTGGCGGTGGCCATGGCAACGCTCTTGAGAAAACGGCGGCGGTCCAATTGGAGCGTGGACATAAAGGAAATCTCCAGATCATTGGGCTTGGGCAAGCGTGCTGTCCGAGTCATCGACAGTTGCCTGCTTCGGGGAGTCATCAGCCTGGTCATCATCAAAAAACACACATGCCACATCGACATGATCAATGCCGGGATCAGCTTGCAGCGCCTGCCAACAGGCCTTGTCTTCTTCCTGGCTTTGCGTGGTCAATGTGATCGGACAACGACGCAGGCCGACGAATTCGCCGACCTCGATCCGGGGATCTTCATGACATTTGAGAATGGCGGATTGAGCAGCCTTTGAGTCGCTACACAATGTAAGAATCAGTCCGCTAATTGGCATGAGGTGTTCCAATCTGCAGTCGTTGTTGGCGGTGGCGGTGGACTTTTAATATTGCCTATTTTCAAGGCAAACCTTTACAGGATAAAAAAATTTTATTATATTTTATCCAGTATTGCAACACCTCATGACTCCGAGAATTGAATATGTCTTCTGATCCACACCCGCCGAAGGTGTCACGCCACAGAGGTTCCTGGGGACCTGCCATTGGCGTGATCATTCTGATTATCCTGCTCTTAGCCTGGCTCATGGTCACAGTTGTACGTGGACCATCACCCATCAGTTATGGTAATGAGCATGATCCATCGCCAACCGAATTGACGGTAAAACAAGTCAATCAACAGCATCCGGTAACCATCAGCGTGCCCGAGGGTCCGCCCAAAGTACTGGTTGCCGATCCCAATGGTTCGGGCCATGCCATTGAGGTGTCATGTACCACCTGTCATGCCACCCGCGAACCTGATTACAAAAACGTCACCTCGGACGATCTCGATGAATTTCATCAGAATCTGTCCATGGCGCACGGCGACCTGTCGTGTCTGAGTTGCCACAATCCCAAGGACTATGACACGCTCAAAAAGGCGGACGGTTCGGCAGTCAGTTATCCCAATGTCATGCAGCTTTGTGCCCAGTGTCACCAAAGTCGGTACAACGATTATCAGCATGGTGCTCACGGTGGAATGACCGGTCACTGGGACCTGTCCAAGGGGCCCCGCCAACGCAAAGCGTGCATCGATTGCCATGACCCGCACAGTCCGGCAATGCCGAAAATGCTCCCTCAATTCAAACCACTCGACCGCTTCATGGACACACCTCATCCAAGCGACCATCAAACGGAAGCGAGCCACTAATGCCCCCGGAAGTTCAAGACAACAATACGCAAGACACGGCAGGCAAGACCGTCTCCCTGCCGGTGATCGGCCATATCTCACGTCGCACGGCACTCAAAGCTTTCGGCGCGACACTGGGCATCGCTGCCTTCGGCACTGCTGCCAAACCGATGATCGATAAGTACGCATCGATGTCACCCGAAGAAATGCTTCAGCGACATTACAAAGAACTGGACAGCGACGAACGTGCTGCCGTCATCAATCGCCTGCAAGACGAAACCAAAGCCAAGCACGGCGTGGATGTGACCATCCGCGACCTGCCACCCCTTGATGGTGTCAAGTACGGCTATGCAATCAACCTGTCTGTATGTAATGGCAACGGTGAATGTATGCGTGCCTGTCACAAGGAAAACAATCACGACCGCGAAAGTAACCAGTCCTACATCCGCGTGCTGGAGATGAAGCGCGGTTCGATGGACATGGAAAAAGGCTCGACCACCTACACACACCCGGTTCCTGATGACGACAAGTTCTACATGCCGGTGCAGTGTCAGCAATGCGATAATCCGCCTTGCGTTGACGTCTGCCCCGTCGAAGCAACCTGGAAAGAAAAGGATGGCATTGTCGTCGTGGACTACAACTGGTGCATCGGTTGTCGCTACTGTGAAGCGGCCTGCCCGTATCACGCCCGTCGATTCAACTGGAAAGCGCCCACGGTCCCCGATGATCAAATCAACCCCGATCAAGGCTATCTCTCCAACCGCATGCGTCCGGCAGGTGTCATGGAAAAATGCACCTTCTGTCTGCATCGCGTGCGTGATGGTCGCCTGCCCGCCTGTCTGGAAGCCTGCCCGACCGGTGCCCGCGTGTTCGGCAATTTGCTGGACCCGGATAGTGAAATCCGCTGGGTTCTGGCCAACAAGCGCGTGTTCATGCTCAAGGAAGAGTTGGGCACGCAACCGAGTTTCTTTTACTACTTTGACGAATGATCACCCTTGAAAACCGCTTGCGGTTTAGCAGTGCATCATCGCTTTCAAAGCCAAACAGGATTTCTCATGTCCCAAACACCCACCACTCCAACGCATCCCAGTGCCGGTCATGAACTGGAACACAGCCAGCACCGTCACCTGGTGACCTATCCCAAGTTTCTCTGGAAATGTTTTTGCGCTGCCACCGACGGCGGTCCCCTGTTTTATGCCTGGATGATTTTTCTCACTGCCGTCACACTCGTGGGTTTATCAGCCTGGAGTCATCAAATCACCAATGGCATGGCGGTCACCGGCATGAGTGACCACGTGAGTTGGGGCATGTACATTGCCAACTTCACCTTCATCGTCGGACTGGCAGCAGGCGGTGTGATGATGGTGATCCCGGCCTATCTCTATCATGATCGCGATATGCACGACGTGGTGATCGTCGGTGAGTTACTGGCGATCGCATCAATCATCATGTGCCTGCTCTTTGTCACCGTGGACCTGGGGCATCCCGAACGCTTCTGGCATCTCATGCCGTTTATCGGGCGATTTAACTTCCCGATCTCCATGCTCACTTGGGACGTGATCGTGCTTAACGGATACCTGCTGATTAACCTGCATATCTGCGGATACCTGCTATACACGCGGTTTCAGGGCCGCAAACCCGAAGCGCGGTTTTATATCCCTGTCGTGTTCATCTCCGTCTTCTGGGCGATATCCATTCACACCGTCACCGCGTTTTTGTATTGTGGTCTGGGTGGTCGTCCGCTTTGGAACTCGGCCTTGCTTGCTCCGCGCTTCCTGGCTTCGGCATTCGTCTCCGGGCCGGCATTCATCATTCTCACGCTTTACATACTCCGACGATTAACCGACCTGCCGGTCAGTGAAAAGGCAATCAAGACCCTGCTGCAGATTCTGCGTGTCACCATCTGCATCAACCTGCTGATGGTCATCAGTGAAATGTTCACCGAGTTTTACTCGGGTACCGCGCACACCGCTTCGGCGAGATACCTGTATTTCGGACTCCATGGCAAAGATGCCCTGGTCCCATGGATCTGGACCGCTGTCGCGCTGAACATCATCGCTGCCATCGTGCTGCTTTCTCCCGGACTCTCCAAACGGGCCAACTGGATCAAGGCTGCGTGTGTGATGGTGTTCATTGCTGTCTGGATCGAAAAAGGCATGGGCCTGATCATTCCCGGTTTTATCCCCAGCACACTCCACGAAGTCGTCGAATACACCCCCACCATTACCGAATGGAAAATCACCGCGGGTATATGGGCGTTTGGTTTGCTTGCTTATTCAGCATCACTCAAAACCACCGTCGCCATCATTCGCGGACGCGTATCCAACCAATCGCCCAATGCATCGCCTCAAGACGTGAAGCTGTAAGATGAAGCCGACAGGGATACAAGATGAGCAGCAAGGAAACCGCTGTTGAAACTGCCAAGCGAAATAGTAATTCGTCATCCCTGAAAAACCATAATTTCCTACCAGTCATCGCGTTTAGGATGTACGGTGTGTGTTTTGATTTTGCAGTGTATTGGCCGTTTGAGATCACAAGCATGCAAAATAGCGTCACGGATAAAGCCCGACGATCAAGCTCAAGACGATTTATTGCTGTTTCAAGCTCACTTTGATCTTCTGTTCATTCCGCAGCAGTTGGCGCGCGAAACAGTGCAATCCGGTGCGACATCCTGCGACGATTCGCAGGATGAAAACTCGGAAAGCATCGTTCGTAACTCTTTGGTAAATCAAGAGAAATGCGAAGATTTGCAAGACAATGCGAAGCCTTGCTTAAATGCCTCCTCAAGGACTCGAACCTTGAACCCGCTGATTAAGAGTCAGCTGCTCTGCCAATTGAGCTAAGGAGGCTAAATTGTTTGGCGGTCGTTAACCAACGCGCGGCCCATATGATAATAATTCAGGATGCTCTGTCAACTCAGTAACAATCTGATGTGCGATTCTTGCTGATTTTACGTGACTTCAGAAGAATAATGGACGATTGACATCCCTTCAGGAACCCGTAAGTTCCTTTTGTTGCTGTAACTCTGCGCGTCTTTGATTGACTATGCGCAAGCGGTCCTGAATTTCCTGCTTGGTGGGAGCGGGAAAATAGTCGATTTCATATTGATCTGCGAGCGATTGATTGGGGGCAAAACCCATCACCGACCAGGCCACCGCCAAAAACAGTGACATGAAAATCAGCGTCTTACGCCACTGCTGTGTGGACATGGCAGCTTCCTTTCACAAATCGGCATACGATGACCGTGCGAGCCACATGCCGTTCTGTATTATATCGGTCAGATTTCTGTTAAAAAACAGTTTTCCGTGTTTTTAACAATGTGTCTTTTCAACATTTGCTCACACATCCAAATGTCGGTTTCATTTCGGACCGAGGTCGACACATTTGGCATAACGTCTGAGCCAAACCGTTTATTGCATCCAGTTAATCGTTACAACCCCACCTTTGATCACTGTAACTCCTCTGTTTAGGGCAGTTTGCTCTTGTTTGACCTGATCGGAGCAGACATACTCAGTAGGATTGCATCCTGTTATCAGCATGCACTACGGCTGACGCGAAGCTAACCGTCTGAGGGGACGAAAGGCTTCTGATCGAGGGGATCGGAGGAAGACGCTTGAACTGGAACCTTTTTTGGCATCATTGGCGCACACGCGTGTCGCCCAAATTGCGGCGTATCTGTAAGTCCGTCGCCAAGGCACGCAGACACCGGCAGCAAACCAGCTACCTGGCGGCACGACGCAACATGTGGGTCGATGGCCTGGAGAACCGTCAACTCCTGAGCAGCGTCACACCCGAATCCACACTCGCTGCCAATGCCATCGTCGTCGACTTCGATTCGACAAGCATCACTTCCTACAACGGATCGCATCAAGATGTCTCGGGCGACACCCAATCGCAGGATTTAGGCCAAACGTTGTACCAATTTGGTAACAATTGGAAAAAAACCGCGTTCAATTACAACATTACCGCCAACACCGTCATTGAATTCGACTTCAAGTCCACCCAACAAGGCGAAATCCACGGCATCGGCTTCGACACCGACGACACTCTCAGCCCTGAAACCTTCTTCCAACTCTACGGCACACAAAATGACTGGGGCATCTCCAGCGTCGACCAATACGACGCCAGCGGCAGCAACTGGAAACACTACACCATCAACGTCGGCGATTTCTTCACCGGTCAATTCAACTACCTGACCTTCGGCATGGACCACGATGTCTATGGCGCGAACGGCAACAACTATTTTGCCAACGTCACCATCTATGAAGACACGACTGACACCGGCGGTGATACCGGTGGAGACTCCGGCAATGATACGGACGACGGTTCGATCAACTTCAACGACTACACCGTCAACAGCTACGACCCCAACCAGGACATCACTCAAAGCTATGCGGTCACCAACAGTGGCGCCCAACTCTCGGTCTCCGGCAATACCTGGAAACAGGTGCTCATCAATCACAACGTCACCGCGGACACCATCCTCGAATTCGACTTCACCTCAACCGCTGAAGGCGAAGTGCAGGGCATCGGCTTTGACAACGACCTGGGACTCAGTGGCGACAAGTTCTTCAAAGTCTTCGGCACGCAAAACTGGGGCATTCAGGACTTCGACAACTACACCACCACCCAAGGCACCAAGCATTACACCATCCATGTCGGCCAATACTTCACCGGCTACATCCAGTACATGGTCTTCGGCAATGATCACGATGTGAACAACCCCACTGCTGCAGCAGCCTTCAGCAATGTCCAACTCTATGAACCGTCAACGGGTGATACGGGTGGCGACACCGGCGGAGATACAGGCGGAGATACCGGGAGTGACACCACCACCACCGACATCAACTTCAACAACTACACCATCTCCGCGTTCGATCCCATCAAGCAGGTCAATGCCGGCACATCCACCGTTCTGGACTCAGGCAACACGCTCAAACTCACCGGCAATGTCTGGCGTTACATCACCCTCCCCACCGATGTGACGGCTGACACCGTCATCGCGTTTGACTTCTATTCCAATTCGCAAGGCGAAGTGCATGGCCTGGGTTTTGACAACGACCAAACCTCCAGCGCCGAATTGATCTACGAACTGCTTGGCACGCAGAATTGGGGCATCGACACGTATGACAACTACGCGATCGGTGACGGTTGGAAACACTACACCATCACACTCGACGAAATCCCCGAAGGCAATTACCAATACCTTGTCTTCGGCAATGATCACGATGTCAACAATCCAACAGCCATCAGCTACTTCAGCAATCTCCAGATCATACAACCCGGTAGCGGTGATACCGGCGGCGACACGGGTGGCGATACCGGAGGAGACACCGGAGGCGACACAGGCACGACCCTGCCCACCGTCCCGACCGAACCGACCGACTATCCCATCATCGATTTCAACACCGTCACCCTTGCAGGCTATGACGCCTTGCAGCAGGACATCAACGGCACAGCCACCGTCATGGAAGATGGGCAGGTCATCGCTCTTGAAGGCAACACCTGGAAACAACTCAATATCAACTACAACGTCACCGCCTACACCCTGCTGGAGTTTGACTTCTATTCCGACTCGGAAGGTGAAGTCCACGGCATCGGCTTTGACAATGACAGTTACCTGAGCAGCGAAAACTTCTTCCAGGTCTTCGGCACGCAAACCTTCGGCATCCAGGACTATCACAGCTACACCACCGCAGACGGCTGGACGCATGTCACCATTGCCATCGGCGGATTCTTCTCCGGTCAAACACAGTACATGGTGCTGGGCATGGACCATGACGTCGCCACGCCGACCGGCAACAGCTACTTTGCCAACATCCAGCTTTATGATGTGAATCCCAACGCCGGCGGGGGTGGCAACGAAGGCACACCCGGTGTTGCCATCGACGCCCCGGCTGCCCCGACGGGTCTGACCACCATCGATTTTGATGCGGTGAACATCACGTCCTACGATCCGGCCCAGGACATCACCTCCGTCAAATGGGTCATGGACAACGGCCAAACGCTTTACATCGCTGGCAATGGTTGGAAGAAAATCGAACTGGGTTACAGCATCACCGAATCGACCATGCTCGAATTTGACTTCCGTTCCGCCGCGGAAGGTGAAGTTCACGGCATTGGTTTTGACACGGACAATCTGATCTCAAGCGAGATGTTCTTCCAGGTCTTCGGCACACAAAGCTGGGGCCAATACATCGTCGATGACTATAACTACGCAGAAGGCGATGACGGTTGGGTGCATTATGCCATCCCCGTCGGCACGTACTTCACCGGCTTGGTGACGTACCTGACATTCGGTATGGATAACGACGTGACGATCCCTGTCAGCGAAAGCTACTTTGCCAACGTCGCACTGTATGATGCCAACCCCATCCAAGTCACCGACCCACCCACCGTGGATGCAGCAGTCGACACCATTGACTTCTCAACGGCGGATCTCACCGCATACGATTCGAAGCAGCAAGGCAATGGTGTTGCCACGTCCGAGTATGACGGTTCGACACTGCATCTGCTGGGAAATACATGGCAGAAGGTCGCCCTGCCTCACAACGTCAACCAGTACACCGTGCTTGAGTTTGATTTCTTCGGCAAGATCGAAGGCGAAATCGCAGGCGTCGGTTTTGACACCAATGACACCTCCCTTGAAGCCGGGGATGCGGATTGGTTCTTCCAGGTCTTCGGCACTCAGCAGTACGGCATTGAAGACTTTGCAACCTACACCACCGCGGACGGCTGGACGCATTATGTCATCCCCGTCGGCCAGTATTTCCAGGGGTATTCTGCCAATATCGTCTTTGCCAACGATCATGACATCCCCGGCGCCAACGCCGATGTGTATTACGCGAACGTGACGCTTTACGATGACATCCCATCAGACTTCACGTCGACCTACAACAGTCAATATGGTTATGGATTGGTCGACGCCAATGCCGCGGTTGCCGATGCCTTGGGTGTCGGTGAGTTGACCGCCCAACCCTATTACGGTGGCGGGAATCAATCCGCGCTGAACACGCTCAACGTCCCCGATGCCTGGTCAGCAGGCGTCACCGGCGAAGGTGTCGTCGTTGCCATCATCGACACCGGCGTGGACATCACCCATACAGATCTGAACGACAACATCTGGATTAACTCCGGCGAAATCGCAGGCGACGGGATCGACAACGACGGCAATGGTTATGTCGATGACGTGTACGGTTACAACTTCGTCAATGACAATAGCAACGTCACCGACACCAACGGTCACGGCACACATGTGGCAGGCGTCGTCGCAGCAGAGAACAACGGCACGGGTGCGATTGGTGTTGCCTACGATGCTCAGATTATGGTTGTCCGCGTGCTCGATGGTTATGGTGGTGGCGACTTCTACTCCGTGCTTGACGGAATTTACTACGCAGTGAACAACGGCGCGGATGTGATCAACCTGAGTCTGACCTTTAACGGCGGACACCCGTACCTGCAGAATGCATTAAAGTATGCTCAGGATCGCGGTGTGGTCGTGGTGATGGCTGCAGGGAACGATGGCACATCTGAACCAGCGTATCCAGCTCAGTATGCAACGAGCACTGGCATCGCAGTCGGCGCAATCAATGCATCGGGTTCGCTGACGAGTTGGTCCAATCGGGCAGGCTCTGCAACCAAGGACTTCGTGGTTGTACCCGGTACGAACATTTACACCACGGGACTCGGCGGCAGCTTTGCATCACTGAGTGCTTCGAGCTTTGCCACCCCACTGGTCACCGGCGTGGCGGCGCTACTCAAGGCTGCCAACCCCACGTTGACTGCCAAGCAGATCGAGTCTTACATCGCGTTGACGGCCAACCCGTATGAAGTGTTTGCCTGATTGCTGAATGTTGGTGATGACGGAATCGGTATCAGGCAGTGACGTCGCCAGCTGATTGCTGTAAAAAATGAACTTTCAGCTTTCGTCACTCCCGCGCAGGCGGGAGTCCAGTGGGACCTGCAAGCGTCAACTGCATGCCACTTGATTCCCGCCTGCGCGGGAATGACAAAATGAATGACGCCAAGTATTTTTTTGTAGCGCTCTATTGTGTGTGGTACAAGCGCCTTGCGAGCAAGGCGGCTAAATCGTCACGAATCAAACCGTGTTTTCATTTAGCCGCATCGCTTGCGATGCGCTTCGCACGACATGCATGTCCCAAGTCTCAATCCTGCTCTTTTTCCTCAAGGTGTTTGAGCAGGATCATGGCGATGGCGATGAGGATCATCATCCCGCAAATCACGCCACCGGTGATCAGCGGTTTTTCGGGGGTCTTGGCAAAAAACGACAGCACGCCCGAGCAGCCCATGATCACGATCCCGCCGAAGACCAAAGCCATGATCTTGAGCCAGAAGGCGATGGTTTCAGACTTGCGATAAATGTTGTCCGGCTTGGCAATGCCTGCGAAATTGTCTTTGTCATACGTGTTACCACACTCCGGACACCCCCCGCGATCAGGCAGTCCCCGAAGATCGTAACCACATTTTTCACAGATCATTGGCCTCATACGGATGTTATACCCATTTCCCCTGAACTCTTCCATCAGTCAGACGGAGACGTGTGCCGAACGTTTCATGGTTTTTTATTTTTTCACCGCAGAGATAAGACGGGTAGAAAACCAGTTTTCAACACAAACTGTATCACTTATCAATAACGAATTATTCTTCTCTGCGAAACTCTGCGCTCTCTGCGCCTCTGCGTAAAAACTGTCTTGCAAGGGCTAAAGAGGCAAAATTGGCTGATGACGCTACAATGGTAGTCTTGTGTTTTCCCGCACACCTTAGACATAACAAGCAATGGAGTTTTTTCCCATGAGCACCAAACCCGTGGTTCTGATCGTACGTGACGGTTGGGGACGCAATCCCAACCCTGAGCATGATGCCTACAACGCTGTGAAGATCGCCAAGACGCCGGTCTGCGACAAGCTGCTTTGTGATTACCCCTGGACGCTGATCGACACCTCCGGCGAAGACGTGGGTCTGCCCGACGGCACGATGGGTAACAGTGAAGTCGGTCACCAGAACATCGGCGCCGGCCGCGTGGTGTACCAGGACTCGGTGGCGATCTCCATCGCCATCCGTGAAGGCAAGTTCTTCGAAAACCAAGTGCTGCTTAATGCCGTCAACCGTGCCAAGGACAACGGCAAGACCGTTCACCTGCTGGCGCTGACTTCCAACGCCGGTGTGCACGCCCTGCTCGAACACCTTTACGGCTGCCTGGAACTCTGCAAGAAGCAAGGCGGCGACAAGGTCGTCATCCATGCCTTTACCGACGGTCGCGATACCGGCCCGTTCACCGGCAAGGGTTTCCTCACCGATGTCGAAGCCAAGTGCAAGGAAATCGGTGTCGGCCAGGTGGGTTCGATCATCGGTCGCTACTACGCCATGGACCGCGACAACCGCTGGGAACGTGTCCGCATGGCGTATGACCTGATGACCGGCCGCAAGACCGATGTGCCCAACTATCCCGATGCACCGACCGCGATGCAACACTACTACGACAACCCCACCAACGACTCGCAGACCGGCGATGAATTCGTCATGCCCTGCACGGTGGGTAGCGATCCCGCTTCAACCCGCATCAGCGATGGTGACAGCGTGATCTTTGTGAACTTCCGTGGTGACCGCCCGCGTGAACTAACCCGTGCTTTCCGCATGGATGAGTTCTACGGCCAGGTCCCCGCTTCACCGGACTCCGGCGAAAAAGGCTTTGACCGTGGCGATAAACTCGATCTGGCCTACGTCACCATGACGGCGTATGACGCGAGCTTCGGTGACATGGTTCAAGTCGCGTTCCCCAAGCCCCCCAAAATGGCTAACATCGGCGGACAATACATCAGTGATCAGGGTCTGACCCAGTTCCGCAGTGCTGAAACCGAGAAGTTCCCGCACGTGACTTTCTTCTTCAATGACTACCGCGAAGAGCCGTTCCCCGGTGAAAGTCGCGGCATGGCTCAGTCACCGCAGGTTGCAACCTATGACCTCAAACCCGAGATGAGCGCGTATGAAATCTGCGACATCATTCTCGATCGTCTTGCAGCAGATGACTGTGAAAACTTCATCCTGGTGAACTTTGCTAACGGCGACATGGTCGGTCACACCGGCAAGCTTGATGCGGTCGTCAAAGCCGTCCAAACCGTCGACGAATGTGTCGGCAAGATCGCCCGCGCGACTTTGGCTCGTGGTGGTAAGCTCATCGTCACCGCTGACCACGGCAACGCGGAGCAAACCTGGAACCCCGAAACCAACAGCCCGCACACGGCTCACACCACGTACAAGGTCGAATGCATCCTCGTCGATGAAGCACTCAAGAACGTGGCTACCGGCAATCCCGATAAGATGTCCGACGCCCTGCGTGACAACGGTCGTTTGGCTGACGTCATGCCCACCGCTTTGGACATGATGGGCCTGGAAGTCCCCAACGAAATGACCGGCAAGAGCCTGATCGCTGCCAGCTGCGTCTAACCCCCCGGAGCCCCCCGGAAGCCCCCGGAATTCACCCCGGGCAATTGGAAGCTTTCGACGATAATTAAAGACACAAAAAAACCGCGGTCAAACGATCGCGGTTTTTTGATGGATGCATCCTCGGATGTGCATGTTGTTGCGATTCAAATTTAATAAAGTGGACTCCACAGGGAGTACTTGTTGATGCCGATGGGTTCAGTTGGGCGGTCTTCCTGAACCATGTCCTCAAGCAGTTGCCGATTGGCATGACCATCGACAAAAGCGACCACGACGGTTTGCTTATGTCGATCACGCGGATAGAAGTCGGTCCACAACGGTTTGGCTGGAACCGCCATGTAATAGCCCTTGTTGCGTAACACGGCACTGGTTGCTGATTCGGGGCGATAGGAGTCCATGACCAGCAGCGTGTTGCCGGGCTTGTGGATTTGGTCCAGGCGGGCGCTGAAGGTTTTGCCTGAAGTCACTGATGCACCGGTGAAGGGGTTGGTGTGTGTTGTGCCTGTGCCTTGAGCGCCGAGTCCCAGGGCATTGTAGGCATAGCTGATATACCGTGTATCAGTGTCCCAGTCGGTGACCTTGCGCAGGTAATCCTCCGGGCAGTAAAGGATTTGATGTCCCATGCGATACTGTACCGCCAGAGCATCCTGCCAGTAGACATCACCATTGGCGATAGGGAATTGGTTCTTGTAATCACCAAGG
The DNA here is from genome assembly GCA_020974905.1 of Planctomycetes bacterium syqfu. Taxonomy (GTDB): domain Bacteria; phylum Planctomycetota; class Phycisphaerae; order Phycisphaerales; family Phycisphaeraceae; genus UBA7800. The sequence goes on along the minus strand of CP087563.1, from coordinate 6,052,458 downwards.
TAAACGTTGGTGGTGATAGCGACCTGTCGCTGGGCATTGAGGCATTGCGTGGTCCTGGCTGCCCCGCGTGCACTTTGTAATGCCGGCAGAAGAATCCCGATCAACAGCGCAATAATGGATATCACCACGAGTAATTCGATGAGCGTAAAAGCACGTCGGTGATTTGAAATGTGCATACCATACCTTTCAAGCAGGATTCAACGGAACCTGCGATTTTGATTTGAGCGATCAGATCATGACCGCCATGCCTGACAAGCATGCCGTCAAATTGTGAATCATCAACGGGGCGTCACCCCGGATTGCATTTGATTCGATACCACATTTTATGACCGGGCATGCTGGATAAACATGCAACAACTTGCTGATTTTTTGTATTATTATGCTAAAAAGCAAAACACATCCCTGACTGGCCCAATACCCATGAATCCCTTTCAGACCATCGAAAAAAGCCTGCGTTCGCTGGAAAAACAGATGAACATCAGTATCACACTCATCGATCATCATGGTGTCTTTCACGACCCCGGGGATCATTCCGTATTACCACATCGGCGGATCACGCATCAAAAAAATGAGGTCTGCAAGCTCGGCTTTTGCTACAAACGCTGTGTGGGGCATTGTCGTTTTGAAGTCCTGGAAGAAGCCCAATCCAGTACCAAGGATTATTTCATCCATGAATGCTGGAAAGGGTTGACGGAAGTCGTCGTCCCGTTGAGACAGTCGGATATTTTGTATGGTGTTTTGTATGCAGGCATTTGGCGGATTCCCGGTTCCGACAAACCCCAGCAGATTGAATCACTCCCACCGAGCATTGAGCGGGCCTACGCCAAACTCGATGAACTCAACCCACGTCACGCTCATCAAATTGGCCGCGCTTTGACACTGGTGGCCAAGGGCATTGTCGGAACACTGACCGACCTGACGCTACCCAGCAGCAGTCACGAAAACCGCAGGAATCTGATCAAGCATTTCATCAGGCAACACGCAGCCACCAAACCCAAACTCAAAGACCTGGCCAAGCAGTTGGGCATCTCGGTCTCGCGAACCAGCCACGTGGTCAAGGAAATCTTTGGCAGCAGCTTTGAAGAGTTGGTTCTCAACGAACGAATAAGCCGCGCCCAATACCTGTTGCAGACCACAGATTTGCCCATTGGCAAAATTGCATCCCTCACAGGCTTCCCCGACACCTTTTCCTTCAGCAAACTTTTCAAACGCACGATGACACAAACGCCAACCCAATATCGCAAAGCATCATCCAGATGATGTTTACTGGATAGCCTTGACAAAAAAAACGCGATCCTTGGACCGCGATTGGTTTGGCCGTTAGAGCGTTCCCAATCCAAGTGTAGCGGCTTTGGCGCTAGCGAATGGATCATTGCCTAGGAGATTGAAGCAGACGATGCGAGCATCGTCGATGCAAATCGACAAAGGCAAGGATCCATGCAGCAAGACAAAACGTTACAGATGGATTGGGAACGCTCTAGCCAGAGTGTGTGAATGGTTTGCTTAACGGGCGATCCATTGACCGCGTTGGTAGAGTTGCTCGATTTGTTGGGCAGTCAATGACGTACCGATGATCTCCACTTGATCGACCATGCCGGTGAACGGTGCGACTTCTTCTTTGAGTCCACGGGCGATATCTGAGAAACCGATCACTGGGACGGAGTGGGTTCGCTGATAGGTTGGGCGGAGATGGTCGATGCGCCCGACCTCTTTGCCGTTGAGATACAGCGTCATGGCGGTCAGGTCATAGACCAGGGCAATGTGTTGCCAACCGGTGCCGATGGCAGTGTCACTTTGGACGGTATCACTGCCATGGATGTGATGCCGCGATGCGCGGATTTTCCCATCCGCCTGGACACTCAGATCGATCATGCCAAAACGGGCCTGTTGCCAGTATCCGCCGTCTGCCATGAGGATTTGCGGCTTGTCAGCAGGTTGCATCTGCACACGCATGGAAACAGTGACCGCGCCATGCGGGAAGGTCTTGGAGCGATAGTGAATCGTGCCGTCTTCAAACTTCAGCGCACTGCCTTTAAAGCCGTTGGACACCCATTGGGCTTTACCCCTGATCCAGGCGCGGCCGAGGTTGTGTCCCATCGCACAGTCATTAAGCATCGTCCCCGCTCCCTCTTCCATGTCCAGCAGATAGTACGGGACATCGGCTGCGGGCAACTTCATCGTGTAGACATCCTCAGCATCAAACGGATTAGCACAACGTGCCGTCGAGTCATTGATAAAGTCATCAAACGAACCATGCGTGCGAATCACAGGCACATCAAGCATCGTATTCACATCATCAATCACCACCTGATTGGCAGAGGCTGCTCGGGTGCGCACCAACGAGATCGGGCGGGAGTAGGCGATGGTGCTTTCTTCGGTGATGCCCACGATGTAGAAACACCGCCGAGCCTGCTGCTGCGGATCAACGCGTAATGTGCGGACATATTCACCGGAGCGTGGCAGCGGTAAATCGAGATTCGGGTCCGTGCCATCGACAGTTAACTGGACACTCACGGCTTTAAGGCCATCTTCCCCAAGGACGATGTACTGCGCGTTTTCTGCCAATTGGCCAATGGTCGTCGTCATCGGCTGACCTTGAGCATCACCTTTGCTGTCGGTTGCGGTGAATGTCAGTTGTGTCTTTTCCGACCCGATGACGCGATAGGCCCAACGCTGATGACGTCGTGCGTCCGCACCGACCTGCTGCAAATCCTTCGCGTCGGTGTAGAGCATTTTGTGTTCGAGCCAATGCGGCTTGTAACGGTAATCCAACTTGCCATCGGTGACCGACACCTTGCAGCCAACGGTCGCAGGCAGACGCAAAGCCAGGTAGTAAACCTTGTGTTTCTGATCGACTTGATCATCGGGCCTGAAACCTGCCAACTGCGTATTGGCTTGCACGATCGCCAGGCGGCGCCAGTCTTTATTGCCCTTCACCTTGGCGACGAGATCGACGAGGCTGCGACTGTTGCAGGTCACTTCGGGACCATTTTGACCCGCTAATTGCAGGGACATCTGCACGTTGTCCACGCGGTCCAAGTCCCATGTCTGGAAGCTGGCAAACTGGAGTTTGTTGTAACGGACTTCAATGGGCTGAAGCTGCTTGTCCTTGTAAATCTCACGCGAATGCTGCGAATCACGGGCGACCTGTCGGACAGTGACAAACGGCACGACGACGTTCACATCCGCAGGCAACATACTCGTGTCCCAGCGCATCGCAGCCAAGGCATCGGACTGTTGATTTTCGACATAGAGGCGATCTGCAAGCGTGATCACTTCCCTACCATGAATGTCTTCCAGCCGCACGGTGACGATGTAATCAAAGCTGATGCTGTCCCTGGCGGGGATGGCAAGGGCCTGGATTTCCAGTTGCTCGCCGCGCATCACCTGCGGTTGAGCAGCGATGAGCATTTTCGCATTTTCGTACGGACTCATGCCGGTCTGCGCCAACTGGTGATAGTAGTTGAGCAGGACGTTGTAGCCATACATGTTCCGCGTTGAAGGCATGAGCATCGTTTCGTTGATGTCATTCCAGGTCGAAAGATTCAGTTGCTTAAACCCATTGAGAAAACTCTCACGGACTTGCGTGCGCAGTCGGACAAAGCCATGGGAGGCAAGGTAAATTGCCTGGAACGGGCGGTTGGATGAGTCGTAGGCAAAGTTGATACTCGGGACATAAATGAAGTCCGGCCGATGCTCCTTGATGGCTTTGACGATATGTTGACGGATGTGGTCAGGCCAATAGGTGCTGCCGTTAAGATCGGTCAGGCCGTCCCAGTGCGTGTTCTTAAACCAACTCAAATCGGGCGTAATGTTTTCCCAATTCGGCCAATTGCGGTATCGCCATTCGTTGGTCCCACGTCCTAAAAACACGCGATCCGAACCACCGATGGCAGGGACAAACACAATCTCATCACCCAGGTCTCCGAGATACTTTTTGAGCGTGAGATAACCTTCCGAATACAGGTAAGCATTCTCAGGTAACGGGTCATCCTGTTGACTGCGATAGGCCCATTGATGTCGACTGCCATAGGAAAAATGCATCTGCTTGCCATGCAGTCGGTAGACATGCGGGTTGTCTTTGGTCTTCTCGATAAACGCTTTGATCTTGCCAAAGGCTTTGGCCTGATCTTCACCGAGGTCACACCACTGCGGGTTCATGTAGAACATTCTGCCGGTGCGTTTGTAGACATTTTCCGCGGCTTTGAGAAAGTGATCGGGGACCACGGTCAGGCACATGAATCCATTGACACCGCTATCCAAAGCAGACTCAATGTTGCGTTCCATCTGCTGCGTTTCACTGCCCTGCTGGGTAATCAACGGCCAGAGATCATCGTGATGTTCAAACGAATTATGAATCCGCCCCATCGGGACCTGTGGCATGTAGTGCGCCCAGATGACCACAGGCGAATCCGTGTAAGCCTCCAACGGCTTGGGCGGCCACTGATCCGCAGCGGATGTCAAAGCCGCGTTGAGCATCGTGAGTAACAACATGAATCCTGAAATACGCATTGCGGTTCTTTCCTTTGACCGAGGTACAACCCGATCTGAATTGGACTGAAAAAAAATCAGATTGGTTCTGAGTTGCTCAGAGCGATGAACGTTTAGAGAGGGTTTACTTATTCCACGCTTCGCTGTTGTAAGGCAGAATCTCTTTATTGGCGGAAGCGTGCCCGTCAATCCAAAGCATGTTGCATGCCCCCTGATGTCGATAGCCAAGATTGGGTGTCCCCCATCCACCTTCAGGAGACATGAAATCAGCAATCACAAACTGTGAGGTGGAATAGATGTTGGTTCCTTCGTACATGACATCTGCGACGATCACGACCTTGGAAGGTTTGAGGATGGAACTGACACGATGGTAGACAAACCCCCAGACCGGTGCCGCCGCCACATGCTGACTCATGCCGTAGTTGGTGTGACCACTTGCGTAGAGCAGCTTGTAATCCGGGCAGTCCATTTTTTTCATATCCGAACCACCATAGGTAAACAGCCAACTCTCGCTGTTGATGCTCCAGGCATACCCGTGGTCATAGACATATGGGATGTATTCCTTGTTGTCGTTAGCATAGATACTCACGATCATGCCAATGGATTTCTGATTCGCAAGACACTGTGCTGCCCGCGCGGACTTGCGTGCTGCCCCCAACGCAGGCAACAGAATGGAAATCAACAGACTGATAATCGAAATCACCACCAGCAATTCGATGAGCGTAAAACCGGTATCACATGGCGATGTACGTTTAAATCCAATCCGTGTCATGTTCTGACTCCTGGTTGATTGCATGCGAGACCGGGCCAACGCAAGCGATTCCTTAATCGTTTCAGATACTTGTATGCAAACACTTTTCGGCATCTATCTTTCAACAAGCAGACGTTGACACCGATATCAAGTCTTCGGGCACGGGCCGACCGATTGGCCCATGTGCAGTGACGCTTTGACAACTTGCTTTTGCGGTTTGACCAATGCGGGACGTTCCATTCGCTGGCGCAACATCGTCAATGCCGCCTGAGCCATTTGCTGATGGTCGTACACCACCCCGGTCATGATCGGCCAGGTTTTGATGGCATCAAACTTTGACCCCCATGTGGTGATACTCACATCCCGCCCCACAACCAATCCGTTCTGGGCAGCGGCGTGAGCAACTGTTCTGGCCATGGGATCGCCGTGACAGATCACAGCGGTTGGCCGCTTCGGAGATTCAAATAATTGATGCGCCCAATGATAAATTTCAGTAATGCGGGTCGAATCCTCAACACCGTCTGAGAGCTTGATCCAATCCGATGACTGATGCTTCGACCAGCCGTACTGTTGGCTGAGTTTTTCAAACGTTTCCAAAGCCAGGCGATGCTCAAGATAACGCTCCGGCCCGCCGCAATACGCAACGCGACTGTGACCCAACGAGCGAATATGCTCAAGCAACTGCTCGGTCACATCGGCAATATCCATGATGACCGAGTAGCTGGCTGGCTCATTGATACTCACCCACGGGAAATCGGGACGCTGATCCAAAGCCGCATAGACATCCTGACCGACATCCCCGATGAGAATCGCACCATCGACCATGTTGGCTGCAATCTGGTGCGGCAAGCCCGATTGACTGGCCATGTCCCCGTGATGCAACTCCAGTTGATAGGCGATCTGCTGCTTGTAACAGATTTCTGCCAACACCCCCAGTAATGGTGCCTGAAAACCACTGTGGGTCATGGCATCGGTGTCGGTTGCTGCCACTATCAGGCCAATCTGATTCTTGCGCTTGGATCGGAGCAACTGCCCTGCTGCCTGGGGGTAATAATTGAGTTTCCGGGCGACGGCCTGGATTTGTTCAATGCGTTTGGCACTGATCTCCGACGAACCGCGCAACGCCATCGACACGGCAGCCTGGGAAACCCCTGCTGCCTTGGCGACATCTTTGACGGTGACGGTTCTTGCCGATTTCATCCCTGATTTCCTTTACTGATACGTTTCAGTTTATACAGCATTCTGGCCAAGTCAATGTGTCGGATGTGATTTATTTTGGGTGACGCGATGATCTGAAGACATAACCTCACGCAAGTCCGCAAAGCGGCTGTGTTGTTTGTCAAGGCTATTGCCTCAGGCGCCGGCAGCTTTTTTCCCCGGAAGGGCTTGGGCCTGAGCACATAGCGAATTCACGTGCACCAGCAACTTCCGAGCACAGGCACATAAGGCGACCTTCTTGGCTTTGCCCGCAGCGAGCAGACGTTGGTAAAAATTACGCAGCACCGCATCATGCCGAACCGCAGATAAACTGGCCATGTACAACGCGCGTCGCACCACGGCTCGGCCACCGAAGATTCGCCGTTTGCCACGCATGCCGCCCGAGTCGTGGGCATACGGTGCAAGGCCGGCCAACGCGGCGATTTGCTGACGGTTGACCGTGCCCAACTCCGGCAGGTGGGCCAGCAGCGTCACGGCCGTTTGCTGGGCAATGCCGACGACTTGCGTCAAGCTCTCGGCTTTGGCGGTCAGTGATTTTGATCGACTTAAACAACGGGTGATCTGGGCATCCAATTGCAATTCGAGCTTTCGCAAACGCGCGATGCTTTGAGTGATCATCCTGGCGATGGACTTGTCGCTGCAACATTCCAAACGGTTCTGTTCACGCACGCGATCGTCGATGATCTGATCGCGTCGATCTCGCAACGCACGCAACTTTTCGCTGGTTTTACAGTTTTTTTCTGCGGGGCGAGGTTGGGTTGTGGCTGCAAATCGCGCGATGAGCATCGCATCAATGCGGTCGGTTTTGGCACGAAGCTTCAGACTTTTTGCAAAATGTCGAACGCAGGCTGGTTGAACCACCGACACGTGCGAGCCAGCAGTGAGCAGGTGTTGAAGTAGCGGTCGTTCGTAGCCGCCGCTGGCTTCCATGGCCAGGTGCACGTTGCCGAATTCGGCGAGTTGCTCAAGCAGTTGGGCATGGCCGGCGGGCGTGTTGGGCACTTGGCCGAGGTAGCGGTCAGTGGTGGCGATGTCCAAAGTCCTTTTGCTGATGTCGATTCCGATGTAGACTGGTTGTGTCATTGGTGACTCCCATTCTTGCCGAAGCGAACTCGGTTGCAGCCGGTTCCGGCGACTGTTCGGGACGATCCAAAAACTGGGCATGCGTTCTGAGCTTTGCGACGATCTTGCCAAAGCAGATCCCGGCACAAACCGAACCCCATGTCCAGGAGGAGCCCACAAGGCTCCTCGCTTTTTATCTCAACAACCAATCGCTGGAAAAACAACTTACAAGGCGCGAAGAACGAGTCATACAAAAAATGACTGCCAGATTGTCTTTTATTCTGTCCTTCCTGGGAAGGCGGGAATCCAGTGGCATTCTCTACGCACTTGCATGCTCCACTGGACACCCAATTTCCGGGGGCGCGGGAGTGACAAAAGGTGAGGGTTAATGGATTGAACGGCTCAAACACGCTTGTCTTCGCTTGGTGTCTTGAGCGGAGCGGACGTGAAGCGGAGTATCGAAAATCGTCGGATCAGACATGGTGTTCAGGGGTGGATTTGAGCATGCGGGCCTTGCCGAACCAGCAGTAATAACAAATCTTCTTGATGTCATCGAAAATCATCATCACACAGGGCAGGACCATCAGGATCAGCAACGTTGCCGTCGCCAAGCCGCAGGCCAGTGCGATGGCCATGGGGATCAGGAAATGGGCCTGGAATGATCGTTCCAACATCAACGGTGTTAACCCCAGCACGGTGGTCATGGACGTGAGCATGATCGGGCGCAACCTTGCCTTACCCGCTTCGACCAGACTCTCAAGCATGTCATGGCCCTTCTCGCGGTGTCCGTTGTAGAACTCCACGAGAATCAGTGAATCGTTGACGACAATCCCCGACAGTGCGACGAAGCCGATGATACTCAAAAACGTCAAATCAAAGCCAAGTAGCCAATGTCCCCAGATCACACCGACCAAACTGAACGGGATGGCAAGCATGACCACCAGCGGTTGGAGATAACTGGAGAACAGCCACGCGAGAATGACATAGACCATCACACAGGCTGCTAGCATGCCATAGGGCATCGATGCCACGGAACGGGCTTGACGTTCCTGGCGTCCGCCCATGTGGATCGTCAAATCCGCAAAGCGTTTTCTAAAGTCGGGCATGAACTCACGTTCAAACTTGGCGGAGACATCTTCGGGACTCACGCCCGGCGAGCAGTCTGCCAGGACGGTGATGGTGCGTTTGCGATCCAGGCGTTTGATCGTCGAATAGGTCAGACCATCACGGATGTCTGCGATCTCCGACAGGGGCACGGGTTTACCTGCGGGACTGATCACCCAGAGTTGCTGAACTTCCTGCAGGTCATCACGGGTTTGATCATCCAGTCGGACGCGCACGTCGATGTCTTCGCTGCGTGCGGTGTAGACATGGGCATCAATGCCATAGAGTGAACCGCGAATCTGCTGGGCAAGGTTGGCGGTGTTAAAGCCCAACGCTGCAGCACCGGGTTTGAGACTCAGTTGGAGTTCACGTTGGCCAAGCTCGTTGTCATCACTGATATCGTGGACGCCGGCGTAGCGTTTGAGTTGGGCTTTGATCTGTTCGACAGCAAGGTCCATGCGATGCATCTGCGTGCCGGAGACTTCGATGGTGATGTCCGTGCCACCGGGTCCCCCTTCGATGCCGGAGAAGCGGACGGAGTCCACGCCGACGAGTTTGCCAGCCAGTTCATCACGAATGTTCTGGGCGATGATGTCGGAACTGACATCGCGTTCTTCGACGGGGACAAGCTCGATAAAAATCTGGGCGATGTGTGGCGCGCTCGAATCGGTGGTCGCCCCGTCATCGAAGTTGGAACGTTGCCCGACGACGGAGTCAATCGACTGGACCTGCGGTTGTTTGAGTGACGCATCTGCAATCAGGTCCGCAATGGCGGTGGTGTTCTGCACCGGTGTCCCGATGGGCATGCGGATATCGACGATGAGCACTTCTGTGTCGCTGGATGGTAAATAGACATAACCAACGCGTTTGCCGGTAACCATACCGATGGAGATGATGAGCACAGCAAAGGAGATGGTCAACGTCAGGTAACGTCGTCGCAGACACCCTTCCAGGAACTTGCCATAAGCCGGGACGATTTTGTTGAAGATGACTTGATCGCGTTTGGTCTCAAAGCGATGCAGGAAGCCGGACTCGGGTTTGTGTTCATTTTTCTTATCGCGCTTGGCAAGGCTGTGTCCCATGTGACTGGGCAGAATCAGCAGCGACTCGACCAGTGACATAAACAGTGCACAACCGACCACCCACGGGAAAGCGCCCAACAAATCGCCCATGCGTCCCTTGATAAAACTCAATGGCAAGAAGGCGACGATACTGGTTAACACCGTGGCCACCACCGGCCAGAACACACGCACCGCCCCCTGCTCAGCAGCCACCAGCGCAGGCTCGCCACGGTCATGACGTTTCTGAATATTCTCAGCAACCACGATCCCGTCATCGACAAGCAAACCAATGACCACGATCAACCCGAACATCGTCAGCAGGTTGAGCGTCAGGTCCAGCATCCACATGAGTACCAACGTGCCACAGAGCGCGGTGACCAACCCGATGAACACCCACATGGCAGCACGCCAGTTCAGGAAAAACAGCAGTGTCCCGAAGACGAGCACCGCACCTTGCAGCGCGTTGCGTGAGAGTAGTTCCAGACGTCCGGTGACGAATCGCGAGTAGTTGGAACTGGTTTGAATCTGCACGCCCGGGGGCATGGGCATCGGTGATCGCAACGCCAGATCGTAGGCCATGCGACGCTTTGTTTTGAGTTGCTGTTCTGCGGGCTTGCCGTGATTAAGCAGTGCGTAGACTTTATCCTGCCAGGTCCGGACGAAGGGATCACCGCGACGTGCCGCGACATAGGCCTGGACCATATCTGCCATGATGACGATGTCCTGATCGCCTTCCTTGAGAATGGTGAGTCCGACGGAGGGTTTGCCTTGAAAGCGGGTGACAATGTCGCGGTCAGCAAAGGTCTCGCGGACCGTGCCGATGTCTCCGACGGTGATGACCTGGCCGTCGGGTGAACTGGCGACAACGATCTGCCGGATGGCGGTGGCGCGTTCCTCGACCCCCATGGTACGAATTTTGACGTTACCGTCTTTGCCGCGAACGGTGCCGCCGGGAATCTCTGCCATCCAGTTGGAGATGGCCTGGGAAACCAGTGGCAGACTCAAGCCATGGGCGAGCATTTTCTGGCGGTGAATGTCCACGCGCAATTCGTCCTGCTTCATCCCCGAGTACATCGCCTTACCCATGCCCGGCAGGGTTTTGAGTTCATCGCGAACTTCTTTGATGAGCTTCTTGAGAATCTTCTCATCCACCTCACCAAAGACGCTTAACCGCGTCACCGGGATCAGTGGCTCGACTTCAGCAACGGTGATACGCTCCGCTTCATCGGGTAAATCCTGAAGCGCATCGATCGCACGTTCCAGGTCGTCGATGACCTCCTGCGTGTCATGTGTGTTTTCATCAAACTCCACGACAATCCCCCCGCCACCTTCAGCGAGTGTCGTTCGGAGTTTGTCGATGTTCTTGATGTCCACGACCGCGTCTTCGACTTTGCGTGCCATGGTCTCTTCGATTTCTTCAGGTGATGCGCCGGGATACACCAGCGAGATCGTCGCCATATCCGGGTCGGTCTCCGGGAAAAACTCACGGCGCATGGTCATGGCGGTGATCACCCCCGCGATGATGATGCTGACCATCAACAGGTTCACCGGCACAGGTTTTCGCAGGCCAAAGCCCGGTAAACTCATGGCAATACTCCTGCTTGATCCAATTGCGTTTGATCAGCAGCCACCACCGGCTGGACCTGCTTACCATCGGAGACCAATCGCGACGGGGTGATGATAATGCCATCGCCTTGCTGTAACTGGGCACCGAGAATCGCCCAGCTTTCGTCATCAAGACCGAGTTGGTCAAACTGTTTTTTGATCAGATGCTTGATGTCCGCAGCCAGTGTCACCACGCGCCCATCACGGACGATCATGATCTGATCCGCCTGGACACTTCGCGCGGGCGCAAGCCAGTGTTTTTCGACAGCGTGCGAATAGACAATGCCCTGAACGTAGCGACCGGGCGACAGATCACGGGTGTGTTCGTTGGCTTGGTCGAACTGAATATAAACGGTGAACGTTCGCGTGGTCGGATCATCTTCGGGAGCGATGCGCGTGATGGTGTTCGGCCATGTGGTTTTCTGCGATCCGACGGGGGAAAGTTCCACGCGATCACCGACGGAGATGGCGTTGCGTGCAGAAGCCGGTAATTGCAGGGCGACTTCAATTCGATCCAGACTGACGATGCGTGCGATGCGTTTACCGGGTGAGACGATTTCGCCTTGATCGACATCGAGCATCTGGACTTTGCCGGTGATGGGGCTGGTGATTTCACAGCGTTCAACGTCGAGCTTGGCGCGTTTGAGTGCCGCCTGCTGCGCCTGATGCTGGGCTTCCAACTCGTTGCGGCGGTTAGCCAATTGATCAAGCTTTTGCGTGGTAACAAGCAAGGCACGTTGTCGAGTGAGATAGGATTGATGCGATCGATCCAGATCCTGTTGCGTGCCTGCCTTGCGGTCAAAGAGATCTTTAACGCGATCCCATTCACGCTTGGCTAAATCGACATCAGCTTCATCCAAAAGCTTCTGTTCACGCAGGAAACTTTCCTCGGTGTCGATCTTGGCGAGATTGGCTTTGATCTGCGTAATGTTCTGCTGAGCGATTTGCTGCTGCTGGAGAAAGTCACTGTCATCCAGTTTGACCAGCAGATCACCAGCCTTGACAGAGACCCCGGCCTGGAGATTTTCAGGGATGAACTGGACGGTGCTGTTGACGCGGGATGGGACATCGGAGCGATCCATGGCAATGGCATTGCCGTAGCCTGACCATTGGAGGCGGACTGCAACCGGTGCTGCCTTGATGACCTGAACCTGGGGCAGGTGTTGATCCTGCGGGGTCTGCTCAATTTCGGGCGCGGTGTTGGTGAGATAGCCTGCGATACCAAAGGCAAGTAACAGTGTCAGCAAACCGATAACAGTACGCGTGATGATGGCCAATGGCTTATTGATTTTGTCTTGGTCGGACATGTGTTTTTCTTCGGTGAGGATGCGGTTGGTGTGGGCTATCTATGATACCGCCAAGTTGAGGTGCGCTAAACTTTCATGGGTGATGCTTAACATGTCTTGATGCAGCGGTTCTCATGACGCAAAGTTCTGATCTTCGAGTTCGTGAATCATTTCAAGACGCTTGGCATGGCGGGGAATCTCACCCCACTGAGCGGTGACATACGCCTGGACAACCTGCCCGAGAATTGCCTTACCGATTGTCAACGAACCGATGCAAAGCAGATTCATGTCGTTGTTGATCACCCCCTGGGCTGCGGTGTATGGATCATGACAGAGGCAGGCATAAACGCCCTTGAACTTGTTGGCAACGATGACCGCCCCGACACCCGTGCCACAGAGCATAATGCCCCGGTCTGCGTGTTTGGAGGCAATGGCGGTGGCGATGCGTTTACCGATGTCAGGATAATCGTCTTTGGCATCGTATTCACAGGCGCCCAAATCCAAGACCTCAACGCCGAGGTCAGCCAATTGCGTCAAGACTTGCTGGCGTAAACCAAAGCCGGCATGATCACAGGCCAATGCAACTTTCAGACTCATGCTTGTTCTCCGTCAAAAATCACACCTGCAGATTCACGCAGCGCATCAAGCGTCTGCATGTTGGCGATGGTGTCCTGGGCGGTGATGGTCGGTGTTGCACCATCCATCACCACGGCAGCGAAGTCGTCGGCCTCCAAACCATACAACGGGCGCCCGGCATCGACGGCGACTTGCTTGGACATGGGGCCGGCGGCGGCAGCACCTTTGTCCATGCGCGGCGGCGTGCCACGGTTAAGCGTATAGGTCGCCTTCTCGGCGGGTGGCTTCCAGGGAATGGGGATGGTGATGTAGCCTTCATCGCCACAGATGTAGGCGGCGTTGTCCGCGTGCAGTGTCATGCCACAGGTGAAGCTGGCGAGGATGTCGTCGGCAAAGTGCATGGTCCCACTGGTGAGAATGTCCACACCGTCGTCGTTGAGACGTGACGTTGCATGGACGGCCTGGGGTTCTGAGCCGATGTAGTGACGTGAGAAGTTCACGCAGTAACAGCCAATGTCCATCAATGCCCCACCGGCACAAGCGCGACTGAATCGGATGTTCCCCTCAGGTTTGGCGACCTTGAAACAGAAGCTGGTGCGGATGGCCTGAATCTTGCCGATAGCGCCTTCTGCGATTTGCTGGGCGATGGCATGATGCAGCGGGTGACTGCGATACATGAAGGCTTCGACCAACACTTTGCCTGACGCCTTAGCTTGCTCAAACATCGCTGCGGCCTGGTCGGCATTGTTGGCAATCGGTTTTTCACAGAGAACGTGCTTGCCAGCCTGCAGTGCTTTGAGTGTCCACGCCATGTGCATGTGATTGGGGAGTGCCAGGTAAATCGCATCCACATCAGCACAGTCCAATAATCGCTCGTAGCCTTCAAAGGCATGGGCCTTGGCGTCGTGCTTGTCGGTGAAGGTTGATGCGGAAGCCTGCGTGCGTGATGCAGCAGCGGTTAATTGCCCGCGTGATGATCCGGCGAGTCCCTGGGCGAATTGATTGGCAATATTGCCGGTCCCCATGATGCCCCATCGCAAACGTTCGGTCATGATCCAATCCTTTATTGCTGTGAATTGCAGATACGCATCTTATCACACCCTGTATTTGATGACCGATAAGTATGCAATGATTACAGGCGTTTTTTCCGTTATAACCGTTAATTGACCTTGATCGATCAAGTCAATTGGTCGATAACGAGTCTGTCAATGATCCAGGGAAACGAGAGAGACATGGTTAACAGACAACGTCTAATCAAAATTGCTGCTGCTTTGGCCATTGGTGTGATCATTTATACGTTGCGTCCGATGCCCGAATATGCCTTGCATGCCCGGACGGCTGCGGGGCTTTATGATCAGACGACCGTGGATGTCATGCCCACGCTCCAATCGCTATCGCGTCAGGCAGCGAGTGTGGAAGCGGAGATGATCAACGCCCAGGCGATGCTGGACCTGTCCACGATCCCGCAGGAAGCTGTGGTCCAACTGAATTATCACCTCACGGAACTGGACACGCTGGCCAAGGGCATGCACAAGCAACTCGTTGAGCTTTACGGTCAGGAACGCATCGAGCGCATGATCAACATCCCGGATTGGGCAACGGAGACAATCGCCCTTTCGCAGGTACTCAAGCAATTGCCTTTGGCCAAGACCGATGCATCCCTGTCCCCAGCCATGCACCGCCAACTCACCGGCAATTTACAGTGGGTCGAACGCGCCTTGTCTGATCTGCAGACCATGCTCCAACGCCAGACGCTCGCTGCCAGCCCCAAAGCAACGCCATCAACACCTGCCAATTGATACAGCCTGCACAACCGACAACTCTGCGTTGGCATCAAACAAAAAATTTCATTTTGATTCCGCATGATCTCAAACCATGGGATAAAGCTTGATCACTATGAAAGCAAAACTCATCCTTACCGTCTTTGGGGTCCTGGGGCTCGTGTTCATTACCGGTTGTACCTGCACCCAGAAAACATCACTGCGTTGCTTGCCCTGCGAGAACGCCAAACCCGTGGATTGTGCACCCGCACCGACACCGGTCGCTGTGAAGCCTGCATCCAACTGCCTGCCCTGTGAGCAGAAGAAGGTCGCCTACGTCGCACCGACACCTGCTCCGGCACCGGCTCCGGTCGTGGTCAAACGCGACTGCCTGGAATGCGTCAACGGTCAACCTGACTACAGCGAATACCAGTGGCGATAAAAACAAATCAGTAACGGACTGCCAACCCAGGGCATGTCTGCGTCAGGGGAAACAGTACGCGACATGCTCAAACAGTCTGCGATCAGGCAAGCGTGATGTAAAAGGCATCACGCTTTTTTATGCGCTGATTGCAGGATCACAATTTCGCGTTTGGCATTAACTTCAGCTTGTAACGTTTGTATCAATCATGCACATATCCCCCTGAAAAACAGGGATAAAATCACAACCATAACTAAAGTCATCCGACATCGTCTCGTTTCTGAGGTCCCTTTCTCACAACTCAAACACAAAGGGGTCTCTCATGAAAACAACCAAACTTCTTACCATGTTCATCGCACTGCTGACCATCGCCATGATCAGCCAGAAATCACAGGCAGCACTCGTTCTGGATTTCGACACCGACAGCTATGGCAACGCCATCCAGGCCGGCCAGTTCATTGATAATGAATACGCCAACTGGGGCATCAACATCTCGGCCTACAACCAGTACGGCCCGGACTTTGCCATCACTTTTGACACCGCCAATCCCACCGGCAACGATCCCGATCTGGAGACGCCCGGCTATAACAACAGTGTTGATCTGGATAACGTCCTGATCATCCCGACCACCATCGCTGACAACAACAACGACGGCTATGTCGACGATCCCAACGACCAGGCGGGTTCATTCCCCGGCTATATCCAATTCGACTTTGATGCGGACCAAAGCGGTGACGTGACGTTCGGCTTCCTGGATATCGAAGAATCCGGTGGCAGTATCAGCTTCCTGCTCGACGGTGTGTTGCAGGCAGGCTTCAGTGTCGCACCTAATGGTGATAACGGCTACAGCGATCTCACACGCGGTGCTGCCCTCTTCGATCAGATCAAGGTCCACTTCGCAGGTTCCGGTGCACTGACATCCGTGACCGTCGTCCCCGAACCGGCGTCGGCAAGTCTACTTGCTTTTGGCGCTTTGATGATCGGCATGCGTCCGAAGCGCAAGCGTGTTGCCTGATCCTGAAAACGAAAAGTAAAACGCGGGTGTGACTGAGATGTCCCACCTGGCCATCAATGCAAAACGGGATGCGCCTGTTAAGGTCGCATCCCGTTTGCGTTTGGACCCCCTGGTCTGGGTATGATTCTTTAACCAGTGATCAATGACCTGCATTTGCACCATGATTACTTCATCTGGTTTTTAGTGTTTGATGCAAACTAGATGAGAATCGTATCAATGTATTGTTAGGTTTCGGTTAGAAAGTTCTGCCACAGGAATACAAATTCAATATCCGATAGATCAGGCCAAAACGTCCTGCGCCTGTTGCATGTCGTCAGCCAATACCATCAACTTATCCAAACCGGCGGTCTGCAACGCGGTTTTGACATTGGGTTGCAAGGCATAGAGTACAAGCTTGTGTGCTGTCCGGCGCAAGGCTTTGGCGGACTCGACAAACGCGCTCATGCCGATGGAACTGATAAAGGACAAATCCGACATATCGACCAGCGCATGTTCACGGGCGGAAGTCACCACGTTTTCAAATCGCATGATGTTTTCATATGCACCGTTGGCATCCATCGTGCCAAGCAGTTTCACATGCGTCACATTACCGCCAGCATCGAGAATTTCCATCTGCATCGCAACAGTCTCCTGGGTCATGATTGATATGGACCACCGAAGACTAACCGACTGTTATTTTCAAATGATTAGGCGGATGTGTTTTCTGACGTGTTTGTCTGACTCATCTGGCGTTGCACGGCATCCTCGGGGGCATGCTCGGTGACGGACTTACCTTTGCCCTTGCGAATGCCCACGAGCACCAGCAACCGACGACGCGTCTCACGGAACGGGGTTGCCAGACATCGCCAACCGCGAATCCAGATCGGGCGATGTTTGTTGATATCACGTTGATCCTCGGGCAACTGATCCGGGCGGTAACGAATCCAATGCTTCATCAAATGATACATGTCCGACTGCTGCAACACCCAAAGCAAGACCTTTGTCCCAAACCAATTTCCCGGCCACCATTTGGGGAGCATGAAACTGATCTGGTAATCGATCAAGTGGGGCAAACCATCATCACCAACGATGACGTTCTCGGCCTTGTTCATGTCCACATACGCAATGCCACGAGAATGCAATTTCTCCAACACCGCTTTGAGCGTCGGGAAAAATTCGTCCGTCAAATGTTCACGATCTGCCGGTGTCATCGGGTGACCATCAATGTACTTGTGTGCAGCCACGTGATACACCGGCTTGCCATCCACTTCAATCACATCGAAGCTGTGCGCGATCGTCGGTTCATCATCCATCGCTTTCATGATGGTGTGTTCCCCGCTGGCAAGGATGAACCCCAACCACTTCATCGGGAAACCGAGAATGGACTGCTGACGATTAAACTTGGCAATGATTTTCTGCCCTGCCACTTCCGAATCATCAGCACCGATATACAAGCCCGTCGCAGCCCATGAGTCATGTTTGAGGATTTTAACCTGTACATACCGCTGCCCATCGGCTGTGATTTCAGTCGGCGGTTCGTTCTTGCCCAACGCACGAAACAGTGCGGGACGCGGTTTACCTTTGGCAGTGGTGTCGGTCATGGTGAGAATTATAGGCTAAAAAAATAAAACCGCAGAGACGCAGAGGACGCTGAGTTAAAACAGGATCGGAATCATTTTGATTTCACCTGTTTGATCTCTGCGAACTCTGCGTCTCTGCGGTAAAAAATGTCTTGAAAACAAGTGTGTTAATGCAACACGTCCGCGGCCTCGACCGGGGCATACGGCGCGGGACGGGTTTTCTCCATCAGCGGTGCGGTCAGTTCGTTGGCTTTGAACATCTCGATCATGGCCTTCATGCCGATGCGTTGATGGAAGGCGCCCATGCCTTCAGCTTCGTCCTTGCGGTTTTCCTTGTAGTGGTCAATGATCAAACCAAGCACCTGTGGCAGGACATCATCCGTCACCTGTGCCAAATACCACTTCTCACCATCACTGATGTATTGGCCTTGCGTGGAGCCGTCTTCGCTGCCACCGAGTTTGATGGAGTAACGACCGGGGCCCTGGCCGAGGAGTCCGATGGACTTGGTTGCAGGACGGAAGCACTGACGTTCGCAGCCGGTGATGCCGATGGATTCGCAGGTGTCGCCGTAGCCGAGTTCTTCGAGTTGATCGATGAGCGTGGGTTCGTAGCGTTCGGAGTCCGCGGTGGCCAAACGACAGGTGGGAAGACCAACGCAGGCGCCCGAGAGCACGCGGAGTTTGGAGTAAGCTTTGCCGTTGCGTTTGCCGTGTCCATAGGATTCGAGCTTGGCAACAAAATCTTGCTTCGCCTCAGCGGGGATGTTGGCAAAGACCAGATCCTGATTCGGCGTGATCAACGCTTCGACACCTTCGAAGGCTTCCAGCGTGCCGGTGACCATGGACTTGAGATCGCCATTTTCATGACCATCCATCAAGCGACCACTTTCAATGTAAGCACCGTAACTCCACAGATCATTGGACGGCTGATGCGCCCAGCCGTGATGCATGCAACGTTCGCCGGGATAGAAATTTTCGATGGGGTCCGCGAGGTTGACGCCTGCAGCCTTGACCTGTTGCTGCCACCATGCGACACCTTGCGCCTGGACGACGTACTTGAGGCGTGCCCAGTGACGGTTTTTGCGGTCGCCCCACTCCTGGTGGGTTGCCATGATCGCATCGGTAGCCTTGAGGACTTCATCTTTATGGACAACGCCCAGCGGCTTACCCAGACAGGCCATGGTGGGCTTGCCGAGTTTTTCACCTTGTCCGCCACCGATGTAGAGCATCATGTGATCGACTTTGCCGTTCTCGACGATGGGTGCGATGCCCACATCGTTGGTGCGCATTTCGACACAATTGTCGTTGTACCAGTCACCGTTTTCATTTTGGTGAACCGCACCGATACCGATTTTAAATTTACGGTTGAGCAGTCGCTTGCCGTAGCTGAAGTGTTTCTCAGGCGTTGAGATCAAGCTGGTGTCGATTTCGAAAATCTGGATGTGCGCTTCAGCCGGGAGTCGGAAGTACGCGCCGAATTCGTGCGCCAATGCGTTGGCATCGAACACGTTTGAGAACTTCGACAGCGGGCAGCCCATGACGTTACGGGCATTGTCACCACAACCGTTGAGCGTGAAGTAGCCGCTGTGTGCCACGTCCTGGACGAGGTTGATGATGTCTTTCTTTTTGACCCAATGGAACTGAATGTTCTGACGGGTGGTCAGACGGATGGAGGTTGCACCATCGGGATTGGTGGTGTACTTGTTGGCAATTTCGTCGATGACCTGCCACTGGCGTAAGTCGAATCCACCACCGCCGGGGACGGAGATGCGGATCATGTACATCCAGTCTTTTTCCTTGCCGGTGGTCGCGCGGTTGTATTCCAGGTAAATGCCGTGGCTCTTGGCAATCTGTTCGGTGGCTTCGACGACATCATCCATAGAGACGTCGCGCAGGTCAGCATGGAGATTGCCGACCGCACCGTTGGATTCCAGCTTGAATTGTTCAACACCGCCCATCTGATCTTCAGGTGTACGGAGTAACGGCTCGGGTTGTTTCGCTTTAGCCATGAGGTAGCTCGTTTCACTAAAAAAAGCGTGTCAAAATTGTAGAGTCATGTCGAATCAACCATGGTAGAGACTAATTGATTCCATGGCTAGTGGACATAATTAAAGAGTAATGATGGTTTTTCGGGCATGAGAGTTTTGAACCGACAAGACGCCAAGATTGCCAAGTTAAGCGAGATGAAATTATCCGTGGCCACATTTAGCCGCATCACTTGTGATGCGCGTGTTGATCCACACCTGTGCCCAAATAACGCACCACAAGTGATGCGGCTAAATTGCATTGATCCAACTCTTTCTTAACTTGGTATCTTGGCGATTCAAACAAATGGCTTAAATTGTGCTTGAATCACCCCATGGTCCGCATAACACAGCAAATGAAACTTATTGTTCAACTCAACGCAAACCCTTACAAAAATGAGGGCTATCCCAACCCTGCCGCTAAAAATTGTTTTACTCTCTTGAACACCCCCTAGATGTGGTAATGACCGATAATATAAACCCTTACAAAGCGCCAAAATCTCAGTCAGATAACCCGTAAGTGGCGATTTTGACTTTGTTTGCATGAGGCTATTGACGTTTGGGGAAAATAAGGTTAACGTATACCGAACAGACCGCTGTAAAAAGTTCAAGGGTAACCATGAAAATCGTCGATCCAAAGTCGCGTCAGATGAACGAAGTCCTGATGTTCAGGGCCCATCTGTCTGAGCACTTTGCCTGGAGGCGAAATCATCATGGCCATCCCAGTCCTGCAACTTGGTCCCGGCGGCGACTACACGACTCAATATCATGCCAAGGATGGCAATCTGACTTCGGTGGCTCCCACCAACGAATCGACCAGCGAGGATCGCTCCGCCGGTCAGTTCGCCAGAAAACGTCAGCAACCCCGCAAGCGTCCGCCGCAGACCATCTCGGTGCACCCCGAACCCACGGTCTCCAGACAGGCAGACAGCTATCAGCCTTCGCAGCAGCCGATCCACGCGGGGACCTACAGCCGCCCTGTCATGCACAAGACCGCTTCGCCCAAGACCATGATCGATCAGTTGATGCAACTGGATCCCGCTCAGCAGAAGCAAGTCCTGAACATGCTTGG
Source organism: Planctomycetes bacterium syqfu (assembly GCA_020974905.1). GTDB lineage: Bacteria > Planctomycetota > Phycisphaerae > Phycisphaerales > Phycisphaeraceae > UBA7800. The sequence goes on along the minus strand of CP087563.1, from coordinate 6,031,453 downwards.
CAACGCTTTGGCCCCGACCCCGGCCCCGGAAACCTCAGAAGTACCGCAGGCTCAGAGCAACATGGAAGCTTTGGCCGACACGCAAGTTTTGGAGCCGGCAGCTTCGGACGTCACGGACGCCCCGATCCAAACCATCCAGGACACCGAACGTCAGCGCGCCATCGCGCATGTGCTCGAGGACCTGCGTCACCTGCGCAATCTCACCAACTCGACTTCGTCCACTCATCCCTCATCCACCCCGGAGGTGACTTATGAAAGCCCCACACTCACCGAATCTGACGCCCAAGCAACTGGACATCGTCCGTCGCATTCACCAGTCTCGCCGAGCAAGGGGCTATTCGCCGACGATGCAGGAGCTGGCCGATGCACTCAGCGTCAGCAAGGTTACCGTATTCGAACACGTCGAAGCGCTCATCAAAAAAGGCGTCCTTATTCGCCAACCCAACAAGGCTCGCTCTTTGGAAGTTAATGCAGACTTCCAGCCGCCCGACGAAGAACGCAACACCCGCCTGCCCCTGGTTGGCACGATCGCAGCCGGTAACCCCATCGAAGCCATCGAAGACAAGGAATACCTCGACCTCGAAGACCTCTTCGATGTCCGCAACGGCAAGGACACCTACGTCCTGGAAGTCCGTGGCGATTCCATGATCGACGAACAAATCCGCACCGGTGACATGGTCGTCATCCGCAAAACCAACACCGCTTACAACGGCCAAACCGTCGTCGCCCTGCTGGACACCGGCGAAGCAACTTTGAAAAAGTTCTACAAAGAAAAGAACGGCAAGTTCCGCCTCCAACCTGCCAACGACAAGTACGAACCCATCATCGTCGACGACGTCAAAATCCAAGGCATCGTCATCGGCGTGATCCGAACGTATTGATCATGCTTGGGCCTGTAAATGCCTGGGGAACAACCAAGATCACGATCAACTGATGCAGCTTATTTGCAATCGCTAACAGTACGCCTGGCAGTTTCATTGGCTTGCTGTATATGGTGCCTTTTGGTCACAGCATCAATAACCCACCTATATCGCATTGATCCACTAAGCTTCATTGTCCAGTGGATTATCCCCATAGCAATAAGTGTCGGACTTGCAATCAAACCCTATGCCCATGGTAATCGTAAAGTACGTTTACTGGCACTTTGCACATTGACTGTAGAAATGCTGCTTATCATATTCGTCTGTTACTGCGGGATTGCTTCACTGTTGCATCTGTGACTTTTTTTAGGTGAACCCCGCGTGACACAACATTCCCTTATACACAACCAGCCAAGGCATCGGTTCAAGGATGTTGCGTCACATCCCTGTGAAAATTGGCTACTCTGTCGCCATGCACGATACACGCGCTAAGCTACATGCAGCAACGCCGGCCACTCACCTGTTTTTTGCAACAGACTCGTACGCCTCGGAAGCTCATTTCATATTCCTGAATTTTGGAGGCGTGCTGGTCTCGTTCAAGCAACCGGTGAGTGGACGGCGTTGCTCAAAGCAAATCGAGCCAGTAACTGCCGATGGCGCATGTGAAGATTGACACGAAAAAGTCTGTGATCGCCCCCCATGAACCGATGCTACAGCTAAGACCAAACCGGTTGAAGATGTGTATCAGAGAAAGTCGTGTCGACGCGGGGTTTAACCGCAGGTCAAAAACATCGTGACCTTGCTGATCTCAAACACGCATCCGCAGGTATAATTTTACCATGCGGGGACTCATTGATTATCTGTGGTTTCACACATGGTGGACATACACGCCGGGTAACACGTCCGGGGGACCATCAGAAGACTGGTATCTCCAACCCTATCACTGGATCAATCTCGTTGAGGGCTGTTTCTGGGTGGGTTTCACCGTGGCGGTGCTCATCCGTTTTGCCAAACACCGACGGACATCTTTGGAGTTACTCTACGCGTTGGCCTTCCTGACCTTCGGCCTGTCGGACTTCCGCGAAGCGTATGTTGTGCAGTCCTGGCTGATCCTTGCCAAGGGTGTGAATCTGGCAATCATCATTTACCTGCGTTGGTATCTGATCAAACACCATTACCCGCAGAGTAAGACGTTTTGATTTCAAGCGTGATTAACCATGTCATATGAATCACCAACTGAAGCTGAAAAGAAAGCCATAACCAAACGTTATCGCAAGAAATGGACTTTCTGGCTAGCCATGCCACACATTGCATTTCAAAGCATTGCGTTTCATTTTGTCTGGCATCACCAACGGCTACCAATGTTTGAATTGCTGTCAAATACTTTCGGCCATCATCCGATCATGCGTGAGAACGGAGTCTTTGAGCCATCAGTAGTTTATTGGATGCTGCTGGGCGATGTTTCTCAGATTACGATTGGTGCCTATATCATCGCCTGGATCATTGGTGCCATCATCGGTGAAGTCCTAACATGGTGGCGACTGCGACCGATCAAAAAAGGCCTGTGTATCAAGTGTCAATACGATTTACGGGTGCATGACAATCAATGCCCGGAATGTGGGGAGTTTCAGTCGGTGTTGTTTAAGAAGTTGCAATACTGAGAGTAACTCATGCGACAGTTTCTATTGCTGCTACACAAGTTGATGTGTAAAATAATGTGTGATCCAAGGAGGTAGACCATGCCGACAAATCTCGCCATTGACGATTCATTAATTCTGGAAGCTGTACGAATTGGTAAGCACAAGACCAAGAAGGAAGCGGTGACTACTGCCCTGACAACTTACATTCAACATCTCAAGCAGATGGAAATGGTCAGTCTTTTCGGCCAGGTGGATTTCGATCCCAAGTACAACTACAAAAAGGGACGCAAGCGATGAGCGTGATTGTCGACACGTGTGTCTGGTCATCTGCCCTTCGCCGCAAAAAGTCGGATCAACACATCGCAGCCAAACTCACGGGGTTAATCACCAATAACCAGGTTGTCATGCTCGGGCCCATCCGTCAGGAAATTCTAAGTGGTGTCGCGGACCTCAAACAATTTGAACTACTCAAAAATCACCTGGCTGCATTCACCGATTTCCCAATCACCACTGCGCACTACGAAGCTGCTGCCAGCTTCTTCAATATCTGCCGATCTAAAGGCATTCAGGGCTCGCATACTGATTTTCTGATCTGCGCAGTCAGCGTGATGGAGTCGATGCAACTCTACACATCGGACAAAGACTTCACCCACTACCAAGCGCATCTTGATATCCGACTGTTTACCGATTAACGCCAATCCTCATCAGCAATCTCAAACCGCTGGCGCACGTCATCGGTGGGCATCATGCAGGCTTGCTTCTTACCCGGCAGGCGTTTGCGGTTGGCGGAGACGAAGCGGTACATCGTGTTGCGGATGCAGCTGGGGACGATCAAAAACACCTTGGCGAATTTCCACGGTGCATTGAGTCGGCTGGCGATGCGCAGGACAGCATCACTGTGCGTGTAGGCAAGACCGTGCTGAATGAGAATCATCGTGCCGGTGACGTTGGCGACGTCATAGGCCCGGCGGATTAGCTCAGCCGTCTCCGATTGGGATGGGCAGAACTTGAAGTATCCTTCGGGATCATGGCGAATGATGAACTGCACGCTGCTGGAGCAGAAGCTACATTCCCCATCGAATATCACGATAGCATGGCGGCGGGTCATGGCTACATCATAACATGTGTTGATTGGCGTATGCCCCGATGATGGCCAGAGGGATAACGGTGCTACCGATGGGAATCCTGGCTATCTATGCTTGGCAAATATCTGAACCGATCTTAATGCAAACGCATCCGCTTCAGACTCAGGCTGCTTGAAGTCTTGCTTGTTGTGGCTGTTGATCGTGTTGCCAATCGCCAAATGGCTCAGTTTTCGGCGTCTTGATGCGGAACGGTTCTTCCACCCACCGCCATGTCAGATGCGAAATACACCAAACCATGGCAAGCAACACTGACGTCAAAATCACTGAACCCAACAGACCGACCTGCAGATACCCCCCTGCCATCGGGATGCCCATCACCTTGATCAGAACCAATTTCACACCCCAGATCACCGCAGCATGGGTCATGTAAACCGAGTAACTGATTCGCCCCATGTACTGCAAAAACCGGTGTCGCATCAAACTGCTTAACGCGGACTTCTCAGGCAAACCAACCAGTGAAAGAATCATCGCCCCAAACACGATCGGTAAGGCATACAAACCAACCCGCCCATAAACCATGCCCCCTGCGAGCAACATCAACCCCCATGCGACCCATGATCGGCTCTGCCACGCCTTGGTATGCAGATGGGTAAAAATGTTGGCGGTCACACACCCAACAAAAAACGAGAACAGACAGCGGAACAAACCCAAATCCTGGGCATGGGTAAAGTGCGTGCCAAACGTTTTGAGCAGTATCGCACCCACCAACGCCATCCCCGCATAACACCATACACGCAAGCGCCCAGGTGTCAGCACCGTCATCACCGCGAAGATCAAATACGTATAAAACTCCACACTGATCGACCAGCTTGGGAAGTTAAACGTCGTCATCTCATGCACACCAAGCGAATGAACCAGAAGCAAGTTACTCAGAATTGCCATCGGCGGATTGCTGGTAAAGCCCGGCTCGATACTCTGAACGTGGCCGACGTGAAACGCCAGATATTTGAGTGTCTCGATCCCAACGAACACACCGAGCATCAGCAAATGCAACGGATACAACCGCCAGAACCGACGCTTTTGAAAACCGATGATATCTCGCGGGGACGTGAGTCGACGCTGATATTGATAAGCGATGACAAAGCCGGAGATCACGAAAAACAGATCCACCATCAACCGACTGTGCACGATGAGATTGTTATCCAGCACGCTGAGAATGCGGAAATGATGGAGCACAATCAGCACAGCAGCAACACCACGCAGTGCATCGAGCGCAGGAAAATGTCTGACGCCATGTCGCATCACAAACTCCGACGGTTGGATAAAACCTATTGGATTATCGACAACGTCGCAGGTTCTCAGACATGCATGACCGGCGCAGCATTATCCCCATGATTATCAGACATCATGGCATCGGAGCACTGAATGCATTGAAAAAAACTTAGGCGCTGAACATCGCCTCGACGAATTTGTCGGGGACGAAGGGTTCGACGTCATCGGGGGTTTCGCCAACGCCGATGAACTTGACGGGGATACCCAGGACTTCGCGGATGGCAACGACGATCCCGCCGCGTGCCGTGCCGTCGAGCTTGGCAAGGAAAATGCCACTGACATCAATCGACTGAGCAAAGACCGAGGCCTGGTTCACGGCGTTTTGACCGGTGGTCGCATCGAGCACGAGAATCACTTCATGCGGTGCTTCGGGGAATTTCTTCTGGATCACGCGTTTGATTTTGGAAAGCTGATCCATCAAATGCTTTTGGGTATGCAGACGACCAGCCGTGTCAATGAGCAGGACATCCACGCCACGTGACAACGCTGCTTCGCAGGCATCAAACGCGACCGCTGCCGGATCACCGCCCTGCTGCCCCTTGATGACTTCGACACCCAAACGCTCGGACCAGATTTCCAGTTGTTGGACGGCTGCAGCGCGGAAGGTGTCGCATGCAGCGAGCATGACTTTCTTGTTTTGGTCTCGGAGTGATTTGGCGATCTTGGCGATGCTGGTGGTCTTGCCTGCGCCATTGATGCCTGCAACGAGAATGATGGTCGGGCCGCTGTCAGCAAAATGTAAGGATCGATCTTCGGCTGGCCAGTAGGCGTTAAGCTGATCCTTGAGGAAAGCCAGTGCGTGATCACCGGTGGAGATTTCGTCACGTTCCCATGCTGCTTCGATGTCTGCTACGAGCTCGCGGGAGGTCTTAACGCCGAAGTCCGACTGGATCATGCGGGCTTCGAGTTGCTTGAGCAGTTCCTTGGAGAGCGGTTTACCCGAAAGGATGGTGCGGACTTCATTGACAAAGACGGAGCGCGTCTTGTCCAAGCCTTGCTTGATCTTATTGAATGCTGATTTGAAAAGTCCCATGGCTCTCTTTGGTTTTGGGGGTGTCAATTAATCGCGTGCTTGGGTGTCGGACGAATCAGGTTCCACCGCATCCGTCAGCCAGTCATCATCTGAAACCGGCGTCTGTGGCGTCTTGGGGATGAGCTGCTTCTCTTGAAGGTCTTTGAAAACCTTGTCGAGTACGCCGTTGATGAAACTGGGGCTTTGCTCCGCACAATACTGCTTGGCCAACTCGATGGCTTCGTTGATGGCAACCCGAGCAGGGGCATAGCCGGTGATCATCTCGTGGTATGCCAAACGCAACAACGCGCGATCCACCGGCGGCTGACGATTGGTCGGCCACTTGGGTGCCAGTTCACAAACCAGTTCATCGGCCTTCTCATGATTGGCCCACGCGGCAACCGACAGCTTCACTGCCTGATCCTGCGTATGGGCATCATCAAAATCATCATCCAGCGATTCAGCAAGGACATCGGGCTCAATCTCACCCGTCACATCCATCTGGTAAAGCAACTGCATGGCACATCTTCGGATTTCACGTCGCTTTGGCATAGACGGGTAGTATAGCAAGGATTTTAAAGAGGGATTAGGGATTGGGGATTGGGGATGAGGCAAAAGACAAATAGGACCAAGCGCAACCGCATTGGGATGCCTTGTCCTAGTCCCTATTGGCTAATCACTAATCCCTGTCTTACAACTGCTTGTAAAGATTAATCATCTCAATGGCGGTGAGCATCGCTTTACCACCGTTGTTGCCCTGCTTGGCACCGGATCGGTCGATGGCCTGCTCAAGTGTATCCGCGGTGATCACGCCGAATACCACGGGAACGCCCGACTGCATCCCGGCCTGGCCGATCCCCTTGGCAGCTTCGGCAGCGACAAAGTCATAATGTCCAGTGGAGCCACGGATTACGCAACCTAAACAGATGATGGCATCGTACTTACCGCTTTGAGCCATCTTCAGGGCCGTGCCGGGAAGCTCAAAGCTGCCGGGCACCCAGACCTGTGTGAGGTTGGCATCATCTCCGCCGTGACGCTTAAACGCATCGACAGCACCGTCAATGAGCTTGCCGGTGAGAAATTCGTTGAAACGGGCGACGACAATGCCGACCTTGGCACCGTCTGCGAGCATGTTGCCTTCAATGACCTTGGGCATGATGGAGCTCCGGGGAGTTAAAGTCTGTTTCGGACGAAACATTGTAGCGAAAGCGATTTGGGATTTCGAATTTGGGATTTTGGATTGTGCTTCGCAGTACCTTTGGTGTCGGATTTCGTCCGAATTGTAAAACCGCTTGCGGTTTAGCGCGACCTTCAACACAACGAACAATCAACTCACAGTCGCACCGCTTCACTCCAACCCATGTCGCGTTGCTCCTTGCGCACCCCGCCGGGAGTCTGACCGATGTGCTTTTTGAACGTGGTGGTAAACCAACTGACTTCCTCAAATCCGACATCGCCAGCAATCTGCTTGATCGGCAGGTCCGTCGTGGTCAACAACTCCAGCGCACGGCGCATCCGAAGCTGCATCAGATATTGGTAAGGCGACATGCCCACCGCATCCCGAAAGATCCGGCTGAAGTGAAACCGTGAATAACCCGCAGCCTCGGCGAGTGATTCCACGCGCATCTGCGAGTCAGACATCTGATCGGCCATCCAATGTTGGACCAGCGCAATCTGCTCGGGTATCCGGCGAACCGGTTGGAGTATGAACTGCCGAAGCGATAAACACCAGTGATGGACAAACTGATTGATCGCATACTCATCCAATCGCTGGTCCGACTTTTTGCGTTGTATCAAGCGTCGGTAAAAGTCCACGCACTGCTGCACCGGCGGCGAGTGCAACGGCAAATTCAATCGCATCCCAAGTTGCCCAACCAACTGCTCGTTGAGTTCCATCACCCCATCACCGGAAAGGATCATCCAGATAAACTCCCAATCCGAATCCCGGCCGATGAAGTAACGTGTCGCTGAAGGCATGGGGATCAACATCGCCTGCCCGACTCCCACGGATTGCACCGCCCCATCACCCACCTGCAGACATCCCCGCCCCGCCAAGGTGTATTGGAACAAAACCCCTTGAGGGCGATTGCCACACGGCCAGTCATACCCGCCCCCTGCCTTGCATGTCTCATAACCGATACCAGCCAGATCAAACCGATGCGTCTGCCAGGTCCGGACATACGTCATGCCAAACGTTCTTTGCCTGAGTCCCAGTTGATTTGACATTGCTTTGGCCATACCGCACGAATCCTTAAAAGTCTGACACAAGACCTTATTTTCAATTCTATTTTAGCACATAAACTCTTAGCACTGATCTTAAATTTTATTAAACCGCCAAGACGCCATGAACGCCAAGTTTTCAAGGCAATGAAAATCATGATTAACCACAGAAACACAGAGCCTGATAAAAGACATGAAAAATAGTTTTGTTTTCTCAGTACCTTTGCAACTCCGTGGTTAGAAAAACATCTTGTTGCCTTTCTCTCTTATCTTGGCGTTCTTGGCGTCTTGGCGGTAGAAAAAACGAATCACAGGAGACTCAAAACATGTCCTTTAAAATCGCATTCATCGGTGCCGGCTCGGTTGGCTTTACGCGGACACTCACACGTGACTTGTGGAAAGTGCCTGAGTTTGCAGGCAGCAAGATTGAAATTGCACTGCACGATATCTCCAAGGCCAATCTCGCGATGATTCAGCAGATTCTGCTCAAGGATGCCAAGGCCAACAAACTGCCTTGCAAGATCACCGCGACCACGCAGCGTCGACGCGCACTCGAGGGCGCCCGCTACGTCATCAACTGCACACGCATCGGCGGACTTGAAGCCTTTGCAACTGACATTGATATCCCTCTGAAATATGGTGTGGATCAATGTGTCGGTGATACGCTCTGCGCAGGTGGGATCATGTACGGCCAGCGAAATATCCCACAAATACTGGCATTCCAGAAGGACATGGTCGAACTCTGTGACAACGATCATGGGCAGGCTTTGTTCCTGAATTATGCCAACCCCATGGCCATGAATACGTGGGCGGCACTCGATGCCTATGACCAGGGCCAAGGCATCAACACCGTCGGACTTTGCCATGGTGTTGAAGGGGGCTGGAAACAGATTGATAGTGTGCTAGCAAACCTATTTGGTGATGAGCAGATCGAAGGTCACGATCATGCAGCACTCAACGATCGCACCCAAATCATCTGTGCAGGCATCAACCACCAGACCTGGTACACGCATGTCTGTTACAAAGGCAAGATGATCGACGCAGAAACGTTACTCAAAGCCTTCGAAGCACATCCCCAATTTTCCAAAACCGAGAAAGTCCGCATTGATGTACTCAAGCGCTTTGGTTACTACTCCACGGAGTCCAACGGTCATCTCTCAGAATACGTGCCCTGGTATCGCAAACGGGCTAAGGAAATCAAGAAGTGGATCGACTTATCCTGTTGGATCAACGGGGAAACCGGCGGCTACCTGCGCGTCTGCACCGAAGGTCGCAACTGGTTTAAAACCGACTTCCCCAAGTGGCTATCCGAAGCAGGTAAACCCCTGTCCGAGTATCACCGTTCCTCGGAACATGGCAGCTACATCATCGAATCCCTGGAAACCAACCGCATGTATCGCGGCCACTTCAATGTCCGTAACAACGGCATCATCACCAACCTGCCCAACGACTGCATTGTCGAAGCGCCCGGCTACATCGATGCCACCGGCATGAACATGCAGGCAGGGATCACACTCCCTCAAGCCTGTGCTGCAACCTGTAATGCCTCAGTGAGTGTGCAGCGCATGAGTAAGGATGCAGCAGTCACAGGTGATGTGACATTACTCAAACAAGCGATGCTTCATGATCCGTTGGTTGCTGCCATGCTCAACCCCGAGGAGATCTGGCAGATGACCGACGAGATGCTCGTCGCTCAAAGTCAGTGGCTACCTAACTATCGCAAAGCCGACATCAATGCAGCGAAAAAACGGCTTGCCAACCCGACTGTCAAAACCAAAGCATGGCAAGGCGCTGCACGTGTCAAAGTTAAATCCGTCACCCAACTGCGCAAAGACAAACAAGCCTCTGTCATGGCAGCGGATAAAGCTGCTGCACAACGAAGTAAAGATGCAAAACACACTGTAAAATCAGCATGAAGTTGATTTCACAGCTTGCTTATCGCTTCGCGATGCAGCGTCGCGTCGCAACGCAGCTATTGTGACATGTGAATCTAGAGTATGTTGATTCAATCGATGCGACACCACGTGTCGCTGAAACTGCATCGCAGTTTATGAGTGTTGACAACATCAAAACGAACACATCAATAAAAAACGCACACGATTCAATCGTGTGCGTTTTTTATTTGATTCGTTCTTTGGTCAAAGCGTAATTAGCATTTGATCCAGGTGTTTTCCTTGGCACCTTCGTAAATCTTTTCCATCACCATGTTGCGAAGTGCAGCTTCATCAGCGGTCACAATCGGCAACTCGGAGATGCCTGCGATGCGTTCGATGAAAATCATAAACGCGTGCGGCATGGCGTCGGGGAGGTCGGTGACTTCCTCGGCCTTGTCCATCTCCTTGGTCTTGATAAAAAGCTTGTTGCCTTCGACGTAGAGTTCACCTTCGGTGCCGGAGATGTTCATTTTGTACGGGTCGGCATTGGAGACCCAGCCGGCAGCGATGTTGGCAACCGCACCGGACTTGAACTTGAGCAGGCCTTGACCATACTCATCGACTTTGCCATAGCGACCTGTTGCCGAGTCCACCGCACCGGTGACCTTCTTGACCTTGTCACCTTCCATGAACCACAAGAGGATGTCGAGGATGTGCGTGCCCAGATCGCCGAATGCACCGCAACCTGATTCCTTGGGATCGGTCATCCAGCGCCATTCGGTGTCGAACCAACCGCCCAGCGAACCGGAGTGACAGTTGCTGAGGCTGATGCGTGTGACCTTGCCGAGCTTGCCGGATTGGATCGCCTCACGTGCGTAAAGGTTCATGGGGAAGCTGCGCATGAAGTATCCGGTGGAGAAGAGCACGCCAGCCTTGTTGATCTGCTTGGCCTGCTTCTTGGCATCTTCGGCACTCATGCCCAACGGCTTTTCGACGAACATGTGCTTGCCGGCTTTGGCGAACATTTTCACAAGCTCGGCATGTTCAACGGTCTTGGAAGTGATGACGACCGCCTTGATATCCGGGTCCTTGGCAATGACTTTCAGGTCCGTCACAACCTCTGCCCCAACCTCGGCGCCCCACTTCTGGGCACGTTCAATCTCCGGGTCCCATGCATACTTGACGTTGATGTCTTGGACCTGTTTGACCATGTTGGTAAAGCCCTGCACGTGAATGTGTGAGCAGCCGACGAATGCAATTTGCGTGGACATGTTTTAATTTCCTGATGCGTTGTTGCAAGTTAAATACAAACGTTTGTATGCGACATAAAATAAAAGAACCACCGGAGAGACCAGATTACTCATCGCCGCGATAGATGCAACCACTTGTCCGGGTTTCCCAGATTTTTAATGCAGAAAGTTCAGGCAACTCCGGCTTGAGTCTTGCCCAGATCCACTTGGCAATGTTCTCAGCGGTGGGATTCTCCAAACCCTCGATATCGTTTAAGTGATAATGATCCAGTTGTTTGAGGATCGGGTCCATAAACTTTTTGATGTCCGCCAGGTCGTGGACCCAACCCATTTTCGGATCGACCGACCCTTCGGTGATTACTTCCACGATGTAGGTATGGCCATGCAACCGCTTACACTTGTGGCCTTCGGGAACCATCGGTAGCGCGTGAGAGGCGTCAAAGCTAAATTGCTTGAAAAGCTCCATGGGGTAATCCATCATCCTGATCAAAGCAGAACATTGTATCAAAATTTTCGCCGACAAGTCGGCATCATATCCCTGGTGGATGATGCCCACAAAAAAGGCAGGCCTACAAATATGTTGCAATGAACGGAAGATTTGACTATCTTTTGTCACCCGCCATTCGTAAGAGTCCAAGTCATTTGTTTCTGACTCCGATTACTCAACACCTCATTGGATCGCTAACGGATCGACCACCGCTTTGTTGGTCATTCACAAACACATTGATTTCGTAGTCCTAAACGAGTGGCAGATAAATGAAAATTAAATATCTCATGTTGTTGATGGCCCTTTTTGCATCACCTGGTGTGTCGAAAACAGCCATTGCCGTCGAACCGCAACCCACCCTGGAATCACTCAGCCAGCAGGTCAAATCTCTGACGCAGGAAGTCCGACAACTGCGCGCAGCTCAGAACAAGACATGGCTTGATGAGCGCCGCGTGGAAGAAGTCAAAACGCTGGTCAAAGAAGTGCTCGCAGATGCAGACACACGTGCGAGTTTACTGGAAAGCGGTATGACTGCCGGATACAACAACGGCTTTTTCCTTGCATCGGAAGATGGTAATTTCAAACTCCGCGTGCTGGGCATGATCGAGTTTCGTCACATTTACTCGTCTCGAAACAACAGCGGTCAAGACGATGACGAAAGCGGCTTTGAAATGTGTCGCACACGATTGGGGTTCAAGGGCCATGTCTTTGATCCCAAAAATCAATTCTTCATCTGGACCGGGCACAGTTCAAGCGGTACCTACCTGCCTTTGGATATCTGGGTCAAACGTGACCTGGGCAACGGTTGGGCGGTACAGGCAGGCGCGTTTAAAGTTCAGTTCTTCAAGGAATGGCTGATCTCTGAAACCTGTCAACAGATGGTTGAACGCTCCCCGTTGACCAGTGTCTTTGGGGGAAGCTACACCGAGGGCATCAATCTTCTTTACGGTAATGACAACTTCAAAGCCGTCCTCTCACTGACCGATGGTTTAAACCAACGCGTCACCCCATTCACCGATGAAGAAACCGAAGCGTTTGCAGTGACCGCACGTGCTGACTACCTGTTGACCGGAACCTGGAAGCAAACCAAAGATGCCGAAAGTTGGGTGGACGAACCGGTCATGATTGCCTTGGGTGGTGCGATCCATCACCAGGTTGGCGAATACGGGACCACGACCGACGAAGCCCGCAAGCTGCAATGGACTGCAGACATTCAGGCGGAGTTTGGAGGCTGGAACATTCTTGCAGCCGTGGTCGGCAGGAAAATCGACCAGACCACCGCAGCCCTGAATCAACTTGGCATGATGATTCAGGCAGGCGTGTTTCTGACACCTGATTTTGAACTGACCGCCAGCTATGCCTGGGGCGATTCGGATGTGTCCGGCGAAGAGGACATGCAAATTCTGAGCATGGGCTTTAACAAGTTTTTCAACAAGCACGCATTGAAAATTTCCGGCGACTTTGGTTATGCCTTGAATCCTGTTTCAAACACATTCGCCAAACAGGGATGGCAAGTGGATGCTGCGGATGAAGACGGGCAGCTTCTCACCCGACTGCAACTGCAATTGCTTTTCTAAATGGCATACAACCGGGGATATACACCAAGGCGCTCCCACGAAATGAGCAAAACCTGATTCAATCAATCAACTACGAATTAAAACAATTTCACGCTATCGAACAAAAACAATCAGTGTGTTAACGGCATCGTCCGCCAGAATCATTTCTTTCTCTGGCAACCTGAATTCAACTTGTAAACCACGTCGTTCGTGCTCGACGGTAACACTTATTTTGACTGGAGAATTCAATGTTTCACGGCCCTGCGGCGGACTGCGGTCCGGATCATGCGGTTGCGTATAAAACGCGCTTCGGCATCATCATGTTCGTTATCTACTCTTTGATCTACATCGGCTTTGTTGCCATCAATGTCATCAAGCCATCTCTCATGGCCATCACCGTCATCCTGGGGTTGAACCTGGCGGTGGTGTATGGCGTGGGCCTGATCATCTTCGCGCTGGTCCTGGCGTTGATTTACAACCGGGGATGCACCAGGCAAGAGCACAAGGCACAAGCCGAACACGAAGCGAAGGAGGCCCAATAAATGGCAGTTATCATCTTCCTGAGTTTCGTGGTCTTCGTCATCGGCCTGTCGTTTTACCTGGGTAATCGCACCAAATCCGCCAACGCCTACTTTGCTGCAGGCGGTCAGATTCACTGGGCGGTTAACGGCATCGCTTTTGCGGGTGACTACCTTTCGGCAGCATCATTCCTGGGGATCTGCGGGATGATCGCTTTCTACGGCTATGACGGTTTCCTCTATTCCATCGGCTATCTCGCAGGCTGGATCGTCGCGTTATTCGTCGTCGCTGAGCCCATGAAGCGCCTGGGCAAATACACTTTCACCGATGCCCTGGACGCCAAGTTCAACAGTCGCGGAATTCAGTTGGCAGCAGCCATCAGTACACTGATCGTCAGCGTCTTTTACCTGATCCCGCAGATGGTGGGTGCTGGCGCGCTGGTTGTCCCCCTGCTTCACATGCAGCATCACTGGGGAGTGATCATGGTGGGCGCGATCGTCATCACCATCGTGGCCACCGCGGGGATGGCATCAACCACCTATGTCCAATTTCTCAAAGGTGGTCTGCTGATTCTCTTTTCGTTGATCATCTCCATCGCGGTCTGTGTCCGGGGCTTTTCCACGACACCAGCAGGTGTGGACGATGCGGGTAACACCATTGAATACTACGCATGGCGAAGCATGGACGTCAGTGAAAATGCTGATGGCAGCCTGGTCTGCGATGCTGGCTTCTCATTCATCCAGCGTAAGAACATGACCGACGATGCCTCGTTTTCCCTGGTTAAACTTGTTGAAAGCGTGCCTTTGAAGCTGGATAACGAGGGAAGATTCAACTATGAATTCATGGGGCGTCAACACACCTTCTCAAAAGATGATCAAACCAAACTCACCAGTCTGCTGGACAAGAAAGCCCAGAAGATCATCACCATCAACGGTCTGGAATATATTCACAAAGACATCAATGGCGAACAGGTTCTCGTGCTGTACAACGGGCAATCGCTGGTTCTCGACGGACTTCGTTTTACTGAAAATGAAGGCACGATTTATGCCAACATCGTCAACTGGTGGAAACTCACCCACGATGAAAACGGCAAAGCCAAGCTCACCGAAGCCCAATCCAAACTCACGCGCGTCAATGGTGCTGTGATGATTAACGGCATCCCGGCGTCCGATCAAAACCAACTCTTACCGGTCGGTAGCCTGTCACAAATCAAAGGTGAAACTGCCCCCAAACAAAAGTCCGTGGGTGCGTTTGAATTTCTGGCTGACCTCAGTCAACCGGACACCACGTTTGTCACCTGGAAAAACATGAACCTCAGTGACGAAGACAACACGCTGGTCGTGTACTATCCGATGCAGAAAGCCGGCCCGGAGGTGATGACCCCCGGCCAGTACTTCAAGGTCAAGACGCCGATCCAGAAAATCGACTTCATCTCACTGATGCTGGCATTGTTCTTCGGTACCGCAGCATTACCGCATATTCTGATTCGTTACTACACGGTCCCCAGCCCAGCTGCTGCTCGTAAGTCCACGATTGTGGCCATCGCTGCCATCGGCTTTTTCTATGTGTTGACCATGTACCTGGGGCTGGGTGCTGCAATCAACAATGTGTTGAATCTCGAATCAAGCAACATGTCCGCCCCGCTACTGGCTCGCAGCTTCGGTACGGTGATCTTTGCGATCATCTCCGCCGTCGCCTTTGCCACCGTACTCGGTACCGTCAGCGGTTTGATCGTCGCCTCATCCGGTGCCGTCGCCCATGACTTACTCGACCGGTACTGTGGCATGAACATGACCGAAAAACAGAAAGTCGGCGTGGGCAAACTCGCTGCCATCGCGGTGGGGCTGGTCGCCATCATCCTTGGGATCACATTCAAAGGAGTGAACGTAACCTTCCTTGTCGGTCTTGCCTTTGCCGTGGCAGCCAGCGCCAACTTGCCTTCGATTCTGATGCTGCTGTTCTGGAAAAAGACCACGGCACACGGCATCGTGGCATCAATCATCATCGGCATTGCCTCAGCGGTCGGCTTAATCATCTTCTCGCCGGTGATGTACCAGCTTTACGGTCTGGATGCAGCTACGGCCCCCATCCCCCTCAAGAGTCCGGGCATTGTGTCGATCCCATTGAGCTTTATCACGCTCATTGTCGTTTCATTGATGACCCAGAAAAAGAACCCGGAACAAACCGCGTAACTTCAAAACACGCTCAAAATTCCTGACAAAAAATCAACGCGGTCGTCAATGAGTCATTTCATTTGCGACCGTGTTTTTTTGTGTGTGAAGTTGGAACCATCAAGACACCCGCAGGAATTGACTTCGTCACTTCCTGCAACTTTGGGGTGACACCGGAATCATGTCGCAATATACACAGTAAAGCCGCTGGAAGCCGAAAGATTCCTGCGGGTCCTTGATACTGTCAAACATAAATCTAGAACGTGACGACTCATCAGTCAGGCAGGCGCGTCACGCCAGCATCCAAGGCCCATTGCTGATCTTTGAAAATAGCCATCGCGGTGTTCATCGGATGGAAGCCGAGTTTGGTGTAAAAACCTTCTTTACCCACGTTGGCATAGAGGATGACTTTGCGATGGTCTTTGGAATCTTCGATGAGTTTTTCGATGATCTGCTTGCCGAGTTTCATGCCTTGATACTCTGGATGTACCGCAACATCACCGATGTAGGAGCAGTCCGCACCGTCTGCCAGTGCGCGACCGACTGCCACGAGTTTACCTTCGTGATAGACGAACCATTTAAAAAGACTGTTGGTAAAGACCGTCCGCAGGAAGTCCGGGGATTTGTTGCCTAACGGCGCGATGCGGTAGAGGTCGGAGAGTTCCTGCCAATCGAGGTTGTCCTGTGTGTTGATCCAGGTGAAGTTCATGCGGTGTGTCCAATCGTGATCGTTCGTGATGAGCGTATAATACGAGATAACCGCGAGGGGATTGGATTTATTTCGAAGATGGTTGTGAATGTCGTGTTGAGCTGCGCTCAATCCCGCGTCGACACGACGCGGCTCGCCTGAGTTTACTTGCGTTTGAACCATTGGGTCATGCGACCCATGAGGCCTGGACCACTGGGAATCTGCGCGAGTCGGTCCACGCGGGTAGCTAGGCTGCGAATGCATTGCGTGGCCTGGGACTTGGGGGATGCCAGTAAAAACGGTTCCTGTGCGCGAACAGCTTTTCGCACCGCGGGGTCGAAAATCACGTGACCGGCATAGAGGATGTTGATCGAGAGAAACTGCCGACAGACTGCGTTGAGTCGATGGTAAATCTCACGACCTTCGGTGACATCGCTGGCCATGTTCACCAGCAGGCGTACGTCCAAATCCTGACGCTCGGAAACCAGTGATTTGATCACAGCATAGGCGTCGGTCATGGCAGTGGGCTCGGGCGTGGTCACCACAAGAATCTGATCCGCACTTAACGCAAAGCCAAGCACGTTCGACGAAACACCTGCACCGGTGTCGATGATGATGACATCGACCATGGCTTCAAGTTCGTAGATCTGATCAACGAGTCGCTTGCGCGCATCAGCTGACATGTCCGCGATATTGGCCAAGCCTGAAGCGCCGGGGACGAGATAGAATCCGCCGGGTGTTTTGACCATGACTTCCTTGAGGGTGTACTGGCCGTTGACGACTTGGGCGAGCGTTGAACCAACGGGCACATTGCAGAGCACGTCGGCATTGGCGGTGCCCAGGTCAGCATCGAGTAGTGCAACACGACGGCCGGCCTGCGTGAGTTGGATGGCAAGGTTGACGGAGACGTTGGATTTACCGACGCCGCCTTTGCCACTGGTGACAGCGACGATGCGCGCGTGACGCTGGCGCTTAGCCGCAACGGGTTGCTGCTGCGATGCGGGTTGGGTGACTTGCTGGTTTTGTGCCACCAATTGTCGTAATGCCTGGGCCTGGTCAGTCATCATGAAGCCAACTCCCCATCAATGACCAGATCCGCCAGTCGCAGCGACGCGGTGGGTTCGATCTGGTGCGGGACTTCCTGCCCGGTGGTGAGGTAGCTCAGTTCCTTGCCGACCTGTTTGCTGACATTCAGCAACACGCCGTAGGAGACGGCTTCATCGAGTTTGGTGAAGATGATGCGATCGGTGCGGACTTCAGAGAAGCGTTTGGCGGCTTCGAGCATCACCTTCTGCGTGCAGGTTGAAGAGAGTACGAGGTGGACTTCGTGCGGGTTGGCGGTGTCGATGAATTTCTTGAGTTGATCAAGCTTGGGATCATCGCGTTGGGATCGGCCGGCGGTGTCGATGAGCACGACATCACAGCCTGCACATTTACCGACAGCTGCATCAAGTTCAGCAGCGGTGTTACAGACATGCAGCGGGATGCCGATGATGTCTGCGTAGGTGCGTAGTTGATCGACTGCTGCGATACGGTAGGTATCGAGTGTGATCAAGCCGACATGCTTGGCCTGTTTGAGTTTGAAGGTTGCAGCGAGTTTGGCAACCGTGGTGGTCTTGCCGACACCGGTGGGGCCGATGAGGGCAATGGTGCGTGGGCGACCGTCTTCGGTTTTTTCCAGGTCCCATTGTTCGTGGTGTGCGGGGATGAAATCGCAGATGCAATCGCGGATGGCCTTGCGGACTTTGGTTGGATTTTCCAGTTCTTTTTCGGTCAGGCGTTCGGAGACCTGCGTGACAATGTCCTGGGCGATTTCCTGGGCGACTTCCTGCTTGATCAGATTCATGTACTGATCAAACAACTGGTCGGGCAAGTCCGAGGGTTTGTTATCACCACGCGAAGCCTGCTGCTGCATAAGTCGTTCGACCATGCGTTTGACGGCCTGCATTTCCTCAGCCAACTGCTTGGCAGACTCCGTGTTATTTGAAGCCTTGTTGGATGCCGGGAGATACTGCGGCTGAGCCGGATTGGGACGATGCGAAGCGGGATGCACCGGCGGTGGCGTGATGACATTCTGCTGCGGGTTCAACGGCTGGTGCGGATTGTTGTAGGTGGACTGGGCGTTATATGACTGGGGATTTTGTGACGGCGCGTTTTGCTGCTGCTCACTGAGTGCTGCGGCATAGGTCCGACGGATCAGGTCCCCTGCAGTGGGCATCATGTTGCCCCCCCCGGAACCCCCGGACGCCCCGGAATGTCCGACCAATGGCGGGCGGGATTGCGTGTTCAGTGGCGGACGCTCGCGGCGTGCGGATTTTCTCCGGCGCGGTTTTTCGTCGGGTGTGGTGGCGGTCACCTCAATGACCGTTTGAGCGCCAAAGCCAAAAAATCCGCCCTGCTTGAAGGAGCGTGTGTGCAGAATCATGGCATCGTCACCCATGTGTGCCTTGACCATGGCCATGGCTTGGGCCATGTTTGAAGCGGTGAATGTCTTGATGTTATTCAACGACCTACCCCTTGTGCCTGCTGCTGCTGATTAACCGATTCCAATTGAACCATTCCCACACTTTGCACCTGGACTCCTTTGCTGACTTCGTTATATCCCAGAACAGCCGACATCGCCAGATGCGGTTCCAATAAACTTCGCACAGCGGCTCGCACAGGCGGTGATGCCAGGACCACGGGCGGGTGTCCAGCCTGAATGAGCTGCTGTAATTCCTGTAAAATTGCAGTGACAATGCGTGTTGCCACAGCCGGCGGGATCGACACGGTCGACCCTTCAGCACTGCGATCAATAAAGCCATTGATCTGATCTTCCAACGCCGGGTCCAGACTCACGCAGAAGAGTTTGGGGACCGTACTCTGCACATCTGCACCCATGTTGTTGGCATCATCGGGGACGTACTGCACGTACTGATTGCAGATGGTCCGACGCAGACCGTTACGGACATACTCGGTGAGCACGTCCATGTCCTTGGTGCGCGGTGCCCAATCGCCGAGGGTTTCAATGATGGTTTCCAAATCACGAATCGGAACACGTTCACGCAGGAGATTCTGGAGTACCTTCTGCAACTCACCGGGCTTAATCAAGCCTGCCTTTTCACCTTCACCGAGAACTTCCGCACAAAGCTTGGGTGCCTTTTCGCGGAGTTGGGTGATGAGGTTGTTGGTCTCTTCGCGGTTAAGCAGTTCCGAAGCATGGTTCTTGACCACTTCGGTCAGATGTGTTGCGACGACGCTGGTGGCATCGACCACGGTGTAGTTCAATGCTTCAGCCTGATCCTTCTGCCCCGGTTCAATCCAGACCGCATCAAGTCCGAAAGCCGGCTCGCGGGTCTTAATGCCACCTTCCAGAGGTTGGCTTGCAAGACCGCTGTCCATAGCCATGAACAGGTTGGGATGCGCCGAACCCGAAGCGACGGAGTTGCCACGGATTTTGATGTGGTAATCGGTGGGTGCAAGTTGGATGTTATCGCGGATGCGCACGGGGGGCATGACCAGGCCCATGTCGCCAGCAAGTTGGCGGCGGATACCACTGATGCGATCCAGCAGCGTACCGCCCTGCCCGGTGTCGACCAATCGCACGAGTCCATAACCGACTTCCAGTTCCAAAAGGTCGACTGCGAGCACCTGTTCGACGGGGACTTCGGTGGTCTGTTTTTCGGCCTTGGCTTTTTCCTGTTTGACGACTTGTTGCTGAGCTTTGATCTCATTGCCACGCACCACCCAGGCCCCGACACCCAAGAGTGCTGCCAACACGAGCAACGGTGTGGCAGGCAAACCGGTGAAGGCCATCATCGCAAGGAAAGCCGAGGTGATCGCCATGGCCATCCAGCGCCCGGTGAGTTGGCGGGTGAGTTCAGTCCCCAGGTCATACTTGCCACTGGATCGCGTGACGATCAGACCTGCCGCGATGGAGATGACAAACGAAGGCAACTGTGAAACCAGGCCGTCACCGATGGTCAACTTGGTGAAGACTTCCAGCGAAGTTTCAAAGCCCCACTGCTTTTCAAACACACCGATGGCAAAGCCGCCGAGGATGTTGATGATCGTGATGATAATGCCTGCAATGGCGTCACCACGCACAAACTTGGCAGCACCGTCCATCGCACCATAAAAGTCGGCTTCCTGGGCAATGTCCTCACGTCGTTTACGGGCGGACTTCTCATCAATCAAGCCGGCGTTTAGGTCCGCATCAATGGCCATCTGTTTACCGGGCATGGCGTCCAACGTGAAACGCGCAGCCACTTCGGAGATACGCGTTGCACCTTTGGTGATGACCACGAACTGCACGATGATCAGAATCACAAACAGGATCAAACCGACAATCAGCGAACCCCCGGTCACAAACGATGCAAAACTCTCAATGACTTTGCCTGCCACCGCGGTCGCTTCTTCAGGTGATGTCGTGTTGGCAGCGAGAATCAAACGGGTCGATGCGATGTTAAGCACCAGCCGGAACAAGGTGGTTGCAAGCAATAGTGACGGGAATACCGAGAACTCCAACGGGGAGGCAACGTAAATGGTGGTCAAGAGAATCAACGCTGCCAGGGCGATGTTGGTGGCAACGAGCATGTCCATCACCACCGGCCACAACGGGACGACAATCACACCCAACAGACAGACAAACGCGATCGGCACGAACAGCTGCTGATAGCGCCCGATCTTGTTGATCCAGCCAGGAATGTTGAGTTGTGATGCCAGTTGTGCCATTGGTTGTTTGCGTTCCGGTTGTAGTCGGTTCCTTGTTTGTGTTGGTTCGTTGCGGTATTCGTTTGTCCAAGGCTTGTTGAGGGAATAGTGATTAGTGAGTAGGGAGTAGAATTAAATTTCGTTTCATTCCCATGTTTTCATGTCTTGTCCTACTCCCTATTCACTACTCCCTACTCCCTGCTTTTCACACTCCCGCCATCTCCTCACGTCGATTCAGCCGATACACGTAGGCCAAAATCTCAGCCACCGCTGCGTAATACTCCGGCGGGACTTCCTGGCCGACTTCCACATTGCGATACAGTCCGCGGGCCAACTCCTTACGTTCGACGATGGGAATTTCGTATTGCATGGCAATCTGGCGGATGCGGAACGCCATGATGTCGGCACCCTTGGCAATGAGCTTGGGGCTTCTCATCGTGGCTGAGTCATATTTGAGTGCGATGGCAAAGTGCGTCGGGTTGGTGACGATCACATCGGCCTTCGGGACGGATGCGGCGGTGCGCTGCATGGCCAATTGCCTGGCCACCCGCGCTCGACGCTGCTTGATCATCGGATCACCGTCCATGCGTTTGAGTTCTTCCTTGACTTCCTGCTTGGTCATTTTCAGATCAGTGTGATGCTGCCAACGTTGATAGGCATAGTCAGCAATGGCCAAAATCAGCAGCACGGCACCGATCCACAACGCCATCATGAACACCAGTTCCCATGCTGCCATCATCCCTGCCATCATCTGTAACTCAGCAAGCTTGATGATCTCCAGGCGATGCATGTAAATGTACAGTGATGCCACCGCACCGATGATGCCCACCTTGCCCAGACTCATGCCCAGGCGCGTCCAGCCGCGCATACTCACCATATTTTTCAGACCCTTAAGCGGTGAGAGTTTGGTCAAATCAATTTCCAACGGCTTGGTGGTCACCACAAAACCGACCTGGAAAATCGTCACCACCAGGGCCACCAATGCCACCCCCAATGTCAACGGCACCAAGCCCTGCAACAGAACCGTCCCGGTGAAGACCGGCAGGTTCACCACGTCCAAGGCGCGTGTTGGATTACCTGTGTGCGTGTTGCTGAGCATCGCTGCAAGAATCACTTTCATCCCACCGAGCAAGCGCCCGCCGAAGATGTACAGCAAAAACACGGCAGCAATCAGCGACAACGCGGCTGTCAGATCCGTGCTCTTGGGAATGTTCCCATCGTCGCGTGCCTCTTGAAGACGCCGGGGCGTTGGGGCTTCGGATTTTTCTGCATCAGTTTCGGCCATGTCAGGGATTTGTGATTCGGGATTAGGGGTTAGTCATAAAAACGCTAATAAAAACATCCGGGGTCAGGGTGCAAAGAACAGACTGATCCTCCTAAGTAAAACATGAAGTTCCGTGCCATACACGTTAAACATCACGCCCAGGGCACCGATGACAATCAAAGCGCCACAGACGATTCGGACGGTAAAACCAATACTCAGAATATTGAGTTGCGGCACGGTGCGAGCGATGAAACCCATCGACACCGTGAGCATGAAAAACAGGCAAAGCAGTGGTGCAGACACTCGCAAGCCAAGTTCAAACATGGCATGACAGAGTCCGACGATCAGGTCGATGACATTACCACCAA
The DNA here is from genome assembly GCA_020974905.1 of Planctomycetes bacterium syqfu. GTDB lineage: Bacteria > Planctomycetota > Phycisphaerae > Phycisphaerales > Phycisphaeraceae > UBA7800. Next base: position 6,008,435 of record CP087563.1, on the reverse strand, counting down.
CCACAAACTGCCCAAGCGGGATGTGGTTGAAACTGCCGACCAGCGTGGTCAATACGACGCGATGTCCGCCGATGATCACGAAGATCGCCAGCGCAAGCATGAAGAAAAATTCACTGATAATGCCGACCTCTTCGCCGACTTCAGGGTTGTACACACCTGCGATGCCCAGCCCCATCTGCTGGTCGATGATGCGTCCGCCGACCTGCATGCCGAAGATCGGAAGCGTGGCACCAAAGCCGATAAGGATACCGATGAGCATCTCCATGGCCACGGCTGCACCCATCGTCCAGAAGAACATCCCGTTGGTCACGATCGGCATGACATTGGGTAATGCCTGGCGTCCGGGCTCAATGAGCATCGGGTAAACACAACAGGCGACGGCAACGGAAAGCAGCATGCGATAACGAACAGGAATGGTCGTTGAACCAAACACCGGTGCCATGAAAAAGATCCCGGCGATGCGGAAGAGCACCAACAGCCAGGCAGGCACGTGATTTAACATGGGTTCAAAGCCAATGGGCACGCTATTTGGGTCCTTTCGTTGGTTCATCTCAAACAAGGTCTGTAACCACAGCCCCCGGAAGTTCACACAGATCAACACCGATCAATACATCTGCTTCTGAGTCATTCCCGCGCAGGCGGGAATCCAGTGATATGTGCAGGCGTTTACTGCATACCACTGGACTCCCGCCTGCGCGGGAGTGACGAATCATCATGTTGCCTTTATCTGTGTTCATCTGTGTGTATCTGTGTGTATCTGTGGTTAATTGTCTTGAAACGTTGTGTGAAAACATCCTGCAAAAATCCGTCATCCGCCGGAGAACATTTTCCTTGCAAAGTCCAGGATCATGGTCGCGATCCACGGGGTCACCAAGATGGTCACGATCACCATGCCAATGATCTTGGGAACGAAACTCAGCGTCTGTTCCTGAATCTGTGTCATGGCCTGGAAAATACTCACACCCATGCCGATGACCAATGCCGCCCCGAGAATCGGCAGACTCAGCAGCAGCATCAACGTCAATGCTTCACGCACAATGTCGACGGCCTGATCAACGGACATGATTCAAATCCCTTTTTTGAACCGCCAGGACGCCAAGAACGCCAAGGTCGGAAAGAGAAAATATCATTCCCCTTTTCGCTCGGTTCATGCTTGGTTTCTTTTTGGTTTCAAACAACATCACTTATCTCTTAGCTCTCTTAACTTGGCGTTTCCGGGGGCTTGGCGTCTTGGCGGTTTTAATTTGACCCCAGCTACGTCGTCACGCCGGGAACTGCGAAGCTGCTGAGGATGTTGCCGGTGACGAGTTGCCAACCATCAACCAACACGAACAGCAGCAATTTGAACGGCAGGGACACCATCACTGGCGGGAGCATCATCATGCCCACGCTGATCAAAATACTGGCCACCACCATGTCGATAATCATGAACGGCAAGTACAGTCTGAAACCAATCAGAAACGCGGTCTTCAGTTCGCCGAGCATGAATGCGGGAATCAACGTCACCATGTCCACATCCGCACGACGAAGATTCTCCGGTTGACTGATGTCCACGCCGCGGTATTTGAGCAGCATGTACACATCGCCCCAATTGCCGGTATACTCGATCTGATCGAACATGAAATCCCGAAGCGGCTGCTTGGCACGACTCCAGGCGGTCAACTGATCCAGTTCGTTGTTCTGCATCGGGATGATGCATTCCTTGTGAATCCGATCAAAAGTCGGTGCCATCACAAGCAACGTCAGGAACACCGACAGACCCACAATCACCTGAGAGGGTGGCAGTGACTGTGTCCCCATCGCCTGACGCAGCAGTGCAAAGACCACGACAATACGCGTGAAACTCGTGGTCATGATGATGATCGCAGGCGCAATCGAAAGCACCGTCAAGAGCACGATGATCGACAGCGAACTGGACAAGCCCAGGCTGTCGACTTCCGTACCATCCTGAGGTTGAAGTGGAATCGCCCGCCCCACGCGCTCAAGCACGGAGATCGGATTTGCTGGATCGAGGTTGTCGACTTCCACGCGATTGTTGTTTTCCTGTGATGACTGGGCGGACACATCCGACGTCATGCACAATGGAACAAACATCAGCAGAATCAAACAAAGCCAACGCCAATTCCCCGTCGATTGGGTGGATTCTATCGGAGTGTCAACGCGTTGCAGCGAACATGTCGGCTCGGCATCACGCAGCAAGCGGCTTGTGAAGAACATCGGAGATGGGACCCAATTCAACAGCTTACTCATCGCGTCCCCCCTTCCCGCCACTCATGGCACGGATACGCGAAAGCAAACTCGAAAGCTCATTGCGGGTCTTGTCGATCATGTGTTCGTCATCATCACCGCCATGCTCACGGGCAAATCCCGAGGGGTTGTCCATCTCGGTGTCAGCACGGTTAAGCAGTTGGTTGAAACTCTGGCTGATACTGCCAGGCTTGGAGGCGGAGATGGTGGTGAGTAAACCGGCGACTTCATCGGGGTCATCGACATTGGCCAAGGTGCGAACACCAGCAGGTCCTTCACTGACGACGATGATCCGCTGACCAAGACGCAGGAGCATGACTTGATTCCGCGGTGAAAGCGAGGTTCGGCTGAGCACTTCGACAATACCACTTCGCCCCCCCATGACCGGGCGACCTGAGAGCTTGTTCATGCCCATGCGCATGGCAAAGATCAAACCGATCACCACGCCCAACGCGGTCACCGTGTTGAGTATCCATGAACCGGTTTCCGAAAAGCTCCCCAGCGGTTCGTCTTCGTTTGGATTTGAATCAGGGACCACCCCCTGCCCCGGTTCGCCAAGCGGTTTGCGTTCGTTGGGATTGGCTATGAGTAACTCACGGCTGCGGACTTCGTTTTCCGTCGGCTGGGCGTCAGCGGGTTTGTACACCGGCAAAGGCTTGGATTCATTGCTGGCGGACTGATTGGCCTGACGCTGAGCGTTGCGTTCCTGTTCATTACGAGCAGCTTCATCACGCATCCGCTGCGCCAACTCCATCAAGGGGTCGGCATTGGACTTGGTTGTTGTGTTGGACGGTGCGGTCGGTGCGGTCGGTGATGTGGGATTGCTGGGCTGTTTGGGGACCGTCGGACCCAACGGGCGCGATTCGGTATCCGACGCCTGCGCCAGCAGGGTCCAGTTGGAAGTGGATTTCGCAATGTTTTGCGTTGCATGTTGTGTTTGGGAATGAGACGAAGATGAGGTGTTGGAGTTGGTTTGCGCCCATGTGACACCCGCTGTCGCTATGAGACACCACAGCAACGCAAGTGAGCGCACCAGATTCAACCGACTCCTCGGCATGGCCAATCCCTGGCCTTTCCGCAGATGCTCCGCATCCGCAATGGCAACGGCTCCGCCGTCACGTCAAATTGTCGATCAACCGGCCTTGGCGGCTTGGTTGGCCTCGTCTTCCAGATTCGCGACAATTTCACTGACGCGAATACAGAAGTTGTCATTGAGCACCAGCACTTCGCCACGTGCCACCAGTCGATCATTTACATACACATCCACCGGGTCACCGGCAAGCTTGTCCAGTTCGATGACTGAGCCGTCGGTGATTTTCAGAACATCCTCAACGAGCATGTTCGTGCGACCCAGTTCAATGGCCACATGCAGATCCACATCGCGCAGCATGTCGATGCCTTCGGGTGCATTGGGCGAGTCCATGAGCGATCCGGGGATGTCACCATCACCGAGCGCTTCACTGGCTGCATCCTGCATCGCGGAGACGGACTTGCTGGCGTCATCCAAGGCCCCCTGAACGATTTTCGCGGCCTCCTGCCGTGAGCTATCGTCGTTGGGATCAGATTGTTGTGGATCTTGGGCCATTGTAGTACCTAGGTTACCATGACTGGGCGCAATTGTCTTGGGATAAACTCAATAATCCGCCCTGAAACGTGTACATTTTCGAATTAGTACCTCTTCGACGAGAGGTTGGCCGGTCTGCTCGTCCTTGCCGAACATTTCATCCATCTTGGCCTTGATCTGACGACGGAGTGTCGCGAGGGTCGGCTCTTCGAGTAACAGCGGGTCTATGCTGCGGAAGATGGTTGCAATTTCCGAGGAGACGCGGACGTTCATGTTCTGCATGTCGTTCATCACCCGGTCACGATGCTTGCGACGCAGGAGGATGTAGACTTCGGTGTCATAGAGATAGGTGCGCCCCATTTTGGAGTTGGGGAACTTGTCGGAGACCACCAGTTCCTCGACCTGTTGGTTGGCCAGGGCTTCGGCATCGAGTGCTGCCGGGTCGGCCTGAACGGGCGAGGGCTTGCCGGCAATCATGAACGCGGTGGTGATGCCGATCCCTTCGAGGATCAGAATCGAAGCCACGATGATGATCGCCTTCATCGGGATCTTGCTTTTCTTCTCTTCACCTTCAGATTGTTGAGCCTCTGCCATTTTCTCTTACCTTCGTGAGATTTCGTAGGGATTAGGGTTCCAGAACCTCAATCATTGACTTCATCTGCCTTTATCTAATCCCTAATCACTAATCCCTGTCTCATTACTCTGTTTCGGCACGATCAAAGTCCGACACCAGTGCTTCGATCACATATATTTCCACACGCCGATTGGGTTGCAACTGAGCCCAGCCGTAAACCTTCTGTTTCACTGGCTCATTTTCGGCGTTGGCAACCAGGCGAATCCGCTCGGGGCGAATGCCGATTTCTTCACTGGTCAGAAAGTCCATCACGGCCTTGGCGCGGGCGAAACTCAACGCCCAGAGATCGCTGTAAGGCGAATTGACCGAAATCTCACGGCGGGCGGCATGGCCGGTGAGTTCGATCTTGGTGTTATTGCCTTTGATCTCTTTGGCGACGACTTTTAAACCCCTTTTTGCCAAGGGCGTTAAATCGCTGCTGCCTGGTTCAAACGTGATGCGTCCGCCGACGGCAAATTTCTGGCCTTCGCGGACTTTGGTTACTTCCCGTTCGCGTCCCTCAATGCCGGGGTCGTCGGCATTGGAGTGTTCTTTTTCTTTCTTGCGCTGAAGCTGCACTTCGTCAAGACGCGGGATCAGACTCATTTCCGGGTTGTCCTGCGTGGGCATGGCACCGCCACCACCCTTCATCCCGAACGCCTTTTGCACCGCTTCAACCACCGCGCGGTACTGGTCTTCTTTTTTGATCTCCGAAAGGGAGACCAAAATCACGAAGAAACACAGCAGCAGCGTCATCATGTCACCGTAGGTCACAAGCCATTCCGGTGCACCTTCTGGTGGGCAATTGCAGTCGTCTTTCGCCATGATGCTTACTCACGAACAATCGTCACGGACCTTATGCCGCCTGGTCTGCGTTCATCGCAGCAGCCTGTGTCGGCGGGAGATAGGTCTTGAGTTTCTGTTCCACAATACGGGGGTTGTCACCACTTTGAATGGCCATGACACCCTTGATGATGATCGTCTTGTACAAAATTTCTTCAGATGATCGCAACGCAAGACGGTCCGAGAGCGGCAGCGCGAACGCGTTGGCCATCAAGGCACCGTAAAACGTGGTGATCAAAGCAACAGCCATACCAGGACCGAGCTTGGAGGGGTCACCCATGTTCTGAAGCATGATGACCAGACCCACGAGGGTACCAATCATCCCGAAGGCCGGGCCGTACTTGCCGATGGCGTCAAGTGTGGCTTTACCTGACGCGTGACGATCCGCCACGTTGTCCAACTCGGTCTGCATGATCTGTTCGATGAGTTCAGGGTCCGTGCCGTCGACGGCCATTTGGATACCACTGACAATGAAGGGATCGTCGATATCCTTGGTCACGCCTTCCAGTGACAGAATCCCGTCACGACGGGCGATTTCGGCAAAGCTGACCATGTCTTCGATGAGCTTCTGCACGCTCTTGTCTTCGTTGAAGAAGCAGCGTTTGACAATCTTGATCATTTCCTTGACGGTTCCAACGGGGAAACACACAAAGAGAATGGTACTTGTCCCCCCGATCACCATGATCACCGAGGGGATGTCGATGAAAATATCGAGCTGGCCACCCGACATCATGGCCCAGAAGACCAGTGCCCAGGTTCCCAACAATCCAAATAGTGATCCAATGTCCATAACGTACCTCTAGCGCGGTGAATTGAACGCTTTGTATCGTGTTTATCGGTCGTTTGGCGCCGGTTCCTTGAACCATGCCCCTCAACGGACAAGGTGAAAACCCCAAATTTTAAATGAGGAACACCTTATTCAACATTTCAAACCCACCGCAGGCAAGCCAAGTCTCATAACATTCACATGGCTAACTCGGTGGCAACAAGCCGCGAAGTGTCTGACCGTAGCGAATCGCCGCGTCAATCACTTCCTGCATCTCTTCCTTGACGACAAAATGATCGCCGTTCACCAACGTCACCATGGTGTCGGGACTGGACTCGACGGTCCGAATCAACTCGGCATTGAGCACAAATTTTTTCCCGTTAAGTCGGGTGAGTGTGATCATCTCGTTTGTCCTTCGGACAGGGACTTGGGACTAGCCACTAGGAACTAGGGGTTTAAAAATTGTTCCGCTAAGGTTTCTTGAATCAAGAACAATATTTGAACCATTTTTTAGATTCCCCTGTCTTGATTGCCTTACCTAATCACGAATCCCTTTCCTTACCCCAACGTTGCCAGCAGTTCCTGAATCAACTGGTCGGATGTCGAAAACACGCGGGAGTTGGCGGAGTATCCGGTGGTAGCGTTGATAAGGGTGATAAATTCGTTGGACAGATCGACGTTACTCAGTTCCTGAGCCTGACCGAGCGTGCGGCCTGTGCCGTTGGTTCCCGGTGCCCCGAGAATCGGGTCACCACTGGATGCGGTCACGTCATACATGTTACCCGCCTGTTCGATCAGACCATCGGGGTTAACGAAGTTGGCCAGGACCAATTGTCCCAGATCACGTTCGAGACTGTTGGAAAAGACGCCGTGAATCACGCCATCTTCGGAAAAGTAGAAGGACTCAAGGGTCCCGATGGGTGAGCCGTCCTGCGATTGCGCAGCGATGGTGCTCTGTGGTGCAGCCAATGCCGAGAGTGCATCTTCGTCCTCAAAGTTGAGCGTAATGGTCTGGGGGTTGAGTGCACCGGTGTTATTTAAGTCCAACGTGATCTCGGTATCTGTTGCCAGCAGGAATCGGCCATTGGTGTCGAACTTGAGCGTGCCGTCACCGAGGATGCGGGACAGGTCGCTGTCATCTTCACTTTGGACATAGAATCGCCAGGTCGTGCCAGCATTGGATTTTTCTTCCAGGACGATGTTCAGATCCAAAATGATTTCCTGCCCGAGGCTGTCATATGCGATAAAGGAAGTGCGAACGGATTCACCATCGGCTTCCTGGATTTCATCAAACGTGAAAGGCAAGGTCGGATTGGTTGACTTGTTGACGACCATGTTATCGCCGGTGATTTCCAGTTCGCTGACGGTGCCGGTGTGTCCTTCGATGTTGATCTGACCGTTGGCAATGGTCGCCCCACCGCTGATACTCGGATCAATACCGAAGATGTCTTCGTAGAAGTCCAGCAAGTCCTGCATGGTTGCACCAAAGTCGTCAGACCCGGTGGTGTTGGCCAGACCGATTTCAAAGTCTTTGGATGGTAAAGCAGCACCGCCGCGCGTGACGTTTTCAATCGTCAACACATCACCGTTTGCAAAGAGTTGATTGCCATCGGCATCGTAGAGACTTTCCAGGGGTGTGGTTTCATCTGCAAGTGTGACCTGGTTGGCATCGGCATAGAGCACGTTGGACTGCACGATCGTGCCGTTGGTTGCCACATCACCACCACTGTTGAGCGTACCACCGAAATTGATGTTGGAAGTTGCCTCTGCAATGGTCAATGAACCGATGGGAATATTGAGATTGCCCACGACACCTGCCACGATGTTGTAGTCATCATCGACACTGTATCCCTGGATGCGACCCCCATTGGCATCCACGAGATTCTGTTCGGTGTCCAGGCTGAAGTCGCCTGCACGGGTGTACTTGTGATTGCCGCCGTAGTCGGAGACGAAAAAGCCTTTGCCTTCGATGGCCACATCGGAATTTCTGCCGGTGAGGGTGGGGGTTCCGTCTGAGAAATTATGCGTGGTACCTGAGAATTTCACACCCAAACCAATCTGCGTGGGATTGGTACCCCCACTCTCAGCGGTCGGTGAGGTACCGTTGGACAGATTGCGGAAAATCTGAGTTTCAAAGTCGGCACGGGAAGACTTGAAGCCCGTGGTGTTGGTGTTGGCAATGTTGTTACCCGCAACATTGATCACGCTCGAGTTGGCGTTAAGCCCAGTCATCGCGGTGTATAGTGCAGTGGTTAAACCCATCCGATTCCTCCTTCTTAATCACGCGTCATCTCGATGGTTGAACCTTCGCTGTTGCGGGTCAACATGTCACGTAACGCGGCATTTTCAATTCGATCCAATCCACCGAGTTGGCTGAGCATCTGCGATGGTTGAATGCTTACTTCTTCCGGCAAATCAACATCGTCCATGGCCATGTCCGACGGATTCGCAACGGTCCTCTGATTCTGTAAACCTGCGAGCATTTGCTCAAAGGACTGATCCTCCAAGGGCAGGTTCTGAGACCTGCTTGCTGGTGCGACACCATCAGGCCGAACGATCGGCATGAGCATCTGCAACAACAATTGTGAGCTGGAGGAAGTCTCACCCATGAGTCAATATCCGTGCTTAAGCAGCGTTCTCAACAATGCGCGTCACATTGGCCATCGGCAGTTTCTTGCCGTTATCCAGTTCCAGATACGCAGCACCATCCTGTACGGTCACCGCAGTCACCAGACCATCAACTGCATCAAAATCAGCAGTACGACCTTCAACGGCTTTACCGATGAGTCCGCCTGCGGTAGCCACCTGATTTTGCAGCACCAGTTCAGCAATGCTGCTGCTTAAGGACATCTGCGATTCCACCGTGCGCAATGTCGAAAGCTGTTCGAGCAATGCGGATGAATCCTGGGGCTCAAACGGATCCTGATTGCTCAACTGCTCTGTGAGAATCTTGATAAAATCCTCGCTGCTCATCGATCCGAATGCACCGGAAGGTGAGGTTGCAGTTGAACTGCTGATGCCACTGACGGCTGAGGACATGTGTGACTCCTTCTATTCCAAATCGACTCAAAGTTGTGCGTCGAGTTGTGTTGCAAAATTCTGCGATTCACTGTTGTTGGTTGACTCCGACGAATCCTGATTGGCTGAGTCCTGGCGAGCGTACTGCCCACGACTGCGGCCATCCGACGGAGACTGTTGTTGTTGATCCTGCCCCGATGCATTGGCATTGGAACTGTTGGCAGGACGATGCGTGACTTCCAAACGCTCAACGGTCAAACCCTGTCTTTCAAGGGCCTGGCGGAGTTGGGAAAGCTCGCGACTCATCAATGTTTGTACGGACTGATGCTCGGTCTGGAAGCTGGCAGAGACCTTGCCCCCATGCATCTGAATGTCCACCTTCACCTGCCCCAACTCCGGAGGCATCATGCGAATGGTGATGGTGCCGCCCTTCTGATTCACCGCGTTGGCCAAGGCTCGCGAGACGCGCGACACGTTGGCAGCGTCCGACTCCTGGGACGTTTGCGTGTTGGGCAATTGCAGTGGCTGATTGTTTTGCTGATCCGAAGTGCTGTTGGTTTGCAGCATCGGTGAGATCGTGTCGGTGAGTGTGAAGGTTGCCTGATGCGATTGACCGGTCCCCTGACCATTGGCGATCCCGAGCATGCGCAACATGGCGTCAGCCACGTCCTTGGCATGCTTTTGAGAGGAGTCGCCCTGCTGTGGGTTCTGCTGTTGAGATGCATCGAGCAACGGGTTATCCGTTGCGGTCGTGCCAGTCTGATTGGCGGTCGTAGTCTGCGGTTGATTCGACGTGTTAATGTCCTGTGTGATCACCTGTGTCTGAGATTCCCCCACCACACCGCCTTGGGCAGCTTCCTGTTCATCGGTGTTCAGTTCGTCGTTGTCCTGATCAATTTCAACTTGAACATCCTGCTGTTCATCGGTTTGCTGAGCCTGATCGTCGACTTGACCAACGGTCTGATCCTGCTCGTTTTTGTCTGTTTTTTCAGTGTTTTTTTCAGGTTCAGTCTGGGTTTGCTCCCGAGACCGGGCGGACTTTTCCAGCACCTGATCAAACCGACCGGTGGTGTCCGACGAAGCAGAGCGTGACCGCGACGCCGAGCGCGCAGTGTCGCTGAATTGAGCATTGGATACCAGATTGGATGCGACTGCTGTCATTGCACCACCAACTAAAAAATCACTTTGATGCCATGGGCATCACACCTTCAGGAAGTTCGCCTTCGGGGGTGATCCCACGTGTACGCAAGGCTTCGAGCAACTGGGCTGCCACGGGCACTTCTTCATCCGCCTTGAACTGATCGAGGATGGCAGCGGACTTACGAAGCTGCATGGCTGCAAGGTATTCGACCACTTCATCCTGCTTGCCCTGCTTGATCAGTTCCATAAAGGCCTGCTTGGCCAGACGCGGCTTGATACTGGAATAAGACTCGACGACGCGTTCAAAGTCGGCATCCAGTCGCTGGGTTTCCATGTCTTCCTTGGCCTTCTCAAACGCTAACCGGTCGGCATCAAGCTGCTTCTTCTCCTTGGCAAGCTGAGCCTTGGCGAACTCGAGATTACGGTTCATATCTTCCATCTCACGCTGCAGACGCTGCACCTTGGCAAGCACGATATCCCGTTTCATCTGGTCTTCCTGCAAACGGTCCGTCACCGATGTCGGACCGTCTGCCACTTCGGCCATGCGATCCTTTTCCTTCTGCAATGCCAGATGTTCAGCGTCGAGTTTGGCCTGTTCTTCGTCTTTGACTTTTTGATCTTCAATGGTCAGCGCGAAGATGTCTTTAACCTTGTGCAGACGTTCGGTGCTCAAGCGATTGGTCAAGCCAAGCCAGGCAACACCGCCCGCTGCTGCCAGCAGGTGAATGAGAATGATCGTGAGGATGACTGCGCCGATTGTTTTCACGTCGTTTCAACTTCCATCATGGTCCGGCGCGTATACGCTTGCGTCGCCAGATCATCCAACCGCGCCGCTTCGCGACGTTGCTGGGTCCGTTTGAATTGCTCGTACTGCTTCTCACGTAGCAAATCCAATGCCTTGCGTTGACGCATTGCTTCAACAAGCTGCTTTTGAGCTTCGGCAATGCGCGACTCGAGGCCGGCAAGTTCACGGACGATGGTTTGTGCACGCACCTGGGATTGCCCCGAAAAACGTGCAAATTGTGAAACACGGGTCATATCCACTTCGCCGACTAGACCGTCGGAGAGTTGGCGTTTTGAGTCTGATAACTCCGACTGAATCCCACGCAGTTGATTGTGAAAAATCATGCGATGTCGGATGAGTTTGGCCAATTCGCGTTGCTTCTGATCCTCGATCATCTTGCGTTGACGGAGAACCGGTTCAAGTTTAAATGCGAATTTGGCCATGGCTTGTCACTTTATGAGGTGTTATCGGGCTGGGGTCAACGGCGACGCTGCATCTGGGCTTGGCGCATCCGTTGGTTCTGTTGGGTAAGCTTGGCTTTGTTCTGCTCAATGATGTGACTCAACGCGATCAATTGCTTGGAAGTATGCGTGAAAACATCCAGTTTACCCTTGGGTGGCATCTCGCTGCGCCCCTGCATCAGAAGCTGATCGATGGCAGGTTTGCAGGCGATTGCCAAATCGAATTCATCATTGCTCCCATCCGCGTAGGCACCGATGTTCAGCAAATCTTCGACATCCTTATACGCAGCCAACAAGCGCCGAACTTGCGCAGCAGCTGTCGAATGTTGCGCGTTAATCACATCATCGGCAACACGACTGATCGAACCGAGCACGTCCACCGCGGGCCAGTAATTGCGATGCGACAACGCACGCGAGAGCAGAATGTGACCATCCAGAACACCACGTGCCGCTTCGGAAATCGGATCGTCATCCACGTCACCTTCCACGAGTACCGCGTACAAACCAGTGATCGCACCTTTACTGGTTCGACCGGATCGCTCAAGCAAAATCGGCAGCATGGAAAACACACTGGGCGTAAACCCCTTGGTCGCAGGCGGCTCACCGGTGGCTAAACCGACCTGGCGTTGAGCCTGGCAGAAACGGGTCAGTGAGTCCATGATCAAGAGCACGTTCTTGCCCTGATCTCTGAAAAACTCGGCAACGGTCGTGGCAGCCTGGGCAGCACGAATGCGCAGCAATGGTGATTCATCACCCGTGGCCACCACGACCACTGCCCGCTTCAGTCCCTCTTCCCCTAGCTGCTTCTGCACGAAGTCCTGAACTTCACGCCCACGTTCACCCACCAAACCCACCACGATGACATCCGCGGATGTCCCGCGTGCCATCATGCCTAAAATCGTACTCTTGCCGACACCCGGAGGTGCAAAGACACCGATACGCTGACCACAACCCAGTGTCGTCATCGCATCGACCACGCGAACGCCAGTTCCCAAAGGCTCATCAATCAACGGGCGATCCATCGGATCAACCACCTTGGGATACAGGGATCGCGGCCCCACGCCATTGATCGGTCCCTTCTCATCAATGGGTTGCCCCAGCGCGTTGACCACGCGCCCGAGCATGTTGTCTCCGACGGGAACGGTCTGGGCGAGTTGGATCAATGTCACGACATCGCCGCGTTTAATCCCGCCGGTCGCGCCGAACGGCATGACGAGTACTTCGTCTTTATCAAAGCCAACCACTTCGCCCAGTAGCGGATCACGCGTTTCGATCCGTACCATCGCACCGACAGGCACGCTGATCCCCCCCACACGACAGGCCAGACCACGTACCTCAAGAACCTGCCCCTGCATCTCGATGAGCGGGGTTTGTTCGAGAATATCAAGTTGCTCAGCAATGCGGGTCATGCTGCATCAGTGTCCGGCTTGGGTGTTTCAGAATCGTCTTGTGCTTGTGGTTCTTCAGGCGATTGCGTACTTGATTCAACGGAACCGTCCAGAGTTTCGCTGACTTCTTTCGGTGGTTGAGCTTCCGGGGGCTGGACTTCCGGGAGTTGAACTTCCGGGGGTTGATCATTTAACAGGGCATCAATCTGAGCCGTGTTCTGCTCAATGACCTGGTCGATATCCGTATCCGCCTGGTCTTCGGTGACGACCTGTTGATCGACATTGGGTTCGACAAGCTGATCAACCTGTTCTGCGTCTTGCTGCTCGGAGACTTCCAGCTTATCCGCAGCTTCCTGTGGCAGCGGGTCCATTTCATAATCACCGGGTAAGAGCAGTTCGACTGCACGACGCAACTGTGTTTCCAACGTCGCGTTCAGTCGCCCGTGTTCATGAATGAGAATGCAGCCGCCACGACCGATGTTCGGATCATCAACAACACGCATGCTCTTGAACTGACCAAAAGACTCAATGAGTTGCGGCATGACTTCGAGCATCACCGCCCGGTCATCAGGATTCACGTGAATACTCAGACTCGTTGCGCCGGTCATGTTTTTCAGAGCAGCAGTCACCTGATCCACAATGACCGTTGGATCGACCTGCAACTGGCGGTGAATGATTTTTTCAGCCAATCGCAAGGCTAATTCAATCACACTATCGCGGGCATCCATATCCAGTTGACTGTGATACGCATCCCAGGCACGACCGGCTTCATCCCATGCAACCACCAACGGATCAAACTGCGTCTTGGCATCAGCGATCGCCTCAGCGTGACCGTTGGTAAAACCTTCAGCATGCCCTTTCTCGTAGCCTTCGGACTGTCCCTTGGCAAAGCCTTCGGCGTAACCTTTCTCATAGCCTTCTTCGGCATGATCGTCGGTGACTTTCTGTGCTTTGGCGCGGGCGTCAGCGATGAGTTTTTCGGCGGTCTGCTGTGCCGAGGCCTTGATCTGCGCAGCCTGTTCGGTCACGTCGTTCATGTTCAGCACGATCGCATCTTTGAACATCGAAACAGATTGGTCGGCTTTGATCAGGGGCATAAAATTTTTATTTTCAAATTTCGGATTTCGGATTTACTTCACAATGAACACGTCACGGTCTGATGCTGACTCAATTCGAAATTCGACATCAAGCCGCGATTAAACCACGGCGTCGGCTGCACCGCCACGGCCGGAGATAATGATGTCGCCGGAGTCTTCCAGACGACGGACAATATCGACGATACGCTGCTGAGCGCCTTCGACGTCCGAGACACGCACCGGGCCCATGTATTCCATGTCTTCCTGAATGAGTGTCGCAGCACGTTCGGACATGTTGGTGAAAATCTTGTCCTTGAGTTCTTCGCTGGCAGTCTTGAGGGCCAAAGCCAACTCTTCGTTGTCGACTTCTTTGAGTACCGACTGAATGCCTTTGTCGTCCACGAGCATGATGTCTTCGAAGACGAACATCAGGCGGCGAATCTGTTCGACCAAATCCGGGTCGTCGGATTCGAGACCTTCCATGATGGATTTTTCAGTGCTGCGATCGACCAGGTTGAGCATTTCAGCAACGGTTTCCACGCCACCGATCTGCTCGAAGGTCTGACCGAGCATGTTCGACAGACGCGCTTCGAGGCCGGCTTCGACTTCGTGGATAACTTCGGGGTTGGTCTGGTCCATGTTGGCAACACGCTTGACCACTTCCAACTGCTTGGGTCCGGCCAACCCAGCGAGAATTTCCGATGCTTTATGGAAGGGCAAATGTGAGATGATCAGCGCGATGGTCTGAGGGTGTTCATCCTGAATGAAAGTCAGAAGGTTGGTGGACTCTGCTTTTTGCAGGAAGGAGAACGGCGTCTTACGGACCTGTGTGGAGATTTGTTGGAGAATCTTGTCAGCGTCACCGGGATTCATACTTTGCATCAGCAGAATCTTGGCATAGTCCAGACCACCTTCGGAAGCCCAGCGCTGCGCCAAAGCCATGTCATAGAACTCAGAGATGACTTTATCGCGCGTGTCCTGGCCGATGTTGCCCATTCCTGCCACTTCACGGGTAACGTTTTCGACGGAACGGGGTTCCATTTGCTTCAGAAGCATGGTGGCAGCATCTTCATCCAACGCCAATAGCAGGATGGCCGCCTTTTTCAGGCCGGAGAGCTCTTCGTATGGCCCAGCGTCTATGCCGTTTTTTCCCATGGCTTATCTCTCTAAATCTCAGCAACACGTGGTGTCGCAGCTATTGGACCGATCCTTCGAATACCAGACATCGATTCCCATGCCATTGAAACTTCCGGGGGTCCAGGAATTCCGGGGGGCCGGGGATTCCGGGGGTTAATCATCTGACTCCACCCAGCGGTTGAACAAGGCAGCGGCTTCGGACGGATTGGCACGAACCATTTCACTGATCTGTTCAGCGAGCTTGCGCATCTGGATTTCGTCTTCGTCGACCTCGACACCTTCCATGCCGGTCTCAGCTTCTTCGACTTCACCGAGCAGGTCATCCTCAGAGGGTAGCGATGGCGGGACACCAGCCAGTTCCTCGACAGTCGGGAGTTTGGGCTGACGCAGTGCCTTGCGGACCATGCCGAACATGAGCATGATGGCCAGGAAGGTCAGACCACTGAGTACCGCTGGCTGGAACCAGGGTTGCTTGATCATGGCTGCAAAACCTGAGAGTTCCTTGGAGCTTTCGCGGAAGGCAAGCAAGGCTTCGGGATCGGGGATCATGTGTGCCTTGACGACACCTTTATCCGCAGCCGAAATTAGCGGCGCGACCTGCTCTTCAATGCGCGGTAGTTCCGTGGCCACCTCTGCCTGGATATCTTCTTCGGATGGTTCGGCATCACCGGCAGCGCCGCCACGCATTTTGATGCGTCCGACGAAGTAGGTCCGTGGGATGTTGACGGTGACGGAGACCTGCATGACGGTGTTGCCCACCGTGTGTGATTTGGAACGTTCGACCATGACCGGGCCACCGAATTCGCTGCGTGCCTTGGCGATGGTTTCCTGAGTCCCCTGCTGACGTGCCCCGGCAATGCTCAAGCCGGTGTTGGGACGGACACCCGGTTCACCACGATCCGAAACACTCTTGCGTTCGATGTCTTCAGATTCCTGACTGGTGAGGCGTTCGGACTTTTCATAAGCATAGGTCTCGGTGTCCTTGGCAAGCATGGGGTCGTTCTTGACGTTGACCGCAACACGCACGCCAGGGATGTAACCTAGGGCATCGATGATCTTGGTTCGGTAATGTTCTTCCTGGGCTTTGAGAAATTCAAATGTTTCCGACGGAGCGACGACGCCATCATCAATACCGGAGAATTGGCGACCGTAGCTGGAGTCGATGACAGTGACATCAGCCGGTTCAAGTTCGGCAATGGCACCGGCAACGAGACCCGCAATCGCCTGGGCCATGTGTTTATCCAACGGCTTGCGGCGCGCCATTTTCACGTTGACCGATGCGGTGGGTTTGACGTAGGTGGTGCCAAAACCAATATCGTCAGGCTTGGCAATGAAAACATCAGCGTGTTCAACGCCTTTCATCTTGGATGCGATCATCGACAGTGTCTTACGCAGCGCGAGCATGTAAGCCTGTTTGTTCTGTTCGTCACTCATCCAGGGCGAGTGATTCTTGATCAGATCATCAAAGGCAACAGAGGTATCTTCGGTGAGCAATTCGGAGGATTGGAGAATGGAGATGGCTTCAAAACGCTTGTTGGCTGGGACATAGATTTGTCCTGCCTTGGCGGTGACGTCGATATTCTCCGCTTCGAGGCGCGCGACAACTTCGGCCTGATTCTTGCCTGCGAATGAGGTGATGGGAATCAGGTCCGTGCTCGGGACATAAGCCAGAATAAGCAGCCCCGACAACCCGAGGCAGACAATCAGCGCAAGCATCAACCACTTCTGACTGGGGGTCAGTTGATCGAACAATGCGCGGGCCTGCAGCCAGTGCCGTCTGAGGAATTCCATTGTCGGCCTCCATGCCGTGTGGGATCACATCTCCAACCGTGATTCCGGTTATCGCCTCCTGCGATACTGTGTTATCGGTCGTGGGATCAGAAAATCTCCAATTTTCTGAATCAGGGACTAGGGACGAGCGACTAGGGACTAGGGGCAAGGCAGAAAAGGCATGAAAAACCGTTGTATTTCGATGTCTTTTCCCTAGTCCCTAGTGGCTAGTCGCTAGTCCCTTTCCTCATCACACGCGCATCTGCTTGATTTCCTCATACGCGTCGACCATTTTGTTGCGCACCTGCAGCAGCATCTGGAAAGCAAGGTCAGACTTCTGCTTGGCCATCATGACCTGGTCCACGTCATCCCGACGTCCTGTGACAAGGTCTTCAATGGCCATCTCCGCATCCTGCTGGAGACGATTGACCTGCTCGATGTTCTGCATCAGCACATCTTTAAAACTGGGCCCATCCTGTTGCCCAGCCCCCGGAAGCTTGGGTGTTGACGGCAGCCCGCCGGCTCCGCCGACGCTGCTGTTTCCAATTAACCCTAAGGGATCACTCATGGTGACACCTTCCTTCTATCAAGATCAAGCCAGCAATCTCAGGCTGGATTGAATCATGGACTTGGTGGCCTCGGCGGCAGTGATGTTGGCTTCGTAAGCACGGGTGGCTTCGATCGCGTTGATCATTTCCGTCGTGGTGTCAATGTTGGGCATCTGCACGTAACCGTCTTTATCTGCAAACGGGTGCGTCGGGTCCAACACTTTGCGAAACGGTGCGGGGTCGAGCATGATCTCATCGACATGAACACCATTGGCAGAACCGCTATGCGGATCACCGGTGGCAAAGATCGGAATGCGCCGACGAAACGGTGCATAATTGCCGTTGGCATCTTCGACGGTGTTCTTGTTGGCCAGGTTCGCAGCAATGGTTTCCATGCGCGTCCGCTGGGCGACAAGTCCGGATGTCGAGATGTTCAGTGATCCAAACATGTTTTGTTCCTTCAGCGACACGTGGTGTCGCAGCTATTTTCAACTTGCCTTACAAACCTTACGGTTGTTCGCGAATCGCGGTTCGGAGCAGATCAAACTGGTTTTTAAGCAGTTCAATGCCCATGTTATGCGACAGCGTGTTCTCCGCGAGTTTCTGCATGGTGCGTTCCAGGTCACGATTGTTTTGATCGTGAAACAGGATGTTCTCATGCGTCGGGTCGGCCTGCACCATCATGCCGTCCTTGCCGAAGGTCACCTGCTGAGTATTACCCGGTCGCAGGGGTCCGCCGGTAGGATTGACCTGGCGACGTCGCTTTTGCACGGCATCGGCCAGGGTGTCCTGAAAACTTTCAACCGACAAATCACGCGGCTTGTAAAACGGGGTTGAGAAGTTGGCAATGTTGTGCGTGAGAACTTTATGTCGTTCGGCAGTAAATTGGGTGAAGCGTTCGAGCACTGGGAGTGCCCCGCCGTCCAACATGCCTTTGATAAAAGTTCCTGAGCTTGCCATATCTCAAATTCCGTTTTTCGTCTCACCAGACATTAGCAAGTCGCGTGCCAATGTGTTTTCCCGTGTTTCAGGTACAAAATCGCGGTTGGTTGAACACTGTTTTTAGCGCACCGCGCAAGATGTGCGCTTGGGTATCGCGCAAAAAATGCGCCTCATGCCAAACCAGGGTTTCAGACCGTCTGTGCCACGAGATTGCTTTCCTTCCACTTCTTGAGTTTCAGACCCAGCGTGCGAACACCGATGCCCAGACTCCGGGCAGTGCGTTGCCGATTGCCACGGTTGTGTTCCAGCGCTTTGAGAATCTCTTCGCGTTCGATCTCTTCAAGTGTCTTGGGAGCATAGGCCTGGGGCTTGGCGGTTGCCTGCTGGGGTTGGGTAGCCTGCGACATCGCCTGCTGTTCATGCGAATCGGTCAACCACGGGCGGATCACGTTGGCGGTGATCGTCAGACCACGCGAGAGGACCACCGCGCGTTCGCAGATGTTCTGAAGCTCACGAACATTGCCCGGCCACTGATACTGCATCAGCAGTTCCATCGCATGATCGTCAAAGTGCTTCTGGTCGCGACCTTCACGCATGGCCAGCGTCGTCAAAAAGTGATTCGACAAGTCCGGCACGTCATCCAAACGATCACGTAGCGGCGGGACATGGATCGGCAGAACATTCAGTCGATAGTAAAGGTCCTGGCGGAAAGAACCATCCGCAACACAGTCCGTCAGATCACGGTTGGTCGTTGCGATCACGCGCGAGTCCACCTGCATGGTCAATGACGAGCCGACACGTTCAAACTGGTTTTCCTGCAACACGCGAAGCAACTTGGCCTGGAGTTGCGGACTGATTTCGGAGATTTCGTCCAGAAGCAGCGTGCCACCGTCGGAGAGTTCAAAGCGACCTTTACGCATTTGTTCAGCGCCGGTGAACGAGCCCTTTTCGTGACCGAAGAGTTCAGATTCGAGCAGGCTTGAAGACAGTGCTGCACAGTTGACGCAAAGCATGACCTTGTCGCGGCGTTGCGAGCAGGCATGAATGGTGCGTGCCATGACTTCCTTACCGACACCCGATTCACCGTGGACGAGTACCGTGCCGTTGGAGGCAGCGATCTGCTTGATCTGCGTTGCGAGCTTACGCATGACCTGGGACTGACCGATAAGCATGGGCATGACATCGCTGGGCGAGACGCCGGATTTGAGTGCGGCATTTTCCTGAATCAATCGGCGGTGTTCGATGGCGCGTTTCATGGTCAGCACCAGTTGGTCACCTTCAAAGGGCTTTTGCACAAAGTCAAAAGCGCCTTGTTTCATAGCGGCAACCGCGACATCCACCGTGCCATAGGCGGTCATCAACACCAGGGGCAATTGGTCATCGACTTCCTTGAGTTTCATGAGTAAACCCAGGCCATCGAGTTCGGGCATCTTCAAGTCGGAGATCACCGCATCGGGGCGATGGCGGGCGATGGCGGTGAGTGCCGCCTGACCATCGGAGGCCGAGACGATCTGCATGCCTGCACGTTGAAGGGTTGCGCCGACGCTGTCGCGCATGATTTGTTTGTCATCGACGACGAGTACTTTGCCATTCATGAAAGAACTCCCTGGGAAACTGCTGCCTCTGAATCGGGTTGGCGGTCACTTGATGTTTGAGCCTTGATGGGCAGGACAAAATCAAAGACCGCGCCGTTGTCATTGTGTACGAGAATTGAACCGGCATGAGCATCGACAATGCGATGGACGATGGCCAGGCCAAGTCCGGTGCCGGTGTTACGGGTGGTAAAAAAGGGATTGAAGATGCGATCAATATCATCGCCGTCAATGCCTGCTCCGTTGTCGCGGATGCTCAGGATGATCACCTGTTCATCATCATCACGCCTGGCGGAAATGGTCAGGGTTGCATCTTCGACACCGGCCATCGCTTCGACGGCATTACGGATGACATTGGTCAGTGCACGGTGCATGAGCTCAGGATCGACATGCAGACAAAGCTCATCGTCGATGGCTTCATCGTCGACAAGGATATCATGCTGTAAAATAGCGGGTTTTTGCATGTCCACCGCACGGGCGACGAGTTCAAGCACATTGCATGGACGCATGTCCGGCTGCATCTCACGGGAGAAGGTGAGTACATCGGTGACGATGCCTTCAAGGCCGCGAACGGCCGAGGCGATCTTGGTGGCGATGTCCTGTTGCGGCTTCATGCGTTTGAGATCATCCTGGAGCATGCCGGCATAGAGATGGATCGCTGCTAACGGATTGCGGATTTCATGGGCGATACCTGCTGCCATTTCACCGAGTGCTGCCAATCGCTTGGAGCGTTGAAGTTGAGCATTGGTTGATGCCAGTTCCTTGCGCAGGCGCACCACTTCCGAGGAAAGCTGCTCATGGGTCTTTTGCAGTCTCTCGGTAACGGTGTTGTAAGCCTGGATGATTTGAGCCAGGTCTTCACTGGTGGGCATGTTGGACGGCGGTTGCGTGGTCACGTTTATCCTTGTTTGTAGGCAAAGCGAGCATAGTTGTTGCCGGCATTGGCCGATGCGGTGTAGGCATTGCGAGCTGAAGCATTTTGAGTGAACTGTTTGAGTTCAGCCCCCTTCTCATCACGTGCTGCGGCCATGTCCTGGCGGTCCTGTTCGTCAGCTGCAATGATGCCTGAGAGCAGTTCCTGTGTTTCGTCGATGAGTTGGTTGATTTGCTGACGCTGTTCGGATTGCATGTCGTCTTTGAGTGACTGCCACTGCTCGCGGATGGGTGCGATTTGCTGGCCCAGTTGCGTGAGTTGTTCAACGAGAATTTTCCGGGCACCGAGTACACCAAGAAGCTGAACAGCGTCCTGCTGCTGCACCAGTTCGCGTTGCTTGTCACTGAGCATTTTGAGCTTTAAATAAAGCTCTTTCTGCTGAATGAGCAATTCGACAAATGCTTGAGATGTGCTGGTCATTCCTTGACCTTTCTGCCCGGCAATCCTTGCCAGGGGTTTTGGGTGACCCGCCAGCGATTGAGACTGACGGTTTAAATTCGAGTTGACACATTACGGTGTCTTGGTGCTGGCAAAGAGATCCAGTTCATTGGACCATCGCAGCCAATCCTCCCAGTGTTTACGGCCCATGGGCATCGACGGATCCTTGAAGGCTTCATCAGGAATCCGTTTGAGTTGGTATCGCGCCCGGTCGTTGGCTGCCCGTGCTTCCTGCATGGCACCCTGTTCACAATACGCGTTGACAATCTGAACCAATGCCACCAGCGACGCGGGATGGTTTTCCCATTTGCGTGCAGCCAGATCGTATAGCGTGATGGCATCGTCCCAGCGCCCAAGATCGTAGGAACAATCCCCACGGAAAAAATACGCATTGCGGAAATATGTCATTTCCAGTTTGTTAAGCGTCTTGGGATTACGGGCTTCAAACTGATTGATCGCCTGAGAATAAAGCACGCCTGCACGTTCAAGATTACTCACGCGGAGTTTCTGCAATTCCATTCGCTTGGCCTGGGGCATGGGGTCAGCCAAGGTCTTATTGATATCACCAACGGAGAGACGATAGCTTTCAGCAAGACGGTAGCGAAGCAACGGTGATTGCTCGGCATTGCCATAGCGTTTTTCGTCGATGGCTTCTTCGAGCTTGGTAATCGCTTTGAGATATTCACCGGTTGAGAAGTACAACTTACCCAACTCGATTAATGCTTCGCGATACGCATCACCTTCGGGGGTCACCGCCTGGTTGTCGGTGAGAACATACTGGAGTGTGCGTTCAGCTTGTTCGGGTTCACCCATCTCGATCATGCACTGTGCCATGGGGACCAGTGATGCGATGGCAGCTTCGGACTTGGGATGTTTCTCGATGAGTTCTTCAAAAAGTTTGTAGGCAACCTTGTACTGACCATCTGCCTGATAGGCCAAACCCAGGTGATTGATGGCAAGGACGAAACGCGGATCATTGGAACGCACACGGGCAAATTCGCGATAGGCGTCGATGGCTTTGTCCCACATCTGCGCTTTGTCATAGTTCTGACCAGCGTTCCAGAGACTGTTGCCATGCGCATGGTCGTCTGCAATGGTGACGGCCAGGGCATGATCATAAAAATAATCACCGCTGCGACCGTACTGCAAAGCTGCTTCCTGGTTGGCCAACTGAAAGGCCTTGTGATTTTCTTCGGAGGCAAATGCGTCCACCGGCGCGGTGTTCTGGAGCTTGTTGGCTTCTGCAGTGTACGCATCGCCGAGTTTTTCATGTGTAATGGCAAAGTCCGCTAAAATTCGCGGGGGCAGTTCCTCACCGTAAAGTGGCTTGAGCGTGGAGAGATAACTTAACGCCTGTCCGAACTGATCCTGCCCAAACTGCAATTCAAAGTTGTCATGGGCCACCTTGACCATCAGGTCTTTATGACGCTGCAACGGATGCGGGTGATCCAGAATCGTCTTGGCTGCAAGAAGCAAATGCTTGACGGCCTGGGCGTGGACCCCCAAACGTGATTCGCAGTCGGCCTGACCGATGGTGGCATCGACAAACTCGTCAGTCGAACCAAACTTCATGGCAGCGGTCGAATAAATCTCATGTGCCTTACGCACGTCACCCGAGAGTGCCAGCGTGATCTGAGCCATGCCCACGAGAACCTGCGCGTTAAGCGTATCCTCGGGTTTGAGACTCTTCTGAGCAGACTGATACCACTGCATGGCAAGTTCGTACTGTCCTGCCATCTGGTACGCCTGGGCCAGTCGGAGTTTCACCGAACCCAGATCATCTTCACCGCCATCATCACGCAAACGGATGTAGCGCAAATGCAGGTAATCGACCACGCGACTCACATCATTGGTCTGCATGAGCAACCGGGCATATTGAGCAACACCCCAGACCTCGGCTTCACGTTTACGGTCGGCATCGGTTTCGTATTGCAACTCAGCAAAAAAGGCGTCATACCATTTAAGCAGATCATCAGCCGTATCGCGACGACGAGCGATCTGCTTGTTGATGATCTGCTGAATGAGTTGCCATTTGAAATTACGATCCGCCAACTTCACTTCGTCGATCTTGTCCAACGCTTCGTCGACACGATCCAGACTCACGAGCGTGGAAGCCCAACGGGCCAGATGTTCACCGTCAAAGGGATACTCATGACCATCGGCACGCAGGTAGCAGGCGACGATCTTGTTGTAGTTCTCCGTGCTGGGGATGTCCTGCTCGATGATCTGTTTGTAGACCATGTCACCCCAGAGTTGCCAGAAGCGACCGCGGATGCGGGGCTCGGTGGTTTCGACATCAATGAACTGTTGATCGTGGGCAAGCTTTTCGTGAGCACTTTCCAGGTCGTTCGCCCGGATATAGGCCTGTACGGAGTCGAGCGCCTTGTCGAAGTTGCGGGGCTTTTCGCTGGGCCATGCGATAACCAATCCCATGATCATGAGGATGGTCCCGAGGATCAGCGTCGGCGTCTGCCAGTTGGCTGACCAGTGGGGCGTTTCGGATTCGTAGCCGGACATTTCACCGAGTGATTCGGTTTCGTCGACTTCATCCTGAGGTTGTTCGGGGGCATCGGCCATACGTTTATAAAATCCTGTCGAGCGTGTGGGATCAAACCACGATCAAGCATCCATTGAACTAGACAATTTCCTGGAGCTCATTGCGAATTTCTTCCATGGAACAGGTTCGCTTAAGTTCGATAATTTTTCGCAGTCGGGCGAAGGTTTCCTCGCCATAAACCCGGTGTCCCCCTGCTGTCCATTCGGCTTCATGGATCAATCCCCAGCGGGTGTAGTTGTGCAGGGTCTGGCGGCTGAGTCCGGAGAATTCAGCCAACTCACCGATGCGATACCGCTTGGGGGGAACATGCAAGGTGACTTCCGGGGTTGCTTCCGGGGTAACTTCCGGGGTGGTCCTGGATGATGCAGTCGGGGTGCCTGCCATTTGGGGCTTGGTTGTGCGGATCACAAATGGTGGGCTTCCGGTGGACATCTACTCAAAACCTTTCCTGCCTGGTGTCATTGGGCTGAGGAAGGCTTTTGTGCATTCCTCAAAGCCGTGTTGCGTTATCCGGACGTTGACGAAAGTCCGATAGGGCCTTTGACACTTTTACGCTTTGACGTTTTGACATATCGACAAATTGCCCCAAGTTCCTTAATTTTCTGATGCTTAGCCCAGAAAATGGTGTTGAGGGTTCATCCGATAACTGCGCAGGAATGACTGGCGAGCGCAAAAATTGCGGTCCAATAAGAGTTTAACGCGTTGCTGACAGAGTCGGCCCGATACAGGGCCAAAGTGCGTCAGAGAGTGCTTAACCATGAATTGTTGATAACTTGTGGGAAAAGATTTTTACAGCAGGTTTCTTGTCATCAAACCTCGTGAACAGCGATCACGTCTTTCGGAGTACAAAAAGAACCGCCAATGGCAACAGAACCATCGGCGGCAATTGTCAATCATAATGGACACAGATGCACACGATCAAGGCATCACGATCAACGCACCGGGCGCCAGTTGGAGCATCTGCCCGACCTGATCTGTTGGCAAAGCCTTGCCCACTTCAGGTGTACTGGACTGCCATGCGACTTTGGAGATGCGTGCGATTTGGATGGTGCTGTCCGTCGGATTAAAAGCCAATGTCACATCCGACTGACCCGCTCGTTGAACCTTGATCGCCAGGACACCTTCTGCCAATGTCTCAAGCGAAACCTTGTGACCAACCTGCCCCACCTGCGAGACGGACAACCCGTAGCCGTAGCTGTCCCCAGCCTGATGTGTTTGTTTGTCCGTCACATCAATCCAGAACGACCGCGTCTTTTCCTTGACGGTGAACGGCTCGATCTTTGTCACCTGCTGCCCCAAAACCTGTACCTGCAAGGCGCCGCTTTGGACCAATCGATCACTGGCTGAATCCAGAACCACATCATGTCCCATGGCAACATACCCACGCGGCAACGCCTTGTCCGTATCCTTGTCCGCCATCACACGTATCCAACCGGCTGCCCCCTGCTCATCGGCAAACCAGAGTTGGGCAAGTTGCCAATCACCGGGCTCAGGTTCGGGGAAGTTAGCAAAGAAAGGTTGACGGGGTTTGAAAGTCCACGCACTGGCGATCCAGTTCTCCCCCACCACGCAACGTCGCTGAGCCATGGCGTCGGTGCCAGCGGTGATCAGTGACTTGGGACGGTCATGCGGTGACGTTGCACCATTGCACAACACCGGTAACGCGGCAACACTCAAATACCCCTGGTAACCAAATCGCTCTTCCCCCGTCACGACACTCACACCAATGTTGGTGTCCGCATACGCCTTACCGGGCATGACCACCTGCCAAGCATTTTTGCGCAGTTGCGGACCGCCGATGTTGGCGTTGTATCGCAAGAGATCCGCCCCCATGGGGACATCACTCTTGATCGTCGGGTCCCAGAAGTACATCGCGTAATAGCCGAACATGTACGGCTGACCGCCATGCTCGATGCGATAGCGAGCAATGCTTCGGGTCAACGGATCACGTGACAGCCCCGCAGCAATCTCAACGCCATGCATCGGACCGCCCTGCCCCCAGTGATGCTTCCACCACGGTGCGGATGACGCTTCCATCAAGCCGTTGGCAAGCACGTCATGTGAATAACCTGCCAACTTGATCAACCTGTTCTTAGCATCTTCATCACGCGATAACTGGTAGTACCGCCCCAGAAACGTCGCATCAAAACCGTAGTAAACCTGCGACGGTCCGGATTGGCGGATGTAGTTAAACGCACCGTCTTCGTTCTGCAACTTCGCAGCAGTCTCCACAAGTTGCCTGGCACACTCGGCGTACTTGGGTTGATCGTAAATCAGACTTGCCAACTGCAAGATGGTGGCAGATTGATGCAAGGTGTTGGGCGCAACGGATGTCCAACTGTCCTTGGCAACATTGAGTTGATAGTTCTTCTCTGCCAAAGGCAGGATGTCTGCTTTCCACTTGACAAGCTTCTCCGCTGGCGGATTCTCCGCACGTTCCCAAAGTCGCAGACATTCCAGATTCCCCGTCAAACTCCAGAAGGTTTCCTGCTTCTCAACGGCTTTGGCAACTTCCTTGTCAAACAGTTCAATCGCCTGCTCGCGGAGTTTGGCATCGTTGCGAAATTTACTCTCCGGTGCGGTCGCGCCCCACGTCAACCAGAATGCACTGGGACGTTGGGAGCGCGCACGCTGGACATTGGCGTGCGCCAGTTTCACATAGGGATTATCCGCAGATTGAATCGCATCGGGATTACCACACCAGTCAGATCCGCCACGAAAACTGCCGGCGTCCGCAAAGGCAAAACCAGTAAAACTCAAACTAAGAAGAAGCACGACCGTAATCGCTTGATGAAGTGACATGCGAAATCCTTATTGCATTGGGAAACTGATTGTATTGTTGAGAAGGTTGAAACGAATTTAAAAGTTCGGCGGCGAGGGTTGGTCATGGTTCAACCAATACTTGCCAGGCGTATAGGCGTGTACAAGCGGTAAAACACTGGCTGAGACGGCAATCACCTGACCATCGAGAAAGCTCATGTTCACGGCGTTGTCGCTGTGTCGTGTTGCCAGCGTACCGTCGGGCGCCAGTGAGAATTGGCCATCGGCATTGATCGCTAGACGCACACCTTTGTCCGAGTCAACCGTAAAGACCTTGCCCTTGGTGTACAGATAATCGCGCATCCGATGAGCCGGCCAGATCGGTGCTTCGCCCCCTGCTTTGCTACCAAGTCCGGTGCTGACAAGATACGAAGGCGAATTGGAAGTATTGCCTTGGGGTTTGGAAGGACAGTTGAAAATCTCACTGCCCGGTTCGTTTGGGTTGGGCATGCTTGACTTATTGCCGACATACCGAGCAAGACGATTCATCGATGCTTTGGTTGCATACTGATTCCCGCTGGTGGGATTGGTGTTGCTATAACCATGGGGCAGGTAATCGATGTTCTCATCGATGTACATCACGTTCGCCAGATAGAGTTGGCGTTGTTGATTCAGACAGATCACACTGCGTGCTGCTTTACGTGCACTACTCAGCGCAGGCAAGAGAATCGCAATGAGCAGACTGATGATGCTGATGACCACGAGTAATTCAATCAATGTGAAAGCGTGCTTCCTTGTCATGGGAAACTCCTGTGGTTTTTAGCTTGTTTTCAAGGCTTAAACGGATACCTTCCCGCCACACGACTGGCGGATGATCAACTGGGGTTGGACCCAGACATTGGGTTGGGTGACTTTCTCCGGCTGCATGAGTTTGTCGATGAGCAGTTGTGCTGCCTGCTGACCGATCTGATCAGCCTGTTGACTGACGGTGCTCAAACGCGGTCGGATGTATTGACCTTCTTTCAGATCACCGACACCGATGACCGCGACATCTTCGGGAACGCGCAGACCGGCATCCATGAGTGTTTCAATCGTGCCGATGGCAGCCATATCGGTGGAAGCAAACACCGCAGAGAACGTCTGTTTGCTTGCCAGCAGTTGTTTGACACCTTCCTGAGCTTCGGTCAGTCCAAAGTCATTTTCCACCTCGACAGCCAACGGTTTGAGTCGGGCCTCATTCATGGCCTGGAGATAGCCTTCATGTCGTTTGCGACTCATATTGCCAATCGTCGGCGAATAGAGATGCGCGATGTGTTGATGGCCTTGTGCAATCAGATGCTCCGTTGCCATCCGGCCGATCTTCACGTCATCGACATCGACAAAGGGAATCGCCATCTCTTCAGGCTGACCGTCCAGCAGGATCATGTTGACCTTGGCTTTGTGCAGCCGCTTGATCAACGATTGATGGTCAGGCCACCATGCGGTGATGATCAACCCATCCACACGGCGCTGACGGAGCATGGTGATCTGCTGATCAAGCAATTTGGCATCGGAATGAAACTGGCAAATCAGAACTTGATAGCCCAACTTCGCCGCCTGAGTTTCGATGGCATTGAGAATCTGCGGGTAGAACGAATAGGTCACCGACGGGATCACCACGCCCAACACATGCGTCTGCTTGGTGCGCAGTGACTGGACCAGCGCGTTGGGCTGAAAGTCGTACTTCCTGACCAATTGCATGATCTTCTCACGCTTCTGGGGACCGACTTTATGCTCACGACCATTGAGCACGTGACTGACGGCAGTGCGCGAAACTCCGGCTTGGTTGGCAAGTTCCTGAATCGAGATCAAGGTGTGGCTCCTGTGTCACGGACTACTAAGTATCATATGTGACCTAGCTGTTTTTTCAACATTTCAATGCAGTTTTTTTTGTATCTCAAATCGTCCTGACTTGAAGCAAAAGTCATTATGTCATCCAGAACGACACCCCACCCCCGCACAAATTCGGGGTGATGCAAAAGAAAATCGGGAAATTTTATCACTTTGCCTGTCGCCCATATCCGTCTGCGCCAGTTCTGACTACTGCGCCTGCCATCAAGCTCAGCTGAGAAAAAATTTGAGCTTTCTGTGCTTGCCTGGCTCAAGTTTGGATGTCTGTTACGCCCAGCATCGCAACCAACGGGGTCTGCGGAAAAAAAGATGACACGCAAGCACAAGCGAGTTGAAGAAATGAACAAACACCTCATCACCACCATGTTTAGCTGCCTGATCCTTGTGGGTCTGAGCAACTTCGCCAAAGCCACCTACACCTACGACAACTGCAAGTACGATGGCAACGTCGTTGTACGTGACTCGGATACCTCTTCGAGTTACTACCTTAGCGGGACCAAGGACAACGATCTGCAAATCCAAAAGCAATATGGTGGTTACTACAACATCACCACCGGCACGTTGAATCTGGACA
This sequence comes from Planctomycetes bacterium syqfu, assembly GCA_020974905.1. Lineage (GTDB taxonomy): Bacteria > Planctomycetota > Phycisphaerae > Phycisphaerales > Phycisphaeraceae > UBA7800. Next base: position 5,979,393 of record CP087563.1, on the reverse strand, counting down.
TTCGTGAAAAGACCAACTCCGGTTCGAATCCTGCCAGCTGGTACAACTTTCAGGCTTACTGCCTTGAAAAAACACAACCGGTCAAGTTCGGCACCAATCCCACGGACACCTACGGCTGGACCTATCAGACCTCCAGTCTCGCAGGCTACGCAGGCATCAGCAGCTCGGACCTGACCTTCCTGGGTAAACTCTGGGCCAACGCCTTTGACATCTCCAAAACCGGCGATGTCCAAGCTGCAGCTTTCCAATCGTTGATCTGGGAAACCGTCTATGACAGCACGATCGACCTGGACGATGACAACTTCGACCTCTACCGCACCAACGGCTTCACCAAAGATGTCTACGCTCTGGCTAATGAATGGATCGACAACATCAACAACGGCATCTGGACCGACACCGTTGAACTGTTCGTCCTCAAGGATGACTGCTCACAAGACTTCATCACCACGGTTCCCGAACCCTCAAGCATGGCCTTGGCAGTGGTCGGTGGCCTGATGCTTCTGGGCCGCGGACGCCGTCAGCGTATCGCCTGATAGCAACTAAAATCATCACACCCAAGGGGTATTGAATTCAACCCCTTGTGCAACACAGGCCCAGTGGCGAGAGACGCGCTGGGCCTGTGTTTTTTTGTATATGTTGAATCTGCATCAAGACACGCGCAAGCAAGTCTGCTTGCGGCTATTGAATCAAACATACAACGACATGTTATGCATTTGTACAGCGAGCCGGATCGTGTCGATCCGGTCTGACCGAAGGTCAGCTTGTAAACGGCCAATCCATCCACCACGCCAGTATCCCACCAAGAATGAGCATCAGACCCAATAACAGAAGTGTTCGTTCGGTCTCCGTCCGGCGACATTGATTGCAAATAAACCTCGCAGACATGTGAGTACTGATCGGCCCCCAGCCCTTGCTGGTTCTACCTTGATCCGGTGCAACATCCTTGCCGCAGGTCGAACAACGTTTTGTCAAGAAATGTTTCAAATCGATTCCCCGTTTGCTTGAGTTTCTCGCGTGAGAATAACGATGTCAATTTAAAAAAACCGCGTCACATGTTGGATACGTGACGCGGTTTTCGTTTTTATATTCAGTTGTCAGTAAGTCATGATCAAGGCGGCTAAACCGCAAGCGGTTTACATGGGAATGGGAACCTAATCCCTATTGCCGACTCCCTAATCACTGACTTACGCTTTATAACGGAAGCGGCCACGACTCTTGACGATGCCGCGTTTGTTGGCTGCCATGTGTTCGAGGATGTGGAACAGGGTTTCGACTTCGTGGGGTAGGCCCATCTTGTCGGCGATCTGTTCGACGGTGAGATTTTCACCTGTTTCCTTGAGCCAGTTAACAACCTTGCCTTGCAGTTCGAGAACGGTGGTCGCCGCCTTTTTGCCAGCTTCGACGCCGGGCTGGTGGTAGGCGTTGATGTTCACCAAGGTGGCATAGAAACCAACAGCACGTTCGTAGAGCGCAATCAAGCTGCCCAGTGCCGGTGCGTCGAGTTTCTTGAGCGTGATGGTGATGGAGTCACGGCCCTTTTCGGAGAGTGCGGTACGGGTGCCCTGCCAGAAACCGTTGAGGTAATCACCGGAAGTAACGCCCTCTTCGACATCAGGTGCAGTCTTTGCGATATTGGGTGCACGGTCCTGAAGCACAACGATGAAGGTGGCAAAGAAGTTGTTGACACCTTCGCGGAGCTGCTGGACGAATGCGTGCTGGTCGGTTGAACCCTTGTTGCCATAGACAGCGATGCCCTGGTTGACTTCGTTACCTTCAAGGTCGAACTCTTTACCCAGTGATTCCATAACCAACTGCTGGAGATACCGACTCATCAGAAGCAGGCGATCCTTGTACGGCAGGATGACCATGTCCTTGGCACCAATACCATCGGTGCAGTGAAGCCACATCAGTGCAAGACGGGCAGCCGGGTTTTTCTTGGTGTCATCCAAGCGGGTGACTTTATCCATTTCCGCAGCACCCTGGAGCAGTTGATCAATGTCAATGCCTTGCAGTGCTGCAGGCAGAAGACCGACTGCTGAGAGCACGGAAGTCCGACCGCCGACCCAATCCCACATCGGGAAAATGTCGATCCAGCCTTCTTCCTTGGCAACATTGAAAAGCTGTGAACCATCGGATGTCACGGCGACGGCCTGCTTGGCGAATTCCAGATCCTTGGATGCAAAGGCGTGCTGGATTTCGAGCATGCCGTTGCGGGTTTCCTTCGTGCCACCGGACTTGGAGATGACGACGACCATGGTGCTCTTGAGGCGTGCACCGAGGTTGGCGACCACGCGGTCAAAGCCATCGGGGTCGGTGTTGTCAAAGAAGTGAAGCGCCATCTTGTCACGCTTGGAACCCAGGCAATCGGCCACGAGTTGCGGCCCCAAAGCCGAGCCACCGATCCCCACGATCACCAGGTCGGTGAAGCGGGAACTCTTGGGCGGTGTGATTTCACGGTCATGCACCTTGGCTGCAAACTGCTTGATGCGCAGGACGGTCTGCTCGATTTCGTGAGCGATTTCGTCATTGGGTGCCAAATGCGGGGTGCGCAGCCAATAGTGTCCGACCATGCGACCTTCGTCGGGGTTGGCAATATCGCCAGCTTCCAGACCGCGCATCGCCTTGTAGGCTTCCTGCATTTTGTCTTCATGGTCGATGAAGAACTTGTTGGGGAAATCAACACGTGAAATATCAAGCTTCATGCCCACGGATGAGCATTCACAGAGATACTTGCGATAACGACGCCACAATTCCAACGAATCCATGGCATACCTCCTGAGTGTTTGAGGTGAAGAAATTTTAGAACTGACTGTGTGTTTTCTGGACAATCAGACGGTGGCGTTGATTGGTGTCAGGCTCATAAAGCTCAACAAGCAACGCCGGGAAAGAACGATCCGGGCGAAAGAGTCCGGGAACAGGATACTTTTCGCCGTATTGATTCATCAGTGATTTAAGGGCAACCGAAGTCGTCTTGCCAGCGGGGATCGAATCCACGCGCGTGACATAACGCTGATTGACCCAGACCTGCACGTTGTTGAACGACTTGACTGTGCGATTGGTGATCTTGATCGACTTGCGATCCTGAATGACCGTCATGTCCAGATCGCCAGCAAACTGTTCCTTGGCATCGGGATATTTCAGTGACCATAATGGCGGTGCACCGACCGGTTCCACAACCTTGGCTTCGACGTCGGCAGCGGGAATATCTTCAGGCACAGGTGTCGCAGCGACATCCGCAGGTGGCAACGCAACCACAGCATTGCCCTCCACGGGCGGCTGGGGGTTGGTGTCCATCACCGCGGCAGTTTCAGGCTCAGGCGTCGGGATGGCGGTGGTCTGTGTACTTTGATCCCCCGGATTCCCCGGATCCCCCGTAACCTCGGCAGCAGGTGCGGAGGACTTACAACCGGTGAACACGGTTAGACCCACGAGCAGCAAAAGGCATAGCAGTCTTTGCGCAAGATAATTCATGTACCCGTCATCCTTCTATCTTGAAGTCAAAATCGACCTGGGAATGACACTATAATGCCTTGCATGACACAAATCGGCAAGCTGACAATCGATGCACCCTTCTTCCAGGCCGGACTGGCGGGGTATTCTGACACTGCCATGCGACTCGTCGCCCGCAAGCATGGGTGCCCCCTCTGCGTCACCGAAGCCCTGCTGGATCAGTTCCTGATCAACGGCGGAAAAGCCTTGGTACAAGCGGAAATCGACCCGGATGACCACCCCATCGTCGGGCAATTGATGGGCTCAAACCCCGAGGATATTGCCAAAGGCTGCAAGATTCTGGTCAAACTCGGCTATGACATCGTGGACATCAACCTGGCCTGCCCGGTGAAAAAAATCCGCAAAAAAGCGCGTGGCGGACACCTGCTTTCCGAGCCGGACACCGCGATTGACATCCTCAAAGCCGTCAAACAGGCTGTCGGCGATGACGTGCCGCTGACCGTGAAATTGCGTCGCGGGACAGACGATTCGGCGGTGGCAACATCCAATTTTCACAAGCTTTTCGGGGCGGTGATCGATCAGGGCTTTGCCGGCGCAGTCGTACATGGTCGCTCGGTAACCCAAAAGTACATCGGCCCATCTCGGTGGAGTTTTCTCAAATCACTGGTCGACGAGTACGGCCAAACCCCCAACTTCAACATCGGCGGGTCCGGCGACATCTGGGATGCTCACGACATTTTCCGCATGATCGCCCACACCGGCGTCAAACTCGTCTCCGTCGCCCGAGGCTGCATCGGTAACCCGTGGATCTTCCAGCAGGCGCGCTTGCTCATGGACAACCCCGATGCCGACCCCACATCACTTGCCCCCACCATCGATCAGCAACGCCAGGTCCTGCTAGAACACTTTGAACTCTCCCAACGCATCCACGGCGAACGCATGGCCTCCCTGATGATGCGCAAGTTCGGCATCAAATTCTCCGTCCATCACCCCGCCCCCATGGACGTCAAAGATGCCTTCATCAAAGTCAAATGTTTGGACGATTGGCATGGCGTGCTGGAGACGCATTATGGTTTATCACAATCGCAGGATTGCGTTGCAGCATTGTGAATCACAGGTAGATTGCAAGCGTTAAAACACTGCGATGCAGTGTCGGCGACACGTGGTGTCGCAGCTATCGACTCATGCAGTTTGGATTGTGTTCATAATAAAAATAGCTGCATCACCACGTGATGCTGATCATGCAACGCATGATGACAGGCCATCGATATAAAAAAACACCGCCTGCGGTTTGCAGACGGTGTTTTGTTTTTATCTTGATGTGTTGTCGAATCAGTTGTAGAAGTTGGTTGCTTCGGTTTCGACGACGTGGCGGGAAATCTGGTCGCTGGTCATCTTGATCATGAAGCGGACGTCGCCGGATTGGACGGCACGGACGACCACCTTCCATGACGCACGGGCCTTGGGTTTGAGACTTGGCAGTGCGTCGAAGACGACCTTGTTATCCAATGGTGTGGCCATGGTGGCACCGGCGGAGGAGACGTATTGCATGGAGTTTTCCAGGGTACATTCGATGCGAATATTCGTACCTTCCGCTGACCCCTGATTGGTGACGGTGACCATGTAGGTGACATTTTCACCAACTTCGATGGGGTCTTCGATGTCCACGACTTCAAGCAGGATGGCGGGGATGCCTTCGATGCGTGTGGTGGCTGAAGCATTGACACTGGGGGCACAATCGGCAACGGCGGTGGCGGTGTTGGTCAACTCGCCGATCTGGTTGGGGATGACTTCCAGTGAGAGTTGACGCGATTCGCCGCCGGGGATTTCGGGGATCACCCAGAGGACTTCGTTGGTCTGTTGATTGAGTTGCCCACCACTGCTTGCGCCGGAGACCTTGACGGATGCCGGTGCACGATCGACCACGCGGACATTCTTGGCTGGGACGGTGGATTTGTTGGTAACGGTGATATCGTACTTGAGCTTGCGACCGACGAGTTGTTTTTCCTTAACCTTCTTGGTGATGGCCAGGATCGGCTGCTGCACGGTGAACTTGCTGCTGGCATCGGAGGTCTGACCGGCGGTGCTCCGTGCGGTGGATGTCACAGTAAAGTCCGATGGCGATGCGGCTTTGAGCTGCACGGGAACCTGGGCACACTTGCCAGCGGGGATGTCCCCGACATTGGCAGCGACGGCAGTCTGGCCATCCATGGTGGTAACGCCCTGGGGCAGTTGGGCAAAGACGCGAACACCACGTGCCGTACCGGTGCCTTCGTTACACACCGTCAACTGCAACGGCAACGGATCACAGATCAGATTCACCGGCGGAATCGTCGAGGTGAGTTTAAGTTTGGGTTCTGCAACACGGATCGCCCAGCAGCCGGTGACGTCGTGGGTCACGGTGACACAGGATACGATCTGCTGTGCCTTGGGGTCAGCGACCTGGCCGTTGATTTGAATCTCACGGGTACTTCCCGGGGCGACATCACCTAACGCCCATTGCTTGCCGTCCTTGGCATTGGATGCCTGGGGGATGGAACTGATGAGCTTGAAGGTGGCAGGTTGGGTTTCCTTGACGATGACATTGCGCATCGCTTCCTGCGTGGGGTTGATCACGCGGATGACATAGCTGAAAGGCTGATTGGGTCGGACTTCCACGGGAGCATGCTTTTCGATGATCAGCGTGCCGGAGGAACCCTGAGGGTAAACGCGTTTACCGACTGCCAGTGTTTGGCGTGGCGAAGACTGGTTGACGGGCTGCATCCCGTTGTAGGGTTGCTGACCTGCCTGGGCCTGGTATTGCGCTTGTTGCTGCACCTGCCCGGGGGTCTGGGTCTGGTACTGCTGCTGCCCCGCCTGATTGGGGGAATAGGTGTTGGGGTAGCTTTGCTGGTTCTGTTGGTAGGTCTGCTGTTGTTGCGGCTGCTGCTGCGAGTCTTGCTGAGCATTGGCTGTCGTCCCGATCGCGGTGACGCACAACAAGGCCAAAACGTTGAGCGATAGGACCAATCGCTTGATCATCATCTGGTTCTCCATTCCCAGGTCTCTGTCAATATTGGAGATGTCTCTCCATGAGGTAGGCGGTCTACGGGGTTGTTATCGGTCATTTTACCCAAGTTTCGCCAAAACGGACGATTGGGAGCCATCAGGTGGACACCTCACAGGCAAAACCTGCGATATCTTGCCTTTGAAGCCTGTTTTTTTCCAGATTGGCTATTTGCTCGTTGTAGATGTTGTTACAATCCGTATCATCGGGGCATCCAATGGGATAAACCGTGTTCATGAATGACGAAAGCGTAACGGGAGAGTCTGTGATGCAAAAGATGCTTGTGCTGGGATTGATGATGGCCATGAGTCTGTGCGTGGGTTGCAGTAAAAACAAATCGGCCCGTCAGGTCCAACCCGTCCCCATGCCCCCCGGCTCCTCATCGAGCGCAAACTATGGTGATTACAGCAGCAATGGTGCCAACGGCAACGGTGGTACGGTCGCCCCACAGCCCATGAACACCGAACCCATGTCCGTTCAGGGCGTCCAGAATCAGACCAGCTACGTCGCCAGCCCTGAGTCCCCGTATATCGAGTTGCCTGCCGTCTCGGTCTCCAATGGCAACATGGTCGAACCCATCGAGCAACCTATCCCGCAAGATCCGTCCACCAGTGTCGCCCCATCAACTTACACTTTCAGCGAGCAACCGATGGAGTCCACCCCGACGCCAACGTATGTTCAGCCCAGCCAACCGGTTGTCTCTGAACCTGTCCCGACGCCCGCTTCCCCCTCAAGTGCCATCCACGTGGTCTCCAAAGGTGAAACCCTCTGGCGCATCGCCAAGAAGTACTACGGCAGCGGCAAACGTTGGACCGACATCGCCCAAGCCAACAACATCTCCGACCCCAACCGCATCTACGTCGGCATGAAGCTGACCATCCCGCGGTAACAGCTTGATACAGATTCCGGGAACATGACGAAAACCAAAAAACGCATCCTTTGGACAGCAATCGCAGCAGTAGGCTTCGAACTATTGTCTGTTTCGCCTTTGTTACATGGGAACCATTTTGGCCGATGTGGCTCAAGTGATGCATGGGGGACATTCGCTCTCCTGAGCCACCTTCCGGCTTTATTCCTTGCAGACGCTTTGAACCTTCCGGACATACCACAAGTCATTTTTACAGTTTGCGGTGCCACTTTTCAGTGGTTTGTGATTATCTGGGTGATAACCGCAATAAGGCTTTCAATCTTGGAAGAAAGACGACGCGTAGAGTCGGAATTCGACAAAGATCCCCCAAAAGCACTAATGACGCCGGCATCCTGCCTCAAGACGAAACAACGCATTCGCCAGAAGATCCTTAATCCCCCACATTTCCCCAATCCTGCCCCGACCGAAGCTTGCAATCGCCGGTCTCTTTGCTACAATGCTCGGCTCGATTTAAGGGAATTTGCACACGTAAAGGAAGTGTTCCATGCCCAAGCTTAAGTCTCACAAAGGTTTGACCAAGCGCATCAAGGTGACCGCCAGTGGTAAAGTCAAGTTCAAAAAGGCTTTCTCCGGCCACCTGATGAGTCACAAGTCCGGCAAAAAGTGCCGTCACTTGCAGCTCAAGAGCCTGGCAACCAAGGCCGACCTCGGTCGTCTGTCTGCCATGCTTCACCGTCCGCTGAAGCGCGGCGATGCAACAGCTCAGCCCGTCGAAAAGTCGGAAGACTAAATCCCAAAACCATGATTCGGGTGACAGCGTGTTGCCCTGTATCGCACTGCAAGTCGGGCCCAAGCGTCAGCAAAGTGGCTGGCCCCCGCCGTTGCGTGAAACTATGAGGAGAATCTCATGCCCCGTGCACAAAAAGGCGCCGCACGTCGCCAAGCCAAAGTTCGCTGGTTCAAACAGGTCAAAGGTAACCGCGGTTCGCGTAAGCGCGCCTGGCGTACCGTCAAGCAGACGGTCATCCGCTCTGGTGTTTACCAGACCCGTGACCGTAAGCTTCTCAAGCGTGACTACCGTCGCCTGTGGATCACCCGTATCTCCGCAGCATGCGAAATGCGTGACTTCAACTACAGCCGCTTCATCGCGGGTCTGAAGAAAGCCAATATCACGCTTAACCGCAAGATGCTCAGCCAGATCGCCATCGCCGATCCGACAGCATTCGACAGCCTGGTCGAAACCGCCAAGGCTGCCAACGCTGCATAAAGCGACGATCAACACGATCAAATCAAAAACCGCTGGCGAGTTTCGTCAGCGGTTTTTTTATTGCGCCCCGGAAGTTGTCCCCTGAAATATTCGTCCCTGAAAACTCCCCTCAATAACTCGACGACACCATTGCCCCAAAGCCGTGTCGTTCCCGCGGCACGGGTTGCCTTGTCATAAACACCACGGCCCCCAAGACAACCCGTGACTCAGGAGAGTCACGGCTTTCACATCAATGCCTCATCTTTTGCATCTTGATGATGCGATTGAAAATGGTTGCCTCTCTTTACTCTGAGTCCTCTGCGTTCTCCGTGGTAAAAATGCCTTGAAACGCCGCAGTATCTCAACACCGCTATGGTAAAAGCTCGTTAACGTCCCCATCACCATTCGCCCCCCAACCACCTCATCGCGTATACTCTCAAACTCCGCTATCCAATCAAAACTCCAACGGGAAATACCATGAGCGTCCAAGAACTCAACAAAAAACTCAACGAACAATTCGGCATCGATGATGTCGTCAAGTTCACCACAGGCAAAAACAATCTCCCCTGCATCAAAGTCACCAGCCCACTGGCTTCAGCATGCATCTACCTGCATGGCGCACATGTCACCCACTTCCAACCCGTTGGCGAAGAGCCCGTGCTTTTCATGAACTCAAAAAGCTGGTTTGAAGACGGCAAGCCCATCCGTGGCGGCGTGCCCGTCTGCTTCCCGTGGTTCGGCCCGCATCTTGTCGATGACACCAAACCCGCGCATGGCTTTGTCCGCTTAACGCAATGGGATGTCCAATCAGTCTCGCAAGACGCAGCAGGCAACATCGTCATCACCCTCTTCACCGAGTCCAACGATGACACCTACGACCTCTGGCCTTTCGAGTTCGAACTCCGCCACATCATCACCATTGGCAAGACGCTGACCATGTCCCTCCAGACCACCAACACGGATGAGAAGGACATGAAAATCACCGAAGCGCTGCACACCTATTTCAGTGTCACCGACATTCACGAAGTCTATGTTGCAGGCCTCGAAGGTCGCCCCTACTTTGACAAGGTGGCGAACGAAGACACCGCTGCCCCCAATGACCCGCTGCATTTCACCGGCGAATTCGACAGCGTGTTTTGTGATACCAAAGCGACGGTGATGATCGTCGACAAACGCAAGAATCGCGAGATCAGCATTGCCAAGGAAGGCTCGGACACCACCGTGGTCTGGAACCCGTGGATCCGCAAGAGTAAGGAACTGCCTGACATGGCCGACAACGAATGGCCGAACATGCTCTGCGTAGAAACTGTCAATGCAGGCGATAACATCGTCACCATCAAACCCGGCACGCAACACACTATGTCAAGTATCATCAGTGTGACGAAACTCAACTGATCATCACAACTTCTCAATCATCACCCGACAGTTGAAATAAAGCCCTGGGATTTTAACCCCAGGGGCGATTGGTATTTGATGCGCTATGCATGGTGTTTTTCGCGTCAACGGTGGTATATGCGCCAAATGTGTCTTATGCGCGTCACGTCCCTGGGACTGAAGCCCCAGGGCTTTAATGTGCATCTGAACACCAAATGGTGATGTGTAACGTTGCTGAGGTACGTTACTCACAAATGACTGTCGCTAGTTCGGCATTCCCTTCGCTGGAGATCTTCAGCGTTTGGGGGTCGGAGATGCATTTGCCATTGACGTAATAGTTTTTGAAGGTGATGTTACTGACGGACTTTTTCCCGTCGGGGCGATCCATGCCAAAGAGCTTGGATTTCACCACGCGGTCAGCATGGATGTTTTCGATCTGGACATCGCGGACCAGACCAACCTGAGATTCGGGTGTGCGTTTACGGTAATAGACATAGAAGAAATAGGTCTGTCCCTGATCGCGTTTTTTATTAACGCGTTCAATCTCATCAAAGCCAAGATCCTGCACGTAGAGTGTGTATTCTTCGATCCATAGATTTTTAAAGACGATGTCATGAATGTCCGCACCGTCATAGTTGTAGATTCGGATCATGGTGTTGGCACGCAGAAAGTCGATATTCTCAAAGGTCATGTTGGTAAACTCGGCACTATGCGTCTCAGCGCCCAGTCGGATACCGGTTGCCATCTGAGACCAGAGGACACAATCGCGGATCACAAAATTTCGCGCATCGCGTCGCTGGTCTTTAAGCCAGGCACCTTTGGGGGTGATCGCATCGTCTTCAGCAATGATCAAACAATTCTCAACAAGGACATCATGACAGCCGTCAATGTCCAGACCATCGCCGTTGGAGTTGGTCATGGAACTGAAAACCTTCACGCGATCCAGATGGAGATTATCCGTTGCAACAAAGTGCATGTTCCACGAATAGGACTCACGGAAGGTGGTGTTCTTGATGGTGAGATTCTTGACGTTGACGGTGAGAAAACATCGACCTGCGACTTTGCGTTTGGCCTTCTCGACTTCCCATGCACGTCGGATCGGACCGCCGTTGGCATCAATCATGCCATGCCCGAGGATGCGGATGTTCTGCTGATTTTCAGCACGAAGAAAATAGAGATAGCTGCCACGAAACTTGTGCAGTTTGAAATTGTCCGAGCCTTTAATGATGGCATGGCGGTCCACGTAAAGCGTCATATCGCTTTTGAGTTCCAGCGAACCGGTGCGGTAGTGACCTGCGGGGAAATAGAGCGTTCCGCCAGTGGGTAGACCGTCGATGGCTTGCTGAAGCAGTTGTGTGTTATCCATTTTGCCGGTGGGGTCTGCCCCAATATTTTTGACATTGATGACCGACTTGTTGTTAAGATCAGGGAAGTCCGGGTCGGGCAGTTGCGGGACGATCACGAGCTTGCGCATCAGGTCCATGCTGATGACCAGGTGATTGGGCGCATCCATCTGGAAGTGGAGTTGGGACTGGGTGATCTTGCCTGTGATCCCCAGTCGGACGGGTCGGATACGCGCCTGCTGCGTGGTCTTGCCATCGAGTCGGTTGATGCGAATCTGTGCTTTGCCTTGCCACGGGAAAGTGATGTAATCCATGTCTTCATAGCTGTAAACATTCACCGGCTTGTCATCAACCGTGACCGAATACCGCGTACTGATTGGTTCGAGCATCACCGGATCCAAGGCAGCGGAGACCTTGACCACCAACAGGCTGAGAACAAAAAGTGAAAGACAACACAGGTGCTTGTGCATGAGAGATTCCTTGCAGATGTAGTCTGACTTGTTGCTGAAAGTGTAGACAAAAAATGTTTCTTTTCTACCCCAGCAGTCGATTTTTCCAAATATCAGATCACTCATTCATCGTCGCCCAGTATCAATTCATGTTAAAAAACACCGAATACACAATGTATTACCCGTCATAAAACACTGTTTACAATGTCCATTTTGAACCTCAATGACTAGCAAGAGTAAATCCTCCCCGAATAAAATTTATCTGATGATGCTTGATCTCGTCAAAACGACAGCCTAAAATTTAATACAAGTTTTGTATCTTTTTTAAACTCGCAACATATCATGGTCAAATACAAGCAAATCTCACAACTCCTGGAAAAGCGCATTCGCTATGGCGATTATGTCAGCGAAGAGTTGCCAACCGAGATGAATCTGGCCTCGGAGATCGGCGTTTCCCGGACCACCGCACGTAAGGCGATCATGCATCTGATTGACCGTGGCGTGTTGATGCGGGGTGAGAACGGTCGCGTGCTCTGCTCTGAAGAACATGTCCAGCAAACCACGCGCGTGGCCTTTCTGACACCGGCGTGGCCGAGTTCGGAGATGCACACATGGCGTTATTCCCTGGAGCAGGCGGCTGCCAAGCTCGAAATCCAACTTCGGCCGATTGACTATGTCCATCCTGACGACCCGGTCATCATTCAGGCTGCTGAGAGTTTCGATGGCATTTTCCTTTTACCCGGTCCTGAAGCGTTCCCGCAGCCGGTGATTGATCGGCTTAAGCGATGCCCGCGCATCATCGTGGTTGGGCAGGACTATTCATGGGCGAATCTGTTGTCGATCCACTGCTTTCCGCCGGAGCACATCCGCCAGCTACTGGATATCTTCTCAGCCAAACATCTGTCACGTGTGGACTTTCTGGCAGCCCAACCGATCGGCCCAACCATGGAAGGTCGTATCGGTCAATGGTGGGCATTTAAGCGCGATACTGGCATGACCGGTGAATTGATCACCAGTCAACTCAAGCCATACACGATGACCGCACACAACGGCTACGAACTGATGCGCAAGTATCTGAAGCAGACCCCCTGCCCGATCAAACCGGAGAATGGACCACATGGCCTGTTGTGTGGCTCAATCAATGCGTCGATTGGTGCCAGCCGTGCGGTGACCGATGCGGGATTGAAGATTGGTAAGGATGTCCTGATTGCAGCGATCAATGGCGAGGAAATCAACCGTTATCTCCAACCCTCGATCACCTGTCTTGAATCGCGTGATACCAGTGCGTACCTGCAAAAGTGTCTGAACTGGATCAAGCTCAAAACACAGGCCTGGGACGGGCCGATCCTCATGGAGCCGGCTGCCCCGAGTTTATTTATCGGCGAATCCACCGGCCATTAAGTGCGGTGTCTGTTAGACGTCTGAACATTGCGTCCCTGATGTTGCGCTCAAGAGCTGACATGACGCAATCACGACAAGCCTCCAGCCAGGAGATCGGCCATGACACGTTCACGCAGCGCCTTTACACTCATCGAATTGCTGGTGGTTATTTCGATCATCTCCATCCTTGTTGCCATCCTGTTACCTGCCTTGGCAAAGGCACGAAAGAGTGCGCGCATGGCACAGTGCCTTTCGAACATTCGCTCAAGTGCCCTGGCGATCACCATCTATTCCAACGACTACAACAGTTGGACCATGAAAATGTTCAACGCTGATTGGGACCCTTTCCCGGGAACATCTTCAGACCGATACTGGCCTGCACCACTTGGCATGGGCAACTACCTGCCCTTTTTCCCGGAAAAAGGCAACGGTTACGGCACGGTCTGTCCTGATGCCATGACCAGTAAAGCACGCATCGGCACCTTCAATGACATTCTCAACAGCTACACCATGCGCGGTGTCAACAAGATGAACACCACAACCAAAATTGCCACCAACTTCCGACTCGGTGGCTATATCACCAACAACGGTAATGCCACAGGCGGCTACGATCCTGAACAACTCGAAGAAGGCCCCAGCGATTCAGTGTGGCTCTTTGATGGCTGTGCGCATGTCGGCAGCGGTGTCTATGCATTACATGCTGGCGTGGACAAGGGCAACTTCGGTCCCTGGCACGATGGTCGCGGTAGTGTTGTGTTCTTTGATGGGCATGCCACCGTCGCGCTGCGTCGATTCGATTATCTTTACAAGTCTCGTGATCCAAATGGTGTGAACAGCATCATCATGGAAGACTGATCCCGTCCAGCGCTGACACAGCATCTCTCAATACGCAACACGCTGCCAGACATCTCAGTGAATAAACCGGACATCGCCGAAGTTGGGGATGATCCCCGGTCGGTGGCATTGATGCGATGCGGTGCGGGGAAATAGACGAAGAAGGCTTTGCCAATCATCAATTCGCGTGGCACCACGCCGGTGACTTGATTTTTGTCGCTGAGAAAACGGTCTTCAATCCAGGGATTCACATCCGCCCAATAGCGACTGTCCTGGCTGAAGGGACTGTTATCACCGAGACAGAAAAACTGGTCTGTCTGAAGCTTGACCGGATCACCTTCACGTGAGCCGACGCTTTTGTACATCCCACCCAATGCATATTTCACGCGGTTGGGATTGGTGGAGTAGTAAATATCCCGATCCAGATCCAGTTGCGTGATCAAGGCAGACGAACCAGTAATCCGCACGGATGTCGTCGGGTACACCGGCGGACTGGGACGATCAATGAGCGTTTCCAGTGACACATCAAATTGCCAAGTCAATGCCTTGCGACCATCAATCCAGAGACTGACTTCCTGATCCACAAACCAGAACTCAAACCGATAAGCCTTATTGAGCTTCACCGGGGTAATGCTGTCACTTGCACGTACTTTCCAAATTTGTGATTCGGGATCTGCCATGTTGGCGGTGGCAATCTGAATCGTGCCATCCCTGGCTAACGTCGCACGAATCGGAACCGGCCGAACATCATCAATGCGACCGGTGGTTTGAAACGTCAACGCGACCGGGCCGTTTTCACCCGGTGTCACCTGCGAAGGCGCAAGGCTCATGACAAGGCGAATGTCCTCGATGGGTTCAACCTGGTTGGAACGCTCCGCATTGAGTTGGCCGTACGGATACCAACCGACATAACGTCCCTGGTAATCGACCTGGCTATCGATCATCTGTTGGTAATTGAAAGTCAGTTCGATGGGCTTACTGCCATCGTAGTCCAGGAAGGTGCGATGGGTTCGGGTGAGTGTATCCTGCTGACGCGTTTGCCAGGGGAACTTCCATTGGAACATGGCGCGGCGGTCAGTTGTGATCTGCCCGTCATCCAATGGGTAAAACGCGCTGTGATAGACCGGCTGGAACACCGTCCGTTGGACAATCTCGCGTGAGGTCTTGCGTTGAATCTGCCAGGAGTCGGACTCTTGGGCATCGAGGGGTTGGGTGAAAATATTGCCATCGATGATAAAGAGTTTCTCGTTGGGTAAACCAACAAGGCGTTTAATGAAGTTCTCAGTGGGCGTCCCCGGATATTTGAAGACGACCACGTCCCAGCGTTTGGGTTCAGTGATGTTGTAGATAAACTTGTGAACGAGGATGCGATCACCGGGGTGGTTCTGCGTCCGGGTGTTGGACTTGACCGGGAAACTACACATCGGGCAGGTAATGGTCACATTGCTTTGACTGTAAGCCGGGTCAACCGCAGAGGCACTGGAGTGCTGAAGGTCGGCACTGAACCGGTAGCCACACTGCGGGCAGGTGACATCGGCATGCTGTCCGAGCAGCGTCGGAGCCATCGAGCCGGTGGGAATGACAAACGCTTCCACGACAAAGGCACGGAAGACAAATGCGAGGATGAAAGCCATGACAATCGACTCGAAGGTTTCCTTGAACGACTCGGAGGGCTTGTCATCTTTTTTCGTGGCGGTGTGCTTCATGGGGTTTAAAAAGTCTCGTGCCTGTGGAACCTCATTGCCATGTCAAGGAGGGCAAATCTCCGTGTCAACCGTCCCAAGTCCAACTGAGAGAACGAGCAAACCATCAACAGTGCGATTCGTCCGCTATCAGCCGGTCTCCCAGTCAACCCAAACATTGTACAGACCTTGACGGCCTGAGGTTGCCAAGCGGGTCATTTGCGGCTAAAAAGTACACTTACAAACCGCTGTTTACACCTATTTGGACTCCGACATGAGTGCACAGTTTATTGCCAGTCTGATCATCATGCTCGTGATGCTTCACGTGTTCCTGGGCTCGATCTCCTACCTGATCCTGCTCGAACGTAAAGTCGCATCATGGATTCAACACCGGCTGGGCCCCAACCGGACCGGCCTGCCCTACGGTGCCTTTATCCCCGGTCTTCCCAAAACACTCTGGGGACTGGGACAGCCCATCGCAGACGCCATCAAGAACTTCCTCAAGGAAGACTTCATCGCGCCGGGTGCGGACCGCATCCTCTTTATCCTGGCTCCCGGCTTGGCTTTGATCCCCGCACTAGTCGGCTGGATCATCGTCCCCTTCGGCGGATATCTGCATCTCAACGGCACAAACCTGCTCATGGGTGGTGCCCCCCTGAACATCGGAATTATCTTCGTCCTGGCGACCGGCTCTCTTGCAGTCTACGGCGTCGTCCTCGGCGGTTTTGCTTCCAACAACAAGTATTCCTTCCTCGGTGGTATGCGTGCGACCGCGCAAATGGTCAGCTACGAAATCCCCCTGGGCATGACGATTCTCACCATCATCCTCATGTACGGCACAGCGCGTGCGGACTATCTCATCGAGTTTCAGGCAGGCGGTGTGTGGAACATTATCTACCAACCCGTCCTTGCCATGATGTTCTACATCTGCGGGCTTGCTGAGTGTAACCGTGCACCGTTTGACCTTGCAGAATGTGAACAGGAACTCGTCGGCGGCTTCCACACCGAATACTCTTCGATGAAGTTCGCCTTGTTCTTCATGGGTGAATACTTCCACATGATCACCAGTGCAGCGATTTTCAGCCTGCTGTTCCTCGGTGGCTGGGACATCATCCCGTTCGTCAAACTCCTGCCTGCCATGGGTGAGCAGACCACGCTTGTGTGGGGCATCATCGCTGTGCTTCTGAAGATCGGCGTTTTCTGTGGCAAGATCACATTCCTGATCTTCCTGGCCATGGTCATTCGCTGGTCCCTGCCGCGTTTCCGCTTCGACCAACTCATGCGTCTTGCCTGGCAGAGCCTGATCCCCATCAGCCTGATGATGCTGATCATGACCGGCATGGTCGTCTTCTTCGGACTCAATCGCTGGTGGTTGCTCCCGGGTAATTTCCTGGTGGTTGGCATTGTGTATGTCCTGATGCCGTACCTGCCCAAGGGTCCCGCCGTCAACCGTCGCGTCCCCCTGGAAGGCTCCCGCTTCTGCCCCCCGGTCGCTGAAGCGTAAACCTTCGGCCCCTGGACATTCAACAACACGAAATAAAAACGCTGCTCAACTCGGGCAGCGTTTTTTCATGCGCGTAACTCACCCAACGCGTAACTACTCAGTAAAATGCTCCACATGGCAAAGATTATCTAAAAATCAATATTGACTTCTAAATCAATTATCATATACTCCTTGACATGAAAAGCAATCAACAATCTTCTCTGTATCAACGTGTGCAATTGGACGGTAAATGGTTTGCCATTCTCCCTGAAGCCGACTTGTTGCATCTTCTCGAGCATGGCTCAGACACACGCAAGATGGACAGTCTGGATCAAATGACCATCAGTGACCAAAGACTGGCACAGCGATTAATTGAACGTCGCACTCAAGCCGGGTTAAGCCAAAAAGAACTCGCAGAACTTGCTGATGTCCGCGTGGAAACACTCAACCGAGTCGAGAAAGGCAAGACCACCCCGGACTTTAAAACCATTCGCAAGCTGGTTACAGCCATCACTCAACATGTAGAAAGCTAAATCATGACCGCATCATCTAACACAACCATTGAACTGGAACAAAGCATTTTTCAAATCGCAGCGGACACGGTTTCTGCTGATGTGTCGCAAATCAATCGCGAAACGCGTTTTGAAGAGGACTTGAATTTCGACAGTATTGACCAGATCGAATTCATCATGCAGGTTGAAGAAGTCTACAGCATTGATGTACCCGACGAACAGGCCGCAAACATCAAGACCGTCGGGCAAGTCGTTGACTTGATCAACCCCAAAGTGAGCTGAGTCAAAGTTACACGATTCACATACATGCGAGTCGCGCTAAACCGCAAGCGGTTTGACTCCCTACTCCCTACTCCCTACTCCCTACTCCCTACTCCCAAAAATAAACACCGTGGCCAGGGATGACCACGGTGTTTTGGAATGAGTCTGCGGACTTTGTTTGTGTTTACTTTCCGGGGGCAAGGCGGTCCTTGAGTTGCCAGACGCGGACGTAGTCGACGAGCCACTTGTCAGGGAGTGCTGAATCGTCGATGTCCTTGGTGGCCCAACGACCGGTTTGGACATTTAAGATCATGAACATGGGCGTTGAACCGACACGTTCGTTTTTGAATTCTGCCATCTGCTTGCCGTCAACGTAGAACACCAGGCGACCGGGTTCCCAGAGACAGCCGAAGGTGTGATAGCCGTCTTCGGTGGGCAGGTGATAGAGATGCGAGGTGCCCCATGACTTGTGGTCAGCACCGTAGCCGTCCCAGTGTGCAGCCACGTTGTAGCGACCGGGGCCCCACTCACAGAGATACTCGTAGATATCGATCTCCATGCCTTCGCCCTTGGTGTCACCACGCTGCCAGATGTTGCCGGCTTCGGGTCCACGGTCAGGCATCAGCCAGAAAGCAGGCCAGAGACCACGGGCGGTCGGCGCTTTGAAGCGAGACTCAAAGTAGCCGTACTTCTGGGTGAACTTGTCATAGCTTTGGATGACCGCGGTGGTGTAATCACGCGTGGGAAGCTTGGGATCGTCGTATTGGTGACCATGTTTCTTTTCGCAGAGGAAGACCAGATTGCCATCCTTGATGGACAGGTTTTTCTCCGAGTAAACCTGGAGTTCACCCTTGAGTGGGCCATCGTAACGCATGCGGGTGTTCCAGAGATTCTTATTGAGTGTCGAATCGTTGAAGTCTTCATCCAATGTTATCTTCCAGTCGCCTTCCACCGGCGGACGCTTGCCCAACCAATCGGGAAGCTGGGCGTATTTCTTGACGTTGGCTTTGACATTCGAGACTGCAACGGATGCCTGTTTGCTGGGACCGACGATCAGGAGTTGGGTGATGTTACCTGGAACAATGTCAAAGCCCTTGTTGCCCCATGATTTGCCGAAGGTGACGGTGATGGTCTTGGTTTGGCCGGGATTGAGGGTGAGATTTTCCGAGTTGCAATGTTCACGACCATTGGCACCGGGGTTGTCCACGCGGAGACCGAACTGGGCTTTGCTGTCACCGGTGTTGGTGAAGTCCGCCTGCACGGAAGCGAAGTTGGACAGGTCCCATGCTTTACCACGGGGCATGATGCCAAGGCCGGGCCATTTCTGTGAACCGTCAAAGTTAACCTGCAATTTACCGCCGGAGACAGTTGCTGAAGCGCCGGTACCTTTGGCGCGACTTGATGCATCGAAGTCTGCAAAGTCGATCATCTCACCGGAGAGTGCGACGACGTCAGCGGTCTTGGGTGCTGGCGATCCAAAGCCGCGGACGTTATCAATGGTGATGCTGGTGTCCTGCTTCTGTTTATCGGTAAAGACCAGGCAGCAGATGACGCGTTTACTGTTAAGTGGGAATCCGGGTGCGGTGCCGTTCTTGCCGAACATGGTCGCGACTTCTTTGGTTTCACCGGGCTTGATGGAGACATGTGATGTGTTCCACGGGTTGCTTTTCTTGCTCTTGTTGTCAACACGCAAAAAGACGCGGATGGCCTTCTCGCCGTTATTGGTGACATCAGCACGAATGCCACCAAAGTCCGACAAGTCCCATGCCCCCTTGTGTGCATTAAATCGGAGTCCGGGATAGCTCTTGTTTGCAGGGATATTGAGCTTCAGGGCCTTACCGTCTTTGCCATCGACGAGTTGGTAATCCGTACCTTCGGTCGAGAGCAGGGATTCCTGGTTGTGCTTGTCGAAGTCAAAGAGCACACCTTCGATACCGGGGCGATACGCATCGGTTTGCACGTCCGATTGACTTGAAGACGATGATGCGGTTGAAGCCGCTTCGGATGCGGGGATGGTTTTGACCGAGAGAATCTGGACGACTTCGTCACCCTTGGCATTGGCGACGAAAAGCAGCATCTGTTTGATATTCGTGCCATCAACAGGCAACTTGGCATCCTGGCCGTAGTTCTTGGCAAAGTAAACCTTGAGCACGCCGGATTGGCCGGGGCCAAGTGCTTTGCGGTTGGAGTTATGTGCCGAGGTCTTCCACGGGCCAGGGTTGTCCACGCGGCCATGTACATCGACACGGTTAGCCGACTTATTCTTGAGTTCCACAGCAATGCCGATCGCATCACCAGCATCCCACTTGCCCGAAGCCGGACGCAACGTCACGCCGGGATACTTGGCCTTTTCGGTGACGAATTCAAGCGCAGCTTTGCCATCGACGTCCACGCGTGAGACGGATGCGTTGTCGGTTTGGACGGATGAGACTTCAAACGGATCTTCAAACGTCAGCAAGACATCCTGAGCCATCGCCGGCAAAACACTGGTCAGTATCACAGCCAGGCCAAGACAGATTGCATTTCGTAATTTGGGATTCATACTTCACTTTCCAAATAAACAGTTGATGAAAGACCCGCGTCAGTTCCCTGGCGCGGGTGATTGGTGTTGGGTTGTACGTTGCGCATTACCGACTGGTGGCAAGGCATGTTGTCGGGTGGGGGTTGCGGGTTGGGGGTTTATTTTCTCTTGGCGTTGACTGTCACATGGTGATCTTCAAATGCATGATTCACATCGGGAGATGTTGGCTGCATGTCCGTCTGCCGTTACTGCCACGCAGAGGTTTCAATCTGGTTGCCATAATATTCGGTCACAGGATCGTTGGTCGTCCGAGCGTGTCCATCGGCAAAGGCGATGTTGGCTGCATCTTTATGACGTTTGGTCATGTAAGGCTCTGAAGCATGGGCGCTGAGTTTACGGATGATGTAGGTGCTTTTGCTTTTGAGATCAGCATCACCAAGGATAAACACGTTGGACGGCTTGGCGATTTCACTGTGACGGAGTTTGTGGCGGCCCAGTGATTTATGCCAGTCACTGATATAGCCATGCAGGCAGTTACCGTCATACTTGTTGTACCCGATGCCGATGGCAAGTGATTTTGTCCGACGTTCAGGGCCTACTGTTGGACACCAGGGCAGATCATTGGAGGGAATCTGCTTATCGGGTGGGAAGGCGGTGGAACACTGATTCTTGTTGTTGATGTATTGGCCGATGAAGGCTTTGCCGTACCAGGGAACCCAGGCATCTTTCTTGCCATCAATCTCGGAGAACTTCTTGTAGCTGGTGGGATAGTACTCGTCATTATCCTGAAGCCACATGGCAAAACCGAGCATCATCTGACGTTGGTTATTGAGGCATTTGACGCTCTGTGCCGCTTCTCGCGCACTGGCCAAAGCCGGCAGGAGAATGGAGATCAACAACGCCACAATGGAGATGACAACCAGCAGTTCGATAAGTGTGAAACCACGGTCTTTTCTTGATGTGTGTGTCTGTCGTGCCATAACTGAGTTCCTTTTCACCTGGAGGCCTGCGAACCCTCAGACCAGAATAAATTCTTCTTCCCTGTTCACTGGATGCCCGATCGGACATCACGCATAACAAACCATCTCAACGCAACGCTGCCGTCGATTGACGGGGAATGAGCGTTGGTGCAAAAATCTGACGAACCACCTGGTTACCCTGCGATGTCTTACGCAATTCCGGTGCACTACGCTTGATTAAAAATGACGCAGCGGCATAACCCATCTCCGGCAACGGATGTGAAATCGACGTTAACGTCGGATACACACGCTGACACAGTTCCGCATCGTCAATGCCCATGATGCAGATATCGTTGGGAACACGCACCCCCTGGGCCATCATCCGATGCATGCATGCCACAGCAGATAAGTCGTTGTAAGCCAGAATGGCGGTGGGTCGCTGATCACCTAATGACAGGAAGTGATCGGCTGCCTGCTGACCTTCGACCATGCAGCATTCTTCATCAGGCTCGATAACGCGCCCTAAAAAACGGGTGTCGAAAATCAGTTGGTCATCGTCATCCAGGCCCATCTGCTTGACCGTGTCGATGAAGGCCAGCTTGCGCTCGAACGTGTCCTGGTGAACGCGAGCTTTACATGAACTGATAAACCCGATGCGGCGATGCCCCAACGCTGCCAAATGCTCAACGGCCTGACGCACCGCAGCACGATTGTCAAAGAGCATCGCATGGAGTTGATCCACGCGACCGGAGTAGTCCACAGCCACCACGTTGGAACTGATATCCAAAAGTCGTGGCAGCCAGTCATGCTGATCATCCACGTTCATGAGCACCAGCCCGTCAATGCGACTTTCAGCAAACTTGTCCATGCAGGATTGGGCATCATTGTCCCCTGCCATGTTCACCAGCAGCAGGTCATAATTGAACTCACGACAAGCCTTTTCCACGCCACGGATCATGGCGCCTTCATACCCATAGCCAGCGCCGGCCCAGGGCACCGGCGGGAAGTAAACCCCCAGCGTCCGAGAGCACTTCTCTTTGAGTGTCCGACTGGCAAAGTGGGCACGGTAACCCAAGTGCTGAGCGGCCTGATTCACACGCTGACGCATCTCGTCACTGACCAACGTATTGCCCTTGGCATTGTTGACCACGGTCGAAACCACCGCGATCGAACAATTGCTCAATTTGGCTACGTCCTTTAATGTCGGCCTGTTACGTGTTCTTACCATGGGTCAATATCCAATTTCTCACAATGAAAGCTTTAACCCGTGACCATGAAACCTTTAGTTTCAACAATGAAAGCTTTCATTAAGCATAGGCGCTGCTTTGTTCGACTGTCAACTAGAGTAAACAAAATTTCAGATTCAAATCCAAGATAATAAGTCCACTTGGACGTAAAAATCTCGAATTTGCAAGAACTTACTGACTTTGCAAGGTGTTTGGCTGATTCGGATGGAGCTGAGAATTTTCAAACCAGCACGGACTGAATGTCATTGATCGAAAATGGATTGGATTTTCTGGATCAGGAAACGGTCGTCACGATCCGTGCAATATTCGACCAATCTTTGCTTTAACATCTTGTCATAGTGATAGATGCCCAGCGCATCGATCGCCTGATCCGCCGCCCGTTCGCTGCCATCAACCACCAGGTCTTCCAGGTAGGCCAATGTGCTCTGAGAACGGAGCATGGCCATGGCAAGCATGGTCGACGTCTGGATCTCCGGCTCAAGGGATCGTTCATAAAAGTCAATCAACAAGTCGCTTAGCGAATTATCCCGTGACTGACCAATGGCTAAAAGCACCTGCTCGACCACGGATGGGTCGTCGTGATTCAGAAGTGGCTTGAATAATTCAACGCCCGACGCGTCGCCAAGATGCAGGATCGCGGTGACACATTGGCCATAGACCTGTGGCTCGGGATCACCCTGGGCGATTTTGAGCATCAACAAGGGCAAGCCGACATCCGCCCTGCCGGAGATTTCCACAGCTTTGATCGCTGCCAACCGGGTTTGTGGGCAAGGATCAGCCAACAGGCCAGCAATATGCGTTAATGCATCAGGATCGCCAGTCTGAGCCAACCCTTGGGCGCACCACCCACGCAGGTGGTCGGCCACATCAACCTTCCCGCCGTAGACCGGTTCCATCTGGACATGCCGGGAGCCTGCAGCAAAGAGCCCCGACGCCTGACTGTTAAGCAGTGTCATCGACTTGGCCAAAGCGGTCATGGCACTGCCCCCTTTGTCTGCCCGTGATGCGGTTGGCAGTAAACGCTCAAAAGCCTGCTCAAGTTTGGGGAGTAATGCTTCGAGTTTGTGTTCACCAATCAAAGTCGCGGCACGGGCGATCAGGTGATTGTTCTTACCCGACAAAGCCCGGCTGAGCACCTGGCTGGCAGCATCCGCCTCATTGGGATCAGACAAATCCAGTTCGTTGAGTTTGGCAAGTTCATCTTCCAGTTTGGCCATCGTGCATACTCCCGGTCTCAAACCAACACCATACGCAAGAGACACCGCCTTGCCAAATCGTAAAAGCACATGGCATCTCAAACGCAATGTCGTACCATGAGGGTATCTGAACTTCGCAATATCACCCCTACCCATCGTCAGGAATTCTTCATGCACTCAGCTACACGATCCCGCTTCGCCGTCTTGATTCTATCACTGGCAATGACCGCTTTAACCGGCTGTGAGACGCTTAGCAAAGTCCTGGATGGCATGGCCAAACCCACCGCTCACTTGCAATCCGTCTCCATTGCGGATTTATCGCTCAGCGATGCGACCGTGGACATGGCGGTGCAGGTGAACAATCCGTACTCGGTTGCAATCCCCAATGTGAATCTGGATTACACCCTTGCCACACAACAAGTCGATTTTGTCTCCGGCAAGATCACATCCGACAAAGCCATCCCCGCAGGCAGTTCCTCGACCATCCATGTCCCCGTCAAGGTGACCTATGCATCACTATTGCAATTGGCATCAAGCATCAAGCCCGGCCAAGTCGTGCCCTATCAAGTCAACGCCACGTTTTCGACGAAAGTACCAGGTATTGGCAATGTGAGTTTACCCCTGAAAAAACAGGGCGAATTGCCGATCCCCATGGTCCCCAAGGTGTCGATTGCCAACGTCAACTGGGACAAAGTATCGCTGTCGGAGACCACCGCGACGATTGATTTGAATATCACCAATCTCAACGATTTTGGTTTGACGATGAAGCAACTGGACTATGCCTTTGCAGTCGGTGGCAAGAATGTGGTCAGTTCCAAGATCACCAAGCCGGTGAGTTTCACCAAGGGGCAGGCACAGCGTCTGCAAATCCCAGTCTCGTTTAACGCGATGAGTCTTGGGCTCGGTGCGCTGAACATCATCAAGAGTGGCAACGCAAGCTACACCTTGTCTGGCAAACTCGATGCGGACACGCCCTATGGCTCATTGAGTCTGCCGATTTTAAGTCAGTGACATCAACCATAGATAGATTTCAATTTTTCACACATCACCAACATGTTCCGCCAGGACGAGTGAAGTACAATATTGCTTTACAAACTTGTCAAACAAGATGAGATCAACATGCCCGCCAGACCTTTGACCCTTTCCAGAATCCGTTGGATCACCTGCCTGATTGTGATGTTCCTATGTATGCAGGCAGTCCACGCTCAGGACCGCGCCAAGTATGTGTTCTATTTCATCGGTGACGGCATGGGGCCATTGCAACGCGAAGTCGGGCAGCAGTATCTCATCGGTGTCACCGGTGACGCTCAGGCCAAGTTGGAGATGGATAAGCTGCCGGTGCAGGGGTTGATCAAGACACACTCAGCCAACGCAAGCGTCACCGACTCGGCGGCGGCGGGGACGGCATTGGCTTGTGGCAGCAAGACCAATAACGGTGTGATCTGCATGTCGCCGGACAAACAGGCCAAACTCGCCACCCTCGCGGAGCATGTCCACCAAGCGGGTACGAAAGTCGGCATCCTCACATCCGTCACCCTCGACCACGCGACACCTGCCTGCTTCTACGCTCATCAACCGTCACGCAAAATGGTCTTCCAAATCTCACAGGAATTGGCAGCAAGTCCGTTTGAATATTTTGCAGGTGGTGGCTTGTCCGGCAAGTCCGCCAACGGCATTGATAATCTCCAAGTCGCATCACAAAACGGTTTTCTCATCACCCATTCGCTTGAGGCACTCATCAACGCCAAACCCGGTCAACGTGTCATCGGATTTAACGAACGAATGGACAGTGACAGACGTCCTCTTCCCTGGGAAGCGGATCGCGCGAGCAATGACATCTCACTGGCTACATTCACCGAACATGCCATCCGACTGCTTGAAAATGACAAGGGCTTTTTCATGATGGTCGAAAGTGGCAAGATCGACTGGGCAGGTCATGGCAATGCAGTCCGCACCATGGCGCACGAAGTCATCGCGTTGGACCATGCCATCTCCGCTGCATTGGACTTTTACAACAAGCATCCCAATGACACGCTCATCGTCATCACCGCTGACCACGAAACCGGTGGCATGCAGCATGACGGTCAACCCAATCCCGCCTACCTTGCAGCGCAAACCACCAGCTACGATCATTTCAAAACCAAACTCAAACAACTCGTTGCCATGAAGGCGGATTTCAATACCGCATACCAGATGGCGCAGATCCATTTTGGTATCCGCGAGCAACCGGAAAAAAACGTCACATTCCTGCAAAAAGCCTGGCAGGCGCTGCTTGACGGTCAGCCTATCGTCTACAATCACGGCAAGAACAACGATTTCACCGAAGCCTTCCTCAAGCTCTCAGCCAATGCTGCCGGCTATCAATTCACCACGCATGGTCACAGCGCAGCCGACGTGCCGATCTCCGCCATCGGTGTCGGTGCCCAACACTTCGAAGGCAACTTCGATAACACCGAGGTTCCCCGCAAGATTTATCAAATCATGACCGGCAAAGAAATGCCGTGATACAACGCACTGAAAAATAAAAACAACTTCATCCCATCCATGCGGCGCGTTAGAATCAAAGAGCACGTCCACACCCTTTCTATTGCTCGCACGGGAACACCTCATGGTCATTATCTCATTTGTCTTTTTCACCGCGCTTGTTGGCATACTCACATGGCTGATCACACATAAAGATGATCACGCAACATCCGCCGGATACTTCCTGGGCGGACGCTCGCTGGGCGGCATCGTCATTGCCGGCTCATTGCTATTGACCAATCTCTCCACCGAACAGATGGTCGGACTTAACGGCTCCGCATACAAAGACGGCTTGAGTGTCATGGCATGGGAAGTCGTCGCGGTTGTCGCGCTGGTGTTCATGGCTTTGTTCTTCCTGCCACGATATCTCAAGAGTGGGATCACCACGGTCCCGCAACTCCTGGAAGAACGCTTTGACCATGGCACACAGACCATCACCACGGTCATCTTCCTCTTTGCCTATGCCGGGATTCTCCTGCCCATCATTTTGTACACCGGTGCACGTGGGCTTAGCGAGATGGTTGACCTGCAAAAACTCACCGGCATTAACAACGACTTTGTACTCATCGCGTTGACGGCAGCATTCGTTGGCATCGTCGGATCGGTTTATGCACTCTGGGGCGGCCTGCGATCCGTTGCCGTCTCCGACACACTTAACGGCGTGGGGCTACTCACTGGTGGCATGCTGATTGTCTACTTCGGCTTAACCAAAGTCAGCGACACCGGCGGCATGCTTGATGGTCTGCAAACGGTGATCAAAACCAATCCTGATCGGTTCAACTCCATCGGTGGCCCGACACAGGAAGTGCCGTTTAGCACGGTTTTCACTGGTGTTTTCCTGCTGAACATGTTCTACTGGACCACCAACCAGCAGATCATCCAACGGACATTCGGCGCGAGTAATCTGCGTGAAGGCCAGAAAGGCGTGATCCTTTGCGGCGCTTTGAAATTACTTGGACCGCTGTATCTTGTTCTCCCGGGTATCATTGCTTATCACCTGTATGCGGGTGATGCAGGCATGCGAAATGACATGGCATATGGTCGACTTGTGCGTGATGTATTGCCTGCCCCTCTGACCGGTTTTTTCATTGCTGTGATGGTCGGTGCGATTCTCAGTTCGTTTAACTCCGCGCTCAACAGCGCCTGCACGCTCTTTTCCATCGGCTTGTATCAGAACGTCTTTAAGCGCGATGCGACTGAACAGCAGGTGGTACGCTCCGGGCGTGTGTTCGGCATTATCATTGCAATCGTAGCGGTCGCGGTCGCGCCGATGCTCATCGGCCAATCGAGCATCTATGCCTATCTCCAGAAAATGAACGGCCTGTATTTCATCCCGATTTTTGCAGTGGTGATCATGGGATTGCTCACCAAACGTGTGCCTCCGATTGCTGCCAAAGTCGGATTGATTGCAGGGTTGTTGATCATTGCCACCGGCTACTTCGTTCCCATCGGAACCAAACAGGTAACGTCGCAGATCGATAAGCCATTGGCACAGGTCGAGCAGTTGCTTCAGCAACCCGGTTATGCGTTGGTAAATGCAGAAGGTGTCACACAGACCGATAAGAATGGCGTAGCCTACGTCACGCTCAGTCACACCCAAGATGCAGCCAAGACCATCGCAGGTGATCTGATCAATGACTATCACTTCCTGGGACTGGTCTTCGTCGGCTTAATCTTGATCATGCTCATCATCGGCAAACTCGCACCCACTGCCCAAGCCTGGGAGCATCAACACACCGGTGAAGTCGACATCACCCCCTGGCGTTTTGCAGTCCCCGGCGGTATTGCCCTGCTCATCGCGGTCGCAACGATTTATGCTTTATTTGCAGACTTTTCGGTACTGGGGTGAGAACAAACAAACCTTTGTTGACTTATTGGGCAGGATCTGTCGCAAGAGTTTGCGATTCAGATGGCAGATTGGCATGTTCAGCTTCCCACTTCTCAATCGCTTGAAGCTTGGCCTGAACATTCACTTGCGATTCCTGATATTTGGGGTGCATGGGACCGATCAGCAAGCCGGATTGCGCATCGTAAAATGCAACTTGGTTTGCATACCTGGCGACGTTGGTTTCAAAATCCACCGCGGCACTGGCTATCGCACGGATGGTTGCAGCCACAACCATGGCTGCCAAATTACTCTGGCCCTGGCTTGAACTGTATGCGTAGGTTGATGCCTGCTGCCAGAGGGTCTGCCCGGTTTGCGTGTCAACCAGATTAAAAGCCAACGTCACTTTGGTCGTCGAATCCAGAACAATATAAGTTGTCGTCCATTCCTTGATATGAATGAGCATGACGGCATCGGCACCATACACCTCTTTAAACTTGGCAGGATTAACCTGGTGCATCTCCCCCGGAATCGTCACGCCGTTTTCTTTCATATGCTGATCAACCAGCGCAACCGGGTAAACGTAATACCCCTTCTCGGCCAGCAGTCGTGTTACCGTTGACAGAAAAGCGTCGGATGCAGCAACTTCAGCGGACTCATTGATCGGCGGTAAGACCACAATCGACCGTGGCATGTGATTGACGTATTGACGATAGTCCGTAGGCTTCTGGCTGGCACAACCTGTCAGGACAATGGCCACCCCAAGCAATAAGGCAAAAATAATTCTGTTCATGGCATCTTCCTCAATAGACGTTCAATCATGACTTTGCTTTCCGGGAAAGATGCCATTTCAGATTCAAACATCTGAGTCGCAGCAACCGTGTCGCCTTCAAGCGTATACAGATAACCTAAATGCGCTTGAACCCCTGGCCCAATCTGCTTGTTATTCTCTTTTGCTTTTTCAATGTCTTTTTGAAGAATCACGATTTCATTGGAAGGACTGAACTCTTTGCTGTGATACATCCGATAGACGGATTGCTCGTAGTGTCCCCATTGATACATTTGCTGCTCAACGCATCCCAGAAGCATGATTGAACAGCCTGCAAGAAGTACAAATCCACTGATATTTTTCATTGTTTTATTGTCCCGGAAGTACGATTTTCCCCGATTCCAAACCTTCGACAAGGCGATTGACAACTTCAATCATCGCCAGATTCAACACCTTATCTGTCAACGTCGCGTCATAACCAGCCTTTGATCCGAAACCGAGTACCTGCTCATTTGTCAGATTGGTCTGGCCGGCACCTTGTGCTGAAAAGACGATCTGTGAAGTATTCACATCAATAATGGAAACGGAAATTTTGGCATAAGCTGATTGCGTACGAGATCCACCAAGCACGCCCCCCAAAGCTTCACCACCTGTCTCCCGACGTCCGAACTCAGTCACCGCTCCTGAGATCACCAGCTTGCCTGCGGTGATATTTAAAGTTTGGCCTGCATACGCGGCTTCCTGCTTGATCTGCTCAAGATTCCAACGATCCATCACTGTGAAACGGTTGGTTGAAACCAGGTGTGTCTTGAGAATCTGCTTGGCTTGGTGACCGATCTGGTCATCCTTACCATCGTAAAAGATGCCTTTGTGATATTGCGTTTTGTTTTCAAACTGTCCCACGACAATTGGATAACGCGGGCCGTTGTAGGTGGTGTTGATCGATGCAACTTGATTGACCGCGATTGCCTGTTGTGTTTCGACAGGCGCAGAACAAGCATACGCAAACAGGGATAACGTGACCAGGAAAAGTAATTTTTTCAATTGATCCTCCGGAAGTCTGACTTCTAAATGATAGATCATTATTCGCGATTTATGCGACCTGTCAAGAGCGGCACTATATTCCCGTCACAACATGCAGCACAATGACCATGAGCGTCATTGCTGAAAAAGCATAGGATGCCAACAGACAGACGGTCAATGAAACCCAGAAAATCGGATTGCCAAGAATGGCGAGCATGAAAAAGCTGCGGGGTAAATCTCTGCCATCTTTGAGAAGTTTAATCCCATCACGCAAGACGCGCCCCAAAAACCAGTACAACTTGGCGCGGCCGATCACACCTTTGCGAAGTTCATAAACCTTGGGCAATTTCTCACGGTAAACCGACTTCATCTCAAGCACGCGTGTCACCACATCATTAACCTGATCCGGTAGAGACGTGAGCACCTTCAGCAGCTTCCAATACCCAAGCAACAGCAACATGGCTGGCCCAAGTATCAGCAGGATCAATGTCGTACGGTAATGATGGCCCTGGAAATTAAAATATACCGTTGCCAATGCTGCGACACTGAGTATCAAGGCAAGACTGTAGTAAACCAGTCGGATACTCGAACGGGCAGAGTTGACACATTGACTGGTGAAAGCCAATACCTTCTGCTTCAACACATGCAGTTGTTTTTCATCCAACTCCGATACAGACTCGGCCACATCCAACAACGGATCATTGGTATTCGTTGGCTCAGTGCTCAGTTGTGGCATGAAACCTCCTGAAGGGATCAATCCCTATTCGATGAGACTGTTGCGATAATCGAACGAATCATGGAAAAAAGACTGACAGACATTGGCGTGTTCGCTTATGCCATAGAACAGCCAGGATCGATATGTTTCGCCTGTCTGAAAATCAGAGATCAGCAAAAGGCGTCACTTTCATTTCTTCTTGACCTTCATTAATCACATTAAGTTCCATGCCATGTTCCTCAACACCGATTCGCTGCATGATGCGTCGTTTCAAATACAAGGTTGGCACCACGCTGCTCGGACTCATCTGACTTTCACCTTGTCCATGGACAATATGACGTTTGAGTTTAAAGTGCATAGTTCCCTTACGGAAGTGGCGATTTTGAACCGACTGATAGAATGAAAACTTCAACTGAGCATTGTCTGCCTTATAGCCAACCAATGTAACTTGCATGTGGATCGTTGCTGAAAAAGTCTGACTACGCACAGGCAATTGATACGACCACACGGCACCGATTCCAATCGGTTCCTGAGGTAATTGGTAAGTCATGTTATTGAGGATGTGCTTGAGCATGTACTGAACATCACCAACGACATCATTTTCATCATCCGGGTCCGGTTTGACTGCAAAGATGATATCTTTAACCTTGCCCGTAGGTGTTAACAGATACGATCCGGTAATTGGGGGCAACTCTGTCAACAAGGGTTTGATTTTTTTCGTAATGGGGTTGTTGTCCTGATCAAGTGCCTGAACAAAGTCGATGGTGAAGCCAATCTTTACAGTGCCATCAGGCAAGGTCTCAATCGCTTTAACCATGAGCACGTGACGTAACGACGGATACCAGAAAATGCGAGCATAGCCACCAATGTGCTGATCGAGAAGAAATTTGTTGGTGCATTCAAGCTTTTCCATCTGCCCTTGTGGGATTTGATATCGAAGTTTCTGACGCGGCAGTTCACCCGCTTTTTTCAACACACAGACACTGGAGGGTGGCGTCCGGACCACCTGCGAAGTCTCGCACCCCACAAGTAGAAAAGACAACCCCAAAGCGACCAGAACATAACAAACAAATTTCATGATTCCCCCGACAACATTAAACAGATAACGAAATAACAGGCATATCACCCAGTAGTCACAGCTCTTTCCGGACAGCACAAGGTTATTATAAATCAAAAGTGACTTTGATGATCACGACATGCCACCCAGCGTTGTGCTCCAGTCGATCAATGAGAGTAACACAGCCAATCCTATAAAGAGAATCATGGCAGAGATGACGCTTAAGATGCCAATCCCAGCTGCTGCCCATGACGATGCACGCTCACCACCATTTTGGATATGCCTGGCATATTGCTCACCGATCTGGGCTCTTGCATAGAACGACATCGCTATCAACATCAAAATCGCAATCGATGCATCCGACCCGAATCGATCCGGCAAGAGCCCGGCAAAAAGCATCAACAAAACGAACACGATCCAACCTGTCAGGAACATCTTATTGCGTTGAGTAAGATGACCAAGACGCGAAAAGTTAATCGCTAACACAACAAAGCCAGCCAGCGGCGTCCCCCAGAATGTCGCCCATGCGATCTGGCCCACGGAATACAAACGATAGGTCGGCTTCTCGCCTTGCGCTTTGGACGTTTGCACTGGGAAGTCGTCATACAAATCTGACCAGCTATGCCGCAACAGCAGCACAGCACAGACCAGACGAACGAGCATGTAGACAAATCCATACATCCGCGCAAACTCGGTGTCATTGGGATACGGCAACAGGTACGTCAGCCCAATCACACCAAGCATGGCGACCACAAAGAATCGACCACGTTTGCGCTCCGGGAAAAACTCGCCACATTGCGGGCAGGTCACTAACGAAGAATCACGGACCCCAGCACCACATCCCTGACATGTACGTTTCAATGGAAATCCCCAAGAAAAGAAAAGTAGAACGTGGAATATAGTCGTTAAGAGATGTGATGCCAAGTGAGTAATGATTCTTGCTCAGGGATTTCTCTAGGACTATACTGCAAGCCAAAATTGAATTCCGAGGGAAAACATTGATCACCCATCAGTTCGAGCAAACCATTGAAGCTTTGGATCGAAAGCTCGTTTATAGTATGGCCTTAGTCTTGGCCAGCATTCCAAATGTCTTTATTTGGCCGGTATTGTTTGATCCCAATTCTGATCTGACCTTAGATTCATTTTTCTGGCAGCATCTAAAATTTGGTATCGGTATTCTGTTTCTTTGGTTTCAATTTCAGTTTTCTGTCTATGCATATGGTTTCGGTAAGAAAAAGAACAAAGAGATCAAAGACAAATTCAGGAGATTCGGTTTGGCTTTTTTCTATTGGGGCCCAATGATCCTCTCATGTACATCTCTGATTATGGGAATCGTTAAGTTGAATCCGTTTGTATTTTCCGGGATATATCAGATGAGTTCACTTGCACTGTGTACGCGAATCTTTGAACTCTACGTACATCCCTGGATAGAACGCAAATTCCCGAAGCTATGTCAATCCTCACTTTCAGTGACGATTGATTCTTAAATAAAAAACCCTCACCATGTTTGCCACATGATGAGGGTTTTGTTTTCGTGCCGTGCCTTAGGGCTCGGGTTTATTCTTCGGTCTTTTCGGGAGCTTCTTGGGCAGGAGCTTCCGGGGCTTCGGTGACTGCCGTCGCGGCTTCCGGGGCTTTGGTACCCTTGCGGATCTTGGCGGCGAATTCCATGCGCTTGTTGGCTTTGTCGCGGCGACGGCTGTATTGGCCGGACACCTGCGGGCCGGACTCATCGCCGACGAGCTGGATCACACAGAGATCACCGGCATCGCCGATGCGGTGCTTGCCCAGACGAACGATTCGGGTGTAACCACCGTCGCGGTCAGCGAACTGCGGGCCGATCACGTCAAACAGACGCTTGACGAGCTTGGGACCGTCGACGAGTTCGCCGTACTTGTTGCGGCTGACATCGGGGTCTTCGTCAAACTTGACCATGATGGGGTTGCCGATCTGCTGGATGACGCGACGGCGGGAAGCCAGGTCACCCTTTTTGGCGAGGGTGATGAGCTTTTCGACGAAGGGCTTGAGGCTCTTGGCCTTGGGAACCGTTGTCGTGATCTGGCCGTGGGTCAGCAGGGAAATGGCCATGTTACGCCACATCGCTTTACGATGTTCCGTGTCACGTCCGAGTTTGAATCCACCTACTCTGTGTCGCATGGTATTTAACCTCCCCGTCAGGCATCAAGCCTGTCGGTGCTTTCGTTAACTCAAAAATATCAGATCACTGAATCAGCTTTAATGCGCTGACGCAGTTCTTCGGGCAACTCCATGCCCAGGTGTAAATCCAGTTCGGTCAGCTTACGGCGGACTTCGCGGAGCGAGGTCTTGCCGAAGGAGCGAACCTTCAACAAATCACTTTCAGTCTGCTGAACCAGGTCAGCAACAGTATTCATCTTGGCTGATTCGAGACAGTTGCTTGCACGGACGGACATTTCCAGTTCGCTGATGGGCATCTGCAGTTTACGGATCAGGTCTTCATCGACGCGGGCAGCGGCGGCAGCGGCTTCGCTGGCGGTTTCCTTGCCGATTTCGAAGTATTGGACGAACGGGTTAAGGTGCTTACGCAGAATCTTGCCAGCTTCGACCAAAGCCATTTCGGGGCTGATCGTGCCGTTGGTCCAGATTTCCAGCGTCAGCTTGTCGTAGTTGGTCTTCTGACCCACGCGGGTGTCTTCAACCTTGTAGCGGACACGGACGACGGGGCTGTAGATGGCATCGACGGGGATGACACCGACTTCCTGGTCTTCGCCGGACTGGTACTGTTCAGATGCCGGGACGTAACCACGACCCTTTTCAACTTTCAGTTCCATGTCAAAGTCGATCTGCTTAGTGAGGGTACACAGGATCAGATCTTTGTTGACGATGGTGACGGAGGTGTCAGCTTCGATGAGTTCAGCGGTGACTTCTCCAGGACCTTCAGCGGACAAACGCAGAGTCTTGGGTTCATCAGATTCGCTGGAGACAATCAGGTTCTTGATGTTGAGGATGATGTCGGTGACATCTTCGGTCACACCTTCAAGGCTGGAGAATTCGTGGCTGGCACCGGCGATTTTGACGCTTGTGCAGGCAGCACCTTCCAGGCTTGAGAGGAGAATACGACGCAGGGAGTTACCAATGGTCGTACCCATACCACGCTCGAAGGGCTCCACGGTGAATTTGCCGTAGGTTTCCGAGGTGAACTTTTCATCTGCCACAACGCGGCTGGGCAGTTCGAGATTGCGCCATCTGATACGCATAAAACGGTCTCCGTTTGCCAACAATCCTTTGAAGGATATCCGCCGACTTCACGCCTGGAGTTGAGGTTGTTGGCAATCCTCAATCGAGCTTCTGTGTCAGCGGGGTGAGTATATAACTTTAAGTCGTTCGTCTGTTGCGCTCAATGATTCGTTGAAGACGATCATCATGGGAGCGCTAAACCGCAAGCGGTTTAATGGGATTAGACGCGGCGACGCTTGCGGGGGCGGCAACCGTTGTGCGGGATCGGTGTGTGATCTTCGACAGCGGTGATCTTGAGGCCGGCAGCCTGCAGAGCGGTCACAGCAGATTCACGACCGGCACCGGCGCCCTTGACGCGGACTTCAACGGTTTGCATGCCGAACTTCTTGGCCTTGGTGGCGCAGGATTCGGCAGCACGTGTCGCGGCAAACGGGGTGCTCTTACGTGAACCCTTCTGACCGGTGGAACCGGCGGAGTCCTGACAGAGCGTTTCGCCGTTCATGTCGGTGATGGTGACGATGGTGTTGTTGAATGTCGCCTTGATGTGGGCGATGCCACGCGAGACATTCTTGCGAACTTTTTTGGTCTTCTTTGCCATGTGTTCCTTCTTCTTTCTTGCTCCCTGGTCCGTCGGAGAGTCGGCGAACCAGATCGGTGCTTGAACTGGGTGTTTACAGCAACCCAGTCCAACCTGCAAGTGTCAGATTACTTCTGACCCTTGACGCCCTTCTTACCTGCAACGGTCTTCTTACGACCCTTGCGTGTACGGGCATTGGTTTGTGTACGCTGACCGCGAACGGGCAGGCCACGACGATGACGATCACCACGGTAGCAGCGAATGTCACGCAAACGGCCGATGTTCTGCGAGATCTGGCGACGGAGTGCACCTTCGACGAGGAACTTGGCTTCGATCACGTTGGAGATCTGAGCACACTGTTCTTCGGTGAGGGTGTTGGCGCGGACGTGGCCTTCGATACCGACTTCGGTAAGCAGGTCTTCGGCGATCTTGGGACCGACACCAAAGACGTAGCGGAGTGCGATACGGATGGGCTTGTTATCCGGGATGTCTGTGCCTGCAATACGGGGCATGTTGCTTTCCTTCTATTCTCATAGACGCTGGCTTATTAACCAACCGGCATAAGTTTCACTGGGGAAACTTCCGGGGGTCAGCCTTGACGCTGTTTGTGCTTGGGGTTGGTGCAGATCACGCGGATCACGCCTTTACGACGGATGATCTTGCAGTTTTCACAGATTCGTTTCACGCTGGAGCGAACTTTCATGGTTCTACCTCGCTTAGGTCAGTATCCCTACAGGGGCATTACTGACGATAAATAATCCGACCACGGGTCAGGTCGTAAGGACTGATGTCCACGGTCACCTTGTCACCAGGGAGAATTCGGATGTAGTGCATACGCATCTTGCCGGAGATCTGGGCCAGAATTTCGTGGCCGTTGTCCAGCTTGACTTTGAACATTGCGTTGGGCAATGCATCGAGCACTTCGCCGTCTACCTGAATTTTGTCTTCTTTCGCCATTGTCTGGCTACTCTCTTTCCGCCTGTCTCAAGGCCTGTTATTCAATTGCCGTCAGTCAGAACTTCACAGCCATCGGCGGTCACAGCAATGGTGTGCTCGTAGTGAGCAGCGGGCTTTTTGTCGACCGTTACCACAGTCCAACCGTCAGCCAGTGTTCTGACTTTATCCGTCCCGAGATTGCACATCGGCTCAACGGCCAGCACGATCCCTTCGCGGAGTTCAATGTCATTCATCAGCAGATCCCTGCTAACGAAGTTGGGGACTTTCGGGTCTTCGTGCATCGTTTGACCGATGCCGTGACCGACGAAGTCCCGCACCACGCCGTAGCCTTCACGCTCGGCGATGTTCTGCATGATCCGTGCGACCTGGCTCCACTTGCGGCCGGGACGGATATTTTCGATGGCAGCCATGAGAATGGCTTCGGTGGTTTCGCAGAGTTTGCGAACTTCCGGGGCAACGTTGCCAACCATCACCGTGGTCGCCGAATCGCCGCACCAACCATCAAGCTGGACGCCACAGTCGAAACCGACAATGTCGCCGTCCTTGATTTTGTAATCATCAGCAATCCCGTGAACAACCACCTCGTTAACCGAGATGCACAGATTTGCCGGGAAGCCTTCACCTTCGCGGTAGGTGGGATAGTTCTTGAACAACCCACGAGCACCGGCGGCTGTGAACACTTCATACGCTGAGTCGTCAAGCTCCTTGGTGGTAACACCGGGCTTGCAGTTTTCCCGACAGTGTTGCAGCACTTTATGGACGATCCGCCCCGCCGCACGCATTTTGCCGATTTCTTCTCGCGTCTTGCGTTTAATTGCCATGTTTCCGGGCCTGACTTTGCTTCACTAAGCCTGCAAATTTTGCAGAGCCCAGAATCATATCAAAAAAGCCTGTCCATGCCAAGTCTCAATTGAGCCGAATCCCTGAAGAAAATCAGGATGGACGGCTGCCTCGAATCTTGGGCCCCTTGCCCCCTGCTCCTGCCAGGAAGCCCGGGTAGTTACGCATCATCAAGCCAGCTTCGATTCGTTGGACGAAATCGAGCATGACGCTGACGACGATCAGCAAACCCGTGCCACCGAGGAAACTGGTGACGGCAAAGGGAATTTCAAAGTAACCTGCCACCACACTGGGGATGACAGCGATGACTGCCAGGAAACCTGCACCGACATAGGTGATGCGTTCCATGACGGTTTCAAGGTACTCGGCGGTACGCGGACCCGGACGCAGACCAGGAATGAAACTCCCGTGGTCACGAAGCTGGGTGGCCATCTCCTTGGGCTGGAACTGGACGGTGGTCCAGAAGTAAGCGAAGAAGAAGATCATGCCGACGTAAGACGCCAGGTATGGGAAGCTCAAGGGGTCACGGAAGTTCCGGTCGAGGAAGTCAAAAAAGCTGTTACCTTCAAAGACACCGACAAGCCAGCCAAAGAGCAGGCTTGGAAACATCATCAATGACGAAGCAAAGATGATGGGCATGACACCGCCGTGATTCACACGCAACGGCAGATAGCTTTTCTGACCACCATAAACGCGACGACCGCGGGTATGCTTGGCCTGCTGGATCGGGATGCGACGCTGGCCCTGTGTGATGAGAATCGAGCCTGCCACCACAGTGATGAAAGCAGCAAACAGGAGAATCACGGTCCAGGGGGTGTAAGAGCCTTCATCCCCGGTCATCGAGAAGCCTTCAGCAATGATGCCGATGGCACCGGGCATCCCGGCGATGATTCCTGCGGTGATGATCAGCGAAGCACCGTTACCGATGCCGTACTTGTCAATCTGTTCACCGAGCCACATCAGGAACACGGCACCGGCGGTGAGGGCCAGTAAGCCGGAGAGCACGAACATGAACGTGCCTGAGTACTCGGGATAAACCAGTTGGTTGGACTGGATGAAGCTCAACCAGAACCAGCCCTGGACAACAGCCAAGGCCACCGTGCCATAGCGGGTGTATTCGACGATCTTCTGCCGCCCCGCCGGTCCTTCCTTCTGGAGTTGCTGGAAGCTCGGGACCACCGTGCCTAGCAACTGGAAGATAATGGATGACGAGATATAGGGCATGATACCAAGACCAAAGATGGTCGATTGGCTGAAGTTACCGCCGGTGAAAATACCGACGAAACTGATCAGATTGCCCATCGCGGTGTCCTGGGACTTTTCAGCAAAAGCCGACAACGAACTCTGGTCCACACCGAGCAATGGAATGAAAAAACCAATGCGGTAGATGGCGAGCATCCCCAACGTGAACAAAAGTTTGTTACGCAGCTCGTTGATTCGCCAGATATTCAGGAAGGCTTGAAGCATCGTTATCCCCCGGATCTTACCGGGATCATCGGACCCCTAAAGGTCAATTCAAACTAGTCATTTCAGGCTTCGGTGGCGGTACCACCGGCAGCGGTGATCTTGGCCTTGGCCGATTCGCTGAACTTGGCAGCCGTCACGGTCAGCTTCTTGGACAGTTCGCCCTGTCCCAGAACCTTGACAGGATCCTTGGTGTTGCGGATCAAACCGGCCTTGACGAGCATGTCCGGGTTGACTTCGGCACCGTCTTCAAAACGCTTGGCAAGGTCCTGAATGTTGACGATGGCATAGTCGGTGCGGAACATCGCATTGGTGAAGCCACGCTTGGGAATGCGACGGAAGAAAGCCATCTGGCCACCTTCGTGAGCCGCCTTCTTGGAGTAGCCTGCACGGCTGCCGGCACCCTTGTGACCACGGCCACAGGTCTTGCCCAGGCCAGAGCCCGGACCACGGCCCACGCGCTTACGCTTTTTGTGACGGCCGACTTTTTCAGTAATTTCGTGAATCATCATGGCTGGTTAAGCTCCTGACCGGATCAGTAAAACTATCCGGAATGATGTATCTTTTCAAATCCCATGGCCTTAACCAAGGGCAATCTTATCCAAAAACAATAGTCTAAGTCTTATTCAGCGGACTTGGTTTCGCCTTCTGCAGGCTTGGCTTGGGCTGCCGGAGCGTCCGTTGCCGGTGCTTCGGTTTTGGGTGCTTCTTCACCACCGCCCTGCTGCTGTTGATCTGCTGCTTGTGCTTCATCACCACCGCGACCACGGCCACGTCCGCCGCGACCACGACCGCCGCCACCCTTGGCATTCTTCTGTCCGACCTTGTTCACCGGGGCCTTGGCCTTTTCGGTGCTGGAGGTCTGGGGCAGGTAACGCATACCAGCTTCGATCTTTTCTTCCACTTCAGTGATGCCAAGATCCACACCACGCAGCTTGGCGATGGTGTCCTTGGACTGAAGTTGAAGCAGGCTGAGCATGGTGGCCTTGACCAGGTTCTTCTGGTTGGCCGACCCCAGACTCTTGGTCATGCAGTCCTTGACGCCGGCCATTTCCAACACGGCACGCACGGAAGCACCGGCTTTGACACCAGTACCCGGGGCAGCGGGAATCAGCTTGATCTTGGAAGCACAGAACTTGCCGGTCACTTCGTGGGGGATGGTGCCGTCCTTGAGGACGACCTTGGTCAGAGACTTGCGGGCATTCTTCTGTGCCTTTTCGATGGCAGCAGGAGCACCAGCAGCCTTGCCGTAACCAATCCCAACACTACCGTTGCGGTCACCGACAACAACGAGAGCACTCAGGGAGAAGCGACGACCACCCTTGACGACCTTGGCGTTACGCCACAGGTACACAGTGGTGGATTCAAGCGTCTTTGAAGAGTCTTCGAGAAATTCAGCCATTTGAATTACTTTCTATTGCCTGGGCATCTCAAGTCCAGGTCTTTTAGTCTGTCGGAGTCTCCATCAGTGACCAAATTCACTGGGGAAACTTCCGGGAGTATTCCGGGGTTCCGGGGGTTAGAACTTCAGTCCGCCTTCGCGGGCACCGTCGGCCAGAGCCTTGACACGACCGTGATACTTAAAGCCGTTACGGTCGAACTGGACCTGGGTGATACCCGCGGCAACGGCCTTCTCAGCCAACTGCTTGCCGATTTCGGTTGCAGCAGCAATGTTGCCACCGTTACCGAGCTTGGCCTGCTTGGAGGACCAAGCCACCAGGGTCTTGCCGTCCATGTCGTCGATGATCTGAGCGTAGATTTCCTTGAGGCTGCGGTAAACGGTCAGACGCGGACGCTGGGTATCGCCGAAGACTTTCTTACGGGTACCGGTTTTGCGACGAGCGCGACGGAGTGTTTTGATCTTGTGTTGTTTCATCGTTTTAACCTTCCTTACCTGCTCGCAATGTAAAGCAGGACCAGGTTGTTTTATGCGGCTTTAGCTAGCGGCCTTAGCCTGCCAGAGCCTTACCTTCCTTACGGAGGATGACTTCGTCGGAGTACTTGATGCCCTTGCCGTTGTAGGGTTCGGGTTTCTTGTGCGAACGGATCTGGGCAGCACACTGACCGACCAACTGCTTGTTGGGGCCGACGACCTTGATCTTGTTGCCTTCGACGGTGACGGTGACGCCTTCGGGGATACCGACGATACGGGTGTCCGCAAAGCCGACGTTCAGGTGCACTTCGCGACCCTTGACCTGAGCGGTCCAACCCACACCGTTGATTTCGAGGTTCTTTTCATAGCCATCGGTGACGCCGACGATCATGTTGAAGACCAGCGAACGGGTCAGACCGTGAAGGGCCTTGGATTCGCGGGAGTCGTTATCGCGGGTGACGGTGATGGTGTCGCCTTCGACCGCGACCGTGATCTGCGGCTTGTGGGTGAAGGAGAGTGTGCCACCTTTACCCTGAACGGAGACTTCACAACCGTTGGTCGTGACTTTGACACCGCTGGGGATGGTGATGGGTTGTTTACCGATACGTGACATTTGTTATTTCCTTCCGAACAGGCTTATTTCAAGCAGCCCTCGGTTGTTAGCCGTTGCCCTGCTGACCCGGTTCACATCACCGGCGTCGGACTGACAGGGACGGGGAATACGTTTTTTACTCGACAGTGCACAGAAGCTCGCCGCCGACCTTCTGGTCCCGGGCAAGACGATCGGAAAGCACACCTGCGGGGGTACTCACAATCGCGATACCAAGGCCACCGAGGGGACGGGGCAGTTCTTTGACCTTCTTGTACACGCGGCAGCCGGGCTTGGACTCACGGTGAATGGCGTTGATCACCTGTTCACCATGGGGGCCGTACTTGAGCTCAATGCGAAGGATACCTTGACGTCCATCTTCGATGACGGCGTAGTCGTTGATGTAACCCTCCTGCTTAAGCACGTTGGCGATGCCGGAACAGACTTTGCTGTTCAAGCAGTCGACGCGCTCTGAGCGGTTGCGTACCGCGTTGCGGATTCGGGTCAGCATGTCGGCGATCGGGTCGCTCAATGCCATTTGGCTTCTCCAGTCAGCTAGTCACTCAACGTGAGTGGTGCAATGATTAATCTTGTTTACGTCCAAAGGTCCGAAATTTTCCCAAGCCATCAGCGGACGGGAAAATTTCCTGGGGCTTACCACGAGGCTTTACGCATCCCGGG
This sequence comes from Planctomycetes bacterium syqfu, assembly GCA_020974905.1. Lineage (GTDB taxonomy): Bacteria > Planctomycetota > Phycisphaerae > Phycisphaerales > Phycisphaeraceae > UBA7800. The sequence continues at coordinate 5,937,433 of CP087563.1, read as the reverse complement.
GATCTTGCCCTGCAAGGCCAACTCGCGGAGCATGAGACGGGAAATCTTGAACTTGCGGTAAACACTGCGTGAGCGGCCGGTCAGGGCACAAAGGTTACGCACGCGGGTCGGTGAGGAGTCACGCGGCAGCTTCTGGAGTTCCAGGTAGTTGCCGGCATCCTTGAGGGCTTTACGCTTGGCAGCGTACTTGTCCACACAGGCTTTGACTCTATCGTTACGGGTAATAGTTGATTTGGACGCCATATCTGTCGTTCCTATCCGTTATGCCTCGTCGCGCTTCACAAACGGCATGCCGATTGTCTTAAGCGCTTCCTTGGTGATTTCGTTCGTCGAGTTCTTGAAAACGAAGGTGATGTTCATCCCGTGAAGGAACTTGGCGTTGGCCATGTCGATTTCCGGGAAGATACCTTGTTCGGTGATGCCGAAGGAGTAGTTGCCTCGACCGTCGAAGCTGTTGTCCTTCAGACCACGAAAGTCCTTGATACGCGGGATGGCCACGGCGATCAGACGATCAAAGAACGTCCACATGCGGCTGCCGCGGAGGGTCACCATCGCACCGGTTTCGTAGCCGGCACGAACTTTGAAGTTCGACACCGACTTCTTGGCCTTGACCATCACAGCCTTTTGGCCGGTGATCGTTGCCAGGTCAGCGAGGACCTGCTCTTTGGCGGTCGCATTGACCTTGGTGCCTTCGAGTTGCTTACCCAGACCGACGTTGAGGACGATCTTTTCAAGCTTGGGCAGTGCCATCGGATTTTCGATGTTGAACTGCTCTTTAAGCTTGGGGCAGACCTCGTTTTTAAATTTTTCTTTGAGACGCGGAGTTGTCATTTCAAGACTTCCTTATGACCTGCTTGTATACAGGTACACGCTGTTAATGACTTATTTCTTGGCCTTTTTGAGTTCCGGGCCGAGCTGTTCGCCAGTGCGAACCGCCAGACGGACCTTGGAACCATCAGCACGGGTTTCAAACTTCACACGGGTGGGCTTGCCGTCGTTCGCCAGCGGGCTGACGTTGGAAATGTGAATGGGCATTTCCTTTTCGACGATACCGCCCTGGGGGTTGGCCTGGGTGGGCTTCATATGCTTCTTGCGAACATTGACGCCTTCGACGACGACGCGATTGTCATCGACGAGCACCTTGGTCACCTTGCCGGTCGCACCTTTGTCCGAGCCGGAGCGGACATACACCGTGTCACCTTTGCGAATGTGTCGTGGCATTGTTAACTCCGATTCCTTAGACAACCTCTGAAGCGAGGGATACGATTTTCATGTAGTTCTTTTCACGCAGCTCACGAGCCACGGCACCGAAGATACGGGTCCCACGGGGATTGCCGTTGTCGTCGATGATGACGATGGCGTTGCGATCGAAGCGGACATAGCTGCCATCGACACGACGCACGGGATACTTGGAGCGGACGACCACACCCTTGACAATGGTGCCGGTCTTCATGTCACTGCCGGGCAGCGACTTCTTGATCGAGCACACGACCTTGTCACCGATGGTGGCGGTGGGACGCGAGTGACGCATGTGGCCGGTCGAGCGACCAAGCACACGGATCACATAGGCGATTTTGGCGCCGGTGTTATCCGCAACATCAATTCTTGATTCCTGCTGAATCATGGTTCAAATCCTCATACAACGCACGGATGTGCTGTTGATTGATTACAGGGTCTTGGTTTCGACGACCTTGACCAGACGGAAGGTCTTGGTCTTGCTCAAGGGGCGACAACGTGCGATCTGGACGGTATCACCAAGCTTGGCTTCGTTCTTTTCGTCATGGACCTGGTAACGGGTACTGCGACGAAGATACTTGCCGTACTTCTCATGTTTGACGGAGTAGTTGACTTCGACGGTACGGGTCTTGTCCCGCTTATCGGAGGTCACCACACCGACCATGGTTCCGACCAGTGGGCCGCGTCCAGTTGTTGTTTCAGTAGCTTGTGCCATTGTTATGCACCTTTCGCAGCTAATTCACGCTGACGTTTTTCAGTAAGCAGACGGGCCACGTCACGACGCAGCACACTTTTCTGACCGGGGTTTTCCAACTGTTCAGTGACAGCCTGGCTACGCAGGTCGTAGATCTGGCGGCGGGTCTGTTTGATTTCCGCTTCGATCTGATCGTCGCTGAGCTTTTTGATTTCACTTGCCTTCATCGTTCTGATCCTTCTCAATCAGTTGCACATCTTGACCTCCGCCCCACCTTGTTGCTTCCCTTACCTGAGAAACACTTCCGGGGGTCCGGGGGGATTAGACGTGGCGACGTTCCACGAAACGAACCTTAAACGGCATCTTGTGTGCCACGCGGAGCAGTGCTGAGCGAGCCACATCCTTGGGGACGCCTGCCAGTTCGTAAAGGACGGTGCCTTGCTTGATCTTGGCAGCCCAGAATTCCGGCTCGGCCTTACCCTTACCCATACGCTGTTCCAAGGGCTTCTTGGTGATGGGCTTGTCGGGGAAGACGCGGACGAAAAGCTTGCCTTCACGGCTGACGTACTGACGAGCGGCGATACGGCCGGCTTCGATCTGACGGGCGGTGAGCAAACCATTTTCCATTGACTGCAAACCGTATTCACCGAAGGCGACGTAGTTGCCGCGGGTGGCCACGCCCTTGTAGACGTTGCCCGACTTACGGTGCTGTTTACGATATCGAACTCGTTTTGGCATCAACGGCATCGTTGACTTCCTTTACACTTAAGTAACTATCTATCTCGTCTTAGCGACGGCCACGGGCACGCGGGCGGGCACCGGCGGCACGGGATTCGATTTCACCTTCAGCCAGTTCGGTGTACATCCCCTTGAAGACCCAAACCTTGACACCGATGATGCCATAGGTTGTGCGGCTCAGGGCCAGGCCGTAATCCACGTTGGCCTGGATCGTCTGAAGCGGAATAGCGCCCAGACGAATGTCTTCCTTACGGCTCATTTCATGACCACCCAGGCGGCCGGAGAGCTGAATCTTGATACCCTTGGCACCGGCGGCGATGGCGGCGTCAGCCTTCATCTTCACAACACGACGGAAGCTTGCACGCTTGGCCAGCTGTTCGGCGATGCTTTCACCGATGAGCTGGGCATCAACGTCGGGGTTGCCGATTTCGATGCAGGAGACCGAGACGTTACGACCGGTCAGGCGTTGCAGTTCCACGGTGAGGTCTTCAATGTTCTGCCCCTTGGGGCCGATGACCAGACCGGGACGTGCGGTACGGATGATGACTTTAAGCTCTTCACGTGTACGCTCGATGTGAATGTCGCTCACGGCAGCAAACGGAGGTTTGCGGTTGAGCTTCTTATCGATGTACTGACGGATCTTCTCGTCTTCAACGAGCAGTTCGCCGTAAAGGGCCTTGGGGGCATACCAGCGGCTGCGGTGAGCTTCGGTAATGCCAACTCGAAATCCAAATGGATGAACCTTTTGTCCCATGATTAATCTCTATGGTTGGGGTTAGCTCTCTTGCTTACTTCACATCAACCGCAATGGTGATGTGACTGGTTCGCTTCTTGATCGCGTGGGCACGGCCACGGTCTTTGGGCTGAAAACGCTTCATGGTCGGACCGGAATCCACACGGGCGTCGGTGACGATCAGGCGACGCATCTGGTCACTTGAAAGGTCACCGGCAGAGCGGGCGTTTTCACGGGCCGCTTCCAGGGCACGCAGAATGTAAACGGCAGCACGACGCTTGCACATCCGCAGAATCGAGTCTGCTTCGGCGATGGGCTTTGAGCGAATCAGGTCGACGACAGGACGAACCTTGGTCGGGCTGATGCGTGCTCCGCGATGAACATTGGTATAAGGCATTTGATCAACTCCAATGCGAAGTTACGTTGGTTTATGCACGACCCGTGGCACGCATGGCCTTGGAACCGGTGGTGTGCGAACGGAACAGGCGTGTCAGTGAAAATTCACCAAGCTTGTGACCAACCATGTCTTCGGTGACGAACACCTGGTTAAACACTTTGCCGTTGTGCACCAGGAACGTGTGACCGACAAATTCGGGCACGATGGTGCAGCTACGGGCCCAGGTCTTGATCGGCTCACGCTTGTTCTGCTGGGCGAGCTTCTCCACCTTTCGGTAGAGCTTAAAATCCACAAACGGACCTTTTTTAAGTGAACGGGGCATATGCCCTCCTTCAATCTATCAATTCAGTTACAGGGTTAACTGTCCGTAACGCTTACTCACACGACGACGCAGGATACGCTTGTTGGAGGGTTTCACCTTCTTACGCGTCTTGCCACCCTTGGCCAACACACCGGTCTTGGATGCCGGGGCACGACCACCCTTACTCTTACCATCACCACCACCCAGGGGGTGATCGCAGTGGTTCTTGGCCACACCACGGGTATGCGGACGCTTGCCTTTGTGGCGGTTGCGACCGGCTTTACCGATGCGGACATTCATGTGGTCGGTGTTACCGATCTGACCGATGGTCACGCGGCAGTTCACCGAGATCTGACGAATTTCACCGCTGGGCAGCACGATGGTTGCCCATTCACCTTCACGGTTGGTCAGGCGTGCATAGCTGCCAGCTGAGCGGCAGATCGCCCCACCCTTACCGGGGGTCAGTTCGATGTTATGAATGCTCAGACCGGTGGGAACATACTTGGCGAGCATCGAGTTGCCAGTCTTGGGTTCAGCACGTTCCGAAGCGTTGACAATCACATCACCGTCGGTCAGACCGATGGGAGCAACGATGTAACGCTTTTCGCCGTCTTCGAACTCAACCAATGCAATGTTGCAGGTGCGGTTGGGATCGTATTCGATGCCGATGACTTTGCCAGCCATGTCGAGCTTGGTGTTGCGACGGAAGTCAACAACGCGGTAACGCTGTTTGTGACCACCACCACGGCTCTGGACGGTGATCTTACCATGATGGTTACGACCGCCGTTTTTCTTCTTGGTCTTCAGCAGGCTTTTTTCCGGCTTGCTCTTGGTCACCTCGGAGTAAAGGTTGACCGACGAGTTGCGGCGACCTGCACTGGTTCTGTTGTATACGCGAACGGCCATGGGGCCTCTCCTTACTTACTGAGTCAGTTTTGCTCAGAACAGTTCAATCTTGTCATCCTGGTGCAATTGAACGGTGGCTTTTTTCCAGTCACGCTTCTTGGAAGCACCGAAACGTGTTCGGAAAGCTTCGCCCTTGCGGACCTGTGTCGCCACGGAGTCAACGCGGACGCCGTAAAGCTCGTTAATGGCCTTGGCGATCTGAGGCTTGGTGGCCTTCATGTCGACAATAAAGCTGTAACGGTTGCGGGATTCGGATTCCCAAGTGGACTTTTCAGTCACCAGGGGACGCTTGATCACATAAGTCGCATCCATGTTTATTCACCCTCCACGTTGGTGGTGACGGTATTGATCTTGCCTTGTGCCTTGTCGATGACAGCCTGCATGCCAGCCTTGTCGATCAACAGGAAACGGTGGTTAAGCACATCGAACGCGTTGAGCTGTTCGACGTTAGCCACGGAGACGTATTCCACGTTGCGTGCTGATTTAGCTTCGTTGCTGGTGGTGCTCGGAAGAGCGACAAGACAGGTACGATTGATTTCAAGAGACTTGAGCAGTTGTGAGAACTGCTTGGTGCTGGGCTTTTCAAAGCTCAGTGAGTCGACGACTTTGATTTCGCCGTCGACGGCCTTGGCGAGCAAGGCGTTGCGATTGGCCAGACGACGCATCTTCTTGGGCATGTCCTGGCGGAAATCGCGGGCTGATTTGGCAAAGGCGTGACCACCGTGGTACATGATGTTGGTACCGGCTGAACCGCGACGGGCAGAACCTGTGCCCTTCTGGCGGTAAAGCTTGCGGGTGGAATAGGAGGTGCCGCTGCGACCGCGAGTGGCTGCGGTGCCTTGGCGGCGGTTGGCGTGAAAGCGGACGTATGCCTGTTTGAGAAGAGCATGGCGAACTTCACCGCCGAGCAGGGCTTCATCAACTTGCAGCGTATCAATCTGCTTGCCTTGAATGTCGTGGACTGGAATTTCAATCATTTTATTCACCTACGGCCCCATCTTGGGGATACGTGTTTGTTCGTCGCACAATGCCGGCGGATATTCTCTGTCGCCGACGATGACACACGACTCGGTCGTTCGCCATACTGTTGCGACCCCGCAGTTTCCTCTGACACCGTTAAAGCACAGTGCCGGACTTACGAGGTTCAGTGGGCCTTACTTGGCCACCTTACGCTTGAACAAGCGAATTGCTTCCCGTACATAAACAACCCCTTGATTCGCCCCGGGGACCGACCCCTTGACCAACAAAAGGTTCTTTTCTTTATCAACTGCGATCACTTCCATGCTTCGGACCGTGACCTGCTTGTTACCCATCTGACCGGCCTTCTTGCCGCCCTTCTTGGGCTTACCGGTACCCAGGTTGCTGGAACGACCACCGACTGAACCGGGGGAGCGGTGCTTGCGTTCAACACCGTGCGTTGCCAACTGACCTTTGAAACCCCAACGCTTCATCGGGCCGGCCATACCTTTACCCTTTGAGGTTGCGATCACGTCAACGTAAGGAATTTCTTCAAAAACGTCGACTTTGATTTCCTGACCCAACTCTGCTTCACCCAACTCAGATTCATCGACGCGAACTTCGCGGTGAATACGCTTGGGAGTGATGCCTGCTTTACCGTCGTGACCGATGACCTGCATGGTCGAGTTGCGACCTTTAATGTCACCAAAAGCAAGCTGAAGTGCGTTGTAGCCGTCTTTGTCTTCGGTCTTGATCTGGCTGACAAAACAGGGTCCGACTTCCAGAACCGTCACCGGCTCGTTGACAAGCATGTTGACTTTGTCGCCAGCACCTACGTGACGATCCTTCTCAGCGAAGAGACGCGTCATGCCGATCTTCTTACCAATTAATGCCTTGGGCATTTTTCAAACCTCCCAGAGCTGCCGTTTTTCGCGGTCCGGACCACCAAGATTCACTTGGGCGGGTCGCTGCTCTGCTTGAGAAAAAGTTTTCTATCTCACACCGGAGCCTTAAAAAGTCTCCGATAAAAAATCGCGGCCAACTCGGTCGCGATTTTCATAACAATATCAGGCCTTGATTTTCACAAAGACACCAGCGGGGACGACCAGGCGGTTAAGCGCCTCAACCGTACGGGCGGTGGGATCTTTGATATCGATAATCCGTTTATGGGTACGGATTTCGAACTGTTCACGGGACTTTTTGTCCACGTGCGGGCCACGAAGCACAGTGTAGCGTTCGATGCGCGTCGGCAGCGGAACGGGGCCTGAAACACGGGCGTTGGTGCGTTTTGCGTGATCGACGATTTCCTTCGCCGATGCGTCCAAAGCCTGGTGATCATAGGCTTCCATACGAATTCTGATTCTGCCTGCGGACATTGATGCTTCCTAATTGCTCAATTCTCTGTTCATGACTACAGCAGCCCAGACCAAAATCTGGGCAGGAGGGAAATCTTAACGAATCTAAAATCCCTGTCAACAGCAAATGAGCCAATTTCACCGGGAAAGTCACGTTCTCACAAAGTTTTCCCCAATTCATACACAGCAATGCAGACAATTTGTCACGCATGACAAAGTTTTTCATCTCTCACCTTGAGCCATTGATGGTGCCAGCAAGTCCATGATCACCCCACGGGCACGGCGTGTTGCCTGATTCAGAAAGTCCAATTCCTCATAAAACCGTTGCACCAGCGTCCGATTGGTCATCATGACAACCCAGCGATCCAGCAACGGATCAATCCACAAAGAATGTCCTGTCCAGCCGCCATGCCCCACTGCCTGATCCGACATCCATAACGGTCGATCATTCACGCTGGATATTGAGTGCCGATCCCAGCAAACCGCTCGATCCACCACATTCTCCATCACAATAGGCTGAATCATCCATTGAATCGCTTCTTGGGACAATTGCAAAAGGGATGGTTTTCCATGCCATCTAGCCAACAAATGGGTCGCAATTCGGCCGAGATGATCCGCAGATGCAAAGATGCCAGCGTTACCTACCGGGAAACCGATTTGCCGTGCTGGCGGATCAGCAATCGCACCGCATAATTCCGGTCGGGTAGCAACAACATCGGTCGTATCAGCAATCGGACCATAACCAAACCGCTCCAAGCCCAACGGTCGCGTAAGGTTTTCCTCCAATTGGACATCCAACGTCTTGCCGGTGATCTGCTCGAGAATCAGGCCTAATATCACCAGATTGATACAAGCATATTTAAAATGTGTTCCAGGCGGATGTATCACCGACTGATCCAACCAGGCATCCAAAGCCTGTTGCCCCGTCAGATCAGACGCAGGTTTGCGATTGCTAAACCCAGATGTGTGCGTTGCCAGATGTCTGAGGGTCAAATCAGAAGGCCATTTGGAATTGTAAATTTCCGGCCAGTCACTAACCGGTGTATCCAGCGATAGGTTGTGATCCTGATAACACCGGTCATGCCGATCCCAACGGAGAGCACCTTGGTGATGCTGGCGATATCAAACAAACTGGCAGTCGTTAGCGGTTGCCTTTGAACGTCACCCAGTTGGTCTCTGCAGATTGCGTCAATTACCCCGTCACTGTTACCCCACGCCACCACAGTGACAGTCCAATACCCACAGTTCATTGCCAGATCAATTGCATCACAAACCATCGACCTTTGTGTCGTGCTCATCATCATGCATCGCTTTCATCTTGGCGGTATTGTCTCGTGAATCTCCAACCATCAAGTCATACCAACTCACCATACTCAGAAAGCTAACGAGCACAGTGATGAACAGCAATAAGGTTTTGCTTGTGAAAATGAATATTCATTGCGGAGACTGGGAAATATGCGTTGTCCAACCTCAAAGACCACCCCAATAAACGACCGCAATCAAGGCCCATCCAGGAAAAGACATCGCAGAAAACGAAAGCAAATTCCGTTTCTTCGTCCCAAAACAACTCGCATCACCAGACAACAGAGCTTTTCAATCCTCAAACATGAAAGCGTATTTCTTTCTTGAGCAATGCTGAAGAAATGGACGGCTTACCTTCGCGCCGGGAGCCAGCAGGTAGTCCTGCTCCAATTTGATAACCGGCATACCGAATACGATTGGCTCTCGCCCTTCTTCACCGGAGGGAACCGACATGACTACAACATGAACCTCCTCGTGGACCATCTCGCCAAGTAATTTTGTCCCCTCATGAAATGACTTGAGATAGTCTATATATTGATCAAAACTCGCCATCTCCCACTCTTTGAGATTGGCCTTAAGCTTTTCCTCGTCGAGATAGTCCGGATGAAAAGATGCCAGGTATTGCTCGATCGCAGGATTGGGATGCTGCATCACCATGGCAATGAATTGCAAACAGGCAGACGCGGCAGACGCATGTGCGGTCGGTTGCCATGAGAAATCGGGTTTGATCGTTTCAAATTCAATCCTGCGATATTGGATGAGATGCTGCTTGCCTTCAAACGCGATCTGTTTTTCGAGGTAACCTTGCGCCGGTGCATATCCAATTGCCCGTGGTTTGTCCTGTTTTTCACAGGACATCAACGAACAGAGCAGCAACACCAAAACTAGCAACTTCAATCGACTCAACCATGAAACTTGAAACATTTACCAGCCCCCCCAAAGTCAACGGACAAACACGACATGACACAATACTATCATATCTCATAAAGATCCCTGATTAATCCGTGTGCTTTGACATCCTAACCCCCTCCTGACTTGCATCGTCACATCGCTGCCTGATAATCGAGGTAACCTCATGAACCCTGACCAGGAGCCGATATGTGGCTGCATTGCACTTGTGATCTCTCATTTCAGATTCCCGTGGACACCCCCTTTACCCTGATGCTCCGACCGCGAAGTGGTCATCAGCAATGGGTTGGCAGGGAACAATACGTCTTTAAGCCCAACATCCAGGCAGTCGAATACACTGACCCGTTCGGCAATCTCTGCCAACGTCTTGTTGCCCCCGCAGGCCCCTTCAACATCAACACCGCTGTGGATGTCCAGGCAGCCGACGCAGCGGACACCGCACCAGGCGCTCCGTTTGTCGAAGTCCAGCAACTGCCCGATGGCACGCTCCCCTTTTTGCTACCCAGCCGGTATTGCGAATCGGATCGCTTTGCGCAGATGGCACCGGAGATCACTTCGGGCTGCTATGCCGGTTATGATCAATGTCAGGTCATCGTCAATTACATCCGTCAGAACATTCAATACGCACCGGGCACCGGCGGGGACATCATCTCTGCCAGCGAAGTCAATCAGCAGTCTCAAGCGGTCTGTCGCGATATGGCACACCTGGGGATCGCCTGTTGTCGCGCGTTGTCGATCCCTGCTCGCTTTGTAGTCGGTTATCTGGAAACATTAACGCCCATGGACATGCACGCGTGGTTTGAAGCGTATGTCGGCAACCGGTGGTACACGTTTGACCCAACCCAGAACAATCTCGACGGTGGTCGCGTTGCCATTGCCTATGGCCGAGATGCAGCCGACGTTGCCATCTACACCCAGTTCGGCTCCCCCGTCACCCTCAACAGCATGCAAGTCAATGTCCACCGAACTGATGCGCCGGGGTATTAACGCATGTCGACCATTTATCGCTCACACCACTCAACAGTCCAATTCGATTCTTGAAAATATCCTAGTAATGAACTGAAAAAATGGTTCCTGACACCATATTCGCTCTCTGCCAGCGAAGTCAATCAGCAGTCTCAAGCGGTCTGTCGCGATATGGCACACCTGGGGATCGCCTGTTGTCGCGCGTTGTCGATCCCTGCTCGCTTTGTAGTCGGTTATCTGGAAACATTAACGCCCATGGACATGCACGCGTGGTTTGAAGCGTATGTCGGCAACCGGTGGTACACGTTTGACCCAACCCAGAACAATCTCGACGGTGGTCGCGTTGCCATTGCCTACGGTCGTGATGCTGCCGACGTTGCCATCTACACCCAGTTCGGCTCCCCCGTCACCCTCAACAGCATGCAGGTCAATGTCCACCGAACTGATGCGCCGGGGTATTAACGCATGTCGACCATTTATCGCTCACATCACTCAACAGTCCAATTCGATTCTTGAAAATATCCTAGTAATGAACTGAAAAAAATGGTTCCTGACACCATATTCGCCCCCATCTACACCCAGTTCGGCTCCCCTGTCACCCTCAACAGCATGCAGGTCAATGTTCACCGAACGGATGCGCCGGGGTATTGAGTGGAAGCAAAAAAATGGTTCCTGACACCTTATTCACTCCCGTCACCCTCAACAGCATGCAAGTCAATGTCCACCGAACTGATGCGCCGGGGTATTGAGTGGGAGTAAAAAAAGGTTCCTGACACCATATTCGCCCCCATATTCGCCCCGGGAGTAAAAAAAGGTTCCTGACACCATATTCGCCCCACCATATTCGCCCCCGTGGTATTTAACATCTAAGCAAGCGATCATTTTGAAACCCTTCCCGTATCCAGAAGGTGTCATTCCTCCCTCGCTTCAGGTTTACAATCCACATTAACTGACATGTCTTCTATGGACAAGACAACGACACACTCTTCGCAATCAATCATGTCACGCTGAGGTATTTTTAGAGCATATTCAAGCTTTGAGCCATTCTCGTATTTACCAACCATCTTTAATTCAATCGGAATGGTGTCAGAAAAGTAGAGACATTCTGCACTGCCTTTAGAAATCAAATAACCAACTCGAAAAATACGCCCTTCGCATGAAATATCCAAACGCACAATGTTTTCAACAGACTGATTTTTTACACGCAGATGAACATCAATGTCGGATTTTGATTTACATAAAAATAGAACACAAAACAGACATACGGCAGCAGTAAAAAACAAGCCCCAAACTATCTTTTTAAACATACCTTTCTTAAACACAATGATGACCTGTTTTCAGAATATATTGTCCAGCCAGCCAAACGGGGTCAGACCCCAGGACGAAAAAAAGGGACATTCTACTTTTTCATATTAACCCTCCGGAATTTGTGTGTGAGGTAGATGTTTTGCCACGTGCATACTAACAGATTCCATTTGCTGCTCCCCCCCCTCCCCACTTCTGCTTGACTTGCCTCACAACTCCAAGGACAATCTTTAGTCAACCATTCCTAACTTTTTCCATGAGATGATTGAAGAAAACGAGGCTGCACGGTGACTGATAACGAAAAACAACTAAAGCTTTCATTAAGCGAAGAATCTGGCATTTATCCCAATGAGCAGACGCTGCATGGCGTGAACCTGGGGAACTGGCTGTTGCTGGAGAAATGGATGAGTCCAGGGTTGTATTCATCGCCGGATCAGAAGGATGAGTACACGCTCTGTGAAGCGTTAGGCGATAAGGCGCAAGGCATTATGCGGGCGCATCGGGAAAGCTGGATCACCGAGGAAGACTTTAAATGGCTAGCGAATTGGGGGATCAATGCGGTGCGTCTGCCCTTTGGGTATTGGATACTTGATGCTGATGGTCCCTACGTCGAGTCGATCGACATCATGGATCAGGCAGTGGATTGGTGCGAGCAGTACGGCATGAAACTCCTGCTTGACCTGCACGGCTTGCCCGGCTGCCAAGGTCCTGAACATCACACCGGTCGCGGTGGTCACTTTGCGTGGCCCAAGGATGCCAACTGCTACGCCAGATCGTTGGATCTCATCGAACAGTTTGCTCAACGTTACAAAGACAAATCCTGCATCAACGGCTTCTCTGTGGTTAATGAACCACATGAGAGTATCGACTCCAAGGTGCTCATCAAGTTTTACGAGGAGTCGATTGAGCGTGTGCGTAAACACATGCCCGCGGAGAAGGTGGCAGCGGTGATAGCTGCGTATCCTGAGAACCTCATGCCGACCTATCATGGCTGCGTGCCGCACATCCAAAATGTGATGACCGATGTGCATTTGTATCAGAGTTTCTGTGGCTGGGAGAATCGCGATCCATTCACGTACATCTATGCTGCATCGCGTCGCGGAGAACAACTGGGCAAATGGGCACAGCAAGGTTCATTTGTGATTGGTGAATGGTCCCTGTCATGGCCAAAGGAATTGCACGATGTGCTTGAGACCTGGCCGACGTCGATGTACGACCAAATGATGCGTGCCTACGCCAGCACACAGCTTGCTGCCTTCGAGCAAGCCGACGGTTGGTATTTCTGGAGCTACAAAGTCATCGACCGCCCGCACTGGAGTTTCCGCGATGCGGTGGAGCGCGGGTGGTTCCCGCCGAAGATTGATGGATGATGTCATAAGACCAATCGTCTTTGGTTTACATGCTACGTACTGAGCATACCAACACAATCAATTCATTCAGTCAGCGGTTCGATCTTGATTTTCATAGTGACCACGGAAGTCACGTTGATCTGCGTACCGTTGTTGTTGACATGAATTTTGTTCTTGTTTCGCGTAATCATGTCCGCATATGGAACCAGTTCGGTCAGTTTCAAGTCCATGGTCCCTGAACCTGTCGTTTCAAATTCCTTGATTGTCATCTTCATCCCATTCTGGTTGATGTCTTGATTACCCAGATCTTGTGTGATGTTGATTTGAAGTTTGACGTGATCTTCGCTGATCTGCTCAACGGTATAGGTTGCATGATTGACCAGGGGGAACATGGGTGTTTGTACCTGTTGATCCACTTGCCAACTGGCCCCCTTGCCGACAGGGACAGTGGGTAGTAGACAACTGGCTTGAGAAAAAACGTTGTTGAACTGTTCGATGGTTTGCTGTATTTGCGGATCGACACCATCGGGTACATGTGTGATTTCCTCACTGACCTTGCCATCGGCGGAGATGGTATATGTGCCATTGATACCTTCAACGGTTTTAAGCGACTTTTCAATCTGCTGGCTGATGACAGAAGGTTGATCAGTCACAACCGCGGCTTTGTCGAATGTGAAGCTGATGTCCATCGCCCCATTGTCATGCGTATCGGTCACCTTCAATGTCATGATCATTTTCTGTGTTGGAATGGGAACGCTCTTTTCAGGCATATCCCCCACCTTGCTTTTCATCTCCATATCCAACCACATCACCATCTGCCGAGTATGCCCTTTTTCCATGCGGTATTGAACCATGTGTCTAGGCTGCTGCCCTTGATCAACCAGTTTCAATGCACCTGTCACCAAATCCTGTTGATCAACAGCGTGGAGCACACCTGACATCAAAAACAATACCAGCAGGTAAACGATCGATTTTAACTTGAACATCCCCGGTTTCCTTGTGAGAGAGAAATGATTATTGATAGCAACAGCCAGATTATACATAAGCAAACGCAAAGGACCAGACAACACCGGCCCCATCACAAAAAGTTGGCATCACATGCACCACACAACACTGTGATACATCACACCGCTAAGCACCATGACATATCTTAAACAAGCATGACGAACTTTATTGGCAGTACCCCGCATTGACATAATTCGCATCAGCATCAGGGCCGTGACCTAACGCTGCCAGGCGTTTGCGGAACTTAACCAGTGCGTCGACATACTGCGGGTCATCGATGAAGTTTTGCATCTCCGACGGATCACGCGCCAGGTCGAAGAGGACTTCCGGGCCGTTGTTGCCGTAGTATTGGTACTTCAAGTCATCCTGTTTGATCATCACGTTTTCCGGGCCGAACTGGCTGATGGTTTCATTGGACCAGTTGCTTGTATCCCCATTGATCAGTGGCACGAGGCTGCGGCTATCCAACCCATCGGGAACTTCCAGACCTGCAAGATCGCAAAGTGTTGCAAAGAGGTCACAGAGATTCACGTTCTGATCCACTACCTTGCCCATACTCTCAGGGCTGAATCCCTTGGGCCAACGGATGATCATGGGGACACGGGCTGAGGCTTCGAAGAATTTCTGCTTCTCCCAGATGCCATGTTCGCCGAGCATTTCACCGTGATCCGAGACATAGACGATGATCCAGTCATCCAGGTCTTGCCCGACATAGCGAAGTTGATCGAGGACTTGCTTGTAGTATTCGTCGATGGTTTCGATCATGCCGTAGTAGGTTGCGGTGGCACGGCGCATGTCGCGTTCATTGACATCTTCACCGACGCGGACCTGGCGACGACTTAAAAACGGATGATCAAAGACCTGTTGATTGAGGAATGGTTTAACGCGGTTAAGGTAATAGCCGAACTTTTCTGCACTGGTCTGATAGGGATAATGCGGCTGAATCAGGCTGACTTTGAGTAGCAGCGGTTGATGCAATTGTTCACGGTCATTCTGCGGTGAGTTGAAATATTGCTCGATGAATTGGCATGCCGTTCTGGTGGCATGCTCGTCCTTGACCGAACCAAAATCCTCGCCGACACCTGCGCGAAGCACTTCCTTGGCATCGGACCATTTCACCGCTGAGAGTGGCCGTTCGTACTTGGCGAACTCCGACTCGACTTTGTCCTGGATGTGTGCGGGTGTGACCTGAATGTCACCCAAGCCTGCAGGACGCTGGAGCCAGCCCTGGAGTTGGTCGGTCCCCAGGTGATGGAGCTTGCCACAACAGACGGTTTGATAGGCATACTGGGCGAAGCGACGGGCAAAGGTCATACTCCCGGGCTCAAGATCAATCCACCCTTCACAGTTGCACGTCTTGGGCAGCTTGCCCGATGCCATGCATTGACGCGCTGGAACGCAGATCGGTGAGGGTGTGTAAGCGTTACGAAATGTTACGCCCGTCTCAGACAGCCAATCCAGCGTCGGTGTGCGGACGATGGGATCGCCTGCGTATCCAGCGATATCAGGTCGGTGTTCATCACTCATTAAAAACAGAATATTAGGCCGTTTACTCATGCTGGTCTCACTTCAAATCAATGACAACGGACTCTTGAGCATAGTCAGATCAGCAGAATTTTCGACCCCTGCTGCCAATCATTGATGATTTAATTTTCAGATGGATGTGTATCAAAACGAAATGCAATTTCAAACGCGTATTACTGGATGGTAGCGAATTTCAAACTCCGTTGGTTTGATGTTTCAAGGCTATGGGCGAAGTACATCGTCATGAATGCATGCTGTCGTCTTGGTATCCCGGGGATCTGCCACATTGAGAATCAACTCAAAGAAACTGCCTTGATCCGGAACACTGCTAACGTGAATATCACCGCCCAGACAATGCGCAAGTTTGCGCGAGATGGCCAAACCCAATCCTATACCACCATATCGACGCGAGGCCGAGTTGTCCGCTTGGTGAAAGGGTTCGAAGATGCTCTGCATGATCTGAGGTTTGATACCGATTCCGGTATCGCGAATCACAAAATGCAACTGGTAGCCAGCCTGGGATTGATGCCAGTTCATTGACATATCAATCTGACCTTTGGGCGTGAACTTGATGGCATTATGAACCAATCGATTGAGAATCTGTTCGACCCATTTCACATCCAGCACCATGTCCGTTGGGATATCCCGGGGTGTGTCATGCAGGTTAAACGCCAATCCCTGCTGCTGCGCTTCTTGCTTATGCTGAAGATAAACCTTCTGTAAAATCGCAGCGGGATTGGCAATTTGGGTTTCCACCACCAGTTCATCCGAATCCAGCAAGGTCAGTAAAAGAATACTATCCAGAATCTCCAGAAGATTTTGCCCATTGTCATAAATACATTGCAAGAATTGCACGTGCTCGGGATGATGGGTCAGATCTTCGCGTAGTATCTCAGCAAAGCCCATGATGGCCGAGAGCGGTGTGCGTAATTCATGCGTGATATTGGCCAGGAAATTACCCTTGGCCTGATCGGCCGCCATTGCCAGGTCCCGAGCTTCCTCGAGTTCAGCCATGATGCACGCGGCATTGACATTGGCCTGGGCCAACTGCTTGATGAGTTTCTGGTCGTGATCCTCGTCTGCCAACAGGCGCGTCGTCCATTGCTGCTGATTGATCGACCGCTGCATCTTGGCCATGGCAATCATCAACTGACGCCACTGCAAGGCAGTCGCTGGCGTTGACATGAGCATCACATGCTGTGCATTGTCCAGTTGGTCAGCAAATGCGAAGGCCTGTGCCGTGTCCGGTTGATCGTTTAGCCAGATTACCAAACCATGCTCTTGAATCACAGAAAGCTTACGCACAACCGAATGAACCTGTTCCAGGGATGTGTGATTCAACGAAACAAATACCATAGGCATGTAATACGTTGTCTGATACTTCTGGACCAAGTAACAGCAATCATCCAATTCTCCCGTGACGTGCAGTTGCCCCACCCAGGATGTCAAGGAAATGTCATTGGCATTCATGACATCAGCAAGCTGCTGCTTGAGACCTGCAGTATCATCAGACAGGACGATCATTTCGACCTGTCGAGATAACTCAGATGGTTTAGCGTGCTGGGTCAACAATCGACTCCTGTTAAATAAACAGATTCACGCGTGCCTTTGATGCGTTTTGCAGATACGTTGCAACACCGCCAACAGCCAGCCCGTCAATCAACTCGTCCTGTTCAAAGCCCATGATCTGCATCGCCGTGGTACAGGCGGTCATTTCGATCCCCAGTTCACCTGCCAGTTCGAGCATCTGTTTGAGATCAGGCACCTGCTGCTTTTTCATCAGATGATTAAAGAGCCTGGGGCCGATTCCCGCAAAGTTCATCTTGGAGGTCTTGAGCCTGGTAACACCGGCAGGCAGCATCCAGGCAAGCATACGATGCAAGAGAGTCTTATGACGATACACCGTTTTCTTGCGCAACGCAGAGAGTCCCCAGAATGTGTAGTACATTGAGACCTGGCACCCCATAGACGCAGCGCCCGTAGCCAGGAACAAAGCTGCGATGAGCTTGTCCATATCACCGCTGAAGACAACGATAGTCATGTTGTCTTCGGGAATCATCTTCTGCAGGTCGTCAACAGACTGCTGACACTTATGCAGACGCTCAAGCATGGCCTGAAAATCTGTAGAGGAGTTTGTTGCTGCCTTGGCAAAATCCATTGCACTGGGTTGTTGGGTGCCATCCATCATTGATCTCACTCAAGCTGCTTTTTGGAGAACCGCTTTAATGTTCTCTTGAACCGTTATGGACAAAATCACATGACCGAACTTTTCTGACCATGCCTTGATGTCTGCTTCAAATGCAGGATCTGTTGCGGTGACCTTCAGGCAATCACCGGGATTCATCTCGTCCATGGCACGCTTGATGCGAACCAACGGCATCGGACAACAAAGCCCCACGCAATCCAATTCAATCGTGTTCATATCTGTCTCCATGAACGATTTACAGGCGCGCAATATGATCGCACACTGCTGTATTCATCGGATCAATCAAAATACGGGTTTGGTCAGAGTCTGCAGATTCGCAGACAAGAATGACATCAGGAGACCATCATGAGCCTGTTATCAGACGTTGATTCCAACGCTTTCGCAGCACTTAGCCTCACTGCGGTGGGTTATCCGAATCATCCATATCCATCGGCGGCTGATCCGAATCTGATCCGGGGGGCGGGCAGACTTCCTCGAGAACCAATTCTGAGACGTATATCGGCACCTCAACGGCCGCACCCAATGCAATGGCATCACTGGGACGTGAGTCCACTTCGATCGTCTTGCCATCACGTTCAAGAACCAATGAGGCGTAGAAGGTGTGATCCTGCAAATCACGAATGAGAATGGACTGAATTTTGGCATCCAGATGCTCAATGACCGAAGCAAGCAACTCGTGCGTCTGCGGGCGCGGCGGTGTTTTGCCCATCAAACGACGCTCGATGGCCATCGCTTCATTGGGGCCGATGACGATGGGGAAAACACGGTCCCCCTCCACCTCGCGTAGCTCCAGAATATGCGATTCATACTCCTCGCGAATGAGTATCCGAGCCAACTCCATCTGCACTGCCATGCTTGATCCTTTCGGTGAAGAGCATCCTACCCGAATCCGTCAAGGAAGGCGAGATCCAACCGTTTGTAATTGCTTTGCACACGCGATGAGGCCGGGCTGGGTCCGAATATGGAAAAAATTTTTCAAGCATGGTAAAAACACCAGAAGGCTACCCTTCAACGCTAAACCATGCAATAGCTAGTGTTTTCGTAAACCTCTATTAAAATCAGTGTTACATAAAATATCCGGGGTTTAATGTCTTTTAACTTGTTTCATGATAAAAAGACTTAACCCGGACGTCGAGGCTTGTACAATTGGTTTGCACGTGGAAGGAGCCCGCTGAATGTCCACTTCAAAATTCCGGTTTTACGTCTGCCGCGAATGCGGCCCCAAAGGGTTGTACAACCAGCTTACCGCGATGAAACAGAAGCTCGCCGAAGATGGCGTTCAGATTGAGGTTTTTCACTCGATCTGCCTGAGTGCATGCAAATTCAATCGCGTGGTGAAAGTGCAAACGCCCGACGGTGAAATTCTCAGCTATTCCGACAAGCAGATGAATGGCTTTCGCCGATGGGATGAAGAGCCGCTGGTTCAATTGACGCATGAATGTATGCCGATCTCGCAAGCCGTTGGCTAATCCGGATTCTAAAATCTTTGAGCGCCCCTGACTCTTGGGGCATGATCTATTCGCTTTGATATCTCAAACTTCATCACCAGCATCACGTGATGGATTCGCTGTTGATCTGACAGTTCGTTGACTACCGCAACAAATGTTCCTGGCTCGATTGGCAATGTATTGGGCGCAGCTGCGACGCGTTGATAGGGTTTGGACATTGGCTTGTGACGGAAGGTAACGACACGAACGGTTCTTTTGTCAACCATCGATCTGAACACACAGAACATCTGTAGCCTGTCAGGCGCATAAAAAATCTCTCATGACCAACACCAACGGTCATGAGAGGACTCACCTTCCAGTGAGATTTGAGAACAAGGTTTGATCCGTCACACACTGACGAACTCAAGTGATGGAAACTCAATCATTCGCAATACTGTTGGTGCCGGGTTGCACATCGCTGGTCGTCTCCGGGTCGATTGCGATGCCGGTGTTGTACTGTGCTTGCGGAGTAATCCAGTCCCGCCATGTATTTCCACCCAACGCCATGTTGTCTGAGAACACGCCATAGATCAGGCCGGAGAAGCTCTTGATCAACGGCATGGTCTGGGTCAGGTCCATGATATTGTTACGAACGACCACATCCTGCGAAAACTTCAGCGACACCACCGGGCCTGATGCGTTGAAGATGCGGTTATTCTCAATGAGTATCTGTCGAAACAGTGGGTAGTCCGTCTGCCCCCAGGGCAGTGTTGCCCCAGCATAGATCAGTGCCCCTTCATACCGCGTTGAGATGCTGGCATTTTCAAAGGTGTTGTCTTTGATGAGTACATTGGTTGTCCCCTGACCTTCGCCCCAAAGGTTGTCCACGATTTCCGTGTGCAATTGGATACTGGTGCTGGTCACATTCCGGAAGTAACAGGCACTGATCGTTGCATCATGACCCGCTAGCAGAATGGCACGTCCATTGGTGTACTTGAACTGACAGCCGGAAATATTGACGTTACGTGTTTCATAGCTGGTGTTGCGAACAATCGTCAGATAGGACAAGCCGGTCGGGCGTGGCTCGACGAACTTCACCGACATCAACGCAGTCGCGTCATAGGGATTGGTTGTACCGCTGAAGACGGGTTCTTCCTTGACGGTGAGATGAATCCCGGTTGGTGAATAGTCCGGATTATAAAATTCGAGCACATCACCGACATTCACCCGCAGACGATGTTTGGGGCAGTTAAAGAAATGGAACTTGTCCGGACTCCCGCCGTAGATCATCCCGCCTTGCCATGTATTGTCATGAAGGTTGATACAGTCATCACCGAGGCCTTCAAAGGTGCAGAGTTTGATGACGATGTTCCCGCCGGTTTCATTGGAATGGATACCATCAGCTGCCGTGGTCAACGGATTGCGTGAACCGCTGCGACGTTTGATATGACAATCAAACACCTGGAAGTGATTGGTCGTCCCGGTATTCAGCCAACCCATCCCCGGTAGAGAGTAAATCGTCACACCGTTGAAAATCACATGTGCTGAGTTGTATGTCTTAAAGCCGATGAGTTGGTAGTACAGGTGACGAATACAATAACTCTTACCCACAGCAACATTCATGGCAGAGGAAAACGTAGCGGTAATGTGATTACCCGAAGCGGATTTGCTTGTGGCATTCATCGAGAGTTTGCTGCCGTCAGCTGAACTCAAGCGCACCGGGTCCATTTCAAAAATGCCGATCCATGATTGCTGTGATGCAAGCAAGGTTTGTGCCGTGTCCAGATCGTCGAAGGCAAACTCAACGGTCTTCTGATCGCCGGAGATGCTTACGACTCTGCCTAATGAGGCGATGGGTTTGTAGTCCCAGTTCCAATCCAGATACAGGTCAGTGATTTTCAGACGTAACGCATTGGTGATGTTAAAACATTCGCCGGTAAACAGGTGTTCGAATATGAACTCTGAGCCCTGCCCATCGATGATCAGGTCCTGGACATCGTGAATGAGAATGGCAGAACTGGCATAAAGGCGATAAACACCGGTGGGGATTTGGATGGTTTTCTTGCCGGGGATGAGCTTGGCATCATTGATCAGACTTTGCAGGGCTGACACATTCTGCTGGGCAACCGTCTGACTGACCGGCGTCGCACCGTCAGGAATCATCAAACCGCTGGCAGAGAGAACCGTATGTGTAGCGCCCGTGGGCTGGTCGATTGCCTGGGTGGTATATCCCGTTGCCAACGGTCCCATGGTCAATGGTAAATCCGAGACAGGTGTGGCGTTGAGCGTTGCAGGTGTCATCGACAACCCGCGTCCGTCCTCAACGACCAGATCGTCAATAATCAACGATCCCATGCCAAGCATGCCAACATAAATCGTCCACGTGCCCCCTGGAATGGGTGATAAATCCAAGGGCAATTCAATGGTACGTTCCTCGCCAGGATCACCGGTGAACTTCTGCCAGATGTCATAGGACGTACTGACCGAGTTTCGAGCAAAGATGTAGAAATACCGTGGCAATAACGGCGTACTGCTGACACGGAAGTTCATCACCACTTTAAAATCGGTACCGGCTCCAAGGTAACTTTCAGGGATAGCAATGAAGTTGTAATATCCCCCACCACTTGGCACGGTCACTTCAAGACTCTGCCCACCACCGGGCGCGGCCACCCATTGCGTGGTCCATGGGAAGGGGCTCGTTGGATGCGTTGCGTTGTAGAGATTCGTCGGTGACCAAACGTAGTCTGCAGCTTGAACAGGGCTTGATGCAACGAAGAAGCTCAATAGCAACACCAACATGCCAACGTCTCTGACATGGTTTCTGATCCCCGTTTGTTTGGCTAAGTCCATTGATTGCGTACGTGATTTCATGGCGTTCCTCGATTGGGACAAAGGATAGGTAACAACCTGCAAGCAGGTCTGAGACAATGCAATCGTGATAGCCCGGATGTAAAAAAGCATCCCGACACGACAGCTTGCCGGGATGCGATATGGGACTTAGTTTTTGATCTGAAGTTGATTTTGCAGCGAATGAACCTGCTGTGATTCGGTGGGATTGTAGATCACACCACTCATGTGTTCAGGCTTGTCATGATAACGCCAGAGATTCTGTATTACGTTGATGTTGGAGGTATGAACATTGAAGACGGTCCCGGCATAAGGCGTGGTATTGGGCATCGGGTTGATCATCTCAATGACGTTATTGCGAATCACCGCGTTGTGTGTCGTTGTCAATGTCATTGCAGGACCGGGCGAGTTGATGAAATGATTATTCTCAATGAGAAACTGATCAAACAACGGGTAATCGGTCGGTCCCCAGGGTAATCGACCACCGGTATAGACTACTGCTCCTTCCCAGCGACCGGAACGGTTCACATCTATGAACTTGTTGTTGGCAATGACCATGTTCCGCGTGCCGGTGCCTTCTGCCCAATGTAGATCAACAATGTCAGCCTGAACCTGAATCGCCGAACCACCGAGTTCTTCAAAGTGATTGCCTTTAACCGTGACATCGTTGCCTGAATGTAATATCCCACGACCAAAGGCGCGATAGAACTTGTTGTTGGCGATAAGTACGTTGTGCGTTCCAAAGCGCGTGTTGGCGACAATCGACAGGTACGACAGCCCCTTGGGAATCGGCTTGGTGAAGTTGATCGTGGTGATGGTGCTATTGACATACGCATTGGGTTTGCCGTCATATTCGGGTTCGTCCGCCACTTCCAATTCCACACCTGCAGGCGAGAAGTCCGGCTGATAAAACCGCAGCACATCACCAGGTTCAATCCGCAGGCGATGCTTGGGGCAATTGAGCAAGCGCAGTTGCCTGTCGTTATCGCCGTACTCCAATCCGCCCTGCCATGTGTTGTCATGCAGATTGATACAGTCATCGCCCATACCGGTGAAGACGCAGTTTTCAATGATCAGATCACCCTTGGATTCACCTGCATGAATCCCGTCCGCTGCGGTGGTCAGCGGATGTTTACTACCGGGTCGGCGTACAATCTTGCAGTTGTTAAACCGCCAGTGATGTGTGGTGCCCGTATTGAGCCAACCCATTCCCGGCATGGAGTAGATGGTCACACCGTCAAAGGTCAGGTGCGAACAGTTTGCCAATTTAAATGCGATGAGATTGTAATACAGATGACGCACGGCATAAGTCTGGCCTGGGGTTAATGCCACCGGGTTACGATATTGTGCGGTGACCTGATTGCCTTTGATTTGTAGTGTGGGACGCTGATGACTGAGCGTGAATTTCTCAGGCTGGCCATCACGTTTGGGATACAGCGTGTCTGTTTGCAATGGCAAAAACATCATCCAATCAAGCTTCTCAAGTCGCTTGACCTGTTCGTCATTGTAAGCGTAAAAATCAAGCTCAAGCGTCCTTCGATCATCACTGACACCTTTAACCCTGAACATACTGGCAATAGGGTAATAGTCCCAATTCCAGTCAATATTCAGATTTTTAACCACCATGCGATTACAGCGACTGATCATAAACAGTTGACCGCCATGCAAGCGTTGATAGATGAATTCCGAATCCTGTCCATCAATGGTCAGATCATCCACACCATCAGCAATAACGCCCCCATGGTTGGCAATGCGGTAGACGCCTTTGGGGATGAGAATGGTTTTATTGCCGGGGATGCGTTTGGCTTCGTTGATCATGCGCTGAATTTCTTTGCCGTTATTCTCAGCCACATCATCACTCACCGGTTGGTCACCATCGGGAATCATGCGTCCTTTTGCAGAGATGACTTTGCCTTGCCCGTTGTCATCAGGACGAATGATTTGTATCGGTGAAAAACCCGTCGCCAGTGTTGTGGTCTTGAGCAGGACACTGGCTTTGAAATCTGCATCGACCTGGGGTTTGAGATGTTCAATGTCACGCCCCTGCTTGATGGCGATCCGATCATAAATAATGCTGCACATCCCTTGGGCCCCCGCATAAATTGTCCATTTACCGCCTTCAACTGGTGTCAGTTGCATGGGGAAGCGAATGGTGCGTTGCTTGCCATCAGGTTCGCCAACCCAACGCTGCCAGATGTCATATGCATGCGACTTGCTGTTACGGGCGAAAATGTAAAACGTGCGTGGCAGCGTCGTGGACTGCGTCACGCGAAACGTGACTTCGACAGTGAAGTCGGTTGCATCGGTTTTGAGGTAATGACGTGGGATCACGATGTAGTTGTAGTAACCCGTCCCGCGTGTGATGGTCACTTCAATGCTCTTTGAACCATCATCATTATTCACCCATTTCGTCGACCATGGGTTTTTACTCTCAGGATGTGTCCCACGATAAAGACCTTCAGGTGACCAGACATATTCATATCGCTGGGCTGCCGATAAAGTGCAGGTATACCCGAGCATGATCATGACGAAGAACAACAGAAACAATGGGGTGCGAATACCGATGTGTGACAAATGAATCATTATGTTGGCTTTTCTGTTTGCGTACTGAATATCGTGATTGAATCGATGTGCAGAAGGATATTGTCTATCCCATCTGTCGAGGATTTCTTTATCTTGTCATAGACATCAGATCATTTCCCTTGAAACGATCCTATCGCTTGACAGGACCGTTGGGAACATGGACCCATCAGTGGGCTTTGTTATAGTCGCTGTTGCGGAACCACAGATCCTTGGTGACGGTGGTCTGGTCGGTACTGCGTGTGGCGATGACGGTGTCAAAATACGGGTCGGAGTAGCTTTGCACACTGCAATCAATCATCAGGAAATTCTGAGATTTGTTATGCCAGTTAAACGTGTACTTGCTGCCTGACCCATCGTAGCCCGAGCCCCATGTGGAGCCGTTACCTGACTCAGCGACAAGAATTTTTTTCGATGCATTGTGCACACGATGAAACTGGGTTTGCTTGACACCCTTCATATCACCGGTCCCAAACACGCCACAGAGATAGCTGTAATTGGCAAAATCCGGCAAGGTGGGGACGATGCGATTGCCCGGGCAGATTAGCGCGCCATTGAACCCGCGTTTCTGGCTGAATTCCTTGGCAACCTGATCGATCCAAAGCTTGCCCGAAAGGTTGATTCCGGGAATGATGTAGCCATCGTTATCCGCTGCATACACCTGCTCGGCCACGCCGATCTGTCGCATGGTACTTGCACACTTTATTTTCCGCCCCGCTTCCTTGGCCTTGGCTAAAGCAGGCAGGAGAATGGCCATGAGCAGGGAAACGATTGAGATAACCACCAACAATTCGATGAGTGTAAAGCCATTGTGTCGTCGCATGACCATGACTCCTTAAAGAAATTTGTACGATCTATTCGCGTAAAAAGCGCGTCTGAAGAGATTGTTCTTTCAACTGGACAGCGGTGCGGTCGATTCACCGATGAATAAATCCACATCCACGCTGTCAATATGCATCGGTCGACCTGCTCCCTTGTCTCGGGCTAAGACCCACTCAAGTCCCTGTTCCAGTAACGGGCGTCTTGGGCCGGGTTTGATGGATGTGATCGAAGGTATGCAGACCTGCGCGGCATCCACTTCGCCATATCCGACCACGGAAATATCTTTCCCGACCACACGCCCCACTTCGTGACACGCACGCATGAACCCCATGGCCATGTTGGTGGTCGCACAGACCATCGCTGTCACATCATCAAGCTTCCCGTCATGGTGCATTTCCAACGCCAGATCGCGTGCACTCATCGCACTGCTCTGTGGCTTGCGCGGGGTCTGTTCAAAGATCTCACCGTCAAGTCCGTAGTGATTGACCGCCTGCTGCCAATAGTGAATCCGGTCACGCAGCACCGCATCGCGATCCGAAGCGCAGAGAAAGTCCACGCGTTTGTGGCCAAGCTCCTTGAGATATTCCACAGCACGACTGACATTACGTGCTGGCGCATTCTCAATGCTGGGGATGCCCAGTGACGTCATGTCAAACCAAAGCGAAACGAGCCGGTGTGCATTGCGCACCAGGCGATCGCGGAGAAGTGGCGAAAGTTCATAGCGGTAAATGATGAACAGACCATCGAGTTCCTGATCCAGTGCTTCGAAGACGCGCGGGTCATCCTTGTCGTTGTAGCTGATCAGATGCAGCGTGCCATCATGCGCATTGACCAGTTCATCCAGATCCGTAAACCATTCGCGCATGGCATTGACCGGGAAGGTATCAACGAGCAATCCAATCTGAGGTCCCTGGCGCGATTCCTGCGTCTTGTGACTGGGCTGTAGACGGCCGTTGGACATGCGACTGAGCACACCATCATCAACAAGCTGCTTGGTCGCCCGACGAACAGTCAGGTAGCTGACGCCCAACTCGGTCGCCAAAGCGCGCTCGCCGGGAATCGGGCCGTTGAGATACATCCCCTGATCGATTCTTGATGCAAGAAGTCGGGTGATGGAGTGACATTTATTGGGTGTAACCGTGCTGCTCATGCCAAATCTCACGTTATAGCAAATCTGTATATGACTATAGCATATACGCTATACAAGTCAATCTATCGGCAAGAAAAAACTTCATCGCCACGACAGATTCCGGAACAACAGGCACATGAGACAAACTGACAACACACGTCACAAAGTGTTAATAAAAATCAATTTAGATCATGCCAAACAATTAATCTCCACCTTCCGTCACGACCGCGCCCCCGAAGGCGGGAGTCCAGTGGAACTTGCATGTGCGCACTGAATGTCACTGGATTCCCGCCTGCGCGGGAATGACGAAATAACAGATCGCTTTGAGATGAATGATTTGAAGCGCTATAAAAACGAAACCAAGATCGCAATCAAGGCACCATGACATGTGGATCACGACATCGCTTCAACTGTCAGCTTGTTGGCCAGCTCGAAGGTGTCATTGAGAAAGTCCTGCATATTTTCGGTCTTGATGGGCTTGGGATAGCTGTAGATGATCAGCCAACCGGCCCCGGCTCGAACACGCACGTCCTTGGGGATCAGCCCGTTTTCAATGCTGGTGAGTAAGGTTGGCGTGAAGAGTTGGCGGATCGCATTTTCATCTTTACCCGACAGGCGATAGGTCTTGGAAAACTGGGGATGGGAATCAAAGTCGATATCCTGCATACCGAACTTCTCTGCAAAGCGGGTCAGGAAATTTTCACTCTCCAGCGCAAAGTCCGGCAATGCCAATCCGGGGATGTGATAGGCAGCCAATGTCAGGTTGTGCGTGGTTGAATTCTTGCCACTGCCGGTGGTGTATTGATAGTCGGTGAGGATCACCTCGACATCCGCGATCTTGCCGGTCATGAAATTCTTGGCTTTCTTGGATCGCCCCTTCTGAAACACGCCCGCTTCATGACAAGGAACTTCGCCAATCGCGTTGAGTTTTTCCGTATAGGTCAATCCCATCTGCGATGCAAAGGCTTGGAGCACTTCACGCCGTTTTTTCTCATTGCGCAAACCAACGACAATCGCAACGACAAAAATACCTATGAAGACCGCAAAAAACGCAACACCAATAAATGGCCCCATACGTTTCCTTTCATAACACCGGCGTTTCAGTCAACTGCACAACACGCGTACCAGTGTAAACGATACATCAAAAAATAGCTGCGAATCAACAACGCCAAGCCTTCAGTGCATTTTTCACACAAATGTAGCGTCTGACGCTCGCCCATGTCTGCGTGCGTCTTCAATGAAAAAGCAATTCAATAGCCGCGAGCTGACAGCTCGCGCGTCAGCCGTCCATCAAGCAATTCATTGTTCAAGCTGTTGACGAATGCAAGACTATCAAAGAAGAACTTCTCCCAATCCTTGGTATAAACGCGTTTGCCATTCTGCACGATGGCAACCCAACTGTTAAACGACTGAACACGCCAATTCCGCTCCGTCAAGGCTGCATCAATTTGTTTAAGTCTGGCAGACGTGAAATACAAGTTTGCTTCAGATTGATCGCGTACGCGAAGATTGTACTTTCTGGAAAAACCAGTCGCGTTATCGTACTCGAATTCACACTCATCATGCTTTCCATGAACTTTGGACAACACGCCTTTGATATCCAAATCAAAGTCCGGCAGATGTGCCTGGGGAACATGGCAAGCAAAAAGCGTTCTCACATGTTGCGGGGCATTGAATGCATCACTCTCAGAATAATGGCAATCCATCACCTTGATATGTATATCCGCAACATGACCTTCCAAAACATGCTTAGAATAGCGAAACACACCACCCAACGTCATCGCAATGCACTCAAACATTGCGTCTACATCATCAAGCTTGTCGGTATAACGGAAATGGTGCTTATCGGAAATGGCCTGAAGTCTGACGCTACGTTGGCGGTCTTCTCGTTTGGCAAGAAAGTAAATAGTAATCAAAGGCCCAAATGCAAAGACCGGCACACCAATAATGACCCAGTCTTCAAATCGCATTTAGCATCCTTCAGACTGCAAAACCTGATCATAGGAAAGTAGCAAAATACAGGGCACTCACCGCAACTGTTCACGCTTTTGGCCGATGAGTTTGATTAGTGCCTTCTGCGGATCAGCGAATTTGGCTAAGCCTTCGCGCATCAGGACTTCTTCGAGTTTTTCCATGTCGACGAGTTGGTCGATTTCATCCAACACGTTTTCTTCGGGCATGTCAGCGATGGTCTTGGTGTAGGTCTTGCCCATGTCGTTGATGGCTTTGTTCAGTGACGGTGGATTGGTTTGGATGTCCGAACCCACCAGGGCACCGATGTAAAAGTCCGCAGGTTGATCGTCTTTTTTCACTGCGGTGGAAGCGAAAATCATCTCCTGTTTCAAAGGCAGATTTTTTGATTCCCAAAATGCCTGATTCATTTTCCAGATGCGCTTGGCATTGACAAGTCCGACCATGCCCTGGGCTGCATCACTCAGATCGGTTTGATGTTCAGCAGTGTAGACATCCACACGGGAGATGAAAATGCTGTAGACACTCTTGAAGGTATCGAGCGATTCGCGTTTCTGAGCCCCACGCCAAATCGCATCACGGGCAGCGAGGTATTGACGTTCGGTGAAGATCAAGGTGACGTTGAGGTTGAGCCCCATAGCAGCGAGGTCTTCAAGCGCATCAAGTCCAGCAGCGGTGGCAGGAACTTTGACCATGCGGTTTTTGCGGTCCTTGCCCCACCTCTGGCCGAGTTTGAGATAGGCTGCAACTCGTTCGTCATGTGACGGGCCGAGCTTGGCATCTTCGAGGACGGGATCGAGTTCAAAACTCACGTAACCATCGTTACCCCCGGAAGCTTGCCAGACCGGTTCGAAGACTTCCTGGGCGTCGCTGACGAGTTGGTTGGTGGTTGCCCAGGCCACTTCTTCGTCGGACATATCCTGTTTCATGAAGGCGTTGAGCAGGTCATCAAATCGGCCGGACTTGATGAGGTCAGCAACGATCACCGGGTTACTGGTTGCGCCGGTGATGCCTTGATCGGCACAGGTTTGAACGAGGTCAGGATCGATGGAGTCAAGCCACAGCGTGGTGCCTGCATCGAGTATGGATTGCATGGATGCGCTCATGTCACATTTCTCCGGATTGGATTGAAAGTGTCGAGTCAATCGTAACAGAAATGAGTTCACGATGATGAACAAGTCTGGGACTGGCGTTGCAGAGATGGGAAAACAAAGGCAAAAACTGCATTGCAGTTTCAGCATTGCGTTGCAATGCAGCTATTGTTCAAGTGAGCGCGTTTACATATCAATAGTCTGTAAACTTACCCACCCTTGAGCAGGATGAGCAGAATCAGCAGGACGACGGAAACCGCCCAGCCGCCGACCATGGCCCAGAACATGGGCTGCTGTGTCATAGGCGGAGCATCTTCATCGAGTTCGACGGTGTTGACGATGGCCGTGCCATGTTCATCAACACTGGCGTCTTCGAGTGATGCCAGCGAAGCGAGATCGAACTTGCGTCGTGCCTGTAAGGGTGGATCACCCTTGGCAAGCGCTTCGAGATCCTGAAGCAGGTCACTGGTGGAGTTGTAACGGTGATCGCGATCCTTGGCCATGCAGACTTCGATAATCTCACCGATGCCGGCTGTCAGCGAAGGATTGAGGTGATCCGGTGGGATGACTTCTTCCTTGAGGTGCTTATGCATCACGGCTGAGGGGTTGGGACCGTCAAAGGGCACGCGACCGGTGACCATGTGATAGAAGGTGCACCCCAGCGAATAGATGTCAGCCCGGAAGTCGATATCCATTTTGCCACGAATCTGTTCGGGTGAGATGTAATACGGCGTGCCGAAGGCTTTACCCTGCTCGGCTTCAGCGGCTTCACGGTCGGACACCGCGCGAGCCAGACCCATGTCCGCGAGTTTGGTCATGCCTTCCTCGTGGATCATGATGTTCTTGGGCTTCACGTCACGGTGGATGAAGCCTGCCTGGTGAGCGTGTTCCAGTGCCTTGGAGGTTTCGATGATGATCCGCAGTGCCTTGTCTTCGGGATACTTGCCCATCTTGACGATGTCGTCGTAGACGGTGTGTCCCTTGACGTACTCCATGACGAAGTAGTGGTACTCGCCGGCCTGACCGACGTCGATGGCCTGGACGATGTGCGGATGGTTGAGCTTGGCAGCTGCTTTACCTTCCTGATAGAAGCGTTCGACGAACTGCGGATTGTTGGTGAATTTCTGAGGCAGAATCTTGATGGCAACCAGGCGATCCAGTGACAGCTGACGGGCTTTGTATACCGTTGCCATCGCACCGGCACCGAGACGTTCAATGATCTGGTAACCGGGGATCTGCTGGGAAGTCTTGGATTCTTCAATCTTGGGACGCAGGCGTTCGAGCTGTTTCTTGGTGACATAGCCCTTGGTCAACAGCATGCTGGCCAGGCTACGTTGGTTCGGATCACTCTTGGCACTTTGCTCACGACGGAGCTTAAGGCACTTGTCGACGTCCTCGGGAGCACACAATCCCTGCTCAACCACCAGACGTCCGACGATGGAATCCTGATTAGCTTTTGAACTGTCAGACATCGATATTCCGTGCTCTGAATAAGCCTGATCGTGACATGAGCCCCTCCTGATGAGGCTTTGTCCATAGGACGTTACGCCAGATTTCGCTTCAAGTCAAACGATGTTCAGTGTAACGACTGATAATCTTATAACCGCTGCGCGTCTTCAAGTCTAGCCCAAACTATCATTTCGATATTCGGCAAAGATCGTTTGAGCCTTTAACAACAATGGACAGACCTGTCGGGATTTATCATTTCCATGCAATCAGATCACGAGCAAAGACTGATAACACAATGGATCTGTCAGTACAACCAGCATTCAAAATCAGGCAAGCTGAATTAAACGAGCGATATATCTTTAGATAGCCCCCTGACTTGAGACCGTTGCCTGCCTGAGAAAAACAGCAACACATTGTGGCAACCAACAAGCAATTTCACGTCAAACCCATTACAATAGAGTTGGATATTGTTCTGTTTGGCAATGCCCTGCTTCCATCCCGCCCATGGGAGTCGAACTTGACCCTGACATGGAAAGCCTTTGATGCTGTTAGTTGCACCAGTCGACCAGGCCGTCCGTCAGCAGTTAACTGACGAACTTAGCCGTGTGGAATCACTCTTCGTCCAGGAGCTCCAATGCCCCCTGGCGTGTGTCAACCGGCTCGTTGCACACGTCGAACGTTACCGGGGTAAGCGCTTAAGGCCGCTACTTGTCCTCGTGGCTGGCATGGCCTCAAGCAGTGATGGTGCCACACTCACCCAGGCTCACCGTGTCCTCGCGACCGTCGTGGAGATGGTGCATATGGCAACCCTCGTCCACGATGACATCCTCGATGAAGCTGACGTCCGTCGTGGTGGTGCGACCGTCAACTCCCTGCGTGGCAATGAGACCGCTGTCATGCTCGGTGATTACATGATCAGCCATGCCTATCACCTGTGTTCGAGCATTGATGATCAGATCATCGCCCGAACCGTCGCCAACACAACCAACGTGGTCTGCGAAGGTGAGTTGCTACAGCTGGCAAATCGTGAAAACTGGGAACTTGACGAAGAGGTCTACTACCAGATCATCGACCGTAAGACCGCCAGTCTTTGTGGCACATGCTGCAAACTTGCTGCCCAACTCAACGATCAACCCGACGACGTCCAACAGGCGCTCGATCAATACGGTCGAAATCTGGGCGTTGCCTTCCAGATCATTGATGACATTCTCGATCTGACCGGCGATGAAAACACCGTCGGCAAATCAACGGGTCGCGACCTGACCAAGGGCAAATTGACCTTGCCACTGATCCATTACCGCACCCATGCCCCTGCCCCCCAACGCATGGCCTTTATTCAGATGCTCAAGCAACAGGCCAGCGACAACGACGATGCCATCGGCAACCAGATCCAAAAGCTGGTCACCGACTTCGGCTCCGTCCAATTTGCTTCCGAACGTGCTGCCGAATTGATCACACAGGCACAGGAAGCCCTGCTAGTCCTTCCCGACTCACCAGCACGGAAACTGCTCCATGAAATGGCTCAGGCCGTCCTCACTCGGCAGTTTTAACAAGACATCGAACGCGATCCTGTCAGCAGAACATTCGATCTGTCTGATGAACAAACACCATTCCAGGGGAACCGAATCTTGTGGGTCATGATCCACAGGACTTTTAACGGGGAATTTGGTAGAGCAATCGACCAATCATGACCGATAACAATCATGAGTCGATGCTCAATGCATCGGCTGCCAATTGGATTGAATTGCACCTGTTCAATGACCGATGCAAAAGGTAGGACAGATGCCAAGACCATGACAATTGGCAATAGAAAATGGAATATGAAGGACTTCACAGAAGTTTACCCAGGTAGATGGCCGTATGAGACAACTGTAATAAAGCATGGCAAGTACCCTGGGTTAAATGATTGACCCCATCTTGCCTGCCCAAGTACAATGTTCATTTCGTCGTCGGACCGAAAATAGCAATATGAGTAACACAAACAAACGACACATCCTCGCTTTGAACTCCCTGCCAGCTTCGCTCGACAGCGATTGTTTTCAGGTCTCCGAGTCCGGCGAAGATGTCATGGCCTTGCTCCAAAGTGGTCAGTTCGACATGGTCCTTGCCAACTGCAATGACTTTACCGCCATCGAACGCAACCTTGTCACCGATCAGGCCAACCTGGTTTTAAACACCATTGGTGAAGGCGTGCTCGTCGTCAACCAGACCGGTCAGTGTGCCTGGTCCAACAAGCGCATGCAGGCCTATCCCCCTGCTGCGATGGAACAGGTGCTTCAGATCTGCTCCCGCGCGGTTGAGATTTTCAACACGCTGGGTAACAACGACTACGAACACCACACCGCCCCCTCCAAGAAATTCTCATTCCCCGTCGGCCAGGACCAATTCTTTGAACTCATCGCCTCGCCGGTGATCCAGAAAGATCAGCCGATCACGCAGGTCGTCGCTGTCGTCTGGGATGCCACGCGCTCCAAGCGTATGGAACAGAAGATCAATGCCATCGATCAAGCTGGTCGCGAGTTGGCTAAGCTTGAGTCCGATCGCATCGCCAAACTCACGCCGACCGAACGTCTGGGTCTGCTACGGGACAAGATCATCAAGACCTCCAAGGAATTGCTGACCTTTGACCACTTTAACATCCGCGTGGTCGATGAACGGGATAAGAAACTCGACATCGTCATCGCTGAAGGTCTTCCCCCCGAAGCACTGGAGATTGATCTCTACGCCCAGCCAGAAGGCAACGGTATCTCCGGCTATGTTGCTGCCACCGGTCGCAGCTACATCTGTCATGACACCGAAAAAGACCCGCGATACATCCTGGGCATCAAGCACTGCAAAAGTTCACTGACGGTTCCGCTGCGTCTGCATGACAAGATCATCGGCGTCTTCAATGTCGAATCCGACAGTGTTGGCGCGTTTGAGGAAGACGATCGTCAGTTTGCTGAGATCTTCGGCCAGTACATTGCCATGGCATTGAACACGCTCAACCTGCTGGTTGTCGAACGCTGCAACACCTCAGGTCAAATCGCAGACTCCGTCGTGCAGGAGATGGCCAAGCCACTGAACGACATTGTCACCGAAGCCAAACTGCTCATCGACGAATACATCGGCGATGACAACATGCGCACGCGACTCAAAAAGATCATCGAAGATGTCGAGTTCGTCCGCGTTGCCGTCCGCGATGTTGCTCAGGGCACCAAGACTGTGCTGGGCACCGGTGACATTTCCAGTGATGTGCATGATCCGATCCTCACCGGCAAGCGCATTCTCATCGCAGATGACGAAGTGAACATCCGCACCACCATCGGCGATATCCTCACCAAGCAAGGCTGTCACTGCACGGTCTGCAAGGATGGTTTTGAAGCCGTCACCGAACTGGAACGCAACAAGTTTGACCTGGTTCTCTCGGATATCCGCATGCCCCATCGCAACGGCTACGAAATCTTTGCCTCCGCTCAGCGTAAAGACAAAGACATGCCGGTGATCCTGATGACAGGCTTTGGCTATGACCCGCATCACTCGGTCGTCCGTGCTTCTCAGGAAGGTTTGTCCGCGGTGTTGTTCAAACCCTTCAAAGTCGATCAGATGCTCGATGAAGTCTGTAAAGCACTTTCATCGCATCCAACGCCCAACCAATCAAGCCACGGATAAACTCATTTCGGATTTTGAATTTCGAATTGATTCAAACCGCTTGCGGTTTAGCGCGCTTGCCATCTCCCGATTTTGACCACCTGTTCTTATTTTCTCACGCAAAAGATGATCTTCTGCTACAATCTCCCGTCTGTCAGGATTTTTACACGTAGCACATTACCGCGAGTCTGGTTGCGGAGGATCAGAACATGAACGATCAACGCCTTGACGCCCGTCAGTGGGCTGCCAATAGCATTGCCATCTCCGCCGAGAGTTTCCCCAATCTTTTGCCGCAGTTTGCCGATGTTTCACAGTTGGATGATCCACGTGAACGTCAGCTTGCCACCGCGATTCAGCGGACAGTTTTACAGCGATGGTTGACGCTGGAGTACATCCTCAATCGTCATCTGAAAAAACCGTTGATCAAACTCGAACCCAGAATGCAGGGCATTTTACTCACCGGTGCTGCCCAGCTTCTATTTTTCGAACGCCTGCCCGACTTTGCCGTCGTCAGCAGTATGGTGAACCTGGCTGAGGAGATGATTCGTCCTGAAGCCAAGGGGATGGTCAACGCGGTCTTGCGTAACATCTCCAAAATGATTGCAGGCCGATCGTCGGACGAGAAGTGGCAAGTCTGTCGTGATAAGTTGCCAGTGGATCAGGGGACGGTGACGTTTAACATTCCATTGCTGCCTGACCCCAATCGGGATTGGACGGGGTATTGGAGCATTGTCACATCGCATCCGGCTTCACTGCTTGAACACTGGGCCAACGAGCTTGGCAAAGATGCTGCTGTGGAAATTGCCCTACATGATCTGACCGTGCCCCCCACCATCATCAGCAGCACGACTGCGTTGGACGAAGCAACGGTCCCGGTCACCAAGCATACTGCTGACGGTCACTACTATCTCTGGCAAGGCAATTACGGCGAGCTTACCGCGTTCCTCAACAGCCATGCCGACGCACGCGTGCAGGACCCCACCGCCAGCAAACCCATTGCAGCGACCGCTGGCCTCAAGCTTCAATCCATCATTGACTACTGTGCAGGCAAAGGCACCAAGAGTGTCCAGCTGGCAACGCTGCATCCCAATGCCAAAGTCTATGCGACCGACCCCGACGGGCCGCGTTTTGCAGCACTCAAAACCGTCAGTGAAGGTTACGAGAACCTGATCCCCAAAAAGAAAAGTGTCCTGCCCCGTGATGCGGACTTGATCCTGCTGGATGTGCCCTGCTCCAACACCGGCGTGCTGGCGCGTCGTCCTGAAGCACGCTACCGCTTTAACCGACCCAACCGCCGTGAACTGGTGAACCTCCAGAAACATATCGCACTCGAAGCCATCGACCGCATCGTGCTCGGCGGGTACATCCTGTACAGCACCTGCAGCATCTGCGAAATGGAAAACCAACAGATCACCCAACTCATCTGCGAAAAAGCCGAAGGCAAGATCGTCGCAGAACACCTCACCCTCCCCAAAGGAGAAGGCCAAACCTACCAGGACGGTGGGTACTACGCACTGATTCAGTGTTAATCCAAGATTGGCTCAAATTTTTGCATCGTTTTTGAGAACTATACGGTAAGCTAGGCATTTACCAACCGCACCGACGGAGTTTTGCATGTTACAGATTATTGATGACCCCACATTTCAAACACTCGGCCAACCCGATTCCAATTGGGGGCTTCAGACGCACGAAGGTGTCGACATGCAAACGCAGGTTGCAGATGACACGCTGACGCTCATCATCACCGGCACGTCCGGCGCCAATTGGCACGCGGAGTTCAAGTACGAACCCTTTGCTGTGAAAAAAGGCGACGTCTACGAAATTTCATTCTCCGCCAAAGCCAAAACACCCTTTGATTTCAGTGTCTGGTTGGGGCAGAAAAATGAGCCCTTCCAAAGTCTGGTCACCGAAGAAAATCACTACGGCCAAACCACCATGCCCGATGACTGGGAAACCTTCACGCATGTCTGGATCGTCGAAAAAGACGAAGATCAGGCAAGACTCAACTTTGTCCTTGGCGCGATTGACAACGTCATCGAGCTCGAAGACATCAGCCTACTTCGCATCGACCAGGTGACTGAGTAACACCTGCGTGGCATTGTTCCAACACCATTTTTCGGTGTAGTCACGACAGGTCTGACGATCCAGTCCCATCGCCTTTTGAGCTGCTTTATGCAGGTCCGGCCCCATGGCTCCGACGACTTTGCCTTCAAGCAATTCCTCGTCCATGACATCGACCGGGCCGGTGACTTTGTGTGCAGCAACAGGTGTCCCGCATGCCAGCGCTTCCATCATGACATTGCCAAACGTGTCGGAGTACGACGGGAAGACGAAGACATCCGCTGCCTGTAAATACCGGCGCATGTCCTCATCAACCAGGTAACCGGTGTAATGCACATCCGGGTACTTCTTTCGGAGTTTGGATAACGCAGGCCCTTCACCGACGATGACCTTGCTTCCCGCAACTTTCATGGCAGCAAACTCCTTGAGATTCTTCTCATGCGAAACGCGGCCAGTGTTCAAATAAATCGGTCGAGGCAGGTCAATCAAATCACGATTGCCATCCTCCGGCGGGAAAAACAACTGTCGATCCACGCCGCGTTTCCAGACATGCACATGCTTGAAACGCCGCTGCTCAAGTTCGCTTTTCACTGACTCGGTTGGCACGAGTGTGGCCTGGGAACCATTGTGAAACCAGCGCATGAACTTGAAGGTGATTGACTCGGGAATGCCGTAATACACACGCAGATAATGCGGGAAATGCGTGTGATAACTGGTGGTGAATTTCAGCCCCGACTTCTGACAGTATTTGCGTGCAACCAGTCCGACCGGACCTTCGGTGGCAATGTGAATGCACTGGGGATCGAAATCGCGCAGCAGTTGTATGGTGTACTTCCGGGGGCGAATCGCAAGACGAATGGCCGGGTAGCCGGGGCATGGCACCGTGCGAAAAAGCTTGGGATGAATCACGAGCACGTCATGACCAAGCTGGCGCAGCTTCCGCGTCACCGTGTCCCATGTTCGAACCACACCATTAACCTGTGGATGCCAGGCATCCGTCACGAGAGCAATACGCATGCGGGTTTTCCTGTGACAAAGTTTACTGATTAAACCGCAGAGACAGATTGTTCGCAGAGGTGAGACAGGCAATGATTGCATCCTGTTTTATCTCTGCGAACTCTGCGTCTCTGGGGTTAAAAACGCTATGCTGGGACAGATTGTTGATCTTGATTTTGGATGACAACTTGAGATTTGGGTTGTTCAACGTTTGACGCAGTCGGTTCATTGGCATCCCACAACGTGTCGAGCACACTTTCCCATGAGCTTTCCAATGCGGTTTTCAGTGCACGGGCTTTAAGGTCTTCGCGTTTCTGACTGTCGGTTGCCAATGCCCACATCGCTTCAGCCAAAGCAATGGCATTACGGGATTGATCCGACAAATCAACGATCAAACCCGATTGGTTATGACTGACGATTTCCTGTGGCCCACCACGATCCGAGACGATCGCAGGCACGCCGGAGGCATGAGCTTCAAGCACCACATTGCCAAAGGTATCCGTGGTGGATGGGAAGACGAAGACATCGCTGGAGGCATAGGCCTTGGCGAGTTTCTTGCCTTTGATGAAGCCGGTAAAGACGACTTGCGAGGTCTTCTTGAGCTTCTTGGACAGCTTGGCATACAGCGGCCCATCACCGACGATGGTCAATTGCAAAGACTCATCGCGATCAAGCAGATGCATAAAGGCATCAGCAAGCAGGTCCACATTCTTCTCGCTGGAAACCCGGCCGACATAGGTGAAGGTGAATGCCTGGCGACCGCCGAATTTCTCCCAGAAATCTTCTTCACGATTTTCAGGGCTGAATCGCTGCGTTTCCACCCCACGATGCATCACGCGAATCTTGTACGGGTCAAAGCCATGCTCAATGAGATAGCGACGATAGAAATCACTGGGTGCAAGGATCACATCGCATTGCTCATAGAACCAGCTCATGTATTTCCATGTCGCAGCTTCGAGGGCTTCATCATCGGTCAGACACTTCACGTAATTCGGGAAGTCGGTGTGATAAATGCCAACGGTTTTAAGGTGCATCATCTTGGCAGCCATCATCGCAACCAACCCCATGGGGCCGGGCGTGGAGATGATCAACTCATCAAACTGCTTGCGTTCGATGTATTCAATAATCTCCAGGAACGGTGGGAAGGAGACCTGCTGCTGATCGTACTCGGGGACTTTGAACTGGCCGACCGGTTTGAAATTTTTGACCGGGAAATCCACATCCGGTTTCTCAGGCACGCAACTGAGCACGGTCAAACTGCGGTCCTGATCCGCTGCGGTTTTGCACAGCGTCTGAATCGTCCGCGTCACGCCGTTGACATCATCAAAGGTATCCGTCACCCATGCCTTACGATCCGACCGTTTAAGCAGCGGGCGAGTGGCTTCAAAGTGATTGGCAATGACCTTGATGAATTTTTCGTCTTTATGCTGTGTTTTAAAGGCTGCAAGATACGGGCTGATCGCTGCAGCCACCGGACCCAATGCCGCAACCGTCTGCAAGGATTCAAGGAAGTCTCCCTTCTGAACCCGCTTGACCAATTGCTTGATAAAGGTGTATCCCAGTTGCTGGGCGATTCTGCATGAAGTCTCAAACGCATTGGCTGCTTCGTGCTGCTGTGGGTGATTGCGGTCATGACCAAACAGCGACGTGAACTCGGAGACGAGCATGCGTTCGGTTGATGAGAGTTCCTTCATTTTTTTACGCCAGATCCAACCCCCGACATAGCCCTTGAGCTTTTGCGTCTTGGTCATCTTTGGGGTCGGTTCAAGCAGACGCTTGAGCATTTCACCGAGTAGTGAGCCCTGTCCGTCTTGACCTGCCAAGCGGTTTTTGTAGTAGTCGTAGGCGATGCTGTAGAAACAGTGAGCCAGATGAATGGAGTTACCACTGCGACCACCGGGCTGGTGTTCACCGCGACGCATGTATTCAAGGAACTCATCGACGCTGGCTGCCTGCGGAGTGACGGTGTGTCCCGAACCGACGTAGAGTCCGGAGTGATCATCACTGCCACCGGTGAGCATTTTGCGATGCGGGTTGGGGCCGACGGGCTGGATGCCGTGTTTATCCGCAAGGCGGTCGATCATCTCGGGGGTCAGCGAGGACATGATCGCTTCGACCATTTTTGAAGCACGCGGATCACGGGTGCCGTTGATCAGTTCAAAACGGTTGAACATGACAAGGAGTTTTTCGAATTGATCCGTAGTGAGTTTTTCGTTGACCAGGAACAGCGGATGTGCAACGGAGTAGACGATGTTATTTTGAATGCAGTAGTCACGGAACTCGTAGATGTTCTCACGGTTGAGTTGGATATCACGGAACTGGGCTTCGGTGATGCCGCAGACAAGGATGTGCATCTTCGCGCCGTTTTCGGGAAAGTACGTCGTCACTTCGTTGGAGATAAACGTGTTGGGCAGGTGGGCGATTTCCAGTGCACCATCGATCTTGTTGTGATCGGAGATGGTGATAAAACTCAGCCCGCGTGCAACCGCGGTATTGTAGACGTGCATCGGCTCAACGAAACATTCGGGCGAACCAATGCGGCGCAACAACCATTCGCTGGGTCGGTCGGAGTGCTTGGAATGGACATGTAAATCCACGCGTGATGTAAACGGCATGCCGGCAGCCGAGGTGTCTGAATTCATGGTCTGATTCACTGTGTTTGCCCTCCGTGGCAACGGGAGATTGCTCACAACTTTTCACAAACGCCTCCCGTCTCCGGCCGTCCCTGATTGCACCGGTTATTCGGACGCGTCTTAACAATGTGAGCATTTTCACAGTGTTGTGGCAGCAAATCGTTAGCGGCAGATTGGGAGTTGATAAGGTTGTGATGTGGTTTGTGTGTGCAAAGGGTTTGGGTTGTGTGAGTAAAATTCGCAAAGTTGGGTGGTTACAGGAGTTCATTCCCGACAATGAAATCTGAAGTTCTATATGCTAATAGACAGTAAGTAAGCTAGATGCATATGAACCAATCCAAAGAACAGAACGAATTATTTGCCAGCAGCCAAAGTACGATTGATGAACATCAACAGTTCACGATTCAACATTGGCTATTGGGTGTCTGTGTACCTTCTGCAGCAATCATGTATGGTGTCTATTGCATTTACACGAAAACGGCATTACTTCCATACGACGATGGTATCTATTTCAAACGATATGAATTCCTGCATCTTCAAGGTCGCGCAGCCGTTGCAATGGGCTTGTTGGTGATCAGCATTGGCCTGCATCTATTTAGCCTTCTCATACTCAAACACTTTTACCTGACCCGGCTGTTAAGCAGAATACTATCATTTATCACGCTAGCGGTAGGATTGATATGTATCGTGAGTGTCGCTGTGTTCGTAATTTTTGAGATGCTCATCTAATCCAATTTCGCTGTAAGAATGTGGCGTACCAGCACTGAAACATTTCTGCAGATGACAAAGGTAAACAGCACATCGGAGAGAACATGCTTGGCCCCACACCCTCAAATTTCAATGACGAAGCTGGCGATTGTGTCTTTGAAGAACCGATCCATGCGATGCGGAATCTGATCTGCCTGGGGTTCATTGCGCCTGTTGGATTAGCGATATGGGGGATGGTTTACATCATCAGTCAATCGGTGTGGATACCTGATCGTACCCTTTACCAAGGTATCACACTCAGAGGCGCGACTGCTGTCATGTTCGGCTTAATCATCCTTGGGATCGCTCTACTGATGCATTGCCAGTGTTTTCTCTGTCGATACGAAAAGACCTATCTCCTGGGCATGATCCTTAGCGGACTTGGCTTGCTGACGAGTCTGATTTGCGGCATCTATGTCATTATTCAGGTCGCCGTCTTTGCCAACTTTGCATAAACAAAAACACCGCACGCCTCCCCCGAGAACGTGCGGTGTTTGTCAATGGAATGGGGTGTCCGTGAAATTCTCGCATCACAAGTGATGCGGCTAAATTACTTCAGGGGATCATTGGGCGAATGTGTATTTCTTGTCCATCGCCTGCTGTCGGATGCTCTTGAGGATGGCAGCTTCGAGCGTGTCTTCGGTCTTCTCACCCTTGCTTGCCTGATCGGCTAACCACTTGGCACGTTCCTTGCCCAACTCCTGAATGCGGTTTTGAATTTCCGTGCGTTTTTCAGCCTGCTTTTTGACTTCAGCTTCGATTTCTTCCACGGGCTTATCCGCGAAACCAGCAGGCAATTGGTCCTTCTTTTTCAACTCATCAAGATCGACTTCTTTCTGCTTGTAAGCATCAACAAGGTCCCATCCGGAGTTGTTGTAATTGCTCGAAGACTTGGTGAGTGCACGCTGCGTGGCAACCTGTGGGGCAAGTGCCATGGCATTGGCGTCCTGTGCAGATTGACGTTCACGGCTGGCGACAGCTTTACGTCCGCCATAGACGATGTACGTGTTATTGAGTTCCTGATTGAGTTTGGCGATCTGGTCATCCTGTGGTGCTTTGACGTAGACCATCTGGCGATTCTGATCAATACTCAGGTAACAACCGCCGGTGAGGGTCGCACCATCTTGCCAATTGGTTGCAACACCGGTTTGACGCGGGCCACAGAAGATGGGGTTCACGAGAATGTTCTTTGCCATCGCAGTTTTGGAAACCTCACGGTAATCGACGGGGCCTTGGGTGAAAGGCTCATTGCCAGCGATGTAGATGGTTTTAAGGTCAGCTTCACTGGTGGACCATTCAAGGCCGTTGAGCGCATCCTGGATGACCATGCCACAGTATTCACTGCCGCCGTTGGTGGTGAGTTCAAAGAGCTTTTCAGAGAGCTTATCCAGGTCGGTCGTGAAGGGGAGGACCTGTCGGATATAGCCTTCCCCCTGCGAGAGTCCGGAGTTGCCATACTCGTAAAGCGCAACTTGAAGCAGCGGCTGAACGCCATGACAACGTGCAGCAGAGAGTTCATTGACGATGTTCCAAAGTTGTGCCTTGGCCTGATTGATCAGCCCGTCCATACTGTTGGATGTATCAAGCAACAGTGCAATTTGAATCCTGTTCTGGACGATCACCTTCGGCGGCGTGGGGTTGGGCTTGATGATCACCACCTTATCGCCGGGATCAACCACGACAACTTCCGCGAAGCTGGGGACGGTGAACAGACAAACAGACAGTAGTGTGCAGATCAATGTGGATCGCATGGCCGAACTCCTTGTTTTTAAGTACGAATGGTTTGTGGGTCAGTATGTCCTAAGCGGGACTATTGGATTAGACACACAAGTTGACAGGAGGTTCCCGAGTTTTGGAAAAAAATATTGTCACTGTTACATAAAAAATCATCACCAAAGCCGTGTCGCTCCTGCGGCACGGGTTGCCTTATCCTCATTCATCATGACAACCCGTGGCCCTGGAGGACCACGGCTTTAATTCAATGCATCCCAAATTCATTGTCATAATCTGTGTGTATCTGTGGCAAGAAATGACTCAAGCAAACCAGGCTTCGAGGACATCACAGATTTTGTGCAGTTGTTCGTCGGAGATGACGTATGGGGGCATGGTGTAGGCATAGGTCTCAAATGGACGCAACCAGACGCCACGATCTGCTGCAAAGTCCTGAATGCCTTGGAGCGATGCCTTGTCTTTGGCTTCGACCACGCCGGTTGCGCCCAGGACGCGTGTGTCTTTGACGGCTTGACCGGTGATGGAACGAATGCGTTTTTTGAGAATGGATTCGATTTGGCCGATACGCGCCAACCGGTTCTCAGCTTCGAAAAGTTCGATACTGGTCAATGCGATTTTGCATGCCATGGGATTGCCCATGAAAGTCGGCCCGTGCATGAAACTCTTGGCAGGATCATCACTGAGAAAGGCTCCATAGACGCGATCCGTTGCCAGCGTTGCCGAATGCCCCGAGTAACCGGCGGTCAGTCCTTTGCCTAGCACCATGATGTCGGGCGTGATGCCGGTTTGGTCTGCTGCAAAGAGACTGCCGGTGCGCCCGAAGCCGGTCGCCACTTCGTCAAAGATCATCAAGACATTGTGTGCATCACAAAGCTTTCGCG
Source organism: Planctomycetes bacterium syqfu (assembly GCA_020974905.1). Classification (GTDB taxonomy): domain Bacteria; phylum Planctomycetota; class Phycisphaerae; order Phycisphaerales; family Phycisphaeraceae; genus UBA7800. Next base: position 5,893,555 of record CP087563.1, on the reverse strand, counting down.
CTTCACGCAGATAGTCCGGCGAATAGAAGTTGAATCCCCCTGCTGCCTGCATCAACGGCTCGACAATGAAAGCTGCAGTGGTTCTGGCACACTTATTTAACGTGTCAGCCAGCAGCATGAGATTATCTTGTGTGTCCTCTGCTGTGGAATCAAATCCACCCATCGGTGATGGTACGAAAATTTGTTGAGGCAGTAAGCCGGAGAACAGCGAATGCATCCCCTCCACCGGATCACAGACGGACATCGCTCCGATGGTGTCCCCGTGATACGCTTTTTTCAAGGCAATGATCTGTGTCTTGGCATGACTGCCGAGGGCGCCTTGATTCTTGTGATACTGGATCGCCATTTTTAAAGCGATCTCCACGCCGACACTGCCACTGTCACCAAAAAAAACATGGTTAAGCCCCTCAGGTGAAATGGCCACGAGTTTATCCGCGAGTTTGCGGGCAGGCTCATGCGTCAGACCACCGAGCATGACATGACTCATCTGCGACATCTGCTCGGTGATGGCAGCATTGATCACCGGGTGGTTATAGCCATGAATGACACACCACCAACTGCTGATGGCATCAATTAACTGACGACCATCAGCCAACGTCAAGACCGCGCCGGACGCCGAAGCGACTTCCAACGGCGGTGACATGGTTTTCATTTGTGCGTAGGGATACCAAAGACTCATGAAGCTAGTGTACGGGGGTTGGTATCAGATATCGAATTTCGGATTTCGGATTGTGCTGCGCAGTACCTACGGTGGCGGATTTCGTCCGAATCCTAAACCGCTTGCGGTTTAGAGCGTTTTGCGAGATTCAAAAATTGATTGGTGTCCGAACAATCCATGGAGTGCTAAACCGTAAGCGGTTAGCGTTGGTACATCAACCGGGATCACCTGGGATACTTGGCCAAACGCGCGTTGGCGATCAGTTCGTCGTAGACCACCATGCATTTCTGGGCCGACTCGTCCCAGGTCAGACGACGCAGTTCCACGTCCGCATGAACGCGCAACGTGTGAGACAGGGCATCATGCTTGAGGACCGCAATGATCTTGTTGGCCATCGCATCGACATCCCAGAAGTCCACCTTCAATGCATGATGCAGCACTTCTGCTACACCGGATGTCTTGGAGATGATCACCGGCACGTCATGACTGATGGCTTCGAGCGGTGCGATACCAAACGGTTCGGAGACCGAGGGCATAACAAAGACGTCAGCCATGCGAAAGACGCGATCGACTTCCTTGCCACGCAAAAAGCCGGTAAAAATCAGCTTGTCCGCAATGCCTTCCTTTTGCGCCAGGTCCATCATCGCTTCGGTTTGATCGCCACTGCCTGCCATGACGAAGGTGACGTTGCGGAATTTTTCCAGCACGCGTTTGGCAGCATGGATGAAATACTCCGGCCCCTTTTGCATGGTGATCCGTCCCATGAACAACACAACCTTTTCACCCTTACGGATCAAGGGGATGGGTGACTGGTATTCACTGTTGCCCGACTCAATGCCGTTGTAGATCACGTGAATTTTGTCAGGGTCCACACCATAGCGTTCCTGGATGATCGACCGCGTCAGATAGCTGACCACAAACACGGCATCGGCACCATGCATGCCTTCACGCTCAATGTCATACACCGGCTGATTCACATGCTCGCCACTGCGGTCAAACTCCGTGGAATGAACGTGGACGACGAGTGGCTTTTTAAACTTGCGGGAAATGGCCAAACCGGCAGGGAAGGTCATCCAGTCATGGGCATGAATGATGTCAAAGTCCTCTTCGCGGGCCACATTCAGACACTGAAGCGCGTAGTTGTTGGCCTGGGCGACAATGTCCCCCTGGTACACCGGCTTGATCGGCTTGGGTTTTTCCTTGGGTTTGGCAGGCTGACCGTCACTGGATGTTTCGGACGGATCCAGCCGCGTGGCAGCTTCAAAAATCTTCTCGGCTGCGGACTTTTCTTCCAGATGGACACGGGCGCGTTCGATGTTCTCCTGCACGTGCGGTGGGACATCGTATAACCGTCCTCCCACCGACTGATATGGTGAGATCATCGGTGACTCAATCGGACGAACACTGATGTGACGCATCGCAGACGACTCGGTCATCGTCCATTGCGTGACCTTGTTGCGCACCGGTGATTGATTCGGATCATCAACGGGAATGGTTTCAGCGGTGAGTTTGGCGGCGGACTTGCTGACAGCTGATTCGTCTTTTTCATCTTCAGTCGGAATCGACATGCCATCGGCGGCAATGAGTTTGACGTGCGGTTCGGTGATCTGACTCACACCGGTCGGCAGGATAAATGTCACGGCGGTATCAAGTCGATCCAAGGCTCTCGTCAGGCCAAGACAGGCCGTCCCCAGACCCCCGCTGATGTGCGGCGGAAATTCCCAACCCAGCATCAACACTCGCATGTGTCACCTCGCCCCCGACGCATCAATGTGTCGGCAGGAATCCAAACAACTTGCTACCAGCCCCCTGAGACCCCGTTGAACCCGATCCCCCGAATTCCCCCGGATCCCCGCGTTCAAACAAACCAAAATCTCAGTCGATATTCATCCATAAATATCCGCTGTTGTAAATAGTTTACTAGATTGCATCTTCGTAAACCAGATCACCAAGCTGACTAAATGTCGCTTCATACGACAAAAGCACCTTGGCGATGTAGTCCACGAATGCAGGATCATCAATCGGCTCGCCCTTGACCAGCGGAATCTTGCTGCGGAAAACGTACTGCAGGTCTTCATCACGGAAGTGGAAAACGCCTAACCCCTCGTCAATCCCAAGCTCATACATCTCGTCAGCAAGCAGTTCCTCGATGTCGTCCTTGTGTTCGACCAGGTCCGCCTCGATGGACTCGGACAACCAGCGGTCGAGCGTGTAAATCCCAACATGAAGATCATCCGCATCGCCCACGTTGAGCTTGTAAAACGCCTGCGTTTCAGGGTCAGCGGCCTTGGCCTGACAGATGATGGTCTGACCTTCCAGTTTCACAGATGCAAAGGCATCGGCTTCTTGAACCTGTTCGTAGACCTGCTTGAACAAAGACTCTATCGACATCGGGCAAAACTCCAGTCTCAAATGCAATCCGTTTGAACCTCTCCAAGATAACACCGATGAACATAAGAACAAGGCAACCGAATATGAGAATCGTGAAAAACAGTAAAAAACAATCTCAGGCGAGCCGCGTCGTGTCGACGTGGATTCGACGAAGTCGAACGATATATCTCACAGCAACGTCTTTGAGCGATGCTCAATCCCGCGGTGACACACCGTGGCTCGCCTGAATGGAGATTACCCCAATCGTTGACGCACGGCTTCGTAAAGCAGAATCCCTGCTGCAACCGACGCGTTGAGCGAATCGCAATTCTCCCCACGCATTGGGATACTCACCGGCAAAATCCCGTCTCCGGCTTGCAACCATATTTCCGACAAGCCGGTGTCCTCCGGGCCGATGACGATGGCGGTTTGTTTCGTGTAATCCACCTTATCCCATGCAGTTTGGGCACGGTCGGACGTGGTGATGATCTGAACGGCGTTTTGACGCAGCATGGCGATTGCGTCGGACTCGTTCATCGATGCCATCGGCAGGCTGAACACCGCACCGGTACTGGCGCGGATGGCGTTGGGGTTAAACAGGTCGGCATCGGATATGCCATCGGGCGTGCAGACCAGCATCCCAGTGCAACCGGCAGACTCGGCGGTCCTTGCCATGGCACCAAGATTCCCCGGCTTCTCGATGCCCACCGTCACCAGCCAGAGTCCATTATGAGCGTTGGCGAAAAGCCGGCTGGTGTCGGCAGTGCGTTGTTCAAAGACCGCCAGAGCGCCTTGCGGATTCTGGCTGACGGTCATCTTGGCCAGCACACTGTCTGCCACCTCGATCACCGGGATATCGCCCAGGTCAAACACCTCACGCGGGGACCATTCTTCTGGCCAAAGTCGCGGGCACCAGTAAAACTCCTTGAGTTCAAAACCTGATGCCAAAGCGCGGGTGATTTCACGATCACGTTCGACCAGGAACATGCCGGACTTTCGGCGTTGGCGGGATTGAAGCAGCTTGGCGACAGCCTTGATGCGCGGGTTGTTCGGACTGGTGATGAGCATGTCGGGCATGGGGATATGATAGTTAAGGGTGCGGTATTGAGCGACCAGCCACCCGAATCTCATTTCCCATTTGATGCCTTGAACACGGATACTGACACGATATCAACGCGACTTTCTGTCAGATACTTTGGCCAAAATCGACGAGCTTGGCCGATACCCAATACCGATATGGGTCCATGGACTTGAAGGAAATTGGCTGTGAATCGGTTGATAACCTGCATTTTGTTACTGATTATCGGGCTTGGCACGTGCAGCGTGCAGGCCAAGGATTTGCCTGCGCTGCACAAGGCGGTGTTACAGTCGGACATCGACCGGGCGACTGCTTTGCTCGAAGATGAGAAAGCCAACAATCCCAACCAGCGCGATCAACTCGGTTCGACACCGCTTCACCTTGCAGTCCGTTCGGACAACATCGTGATGGCCAAGTTGCTGCTTGAACATCATGCCAACGCCAATCTCACGGATGGTCGCGGGCAGACAGCAATGGACATGGCCAAGGGTTGGAGCATGTGGTGGCTGCTATTGCGTCACGGCGCACTACCCGGCGTGGACACCTCGATTTTCCTCATTGCCACCGGCCTGTTATTCGTGTTGGGTTTGAGTGTCTGGTTACGCAAAGTCAAAGCCGACGCCCAGGCGCGGAATCTTCCGGATGCTTACCTGACGGAAGACTGTTTCATGGATGAGCAGGAAGCTGAAGATCAGGACGAGAAGCGTTATCACGACGCTGCGTGAGTTTCTGCATTTCAAACCATCATCACAGTACAAAGACACATAAAGCCGTGGTCCTCCCGGGCCGCAGGTCGTCTTGTTGAATGAGGACAAGGCAACCCGTGCCGCAGGAGCGACACGGCTTTTGTTTGATCCATGTGCATCTGTGGTCCATTGCGATGAACAAAGCAACCGAGTCAAGATGACTCGGCGATATGTCACGCCAGTAACCGCCATGTCGTGGCGATGAGGATGCAGGCTGCGATGCCCATGACAACGGGCATCAGCGTGGCGACGGCGGTCCACTTCCAGGAGTTGGTTTCCTTCCAGATGGTCCAGATCGTCGTGCCACAGGGGTTATGCAAAAGCACGAATGTCAGGAAACAGACACAGGTCATCAGGTTCCAACCCTGGGCGGTAAACATTTGAGCCAATTGGTCATTGCCCACCTCGACCATCCTCCCGGCCTGCAGACTCGTTTCCCCCATGCCAGGTAAAAGCAGGATCAACATCACCACCGTCGGCACAACAATCTCGTTGGCAGGGATCGCGATGATGTAAGCCAGCAGAATCACCCCCGAGAGCCCCATCAACCAACCCAGTGGTTCAAGGAACTGCATGATGTAAAGTCCGATGGGCTGGTCCGCTACGTTGATGTTGGCAACCGCCCAGATGGCGATCCCGGCAGGTGCTGCCACCACACAAGCGCGAGCGAGCACGAACATCGTGCGGTCAATCAGTGACGTATAAATGATCCGCAAAATCGCAGGTTTGCGGTATGGGGGTAACTCCAACGTGAACGTGGAACTCTGCCCACGGAGCACGGAGCGCGAGAGGACAAAGTTCACACCGAACATCACCACCACGCCGATGCCAACCACGGCAATGACGGTTAACGCAGCCACGGTTCCGGCCCAGGCACCGCCACCGAGTTGGGTCGATGCGATGATCGCGCCGATGGCAATGACCGTTGGGAAGCGACCGTTACAGATCATGAAATTGTTGGTGATGATGGCGATGAGTTTTTCACGCGGTGAGTCGATGATGCGACATGCCGTGACGCCTGCAGCATTACACCCAAAGCCCATGGCCATGGTCAGCGCCTGCTTGCCGTGCGCACCGGACTTCTTGAACAGTGGGTCCATGTTAAAGGCAATGCGTGGCAGGTAACCCAGGTCTTCAAGCAACGTGAAAAGCGGGAAAAATATCGCCATCGGGGGCAGCATCACCGACACCACCCATGCGACGCACAGGTAGATGCCATCCACAAGCAAACTGGCAAGCCACTCCGGAGAATGGATCAAATCCATAAGCATGTGCAATAGCTCATAACCGCTGTAACTCAGTGCAGCAGGCATCGCCCAGCCGATGTATTCGCTCATCCATTCCCTGAGTCCGCCCTCTTCAATGAGCAGTCCAGCCAGAAAAGCCGAAGGCACATTGGCTCCAGCTACCGTCAGCCAGAAGACACCAGCAAAGATGAAAATCATCAACGGCCAACCCCATACCGGATGCGTGAGCAACCAATCGAGTTTTTCATCCCAGGCTGGCCCATTGTCTTTTTCAGTCACCGTGGCATCGGTCACCATGGTGGCATGCGTGTAAATCTCTCCCACCAGCTCATCACGAAAACTGTCATCAATGCCCTGCCTCAGTGAATCGATCTGCGACAGGTAATCACGGGGTGTCAAAGATTGTTCAGACATGGGCCACCTCCCCCTGTTCCGAGGCAAGATCCGATACATCTTCCATAACAGGTTGATTGACCACACCGGCGACCGGCAGACGGACCGGGTAAAGTTCAGCCAACTCACCGGAGAGCAAGGCTTGACGAATACGGTGATCGCCTTCAATCAGGCGATAGGCGACCCAGCGCGGGCTGGGCAGTCCGGGGACCATGCGCTTAACCTTTGGCAGAATCTCATCAATGACCTTTTGTAACTTCGGCGGCGTCGGGGGCAGTTTCGGTTCACATTTAATCGAGCCATCAATCACCCCCGCGACGGCCAACACCAGTTTATCGATCCCCTGGTTCCGGCGTGCAGCGGTTGCGACCACGGGAACGCCAAGCAGTTCCTGCAAAGCGGGGATGTCCACGGTGATGCCCTTGCGTTTGGCTTCATCCATAAGGTTCACACAGACCACAACCCTGGGCGTGATCTCCATGACTTGATAAGCAAGATTGAGATTGCGTTGGAGTGCAGTTGCATCGGTGACCACGACGGTGCAGTCAGGCTTGCCGAAGAGCACAAAATCACGGGCGACTTCTTCATCCACGGATGCTGAAAGCAGCGAGTAGGTCCCGGGCAGGTCCACGAGTTTGTACCGCTTCCCGCGACAGGCAAAGGCACCTTCAGCGCGGGCGACGGTTTTGCCCGGCCAGTTACCGGTGTGTTGCTTAAGGCCGGTGAGCGTGTTGAAAACGGTGGTCTTGCCGGTGTTGGGATTGCCAGCCAAAGCCACGACAAAGTCATAGCCGTCGAGCTTGACGCCCAGACGTTGGGTGGTCACTGCGTTGGGATCACAGGACGTGCATCCGCCGCAGTTGTCGGGATGCGTGTTGGGTAAAGTCGTATCAGATGACATGGCTTAACGTCTTACTTTCCGTGTCAATGGTTGAGGTGTCTTGAATCAAAATCTGCCTGGCCTGTTCCTGTCTGAGTGCGATGAGTGTGTGACGGACTTTGTAGGCGGTTGCGGATCGGCCGAGGTTGCCGAATTGGGCGGTGATGAGCGTGCCGGGGGTTAAGCCCAGGTCGAGTAGACGACGGCGTTGGAAGCCCTGGCAGGTTGACGAGATGGCCACGATTCGCCCGGTTTGGCCGACTTCCAGTGTGGAGAGTGGCTGTACCACGACAACGGAGGGTTGCTCCGTCATATCACGCACGCGGACACCTAAAGCCAGCGTGTTGGACATGGTGTGCTGGGTTTCATCAACCTGAATGGTCAGGCGTTTTTCATCTCGATCGGTGACTGTGATGGTTTGACCGGGGCTGATGCCCATTGCCAGAACTTTGCGTAATGCTGCTGGCGGTTCGTCTTCGACATGCACGACGGTGGCAGGCTTGCCAATCTCCCACTGGGACAGCGGGATGGAGTGACTGGACGTGAGCAACGCGTTGGCAGCAGGAATCGGATCACCATGCGGGTCATAGGCGGGGAAGCCCAGGTGTTCGTTGAGTTGATCGAGTTGCTCCTGGGTGATGCGGTGTTCCTGGCGGTCAGCATGCTGATGCACCTGGTCCAGTGGCATGCCTGCGTCATAGACCATCTGCGTTTCAAGCAATCGGTGAGCACGCAGCAGATGCAAAGCGCGTTCACGGCCGGTGTCGGTAAACGACAGGCGATCGTCATTGAGATTCACCCAATGCTGTTCGAGCAGGCCGTCAATGATGCGCATCATGCGATCCGGCGACTGCCCCATGATCCCACCCACTCGTGAGACGGTGGGCACATGGTTTTCGAGCTTGAGCGAAGCGATGAGTTTCAGCGCATCGTCCTGTTGTTCGCGGTACCGCCGACGCCCGCGCTGCATCGCCCAGACCGCCAGCATCAGCCAGACGGCAACGAGCAGACTACAAATGGCAAAGGTCGTCATGGACGTCTCTCCGTGGTTCAAATCACTGATTTTCAGGCCCAAACACATTTCTGGTACAGAAAATCATGATTTTGATTAGTCAAAATTCAAATCCATCATAACACGAGATTACAGATTGTCCAGATGATTTTGGAAAGATTTTAAGATTGGGGCTGGATTGGGATTTAACGTCAACCACCAAACGCCAATGTCGGAGGGGGTGGATTTCGGATTTCGGATTTCGGATTTCGGATTTCGGATTTCGGATTTCGGATTTCGGCCGAATTGTATAACCGCTTGCGGTTAACAAGGCGCCGGATCGGATCATGGTGTCGGATCGGTTTCGCTGATGCGCAGGGCCTGGCTGTGGATGGTTTCGTGGGTGGTTTGGACGATGGCATTTTCGCCGTTGTCCATGGTGGTACGGATGCGGGTTTTCATAACCACGTTCCGCCCCACGGCTTCATGGCGATCCAAATCCAGGAGAATCTGCGATGTGATGTTGCCATCCTCCAGTGCGATGTCGACGTTGACATTGTCCTGCGGGGGGAGCTTGGTTTGATCCAGGTCCAAGGTGAGGATGCCGTTGCCGGTGACGGTGGCAAGGTCAATGCCCTGCACATTGCGGACACCGGTGAGGGTGTAGTTGATCGCGTGGTTCATATGCCCTAATTCATGGGTCCAACGGAAGGCAGCTTCCCAGGACTGATTCACGGATACCTGTGCAGGGGCATAGGGCAACGTGGCTAAATCGCAGGCCGTTTCGATGAAGTCCAGGTCTTCAGGCAAGTCCACATCATCACCGGCAGCTGAGCGCATGGCATCAGTACCGGTGACGGCAGTCGCGGTGCCATCGGCAGTCATGGTGACTTCGACAGGCCTGCCGACCATGGCATTGAGCACCGTGGAGACGCTGGGGACTTCTGCTGTGCCGTCGCGTGTGTCGTTGTTCTTGGTACTGCCATCTGGCATCGTCATGTTCAGACTCAACCAATCAAACGTCATCTGGCAGGTCGCTGAACCATCGCTATTGACCGACAGAACCGACCATGTCATTTCACCATTAATGACATAGCTGGCCTGCTGCTTACGCTGGCGTCCCATCAGGGAGACTTCGGTGACGGTGGTACGCCGGGTCCAGAGGCTGTAGCGAGCCTGCTGTCCTGCAACGAACCTGGGCTGGAGATTGAAGGTCATCTCCGCGTTTTGCGCCCGGGCAGGTAGGGTTGCAGTCAGTGCAAGAAGAAGCGTCAGACAATAGGCCATGAGATGTTTCATGGAAGTCGATTATAAGCAAGCATCCACAGGCAAGCGACACCCAAGTTCCAAAACCAAGCCAAAGCCAGACATGGCCATGTCGAGGTGACCTGGAGCTTTGTCAATTTTGAACGCGGTTCCCGATTGCCAATTGGGGCCAATACCCCGATAATGCCCTTTCTCCATTGGAGAGACGTCTTCGGACATAAATATTATTGATTCCTGCAGCAGATTTGATGCTGTACCAGTTTCGGTGGGTAAGCCACCTAGAGGAAGGACCCTTCGCCCATGTCATATGACTCGACCATTCACGCCAAGGCCGTTGATCTGGCCAAGCTGAATTATGAAATTACTGCCTCCGCCGGTTCCGGCCACCCCACCAGCGGTGCTTCGCTGGCTCACCTGGTGACCGTGTTGATGTATCAGCATATGCGTTACGAGCCGGCCAACCCCGGCCATCCCTGCTCCGACCGTTTGGTGCTCAGTGAAGGTCACGCGGTTCCGATTCTTTATGCAGCATGTGCCGACCTGGGTGTGCGTGTGGGTAAGCAAGGCGAAGAACTCAAGCCGTTGACCAAAGAGATGGCGATGACACTTCGCGAAATCGACTCATTGGTTGATGGTCACCCCAACCCCGTTGAAGGTTTCCCGTTCTTTGATGCTGCGACCGGTTCACTTGGCCAAGGCCTTTCGGTGTCCGCCGGTCTTGCGATCGCTGCCAAACTTGATGGTTTGGACAAGCGTATTTTCTGCATCATGGGTGACGGTGAATCCCGTGAAGGTCAGATCTGGGAAGCGGTGGACTTTTTGCGTGACGAAAACCTCCGCGCCGTGTGCCCGATTTTCAACTGCAATGTGTTTGCCCAGTCCGACGAAGTCAGCCCGCAGCAGTCTGCTGACGTGTTGACCGCCAAGCTGGCTGCAGCCGGTTTTGATGTGAAGCTCATTGACGGTCACTCGCCGTCTGCAATTCTCGCTGCGTTGGAAGCTCACGCTGCTGCACAGACGGATGATGCCGTCGCACCGGTTGCCATCGTCGCCAAGACGGTCAAGGGTTGGGGTAGCGCCTCTCAACAAGGTAATGGTCACCACGGTTCACCGGCCAAGGGTGATGATCTGAAGGTTGCGTTGGACGAGTTGGCTGCCACCGGTCGCAACCTGGGTGCGATCATGGACACGCCATTGAAGATTGGCCTGATGTCCCCGGGTAAACCCGAAACCGCAACCCCGAGCCCTGCCCCGACGTTCACCGAAGCGCTGAAGCAATTCGGCATGGAAAGCGTCCTTGAGAAAAGCAAGATGGCAACGCGTAATGCCTACGGTGTTGCCCTGCGTGCTTTGGGTCATGCCAACCCTGGTGTGGTCGCACTGGACGCTGACGTGCGTGGCTCGACGGGTGCGGTTCAGTTCTACAAAGACGAAGCACTCAACAGCCGCTTTGTGGACTGTCGCATCGCTGAACAGAACATGGTCAGTGTCGCTGCTGGTCTGAGTGCTGCAGGCAAGATTCCCTGCGTTTCAACGTTCGCCAAGTTCCTCACTCGTGCGTATGACCAGATCGAAATGGCGATTAACTCCGGCGCTTCGATCAAGCTCGTCGGTTCGCATGCTGGCATCACCCTCGGTGCTGACGGTCCTTCGCAGATGGGCATGCCCGACGTTTCCTGGTTCCGCAGCTTCACTACGATGAAGACCGCTAACGGCAATCCCGGCTTCTACCTGCTTCAACCTTCCGACGCGTATCAGGCATACCAACTGCTGCAAAAGGCAGCCGAATACGATGGCAGCGTCTACATGCGTACCGCCCGTCCCGATGCCGAGTTCCTGTACAGCGATAATGTCGAGTTCAAACTCGGCGGACATGAAGTGCTTGCTGAAGGTCGCGATCTGCTGATCATCGCTGCCGGTTACATGGTTCACGAAGCCAACAAGGCTTTGGACCTGCTCGATGCTCAGGGCATTGATGCCACGCTGGTGGACCTTTACTCCCTGCCGTTTGACCAGGATGCGATTCTTGACCTTGCCAACGAAAACAACGGCATGATTCTCACCCTCGAAGACAACTACGGTGGCGGTATTGGTAGCGCCATCGCCGACGCCGTCTCCGCGGATGGTGGTGGTTTCAACGTCAAGCAAATGTACTGTCAGCAGATTCCCAAGAGTGGCAAGAGTGGCGACGACATTCTCAAGCTCTGCGGTCTGGACGCCCCCAGCGTCGTCAAGCAGGCCATGGAACTGCTCGAACTCACCGGCGCCTAAATCGTCGCGTGACAATCCCAAAACACAAAAAAGCCACGGCATCGCGTCGTGGCTTTTTTTGTGTCTGGATTTAACCACAGAGCAGAGGACGCAGAGTTAAGACAGGTTTAAGTGAGATTGATCAAGTGTGATGATGTTGAATGATTTTCAGATTCGGTCTATCGCTTCGCGATACAGCGTTGCGTCGCAACGCAGCTATTTCGAAAAGCACATGTGTCTGTTAGAAATTCGGCAGCTGCATTGCGATGCAATGCTGAAACTGCAAAGCAGTTTGCCGTTACATGCAATTTGAAAACGATCTTGCGATAGCACACTTCAAAAAATATGTCTTTCCTGTCTGATCTCTGAGTCCTCTGCGCCTGCGGTCTAATTTGACTTGAAACGAAATAAACCAACGTCGATACCAGTTGAACACATGGATCAACCAATTGCTTTACAATACTCGACATGCTTGAACTCTTTGGTGACAACCTGGTGGACCTGATGCATCGCGGCGGAGTCGTGATGTGGCCGTTGCTTGCTATGAGTGTGCTGGGCGTGACATTATGCCTGGAACGTACATGGTTCTGGTTCGCCACCAATCGCCCCGGCCGCCGCGAGGAGTTGGGCCGATTGGCTCGCCTGCTGCGTCAGGGAGAACATGAAAAAGCCATGCAGCTCGTTGCCAAGGACCGCAGTGTCTATGGCAAGCTGGTGATCAAGCTACTGGACGAACCGGTCACCGAAGCGCTGGTGGTCGATGTCGTCGAATCACAGCGTCCACGTCTTGAACGCTTCATGCCCGCGCTCTCCACCATCATCACCGCGGCGCCCATGCTCGGGATTCTGGGTACGGTTTTAGGTATCATTTCCAGCTTCGAGGTTATCGGTCAGGCAGGCAGCGCAGGAGACCCTTCATTGGTGAGTCAGGGTATTGCCGAAGCGCTACTGACCACCGCAGCAGGTTTGATCGTCGCGTTATTGGTCCTGATCCCCTACAACCTTTTCCGTTCCCAGGTGGATCGCACACTCGGGTGCATCGAGACGCTCGTTGCTGCCATTCAAGGTCCCAGAACCATTGAAAAATCAAAAGATTAAGCCCATTATGTTGTTTTTCCGTGTTAGGGCTCAATAAGGTAGCGGTTAAATGCCGACTTGATGTACAATTCCCTGTGAGGTTTGGACCGGGAAGTTGTTAAGCTAGTGGCACGCTGGCCTGCTTTGACTTACATATAACCCTTCAAGGACGAAAGAATGCTCCACCCTCATCAAGCAACGATTCGCAAATTCGACGTTATCCCTTCTCTACCGAAACCGCTTGAACCCCTTCTTGAAATCGCTCATAACCTTTGGTGGTCCTGGCACCCCGAAGCACGCGACCTGTTTGTTCGCGTTGATCGTGATCTCTGGATCAAGTGCTATCACAACCCGGTGAAGATGCTCGGCGAATGCCCGCAGGAACGCCTGGACGAAATCGCCAAGGACGAAGGCTTCCTCAACGTACTCGATCGTTGCTATGAAGCCATGAAGCGTCACCTCGAACGCCAACCCTGGCTTAAGAAGTCGCAACTGGATCCGGGCGATTTCACTGTCGCCTACTTCTGTGCGGAGTTCGGTCTGACCGAATGTCTGCAGATTTACTCCGGCGGTCTGGGCTGTCTGGCGGGTGACCATCTGAAGTCTGCCAGTGAATTGGGCCTGCCGCTGATCGCCATTGGTCTGCTTTACCGCAATGGTTACTTCCAGCAGTATCTCAACGCTGACGGCTGGCAACAGGAATACACACCAGACCTGGACTTCGCCAACCTGCCACTCAAACCGGTCAACGGAAAAGACGGCAATCAGGTGGTGGTCACTGTCCACCTGCCCGGTCGTGAAGTGAAAGTCGCGCTCTGGCTCGTCACCGTCGGTCGTATCAAGCTTTACCTGCTCGATACCAACCAACCGGAAAACGATCCTGCAGACCGCGCCATCACCAGCCAACTTTACGGCGGTGATATGGAAATGCGTATCAAGCAGGAAATCGTCTTGGGCATCGGCGGTGTTCGCGCCCTCGAAGCCATCGGCATCCGCCCGGACATCTGCCATATGAATGAAGGTCACTCGGCCTTCCTGGCTTTGGAACGTATCCGTCGCCTGATTGAAGATCACAACATCAGCTTTGACGAAGCGCGTCAGTTTGCTGCTGCATCACACATCTTCACCACGCACACGCCGGTGCCTGCTGGTATTGACCGCTTCCCACCGGATATCGTCGAACGTTACTTCAAGGACTACGTCGGTTCACTGCGTCTGGACATGGAAGGCTTACTTGCACTAGGTCGTGAAAACGTTGCCAACAAGCGTGAGTTCTTCTCCATGGCTGTGCTTGCCATCCGTACCGCGGAAAAGGCCAACGGCGTCTCCGAACTGCACGGCGATGTGTCGCGTGACATGTGGCGAAACATCTGGCCCGGTTTGGTCAAGGATGAAATTCCGATCACCCATGTCACCAACGGTGTCCACGCACGCAGTTGGCTCTCCGGTGACCTGATCAACCTGCTTGACCGCTACATCGGTGCCCGTTGGCAGGACTCCCCTGCGGACCAAACCGTGTGGGAAGGTATTGACGAAGTGCCCGACGAAGAACTGTGGCGCGTCCACGAACGTCGTCGTCACGGCCTGATCGTCTGGGTTCGTCGCAAACTCCGTAAACAACTCGAAGCCCGTGGCGCTCACCCGGCTGAGATCCGCAAGAGCATTGACGCGTTGGACCCCGATGCATTTACCATCGGTTTTGCCCGTCGTTTTGCGACGTACAAGCGTGCCAACCTGCTCTTCCGTAATCCCGATCGTCTCCGCGCCTTACTGGGTAGCACGGATCGTCCGCTTCAGATTCTCATTGCGGGTAAAGCACATCCTGCTGACGGTGGTGGTAAAGACCTCATCCGTCAGATCGTGCACTTTGCCCGTGAATCCGAATTCGGTCACCGCGTGGTGTTCGTTGAAAACTACGATATCAACGTCGCCCGCTACCTTGTCCAGGGTTGCGACATCTGGCTGAACACCCCGCGTCGCGGCATGGAAGCCTCCGGTACCTCCGGCATGAAGGCTGCCCTTAACGGCACGATGCACTGCTCGATCCTCGACGGTTGGTGGGACGAAGCCTACTCCAACGCGCTGGGTTGGCAGATCGGTCGCGGTGAGTCCTATGCTGACGTGGACATGCAGGACGACATCGAATCGCAGGCACTTTACCAGTTGCTCGAACAGCAGATCCTGCCGATTTTCTATGACCGCAATGAAAACGGTGTGCCCAACGAATGGGTTGCCCGTATGAAGAACTGCATCCGTGTCCTTGCCCCCATGTTCAACACCAACCGCATGGTCAAGGAATATGCTGAGAAGCTTTACTTACCTGCCCTGAAGCGGACGCGATACCTGGGTGCCAACAAGCTCGAAAAATCAATCGAGTTGGCCCATCTCAAGTACAAGCTTCGT
Organism: Planctomycetes bacterium syqfu; assembly: GCA_020974905.1. GTDB lineage: Bacteria > Planctomycetota > Phycisphaerae > Phycisphaerales > Phycisphaeraceae > UBA7800. The sequence continues at coordinate 5,878,196 of CP087563.1, read as the reverse complement.
GACAATTGGGGCCACCTGAAAATTGAATCGGTCACCGCGGCCACCGGCTCATCCATGGGTGTCCGCGACCACATGCCCGTGGAAGTCGTTGTGAATATGGCCAACCTCACACCTGATGTGCTCCAGGCACAGGTCTATGTCGGCCATGTCGACAATGACGGTCAGATTTGTGACGGCCAGTTCTACAACCTCAAGCACCAGGAAGACCTCGGCGATAATCGTCACCGCTACGTCGGCGACATCTCCGCGATCTCCAGCGGTCGCTACGGCTTTGCAGTCCGTATCGTCCCCGGCGGTGAACTCTTCGGTGACACCCCTGCCCCGGGCATGGTCCTCTGGGATCACGGCCAAAGCACTGCTACCCCCAAGAAGGAAGCAGCAGCAGCCAACGCCTGATTCAACCAACAACTTTAATCACCCAAACGCCAGGACACGATACGTCCTGGCGTTTTTTATTTGGATTGACTCGACGATCAAAACGATATCCGAGGGGAATACAGCAGGGCCAAGAATTAGAGCGTTCCCAATCCAAGTGTAGCGGCTTTGGTGTTAGCGAATGGATCATTGCCTAGGAGATTGAAGCAGACGATGCGAGCATCGTCGATGCAAATCGACAAAGGCAAGGATCCATGCAGCAAGACAAAACGCTACAGATGGATTGGGAACGCTCTAATCTCCACTTTCCGTCACTCCCGCGCAGGCGGGAGTCCAGTGAGAACTGCAAGCTTCTACGGAATGCCACTGGATTCCCGCCTGCGTACATTATGCACGTCATTTCATAAGTGAATGCATAAAGAGAAATTACCGCCATTTCAGGGGTCGGACTTACTCGACATGATTTGTAGGGTGGGTAGAGCAAAGCGAAACCCACCAATTCTTTGCCATGGCAAGCACCGATGGTGGGTTTCGCTACGCTCTACCCACCCTACATCAGAAGGCCACGTGCATAATGTCCCTGCGCGGGAATGACAAAATCTATGATCGCATGAAGATTAATTGTTTAAACCGCTCTAAGACTTCACCCCTGATAGCAGACTGTTACAATATCGCCATGCTCAAAGTTGTTGGCTCCATTTTGCTCTTCGTCAGTTTGCTCGTGTTAACAGGCTGTGGCGCACTGTCCAAACCCGGTGCCATGGATCGGCTGATGGGGCTCAACAGCTATGCAGCTTCCGCAGGCAAAACACCGGAGCAATTTTACGATCAACGCTACTACTCCGATGGCAAGACACCGGCTCAACGACTTGCTGCTGAGTACGATCAGGTCACGCTAACCTCCCAGCCTTAATCCAGAGTCGTCATTCGTGGGAAAGACCATCAACTGCATACCACTGGATTCCCGCCTTCGCGGGAATGACGCAATGCAAGATCGCATGGGGATTAATTTTTCAAACGGTCCCATCTCACTTTCGATCAAAGACAATCTGCATGACGCCCTGGTCTTCGGTGAGGACGATGGACATCTGTTCATCGTCGATTTTCTGTTGCCAGGTGATGCGTGTCTGGGCAAAGGCGTCGGCAGAGATTTTGCTGGACGTGGGTTTGCCAAAACGCTTGTTAAAGTCAGCCAACACTTCCGTAACTGCTGGGGGCTGGGTGTACTTGATACTGACTTGATTCATGGCATTGTCATCAAAGTACAAGCGCACCTCGGCTGTCAAATCAAACAATGTCTTGGCATCATTGATCTGGATGTACCGCGGCTTGGTCTCTGAAACCGTGAGGTTGGTGTAGATCATGGGTGACTCGCGGATCAGGCGATGCGACTGGCCGTACCCGTCACTCCAGGCCAACACGGAAATGGGATGCCAGAGATTGGAATGCGTTGCATTCGAACTGCCATCAACCAAACCGTTTTGCGTGTCACTGCCTTGGTTCATGGGTGTTGACTGCGGTGTGTCGACAGCCTGTGACCGACTGCTGATTTGCAGGACACCGGTAAACAGCGGCATGCCGTCATGCTTTAAGCGACTGTCATCAATGGAACGCTCAAGGCATTGCCGTTGAACCGAATCATAGCCGGTAAACGTCGCACGGATGTGATTGGGGAATGCCACGGTAAACGGGACCGGTGTTTCAATGATGGGCGAATAGCCTTTATCGCGGATGTGACGGGCCTGGACAAAGGGATTGCCAGCGTTGGGTTTCTCGAGAATGGACATATCCATGTCAAAGCCCGAATTCTCTGCGTTGTAACGAGCATTGACGTACACACGCTGCGAAGCGTTGGGGCCGGTGAGTGGTTTGCCATCGGCACTGACCATGGCAAAGGCAGCAAAGTCCGTCCCGAACTGTCCCACTGCTATGCCATCGGAGAAGCGGTACCACCCCTGGTCCGGCGGTGTCTTGCCGACATAAATTTTGGTGGTCGGTGTATCGACGATCAGTCGGGCATTGGGCCAATCCCAGTTGATCTGATCCCCAGCTTTGATGGCATCACTGATGCGCCCCTCCAGCGATTGCGGGTCGGCATTGACCGTGCGGGTGTTAAAATCTTCATCCGGTTTGTAGGTGATGCGTGCACCCCGCTCAAAGGCAGCGCGTTGTGTCGACATGCCGTTGAACTTGCTGTAGCTGAAGATGCCCTGCTTGCCGACTTCATAGTCGACGGGATCGGTTGCTGCATGAATTTGATTGTTGATGAAAATCTGCCCCGCCAATCCGATGGTGCTGATCATGACCGGGTCTTTTTCAAACTCCACCGCCGACCAGTAAAAACTGTTGCTCTGGTAAGGCAAGACCGTGGTGAGGAATTGTTCGTCCTCCCAATCCTTGTAGTGGTAGTAATGCCAGAACACGGCATCCCAATCCTGCCAACTGGCAAAGGTCGCGGTGCGGTAGGCATGTTCAACACGATACTGTCCCGGGCGGCCGGAGTTGGTTTCATAGATGACGGTGGGCTTGTCGGCCAGAGTGTGTGAATCCATCACGTACATCGATGGCGGGTTGGCCAACGTGGACTTGAGTGAGAAGAAGTACATCCCGAAGTTGGCGACATCTGCATGCTCGGTCACCGAGAATTGCCAGGGCGTGTTGGGACGATACTGCGTGTCAAAGGAGAACGGCTGAACATTCACGCCGACACCTGTTGGTGCCTGAGCGCGAGCATACTCCTTGATGTCTTTGTAGTAATCACTGACCAGTTGGACAATGAAGTGAACAAAGTCATCACCGCGAGCTTGAGGATAGTCATTGCGTTGGGCAAAAATCGGTGCACAGGCAATGCTCTTATCCGCCAGGCTTTCGCCTTCAGCCAGCTTGCCCCATGCTTTGAGTATGCTGTCCTGCGAACCATAGCGATCGGTCAGCCATTGGTTCCATCGATTTTGAATTTTCTGCTGGAAGTATTCGGGCCATGTTTCAAAACCGTCTTCCAAGGCGATCTTGATGATTTTCGCTTCGTTGTTGAGTTCCCAGACGGCGATACATTCTTCCTCAGCATAGCGTTTGCCGGTGTATGGATTGACGTGGTTAAGCAGGTTAAAGACATGCTGCTTGTTGGCCTTGAGGATGCGTTCATCCAGGGCATACCACAAGCGTTTGCCCTTGGCTTTTTTGCGATCTTTCATCGCCTTTTTCCAGTCTTCCCAATCCTCTCCGCCTGCAATAAAACTCGCATCATCCGTCAGATCATCAAGCTGGATGGCATTGATCAAAAACGGACTCATGATGAACATGCCCTGCCGTTTGGCCTCTGCGACAAAGCGATCGTAACGATCCAGGTTGTCTGAATCGGGCAAAACACCTTTGATGGCATCGGCCTTGGGATAATACGGACTCTTGCCCTTCTGCCCACCTTTGGGCCAAAGTCGCATGGCATTAAAACCTTCACGATTCAGACGCTGGGGCGCGCTGGTATCACCAACCGTCCCTGCCACCCCCCACAGTCGCAGACGCTGCCCGCCGTAGGTGAGTTTGTTGCCTTGTGTTTGAACATAGACATTGGGCTGAACCTTGACCGGGTAGTCATAGACTTTGTGTTTGGGATGCACGCGCAATGTGATCTTGCCATCAACACGTTTGGGTTCGATTTTCACAGCAGGCGGCATCCCCCCCTTGGCTGTGAGTTGCATCACCAGACCATGGTTTTCCCATTGTCCCTTGAGATACGGCTCGATCACCGATTTGAAACTCTCAATATCGATCTTCTTGGTGAAGGGGACGGAAAGTAAGGGCTTTTCGTCGTAGTCAACGCCGGGTTGGAATTGACCTGAAAGTTGTGATGTTTGCCCATCAAGAATTGGACGCAGTGCACGATGGAATTGAAGCATGGCAGTCGACGAAGCTTTACCTGATGGCGCATAGCGGGTGACCGCCCAGGTCATGGTGGGCTTGTCGTTGGGTTTGCCACTCCACATATCAAGCTTGCCCGAAAGTCCAACGGTGACAGGTTCGTCGGGCTCAATGACCAAAGCCGGTGCATAGTCATACTCGGCTTTGAAGTTGGCACGGCCGTTGGTGAAGAAGTTGAGATTTCCCTTGCCGTAGTTGATGCGCATCTGGCGACCGGACTTTTCGTATTCGTACTGGCCATTTTTGGCGGTGGGTTTGAGATCAACCCATTGGGTAACGACCGGGAACTTATCGCGGTTGCCCATGGCCATAAGTTTGAACAGGCCAAGATCATTTCGCTGCACCGGTTCGATGGACAGATCAGGCATCTGAAAAGTCTTGCTGTCAGACAGGCGTTTGATCTGGAAATTCTCGAGTGTCCCGCCACCATTCCAATGCCAATGCGATCGCCAGACCAGGATGTTCAGCGACTGGCCATCGGTGAGTTCAATGGACTGAAGCTCGGGGATGCTGGCCAGGTCCACCACCGTTTTGCCGGAGAACGTGCCTTGGGCGATGACATCCAACTGCTCGAGATTGGACTTGTAAAGCTCCATCTGCAATTGGGCATCAAGCAAGTCACCGGCTTTGAGCGTTGCGTAGTCAATGACGTCGGTATTCAGGCGGATCGCAAGCTTGGTGCGGGCAGCGCCACCGATAATTACCGTCTTTTTCAACGGACCAATGAGTTGGGCACCGACCTGAACCTGTGCGTCATCAGCTTGGGCAACGGCTTGAAAAGTCGTGATGCAACAGAGAATCGAAGCGACAAGAAACGCAAAAGTAAAACGGCAGTAAGACGACATACGAGTGAACTCCCTGGAGTTGATGAATGATGGCGTTGTTTGAATAGGACAGCTAGGACAATCAAGGGTCTACCACGGGTGGGCAACGACGAATCACCATTTGGTATCCAATCCCAGTTTCCCACGGCCATGAACCAGATCGTTCTGGACAATGTCCTGCCAACCGGATTTTTTGTCGGGTCCGCCGTTTGACCCGGATTCCGCTGTAAGCTCGTAACGATACTGATACGCACCGACATGCCCATCACCATGCAGCACATTGGTGGTCCCGGTGTGTGGCACGCCCCAACGCGTCCCGACATTCCAGCCGCCCCACGGTGATAGAACCATGGGATACCACGATCCGCCGCGAGCATTCTCAGCGTAGGATGCAACCTGGCTGGGTTTATACAGTTCATTGACCCGCGACATACGGTACTTCCCGGGCTGCGGTGTATCGCCATGGATGTAATAGGCTGGGCTGTAATGCCAGATTTTGCTCCAGCGTTTGGCCTCACGACTTGGGCATTTAAACCAGGGGATATCCAATTTCTCCCAGTGATCCGCGACACTGTCGCTAACAAGGGGCGCAGGCGCCAATGAACCGCCAGCAATCAACTTGCCGACCCATGCCTTGGTCCCAAAGACATCGCTCTGATTGCTCCACCAGGAGGCTTCGACTGCAGGGACCAACCATGAATTAAAGTCCGTGGCATACACGGCGTCAACGAGTCCCAGTTGCTTCATATTGCTCTTGCATTTGATGATCTGGGATGATTCCCTGGCTTTGGCCAGAGCTGGCAGAAGGATGGAGATGAGTAACGAAATGATTGAAATCACCACCAATAACTCAATGAGTGTAAAACCCGTTGATTTCTGAGAAGTCAGTCGTTGGTGCTGCGGATTCATGACCAATTCCTTATGTTATATTTTACGTTACAGATTCGGTGATAAAAACAAACCGTCGGCTCATGACGGCAAATTACTCTCGTGAAGACAGGCGCGTCACCGGCCTGGTTCCTTATGGGGTGGAGCGATGGTTTGGCCGGCATCCCACCTGGTATCAAGTGCTTTACAGGCAAACAAGCGATCCGGGGCAGCGACTTTTTTAATGAGCATTTCAACAGCCTGCTGACCCATCTCAAATGTCGGGAGCAACATCGTCGCTAATCTCGGTCCCATCGACTCCAAACTTATTTCGCCGAAACTCACCATCGATAAATCACGCGGGATCACCAATCCTTTGCTCATGGCCGCAAAGCCGATCGGCAAGACTTCTTCCTGGCCATAACACAACACTGCTGTCGGGCGATCCGGTGAATCAAGCCATTGCATCACAAACCCAACGCGATCAGGACGTGGGACGCCTTCACCAGTCTGCGTCAATTCCTCACGTGGTTGTAAACCAGCTTGTGACATTGCCTGACGATAGCCTTCCAAACGTGCCTTGGCGGAGTAATGCGGATTGATGGAAGCAGGCCCATGCGTGTAATCGACATAGGCAATTCGTGTATGCCCCGCTGCTAACAACGCCTCGGTGGCCTGCCGACTGGCTGTCACATCATCAATGCGAACACAATCGTACTCACGCATCGTATTGACCCATACGGCGGGCAGATGATGCGCGTTAATCAAATCAACCATCTTCTCAGGCACATCGTCGGTGTAGTTGACCAACATGCCATCACAACACCACTCGTTTAGTAACTTGGGCAATTGCGTATCATCAGTGAGTTGCTCATCCGTCATCCGTGCCAACGTGAGCTTCAGATCATGCTCAGCCAACGTGTCATGCATGCTCATGAGCATGTCGGTGAACAACGCCCCGCGATGCGGCTTGACACTCATGAGTAATGCCATTGCACCAAATCGCCCCAGGCGAATCGCCTTGGCAGCGGCATTGGGACGGTAACCCATCTTCTGAGCAATCTCACGAATCCGATTCGCGCGAGCCACCGCCCGCCTCTGAGTCGGCTGATAACGCCCACTGAGTACCTTCGAAACCGTCATCTCGGAGACATCCGCACGATTGGCAATCTGTTTGAGTGTGACTGGTGTGGACATACTGAATAACTGTACCGTTAAATTTATGTATCGTTAAACTTATTTACCGTTAATCTTATTGGGGACCTGCAACAAGTCAAGGAATCAATCCGAGAATCTTGTTTTTCTTTTGAATACACCCCACAAAACAATCATATCTCCATTCAAAACATTGATTTAAAAAATTATAATATTTTGTTACAAAACATTACTAACTGCCATGCATCACAAACCACGCTGGTTCGAGTCCTGTCTTTTTATACTTGTTTTCAGCCCAAACACCTTGTATGATTTCACGCGATGTACCGTCTTCAATCCAATACTGCCCGAATTTTGCTGCTTGGCGTCTGGCTTTTGGCCAGCCTGTCCAATGGGCTATTGGTGTTATGTGTGGGACACAACGATCATCAACAGATCGAGTTCGCCCTCAAGGACAATTGCATCAAGACGGTCGCAACCGATGCTTGTTGCGATGAACCGCAGTTGGTGACACGCTGCGTTGAGCATGACGACTGCACTGACATCCCGCTTCAGGGACAACTCAGTCCAACCATCAATCTTCAGCATGATCTGCAAGTGAACCTGCTTGCCATCACCCCACTGCATTACAACATCATGGCTTTATCACCCCTTGATGCACGCAAACCAATGCGCCTTGCTTCAAGCAACACCGAAGCCCCCCTCGCCCGGATGATCCGGCAACGACGACCGGCAGCATTCTCCTGCTGATCTAAAACCCCTGCAGTATCAAACCTGTCCAGACTGCCCCGCGCAGTCCGTTATCCATTTATCCGTCTATCACTGGAGTTCCATCATGACACGATGGTTTCTCGGTAGCCTCATCGCTGCCAGCCTAAGCATCACTGGATGCCAATCGCATCCGCTTTTTGACAACACGACATTACCCCCTGTTTCGCAGCATCATTCGCCTGCAAACGCGGTTGATCTGTCGTCTACACCTGTGCCGACAGGCACACTGACTTTGCAACAAACACTCAACCTTGCCCTGGCGCAATCTCCGTCATTGCAAGTCGGGCGACTGCAGATTCAGTCCGCCAAGGTGCAGCAGGAATATGCCGGTCAATGGCCCAACCCCGAGTTGGAAATTGAGTTTGAAAACTTCGCAGGCACCGGTGATTTCTCCGGCACGCAGGCTCTGGAAACCACCATCAGCCTCGCCCAATCTTTCCCACTCGGCCAGGACCTGGCGCACATGAAACGTGTCGCGGGCAAAGCCTCCGAATTGGCAGACTGGGACCAGCAGGCAAGGCGTGTGGAACTGCTCTCCACCGTCACCAGCCAATACGTTCAAGCCCTGGTCAACCAACGTCGCGTGGAACAAAGCCAACAAGCGGTGGACCTGGCGACGGCTGTGCGCGGTCTGATTCAAAAGCGCGTCGATGCAGGTGTCGCCCCTCAGGTCGAACTCATTCGTGCGGATGTCCAACTTGCCCAGGTTCAACTGGAAGTCCAACAGTCCAAACGTCAACTCACCGCCAGCTACCATCAATTGGCCCTCTCGCTGGGTCAACAACAGGTCACATTTGAAAAAGTCGCTGGCAATCTGGAGCAAATCGGTGTTTTACCCAAAATAGACACGTTTTTGGTACATATCGAGCAACATCCGCAGGTCAAACGTTGGGCAACCGAACTGGCGATGCGTCAATCCCAACATCAGCTTGCCAACGCCATCGCCAAGCAGGACCTGAACGTCCGACTGGGGGTCAAGCATGACAATGACAACAACGATCAGGCCCTGGTGCTCGGACTATCCATGCCGCTTCCCATCAGTGATCGCAATCAGGCACAGCGATTGAGTACACGCATCGGTGAGCAATCGGTAACCCATGAAAAACGCCAGGCCCTTTTGACCTTGCAACAGACCCTGGTCATGGCGTATACGCAGCTTGCCATCGCATACGACCATGCCATCGCGCTGCGTGACCATGCGCTGCCCAAAGCGCAGCAGGCGTTTGATGTCACCCAGAAAGCATACGAGCAAGGTGATGTCCAGTTCATTGATGTGCTCGATGCCGAGCAGACGCTTTACCAGATTCAAAGTCAGCACCTTGATGCCTTAGCCAATTGGCATCTGGCGCGTGCCTGGATTGAAGGTCTGATCTGCCAAAGCATCGATGAACTACCCAAGTCTTAAACCAATCATTCAAACCACAATGGAGATCCCATCCATGTTCATAAAATCCATCCCATTGGTGGCAATCATCACAGGCTTGTTGCTGTGTCTTGCCACAACGTCATCCGCTCAGCACGACGATCATGCTCACGACCATCCCGCCCCCGCCAAGGTCCAGTCTGAAAACAAGTCTGTTGATAAACATGATGATCACGCGGACCATGACGATCACGATCATGATGCACACGCCAAAGACGACCATGACGGACATGATCACGCACCAGCAAAGTCCGACTCACATGATGATCATGATGACCATGCCGGTCACGGCCATGACGAACACGAAGACGGCCCGATCAAACTTGATGCCCAGATGCTCAAGCGATTTGATATCCGAACTGACAAAGCAGCGTCAGGCAAGATTGTCCGTTTCACCACACTCTCAGGCGAAGTGGTTTTCAATGCCGACCACATCGCCCATGTCACCACCCCGGTCTCAGGCATCGTCAGCAAGGTGCATGCGTCGATGGGCGACTTCGTCACGAAAGGTCAAGTCCTTGCAAGCATCTCCAGTCGGGAGTTGGCAGCACTTCGCAGCGAGTTGTTAGCCACCCGCGCCCGCTGGGAGTTGGCCAAAGAAAATGCGACCCGTGACCTGCGCTTACTCAAAGAGAAAGTCGGCACCGAACGTGCCATGCTCGAATCCAGACAGGTTGCCCGAGATGCGCAAATCCAACATGCCCTGGCGGAAAATGCCCTGCATGCACTGGGTTTTACGCATGAACAGATCGAAGCCATCTCCGATCGACAACACAACCTCAGCAACTACGAACTCACCGCGCCCATCACCGGCATGATCACGCAACGTCACTTAACCCTCGGGGAAAACATCGCAACCGACAGCAACGATCCTGCCTTCATCATCGCTGACACCCGCAGTGTCTGGGTGAATCTCACGGTCTATCAACGCGACCTTGCCATGATCCAACCCGGCCAGCAAGTCGAATTGCAATTCGGGCATCACATCCCCGCAGCATCGGGGAGCATTGCGTTTATCAGTCCGTCGGTTGAGGAAACAACACGCACTGCCACCTCGCGGATCATTCTCCAAAACCCCGACGGTCATTACCGCCCCGGTTTATTTGTCACCGGCAAGGTGCACACCCAATCACGTGAAGCCAGCATTGTCGTCCCCACCGCTGCGGTGGTGAATGTCGAAAACAAACCGTCGGTGTTTATCCAAACGGATGAAGGACTTGAAGCGAAGCCGGTCACGGTGGGTCAGTCCGATCAGAAGACCGTTGAGATTCTCGATGGGTTAAAGCCCGGCCAGGTGTACGTCTCTCACAACGCATTTGCTCTCAAAGCACAGATGCAGAAAGGAGCTTTCGGCCACGCGGGTCATGCTCACTGATCACGTAACCGTCCGCATTGATTGACCTGAGCACCGCATGTGAATGCGGTGCAGGATCACGTAAAACATTCATTGCTTGCACCAGATTCACATCCGGTGCTCAAAGCGTGCTCAATCAATTGCATCTGACGGAATACCTGATCGTGTCATACACGTTTCGCTGAAGAACAATGCCATGATAGACAAACTCATTGGATTCGCATTACACAACCGTCTGTTGATGATTGTGCTCGCGCTATTGGTGATGGCAGCGGGATACTGGTCTTACACCCAACTCCCGGTCGATGCCTTCCCCGACGTTTCACCCAATCTCGTGCAGGTGTTCACGGTGACCGACGGTCTTGCACCGGAGGAAATCGAGATGCATGTGACGTATCCCGTCGAAGCAGCCATGACCGGTTTGCCCGGCGTGGAGAAGATCCGCAGCGTCTCGAACTTCGGCTTGTCGGTCGTCAATGTTTATTTCAAAGACGGGATGGATATTTACTTCTGTCGGCAACTGGTCAACGAACGACTCAGTGAAGCCAGACAGCAAATTCCCGAAGGTTTTGGTGAACCGGAGATGGGGCCGATCTCCACGGGGATGGGACTGGTTCTGTTTTACTACCTGCATGACACCACCGGCCAATACAATCTCCAGGAACTGCGCACCATGCAGGACTGGATCGTCAAGTTCAATCTCCAAACCGTCCCCGGCGTGACCGAAGTGCTGGGGATCGGCGGACATGAAAAACAGTATCAAGTCATCATCGACCCGCAGGCACTACGTCGCTATGACGTGACGATTGGCGATGTCATTGACCGCGTCAAAGCCAACAATCTCAACGTCGGTGCTCAGTTCATCGAGCAGAACGCAGAGGAGTTGGTTGTTCGTTCCGTCGGACTTGCCAAGGACATTGAGGACCTGAAAAAGATTGTCATCAAGACCGTCGACGGGCGCAGTGTTTACCTTCAGCAGTTGGCGGACATCCAACTGGGCGGTGCCATTCGACGCGGCTTACAAACGCACAACGGTGAGAACGAAGTCGTCGCAGGCATGGTGGTCAAACTCTATGGCACGAATGCTTCCACCGTCATCAGCAATGTCGAAGCCAAGATTGATGAGATCAATAACGCTCTTCCCGACGGTGTGAAAATCGTCCCCTATTACCAGCAGAAAAACATTGTCGAAGCGTCGGTCAATACAGTCACGCAAGCTTTGATTCAAGGCATTGTGTTGGTTGCGCTGGTCCTGCTGGTGTTCATGGGCGGGTTAAGACCATCGTTGGTGGTTGCCATCGCCATCCCGTTTTCCGTGCTCTTTGCAATGATTGCGATGAAGTACTTTGGCTTCTCCGCGAACCTGATGTCGCTGGGCGGACTTGCGATTGCGATTGGCATGATGGTTGACGGGACAATCGTGGTGGTCGAAAACGTCGACCGTCATTTCCGCGAAGGTGATCCTGAGAAGTCGAAGCTGCATCTGGTTGCCAAGGCATGCAAGGAAGTCGGCCGACCGATCATCTTTGCCATTGCGATCATCATTCTCGTGTTCGTCCCCTTACTGACATTGCAGGGTGTCGAAGGCAAGACGTTCCGACCGCTGGCCTACACAGTGACGCTAGCCATGCTTGGTTCACTGGTCTTTGCATTGTTGCTTGCGCCGGTGTGCAGCGATTTACTGATGCGTCGGCGTAAACGACAACCCGGGCAAACGGAGAACAAAGAGCCGATGATTGTTCGCTTGTTGCTGCTGCCCTACCGACCGATTCTCAAGTTGTTTATCAAGGCGCGTGTGTTGGCGGTGTTGCTGGTCATCAGCTTGATCGGCTTTGGTGTTTGGGTGTTCCCGCAACTGGGTTCGGAGTTCACGCCGAAGCTGCGTGAAGGGACAATCGTGGTGCGGCTGAGTATGGCACCATCCATCTCACTTAACGAATCGCGTAAAAACACGATGATTGTTGAGAAAATGCTTTTGCAGATTCCCCAGGTCAGCGAAGTGACCAGCCGTGTGGGTCGTGGTGAAGTCGGGGCGCATGCAGACCCGATCAACTCCGCGGAGATGTTCGTCATTCTCAAACCCAAAGACCATTGGCCAAGCGGCACAACGCAGCAGACCATTGAAGAGTCGATTCGACAGACGGTCGATGACCTGCCGGGCATTGCTGCCAATCTCACGCAGCCGATTGAGATGTCCGTCGATGAATTACTCGAAGGTATCAAGGCGGAGCTTGCGATCAAACTCTTTGGTGATGACCTTGATGTGTTGGTCGAACAAGCCAACGCCATTGCAGGTGTGGTCGGGCAGGTTCAAGGCGCAACCGATGTGCAGGTCGATCAAGTCACCGGCACGCCCCAACTGCTCATTGAACCGGACCGCCAGGCCATCGCGCGGTTCGGCTTGAACATGGAAGATGTGCAGCAGGTCATTGCAGCAGCGGTCGGCGGGACCGATGCGGGTGAGATTTTTGAAAACATCCGACGCTTCCCGATTCATATCCGTTTTGCTGAGCATGCACGCAATCACCCCGAGGCGATTGGCAACATTCTCATTGACGGGCCTGATGGTTTACGCGTGCCGCTCAGTCAGATTGCCTCCATCCGCCAGGTCGTCGGCCCCCGTCAGATCACGCGCGAAGACAACCAGCGTTTTATCAGCATCCAATGCAACGTCGTCGGTCGAGACATCGGCACGTTTGTCGCCCAAGCGCAGCGCGAGATTGATGAGCAACTCCAACTGCCCCCCGGATACCTCACGCAATGGGGTGGTCAATTCCGACTGCAACAGCAGGCCAATCGTCGCTTGGCGGTGGTCGTGCCGGTGACGTTGGTTTTGATTTTGATTTTGCTTTACAGCTCGTTCCAATCGCTGAAAAACGCACTGCTGATTTTGCTCAATATCCCGTTGGCCTTGGTTGGCGGTGTATTGGCGTTGTGGATGACGCAACAGAATTTGTCCGTGCCATCGTCGATTGGTTTTATCGCACTACTGGGTATTGCGGTGGAGAACGGCATGGTGTTGGTGACGTGTATCAACCAACTCGTTGCCCAGGGTCATGATGTGGATCATGCCAGCGAACAAGGCGCTGCCATGCGACTCCGCCCCGTGCTGATGACGGCGGCAACCACGGCGTTGGGACTCATCCCGTTACTCTATGCCACCGGCACCGGCAGTGAAGTCCAACGACCGTTGGCGACGGTGGTCATCGGCGGGTTGGTGACGAGTACGTTGCTGACTTTACTTGTCCTGCCAGCCTTGTATCGCTGGTTTGGCATTCACCCCAGAACATCGCATTAAGTATTATCTCTTGAAAGGAGAATCAAAATGAGAACGCTCTATCCCACGTTACTGATCCTCACTGCCATCGTCTTGACCGGTTGTGAGTCCACGCAAAGTCTCAACCCACCATCAACGGATATCCAGGTTGCAGTCAACAACGACAACGGACTGCGCATTGAACGGACCCAAGTCACGCAGCAGGACAACCAACTGCTGGTCCGGGGAACTGTCCGACGTGATCTCTACCAACGTAATAACCTGCATGGTCATGTGCTGGTGTCACTGATGGATGATGCAGGACAGGTCATCGCAACAAAACAGGTTGAGTATCAACCCGCGTTGCTGATTCCCGATGGCATTCGTCGCAGTCCATTTAAAACAGCGTTTGAAGGTGTGACAACATCGCCTTCCAAAGTCAGCATGTCCGTACATGGAGATGCGGATTGCAAGTGTGATGCGTGATGGGCAAGTGCGGTCACACAAGGCCCCGGGAGTTAAACCCCCCGGGCTTTAGTGTGTAATCGATTGGTTTATTGCGTGATTTGCCAGTGTTTTCGCGCAAGAGCCTGCATCTGCTTGAGTACATCAGCATACTTCGGATCATCCAGGAAGCTGCGCGTTTCGTGCGGGTCCACTTCGTAATCGTAGAGTTCACGCGCGATCACCGGGCCGGGTGTTTCGCTCTTGCGAAAGTCTTTCTGGACCCACTCAATGTAGCGGTAACGCTCATTGCGGATCGCATAGCCCATTGCAGGTTGACCGTCTTCGGTGCGACGTGGGAATTGACTGACTGCTGCGTCCTTGATGTGTTTGGAGGCATCTTCCAACATGGGCAACAAACTCGTGCCTGAGAGTTGTGCCGGTTTCTCCAGGCCTGCCAGATCACAGAGGGTCGGGTAGATGTCGACAAACTCGGTGGGCATGGTGGTCGATTGACCTTTGGCTTGAAGCCAGGGTGCGCTGATGATCATGGGGCTGCGGGTGGCCTGTTCGAAGTTGGTGTGTTTGCACCACATGCCATGGTCACCCAGATGCCAACCGTGATCCCCCCAGAGGACGATCATGGTGTTATCTGCTTTACCGGAGGCTTCGAGTGCATCGAGCACCTTGCCGACCTGTGCATCAATGTACGAAACGCAGGCATGGTAACCATGAATCATCTTACGTTGCAGATCCTCGGGCATCAGTTTTGTCTTGGGCACATCGTAAACGGCCTTGAGTTCCCATGAATCCTGGAAGCCAATCTCCGGCGCGTTGAGAGGCATTTTCTGCCAATCCGCCAACTGCATGTCTTCGCGTTTGTACAAGTCCCAATACTTCTTGGGAGCGACAAATGGGAGATGCGGTTTCTTGAATCCGACGGCCAGGAAAAAGGGTTTGTCGGACGTCGTAAACTGCTTGAGCTTGTCAACCGCCATGTTGGCAATGCGACCATCGGCATAGGCATCGTCCGTTGTGTCGTAGCATTCGGTGGTGGGAATCCCGCCGATGTGGCGCATGATTTTGTGATAACCTTTGACGCCCTTTTCACGGGCATCAGCCATTTTTTCACGCAGGCGTTTGACAGTTGCCGGTTCACAAAAGCCATGTTCACTGTCAGGGTTCATCTTGGGATGAGGATACGGCCCCGACCACGATGCCGGATCATCGCGCACGATACCTTCCACGGAGCGCGGGTCGAAAATCTTGCCCATCCCCACCGACTCGTAGCCGTTCTGTTTGAAGTGTTGGGGCAAGGTCACGGCATCCGGATTAATGTCGCGGATGAGCGTTTTCAAATCCCACACCTTGGTTTGATCCGGTCGCATCCCGGTCAGTAAACTCGCACGCGAGGGACCGCAGACAGCCTGTTGACAATGGTTATTTAAAAATGTCATCCCGCGTGCTGCAAGGCGGTCAATGTTGGGGGTTTTGATACGCTTATCACCGTAACAACCGAGAATGGGTTTAAGATCATCCACCGCAAAAAACAGCACGTTGCGTTTCTTGGGTTGCAGTGACTTTGCCCACGATGCAGAAGGTGAATGCAAGAGTGATGCGGTTGCACTGGCACCTAGAACACGCAAAAAATCCCGACGTTTGAATTGGAGCATGGAATCACCTCAACTGTGGTAGCGACTGGCTGTCCAGTGTATCAAGTCCAATCCGTCCTGTGTAGAGAATCACGCATCCTGCCGAATCACCACACCGCTGCACGGCCCTGGCTCACAATGACAATCAATCGTAAACTGACAGGCAATGAGCACCACCGGACACATTCTTTATCAGGCGGATCAACGCGAGGAAGCCTTTGCCAAACTCCAACCGAGACTGATTTTTCTCGGCCGATTCGTCTCCACCGGTCGTTGGTTTCTCAAACCACTCAAGCACGATTTTTACACCCTCAGCTACGTCCAGCAGGGGCACGCAAAAATCACCGTTGGCAATCAAACCCATCACGCCAAACCTGGGCAGGTCCTGCTCTACAGTCCGTCGGTCTCCTATCGCGCGCAGAACGTCTCGCCTTACATGGACTATCAAACGCTGATCTTCCGATTCACCACCGGTGAGCAAACGCGGCTGCCCAGCACGTTTGCAGCATCCACCACGCTCGCCTTACAGCGACTGCTTGGGATGATTCACAAACAGGTTCTCGCTGCGCGGATCGATCAGCGTGTGATTAAATCACTACTGCTTGAGATTCTGGAACTGGCCTACAAACCAGCTTCCAGACAGACCGTTTCACCGCAGGCCACGCGCGTGCTTGATGCCATGCAATGGCTCCGCGAGCATCTTGATGAACCCTTTGACATGCAGCGTTTGGCCGGGTCACTGAATATCAGCGCATCGCATCTGGCTCACCAGTTCAAGGAACATGCTGATACGTCCGCCGGTGCGTATTACCTGTCTTTGAAAATGGATCAAGCCAAGGCCATGCTCTGTGATTCGGATTTGAGTTTGAAGGCCATTGCTGATGAACTTGGGTATGCTTCCATCCATCATTTCACCCGACGCTTCAGTGCCGTCGTCGGCATGCCCCCGGGCGCATTCCGGCTAGCCCAAAGTCAAGGCGCGGAGAAGCGCATCGAACTGGTCCCTGAAGATGGTGGGCCGATTGTTTAGTCGGATCATGTTTCCTCGACACTGATCATGTGAAATTGAGCACAGGGTGTAAACCCGGTGCCCCTTGGATTGACGTGTGCACAACGGGCACCGGATTAACATCCGGTGCTCAACACAGAAATACATGCATCATGTCAGCAGGCGGGAATGACGATGCGACATCAAAGTTAATAGATACCACTTTCGCCTTTGAACATTTCTGCCAGCAGGATCGGGCAAAAGTCCAGCAGAAATCGTCAAAGACATTTTGCTCGGCCAGCGATATTGTTTGTCAGACTCATATTGCATCACGCACGATGTCCACTGACACACAAAGGAACGATCATGGCCGAAGCGACACTCCTGCCCGAAGAAGCAAAAAAACACGCAGACGCAGCAAGCGACCCGAATCCCAACTCGGCACGCCAGGCGCCGGATTGGCTTGCCAAGGGCATTGTCTACCAACTCTGGTTACGGAGTTTCACGCCCGAGGGCACACTGGCAGCAGCCGAACAACGTCTGGCAGACATCGCTTCGCTGGGGGCGACCATCGTGTACCTGAGCCCGGTGATGCTCAGTGATGATGATGACCGCCGTGAGTACTGGTCGATGCGCCAAAAGGCGTCCGCCAACTGCAACCCGCGGAACCCGTATCGTGCCAAGGACTATGACAGGATCGATCCGGAATATGGGGATGAAAAGGATTTGGCAAGGTTCATTGCCACCGCACATCGCTACGGACTTCGCGTCATGATGGACCTGGTGTTCCTGCACTGTGGCCCGAACTGCACGCTGCTTCAAAAGCCCGGCTTTATCCAACGCAACGAAGACGGCAGCCCCAAACTCGGTGGCTGGAACTTCCCTCTGCTGAACTTCGAAAGCAAGGAACTCCGTGAATACCTCACTGATAACATGGTTCATTGGGTCAAAGCTTTCAACGTCGACGGCTTTCGCGCAGATGTCTCCGGCGTGATCCCGCAGGACTTCTGGGAAGATGCTCGTGATGTCCTCGAAGAACTCCGCCCGGACATCGGCATGGTTGCAGAGTCCGACTACGAGCCACGCGAACAACTCAAAGCCTTTGATGTGAGCTACAGTTTCCAATGGTATGCAACGATTCTCAAAGTCATGTGCGACAGTCAACCTGCCACTTTACTCCGTGAAAAATGGGAATATTTCCGCAATTTCTATCCCAAAGGTTCACGCTTCCTGCGGTACTGCGACAACCATGACCTGCATCGCGCAGACGTCGTCTTCGGTGAACAAGGCATCAAGGCGGTTGCCACCATGCAGTTCATGATCGACGGCCTTCCCATGATCTACAACGGCATGGAAATCAGCGACGGCACACCACAGGATTTGTTCTCCCATTGGTCAATCAACTGGAAAGCAGCCAACCTCCCCAAGCAAGTCGCACGCCGTCAGTGGTATGTCGATCTGTGTAAGGTCCGCCAATCACGCAGCGTCTTTGCAAACGGTCAAACCCAATGGGTCGATCACGACCAACCCGAATGCGTCGTCGCCTTCACCCGTCAAACCGATGATGACAAAATCCTCTGCGTGGTGAGTCTGAGTAACCGCCCCGTGACGGTGACCATGAACGATTGCTATGACAGTGGCAAGATCCTCTTCGGGGATGGCAGCATCGAAAACACCGACGGTAAAAGTGTCATCAAACTCAGCGGTTTTGGAGCACTGGTCTGCGAAGTCAAAGCTGATTGATGCTGCAAAAAAAATCACAGCTGTGCTCAAGGCATTTGTAACCACAGATGAACACGGATAAAGGCATGAAAACATGTGTTTCATATCTGCGTTTATCTGTGGTTAGAGTCGTACAAAGAATGAATCTTCATTTTTCGTCACTCCCGCGCAGGCGGGAGTCCAGTGGAACTTGCAAGTGCGCACAGAATGCCACTGGATTCGGGCCTGCGCGGGAATGACGGGCTGGGGTATTCAAACACTCATGTAAGTCATGAACACAAGGCAACCCGTGCCGCGGGAGCGACACGGCTTTTGTGTGAAACGTGCGTGAGGGCAGTTAAAACAATCTATACGATCACCGATGCATCAATGATCCAGCAGAGACGGCGCATCGGTTTGCATGCGAATCTGTTTGATCCAGATGGGTTCGCGGGGATAGAGTTTGAAGGTGTGGATGCCCTTCTTGAGTTCCCAGGATTGCAGCTTGCTGGTGAGAGGCGACCAATGCCAATTGCCGCCGGGCATGACGCTGACTTTTCTGGCTTGCTCACCATCCACCGACAGATACGCGGAGTCATGATGGCCACTGGGGGATGGCGTTTTGACTTGAATGTCAAGGTAATACTGTCCGTCCTGGGGCAAGTCGACCTGCCAGGTCAGGCAGCGATCACCGAGCTTGGTATTCTGAGCAGCACTGAACCATAAGCCCGTGCCATCGTCCTCCATCGGACGCACTTCACCGGCATCACGCGTAAAAGTCCTGGCGACATCAAGGTCACTGGCCTGCCAAGTTTTGGACCACGCAAAAGCAACATGCTTGACATAAACCGTCACCGGTATGGAGCGCCCGTCATTGAGCTTGATCAGGAAACTGCTGGGAATCATGCCAAAGGCATCAAGCTTGGAGCGATCCACCGTGATGGTCAATACGTGGTTCTTATCCGGTGAAAACAGGCCTTTTTCAGGTGTCACCGTCATCCAGTCAAATGCACTGTTTTTGAGAATGCGATAAGCGAGAGGGTGTTTTAATTGTTCCGTTGAGACGGTGACCTGCATTGTGGGCGTCTGCATGACCGAGTCATCGACAGTCATCTGCAACTGCTGCGGCAAGACCACGATCGGTAAATCACGCAACGGATAGTTGGGGTTCTGATCCATCGTCAACGCGCCGATGGTCGGAGCGTTTTTCTGTGATGCTGCTGTCAAACCCAAGATGCGGTCCCCCGCATGATTGGCGGGACTTGATGTCTGCGGGCGATAGTCTCCATGCGCCGGATCACGCAGCTTGGCGGGCGCAACAATGCCATGCGCTTCGATGGGTCTTGCTGCTTCGTAGTCACCGGGGCGACCATCAGGCATTGCAAAGAGATCAAAATCAAAGTCCGACTGCTTGGGAGTGTGGGCATCGCGGATACCTTTACCTGTGAGAGCCAGCAGGTTGTTGCGACTGATGCCGTAGAACATGCTTCGGTTGTCATCTTTGCCGTATCCCACTGCCATGATGCCGTTGCCCTGGGTGAAGAAGGTGTTGTGATAGAAGTAACTGATGCCGTGGGTGTAGGTGGTCCCCCCACCGTTTTTGACAGCTGAGCCTGCTTTACCGCGTTCATCACCGAGATTGACAACGAGGTTATTGAAGATGAATGACGGGCCGTGGACATTGGCAGCGGTGCTGATGCCACAGAGCGTGCCTTCGACTTTGTTGCCCCAGAATCGGACATTGCATTGACCACCGTCCAGTTCGATACCGTCGTCGTTGGCAAAGGCAAGGTAGTTGCCATAGATGTCCGAATCGCGATTGAATCCGCCGTCGAATTTTCCATTGCCGTAGGCTTCGATGACATCGTTCCACCGGTGTTTGTTGCTGCCGATCAGGTCGTTGTAACGGATGACGATCTGTCCCTTGGCGTGGAGGAAGATGGCGTTGGGCCCTGCCGGATGTGAGTAATACCATGAGTTGGCGGTTGAGCGTGGGTCGTGAATAAAGTTGTGTTCGATGAGGATGCGCTCAGATTGGTCGATGTTGATGCCACTGTCCCAGTTGATGGCTTTGTTGTTCTCATCGTAGAACTTGCCATCGCGGTCGATGCGTTGTGTGCCGAGTCTGGCATAGCCGGAGATATCACAGTTGCGGATGATGATGTGGCTAGCATGGTCCAGATGAATGCCGTGACGGATGCCGCCTTTGAGGATGATGTTTTCGAGAATGATGTAGCTTGCCTTTTGGACATGGATGGCTGCGTTGGCAGCGTTGGCCACATCCATGACGGTCTGCCCATCACCGACATAGCGAATCCAACCGGAAGCGGTCCCGCCTTGCGTCAGATGCAAACCACCGTTGGTAAAGTCATCGGCGTTGAGAAAAACGGTTTTGGCAACAGGCGGGTTTGCCGACCACGTTTGGAACTTGCCTTGAGCGATCACCTGCTTGTTGGCATCGATCACACGGACCTGGTAACCGGTCTCTTCCTTGAGATAAAACAGGGACGTACGCAGCGTCGGATCATTGTCACTGCGAGACAGCGCATGACCGTCTTGCCAGGCGGAGTCCGTTGCTTTGCGGTATTGGACGGTGAGTTGGTCGGGCTGACGGTTATCTGCTTTGAGATAGATGCTGCAGGCTTCGAGCGTAGGGATGAGTTGGAGCGTGTCCTGTGCTTTGAGCAATGATGGAACAAGCAGTGAGACAGCCAGCAGCCACATGACGAAAATGCGTTTCATGATTAAACCTTGTGAGTCGAATTGGATTCGATAAGTTTCAGGAATTCACCTTGAACTTCGTATAAAAATGAGTTCGGACCTGCACCGCATTGACAGGCGGTGCTCAATCAAATCAAGGCTGACAGACGACTCGTGTTGTTTTATAAAACACCTTTCGTCTTCTTGCCTTTCCACGAATCCCTGGCCAATCAAACCGCCATCTTCCAGATGGACATGTATTGCCTTGCCAGGTTCGCCAGATCGCAGGCGGCCTGGTCGATGTCCCGATCGTCATTGAGCATTTGTGTGATGCCCTGAATGATGGTCTGGGTGAGGTGGGGATATTTAAGGTTGTATTCCGCGGAGATATTTGAAATCTCACGGGCGAAGATGGCATCGCGCGGGCTGGTCAAGTCCAGTGACTTGAAGGCTGAACTCTTGCGAATCGGAATGCCGTACTTCTCACGGGCGATCCAATCCTGCACGGTGTCCGAGAGCATCAGGCGGATGTACTCGCGGGCGGCCTGGGGATTGGTCGATGCCTTGTGAATGCAAAGCAGGTCAGTCGCCTGGGTGGTGATATTTTTGCCACCGGGAAAGTTGGGCAGGCTGACGGTTTGCCAATCATCAAATCCGGCATGGAGCATCTGATGGACATACTGGCGTTCACTGATGTACATCGCACACTTGCCACGCTTAAACGTATGCGGGGTTTCCCAGAGATTCTCAACACCTAGCAATTCGCGCAGTTCCCGGTAATAGCGCATGCCCTGGCGTGTCTTGGGTGAATCAATCTGAACGGGATTTTCAACGGAAGCATCCACCAATCGACCGCCAGCACGCATGATGAAGTTCATCCAGAAAAACGGACCGTTATGACAGTTGACGATCTGCTCAGCAGGATACACTTCGGAAAGCTTGCGCACGATGGTCAGAAATTCATCCCATGTCCAATTGTCATTGGGCAACGGGCAGTTGGCTTTCTCAAACAACGTCGGATTAAAAAACACCACACGCGGCGAGAAAATAAACGGTATCCCGATGAGCTTGTCACCGATGCGACCTGCTTCAAAAGGTTGACTGAAAAAGTCATCCATGTCGGGGTAGCATTCTTCGAGAATCTCCGACAGGTCCTGGTACTGATCCCAATGCGACTGGACGTGATACGTGGTTTTGAGTTCCATCGCCCCGACGGGAAAGGCATTGGTAAAGCGGACACCGGGCAGGTGTTCTTCAATTTTCTGACGGATACCTGCAAGCCAGGGAAATTCGTTCTGCATGCGGAAAATACTGATATTCTCAGGCAAAACACAGTTCGCCCACGTTTTCTGGACATACGTCCCGCGACGGTTTAGCACTTCGAGCACACCATCACGACACAGTCCCTCGATGGCCTGCTGCACCTTCAGAAAAGAGATATCAAGCTGCACCGCCAACTCACGGGCACCGGGCAGACGATCACCTGCCTTGAGTGTGCCAGCCTCGAGTTGGTCGAGAATGTGGTGTCGGACTTGTGAGGTTTTGTTATTGAACATGGTCACTTAATACGCATTGTAATCAGGATCAATCGCGAGATCGGGAATCAGCCAATTGACATTTTTCGTGACTGGGGCAAACGGTGCCTTGATGCTCTTGACATGCATGTCACCAAAGAGCGTATTGGCTGTGCCGATGTGTCGGGCATTGATGCGACCGGGCGGTGATGTGGGGTGGTCCGGCGAATTAGACGTGCTGCTGTGCGGATGGATGAGGAAGTCGTTGTTACGAACATCAAGGACGATGGGCGTGCGAACCGGCCCCTTAAGCGTGACCTGAAGATCGCGGAACCGACGCTGTTTGATGTAGCTGGCACTGGTGCCGGGCGTGGAACTGATGTCCGCGACGGCGGTATTGATGCCATAGCTGGTGGGATATTCAACATCATCAAATGTCCGCGTGAGATTGCTTTCACCATCGGGACAAACAAACGCAGCAGGTGTGGACATGTAACCCAATCGAGGCAGCACCACCCACCAGCGCGTATTTCCCACACCGGTATCAGCAAGCGGAATCCAGTCATCAAAGTCCATGGCATACATGGCAATGCTGTTGCCGATCTGCTTGACGTTGCTGGCACACTTGATTTGATTGGAGCGCTTCCGCGCTGCCCCCAAAGCCGGAAGCAGAATCGAGATCAGCAAACTAATGATCGAAATCACCACCAACAGTTCAATGAGCGTAAAGCCCGTCGTGCGATGTGCGAACCTGGACAAAGTCATATGCATAACCTCCCAAAACGGTGTTATTTTTTGTTCAGATACTCAGCCAAGGCAGGGCAAACCGTGGGCAACTGCGAGGCAATGTGATCCGCCAACAGCGTTGCACCTTCGGCCGAGAAGTGCGAACGATCCGACTCACTGCAGAATAAAGCGACACAGGCTTCCTCGCCGAGCTTCTCAAAATGCTCTTTGGTCATCGCATACAAATCGACCAAAGGCACGTCCAATTCCTTAGCCACCTGACGCATCTGGTTGGCGTAGGGATCAAGATGCTTAGCCAACTTGCCTTCACGGAACACGCGACGGTGCGGCGGGGTCACCAGGATCGGTGTCGCTTCAATCGCGCGGGCTTCTTTGACATACTCAATCAAATATTCACGATAATCACTGTCAGCATCGGTCGACTCGGGACGACCTTTGGCATGCGAGTCATTGTGAGCAAACTGAATCAGGACAAAATCAGGCTTGGCAGCAAGCACGGCTTCCCAACGTTTTTCCTCAATGAAGGTCTTGGTGCTCCGCCCCCCTACTGCATAGTTGGTCACCACGATGGCAGGCGTGAAACGCTCCTTGAGAATCTGCCCCCAACCGCGCTTCGGTGAGTTGATGGCGTAGTCCTGAACCGTTGAGTCACCGATAATGGCCAGCGACTTGTCACAGGTGTAAAGCGACAGTGCTGCAAAGTCCAAGGCTTTACCCACCTGGGCATCGCCGGACTTCCAGCGGCAGAGCACCTGCAAACTGTCCGCATCCATCGCTTCAAAGGGAACGTTGACTTTCTGCCAATCGCCGGTGACGCGGCTGCTGTCGATGCGTTTGAGTTCTTTGCCAGCCTTGAAGAGTTTGATTTCAAGCAACGCTTCGCCGTCAGCTTCGGTACGGATGTAGCCGGTGAGCAGGTAGCTGCCGCCTTTGCCATCGAGTTTGATGCCCTGGGAGATGTACCCCAGATACTTTTGCGACTTGGTAGGCGTGATGCGCAGAGCCGAGTCAACGCCGTCCGGCAGATCAGTGGTGACCGTACTCAGCTCCATGGTTTTGAGGTCCGCACGCCAACCTGGGAGCTTACCTGAGGATTCATCAAGGGTTAACTCAGCGTTTTGAAGTTCAAGCGGAGACGCTGCAAGTTGATGGACCATAGCCATTTGGAACAAGAACGCGACTAAAAGACAAAGACGATATGCCATGGATTCACCTGAGATAAAGAAACAAATTACCTGCTGGAACGTTAGGCAGGCATCTTGACTTAGTCAAGAAATCTCTGACATATTTTTCAAATCTCACAAGCGATGCCAGGTATCTGTCAACTTGAAATAGGCCCAGGGACTCACGATTGATTGCATCTGTTTTGAAGGGCATCGTTCCAAGGCAACCGAGCCAAGATGGTAGAACATAGCCCGACCATCTTGGCCGGGTCTCAAACGTAACCCATCCTCTGCAACGAACCACTTGCCCCTTGTAAGTTGTTTTTCCAGCGATTGGTTGTTGAGATAAAAAGCGAGGAGCCTTGTGGGCTCCTCCTGGACATGGGGTTCGGTTTGTGCCGGGATCTGCTTTGGCAAGATCGTCGCAAAGCTCAGAACGCATGCCCAGTTTTTGGATCGTCCCGAACAGTCGCCGGAACCGGCTGCAACCGAGTTCGCTTCGGCAAGAATGGGAGTCACCAATGACACAACCAGTCTACATCGGAATCGACATCAGCAAAAGGACTTTGGACATCGCCACCACTGACCGCTACCTCGGCCAAGTGCCCAACACGCCCGCCGGCCATGCCCAACTGCTTGAGCAACTCGCCGAATTCGGCAACGTGCACCTGGCCATGGAAGCCAGCGGCGGCTACGAACGACCGCTACTTCAACACCTGCTCACTGCTGGCTCGCACGTGTCGGTGGTTCAACCAGCCTGCGTTCGACATTTTGCAAAAAGTCTGAAGCTTCGTGCCAAAACCGACCGCATTGATGCGATGCTCATCGCGCGATTTGCAGCCACAACCCAACCTCGCCCCGCAGAAAAAAACTGTAAAACCAGCGAAAAGTTGCGTGCGTTGCGAGATCGACGCGATCAGATCATCGACGATCGCGTGCGTGAACAGAACCGTTTGGAATGTTGCAGCGACAAGTCCATCGCCAGGATGATCACTCAAAGCATCGCGCGTTTGCGAAAGCTCGAATTGCAATTGGATGCCCAGATCACCCGTTGTTTAAGTCGATCAAAATCACTGACCGCCAAAGCCGAGAGCTTGACGCAAGTCGTCGGCATTGCCCAGCAAACGGCCGTGACGCTGCTGGCCCACCTGCCGGAGTTGGGCACGGTCAACCGTCAGCAAATCGCCGCGTTGGCCGGCCTTGCACCGTATGCCCACGACTCGGGCGGCATGCGTGGCAAACGGCGAATCTTCGGTGGCCGAGCCGTGGTGCGACGCGCGTTGTACATGGCCAGTTTATCTGCGGTTCGGCATGATGCGGTGCTGCGTAATTTTTACCAACGTCTGCTCGCTGCGGGCAAAGCCAAGAAGGTCGCCTTATGTGCCTGTGCTCGGAAGTTGCTGGTGCACGTGAATTCGCTATGTGCTCAGGCCCAAGCCCTTCCGGGGAAAAAAGCTGCCGGCGCCTGAGGCAATAGCCTTGACAAACAACACAGCCGCTTTGCGGACCTGAACGATCCAATCTCACTCCATCCATAAAAAACGGGAGGCACAAACGTACCTCCCGTGGAGCAAATCAATGTTGTTTTCAGGCAGGATGCCCGAGGGGTTAATCGGCTTCGCCTTCCCAGCTGCCATCGAGGAAGCCGGCGAGTTTGCGGGCGCGGACGGGATGCTGGAGTTTACGGATGGCCTTGGCTTCAACCTGGCGGACACGTTCGCGGGTGACTTTGAAGATGCGCCCCACTTCTTCGAGCGTGTAGGTGTAACCATCACCAATGCCGTAGCGGAGCTTGATGATTTCGCGTTCGCGGTAGGTCAACGTCTTGAGCACCTGCTCGATGCGCGAGCGAAGCATTTCCGCGGTTGCGGAGTCCGTGGGGTTTTCTGCACGTTCGTCTTCGATGAAGTCACCGAAGTAGCTGTCTTCGGATTCACCGACCGGACGGTCCAGTGAAATCGGGTGACGGCTGATCTTCAGCACGCGACGCGCTTCGGCGACGGGCATGCGGGCAGCTTCGGCGATTTCTTCGATCGTCGGTTCGCGACCCAGTGACTGGAGCAGGTTCTTGGCAATGTTGCGCAGCTTGCTCATGGTTTCGATCATGTGCACCGGGATACGAATCGTGCGGGCATGATCAGCAATCGCGCGGGTAATGGCCTGACGAATCCACCAGGTGGCATAAGTCGAGAACTTGTAACCACGCTTGTATTCGTACTTATCCACCGCACGCATCAGGCCGGTGTTACCTTCCTGAATGATGTCCAGGAACGAAAGGCCACGGTTGCGGTACTTCTTGGCAATGGAGACAACCAGTCGAAGGTTGCCGCCGGACAGATCACGCTTGGCTTTTTCGTATTCGTCAAAGACCACGGTGATGTCCTTGACGCGTTCTTCGAGAATTTCAGGATCGCTGAGTACCAGGCTGCGAAGACCCGAAAGTTCTTCTTCCATGACCATCACGTCTTCGGGATCGTAGCGATCGGGGTAACGGTCTGCACGATCCAGATCACGCTGAAGCTGCTTCATCTTCGAGCAGATGCTCTTGAGTTTACGCAGCAAAGGCTGAACCTTGCTGGTCCGCAAAGAGAGTTCTTCGATGAGTGTGGTCATCTTGCGACGACGGTTACGAATGCGTTCGAGGGTTTCCTCTTCCTGCTTGGCACCGGCCTTGGTGGTGACGTCGAGTTCTTCGATGACGTCCCATTCCTGGCGGTTGATGTCCAGCAGGCGACGAATGGTTTTGAGGTTGTTGGGGATGCGCGAAGCGATCTTGTTCTTGGCATCATCCTCAGCGGTGGAGATCTTCATCGTGCGGTCAAACGGCAGTTCGCCGTCGTGCACCTGCGTCAGTGTTTCCACCGCATTGGCAATACAGTAATCATTTTCGAGCACCTTGCGACGGAAGATCATCCGACAGGTTTCGATCTTCTTGGCAAGACGAATTTCCTCGTCACGCGTCAGCAGGCTGATCTCACCCATCTGGGTCAGATACATGCGAACCGGGTCGTCAATGCGACGACTCTGAGCTTCCTGCAACGCCTGAGCCAAATCGGCACGGAGTTGTTCGGGGTCTTCGACTTCGTCTTCGTCGATCTCGCCATCCACCGCATTGGGGTTGACGGGACTTTCCTCTTCGATGTCTTCCATCATCACCGACGCCGGCTTGCGACGCACGGGTTCGACGGTGCCTTCGACCATCTGAACGCCGAGTTCCTCAAGACGGTAGAGCACCTTGTCGATCTGGTCGGGTTCGACCATTTCGTCAGGCAACAGCGCGTTGAGTTCGTCGTAGGTGACCTTGCCTTGAGCCTGGCCGTTGGCGATCATTTCCTCCAACGCAGGATGAGTTCCAAATCCGAGCACTTGCTTTATCCTTTCCCTTAAACTGACCCATTTTGCCAAAATGGTCGGGAACAAATGAATAGTCTCTAATCAGACCATCTGGTTTTGCATTTGTCCACTAAAACGGGTCAACTTTTTCCTCTTGGTAGTCCGGCAATCCGTACAGGTGACGGGTTTGCGCGGTGTTGTTCTTGTATTTGACGTAACAAATGCTCCTGAAGTTCAGCAGAATCTGCATTTAACGCCATATCGCGTGTCTGCAGCTTCTCATCGATCTGTCGCATTTCCAATAATTTCTCAGCAGCTTTGCGGAAAACCGCTTCCAACTGCTCCGGTTCGGTAAAACCGAGTTTTTCAATATCCGCATCCGCCTGGGTGAGCAAATTCGCCAAATCCTGGCGTCCCTGCTCCATGAGTTCCATCAGCAGACTGCTCAGCCGCAGCGCGTCCCCAGCGGTGATGCGTTCGTAGACCACGTGATACAACGCGTTGGCTGCGTCCGTGGTCATGTCACCGGGGATGATCGCCTCCTCAAAGGCATGCCCGTCATCGAGCGTGATGCCAAAGAGGTCGGGGCGATGCAGCAGGCAGCCGAGTAACTGACGTTCCGCCAGTTTCAATGCGCGACTGCGCACCTTGGGAGCGCTACCCGCCGAAGCCTGTTGCGGTTGCATATTCGGTTGGTTTTGCGAATCCGCATTCGCCTGATCAAACCCTCCGGGGCCGGGGATCAGATCACTGGGATGGGGCATGTCCGGGTCCATCAGGGCAGGATCACCATCCATCACATCCAGATAGTCATCTGCGCCGCCGGGATGCTGGGGCGTTGGTGCAGGCTGAGGCTTGGGCGGCGTGGGGCGATTGGTTTTGGCTAACCGACTGACCATCTCACCGATCGTCTTTTCATCCAGATGCACCAGGTTGGCAATGCGCTCATAAACCAACCCGCGCCGGATGGGTGACATTTTTTCCAGACCCTGAAGCGCCAGAGTCCGCAGGTATTCCTCGGTCAATCGCTGACGCCCTGCCACGGTGTCATTGTCGGTGAACTGGGACTTCATGCGGTCGAACTGGTAGTCCAGCGCATCACGCGAGTCCTTGATGGCCTTGTCCCAGATTTCCCGACCGTTGGGAAGCTTGAGCAGTTCGTCGGGGTCTTTACTGCCATCGGGTAGGACAGCAATGGTCACGTCGAGTGTGCCACCGATAAAAATCTCCACCGCACGGTCCGCAGCTTTTTGACCAGCTTCATCTGCGTCAAACAGCAGAACGACCTTCTCTGCAAAATGTCGCAGTGCGTGAGCATGTTCCTTGGTCAGTGCGGTCCCCAGTGCTGCGACCACGTTGCGGACACCGTGCTGATGACAGGCGACCACGTCCATGTAGCCTTCGACGATGACAGCGGTGCGCGTCTGGATAATGGCCTGCTTGGCAAGGTGAAGTCCGTAGAGCGTCTGGGACTTGTTAAACAGCGGTGTTTCAGGACTGTTGAGATACTTGGCTTCGTTTTTATCACCCAATGTGCCATCGGGGAGAATGCGGCCACCAAAGGCAATAGGCCTGCCAAGTGCATCAAAGATCGGGAAGATCAGGCGGTGACGCATCCTGTCGAAAAGTCCATTGCCCGTCTTCCGGGGGCTGACCAGTCCGCATTCGACGTAGTCTTCCAGAGGGAGATTGCGCTTCTGCAGGTATCCGGCCAAGGCATCCCAAGAGTCGGGTGCGTAACCGATCTGAAACTCTTGAAGCATCTGCTCGTTGATCTCACGGGTGGCAACATACTCCCGGGCCTTGGCACCGACTTGCTGATGTTGATACTGGCGTTGGAAGAACGTGCAGGCACATTTGTTGGCGTCGGCAAGTTTCTGTCGCAGCGATGCCTTGGCGGTGTCCTGCGGGCTGCGCGTGTCCGGCAGTTCGATCCCAGCGCGCTCAGCAAGGACTTTCATCGCTTCGGGGAAGCTGAGCTTGTGATAGTTCATGACAAAGCTGAACACATCACCGCCCGCACCACAGACAAAGCATTTGTAGATTTGTTTTTGGGGAGAGACGAACATCGACGGGTTGCGGTCTTCATGGAACGGGCACAGACAGGCAAACTCCTTGCCCTTGGGGCGCAGTGTCACCTGTTCACCGATCAACTGGATGATGTCGGTGGCTTCCTGAACCTGTCTTTTCAGATCGTCTCGATCCATCCGCTTCCCCCCCCGCCCCCGGAAGCTATTCCCTTGTGACGACCAAAGTCACAAGAGATTCAATCCGAGAGAACCGGGGATTCCGGATTTTTCATCCGGGGGGTCCTCAAAGGTTAACGCTCGTCTGAGGGGAATATTCCCAACAAGACATCGTCGGATCACAACAAAAATGCTGGCGTAAGCATTCGTGTCACGATTTTCACATTTTGATTCTGGATGTTTCGTCTAATCGTATCGCGTCAAAGTTGCGTGTTGCGACGCCGGTACGTGACTTTCGGACATCCCACTTTTCCAATCCTGCCGATTCGGTTGCATACCGGTCGACGAGGTGATTTGGATGGGGATCAAACGCATGTGGATAGCGGTTGACCGTGCAGGACGTTGCCGCCGTTTTCTCCCAACCCATGTTGTGCAAGGCCGATTCGCGACTGCAAGGCAGTCCGAACCTGTTATATTCCTAGCACGAGAATTGGGCCGGTCAATATATACCGGCCCGACAGTGGTTAAATTGTCAAAAATGAAGGTCCCGCTGGCCAATGCTTGCGACAGTTTGCCACAGGTGATCCGGTTCGCCGCGTCGTGCAGCCGAGCGCCCCTGTGACGGTGGACCTGGTAAGCCTCAAAGGCCCCACCAGAAAAGACTTAGGCTTGGGCGGCCTCGGGCTTGTAGGCATAGCGACGCTTGAGGGGCTTGACAATCAGGCCGCTCTTGATCGCTTTGGTCGAAGCCTTCACACGGGTCGGCTTACCATCGACGATGGCAGTGACTTCCTGAATGTTCGGCTTGAACTTGCGCTTGGTCTTGCCGGTGACCTTGATACCCACGCCACCAAGATACTTGGCTTTACCGCGGTAAGCATAAGCGTTACCGACCTGAGTTTTACGACCTGTAAATTCACATACGCGTGGCATATCAACATCCCTTCCGGGCAAAAACCAAAGTTTTTTCGTCGTCCAAAGTAACGAGCCAAACAATATAACAGAGTCGTCAAGGCAATGCAAGGGGCAAATTCAAGGAGTCGCTCACGAAGTAAGCGGTCTGCTTCTTTGGTTTATCCCATTGCCTCGCCCATCGCGAATTGGCGGTCCATGAACTTGCCGGTGGCGGTGCAGCGGATCACGTCCTGCTGGATGATACTCGCTTCGAGGACAAACACGGGGGCCATCTCGCGCGTGATTTTGGCGGTGACGATGGCGTCGGCATCAACCAATAACGGGTGTCGATATCGCACATGCAAATCGGCAGTAACCGCAGCAATGTCACGGGCGAACAGGCAATGCGTCATGGCGCCATCGA
Organism: Planctomycetes bacterium syqfu; assembly: GCA_020974905.1. Classification (GTDB taxonomy): domain Bacteria; phylum Planctomycetota; class Phycisphaerae; order Phycisphaerales; family Phycisphaeraceae; genus UBA7800. The sequence continues at coordinate 5,846,507 of CP087563.1, read as the reverse complement.
GAATGGAGGCAATGATCCCACCATGCACCATCCCCGGATACCCCTGCCAACGCTTGGGACAAGCCATGTGTGCGTGCACCGAACCATCAGCTTGTAATTCATATGCCATCCGCAAACCAAACGGTCGATGCGGTTCACAAACGAAGCAGTTGGGATGCGCCTGTTCACGACGGTGTTGCATCTGCTGACTGTCAGCGTTCACGTGATTGTCTTGTGAAGTTGGTTGCGGTTGCGGGTCCGTTTGTTTATTGCGATGCATCGCCAAGGCCTTTGTTTTACATCTTGAAAATCAGTCGATACCAAACCCGTGAAGGTAACAGATCAGAAGCAGATTGGTAGGAAAAAACAAAACAGATTGGCAACTGAATCTCATTGGGTGATTGGAAACGTTTCGTTTTAGCGTGATCACCATTTTCCGTCACTCCCGCGCAGGCGGGAGTCCAGTGGAGCCTGCAAGCGTCAACAGATGCCACTGGATTCCCGACTTCCGGGGGCGCGGGAGTGACATACTGTCGAAGTCGCAAATGGATTCGCATTTTGCCTAACACCGGTAAAAGCTTTTCACATGCCATGGATTGCCATACCTTGTTAATCAGACACAGATTCCCAGCCAAAGGATACAAAACAAAGCAAGCTACCGGACTGCAGCAGGGATACAATGAAAAGTCCAACTAATCTCTTTGATCCAACGGAGCTCCCCGATGAAGCATGTTTACCTGTTGATGGTTTTAAGTCTGTGTCTCAGTGCCCTGCCTGCGTTTGCTGCAAGCGATTATCCCTTGCGTGATGCGGTGGAATGCACACCGCGTGAAGGCTTGCCGAACTTTTTTAACAAGCTTGAAAAAGGCGAAGACGTCACCATCGCTTACCTGGGTGGCAGCATCACCGCTCAACCGGGTTACCGCGTCCTCAGTGAAAAATGGTTTGAGCAGCAGTATCCCAAGTCCAAGATCAAAGGCATTCACGCTGCCATCGGCGGGACGGGTTCGAACCTGGGCGTCTTCCGTCTGGATAAAGACGTGCTGCGCCATACCCCCGATCTGGTCTTCGTGGAGTTTGCGGTGAATGACAGTGGCGCTTCGCCCACGCAGATCACCCGATGCATGGAAGGCATTGTCCGGCAGACCTGGAGTAAGTTACCCAACTGTGACATTGTCTTTGTCTACACACTTGTTGATCGTGACATCAAATACCTCAAGGATGGCAAGATGAAACGCTCAGCATCGGTCATGCAGGCGGTTGCTGATCACTACGGCGTGCCCTCGATTCACATGGGGATTGAAGTCAACAAACTCGTCGGTGAAGGCAAGCTTGTCATGAAGTACCCCGGTGCGGAGATGACCGCGGTGTCAGGCGACTCGGTGAACTTTGAAGCAGATCAACTGCCGATGACCAAGGATGGCAAGATCGTCTTTGCCAAGGACGGCGTACATCCTTACACCAACACAGGGCATCACCTGTACATGCGTGCCATCGAACGCAGCGTCCCTGCCATCAAGTCCGCAGGTGCTAAAGCGCCTCTCGCCCACCAGCTCCCCGCCCCGCTGGATCCGGCCAACTGGGAGCAAGCCAAGATGGTCGCGCTGACCGCCGACATGATCACCGGCCCAGCAACCGAACTGCCCAAAGACAAAGGCCTGGGTAAATCCTTTGGCAATCGCATGCCCAGCGTTTGGAAGCTCCAGCCTGGTGCCAGCCTCAGCTTCAAGTTCAAAGGTTCGACCATCTATATGTATGATCTGCTGGGTCCGGGATGCGGGATGGTCGAAATCAACATTGATGGGAAAACCCGCAAGGTCAAACGCATGGACCGCTACTGCACCTACTTCCGTCTGTCCATGCTCGGCCTGGGGCATATTGCCGATCCCAACGCCGTCCACACCGCCAAAATCACCGTCCTGGACGAAAAATTCGACAAGAAAAGCGTCCTTTTCGAACGCAACCAACCTGATGTCGACAAGAATCCAGCCAAGTATGACAACTGGGACTGGTACACCGGCGCGATCATGCTCGTGGGCGAAATCGTCGAATAAAACAAGCTTGAGGCGACACTTAAAAACACGAAACCATCCGCCAATCCACCATCAGACAACAGGTCGGTCATCCTCGTCAACGTCCCATAACACATGCTCCTGCCGGGGTTAAGCAAATGTTTGAGATTGATTTGACGAGATCGGAAAGTTTCGTTACAGTATTCCGCCTCAAAGCTACGGGCTCGTAGCTCAGCTGGTAGAGCACACCGCTGATAACGGTGAGGTCACAAGTTCAAGTCTTGTCGGGCCCATTAACTTAAGCGACTGCATGATTCGACATGCGGTCGCTTTTTTTATAGCCCATCCTGGTTGGAATCGCTCTGTCTCCCGACCGCATGCCTGATCTCCAAGCGACTGTTTCATCGACATTTAAAACCCCAACAAACAATCTTTTTCAACACCCCATTGACTTTTGCATCTGATGCACCAATGATTATGCATCAGATGCACACCCTTGCGAATCAATCATGATCAAACCTCCCAAGACAACCCGAGACGGCATTTCCACGCGCGAGTTGGCCAAATTGGCAAACGTCAACCAGAGTACTGTCTCACGATCGCTCAACGGTGATCCGCGGATTCATCCGGATCGCGCTCGCGAGATTCGCAAGTTGGCTCAAAAGTACGGCTACCGTCCCAAGCCGTTGCGATCCAAAAAGACCAATGCCATTGGCTTGTTGATGCCTTCGACGGATGCCAATCAGCCGGACCACCCGTTTGTCAATCGCGTGTTGCTGTTAGTCGAGCAATCCTTGGCACAACGTGGGATGCATATCCATGTGGCCTTTACCCCGCGGACTTCTGAAAACGGTGATGATGCGCCCGTGAACTTGCCGGGCATGATTCTGGAAAACCGGGTGGATGGCATTTTGCTTGCCGGCCATCCCGACCAGGCCATCGTCCCACGCATCAGGAAATACGACCTGCCCATCGTTGGCATTAACGACTCGGCAGACCGCCTGGGTGTCCCGACAATTCGACTCGATGCCAGGCAGGCCGTCATTGACGTGATCACACGACTGCATGAGCTGGGACATCGCCGCATCGCGCTGGCAACGCACATGATCCAGTACACCACCAATCGCATGCGTCACGATGCATACCAAACTGCCATGCGCCAGTTGAATCTCAACGTAGATGAGCAACTGATCCTCGGCGATCTGCCCTTCGGGTTGGAAGGTGGTGCCAAGGCAGTCAACCAACTCATGTCCCTGGACCAACCCCCCACTGCGATGCTTATGGGCAATGACTGGATGGCAATGGGCGCGATGCAAGCCTTGACGCAACGTGGTCTATCCGTGCCTCAGGATGTGAGTATCGTCGGCCATGATGATCTATGGTTCTGTTCAGACCCGACCTTGAAATTAAGTTCCATTCAGCGGGATGAATCCGAGTTGGTCACACAGGCCATCGAAATGCTCATCCAGCAGATTCAGGATGACCATCAATCTACCGACACCCAACCCGAAGAACGCTTCGTCCCAGCACAAGTCATCTGGCGGGACAGTGTCGCCCAGGCCAAAACACTGAGCCTCAAGGAAAAGCAATGATACAAACTAAATCCAACACATCCCGCGCCTTTACGCTCATTGAACTGCTGGTGGTCATCTCCATCATCAGCCTGCTCATCGCCATCCTCCTGCCCGCATTGGGTGCTGCACGCAAGTCCGCCCAAAGCGTCAAGTGTCTGGCGAATCTCAAACAGGTCGGCTTCACCTTGCTTGCTTATGCTGGGGACAATCAGGAAACCCTCCCCGTCCATTACGACGGCACGGACGCTGCCAACAAAAAGTATTGGCACACCCATGCCATCGCACCCTACATCAACTTCACTTATCTCAACAGCACCACCGAAATGCCCCAGCTTTATCACTGTCCATCCGATGATGGTTTTGAAGCAGACAACTACCTCGAAACCTCCTACGGTTTTAATGTCCGATTGGGTAATGGGGGAACGAGCAATCTCAAATACACACGTCTGCTTGAGATTTTCAATCAACAACGCAAAATCCTCGTCGCTGACAGTGGGCATCTGAGCGAAGACAATTTCGGCGCCTACTCCATCACGCGCACTGACAGTAAACAGTACATGTACCCTCGCCACACCGACAATGCCAACATCGCTTTTGTCGATGGTCATGCCAGCTCAACCCACAATGAACTGGACAGCTACAACGTCCAGAAACAGTACTGGGACGCTGACAAGTAATTCACCTGTAAACCCAAATAGCCAATGCCAAACGACTCTGGAGAACCATGAATCCCATCCGCACGTTTTTTGTCTGGACACTCACCACAACCGTTTTGCTCACTAGCGCAACACTCTCTGCGGACGTAAAGCAAAACCTCTTACCCAATGGTGATTTTCAAAAACACCACAAGGGCAAAGTGGCCTCATGGGTCAGTCAATCCAACATGCCCGGCAAAGCAATCTACCTGCAAAACACTGACACTCAGAGCAAGGACAATGCTGCTTTACAAATCATCGGCGCAGGTTCGGATCAGGATCGCTGGTTCCTGCCCAACGCCCATGCACCCGCGGTTGAAACAGGCAAGTATTACCAGCTAAGCGTTGAAGCCAGGACCGCCAATCTGGATGATGATGACAATGTCCGCGTTGCCATCATCTGGCTGGATGCGGACCGCAAAACCATCACGGCAGAACATGGTGATCGCATCGAAGGCAATCACGCATCCATCATCGTCTCAGCCACTGCCAAGGCACCTGCCAACGCAGTCTCCGCGCGGCCGATGCTCATTCTCTCCAATGGCAAGAACAACGCCATGCCCAAAGACGGCAACGTGATTTTCGATAACGCCTCCCTGCATCAAGTCGATGCACCCAAACAAGCACAAATCAAACCAACTCCCGAACCTGACGTCTTCAAACCGGCCCCTCTCACCGCGTTGCCTTTGGCCCAACTCACCACGCTTTGGCAAACACCTGAAGTTCAATCCAACAACACATGGGCAGCCCCCCTCGCAACAGCCACCTTCATCGGTGACGGGAAAGTCCTTGAAATACAGGACAATCTCATCAGTCTCCAACTGGATGATGTAAAAAAAAAGTCCACACTTTAACCTTTGACACCCCCATCACGCTGCCGAAAAACACATGGCGACTTCGCAGCTTTGTCTACGGGTTAACGCCGGGGATGACCATCGCATTTTGCCTGCAGGATCAGCAAGGCAGGAGTCTGACAATCAACGCCATGCGCAGTCGCCCCAATCGACTCTATGGTGATGATCAACAAACCTGGCCGATGTGGGATCAGCTGCTATCGTTAAATCTCAAGCAACCTTCGGTCGATCAAATCCGTAAACGTCTGACCCCTGAGTTTCAAAACGACTTCATTGATGCAGTGTGGCAAACGCCCTACAAACTCACGGGGATTCAAGTCACATCCAAGAAACCTTCCGGCCAATCCCGACAACTTATCCTCACCGGTTTTGGCATTCAGGATCAGGACGGACTTCTCGCGGATCACAGTTGGCTGCTCTACGACCGATACCGCTTTGGCTATGATCAACCGCTGCTGATTTTCCCGGATGACTTTGTCAACGCTGACGGCCAATACACCGTGCTCGCGCAACTCTCCGACGGATACCAGGGACCTGTTGTCTGGGAACACCAAGCTCAACTCACGCTTGATGCCAGCGACCCGGTCAAGCGTTTGCGTGATGCCATCCGCGTGGGACGTTTTGAAACCGGTCTCTACTTCCTGACACTCAAGGCGTGGCAGGACGGCCAACTCGTCAGCGAACGTCGCTTCCGATACAACGTCCACCGCAGCAACGCTCCCCAAACACAGCCCATCACCAGCAACACATGGGCGTGGCAGACCAATCGGCCAAACCACGTTTTCCCCGCAGGGACCAAACAGGCAACACTCAAACTCACCGGCAGGCCGCACGTTCTGGACATTCAAAAAAAACCTGATTTAAAGGTCCAAATCCAACTCACCGATGCCAAACGCCAGGTCCTTGCCCAGCGCGAACTGCCATGGAAGTCCGACATGGAACTGGCGCTCCCCGTCACCGAGACGGACTATTACATCAAGGCGGACCTGCTGGATGGGGACGTGCTGCGCGATCGCGTGCGACTTCATTTTGGTGTGGCATGGGATCCAACAAGCGAAGCGGACTTCGTCATGCCCAACAAGCATTATGATGCAACATCGCCCAGTCAAGATGTGCATCTCACCGCCGAGTACAACCGACCGTGGTACTCCGAGCGTCATGTCACCTGGCCAGAGACACCATGGGTCGAGCGTGACCAACTGGGCTACTACGACAACTGGCTCAATGACCATGTGATCCAACGCAACATCAACAACATCTCACAGATGATGTGTTGGGCGGATACGGAAGTACTCCCAGGTGTCTTCCGTTGGGAAGAACTGGATCGACGTAACAAACTCGCTGCCGAAGCTGGTATGGACATTCTGGCATGGGTCGGCGTGCTGGGGAATTGGCCCCCGGAAAAACCGGATTGGTGGGACGGTGATCTGCGTGTTAATCAATTCGGTCATCCACTTGGGATGGGTCTTGGTCGGATCAGCATGCGTAATCCCGAAGCAAGTGTTTGGTATGCCCAGCGTGATGATTACCTGAACTGGCTTGATGCAGCAGTGCGCCATGTCAGACATAACCCCTCAGTCACCGAGTACAAACTCATGATCAGCGGCTTTATGGAGGCGGTCGCCAAACCGGAACTTGAACATGCCACCACAGACTACTCACCGACTTACCAGAACGCCTTTAACCAATGGCTCATCGCCAATGGCAAAGCCCCCAAACAATTGCCCAAACCCATCGCCATCCCCGAGCAGTCACTGGAACTGGCAGGCCCAGACATCTCCGAAGATTGGCTGGACTTTGTGCACTTTAAAATTCACACCGCCAACCAGCGCCTGCTCGATTCGATGGCAACGATCCGCAAACTCGACAAGGTCCGCCCCATCTCAATCTACCGCAGCGCCCGAAACGGCGCGCCGGAGATGACGATCCCGAAACTGGCTGAAAACAAGGCCTATTTCTTTGATGAAAGTGGGCCGAACTATTTCTCCACGGCGCTGATGAGTATGTGCAATCAAGGCGGTATCCGCTATCTCTATGAGAATCATTTCTACATGCCAAGCTCGCTGGAGATCATCGACAGTGACATTTTCTATGGCTCGATTTTCAATCAGGGATGGAACTACAGCTACCGTTGGCATGAACGTCACAAGGGAGACGACCTGCGGTACTATCGCGCGCTCGATGCCGTTGCCGATTGGCTTCCGACCATCAGAACGTATAGCCAAGCCTATGCAGATGAACCGGAAGTTCTGGTTTTTGGCAGTCGCATTGATGGCTTGACCAACGGGATCAAACACAACTTCTTTGCCAACATCTCCGGCATGGATATTTATGCTGGACTCTTTGCGTACTTCCAGACGCCAGCGCATTTTGCCAACGAATACACACCCTGGGTCAAGCTTGTAAAGTTCAAGTTGGTCTTCGTTGCTGGCCAAGTGATGACGCGCGATGCCATGCAACGCGTGGTGGACTACGCCAAGCAAGGCGGTAAGGTTGTCATCGTCGGCAATGCTGGTAAATACTGTGTCGAAGAACCACAGTCACGGAATCTGCTAAGCAAAATGCTTATCGAACTGCCGGGCCAAGTGAATATCAAATACCTGGCAGCAGCAGGTCAGAAAGCCCCGCAACCGGGCAGCGCACCGGAAGCTGAATTTTCAACGCATCGTCAACAAACCCTGGACATCCTCAACTGGGCGCAGATCAAACAACCCATCACTGCGATCCAACCCAATGGCAAATTGGACACCGGGTTTGAATGCCGCCTTCGTCGTGAAGATGAACAGACCGTGTACGCAGGTGTTTATCGACGCTTTGTTCGCCTGCCTGGAACACGCTGGTATGAGCAGTTGATGCACCTTGATGCCAACCGTGAAAAATGGGGCGAACAACAAACCATCGTCCAACTCACGGACCTCAAACCCGGTCGCTATGAACTGACACAAATCCACCGCCAAACGCAATCGCTGGGCATCGTCACCGTCTCAGATGAGGGCATTCTGCAATGGCAAAGCAACAAAGCAGTCACCGGCCAACTGCAGATTTTCAAAGTCAAAAAAATCGATTAACCGGCAATACACCGGGAAAAATTGGAACTCAAACCCACTTTTAACTACCGACTTCGCAAGCAAAACAGCACGCAAAAACCTGTCGCATTGCGCAAAATCATACAACATGCATTCCCAATCGCACTTATTTTCCCAAGACAAACAGATCGACAAAACAAAATGTCATAATTTGAGCAGTCATCCTAAAATCTTGACTTGGTAAACAGGCAGACTAGCATGATGCATCATGAACAAGCGCCCCAATATCCTGTTTCTGTTTACCGACCAGCAACGTTATGACACGATTGCTGCGTTGGGTAATAACATCATCAAGACTCCGACGATGGATCGGTTGGTGCGTGAGGGGACGACATTCACACGTGCCTACACGCCATCTCCGGTGTGCGTGTCAGCACGTTGTGCGCTGGTGACCGGCTTGCCACCGCATCGCAATGGTTGTCATGACAACATGCCAATGCGTCAGGATATCCCCAGCTTCATGGATCATCTCACCAATGCAGGCTACCAGACACATGGCGTGGGTAAGATGCATTTCACGCCGGACGCTTCGCGCATGTGGGGCTTTGAGTCGCGCGACATCTCCGAGGAAGGTGCAGGGCCGGTAGATGCGTTCCGTGACTATCTCAAGAAAAATGACTTTGGTCACGTGCATGAACCCCATGGCGTTCGCAGTGAGTATTACTACATCCCGCAGCCGTCCCAATTGCCTGCGAAACTGCACAACACAACATGGACCGCGGATCGCAGTATTGACTTTCTGAAAAACCGCGACACGAATCGCCCGTTTTTTCTGTGGTCAAGTTTTATCAAACCCCATCCCCCGTTTGAGTCCCCCACGCCCTGGAACAAACTCTATCGCGCATCGGAGATGCCCGAGCCGTTGCGGTTTGACGGGATGGATAAGTTGCAGGCCTATTGGAATCATGCACAAAACCGATACAAGTATCGCGATGCGGGCTACGATGGTTTACTCATGCGAACGATGAAAGCAGCCTATTACAGTTGCATCAGTTTCATTGACTACCACATGGGTCGGATCATTGAAGCGCTCGGAGACGAAATTGATAACACGTTGATTCTGCTCTCAGCGGATCACGGTGAACTGCTTGGTGATTATGGTTGTGTGGGTAAACGGTGCATGCTCGATGCAGCCTGTCGTGTGCCGTTGGTTGTGCGGTATCCCAAGAACTTCACAGCCGACACACAATGCAACACGCCGGTGAGTCTGCTCGACATATATCCGACGTTCTTGAGTCATGCCGATTGCGATGAATCGACAGCATGTAATGAAGGTTTACCCCTGCAACAAATCGCAGGCAACAAGTCCGACCGCGATGCAACCTTCAGCCAATTCCAGACCGGTTCCTATGGCTTGTATATGATCAGCACATCAACGCACAAATATATTTTCAGTGCAGCCGATCAGCGTGAGTGGCTATTTGACTTGCAGCGTGATCCATTGGAAAAACAGGACGAATCTGCGAATCCTGCTTATGCCGATATCCTTGCAACACTCAAGGCAAGACTCATCAAACGCATGTCCGATGGTGATGACGAGCAGTTCATTGTCACCGGCGATCAATGGACCGCGTATGAAGGTCACGCCATGCCAGCCGATGAACCGGACTTTGGTTTGCTGTACCAGGACCCTGCCCCGATGCAGGCATTGGTCGATGCACTTGGGCCGGACTATGCTCATTGCGTCACCAAGCCGGGCGCTGAATCATTTGCTGCGCTTGATACGTCCGATCGGCAAAAGCCGCTGCTCTAACCATCACGTATCGTGAAATGAATCACGTGTGTGATTTTTCATCCCTGAATAAATCCACTAACCTGATCTCTCCCTGATTCCTTTAAGCGGAGATCGCGATGCGTTTACCCATGTCCAATCGTTTGATGATTCTGTCGATGTGTTTTGTTGTGATGAGCATCACGGGTTGTTCCTCCAACAACACGCTCATGCCATTATCATCAACACCCGTCACCTACCCGGCGGAACATTGGCAACATGCAACGCCCAAGGAGATGGGCCTGGACACCGCCAAGGTCGATGCCGCGATGGCCAAGCTTGATGACATCTGCAATGAACTTGGCAACGCACGCGCGGTGCTGATTTACAAGGGTAAAGTCGTCTGGGAAGGTTCGGATGCACAGACGGTGACACACATCTGGTCATGTACCAAGTCCTACATGAGCACGTGTCTTGGCCTGTTGTGGGACGATGGCAAATGCACGCCACAGACATTGCTTGCTGACGTTTTGCCGGAGTTCAAGGAGAAATATCCTGATGTCACGCTGGAGCATTTAGCCACGTTTACCAGTGGTTTTGCCAACATCAAAGGCCAACCCTTCACACCTGCAAGGCCGATGTACCCCGTGGGGACAGCGATGCATTACTCCGGTCAATCGGATGTGCTGGCATTGGCATTATCTCATATCGCAGGCCAGTCCCTGGACAGTCTGTTTAAAGCACGCATCGGTGATCCGATCGGGATGGATCGCGAGCAATACCGCTGGAAAGACTTCGGCCCGATTGATGGGATCACGATCAACGGCGGTTCGGGTTTCACGTCATCCGGCCTGGAGATGAACGCTTACCAGATGGCGCGCTTTGGATGGTTATATGCCAACGATGGTAAATGGTCAGGCAAGCAACTCATCAGCAAGCGTTATATCGACTATGCCACCACGCCGCGTGTCCCATCAGACATGCCACCACATAAGGACGGCGCGTGGTATACGGTGTTACCGGGGTGTTACGGTTTGAACTGGTGGGTCAACGGCATTGAACACACCGGGCAGCGCAAATGGCCCTCGGCACCGGCGCGGACTTTCGCAGCGCAGGGCAATCTCAACAACATCTGCATCATCATCCCCCAATGGGACATGGTGCTTGTCCGCATGGGTGGCGACAAGGTCATCAGCATCAACGAATATGACAAAGTGCTCAAGCTGATGGGTGAAGCACGCCAATGATCTGATGTTACTCACTCAGCCAACGGTGTACTTGAGAATGAACTCAACCATCGGCGTCGGATCTTCCAGGCAATGCGGGTGATGGCCGACACCTTCTTTGACGATCAGTTCAGCGACACCGCCCTGCTTGCGATATGCCTTGATAAACGGCTCACTGTTTTCATCGAACGGCACGGCTTCATCCATATCACCACAAACGTGAATCACGGGAATCCCTGCTTTAACCAGCGTGTCGATGTGATCCTTGGGATTGCCCTCCCATTGCATCATCTGTTCTTCGGTCATCTCGTAAGCCTGCTGACATTTGACCCAGCAATCGGGGTTGCCCTGTCCTTTGCCTTGACCAGCAGGCCAACTCTTCACATCCAACACCGGGGCGTCAGCATAGAGACAGCTGACTTTGTCAGTGTTCTTCGCTGCCCAGTTGTAGATGATCAAACCACCACGACTAAAGCCCATCAATGCAGGTTTGCTCGACAAGCCACGTTCAGCGGTCAGATGGTTGTAAAGCAGATCAAACCGCGCGATCGCTTTGGGAGAACCAAACAGATCAGCGACATTGATAAACGCAACGTGAAAGCCTTTTTCCAATAACGCCAGTTCCGTGACCGGCCAGGCACCCCAGAAACGAGCCCGCCAAATCCAGGGGTTACCGGCTGCAGCCGTCTTAGGTTTAACAAGAATGCAATCAATGCCATCAAGTTGGAAATCTTCACGGTCATAGCCGCCAAACGGATCGGTTTTTTCAGTCATGATCAAACAATCAAATAAGCAGACAACGTTCCTTGGATCATCCCCCAACGGGTCAACCTTGCCTGCAAATTCTACCAAGTTCACAGCTTCTCGATAGCAGCCACCTGTTGTTGAATGTCAAAGATTCGCTTCATGTCGAATTTTATTTCACGATTGAAATAGTAAATCCCGTTTTGCTCCTGGAACACATCGGTTAACTGCGTGTAGCAGTAGCCGAACATATCCGGGTTTTGCAGCAGGACCGTGCACAGACCTTCAAAGCGTTCATAGAACTCATCAATCGTCTTGGGACGTTGACCATAGCCCCATGAGTTTTCTGTTGCTGCAGCCTTGGGGTTCCACCAGATACCGCCGAACTCACTAACGAAAAACGGTTGACCCGCATAGGGAATCGACCATGGGTCGGGCTGATCTGAACCATTGGTAAAGGGCTTATTCTCCGCCAATCCAACTTGATTCGTTGCAAGCTTCCGGGGGTCCTGTTCATAGTCATGACAGTCATAAACATCCGCGCCGACCACGCGATGCGAATACCCCGAAGTGTCCAAAACGGGACGCGTGGGGTCAGCGAGTTTGGTCGCGTGATACATCGCATGCGTCACATCATCGAGGTTGTGAATCTGGTCATCCATCGGTGCTGCCGTCTCATTGAGCGGACACCAACCGATGATTGCAGGATGCGAATAGTCTCGCGCAACGGCTTCAAGCCACTGGGTCACCCATGTCGTGGTGAAGGCATCATGCGGCTGACGTTGCCCGTCATAGCGACCGTATCCCCAATCACCAAACTCTCCCCAAACCAGATAGCCCATGCGGTCGGCGTGATAAAGGAATCGCTCTTCAAACACCTTCTGATGCAGGCGTGCGCCATTAAAACCGGCATTCAGACTCAGTTGGATGTCATCGATCAACGCTTGATCCGAGGGCGCGGTCATGATGCCATCGGGATAGTAACCTTGATCCAAAACCAGGCGTTGGAAGACGCGCTTACCGTTAATCAAAATCGCCTTGCCATCAATGCTGACACTGCGCATGCCTGCATAACTTTCAACCGTATCAATCACATTGCCATCAGCATCAAGCAATTGGATGGTCATCTCGTAAAGGTGCGGATCGTCCATTGACCAGAGTCGCAACCGGTCTTGGGGAATGATGACTTGGACACGCGGAACCATCATGTTTTTCAGTGTTTTTTGTATCGCAGTCACTTCGCCCTGCTCATCTCGGACGGTGATGCGCAACTCCAAAGCAGCAAAACCACCATCAATGGGTTGCTCAATCTCAAATCGACTTTGCATGCAATTGGGTGTGATGCGTGGGCGTTTGAGTGATGCGATCCTGGGGACCGGTTCCATCCAAACTGTCTGCCAGATACCGGTGGTCCGTGTGTAGAGACAGCCGAAATTCTCATAGCGAATCGACTGCTTACCCTGCGGCTTGGGATCGCGGCGATCACGAGCACGCACGACAATCTCCGCCGTCATCGCATCACCAACGGCATCGGTGATATCACAGGTAAACGGTGTCCAGCCACCATGATGTCTGCCGACCTGCTTGCCGTTGACCCACACCGTCGCTTCGTCATCTACAGCCTGAAAGTGCAGCAACAATCGCTGGTCTTGCCAGGACTGTGGAATGGTCACTTGTTTGCGATACCACACCGCGTTCATGAAGTCGGTATAACCGATCCCCGACAATTCAGACTCCGGGCAGAACGGCACGGTGATTGTCTTCTCAAAAGCCTGTTCCAACATGCCGCGTTTAAGTCCGGTGTCTGCAAAATCAAATGCAAAATCCCATGAACCATTTAAACACAGCCAATCCTTGCGAACCATCTGTGGACGGGGATACTCTGCTCGGGGTGTATTCGTGGACATGCCTTGGACCTTTTTATTTTCCTCATGTTCATCATTTTAGGCAAACAGCAATCTTGACCCTGTTCATCAAAACGACATGTTTATAAACTGGATATCAACCAATGAACATAAGCAAAACACACAACCACCTTCGTAAAACACACACCATTGGCAAAAACACCACTGAACGCATTGTCACCGCCAACCAGGTGAACGTCATGCGCGAGTTTGGGATCAGCATGCTGGGCATCTCACAGGCTAGAGACGGATTTGCGTTCGTGCGTGATGATCACCATGTCTTTCAAATCCTTGCCTGCCTCAGTGGTCACGGGCAAGTGCTCATTGATGATGCCTGGCAGACCTGCTCATCCAATCAAGCTTATGTCACACCGGCGGATATTCTGCATGCATATCACGCTCCCAAGCGTGGCATGTGGAATGTCTGTTGGGTGATGTATGAACAAACCCAGTGGTTGGACTTATTGCCGATCGATCAACCCATGTTAGTCGAATTACAGGTTCAGCCGATCCATGCAGCAATCTCCTGTCTGCATCATGAAGTCGTTGGTGCGAATGATCCGGGCATAATCCGCCAATGGGTCGGCCTTATTGATCAACTGATTCAGCGCGCTTGTGCGTCCAATCAAAAACCCAGTCGGCTTTGGCAACTCTGGCAGGAAGTAGACATGAACCTGTCATCCAAATGGAACAATGACCGCCTTGCGGAGTTGGCGGACTTGAGCACGGAGCATTTGCGACGCCTTTGCCAAACGGAACTCGGACATGCACCGATGCAGCAAGTCACCCGACTGCGAATGCAACGCGCGGGCATCTTGCTGACCACCACGGACATGCTCATTGAGCAGATCGCTCATGCAGTTGGCTATGACAATGCCTTTGCGTTTACCACTGCATTTAAGCGACAAAACGGGGTAAGTCCATCGGTGTATCGCACCACAGAACGTTGAGCGATCACTCTGATTGGAGATACATCCCGAACATGCTGCCGTTGCTGCCTGCGTGGACCTTGATCAGAATTTCATTCTCACCGGCTTTCAGATTCACCGGCAAAAGGAACGGCAATGTCGGGGCGATCCCGCCATGCTTGGAGCGATCAATGGTGTGAGTCAACTGTCCATTGATCCAGATTCTGGCAAAGTAATCCAGCTTCAAAGCCATGAGTATCTGGCCGGCTTCCTGGCGCGAGATGGTTGTTCGTGCATAGCAAACACCACGATCCTTGGCGCCGGTCAGTGGTGCGAAATTCACAATCTCACCTTCGCCAGCGTAGTCTTTCCATGTGATCTTCTTTGGCTTATTTTCAGGTTCAAAAGGCGTCAACAAATCGGCGGTCGCTTTGTCCCCCGTCTCCTCACTGCCCCCGTACATCCCCGCCCATTGCCATCGGGTTGCAGGCACGGGTTGGAACGTACGACTTGCCATGGCAGACAGATTGACGGGTTCAAACACCGTGACCTGCTGCTTACTATTCGTGTGACCGGCAACGAGCAGGTAGCCCATCATCACCGTGCCAGCGTCTTTGTGGATCGGGTTGGCGACGGCGATTTTCAGTTGATGTTCACAGGCAGGCAGGTCCTTGCCGAAGATGCGTGAGCTGTATCCGCCGCGATAGGATTGGTCGATGAGCACCGGATCCTGCCCATCCAGACTGGCGTAAAACGTCCCGCCGATCTTGCTGTCCAGTGGGAAAAGCAAACCAACCATGCTGCCACGCACCGACAAAGTCAACTCCGCGCCAACCTGATCCGACACCACCGCACCATTGAAAAACCGTGACCACCAATGCGGCAGCGAATGTGTCTGCTTCCAACCCGCCTGCACCGGGATCGGCATCATCATGCCATCAAGAATCAGCGGCTTATCACTGATCGGCTTGGGCAATGTGATCGGTGCCGACGAAACATGCATGCGTGACTGTTCAACAAACGGCTGAAGTTTCCGGGCGATTACCTGTGAATACAACGCATGCCCCTGCTTGTTGGGATGCACACTGTCGGACATCACAGCCGACCATGCTTGACCTGTTTCTTTAAGATAGTTGTCGACTGCAACCTGCAGGTCAATATCAAACAAGCCGTAATGCGCAGCGACTTGTTGATGTCGATACCGCTTTGAGCCGTTCTTTGCTGCAGCCTGAAGAAACACAATCGCAGGCGGGTGAGGCAGGGATTTGAGACGCACCACAATGCTCTCGGTGTAACGGATCGCATCTTCATCATTCGTCCCACCGTCATTGACCGCATACTCAATAAACACCAGGTCCGGCTGTGCAGCAATCACATCGCGTTGCAGTCGGAATATGCCAAGGCTGCTGCCAGTCGCACTCATGCCTGCATTGTTCATCATGATGTTGGACTTGGGGAACTGCTCGATGAGCCAATCGGTGATCCAACCTTTACCCGCTTGTGTGATTGATCCGCCCAACACCGAGACGCGCAGCGGTTGACCATCATGTGCCCGTGAAAACACCGGCAGCAAATCCGCCCCACTTTCCTGCGCTTGCACACTCCCTGCAAACATACTCAGCACCATCAACAACATCGCCATCACCGGCGCGAGTTTGGCGCTCAGTCGCTTGAGATAGGACGCATCGGCAGGCACGGATTCGGACAGTACATTCTCCCGCGTGCAGAGCACATTGCCCACCTCGACACTGCATTGCATCTGGCGAGCGGTGTCGAAATACGTTTCCAGATTCTCAAGGAAGTTGTGAAAGTCAAAAGCCACCGGCGCATCAAACGTCGTGGATTGAAGCATTTTCGCTCGGCAGACATGTTCCTGGACATTACTGCCATGCACGTCATACGTGCGGTTGATGTCGATGTAAGGTGCCAACCAGTAATGCCCTGCACAACCGATATGCACTGCATCAGGCTTGATACTTTTGAGCGTGGTGTAAAAGAGTTTGTGCATTTGGTAGAGATAATTTTCCTCACCCCGCCATGATGGGTCTGCCAGAGGCATGTCCGTGTGAATCTTGTCTGCCTGGAAGTCCGTCTTGATACCGTCGAAATTGCAGCAGCCTGGCGCATCGGAAAAGAGCATGGTGAACAGCGGTTTGAAATAGTTCTCCTGCACCACCGGATTGGAAAAGTCATACATCTGACAACCATGGCGATTACGCTTGCCAGCACCCATGAGTAGTGACGGGTCAATGGAAGACTCCGCTGCTTTTTCAATCTCCGGCCAAGCCCACCAGATGACGACCTTGAATCCCTGATCATGCAGTTCATCCACCAGCTTGCGCATCTCGGGGAAACGATCCGGGTGTGGATGCCAATCCCCACGAGACTGATGCCAACCTTCATCAAGCAGGATGGTCTTAAACGGCAGATCATACTCACGGATCGTCTTGACCGCCTTGCGAACCATCTCCTGGCTGAGCGATGATCGGGTGGGATGATCACAATTATTAGCCTGCGTCTGCAATTCGACAGCGGGCTGGTAGCTGGCAAGCATGCATTGATCAACCCATGTGCAATACAACGGATCAAGCCACCACTGTTGCTGTGAAGTCACACGCGCTGCGGGGTCCGGGCATTTGCCAGCCTTGACCAACTGCCACCCAAAGTCCGCGTATGCTGCATAAGCATCGGGTTGTTCACTGTATCGCAGTCGAAAGGTCGGCATGGTAAAAGTCTGCCCCTCAGCCAGAGACAAACCATCTTCATCACCACCATAATCCACCAGCCAATGATCAAGCAGATAGTTGCGAGCCTGAAAATGCATGCCGAAACTGTCGCGTGGCAGGTCGATGGCACCCAGAGAAAGATACGCATCATTGCGTTGTAAAAACATCAATGTCGGATGCGGTGCAAATTGCCAATCTCCGGATGCGGTGTCCGTCTGACATCCTGCCCCACCCAGCAGTAACTCCGGCCAGGCCTGATCACAGTGATGCCGATTGCGGTAGTTGATGAGTTTGAAAAAGTTCAACGCGGTCTGGGGCGGCAGACACTGCAATGATGCAAGGCGAACATCACGGGTGACATCCATTTGCATACTGATATCAAATGCATCGGCATCAGCAATGGCTTTGACGCTCACCGTCACCTGCCCCCAATCCTGCTTATTGGATTGCAAGACCACCTGATCATCACGGGTGTCCGTGAGAGCGTAAGTCAATGATGTCATCGCTACACCGGCAAGATCAGGTGAGAACCATGCCAATGTTGGCGAACGCAGCAGCATGCAGTCATGGACCTGATCGTGAAGTGTCCACGCTTGCTGATCAAAGGTTAATGTCAGACGCCCTGCTTTAAGGACGGTTGCTTGTGAGGTCAATTGCGTTGTGTTGTTGTTCATGGAATGACTGTTGTCTGTGTGCGTCTATCTTGGGGAGTCTCAGTTTACGGTTACGAGCATGACATCACGGGCAAGGCCCAACGGTCATACCCTCTGACATCTGCATGGGGATGCGGATGGTTTGTGGCTTTGTCGCAGTGTGTTTCATTCGTTTGGAGAGTAGATCAATGGCAGAGCTGACAAGCGCCTCGGTGTCAAAAACCATTGAGTCCATGCAGGGGTAACTCTGTGCAACACGCGTTGCACCGCCCCAACTGATCACACTTAAATCCCGGGGCAACGCGAGTTCCATCCCCGCAGCAGCAAATGTGGCTGTCCGCGCAATGGCATCACTGCGACAGAGCATGGCAGTCGGTCGATGCTTGCGTCCCAGAATAGTGCGACACCATTGATAAACATGGTTGGCAAAATCCTGCGAACGATCTTCTTCATCAAACGATCGCACCCAATCCTTGGCCATCTGTTTAAGCTTGTATGGCTTGACACATTTTTCAAAGCCCGCGCGTGATTCACGATGCTCCTGATACATGTTCGGCCCACCGGCGTAGGCGATTCTGCGATGTCCTAAGTTGTAAAGTTTCTCAACCGCTTGATCGACGGCATGCGTGGCATCATTCAGGACACAGTAATCCGAGGGTTCACCAATACTCACCCACGGGAAGTCCGACTTCTGGTTCAGAGCATCGGTGACTTCTTTGCCAACGTCACCGACAACCAGAATCCCATCGACCATGCCCGAAGCGACTTGTCGGGGCAGGTGCTGCTGGGCCGTATCGTGATGGTGAAATTCGACCAAATACGGCGTCTGATTTTCAGAGAACGTGCGCACCACCTGCGCCATCACCGGCCCCATGAAGCCACTGGAAACAGCCATCTCCGGGTCTTTGGCAGCCATGATCAACCCAACGTAACCGGTCTTGCGATTGCGCAACATCTGACCTGCAGCACGCGGGAAGTAGCCCATCTCACGGGCAAGCTCGCGTATCTCGTCAATGCGTTTCTGGCTGACCTGATCCGACCCGCGCATGGCAAGGGACACCGTCGCCTGAGAGACACCAGCACGTTTGGCCACATCACGCGAGGTGACCGGTTTGGTTTTTGCTTTGGACTTGGCCATCACTGCCGATCCATTCACCAGGCATCATGCAGTCATGACACCTCAAAGAACAACTGAATCAACGGATATTATACGTATAAGTCCGCATGTCAATGATGACCCATTTGATCTTTGGTTATTCTCGGATCGTGATACGAAGTCAACGCAAAGGGATACAACGCGAGGAGCGGAGGTTGATGCGACCCTTGATTTTTGTCATTCCCGCGCAGGCGGGAATACAGTGGCATTCTGTTGACGCTTGCAAGTGCCACTGGACTCCCGCCTGCGCGGGAGTGACGAATACATAATACACATCACGAGAAATACCTAGTACAACTAAATCTGCGTCGAGTTTAAATATCTCTAGCACCCTTGAGCCCCGGACCCCCTGCTGCAATAAAGCCACCACTCTTGCCTTGCTCATCGTCGGTGATCCAGAAGGCGTAGAGATTACCGCGACGGAATTTAAACTCAAGACGGACTTTCTGATCACCCAAGCCTGCAAGGTCACGCGTCTTCCAGCGGATCGGCGTGCAGGTGCTGTTACCCATAAAGCCAACGCAATCATCGTGAGACAAGCCGGTGATGGATTTGTTCTGATCATCAAGTACCGCAACGGTCAACAGGGAACCGACGGTGTGTGCGTTGACGAACAGCTGCTTGCCAGCGAACTTGAGCCTGCGGGTGAGAATGGTCCCCCCTTCATACATCGCGCGCATGGAAGCAAAGCCATCTCGGCGGAGTTTGGCCAGCCCGACACTGCCGTTGGCATAGGTTCCGTTGACGCGCCAGTCTGCGGTGATGCGATCGGGATTGCCTGCCAAAGCCGAGTAGTAGAACCACAGTTCATCACCAACGATGTGACACATCCCCGCGCTGGATTCGACGTACCCATACTCCCATGAGCCATACTCGCGACGCGCACCAATAAAGGGCGTGCGGTCCGGGCGGTGATAGTGATAGCCATCACGACTGGTACTCAGGTACAACTCGGTGAGTTTAGGTAAGCCCGTCTTTTCACCCACGTAGTTTGGTGGACCATGCAAAATTTGATGGAAACCGATCATGACCGACTCATAAGCAAAGGCATCAAAGTTGTAGAGTTCAGCGCGCATGAACTTGCCAACATCCTGATTATCTGCACGAAGCCATGCGTTGAGTTCGGCTTTATCCCAGACACCACTTTGCACAAAATCCGGATGTTCGTTGTAAGCACGAATCCGACCATTGGGCTGATTAAACAGGCGGACACTCTGAACCCATTGATGTCGGAATGGGTTGTAGAACATGGTGCTCCGGTCATCCATATCGCCGGTCTTGGCGACCTGCTTCCAATGGATACCGTCAGCGGAAGTGAGCAAAAGTCCCGGGAAACAGGCACTTGTCGGCGGGTTGGGTTCACGAAGCAGCATCTTGTATCGCTGCGAGGGGTCGTCGGTGAAGTGGTCAATGATCACACTCCCCGAGTCTGGATGGATGTCCCTGGGCAGGATCAGATTCGTCCCCGGCACAACATCAAACGCCGGCCGTTCCCAATGCACACCATCGTCACTGACAGCCAACGCGGCATAGCCGAGATACCCGGTCATGTACCACATCTTGAACTTGTTATCCAGATCATCAAACCAAACCCCGCCACTCTTGGCAATCGCGCACGACGGGAAGTCCGGGCAGGTTTCTTCCCGAGATTGCGGCGTGAGAACCGGATTGTTGGTGTACTTATCCGGCTTGTGATACACGCGCGTCATCGTGTTACCGTTAGACTCGATCAGAAAGTCATCGACAAACAATTGCCTCCCCACACTGACATCAATCACCTCAGGCCGATTGTCCAGATAGGGAACAACCTGTGGCGAGGTCGCTCGATTATCAAAACCGGCAGGAGGCCAAACGTCCGGCAAAACGATCCCGTTATACAAAGTCTCTGACATGATCCATCTCAATCTCTATGAAGGTTCAACGACTATCTCGGCCCATCGCAATTCACCTGCAACATCATCAAACGACTCGGCAGGTAAAAACTCAATCACATTCGTGTCATCGTGCAACATCGCTAACGGCAAATCAAAACCGATCCATTGGTTGATCGTCTTGAGTGGATCATGACCAATGTCGATTGTGTTATTTTCAAACGCAGATGTCGGGCGATCGACCAGCGGCTTGATGATCTGACCATTGAGTCTTGACTGGAGTTTTTCGGTGTTGAGCGGCGGTGTGTCGGGGCTTAATCCCAATAGCAACGTCGCCCGTCCTGTGGCAGGTTTTCGCCCGATGTGAATCCGCAGCGTAATGTTGTGTTCCATGCGTCCCATATCGCGACCGATTGACGGCGGCGAAATCGGGATGGGAAGCAAAGTCCGCTGCACATCACCGGGCGCACGATGACAGGCAAAGGTCACCGGGTAACGACGGATCACTTGATCCAACGTCTCCAATGAGCCCTGATGCGCGAGCATGATTTTGAGTTCGATCGGATTGGAGCTTTCCGTGTAACACTCGTTAAACAGGTAAATGCCGTCCGCACCACGATACAAGGCAGATGACGCGCTGCCATACTGATGATCCAGATGACCGACGGTCACGTCAGCATCGGGATACGGCGATGCAACACCTGAAGCATGCGCGATCAAGCGCACATCATCACCGAGAACCAAACGCCAGAGTTCCACGGGGATATCGAGATTGACATGACCGAAAAAGGAAGACATGACCACCTGGTCCACCCAACCGCTGCGCACCCAACGCGGGACGTCATAGCCGTTGGCCAACGCCTCCTGGGGTTCGGAGGGCACACGTACGCCAAGACGAATGGGATGCCCCACGCGCTTTTCTGCTTGATCCAATTTGCTGCGAACCTGCTGGACAAAGTCACTGAGTATCGCACGGCCTGCTGCTTCATCTCCGGGAGCGAACATCAGGCCCCATCGCATCCAATCCAGTTCCAAACCATCAAAGTCGAACGTGGTGCAGAGTTCATCAACCAATGCCATATGATGCTCGCGCACTTGGGGGAACGCATAGTTGTACGAACCCTCCCAACTGCGTTCGGATCGCCAGGGTGCACGCCGGAGTTGCGGGTTTTCCTGCCAATGTTTGGAGGGACAGAGCATCACCCATTCGCCACAGGATGCAAGGCCCTGCGCATCACGTTCAAACTCTTTAAGACCGTGGCTGTCATTCATGCGCATGGTCAGCCAACCTTCGATGCCATGATGGCGGCAACGGTCGATCCAAACCTGATGATGATTGATGCCATGTTTGCGGTTAAGCACCCAGAGATTATGCACCCAATTGCGCCCGTGATCGCCGGGGACAATTTCGCGAATCTCCGGCTTGAGTTTGGCTAAACACGGTTGATCGGGACCACCTTCCGGATCATAGTCTGCATAGAGTGGCTCCCAGACTTTGCTGTCGAAAAGCGCCTTCTGGAGATTGGTGCAAAACAGCAGGCCCGCAACCTGTGTGTCGGTGACATAAAAATCAACCAGACGTTCAAGTCCGGCGACGGTCATGTCGGATGTGGGATGACAGGAATAAAAATGGGCGTCATCCTGATTGAGAAAAATCGATCGCATGGCTGCTGCCTTTGCCTTAGTCATCCAACGGGCAGGTCGCTTGATTCACGACATTGATCGTAACGGGCGCGTTGCCTTGGCGGATCTGTTCTTCAGTGAGGGCGACGTGAAGAATCTGGCGATCCTTGTAGCGTTGGTAATCGTAGATCACGTGAATGGTCCCGTCATCAGCGATGTCAACGTCCGGGTAGGAAACCTGTTCACGTTCATCAATGAGTAAATCGCCAACCCATGTCTGCCCGTCATCGTCGGAGACCCAGGCGGTCAAGTGCGAACGGGCAGGCCAACGGTTTTCACTTTGGCGGACATTGTCACTGATGCGATGCGAGATCAGCAGCAGTGCGCCGGACTGAAGTCGGCCGACATAAAAACGACTGTTGGGACAGGGAATGCTGCAGAGTTCTGCGTCAGACCATGACTTACCACGATCCGATGAGTAACTCACCGCAGCATGCCTCGTTGGACTGAGCGTACGAATCCACATGGCCCAGCGTCCGTCCTGCAGCGGGACAACGTGATGTTCGTCAAAGATCAGATCGGGCACATGACTCGGGGTTGCCTGCATCTGTGCATCCAGTGTTTTGCCATCACAGATCGTCACCGTCGGACCGCGTTGTAATTCATCAATCGCCGGGTCGAAGGGCTTGAGATTCCAGATCGACGCGGGCATCAGCCAGTTGCCTGTCTCATCGACGGTGGGCTTGTTCATCATGATGCCATGACAGAATCGGTGGGGTTCCTGCCAGACTTCAGGTTGCTCAGTTGGGTTTTCACAGCAGATACCCCAGACGCCGGCGCGACCGTCCCAGATGCTATTGGTATTGGGTGCACCGTCACCGTCGTTTTGAGAGTCGCCCAACTTTCGCCCCACCTCAGTCTGCGCCCAAAAGAGCCACAAACAGCCCTCGGGATCGACCCACAAAGTCGGATCAAATGCGCGGACTTTGGGATGCGTGTGGCGGACAATCAACCAGGGTTCTGACCATTGGCCATCCCTGGGACGGTTGGCGAGCATGATGTAATTGTCCGGGCCTTCGTTGTTGCCACCGCCGTACCAGGTCGCCCAGAGGGTCTGATCGGATGTGCAGGCAATGCCGGGGATGCCCTGAAATTGCCTTGGTTTTAAGGTGTCGGGAAACTGGCGGATGTAAACATTGGGGGCCAACATGGCTGGATCGTTGATGCTTTGTGTGTTCATGACTCACTTACCGTGAAGTGTGGGGAATGGCTTTTTCAGATCGGTCTTGCAAAAACCGGTATACAGGTTTACAGTTTAGGCGTGCCTTGGCCAAGGTCAATCCGGCATACCGGTTTTAGTGAACTTTTTCTGCTTTTCCACTAACGAGGTGTCAATGTCCCCCAGTCGCGGCCCTGAATCCAGTCCGGTATTAAGTCAGCGCGCTTATGAGCAGGTTCGACAGATGGTGCTTGATGGCGCCCTGCCAAGAGATAAGCGTATCTCAGAAACCAAGCTGGGTAAGGAACTGGGATACAGCCGGACACCGGTGCGTGAGGCGATTCAGCGTCTGGCGCGCGAGGGGTTGCTGGTGCAGCGCCCCTCCAGTGGGACGTACATCCTCCAGCCACAACTCCGTGAGATCAAGGACATCTACGAAGTCCGACTGGCAGTGGAGACAATGGCAGCGAGCAATGCTGCGAAAAAGCGAAGCGAGAAATGTGCAAAGCAATTGCTGAGCTGTGTTGCCAGAATGCGTCGTGCGATCCACAGCTTCCGCAAGTCTCAAAAGCCGGTGATGCAGGGTAAAGAGCTGGCTCAATACCATGCAGCCGACGAGCAGTTCCACCAGTTGATTCTGGAAGCTGCGGATAATGCTTTCGCTCAATCCATCATCATGCAGGGACATGTCAAGCAGTTTATCTTCGGCCATCAAAGCCATCACCGGAATCTGCATCACCTGGCATGGTTGTGGCTCAAGCATGCTCAACTGGCCAGAGCGATTCAGAGACAGGACGCAGCACTTGCGCGTCGTTGCATGAATCGGCTGATCAAGGCCTCCATGCGTGATGCACTTTCGCAAGCCAAGTCAAAAAAGGCTTAATTTTCAGACAAAACGCGCGTCCCCAAACCGGTTTCACCTGCGAGTATTCGTGAGACCACGCCCTCAACCAATCCGTTTGCAATGATGCATCGTTGGCAATGTGCCGCCATTTTCATGGCATGTTTCACTTTTCCCGTCATCCCGCCACTGACATCATGCAGGTCCGAAGCCAGTTGCTGCATCTGCTGGAGATTGGCTGGCGTTAACGTGTCGATGACCTGACGATCTTGATCAACAGCGTCTGCGTAAACACCATCGACATCCGTAAGAAGCAGCGTGGTGTGCGGCTTGAGATATCTTGCAAGCACCGACATGATTGCATCACTGGAGACCACCGCAAAACGATGGTCCGGCAACTGCACCATATCACCATGAAACACCGGCACGCATCCGGCCTCGACAGCCTGCTTCAGACTGTCCTTTAAATCCGACTGCCTGAAATCCGAACCCTCATCATTAAAACAAGTCGCAGTGTCCATCGGCAAGGCTCGCATGCCAGCATCCAACAACGCACGCAATACATGCTGATGCAGACGACGCAGTTCCAGTCGGACCTGCACGGCAAGCAGTGTGTTGCTGGCAGGGATGATGCCTGTATCGGCGTAGCCATGCTCAATGGCAGGTGGTTTACCGACATGCCCCGTACCATGAACGAGGATGCAGGGCTTGGAAGCAGCAGCTATTTCCCGGGCAATTCGCTGGACATTGGTCGCATAAAACTTGTCCGCGTGATCCGGGTGCGTGATGACCGAGCCACCGAGTTTAATCAGATGCCAATTGGTCAAATTCATACTCCGGTGTGCACAGTCGCCTGAGAATCAAGCGTGTTGATGAGTTGGGTCAAGCGTTGCAAGCAGATGCCTTGCTTGCGATCGGACTGATGACAAACCCCGCCACGCATACCGATGATGTCGGGATTGATCTCGCGGAGTTGGTCAAGATGGTTCATGTTGATGGAACCTGCCAACGCGACCTTAAAGCCTGCATCGTGTGCCATGTCAGTCAAGCGATGCAGGTCTGCCATGGACATCGCATCAAAGAGCGTTTGCCCATCTTTGATCAGCGTATCAAGCATCACCACATTGACGGCAGTCTGGCTTGCAGCTTCAAGCAGGTCCTGCCAATGCAGTCCGTCAAAACGTTGAAAATCGGCATAGCTTGAGGCGACGGTGATGATGTTCCTGTCCACATCATGCACGCTTTGGACCATCGCTTGAATCATCGCACGGGCATCAGCCACACCGGTCGCCCCCCGCAAGCCTGCCTTGATAAAGTCCGGGCCGAGGGTCGCAGCACCATGGGCAGCAAGACTCACGGTCCCGGGCAAACAGGGCAAATCACCGATGGCAACACTGACCTTGGCATCGCTTGAGTTGACCGCAGCAATCACCTGCCGGATCACCGAAACAGGCTGAGCGCCCAGCGAACCCTCATCGACATTTTTGATATCGACAATCGGGCAACCGGCGTCAGCAACCATCTTCGCTTCGCTGAGATTTGTCGGACTGATTAACAGCTGCATACAACGTGACTCCGCCATGTTCCGTGGAACGACAAAAGCCTATTGTAAGCAAAAATCATGGGACCGCGTCACAGGTAATCCATCATTGGATTTTAAGAAAGACACGGGCGGCATTCATGTAACATTGCCAATCGTATTCTCTGAGACCATGACCACCATGTCGGATGTGGTAAGACAGATTCTGCCCCAACACCTGCTTTTCAATGGACACCGGCAAAGATGGTGGCAGGCCTTCCAGACCGTAAAGCTTGTACACCGGCGAAGCATGCACCAGCGACAGGTACTCACCTTCGGGGTCCGCCCAGAGGTCTTCGATGGCACTGCCGACACAGACCGGACGCGGCGCCATCAAGGCAACGAGCATGTGCTGATCCACCGGCAAATCGTCTTCACGGTTGTCATACTGCTTGTAGACATCGTTAAACCAATACGGGAATTGCTTGTTGATGTCCGCGATGGTTTCACCAAACTGACGTCGCGCGATGGCGGTGCCGGTACACCCTGAGTTGTTGGGGCAGGTCATGGCGATGCGCGGGTCGTTGACCGCAGCCCATAACGCTGTCTTCCCTCCACGTGAATGACCGACCACGCTGATGCGGTTGGCATCGATCGCATCGTCCTGCACGAGATAATCCACGCAGCGAATCACACCCAATGCCCAGGCACTGATGGTGCGCGGGCCATCGGGTTTCTCCAGCAACTCAGGATAAAGCTGCAGGACACCTTCATGAAAATGCTCATTGTTATCCGCAGCCAGTTCCTTGTTGTTGAACTCCCCTGCTGCAAAGCCTGCTTCGATCAACTTGCGTGCAGGGAAGAAGCTTGAATCCGGATCGGTGGGCTCGGGTGTCTGACGGCGGTTATTGATCAGCAAAAATGTCGGAGCAGGCTTGCCCGTCTTGGGGGTATAGAGTTCCAGATCAAATGCATGCCTTTTGTTTTTGCGTTTCATCTTGATCTGGATGATGCGGAAGTCTGCTTTGCCAGCCAACGCCTGCGGATCATGGCTGACCACCTCAAACGACAGGTCATCGAGTTGCATGGGAATGGCACCGTAGACATGATGCTTAAACGCATCAAGCAACTTCAGACGTCGGCGGTTTTCCCATTGTTCAACATTGGTCACCGGCTTGCCATCGTCTGTGGTCATCAGCGCTGGCAGCGTGTATTGCCGAACTTTCTCAGGTGAAACAATATACTCAAACGGCTTGTCGAGATAATCATCCAGGTTCTTGGCCACATCAGCCTCCAGATCTGCTATGGACTGGTCCGAGCCGGCCAGAAATTTCCATCCACCTGACCCGGATTGAACTACAACGCTAACAAGGTTGGGCCCGGCCTGCAACGGCAGGTGGAAGACATGCTCACGAATCGACCGCGCACCATAGACGTTACCCCGCTCACCGGTGGTGAACGCGAGCTTGCCGTTGACGTACCAATGCATCCACCAATCTGCTGCAGCTCCGACTTTGATCGTCATGGGCTTGTCGACATGAATCTGCGTCATCAACACCGCTGCACGTTTAACGCGGACCGAAAGCCCCATCATGCGCGCGATATCCAGCGTATGCCCTTCTGAGATTTTCACGTGTTTACCTCTGACAGATTGTCCATCCACACCAGGCAGGCTTTGCGGTATGACGTCATGATCACCCAGCGTCACCTTCGACATCTCCACCGGCGCAAACACCGTCCACTGCTTAAACGACTGGGGCATAACGGGACTTGCAGCTTCAACAGCTATTGACTGACAAACCCACAACAGGAGACTGAGCAAGATCATTCGACCCATAAAAAAGCCTTTGATGTCACGAGAAATCATTATTTTAAATGGATCAAACGTCACCGTCAATCTCCCGCGAACCGGATTGACTTACATCAGGTGATCAGTTGGGTGAGTTACAGTTGCTATCTGGATTTATTTGAGCACACTCTCAAAGGTCTTGCCGATGCGGATCTGATCGACGGTGAATGTATCGCCCGCTTCGGTGAATGCCTTGCGAATCAGAAGGCGTTTGATCTGACTGATGCCGGAGTTTCTTTTCTGGAGCACGGACTTGTTCGCCGATTCATCCAGACTCGACGGATTGACAAAGAGTGTCACCTGATCGTAATGGGTGGTGTTCTCGACGCGTTCTACCTTCATGACCAACAGGAAGGTTTCGCCCTGCTTGACTGCCATCAACGATGGTGCGCCGCCGGGGGTGGTATTGCTTCGCGGGTAGAACTTGCTTTGAAGCAGCACACTGAGATTGGGTGCCGAGGACTTGCCTGCATCAAACCCGATCTGGAAAAAGTCATTGGTATCCTGGCTATTGCTTGCTTCAATAAGAAAACTCACATAAACGGTTTCGGTCTGCGTTGGCAGGTTGCGAACCGCCATCAACGCAATGCCCTTATCGCTTGCCACGTACTGCAAAGCTTTCTTGCCACCCTCGACTTTGATGTCACCGTTTTCATATCGCAGTGATTGATCGACGATGCTAAAGTCCGTCTTGGCCGTACCACGCAGCGTCCAGTCTCCGTCAAAACCACTGCCGCCGGACATCTTACTGTCGGTGATGGTTGTGGCTTCAAAATCATCCGTTGCAATGATCTGAGCCTGGACCGAACCAGTAAAAAGAATCACCAACATCAGGGACAATAAATTACGCGTGCGAGTCATTTGTATCTCCTTGGATCAATTGTTTCGTCGGTATCAGTATAGCTGCTGACCTGAACAAAACAGACAAATCAGCGAAACATCGGGATTCAAAGCAAAAACTCAGCAACTGACAATAACCGTCATGGTTCAATGCCACGCATGCGTTCAACTCACCAAAATGAATCAAGACATATTATTGAATGTTGGTTAAGCAGTTGACAAACAACGATGACTCAGTGAGATTGATAGTAAGAAAAACACTCCCCCACACCCCATGAAACCTCCGGGATACCCAAACACCAAAGGAACATCATGATTACTCGCAAGATCGGCAAAATACTTCGCGGCAACACCACACCCGCCCAGATCATGCTCGCAACCTGTCTGGGAAGTATGCTTGGCTTTATGCCCGGCTGGACGCAAGCTGCAGGGATGATCATCATGCTGCTACTGCTGCTTGCAATCTTCAACGCCAACATCTGGATCACGGGTTTAACAGGTTTGTTTGCCAAGGCAATTTCCATCCCACTGATGCCAGTGACGTTTGCGATTGGACGTGCGTTACTTGATGGTCCGACGACCGGTCTATTCAAGTCCCTGATCAACGCACCAGTCACCGCATTGCTGGGTTTTGAATACTACGTGGTCACCGGCGGTTTACTCACAGGCCTGATTCTCGGGATCGTGCTGGGATTGCTGCTGGTCAAGTCGATTAAATCCTATCGCTTGAAGATGGCCAACCTCGAAGAGAGTTCCGAAGCCTATCAGAAGTGGTCTTCCAAGGGCTCGGTCAAGTTCCTCACGTGGGTTCTCATGGGTAAAGGTTCAAAGAAAACCTATCAGGAGATGCTTCAAACCAAGGGCGTCAAAGCCATCCGTTGGGTTGGCGTGATTGGCGTTGTGCTGTTCGTCGTGTTGGCAATCATCGTGCGCATGTTCTTCACCGACCAGATTGTCACCAACTATATGATCAGCGCATTGGAACGTGCCAACGGCGCGACGGTGGATGTCGCCAATGCACAGGTCGACTTGACCGAGGGACGGATGACCATCGAGAAACTCGCCATGGCGGACCCCAACGCCTTGGAGACCGACCTGCTACGCGCCCAAACCGTCAACATCAATATCTCCGGCAAGGACCTGTTGCGCAAACGCATCACCATGGACAACGTCACCTTCGTCGATGCATCCAGTGGCGAAAAACGTGCAGTCAAAGGCGCCCTGGTCGGCAGGAAAGTCGAACCCTCCCAGCCACCCGTGATCGATCAGGAAGATACCAAGACGATTGAAGACTACATCGCAACTGCCCAAAAATGGAAGGATCGCCTGTCACAAGTCCGCGAGTGGCTCGAAAAAGTCTCCAAGCCACAAAGTGGTGAAGCATCCGAAAAACAAACGCTCGAAGACCGACTGGAGCAGCAAATCCAGCAACTGGGTTATGCCCGTGTCACCGCATCGCACCTGATCACCGACAGCCCGACATTGACCATCACCCAACTCACCGCTGGCAAGGTCAAAGTCGCTCAGCTCCCTGATCAGACCATCGACATCAACGCAACCAATCTCTCAACGCATGGCCATCTACTCGATAGCCCCACCACCATCGACATCACATCGAGCACCGGAAATCTGGTGTTTAACGTTGCCATGCCCAACCAGTCCACCGAGCCGGGCACACTCAAGTTTGTGGGTAAAGGTTTTGAAACCGACAAGATTGCCAGCGACCTGAAAATCGGTGGCAACGCCCCACTCTCCGGCGGGACCTTTGACGTGAATCTCGACGGCAAACTCACCAACGACTCAGGCACCGCATCACTGGACTGCCCGTTGAATGTGACGTTACATAACGCGACACTGAATATCGCAGGCAAGTCTCAGCCGGTCAGCCAACTGAGTTTACCCATCGGACTCAAAGGCCCGATCGACAACCCAGCCATCACCGTCGACAGCAAAGCCTTGCAGAAAGCCATGGTCGACGCGGGCGCCGGTGCAATGATGGACAAAGCCACCGACAAACTCAAAGACAAACTCGGCGAAGAAAATGCCGACAAGGTCGATCAGGTCAAGGAAGGGATTGGGAAATTGTTTGGGAAGTAAATCCGGGGATCGAATCGTGACCAAAGTCATGCCACACATCCCACCAGTCCAAAACTTCGCAGGTAAGTGCCTGTTGGAAGGTGTGGTTGCAGAGAAAGAAATTGGTTTATTCAAGTGCCAATATCAATTGGACATCATGGGGCGTGATCAGAGATTCGTAGCCATGATTGATTTAAGAAAGTTTACCTGTGAACTTCTAGATCAGCACCAGAACGTCATCGCGACATTCGAAACCATCGGTCGTCCAAAATGGTTTGCTCTCGCATGGACGATCAACTTCTTGGATTCGACTGGCCAACGTCTTTTTTATATCGATCATCCATTTCATTCATGTTTTGGCAATAGCCCCAGGTATCTGTATTTGGGTGACAATCAGCCTTATCCATTGCATAACACACATCAGACAGATACTGAGAAATTTCGTGATCTTGTTGAAGACCATGTTTACGCAAAGCTTCATGACGATGGATTTGTCGCATATCTCAAACCGGAGTTTGAAGTCCACAAAGCAGCCATACTGCTGGCTTATTGCTGGATGAAGAGCTTGATCTATTCATCAAGCGGAGCTTGAAATCTCAAAAAACTTTCATTCCAATTTCGGATTCACAACTGCTCGTTCTCAACCTGCGGACTCTACCTTGAGGGCCATCATCAGTAACAGGTAGGTCGCGAAGGCCGTGCCGACCAGCGAGATGAATCTTGAGAGTAGAAACAGGTTCACGAAGTTGGTGGGCATTTCGAGCTTGGTCATTTTCACTGCATGGATGAGAATGAAAACAATGGCAACGAGTGACCAGATCGTGAAGTGAACAATCGTCTGACCTGAAAATGAAAGACTCGAAAACATCAATGCGAAAAACGAAAGCAGATACAGAACAACCAATGGTCGGACCCATTTTCGCAGTTGTGCATATTCGTCGACGACATACATGGCCTGATCATAGGTCAACGCATCAAAGGCGCGACGACGGATGTACTTGGCAGCGAAGAAACTCGATAGACAGACAATGACAATCGGCATGGTTCCCCCCGATGAATGGATAGACAGAGACGGTGCGGAGAGATATCTATCTCAAGAGATATGCATCTCAGACGTTCGGCTATTCTCAATAAAAAACCCAGACGGGCAAGTCTGAGTCTTTGTGTGTTTGTTTTGTTTTTCGAGGCATCCCCTGGGACTGAAGTCCCGGGGCTTTAGTTCCAAGCCCGAGGATTTGTCGCGAGTTCGTGTTGTTCAGGAAACTTGCGATATTCTCGGGGGAAGCTTCCGGGGGGGGGGTTACTCTTCGACTTTTTCGATGAGCCAGTATTCGAGTTCGACGGGGGTGGCGCGGCCGAAGATCATGACGATCACGCGGACCTTGCCCTGATCGGGGAGGATCTTGTCGACGGTGCCTTCCATGTTTTCGAAAGGACCTTCCTTGATCTTGATCTGATCGCCCTTCTGGAATTCCATCTTGACTTCAGGCTGCTGTTCAGCCGGCTTGGAAGCCTGAAGCATCTTTTCGATTTCAGGGACGGACATCGGAGCAGGACGACCGGCGGTGCCGATGAAGTCACCGACGCCGGTGGTTTCCTTGATCAGGAAGAAGACGTCCTGGGGGATGCGGCCGTCATCTTCGAGGCGCATTTCGACAAAGACGTAGCCGGGGTAAAGTTTCTTTTCGAGAATCTTCTGCTTACCAGCCTTGATGGTCTTTTGCTTTTCGGTGGGAACGAGGATGCGGTTGACCAGGTGGACAAGGCCTTCGATTTTGATTTTGCGGAGAAGGGTTTCCTTGACGGAGTCTTCTTTGTTGGATGCAACGCGGAGCACAAACCAGTTCATGCCGGGCGTGATCATGGGTTCTTCTTCAGGTGAAGCCGGCGCCTGTGATTCGGGGGCTTCGGTTGATTCCGGAGCCTGGTCCTGGGTTTCGGTTTCTTCTTGCTGGAGATTATCCTGATCTTCGGTCATGTTTGATCCTCAATGCAATGTGCGTTTGATGCGTCGGTGTTGTTTAAGTGTCGGGTGCGTTTTTGCCATAGCCGGATCAAGCACCGGTATGCAGAATCCCGATTTCGCCGAAAAACCACGCAAAAGCCAGGTTAATTAGCACAAGAATGACCGCCAGAAACAGCGTTCCCAGAATGACCACCCAGGTGGACCCGACAAGTTCTTTCCTGGTCGGCCAGTTGACTTTACGCATTTCGGACTCGGTGGCGATGAAGAAGTCGACGACTTTGTCTTTGTTCATCACCCAGTAGCAGATACCCCCACCCCCCAGCACGATGAGACAGGCGACAACGGCCTGCACGGTTGTGCGGGTTGAATCTTCAGTGAAAGCGGATGAGAGTTCACCCCACAGCCAGGCCAGGCAAGCCAAGAGCATGATGCCTGCGCCGATCGCGCTGAGCATACGTGTCCAGTATCCCTGCCCGGGTTTTTTGATGGTCAATGCCATGATGATTGCTTCCCGTCTTCTCGTGAGCCTGCCAGCGACACGTGGTGTCGCAGCTATTTGACTGTATCAGCCTTGGTGGCGCGGGAAAAGCAAGAAGTGACATGCCTGGCTGATCCCACATCAGCTGCACAGTTTCAAAACACGCCAGAGAGGACTTGAACCCCTAACCTGTTGATTTGGAATCAACTGCTCTGCCAATTGAGCTACTGGCGTAACGTATCAAGTTCGCAAGTCACCTGCGGTGCAGGCGTCTGGTCGGATGTCGTCAATGGAAACGACAACTGACCAGACGCCCACCATCAAGGTGAGCGTCCATGGTTTACTTGCGCTTGATTTTGTGCAGCGTGTGCTTACGCAGGCGTGGGGAGTACTTTTTCAGACCGGCTTTAAGCTTGTCTGCGATACCACCCTTGACATTGACCGGGGTGCGGTAATTCAAATCACCACATTCGGTGCATTGCAGCCAG
Organism: Planctomycetes bacterium syqfu; assembly: GCA_020974905.1. GTDB lineage: Bacteria > Planctomycetota > Phycisphaerae > Phycisphaerales > Phycisphaeraceae > UBA7800. Next base: position 5,812,509 of record CP087563.1, on the reverse strand, counting down.
ACGTATTCGACGGCGTCGCCTTTTTTCTTGGCCATCGCTTCATCTCCAATTCACGCTTGATCAAGCGTTCAAAAAACAGTCGCCAGTCGGCGGTCAGTTGTGCAGATTGTCAGGCAACCTGCCCACCAACCTGACCGCTGACTGGGACTTGAAATACAAAATTAGGCAAGGATCTTGGTGACAACACCAGAACCCACGGTACGACCGCCTTCACGGACAGCAAAGCGGCTCTGTTCTTCCATAGCGATCGGCTTGCCGAGTTCGACTTCGACAGCGATGTTGTCGCCGGGCATACACATTTCGGCACCGCCCAGAAGCTTGATCGAACCGGTCACGTCGGTCGTGCGGAAGTAGAACTGCGGCTTGTAGCCGGAGAAGAACGGGCTGTGACGACCGCCTTCTTCCTTGGTCAGCACGTAGACTTCAGCTTCGAACTGGTGATGCGGGGTGATGGTGCCGGGCTTGGCCAGGACCTGACCGCGTTCCAGTTCGTCCTTTTCAACACCACGAAGCAGACAACCGCAGTTGTCACCGGCCTGGCCGGAGTCCATGGTCTTGTTGAACATTTCAACACCGGTGATGGTGGTCTTGCGGGTGTCACGGAGACCGACGATTTCGACTTCGTCGCCAACCTTGACCACACCACGTTCGATACGACCGGTACCCACGGTACCACGGCCCTTAATCGAGAAGACGTCTTCGATGGACATCAGGAAGGGCTTGTCGGTTTCGCGCTGGGGTTCGGGAATCCAGGTGTCAATGGCGTCCATGAGGTCGCCGATGCACTTGTTGGCGGCTTCATCGCTGGGGTTCTGCAATGCGGGGAAAGCAGCACCGCGGACGATGGGGGTATCTTCTTCGAAGTCATACTTGGTCAGAAGTTCCTGGACTTCCATTTCGATGAGTTCGAGAAGTTCTTCGTCTTCGACAAGGTCAACCTTGTTGAGGAAGACGACGAGCTTGGGCACGTTCACCTGACGGGCGAGCAGCACGTGCTCACGGGTCTGGGGCATCGGGCCGTCGTCAGCAGCGACCACGAGGATGGCGCCGTCCATCTGGGCGGCACCGGTGATCATGTTCTTGACGAAGTCGGCGTGGCCGGGGCAGTCGACGTGAGCATAGTGACGGTTTTCGGTTTCATATTCCACGTGGGACGTGGCGATCGTGACGATCTTGGTCGAGTCACGACGACCTTCTGATTCCGAAGCCTTGGCCACATCGTCATAGCTGGTGAATTTAGCCAGACCTTTTGCGCCCTGAACAGCGGTGATTGCAGCCGTGGTGGTGGTCTTGCCGTGGTCGATGTGACCAATGGTGCCCACGTTCACGTGCGGTTTTGTACGATTGAAGACATCTTTTGCCATCGCTAACCATTCCTCCGAACAAAGTTCTTGAATGCGGGTACCGGCACCTTAATTTCAGCCTGAACCCAATGTTCTCTAGTAGTGGCCTGACTTTCGTCATAGCCGTTTGTTTTCCTGGCTCCGAGCACACGCCCAAGATGCCAATGTTCCTAATTAAAAAGAGCCTTGGGATTATCCCAAAGCTACTGCTAATGTCAAGTCGTCAAGTATAGCACAACCTGGCGGACTTGACCAGCCTGCCAGTATCAATAGGCACCGACTGTAAGACGGAATCATACGATAAACCGGCATGGCGTGTCAATGCACCAGTTTTTTTACCGGATATTCTTCCCGCCAACCCATAAAAGATTGACCTGCTCCCGACATGCTGGCAAAATGCATGTATCCGGGGAGTCACATCGTGTTTCTCCCGTAAAACCCAACGAAAACTGGAGAAACAGCATGTCTGATGACAATGGCTCATCAAGTAGCACAGGAATCAAAGCAATCATCGGCGTCATCGTGGTGTGTGGTCTGGTCGGCCTGAAAGTCTGGAACCGTGTCCCCCACTACCGCCATGCAGCAACCGAACAGGTGCAAATTGCTGCTGACCAGAGCTTTAACTTTTACTTCACGCTCAAAAAAGAAAGTAAAGTCAAACTAGACATAACCAAAGCAGAAAACCGGGCCTACTACCTTGCCCTGCTCACAGAAGGTGATTTTAAAAAGCTCAAAAACCTCGTCGACAGCGGGCAAGGCAATCCCGATGAGATCAACTTCCTGCTCAAAAAAGACTGCCAGGGTGACCATTGCATCACGGATCAGAACCTCAATGCCGGGACGTATTACCTCTGGGTCGAGTGCACCGAAAACCAGCCGTTCAATTGCCAGTTGGATCTGGCGGTGTACAAGTAACATAAACGGTTAACCATCGTTTCCCGCCAAAACAGTCTAACCGCCTACATGACGAAACTGTTGAATATTCAACGATTCGCCGGACATACTGCGTTGGTTAATTGGAATGCAGGACTTGAACCGCTCATCGCACCAATACGGGGAAAAACGGATGACCCAACCCACTTTCAACCATGTCGCATTATCAGTTGTCTGCTTACTGGTAATCCTCCTGGCTCGCCCCCATTTACTCAGGGCTGAGATTGGCAGTATCACGGCCCAGGAAGCCCAGGCAGCTGAGCAGGATCACCCCTATATCCATGTCTTTGAGCCCCAATCAGGTGACCGCGCCTGGCATCGGGCTGTTCAAATTGTCAAGGGACAACGAAACAACGAGAAACACATCTACACCCTGCTTCGTGTCAGCCAGGAACAGCCCACACCTGATCAACCCGTCATGCTTGACGCAACCAAACTCAAAGAACTCACAAGACACTACGATGGCGGTGGTGGTCAATACTACAGGGCAAAAAGTGGTGAGTTTATCCTCATGGAACATATCAATGGCACACACCGACGCGAATTAGGCAAAGGTCACTTTCAAGATCCACTGACGGTCGGACATCCTGCATCGGGTACCAAGGTCATCTGGATCGATGTCCCCAAACGTGGCATCCTCCGGGGGCAGGATATTGTTCTCTCACCGTGTCCCCCCAATTTGTATGGCCAACTCCGCGTCCAACTGCGAAAACGATCCTCAGTCCGTTGCACGGAGTTCATGCTCGGGGTTGTCACCATCAACGATATCACTGCAGGTCCCTACCCGCTGAATCCATCCAAACGTGACGGGCCGATTCTCATGGCACCGGGTGATTACCAAATCTACTTCGCCCAGATCAACCCCGCACGTGCCCGATTTGATTTCCGTATTAACGCACGACAAACCACCTATCTGAAATTTGCCGCTCCTAACCAAAAGACCATTATCCAAATTGAAGATGAACCCCAAGACAAAGACTAGATCGTTATCGATTGAGATTTATCACTTCGTGATACAGCGTTGCGTCGCAACGCAGCTATTGTCCTTATTCATCTGTTCTTATTCATCCATCAACGCTTAGCTGGAGAACGACACAAAGCAGAAACACCGCAGCCACTTTTTGCTGCAGTGAATCCGTAAACGCTCTAAAATCGCTTCTCACCACCCAATAGCTGTCGGATCAAAACGATCATGCAAACTCACTGGCAATGCCCCAACTGTGATGAACAGGTCGATGCTCAACTCGAATCCTGCTGGCAGTGTGGTTGCAGTCGGGAGGGTGAGATTGATCCAGCATTCAAAACCATATTCGACAATCAGGATCAAGCATTGTGCGATCACTGTGGTTGCTTATTGTTTGGATATGCACAAGACCAATGCCCGGAGTGCGGTCACGACTTGCATACTGCCCAGATGCAGTCAGATGAAGACACAGCGTTACCCAGTCGCAAATTTCTCTTACACTTCTGGGGCGCCAGTTGGCTGTTCGCACCATTGATTGGAATCTTTTGCCTGATCATGTTTTTAGCTGGTGGTTTCCAAGCATTTTCAGCCATCTTCTTGATTGTGGTGTTCGTCGTCATCGCCGCCCCCATCCTTGTTGTCTTGAGATTGATTTATGACGTACTCAACCGCAGCAATCATCCGACAGATGAACAGAACGAACGTCACGAACATTGAATCGTGGGAATGACCAAACTGTAATCAAGAGGAGATGTCTTGAATTAAAACAAGCCGTCATACACGTTTGGTATGAAGTGGTTCAACCTGATCACGCTGCCTTGTTCAACGGCAACTCAAACGCCAGATTCAATTGGTTAGCGATCATCTCGCGGAACGGCAAAACGCGGATGGGTTTGCTGATCAGGCAGGTGGCCCCGGCTTGGGTGACCAGAGACTTGTCCAGATCGTCGGAGTAGCCGCTAATGATCCAGATGTCCATGTCGTGCTCGATTTCAAGACGCCGCATCTGCTCACAGGCTTTGAGCCCATCCATCGACGGCATGGCATAGTCCATGAGGACAAGGTGTGGACGCTGGACCGCCGCCATCCGCACTGCATCAATGCCGTTGGTCGCGGTGTAGTATTCCACCTGACCGAGAAACGGTTTGAGCACCAGTTCATATTGTCGAAGTGAGACTGGATCGTCGTCAGCTACGAGAATGATGGGAGAACTTGCCATAAAAAATGACTCCTGACTCCCCCCTTTTCGGTTAATCATACGAAACACATTGGTTGCATCCATAAAAATGGAACAAGTTTTTCGATGAAACAAGGCGGTTATCAGACGCGATGGCGTTACAGACGGAAAATATGTGCTATTAACGGTAACCAGCAAACATTCGATGCCAATTGTTCGTATCAAAACTAATCACACCAAGAACAATTCAGGATACTGGCAATTATGACACAGGATCATCCGGGAACAGACCAATCATCAGAAACACCGGCCTCACCGCCCAAAGGGTGTTATGCCAAGTTTCGCTCATTGTCGATCTGGACTCTGTTAGTAATATTCTGCTTGATACTCGGACCGTGTGTGATTTGGGGACCAGGATTCGGCGGCCAGCATGAGGAAAGTCTAGACAAACAATTCAGCGCGCATTTGGGCACCCAAGGCTGGGAAGCCCTAGGTGGATATTACGATTTGAGTGTATACCGTCTTGCACCAAACGGGGAACACAGTCAACTTGTTTACCATCTAAAAATCCCATGTTCACAAAAGTGCTTCGCCCCCATGCGGGAAGTTCGCAGCGGCTATCTGGATTGGCAGGAGCATCAACTGACTGTAAAAATCCCTCACGAGCATCCAGTGACAATCGACTTGGGAACCACCAACCCACCACCGGTCTATCGTTGATATTAAGCACAAACCATGGAGCGTCATTTCTTGCATGACAAACTTGGTGATCTAAAATATCCCCATGCAACCCAACCCATTTGAATTGTTGAATGTCCCCATGAAGTTTGATGTCGATGCCAAGGCATTGCATCGGGCATTCGTCGCGCAGTCGGCGGCCAATCACCCCGATCGCTTTGTGGACCCGTTGGATCAGGCGGATGCGGCAGATCGCTCTGCTGCAATCAACAAGGCGTATCTGACACTAAAAAATCCGTTTGACCGGGCGTCAGCTATGATCGCTTTGCTGGCGGACACCCCGATAGCAGATAGCAAGCAGCTGCCCCCGAACCTGCTCATGGAGATGATGGAAATCCGCGAAGCACTTGAGGACGCCCAGGCGAGCCAAAATCAGGCGGAACTCGACCGGCTCAAACAATGGGCTGATGAGCAGGAGAAGGAGTACATACAAGCCATAGCTGAGGCGCTGAACACCGCTATGGCGTTGCCAGCCTCCGACCGTAGCCAACCGCTTAACAAAGCCACCGAGCAACTTAATGCCCTGCGGTATATCCAGCGGATGCTCGAGGAATTCTCGGAATAAAGTACGCGTGAGAGCATGTTTGAAATGAATGAGAACAGACATTTGACCTGTGAGAGCATATCTGGTTAAATGTGCTGCTGACGAAAAATTCGGCCGTGTGCCAGAGTGGACTAATGGGGCTGATTGCAAATCAGCTAGCGTAAGCTATCGTGGGTTCGAATCCCACCGCGGCCTTTCCCCTCACCCCCGCCCCCGGAAGTTTCCCCCGGAAGCTTGACATTGCGGGATCGGGAACATGGGTAGATCAAGTGAGTTGACTCACAAAGTCAGAATCACACAAGTCAATTGGAATCTACCCGTTTGCCTTGTACAATCAACGCACAATATCGGGGCGTAGCTCAGCTTGGCTAGAGCGCCGTCTTTGGGTGGCGGAGGTCGCACGTTCAAATCGTGTCGCCCCGACTTGTTAGAACAGGAAGCCGTTCAGTCAAAAAACTGAACGGCTTTCTTTTTGCTATACAAAGACTTGTGTCGCTCAAAGTGCGGTTCAAAGATATCGCTCGCAGGATGCGCTGTTTTCCGGCCTTCTTTGAACCATGCCAGATCTCGGCGGCCTGTTGCGTGAAGTCGAACACCTTTTTGGCTGAGTCCCTGCTTGTCGATTCCATGTCCCTGCAAGCGGCAATGCCCTTTTCGACCTCCGCAATCTGGCCTTGCAGGGACACAGATTTGTCCTGATATGTCCCTGCATCGAGGTGCCCTTCCAGATACAGAGACAACAATCGGGCGTTTTGTTTTTCCAATTCGACCTTCTTTCGACCCAGCACGCGCTTCTGGTGGTTCTGGTCGTTTCGCAATCGGCCAAACTCTGCGTCCATCACTTCGCTGAACCAGTCGCGCAGTTCCGGTGTAGGCAAACGCATGGATTCGAGTTGCTCGACGATGGCGTTCTCCAGGTCCGCTTCTTTCCAACGGACGCGTGGGTGACCATCACCGGGGCGGTTGTTGGCACAGCGGTAGTAATTGTGAACCCGCACCGTGCCATCGGTGAGTTTTCTGCGGATACGTTCGCCGGTGATCATGCTGCCACAGTGTTCGCAGACGAACAGGCCATTGGCATACGTGTGCGTCATGCGTTTGAGTCGGCGGTTTTTGCCTTTGAGAATGTCACGACAAAGTTGGAACGTCCGGCGGTCTACCAAGGGTTGATGCTTGCCTGGATAGATTTCGCCTTTCCAGACGATGTCGCCAACGTAGAACCGATTGGCCAGGATGTAGGAAATACTCGCAGGCGTCATGCGTGGGCAACTCGGGCGAAAAATGTAGCCTTCCTTGCGCAACTGGTCGGCAATCATGTCGAAGGTCATGCCACTCTGTGAATACAGCTGAAAAATGCGCATCACCAACTTGGCACGTTCGGGATGCGGCTTGATCGGCTCGTTGCGGTCATCAGAATTCTTGTAGCCATAGGGCACACCGCATGGCATCCAACCTTGGCGTATTTTTTCTTCCTGGCCTTTGCGAACTTCCTGTCGCAGGTTGTCGCTGTAGTACTGGCTGATGGCAGCCATGACGTTGAAGCTCAATGCACCTGCTGCACCGGGGCCAAACTCGTTATCGACAAATGCCATCTTCACACCTGTCGTGTCTTCGAGTTCCTGCATGCGGACCGCATCGCGCATGTTACGACAGATGCGATCCAGCTTGTGAGCCAGAATAGCCCCAATATTCAGGCGTTTGGCGTTCTTCTTGACCCACTTGTACATCTCGTTGAATGTCGCACGTTCAGCGCCACGTCGAGCCGATTCAGCCACGACAAACTCACGTAGAATGCTCCAACCTTCGCGGTCAGCTTTATCACGATTGATGCGAATCTGTGCATCCAAAGAATAACCTTCGCTTTGCTCGCGTGAGGACACGCGTGCCCATACCACAATATTCATTCGTCAGAATCTCCTTCCGTGCCGGCCAGATAGAACGCCAATGCAATCTGCTGGACGTTAAACAAGATCTCCATGGCTTCCTCTCGATCAACTTCTCTGCCAAGGTAGTTGCCCCACGCGTCCTGCGTTCGAGCAATCAATCCTTCCGTCATCCACCGAGTTTCCATCGCCCCCGGAAGCCCCGAAAGATCTCTGGACTTTTCGGAACGTAAACTTCCGGGGGCGGGGGTTCCGGGGGTGTCACATTGAGCCTCAAGGTTCAAAGAATGTCCAGTCGGTTCTGGCGAATGTGGGGTAAATCTTTGAACCGGCTTTGGGGAATGCTGCACAACCTGATTCATTTCAACAACTCCCCATTTACATCCACCGCATCAAAACATGCCTTGATTCGTTGCATCGCCCTGTTGATGGTTTTCCATTCGCATTCATACATCCGGGCAATTTCGTTGCAGTTGTAGCCTTGGGACAACAGGAACGCGACGTCCTGATCGAAGTCCGACAACCTGGCTGTTGCGGTCTGCACATCCATCATCACAGGCATGATCATTTCGCAAGATGGCTCTTCGCCATGGAACGTGCCATCCTCATGCACACCCAGTTGACGTAGCACCTTTTCATATCGTTTGCGGTAACGACATCGCTTCCGCATCAAGTCCAGCAAATGTTGGTTGATGACGGCATAGAGAACCGTCAACTCCGTCGCCCCATTGGCCTTTGCAGGGACAAACTCAAAAGACCAAATCACCATGGCAGCTTCCTGCATCATGTCCTCCCAATCGCGTTTAGGAAACCGCATCGCTTTGATTCGGCTCAAGGCCAATCGCATTTTCCATGGTTCAAAAACCCCTTCGTACAACGCCAACAACTTTTCCTCTGTCATGCCTTTTCCTCTTGAAAAACAGGCTTTTCGCATTTGCCCAGACGCTCTGGGCCATCTGTTTTTCATGATCGTGGCACCACCGGGGACATGTCTGTAGAGATGGACCTGTCAGCGAACAGACATATGTCAGACAACCTGTCACTAAGCCTGTCAGGGCTTGCAGGGACATGTCACTAAACCTGTCAGGAAGGTGATTTCATGTCCCTGCATCCCAAAATCGCCCCTCTGCGGCAAATAACAGTTATGGGCGGACGTGGTGTGCCGCACGACTGCAACACGAGGAGACTGATATGACGAAAATATTCGATGAGTTGAACATTGACCTAAGCCTGCTGGGTACGGAACCAGCTGACGAATACCACGCCAAAGCAAAGCAATATTTGTCGAGTCATCAACTGATCGACTTCATGACCTGCCCATGGTTTTACCGCAAGAAACAATTGGCATTGATACAAGCCAAGGAATCCGAAGCTTATCTGCTTGGTCGTGCTGCACACTGCCGAATTCTGGAAGGCCGTGATGCGTATGAATCCCAATTCGCATTGGGTGGTCCGATCAATCCCAAAACGAAAAAGCCCTTCGGCAAAGAATCTCAAGCCTTCCAGAATTGGGTTCAGGCACAAGGCAAACCCGGCATCCACTTCGACGACATCGACAAGATTGAGAACCTGGCCAGTGGCGTGAGTATGAACAGTGAAGCTGTGGACTTGCTGCTCTATGGCCGTGCTGAAGGCGTGGTTCGTGTGAATCGCTGGGATGTCGATTGTCAGATTCGAATCGACTGGCTACATCCGCATCGCGGCATTGTGGATTTAAAAACGTGCAAGGATTTGTCGACGTTTGAGTGGGATGCCCGCAAGTATCGCTACATCAATCAGCTTGCCTTTTATCAATCGGTGTTGTGCGAACAGATCGGAGAACTGGTGCCGGTGTACATCGTGGCTGTGGAGAAGAAGGAACCTTATCGCTGCGGCGTCTGGCGTGTCAGTGAAGATTCATTGGACGACGCAGCCAACGAGAACGAAGCCGCGATCCATCGGTTAAAAACCTGCCAGGCACTCGATCACTGGCCCACCGGCTACGAAGACATCCGTCTACTCAGTGCTGCCTAACCCACCCACGGAAGTTGTCGCCTCTCCCCGCCCCTTGGAGTGTACAGGGGCGGGGAGTTCGGAGCAGGCGACTGTTTGTATTGGTCACACCCATCATATACAGGAATTTGATTCATGTCCCTACTGCAACAGATTCACACCGGCAAACGTCAATCCCCACCGCGCATCGTGCTCTACGGCACCGAAGGGATCGGCAAATCCACCACCGCATCGCAAGCACCGAATCCCATTTTCATTCAAACCGAAGACGGCCTGGATCAAATCGATTGTGCGAGTTTTCCGCTGGCTGTTACGTTTGATGTTGTCATCAACGCCATCGATTCGCTGATCAAAGACGAACACGAATATCAAAGTGTTGTCATCGATTCCCTCGACTGGCTTGAACGCTTGATCTGGGATCGACTCTGCAAGGATTACGGCGTCAACAGCATCGAGAAGGTCGATGGCGGTTATGCGCGAGGTTACACGCATGCGTTGACACTGTGGCGCATGTTACTTTCCGGCTTGGACACCCTGCGCACCAAGCGCGGCATGTGCGTGATCCTGTTGGCCCATTCCAAGGTCGAAACGTTCTCTGATCCTGAAGTCGGTGCGTATGACCGTTTTTCCCCACGCCTACATAAGCATGCCAACGCAGTGATCACAGAGTGGGCCGATGCCGTGCTGTTTGCCACGCGAAAGATCATCACCAAAACCGAGGACGCCGGTTTCAATCGCAACCGCACCTTGGCTTCCGGTTTAGGCAAGGATGGTGGCGAGCGCGTGATGCGTTGTGTTGGTAGCCCGGCGTGCGTGGCCAAGAACCGATACGGACTACCGACCGAACTGCCGCTGTCGTGGTATGCCTTGATGGAAGCCATGACACAGACCGACGCCCCCACGTCCAATCAAACAACCAATCTCAAACTCAAACATTAACCCTTAAAAACAAGCTTTTTTGTCGACCACCATTTCCCAACTAATGGAGCAATATCTCTATGGCTAATCTCAATGGCTTTAACGCACATGACGTCGAACCCAACACCACCTTCGAACCGATCCCCGCGGGCAAGTACCTGGCTGCCATCACTGCATCAGAAACGAAACAAACGAAATCCGGGAACGGCAGCTACCTTGAACTCACCTTCAGCATTCTGGAAGGCGATTACAAGGGCAGGCAACTCTGGTCGCGTTTGAACCTGGAAAACCCCAATGCCACTGCCGTGAAAATCGCACAGGGCGACCTGTCAGCCATCTGCCGCGCAGTCAATGTCATGAAACCCAATGACAGTGTCGACCTGCATAACTTGCCACTGGTGATCAGCGTCAAACTCAAAAAACGTTCGGATTCCGATGAGCTTTCGAATGAAATTCGAGGTTACGCCCCCAAACAGACAGGCAATGTCAATAACAGTTCAAGCGACACAACCAATACCCAATCGCAACAGACTTCGGGCAGCACGCCGCCCTGGAAACGCTAAGGGGGTGGCACATGGAATTAGTCTTACCTTACCCACCATCCGTCAATCACTACTGGCGACACTTCCGGGGGCGAACACTCATTAGTCGTGGCGGTCGCGCGTATCGCCAGCAAGTGATGACACAGTGCCAGGGCATGGGCGGCCAACCCCCAAGGGACGGTCGCCTTGCTCTGGCGATGGACGCCTTCCCACCGGATCGTCGTCGACGTGATCTGGACAACATACAGAAGCCGGTGCTCGATGCGATGCAGCATGCCGGTGTCTATCTGGATGATTCACAGATCGATTTGTTGATCACGCGACGACGTCAGCCTGACAAACCGCATGGCCATCTGGCGGTTGAAATCCGCGACGTGCCTTTGCATGTATGCCCACTTTGTAAACGCCCATTAACTGAGGAATTTTCCAACTGATGTCAGTTGTTTGTGAACAACCCAACACCATCACCCTGCGCCCGTATCAGGCTGAAGCGGTGGACGCCGTGTATGAGCATCTGCGCTGTCGGGATGACAATCCTTGTGTTGTCATCCCGACAGCTGGGGGCAAGACGCCCCTGATGGCAACGATCTGCCGTGATGCGGTCACACAGTGGGATGGTCGCGTTTTGATCCTGGCTCATGTCAAGGAATTGATTGAACAGGCCGTGGACAAACTTCACGCCATGGCCCCTGACTTATGGCATCAAATTGGGTGCTACTCGGCGGGGCTTAAGAGCCGGGACACAGACCATGCCATCATCGTGGCAGGCATTCAGTCGGTCTATCGTAAAGCTGCTGAGTTGGACTCGTTCGATCTGATTCTGATCGACGAAGCTCATATGCTGCCGCCCAACGGCGAAGGCATGTATCAGCAGTTCTTACAGGATGCCAAGGCAATCAATCCTAATGTCAGATTGATCGGGTTGACCGCCACACCCTACCGCATGACCAGCGGCACGATTTGTGGGCCAGACCACCTACTTAATCATGTTTGCTACGAGGTGGGTGTGCGTGAGCTCATTGCCCAAGGCTACCTGTGCCCACTCAAGACCAAGGCTGGCCGACGCAAGGCGGATACATCCGGTCTGCATATACGTGCTGGCGAATTTATCGCCGGTGAAGTCGAAGCACTGATGGATGACGACGCCTTGGTTCACTCGGCCTGCCGGGAGATCGTTGAGCAAACACGTGATCGCAATTCCGTCCTGATCTTTGCTGCCAGCGTGCAGCATGCCCAGCACGTGCAGCGCGTCCTGGCCGACATGGGACACGAGTGTGGATTTGTCTGCGGAGACAGTTCCGGCATCTTCCGTGATGACATTCTGCGGCGTTTCAAGGATGGTGATCTCAAGTATCTGGTCAATGTCAATGTATTGACCACCGGCTTCGACGCCCCCAACATCGATTGTGTTGCACTGCTCCGCCCTACCAACTCACCGGGGCTTTACTACCAGATGCTGGGTCGGGGATTCCGACTGCATCCGACCAAAACCAACTGCTTGGTGCTGGACTTTGGCGGCAATATCCTGCGGCATGGTCCGGTGGATGCGTTGCAGATCAAAGATAAGTCTGATCGCAAAGGCAACAGTGAAGCGCCGGCCAAGGAGTGTCCCAACTGCCAGGCATTGATCCATGCATCCTACAGCGTGTGTCCGGATTGTGGCCATGAATTCCCACCACCTGAGCGGGAAAAACATGACGGCAGTGCGTCAACTGCTGGTGTGTTGAGCGGCCAAGTCACCGAAACCGATTACGATGTGTCGTTCGTTTATTACAGCATCCACACTAAACGTGGCGCACCGCCGGATCATCCCAAGACGCTACGTGTTGATTACCGCTGCGGGTTCAACGAATACCACAGTGAATGGATCTGCGTGGCGCACCCCAAAGGCAGCTACGCCTGGCAAAAAGCCAGCACATGGTGGCAGGCCCGATCCAATGAACCGATGCCCAACACCGTGGAGCAGGCAGTCGAGTTGGCTGAAGCTGGCGCATTAGCCCAACCGTTGTCCATCACAGTACGTTCGGTCACCGGTGAAAAATTCGACCGCATCATCAACTATGAACTTGGCTCTATTCCACCTCGTGTGGATGGCAGCGATGAACGTGAACCGGTGGCCAGTACCACATTGCCCGATCAGCCCTGGACTGAATGGCCCGACGACGAAATCCCTTTTTGATCGTTTATATGACTGAATCTAAATCCCAATTAAAAGCTGCGCAAGCCTATTTGGACGCCGGTCTGTGTGTCCTACCGGCGATCCGTGCGGAAAAACGTCCGGGCATCGGTAAGTGGAAGCAGTTCCAGCAGCGTATTCCCACGTCTGCCGAATTGTCTTCCTGGTCATGGAACGATGGGCTGTGCATCATTTGCGGCAAAGTCTCCGGCAACCTGGAGATCATCGATTTTGACGGTGGTGGTGAATTGCTGCCCGCATGGTTGAAGGCAATCCCCGACGAAATACGCGACAGACTGGTCATTGAATCTACACCCTCGGGTGGTAGTCATGTGATCTATCAATGTGATGTTCCGGTCAGTGGCAATCTTAAACTCGCGCAGCGAAAGACGATTGATAAAGTTCAAACCTTGATTGAGACCCGTGGTGAAGGTGGGCTGTTCCTGTGTGCCCCGACGCATGCCTATGAACTTACGCAAGGTGATATCGCCAATCTGCCTATTCTCACGGAGACTGAGCGTGACGTACTACTGGAAGCAGCTTGGCAACTCAACGAGTATGTGTCCGAAGCAGCTACCACAGGTGCGAATGTCAGTCGCACATCGGCGAACAATTCAGACATGTACGAATTGTCTTCGCACAATGGCCAATGTGCGTCGGACCATTCGCACAATACGACATGGAGAACCGATAGACCGGGTGATGATTTCAACAAGCGTGGTGATGTGCGTGAATGGTTGCTGAAGCACGATTGGGTGTTGGATCAACCCGGTGAAAACGAGCGTTGGCGTCGGCCCGGTAAATCCGTCAACCATTCGGCGACACTTAAAAACGGCGTGTTTTCCGTCTTCTCAACCAACGCGCATCCGTTTGAAGCTCAGAAATATTATTCACCATTCCATGTCTACACGCTCCTGGAACATAGCGGTGATTTCTCCGCTGCGGCACGGGCACTAAGCGAACTTGGCTTTGGTAGTGACGGACAGAGCAATGCCGATGTCGATATCTCAGGCATTGTCTGCCAAGGCAAACATGATCGCGACGATGATGAGGATACTTCTTTGCGTCAAAAGATCATTGACCCTGGCCCGTTTCCTGAAGATCTGCTCACCGTGCCTGGATTCGTCGGTGATGTGGTGGATTACACCTTGCAGAACGCTCATCGCTATCAACCCGTTCTAGCACTGGCTGGCGCCATTATGCTTCAGGCAGTCTTGGCTGCACGCAAAGTGCGCGATGAACGTGGCAATCGCACCAATCTTTACATCATCGGCATTGCGCTCTCCAGTGCTGGTAAGGATAAACCACGTGAAGTCAACGACACCATTCTCGAACAGGCTGACGTAGACCTGTTGGGTAACGAAGAAGTGACCAGCGATGCTGCAATACTCACCGCGCTGGAAACACGTCCGGCGATTCTGTTTCAGTTCGACGAGTTTGGACGTTACCTGCGGACCATGGGTGATCCACGCACATCGCCCAATATCTATAGTGCCATCACCACCTTCATGCGATTGTTCACCAATGCGAATCGCACCTACCGTGGCAAAGGTTATGCCGATGCCAAACGCAATAAAAGTATTGTCCAACCCTGCGCCTGTATCTATGGCACCAGTACACCACGTGCCATGTATGAAAGCCTGACGAAGGAAGGTATCGAAGATGGCTTTGTCGGACGCCTGCTCTTTTTTGAAACCCTGACGCGGCCATCGCGTGAACGTCGTAAAGCCACTGATCCTCCGGAACGCCTGATTGAAACCGCACGTTGGTGGAAACATTTTTCACCGACTGGTGGCAATATTGAATCCGTCTACCCCAAGCCACGGATCATCGAAAGCACCGATGATGCCGATGCAATTTTTGACGACTTGGCTCAGCGGTCCGATGTGCAGATGGCCCATGATGAAAGCTATGCACCAATCTGGGGACGTGCTGAGGAAAAAGCATGTCGCCTGGCATTGATCTATGCATGTAGTTGCTGCAAGGAAAATCCTGTCATTGATGCAGACGCCGCGCAATGGGCATGCCGCGTCTCCGAGTACACCACACAACGCACCGTTTTCATTGCCAGCCAATGGATCGCTGAAGGCCTTTTTGATGCCAAGCAGAAGAAGGTGTTACGCGCGATCCGTGAGGCTGGCACGATCTCACAGGGTGATTTATGTCATCGGACGCAGTACTTAACACCCAAGGATCGCAACGAAATTTTAGAGAACCTGCGGTTAACCGGCTTGATCCGTTGCAAGCCCGTTGAAACGCGTGGTCGACCCCGTACTGAGTATGAAGCCATTTAGTGTCAAGTGCTTTGAAAGAAGGTCAACGTATGAAAAAAGGTTTTCTATTTAACATGATGCAAAAAGATAGTTTACAAACGTGCCGACCCTTTTTTCTTTTTTCAATCCCTGTTAGAGACCCAGAAAGGAAAAGTGCAGATCGCAATAGGGTTGGAAAAAAGAAAAAAGGGTCAGGAAGAATGTAAGTATATATATTTTTATTATTTATATACATACCTTTTTTCACTTCTTTGACCTTCTTTCAAACCACTTGGCAAAAATGTCATGATCCATTAACACCCCTTGTCGTCCCTCGTTGGGATATGAATCAATCTATGTAAAGGATTTTTTATGAGTGAACCGTGCTGTTTTAATTGTGTCTGTTTTGTACCTGTTCGACAGGAGCATGACGAGGAAATGCAACGGGATCAGAACCTGACAAAGCATGCTATTCCAGGTATCTGTCGATATTATCCACCTGCACCTTGCCCCACGCGCAAGGATGACAAATTATATCGGGATGCCTCTTGGCCTATCGTGGTTTCCTCTGATTGGTGTAGTTTCCACAGATGTGGTCCACATAGAAAGCCCATGGCTGGCCCTCTCTATTAAACCATTTAACTTCGTCTATCTGCGCCAATGGCGCAGATAGCCATGCGATGAGGTAATTACCAACTGTTCTATCTGCGTTTCTATCGCAGATAGAACAGTGCCTCACGTCAAGTACCGCACAATGAAAATATATTTAAATCACGTTTGCCACACATCGCTACACGTTGGCGTCTGTGGCGTTCGAGACCAGGAGGCGGCGCGGTGCGGCCTGTAGCGGCAGGCGGCCACAGGGGCCAAACAGAGCCAATCTGAATAGGTACTTGGCGGGAATCAGCCTTTGTGATGTCGCGGGAACCAGCCACGTTATTAGACAGACTTGCCGAAATACGCGCCGCAAAATTTTTAAGCAAAAAACACTATTTTTAAAGGATTTTTATGACCACGACTCAGGACATCGTCACTTCCAATTTCAAAGTCGAGCTTCGCAAGATCGAAGACGTCAAACCCTACGAGCGCAACCCGCGCTTGAATGACAAGGCTGTGGCCGCCGTGGCCGCATCGCTGTCGGAGTTTGGCTTTCGCCAACCCATCGTCGTGGACGAGGACGGTGTGATCATCGCCGGGCACACGCGCTGGAAAGCTGCGAAAAAACTCGGCCTTGCCAAGGTGCCGGTGCATGTGGCCACTGATCTGACGCCGGAGCAAGTTCGTGCGTATCGCCTGGCTGACAACCGGACTGGCGAGTTGGCTGAATGGGACTTGTCGATCCTGCCCATCGAACTCAATGAACTGCGCGAAGGTGGATTCGACATGGACATTTTGGCCTTCGACGAAGAAGAATTGGGCAAGCTCATGACCGAAGCCCAGGGGGTAACGGAAGGCTTGACTGATCCTGATTCCATCCCTGAACCGCCCGATGCTGCGACTACTCAACCCGGTGATATCTGGATACTTGGTAACCATCGACTCATGTGTGGCGACAGCAGTTCGCCGGAAGATTTGGACCGTTTATTGGATGGCCAAACCATTGATTTAGTTAGTATGGATCCTCCATATAATGTCCGGGTTGAGCCACGCAGCAGCACCGCCATCGCAGCTGGCAACAGCTCATTCGGTGACAAAAAAGCCCACCTTCATCACCAGAGTTTTGACAAAGCACGTGGCGCTACCGACGGCAAAAAAGCCAAGCAAAAAATGCGGGCCAAGGATCGCCCCTTGGCTAACGACTTCGTCAGTGACGAAGATTTCGACAAGATGCTCTTGGCGTGGTTTGCCAATGCGTCGCGCGTACTCAAGCCCGGCGGCTCATTTTTTATCTGGGGAGGCTATGCCAATCTCGGTAACTATCCCGCCCCCATCAAAGCTGCAGGTTTGTATTTTTCCCAGGGAATTATATGGGACAAACAGCATCCAGTCCTTACACGCAAAGACTTTATGGGTGCTTTCGAGATTTGTTTTTATGGATGGAAGGAGGGCGCGGGCCATCAGTTTTATGGTCCTAACAATGCTACAGACTTGTGGCATGTAAAAAAGGTGAACCCACAGGCCATGGTGCATTTGACGGAGAAACCCGTCGAATTAGCTGTTCGCTGCATCCAATATTCGTCCAAACCCGGCGACAACGTCCTCGATCTGTTCGGTGGCAGCGGTTCTACTCTCATGGGTTGTGAGCAGACCGGACGTCACGCCTACCTGATGGAAATCGATCCGTTATACGCAGATGTCATTGTCAAACGGTGGGAGGAGTTTAGCGGCAAGAAAGCCAAACGAATTGCCGCCAAACCTTCGCCCGACTCCAAAGCCTGACAACCCAATCAGCGATCAAACGTATCAATACTCCATTGATGATCTACTCATTATATCGGCGTGTTGCCAACCTCCAATACCGATTCACAAAAAGTTCACGAAAAAACCCCGACGCATGTCGGGGCTAGAAAGTGGTGTTGATATGCAGTCAGCGATTTTCTGCGCACTGAGCCAGATACATGAACTCGATCATGGCATCTTCGTACACAATGTCCGATGCAGGGAAGGTTCGGCTGTGTCGGATTTCAACACAACCACGCTCCTTCATGAATGCCAGCGCCACGTTGACCTGTGTGTACGGGGCGTTGGTGGCATGGACGATTTGCTCAAGTGTGGTGCCGCCTGCGGCATGGTCTTCGATGACGTAGGCGACTTCTCGGAAAACGTCGCGAGTGCATCGGTGGACATAGTTGCGATCAGGTTGATGTTGGAAGGTGACACGCATCTCCAGATAATCGTCCTGCACGCAGAAGGTCACATCACGCTGTCGCTTGGGCCGTGGCATGGATCATGCTCCCTTCACATTCGTGGTGTATTGGCCACGTTCAGCCTTGACGAATCGGCTGTCCTTGCCCTTGGTTTTAATCTCCCGGGTGATGGCTGCATGAAGTGTATTGGCTGGGGTCAGTCCCTTGCCTGGTTGCCAGAGCTTTTTCTCAATGGCTTGTTCAACGATGTCCTTGCATCGCAATGGTTCCTGGTTGTCTTGGGCCAAGATGTGGGCTGCCGCGTCGATCAGACTCATAGACTTGGTGTCCTGCTCCTCTCCCGTGGCGTCACTCTTTCGGGGGTTGGACGTGTCGCGTTTCGGGGTGGCCTTGATATCTGTTGTCGCCTTGGTTTGCTTGGCCTTGGTGTTGGCCGTGTTGCCCACCTGTTTATCGTCGCTGGCCTTTTTGTGAATCCGTTGGACAGAGCGGATTGTGATCTGCTTGCCCGTCTTGATCGTCTTGCCCAGCCAGCCGGTGCCAGAGGGATGGGTTTCGGTGATCTGCACCGGAACCTGTTTGCCTGCGAGGCCGACGAGGTATGTGACGCCGAGTTGAATGTCTTCTGGTTTCATGGTGATTTTATCCTTATGAAAATGTGTAAACAAAAATGCTCAGCGACTTTCGCTGAGCAGTGCTTCGATTTCATGTTGTTCGCTGTGGGAGAGCGAGGCGAGTGTTTCTATCAATTGATTTCGAGTTGTCTCAATATCTCCTATGAATCCCCAGTTATTAGGCTGCCCCTTGGCGTTAATGCGGTGCTTTTCCAATTCGAGTTCCAGCCAGAGCATCAGACTTGTGATGTCTTTTCTGTGTTGGGCGTAGGCATCTTGGGCAGTTTGTTTTTTCGTTGCCATTGTGATGGTTCCTCAAATTCCGATATCGCTGATGGACATCAATACGTTGTAGTAACAGGCTGCTTCTTCCATGGTGTCTTCGTAGCCATCAAGTACTTGTTGCAGAAAAGCTGCCATCGAGAACAGTTCATCTTCGTCATCAGCCTTCACCCAATGGATGCCTTCCTTATTGGGTTGCAGGATTTCTACTTCGATCTGCTTGGCTTCATGGGGGCGTTTGGCGATGGCGAAGATGCCTGTTTGTCCTGCAAATTCAATACGTGTGATTCGCATGTGTTTCTCCTGTTGCGAAGGGTTAATGATCTGCTTTGCGTCCGGCCTCAAAGGCAGCTTCCAACGCCTCCTTGATGTTCCAAACCGCGCAGTCATGAAAGTCGAGTGAATCACTCTTGCGCGTTTCCAAGGTGTCGATGCGCAGAATGCGTTGAGCGATTTCGTTGACCGTTGTGTCCTTGTATGCCTGTTTACGTTTGGTGGTTTTGGCGTTCATGTTGTTGGCCTTTCTATAGACACATTGAGCCATCAAAGCAGACATTAATCCAGCAACATTCATGCGTTTTACACTTATTTTTAAGGATTTTTTGAATTCTGATGAGACAACCTACAGATCGTCCAAAAACATTGAGAATCACGGCAATGACCGTGCCACAGGCATCGCAGATTCTGTCCAAGGCATTCAATCGCCGAGTCGATGAACAGCAGATTCAGCAGGTGGTCGACGACGGCCAGTTGCTCCGCGCCGATGGCACCTTCAGCCTGATCGACTACGTCGCGTATCTGGCCCGACCGGAATTGGAGGCCGATGATGAGTAAAAAATCCTTCAACCCACGCCAGCTTCGACCTGCGGATTTGTTGCGGATCGTCAATGCCATTGACATTCCCAATGCCGATTCGCTGACGGAATTTCAATTGCGTCGGCACCGCAATCGCGCGGGTTACAGCATCAGCGATCCATCCAATCCGCAGTCGGTTGATCTGTTTCGATATGCAGCCTGGCTGACGTTGGAATATGCCAAGCCCAAGTCGGGTCCATTGAGTTATGAAGAGCAGAAAGCCCGCAAAGCTGAACGTGCAGCAGAAGCCGTACGATCAGCCCAAGACATCGGTGAAATTCCAGCAGTCGTAAATCCAGATCGAAAAGCTCAAGCAATCGCATCTTTTCGAGGGTTCTGTGAAACGTATTTTGCTGAGGTGTTCTATTTACAGTGGTCCGACGACCACCTTCGTGTAATTGAGAAGATCGAAAAAGCTGTGCGCACCGGCGGTTTGTTTGCAATGGCCATGCCTCGCGGATCAGGTAAAGCCCTGGCACTAGATACACCGTTGGCTACACCTAGTGGCTGGACAACGATAGGTGATGTCAAAGTCGGTGACACCTTGTTCGACGAGCGTGGCCGGATGTGCCGTGTGATCCATGCCACCGAGGTGATGCATGACCATCCGTGTTATCGCGTCAGGTTCAGCGATGGTGAGGAAATCGTTTGTGATGCCGATCACCTTTGGACGGTGGAGGATCGGTATAGTCGAAAAAATCCACTGACACTTACCACCGAATACATGGCCAATCGGGTGCACATATCCAATAAACGTTATCGCGTGCCGCGCGTCAATCCGTTGCAAGGTTGCGATGAGAATCTTCAGTTTGATCTGAAAGCCTTGACTGCCGAGCGATATATCGTGTCGATCACGCCAACCGAGTCGGTCCCGGTTCGATGTATCCAGGTGGACTCACCGTCGCATCTGTACTTGGCCGGGCGCAAAATGGTACCCACGCACAACACAGTCCTGTGCCAAACAGCTGTGTTATGGGCGGCTCTGATCGGTGCGTCCCCCTTTATCTGCTTGGTTGCTGCCAGTGCCGAACGTGCCCGGGATCTGTTGGAAAATATCAAAATCTGGCTTGAGACGAATCCGCTGCTGCATGAGGATTTTCCGGAAGTGACGTATCCAATCCGCTGTCTGGAACGGATCACCAATCGACAGAAGGGACAGAAGTACCAGGGCGAACCAACGCGCATCGACTGGTCGTCGGATCGTGTGGTATTGCCGGTGATTGAAGGTAGTCTGTCGTCGGGTATCGTCATCTCAAGTAGCGGCATGAAGGGCAGCGACATCCGTGGCCAAAACTATGCCCGCGCCGATGGGCAGGTCGTGCGCCCGCAACTGGTGTTGGTCGACGACCCACAAACCACCGAGTCCGCATGGTCACCCTCGCAGAGTCAACGACGCGAAGCGATCCTGGCTGGTGACGTATTGGGCATGGCTGGCCCCGGCAAAAAGATCGCTGGACTCATGGCCTGCACAGTGATCCGGCCAGGTGACATGGCTGACAACATCCTGGATCGGGATAAACATCCGGAATGGCAAGGCGAACGGACCAAGATGGTGTATGCGTTTCCAGCCCCGGAAACTGACAAGCTCTGGGCGAAATATTCAGAGATTCGTGCTGACAGTCTGCGCAACGATGGTGATGGTTCGCTGGCGACAGAGTTTTACAGACACAATCGTGAAGCCATGGACACTGGCAGCATTGTCTCATGGCCAGAGCGTTTCAATGAAGACGAACTATCAGCCTTGCAACATGCGATGAACTTACGGTTGCGTGACGAAGCTGCGTTCTTTGCAGAATATCAGAACGAACCTATTGTCGAAACCATTGGCGAGGAGATGCTAGGGGCCGATGCCATTGCCGCCAAAACCAATGGCCACCTTCGGAATGTGATCCCCCAAGCGTGCAACCACCTAACGATGTTCATCGACGTACAGCAAAAGGTTCTGTTCTGGATGCTCTGCGGCTGGGAAGAGAATTTTACCGGCTACATCATCGATTATGGCACATGGCCAGAGCAGAAACGCGCTTATTACACACTGCGTGACATTCGATCCACGATCAGCCGTGCTGCACCGGGTGCTGGACTTGAGGGGCAAATCTATGCCGGGTTGGACAAACTAACTGCCGAAAAGCTGTCACTCCCCTACCGACGTGACGATGGTGCCGAGATGCGCATCGACCGATGTTTGATTGATGCCAACTGGGGACAGTCCACTGACGTGGTGTATCAGTTCTGTCGTCAGAGCCAGTATGCAGGTTTGTTACTTCCCAGTCATGGTCGTTATGTCGGTGCATCGAGCATCCCCTTTAGTGAATACAAACGCAAACGTGGAGATCGCGTCGGTCTACATTGGCGCATCCCTAACACCGTAGGCAGCCGCCAGGTGCGTCATGCCTTGATTGATACTAATTACTGGAAGACCTTTGTGCATGCACGTCTATCAGTATCGATGGGTGATCCCGGTTGCTTATCTCTGTTCGGGCACGATGAAAAATCACATCGGCTCATCGCTGATCATCTGACAGCAGAGTACCGCGTTAAATCTCAAGCCCAAGGTCGTACCGTTGATGAGTGGAAACTCCGTGCCACGCGCCCGGACAATCATTGGCTGGACTGTCTCGTCGGTTGTGCAGTAGCTGCATCGATTCAAGGCGTCTCACTACCAGGTCTTGAATCACGTACCACCCAATCCCGCCCGCGTATGAAACTTTCAGAAATTCAAAGAGGTCGATGATGAACACTGTCGTTAAAACTACCGAACGCCAAACCGGCCTATCCTGCCCCAAGTGTGGCTGTCGTGATTTACGGGCTTACTACACCCGCGCCAAGATCAATTACATCTTGCGCAAAAGGATTTGCAGGCATTGCAACCACGAAATTCTGACGCGTGAACGTATCGAAAATTAAATTGTTCCAGTATTGGAACGAACTTCATTTTCTCCTGTAAGGACTGTCCAAAAATAACGCTCTGCGGCAAATAACTGTTATGGAGGCGATGCGAATGACAGCATCGAAGTCGCAGAACAATGACAGACTCACTTGAAAACAACATCGAAGAAAACGCTGCTGCACCGGCTGAAGTGTCGGTCGACGGCCAGCACGTCAAGCAGCATTCGCTGAAAGATCAGATTGCCGTAGACCGCTACCTGGCATCGAAGAAGGCTGCCCAATCCAAGGGTTTAGGTATCAAGATTTTCAAGATCAATCCCGGAGGCACGGTTTGATGCAATTCCTCAACCCCCGGAAGCCCCGGAAGTTTTTCCGGAAACAATCCCAACCCAAGCAGCCGACACGCAGTTTGCCGGTGGCCAACGTGGTGCGGGCGCGTTACGACGCCGCGCAGACCACGGCAGAGAATGCCCGTCATTGGGCTATGGCTGACGCGATGTCAGCAGATTGCGCTGCGTCAGCAGACATCCGTAAAAAGCTGCGGGAACGTGCTCGGTACGAAGTGGCCAACAACAGTTATGCCAAGGGCATGGTACTGACGCTGGCTAACGATTGCATCGGCACGGGGCCACGCCTTCAGCTGCTCACCAAGCATGATGAACTTAACCGACAGATTGAAGATGCCTTTGCTCAGTGGAGCAAAGCAGTCAGCCTGGCGTCCAAGCTCCGTACCATGCGTATGGCTAAGAGCACGGACGGTGAAGCGTTCGGTGTTTTAAATTTCAATCCTAATGTTGATTCGCCCGTTGCTCTTGATCTTCAACTCATTGAGGCTGACCGCATCGCGTCGCCATCGTCGGTGATGTTGCCGACACGCAATGATGTCGACGGTATAATCCTCGACTCGTTCGGCAACCCGCAGTTCTATTCCATTCTCCGTCAGCATCCTGGCGGGTTGGGCAACTACAGCACATGGATGTCGGAATATGACGAAGTGCCAGCCAGTTCGGTGATCCACTGGTATCGTGCAGATCGCCCCGAACAACATCGCGGCATTCCGGAGATTACTCCTGCACTTCCTTTGTTTGCTCAACTACGTCGCTACACCTTGGCTGTGATTGCCGCCGCCGAAACCGCCGCCGACTTTGCTGCGGTGCTGTACACCGATTCGCCTGCCAATGGTGAAGCCCAACCGCTCGATCCGATGGACATCGTCAATCTGGAAAAACGCATGGCTACGGTTTTACCTGATGGTTGGCGACTTGGGCAGATCGATTCACAGCAACCGGCGACCACATACGCTGAATTCAAACGCGAGATTCTCAACGAGATCGCACGCTGTTTAAACCTTCCCTACAACATCGCAGCCTGCAACTCTTCGGGCTACAACTATGCCTCTGGTCGACTCGACCACCAGACCTATTACAAATCCATTCGCGTGGAACAAGCACACCTTGCAGAAATCGTGCTTGATCAAATCTTCAATGCCTGGATACGCGAGGCCATGCTGACGCCGGAGTTCTCAATGCTCCGCTCGATGCGTCCTGCTGGCCTGCTTAACTTCCGGGGGTGGTTTTTTGATGGGACGGAGCATGTGGACCCGGCCAAGGAAGCCAATGCTCAGGCCAAACGCTTAGGTAGTCACACCACCACATTGGCCGCTGAATATGCCCGCCAGGGCAAGGATTGGGAAACCGAACTTCGCCAGCGCGCCAAAGAAACCCGACTCATGCAAACACTGGGGCTGACCGTTTCGGAGAGTCAGCCTGTTCAACCTTCTTCTTCATCTTCAAATTCTCAGGAGACCAACGTACATGACGATGACACAGTCGCCAACCCAACAACTGCCTGACCAACTCTCGTTCATCTGCCCGCTGACTATCGAGGCTGCTGGGGATAAATCTGCTTCCGGGGGCACTTCCGGGGTGCCTCAGTTTCGGATGGTTGCCTACACCGGTGGCCTGATGCGGATCGAAGGTTTTCCTCATCCAGTCGTGGTGGACCTTGAAGGTCTGGCCATTGATCGCCAGGACATTCCCGTTCGCTTGGATCACAGTTCGCGCCAAGGCGTCGGACACACGCAGCGCGTTGCTGTCGAAAATGGTTCCCTCATTGCCGAGGGTTTAGTCAGTCGCGATACCAGTTGGGCGCGTGATGTGATCCGCAGCGGGCAGAACGGCTTCCCCTGGCAGGCCAGCATCGGTGCCGCCGTCATCGATGCCCAGTTCATTCCCAACGGCCAGAACGTCACCGTCAATGGCCGAACGTTCGATGGCCCGATTCACGTCGTCCGTAAAGCAACTCTCAAGGAAATTTCATTCGTCGATAACGGGGCAGACTCGTCTACGTCTGCCCGCATCGCAGCCAACAGCAAGGAGCAACCCCATATGACCCCCGGAACCCAAGTCACCCCCGCCCCCGACCCCGGAACCCAAGGCAACCAAACCACCACCGTCGATCCCAAACCGGCCACACCTCCGACCACCGAAACCACGCCGCCCCAAGCCCCGACCTCGGATTCCCCGACGCCCACGAGTCCTCCCGCCCTCGCCGCGCGTGCAACGCAACCCCCGGAAGTTTCGGATGCCCCGACCCCGGAAGCCCCGATGATGCAGATGCGCAAGCAGATGGCTGAGGAAACCCGTCGCATCCAGGCCATCCGTTCGATTTGTGATGGCAAACTTCCGGGGGTTGAAGCTCAGGCCATCGAAGAAGGTTGGGACGTCACGAAGACCGAACTGCATGTGCTTCGCGCGTCGCGTCCGCAGGTACCGGTGGCCATCCATGGAACCGGCCAATCGTCGCGTCCCAGCAATCCGCAGGTGTTTGAAGCCGTCGCACTGATGGCAAGTGGCCTTCCCAGCAATCGGGTGCAGACGCTGTATGCCGAACCCGTCCTCGAAGCTGCCGACAAACTCCGTGGCATTGGCGTGCAGGAGTTCTGCGAAATGGCTTGTGGCCAGCAGTTGCCGCGCTTTCGTCGTGATGCCACAGGCTGGTTGCAAGCCGCCTTCAGCAGTGCGTCCTTGCCCGGTGTTTTGAGCAACATTGCCAACAAGATGCTGCTCGAAGGTTACAACTATGTCGAAGATGCTTGGCGACGTATTGCCAAGATTGCCAGCGTCAACGATTTCAAGGAACACACACGTTACCGCATGACCGGTTCCTTCAAGTTCCAGCAAGTGGGCCCCGACGGCGAAATCAAGCATGGCCAACTTGATGAACAGCAGTTCGGTCAGAAAGCCGACACGCATGGCATCATGTTCGCACTCACCCGCCAGATGATCATCAACGATGACCTCGGTGCCTTCACCGATATCCCGCGTCAGATCGGTATGGGCGCTGCCGAGTCGATTGCCGAGGCAGTTTGGAGTCTGTGGTTGCGCAACCCCACACAGACCGATGGCAAAGCCTTCTTCCATGCGGATCACAACAACTACAGTGAAGGTGCCGATACCGCGTTGTCCATTGACGGTTTAACTGCTGCGGAAGTTCTCTTTGCTCAGCAGGTCAAACCCAACGGCAAACCGCTGGGCATCATGCCGTCGTTACTGCTCGTGCCACCGGGCTTGAAGGTGGCCGCTGAGATGCTCATGAAGAGCCTGCAACTCAACGAGACCACCACGACCAACAAGGCCAAGCCTGCAACGAATCCCCATGCCGGTAAGTTCGACGTGGTGTCCAGTGTCTATCTCTCCAACACCAGTTTTGCCAATGCGTCGAACAAGGCGTGGTATCTGCTGTCTGATCCCAATCGCTTGTCGGCTATCGAGGTGGCATTCCTCAACGGCGTGGACCGTCCCACAGTCGAAAAAACCGACGCAGATTTTTCAACACTCGGGGTACAATTTCGCGGCTTTATCGACTTTGGCGTGCGTGAACAGGACCATCGCGGTGCGGTGAAATTCAAAGGCGAAAGTTAACCCCCCGAAACCTCCGGAAGTTTTTTTCGAAGGTTCTTCGAAAAGTATTCATTGTTTTCCCCTTAAAAACAAGTCGTTTTTAATCTTTTTCTTCTCACAGGAGTATTTCTTACATGATCGCAACATTCGTTCGCAAAGGTGACAGTATCGATTACACCCCAGCCGCTGATGTCTCGGCAGGTGACGTGGTTGTCCAGGAAGACCTGGTGGGTATCGCCAAGCTCGACATCGCTGCCAACACGTTGGGTAGTCTGTCGGTAACCGGTATCTTCGATGTCCCCAAGATCGGTGGTCCGGGCATGGCCATGACCACGGGCACCAAGCTCTACTGGGACTCGGCCAACAAATACGCAACGCCCACTGAAATCGAAGGCAAATACATGGGCAAAGCCGTGGCTGATGCTGGTGACAACGATGCCACCGTTCGCGTGAAATTGACCGCTTAAACTTCCGGCCCCCGGAAAGAAAGACAGAATGGCCAGAGACTACATGAAAGAGGGCATGCAGTGGCTCGCCAGGGTGAGGGCAGGATGGTGTACGCAGGAGGTTGCCTACAAACAAGGCGACTCCTCGTACACCGTCCATGCCTCGCCGGGCATCAGCAAGTATGAAAAATCCACAGTCGGTGGTGTGATCACCGAGTCGAGTATGTGGGATTTTTTGATTAACGCTGATGACTTCCCGGCAGAATTTGAACCCACACCCGGTGATGTCCTGACGATGGATGACAAGCAATACGAGATCACCAACTTTGGTGACGACGGATGTTTTAGGTATTGCGATCCGTATCACACCACGCTTCGTATTCACACTCGACTATTGGGAGACACAAGTACATGAATCAATGTGTACAGAATGAAAATGATAGTTGCTCGCAGTTTGATGAACTGCATAACAAACTCGACCGGCTTGATCATGCCATCCGTGGCAACGGCGAACCGGGCATCAATATTCGTCTGGATCGCTTGGAGCAAAATGCAATTCGTCACGCTCGTTGGATGTGGCTGATTGCCGGTGCAGGTGTGACGAGTTTGGTGAACATTCTTTTCAGTTTACTACGGGGGTAACTATGCAAATGACCATTGATCTTGCTGATGCAGTGACTTCGCAACTCAATCAGTCGGAGATCGTCACGAATGCTAAAAGAATGGTATTACCAATCCACGATCTGTCACAGCTAAGGGAACTGACGATTAGCGTTGTACCACGTGGTGTACAGGTTCAAAGCATCACCCGAAAACTCAGTCAGTACGACTGTCAGGTGGACATCGGCGTGCAGCAAAAACTCACCGTGCCACAGAATGAAATCGATCCTGCCGTTAAGGATTTGAGCGGATTGGTGCAGCAGCTTGCCGACTATCTGCAACGCCAACCATTAACAGACATGCCGTATGCCATCTGGATCAAGGTTGAGAACGAACCCATCTATGATCCGGACCATCTGGCCAATCAACGGGTGTTTACGTCGGTGCTGACGTTGACGTATCGCATCACAAAGTAAACCACCATGCTCAGAGTTCACTTTAAACCCCACGACGGCCTGAACCGAAAACTGATCCGGCATAAAATGAACCAGGCGAGTTTTCAGAGCTTGGGCCATGCCGGTGCAGCGATTCGGTTGACCGCACGGCGGAGTATTCGACGGAGTAAACGTTACGCATCACCTGGTTCGCCACCGCGTACACGACACGGCCAACTGCGGCGTTCCATTGTGTATGCCCGCGAAGGTAACGACCGAGTGTTAATCGGCCCCGGTTTCGCCCACGTTGGCCCCTCGGCCATGGCTCATGAATTCGGCGGTCGCTTCCGTGGTGGCAACTATAGAAAGAGACCGTTCATGGGGCCAGCACTGAATAAAAACTTACCGCGTCTGCCCCGGTTTTGGGCAGGCTCGATTCGATAAAAAACACAAATAACCCTTCAAAATAGGAGAAAACTATGTCCATCCGTTTAGGGATGCAGGCCAAGCTGTACTACGGCGCAGCTGGAGCATCCGCAACAAGTGAGCTGACAAACACCAAGGATGTCACGCTCAACCTCGAAACCAACGAGGCAGACGTAACGACGCGCGCTAGCCAAGGTTGGCGTGCAACCATCGCCACGCTCAAGAATGGCAGTGTTGAGTTCAGTATGAACTGGGACGCTGCCGACGAAGGTTTTATTGCCATCAAGGATGCGTATTTCAACAACACACCCATCGCCATGGCTGTGCTCGATGGTGAAGGTGGTAGTGGCCTTGATGCCGATTTCTCGGTCACCAACTTCACGCGCAACGAACCGCTCGAAGAAGCCATCACGGTCAACGTGACGGTCAAACCAACCTATGTCACCCGCGCCCCGACTTGGGTGGATGGAGGTGGCAGCTAATGCATACCTTCACCACCCCCGGAAGTCCCGCCCCCGGAAGTCCAAGCCCCGGCAACATCGTATGGACGGTGCAGATTACGGTCGCCACCATCAAACGTGTCCAGGCCCTCGTCGGCGTCAACCTGCTGGATGTCTTGGATAGTAAATCCCACCTGTTGGAAAAACTCTCCACTGACCCGATCCTGCTCTGTGATGTGCTTTATGCGATTTGCAAGGATCAAGCTGAGAGTGCCAACGTGACCGACGAGCAGTTCGGCCAAGCACTTGCTGGTGACGTGATCGATCATGCCACCACAGCACTGCTTCAGGAGTTGGCAGATTTTTTCCCCGCAGCGAAGCGGCAAGTGCTCAAGAAAGCACTAAGCAAGCTTCGCATGGTCGAGGAAAAAGCCCTGGAAATCGCCAGTGCCCAACTGGACAGTCCGGAACTCCAACAGCAACTCGAACACCTGCTGCAACCTGCCAAGACATGATCTGGCAATTAGCGGGCATCCTTGGCGTTCACCCCGATCCGTTCACGTTGCGTGAACTCTACGAGATGGCCCAGAGTCGCCAGAAACAGGATTGGCAACATACATCCAACCTGATGGCACTGCTTGCCAATCTGCTGACCTTCAATCGTTCCCATACGTTCAAAGCAGCGGACTTTGATCCGTTTGCCCAAAGCCAGTCATCGCAAGTGATCCCCTTGGATACAGACGATGCCATGGCACTTCTCAAACGCACATTTGTCCCTTCCCCCGGAAGCAAAAGGAAACCATCATTATGAAAACCAACCATCTGATCTTCCTGTTCATTCTCACCTTCGTCGTTCTGGGCCTGCTGAGTTTTGCAGGCTGTGACATGGGCGACATGATCCACGTCAAAACACCCAACACCATCCAGCAGCAAACCGGCCTTGCCAGCAACATTTCACTCAACGAGGCCGAAAGCGAATACCAACTCTGGTATCAACACATGCAAACCGCTGGCAGCCAGTGGAAATCCAACATTGAGCATGCCAACGAAATCCGCAACATGGTCAACCAGTTGTCGCTGTCAGCACTTGATGAAATCGGTCCCACGGTCGCAGGCGTTCCCGTCCTCGGTCCCATGCTACCTGCTGCATCCGGTTTACTTGGCCTGTTCCTCGGTTCTGGCAAACTCCGCAAGGAAAAAGAAGCCTCCTTCAACAAGGGCCTGGACGAAGGCAGAAAGACTACAACTGCCACGCCTGCGCTTACCTAATTGTTTGAACCGCCAAGACGCCAAGAGCGCCAAGGCCAGACAAGTTTTTCAATTTGTTTATTCAATCATGTTTCATCTCATCCGATCTTGGCGTCCTTGGCGTCTTGGCGGTGAATAAAAAAGGTTTAGCATGTCGCCAGGTATTGCCAACAGTCGGAATATTCGTGCTGGGGCTGCGTATATTGAGCTGACCACGCAGGACAGCAAGCTCGTGCGTGGTCTCGACAGAGCCCAAAAGCGTGTCAAAGCCTTCGGGAAGTCTGTCGGTGAAATTGGCAAGCGACTGACTGCTGTGTCTGCTGTGGCGGCGGTGCCTCTGCTCTCTGGCCTGAAAATCTATGCGGACTTTCAGCAGCAGATGGCCACCGTCGCCACGATGCTCTCGGATTCTGATGCTGAAAAATACATGGACGGTTTCATCAAGGGCATCCGCAAAATGGCGGTGAGTTTTGGGGAATCCACCGAAGCCTTGTCCGGTGGTTTGTACGACATTCTTTCAGCTTCGATTGCCCCGGCCAAGGCACTGGATGTACTGGGCGTTGCTGCCAAGTCTGCCAAGGCGGGACTCACTGATACGCAAACTGCAGCCGATGCCATCACCACGGTGCTCAACAGTTATGGCCTGGCTGCGGAACAAGCTGGCGATGTCTCCGATTGGTTGTTTGGCATTGTGCAGCGTGGTAAGACCACCTTTGCCGAACTGGCCCCGCAGATCGGTATGGTCGCATCGACCGCTGCCAGTGCGGGCCTGCCCTTGGATGAACTGGGTGCGATGATTGCCACGCTCACGCGAAATGGCCTGCGCACCACCACGGCTATCGACTCGGTCAATGGCATTTTGCGGAGTTTCCTCAAGCCCAGCGCTGAAGCAACCAAGTTGGCTCATGAGCTTGGTTTTGAAATGAACACCACGACGCTCAAGACCGAGGGGTTGCACGGCGTCATGGAAAAACTCGCCAAGCTGCCACCCGACGTACTGGCCAAACTGTTCCCCGACTCGGCGGCTCTGCGTGGTATTGTGCCCGCGCTGAACAATCTCAAGGGTTTTGAGTCTGACCTGGATGCGATGCAGAGCCGCGCGGGGTTGACTGACAAGGCTTATGCCAAACTCAGCAAGACATTGACGCATGCCTTCAATCGTATCAAACAGGCTGGCATCATCGTGCTTGGCATCATGGGCGAAGCCTTGAGCGAACCCGTCGCCAGGGCGGCTGCCATTGTGTCCAAGTATGCAGGCATGGTCATTGATCTGCTCAGCAAGAACCAGTCACTGGTGCGATCCGCTGCACTGGTGATTGCAGGCATCGCTGCTGTCGGCGTGATCCTGATGACCACCGGCATCGCCGCACAGACAATCGCCTTCATCTTCGGTGGCTTGTCGGGCATCATCACTGGCAGTGTCGGTGTGATCGGCACCTTGCTCACGGTGTTGGGTGCATTGCTCTCGCCCATGGGCTTGGTGATCGTCGCGGCGGCGGGCATCGGCATTGCCATCCTGAGTATGACGGACATTGCGTCCAAGACACTCAACTGGCTTAGTGATCGCTTCAATGATCTGAAAGATCGTGCCCTTGTAGCTTGGCAGGGAATCCGTGATGCGTTGGCATCTGGCGATTTAAGCATGGCTGCGAAAATCCTCTGGCAAGCACTCAAAGTCGAATGGCAACGCGGTATCTACCAAGTCGAATCACTTTGGTACAGCTTCAAGTACACCATCGTCAATGTCGCCAGCCAAGCCTTCTATAAGGTGACCAAGGTCCTCGTGGATGCCTGGCATGGCCTGAGAATCCTCTGGGTTCAAACGACAACGTTCCTCTCCGATGCATGGACGACGATGACGGCGGGTTTGCAGTCGACGTTCCGATCTGCCCAACTCAAGGTTGAGGAAGGCATGCATCATCTGGTTGGATTATTCGACAAGGACTACAACGTCGATATGGCGATCAACATTGCCCGCACCAATGCCAACGCGGACAAGCAGCAGATTGCCAATCAGAAAAATGCAGCGTTGGCTGAAAACAAACAACAACATGATACGGACCTAGCACGCATCGATCATGAACGCCAAACCCAGCAAAAGCTCATTGATCAGGAACAAACTGCGGGGAACAAGAGTCGCCAAACCCAGTACGAAAAGCAGATGGCTACGGCATTGGACGATCTGGAAAAGACCCGTGCTGAGTATCAACAACTTCTCCAACAAGCCGCACAAAACAAACCCCCGGAAGGTGACCAAGCTGGTGATCAACCTGTATCGCCCGACAACTTGATCGACACCCTCAAGAAAAAACTCGCTGAACTCGGTGGGCAGATTGGCACGCTGAGTCCCAATCAACAATCGCGTGGCACGTTCAATTCTGCTGCCTTGCAGGGCCTGATGACGAACCAATCTATTGCCCAACGCACGGCTGCTGCCAGCGAAGACACCGCCCGATATGTCAAGAAATTGTTCAATGAAGTGCAGAACAATCCTGGCGGTAGTTCATCACTCTCCTTCTCTTGATCCCCTCGGAGTAACTCATGCCCATCACAGTTGAGGAAAAATATGACAGTCGTCAGAGCACAACGGGTGCCAACGCTCAGGTGACGCTGACGTACATTGCCAGTGGCAGTGATGATGATCTTGCCATCAAATCTGCTGTCGAAAACTTTGCTCCCGAAACCTATGACGGTCTGCCTATGCAGTCCGTGCAGATCGAGCCGATCAGTGAAGAGTTTTGGGATGCTTCGGTTCGTTACGCCGACTCGTCTTCACCGTCTTCAAGTTCCGGGGGGACGCCTGATCCCGGTAGCAATGAGTACACGTATAGCTTTGACACGATGGGTGGCACGCAACACATCACCCAGTCATTGGGCACCGTGGGTTCGTATGCCGATTCGTCGATTCCGTCTGCGCCGGACTTCCATGGTGCGATCGGTGTGTCCAACACCAATGGTAATGCTGAAGTCCAGGGCGTCGATGTTACTGTGCCTATCTACAACTTCAGCGAAACCCATTACCTCACTGTTGAACAAGTGACGCCTGAATACAAAGGCACGTTGTTCCAACTCACCGGCAAGGTGAACAACGCAGCGTTCCGTGGCCTGGCGGCGGGTGAGTGTTTGTTCCTCGGTGCATCGGGGACATTGCATGGCACCGAATTTACAGACGGAACTTCCGGGGGCGGGGATTGGGAGATCACTTACAGGTTCGCTGCATCGCCCAACAAAACAGGCATCACCATCGGCAGCATCACCGGCATTGCCAAAAAGGGTTGGGAATACCTGTGGGTTCGTTACGCAGACGTCGAAGACATGAATGCCATGGCCATGGTCAAACGCCCGGTCGCAG
Source organism: Planctomycetes bacterium syqfu (assembly GCA_020974905.1). Classification (GTDB taxonomy): domain Bacteria; phylum Planctomycetota; class Phycisphaerae; order Phycisphaerales; family Phycisphaeraceae; genus UBA7800. The sequence goes on along the minus strand of CP087563.1, from coordinate 5,778,752 downwards.
CTTACGTCGAACAGGTTTATGAGTCCGCCGATTTCAGTTTGCTAGACATTGGCTCTTAACCCCCGGCCCCCGGAACCTTAATCATGACATTGAAAAAAGTCAGCACCGGCGATCCCTTGGTGATCCCGGCCAACACATACAACGCGTTCATAGATGCGGCGACGGATTTTCGTGAGCGCATCAAGCCGCGCCAAAAACCCGCCCAGCAATCCCAGAACTCATCTTCTCAACTTCCGGGGGTGATCTGGGTGAAGAATGATTCGCCCATGGATTGTTGGCGTTACTTTATCCTTGGCATCGAAGACTCGGTACATGAGCCGCAAACGATCATGGATCTGGAAGGCAGTTTCGTCGATCAGATCGTCTTCAGCGGTGTGTTCCCTGAATCGAACACGCATGTCGCCATGGACAAACACGCGATCCTGCTTGAACCGATTCGTGCAGGACAGGTTGGCCGTGCGATGATCCAGGGCGTTTGTCAGGTGCGAATCATCATTACTGATGAAACTCATCAATATGCCAAAGCACCCGTGGGCGTTCCGGCGATCATGACATCGTCGGCTACTGGCAGTACACAGATTCTCTGGAGCCAACCCGAAGTCCCCATCGGCGAACCATGTTGGGCCATCGTCAAACTCGGTGTTCCGAGTCTTGTTGATACCACAACACTTATTCCCTGCAAAGTCTGGCAGGACGGTGGCACAACCGACGGCGATGCCACAACACAATGTGATCGCACGTACTTCGTCAAAACCATCGACGCTTACGACGAAGAGGAGGATGGCACAATTCTCGGCGAGGAACTGACGCCCCTCAAACAACGTCCCGCAGCAGGCAAACTCGTCACCGCACCAGCAACCGGCGATGGCGTCATCGGCACTGGTTATTACGTCACCAACCCCTCTGACGGATTACGCGAATTCATCCTGTATGACGCCAACGAAACCATGGCTGTGGAGGTATGTGACGATGGGGAGTAACGGCGAATTCGACATCGACCCGCGCCCCCGGAATGAAGGAGAAGGTGGGTTTGGCTTAACTTCCGGGGGCGAGTTCATGATCTGCGGCAAATGCTGCGGCCAGGAACCAGTGCCAGCCAACGCATGCGCCTGCGGCCCGTGTTGCTTCACCAATCAATCCCGCATTCGCATCACCTGGCAGTTAATCGACTACGGCAATGAACAGGATCGTTGCTGCTGTACCGATCCGGCCTTCATGGGTAACACCATCGAGATTCCATTTAACTGTGGCGCGTGGAACCCTCCATATTGCCCAGGCTGCGGCCACTCCGGCATGATCGGTGGCCACCCCCAACCCAACTGCGAAAGCAACACCATCAGCGGCCCACGCTGGCAAGGTTATGGCATCGAACTTCCGGGGGCGACTTGTAGCAGTTATGTCAACGCCATGGTACTCGCAGGTTGCGATGGTGATGGCACCACGCGTTGGTACGTCACCATCGATGGTTATGCCAACGAAGATTCGGACGACACCTGCGGACGGATCTTCGCTGCCTGCATTCCCTCAGCCCCCGGAAACCCCGGAAGTTGCCGCAGTGCATCAATCCTCAGCGACGAACTACACAATCACAGCATCTGTACCAACGTATGGAACGTCTACGACAACCCCGCCCGTGTCCAGCTGCAAATCGAAGTCCTCGACGAAACGAGTTGTATGGACGAAGAAGGCAACTGCATCGTCGGCGATTCCAATGGTGACGGTAGTTGCAGCGATCCCACACCAGGAATTTAGGAGAACCCATGGCCACCGACTTCATCACCACACGCCGATCCATCTGCCGTCAATGCGAACACGCTGTTAGTTGTTTGTCCCATCCGGATCGCAAATGCAACTGCGACATCGACGGTGCTGACCTCAAATCACGCACGAGTTTGCCTGCGTCCAAATGTCCGTTGGGTAAGTGGATCGATGTCCCCGTGCCCAAGCCCAGTCGCATCATTCCACCTGGTACATGGGTCTCCATGTTCATCCAAGTCACCACGCTTGGCATGGTGCGTCCATGCACCAGCTGTAAATCCCGCATGGCCACGATGAATCGCGCCGGTTGGCGAGGTTTGCCACGCGTCTGGTGGCGATGGGCGATCAAGAAGGTATTATGACAATCCTGAATTACATGTTCTGTCCATCAAGGGGGAATTCACTGATGTACGATCAAGATGATGACTACGATTACGAAATGATCACACGGACTGTCCAATCGTTCTCGGATGAGCTGGACTACCGCATCAAAATTGAAGGCAGTCTTGAACGTGTCCAATATGATGACTCAGGTGAGGTTGTGGAGCGTATTCAGGTGGGACGCATAAAAGCCATCCAGTATTGGTTGGAAAGCGTCATCACTGGCCGCACATCAGTTTGGGATTTGCTGGATGCCGATTCACAAGAGGCATGTGAGATTTATGAAGAGCTCTTTGATCCCGAGCTGGACGAATTTAAATTGAAGGTTTCTGAACGGGTCAAAGATACTTTTTTGATGCGGAACATGCTGTACATTCACTCGGTCGAAATCCTGCCGGAATTTCGTGGCAAGGGCATTGGTCTTCAAGCCATGCGTAAATTCCTAAAGGCCCATCATATTGCCGATGGCTTGACGGTTACTTGTCCAGCGCCGATGAATCCTCAAGCCAAAGAATGGGAGGATGATTGGAGCCAGAAGATGCAGTATGACCAATTTCAAAGTTCATATGAACAGGCTCAGGACAAGCTGGCCAAACACTGGAAGCAAGTCGGTTTTCTACCGATTCCCGATAGCAAATGGCGCATTTGATATTCATTCCCTGAAGATCGATTGCCTGATCCCTTATGGAATTGATACCATGGTCTGACTACAATGTTTTACTCGAGTTACTCCACTGTCAATTGATAAGTGCACATACAACCCTGGCTTTTATGAAATCATTCAGTGGTTAATCACAGCCCGTCGTTATCCTTATCGATGCATTCCCACATCTCGTTCTGATGATGCCACATCGGATCGGCATTTTGACGGATAAATTCGTCGGCATCCATCCCATCAATGGTTGGCGGTCGCTTAACGCGTTTCTGCTTGCCGTTGACGAAGATGATCATAGTCTCTTCACGACGTTTTTTACGTCGGGCTTTCTCGGCTTTTGTGAGTTTACGCTTAGGTTTGGGCATGGGCACGATCCACAGGCATTGCTTGAAGATGCCATTTTACCTTTTGCGATCAGATAGTGCTGAACCATGGCATGCGATCATGGTTCTTCTGCCTTGGATTAAGTGCCAGACCATTTCTTGGCACGCGGCAAAAGATCATTCAATAGTGCTTCAGCTAATTCGCCAGACGAGTTTGAGGATTGGGCCATAAATCGTTGTGCGTATGCATCTTCATCGATTGTTTCGTCAAACTGACCAATTGATTCCACGCCCTCATTAAATGAACGCACAGCCTCTCGTGCTGTCTTTTCGATCCCCTCCTCGTCAATGAATCTTTCAATAGCCGCAACCCACAGGAAAGGAGGAATCGTTCCGCAGGACACATGAAATATGTTGGTTAATGTGCGGCGTATGTCGCCCTCAGAGAACTGATCATCTTTGGGGATTCGGTTAGATTTTTTCATGAGTCACCTGATTTCACCATCTATTATATAAGGCGCAAAATCGGAAGACACTCATTAAAAATTGATTTACTTATAAAAACCCAATCACGTCAGAATCGGATTAGCTGTTTGTGTATGCTCTTCACTCGGCTTGGGGCGCGTGACCTTCATCTCAATCCCCAAACCAATGATTGCAATGATGGCCAAAATCGCCGCTCGTCCCACGGTCAATCCACTGATCACGTCCGCATCACCGCCCACGCTGAAACATCCGCAGGAAATCTCCAAGCCGGTCAACATGGCATAGGTCTGCAATACCGTGAACATCAACAACAAGGCTGTGGACAGGAAAAACGAACCCAACAGACAAATCCGTCCCAGCAACAGTAAGCCTAAAACAAGTTCAAACCATGGCAATGAGATTGCGATCATCTTGGCGAAGCTTGGCGTCACCAAACCATATTCCATCACATTAGCAAAAAAATGTCCGGGGTCAGCAATCTTGCTAACTGCGCTCCAGCAGAACGCGACACCTAAAATCAGTCTTGCAAGTAGTCCAATGATTTTCACTTGAGTTCCACCTTCCGGTTCCCAAAAGGTTCTTTTGTGTCATAAACACACTTGAGTTCTTTCCAATGTTGTAGTTCGGCCCAACCTGGTGGAAAGTGCATCACGTGAGTAAATCCTGATTTTGCTAACACACCCGAACACGCCCTGCCTCGTCCGCAGGTGATGCTGGCACAATAAACAACGATTGCGGTGTCTTTGGGTATCCCAGCAAGTTTGAGTCGTGCGGTTGCAGCATCAAAGTGATCCATCAGAATCGAGCCTTCAATGTGGCTCTTTTCATACTGGCCATCCGTTCTGGCATCGATGAACAACAAATCCTCGTGGTCAGCAATTTTCTTTTTCAATGCTTCTGCTTCAAGATCCGTTACTTCAATCGGACTCACCAAATCATGCTCGTTGCGGAAGTCAACCAGTACATTGCTGGCATAGGCTCTTTGTGCAACAGCATCATCAAGAGACTGATCGTGAAAAATGACATGATTGAGTATCACCGCAGCTAGGACAAATAAAATCACAGCAATTGATTGAAACACGAGTTTAGGTAAACGCTTTGTGGTTTTGTTAGATGATCGATCCTTTTTGATAAAGCCAATCACTAGCATCCCAATTCCAAGGATCACAACAAGCCATATCCAGAATCTGATGTTACTGGCATTGGAGCTTGGCACCTGAATCCCGGTGGCATCTGGTGCAAGCAGAATCGCATCACCATTCCATAATTGCGACAGGCTAAACAATGGCAGCTTGATCCGTTGGCCCGAGCCTGCAAAGATCGTCAACTCATCATTCTTAACTGATTCGAGGACCACGAAATGGTTTTTCTCGGGTACCTCAATCGCAGGCTGAACCATCAGAATGACTGGGAAATGCAATTGCCGGATGCTGGTGATGGTTAGGCCAGAGACAATCTTTGCCTTCAAGCCATTCTCTGCAATCACCTTTACAACCCGATCAGAAAGTTTCTCATCCGCATTTTGTTTTGAAGCATCCAACGCTTCAATGGCAGCGAAGACCTCAATATCCTTGTCATAGATTGAGAGTACGTGCTGCACAGATTCGGCAGCGGAAAAGAGCATCCGTTTGGCATCATTGTCTTGTTCTTCCGCAGCAACGACCTGCCCCAGGAATAACAAGACAGTGAGACAAACTGCCTTGTGAATGTGGTGTGATTTTAAGTAATGGCTTAACATGTACTCCCCTTACTCATCCAGCCAAACGGGCAATTTCCAAACGTTGGATCAATTGGCGTGCCTTGCTGGCATATGAACTACCCGCAAACTTATCAACGATTTTCTTAAAAAACGTCATGGCCCCCAGCGTATCGTTCTTGTTCAAGCATATCCACCCCCGCAAAAAGGACACTTGAGCCAGTTGTTCCAGGTCAGCATCGGTGATTCTTTCCAATTCCACTAATTGCTTGTCAGCATCGTCTAGCCGTCTGAACTTAATGAGCACAACAGTCTTGATAAGCCCCAACGCGACGCGGTCAACGGAACGCCAATCTTCAAGTGTTGACGCATCGATTTGCTCAATCGTGGATAAGGTTTGTTCGATTTGGCCGTGTTGGTAGAGGAATGTGGCCTTGGCAAACTTGAGTCGGCTGGTAACCGGTGCAGCCTCAATTCTTTCCAAAACAGCATTAACGATTCCAACCGAACGTTCATGATCATCCAATGATCGCAATGTCGAGATCAGGTTTTCTAAGTATTCATCGGATTGAAGAATCTCGTGCGATAATCGCAAGACACTGGCTGCCATCTCAATCGCATCTGCATCTCGTTTTCTTGTGATCATGCTGGTTGACAGGAAGGCCCTGTTTTCACTGGTTTCCTGTGCAAGGGTTCGGATAATCTGTTTCTGCTGAATTGGGAGATACGATGAGAAACCTGTCTTGGTAGATGATTCGGGATGATTGCCATCCGTCACAGCCATTGAAGCCTGCGACTGGCTTGGTGTTTGCAAGTTATACAGTCGAAGCAGAATGCTATCCAAATAGTTGATTGTCTTCGCCAAGTCACCTTGATAGAGGTACTGAGCGGCTGCACAGCAAACATAGCAATCCTGAGAGTATTTTGAATCCGTCTGCATAAAACGAATGATCGCCAAGTCTCTTGCCTGCTCAAACTGTCCGGCCAGTAACATCAGCATGTTGCGTCGCCGTGTCATGTCTTGAGGTTCATTTTTTAGATATTTCTGGGACAGCACTCGCAATGATGAATCAATGCCATCAGATTGCATCCCAGCTACCGCAGTTGATTGAACACGAAGTTTATCTTCACTTTCGTACTGATCCAATGCCGTTAAAAATTCGTCCTTTGCCAACACCGATAGAGCTAATTGCAATTTGGCAGCAAGGAGCAATTCGTCATTGCGCTTCTGATTCTTAATATAATCAATGCGTTTCTGGTTGACTTGTCGCAGCGAACGCATATTAGGTGTCAGAACCAGCAGCGTATTTAATACATCAAGTGAATCGACACCACGATCACGATCCGACGAGGCTAAAAACGTGTCGATTTCACCAAAGGTTTCACCGTCAATCTGGATATCGTCAGAAAATGGCAAAAGTCGTTTGAGTCCATCCTCAAAAACCAGACGCTTTTTCTGATAGTCCGCAAAGTAAACCTGACGCAGCAGGAAACGAAATGACAGGTTCCATAACGAACCGATGGACAGCAATTCCTCAGCAGCGATCTTATCGATCAACACATCCGCTTTTTCCAATGGTAGTGGGTCTTGGCGGAACAATGCCAAAAACTGCCACTGATAAATCACTTTTTTAACGTGATTAGGCAGATCGGTTTGCTTCGTTAGAATGTTGTCAAACAGCGCTTCCGCTTCTATGTATTTTTTCTTATCGAATAATGACTGGGCCTCAAGCATCAACTCTGTAATCGTCGCGGGGTCCTTGGGTTTGACAGCTATTTCCTTAACAACAGGCGCGGGTTTGATCTTGCTCCAGAAGTCCCCTTCTTTCTTTTCAGTGACTTCTTGCGTGTCCCCCGTCTTCGATACCGTTGTCTGGTTGTTTTGATTATCAGTCTTGATCGTTTTCCAAAAATCCTGATTCGCCCCAACAACATTCTTGCCATCAGGCGGAAGATTGGTTGCCTGTTTCTCCCCATCTCCTTTACCATCCTCTGTCGGATTAGCAGTTTGGATTTGATCCCAAAATCCTGCTTGGCCCTTTGGTTGGGGCTTGCTGACTGTCGTCTTATCCTCACTGAGCTTGGCGGCTGGCTTGGATGGGGGTTTTATATTTTTCCAGAAGGTGTAATTATTTGATTTGTCTTTTGCGTTCTTCTGCTTCTCGTCAAAGCTTTTCCAGAAATCATCGTTGTACCCAGGCTTGTCAACCGTCACCTGCTCCGGATCCTGCGCATTTTCAGGCGCAGAATCCGAAGCGATTGGGGTGACTGGTGACTTTGAAGCCTTCTGATCGCTTTTAGGCTGATCATTATGATTGGCTTCTTGAGCAATTATTTCCTGTGTCTTCTGCTCTTTCACTTCATCGGCAGCGTGCGCACCACAAACCATCATGAGCATGACAGCTACAAAAACCAACAACAACCGTTGACATCGCTCAATAACGATCATGGTGTACACCTTCTAATGGACATTTACGAACCGTAATACATCTTGGATGCCTGGGCGATCAGTTGATCAACCTTTTCCTGGCCGAACTTCTCAACCATGGTTTTGCGCATCGCCTCAGCACGTTTCGTGCTTTCCTTACGGTTCTGCTGCTCCAAGAGGAACACACAGTTAGCCATGCAGCTTGGTGCATGTTCGCTCTTTTCGTTCTTCTCGCACAGCGCCTGGTAAGCTGAAATCGCTTCCTCGGTATGACCGATGCGAACCGCCAGATCAGCGGCCTCAAGATATGCCTTTTCAGCGGCAGCGGCGTCCTCGGTCTTCTTGGCCTTGCTTAAAGCTTCCTGGAGCTTCTTCTCAACCACGACCTCGGACCATTCCTGTGGCTCCGTCTTCTTGGCAATATCAGCCATTTTGGCAAACACAGGACTGTTGGGGAACAATGTTGCAGCTTCATCAAGGTATTTGTCCACGCGTGAGACACGACCACCTTCTGCATCCTGCTTGGCACGCTGATAAAGCACATAGGCTTTGATAGTCGTCGCGGGCGCGGCTTTTTCGGCAACACGTAACCACTTGCGACTTTGACGTTCTTCGCCCATCTTTTCATAACAACGTGCAATCAATAAGCCTGCAACACTCTTAAGTTCATCCGTGTTGTCAGTTGCTTTAAAATCACTGATCGCTGTAACCTTCTTGTTCCAATCATCCAGACGCGGCATGGAGATGGGGATATTGCGGACAGCAGACAAAGCTGCAATCGCAGCAGGCTTGTATTCTTCCTTATCAAAATGGTATTCCGCCAAAGCTGTGCACGCTTCAAGCGGCGTCATCACTTCTCCAAGTTTCAAATTCCCCAAACTTTCACGGGGAAAACGTTCCAATTGATTTTCGGATACCGATATCTTTGCAATCGTCTGATAAACCAGATCAGCTTTCTGTTCATCTGTTTTGGCTTGCTCCAATGCCTTGCTGGCACCTACCGCATCAAATGCCTCTTTGATTTTGCCTTGTCGATTCTTGGCAGCAAAATAGTACGGCATCAGCACGCTGGCAAGCTTGGAGTTGGGCTGCTCTTCAACCAGTTTGATGGTCAACGCATCCTTGGAAGAGGTTTCAGCTTCGCTGCTGATTCGCAACAAGGCTGCGGCCGGTTCCAAGGAATCGTCCGCGAGAATGGACATCAACTGATCCAGAAACGCTGTCGCTGCGGGGACGCCTTCAACCTTTGAAAGTGCATCCACATATTGAATCAACACGTAAGGTTCAGACTGAATGCCAAAGGCTTTGGGAATATGCTGACGGTAATGTGCCAACATATCTTCTGGCTTCCCGGATTTCGCAGGTTCCTCGATGTCAACGAGCCATTCAATCAGATTACTCCGAGCAGCTGCCGGGAGTTCAAATTCTAAAAAGGGTTTGAGTTTGACCTGATGATTTTCAGGAGTCACGTCAGGTCCCACACGGTATGAAGCCAGCATCATAAACGCGTAAAGAATATCACCACTACGTTTGGGATTGTTCTGAAGCGACTCTTTCATGACATCAAGCCACTCTTCATCTGTCAATTCCATGGCACAATAAGATGCCTCGGCCAACAACATATTGCCCAGTGCTTGAGCTGCTGCTGCTTGTGAGTCAGCGGGTTGATCGGTCTTCAAGAAAGCAACCATCTTCTCCATGTCTTCCAAACTATCAATCCAACCATTTCGGAAAGCTTTGACACTGGCCTTGATATGGAAAAGTTCGATAGTGGTATCCGCACCATTGATTGAGATCGGGTACGTCACAAGTGAAGAAATCGGAGCCATGACGTCATAGTTTGGTTGCACGGTCAACTGCAACTGAGGCGGATCAAAGAACGGGTTTTCGCTGCTTGCAAAGGTAATCGGTGCAGGATTGGGCGTTGCGCGGGTGATGAGCAGCGTCACAGAGCCGTTTTTATCTGAATTGATAAACCGGGCCAAATCGTCACCCAGTAGCCGACAACGGTTGTTGCGTGGCCGCACGCTGAATCGTCCCAGATAGGTCACTTGGTCTGGGTCGACACCTGCGGCATTGACGATGATGGTTTCAATCTCAACCTCTCCACCTTCCACCTTCTTCTTCTCTTCCCTGGTCTCCCAGTACCCACCGCCAAGTCGCGGGTTGTGAACGCTGACGGTTTCCCAGGTTAAGCCTTTGCTACCTTTGTCCGTCCACTGCTCATTGAAAGCATTTTCTTGACCTGAATTTTCGCGCACACCAAAGACATTAAACTCATAAGTCCCGTGGTATCCCGAAAGCGGCTGTAAAGTCAAAAATGCCTTTTGGACAGACATATTCGTTAATTGCCGTGTATCAAATTTCAGCAGGATTTTTTGACTTTGGTTATCCCGCAATGAATATTGAAGACTGAGGTTCTCATCTTTGCCCAAGTCACCACTTGGTGATGCGGAACTGATCGTGGTATCCGCTCCATTACCTTCAGCAGTCGAAATTCGCAATGTGGTTTCAGCAAAAACTTGCCCACCCAAGCACATGGCTGCACACAGCCCAAACGTTGCCAGTTTTGTTTTCATGGTTTTCCCCTAAAAATGGAAGTCCCGGTCGTACTCGTACATTCAAACAATAAGTGATCCTATTTGGTCGCAACCTCACTTTCGTCAACGATGTGGGTCAGAATCGCTTCCACAAATTTATTTCTAAGTGTCCCATTGAAATATTGTCGTTTTTCCAAACTTGAAACTGCGATCACCAAATCATGTTTGGGATCAATACGCATGTATGAGGAGTTGGCTGAACCATGCCCATACGCACCTTCTTCAAACGCTCGTTGTGACCCCGGTCCCCAAAAACCAATCCCCCATATCTTTTCAGTTTCATCACCAAAAATGGGTGTCAGTGGGTTGGGTTTGATCGCATTCACCGTTTGCTCAGACATGAAACGGTAATGGCCATAGGTCCCTTTATTCAGGAGCATCTGGCCAACCTTGACCACGTCGATGGCAATTCCGATCCCACCATTGTGTGAGTTCTTGCAGACGGTGTGATTTATCTCCAGTGGATCGAACAGCAGCTTCCGATACAGGTTCGGGTAAGGCTCATCTGAAATCAGTTCCAGAGCCTTGACAGTTAATGCAAAACCCAAGCCACAGTATTTAAAGTCAACCGGCACTTTGTCATAGGCATATTCCTCGGCGATCCGCTCTTCCAGATCCCTGAATTCATCTCCATAGTGCCCCTGCAATCCACTGGTATGCGTCATCAACATCCGATGGGTCATAGGCACATTGACATCCATACCGCGCACCGTGGGAATCGTCCGGTCAATGGGAGCATCCAAATCGATTAGTCCCTGATCGACATACATGCCCAACATCACGCCGGTGATCAGCTTGGTCAGTGAGTACATCGGGCCAGGAACCTCCGGCTTCATATCTTTGCCATCCAATGTTTTGCCATGCGACTTGTAGTAAAAAATGATGCCATGCCTGACCACACAGATGGTGGCCCCTTTCCCGTCATTGGACTTGGCCCACTGATCACAGATTTCATCCAGGAGTTTGATTGCATCCGGGTTGATCCCCGCCTGTTCTGGTGTACCATGCTCGATGGTTCTGCCAACCTGTGTGTCATAGCGTTTGGGTAAAGGCAGGACGGGATCACTGAATTGACCGTAAATTTCACGCTTCTGGTGAACCCACCATGCTTGGTCCTCCACACGAGCATCGTCCAGTTCCGTATCACTTGGCTTCTTGTGTTGTTCGTGAGCATAGGTGCGCAAGACCGCATCATTCTCGCTGTACTGGTCTGCCTCCCCCTCAACTTCCGGCAAATCCAACATCAGCCCATCCTGGAGAACGATTTCGCTGACTTTTGGCATCAACCAAACTGGCAATTTGAGCATGGGCACTTTGTCTTGATCCGTTGTGCGGTAAAGACTGAAAAATCGTCGCGTGGTTCTACCGAACTGGGTTTGAATCTCCACGACCGCAGCGTATTTCCCTGGGTGATCAGCAACGGTGACTTCATTAAAAGTCTTGTCATAAAAATGAGGCTTAACCTGATATTCACCGACAAGCGAGCGAACAATATCCGGATGCTTAAACTCGACCTTGGGGAATTGATCGCCACTAAAAACGTATTGATAAAAATCCAACTCCCCTTCGTCCATTGCATACTTGAGCATGGATTCTGGCTTGCCACGTTCGGTGCATCCAACCCATTGCCCATCAATGTAGACGTTCAAATCGCCGATCTTTTCACCGTTGAGTGGGATAGGTAATCGCACCGTAAACTTGCCACGACCATCGATTTGCTTGATGGCTTCCTCATGGATCGTTTCCCCCTCGCGGATCACCTTGATCGTTTTGCCAATCAATGTGGCATCCAGAGCAATGTTCAATTCATTAAAGCGACCTGCAATCACGGACTTTGAATCGGAACTGGCATGATCAGCCAGATTCAGTAAATGCATGGATGTGGTTTGGTTTAAATGTGTGTCATTGGCTGGGTACCATGTCGCACAGAAAACATCCTCACCCGGGTCCTTGTCCATGGCATAGACTTGAAACGCGAGACTCAGATCAGACTTAGGTTGCAACTGAAGATTCGTCCAGGGCAGACATACTTCAATGGCATAGCCCTTATCAAGCTTGGAACGCTTTACTTCAAGCTTCAAAGGATCAAGAATTTCAGCTACGACAGGACCGCCCCCACGCTCATCAAAGAATATGTGACGGAGCTCTGGGAATTGAGGTGTCACCCCCGGACCTAGAACCAGCATGTAATAATCGTGTTCGCCCCGCTTAGTGCCAATGAATAACTCAATCGCGTCACCTTCAAACATCCGGCGTTTGTTCTCAGCCTCTTCAAACTGATCGTCCTGAACAGTCACATACACCAGCAAGCCTTTATCACACCAGGCAAGCCGAACTTTGGGATCAAAATCAGAGGGCTTTTTGTACTTGCCATTGGGGTCTGCCAGCAATTCAATCTTGAAGGCATGGTCTTTCCATGAGGTAGCTTCACCAGTAACCGCACAATCATCTAACTTCGGGATGTCATAGGCATGTCCACGCAGTCCTTCAGCGAAGGACGTTTGAACCATACCAAAGACGCAGAGAGCGATGAAGAACAGGCAATATCGTTGCAGGTTCATCAATTTAATTGTTCGAATGACATACATCATATTCTGCCGCTGTATCATCAGGTTCCCCGGGGAATTCTGTTTCAATGACACCACAATCCAGCTTGATCAATCGATCAGCCAGGTGGTAATACCGGTCGTCATGGGAAATGACGACCAACGTCTTGCCTTGTGCTTTGAGGTCTGGAATGATTTTGTGATAGAACGTCTCACGGAATGTTGGGTCCTGATCTGCCGCCCATTCATCGAGAATGTAGACATCGCGATTTTCCATCATCGCAATCAAGAGCGCGACGCGTTTCCTCTGGCCAGACGAAAGGGCTGTCGTCGAGAGTTTGCCATCCTGAATCTTGAGTTTATGACTCAGGTCAAAATCCTTGAGATATTGATAGGACAACCGATTGATTGCTTCTTCCGTAATACCGTGAATTTCATCAAACAAATGGAAGTCTGAGAAGACTGCTGAATACAATGAGCGGTAAGCATGAATATTGGATTCACTGATGTCCTGCTCATCGACTGTGAGTTTGCCTTCAAAATCGCAATACAGCCCAGCCAGCACTTTGGCCAATGTCGTCTTACCGGAGCCATTTCCCCCCGTAATAAAGAGAACTTCCCCACGATGAAGCACAAGATTGATTGGCCCCAACGTAAAGGACTCATTGCTGGGCTGATGATTGTACTGCCGGCAAAGACTGTACAAACCAATGGCCTTCCAATGATCAAAAGCCGTTTGCTTAAAATCATCGGGCTTCGTTTTTTCTGACGAGGTCAAACCCAAGCTGTCGGACTTTTGCAAAGCGACATTGGCTTTGGCGATATGTGGCAAGGCATTCTGGATCGCTTCCAGTGGTGCCATCATATAGAGTAAAACAAGCACATACGATGATAAAAGTGCCAAATTGATGTCAGTGACAATCGTCGGCGAGGCATAGATGATCACGCCGACATAAACGAAAAACAACAAGCGATTCCAATTGGCTGCTGTCGCGTAAATGCCGATGCCCATGATGTTGTTTTTCCGAACGGAATCAGCGGACCGATACAATGCACCGAGCAAATAGTCATTGCGTTTTTGCTCATGTAATTTGAGTTCCTTGACGCCACTGACGATTCCGTCAAAACGAGCAAAAAGATCATCTTGTGATTCACGGGCATTCTTCAAATGCGTCATGGCAATGCGTATGGGGATCGTGTAAGACAAAATACCAAGAGCAAAGCAAACCCCAAGTCCAACACACATCGGAATTGACATCATGCCCAGATAAGCCAGACAACCCAGCAGCACGATGATGTTCACAAAGAAATACGGCAGGTTGATCACCGCTGTGGATACATCCATGACATCATCCGAAAAACAGGCAAAGAGCTTGTTCTTACCTGCAAGTTCAATTTCAGATAAAGATGAATCCAATGTCCGTTGGCACAAGTCCAACCGAATGTTCATAATCGAACGCTGCGACATGCTGATCAGGATGTAATGAGCCAAGACACCTGATACGAGTCGCAATATGCACAAGCTGCCAAATATGACAACGTCATGGGACACCCAGTTGGGATTCTGCAAGGCATGGTTAATACATGCCAGCAATGCAGCTGTCGTCAACCCACTGACGATACCCAAAGCAGTTGCCAGAAACAGCAGCCATTTGGAGTGCTTAAAATATAACGAGAGAATATGCATGCAGATTAACTTGTGCGGATGGCTTCCTTTGTTTGGTAAAAAGACAGTTGGTATTGAAACTGTTCATTTATTTGCTTGAGCAAGTTCTTGATCAATGCGTCAGAGTAAACATTCCGACTGTATTTGATTTCAACAAGAAACCTGTCTTTGTCCGTCTGGTAGGCTTCAATGTTGAATTGATAAAACCGTTCTTCATCACCCGGCATCACACCCGAGAACTTCATATCAACTGGCTTTAAAAACTGATGTTCATCCGGCAGGCATTTGCCGTGGTAGTTAAATTTGATACTTGGTTGTGGGATCTTTCGGATGGTAGATTGAATCTGATCTGAATTAGTCAGATATTTCAGCAGACCAAACGTTGTGGCTTTTGCCCTGGCCAGTTCTAGCGTTTGATGCAGGTAGGTGTAAGACTCCCCCCTGCTCTCGACAGGAGATGCATCAACCAATAACGGTGCCACGCATGTCAAATAGCCAAACACATTCGACAAACCGTCAACTTCCAAATCAACGTCTCTGCCATGACTGGTATAGTCCACTAAGAAATGCTTGACATCAAACACATGACTGAATGCACCACCTAGTGCCCGCAACAGGATTTCGTCAATCTGTAATTCAGATTGATTGGTAACTTCCCAATAATTGCCCAATGGTAAATGGGCAGACTGAATACTTGAACTCGAATAGCTATTGGGACCATGATTCAATTCGGTCTGCAACGGCTCAGCCATATCCCAAGGAACATCCAACCAATGACTGGCATGATCGTGCAGCGATTTACTTCTCGCTAATACTTCAAAATCACGGCAAACTGATGAATAGGACTGATTGGGATACCGGCCTTCCTGCAATTGACGATTCGGTATGTCATTCTGCTGGAGCAATGATTGCAGATCGCTCTTGAGAACCTCAAGACTCACGGAATCAAAAACGAGATGATGCATCACCACCAACAAATACGGCTTGTCTGATCCACATTGGATCAGAACCAACTTGGCTAACGGGCCATTGTCAATATCCATTTGTTTTCGAAGGTCGTAAGCAATTGTCTGAATACTAGCCGTCACATTGGCGTACTGATTCAGAAACACCGATTCAGCAATCACATGGATTTCAAAATCACCAATAGTTTGCTTCCAGTCGTCTGCTCTTTTCTGAAATGTCAGGCGTAACGATTGATGTCGTCGAAGCAATGATTCTGCAGCCTGCATAAACGCATCACTCGTGATCTGCGTCTGGAATTGATACAGGAAAGCCACGTTGTAAAACTGCGGTCGTTGAATACCTCGCTCAAAAAACCATCGTTGTGATGGGAGCAGTGGTAAATCATCGTTGTTCTCTGTCCTTAAACATTGTTTAGTAGCAAGCCCCTTCATTGCGTCAGCAATGCGTTCAATGGTTTGGTATTGGAACAGCATTTTGGGTGTCATGCACAAGCCAACTGATTCAGCCTTCAAGACAACCTTGAATACCTGCAGCGAATCACCACCCAAATCGAAAAAGCTCTCGTCAATTCCGAACAGATCGATACCTAAGATTTCTGACCAAATCGCATGCAGCTTTGATTCCAATGGGTTTCGGGGGGATTGCTGAGATCTATCTTGATCACTTTGGACAACATGATTCTTTAGTTGGATCTGATCAACTTTGCCATTGGAATTAAGTGGGATATGGGATACACAAAGCAATCTTGATGGCAACATATACTGCGGTAACTGCCCGGCAAGAAAATTCATTACTTCAGTCTTGTCGAATTGATTTTCATTGGAATCATCTAACACGACATAAGCCACAACACACTGGTCCTCATCGTCATTCTTCTGAACACAAACTGCACAATCCGTAATGGACTCATGCTTTCGCAAGACCGATTCGATTTCTCCAAGTTCGATGCGATAGCCACGAATCTTCACTTGGTTATCGATTCGTCCGAGAATTTCAATCTGACCATCCGGACGCCAGCGTGCCAAATCACCTGTCTTATACATCCGGTACCGGCTATCAAACGGGCAAGTTACAAAACGTTGATCAGTCAGAGCAATGTTGCCAGCATATCCTATGGCCACACACTCGCCAGCGATATACAACTCACCTGGCACATTGACGGCACAGGGCTTCATTAACTGATCAAGAATGTAATACTTGGCATTCTGGATCGGACGGCCATATGGAATACTGCGGTGCCTGGTTTCCTGATGTGTCACCCGGTAATAATTAGACCAGACGGTTGCCTCTGTCGCCCCACCCAATGAAATCACGTCAGCATTGGGGTAACGGTCAACGATCTGCTTGGGTAAATCGAGCGGTATCCAATCACCGCTTAAGAAAACCAAACGTAATGATTCAGAAAACTGTTTGACGTGGTTCTGCTTACCAGCCAAGAACAGTTGCTTTATAAATGCCGGTGCGGAATCCCAAAAGGTAATTTTTTCGTCTGCCAGAATTTGAATCATGGCATCCGGATCGGACCGCTCGATTTCAGAGGCAATTCGAATCGTTCCCCCAGCAGCTAGAATGCCGAAGATGTCATAAACAGACAAATCAAAACAAAGGGATGTAACGAACAGGAGTTTGTCCTGCGGAGTAACCATAAACTCTCGGTTTACCCAATCAATCAGATTACTGACGGACCGATGGCTAACCTGTACACCTTTGGGTTCGCCAGTGGTCCCCGATGTAAAGATGATGTAGGCAGGTTCAGAACTGATTACATTTACATCGACAGGTTCAGAACTCACATGATCATCAAGAGTAATCTGATGAAATGATGCACTTGAAGGCCAGTTGAATTGTCCAGCTTCATCGCGTAAAGGATTAATTGAAAAAACATGTTCAAGCACATTGGCTTTCGAGACAATGTCAGATACTTTATTCAGCTTGTCACTGGAGACCAGCATGCATCGAATCTGATGTTTTTCTAAAACGTTTTGAATACGATTAACAGGCCAGGAATCATCAAATGGCACATAGACACAACTGGCCTTCAGCACGCCAAGCAGAGAAGGGATAAGATTGCAATCTCGCTTCATCAAGACCGCAATCTTATCTCCTCCCTTGTAGCCATTTGTTGTCAATACATTTGTGATGTGGTTAGCTCTTTGATCAACCTGCTTATATGTCAATTCAAAGTCCGAATCTTGTACCGCAATTGCGTTGGGGCTCTTCAGTACAGACGATTCGAACCATTCGTGAATACACTTTTCTGAAGGGAATTCAAGATCTGTTTCGTTGTATTGCTGGGTGACTAAATCAGATTCATCAGATGTCAGCATTGACCAATCCGACACCTTGGCATCAATGCTGTCATTCAATTGAAGGAGTAATGCTTTGACGTGATCTAATAGAGATTGTGCCGTCTTATCTTCAATCACCTCCGGCCAATAACGCACACTGATTTTCAGACACTCAGTTCCCGAACATTCCAGCACCAATGGGACAGAGGGCTTGCTGTAAAAAGCAATATCACTGATAGGTAGGTCCTGGCAGCAATCAGCCAAATCTTGACGGTCATACACAACCAGTGATTCGAATAGCGATTTACCTTTTTCACGAATCAATGACAATTGATTCACATGCATTAAGTTTCGAAGTGCAAGATGCTGCTGGCGTATATCTCGAATCAGGTCGCCGACATTCTGAAAACTGTTTAGTTCTGCCTGCACAGGCAATGTGTTAATGAGCAACCCCACCATGCTCTGACTGCTAGGCAATTCTTTGGGACGATGTGATCGGGTTGAACCCCACAGCACGCTATCCTGGCGTGTATGCCGTGACAGTACCACTGCCCATGTCGCCTCCAGGATTGATGTCATACTCATGTCATATGTGTCTGCCAATTTCCAAAGCAACTGGGTCTCCTTGGCAGACAGTCCCGATGATTCGATCTTGCTATGTGCAAACCTTTTATCCACTTCTGGTGAGGAAATCATGCCGATCGTACCGCTACCATTTAATGTCTTTCTCCATTGATCGGGACTTGTATAATTCGTCGGTAGCCCTTTCAGATAGCTGAGATACGAAACAAAATTACTGTTCTGTTCAAGTGAATCACCACCCAGAATGCAGCAAAAAGCCTTAAGAAGCTCCGGAATGGATCGCATATCCATGATCAAATGATGAATGGTAAAAATGGATTGCCATTGATCGCGTGCTATCTGGAAAAATGCAAACCTGACCAACGGTGAGTCCAGAACTGTAAAACCATTCATACAATCGCCGACCAAGAACCGATCAATGAATTGCTGTTTTGAATCCTGAGTCTGTTCTGACAAATCAAAAAACTTAATGGATACATCAGATGATTCATCCACCATTTGAATTGGATTGTTCTGCGAATCGAGAGTAAAACGCATGCGTAACGCATCAAACCGATCAACCAGAAGCCGACAAGAATGACCTAATATTTCATCTGTACATGCTGAATTGAATTTGAAGGCAACCTGCAACACATTGCTCCGGCTCCCTGAAATACGGCATTCATGGTTTGGACTTCCGGGGGTTGAGCTTCCGGGGGCATGACGCACGGAATCGGCAAACATTACCTTTTGCATGGGCGTCAATTGATAGATCGCATCACCGGCAGAATTGCCTTGAAATTGCATGCTTTTCGATTGTTTAATCAACTAACACCCCGATTCGTTTCGATGGACATGAATTATTAAATGCTACATGTCTCACATTTAATACGTTAATGCGTTACTTCAGTACTCTTGGTAATGCGTTCTTTGATTTCCTTTACTCGTTTGATCAATCGTGAGTTGGGATATTTGTAAATGATGTACTCTATAATCCTTTGACAATCCTGATAATCGCTTCTGGCCAATGAATTCATTGCTTGTGAGAAATACATATCCGCAGCAAGAATGTGATCGGGGAATGTCTTGACGAATTTCTTTCGAGTCACATCAGCAAGTGTCTGGGCATTTCCCAGACGAGCTGCGACCCATGTGATGTATAAAATCTGGGGCAGATAGTTTTGAGACCGTTCATCCTCTTGGTACTTGACACTGGCGTTTAAAACCTGTCCGTAATTCTTACCGCTGTAGAGATATTTCAAATGCAACATGGCAGCCTTGCCGAAGGTGTTGCCTTTGGTTTCATGTGTTAATAGGGGCTGGATCATGGCAACAGCATCTTCATGGCGACCGATATCATCTAAAATCTGTGCTTCTCGGAAGATTGTTTCATTGACATATTCATAGTCATCTCGTTTCAAAGCATCAGCCTTAGCCACTTCAAAACATTGAATGGCATCGTCATACCGCTCCTCACGCAACAAACGGCCCCCTGCCTCCTCCAAGTATGTCTTTAAATCACGCGTCTCAGATTCATTTGTTGTACTGAAAGATTCAGAAGCGAAAACATAGGCAGTCATGGGCCGATGAGCCCGTAACGCAAAATCTTCCAGTCGAACCAAGTTGATTGACTCTTGCACCCAACCCGGTAAACCCTCAAGATCCTTAACTTGCCAGTACTCATCTGGAACGTGCAGCAATGGCAAAACTAAACTTAAGGCCATCACGCGCATTGCCTGATCTGGATTGGCCGCTGCAACGGATTGTGCCCTTTGAGCCACCTGATCACTGACTTTGCGAATTTGCCTGGAGTACTCCTTGAGTAATACGGTTTGCTCATCTTCGGCAAAAGCATCTGCTTCCAGACTTGTAGAAAATTGCTTGCTGTACTTCTTAAGCAAATCCACAGCTGAAATTTTGATCTCAAGCTTTGATGATTGACTGACTGGTGCCAAGCTCAAATCGGTCCCGAGCGTATCGTCCAGTAGGTTATCCAATGCTTGTTGACGTTGCTGCGTAAAACTCTGCTCGATATCTTTCTTGACATCGTTGATCAGTTCCAGACGGCGTTTAAATGCCTGCATTTGTGGATGATTGGCATACTTTCGACTGATTGTTTGATAGCTCAAGGCTTCATCAGCCCCTGTCACTTCAGCTTCAACCTGCCTACTGACTACCAGTAGCAGGATGGCCAATAAGCAGCCCAATCGCATGATGTATGCAACGTCCTTATTCATGCGGGCACATCTCCGTTTCCGGTACGCAGTTTCAAATCCCGAAGCTGCTCATACAGCCACTTCCGCCAATCCTCTCTGAACTCACGCGGCTTGGCTTTTTGCAGCAATTCATAGGCTTTGGGCAAATCATGATCTGCCTTGATGTAGGTTCTTGCCAGATTCTCGATAATGTGCAGGTCATTGGGAGCGACATTCAGAGCCGTCTCATAAGCTTTGATCGCCTGATCGTAATGCAAGACCGTTTCATACAGAACCCCAAGGTTGTATTGAGCCTCATGCCGATTAGGAGACACTTCATATGCTGCCCGGAAAGCTTTTTCAGCTTCGGCATAGTCTTTTTGTTCCATTTCAAACGCACCCAACGCCAGCCAGGATTTCAGATGCTTGGTGTCCGTTTGGACGGCCTTTTGAAGCAAAGCAAGTGCATCCTCAAACTTGGACTCTTCATGCTTCTTGATTGCCTGGTTGTATAGCGCATCAGCTTGACGTTGAGCCCTTTGCCTTGCCTGAAGCTGCCTGGTCAATGCCTGCTGAGCCTGCGTTTGTGTCGATTGACACCCACATAGCGTCATCAGCACACCAAGCAGCACAAAACTTGTCACCCATCGATTAATCATGTTTTTTCTCGCTTGCTGTATCACGCTTGGTCATGTCTAAAGTGGATTCAAATAATTTCAATGGGTTGCTCGGGTAATTCTGATCACTCATTTGGGCATGATCCATTTCATGTTGACTCAACCATTTGAGGTCGTTGAAATTCTGATCCCGCAAAACAGTTGGTCGGATGAATACAAACAAAGTATCTTTGGTCGTGTCGTTGTCGCGGTTCTTGAATAGCTCACCAAGAACCGGTACATCACCAAGCAACGGGACCTTGTCCAACACCTTGCTATCCCTGGATGACGTTAAACCACCCAACACAACCATGTGGCCACTGGGAACACGAACGGTGCCCTTGCTATCGTTGGAGGTTTTGGGTGGCGGCAAATTGGCTGCAAGTTGTTGGGCTGTCCGCGTACCAAATGAACTGAGATTGACCTGGTACTCCAAACGCAGCCAATTGTCTTTGGAGATATGCGGCAAGACGGTCAATGTTGTCCCGGCTTCAACATAACCGCCAAAACTTGTGACCGACGTCGAATCACCTTGACTGGTCAATTCATACGGTTCTTCATTGACCTGACTGATTTCAGCTTCAGAGTTGTCTTCAACCAATACCTTGGGAACCGAACTGATTCGGACATCCCCCACAGTCTGCAAGGCATTGACCACCAGGGAAAAGTCATCGCTGTTAAAGACACCCATCGTCCCGCCGAATGAAGCTGGATCGGCAATCGATAAAGCTCCAGTTAGTGAATCCACTTCGGTAATACCAAATGTCGAAAAACCAAGAATATCCGTCCCATCAATCCCAATTTTCCCACCCAACTCAACGCCCAGATTAAACTCATCTGATGCACGGACTGTAACCAGGGTCACTTCGATCATGACCTGCTCACGTGGTTGATCGAGATTGGCAACGACCTGAGCAACCGAATCATGCTCAGCAGAAGACGCTCGAACCACAACAGCATTGATTTCAGGAGCAGCCGTCACACGAGCAGGCAGCGCCTTCACATCGGTATACGCCCCACCCCCGCCCCCGGAAGCCCCGGAAGTTCCCCCGGATGTGCCTGATCCACCAGATGCCGTGGCTGTCCTTCCTGATCCTGTCGAGCCATTCTGACCCGACTCCACACTCGCCCGTTTTTCGTCATCTTCCTCCAGCATTTCCTGAAGAACTTTTGCGACTTCCTCAGCATTGGAATTTTCCAGGTGGTACACACGGATATCACCAGCGCCCGTTGGCAATGGCTGATCAATGGCTTTGATGATGATTGCCATGCGTTTTTGATCTTCTGCTGATCCTTCCACCACAATGCGGTTATTCTGTTCGCTGATAGCAACACGCAAGCGTCCACTATTCTTACCCCCGGATCGTCCGGATTCGGACACCAATTTTTCCAACGTATCCCGTAATTCCTTGGCGTCGGTGTAATTAAGCTGGTAACTGACCACTTCCAAATTGGGCGATTCATCCAATTCATGCAGCAGATCAACAGCCCGTTTCACATCACTGGGCAAACCACGCAGTACAATTGCATTGAGCTTGGGCTCCACCATGAACTGCACCAGAAAACTTTCGCCAGCTTTTCGGGAACTGGCATCGTCGCCACCGTCCTGCCCCTTGGTTGCAGGTTTGCCTTTGTTTTCAGGTGTGTCTGAATTGCCAAACAATGAAACATTGCTGTCCTGGCTCTTGCCAATGGACTTGGTCAAAAACTTTTCCAGTAATGGTGTGACGACATCCGCTTCAAGATATTTGAGCCGAACGATCTCGATGTGATCCGTCTGGAATGGTACATCGATATCTTCAATGAGCTTGACCAGTTGATCCATCAAAGGCTGGGCAACCAGCAATACAACCTTGTTACTGGCTTCGGCGGCAATGACCTGATCGGTTTTCTGACCTTCAACAAACGGCTTGAGCACATCCACCACATCACGGGCTGTCACATGCTTAAGTGAGTACACGCGATGTTCCCGCTTAAACGGCACATCAACAGTATTCAGAAGCTTGTCCATTTCATCGAGCAATGGCTGGGCAACCAACAAGATCACTTTGTTACTTGCATCCACTGGAATGATTTGCTCCGACTTGGATTTGTCCTCAGACAAAAACGGCTTGAGCACTTCCACCGCTTCCTTGGCAGTAATGTGCTTAAGTTGATGGACCTTGTTTTCCTTTAGGAAGGGAACATCAATCGTATCGATCAAGCGATTCAACTGATCTATGAGAGGTTGCGGAACAAGCAAGACCACTTTGTTGCTGGAAGCAACTGCAATGACTTTCGCAGCTTTATCGCCTTCAATAAAGGGCGTGAGTACTTTCACCACATCTTCGGCTTTGGCATTTTTCAGTTGACGGACCTGGCGTTCCACACCAAAGAGCTTGGTGTACTCATCGAACGTCATCACGTGATAGTTGTTGGCACTTTCACGGTGTAGCACTAAGCCGCTGAGGTTGACCACTTGCGTCAACACTTCTTCCGGTCGCATGTCCTTGACCCAGAGATTGACCTTGGGCGGCGACTTGGAGACATCCGGGCTCATGATGATGCTCCAGCCGGTCAAGTCAGATACCACGCGAAACACGTCTGTGATCGGCGTATCCACAAATTCACCGGAAGCCATCTGACCTTCGTTGGGTTGCTGAGCTTTAGCTCCAGGCTTACCTTTGCCTTTACCAAAAGGATCAAAGGCACGTTGTTGTGCCCAAGTGAACTGAGGTGTCAGCATTGCCCCAATGAATAACACCCAAACGACATGAATACCGATGCGTTGGCAGACCAAGTGCATGCCCCCTCGAACAAAGTTAATACGTCAGGTCAACCGAAACCCCGTCCAACGTCAGCTTGACGTTGCCATTGGCGATTTCATCAACCACAAAATCCAACAAGTGCCCACCCCGTCGTACAGTCTGCACACTGCCGCCCTGAACGCGGACGTAGGCTACTGGTTCACTTCCCATTTGAACGATGCTTTGCAGCTTCAATCGCGATAAAAGTCGTTGCGCCGCACCGGTGTCTTTGACAGCTGCCTGCACCTGTGCAGGTCGAATCAACCTGCTTCCAGCCACTTTGGCCAGAATGGTTTTAAGCTGCGGGTCAGGTGCCACTAACTCCGGCACATCGTTGCGATGGCTGGCCAGGTAGCGGTTGGACGCATCCGAGCCTGTCGGCCATAGCAGCGTCAACAACACCAGCAAACCACCAATGCACATTGTCACCACTGCGCTTTGCTTGAAGCGATGAATCACAATCAACTGTTTGCGCTGGTCTAAAAACTCGCTACTCAACCCCGGCTCCTTACGCCATCACTTCCATTGAGAGTCAGCGCATCCTTGCTTGTTGTTTGATCTGATTTCAACGGTGCCAGGCGAACCATCCAGATGGATAGCGTACATTCCACTTCACGCCCGCCTTGGACACCGCGTAATGAAAAACTCTCCAGCCCCACCACGTCCGGGCCATTGAGCAATTCAACAATGAACTGGGTCACTTCCGGCAATACACCGGAGACTGAAAGTCGAATCGGAAATTGACGGAATTTCCCCTTGGATTCAATGGTTTGGGGCTTGGCACTGACAATGGTCATGCTTGGATGCCGCGCCAATTCCTCTACTTTGCGCAAAAAGTGTGACAGCGTGATCTGGTCCGATTCTTTCTGAAACACTTCCGGGGGTAATGTTTCATACTGAACCATCACATCTTCACGCACTTCTAGGAATCGCGAGAGTTTGGCATATTCCAGACGTCTTGCCTGTGCTGTCGTCTTGGCCACCTTCCATGCATCGTAAGCAGGTAGAATCCAACTGCGACCAAGAACAAATGTAGCCACCATCAACAAGATGACTACCGAGAGAATCATCTCACGCGGGTTGAGCCGATCAAGCCATTGGAGGAAACGATCTTTCATTTCTTGTCCTCCCGCCTGTGAACCGCTTCCACCCTGAATTCCGTAACCGATCCTGCACCCTTTTTGGCTTGCCCCGCGTCGCGCAAGACGACGTTGGACATGCTGGGGAGTTTTTCAAGCTGTTGAGGCAACTCAAATGGCAATGCCAAGGACTCGGCTTGGCCACGCAAGAGAAGCGAACCATCTTCCCGCAGATCGACCTGACTGTAAGAGAGTTCGCCATCGGCTTTATCCGCTTCATGCAAACCAACAACGATGTTCGTAAAATCATCGCATGTCTTGCGTGCATTGAAGACCGCCTCCAATTGAGCCAGACGATCCCCCACCGATTCGCCTTCAACCTGAATGCGTGAAATCGACTGATCCAACCTTTCAACCTGCCGGTTGTATCGCCATGTGCTGATGATCAGTGACAGCCACACCAAGCCCAGAGTTCCTGCGAAACAGGCGGCACTAATACCAACCTGGCGATAGAGTGCTCTTCTTAAATTCAGATGGCGAACCGAGCGTGGTACTAAATTGACCGTCTGCCAGATACTGTCATTGCGATGATTGGCCCAAACACTAGCCGCCATACTCAATAATCCCGAAGGCAGGTTAGCGACTCCCGAGTCCATACGCTTTGATGACCATGCAGGGGTCCGATCCAACATCTGCACATGCCCGTTGGGATGAATTGCAGGCGGCCTTTGATGCAGATATCCAATGCGAATGGGCCCGGAATCATCCAAGTCAAGGCGTGTCTCACTGTGCATCACGCGCACGGACTCAATCAGTCGTTGACGCAACTCGGTTTCCGCAGATGCATCCAGATGCCGTACAATAACACCACCTTGCCTGCTACGATGCGCGGTTTCAAATGCACTACCATTGACCGGTGAAATCAGTAAATCATCACCAGCAGATTCTGTCTCATCGCGCTGATCCAACGCCAAGTCCCAAAACACGGCTGATGGCAGAATATATTCACACTGTAAACCATGTTGGCTAAGCGTCTGAATATATTGATCAATCAGTGAAGTCTTTAAAAGATAGACTTCATATGGCTTGACCGTTGTTTGTTCTTCTTCAGCTGCAGGAAGTTGACGACAGGAAACCTCAATTGAACCATAATCTGATGGCAAACTGGCTTCTGCTTCCAAGCGAATCATTTCAAACAGTTCACCAGGCTCGGAAACCGGCAACTCAAAAACACGTGTCAGGTAAATACGTTTAGGCAATACCAAAACGATTGGTATGTTTTTTGATATTTCTGATAGATGATCGGAAGTACTTTCCGAAATCGAAAACTGGTGTACGACTGAAATATCATCCTTTAATATATTCAGTTCAAAACCAGTAATCGTTTGATGGTCAGGCTTACATACTAAAACCTTATACGGGTAGCCTGTTTTCGTTTTGCTTGTAGATATTCTTTTGTTTTTGATGAATTGCGTCAGACGCGACGCGGATTCGTGAACTTCCCCAGAAATTTCATTCACTACTGCCACAAGATGATCCCGAAATTATTGCCATCGTGTTGAACGACCAGCGTTAAACGATGTTTGAGCCCGGTAGGTAGGTGAAGTGATTCTATCACAACACGGTAATAATGTGAAGAGAATTTTGTGATTTGAGTCAGAACGTCTTTATCTGCATCACTTAGCCCTTGAAGCAAGGCGATATCGTCTGCTGACCGAAATGCATGATCATCCAAACTGCCTGAGCTGGATTGGTCAAACATGCGATAGCCGATGATCTGATCCACGGCTTGTTCTGTAATGGGAAGTGTTTCCAGAACCAGACGGGGCGCGGTATTCAGGTTAACCTTCCCATCACCATATACAGTTAACACGTCGACCAAACCCAATTGCAATTCGCCATCCATGTTATCGACCGGCCACTGCTCAATCCCATCGTCTTCATTGGTATCAAGCGTTTTATTGTGATTCCAATCTTCACCCCAATAGATTTGAGTATTCATACCACGTATCAAAAATAATTCATTGAGAATATCAAGCGGTTTATTCTTGGTTAGATAGGGAGTTTTGCGTAGAAGATAATATTCATCCTCAACACCTTCTGCCCGAGCGATATTATCTTCATCAATCCAATCAAAAAAACTATCGATCTGTGATGGTGAAAGACCAAACTTTTCCAATGCTTCGCTGGAGGCATAGAGGAGATTGAGCTTCCCATCTTCGTCGATCACACTGTAGGTCGTTCGATACTCTGGTTCCTCCTCATCATCATTGGTGATCTGCGACCATTCCGGCAACAGGTTCTGTTCATCCAAACTGGCGTGCATGCACCAAGACTCAGCGGGATGATCGTAATCGTTGGTGTTTTGCTTGATCCTGCTGATTGCGATGGACGCGGCAGAGCGGGACAGAGAGGCCAGCTTGATCCGTATCGCTTCGTGCCGCGCGTCACGGGTTTCCACACCGGTTCGGTAGGACAAGCTTAAGGCAATCAAGCTCAAGACCGTCAGAACAAACAGCACCAGAATGAGAATCGATCCACGCCGCATCATCCCCCACCTTCCGCACTGGACACGGCCAACGTCACGTGTGGGCTGACGTAGCGTGTCACCGTGGTATCCCCCACAGCCACTTTAATACGTACCAGAATGGGTGTGCCAATCCCGCCCCATTTGTCCTTCCACTCGGCATCCGGGTTGTACTTGGGCCTGAAGTGAATGTTGATAGATTTGAGGTCCTCAGCAATCACTTCCAACGGCACGCGATTCCATAATTGATCCTGCGTGGTTTCCTCATCGACATGCACAGGTAACAGTTCAATGGTCCCTGCAAAATACCGGGTTTGAATTAGCAGTTGACCAGCCTGGTCTTCGTTGAGCCCCCATCGATACCGTCGCCACTGCATCGCGCTATTTGCGGGATTAGCCTCAGTGGCATCGCCCCCCATGACCGTGCAGGACAGTTGCCTGCCACCGAAATCCTCGTCTTTGCCGGCACTCAACGGGGATGTACCTTGAACGTTGACAATGTTCTCAATGGAATCGGCCAACAGGTCAGCAATTTGCTGGGCCGCAGCTTTGGTATGCCAGCGTTTGGTGATCTGCTCTTCGACTGCCATCGACTGTTTGAAGACGGTATAAATGCCCAACAGAATAATCCCCATGAGCACGGATGCCGTCACGAGTTCAATCAGGGTAAACGCATCTTGTCGGCGGTTCTGAACACGCATTACGAATCTTCATCCGGCTGAACGTATGGCTGGAAATACTCACGCAAGGTAAATGTCTGCACCTGCCCCTTTTCTTGCCAATCGACCTCAATGGTCGCCAATACCAAATCATCCGACTTGGAATCGTAGGTTAAAACCCAGTGATAGCGTCCTTCGGTCCCTTCGTTGGGTTGGAGCATTTCAGGCGTGGTTGAGGTTGCCAACATCATCTGTTGCCGTGCAAATTGGGCGGCATCGGATAAGCGAAGCGATGAACCACCTGCTTGGGAAGCCAATGACAACGCGGTCACCACACCCAGAATCCCCACACCAAGAATCGTCATGGCCACCAGCACTTCAAGCAGCGTAAATCCTCGCAATCGCCAATGGATTGTTGCCCTATCCTTCACTTGATCACCACATCTTCGATCACTTGTATCTGCATGGAAATTGGCAAAATCTGGATATCCCACATCTGGCCTGATGTATTCATGAGGCGAACCGTGCCGGTAAAATCATCGACGTTGGGGCCAAAGGAATAAGCAAGCAATTCGTCACTGACCATCTCAATGGCCTGGCCATCTTCAGGCGAGACCAACTGGATGCCTTGCATCAAGGCGTGACCTTGTCCAGCCATACCTTGAACCGCTTCCCAAGTTTCGCCATCGAGGCTCAATTGCTCAACCACGTAGTGATGCAACTCCACATCAAATACCAAGCGATGATCACGTTGCGTGGACCGTGCCTGATTCATGGTGTATTTCAAAGCCGACATCAGGTCTTCGACGGTCAATCGCATGACTTGCGGTTCTTCCCGGCCTGCAAGCGAAACCACCAACGAACCGGCCAACACGCCCATCAACACCAATACGATCAACAACTCCGTCAGTGTGAAGGCTAGGCAATAGCCGAGTTGTTTGATGTCCTGTTGCAAATAATTTAGCTCTCGATATCGTCAGATGTCCCCATCTTGCCATCCGGACCTGCACAACGCAGTTGGTACTTACGGGAATTATCCGGGTCCAGTGAATACTCGTAAGCATTCCCCCAAGGATCAGGCTCTAAATCAGTCTTGAGGTAAGGCCCTTTCCACTTGGATTCACCCGGATCATTAATCAGCGCATCAAGTCCTTCATCATCCGATGGGTACCGACCAATATCCTGCTCAAAGAGATCCAGCGCCAATGCAAGCGTGCTCTTCACATCAGCCCTGGCTCGTGTGATCATGGCTTCCTGGGATCGTCCCGATAGGCTAACTGCCAAGCCTCCCACAAGAATACCGATGATCACGATTACCAGCAGCATTTCCATCAGAGTGAATGCTGCCTGCTTATGCCGGAATTGGCCTTGATAACACTGTTTTTTCATGTCTTGCACCCGAACTCTCCCATTAACAAATATATCTGACTTACTGGTTTTCATGTTCGCGCAGTTTGGTCACGACACCCTTGTCGATCTCCATCACCACCGGTGTCTGGGCAAACCATTCACGCGATTCATCAAGGCGACCACGTATGCAAACGGTATCACTTGGCACTGGGTCATATTCTGCCGATGCATACGGTGGCATCTCGATTAATGCCACATGTTCATTCTGACCGGCCGCAGCAAACTGTATTGCTTCCTGCTCAAACTGTGGCAGCATCTCCACGCAATGTGAACAATCATGCTTATACAACACGGCGATCCAGCGCCCGTTTTCCAAACGTTTACCTATATCCAAATACGGCAAGATCGGTAATCGCTGATTCACCCAATCTTCAGGCTCCAAAACAACGAATGACTCATCGCCAATTAACTGGCCATCTTGATCAATGGCACCCGCTTCCGTATTCAACATCCACCAAGTAGTGCTGCCACATAAAAGAACAACCAGAATAAAAGTTGAAACAAGTGCAGCACTTGATCGAAAAAAAAAGGGGCGTTCCGTATCTGCTCTTGCATAAAACAACATACCGACCAGAGCACCATCCAGCATCAACGTCCACCAAGGATTGACTTCGTAGATACCAAAGCAACCACAAGATGCTTGACCACTCAGTGCTTTATACAATGTCGCCACTGCAAAAATCGAAAACGTCACAAGCGCGACCAACCGCGACCATTCTGCACGCCAGCCGGTCACCAGCCAGCAGCCGAGACAGATTTCAAATTCAACAAGCACAATCCCCAATAGGCGCGAATGAAACCAGCCCTCACCAAGCAGCGAGGTCACCAGAATCTCATCACCTTTTAAGCCTGCTGCGATTAGCAAGACACAACCAGCCAGACATCGCGCGATATGCCAAAGCAAATGGCGTTGACGCAAATTCGCAACAGGTCGATCCTCTGCAGGAAACAAGGCGCTTCTGATCCCTATTTTGGTCATGTACTACCCCCAGCCCTCGAAAATATCCCCGGTTCTATAGTCCCCTGAAAATACCAGAAATTGCTTCCGGCAATCCCACCATGATGCTCTTACAAAAGATGACTCAGAGCGATTTCTATTCTACACCAGAAAGCTTAAGAAACAATAGCACTTGCCTTGAAAATCGGCAGCATCACCGCAGCCACGATACCGGCAATCACCAAGCCCATGGCAACAATCAACACAGGTTCTAATAGCTTTACCGCGCCATTAACCGCTCTTTCTGCTTCGTCATCATAGATCGAAGCAAGCTCTTCAAGCATTTCAGGTAATTCACCTGTTTCTTCACCAGTACGGATTAAATTAACCATCAGAGGAGGGTATACCCCTGCCTGCTCCATTGCCAAACCCAATTCATTGCCTGTCGAAACCGCTTGCCCCATTGGGCCAAAGGTCTCGCGGATATGGCTATTACGAATAGTCCTGGCTGTAATATTTAGTGCCTCGACAATACGTACCCCACCTTTAAGCAATGCCCCCAGTGTCCGTGCGATTCGCGCAGCTTCTACTTTTAAGACCATAGGGCCAAACAGTGGCAATTTAAGTATCAACGCATCTGTTTTACTGCGTATCGCTTGCTTCTTTAACGAGGCAAAGACCATCCCACCAAACATCACTAATAGCAATGCCACTACCCACCACCATTGACTTAGAAAATCACTAACTGCAATTAAAAATCGCGTCGGTGTCGGTAATTGTTGGCCAAAGGATGTAAAGAGTTTTTGGAACTTGGGAATGACAAATGCCATTAATATGAATACAGCTGTAATCCCCATTAGTAGCAAAAAAATTGGGTAGACAAAAGCCCCGAGAACCTGACCTCGCAACTTGGCCATGCGTGCAAGATGAACAGAAAGGTTGTTGAGGACCTCAATCAAGCGTCCACCTTCTTCACCCGAACGCACCAATCCGCAATACACTGGATTAAATATCTTAGGGTGCTCGGCAAAGGCATCAGCTAAAGATGGAGCGTCCTGCGCCAGCGACGCTCGAACGTCTTCAATCGTGCGTGCCAGGTAACGATTGGTGGACTGGCGTTGCAAGGTTTCCAACGCAGCCATGATGGGCAAACCTGCTTTGAGCAAGGCAGCAAACTGTCGGGTAAATACCGCCAGATCGGATGTTTTGACGCGTCCCAGAAAACGACGAATCGATTCCTTGGCATCCTTCTTTTGCTGGTTTTCAGCCTCGACCACGACCGGGTGATAACCCAGTTCCAACAACTTGGCCACCGCTTCGCGCTTGCTGGTGGATCGCAACATACCGGATGTTCTTTCACCGGTACGTTGTATCGCAATATAGCTAAATCTAGACAAATCAAATATCCCCGTGTGTCACACGCAGCATTTCCGCCATGCTGATTCGCCCTTCCTTCACAGCTTGCAAGGCACTGTTACGCAATGTATTCATACCTTCTTGAACAGCTTGTTCTTTGATTCGGTCCGCAGGTTCACGCTGCTGAATCATGGTTCGAACGGCAGAACTCACCGGCAGAATCTCCGCAATAACCGATCGCCCCTTACACCCAGTATAGCGACATGCCTCACATCCTTTACCAGTCCATGATTCACTGACATCATTTAATTCATCAGCTTCAACAGGTTGTTTGCAATTCGGGCAAATCTTACGTACCAAGCGCTGAGCAATGACACCCGAAATGGAACTGGCCGCCAGGAACGGTTCAATACCGATATCCAGCAAACGGGAAACCGCACTGGCTGAATCATTGGTATGCAAAGTGGCAAACACCAAGTGCCCTGTCAATGCTGAGCGAATCGTGATGTCTGCCGTTTCACGGTCACGAATTTCACCAATCAACATCACATCTGGGTCGTGACGCAACATGCTCCGCAGTGCGCGGGCAAAATCAAATCCAATCTCCTCATGAACCTGCATCTGCAAGATGTCATCCATCCAATATTCAACAGGATCTTCGATGGTGATGATCTTCGTGTCTGGTTTGTTGATCTTGCTCAAGCAAGTATAAAGCGTCGTGGTCTTACCACTACCCGTCGGCCCTGTCACCAACACCAGTCCATGCGGACGATTAATCAGTTCATCAACCTTCGACTGTTCATCAGGCTGAAACCCCAGACCCGACAATTCAAGCTTAACCATCTGCCGACTTTGCAGACGTATATTGATCGCCTCACCATAGACCCCAGGAAGAATACTGATACGCAGATCGTATTCCACCCCCTTAAGCGTCACCCTGGCACGTCCGTCCTGCGGGAGACGTTTTTCGGTAATATCAAGATTAGCCATGATCTTGATGCGCGACACCAGTGCGGATTTAAGCTGCTTGACACTTTGCGGAATCGAAACATCCTCAAGCATGCCGTCAACACGATATCGTACACGGTACTTGCTATCGAAAGGCTCAAAGTGAATGTCGGTTGCATTGGATGTAATTGCTTCACTGATGATGCGGTTCACCAGATTGACAACGGTGGGCTCGTTAGCAGATTCATCATCTGAAAGATTCGTAGCTTGTGTACTGGTAACTTGTAGCTGCTCAGCTTCAGATGAATCCTTGGTGTTGGTCAGACGTTCGACGGTTTCTGCACCAAGACCGTAGTACATCTTGTGCATTTGAGCGATAGTTTCACACGTAGCAAGAACCCGCTCAATTTTACAATCAAGCAAATGTTCCAATTCATCCCAGGCTTGCCAGTCAAAAGGATCGGAGCATGCGATTTGAAGTATGCCGTCATGTTCTCCAACAGGCATGATTCCGTGTTCAATCGCCAAGGATGGACGAAGGCGTTTGATAACAATATCCGGAATGTCGGCCGATGCTGTCTCAAAAAAAGATAGTTTAAGTAACAGCGAAATTTTCTTTAGTAATGCACATGCAGATACATTGCCTTTTTCTATGACCAAATCAATCAGCCGCTGATTCGTCTTGTTCGCCTGAACAGATAGCTTGTATAATTCATCCTCGGTTAGCCCAGCCTCGATCAAACAAACCGTCTGCCGATCCAAGAATGTCTTCGACTCGTCATTTAAAATCGCCACAGATGCCCCCAACAAGCATTGTGCCGACATGGATGCCATGTCGGGCTTTACAGGTGAACAGTCAATACGTCAAGCAACCGAAAGAAAACTACTTTAGACCATAGCTTCTTCAACCATCATATAAACTCCTAAAATCGCCAATAAGCCACAAAGCCTGCCCGGGATGGTTTTTGAGCCCAAAGGGGAATGTACATCTCAAAAAGCAGCGGATCAGCGTAGCATCGGAAGCGATTAAACATCGCCTTGGTGTGATAGAACGGATCTATCTTAGGAGTCCACATATTCCAATGCGGCGGAATCACCGGCAATAAATAAGTGTTCATTCCATCATAATCAAGTTCGAATCCAACATGCGACACCGTCCGGTCCTGCTCTCGGGTCAAGGCCCGTGGGGAAAAGGGTAGCGTGTAATTGCAGTCCCCCAACATCCGCCTGCCCAAGCGATCTTCGCTATCCCCTCGTAACAATTCACCCAGGCACCACACCGCGATCACAGCTGATCGCAACCGAATCGTCTTGATGGGTTGCTTGACTTTCTTATCGGTATTCGCATCCATCTCATCGGTGCTCACATCTGCTTTAT
This sequence comes from Planctomycetes bacterium syqfu, assembly GCA_020974905.1. Lineage (GTDB taxonomy): Bacteria > Planctomycetota > Phycisphaerae > Phycisphaerales > Phycisphaeraceae > UBA7800. The sequence goes on along the minus strand of CP087563.1, from coordinate 5,744,467 downwards.
CAGTGTTCGCATCCGCGTTATCCGGCAACGGCGTGTCGGGGGTATCCAGATATTGTTGAATCATCTGTGTCAGTGGAGCGGCAAGATCATACGCATGGCACTGCCGCATTCCCCGTACGATCTCCATACTGGCCCATGTTTCACGCCCAAAGTGCGATCGCATCAAGTCCACCGCATCCGGATTGTTCACCATCGTCAACGCCCGAATCATCGCCTGAAACTGTACCAGTTTCTTCAGGCCAATCGTTTTCTTGAATCGCCGTGAAAGCAGGTCATCAAGGTTCAACGATGCAACCGGTTGCGTCTGGAGCATCGGCTCCACCAATCCGATCACTTCCTGTGCATCGGTGTGCAACATCGCCAACGCCATTGCACCAAACGCGATTACCAATCGATCTCTGAGTGGCGTGGCTCGCAGTATGGTGCGTACTTCTTCCTTACGGTCTGCGCTTCCTGACATGCCCAACGCCAGCAGGCAAGCAGCCCTCAGATTGTCCGGCTCGTTCGGATCCGAACCGACTTCCACCAATGCCTTGAGCGCCTCGTCAATCTCATCCTGCGTGTCCTTAGGCACGTCCTGGCCATTGTTTCGTTGCAGATAATAGCCAAGCCCCAAAGCCGCATAACTTCGCCGCTGGAAATAAGTGCTGTCAAATGGGATGCCGATAGGATTGTCTAGAGTTTTAGCCCGCAATTCCTGAATGATGATGCGAGCATCACTGGCATAACCGATCCGCCCCAATCCCAACACCGCGAAGCGAATCTCGAAGGAAACAACACCATTCGACGGCCAGCCCTCCTTACCACGCTGTGATTTTTTAGTCAAATCACTGACCGAGCCAATGCGGGGCGGGTTGTCAAACAGACTTCGCAATGCCTTGCGAGCCGCCCTACCATCGGGATGCCTCTCGGGCAGTTCGTATTGACTCAAAGCCAAAGCAGCGGCACTACGCAATCCGGCAAGTTCCTCATAGTAACCAGTAAATACCACTGCACCGGGCCGCGGATGTCCTCGTTTCCAAATGAACTTGGAACTTGGCAAGCATCCCTGCTTAGGACGGGTATAAATCTGCCGTAACTTCAATATGCTCTCATCGTCGCGGCAGGCGCCAAGTAATTGCATCGCTTCACCAACCATCAGGGTGTCCTGCGATCGAAGCATGATATATCTTGCCAGTTTCGACAGCGTTTCCCGCGATGCATCCCCCGGTGGCAACTGCTGACGTAACGCCCACAACGCCATCCGGGAAACATCAATGGACTTGTCCTGCTGCACCAGTTCGAACAGGAGCTTCATGACTTCATCGGGCGGGTCCTTCATCAATCCCGCTCCCGCAATCCAGGCCACCGTCTCGGGCTCCTTTAACATGCCGGGGTTCATCATGCGCGTTCGCCCCGCTCCCGCATCCTGCAATCCCAAGCCCAACCATGCCAATTCACGGATTTGCTGCTTCTTGTCATGGGTCAACTCGACCAGGCATTCACCTGCTTCAGAATCCGCGATCTTCCCCAGCGCCAAGGTTGCTGCTGAACGTAGCGCCCGCGGCCGGTTGTCCTGCAACGCATTGCGCAACACAGCCACGGCGGATGCCCGAAGCTCCTCGTTAGGCCCTTTGAGTACTACTGCCGACTCATTCCCAGCCACCTGGGCTGGAACCGACTCCGCCCCAGACAGGTATTCAAATCGCCTTGATTCCCAGTAGTGAAGCCATGACCAACGCGAAAGCAACCACTGATCCGAAAGGTTGCCATATCCATAGTCCTCTCCTTGAACCAAATATGTATCACCAGTCCTGTCGCTATACGGATTAAGATTAAAAGGATTGGCATAGAGAGCATGCACCTGCACTAATAGCAAGAACAAAGCCGTCCAAACGATACTCACGGACCGCATTGACACATTAATGCAATAGCTGTGTGACATCGGCATATCCCTGTATATCAAATCAAATAAAAGCCATTCGGCCCAATTAAGAGCCGATGGCGATTGTCACATCACGGGTGAGTCCAGCAAGAAGGTCCAAACTCAAATTCATCATATGGAGGATCATCGACTCCAACCTCCCATGTACAGTCGGTGGTGGAGAATGTCTTCTTAATGCCACACACTTTTAAATTGTTTGGCTCACATGTATAGTCAAAACTGCTGCTGTAGGCGCCATTACATCCATCGCCATCTTTACCTCCTTGCAAATACTGAGCAGATTGGATCCCATTAGGTAAAAGTACGCAACCTGAGGGTAATTTGCACGCATCCGGGAGGTTGTCCCATCCGCATGATTCACAGGGTTCGCCATCTGCCTTGAGCGACTGTGAAAAAGCCAGTACAAACATGCCTACAACTGTCATTATGGTAAACAAATTCACTAACGGTTTAAATCGTTTTTTCATGATTCTTCTCCAATATCTCATCAATTCAATTCGTATATTACAAAGACGTCCGCATTACTTGCATGTATTCAGTCATTTCCTCCTTTCCTTTCCGATGTATCCGTGACCTTAAACGGGATCACTGCCGCCACTGGGCTGCCCACATAAACATTCCCCGATAATCCGTTCGTGGGCACATCGCGTTTTCCTGTGCGTAACTTCAAAATTGAGGAGTGCGGATCGTCAAGGTCGGCAATCCACTCAGTTGTCAGCGCATCGGCGGGCTCAACTTTCAGGAACCGATCCTGAAATTTTGAGAATGGCAAACCGTTAAGGTGTATTACTGCGACATTCACCCCATCCTTAGTCAGCAATGCAATCCCTGGCCGCAAATTGACTTGCTCATTGGTCAATCCATGAACCACAACATTCACATTGGGCGCAGACTTGACGCCTGTGGGAATACGAAGTTCCTTCTTCCACCCACCCAATTGATCAGGCGGACTGATTGACACGGTAATAGATTGACCTATCTGGCCATCTGATTCAGTGATCGGTTCCGACTTTATGATACTTACGCCAGGCGCCACGATGGCTCCCAGTGATGGTGACGCCACTTTGGTGTTATTCCCATTTAAGATACGAATCGTGGCCTGGGTACTGCTGCCTCGCCGAACCGGTCCCACATGCATCTCCGTCGGTTCCACGCGCAGGCCTACAACGGTCTTTCCTCGGAATCTTATTTGTGTAGGTGAATGCGCTTCATCATTTGAAATGATGAGCAATGATTGATCCACCTCTTGGGATATGTTGGCGGTGGGATGATACTCCACGTTGACTGTGGCAAACGTTCCAGGCAGGATGGTACGATTGTCAATCGAAATATCCATACATCCGCATGCCCTTTTAACCTCTTGAATAACCAATGGCTGGTTTCCATGGTTCCTAATTTGAATTTGGTGTAAAACGACTGCATGAGAATCAATAACACCCAATTGGATTTCCGTATGTCCAACACCAATAATCGGCCTGTCATACCAATATCTTTGCGATGCCCATATCACACAGGCGAATCCGGTCAATGTCATGATCACTAAACCAGCGGTCCTCAAATGCTGGCCCCGTTCTGTTCTGCGCCAACGTTTGAAAATAACAGCCACAGCAATTAATACGATTAGCCCTCCGATTCCAACATACATAATCCATGGATTATGATCGGCAATAGATGGTGATGTCGGTTTTGCAGTTTCCGGTAATATAGATACATCTTGCTTGGTGTTGTCTGGTGCTATTTCCGGTTGTTTATCTACCTCCACTGCTGGCATGCTATCGATTGCTGCAATTTCGCGGTTACTCAACTCCGTCAACATAGGTACCTCCCATTTGACGTTTTTTATGCGATCAACCACCCGCGTCATGTCTGGGAATTTCATGTCGAATGTCCCGGGAGAAAGTCCAGAATTGATCTGAGCTGACTCCAGCCGCGACTGCCGGGTTAGTTTTTCGCTGGAATTTTTACTGTTGTGGGTTTCATCAACAACCGTAGCGATCCACACAGAATCGATTAGTTGATAATCTGAAAATTGCCGTTCGTGGGCAAGCGCTCCATTCTTTTCGTATGAGGCCAACCGCAGAGGTGAAAAACTTCGATTCGGATCAAGTTCCATAATGAGCTGGCGATCACGATCAGCATGGGTGACTTTCAATGTCACTAGATCTTCGGAAGGTACAATGCTCACCTGATAAGCGGGATTCCCAGAGATTGAAGTCAGATATTCAGAAAAGCGACGAGTATCCATATCCCCCCAAGGCCGTATACTCGTAATGGGGAGTGACTGCAAAGACATCGTATTTCGATCTTCCGCATTCAGAATCAACGCCTGTCGACTTTTGGGAAATAGAACACTTAACTTTGTTCCATCCGAAACCACTTCCAATGGAACATATGGTCGAGTAAATGAAGACGTATTGGGTGGCGGAGGATAAGCCATACCTGGATATTCAACCTTCAGGTGATATGACTGTCCTGATTCCTGGAAAGTGAATTTCCGCTGGACGGGATCGCCTTCAGGTGCATCGTACAACAAATACTCAGTCTGATGCACTTCCAGAGTCTGAATTCGTCCTTCATTAATAGCAATAGCAGAAATGATGGAAGACAGATCGGCATCAGAACCAGCCCCACGCGCAGTTGTCATTGGCCATGCCAAGCCTATCATTGCGATACAAATCGCTATGGAATACCAATTCCTGTTACATACCAAATTGGAATGTCGTCTCACGGTAACATCTCCTTCTCGCCAATTAACGGCAACAACATATCTTTGAATTTACGGCAGTAATTATCACTACCTGTTGGGCAAGAAAATATTGAGTCTGAATGTACTAATGCATGCCAAAGGAAGAGTTGACAGGAGTAGCACGCAGTAAGCTGCGAATCAATTCCTGCCTTAATATCTGATACGGATTCTGCGGGTCCAATCGGAGGTAAATGACCAATCACCTGCAAATCTCCCCAAAGCAGTTGAGCTTCTTCGGGATGTTCAGCAATCCATAGATAAATTGCAGATCGTGTAATCTGGAGATAATCCAATACCTTATTGGGCATGGGTAATGCTGTCGAATTCGGCTTTTCCAACTGCCTCAATATGCTGACCTGCCAGCGATGAATCTCTTCACTAAAATCGCTTGCGGTTTCAATAAATTCTAAACCCTTACTTTCTGCAAGCTTGTAACCATCAACTTCATGTAGTCCATACCACTTGGCCAAATAATTTACAGTCATAGGATCGAAAACAGTCGCAACATCAGATGAAGTGTCTGAATAGTGGAATTGCCAAACATCTCCGGAAATTACCAGTACATCCAGATAATCCGCATCGATATCGTGTTTTTCGTTAAGCGCCTTTTCGAGTTTCATTGCCCATGGGAATCGTTCGGCAAACCACGGCCGCATCTTGTCGCGAAAGCGATCATAGGTCCAGGTACGGTAGTCGGGCGTGAACGGAAGAAAGGCGTCACTGCCAAGTCCATCTGTCAATGGCTCGAATGTACCGGCCGCGTTAGCTGGCAGATCAAGAGTAATTTCAGAGGGCTTTATCCAAGCGACGGCGGTCATTGCATCCACTGGATGTGGCAAGGTAGGAGCGTTAATACCGGTAACAGTTGAAGCGTAGCTTGTTGTGACATCTACTGCGTGCCGGTCATCAGGCGAAGCAAAGCGAACACTCCCCTGCAACAGAGTCAACTCGGTTTTTTGATCATGGACTTGAATATTGAATTTAGTACCGGTGATGGTTGCTAATGCATTTGGTGTTTTTATCGCAAACTTAGTACCACCTTGCAGATTAGGTACAACCTCTGCGTACAATTCTCCAGATTGCAAATCAATTAGCCATTGAGGACTCTTACCATTGCCACGATATTTTGCTGTTACAGTTACTGTTGTACTACGGTTGAGAACTACCTTGTGTTTACTACCCAGCAAGAGTTCCATAATGCCATCATGGCTGTGTATCGGTGTGTCCAAGCTGATCGATTGCAGACCTGTTTCAGTAATTAACTCAAGTGTTGCTTGATTGTGCTTCGCTATTGATAGGGATTGAGTGGTAAGCTGAACTGGCCGATAAACAAACCACACCATAGCCAACATTGCCAGGCACGCAGCCAGCGTCAGACTAACGGCGATACGCCTTATACGTTTGGCTGAAAGTGTTTTAGTTAAGTCTATTTGGCCACTCTTGTGATTTGTGGAGCAAGGTGCAAATGAATCCCAAGTGTCGCCTTGGTCTTCTTCCATCCATTGCTCCCGCCAATGATGCTGTTGAGCTTCCAGCGTGTTTACACGACGTCGTAGATCGGCGACGCCATCTTCAAGCGACATGGGAGCGGGTTCATCAGTTTCTGAAACTGACTCAGCTTCTATTTCATCAATCTTAGCCATGAGACTAGCAAGGCCGGATTCGATTTCATCCTCACTTAGCGTGATTTCTTCCCTGGATTCAGGTCGTAAGTGATCTGCCACACCGTAACCTTGGGATTCGAGCATTTCCACAGTATCTGGACTGAGCTTGCCGTACTCGCGAACCATTTCCATGACTCGGCGGCTTTCAGCAAAGGCTTCGCGGCATGAAGTGCAGGTTTGCAAATGAAGATCAAACGCCACCTGATCAGCAACTGATACTGTGGGGTCATCAATCAGCACTAGTGTGGCCAAATTTTCAGCCTGCAAACAGTCCACGACATTCTCCAGATAATGAGGGAACCACTCAAGAATTCGCACCCTCTACATAACTAGTCCCCGCCAAATGCCAAATTACGCCTGACAAAATCAAATATTTTTGAAAATTCTTCACACCTCACTACAACACAACACCTCATTGGTTTTGTAATTTATTTACAATTAGACGCTTACCGTCACACAGTCGCTTTTGTAATGCGTTGTATGAACAGCCGACCATTCCCGCTGCCTCGGCAATGGTTTTATCCTGCAAGAAGACCAGTTGGACTGCTTCTCGTTGCGCACGTGGCAATTGCTCAAGCGCGAAGTGAACAAGTTCTGATGTTTCACATCTTTGCATGTCGACCTCATCATCTAGGATGGATACAGTTGGTCGCTCAGCCTCCAAATGCAAACGGCGTGATTCACTTCGATGGTGTTTACTCAGAAGATTGGCTGCAATCCGGACAAGGTAGTGGGCAGCAGAACACTCGCCACGGAATGCATTACGGTTACGCCAGAACTCCACGAAGACTTGTTGAGCTAGATCTTCACGATCATGCTGAGTCAGCGTACTGTCCAGACGCATCAGTGAACTGTGCAACAATGCAAGGTTCTGCCTGTAGAGACGAGCAAGTGCATTGCAACCTGTCTCGCCACCTTCACGCAGGTCACAAAGCAGTTGCTCATCGTCAGAAAATGTCAGCCCCTCGGCCACCGGAACCCCCGTTCAGGTTAATGTCACATGCGTGACGGGTGCATCAAGCACCAATCGGAAGGACTTGCATCTTACCTCACCCTCTCAAAATCCGGAAGGGTATTTTTAACATTTTCTGAGGGTATACCTTGGGTTGCGGCATTTTCGCGACTATAAAGCGATTGATTTACTGTCCAGGCGATCGGAGACTGTCTATTCGCATCATCAAGGTTTTGAGTTGTTCAATCCCTTGATGAATGTCTTCGATGGAAATCTGCTCTGCTTGCTGATCATTCGAATTGTGGCATCTTCGCAAGTATCCCGGTATCAATTCATGCTGCGACTCAAGCAAGCTGATGGTATCGTCACTGTACTTACCAAATCTTTTGAGTAGCTCTACAAGATGTTGTTTGTGACGCAATGATTGCTGGCAGTATTCACACGAATATGAGTGTATATAAAAATCACCGCTTCGTTTAATATGTTCTGAAGTATTGAACAACATATCAATCATCATATCTTGATATATTTCGCAGCCGGAGCCCATCGCGTGATCTGAATCTCTACACTCAAAGTCATTTAACATATTTTCAAGAACAGGCTCAATGGATGACAATGCCGCCTTGAAGCTGTTGCGGACAGTTTCCACCGGACTGTTCAACAACAAAGCCACTTTGTCAAAATCGTAACCGCCAAAGCAAACCAGTTCAGTCACCATACGTTGTTGTTCAGGCAGGTATTGAATGGCTTCGTGCATGACACCTTCTTGTTCTGAAGCCCACATGTGAGTAAACAACTCACTGGATTTTTCACCTGACTGGCTTTCGCATAGATTGAACAAACCCAGTGATGATCTGGCATCGTCGCGACTATCTTGCAATGACTTGACTAACTTTTCTTGTGCTGGATGGACAAGGCGTGAAAGAACCGATTCTTCAGTCGGATCATAATCCCTCAACTCATATAGTTCTTCAAAAACCTGCTGCACGACCTCTTTGCGAATTTGAAGTGGTGAGTTTGGGCTCATGCGTTCCAGTCGTCCGACGAGGTCGTTGAAATATCGCAGGTACAGTTCAATGCAGGCTTCGTGTGCAACATCTCCATCCCCCTGCATTCTCATGAGGAGTTGCGTGTCATCAACGTTTGCCCAGTCTTTACTCATGTGGGTTTGGCTCAGACATTTTCAACATGCCAACTAGTGGAAACCATCTATACGTCAAGTGACATGATACCAATCAAAGCGTAATAATTGCAGGGCAAACAAAAAGCCCAGCATGAGGAACTGGGCTTTGTGCGTTTATGAAATGTCGTTCAAACAGAATACTGACTCACTTGGCCTTGTACGTGCTACCGCGTTGGCCTTTGATGTTCTTGCGGGCGATCTTGTCTTCCTTGACCAATTTTCCCAAGGCGTTGTCGGCTTTGCCGCTGCGGCCTTCTTTGGTCCAGTGTTCATTGACCTGGGCAGTCGTACAATCAGGATTGGCTTTGACGAATGCCAGAACGGATTCATCGCCTGACACCGCAAACGTCTTGCGGGTGCGTTTGCTGGTCTTCTTTGGGGTGGCCTTGACTGACTTGGACTTCTTGCCAGTACCTGCTGGACGACCGCGACGTGGTTTGGCTGTTGGTGCAAACAGTTGGACCTCAATACCCAATTGCTTGAAGGTCAGGTCAATCGCCTCGATGGCCTGGACATGACCAGTACGTTCGTCTTGCATTTTCTGCACAAGTTGGATCAGTTCGGATGCGGCATCGGATTTTGCCATGGAATAACTCTCCTTATAATGGTGATATGAAATCGGTTAATTCAAAACAAACGCGAACCATATCAAATAATCCTGCGGTTTACCACTCGTCCTTTTCCGCTGATATTAATAGGTGATAACTGGTATTTTGAAATCAGAACAGACCTACCACAATCCCCCTACTTGGTTCAGTGGATTGATTGTCGGACATATGCAGAATTACCAACCCAATCAAAAAATATTTTGACTTTATTCGGCACATCCAACAAAAATCGCCACGCCCCCAATACGAATTCTCCTACAAAGTCCAGTGTTTTTCGCGTTTTTTACCCTTCGCATTAACCTGAAATTCACCTGTTCGTACCCGATTTGACATCCAAATTTAATCCTAACACAATGCATGGGTATTCCATTAAATGGTGGTCTGAGTAACTGCCAAATGGATGGATCGCATGAATGGATCGACTGTTTTATATTTCCGAGGAGCGACAAGTGATGCATATGTATGAGCATCTAAACACACATTTGACATAACCCCCGCCCCCGGAAGCCCCGCCGCCCGGATGTCTTCCTGGATTACCTTCGGGTTTATATTCCCACTTATACTGCTATGTATTTTAATGAGCATCGCAATGATGTTCATAGGTTGTTGGTTTGCGCCTGTAGTTAAAGGCATATTGTCATGTTTGAATCAAAACGTTGTCACCGAATCAAATCCTTATCGGTGACGGGAGGGTTTCTGGATGGCCTGGACATCCAGTTTGTCGATGGCTTGAATTGCCTGATTGGCCATCGCGGGACGGGCAAGACCACGATTCTGGAATTCGTCCGTTATGTGCTCAACGAGTTTCAGGTGGGTGATGTCGGGCAAGTCTGCCGACGTCGCGTGGAATCGTTGGTGCGGCAGAATCTGGGTGACGGGCGTATTCGACTGACAATTCAGACCAAGGATGGGCTGGACTATATCGTGGATCGCACGGCCACTGGCAATCCCATCGTACTCACAATCGATGGACAACCCACTGATATCACCATCAACTCCGGTGGCATCTTTAGTGCGGACCTGTTCAGCCAGAACGAGGTGGAGAATATTGCTGACAGTCCAGAATCTCAATTGGCATTGATCGATGCGTTTGTGGCTGATGAGATCGCAAGTCTCGATACGGCGATTGCAGAAGTGCATGCCAAATTGCAGGCCAATGCCAAGACGATGGTGCCTGCCCAGATCACGCTGGCCAAACTGGCTGATGAATTGACCACGCTCAAGAGCGTTGAAGATCGGATCGACAAACTGGCTCATGTCGGTGGCGAGAATGCAGACCAGATGAACCAAGCCCAAACGCACAAGGCGCTGCGCGACCGGGAAACCCATGCCATCGGGCAAGCCAAGCAGCAGCATGATCAATACATCGAATGGCTATGTGATGCCAATGGCCGGTTTACCACTGGTGTTGACGGTCTATTTGCTGAAGATGTGATAAACGGTCCCAACGGCAGCATCATTCAGACCATCCGCACACAAATGCATCAAACAGGCGATGGATTGGATAAGCTGTTTCAGCAAGCCGTCGCCCTACTCCATCGTTCGCAATCGGAACTGGCAGTAAAAACTCAGGAATTACAAGGCAAGCACAGTCAACAGGAACTGGCCTTCCGTGACTTGATGACACGACACAAAGAAGCTCAGGGACAGGCAACTGAACGCGCCCAGTGGGAACGTAAACGCAACGATCTGCTCAATAAACAACGTCAACACAAGGAACTCAAGGATCGGCTACAAACGCTTCAATCCGAACGTCAGACTCACATCGACCAACTGACTGAGTTACGTGATCAACGGTTCAATCTGCGTCTGTCCGTTGCCCAGCAGATCACGGACGCTGTTTCGTCACCGGTGCGCGTGCGGATCGCCCAGGATGAAAACCGGGAGCAATACGTCAGTCTCCTGGCCGATGCTCTCAAACATGCTGGCATCAACCACAACCAGGTTGCCCGACGGATTGCCAAGGTGGTCGCACCCTCGGAACTGGTCGCTCTTGTTCAACAACTGGACATCCACTCGCTTCAGAAACAATCCACGCTCAATGAGAATCAGGCTGAAAAAGTTATCAACGCATTGAACGACACAGAACTGCTTCTGAAGATTGAGATCGTCGATTTGATTGATTTGCCAAAAATCGAACTCAGGGATGGTGACCACTGGAAGGATTCGTTGTCCCTGTCCACCGGCCAGAAATGCACCACCATATTGCCGATTCTGCTACTGGATAGTGAAAATCCACTGCTCATCGATCAACCCGAAGATAACCTGGACAACCGCTTCATTTACGACACGGTCGTCGAGGGTATTCATCGCGTCAAAGCCAATCGACAGTTGATTCTGATCACGCACAATCCCAATATCCCGGTGCTGGGCGATGCGGCTCGTGTGTTCGTCCTGACCTCCGATGGTAGCCAATCCCGTCTGCTCAACCAAGGCGATGTGGATACCTGCAAGCCCGAAATCATCAACCTTCTGGAAGGTGGCGAGGAAGCTTTTGCCCAACGTCGGGAAAGGTATGCTCGCTGATGGATCGCTGGGATGACATGCTCACACAATTAAGTCAATCACCCCACTGGCGCAATCGTCTGGCTATGGCTCAATCTTTGATGGATGCTGTGCAGACCGGGCAAGTGGTTGAATACACTGCCTCAATCCGGCATCTGCTTGAACACTTTGCCAACGATCCCAAATGGGAAGTCCGCAAGGTCATCGCCAATGGTTTGTATCTGGTGGATGACGATCTGTATCCAGAACTCGTGTCACTTCTGACAGACGATCCTAACGGCTTTGTCAAACGGGCAGCCGAACAAAGTGACACCAAACGCAGGCAAACGCATCGCCTTGATCGCAAGCGGGAAACGGTGGATCGACAACTGGCCAGTCGGTTAACGCGATTACGTAACAAGTATGGTCCTGACGCCGTTGATGATGTCATGGCCATCAGCGAAATACGATTCAACCAGTTAGCAGGCTCGATGGCCCACGATCTGCGCAGTGTCCTGACGCATCTGCAACCTGCAGCACGTGGGTTAAACACTGCCTTGGATGAAACCGTGGATATTGATGCTGCCCGACGCAAGACATCCCGTGTTCTGGAAGGCTTGGCTTTTATCGAACGTTGTGTCAGCGACATGGAACGCTACACCGAACCGATCCCACCGCAACAGCAGGCTGAAGATGTGGGAGAAGTGCTGACTGCTGCCTGTGAGATGGCAGCTAAGAACATTGAGGAATTGGGCTACGATCCACGCAATATCACCTTGCGACAGGACGTGCCCGACGGCTTGCGACTGCGCATGTCCAAGCACCTGATCGTTCTGGCGGTGGCTAATCTCGTCAAGAATGCCTATGAATCCTTCATGGAGCAACACGAGCATTTACGTTCCGGTGAAATCCTGATCACGGCTGACCAATGTAATGATGAAGTGTTAATCAGCATCCGTGACAACGGCATGGGCATGGCCACCGAACATTTAACCATTCTGGACTCCGGTATGCCGCGACGTCGCAACAAGGCCAAGCGCAAGAGTACGGGGTTTGGTGTGCCGATTGCCCGTCGCTATATCGAAGCCCATGCTGGCACGTTGGCCTTTGCCAGTAGTGAGGATGCTGGCACCACCGCCTTGATCACATTCAAACGCAAGCATTCACCAACACCGGAGACAACCCCATGAAGTCGAAAGTTAAAGCACTGGTTGTTGAAGACGATCTTCAAATCCAGGAACAGATCATGGATGTGCTGCAACTACTTGGCCACGAACACGACTGGGCAGAAAGCCAGCAGCAGGCTCGTGATTTGATCGAGCAAAACACTTACCAATATGTGTTAGCCGATCTGGAAATCCCCGCACGCACCGGACGTGGCTTTGCCAACATCGAATATGGCAAACTACTCATCGAACAGATTCAACAAATCAATGGGCGTGGCATCACACCCGTCATCGTCATGACAGGTCATCACGAAAAAGGTCTGAATATGGTGATGGATCTCATGGGCAACGGCGCGATGGATTTTATCTCCAAGCCCTTTGGCGATGGCACCACCGGAAAAAGCTTACCCCAAGCCATCCGCAATGTGCTGAAAATGCACCGTAAATCACTACCCAAAGGCACCTGCCTTGGCGATCTGCCCAAACCATTTGAAGGTGGTGTGCTGGCGTTCTACCCCAATCACATTGAGTTGGCTGGCGAAACCATCCTCGAATCCCAACCCCCCGGTTCCGCCCCCGGAAATGGCTGGCTCATCCTCCATGCCTTGAGCAAACCTCAGAAAAATAGCAAACTCCCACGCCTCAGTGCTCCCAGATTGGCCAAAGCCATTGATCCATCAGGTCAACTCTCAGACGGTGCAATCAATTCATGCGTCCACACCTTGCGAACCCGCATCGCCCAAATCCTGCTTGAAGAATCACGATTAACCGTCAGTCGAAACGATGTCATCGCCAACAAGGGAAAAGGTTACCACCTGGCCGATTGGCTGATTATTGAACATCATGATGAAAACGCATACTCAAAAGAATCGGCATCACTTGCTCCAGAGCCACAATCAAACACCACGTCATTTCCATGCCCATCAAATGAAGACTTGCTTGATCCATTGACCGAACGCCAGACCTGGATTCTGAACCAACTTCGCAGTGGGACACAATTAACTCGCAAGATAGTTGAAGATCAGTTTTCCATAGGAGACAAACAAGCCAAACGTGAATTGACCGGATTGACCAATCGAGACATGGTGTCGTTCATGCGAAAGCCAAGGCCGGGATACTACGTGCTAAAGACTCGTCAGATGCGCCAACCATAACGAAAGCTGCAGAATGACAAATATTATTGCTAAAAATTTTCAAATTCCGTTCCATTCAGAACTTAGCCCTTACAATGGCTCAAAACGTCCTTGACAAGGATTGATTACAAAAAATATCCTACGGTTGTCAATTTACTTCTTCTCAACTTTTTCAAGGACGAATCACTATGAGAATCAGCATGTTAACTTCGATTGGATTTTGTCTTAATGCAGCACTGGACAAGAATGAAGCCTATCCATTCACTATTAATGATTTTTATCACGCATGGGATAAAGGAAAAATTGTTGACTTGCTACAAAGAACAATCGATCCACGCAAAGTATTTTCTTCTTGGACTGAAAACATTCACGAGAAAGCAGAAGTTGAACATGCTCTTGCAGAAGCTTCGGAGGGAATGATCCGATCCAGACATGAAATCATGGATAGAAACCCGCTCTGCTTATTAAACGACATTGTTTTAGAAGCTATTCAGCTAAATTTTTAAAGGAATGGTCAAATGAGTTTTCACAGGCCTTATCCGTACAAAGTACGCCCACTTCCCTACAGTGGAAGTAACAGTAAAAAAAGAGCGATTTATGAATTTGATTGTCAAATTGCTCGTAAACTTGAAAAATATATCAACGAAAAATACGAATCGGAAGAATTTGGCATATACACCTTTGCACGCATAGCAAAAGACACAGGAATTTCAGAACGAGATGTTGATAGATTGCTTGACGATGGTGCCAGTCGAGGTATCACGATTGGCAAAACGCAACATGTCAGTTAGGTAGCTGTCACGTCCCAATCTGCTCCAGGCGACATCCAGACCAAAACAGTAAGAACCCACGTCTTTAACTGGCAAAACAACACCCAACAACTGATTTCGGGATCACACACACCAAACATGTCTAATACATCGATCAAGACAAGACGGCTATTTATCACTGACCAACACTGGAATAGAACCAGCCCGTCATGGAAACAACTTAAACCTAGAATAAACTTCAATTGTTTTGACGAGAATGATGAGTCTATTTCTGATTACTGCTGTCGCATAAAAAATATCATCGACGTACCGGAGGAAGTCGCAGAACAGTGGCTATGCCCCTTATATTACAATGGGCATACAGTAAGCAATTATGGATGGATTAATTACCAAAATTCCATATTCGAAAGTGCAACTATTACCACAGAACAAGCCAACAACCTGTCCGTAATTAAGGAATACTCAAGTTATGTCCAATTGAGAAGAGCATGCGTTCCTTTTGAAGGCTTTGCTTGTATCGACCGAGATAAGGAGCATTGGGCACAAGAACGGACATGGCGAGTCCCACCGATCATCGTAGACGTCCAATCCTTTCCATCTCCCCCTCCTTATGCAGATTTTTCATGGAATTATCAATTAGTCGAAGGACATACACGGCTAGGTTATCTAAAATCGATGTACAGAACTGGTGAAAAACTGCGTAAACAGCATTCCGTGTATATTTTAAAATCAAAACAACCACCTAAATGAGATCGCGTCAATGATACCTGATGAAATTCACGAAGTATTCCAGCCATTCGAAGCTGAACAAGATGCCTTCAAAAAACGGGAGGTTGAATCTGCTGTCAAGACATACATTGACGACCATCCTGATCTTCCAGAAGAAGTGCGAACAGCCCTGATATGGGAACAATGCGTATGGGCATTGTATGCCAATACGTCAGATGAAAGCAGTGATTGGGGAACTTACTTTGGGCCAATGCTTGTCTTTTCTGATGGCGAGTATCCGAGACTTAGCAGTTTTACAAGTAAAACAATTGAATATTGGAAAGCCCGTGTTGATGATGCTCAGCACCCCCACCTCAAAGCCCGTTACGCTGATGCAGTATGGGATTTAGCCGAAAAGGTAGATGGCACAAAACCCGATCATACCATGGCAAATATTGCAATCGATAACTACGTCAAAGACATCGCCAATCCTGGTGTTATCGTTGAACAGATCAAATGCCTTGAGCGTGCCTTATATCTTGCCATCAAATTCAATGATCAAGCTCGTGTTAAACATGTCTGTGATGCAATACTTGAGTTTCATACAAAAATCGCAGGAAAAGACAAACGACGGTACCAGATGTTTCACTTTGACGCATTATTTGAGCATAGAAAAAAGGTCAAACTTGATGATGCCCAATGGCAAAAGATCTGCGCGGAAATTGAAGATGTGTTCCAACTAAAATCCACACCAGGAACTGATGGTTTTGATCCGCTGTTCTCTCGGGATATTGGTCAGCGCCTAATCCAGTACTACCGTTGGATCAATCAACCTGATGAGATTCAACGGATTATCCGATGCTACACAACTGCTATCGAACACATGACCGAAAATGCTGAACCGCTATTTGCACAGCATTGGCTCCAGGAAATCCACAGGGATTTTGTGCAGGCCGGAATGACGGAAGATGCCGAACAAATCATGCCCAAAATCAGGAGTGTCGGTGAGCGGACCAATGAAAGCATGAGCACGATTAGCTACAAAACCGAAATTCCAGTGGATGAAATGCAACAATACTGTGACGCCATGACTTCAGGGGATGTGAATCAGGCTATGAGTCGCATCGCGATGGAGTTTTTCCCACGCCGAGAGAAAATTGAGCAACAACTTGGCAAAATTACAGAGGACCATCCATTACTTGCCATGACCGGTGTCGAGATTAGCGATGAGTTTACGCGTGCAAAAATTGGCAGTGTTGAAGATGATAAGGCAGGCCGACTCGTTCACCAGATGAGTTTTTCAATGGCTTTCAACAGCATTTTTCTCCACCATATTTTAAATCGTTTGTTTGAACGATACGCTTTAACGCCTGAACTATTTGTCGCAGCCCTCTATCAGTCACCTGTTTTTGCCGAAGATCGAAAACAGATATTCATTGAAGCAATCCAATACTATCGACAGGAAGGTATATCAGCTGCCATTGCCATGCTCATCCCGCAAATTGAGTGCGTGTTTCGCAACCTTCTTGCCGGTCTTGGTGGACAGATTACATACCTAGACCAAAAGACGAAAACCTACCGTGAAAAAGATTTAGGAACCGTACTGAATGATCCTTTGATGTCCCAGTTTTGGCAAAAGATATTGGGTGAGGACACCTTATACTTCAGAACTGTATTGACAGAACAAAGAGGCTTGAATTTACGCAACGAAGTGTGCCATGGGCTTTTGTCCACCGAAGAATTTCGCCAGCAAGATGCTGATATTCTCATTCACATACTGCTGGTTCTGTCGCTACTTCGGCTCAAACAAAGAACCGCTGATGCGAACACCGATACCCTCGAAACGTAATCATGCCCATCATGAATTCTGATATTTTACACCCTGGCAATGCTCATCCATGCGTTGGAAATTTTTCCACATGTGCGACACATCCTGTCACAGGTCAGCTGCAACGGCACGACATGTGCGCCGTTATCAAAGGAGAAGAAGGCGGCTGAGCGGCACGAGAACATGGCGCTCGGAGCCTCGGTCGTTGGCGTATTGGGCGCTGCGGGTGGTTCCGTTGGGGCGCGATTGGGGCCTTCGTCGGAACCCAGGTTGGCAATGCGATTAAGCCAGCAAAGGTGTGACTTATCGCTGATCCGTAAATGCATGACGCCCAGCGAGGGAGGGCATCATCGTGCACTACATAGCCAATCTAAATGATTGGAAAGCAGCAAGCAGGGTAACTCCATGAGCAAAGCAGACCTGTCACCGAACAACCCGTGGAAAGTATTTCCCGCGACAAAGACGCTCGCGTACTACCACCCCAGCGCACAATTCATAGAACTCAGCGAAATCGACAGCACGCAGTTTCAGAGTGCGCTGACCAATCGTGATCCCAAGGAATGCATCACCGTCCTGCCACTTTTATTTCACGAACTTCGGCACTGGATCGATCACGTTGCCACAGTTTGGGGACGCGAGCAACTCGTCCGCATGTTCAACGCAATTCATGCACACCTAGCCAATGACCCCGAAAAGTTTCACCACATTGTTGATTACCGGCGGTGGCAAGATCGCGATCACTTCGCTGAGTACTACTCGACTATCGAAAACGACCGCACTGCTGGTCCTGAAGATAACTGGATATACCAGCATTCCTGCGGGATGCGCTTCGACCTGCGGGGCAGGTTGGATGCAACGTCACCTATCTTTTTTACGGGATACTTCTGGTCCACTGGTGATAAGGCATGTAGAGTACCTTTCTCAGTTGCTGCACTTCTTGAATCATCGGCGATGCATTTCGAGTTGGCGGCCCAGAATATATTTGCCGCTCAGCTCAACGATGGAGAACGTCAGGTCGAATTCACTCAAATTCAGTCCAAATGGAGGCAGTCGCTTTACACGCCAACTCTTGGCAAATACTCAACGGCCGTTCACCTGATTGCAAATCGTCTGGATCTGATCGCGGCGAACCACGCCTATCCGCTGGCTAGCGCACTTGCATCTGTTTGCCTGAATCTCACCGATGGTACATTCGATTCACTAGTGATCCCGGATGAGTTTGCACCCTGGGGTGACCGGAACACTGCAGCAATCAAACGCCGTGATCGCGGTTACGCCTATCTCGTGATCGCTTTTCATGCTACAAGTGAACACATAGATAACCCGCGACAGTGGGTGGATGAAGCTGTTCAGACAGCAGGCCTACCGTCGCTTGAAGAACTGGAGAAAACAGCGAGAAATGCTCTCGACGAAGTATCCTCGGCAGCCACAGAAGGTCCATTCTCGGATCGCCTGAACACAATCGTTGCGGCTGGTAACGAAACGTTTGATGCTGTGGGCATCACACCAACCGTGGCAACGACACTCGGCGCACTGGGTAACCTCAAACTCCCACCGATCATCTGTTCCGACCTACAGTGGAATCAGTTCGGCAAACATTGGCTGATCAATGATCCGGAGGAAGCGGAAGCTTGGTGGAACCAGTGGTATATGACGGAGAGTCAGTTCACCGAGTTCATACAAGCGTGCGGGATATAGATATCTGTCTTGATCTGGCCAACTGGTAGTGATGTGAGGTGGTCAATACTCCGATTATCAAAAAACTTAAGGCTTTGATGTATTCCAACACTACCATTGTCAATCTTTGAATCGAGTATATTTCAAAGGGACAATGCAGGGACATCGCGCGGGGACTTTGCAGTGACTTATCCACAATTGTCCCTGCATGAAATGATCTTGTCCCAGTGACAGACCTCATCAGTAATGGCATCTGTCATGTGGTTTTCAAAGTGCAAATGAGTGTTCATTGGGCACCGGGCTGTGTAAAATCAATCCAAACAAACGCCTCCAATCAGCATCAAATCGTATCCAACAACCGTTATCCATCGTCACTCCCTGATCCAATGAAAAACGCCCCGCTTTCCCAATCCTCCATAAGTTCCTCAATTGCACCGTGTTGTAACGTGGAATCCAAGAACCAATACAGAAACTCAAGCGGTATGCGTTCAAACTTGGAAAGGGAGCGGCGACTTGTTAGAACAGGAAGCCGTTCAGTCAAAAAACTGAACGGCTTTCTTTTTTCTATACAAAGACTTATATCACTCAAAGTCCGGTTCAAAGATATCGCTCGCAGGATGCGCTGTTTTCCGGCCTTCTTTGAACCGTGCCAGATCTCGGCAGCCTGTTGCGTGAAGTCGAATACCTTTTTGGCTGAGTCCCTGCTTGTCGATTCCATGTCCCTGCAAGCAGCGATGCCCTTTTCGACCTCTGCAATCTGGCCTTGCAGGGACACAGATTTGTCTTGATATGTCCCTGCATCGAGGTGCCCTTCCAGATACAGGGACAACAATCGGGCGTTCTGTTTTTCTAATTCCACTTTCTTGCGACCCAATACACGCTTCTGATGGTTCTGATCGTTTCGCAATCGGCCAAACTCCGCATCCATCACTTCGCTGAACCACTCACGCAGTTCCGGCGTAGGCAGACGCATGGATTCGAGTTGCTCGACGATGGCGTTCTCCAAGTCCGCTTCTTTCCAACGAACGCGTGGATGGTCGTCGGCTCGACGGTTGTTGGCACAGCGGTAGTAGTTGTGAATTCGCACTGTGCCATCGTTGAGTTTTCGGCGGATGCGTTCGCCGGTGATCATGCTGCCACAGTGTTCGCAGACAAACAGGCCATTGGCGTAGGTGTGTGACATGCGTTTAAGTCGGCGGTTCTTGCCTTTGAGTATGTCGCGACAGAGTTGGAAGGTGCGACGATCTACCAAGGGTTGATGCTTGCCTGGATAGATTTCACCTTTCCAAACGATGTCGCCGACGTAGAATCGATTGGCCAAGATGTAGGAGATGCTGCCTGGCGTCATGCGTGGGCAACTGGGACGGAAGATGTAACCTTCCTTGTGAAGCTGTTCGCCGATCATGTCGAAGGTCATGCCACTTTGCGAATACAACTGAAAAATGCGCATCACCAACTTGGCACGTTCGGGATGCGGCTTGATCGGTTCGTTGCGGTCGTCAGAATTCTTGTAGCCATACGGCACACCGCATGGCATCCAGCCTTGGCGTATTTTTTCTTCCTGGCCTTTGCGCACTTCCTGTCGCAGGTTGTCGCTGTAGTACTGGCTGATGGCAGCCATGACGTTGAAGCTCAACGCACCTGCTGCACCGGGGCCGAACTCGTTATCGACAAAAGCCATCTTCACACCCGTCGTGTCTTCGAGTTCCTGCATGCGGACCGCATCGCGCATGTTGCGACAGATGCGATCCAGCTTGTGTGCCAGAATAGCCCCAATATTAAGGCGTTTTGCGTTCTTCTTGACCCATTGATACATCTCGTTGAATGTCGCACGTTCTGCCCCGCGTCGAGCGGATTCGGCTACGACAAACTCACGCAGGATGTTCCAACCTTCACGATCAGCCTTGTCGCGATTGATGCGAATTTGTGCATCCAAAGAATAACCTTCGCTTTGCTCGCGTGAGGACACGCGTGCCCATACCACAATATTCATTCGTCAGAATCTCCTTCCGTGCCGGTCAGGTAAAACGCCAACGCAATCTGTTGCACGTTGAACAAAATCTCCATGGCTTCCTCTCGATCTACTTCTCTGCCAAGGTAATCGCCCCACGCTTCCTGCGTTCGAGCAATCAAATCCTCCGTCATCCACCGAGTTTCCAATGCCCCCGCCCCCGGAAGCCCCGGAATGTCTGAAAGATCTTTGGACTTTTCGGAACGTAAACTTCCGGGGGCGGGGCTTCCGGGGTGTCACATTGAGCCTCAAGGTTCAAAGAATGTCCAGTCAGTTCTGGCGAATGTGGGGTAAATCTTTGAACCGGCGTTTGGGAACGCTGTACAACCTGATTCATTTCAACAACTCCCCATTCACATCCACTGCATCAAAACATGCCTTGATTCGCTGCATTGCCCTATTGATGGTTTTCCATTCGCATTCATACATGCCAGCAATTTCGTTGCAGTTGTAGCCTTGGGACAACAGGAACGCGATGTCCTTCTCAAAGTCCGGCAACTTCTCCGTGGCCGTCTGCACATCCATCGTCACAGGCATGAGCATTTCGCTGGACGGCTCTTCGCCATGGAACGTGCCATCCTCGTGAACCCCCAGTTGGCGAAGCACCTTCTCATATCGCTTGCGGTAACGGCAGCGTTTCCGCATCAAGTCCAGCAAATGTTGATTGATGACGGCATACAGAACCGTCAATTCCGTCGCTCCATTGGCCTTTGCAGGGACAAATTCAAAGGACCAAATCACCATGGCAGCTTCCTGCATCATGTCCCCCCAATCACGTTTTGGGAACCGCATCGCCTTGATCCGGCTCAAGGCCAATCGCATCTTCCATGGTTCAAAAACCCCTTCGTACAACGCCAACAACTTTTCCTCTGTCATGCCTTTTCCTCTTGAAAAACAGGCTTTTCGCATTTGCCCAGACGCTCTGGGCCATCTGTTTTTCATGATCGTGGCACCACCGGGGACATGTCTGTAGAGATGGACCTGTCAGCGAACAGACATATGTCAGACAACCTGTCACTAAGCCTGTCAGGGCTTGCAGGGACATGTCACTAAACCTGTCAGGAAGGTGATTTCATGTCCCTGCATCCCAAAATCGCCCCTCTGCGGCAAATAACAGTTATGGGCGGACGTGGTGTGCCGCACGACTGCAACACGAGGAGACTGATATGACGAAAATATTCGATGAGTTGAACATTGACCTGAGCATGCTGGGTACGGAACCGGCTGACGAATACCACGCCAAAGCAAAGCAATATTTGTCGAGTCATCAACTGATCGACTTCATGACCTGCCCATGGCTTTACCGCAAGAAACAATTGGCATTGATACAAGCCAAGGAAACCGAAGCCTATCTGCTCGGGCGTGCTGCACACTGCCGAATTCTGGAAGGCCGTGATGCATATGAATCCCAATTCGCAATAGGCGGCCCGATCAATCCCAAAACGAAAAAGCCCTTCGGCAAAGAATCCCAAGCCTTCCAGAATTGGGTTCAGGCACAAGGCAAACCCGGCATCCACTTCGACGACATCGACAAGATTGAGAACCTGACCAGTGGCGTGAGCATGAACAGTGAAGCTGTGGACTTACTGCTCTATGGGCGTGCTGAAGGGGTGGTTCGTGTGAATCGTTGGGATGTCGATTGTCAGATTCGCATCGACTGGCTACATCCGCACCGCGGCATTGTGGACTTAAAAACGTGCAAGGATTTGTCGGCGTTCCAGTGGGATGCTCGCAAGTATCGCTACATCAACCAGCTTGCCTTTTACCAATCGGTGTTGTGCGAACAGATCGGTGAACTGGTGCCGGTGTACATCGTGGCTGTGGAGAAGAAGGAACCTTACCGTTGCGGCGTCTGGCGTGTCAGTGAAGATTCTTTGGACGACGCTGCCAACGAGAACGAAGCAGCGATTGAGCGGTTGAAAACATGTCAGAAGACTGATCATTGGCCCACCGGCTACGAATCCATCCGCACCCTCACCGCCGCCTAACCCCCCCGGAAGTTTTTCCGGAATTGTCCTCTTACATTTCATCGCCTACCCCCCGGAAGTCCAGAAAGTTGCCCTTCATGACTTCCGGGGGTTCGGAGCAGGCGACTTGTTTTACTCATCATATACAGGAAATTGATTTATGTCCCTACTGCAACAGATCCATACTGGTAAACGTCAATCCCCACCGCGCATCGTGCTGTATGGCACCGAAGGTATCGGTAAATCCACGACGGCATCGCAAGCACCAAATCCCATTTTCATCCAAACCGAAGACGGCCTGGACCAGATCGATTGTGCGAGTTTTCCGCTGGCCACCACGTTTGACGATGTCATCAACGCCATCGACTCATTGATCAAAGACGAACACGAATATCAAAGCGTTGTCATCGATTCGTTGGACTGGCTCGAACGCCTGATCTGGGATCGGCTTTGCAAGGACTACGGCGTCAACAGCATCGAGAAGGTCGATGGCGGCTACGCGCGAGGTTACACGCATGCGTTGACGCTGTGGCGCATGCTGCTCTCCGGCTTGGACACACTGCGCACTAAGCAGAACATGTGCATCATCCTGCTGGCACACTCCAAGGTTGAAACCTTCTCCGATCCCGAGGTCGGTGCGTATGACCGTTTTTCCCCACGCTTGCATAAACATGCCAATGCCGTGATCACCGAGTGGGCCGATGCCGTGTTGTTTGCCACACGCAAGATCATCACCAAAACTGAAGATGCAGGCTTCAATCGTAACCGCACCTTGGCTTCCGGCTTGGGCAAAGATGGTGGCGAGCGCGTCATGCGTTGCGTTGGTAGTCCTGCCTGCATTGCCAAGAATCGTTATGGCCTGCCGATTGAATTGCCGTTGTCGTGGTATGCCTTGATGGATGCCATGACACAGACCGACACGCCCACATCCAATCAAACGACCAATCTCAAACTCAAGCATTAACCCTTAAAAACAAGCATTTTTTGTCAACAACCATTTCCCAACTAATGGAGCAATATCCCTATGGCTAATCTCAATGGCTTTAACGCACATGATGTCGAACCCAACAGTTCATTTGAGCCGATCCCCGCGGGCAAGTACTTGGCAGCGATCACTGCATCGGAAACCAAGCAAACAAAATCCGGGAACGGCAGCTACCTTGAGCTCACCTTCAGCATTCTGGAAGGCGATTACAAGGGCAGGCAACTCTGGTCACGCTTGAACCTGGAAAACCCCAACGCAACTGCTGTGAAAATCGCACAGGGCGACCTGTCAGCCATCTGTCGCGCAGTCAATGTCATGAAACCCAATGACAGTGTCGACCTGCATAACCTGCCGTTGATCATCAACGTCAAACTCAAAAAACGACCTGATACAGGTGATTTGAGCAACGAGGTCAAAGGATACGAACCGAAGACCAAGCAGACTGTCAGCAATGCAAACGAAACATCCAACACCCAATCACTGCAGACTTCGGGCAGCACACCGCCCTGGAAACGATGAGAAGGTGTCACATGGAATTAGTCTTACCTTACCCACCATCAGTTAATCACTACTGGCGACACTTCCGGGGGCGAACACTCATCAGTCGTGGTGGCCGTGCGTATCGCCAGCAAGTGATGACGCAGTGCCAAGGCATGGGCGGCCAACCTCCAAGGGACGGTCGCCTTGCCCTGGCAATGGACGCCTTCCCACCGGATCGTCGCCGACGCGATTTGGACAACATCCAGAAAGCTGCTCTGGACTCGATGCAACATGCCGGAATTTACTGTGATGACTCGCAGATCGATTTGCTTATTTCGCAACGCAAATTGCCCATCCCCGGTGGCCAACTCGTCGTGCGAATCCATGAGTACCCACTTCATCGCTGCCCGTTATGCGGCAGCCCGATGTCCAGCCTTGAAAGTGAATATCTCAATGACAACTAAAAATCAAACACTCAAACTCGAACAGATTCGCATCGATGGTGGCACGCAACCGCGCGTGGCCATCGACGAGCAAGTGGTGGCCGACTATGCCGAACTCTACGGTTCGGGTTTTAATTTGCCGCCAGTGACGGTCTTTTTTGACGGCGTGAATTATTGGTTAGCTGACGGCTTTCATCGCTATTGGGCCAACAAAAAGATCGATTGTGAATATGTCTTTGCCGACATTCGTCAGGGCACGCAACGTGACGCGATCCTGTACTCAGTGGGTGCCAATGCCACACATGGTCTGCGTCGAACCAATGCTGACAAACGCAAAGCTTTGCTCGTCATGTTTGAAGACGAGGAATGGATGCAATGGTCCGCACGTGAAATAGCCAGACAATGTGGTGTCAGTGAAAAAATGGCACGAAGTTTTCGCGACAGTCTATCTGCGTCTAAGACGCAGATAGAACCCAAGCCCCAAGCGGTCAAGTACAAACGCGGCGGCAAAACACATCAGCAGAAATCTAATCGTAAGCCGACTGCTCATCGTTCCAACGCACTTCATCCCATCCGTCAGTCACGCCCCGCATTAGCTCAAACCAATCTCAATCTCCCGCATGATCCAACCTATGGTGCCCGCGCGATCGTCTCGGCCATGGGTGCGGATTATGCCCATCAATTACTCGCATCCTTAAACCAATATCTCCAGGAACAGAAGGAAGGCGCTGCATGATCACCACCCAACAACCCCAAACGATCAAGAACGTCCCCACCGTCGAACGCGTCAGTGTCACACCCGACATGGCACTACGCTGGCTCGAAACCACCAACACCAACAACCGCAAAGTGTCCGACAAACATGTCCATCGCCTGGCACGTGACATGACCGATGGCAAGTGGCGGCTGACTCATGTTGGTATTGCCTTTGATCCCAATGGCACCTTGCTTGATGGCCAGCATCGTCTGTGGGCGATCACCATGTCCGGCATAACCGTGGATATGTACGTCTGGCGCAATGTCCCCCCGGAAGTGATGATGGCCATCGATTGTGGCAAGACCCGCTCGATGGCAGACATTCTTAATATCGCAGGTGAAAACGGTGATGTGAACAATCACCACCTGGCCATTCTCCGCAGCATGCTCGGTGGTTTTGGTAATCCCCCGAGTCTGTCTCCATCTGAAACTTCCCAGTTGCTGCGCACGCATCACGATGCCATCACGTTTGCCATGGAGCACTTGCCTGTCGTTGCATTTGCTCGCGGTCTATGCACTGCCACCACACGGTCAGTCATTGCGCGGGCAACCTATTCGGTGGACCATGCCATGCTCAGGGATTTCTGTCGCAAATTGGCCACCGGCATTGTGACATCAAGCCATGAAAGTGTCATCGTTCAACTGCGGCAATACCTGATCACCAGTCGTGGCACATCGTATTGCCAACGTGCACAACGCTATGGCAAGGTCGAGCGCGTACTGGCTGCCTGGCTCAAGGGTGAAAATCCCAGTCGCATTTATCCAGCCTCCGTCGAGCAGTACCCATTGCCTGAGGAGGCGAACGATTGATACAGGCTTGTGAACAACTACCTGTGATTCAACTGCGCCCGTATCAGGCTGAAGCGGTTAATGCTGTGTATGAGCATCTGCGCTGTCGGGATGACAACCCTTGTGTTGTTATCCCGACAGCTGGGGGCAAAACGCCCCTGATGGCGACGATCTGTCGTGATGCGGTCACACAGTGGGATGGTCGCGTGCTCATCTTGGCTCACGTGAAGGAACTGATCGAGCAGGCCGTAGACAAACTTCACGCAATGGCTCCAGACTTATGGCATCAAATTGGGTGTTATTCGGCAGGCTTAAAAAGCCGGGACACTGACCATGCCATCATTGTGGCTGGGATTCAGTCGGTCTATCGTAAAGCTGCTGAGTTGGATTCGTTCGATCTGATTCTGATCGATGAAGCTCATATGCTCCCGCCCAATGGCGAGGGCATGTATCAGCAGTTCTTGCAGGATGCCAAGGTAATCAATCCCAATGTCCGGTTGATCGGGTTGACCGCCACACCGTACCGCATGACCAGCGGAACCATCTGCGGTCCCGACAATCTACTCAACCACGTCTGCTTTGAAGTGGGTGTCAGGGAACTAATTGCGCAGGGCTACCTGTGCCCCCTCAAAACCAAGGCTGGCCGACGCAAGGCTGACACATCAGGATTGCACATACGGGCTGGTGAATTTATCGCAGGTGAAGTCGAAGCGTTGATGGATGACGATGCCTTGGTTCACTCGGCCTGCCGGGAGATCGTCGAACAGACACGCGACCGCAATTCGGTATTGATCTTTGCGGCCAGTGTGCAGCATGCCCAACACGTGCAGCGCGTCTTGGGTGACATGGGCCACGAGTGCGGATTCGTCTGCGGCGACAGTTCCGGCATCTTCCGCGATGACATTCTCCGCAGGTTCAAGGATGGTAATCTCAAGTATCTGGTCAACGTCAATGTACTGACCACCGGCTTCGATGCACCCAACATTGATTGTGTTGCATTGCTGCGTCCGACCAACTCGCCGGGACTTTATTACCAGATGCTGGGGCGGGGATTCCGCTTGCATCCGGCCAAAACCAACTGCCTGGTACTGGACTTCGGCGGCAACATCCTGCGCCACGGCCCCGTCGATGCCTTACAGATTAAGGATAAATCGGATCGCAAAGGCAATAACGATGCACCAGCTAAGGAGTGTCCCAACTGCCAAGCATTGATCCATGCGTCCTACAGCGTGTGTCCGGATTGTGGCCATGAGTTCCCACCACCTGAACGTGACAAACATGACGGTAGTGCTTCGACTGCTGGTGTGCTATCCGGTGAAGTGACCGAGACCGATTACGACGTGTCGTCTGTCTATTACAGCATCCACACCAAGCGTGGCGCACCACCTGAGCATCCCAAAACCTTGCGTGTCGATTACCGCTGCGGCTTCAACGATTACCACAGTGAATGGATCTGTGTCGCACATCCCAAGGGCAGCTACGCATGGCAGAAAGCCCAAACATGGTGGCAGGCCCGATCCAGCGAACCGATGCCCGACAGCGTAGAACAGGCTGTCGAGTTAGCTGAAAACGGTGCTTTAGCTCAACCCTTATCCATCACCGTTCGCTCAGTCACCGGTGAAAAATTCGACCGCATTACCAATTACGAATTGGGGGCAATTCCACCGCGCGTGGACGGTAGCGATGAACGTGAAACGGTAGCCAGTACGACATCGCCCGATCAACCGTGGACCGAATGGCCCGACGATGACATTCCTTTTTGATCGTTTTTATGAGTGAATCTAAATCCCAATTAAAAGCTGCGCAAGCCTATCTGGACGCCGGTTTGTGTGTCTTGCCTGCAATCCGTGCGGAAAAACGTCCGGCCATTGGCAAGTGGAAGCAGTTCCAGCAGCGCATTCCAACGTCTGCCGAATTGTCTTCCTGGTCGTGGAACGATGGACTGTGCATCATCTGCGGCAAGGTATCGGGCAACCTGGAGATCATCGATTTCGATGGCGGCGGCGAGTTGTTGCCTGCATGGTTGAAGGCGATTCCCGCCGATCTCCGCAATCGCTTGGTGATCGAATCGACACCTTCCGGGGGCAGCCATGTGATCTATCAATGTGATGTACCGATCAGTGGTAATCTCAAATTGGCCCAGCGTAAAACCGACGACACGGTTCATACCTTGATCGAAACGCGCGGTGAAGGTGGGCTGTTCCTGTGTGCCCCGACGCATGCCTATGAACTTACGCAAGGTGATATCGCCAATCTGCCTATTCTCACGGAGACTGAGCGTGACGTACTACTGGAAGCAGCTTGGCAACTCAACGAGTATGTGTCCGAAGCAGCTACCACAGGTGCGAATGTCAGTCGCACATCGGCGAACAATTCAGACATGTACGAATTGTCTTCGCACAATGGCCAATGTGCGTCGGACCATTCGCACAATACGACATGGAGAACCGATAGACCGGGTGATGATTTCAACAAGCGTGGTGATGTGCGTGAATGGTTGCTGAAGCACGATTGGGTGTTGGATCAACCCGGTGAAAACGAGCGTTGGCGTCGGCCCGGTAAATCCGTCAACCATTCGGCGACACTTAAAAACGGCGTGTTTTCCGTCTTCTCAACCAACGCGCATCCGTTTGAAGCTCAGAAATATTATTCACCATTCCATGTCTACACGCTCCTGGAACATAGCGGTGATTTCTCCGCTGCGGCACGGGCACTAAGCGAACTTGGCTTTGGTAGTGACGGACAGAGCAATGCCGATGTCGATATCTCAGGCATTGTCTGCCAAGGCAAACATGATCGCGACGATGATGAGGATACTTCTTTGCGTCAAAAGATCATTGACCCTGGCCCGTTTCCTGAAGATCTGCTCACCGTGCCTGGATTCGTCGGTGATGTGGTGGATTACACCTTGCAGAACGCTCATCGCTATCAACCCGTTCTAGCACTGGCTGGCGCCATTATGCTTCAGGCAGTCTTGGCTGCACGCAAAGTGCGCGATGAACGTGGCAATCGCACCAATCTTTACATCATCGGCATTGCGCTCTCCAGTGCTGGTAAGGATAAACCACGTGAAGTCAACGACACCATTCTCGAACAGGCTGACGTAGACCTGTTGGGTAACGAAGAAGTGACCAGCGATGCTGCAATACTCACCGCGCTGGAAACACGTCCGGCGATTCTGTTTCAGTTCGACGAGTTTGGACGTTACCTGCGGACCATGGGTGATCCACGCACATCGCCCAATATCTATAGTGCCATCACCACCTTCATGCGATTGTTCACCAATGCGAATCGCACCTACCGTGGCAAAGGTTATGCCGATGCCAAACGCAATAAAAGTATTGTCCAACCCTGCGCTGTATCTATGGCACCAGTACACCACGTGCCATGTATGAAAGCCTGACGAAGGAAGGTATCGAAGATGGCTTTGTCGGACGCCTGCTCTTTTTTGAAACCCTGACGCGGCCATCGCGTGAACGTCGTAAAGCCACTGATCCTCCGGAACGCCTGATTGAAACCGCACGTTGGTGGAAACATTTTTCACCGACTGGTGGCAATATTGAATCCGTCTACCCCAAGCCACGGATCATCGAAAGCACCGATGATGCCGATGCAATTTTTGACGACTTGGCTCAGCGGTCCGATGTGCAGATGGCCCATGATGAAAGCTATGCACCAATCTGGGGACGTGCTGAGGAAAAAGCATGTCGCCTGGCATTGATCTATGCATGTAGTTGCTGCAAGGAAAATCCTGTCATTGATGCAGACGCCGCGCAATGGGCATGCCGCGTCTCCGAGTACACCACACAACGCACCGTTTTCATTGCCAGCCAATGGATCGCTGAAGGCCTTTTTGATGCCAAGCAGAAGAAGGTGTTACGCGCGATCCGTGAGGCTGGCACGATCTCACAGGGTGATTTATGTCATCGGACGCAGTACTTAACACCCAAGGATCGCAACGAAATTTTAGAGAACCTGCGGTTAACCGGCTTGATCCGTTGCAAGCCCGTTGAAACGCGTGGTCGACCCCGTACTGAGTATGAAGCCATTTAGTGTCAAGTGCTTTGAAAGAAGGTCAACGTATGAAAAAAGGTTTTCTATTTAACATGATGCAAAAAGATAGTTTACAAACGTGCCGACCCTTTTTTCTTTTTTCAATCCCTGTTAGAGACCCAGAAAGGAAAAGTGCAGATCGCAATAGGGTTGGAAAAAAGAAAAAAGGGTCAGGAAGAATGTAAGTATATATATTTTTATTATTTATATACATACCTTTTTTCACTTCTTTGACCTTCTTTCAAACCACTTGGCAAAAATGTCATGATCCATTAACACCCCTTGTCGTCCCTCGTTGGGATATGAATCAATCTATGTAAAGGATTTTTTATGAGTGAACCGTGCTGTTTTAATTGTGTCTGTTTTGTACCTGTTCGACAGGAGCATGACGAGAATATGGACCAGGAACAGGTGAATCCGATTCCTGGTATCTGTCGTTACTATCCACCTGCGCCCTGTCCCATGGGCAGGGATGATAAATTATTTCGGGATGCAACGTGGCCCATCGTGGTTTCTTCTGATTGGTGTAGTTACCACAGATCCGGCTCACATAGACAACCTATGAATGGGCCTCTCTACTAAACCGTGTAATCCACGCATCTGCGCCAATGACGCAGATAAGGAACTGTATGTCTCACTGATAAATTGTATCAGTGAGGGAATTCCCATCTGCGTCTTAGACGCAGATAGAACGGTGGGGAATTGGACCGCTGTTGCAAAGCCAATACGCCATCAAGCATGCTCGCCACACATCGCCACACGTTGGCCCTTGTGGCGTTCGGGCTTAAGGCGCCGCCCGATACCACTAAAGCCGAGGTCAGCCACAGGGGCCAACGTGGGCCGACCAGGCATGGTTCCTTCCCGGCAACCACCTTTGTGATGTCGCGGGAACCAGCCACGTTATTAGACAGACTTGCCGAAAAACGCGCCGCAAAATTTTTAAGCAAAAAACACTATTTTTAAAGGGATATTATGACGGCAACTCAGGACATCGTCACTTCCAATTTCAAAGTTGAGCTTCGCAACATCGAGGATGTCAAGCCCTACGAACGCAACCCACGTCTGAATGACAAGGCAGTGGATGCCGTGGCTGCATCGTTGTCGGAGTTTGGGTTCCGGCAGCCCATCGTCATTGACGAAGACGGTGTGATCATCGCTGGCCACACGCGATGGAAGGCTGCCAAGAAGCTGGGCCTGGCCAAGGTGCCCGTGCATGTCGCCACCGATCTATCGCCCGATCAGGTTCGTGCGTATCGCCTGGCTGACAACCGCACAGGTGAAATCGCCGAGTGGGATTTGTCGATCCTGCCTATTGAACTCAACGAACTGCGCGAGGGTGGATTCGACATGGACATTTTGTCCTTCGACGAAGAGGAATTGGGTAAGCTCATGACCGAAGCCCAAGGCGTGTCGGAAGGCTTGACTGATCCTGATTCCATCCCTGAACCACCGGATGAAGCAACTACACAAAAGGGTGATATTTGGATACTTGGTAACCATCGTTTGATGTGTGGCGACAGCAGTTCGGAGGAAGATTTGGACCGTCTGTTGGATGGCGCAACCATTGATCTTCTAGCGTGTGATCCCCCCTATAATGTGAGAGTTGAACCGCGCAGTAGCACGGCCATCGCTGCCGGACTCAGCTCCTTTGGTGACAAGAAAACCCAACTCCATCACCAAGGTTTCGACAAAGCACGCGGTGCCACCGACGGGAAAAAGGCCAAGCAAAAAATGCGAGCCAAGGATCGCCCCTTGGCAAACGATTTTGTGAGTGACGAAGACTTTGACAGAATGCTCCTTGCCTGGTTTGCCAACGCGTCGCGCGTGATGAAGCCTGGGTCTTCGGCGTACATCTGGGGAGGCTATGCCAACCTGGCCAACTATCCAGCGCCGATCAAGGCTGCAGGACTCTACTTCAGCCAGTGCGTCATCTGGGACAAACAGCATCCAGTCCTTACGCGCAAAGACTTTATGGGAGCATTCGAGATTTGCTTTTACGCTTGGAAGGAAGGCGCGGGCCATCAGTTCTATGGTCCTAACAATGCTACAGACTTGTGGCATGTAAAAAAGGTGAACCCACAGGCCATGGTGCATTTGACGGAGAAACCCGTCGAATTAGCTGTTCGCTGCATCCAATACTCGTCCAAACCTGGCGACAACGTCCTGGATCTGTTCGGTGGCAGCGGTTCTACTCTCATGGGTTGTGAGCAGACCGGACGTCACGCCTTCCTGATGGAAATCGATCCGCTATACGCAGATGTCATTGTCAAACGGTGGGAGGAGTTTAGCGGCAAGAAAGCCAAACGAATTGCCGCCAAACAGTCGCCCGACTCAAAAGCCTGACAACACAATCAGCGAACAAACGCATCAATACTCCATTGATGATCTACTCATTATATCGGCAGGTTTCCAACCTCCAATATCGATTCACAAAAAGTTCACGAAAAAACCCCGAGGGATGCCGGGGGTAGAAAGTGGTGTTGATATGCAGTCAGTGATTTTCTGCGCATTGAGCCAAATGCATGAATTCGATCATGGCATCTTCATACACAATGTCCGATGCCGGGTAGGTGCGGCGGTGCCGGATTTCGACGCATCCTCGCTCCTTCATGAATGCCAGTGCCACGTTGACTTGTGTGTAAGGCGCATCGATGGCATGGACGATTTGCTCAAGTGTGGTGCCGCCTGCGGCGTGATCCTCGATGGCGTAAGCGACCTCACGAAATATGTCGCGGGAACATCGGTGCATGTAGTTGCGGTCCGGTTGATGCGCGAAGATGACACGCATCTCCAGGTGATCGTCTTGCACGCGGATGGTCACGACGCGTTGGCGTTTGCTGCGTGGCACGAGTCAAGCCCCCTTCTTGTTTGCTGTGTATTGGCCACGTTCGGCTTTGGCGAATCGGCTGTCCTTGCCCTTGGTTTTGATCTCCCGGGTGATGGCAGCATGAAGTGTATTGGCTGGGGTCAGTCCCTTGCCTGGTTGCCAAAGCTTCTTCTCGATGGCCTTTTCAACGATGTCCTTACATCGCAATGGTTCCTGGTTGTCTTGAGCCAAGATGTGGGCCGCCGCGTCGATCAAACTCATAGGCTTGGTGTCCTGCTCCTCTCCCGTGGCGTCACTCTTTCGGGGGTTGGACGTGTCGCGTTTCGGAGTGGCCTTGGTATCTGTTGTCGCCTTGCTTTGCTTAGCCTTGGGGTTGTCCGTGTTGCCCAACTGTTTATCGTCGTTGGCCTTTTTATGAATCCGTTGGACAGAGCGGATCGCGATCTGCTTGCCCGTCTTGATCGTCTTCCC
This sequence comes from Planctomycetes bacterium syqfu, assembly GCA_020974905.1. Taxonomy (GTDB): domain Bacteria; phylum Planctomycetota; class Phycisphaerae; order Phycisphaerales; family Phycisphaeraceae; genus UBA7800. The sequence goes on along the minus strand of CP087563.1, from coordinate 5,710,842 downwards.
CAGCCAACCGGTGCCAGATGGGTGGTTGTCGGTGATCTGTACAGGAACCTGTTTGCCTGCAAGGCCGACGAGATACGTGACGCCGATTTGAATGTCTTCTTGTTTCATGATGATTTTGTCCTTGTGAAAATGTGTAAACAAAAATGCTCAGCGACTTTCGCTGAGCAGGTCTTCGATTTCGTATTGTTCGCTGTGGGAGAGCGAGGTCAGTGCCTCTATCAATTGTTTTCGAGTGAGTTGAAGGTCTTCGGTCATCGCCCAGTTGTCAGTCTTACCTTTGGCGTTGATTCGGTGCTTTTCCAGTTCGAGTTCAAGCCACAGCATCAGACTTATGATGTCTTTGCGATGTTGGGTGTAGGCGTCTTGAGCAGTTTGTTTTTTCGTTGCCATTGTGATGGCTCCTCAAATTCCGATATCGCTGATAGACATCAGTGCGTTGTAGTAACAGGATGCTTCTTCCATCGTTCCCTCATAGCCGTCGAGTATTTGTTGAAGGAATGCGGCCATCGAGAAGAGTTCGTCTTCATCATCGGCCTTCACCCAGTGGGTGCCTTCCTTCTTGGGTTGCAACAGTTCAATCTCGATCTGCTTGGCTTCATGTGGGCGTTTGATGATGGCGAAGATGCCTGTTCGTCCTGCAAATTCAATTCGTGTGATTCGCATGTGTTTGTTTCTCCTATGCGAGGGGTTACTGATTTGCCTTACGCCCTGCCTCAAAGGCGGCTTCCAACGCTTCTTTGATGCTCCATACGGCGCAGTCATGAAAGTCGAGTGAATCACTCTTGCGCGTTTCCAAGGTCTCAATGCCAAGGATGCGTAGAGCGATCTCGTTGACCGTCGCGTCCTTGTATGCCTGTTTACGTTTGGTGGTTATTGCTTTCATGTTGTTGGCCTTTCTATGGATACATCAAGCCATGAATTCAGACATGAAGCAAGGCACATTTATGCGATTTAACCCTTATTTTTAAGGTGTTTTTGAATTCTGATGACACAACCTACAGATAGTCCAAAAAAGTTGAGAATGACGTCGCTGACGGTGCCGCAGGCGGCGCAGATTCTGTCCAAGGCGTTTAATCGCAGGATCGATGAAGAGCAGATTCAGCAGGTGGTCGACGATGGTCAGTTGCTACGAACTGATGGCACATTCAGTCTGATCGACTACGTCGCGTTCCTGGCTAGACCTGAGATGGAGGTCGACGATGAGTAAGAAGTCATTTAACCCACGCCAACTCCGACCAGCCGATTTGCTGCGGATTGTTAACGCGGTTGATCTGCCCAATACTGAATCATTGACTGAATTCAAACTACGTCGGCACCGCAATCGTGCGGGCTACAGCATCAGTGATCCGTCCAATCCACAGACGGTGGATCTGTTCCGCTACGCAGCCTGGTTGACGTTGGAATATGCCAAACCCAAGTCCGGTCCATTGAGTTACGAAGAGCAGAAGGCTCGTAAGGCTGAACGTGCAGCAGAAGCTGTCCGATCTGCTCAGGACATCGGTGAAATTCCAGCAGTCGTTAGTCCCGATCGAAAAGCTCAAGCAATTGCATCTTTCCGAAGGTTCTGCGAGACCTATTTTGCAGAGGTGTTCTATTTACAGTGGTCCGACGACCACCTTCGTGTCATTGAGAAGATCGAGAAAGCCGTGCGCACCGGCGGTTTGTTTGCCATGGCCATGCCTCGCGGATCAGGGAAGACAGTTTGTTGCCAAACAGCTGTGTTATGGGCGGCTCTGATCGGTGCGTCCCCCTTTATCTGCTTGGTTGCCGCCAGTGCCGAACGCGCTCGTGACCTGCTGGAGAACATCAAGATCTGGTTGGAAACCAATCCGCTGCTGCATGAGGATTTTCCGGAGGTGACGTATCCCATTCGTTGCCTTGAGCGGATCACCAACCGACAGAAGGGGCAGAAGTATCAAGGTGAACCGACACGAATCGACTGGTCGTCGGATCGCGTCGTGCTGCCGGTGATCGAAGGCAGCCTGTCGTCGGGGATCGTCATCTCGTCGAGCGGTATGAAGGGCAGTGATATCCGCGGGCAGAACTATGCCCGCGCCGATGGGCAGGTCGTGCGCCCGCAGTTGGTGTTGGTTGATGACCCGCAAACCACCGAGTCGGCATGGTCACCTTCCCAATCGCAACGCCGTGAAGCGATTCTTGCCGGGGACGTATTGGGCATGGCCGGACCGGGGAAGAAGATCGCAGGGCTGATGGCCTGCACAGTGATCCGGCCTGGAGACATGGCTGACAATATTCTGGATCGGGATAAACATCCGGAATGGCAGGGCGAGCGGACGAAGATGGTTTATGCGTTTCCAGCCCCGGTAACTGACAAACTCTGGGCCAAGTATGCCGAGATTCGTGCCGATAGCCTGCGGAACGATGGGGACGGTTCACAGGCTACCGAGTTTTATCGCGATAACAGGGAGACCATGGACACTGGCAGTATCGTCGCATGGCCACAACGGTACAACGAAGACGAATTGTCAGCTTTGCAACATGCGATGAATCTGCGGCTCCGTGATGAAGCAGCGTTTTTCGCTGAATATCAAAACGAACCGATCATTGAATCCGTTGGCGAAGAGATGCTGACCGCCGATGCCATTGCAACAAAGACCAATGGTCACCCACGTAATATCATCCCGCTGGGATGCAACCATCTGACGATGTTTATCGACGTGCAGCAGAAGGTTTTGTTTTGGATGCTGTGCGGGTGGGAGGAAAACTTTACGGGCTACATCGTCGACTATGGCACCTGGCCCGATCAGAAACGCACGTATTACACCTTACGTGACATTCGATCCACGATCAGTCGTGCTGCGCCTGGTGCAGGCCTCGAAGGGCAGATCTATGCGGGGCTGGACATACTCACCGCTGAAAAACTTGCTGCAACGTATCACAGGGACGATGGCGCGGAGATGCGTATCGACCGATGCCTGATCGATGCCAACTGGGGCCAGTCCACTGATGTGGTGTATCAATTCTGTCGGCAAAGCCAACATGCGGGATTATTGTTGCCCAGTCATGGTCGCTATGTCGGCGCGTCCAGCATTCCGTTTAGCGAATACAAACGTAAGCGTGGGGATCGTGTCGGTCTGCATTGGCGCATCCCTAACACCGTGGGCAAGCGCCAAGTGCGTCATGTCTTGATCGATACTAATTACTGGAAGACCTTTGTGCATGCACGTCTATCAGTATCGATGGGTGATCCCGGTTGCTTATCTCTGTTTGGCCACGATGATAAATCGCATCGTCTCATCGCTGACCACCTCACTGCAGAATACCGCGTTAAATCTCAAGCCCAAGGACGTACGGTTGATGAGTGGAAACTCCGTGCCACGCGTCCTGACAACCATTGGCTTGACTGCCTAGTCGGCTGTGCAGTAGCTGCATCGATTCAAGGCGTCTCACTACCAGGTCTTGAATCGCGTACCACACAATCCCGCCCGCGCATGAAACTTTCAGAAATACAAAGGGGACGATGATGAACACTGTCGTTAAAACTAGCGAACGCCAAACCGGTCTATCCTGCCCCAAGTGTGGCTGTCGTGATTTACGGGCTTACTACACCCGCGCCAAGATCGATTACATCTTGCGTAAAAGGATTTGCAGGCAGTGCAATCACGAACTTCTGACGCGTGAACGTATCGAAAACTAAATTGTTCCAGTATTGGAACGAACTTCATTTTCTCCTGTAAAAACTGTCCCAAAATAACGCTCTGCGACAAATAACTGTTATGGAGGCGATGCGAATGACAGCATCGAAGTCGCAGAACAATGACAGACTCACTTGAAAACAACATCGAAGAAAACGCCGCGGCACCGGCTGAGGTGTCAGTCGACGGCCAGCATGTCAAGCAGCATCCACTGAAGGATCAGATCGCCGTGGATCGTTACTTGGCGTCGAAGAAGGCTGCTCAATCCAAGGGCTTAGGTATCAAGATTTTTAAGATCAATCCCGGAGGCACCGTTTAATGCAACTGTTCGACCCCCGGAAGTTTTTCCGGAAACAATCCAAACCCAAGCAGCAGGTGCGCAGTTTGCCGGTGGCCAACGTGGTGCGGGCGCGTTACGACGCGGCGCAGACGACTGCTGAAAACGCCCGTCACTGGGCGATGGCCGATGCGATGTCCGCAGACTGTGCGGCGTCGGCAGACATCCGCAAGAAACTGCGGGAGCGTGCCCGTTACGAGGTGGCCAACAACAGTTATGCCAAGGGCATCGTGCTGACGCTGGCCAACGACTGCATTGGCACTGGGCCGCGTCTGCAGTTACTCACTAAGCACGATGAACTCAATCGCCAGATCGAAGACGCTTTTGCCCAGTGGAGCAAGGCCGTCAACCTGGCTGCCAAGCTCCGCACAATGCGCATGGCCAAGAGCACGGATGGTGAAGCATTCGGTGTTTTGAATTTCAATCCCAATGTCGATTCGCCGGTGGCCTTAGACTTGCAACTCATCGAAGCGGATCGCATCACGTCGTCATCTTCTGTTATGTTGCCGACGCGCAACGATGTCGATGGTGTGATCTTGGACTCTTTTGGTAATCCGCAGTTCTATTCGATCCTGCGTCAGCACCCCGGCAGCATGGGCAACTATTCCTCTTGGACATCCCAGTATGACGAAGTACCTGCAAGTTCGGTGATTCACTGGTTCCGTACGGATCGGCCTGAGCAGCATCGTGGGATTCCGGAGATTACACCGGCGCTACCGCTGTTTGCTCAACTGCGTCGCTACACCTTGGCGGTGATCGCCGCCGCCGAAACCGCTGCAGATTTTGCCGCCGTGCTGTATACCGATTCACCTGCCAACGGCGAAGCTCAGCCGCTCGATCCCATGGACATTGTCAATCTTGAGAAGCGCATGGCTACGGTCTTGCCTGATGGTTGGCGCTTGGGGCAGATCGATTCGCAGCAACCGGCCACCACCTATGCGGAGTTCAAACGTGAGATTCTCAATGAAATCGCACGGTGTTTGAACCTTCCGTACAACATCGCCGCCTGCAACTCGTCGGGCTACAACTACGCATCTGGTCGTTTGGATCATCAGACTTACTACAAGTCCATTCGGGTGGAACAAGCGAACCTGGCTGAAATCGTGCTGGATCAAATCTTCAATGCATGGATACGCGAGGCCATGCTGACGCCGGAGTTCTCAATGCTCCGCACAGTGCGTCCTACTGGCCTGCTTAACTTCCGGGGGTGGTTTTTTGATGGGACAGAGCATGTTGATCCAGCTAAGGAAGCCAATGCTCAAGCCAAACGTCTGACCAGTCATACCACCACATTGGCTGCTGAGTATGCCCGTCAAGGCAAAGACTGGGAAACCGAGCTTCGCCAGCGTGCCAAGGAAACCCGACTCATGCAAACACTGGGGCTGACGACATCGGAGAGTCAGCCTGCTCAACCTTCTTCATCATCTTCAAATTCTCAGGAGACCAACGTACATGACGATGACACTGTCGCCAACCCAACTGCCTGACCAACTCTCGTTCATCTGCCCGTTGACCATCGAAGCAGCGGATAAGGAAAAATCTTCCGAAGGTATCCCTCAATTCAGGATGGTTGCTTACACCGGCGGTCTGATGCGAATTGAAGGATTCCCGCATCCCGTCGTGGTGGACCTGGAAGGTCTGGCCATTGACCGCCAGGACATTCCGGTTCGTCTGGATCACAGTTCTCGCCAAGGCGTGGGCCATACACAGCGCGTCGTCGTTGAGAATGGCAGCCTCATCGCTGAAGGTTTAGTCAGTCGCGACACCAGTTGGGCACGGGATGTGATCCGCAGCGGCCAAAACGGATTCCCATGGCAGGCCAGCATTGGTGCAGCAGTCATCGATGCCCAGTTCATTCCCAATGGCCAGAACGTCACTGTCAATGGCCGGACTTTCGATGGCCCAATCCACGTTGTCCGCAAAGCAACCCTCAAAGAAATTTCATTCGTCGATAACGGGGCAGACTCGTCTACGTCTGCCCGCATCGCAGCCAACAGCAAGGAGCAATCGTCTATGACCCCCGGAAGCCAAGTCACCCCTAGAACCCAAGGCAACCATGCAACCACCGCCATCGTCACCGATCCCAAACCGGCCACACCTTCGACCACGCCGCCCGCGCGTCCTGCCGCCATCGCCGCACGTGCAACGCAGGATGTCTCGGATGCACCGCGTCCTGATGACCAGAATGCACCAATGATGCAGATGCGCAAACAGATGGCCGAGGAAACCCGTCGCATCCAGGCCATTCGCAGCACCTGCGATGGCAAACACCCGGACATTGAAGCCCAAGCCATCGAGGAGGGCTGGGATGTGACCAAGACCGAACTGCATGTCCTCCGTGCGTCGCGTCCGCAGGTGCCGGTGGCCATCCAAGGCACCGGCCAGTCATCCCGTCCCAGCAACCCGCAGGTGTTTGAAGCCGTGGCACTCATGGCCAGTGGCCTGCCCAGCAGTCGAGTTCAGGCGTTGTATGCCGAACCCGTCCTCGAAGCTGCTGACAAACTCCGGGGTATCGGTGTGCAGGAATTTTGCGAAATGGCCTGTGGTCAGCAACTGCCGCGTTTCCGCCGAGATGCCACCGGCTGGTTGCAGGCTGCCTTCAGCAGTGCGTCGTTGCCCGGTGTGCTTTCCAACATCGCCAACAAGATGTTGCTCGAAGGCTACAACTATGTTGAAGATGCATGGCGTCGCATCGCCAAGATCGCCAGCGTCAACGATTTCAAGGAGCACAGTCGTTATCGCATGACTGGTTCGTTCAAATTCGAGCAGGTGGGGCCGGACGGTGAACTCAAACATGGCAAGCTCGACGAACAGAAGTTTGGCCAGCGTGCCGACACCCACGGCATCATGTTTGCCCTCACTCGCCAAATGATCATCAACGATGACCTGGGGGCCTTCACCGATATCCCGCGTCAGATCGGCATGGGTGCTGCCGAGTCCATCGCCGAAGCGGTGTGGTCTTTGTGGTTGCGAAATCCCACGCAGGCTGATGGCAAGGCGTTTTTCCATGCTGATCACAACAACTACAGTGAAGGTGCGGACACCGCGTTGTCCATCGACGGCCTCACCGCTGCAGAAATCCTCTTTGCCCAACAGGTCAAACCCAACGGCAAGCCACTTGGCATCATGCCGTCGCTGTTGCTGGTGCCGCCGGGTTTGAAGGTTGCAGCTGAAATGCTCATGAAGAGTTTACAGCTCAACGAAACCACCACGGCCAACAAGGCCAAGCCTGCAACAAATCCGCATGCCGGAAAATTTGACGTGGTGTCCAGCGTGTATCTCTCCAACACCAGCTTCACCAATGCCTCGAACAAGGCTTGGTATCTGCTGGCTGATCCCAATCGCCTTTCGGCTATTGAGGTCGCGTTCCTCAATGGTGTGGATCGTCCAACAGTCGAAAAAACCGACGCGGATTATTCAACGCTCGGGGTGCAGTTTAGGGGGTATATCGACTTCGGTGTGCGTGAACAGGACCATCGCGGTGCGGTGAAACTCAAGGGGGAAGCGTAATTACCCTTGAAAACAAGCTGTTTTTGTTCTTTTTCTTCTCGCAGGAGTATTTTTTACATGATCGCAACATTCGTTCACAAAGGTGACAGTATCGATTACACCCCAACCGCCGATGTGGCCGCAGGCGACGTCGTTGTTCAGGAAGACCTGGTGGGTATCGCCAAACTCGACATTGCTGCAAACACACTGGGCAGCTTGAGTGTCACCGGCATTTTCGATGTGCCCAAGATCGGTGGACCTGGTATGGCCATCACCACGGGCACCAAGCTCTATTGGGACTCGGCCAACAAATACGTGACGCCCACCGAAATCGAAGGCAAGTACATGGGCAAGGCTGTGGCTGATGCCGGTGACAATGATGCCACCGTGCGTGTCAAACTATTGGCCTAAATTCCCGGTCTAAACTTCCGGGGGGAAGGAAAACATGGCCAGAGACTACATGAAGGAAGGCTTGCAGTGGCTCGCCAGGGTGAGGGCAGGATGGTGTACGCAGGAAGTCGCCTACCAACAAGGTGAATCCTCGTACACCGTCCATGCCTCGCCGGGTATCAGCAAGTACGAAAAATCCACCGTCGGCGGTGTGACCATTGAGTCGAGTATGTGGGATTTTTTGATCAATGCTGATGACTTTCCGGCAGAGTTCGAACCTGAACCCGGCGACGTGCTGACGATGGACAGTAAGCAATACGAAATCACCAACTTCGGTGAGGATGGTTGCTACCGCTACTGCGATCCGTATCACACAACCCTACGTATCCACACCCGTTTACTGGGAGACACAATTACATGAGTCAATGTGCTCAAAATGAAAATGGCAGTTGCTCGCAGTTCGATGAACTGCACAACAAACTCGACCGGCTCGATCATGCCATTCGTGGTAACGGTGAACCGGGCATCAACATCCGCTTGGATCGCCTGGAACAAAACGCGATTCGTCATGCCCGATGGATGTGGCTGATTGCAGGTGCTGGCGTGACGAGTCTGGTGAATATTCTTTTTAGTATTTTCCGGGGTTAATCCGGGGGCGAGGGTAAATATGCAAATGACCATTGACCTGGCTGATGCAGTCACATCGCAACTCAATCAATCGGAGATCGTCACCAATGCCAAACGACAGGCGCTACCGATTCACGATCTGTCGCAACTTCGGGAGTTAACGATTAGTGTCGTCCCGCGTGGTGTTCAGGTTCAAAGCATCACACGCAAGCTCAGCCAATACGACTGTCAGGTTGATATTGGCATCCAGCAAAAACTCACCGTACCGCAGGATCAAATCGATACTGCAGTAAAGGATTTGAGCGGATTGGTGCAACAGATCGCCGACTATCTGCAACGCCAACCACTCACCGACATGCCGTATGCGATCTGGATCCAGGTTGAGAATGAACCTATTTATGATCCGGATCATCTGGCCAATCAGCGGGTGTTCACATCGGTACTGACGTTGACGTATCGCATCACAAAGTGAGTAGACATGCTGCGAGTGCATTTCAAACCACATAACGGGCTTAACAAAAAACTCGTTAGGCAAAAAATGAACCAGGCGAGTTTCCAAAGTCTGGGCCATGCCGGTGCGGCGATTCGGTTAACAGCACGGCGAAGCATCCGAAGGAGTAAACGTTATGCACCACCCGGTTCGCCACCGCGTACACGACACGGCCAACTGCGGCGTGCCATCGTGTATGCCCGCGAGGGCAGCGACCGTGTGTTGATCGGCCCCGGTTTCGCCCACGTTGGCCCGTCGGCCATGGCCCACGAATTCGGTGGGATGTTTCGTGGACACCGTTATTCAAAACGTCCGTTGATGGGGCCATCGTTACAAAAAAACCTACCGCGTCTGCCGCGATTTTGGGCAGGCTCGATTCGATAAACCACTCACAAAACACCTTGTTTTAAGGAGAATTATATGTCCATCCGTTTAGGGATGCAGGCCAAGCTGTACTACGGCGCGGCAGGCACAACTGCAACAAGTGAGCTGACAAACACAAAGGATGTCACGCTTAACCTCGAAACCAACGAGGCCGATGTGACGACGCGCGCTAGCCAAGGTTGGCGTGCCACCATCGCCACACTCAAGAATGGTAGTGTAGAGTTCACAATGAACTGGGATTCTGCCGACGAAGGCTTTGGTGCGATCAAGGATGCGTATTTCAACAACACACCCATTGCCATGGCAGTACTCGACGGTGAAGGTGGCAGTGGTTTGGATGCCGACTTCTCGGTGACCAACTTCACCCGCAACGAACCGCTCGAAGAAGCCATCACCGTCAACGTGACCGTCAAGCCAACCTATGTCACTCGCGCTCCGACTTGGGTGGATGGAGGTGGCAGCTAATGCATACCTTCACCGCGCCCGGAAGTAACGGCAACAATGTATGGACGGTGCAGATCACAGTCGCCACCATCAAGCGCGTCCAGGCATTGTGCAATGTCAACCTGCTGGATGTCTTGGACAGCAAGTCTCACCTGCTGGAAAAACTCTCCACCGATCCGATCCTGCTCTGCGATGTGCTTTATGCGATCTGCCAGCAGCAAGCCGAATCGGCCAACATCAGCGACGAACAGTTCGGGCAGGCATTGGCAGGTGACGTGATCGATCATGCCACCACGGCCTTGCTCCAGGAGTTGGCAGATTTTTTCCCCGCAGCGAAGCGAACCGTGCTCAAGAAAGCACTGGTAAAGCTTCGCCAGGTCGAGGAAAAAGCCCTGGAAATCGCCAGTGCCCAACTGGACAGTCCGGAACTCCAACAGCAACTCGAACACCTGCTGCAACCTGCCAAGACATGATCTGGCAACTGGCGGGTGTCCTCGGCATTCATCCCGATCCGTTCACCTTGCGTGAACTTTACGAGATGGCCCAGTCTCGCCAGAAGCAGGATTGGCAACACACATCCAACCTGATGGCACTGCTTGCCAACCTGCTGACCTTCAATCGTTCCCACACGTTCAAAGCAGCGGACTTTGATCCGTTTGCCCAAAGCCAGTCATCGCAAGTGATCCCGTTGGACACCGACGATGCGATGGCACTACTCAAAAGAACCTTTGTTACCACAAGGAAACCTGTATGAAAACCAACCACCTGATCTTCCTCTTCATTCTCACGTTCGTTGTCCTCGGCCTGCTGAGTTTTGCAGGCTGCGACATGGGCGACATGATCCATGTCAAAACGCCCAATACCATCCAGCAGCAAACTGGCTTGGCCAGCACCATCTCGCTCAATGAAGCAGAGAGCGAATACCAACTCTGGTATCAACATATACAAACCGCTGGCAGCCAGTGGAAATCCAACATCGAACATGCCAACGAAATCCGCAATATGGTCAATCAGCTCTCACTGTCGGCTCTCGATGAAATCGGTCCCACCGTTGCAGGCGTTCCCGTCCTCGGCCCCATGTTACCTGCAGCTTCGGGGTTACTCGGCCTGTTCCTCGGCTCTGGCAAACTCCGCAAGGAAAAAGAAGACTCCTTCAACAAGGGCCTGGACGAAGGCCGCAAGACCACGAGCACGGCTTCGGGGACTGTGGCTACCGTTTAAAGGCATTTTTACCACAGAGGACACAGAGAGCACAGAGCCAGAGAAAGACATGAGCAATTCATTGTGATGTCTTTCTCTGTGCCTCTGTGACTCTGTGGTTCATCGTTTTAAGCCTGATTTTTAGGGAGTTTTTGATGTCGCCTGGTATCGCCAATAGTCGGAATATTCGCGCGGGTGCTGCGTACATTGAGCTGACCACGCAGGACAGCAAACTCGTGCGTGGACTCGACAAGGCTCAGAAGCGCGTCAAAGCCTTCGGTAAATCTGTCGGCGAGATCGGCAAGCGACTGACTGCTGTGTCTGCTGTGGCGGCGGTGCCTCTGCTATCCGGACTGAAAATCTATGCGGATTTTCAGCAGCAGATGGCTACCGTCGCCACCATGCTCTCGGACAGTGATGCTGAGAAATACATGGACGGCTTCACCAAGGGCATCCGCAAGATGGCGGTGAGTTTTGGTGAATCGACCGAAGCGCTGTCCGGTGGTTTGTATGACATCCTGTCGGCTTCGATTGCCCCGGCCAAGGCGTTGGATGTGTTGGGTGTTGCCGCCAAGTCTGCCAAGGCCGGTCTCACCGACACACGTACAGCAGCCGATGCCATCACCACGGTGCTCAACAGTTATGGTCTGGCTGCCGAAAACGCCGGGGACGTCTCCGACTGGTTGTTCAGCATCGTGCAGCGCGGCAAAACCACCTTTGCGGAACTGGCACCGCAAATCGGTATGGTAGCTTCAACGGCTGCCAGTGCCGGATTACCGCTCGATGAACTGGGTGCGATGATCGCCACGCTGACGCGCAACGGCCTTCGCACCACCACGGCCATTGATTCGGTCAACGGCATTCTGCGCAGCTTCCTCAAGCCGAGTAGCGAAGCCACCAAGTTGGCACACGAGCTTGGTTTTGAGATGAACACCACGACGCTCAAGACCGAGGGCTTGCACGGTGTCATGGAAAAACTTGCCAAGCTGCCGCCCGATGTGTTGGCCAAACTCTTCCCTGATTCGGCTGCATTGCGTGGTATCGTCCCGGCGTTGAACAACCTCAAGGGTTTTGAATCCGACTTGGATGCCATGCAGAGCCGGGCAGGGTTGGCTGACAAGGCGTATGCCAAACTCAGCAAGACGCTGACGCATGCCTTCAATCGTATCAAGCAGGCTGGCATTATTGTCTTGGGCATCATGGGCGAAGCCTTGAGTGAACCCGTCGCCAAGGCGGCGGCCATTGTGTCCAAGTATGCAGGCGTGGTGATTGATCTATTATCGAAGAACCAATCACTGGTGCGATCCGCAGCATTGGTGATTGCTGGTATCGCCGCCGTCGGCATGATCCTGATGACCACCGGCGTCGCAGCTCAGGCGATGGCGTTCATCTTCGGTGGGTTATCCGGCATCATCACCGGCAGTGTTGGTGTGATCGGCACATTGCTCACAGTGCTGGGTGCACTACTCTCACCCATGGGATTGGTGATCGTCGCTGCGGCAGGCATCGGCATTGCCATCCTGAGCATGACGGAAATAGCCAGCAAAACGCTCAACTGGCTCAGTGATCGGTTCAATGATCTGAAGGATCGTGCCTTGGTCGCTTGGCAGGGAATCCGAGATGCCTTGGCTTCCGGTGATCTGAGTCTGGCAGCCAAGATTCTGTGGCAAGCGTTGAAGGTGGAGTGGCAACGTGGCATCTACCAAATCGAATCGCTTTGGTACAGCTTCAAGTACACCATCGTCAATGTTGCCAGTCAGGCTTTCTATAAGGTGACCAAGGTCCTCGTCGATGCCTGGCATGGCCTGCGCATCCTGTGGGTTCAAACCACCTCATTCCTGTCGGATGCCTGGACGACGATGACAGCGGGATTGCAGTCCACTTTCCGATCCGCCCAACTCAAGGTTGAGGAAGGGATGCACCATCTGATTAGCCTGTTCGACAAGGACTACAACGTCGACATGGCCATCAACATTGCCCGCACCAATGCCAATGCGGACAAGGCCAACATCACAAAACAACGCGATGCAGCATTGGCTGAGAACAAACAGCAATATGATTCAGACCTTGCACGCATCGATCACGAACGCCAAACCCAGCAGAACCTCATTGATCAGGAACAAGCTGTTGGCAACAAGACTCGACAAACCCAGTACGAAAAACAGATGGCCACGGCGCTCGACGATCTGGAAAAGACTCGGGCTGAATATCAACAGCTTTTGCAGCAGGCAGCCAAGAACAAACCCGCAGAAGGTAATCAATCTGGTGATCAGCCACCATCACCTGATAATCTGATCGACACCCTCAAGAAAAAACTCGCTGAACTCGGTGGACAGATCGGTTCGCTAAGTCCCAACCAACAATCACGCGGCACGTTCAATTCCGCTGCCTTGCAGGGCCTGATGACGAATCAATCCATTGCTCAACGTACCGCAGCAGCCAGCGAAGACACTGCCCGTTACGTCAAGAAACTCTACAACGAAGTGCAAAACGGTGGCGGTGGTTCATCGTCCTTGTCCTTCAGTTGATCCACCCGGAGTAACTCATGCCCATCACCGTTGCAGAAAAATATGACAGTCGGCAAAGCACCACGGGTAGCAATGCTCAGGTGACGCTGACCTACATTGCCAGTGGCAGTGACGACGATCTGGCGATCAAGTCCGCTGTCGAAAACTTTGCTCCTGAAACCTATGACGGCTTGCCTAGACAATCCGTGCAGATCGAACCGATCAGCGAAGAGTACTGGGATGCTTCGGTTCGCTATGCTGAAGCCGCGTCAACCTCGAGTGGAGGTAGTTCAAATCCGGACCCCGGTAGTGGCGAATACACGTACAGTTTCGACACCATGGGTGGCACGCAGCACATCACCCAGTCGTTGGACACTGTGGGTTCATATGCGGATTCGTCGCTTCCCTCTGCGCCTGACTTCCACGGTGCAATCGGCGTGTCCAATACCAATGGCAATGCCGAAGTCCAGGGCGTCGATATCACCGTGCCCATTTACAACTTCAGCGAAACCCATTACCTCACTACCGAGCAAGTCACACCCGAATACAAAGGCACGCTCTTCCAACTCACTGGCAAAGTGAACAACGCAACATTCCGTGGGTTGGCTGCGGGTGAATGCTTGTTCCTCGGTGCTTCCGGCACATTGCACGGCACCGAAACCGACACAGAGACCACGGGTGATTGGGAAATCACTTACAGGTTCGCTGCCTCACCTAACAAAACCGGCATAACCATCGGCAGCATCAGTGGCATTGCCAAAAAAGGTTGGGAATACCTGTGGGTGCGATACGCCGACGTCGAAGACATGGACGCCATGGCCATGGTCAAACGCCCAGTCGCTGCCTACGTCGAACAGGTCTACGAAGATGCCGACTTCGGTTTACTGGACATCGGAAGCTAAAAAGGATTGAGTATGACATTGAAAAAAGTCAGCACCGGCGATCCTTTAGTGATTCCGGCCAACACGTATAACGCGTTCATTGATGCGGCACAGGATTTTCGTGAGCGCATCAAACCACGCCAAAAACTTGAACAATCCATGCAGGCTTCCAGTGCTTCCGGGGGCCGGGGGCAAGGGGGTGTTATTTGGGTAAAGAACGATTCGCCCATGGATTGTTGGCGTTACTTCATCCTTGGTATTGAAGACTCAGTACACGAACCGCAAACGATCATGGACCTGGAAGGCAGCTTTGTCGATCAGATCGTCTTCAGTGGTGTGTTCCCTGAGCTTGATACGCATGTGGCCATGGACAAACACGCCATCTTGCTTGAGCCGATCCGTGCAGGGCAGGTTGGCCGTGCGATGATTCAGGGCGTGTGTCAGGTTCGCATCATCATCACCGATGAAACCCATCAATTTGCCAAAGCACCGGTGGGCTTCCCAGCGATCATGGCATCGTCTGCAACCGGCAGCACGCAGATTCTATGGAGTCAACCCGACGTCCCTATTGGTGAACCATGCTGGGCCATCGTCAAACTCGGTGTTCCCAGTCTTGTTGATACCACCACACTCATTCCCTGCAAAGTCTGGCAGGATGGTGGCAGTACCGATGGCGATGCCACAACGCAATGTGATCGCACCTACTTCGTCAAAACGATTGATGCCTACGACGAAGAAGACGATGGCACGATTCTCGGTGAGGAGATGACACCCCTCAAACAACGTCCCGCAGCAGGCAAACTCGTCACTGCACCCACCACTGGTGATGGCATCATCGGCACCGGTTACTACGTCACCAATCCCTATGACGGGTCACGTGAATTCATCTTGTATGACGCCAACGAAACTCTGGCCGTGGAGGTATGTGACGATGGGGAGTAACGGCGAGTTCGACATTGCCCCCCGCCCCCGGAATGAAGGAGAAGGTGGGTTTGGCTTAACTTCCGGGGGTGAGTTCATGATCTGCGGCAAATGCTGCGGCCAGGAACCAGTGCCAGCCAACGCATGTGCCTGTGGCCCATGCTGCTTCACCAACCAATCCCGCATCCGCATTGCCTGGCAGCTAATTGATTACGGCAATACCCACGAACGTTGCTGTTGCACCGATCCAGCCTTCATGGGCAACACCATTGAGATTCCATTTAGCTGCGGTGCATGGAATCCGCCGTATTGTCCAGGCTGCGGTCACTCCGGCATGATCGGTGGTCACCCTCAACCCAACTGTGAAAGCAACACGATCACCGGCCCACGCTGGCAAGGTTACGGCATCGTCCCCGAAGGTGCAGCCTGTGGCAGTTACGTCGACGCCATGGTACTCGCCGGTTGCGATGGCGATGGCACCACCCGCTGGTACGTCACCGTCGACGGTTATGCCAACGAGGATTCGGCAGACAGCTGCGGACGAATCTTCGCAGCATGCATTCCATCCGCCCCCGGAAGTTGCCGCAGTGCATCGATCCTAAGCGACGAACTGCACAATCACAGCATCTGCACCAACATCTGGGATGTGTATTCCAACCCCGCTCGCGTTCAACTGCAAATCGAAGTCCTCGACGAAACGAGTTGTATGGATGACGAAGGCAACTGCATCGTCGGCGACTCCAATGGCGACGGCACATGCAGCGATCCTACACCTGGAATCTAACCCCCGGCCCCCGAAAGATAACAAGGAACCACTCATGCCTACCGACTTCATTACCACCACCCGCCGATCCATCTGCCGTCAATGCGAACACGCTGTTGCTTGCCTGTCCCATCCGGATCGCAAATGCAACTGCGCCATCGACGGTGTCGATCTCAAATCCCGTACACAGATGCCTTCATCCAAGTGTCCATTGGGAAAGTGGATTGACGTACCCACGCCCAAACCCACCCGCATCCTACCACCCGGCACATGGCTGTCCATGTTCATCCAAGTCACCACGTTTGGATTGGTGCGTCCCTGCACCAGTTGCAAATCCCGCATGGCCACAATGAATCGTGCCGGTTGGACAGGTTTGCCGCGCGTCTGGTGGCGATGGGCGAGCAAGAAGGTATCATAAAAATCCTGAGTTACGTGTTCTGTCAATCAATCAAGGGGGAATTCACTGATGTACGATCAAGATGATGAATACGATTACGAAATGATCACACGGACTGTCCAATCGTTTTCGGATGACCTGGACTATCGAATCAAAATTGAAGGCAGTCTTGAACGTGTCCAATATGATGACGCGGGTGAGGTTGTGGAGCGTATTCAGGTGGGACGCATAAAAGCCATCCAGTATTGGTTGGAAAGTGTTATCACTGGCCGCACATCAGTTTGGGATTTACTGGATGCTGATTCGCAAGAGGCATGTGAGATTTATGAAGAGCTCTTTGATCCCGAGCTGGACGAATTTAAATTGAAGGTTTCTGAACGGGTCAAAGATACTTTTTTGATGCGGAACATGCTGTACATTCACTCGGTCGAAATCCTGCCGGAGTTCCGTGGCAAGGACATTGGCCTTCAAGCCATGCGTAAATTCCTAAAGGCCCATCATATTGCCGATGGCTTGACGGTTACTTGTCCATCGCCGATGAATCCGCAGGCCAGAGAATGGGAAGACGATTGGAGCCAGAAGATGCAGTATGACCAATTTCAAAGTTCATATGAACAGGCTCAGACCAAGCTGACCAAACACTGGAAACAAGTTGGTTTTCTACCGATTCCCGATAGCAAGTGGCACATTTGGTATTCTTTCCCCGAAGATCGATTGCCTGATCCCTTATGGAATTGATGCCATGGTCTGACTACAATGTTTTACTTGAGTTACTCCACTGTCAATTGATAAGTGCACATACAACCCTGGCTTTTTATGAAATCATACAGTGGTTAATCACAGCCCGTCGTTATCCTTATCGATGCATTCCCACATCTCGTTCTGATGATGCCACATCGGATCGGCATTTTGACGGATAAATTCGTCGGCATCCATGCCATCGATGATTGGCGGTCGTTTGACGCGTTTCTGCTTGCCGTTGACGAAGATGATCATGGTCTCTTCACGACGTTTTTTACGTCGGGCTTTCTCGGCTTTTGTGAGTTTACGCTTAGGTTTGGGCATGAGCACGATCCATAGGCATTGATTGAAGGTGCCATTTTACCGTTTGTAATCAGATCGTGCAGAAGCATGGCATGCGATCATGGTTCCCCTGCCTTGGATTAAGTGCCGGACCATTTCTTGGCACGCGGCAATAGATCATTCAAAAGTGCTTCGGCTAATTCGCCAGATGAGTTTGAGCATAGGGCCATAAATCGTTGTGCGTATGCATCTTCATCGATTGTTTCGTCAAACTGACCGATTGATTCCACGCCCTCATTAAATGAACGCACTGCCTCTCGTACAGTTATTTCAATCCCCTCCTCGTCAATGAATCTTTCAATGGCCCCAACCCACAGGAACGGAGGAATCGTCCCACATGAAACATGAAAGATATTGGTTAATGTGCGGCGTATGTCGCCCTCAGAGAACTGATCATCCTTGGGGATTCTGTTAGATTTTTTCATGAGCCACCTGATTTCACCTTCTATTATATACGGCGCAAAATCGGAAGACACTCATTTAAAATTGATTTACTTATAAAAACCCAATCACGTCAAAATCGGATTATTAGCTGTTTGTGTATGCTCTTCACTCGGCTTGGGTCGCGTGACCTTCATCTCAATCCCCAAACCAATGATTGCAATGATGGCCAAAATTGCCGCTCGCCCCACGGTCAATCCACTGATCACGTCCGCATCACCGCCCACGCTGAAACATCCGCAGGAAATCTCCAAGCCGGTCAACATCGCATAAGTCTGCAATACCGTGAACATCAACAACAAGGCTGTGGACAGGAAAAACGAACCCAACAGACAAATTCGCCCCAGCAACAACAAGCCTAAAACAAGTTCAAACCATGGCAATGAGAGTGCGATCATCTTGGCGAAGCTGGGCGTCACCAGGCCATAATCCATGACGTTGGCAAAAAAATGTCCGGGGTCAGCAATCTTGCTAACTGCGCTCCAGCAGAACGCGACACCCAAAATCAGTCTTGCAAGTAGTCCAATGATTTTCACTTGAGTTCCACCTTCCGGTTCCCAAAAGGTTCTTTTGAATCATAAACGCGCTTGAGTTCTTTCCAATGTTGTAGTTCAGCCCAACCTGGCGGAAAGTGCATCACGTGAGTAAATCCTGATTTTGCTAACACACCCGAACACGCCCTGCCTCGTCCGCATGTGATGCTTGCACAATAAACGACAATTGCGGTGTCTTTGGGTATCCCGGCAAGTTTGAGTCGGGCGGTTGCAGCATCAAAGTGATCCATCAGAATCGAACCTTCAATATGGCTCTTTTCATACTGGCCATCCGTTCTGGCATCGATAAACAACAAATCCTCGTGGTCAGCAATTTTCTTTTTCAATGCTTCTGCTTCAAGATCCGTTACTTCAATCGGACTCACCAAATCATGCTCGTTACGAAAGTCGACCAACACATTGCTGGCATAGACTCTTTGTGCGACAGCATCATCAAGGGACTGATCGTAAAAAATGACATGATTGAATATCACCGTGGCTACCACAATTAAAATCACGGCAATTGATTGAATCGCGAGTTTGGGCAAACGCTTCGTGGCTTTGTCAGATGATCGATCTTTTTTGATAAAGCCGATCACCAGCATCCCAACGCCAAGGATCACAACAAGCCATATCCAGAACCTGATGTTACTGGCATTGGAACTGGGCACCTGAATCCCGGTGGCATCTGGTGCAAGCAAAATGGCATCACCATTCCACAATTGGGAGAGACTAAACAGCGGCAGCTTGATCCGTTGTCCAGACCCCGCATAGATCGTCAACTCATCATTCTTAACTGATTCGAGAACCACAAAATGATTTTTCTCGGGTACCTCAATCGCAGGCTGAACCATGAGAATGACGGGGAGGTGTAATTGTCGGATGTTGGTGATGGTTAGGCCAGAGACAATCTTTGCCTTCAAGCTATTCTCTACAATCACCTTTGCAACCCGATCAGAGAGTTTCTCATCCGCATTTTGTTTTGCATCATCCAATGCTTCGATTGCGGCGAAGACCTCAATATCCTTGTCATAGGTTGAGAGTACGTGCTGCACAGATTCGGCAGCGGAAAAGAGCATCCGTTTGGCATCATCATCCTGCACTTCCGCAGCAACGACCTGCCCCAGGAATAACAAGACAGTAAGACAAACTGTCTTGTGAATGTGATGTGATTTTAAGTAATGGCTCAACATGTACTCCCCTTACTCATCCAGCCAAACGGGCAATTTCCAAACGTTGGATTAATTGGCGTGCCTTGCTGGCATATGAGCTACCCGCAAACTTATCAACGATTTTCTTAAAAAACGTCATGGCCCCCTGCGTATCGTTCTTGTTCAGGCATATCCAACCTCGTAAAAAGGACACTTGAGCCAGTTGTTCCAAGTCAGCATCGGTGATTTTTTCCAACTCCACTAATTGCTTATCAGCATCGTCCAGTCGTCTGAACTTAATGAGTACAACCGTCTTGATAAGCCCCAACGCGACGCGGTCAACGGAACGCCAATCCTCAAGTGTTGACTCATCGATTTGCTCAATCGTGGATAAGGTTTGTTCGATTTGGCCGTGTTGGTAGAGAAATGTGGCCTTGGCAAACTTGAGGCGGCTGGTAACCGGTGCAGCTTCGATTCTTTCCAAGACCGCATTAACGATTCCAACCGAACGTTCATGATCATCCAATGATCGCAATGTCGAGATCAGGTTTTCCAAGTATTCATCGGATTGAAGAATCTCGTGCGATAATCGCAAGACACTGGCTGCCATCTCAATCGCATCGGCATCTCGTTTTCTTGTGATCATGTTAGTTGCCAGGAACACTCTGTTTTCACTGGTTTCCTGCCCAAGGGTTCGGATAATCTGTTTCTGCTGAATTGGGAGATACGATGAGAAACCTGTCTTGGTAGATGATTCGGGATGATTACCATTCGTCACAGCCATTGAAGCCTGCGACTGGTTTGGGGTTTGCAAGTTATACAGCCGAAGCAGAATACTATCCAAATAGCTGATTGTCTTCGCCAAGTCACCTTGATAGAGGTACTGAGCGGCTGCACCGCAAACATAGCAATCCTGAGAGTATTTTGAATCCGTCTGCATAAAACGAACGATTGCCAACTCTCTAGCCTGCTCAAACTGCCCGTCCAGTAACATCAGCATGTTGCGTCGCCGTGTCATGTCTTGATGTTCATTTTTAAGATATTTCAGACTCAGGGCACGTATTGAAGGATCAATGCCATCGGATTGCATCCCAGCAACAGCAATCGATTGGACACGAAGTTTATCTTCACTCTCGTACTGATCCAATGCCGTTAAAAATTCGTCCTTTGTCAACACCGACAAAGCCAGTTGCAATTGGGCTGCAAGGAGCAATTCATCATTGCGCTTCTGATTCTTAAAATAGTCAATACGTTTCTGGTTGACTTGTCGCAATGAACGCATGTCAGGTGTCAGAACCAACAGTGCATTTAATACATCGAGCGAATCGACACCACGATCACGATCCGACAAGGCTAAAAACGTGTCGATTTCACCAAATGTTTCTCCGTCAATCTGGATATCGTCAGAAAATGGCAATAGTCGTTTAAGCCCATCCTCAAAAACCAGACGCTTTTTCTGATAGTCCGCATAGTAAACCTGACGCAGCAGGAAGCGAAATGACAGGTTCCATAACGAACCGATGGACAGCAATTTCTCGTCAGCTATCTTACCGATCAGTGCATCCGCTTTTTCCAATGGCAGCGGATCTTGGCGAAACAATGCTAAAAACTGCCACTGATAAATCACCTTTTTAACGTGATTAGGCAAATCGGTCTGCTTCTTTAGAATATTGTCAAACAGCGTTTCGGCTTCTTTATATTTTTTCTTATCGAATAATGACTGGGCCTCAAGCATCAACTCTGTAATCGTCGCTGGGTCTTTGGGTTTGACAGCTATTTCCTTAACAACAGGCACAGGTTTGATCTTGCTCCAAAAGTCCCCTTCTTTCTTATCAGTGTCTTCTTGCGTGCCCCCCGTCTTGGATGCTGTTGTCGGTGTCTTGATTTGATCCCAGAAGCCATTGCCCTTCTTTGCTGAATCTACATTAACCCCGCCTTCCGATGCTGTTGTCTGGTTGTTTTGATTATCAGTCTTGATCGTTTTCCAAAAATCCTGATTCGCTCCTACAACATTCTTGCCATCAGGCGAAAGATTGGTTGCCTGCTTCTCCCCATCTCCTTTACCTTCCTCTGTCGGTTTAGCAGTTTGGATTTGATCCCAAAATCCTACTTGGCCCTTTGGCTTGGGCTTGATGTCTGTCGTCTTGTCCTCGTTGGGCTTGGCGACTGCCTTGGATGGGGTTTTGATATTTTTCCAGAAGGTGTAATTGTTTGATTTGTCTTTTGCGTTCTTCTGCTTCTCGTCAAAGCTTTTCCAGAAATCATCGTTGTACCCAGGCTTGTCAACCGTCACCTGCTCCGGATCCTGCGCATTTTCAGGCGCAGAATCCGAAGCGATTGGGGTGACTGGTGACTTTGAAGCCTTCTGATCGCTTTTAGGCTGATCATCACGATTGGCTTCTTGAGCAGTTTTTTCTTGAGTTTTCTGCTCTTTTGCTTCATCGGCAGCGTGCGCACCACAAACCATCATGAGCATGACAGCTACAAAAACCAACAACAACCGTTGACATCGCTCAATAACGATCATGGTGCACACCTTCTAATGAATACTTACGAACCGTAATACATCTTGGATGCCTGGGCGATTAGTTGATCAACCTTTTCCTGGCCGAACTTCTCAACCATGGTCTTGCGCATCGCCTCAGCACGTTTCGTGCTTTCCTTACGGTTTTGCTGTTCCAAGAGGAACACGCAATTAGCCATGCAGCTTGGAGCATGTTCACTCTTTTCGTTCTTCTCACACAGCGCCTGGTAAGCTGAAATCGCTTCTTCGGTATGACCAATGCGAACCGCCAGATCAGCAGCATCAAGATATGCCTTTTCAGCAGCAGCGACGTCTTCGGTCTTCTTGGCCTTACTCAAAGCTTCCTGAAGCTTCTTCTCAACCACGACCTCGGACCATTCCTGTGGCTCCGTTTTCTTGGCAATATCAGCCATACGGGCAAACACAGGACTGTTGGGGAACAATGTAGCTGCTTCATCAAGATACTTATCCACGCGCGTGACGCGGCCACTTTCAGCATCCTGCTTGGCTCGCTGATAAAGCACATAGGCTTTGATGGTCGTTGCGGGTGCAGCTTTTTCAGCAACTCGCAGCCACTTGCGACTTTGACGTTCTTCGCCCATCTTTTCATAACAACGTGCAATCAATAACCCCGCAACGCTCTTAAGTTCATCCGTATTGTCAGTTGCCTTAAAATCACTGATTGCTTTAACCTTCTTGTTCCAGTCATCCAAACGTGGCATGGAGATGGGAATGTTGCGGACAGCAGACAAAGCTGCAATTGCGGCAGGCTTGTATTCTTCCTTATCAAAATGGTATTCAGCCAAAGCTGTGCAAGCTTCAAGTGGCGTCATGACTTCACCAAGATTTAAATTTCCAAGACTTTCACGGGGAAAACGCTCCAGTTGATTTTCGGATACCGAGATCTTGGCAATCGTCTGATAAACCAAATCAGCTTTCTGTTCATCAGTCTTTGCCTGTTCCAATGCCTTGCTGGCACCCACCGCATCAAATGCTTCTTTGATTTTGCCTTGCCGATTCTTGGCGGCAAAGTAGTACGGCATCAACACGCTGGCCAGCTTGGAACTGGGTTGCTCTTCGACCAGCTTAATGGTCAACGCATCCTTGGAAGATGTTTCAGCTTCGCTGCTGATTCGTAACAAAGCTGCTGCCGGCCCTAAGGAATCATCAGCGAGAATGGACATCAATTGGTCCAAAAACGCTGTAGCCGCTGGGACGCCTTCAACCTTTGAAAGCGCATCGACGTATTGAATCAACACGTAAGGTTCGGACTGCACACCATAGGCTTTGGGAATGTGCTGACGGTAATGTGCCAGCATATCTTCAGGCTTCCCGGATTTCGCAGGCTCTTCAATATCAACGAGCCATTCAATCAGATTACTTCGGGCAGCTGCCGGGAGTTCAAATTCCAAAAAGGGTTTGAGTTTAACTTTTCGGTTTTCTGGCTCCAGATCAGGTCCCACACGGTATGACGCAAGCATCATAAACGCATACAGGATATCGCCACTACGTTTGGGATTGTTCTGAAGGGACTCTTTCATGACATCAAGCCACTCTTCGTCTGTCAATTCCATGGCACAATAGGATGCTTCAGCCAAGAGCATATTACCCAATGCTTGAGCAGCAGCGGCTTGCGAATCAGATGGTTGATCAGTCTTTAAGTACTCAACCAAATTTTCCATGTCTTCCAAGCCATCAATCCAACCATTTCGATATGCTTTAAGACAAGCCTTGAGATGGTATAGCTCGATGGTGGTCTTAGTTCCATTGATTGAGATTGGATATGTCACAAGTGAAGAGATCGGAGCCATGACGTCATAGTTCGGTTGTACGGTCAATTGCAACTGAGGTGGATCAAAGAACGGATTTTCGCTGCTTGCAAAGGTAATCGGTGCAGGATTGGGCGTAGCGCGGGTGATGAGCAGCGTCACAGAACCGTTCTTATCCGAATTAATAAACCGGGCCAAATCGTCACCCAGCAAACGACAACGGTTGTTGCGTGGACGCACGCTGAACCTTCCCAGATAGGTCACTTGATCGGGATCGACACCTGCGGCATTGACGATGATGGTTTCAATCTCAACCTCTCCTCCTTCCACCTTCTTCTTCTCTTCCCTGGTCTCCCAGTACCCACCACCAAGTCGCGGGTTGTGAACGCTGACGGTTTCCCAGGTTAAGCCTTTGCTACCTTTGTCTGTCCACTGTTCATTGAAAGCGTTTTCTTGACCTGAATTTTCGCGTACACCAAAGACATTAAATTCATAGGTTCCGTGGTATCCCGAAAGCGGCTGCAAAGTCAAAAATGCCTTTTGGACAGACATATTTGTTAATTGCCGCGTATCAAATTTCAGCAGGATTTTTTGACTTTTACTATCCCGTAATGAATATTGGAGACTCAGGTTTTCATTTTTACCCAAGTCATCCGTTGGTGATGCGGAACTGATCGTGGTGTCCGCACCATTACCTTCTGCAGTCGAAATTCGCAATGTGGTTTCAGCAAAAGCCTGCCCACCCAAGCACATGGCTGCACACAGCCCAAACGTTGCCAGTTTTGTTTTCATGGTTTTCCCCTAAATGGAAGTCCCGGTCGTATTCGTACATTCAAACAATAAGTGATCCTATTTGGTCGCAACCTCACTTTCGTCAACGATGTGGGTCAGAATCGCTTCCACAAATTTGTTTCTTAATGTCCCGTTGAAATATTGTCGTTTTTCCAAACTTGAAACGGCGATCACCAGATCATGTTTGGGATCAATACGCATGTAAGACGAGTTGGCTGAGCCATGCCCATAAGCCCCCTCTTCAAACGCACGTTGTGACCCCGGCCCCCAAAAACCGATCCCCCATATCTTTTCAGTTTCATCACCAAAAATCGGAGTCAGTGGATTGGGCTTAATCGCATTCACTGTTTGCTCAGACATGAAGCGGTAATGGCCATAGGTCCCCTTGTTCAGGAGCATCTGCCCAACCTTGGCCACGTCGATGGCAATTCCAATGCCACCATTGTGTGAGTTCTTGCAGACAGTGTGATTCATCTCCAGAGGATCGAGCAGCAGCTTCCGATACAGGTTCGGGTACGGCTCATCTGAAATCAGTTCCAGAGCCTTGACAGTTAACGCAAAACCCAAGCCACAGTATTTAAAGTCAACCGGCACTTTGTCATAGGCATATTCCTCGGCGATCCGCTCTTCCAGATCCCTGAGTTCATCACCATAATGCCCCTCCAATCCGCTGGTGTGCGTCATCAACATGCGATGGGTCATGGGCACATTGACATCGATTCCGCGAACTGTGGGTATCGTCCGGTCAATAGGAGCATCCAAATCGATTAGTCCCTGATCGACATACATGCCTAGCATCACGCCGGTGATCAACTTGGTCAGTGAGTACATCGGGCCGGGAACCTCCGGCGACATGTCCTTGCCATCCAATGTCTTGCCATGCGATTTGTAGTAGAAAATAATGCCATGTCTGACCACGCAGATGGTGGCACCCTTCCCATCATTGGACTTGGCCCACTGATCACAGATTTCATCCAGGAGTTTGATGACATCCGGATTGATCCCTGCCTGCTCAGGTGTACCATGCTCGATGGTTCTGCCGACCTGCGTGTCATAGCGCTTGGGCAATGGCAGGACAGGAGTACTGGAGTGACCGTAAATTTCACGCTTCTGGTGAACCCACCAGGCCTGGTCGTTGACACGCGCATCGTCCAGTTCCGTGTCACTTAGCTTCCCATTTTGTTCGTAGGCATAGGTGCGCAAGACTGCATCATCCTCGCTGTATTGATCTGCTTCCCCTTCAACTTCCGGCAAATCCAAGGTAAGCCCATCCTGGAGAACGATCTCGCTGACTTTGGGCATCAACCAGACCGGTAATTTGAGCATGGGAACCTTGCCTTGATCCGTTGTGCGGTAAAGGCTGAAAAAGCGTCGCGTGGTTCTTCCGAACTGGGTTTGAATCTCCACGACTGAAGCATACTTCCCTGGATGTTGTGCGACAGTGACTTCATTAAATGCCTTGTCATAAAAATGAGGCTTAACCTGATATTCACCGACAAGCGAGCGAACAATATCCGGATGCTTAAACTCGACCTTGGGGAATTGATCGCCACTAAAAACGTATTGATAAAAATCCAACTCCCCTTCGTCCATTGCAAACTTGAGCATGGATTCTGGCTTGCCACGTTCGGTGCATCCAACCCATTGCCCATCAATGTAGACGTTCAGGTCGCCGATCTTTTCACCGTTGAGTGGGATAGGTAATCGCACCGTAAATTTACCCCGGCCATCGGCTTCCTTGACCGACTCCTCATGGATCGTTTCCCCCTCACGGATCACCTTGATCGTTTTGCCAATCAATGTGGAATCCAGAGCAATATTCAATTCATTAAACCGACCTGCGATCACAGACTTTGAATCGGAACTGGCATGATCGGTCAGATTCAGTAAATGCATGGAGGTAGTTTGGTTTAAATGTGTGTCGTTGGCTGGGTACCATGTCGCACAGAAAACATCCTCCCCCGGGTCCTTGTCCATGGCATAGACTTGAAACGCGAGACTCAGATCAGGCTTAGGTTGAAGCTGAAGATTCGTCCAGGGCAGACATACTTCAATGGCATAGCCCTTATCAAGCTTGGAACGCTTTACTTCAAGCCTCAGAGGATCGAGAATTTCAGCTACGACAGGACCGCCCCCACGCTCATCAAAGAATATGTGACGGAGCTCTGGGAATTGAGGCGTCACTCCCGGACCTAGAACTAGCATGTAATAATCATGTTCACCCCGCTTGGTGCCAATGAACAGTTCAACCGCGTCACCTTCAAACATCCGGCGTTTGTTCTCAGCCTCTTCAAACTGATCGTCTTGGACAGTCACATACACCAGCAAACCTTTATCGCACCAGGCAAGCCGGACTTTGGGATCAAAATCAGATGGCTTTTTGTACTTGCCATTGGGGTCTGCCAGCAATTCAATCTTGAAGGCATGGTCTTTCCATGAGGTGGCTTCACCTGTGACCGCACAGTCATCTACTTTCGGAATGTCATAGACGTGTTCACGCAGTCCCTCAGCGAAGGACGTCTGGACCATACCCAAGACACAAAGAGCGATGAAGAACAGGCAATATCGTTGCAGGTTCATCAATTTAATTGTTCGAATGACATACATCATATTCTGCCGCTGTATCATCAGGTTCCCCGGGAAATTCTGTTTCAATGACACCACAATCCAGCTTGATCAATCGATCAGCCAGGTGGTAATACCGGTCGTCATGGGAAATGACGACCAACGTCTTGCCTTGTACTTTGAGATCTGGAATGATTTTGTGATAGAACGTCTCACGGAATGTTGGGTCCTGATCTGCTGCCCATTCATCGAGAATGTAGACATCGCGATTTTCCATCATCGCAATCAAGAGCGCGACGCGTTTCCTCTGGCCAGACGAAAGGGCTGTCGTCGAGAGTTTGCCATCCTGAATCTTGAGTTTATGACTCAGGTCAAAATCCTTGAGATATTGATAAGACAAACGGTTGATCGCTTCTTCTGTAATACCGTGAATTTCATCAAACAAATGGAAGTCTGAGAAGACTGCTGAAAACAATGAGCGGTAAGCATGAATATTGGATTCACTGATGTCCTGCTCATCGACTGTGAGTTTGCCTTCAAAATCGCAATACAGCCCAGCCAGCACTTTTGCCAATGTCGTCTTGCCGGAACCATTTCCCCCCGTAATGAAGAGAACTTCCCCTCGATGAAGCACAAGATTAATTGGCCCCAATGTAAAAGACTCATTGCTGGGCTGATGGTTGTACTGCCGGCAAAGACTGTACAAACCAATGGCCTTCCAATGATCAAAAGCCGTTTGCTTAAAATCATCGGGTTTCGTTTTTTCTGACGAGGTCAACCCCAAGCTGTCGGACTTTTGCAAGGCGACATTGGCCTTTGCGATATGTGGCAAGGCATTCTGGATCGCTTCCAGTGGAGCCATCATATAGAGCAGAACAAGGACATACGATGATAAAAGTGCCAAATTGATGTCAGTAACAATCGTCGGCAAGGCATAGATGATCACACCGACATATACGAAAAACAACAAGCGATTCCAATTGGCTGCTGTCGCGTAAATGCCGATGCCCATGATGTTGTTTTTTCGCACGGAATCAGCAGACCGATACAATGCACCGAGCAAATAGTCATTGCGTTTTTGCTCGTGTAATTTGAGTTCCTTGACGCCACTGACGATTCCGTCAAAACGAGCAAAAAGATCATCTTGCGATTCACGGGCATTCTTCAAATGCGTCATGGCAATGCGTATGGGGATCGTGTAAGACAAAATACCAAGAGCAAAGCAAACCCCAAGTCCAACACACATCGGAATTGACATCATGCCCAGATAAGCCAGACAACCCAGCAGCACAATGATGTTCACAAAGAAATACGGCAGGTTGATCACCGCAGTGGAAACGTCCATCACGTCATCCGAAAAACAGGCAAAGAGCTTGTTCTTACCTGCTTGTTCGATTTCAGGTAACGATGAATCCAATGTCCGTTGGCACAAGTCCAACCGGATGTTCATAATCGAGCGTTGCGACATGCTGATCAGGATGTAATGAGCCAAGACGCCTGATACAAGTCGTAGCAAGCACAAGCTGCCAAATATGACAACGTCATGGGACACCCAGTTGGGATTCTGCATGGCATGGTTAATGCATGCCAGTAATGCAGCTGTCGTCAACCCACTGACGATACCCAGGGCTGTTGCCAGAAACAGCAGCCATTTGGAGTGCTTAAAATATAACGAGAGAATATGCATGCAGTTTAACTTGTTCGGATGGCTTCCTTAGTCTGGTTAACGGACAACTGGTATTGAAACTGTTCACTTATTTGATTGAGCAAGTTCTTGATCAATGCGTCAGAGTAAACATTCCGACTGTATTTGATTTCAACAAGAACCCTGTCTTTGTCCGTCTGATACGCTTCAATGTTGAATTGATAAAACCGTTCTTCATCACCCGGCATCACACCCGAGTACTTCATATCAACTGGCTTTAAAAACTGATGTTCATCCGGTTGATATTTTCCGTGATAGTTAAATTTGATACCCGGCTGTGGGACCTTTCGGATGGCAGACTGAATCTGATCTGAATCGACCAGATATTTCAGCAGACCAAACGTTGTGGCTTTTGCCCTGGCCAATTCAAGTGTTTGATGCAGGTAGGTGTAAGGTTCTCCCCTGCTCTCGACAGGAGATGCATCAACCAATAACGGTGCCACGCATGTCAGATAGCCAAACACGTTGGGCAAGCCGTCAACTTCCAAATCAACGTCTCTGCCATGACTGGTATAGTCCACCAAGAATTGCTTAGTATTAAACGCATGACTGAATGCCCCACCAATTGCACGCAACAGGATTTCGTCAAGCTGTAATTCAGATTGATTGGTTACTTCCCAATAATTGCCTAATGTTAAATGGGCAAACTGAATACTTGAACTCGAATAGCTATTGGGACCATGATTCAATTCGGTCTGCAACGGCTCAGCCGTATCCCAAGGAACATCCAACCAATGACTGGCCTGATCATGCAGCGTTTTACTTCTCGCTAATACTTCAAAATCACGGCAAACTGATGAATAGGACTGATTGGGATACCGGCCATCCAGCAATTGACGATTTGGTATGTCATTCTGCTGGAGCAATGATTGCAGATCGCTCTTGAGAACCTCAAGACTCACGGAATCAAAAACGAGATGATGCATCACCACCAACAAATACGGCTTGTCTGATCCACATTGGATCAGAACCAACTTGGCCAATGGCCCATTGTCAATATCCATTTGTTTACGAAGATCGTAAGCAAGCGTCTGAATACTTGCCGTCACATTGGCGTACTGATTCAGAAACACCGACTCAGCAACCTCATGGATTTCAAAGTCACCAATGGATTGCTTCCAGTCGTCTGCTCTTTTCTGAAATGTCAGACGCAGCGATTCATGCCGCCGAAGCAATGATTCTGCAGCCTGCATGAACGCATCACTCGTGATCTGCGTCTGGAATTGATACAAGAAAGCAACGTTGTAAAACTGCGGTCGTTGAATACCTCGCTCAAAGAACCATCGTTGTGATGGGAGCAGTGGTAAGTCATCGTTGCACTCTGACCTTGAACATTGTTTGGCAGCATGCCCCTTCATTGCATCAGCAATCCGAGCGATGGTTTGGTATTGGAACAGCATTTTGGGTGTCATGCACAAGCCAACTGATTCACCCTTCAAGACAACCCTGAATACCTGTAGTGAATCGCCGCCCAAATCGAAAAAGCTCTCGTCAATTCCGAACTGGTCGACACCTAAGATTTCAGCCCAAATTGCGTGTAGCTTTGATTCCACTTGGTTTCGGGGGGATTTCTGAGATCTATCTTGATCGCTTTGGATAACATGGTTCTTTAGTTGAAACTGATCAACTTTGCCATTGGAATTAAGTGGAACTTTGGAAACAGCAATTATTCTTGATGGCAACATATACTGCGGTAAATGTCCGGCCAGGAAATTCATTACTTCAGTCTTGTCGAATTGATTTTCATTGGAATCATCTAACACGACATAAGCCACAACACACTGGTCCTCATCGTCATTCTTCTGAACACAAACTGCACAATCTGCAATGGACTCATGCTTTCGCAAGACCGATTCGATTTCCCCAAGTTCAATGCGATAGCCACGAATCTTCACCTGGTTATCGATGCGCCCGAGAATTTCAATCTGACCATCCGGACGCCAGCGTGCCAAATCACCTGTCTTGTACATCCGGTACCGGCTATCAAACGGACATCCTAAGAAACGTTGATCAGTCAAAGTAACGTCACCGGCATACCCCATGGCCACGCACTCGCCAGCAATGTACAACTCACCTGGCTCATTGACGGCACAGGGCTTCATTGTTTGATCAAGAATGAAATATTTCGCATTCTGGATTGGACGGCCATATGGAATACTGCGGTGTCTGGCTTCCTGATGTGTCACCCGGTAATAATTAGACCAGACGGTTGCCTCTGTCGCCCCCCCCAATGAAATCACATCAGCGTGCGGGTAATGGCCAACGATCTGCTTGGGTAAATCGAGTGGTATCCAATCACCGCTTAAGAAAACCAAACGTAATGATTCAGAAAACTGCTTGACGTGGTTTTGCTTACCAGCCAGGAACAATTGTTTCATAAACGCTGGTGCTGAATCCCAAAAGGTAATTCTTTCATCTACCAGAATCTGAATCATGGCATCAGGATCAGAGCGCTCAGCTTCAGAAGCAATTCGAATTGTTCCCCCGGCAGCCAGAATGCCGAAGATGTCATAGACAGACAAATCAAAACAAAGGGAGGTAACGAACAGGAGTTTGTCCTGCGGAGAAACTTTAAACTCTCGGTTCACCCAATCAATCAGATTACTGACGGAGCGATGGCTAACCTGCACACCCTTTGGTTCGCCTGTCGTTCCCGATGTGAAGATGATGTACGCAGGTTCAGAACTGATTAAATTCACTTCGACAGGTTCAGAACTCACATGATCATCAAGAGTAATCTGTTGAAATGATGTGTTGGTAGGCCAGTTGAACTGCCCATCTTCTTCGCGTGAACGATCAATTGAAAAGACATACTCAAGAACATGTGTTTTCGAGACAACGTCTGATACTTTATCTAGCTTGTCACGGGAAACCAGCATGCAACGGATTTGATGTTTTTCTAAAACATATTGAATACGATTAACAGGCCATGAATCATCAAATGGCACATAGACACAACCTGCTTTCAACACGCCAAGCAGCGAAGGGACAAGATTGCAACCTCGTTTCATCAAGATCGCAATCTTATCTCCTCCCTTGTAGCCAATTTTTGCCAGTACAGTTGCGATCTGGTTGGCTTTTTGATCAACCTGCTCATATGTCAATTCAAAGTCTGAATCTTGTACCGCAATCGTGTCGGGGCTCTTCAATGCAGACGATTCAAACCATTCATGAATACACTTTTCTGATGGAAATTCACGATCTGTTTCGTTGTATTGCTGGGTGACTAAATCGGATTCATCGGATGTCAGCATTGACCAATCGGACACCTTGCCATCAATGCTATCATTCAATTGAAGGAGTAATGCTTTGATGTGGTCTAGCAGCGTTTGTGCCGTCTGATCTTCAATTAATTCCGGCCAATAACGCACGCCGATTTTCAAACATTCAGTTCCAGAACATTCAAGCACCAATGGGACGGAAGGCTTGCTGTAAAAAGCGATATCGTTAATAGGTAAATCTTGGCAGCAATCAGCCAAATCATGGCGGTCATACACAACCAGTGATTCAAATAACGATTTACCTTTTTCACGAATCAATGACAATTGATTCACATACATTAAATTGCGAAGTGCTAGATGTTGCTGGCGTATATCTCGAATTAGGTCGCCGACATTCTGAAAACTGTTCAGATCAGCCTGGACCGGCAATGTGTTAATGAGCAATCCCACTATGTCCTGACTACCAAACAATTCTTGGGGACGATGTGATCGGGTTGAACCCCACAGCACCGTATCCTGGCGCGTATGCCGTGACAGTACCACTGCCCATGCCGCTTCCAGGATTGATGTCATGCTCAAGTCGAATTTTCCTGCCAAATCCCAAAGCTCTTGTGTCTCTGCGACTGACAGTTCCGATGATTCGATCTTGCTATGTGCAAAGGTTTCATCTCCTTCTGGTGAGGCAATCATGCCGATCGAGCCACCACCATTTAATAACTCTTGCAATTGACCAAGACTAATCGGATCAATCCGTGATCCTTCCAGATAGGAGAGATACGAAACATAATTACTAGTCTGTTCATGTGAATCACCACCCAGAATGCAGCAAAATGCCTTAAGAAGATCCGGAATCGATCGCATATCAACGATCAAATGATGAATGGTAAAAATGGCTTGCCATTGATCGCGTGCTATCTGGAAAAATGCAAACCTGATCAACGGTGAGTCCAGAACTTTAAAACCATCTTTACAATCGCCGACCAAAAACCGATCAATGAATTGCTGTTTCGAACCCTGAGTTTGTTCAGATGTGTCAAAAAACTTAATTAACACATCAGATGATTCATCCACACTTTGGATTGGATTGTTCTGCGAATCGAGAGTAAAACGAATGCGTAACGCATCAAACCGATCAACCAGATGCCGACAAGCTTGCCCTAATCCTTCCTCTGTACATGCTGAATTGAATTTGAAGGCAATCTGCAACACATTGCTCTGGTTCCCCGCAGCACGGTATTCATTGATCGGACTTCTGGCGGTCGAGCTTCCGGGGGCATGACGCACGGAATCGGCAAACATCACCTTCTGCATGGGTGTCAATTGATAAACGGCATCAATAGCAGAATCGCCCTGAAATTGCATGCGTTTGGTTTGTTTAATCAATTTGCACCCCAGTCATTTCGATGAACATGCATTGTTTAATCTGCATGTCTCACATTTAATACGTTAATTCTTCACTTCCGTACTTTTAGTAATACGTTCTTTGATTTCCTTTACTCGTTTGATCAATCGTGAATTGGGATATTTGTAAATGATGTACTCTAAAATCCTTTGACAATCCTGATAATCACTTCTGGCCAATGAACTCATTGCTTGTGAGAAATACATATCTGCAGCTAGAATGTGATCGGGGAATGTCTTGACGAATTTCTTTCGAGTCACATCAGCAAGTGTCTCGGTATTTCCTAAACGTGCTGCAACCCATGTGATGTATAAAATCTGTGGCAGGTAGTTTTGAGCCCGTTCATCCTCTTGGTACTTGACACTGGCGTCTAAAACCTGGCCATAATTCTTACCACTGTAGAGATATTTCAAATGCAACATGGCGGCCTTGCCGTAGGTGTTGCCTTTGGTTTGAGGAGTTAATAGGGTCTGGATCATGGCTACAGCATCTTCATGGCGGCCAATGTCATCTAAAATCTGTGCTTCTCGGAAGATGGTTTCACTGACATATTCATGGTCATCTCGTTTCAAAGCATCAGCCTTAGCCACCTCAAAACATTGAATGGCATCGTCATACCGCTCATCTCGCAGTAGACGATCACCCGTCTCCTCCAAGTATGTCTTTAAATCACGCTTCTCAGAGTCTGCTGTTGCACTGACAGATTCAGAAGCGAACACATAGGCAGTCTTGGGCCGATGAGCCCGTAATGCAAAATCTTCCAGTTGAACCATGTTGATTGACTCTTGCACCCAACCAGGCAAACCCTCAAGATCCTTAGCTTGCCAATATTCATCTGGAACGTGCAACATCGGCAACACCAAACTCAAAGCCATCACGCGCATGGCTTGATCCGGATTGGCTGCAGCAACGGATTGTGCCCTTTGAGCCACCTGATCACTGACCTTGCGAATTTGCATGGAGTACTCCTTGAGCAACACTGACTGCTCATTTTCTGCGAAGGCGTCGGCTTCCAAACTTGTCGAAAATTGCTTGCTGTATTTCTTAAGCAAATCTACAGCTGAGATCTTAATCTCAAGCTTTGATGATTGACTGACTGGTGCCAAGCTCAAATCGGTCCCGAGCGTATCGTCCAGTAGGTTATCCAATGCCTGTTGACGTTGCTGCGTAAAACTCTGTTCAATGTCTTTCCTGACATCGTTGATCAGTTCCAGACGGCGTTCAAATGCACGCATTTGTGGATGATTGGCATACTTCTGACTGATTGTTTGATAGTTCAAGGCTTCATCAGCCCCTGTCACTTCAGCTTCAACCTGCCTACTGACTACCAGTAGCAGGATGGCCAATAAGCAGCCCAATCGCATGATGTATGCAACATCCTTATTCATGCGGGCACATCTCCGTTTCCGGTACGTTGTTTCAAATCTCGAATCTGTTCATACAGCCACTTCCGCCAATCCTCTCTGAACTCGCGAGGTTTGGCTTTTTGCAGCAGTTCATAGGCTTTGGACAGATCACGATCTGCTTTGATGTATGTTCTTGCCAAGTTTTCAATGATGTGCAGATCATTGGGTGCAACAGTCAAAGCAGCTTCATAAGCCTTGATCGCCTGGTCATAATGCAAGACGGTCTCATACAGAACACCAAGGTTGTACTGAGCCTCATGCCGATTAGGTGCCACTTCATATGCCGTCTGAAATGCTTTTTCAGCTTCCGCATAGCCTTTCTGCTCCATTTCAAACGCGCCCAATGCCAGCCAGGATTTCAGATGCTTGGTGTCCGTTTGAACTGCCTTTTGCAATAAAGCTAGTGCATCTTCAAACTTGGATTCTTCATGCTTCTTGATTGCTTGCTTATATAGTGCATCTGCTTGACGCTGAGCCTTTTGCCTTGCCTGAAGTTGCTTGGCCAATGCTTGCTGGGCCTGCGTTTGCGTCGATTGGCACCCACACAGCATGAACAACACACCAAGTAGCACACTACTTATCACACATCGATTAATCATGTTCTTTCTCGCTTGCTGTATCACGCGTGGTCATGTCTAAAGTGGATTCAAACAATTTCAAAGGATTATTCGGGTAATTCTGATCACCCATTTGAGCATGATCCATTTCATGTTGACTCAACCACTTGAGGTCGCTGAAATTCTGATCCCGCAAAACCGTTGGGCGGATAAATACAAACAGCGTGTCCTTGGTCGTATCGTTGTCACGATTTTTGAATAACTCACCCAAAACTGGTACATCGCCAAGCAACGGGACCTTGTCCAACACCTTGCTATCCCTAGATGATGTTAACCCACCCAACACAACCATATGGCCACTTGGAACACGAACGGTTCCCTTGCTGTCGTTGGAGGTTTTTGGTGGCGGCAAATTGGCTGCAAGTTGCTGGGCCGTTCGCGTACCAAATGAACTGAGATTGACCTGGTACTCCAAACGCAGCCAATTGTCTTTGGAGATATGTGGCAACACCGTCAATGTCGTTCCTGCTTCCACATAACCGCCAAAACTTGTGACCGACGTCGAATCACCCTGGCTGGTCACTTCATACGGTTCTTCATTGACCTGACTGATTTCAGCTTCCGAGTTGTCTTCAACCAACACTTTGGGAACCGAACTGATTCGGACATCCCCCACAGTTTGTAAGGCATTAACAACCAGAGAAAAGTCATCGCTGTTAAAGACACCCATCGTCCCGCCGAATGATGCAGGATCGGCAATCGATAACGCACCAGTTAGAGAATCCACTTCGGTAATACCGAATGTCGAAAAGCCGAGAATATCCGTTCCATCGATTCCGATTTTCCCACCCAAATCCACACCAAGATTAAATTCGTCTGTCGCACGAACAGTGACCAGCGTCACTTCGATCATGACCTGTTCACGAGGTTGATCGAGATTGGCAACGACCTGAGCAACCGAATCATGCTCTGCAGAAGACGCCCGAACCACAACGGCATTAATTTCTGGAGCAGCCGTCACACGAGCAGGCAACGCCTTCACATCGGTATACGCCCCCCCGCCACCAGAACCCCCGGAAGTTGCTGTTCCGTTTGATGCAGCAGTTGTCGCTCCTGATCCCGTTGTGCCACTCTGGCCAGACTCCACACTGGCACGTTTTTCGTCATCCTCTTCCAACATCTCTTGGAGTACTTTGGCAACTTCCTCAGCGTTGGAATTTTCAAGATGGTACACACGGATATCACCGGCACCCGTTGGCAATGGCTGATCAATGGCTTTGATGATGATTGCCATGCGTTTTTGATCTTCTGCTGATCCTTCCACCACAATGCGGTTATTCTGTTCGCTGATGGCAACACGCAAACGACCGCTATTCTCCCCCCCGGATCGTCCGGATTCAGACACCAGTTTTTCCAATGTGTCTCGCAATTCCTTGGCGTCGGTGTAATTGAGCTGGTAACTGACCACTTCCAAATTGGGCGATTCATCCAATTCATGCAGCAGGTCAACAGCCCGTTTCACATCACTGGGCAAGCCACGCAACACAATTGCATTGAGCTTGGGCTCCACCATGAATTGCACCAGAAAACTTTCGCCAGCTTTTCGAGAACTGGCATCGTCGCCACCGTCCTGCCCCTTGGTTGCAGGTTTGCCTTTGTTTTCAGGTGTGTCTGAATTGCCAAACAATGAAACATTGCTGTCCTGGCTCTTGCCAATGGACTTGGTCAAAAACTTTTCCAGTAATGGTGTGACGACATCCGCTTCAAGATATTTGAGCCGAACGATCTCGATGTGATCCGTCTGGAATGGTACATCGATATCTTCAATGAGCTTGACCAGTTGATCCATCAAAGGCTGGGCAACCAGCAATACAACCTTGTTACTGGCTTCGGCGGCAATGACCTGATCGGTTTTCTGACCTTCAACAAACGGCTTGAGCACATCCACCACATCGCGGGCTGTCACATGCTTAAGTGAGTACACGCGATGTTCCCGCTTAAACGGCACATCAACAGTATTCAGAAGCTTGTCCATTTCATCGAGCAATGGCTGGGCAACCAACAAGATCACTTTGTTACTTGCATCCACTGGAATGATTTGCTCCGACTTGGATTTGTCCTCAGACAAAAACGGCTTGAGCACATCCACCGCTTCCTTGGCAGTAATATGCTTGAGCTGATGGACCTTGTTTTCCTTTAAGAAGGGAACGTCAATCGTATCGATCAAGCGATTCAACTGATCCATGAGCGGTTGAGGAACAAGCAGAACCACTTTATTGCTGGAAGCGACAGGCAAGATTTTCGCAGCCTTATCTCCTTCAACAAAAGGTGTGAGCACTTTCACCACATCTTCGGCTTTGGCGTTTTTCAGTTGACGCACCTGACGTTCCACACCAAAGAGCTTGGTGTACTCATCGAACGTCATCACGTGATAATTGTTGGCACTTTCGCGATGTAACACCAGACCGCTGAGGTTGACCACTTGCGTCAAAACCTCTTCTGGTCGCATATCCTTGACCCAGAGATTGACCTTGGGCGGGGACTTGGAGACATCCGGGCTCATGATGATGCTCCAGCCGGTCAAGTCAGATACCACGCGAAACACATCGGTAATCGGTGTGTCCACAAATTCCCCTGATGCCATCTGACCTTCGTTGGGCTGTTGCGCTTTGGCGTCTGGCTTACCTTTGCCTTTACCAAAAGGATCAAAGGCACGTTGTTGTGCCCAAGCGAACTGAGGTGTCAACATTGCCCCAATGAATAACACCCAAACGACATGAATACCGATGCGTTGGCAGACCAAGTGCATGCCCCCTCGAACAAAGTTAATACGTCAGGTCAACCGAAACCCCGTCCAACGTCAGCTTGACGTTGCCATTGGCGATTTCATCAACCACAAAATCCAACAAGTGCCCACCCCGTCGTACAGTCTGTACACTGCCTCCCTGAACGCGGACGTAGGCTACTGGTTCACTTCCCATTTGAACGATGCTTTGCAGCTTCAATCGTGATAATAGTCGTTGCGCCGCACCGGTGTCTTTGACAGCTGCCTGAACCTGTGCAGGTCGAATCAGCCTGCTTCCAGCCACTTTGACCAGAATGGTTTTAAGCTGCGGGTCAGGTGCCACCAACTCCGGCACTTCGTTGCGATGGCTTGCCAGGTAGTTGCTGGACGCATCCGAGCCTGTCGGCCATAGCAGAGCCAACAACACCAGCACACCACCAACGCACAATGTGACCACGGCGCTTTGCTTGAAGCGATGGATCACAATCAACTGTTTGCGCTGGTCCAAAAACTCGCTACTCAACCCCGGCTCCTTACGCCATCATTTCCATTGAGTGTCAGCGCATCCTTGCTTGGTTTTTGATCTGATTTCAACGGTGCCAGGCGAACCATCCAGATGGACAGCGTGCATTCCACTTCACGCCCGCCCTGGACACCGCGTAATGAAAAACTCTCCAGCCCCACCACGTCCGGGCCATTGAGTAATTCAACAATGAATTGGGTCACCTCCGGCAAGACACCGGAGACTGAAAGTCGAATCGGAAATTGACGAAATTTGCCCTTGGATTCAATGGTTTGGGGCTTGGCACTGACAATGGTCATGCTTGGATGCCGCGCCAATTCCTCAACCTTGCGTAAAAAGTGTGACAGCGTGATCTGGTCGGATTCTTTCTGAAACACTTCCGGTGGTAATGTTTCATACTGAACCATCACATCTTCACGCACTTCAAGGAAACGCGAGAGTTTGGCATATTCCAGACGTCTTGCCTGTGCGGTAGTCTTGGCCACTTTCCATGCGTCATAGGCAGGTAAAATCCAACTGCGTCCAAGGACAAACGTGACCACCATCAGCATGATGATCACCGACAGAATCATCTCGCGCGGGTTGAGCCGATCAAGCCATTGGAGGAAACGATCTTTCATTTCTTGTCCTCCCGCCTGTGAACCGCTTCCACCCTGAATTCTGTAACCGATCCTGCACCCTTTTTGGCTTGCCCCGCGTCACGTAAAACAACGTTGGACATGCTGGGAAGTTTTTCAAGCTGTTGAGGCAACTCAAATGGCAATGCCAGGGACTCGGCTTGGCCACGCAAGAGAAGCGAACCATCTTCTCGTAAATCGACCTGGCTGTAAGAGAGTTCGCCATCGGCTTTATCCGCTTCATGCAAACCAACAACGATGTGCGTAAAATCATCGCTTGTCTTGCGTGCATTAAAGACCGCTTCCAATTGAGCCAGTCGATCCCCCACTGATTCACCTTCCACCTGAATGCGCGAAATCGACTGATCCAACCTTTCAACCTGCCGGTTGTATCGCCATGTGCTGATGATCAGTGACAGCCACACCAAGCCCAGAGTTCCTGCGAAACAGGCGGCACTGAATCCAATCTGACGATAGAGTGTTCTCCTCAAATTCAGATGGCGAACCGAACGTGGCACCAGATTGACCGTCTGCCAGATACTGTCATTGCGATGATCAGCCCAAACGCCTGCGGCCATACTCAACAGTCCGGATGGTTCGACAGCGGTTTCTGAGCCCACACGCTTTGATGACCATGCAGGCGTCCGATCCAACATCTGGACATGCCCATTTGGATGGATCGCAGGTGGTCGTTGATGCAGATACCCAATGCGAATGGGCCCGGAATCATCCACACCAAGGCGTGTCTCACTGTGCATCACGCGCACGGATTCAATCAATCGTTGGCGCAACTCGGTTTCCGCAGATGCATCCAGATGGCGTACAATAACGCCACCTTGCCTGCTACGATGCGCTGTTTCAAATGCACTGCCATTAACCGGCGAAATCAGTAAATCATCACCGGCGGACTCCACTTCATCACGCTGATCCAATGCCAAATCCCAGAACACAGCCGACGGCAAAATATATTCACACTGCAAACCATGCTGAGCAAGCGTTTGAATATATTGATCGATCAGAGAAGTCTTTAAAAGATAGACTTCATAAGGCTTGACCGTTATTTGCTCTTCAGTTGCTGGAAGCTGTCGATAGGAAACCTCAATTGAACCATAATCTGATGGCAAACTGGCTTCTGCTTCCAGGCGAATCATTTCAAACAGTTCACCAGGCTCGGAAACCGGCAACTCAAAAACGCGCGTTAGATAAATACGCTTAGGCAATACCAAAACGATCGGCAAGTTCTTTGATATTTCTGATAGATGCTCGGAAGTACTTTCCGAAATCGAAAACTGGTGTACGACTGAAATATCATTCTTTAATATATTCAGTTCAAAACCAGTAATCGTTTGATGCTCAGGCTTACATACTAAAACCTTATACGGGTAGCCTGTTTTCGATTTGCTTGTAGATATTCTGTTGTTTTTGATGAATTGCGTCAGACGCGACGCGGATTCGTGAACTTCCCCAGAAATTTCATTCACTACTGCCACAAGATGATCCCGAAATTATTGCCATCGTGTTGAACGACCAGCGTTAAACGATGTTTGAGCCCGGTAGGTAGGTGGAGTGATTCTATCACAACGCGGTAATAATGTGAAGAGAATTTTGTGATTTGAGTCAGAACATCTTTATCTGCATCAGTTAGTCCCTGTAACAAGGCAATATCATCGGTGGATCGAAATGCATGATCGTCCAAACTGCCAGAACTGGATTGGTCAAACATGCGATAGCCGATGATCTGATCCACGGCTTGTTCAGTAATCGGAAGTGTTTCCAGAACCAGACGGGGAGCTGTATTCAGGTTAACCTTCCCATCACCATAAACAGTTAACACGTCGACCAACCCCAATTGCAGTTCGCCGTCCATATTATCTACCGGCCACTGCTCAATCCCATCGTCTTCATTGGTATCAAGCGTTTTATTATGATTCCAATCTTCACCCCAATAGACTTGAGTATTCATGCCACGTATCAAAAATAATTCATCGAGAATATCAAGCGGTTTATTCTTGGTTAGGTAAGGTGTTTTACGTAGAAGATAATATTCATCTTCCACACCTTCTGCCCGAGCGATATTGTCCTCATCAATCCAATCAAAAAAACTGTCGATCTGTGATGGTGAAAGACCAAACTTTTCCAACGCTTCACTGGAGGCATACAGGAGATTGAGCTTCCCATCTTCGTCGATCACACTGTAGGTCGTTCGATACTCTGGCTCTTCATCATCCTCATTGGTGATCTGTGACCATTCCGGCAACAGATTCTGCTCTGCCAAACTGGCGTGCATGCACCAAGGCTCGGCTGGATGGTCATAATCGTTGGTGTTTTGCTTGATCCTGCTGATGGCAATGGACGCAGCAGACCGGGACAGGGAGGCCAGCTTGATCCGTATCGCTTCGTGCCGCGCGTCGCGGGTTTCCACGCCGGTACGGTAGGACAGGCTCAAGGCAATCAAGCTCAAGACCGTCAGGACGAACAACACCAGAATGAGAATCGATCCACGCCGCATCATCCCCCACCTTCCGCGCTGGACACTGCCAGCGTCACGTGTGGACTGACATAGCGCGTCACCGTGGTATCCCCCACAGCCACCTTGATACGTACCAGAATGGGCGTACCGATCCCACCCCATTTGTCTTTCCATTCGGCATCCGGGTTGTACTTGGGGCGAAAGTGAATGTTGATGGATTTGATGTCTTGAGCAATGACTTCCAACGGCACGCGGTTCCATAATTGATCCTGCGTGGTTTCCTCATCAACATGCACTGGCAGCAATTCAGTAGTGCCTGCAAAATATCGGGTTTGA
Source organism: Planctomycetes bacterium syqfu (assembly GCA_020974905.1). GTDB lineage: Bacteria > Planctomycetota > Phycisphaerae > Phycisphaerales > Phycisphaeraceae > UBA7800. The sequence continues at coordinate 5,668,476 of CP087563.1, read as the reverse complement.
ATCAGTAATTGACCAGCTTGATCTTCGTTGAGCCCCCATCGATACCGACGCCACTGTATCGCAGCATTGACTGGATTGTCCTCGGTTGCATCGCCCCCCATGACCGTGCAGGAAAGTTGACGGCCACCAAAGTCCTCGTCTTTGCCGGCACGCAACGGGGATGTGCCCTGAACATTGACAATGTTTTCAATAGAGTCAGCCAGCAGGTCAGCAATCTGCTGGGCAGCCGCTTTGGCATGCCACCGTTCGGTGATCTGCTCTTCAACTGCCATCGACTGTTTGAAGACGGTGTAAATGCCCAGCAAAATAATTCCCATGAGTACAGATGCTGTCACGAGCTCAATCAAAGTAAACGCATATTGTCGGCGATTCTGAACTCGCATTACGAATCTTCATCCGGTTGAACATAAGGCTGGAAATACTCGCGCAAGGTAAACGTCTGCGTCTGTCCCTTCTCTTGCCAATCCACTTGGATTGATGCCAACACCAAATCATCCGACTTGGAATCGTAGGTCAAAATCCAGTGGTAACGCCCTTCGATCCCCTCATTGGGTTGAAGCATTTCAGGTGTGGTTGATGTGGCCAACATCATCTGCTGACGTGCCAATTGGGCAGCCTCGGATAAACGGAGCGATGAACCGCCAGCCTGAGTGGCCAGTGACAACGCAGTCACCACACCCAGAATGCCTACGCCAAGAATCGTCATGGCCACCAACACTTCAAGCAGCGTAAATCCGCGTGTACGCCTATGGATTGTTGCCTTACATTTCACTTGATCACCACATCTTCGATCACATGAATCTGCTGAGAAACCGGTAAAATCTGTATATCCCACATCTGACCTACGGTATTCATGAGCCTGATCGTGCCGGTAAAGTCATCGACGTTGGGGCCAAAGGCATACGCCAGCAATTCGTCACTGACCATCTCAATGGCCAGGCCATCTTCTGGTGAAACCAACTGGATGCCTTGCATCAAGGCGTGACCTTGTCCTGCCATGCCTTGAACCGCTTCCCATGTTTGGCCATCAAGGTTTAACTGCTCAACCACATAGTTACGTAATTCCACATCAAATACTAGGCGATGATCCCGTTGTGTCGACCGTGCTTGGTTCATGGTGTATTTCAATGACGACACCAAGTCTTCAACCGTCAATCGCATGACCTGCGGTTCTTCTCTGCCTGCAAGTGACACCACCAAAGAACCGGCCAACACGCCCATCAACACCAATACGATCAGCAACTCCGTTAGTGTAAAGCCCAGACATTGGCTGAGTTGTTTTATATCCTGACTCAAATGATTTAACTTTCAATGTCGTCAGATGTCCCCATCTTGCCATCCGGACCTGCACATCGCAGTTTGTATTTGCGCGAGTTGTCCGGGTCCAGCGTATACTCGTAAGCATTGCCCCAGGGGTCAGGCTCCAATTCAGTCTTGAGGTAAGGCCCCTTCCACTTAGATTCACCCGGATCATTAATCAGGGCATCGAGTCCTTCATCATCAGATGGGTAACGGCCAAGATCTTGCTCAAAGAGATCCAATGCCAAAGCCAGCGTGCTTTTTACGTCAGCCTTGGCTCGTGTGATCATGGCCTCTTGGGAGCGCCCCGACAAACTGACTGCCAAGCCTCCAACAAGAATGCCGATGATCACAATCACCAGCAACATTTCCATCAGGGTAAATGCTGCCTGTGTATGCAGAACATGGCCTTGATAACGCTGTTTTTTCATATCTCGCACTCGAACTCTCCCATTAACAAATGTATCTGACCTACTGATTTTCATGTTCGCGCAATTTGGTCACCACACCATTGTCCAGTTCCATCACCACCGGTGTCTGGGCAAACCACTCACGCGATTCATCCAAGCGGCCACGTGTGCATGCCGTGTCTCTTGGTACCGGATCATATCCAGCCGATGCATACGGTGGCATCTCAATCAATGCCACCTGTTTATTCTGACCGGCTGCTGCGAACTGCATCGCTTCCTGTTCGAATTGTGGCAACATTTCTACGCAATGCGAGCAATCATGCTTATACAACACGGCAATCCATCGCCCACTCTCCAAGCTCTTACCCACATCCAAATACGGCAAAAGAGGCAGGCGTTGATTCACCCATTCTTTAGGCTCCAACACAACGAATGAATCATCACCAATCAACTGACCATCTTGATCAATGGCACCCGCTTCCGCGTTTAACATCCACCAAGAAGTGCTGCCGCATAAAAGAGCAACCAGAATGAAAGTTGCAGTAAGTGCAGCACCTGATCGAAAAAAAAAGGGGCGTTCCGTATCTGCTCTTGCATAAAACAACATGCCAACCAGAGCACCATCCAGCATCAACGTAAACCAAGGATTGACTTCATAGACGCCAAAGCAGCCACAAGATGCTTGACCACTCATTGCTTTATACAGTGTCGCTACTGCAAAAATCGAAAACGTCACAAGGGCGACCCTGCGCGACCACTCTGCACGCCAGCCAGTCACCAACCAGCAGCCGAGACAGATTTCAAATTCAACCAGCACAATTCCCAATAAACGTGAATGAAACCAGCCTTCACCAAGAAGTGAGGTCACCAGAATCTCATCACCTTTTAAACCTGCTGCAATGAGTAATACGCATCCCGCCAGACATCGCGCGATATGCCAAAGCAGATGACGTTGCCGTAGATTCTCGACAGGTCGATCCTCTGCCGGAAACAAGGCGCTTCTGATCCCTATTTTGGTCATGTACTACCCCCAGCCCTCGAAAGTATCCCGGTTCAATGTCCCCTGAAAATACCAGAAATTGCTTCTGGCAATCCCACCGTAATGCTCTGACAAAAGATGATGCAGAGCAGTTTCTATTCTACTACAGCAAGCTTAAGAAACAATAGCACTTGCCTTGAAAATTGGCAGCATCACCGCAGCCACAATGCCCGCAATCACCAACCCCATGGCCACAATCAGCACGGGTTCCAACAGCTTTACCGCGCCATTAACCGCTCTTTCTGCTTCGTCATCGTAGATCGAAGCAAGCTCTTCAAGCATTTCAGGTAATTCACCTGTTTCTTCACCCGTTCGAATCAAATTCACCATCAGAGGAGGGTATACCCCGGCCTGATCCATGGCTAGGCCCAATTCATTGCCAGTCGAAACCGCTTTACCCATCGGCCCAAAAGTCTGGCGAATATGACTATTGCGAATGGTCTTGGCTGTGATATTCAATGCCTCGACAATACGAACCCCTCCTTTAAGCAACGCCCCCAATGTACGTGCAATTCGCGCAGCTTCGACTTTTAAGATCATGGGGCCAAACAGTGGCAACTTAAGTAACAACGCATCTGTTTTACTGCGTATAGATTGCTTCTTTAATGAGGCAAAGATCATCCCACCAAACATCACTAACAACAGTGCCACCACCCACCACCATTGACTCAGAAAATCGCTGACTGCAATCAATAATCGTGTCGGTGTTGGTAGCTGTTGGCCAAACGACGTAAAAAGTTTTTGGAACTTGGGAATGACAAATGCCATCAGGATAAAGACAGCCGTAATCCCCATAAGCAGAAGAAAAATCGGGTAGACAAAAGCTCCGAGTACCTGGCCGCGTAATTTAGCCATGCGTGCAAGATGAACGGAAAGATTGTTGAGAACCTCAATCAATCGTCCACCTTCTTCACCTGAACGTACCAATCCGCAATAGACAGGGTTAAATATCTTGGGGTGTTCAGCAAAAGCATCAGCTAAAGAAGGAGCATCCTGTGCCAGTGACGCTCGAACATCTTCAATCGTGCGTGCCAGGTAACGATTGGTGGACTGGCGTTGCAAGGTTTCCAATGCAGCCATAATGGGCAAACCTGCCTTGAGCAAGGCAGCGAACTGTCGGGTAAACACGGCTAAATCGGATGTTTTGACGCGCCCCAGGAAACGACGAATCGATTCCTTGGCATCCTTTTGTTGTAGATTCTCCGCTTCGACCACAACCGGGTGATAGCCAAGCTCAAGCAGCTTGGTCACAGCCTCACGGCGACTTGTCGAACGTAAAGTGCCTGCTGTACGTTCACCTGAGTGTTGAATTGCAATATAGCTGAATCTCGACAAATCAAATATCCCCGTGTGTCACGCGCAGCATTTCTGCTACGCTGATTCGCCCTTCCTTCACCGCCTGCAAGGCACTATTACGCAAGGTGCTCATCCCCTCACAGATGGCCTGCTCTTTGATTCGATCCGCTGGTTCACGTTGTTGAATCATACCACGAACCGTTGAACTTACCGGTAGGATCTCAGCAATGACTGACCGCCCTTTACATCCAGTATAGCGGCATGCCTCACATCCCTTGCCAGTCCATGACTCAGTGACATCATTTAATTCGTCAGCTTCAACAGGTTGCTTACAGTTCGGGCAAATCTTACGTACTAAGCGCTGAGCAATGACACCTGAAATGGAACTGGCCGCCAGGAACGGCTCAATGCCGATATCCAGTAATCGGGAAACAGCACTGGCGGCATCGTTGGTATGCAACGTGGCAAATACCAAGTGTCCCGTCAATGCTGAACGAATCGTGATGTCTGCTGTTTCACGATCACGAATTTCACCAATCAGCATCACATCGGGGTCATGACGCAACATACTCCTCAACGCCCGTGCAAAATCAAAACCAATCTCCTCATGAATTTGCATCTGCAGAATATCATCCATCCAGTATTCAACCGGATCTTCAATAGTGATGATCTTGGTATCGGGCTTGTTGATCTTACTCAAGCAAGTGTAAAGCGTCGTGGTCTTACCACTACCTGTCGGCCCTGTCACCAACACCAAGCCATGTGGGCGATTGATCAGTTCTTCGACCTTCGTCTGCTCCTGTGGCTGAAACCCCAGACCTGACAATTCAAGCTTGACCATTTGGCGACTTTGCAAGCGGATATTGATCGCCTCACCATAGACCCCAGGCAAAATACTGATACGCAGATCGTACTCAACCCCCTTAAGCGTCACACGCGCACGTCCGTCCTGAGGCAGACGTTTTTCGGTAATGTCAAGATTGGCCATGATCTTGATGCGCGACACCAAAGCAGACTTGAGTTGCTTAACACTTTGTGGAATCGAAACATCTTCCAACATGCCATCAACACGGTATCGCACTCGGTATTTGCTATCGAAAGGTTCAAAATGAATGTCAGTTGCATTGGAGGTAATTGCTTCACAGATAATCCGATTCACCAGATTGACAACAGTCGGTTCGTTTGCTGATTCGTCATCAGAAAGGTTCGTGGCTTGCGCACTGGTAACCTGGAGTTGTTCGGCTTCAGACGCGTCTTGATTGTTGGTCAGACGCTCGACAGTTTCGGCACCAAGACCATAATACATCTTGTGCATTTGGGTAATGGTTTCGCGCGTGGCAAGCACTCGCTCAATTTTGCAATCTAACAAATGCTCCAGTTCATCCCAGCTTTGCCAGTCAAAGGGATCGGAGCATGCAATCTGAAGTATGCCATCACGTTCACCTACAGGCATTATACCGTGTTCTATGGCTAGAGAGGGCCGAATACGTTTGCATACAGCGTCCGAAATTTTGTCTGATATCACCTCACAAAATGTCAGATCGAGTAGTAAAGAAATTCTCTCTAGAAATAAATATTCTGACACATTGGCCCTATCTATTACCAAATCAACCAGTCGTTTATTAGTATTGTATGCTTGCTCGGAAAGTTTGTATAAATCAAATTCAGATATCCCCGCCTCAGTCAGACAAACTCTCTGCAAATCAAGAAATTCAGTCAATTCATCACTCGAAATCACCATGAATACTCCTCGCCAGCATTATATTTAAATAAATATTATGGATAAACATATCAAAAAATCACCTAGATTTGCTGTTATATTAGTTGTGGTATTACTGTTATGCACATCTATTTTCCCCTAACAAGAACCCCATAATGCCATCTTTACATTGTATCAAAGAGCCCATGTTGTTGGCTGCCAAACTGTTTCAGTAATCTACTAAATTATTATATAATTGAGCAGCATTATCGCCTGCCAGGCTGAACTGGCTGATAGGCAAACCAAAGCACAGACAAGATTGCAAGATACACAATCGGCGTCTGATTAACGTCGATATGCCTTTTGCGTTTGATCGATAGCCCTGAATCAAGTCATTTTTTCTATATACTTGATTTGATGAGCAAGAAAAAAAAAACATTATCCCATGGTAGCTTTGGTCTTCTACTCCACATTGTTCACGCCTTAAATACCAATGAGATTCCAGTATAATTACACGACAGCTTAGATTGGTGACACCCTTTTCCATTGACATGAGACTCGGCTCCCCAGTTGCTTTCTCGCTTCTGGCCCCTACATGCCCTTGCCAGGTAACAAGTCCGTATTGCGGAGCATCGCTACGATCTGTTCAGCCGAATAACGCTTCTTCATCGAAAATCATTTCATCAGCATTCTTGGTGCCAAGAATTCTCTCAATCAAACGGGGGCAAGTTTCGGGAAGGTTTCAAGTTTACCCCTTTGCCCGGACTGGCCCACGTCAGGGACTGTATACCTAGGTGTCAAGCTAGCGGAACAACTCTCCGATTAACAGTAGGCCGCCGTGTGCAGTGGCCGGTGCTAAGATGCCGCCGGATTTCTCTCGCAGATACCCGAACACCAAGCCAGCTCCAGCAGTCCAAACACCCCATGGCCAAAGTCCGCTTTGACCGTTGAGTATTACATGGCATAGTCCAAACAAAATAGAGGTGATCCACAGACCATGCCCCCAATGTACACCCGTTGTACGAAATGGTCTTCCGCAAATGCGATTCATTACGGATTGGATATAGCCGCGAAATAGAAATTCCTCAGCAAACCCAACAAACACGACAACGAGAATTGCATCTCCTACTCGATCAGCGACCGGCCGCACTAACCAAATCAGAAATCCACACGCGATGAATACAATGATGGCAATTGCCATGATCTTTCGTGAGCAAATTGCACCATGTACCGTTGGTAACGACATGCAGCGACGTATGAGCCACCACAACGCAATCAAGAAAGCCACGAGCAAAATTAACGCTGCGGACCAGTCTCTTGCATACCGGAAACCTAACATACCAACCACAGCAAATGCTGGACTGACCAGAGCCATAGACACCAATCCACGCCAAGCGATGCGTAGCTGCTGAGAAAGGTGAATTGTTGTCAAGCCAACAGAGCCAGGACGCCGACGAAAAAGCAACATAAAGCAAATTGGCACGCCCACCATACTTGCCGCATTGCGAATCACGTCACTCACATAGTATCGATGGGGTTCACCAAGCCAATCGCCTGCCCTCATCTCCTGAAACACCCATCCAAACAACGTCAGCAGAGTAGCCAACTCAAATGGCACATACCAATACCTGTACAATCTAATCCGACATTGAGACACAGACATCGAATTGTCTAGCGAATCATGCATGATCATAAAGCCTCTTATCATTGGGTTAGTCTCGCCACACTGCGATCATGCGTGCGAGATCGCCCTTCGGTTGTAAGTCCCCAGCAAAACTAAGAACAAGTAAGACAAAGTTAATCGTCGGCATCGCTTCAAACAGCGTCCCACCAATTACAACACACACGACAGCAAGTAACGCAATCGCTCCAAAATGAAAGAGTATGCCACCTAACAACTCCAAACTTATGCGCACTCTTCGAGCCAATTGCCCATTCAATGTAATGCCACCGTCCACAATCGCAAATCTACTGCCCATCCAGACTGAAGGGTGCTGTCGCGTAATCACTGCAATCACGATGTGCCCCGCTTCATGACATAATGTTCCCAAGATATGACTTGCAACAATGGCAATCACAATAAGCATTTGTGTCATCACACCAGAATCAAGGAGTACGTTCAACGATTGAACTGGCCCAGGCCCCCACACAATCACATGATACCAAGTCCAACCGAGAGCCATTGCTGTGCCAATCGCTGCAACAGTAGCGATTGTCAACCGTGCGGACAGCCGGTATAAGCAGCATGTTGGTGAAATTGAACAGGGAAGATCGCTCATTTCTTTCCTATCGCACCACACATGACAATGCCCTCATCAATACCGTTGTTGCCTAAGTAGCTGGCAAGTAACGAATCTACAAAACCGCAGACCATACAGAACCTCAGGCCGATCGCTTCACAGGCCAAACTCATATTCTGCAACATAGCTCCGGCTTCGACCATGACAAGACGATATGCCCTTTCGCCATACTTGTATGAACTGCGTCGGAACAATGCATTAACAATCACAATCGCCCCCGATCGCAAAGGCACATCCCTTCCAAAGAATGCCTTGTGCAACACATGCTCGGGAATCGGCTGCCCCAGTCCGGCCAAGTTATGTTCTAACTCATAGTGATATGTATCTGTGTCCAATCCTACAACTGTGCGTGGAATGATAAAAACTTCAAGTGGATATAGCCCGCCACCGGAAGGATAAACGCGATACGGGTATTGTGATCGGGCATCAGTCTGGCTAGGCATTGCGCTTTGGTTGCCCATTGCGATTTCGACCTCAGCGGCACTATATTGCAGGATGTATGACAGTTCATCGAGTGAGATTTCTCGCTGTGTCGGACCTCGTAGGGATCTTCGCCTAGCAACCACCTGCTCAAAGTTAAATGAAGAGTTAAGTTGGGTGCGTGTTAATGGCACGACGGTCGCGCGGGGATAAGACGCTATCGGCAAGACTGATTGATAGACCGACTTGGCTGACGCCATCGATTGATCATAGATTGCCTTTGCGGTTAAGCTTACCGACTTTTCCCCCTCTCCCGATTGATCTTGATTAATCTCTGACTCAACCAAATCAGTTTGCGCATGCGCGACCAATTCCGAGTTCAAATGATAGTCTTGGAACAAGTATTGCGGCTCTTCGTGAAGAGGGGACCGGAAACGAGGGTTGATCTTGAAAGTCACAAAAATTCTCCTTACATACACATTTGGTTCGAGGAACGCTTAGCAGCACGAATGCTAAATGTAAAAAAATGGTCTAGTAACGGCCATAGCACATCAGGGATATGGATGAGGTACGGCATTCAAGCGTTCCGGACAATCAAAGCCCATCGCCTTGGGACCAGTGCGAAGCCGACTACTTCCGAGCGGGCGGTCTGGGTGCGGGCCGTGTAATGGCACCAGTCCTGGAATGACTGCACGTACGACGTAAAACCCCATATCCCTAATGTCAATCGGGGTCAGGTCAACCCCACAGGGCTTCAATCCAATCCGTGCCAAGCAGTCTGCAGCAAATGCAAGCGCCCTTTTCGGATCTTTGGGCGCTGCGAGTTCCCTAAGATCCATGAACTGATCAGCACTTATCGTATCACCCCGGTCAATCCATTTGATGTAGCGGTGAATCTCCGGGAAGGCAAAGTTCACAGTGTGATCATCCAACGTCCTAGTTAGATTCCATCGTCCGGGGTGAACTCGAAGGTTGGCGTATTGCTCTGCTTCAAAACGGAGACGGTGAGCCAAAGAATATGTCCCGAGCACCTCGTTCGCCGCACGACGAATCGCAGACCGAGCATCAAGATCAGTCGCAGCAGCGAAAGCAGCAGCGACCGCTTCGGGATCTTTACGGTTGCGCAGAATGCACAGCACAGTCGGGATCGACAGGTCTGTCGTGATGTCTTTGAAAGTAATCTCAAGCCCCGGAACCTCGGCAACACGGTTGAGTACCATATCAAGACTTGGATCAAGACCAAGGAGTGACCTTGGGTCAATCGCAGGCGACGGCAACATGTTAAGCCAATAGATCATGAAGGCATCTCGCTCTACAGCCTCACATAGCCCTCGAATCATGGCGGATTCATATGTTCGGTGACAAGCTATCCCTGTCGAGAGTTGATCGAATAAGCGCGGTTCGTTTCGGTCAAAGGAGTAGGGTGCATAGATGAACTGTGCAGGTACGTAGATAGTAATATCATCACACAAAGACAAACATGACTTCCAACGAAGTACCGATTCAGGTTTCCATCGATCGTAGCTGATGCCCGCCTCATACTGCTCTGGACTGAACAGATCGAATTCTTCAGATCGCCACATATTGAATCCCGCCTGAATCATTTCGATTTCGCTACCCGTAACCAGTCCCTCTAGGTCGACGAGTGCTGACGCATATCGCTCGATCGATTCAAAGATACACGACCTATATGCGCGAAGGTGGTCGATATCCATTCCGCCTGCCCAGAGCGCCGGCTCCGTTTTGACCCGGTCAGGACAAACCTCGTTGGTCGCTTGAATTTTTCCGATGTACTGGAAGGTATTTGGGCATCTTCCCCCCAGAGGGACGCGGCATATCCATTTAGCAAAACCAAAATGTTCATCAATATGGTCGTTGATAAAAAAATAAGCTGGATCTATGTCGATCTGTATAGTCTTGGCCATGATAGCTATTCCCCAAACAAACGGTTAGGTTTTCTTCGTAATCGATTCCACTGTGTTAGGTGCGAATTGGATAGCACGCCCTTGCTCGGATGCAATTTGGATGCGATCCGAGATATTAAACTTATACCCGGGACAGGCTCGATTCCCCTCACGCCATTGCTTTGGACAAGCGCCACCGCACACACCGAGCAGTTCACAGTTAGCGCAAGGCCACATCTCATCGCGTAGCTCTTGGCCCCACGATCTGCTCGATCGATCCCTGCTGTCATACGACTCGTCGCTTAAGTGCCCGTCGTACCACAGGTGCTTAACATTACCGATCGAATTGCCACCGACTGTTAGGTTGACGGTCGAGGAAGCGTCAGTGACAAGAGGAATTTCGGTGCATGTGAAGAGTTTTCCATCTGGATCGACAACGTGACTGTCTCGGCGAGTATGCATGCAAGTATTTAGTTTCTCACTCGGCAGCGGATTATTGCTAAAGCCGGTCGCAGCTAGATAACGCAAAATACTAATCTCGGCCTCCCCCCACTCTTGGCGTGTGAATGCGTGCGATTGTCCTGGCGCATCACCCCATGCATAAACAGGTGCACAGTAGAAGTAAACACGGTCTTTCAGCCCCATGTCAGCGAGTTGATCAATCAATGCAAACGTCGAATCATAATTACGTCGATCGACGTTGCACCTAACACCCAATCGCGCGGCTTCGGGCTGAACAGTATCTGCAACATCCTGCAGATTTCCGAGAATGTTTAGGAATGTCCCACCACCACCACGTTGTGGCCTGCGAGCATTGTGATGCGAAGCTGTGCCATCCAAGGTTACTTCGATACCGCGAACTGAGTGTTCTTCTACGAGTTCTTTCGAGACTGCTGCACTGAGTAGCATACCATTGGTGACGATCTTGCTTGAATAAGACGCACTGACGTCTGTGCAGACTTCGTAAAGTTCCGAAGTTAGATACCGGATGCGATCAAGCGCGATCAACGGTTCGCCCCCGAACCAGCACACAGCAAGATCACTGAAGCCTCGAGTGGTCAGCAGCACCCGTATACGATCTCGCAAACGGTCACAGTCATCGAATGAAAGCTTTTTATCCAAGTGAGTCTGGCCACAGTAATCGCAACCGAAGTTGCAATTTCCAGATGGCATGATGACTTGGTAAAGCGTTCGAGACACCGCTGAAGCCCGGGCATTGCGATCGATAAGGAATTCACGCTCATTCTGATCCCATGGGACCAACAATTCTGCCTCAATCAATGGCTTGAAATCTGTTGCGTTTGTCACACCCTCGTAGGTGGTTGACTCATAAATGAGTGTTCGCCATGTCTCAGCCGGCATTTCGATAAGCTTTCCAGTCCGTCCGCTGTATACAACCACTGCGTCACGAACCGGCTTTTCCACGACTACCCGTCGAGTACTGAGTATCCATCGTTTGGCCATCGTAAGCACTCCCTGTATCAGCATCAAATTATGTTGACTGTCCAGCTTGGTTCCGGTCACGGAAGTCACGCCGGCCCGGTAATTTTAGCGCAGGCGAGCAAGCCGGGCAGTAAGGGTTCTTATAAACCATATGCGTTGTGATAGCGGGATCAGCTGGCTGAACAAGATGAACCGGGCGGCAGCGAGAGGTATAGGCGTCTGCTGGACGAGACAAGTGCTGAATGGCTAACATCATTGATGTCTGCGCCAAGGCGTAGATGGTGGCAGGTGTTAAAAGACATCGAGCCATGCGAACCTGCCGAGTATTATCGTGTGCCAGGAGCCTGACCAACTCCGGACGATTGCGATTGCCAAGCCGTCGACTCTCCACGCAATGCATACAGGGACCACTTTCGCAAACCGCAGGGCCGACGCGCCACCGTCCACGTTCCTCGGCAACGATGGGGACATACTCAATATTAGCCGATGTCAAGTGTAGCGCAAGCTCTTCTCGGTAGTATTCGTCCAGATTGCCGAGAAACAGGATCATCATATCCCGTCGCCCGTCAGACTGATCGGGAAGGTCCAGATGCAACTTTCCTGATGCTTGCACCTCCATGTCGAGCAAAGACACCTTGATCCCGTACTCGCGAGCAATTGCTTTGATTCGGTCCGCCAAGGGATCTGCTGCGATGACCAGTAAACGAACAAATTGTTGTAGAGAGTTGGCAGTGGATTCAGCATAACCATCCGGCAAGGCCATTGTTTCCAGTTCACTTACCAGCGCCGCTGAACACGTACCGTTTTCATCGGTTACCTGCAGCAGGTTGTTAGACAACAATGAAGAAATAAAGTTACTCACATCAATTTTATCGCCGACTGAAGTTAGGACACTTGCATCCAGTTGATCCTGACGCACACCCGCTTCCAAGACCGTGATCACAGATTCAATTTTTAGTGCCAAAGAGTGGCTGGTGTACCTCAAAGCGGTTTCACCTCGCCGAAAAACAACCTCTTGGTCACTATAACGATAAACATCCACATCAGGACGCAGTTGGTAAGTCATGGCTCGCGAGAGCGATTGCAGTTGAGTCATAGTTGATTCCCTCAAGTAGGATACGAGATTCAATGACATCGGTGGCGTGTATCAACGAAGTGCACATTGATGACCCGTAACATCATCGCATACACCACCAACAGCAAAAAGCTATCTAGTACATGGGTTTCCTCGCCGAGGAACCATGTCCAGATGTTGGTTATATGGTAGGACGGTAGCACGTAACACAGACCGATGATATAGGTTGGCAACACGGCAATATCAAAGAAACATCCACCGAACATGATCAGGATGTAGAGCAATACAGTAGCAGTTGCCGTCGCAGCTTGGGCAGTCTTGATGTAAATGGAAACCAATAGCGAAATCTCAAACACGACCCACACACACAGCAACGATCCAATTGGAAGTAGAACAAGCCGCACCCAATGCCACCCATGCGGAGCAATAGAGAAAAGCAGCATTCCCGTCAGCATAACGACGACACATTGAATCGACGAGACCCCACCGCGGCTGAGGAGGAGTCCCAACTGAATGTCGGATTTCTTTAGCCCCAATAGTCCCAAAACTTCAAATACCCGGAATTCACGCATGCCGATTATATAACTGGCACTCCCCATTAAAGAGGTCGTCAACACGACATAAGTACAAAGTCCCGGGATCAGTAAAGATGAATAGTATTCTCTCGTCAGCTCTGACATTCGAAACCGACTGATAACCAAGATGATCAACGGCAATATAAATGTCCACCATACAGCCACACTGTATCTCGAATAAAGTCGCAACTCTAGACCTGCCAGTGCACAAATTTTAGTCGCTGAGGATACGCTCATATTCATCACACCTTATCTGTAGCTTCAGTTTCGGGGGGGTATCGGCAAAGTCGCTGCCTACCTCACTAATGGTGGGCAGAATCTGTTGATTGAGCAGTTCGACACTTCGTGGTGATGACAAATTAAGATGTCGTCTCAACTCCGTTTTCTTCCCCTCCACAACAAAGACGGCTGGTGCCCCCGAATCGACTTGCTGCACCTGCAGTTCCATCGCTACACCTTCGACCATTAAGTAACATCGATCTGCAATCGCAAGAACATCGCTGAAATTGTGCAAACAGACCACCCGTGTTCTTGGGTCTATACGGATGCGTTCGATTGCCTTCTCATGCAAAGAAGCATCGAGTCCAAGCATCGGCTCATCCAAGAAGCAGCAACTCATCTCGGGCGATATAGAGATCGCAAACAAGAGGTACTGCCGCTCACCAGTGGACAATCTACGGTATTGCTGCGATGCAATCCGCTGGAGGATTGCATCGCGTGGAATCCTCGATCCCGTTACTTTGTCAACTAGTTCGAGTATTTCAGCTACCGTTGCATGTGACCAGAGACGAAACCGCTGCAGTAAGGCACCAACCTTCATCGCACCTGTAATAGCAGGTGGTGGTTGGCTTCCTCGCTCGTCCATATACTCCACAGTGCCCGAATAATCATACAGCCCGCACAACGTCTCCAATAGTAAAGATTTGCCGCTACCGTTAGCACCGACTAAGCATGTAGCCTGACTTGGCGGACAATCTAAAGCCTTGACCTGCAACAAGGTCTTTCTATTCATGCGAAGCTTTAGATTTCGAGCCCGGATGCCTATCATTGGGGTGGTAACGTTGTGCAGTACGGCCGATGCATGATCCCCCAAAAGCATAGAATTGGAAGATTGCTTTTTAGCTGTTGCGGTACTCATCGTGGTATTACGCCCTCCATATTCGTATCAGGCGAGGATAGGACATCAGAACTTGATTGGGTTTGATATGTGATCTCCCATATGAATATTGGGACTTCACCAGTATCGAAGTATCGGTAATGTTCACGTATTTGACCGGGTTCCGGCTTATATATCTCAACACTTAGGGCTAACTCCTGCTCGCGATAGACTCGGAAGACATAGTTACCTTCCTCGCTCTCCGAAGTCTCAATAAACATATTGTTGATCGGCGCACCATCACCTAGTTCGCCAAGAGAGGGTGATTCAAGCCGTATCCGTTCGGTATCACTCACTGGACGCGGTGGCCACATGCCACCAGCGGCGACATGAGCTTTGGCAAGGGTGTAAAGAGTTGGAGACCATGTGGATGGAGTATTCTTCTCTGGCTGATTACCAACAAATCGTTGACCTTGTGTCCCCTTAATACGCAAGCCCTTCAGTTCCAATCCCTCCCTCCAGTGATGAACCTCAACACCATCCTGCCGAACAAACTGACCTGGGTAACGGATGGAACCGCCCGTTTGTGGATCAACAATCCTTCCCCAGTATTGTGCTAATGGTCGATCAGCAACTGCAAGGGCGCAATGTGCGGAAGAAAAAAAATCGTCGATAACAACGCCATCGACATTACTGGGCAATTCTTGAGCCAAACTCTCTCGATACTGCTGGCTTCGCAATCCGATCATCGAGATAACCAGCATACACAAGCTAATGCACGCCATCAGACCTACAGAACGACTGAAGCGGATCGAGTTTGGGAGACGTCTTTGAAGATAGATCGCCACCAACAGCAACATCAGCATGAACCCGCCTACAATCAGGCCGCCCACAATAATTGGACGGGTATCAGCCGCCATACGGTCGTGCGTGAAATTATGGGCATCAGAAACTGGTGGCTCTTTACTTACACTCGTGCTTGCTACAGCGCTTTCATGGGCTTGGCTTCCGTTCGACAACTCTGTGTCTTTACTAACCAACGCCTGTTTTGATTCCGTCAATTCGTTCTGTTCAACATCAATTTCAAGTGGTAGTTCAGATTGCCAACTGCTCAGCACCTTCCCCACAGCTCGAAGCCGTGCTTCTTCGATACTGATTGCATTTTCCATACCTTCTATATAGAAGGGGCCGATCTGATCAAAAGGCTCCAGTTTAATGAGGCTTTTCACAGCTTTGTGCCTCAGATCCACATCCGGCTGAAGATGCGTAAACTTGACCTGCGCAGGCATCACCAAACCACTTGAGCCATCTTTCCAAGTCCCTTCTGATTCTATCCGTCTAATGACGCGATCACCCGACAAATACTCGACAAATGTTGCTAGCCAATCACATTCAGGGTCTAAGATGTAACGAATGGTCTCATAACTGCTCCGCTTGGTCGCATCTACGATTATTTCAACCTTTGAGCCGTTCTCTCCCTCGATTATTCGTATAGATTTAACCTCACTCTTAGTGAACAGTCGTCCATCTCCAACACCCTGTACCATACGCTGGCCAACTGCAAGGCGATGAGGATAGGCCATATTTACCTTCGCGTTAGCAAGCATGGTGTTGCGATCAGACTCGACAAGTCGCTTTACTACGAAGCCATTTCGTCTTTCATAGAACGCGTCAGATTCAACCAAAATTGATTTGGCAGGATCATGGAGATCCGTTCCAGACTGACCTGTTTCCGTTGCGACGACCTGGGTTTGGTGCATGAGCAAGGCTTGGTCGCGTAGTGCTACTAGACTGCTATGATTATTTGTGCCTGTCGAATCGACCAATTGAGTGCTAATTTTGCTGGCGGAATACGACGCACGTGTGATACGGTCGTCAACACCTGCAATGACCTCATCAATTGAAATCGCATTTGCGATACTACCGCCAAGTATCGGCATCAGTATTAGTAGAATAGTTACTCGAAACTGAACTTTCGTAAATGTAGTTTGTCTCGTACAAAACGAAAAAAGTGATGCCGAAGTCCCTATGTACCCAACAAACATTTCAAAAAGATAGACGCACATCATCAGAATATACCGGGGGTACATCAAAGAAATAGTTCGCGTGATACCCGATATCAAGTTGGACACACTCACTCAAACTGCTCCTAGTACTTAAATCCTAACAGTCCCGTTTGGCTATCTGCTCTAGCAGGCTGCTGCAAAATTCGCACATCTGAAACCGATTCAAAAAATGTGATTTTGTGGCACTTATCGCATGTGAAGTACCGATCAAACACTAATTGCTACGACAAAATTAATCTCTGAGAATATACGTTTGGCCCCAAAAGATTTTTGCGACAGCCCACTAGTAAACGTTGGCAGATTCAACGTTCGTGGCACCATATGTGAAAAGCACACTGGTTAGATCGCTCCAACACACATCTTAATGGACCAACTCCCAAGTAACTGCACTGAATGATTCCCCGACATCTATGGTACTGTACGACGTAATCGACGAAGCAGTTCCGTAATAATATGACATCGTATCTGCAAAATAAGCTGTGTTCTCTCGGTAAGCATAGCCGCTGTAGATGACGTACTCAGATGTAGTCCCACCAGTAAACTCGACCTTAATAACCTTAGTCTTGGTGGCTGTATCCACCCACATTGAATAGTTCGTGGTAGTAATCTTGTAAGTCTGAATACCATCTACAGTGAACGTACCACTAGCAAGCGACCAAGTGTTATTGTTGATCAAGCCAACCGGATCTGTAAGTGTTTCCATGCCACCATCAACTTCTTTGTACGGCTCGCCCGAATCAACGATAGTAGCACCATCGTCAATCGACATCGTTTCCCCATCATATGCAATTCGTCTAGCGTCAAGGCCCGCACCGACCAGACGGAATTCACCGCCCGATCCGATTTTCATAGCAGCACCATCCCAGTCATCATCCCAAACCGTCCCCGCAAGTTCCGGCATAAAATCCTCAGGATCAGTATAGGTGATATCAACCGTTGCAGAAATATCTGCAAGAGCCGTATTGTTATCCACAACGTTCTGCTTGATGTCTTCCAAGGTGCCGCCATAAGTCGGTAGTACAAAAATAAGAATCGCAAGAGAAGGCACAATTACTCTGAAACATTTAAATAAACACATAACTATATCTCCTATCTAGATTACAAGATAACCAACAGGACTTCCCATTAGGAATCCGGATTTTTTAATAACTCTCAATCAAGGACATGCACTATTAGAATCACACGAATCATTGCATGTATCACAACCAAAATTTGGACAACAACAACAGCAACACAGACATATCTTCAAATATGCGGTCTCGACCTCTTCAGCCATCTGACGTTCCGACATATCGGTGCACCGTATAGAGTTCCCTTCAAATACCGTTGGGGCATCTACTTTTGATTTCCTTTGCATAACGTTCCTTTCGTGTGTGTGTGGGGGGGGGGATGATATGGCGATGCCATCTTTACTCTTTGTCATTCTTTCCCAATTGCGACAATGTTTGCCCAAGTTGTATGTTAGGTGCCGTGTACCCTGGGGAACAAGTGTATTCTACTCGCGCGTTCAACGACCACTCATGTGACAGTTGATGCATCTGACGACCAAGTTCTAACTGCATTGCAACTTCTTGGTGTAGGCCTAAACTAGATAACATCGGTTCAGTAGATAACAGCGGATAAAGGTACATACGGCAATAGCCTAACTGCTTCAACAGTCGATTAACTTTGGCCGGATGCTGCCGGCTCCATATGTAGACGGCAGCACGGGTATGATGCAGATAAATACCCGCTCGCATGGAAAACCATCGAAGTAGATTCTCATCTGATGAAGAGTGCGTCAGTAGATCTTTTCGCCAACGAGTAAGTGCATCACCGTAAATCGTACCATCGAATGCTTTGGCTAGAGGATTTGTTGTTGTTTGGCCAAAAGTTCGAGTAAGTACAGGTGCATTGGCATCAAGGCCATACCAGTTGGACAAATGCTCAGCAGCGGTGCTTTCAACATCGGCAAAAGCCTGGTTTGGCGAGAGCGTATTGTCGTACCTGAACTGCCAGATATCCCCCGAGATCACCAATACATCGAGGTAATCCACCTCAACACTGGATTCTTCGTTAAGTACTTTCTCCAGTTCCATCACCCACGGAAACTGCTCAGCGAACCACGGCCGCATCTCTTCTCGGAAGCGTTCGTAGCTCCAAGTACGAT
This sequence comes from Planctomycetes bacterium syqfu, assembly GCA_020974905.1. Taxonomy (GTDB): domain Bacteria; phylum Planctomycetota; class Phycisphaerae; order Phycisphaerales; family Phycisphaeraceae; genus UBA7800. The sequence continues at coordinate 5,649,705 of CP087563.1, read as the reverse complement.
AGTCCGGAATTTCGGGCATCAATGCTGTAATCGTAGTATCCCCAAACAACTCCTCGACATTATTCGAATATGTAACAACCTCGCCTGTCTCTCGAAGCTGTCCATGCCGTGCCCACGACGTGATCGCTTGAACATCTACGTGCATTGGTGTTGTCGGAGCTGAACGCCCTAGAACCATCGAAATATGCCCCGTAGTCACATCCACGACTTGCTTGTTTACCAGTGAAGTGAACCGGACGCTGCCCTTGAGCAAAGCCAACTCGGTCTGTGATGAGTCTGTTAATACATTGAACTTCGTGCCGGTGATGGTGGCCAGTGCATTAGGAGTGGTAACTGCAAATCTCGTCCCGCCAGGAAGATTAGGTGTGACTTCAACATAGAGTTCACCAGAAGCGAGCTCAAGATTCCATGCGACTTGCCTATCATTAGCAATGAAAGCTGTGGTAATAGTTACCGTTGTGTTGCGATTCAGTATCACTTTATGTGTACCACCCAACAGCAATTCCTTCGTACCTTGATCACAATGAATAGGCTTGTCGTGCGCCAGGGATTGTTTGCCAGATGTTGTAATCAATTCGATATTATCATTGGCATAGTGTGTTAGTGATACAGGCTGCTTGACAGGCAGTCCTCCTAACCCGTCAAGCCACACACTAGTGATGATCAGCAGGCATGCAGCCACTGCCAAGCCAGCAGCGACGTACCAATGGCGGCGGAATGAACCTTTTCTAGATATGGCGAAAACCATTTTCTGGATTTTGGTGGTATGTTCTGAAGCAGCTTCATCCCAAGACTCCTGCTGACACTTACGGAGTGCTTCGGCTGCATCCAGTTTGGCTAGCATCTGTTGCAGGCTGGCCTCAGTCATCTCTTCCGTGATTTCGATTTCGTTGTTTGTCTTGGGATACAGACGCTTATAATCCGGAACTATGCCCCCATGGGATTCCAGAAGTTCAACTGTGTCAGGACTGAGCTTACCATAGTTGCGGAGCAGTTCTGCCAAGTCACATTCCCGCTCATACTGCTCGTGGCAGAACCAGCAACCTTCAAGGTGATTGAAACATGCCTGGCGTTCCTGTTCAGAAACATCCGGATCCTTAAGGATCACTTCAGACATCAGGTTTTGACAGTGTTCGCAATCCACTCTTACCGCCTAGAAACTGAAAAAAAATCGCACCCTCTATAAATAAGTCGAAGCTGAGAGGAAAAGAGGGACATCTAAAACGAGATTTTTTTGCAAAAAGATCAAAAAGATGTGTACTTGACAAGTCTAAAATTACTTTAAACGATCACAAGCTATTTATTTTCAGGCTAATACGGCAAATCACAGTCAATCATTCGCCAGACAAAAAATCCGCCAGTAATTGCTCGAGTTTTTTCAACGCACTGGCTCTTCGACGTTGCACAGTACGGCGGTTGACGGAGATGTATTCTGCTGTGTGTTGGTGGGTTTGCTGATCAACATAGAGCATTTCAATCACATACCGTTGCTCAGAAGGTAACTGCTTGACAGCTTCTCGCACACTTTGGTCACGTTCCGCAAACTGCATCGCATGACTTGGACTGGGCTCAGATTGTTGATGGACGCCACATAACCGATAGTGACATATTTCACGTTTTTCTTGAGCGTCACGCTTCTTTAACATATCCATTAAGGCATATTGCGAGCAACTCATCAAACATGCAAACAATGAACCCTTGCCCTTGTAATCCAATCGACCTTGGGCAATTTTCAGAAAAACGGCTTGAACAGCATCCTCAATATCCTGGTGCTTTACAGCAATATTGAATCGTCTAAGATGCCGTACTAATTCTGGGAAATACCTGCGGTACAACACAGTACATGCCTGTCGCGCGGCAGCACCGCCTTCACGCAGGTCACAAAGCAATTGCTTCTCATCAGAAAATGTCAGCCCCTCGGCCACCGGAACCCCCGTTCAGGTTAATGTCACATGCATGACGGGTGCATCAAGCACCAATCGGAAGGACTTGCATCTTACCTCACCCTCTCAAAATCCGGAAGGGTATTTTTAACATTTCCTGAGGGTATACCTTGGGTTGCGGCATTTTCGCGACTATAAAGCGATTGATTTACTGTTCAGGTGATCGAAGACTGTCAATTCGTATCATCGAGGTTTTGAGATGTTCAATCCCTTGATGAATGTCTTCGATTGAAATCTGCTCCGCTTGCTGATCGTTCAAAGCTGAAGATGTACGCAAGTATCCCGGTACAGATTCGTGCTGCGATTCAAGCAAAATGATGGTATCGTCACTGTATTTACCAAAACTTTTGAGTAGCTCTACGAATTGTTGTTTGCAACGCAATGATTGCTGGCAGTATTCACACGAATTCGAGTGCATATAAAAATCATTGCTTCGTTTAATATGTTCTGAAGTATTGACCAACATATCAATTATCATATCTTGATATATTTCGCAGCCGGAGCCCATCGCGAAATCTGAATCTCTACACTCAAAGTCATTTAACATATTTTCAAGAACAGGCTCAATAGATGACAATGCAGCCTTAAAACTGTCACGGACAGCATCTACATGACTACTCAATAATTTGGCCACTTTGTCAAAATCGTAGCCACCAATGCAAACCAGTTCGGTCACAATGCGTTGTCGTTCAGGCAGGTATTGAATTGCATCGATGATGACGCCCTCTTGTTCTGAGGCCCACATGTAAGAAGACAATTCTCTGGAGTTTTCATCTGACTGGCTTTCGCATAGATTGAACAAACCCAGTGATGATCTGGCATCGTCGCGACTACCTTGCAATGACTTGACGAACTTTTCTTGTGCTGAACGGACAAGGCGTGAAAGCACCGATTCATCAGTCGAATCATAATCCCTCAACTCATAAAGTTCTTCAAAAACCTGCTGCATGACCTCTTTGCGAATTTGAATTGGTGAGTTTGGGCTCATGCGTTCCAGTCGTCCGACAAGGTCGTTGAAATATCGCAGGTAAAGTTCAACACAGGCTTCGTGCGCAACACCCCCATCTTCCTGCATTCTCATGAGGAGTTGCTTATCATCAACGCTCGACCAATCTTTATTCATGTTAGTTTGGCTCAGACGTTTTCAACATGCCAACAGCGGAAACCATCCTTACGTCAAGTGCCATAATACCAAGCAAAACGTAAGAATTGCAGGTCAAACCAAAAACAAAGCCCAGTATGAGGAACTGGGCTTTGAGCGTTTATCAAATGTCGGTCAAATAGAACACAGGCTTGCTCTGTAGAAAACCGCCCCAATCTGCCGATAGATGACACATGAGCACTACATCCAAGTCACCACGGAGGGTGGCGATGATGGCATTGCAGGTGGCCAAGGATCGGCTGCCGACGTATGCCCATGTGTATTCGCCACGCAAATTCACCCAGCCGCAGCTCTTTGCGTGTCTGGTTCTCAAACGCCATTTCAAGCTCGACTATCGCGGTATTGTTGCGTTGCTTGCCGACATGCCCACGCTGTGTGAGGACATCCGTTTGAAGTCGGTGCCTCACTACACGACGTTGCAGAAGGCAGCCCATCGGTTGTTGGGGGCAGAAAAGGGGACATTCTACTTTTTCTGGGGGCAGAAAAGGGGGCAGAAAAGGGGACATTCTACTTTTTCTGATTAGCTTATGGCGGTTTCATGTTTTGCTCTTTGGCATGTGAATAATTTTCTGAGGAAAACGAAGAAGTCGCGCCGGGCAATTCTGCCGTCCAGAGGCATGATGCGCGTGGCAATCTGCTTGAGAACAGCCGTTACCTCTTCCAGTGGGACGATTTTGACCGCATCATCCGCATCACGGATAAACGCTATCAGCCGCTGAATGTCTCGCATGATTCGCCGCAGACGGCAGACTATTACTACGACGCCTTTGGCCGGCGCATCGCCCGTGTCTATGACGGCCATGATGCCACGCAAACCCAATGGGCCAGTCAACGTTGCATTTACGATGGCGTTGCGCTCATCGAAGATCGTCTCTACGATCAAACCAGTCCCGACGATGGCAAGCTGCTTGGTCGATACTTCTATGAAGCTGCCATCAACAAATTGGTCAGCGTCCAGATCCCCACTGCCGATGGCCTGGGCCTCAACGAATACATCGCGCTCACCGACGACCGTGGCACGATCATGGGCACCGCCGACGCTGCGACTGGCGATGTCATCGAACGTATTCACTACAACTCCACCGGCATCGCCAAAGTCTACGATGCCGCCGACGAGCCGGTCCTCCGCAGTGATGGCCGCAACCTCGGCCACTCCCAGTACATCCCCTTCGGCTACACCGGCATGTACAAGGAATCCTTCACCGGCTTCCTGCACACCCACTTCCGCGATTACGACCCCATCCACCGCACCTGGCTCAGCGAAGACCCCGCCGGCTATGCCGACGGTCTGAACCTGAATCGGGCGTATTTTGATGTGAATGGCGCGGATATTCTTGGGTTGGATAATTCGAAATATTTGCCAGATCAACCGGTTTTACTTACACAAGATTTTGCAGAAATTGATGCTAACATTCACTGGGTGGTAAACAAAAATGGAACACTTATTCAAGTTCCTGAAGTCGTAGGAATAAATCCAGTATTAAATAAATTTGCAGAAGGTTTGCTACACGGAAACTTTTCTGAAAAAAATAATATTCAGTTTTATGCAGAAGGTTTGCTACACGGAAACTTTTCTGAAAAAAATAATATTCAGTTTTATAAAGCTGCAATATATGCTTCAAACAAACTTCCTTATTATTGGCAAGGGCCTATTTCCGCTAGCCTTATGGAAGACTGGTATATTGAACAGACTACAGGTCGCTCTACTATTAGAAGTCAAATGTGGGAAAATTTACCTGATGTTGCATTTGGTATAGCTGATGCGCTAAAACTACGTACACCTTATCGTGCTCGTAGTAACAAACCTGTAAAGAAAAACAATTTATCTTCTAAACCTAGAGTGCAAAATGAATTGGCTGATGAAAGTAATTTAGTGATACCAGAAGGACGTGGTAGTACCGGAAGACAACCAAAGAATTTGAAAGAACAAATGGCTATGAAAACAGTAAAAGCAAATCCTGAGGCTGGACTGCCTGTACCTGTGGCTGGAGGTATGAGTGATAAAAGGTGGCCGAGTAGTGAAGGATGGGTTAAATTAAGGCAAAATGTCAAAAAGGTTGAGATACACTATCTTTACAATACTGTCACACAAAAATATGATGATTTTAAAATTCCAACTCCTAGTAATGGAGGATGATTAACTTGAACGCTATATGTAATCATATTCAATTTGAAGATATAAATGAAAGTTTGCGGAGCGTTGGTTTTACAGAAAGCTCAATATTTGATTTAACTGTTGGCAAAAAGTACAAAGTGCATGGAATATGCATGATGGGTGAAATAGTCATGCTTCTCGTTAAAAATAAAGATGGTTTCCCCAATTGGTATCCAGCCTCAATTTTTTCGATTACAAATAGCAATGTGCCGTCTACCTGGTGTTTTGGTTACTTTGAGACTAAGGTTGTGTCAGATATTAAATGGATACTAGGGTATAAAGAGCTAGTTAACAACCAATCTCATTTTAATTTATTATCTGAACATGACCCAGATGCATTGAAAATATTTATTTCAAGAACAAAATCAGATAAAAGGTAGAGGACGGGGGGCAGAAAAGGGGTCTGTCCTGCTCTGTAGAAAACCGCCCCGATCTGCCGATAGATGACACATGAGCATCACCAGCAAGTCACCACGGAGGGTGGCGTTGATGGCATTGCAGGTGGCCAAGGATCGGCTGCCGACGTATGCCCATGTCAATGCGCCCAAGAAATTCACCCAGCCGCAGCTCTTTGCGTGTCTGGTTCTCAAACGCCATTTTAATCGCGGCATCGTTGCGATGCTTGCGGACATGCCTGCATTGTGTGAGGACATCGGCTTAAAGTCGGTGCCACACTACACGACGTTGCAGAAAGCGGCCCATCGACTGTTGAATCTGCAGGTGGCCAACGACCTGTTGGAAAGTACACACGAACAACTGCAGTCTAAAAAAAACGACGCGTCAAAACGTGAAGCTGGCCGCTGCCGACAGCACGGGACTCGAAGCCTGGCACTGTAGTCGCTACTTCACCAAGCGTTGCAAAATCACTGGAAAAACAGTCAAATATTCACACTTTCCCAAGCTCAGTGCGTTGGTCGATATCCAGTCGCACATGGTCTTGGCCATGCTCACCGAACAAGGTCCCAAGAACGATGTGCAGTCATTGGAACCGCTATTGGATCGCTGTGTTGCCAATGTCTGCGTGCATCATCTGTTGGCTGATGCTGGGTATGACAGCGAATCAAATCATCTGTATGCGCGCGATGAACATGGCATTCTCACCACCATTCCACCCAAGCATGGTCGCCCAACAAGCAAGCTACCAAGTCGTTACTATCGTAGGCTGATGGCACAACGTATTCACCTTCGCCCGTACGATCAACGTTGGCAGGTCGAAACCGTCTTCAGTATGATCAAACGTAATCAGGGACCCGTGGTCGCGGCACGTTCGTACCATGCTCGTAATCGTGAAATGCGACTGGCAGTTCTGACCCACAATATCGGGATTCTCTTAGCTATCTGGCTTTTCTACAGAGCAACACAGGCTCACTTGGCCTTGTACGTACTACCGCGTTGGCCTTTGATGTTCTTGCGGGTGATCTTGCCTTCCTTGACCAGTTTGCCCAAGGCGTTGTCGGCTTTGCCGCTGCGGCCTTCTTTGGTCCAGTGTTCATTGACCTGTGCGGTCGTGCAATCCGGATTGGCTTTGACGAATGCCAGGACGGATTCATCGCCTGACACCGCAAACGTCTTGCGAGTGCGTTTACTGGTCCTCTTTGGGGTGGTCTTGGCTGCCTTGGCCTTCTTGCCAGTGCCTGCTGGACGACCGCGACGTGGTTTATCCGTTGGCACAGACGTTTGGACTTCAATACCCAATTGCTTGAAGGTCAGGTCAATCGCCTCGATGGCCTGGACGTGACCAGCACGTTCGCCTTGCAACTTCTGCACAAGTTCGATCAATTCGGATGCGGCATCGGATTTTGCCATGGAATAACTCTCCTGATAATGGTGATATGAAATCGGTTAATTCAATACAGATGCGAACCATATCAAATATTTCTGCAATTGGCCATTCGTATTTTGTGTGCTGATTGCCCAACATATGCAGATTTACCAGACCAATCAAAAATATTTTCAACTTTATACAACCTGGTCTCAAAAAAACGTCACATTCCCAATTGGCAATCCCCTACAAAGTCCAGCATTTTTCGCATTTTTTACCCTCTGCATTAACCTGAAATTCACCTGTTCGTACCCGATTTGACATCCAAATTTAATCCTAACACAATGCTTGGGTATTCCATTAAACGGTGGTCTGAGAAACTGCCAAATGGATGGACCACATGAATGGATCGACTGTTTTGTATTTCCGAGGAGCGACGAACGATGCATATGTATGAGCATCTAAACACACATTTGACATAACCCCCGCCCCCGGAAGCCCCCCGGCCCCCGGAAAGTGTCCCGCTCCTGGAAGTCTTCCCGGATTACCTTCGGGTTTATATTCCCACTTACACTGCTACGTATTTTAATGAGCATCACAATGATGTTCATAGGTTGTTGGTTTGCGCCTGTAGTTAAAGGCATATTGATATGTTTGAATCAAAACGTTGTCACCGAATCAAATCCTTGTCGGTGACGGGAGGTTTTCTGGATGGCCTGGACATCCAGTTTGTAGATGGCTTGAATTGCCTGATCGGTCATCGTGGGACGGGTAAGACCACGATTCTGGAATTCGTCCGTTATGTGCTCAACGAGTTTCAGGCGGGTGATACCGGGCTAATTTGCCGACGTCGCGTGGAATCGTTGGTGCGGCAGAATCTGGGTGATGGGCGTATTCGACTGACGATTCAGACCAAGGACGGTCTTGACTACATCGTGGATCGCACAGCCACAGGCAATCCCCTTGTACTCACAATGGATGGGCAACCCACCGATATCACCATCAACTCAGGTGGTATCTTCAGTGCGGACCTGTTCAGCCAGAACGAAGTGGAAAACATCGCTGACAGCCCCGAATCTCAATTGGCATTGATCGATGCGTTTGTGGCAGATGAGATCGCAAGTCTGGATACGGCGATTGCAGAAGTGCATGCCAAGTTACAGGCCAATGCAAAGGCGATGGTGCCTGCCCAGATCACGCTTGCCAAACTGGCTGACGAATTGACTACGCTCAAGAGCGTTGAGGATCGGATCGACAAACTGGCTCATGTCGGTGGTGAGAATGCTGACCAGATGAACCTGGCCCAAACACATAAGGCAATGCGCGACCGGGAAAACCATGCCATCGGGCAAGCCAAGCAGCAGCATGATCAATACATTGAATGGCTATGTGATGCCAATGGCCGATTTACCGCAGGTGTGTACAGCCACTTTGATGACGATGTCGTAAACGGTCCCAATGGCCATATCTTTCAAACAATCCGCACGCAAATGCATCAAACAGGTGATGAGTTGGACAAGCTGTTTCAGCAAGCCGTCGCCCTACTCCATCGTTCGCAATCGGAGCTGGCAGTAAAAACTCAGGAATTACAAGGCAAGCACAGTCAACAGGAACTGGCCTTCCGCGATCTGATGACGCGACACAAAGAAGCTCAGGACCAGGCAACCGAACGCGCCCAGTGGGAACGCAAACGCAACGATCTACTCAACAAACAACGTCAACACAAGGAACTCAAGGATCGGCTACAAACACTGCAATCCGAACGTCAGACTCACATCGATCAACTAACGGAGTTGCGTGATCAACGGTTCAATCTGCGTCTGTCTGTGGCCCAGCAGATCACCGATGCGGTTTCATCACCGGTGCGGGTTCGGATCGCCCAAGACGAAAACCGAGAGCAATACGTCAGTCTTCTGGCCGATGCTCTGAAACATGCCGGTATCAACCACAACCAGGTAGCCAAGCGGATTGCCAAGGTGGTCGCCCCTTCGGAGTTGGTCTCCCTTGTCCAGCAACTGGACATCCACTCGCTTCAGAAGCAAACCACGCTCAACGACAACCAGGCTGAAAAAGGCATCAACGCACTCAATGACACGGAACTGCTTTTAAAAATAGAGATCGTCGATTTGATTGATCTACCAAAAATCGAACTCAAAGACGGTGATCACTGGAAGGATTCGCTGTCCCTGTCAACCGGCCAGAAATGCACCACCATTTTGCCGATCCTGTTGTTGGACAGTGAAAACCCACTGCTCATCGATCAACCGGAAGACAACCTGGACAACCGTTTCATTTACGACACCGTCGTCGAGGGCATTCACCGCGTCAAAGCCAATCGTCAGTTGATCCTGATCACACACAATCCCAACATCCCGGTGCTGGGCGATGCGGCTCGTGTGTTCGTCCTGACCTCTGATGGCAGCCAATCCCGCCTGCTCAACCAAGGCGATGTGGATACCTGCAAGCCCGAAATCATCAACCTTCTGGAAGGTGGTGAGGAAGCTTTCGCTCAACGGCGGGAAAGGTATGCTCGCTGATGGATCGCTGGGATGACATGCTCGCACAATTAGGTAATGGCCAACCGTCACACTGGCGCGATCGCCTTGTGATGGCTCAGTCCCTGATGGATGCTGTGCAAACCGGGCAAGTGGTTGAATACACCACCTCAATCCGGCAATTGCTTGAATCCTTTGCCAACGATCCCAAATGGGAAGTCCGCAAGGTCATCGCCAACGGTTTGTATCTTGTAGATGACGAACTGTATCCCGAACTCGTGTCACTTCTGACAGACGATTCCAACGGCTTTGTTAAACGGGCTGCTGAACAAAGTGATACCAAACGTAGACAAACGCATCGGCTTGATCGCAAGCGGGAAACGGTGGATCGGCAGTTGGCCTGTCGGTTAAAACGGTTACGAAACAAGTATGGTCCTGACGCTGTTGATGATGTCATGGCCATCAGCGAAATGCGCTTCAACCAGTTGGCTGGCTCGATGGCCCACGATCTGCGCAGCGTCCTGACACATCTGCAACCCGCTGCCCGTGGGTTAAACAATGCCTTGGATGAAACAGTGGATATCAATGCTGCTCGGCGCAAGACAACCCGTGTATTGGAAAGCTTGGCATTCATCGAACGATGTGTCAGTGACATGGAACGCTACACCGAACCCATCCCACCACAACAGCAAGCTGAAGATGTGGGAGAAGTGCTGTCTGCTGCCTGTGAGATGGCTGCCAAGAACATCGAGGAACTGGGCTACGATCCACGCAACATCACCTTACGACAGGACGTGCCCGACGGCTTACGTCTGCGCATGTCCAAGCACCTCATCATTCTGGCTGTATCCAATCTCGTCAAGAACGCCTATGAATCCTTCATGGAGCAACACGAGCATTTACGTTCCGGTGAAATCCTGATCACAGCCAATCAACGGGACGATGAAGTGCAAATCAGCATCCGTGACAACGGCATGGGCATGGCTTCCGAACATCTCACCATTCTGGACTCCGGTATGCCGCGACGTCGCAACAAAGCCAAGCGCAAGAGCACGGGGTTTGGTGTGCCGATCGCCCGTCGTTATATCGAAGCTCATGCTGGCACGCTGACCTTTGCCAGTAGTGAGGATGCTGGCACCACCGCCTTGATCACATTCAAACGCAAGCATTCGCCAACACCGGAGGCAAACCCATGAAGTCCAAAATCAAAGCCCTGGTCGTTGAAGACGATCTTCAAATCCAGGAAGAGATCATGGATGTGCTGCAGCTACTTGGCCACGAACATGACTGGGCAGAAAGCCAGCAACAGGCACGCGACTTGATCGAGCAGAACACTTACCAATACGTCTTAGCCGATCTGGAAATCCCCGCGCGAACAGGTCGCGGCTTTGCCAACATCGAATACGGCAAACTGCTCATCGAACAGATTCAGCAAATCAATGGGCGTGGCATCACCCCCGTCATCGTCATGACAGGCCACCACGACAAAGGGCTGAATATGGTGATGGATCTCATGGGCAACGGCGCGATGGATTTTATCTCCAAACCTTTTGGCGATGGCACTACCGGCAAAAGCCTGCCCCAGGTCATACGCAGTGTGCTGAAAATGCACCGCAAATCCCTGCCCAAAGGTACCTGCCTTGGCGATCCGCCCAAACCTTTTGAAGGCGGCATTCTCGCGTTCTATCCCAATCACATCGAATTGGCCGGTGAAACCATCCTCGAATCCCAGCACCCCGCTCCCGGAAATGGTTGGCTCATCCTCCACGCCTTGAGCAAACCACAGAAAAATGGCAAACGCCCCCGCCTCAGTGCCCCCAGATTGGCCAAGGCCATTGATCCATCAGGTCAACTCTCAGACGGTGCAATCAACTCATGCGTCCACACCTTGCGAACCCGCATCGCTCAAATCCTGCTGGAAGAATCTCGTTTAACCGTCAGCCGAAACGACGTCATCGCCAACAAAGGTAAAGGCTACCACCTGGCCGATTCGCTGATTATTGAATATCATGATGAAAACACATGCCACTCAGAACCGGCAACGCATACACCAGTAACATCATCAAACACTACTTCAACCCCATACACTACAACGGATAACTCACCTTCACCATTGACCGAACGCCAACTCTGGATTCTGGATCAACTCCGTAACGGAATGCAATTGACCCGCAAAATGGTGGAGGATCAATTTGCCATTGGTGACAAACAGGCCAAACGTGAATTGACCGGACTGACCAACCGAGGAATGGTGTCATTCATCCGTAAACCCAGACCTGGATACTACGTGTTGAAAACCCGTCAAAAACGTCAAACCTGATGAATTATTCACATTTCGGCATTGAATGTTCCGAAACCCTTGCAGCCAGATGTAACCAGTAATAACATCTGAATGTATGGGATCTAATGACAATCTATCAAATTCTGGCGGGGACAATCGAGCAGCAGTTGAAAAGGCTCGGTTAATACCTGATTTACCTACAACCGATGACGCGTTTGGTGCTCATCAGCTTCTTGCCAGGTCACTTGCTGACCTGATTTCATGCGAAGAAGGTGGCAAAGCGATTGCCCTTGAAGGGGGATGGGGATCAGGTAAATCCAGCGTTGTAGCAATGCTCAAAACTCAACTTGAGCAGGATGGCAAAAATGATTCAGCCATCCATGTTCGGGTATTTGATGCTTGGTCACACGAAGGTGACCCACTACGTCGAGTGTTCCTTGAAGATCTGACTCAGTTTTGTTCCGAACAATTCGACGACGATACAAAAGAACGATGGGAAAAACGTAAAAAATCCGAAATTACCGGTATTGCAAAGGAAACAAGGCAAACAACGACACCAATCTTAAAATCTGCATGGCCATTACTGGTGTTAACCATTGTGGCACTTTTCACAGTTGCCGTAGCTGCCATAGGTGGCTTAGCCGGTCAAAATCTTAATGAGAAAATTATCAAAATAGGACTTGTGATTTCAGCGATTGTTGCTCTCCCTGTCCCATTAGGTTTGATTGGATTGTTTATCTATTGCCAGTGGCCATGGTGGCCGAATTTTCTTTCTAAACACGCCAGTAAAGATGAGCGAAAACAAAATGCTGGCAGTATTCTTTCTTTGTACTCAAAGAAAATTGATGACAATGTGATAACTACAGCCCATGAAACAATGGGTCCCACTTCAATCGAATTCCAAGAATATTTTTCAGACCTTGTAACCGAATATCTTAAGGATGGCACCCGTAAACTCGTACTTGTATTAGACAATCTTGATCGTGTACCCGCCCGCACTGCACGCACGCTTTGGGCAACGCTTCGTGTTTTTGCTGAATGTTGCGAAAACGCCAAAAACACCGAATGGGCCAAACGTACTTGGTTTATCGTACCTTATGATCCATCGGCAGCAAAACGCCTATGGGATGATGACGAAGAGCAGGACAACCATCAAGATGCTGAGTCAACCAAACCAGCAAAAAACGAAGATAGCGATGTAAACGCCAAGAAGGTTCAGCCTATCTCCCCAATGTTGTCCGCAGCGTTTCTTGATAAAACTTTCCAGATTCGTTTTGATGTGCCACCATTATTACTCGCGGATTGGAAAAATTATCTCCATGAACAACTGATCCAATCGATACCCAACATTGATTCACAAGAAGCTGCCATCCATCGCGTGTATTTATTGTCTCGTCATATGGCACAGCAGAAAAAGCGACCACCTACCCCCCGACATCTGAAACTCTATGTCAATGATATCGCGGCACTACACCGACGATATGGAAACACCTTCCCCATTGACCATTTAGCCCTGTATGCGATTTTGCGTCGCCAAGGTCATGATGTACGTCTGTGGTTGTTGGAATCGTCAACAGAACATGAAACCTATGCATCGATCCTTGGCAATGAAAACTATGTTGAGTCACTATGCGCAATGGCACATGGGATCACTGATATCGAAAGAGCCCGAGACCTTCATCTACGTGCTCCCATTGAATCAGCTCTTGCCTCAGGAAAGGTCGACGAATTAAAACGTTTGTCAGGTGTAACCGGATTTTGGCCTGTTCTCGAAATGCTCTGTGACGAACCAGTATCCACATTTGGAACAGATGAATCACGTGTAGCAAATGCACTTTTAGCCGTTCACAGCAATGATTTATTAACATCTTCGCAACCTGAATGCATGGCTTTAAAACGCTTTCTTGAAAGCCTTATAGATGAAGCCAAATGGAAAGCACTTAACCAAAATACAGCCCAAACAGTTGCAACAGGATTCGATCTCAAACTTAAACCTGTCATACTACAAAAATGCGTAGACAAGCTGGCCTCGATCAAAAAAGATTCGGACTCAACGGCCAATCCCGAACACTGGGTAGAAGGCATAAAAATAATTGCTTCTGCACTTGATAGATGCAACAAGACTGATGAATATGCTGGCCGTATTCAAATACCAGCATCTGAAAAGTCAACCGGCCTACTCATTGCAGTACAAAAATCGGAAACTTCAATCCGCAATCATATTGCGAGTCTGCTAACCTTAGTTGGTGATGTGTCCGCATACCTCACGACAATACTACCACAGCCCACGGCGGACTGGACAGAAGCCAACTGCCAAGCTTTACAGGCAATCACTGCCATGTCCAAAATGAAAATCAATATCGATCCGACCCTCAAGGCGATCAAAAGTCGGCTCGAATACGATGTAAACATGAACATGCAAGAAGTCCAGTGGTTTATCGATGCCCTCAGAGATTTAGAAACATTTTATCCAGATAAGACCCATGCATTCATCAAAACAATCGTAAAAAATGGCGTTCTATTTCGCCGCATAAACAATTTCCAAAAATCAATCAACACCGATAGAGGCGCAGCATTATTAAGATGGGCAATTCATTACCATGAATTCTCTAAACAACCTGGCAGCCCAGCAAATGCTCCGGAAGGATTTAATTTAGCAAAGCAAACATTAAGCAATGCAGAAGATGGCTCTAATGTACTGAAACACTGCGTCAATTATTGTCGAAAGAACCGTGACACGGAACTACTCGAATCGATCATCAACGAATCAAGTCAAATACCTAATTTTGCTACTCTTTTTACAAACAAGCTTCGTGAAGAAAAAGCTTTGGGAGAAATATGCAACGCATCTATTTTCACTCGTCAATACGCTTCTTTACAAGTATTGTGTAGTACTGATAAAGCTCCTGATCTCAAAAAATTATGTTCCGAACTTCTCGAATCACCATCCTTCACAGCATCTCTATCGAACATTGAGGGCAAGGATGAAACCCTGCCTGGATTAATTTACCTAGTCCAACAGAACGCATTATCGACAAACGATCAATTTACTCAAAAAGTCAAACAGTACCTTGAAGGACGAAATGCTGAACAATGGGGAAAAAGCCTCCAATCCAATGATGTTTCGCTCAAACTTCTCACCGCACTACGTCAGTTTGAGCCTAGCTTTTATCTATCAGGGCCATATTACGACGCTTTCGAGTCTCTACTAAAAGACAAGCTCGTAGCCGACCCCAAAGCAGCAAAAATTCCAAACGGATGGCAACAAGCATGTGACGCTTTACCAGAGAACCAACAAGATACAATTGCATCTAAAATTATTGAACGTGCTGACAAGCCAGATAAGAGTATCTTGGCAATAATACCACTATTTGGAGAACGCTTAACAAAAGCTTCACAGAATTACACCGAAGAATCTTTTGTCCGAAATGTGATTAGTCCATTGCTAAAATCACGTGATCACCTTGCACTAAGTTGGATTCTACAGGTATTAAATAAAAAATCTGCATCTTGGCAAGCAGCACCAGAATCTGACCAATCAACCTTTGCACAAGATCTACAAGCCATATACCAAGAGACAAAAGACACAGACATTGAACCAATCTTACGAAAAATTGCAGAAAGCATCGATATTCCTACTACAATCGACAAATCAGACTCTGTCACTGACAATGCTGAAGATGTCGCAACTGATCAATAAAGCTAAAAAATAGGAATACTTTATCATGGCAGAATATAGAAGCGGAGAATGGCGCGTCTTAGTAAGTGAAGACAACGATTTTCGCCAAGAGAATTGGGAAGTCACATTTCGTCGCGCAATTCACTTAAGTATGAAATGCGAAGAATTTTCACTAATGATTGAAGAAAAAGAAGAAACACTTCTCACTTTGTATTTATTCGACAATGGAGCATTTAGTGCAGAAGTCTACTCCCCATCACTAATACGCAGGAAAGGTGATGGCGAAAAATCAATGTGGATAGGAGTATTCGACAGATCGTCATGGGATTTCGTTCCTTAATTGGATTTAATTTAATCTTTCATATTTATGAAATCATTGCCGAGTTCAATTAATTCAACTTGCGAATTCTGATCAATGACGGATACCGTGTGATATAATCCTCTTCCAAAACTGGAACAACCATAATGCCCAACGAACGGATTGACATGTCGGACTGGATTATCCACTTCGTTCATAAACGCAATCCAGTGAATGAAGCAGTGTGGTTCGATCAGGAAGGCAATGGCTTTCCGATCCCCATGCATGTTGATGAAAATAAGGCCGGTAGATTCGACCTGTGGGATATCAAAGATGAAGAGTTGCAATTAGAACCAGACGCGCCAGCCATGAGCGTCTTGCTGAAAATACTGGATGATGGGTTCATTCGCACTGGTTGGTCTATGAGGAACGACCGTGCCACGATTTATGGACCACGTGCAGCCTGTTGCTTTACTGAAATGCCACTCCATGCTCTGCTTCACTACGCTCGGTCACGTGGAAATGAGGAAATGGTTGACGTCTATGGTATTGCCCTTAGAAAGAATGAGTTGTTTCGAGCGGGAGCCAGACCGGTCATCTACGGGCTATCAGGAGAGTTCAAAGCACATGGAGAGCAATGGCCACGACATCTTGACCCCGCGTGTGGCATCAGCGAAGACGAACAGTATCGCTTTGTTTCCATGAATCTGTCTGAAGACCGTCCAATTGATTGGTCACACGAGCGGGAATGGCGTTGGAGTGATGTGCATGATCGAGTCAGCTGTCCCGGACTTCCAGTGTGGAATAGTGAAAGCAATGAATTATTCTCAAGTGCGATAATCATCGTTCGTAGACAAAATGAGGTAGAGGATGTACTGGACAAACTAAAGTTGATGCGTGATGCGGGTAGCGATGGATACGAAAATCCTTATCTGATGAGCGTTATCGAAGGTACCCGAGTTTTGGCAATTGAAGACGCTTTGGCCAACGCAGATCACCTAAAGGCAACAACTCTACGTCTAGACGATCTCCCAACTCACGAATTGGAGAAAGTGGTTGTTCCGGTACCAACCAATGACTTGATTGAGCAGGTCCTCGCAGCACTTGACGAAGCGGAACAGGCTGCCGAGACTGCTGCGCACAAATGGCGCGAAACCAGTAATGGTCGCGATGTATTTGGATTCGCGTATTTGATGATTGATTCACCCCGTTCTGCCGTACTTCAAGCTCTGTTGAAACTTAACCGAGTCACGGCTTTGGGCAACAGAGGTTATCACGTGACAAAGATCGGAGGTAGTGGCAGTACACACCTGCTTGGCGAAGCTGAGGCGGCAGTTGAAGCCGCAAAAACAGTTCTGTCGTCTCATTTCGGAGAAATAGACTGGTACTTACGAACAGTTTGGGATTGAACAAACAAAAGCTAAAACCCTTCAATGCAGGGACATCGCGCGGGGACTTTGCTGGGACTTATCAACAATTGTCCCTGCATTAAATGCTCTTGTCCCTGTGACAGACCTCATCAGTAATGGCATCTGCCATGTAGTTTGCAAGGTGCAAATGAATGTTCTTTGGGCACCTGACAGTGTAAAATCACTCCAAACAAACGCCTCCAATCAGCTTCAAATCGTACCCAACAACCGTTATTCGTCGTCACCCTCTGATCCAATGAAAAACGCCCCGCTCTTCCAATCCTCCATAAGTTCCTCAATTGCACCGTGTTGTAACGTGTCGTCCAAGAACCAGTACAGAAACTCAAGCGGTATGCGTTCAAACTCGGAAAGGGAACGGCGATTTGGAAATAAGCCAGTCCATCATGGGCTGGCTTTTTTTGTATCTGCAATGAATGACCTTGCCTTCATCAATATCTCCAAACAACTCACAAAATCCTTGACAAGGAAACTATGTGATGAAATAATCACATAGTCAAGGAACGATCTCAATGAACAATGACCCCAAATGGCAACGCTACGAAATGCAGGCACAGGTGATCACCGCCTTGGCGCATCCGATTCGTCTGGCCATTGTTGATTTGCTTAAGGATGGCGAAGTCTGCGTCTGTGAAATTGCTGATCGTATCGGCATTGAGCGATCCAACACCTCGCGTCACCTGGCACTGATGCTCAAAGCAGGTGTGCTCAAAACACGCAAGGATGGCCTGCAAGTGTTTTACTCACTGCAAACGCCCTGCGTCCTGAACTTTCTAGGATGTGCAACCAAGACGCTGGAACAGAATCTCAAACGGCAGTCCAAGGCGCTGGCTTCAAAGTAATTTTTATTTCGACAACTATGTGATAAATTCATCACAAACTCACCATGACAAACGCACCTGATACAACCTGCTCAACGACTTGTTCTCACCCCCCTGTCTGGAAACAGGAATGGAAAAAGCTGCTTGGCGGACTGCTGGTGCTCATTACATTGTTTGCCTTACCCTTGGGTTGGCAGCGTTTTGATCAATCTATCTATGAAGCGTTGGCTTTGACGCAATGGTATGCCCAGGAACATGTGCTGCTATGTCTGGTCCCTGCGTTCTTCATTGCAGGTGCCATCGGCGTTTTCGTCAGCCAGAATGCCGTGATGAAATACCTGGGACCCAAGGCACCCAAACCGCTGGCGTTGGGTGTGGCATCGGTCAGTGGGACGATCCTGGCGGTCTGCTCATGCACGGTTTTACCCTTGTTTGCAGGCATCTGGCGGATGGGCGCGGGATTGGGCGCGGCCGTGGCATTCCTCTATTCCGGACCTGCGATCAACGTGCTGGCGATCGTCCTGACGGCGGCTGTCCTTGGCCCATCACTTGGCATCGCTCGCGCGGTCGGGGCGGTGAGTTTCAGTCTGATCATCGGCATTGTGATGCATCTGATCTATCGCAAAGAGGAAGCTGCACGTGCTGCGGAAATGATCGAGATGTCCGATGACGATGACGCCCGTCCGCTCTGGCAAACGGGATTGTACTTCGCGTCACTGGTTGGCATCCTGGTCTTTGCCAACTGGGGCAAACCGCAAAATCCCCAGGGACTCTGGCAACTGATCTGGGAAAGCAAGTGGATCGTCACCAGCGGATTCGGCGTGATGCTCAGCGTCATCCTGGTGACATGGTTTGAAGTCCGCTGGTGGAAAATGCTCAGCGTCGGATTGGCGACCGTGACTGCATGGGCGATTTGCAGCGTCTGGCTGATCCCAACCTATGGCCGATTTCTCCCGGGCTATGAGCATGGTCTGCCTTACACGCCAATGCTTGCTTTCACCGTTGCCACGATTGGTTTATCGATTGTGCTCTCCGTGGGCAAACGCAGCGAGCAGGCCAATGCATGGTTCAATCAAAGCTGGGGGTTTGCCAAGCAGATCACACCATTGCTTCTCTATGGTGTCCTGATTGCCGGATTCCTGTTGGGGCGTCCCGGTGAAGAGGGCATGATTCCCAGTTCGTGGGTCGCAGAGCTGGTAGGTGGCAACTCACTACAGGCCAATTTCTTTTCGTCTGTCGTGGGCGCGTTCATGTACTTTGCAACACTCACCGAGGTGCCGATCCTGCAAGGGCTCATCGGTGCAGGTATGGGTAAAGGACCGGCGTTGGCGATGCTGCTGGCTGGCCCGGCATTGAGTCTCCCCAACATGCTGGTGATCCGTTCGGTGATGGGAACACAGAAAACAATTGTGTTTATTTGTCTGGTCGTCGTGATGAGCACGTTGGCTGGATGGTGCTATGGGATGTGGTTCTAAACAAATTCAAGGAGATTGTCATGTCCAATTCTAATTCATGCAGTTGCTCAAAGACCGACCAGGAAAGTTCGAAAAAGATTCTTTTCTACGCATGTTCCGGCGGTGCCAATGTTGCTGAAGCATCGGACAAGGCTTGCCGTGAAATGATGAGCCAGGGACTGGGGTCCATGTTCTGCCTGGCAGGCTTGGGAGCCGGTATCCAGGGCATGATCCAGCAGGCGAGCGATGTGGATCTGAATGTGGTGATCGACGGATGCCCGATGGACTGCGCGCGGAAGATCTTCGAGAAACTGGAACTGGAAAATGTGCAGTACATGCGCGCAACAGACATGGGCCTGGAGAAAAAAGCCAAAGGCACGCGCGCCACCGAACAAGAGGTAAACGCAATTGTCAGTCATGCAAAAGAGGCGATTGGCGTTAACTAGTATTACGTCAGTCTTGATTGGGTTGAGCAGCACATATCAATGTGGTGCAAGTTTGAACATTGTTGTGTCATGCGCTTGCACCGGATTTACATACGGTGCTCAGGATAGATGTTTAACTAACAAAGGATCCGTTATGAAAAAACTACAAATTCTCGGAACAGGTTGCCCCAAGTGTCAGCAGTTGGCGCAGAACACCAAGGCTGCTGCCGACGCGCTTGGACTGGATTACGAAATCGAAAAAATTACCAGCATCACTGAAATCACAAAGTTCGGCGTGATGATGACACCAGCATTAGCAGTCGACGGGCAGGTCAAAAGCGTGGGCAAGCTATTGGATGCAGAAGCGATCAAGCCCTTGATCCAAGGGTAAAACGATGAACAAAAACATCAGAATAATCATCATCGCCCTGCTGTTAATCGCGGTTGGCATCGTCATCGCCATGAAGCAAAACGGAACCAAAGATGCGTCCCCACAGCAGTCAACGGCACAGTCATCCGAAAACAACCAAGCGTCAAACACAAAGACTGCCATGCCACATCTATTGGATTTGGGCGCGGGAAAATGCGTGCCCTGCCGGATGATGAAACCGATCCTGGAGGAATTGACCAGGGAATACAAAGACCACATGCGCGTAACATTCATTGATGTCTGGGAGAATCCCGATGCTGGCGAAAAATACGGCATCCGCATGATCCCGACCCAGATTTTCCATGATGCTCAGGGCCAGGAATTGTTTCGACACGAAGGCTTCTATTCCAAGGAAGATATTCTGGCCAAGTGGAATGAACTTGGCATCAAACTGCCAACATCCAGTGCAATCGCTGTTTCATCTGGACATCAAACAACCTCAGGTCAACAGGAAACACCGTGATGTTGCAGGATGTATTTGAGTCTCTGAACCACGCGTTATCCGGTTCGGTGAGTGTTGCATTGATTGCAGCATTTGCCTGGGGTGTTGCCAGTATTCTGCTCAGTCCCTGCCACCTGTCGAGCATCCCGTTGGTCGTAGCCTTCGTCAATGGTCAGGGGCAAGTCAGCTCGCGTCGCGCCTTTGGCCTGGCAAGTCTGTTTGCGTTGGGGATTCTGATCACGATCGCCTTGCTGGGCATCATCACTGCCTCTGCCGGTCGTATTGCCGGAGACATTGGAGCCTGGGCCTATTATGCCGTCGCCGTGATTTTCTTTGCAGTCGGGTTACATCTGCTTGACGTCATCCCCATGCCGTTTTCCGGCCCGTCAAACGTCGGCATCAAACGCAAGGGAATGCTGGCGGCTTTACTGCTGGGACTGATCTTCGGTATTGCATTGGGACCATGCACGTTTGCTTACATGGCTCCGGTGCTGGGTGTCACCTTCAAAGTCGCAGGCGAACAACCGATCTTTGCAGCAATGTTACTTCTGGCCTACGGCATCGGACACTGCCTGCTGATCGTTTTGGCTGGCTCGGCCAGTTCCTGGGTGCAACGTTACTTGAACTGGAATGAAAAGAGCAAAACCCTGATAGGGCTGCGTCGAACGTGCGGCATCCTGGTGCTTGGCGGCGGACTGTGGCTGATCTATTCTGCGCCTGCCGGGTAAGCGATCATCATGACTGAAAATTCATTTCAATGAACTTGGCAAATCTATCTGGCATTGACATGCAATCAATCGGGATAACATCAGGCTGTGCCTCAAAGTGAATCACGGTTTGACGGCGCATGTCGTCTGCCCCACTTCCAATGTGTAGGGCAAGGTCATCGCGGGCATGGATTGGTTGTTGTCCTTGATCTTGTCCATGAGCACCCCCGCAGCTTTTCGACCGAAGCTTTCCCAGCATTGACGCATGGTGGTCATGGTCATGCCCATCTCGCATTTGTTGATGTCTTCAAAAGTGATCACCGACAAATCACCGGGAACCGACAAGCCGTGGGCCAAGGCAGCATGGATGATCTGCGTGACCACGCGTTTATCGTGACAGACCAAAGCAGTCGGACGATCCGGTTGCTTGATCCAGCGCGTCACCACAGCCAAAGGATCATCCCACATCCGCATGTGTGAACCCAGAAAGTCATGCACCGGCAAGGCAGTATCACGCATCGCATCACAATAACCACTGAATCGATCAAGCACGCTGTAATGGACATTGGTGGTCGGATCAAAGTGGTCCGGTCGATCACTCATGTGATCCAGGTAGCCGATCTTGCGATGCCCCAACTCCATGAGGTGTTGCACGGCCTGTCGCCCTGCCTGATAGTCATCGGGATAGATGCAATCGCGCGCCTGCTTGGAGTTGAGCCAAATGGCTGGCAGGTTGTACTGCTCGACGAGTTCGACAAGACGGCTGGGGATCTGAGCGAAATAGTTGATGAGCATGCCGTCGACCATCAGTTGCCGGAGAATCTTGGGCATGAAGTTTTCGTCGGTCAACTCGGTATCGGGCAGACGGGCAATGGTCAGATGCGTATCACGCGAGAGCAGCGCATCATGCACACCGCCGATGAGGTCTCCGCCGAAGTAACTGGAACGATCGACCTCCGTGGAGTCCACGATGGCAACACAGCCGAACCTGCCGTTACGCATTGCCTGGGCGGAGCTGTTAGGCCGATAACCCAGGCGGGCAGCTTCCTTCTGGACATGTTCCCGGGTCTGCCTGGAAACCATCTCCGAGCCGCGCAGCGCGTAGGAGACGGTCATCTGGCTGAGGCCAAGTCGATTCGCCAATTCGCGTTGTGTGATTTTTCGGGTCCGGGTGGCCATATGCGATTTGCCTGTATTCCGCCCCCTGTCAGGGAAGCGATGTAAACTTCTGTGTTACGTAAAAGCTAGAGGACAGGTTATACCAAGTCAAGCCCAAACACACCTGATATCTCAGAAGGCACATGATTTTTAACAAGCCATAAAAAACACTTGACTTCTCACTTTTTACAGCTATTGTTACGTAAAAGATAGTTACAAATTGTAATATTTGAATGTCATGATGGACCTGTGTTCTGAGGATGTGTTGATCAGACCGTTTCTGGGAAATGATCTATGTCTGCCCCCCAAAACCTTACAACCAATCGCCTGCACCAGGTAAGGCCCCAATCACCTGCATCAAAGTGCCCTTCCGGATTTACGCTCATTGAACTGCTGGTTGTCATCAGCATCATCACCCTGCTGATTGCAATTCTCCTGCCTGCACTTCAAACGGCTCGGGAAGCAGGTCGGGCCTCAAAGTGTCTGAGCAATGAACGTCAGTTGTTCACAGCCACCATGGTGTACACTCATGACTTTCGAGACACCATGCCCTGGGGCTTTGGGTATTACCCCAGTGGTTCGACGCAATGGAGCACCAGCTTTGTGAAATTGCTGCCTTCCTACGTTTCCACCCAGAAGGACAACACCGGCATCTGGATTTGCCCAACGCATCTGAACATGTCCACCAAGCAATCGAGTTATGCACGCGTTCGCACCAACCAGTATTGGATGACCATGCGTGATGCCATCGAACCGGTCAAAACGCTGGCATACTATGACCGTCGATATTTTGGTTACCCGCATTGGCTGAGCAATCGGCCGTTCTGGTACACGTTGTCCTACCCGTCCCCGAGTCTGACCAGCCTGGACAATCGTCATGGCGAAAAGAATTCAGCGAACCTGATTTTTCTCGACGGTCATGCCATCCGCCAACCCGAACTGGATTGGATGTCCGACTATGGGGAACTGTACATTCTCTATTGGAAGCGATAGCCTTGCCGTGATGACAATCCGTTAATCATGCCAACGCAAACATGCTCGGAGCACCGAATGCGTCAACAATCACTCACTGCCAAATCAATCACAGGCTTTACGCTCATCGAGCTACTGGTTGTCATCAGTATTGTTTCGTTACTCATCGCAATCCTGCTTCCGGCTTTGCAATCCGCCCGAAACACGGCACAGGATGCCAAGTGTCTGAGCAAGATCCGCCAACTGGGTGCTGCCAGCTTCGTCTATGCCAACGACTTTGACGATAAGCTGCCTTTTGGATTCGGTAAAGGACCGGATTACCCGGAATGGCGTTATGCCGTCAGTAGCGTGATGCCCAAGTATTGGGATGCTCCCTCGGATGCATGGCATTGCCCACGTCGCGAAAAAGGTGTCAACTGGAGTTATGCCCGACTCAAAGGCAGCAAGTGGCCGATGACGCATGAGTTTCAAAAACCTTCCAAGACCTTCATGTACTATGACCGGCTGTACTGGGGTTATCCCTTCTGGAACAGTTTCCATCCCGTCTGGTACACCGGCAGCCGCACGCCACCGCATACTGTCACCAGCATGTCCAATCGGCATGGCAACAACAATGCGGCCAACATCATTCTCATCGACGGTCATGCCATCACACAGAAACAACTCCAGTATCACTCCGACTATGCCAAGCAGTTCATCGTCGAGTGGTACCGCAATTAGCCCAGTTCCAGCAATTAATCTCCATATCGTCTCAGATTTCGTCATTCCCGCGAAGGCGCGAATCCAGTGGCAATCTGTTGACGCTTGCAGCTCTCACTGGACTCCCGCCTGCACGGGAGTGACGGAAGGTGGAGATGAATTCGTTGGACTGCTTTAGTCTCTGATCCCCCTATCCAAAGCGATATCCAGAACATGCAGCGAAAACCTGTCTTGCGGGTATAACTTTTCCACAACATGGAATAGTCTCTCACCTTTCCGTGTTGCGCAGAATTGATACACCTTAGCTTTACAGGAGAAAACCTCATGAATCGTCGCGAAATGATGGGCGCTACAGGATTGGCAGCCGTGGGCTTGATGTCCGCTGCCGCCCCAACAGCAATGGGCCAGATGAAACACGGCTATGATCCACTGGCGATCGGCTATGACGCCAAAACTGGCAAGTACGTCCTGCCACCACTACCTTATGACTACGATGCACTGGAACCGGCCATCGATGCCCAGACCATGCAGATTCACCATGACAAGCATCATGCAGGCTATGTCCGCAAACTCAACGCAGCGATTGAATCACTGGAGAAAGCTCGTGCTGACGGTGATTATTCTGACATCAAATCGCTGAGTCGTGCCGTCTCGTTTAACGGTGGTGGGCACACCCTCCACACACTCTTCTGGTACAACATGGCGCCCGTCGGCGAAGGCGGCGATCCATCAGGTAAACTCCTGGAGATGATCAACCGGGACTTCGGCTCAGTCACCAACTTCAAAAACCAGTTCATCGCCGCAGCCTCCAGCGTCGAAGGGTCCGGCTGGGGCATCTGTGGTATGGACATGCTCTCCAAACGCCTGCTCATTATTCAAGGTGAAAACCAGCAGAAACTCTCGACATGGGGCCTCATGCCCATTCTCGTCTGTGATGTCTGGGAACATGCCTACTATCTTCAATACCAGAACAAACGTGGCGACTACGTCAAAGCGTTCTGGGATGTGATTAACTGGCATGAAGTCGCCAAACGCATCGGTACCCATGCCTGATTAAACATCCAACCAACAAACACCAACAATTAAAAACACGCTGCGAACCTCACCGTCCGTAGCGTGTTTTTTATTTCGATTCAGAAAATTGCAACGCACAATCAACACATCACAACCGATCATCCATCGTTGAACTTCGCGATGAAAAAGCCGTGTCCCTCCCGGGGCACGAGTTGCCATGTTGTATGTGTGTGTGTGTGTGTGTGTGTGTGTAAGAATGCGTCAAGACAACCCGTGACTCAGCAGCGTCACGGATTTGTTGTGATCACACATCAATCACGCAGCTTGTCATCACTTCCCAAACGCCTGCTTGAATCCTGTTGCCACGCCTGGACCATACGCTGCCAACCCCACCATGATGTAGGGGTTGATGCAGACATCCTGCTGCTCGTAAGCGAATTGCCAGAGGCGTTCGTAGAGTTCACGTTTGATTGGTTCGTACTGTGGGTCCGTCGCCAGATTGGTGATCTGGTTCGGATCGTTTTGCATGTCGTAGAGTTCGTCGTAATCAAAACCGTTGTAGACCAGATGCCACTTGCCGGTCATCACGCTGCGTTGTATGCCATAAAGTTCATTGCCATTGGATTGGGTGAACATCGCATCGCGCCAATCATCTGGCTGCTCTCCCTTGAGAAACGGCAATAAACTCTGCCCGTAAATATCCGACGGTACCTGGAGTCCTGCCATCTCCATAAACGTGGGATGAAAGTCCGCCAAACTCACGAAGGCATCCACATCACTACCTTGAACTTCTGCGGGTAACTGCCCCGGCCAACGCAACACCGCAGGCACGTGATAAGCCGACTTAAAGCAGGGAAGTCCCTTGCACCACAGCCCATGCTCCGCCATGTAATCCCCGTGATCCGAGCAGTAAAGCACCGCGGTGCTATCCGCCTGACCACTGACTTCCAAGGCCTCAAGCAACATGCCAAAGAGTTCATCTTCCCATGAGCAGAATGCCAGGTAATGTCGGATCGATTCCTTGTGTTCACGTTCGGACATCTGATCAAACATGCTTCGTGTCCGACGATATAACGCGGGCTTGTCTTGCATCGTGTCCGTAAAACTTTGGGGCAACACGATGTCATCCAGATCATACATGTCCACAAAACGCTGCGGTGCATAGTATGGATCATGCGGTCCAAGCGGGCCGACATACATCCCCCATGGTTTGTCGGTTCCCTTGAGTTCACCAATTAATTTCACCGCACCATCAACATGCTTCTTGTCATTGCATTTGTCTTCATCAATCCCGTAGTTGAAATACTGGTTGTAACCCGGGCGTTGAATCTCTCCATCTGCACGTGTTGCTTCGTTGCGTTCCGTGCAGAGTTCTTCGTTCTGGTAGCGACGCCACTCATACGTTTTTTCACGACCGGGATTAGCGGCATTGGCGGTAATGGTGTGTTCCGTCCAACCATAATCGCGCGGGCCATGATCCGCGCTGACATGCCATTTACCAAAGTAATGCAGGTCGTATCCTGCATCCGCCAAATCTTCACTCCAAAGACGCGTCCCCGGCGTCAGATCACGACTCAGCGCATTGCCCACCTGGACATTATTCCAGATACCATGTCGCGTCGGATACTGACCGGTGAAGAAGGTTGCACGTGACGGGCAGCAATGCGGCGAAGGACAGTGCACCTGTGTAAAGCTTAGGCTCTCCTTGCGGAATTTATCAAGATTGGGTGTGTAAGCTTTATTGGGACCAAAGACCGAGGAAGCACGCTGCTGGTCGGTCATGAAGATCAGAAGGTTGGTTTTTGACATGATAAACAGCTCCTATGCGGGACAAAGCAATTTATTTTAATCAGCAAAACTAACCAAACCATGGCAACATTGGGATTACCATTTGTTAAAATTGGTTCATGGCCACTCGATTGCAAAACCTCATCAATCAAGCTTTGAATCAGAAAACGGCAACCGCCATCCTCCCCGGCGGCCAAATGCGTGCCGGCTGGATCAGTCCGAAGAATCACCCCGCCACGCGCATGTTCCGCAAGCTTGAGGCGTATCACATGCTGTACCTGGTTCGCGGGCAGGGTCGCGTGACGGATGCACAGGATCATGTCAGCGACCTGACTGCAGGTGATAAACTCGACCGTCACCCGCAACTGCCTCACACCCTTGAGCGTCACACTGACAATCAGTGGCTTGAGTTCTTCATCACGCTCTCGCCTGCGCTCCATCAATCCATGTGTGAACTGGGGCTACTTTGGCCAAACCGATTTCTCAGTCATGTCCCGGTGAGTACGCACTTGCTCAAAGCCTGTCTGCATTTTGTCGAGAACATGCATCAACCCAACTCGCCGGGTGAGCTTGCATCGCAGACGGCTTTACTGCTTAACCGTTTCCAGAACACGGCTGCGCAAAGTCCAGAACATCTGACAACCGACCAACTCCAACACGCTGCTCATTTACTCTCGGATGTGAATCAGCAAACCATCGCCTTACCCCAAATTGCTCAGCAAATCGGCATGACCTACGAAACCTTCCGCAAGCAATTCACAAAACACTTCGGTAAAAGTCCGCAGCAATATCGCATCGAACACCGCATCAGCCAGGCCCAACATCACCTGCTGGAAACCGACATCAGCATCGAGCAACTTGCTGAGCAACTCGGCTATAACGATGTCTTCTGTTTTTCCCGACAATTCAAAACCGTTTGCGGGATCAGTCCGACGCAGTATCGCCAGCAAACAACGTGATGGATTAAACGTTTGCTTTAGCGCACCACGCCCACCATCTTGCCCAACACTTTAAATTGCTTGGACAGCGGTTGGCGTTGGGGTTGTGCACCGTCGGGGGACATGAGCATCATGGTGACATCGTCGTGGCGCATCTTCCCGCCGGTGAAGGCGTGGAGTCGGCGGGTGAGTTGGTCGATCATGCCATGCGGATCGCGCACATCCAGCGTGGAAACCATCTCAAGCAAACCGGCTTCGCCGAGCATACGCCCACCATCGGGTTTGGCTTCAGTGACACCATCGGTGTAGGTCAACAGCAAATCACCGGGTAAGAACTCGGTTGCAAACTGCACGTAGTCCGTCTCGGGAATCACGCCGATGGGCAGGTTCCGTGGGATGTCATCGGTGTGGGCATGCACGGCATCGAGATAGGTCCACATTTTCTTGTCTGCCTGATACCACAGGGGGCGCGGGTGACCGGCATTGCAGATGACAAGATGCCCGGTCTGCGGGATGAAGGTCGCAAGCAAAGCGGTGACGAAGCGACCGACGGTACTCTGCTTTTCAAAGTCACGATTCAGCGCAACTGCCAGTTTGGTTTGATCCTGCTTGTTGATATGTTTGCGTAATAGCTTGCGAAAATCGTCAGCGACATCGGCTGCGGCGGCATCATGACCCGCAACATCGGCAAGCAAAAGCCGCGAGATTTTCGCACCGCCGCACATGGAGATCAGATACAGATCACCACCACGATCCGACGACGCCGGTTCACTGGAAACCCAGACATTCATGCCGGTGACATAAGCCTGGCGATTGACGCGGCGACTGCCACCCCAGACATCCAGGCAATCCAGTTGATGGACATCGTCCTTTGTTAAAAGCGACATATCCTCAACGTTGATCTCGGGCTGTTGCAGAAGTTGTGTCATATTGGAATAGCAAGCAAGCTGCAAAGGTTATTCCTGAAACTCGTTTTTTTATTCTGCATTCACTGGCACGCGTCTTGCATTACACTATCACCAGAAACGCCAACGCATTTTTTGAGCGTTGAAGCAATAGACAGGCACACCTCATGACAACAAAAGAAGCAACCCGCCTTAAAGAGTCGCAAGAGCGCACGGAAAACTGGAAACGCTGGGGCCCCTATCTCGCGGAGAGACAATGGGGAACGGTCCGCGAAGACTACTCGGCGGATGGTAATTTCTGGGACCATTTCACGCACGACCAATCACGCAGCAGAGCCTATCGATGGGGTGAAGACGGCATCCTTGGTTTTACCGACCGTGAATGTCGACTGTGTTTTGCATTGACCATGTGGAACGGCAAAGATCCGATCCTCAAAGAGCGCTACTTCGGCACCAACGGTCCGGAAGGCAATCATGGCGAAGACGTCAAGGAGTATTACACCTATGACGTCGCCCTGCCGACCTACGCCTACTGCAAGTCCACGTATCTCTACCCGCAGGATCAATACCCCTACAGCTTCCTGATCAAAGCTGCACAGGAAGCGGGTAAAGATAACCCCGAGTACGAACTGGCGGACACCGGGATTTTTGATGATGACCGTTACTGGGAAATCACCGCAGAGTATGGCAAGAAATCTGCCAACGACGTACTCATCGAAATCACCGTGACCAACAAGGGACCGAAGCAAGCCAAACTCACGCTGATGCCTACGCTGTGGTTTCGCAACACATGGAGTTGGGATTGCTCACATGAAGGCTGCACCCTCAAGCCGCATCTCTACGAACAGAAGTCGCGCTTTGTTGCTGAACACCAGACGCTGGGTCGGTTTGAGTTAAGCTTCCCCAATACGCCTGATGACAAACGCCCGGTGACCGTCTTTACGGATAACCACACCAACATGCGCCGCCTGTTTGGACAACGTAATACAACACGGTATGTCAAAGACGCTTTTCACAAGTATGTCATTGATGGCAAACGTAACGCGGTTAACCCGCAGAAGACCGGCACCAAGGCCGCTGCGATTTATGAGTTGGAAGCAGACAGTGGCGAATCGATCAAACTCCGTCTGAGACTCCAACGTTCCAACAAGGTTGTCCACGATGTACTGGGGGATGAGTTCACGCACATCATGGATCAACGCCGCGCTGAAGTCAGCGAGTATTACGACACAGTCCTGCCCAAGGCCATGCCCGAGGAACACCGCAGCATTGCGATGCAGGCTTATGCGGGATTGCTCTTCGGCAAGCAGTTTTATCACTACATCATCGAGGATTGGCTCAAGGGTGATCCCTCCATTGTCCAACCGCCGGAAGGTCGGCAGTGGGGCCGGAACCATCAATGGAAACATTTGTTTAACCGTGATGTGATTTCAATGCCCGACAAATGGGAGTTCCCGTGGTATGCCTCGTGGGACCTGGCGTTTCACATGCTACCCATGGCGCAGGTCGACACGGACTTTGCCAAAAAGCAGTGTCTATTGTTTCTGCGTGAATGGTACATGCATCCCAACGGACACCTGCCTGCCTACGAGATGGACTTAAGCGATGTGAACCCACCGGTGCATGCATGGGCGTGTCGACGGGTTTATGAAATGGATGCTCAGCGCACCGGCAAGGCAGACTATGATTTCCTTGCACGCTGTTTCCAGAAATTGCTTCTGAACTTCACATGGTGGGTCAACCGCAAGGACCATCATGGTAAAAACATCTTCTCCGGCGGATTCCTTGGCCTGGATAACATTGGGGTGTTTGATCGTTCGTACCTGCCGGTTGATGGTGAACTCGAACAAGCCGATGCCACCGCGTGGATGAGTTTCTTCTGTGCGAACATGCTGTGGATGTCGATGGAGCTTGCGTTGCATGATCCGGTGTATGAAGACATGGCAACCAAATTCTTCGAACACTTCGTCCATGTCTGCGATGCCATCAACCGTGAAGGTGAGAAAGGCAAAGGCGGACTTTGGGATGAAGAATTGGGGCTGTACCGCGATCAACTGCATGCCAAGGGCAAGGACATTCCGATCCCGGTGCGGTCGATTGTGGGTTTATTGCCGTTAGCCGCGGTGTTGGTGATTGAGCAGAAAGCCATCGACAAACTACCGCTGTTCAAGAAGCGTTTGCACTGGTTTTTGACCTACCGCAAAGACCTTGCCAAGTATGTCAGTTACCTGCACACCGACAAGGACAAGCAAGGTGAAGCCCATCGCTTATTGGCGATCCCATCACGCAAGCGATTGGAACGCATGCTCCAGATCATGCTCGATGAATCTCAGTTCCTATCACCGTTTGGTATCCGGTCCCTGTCGATTCATCACAAGGACAAGCCCTACATTTTCAAGTACGAAGACAAGACGTTCTGCATTGACTATGAACCGGGCGAATCAACGACGAGTATGTTCGGTGGCAACAGCAACTGGCGCGGACCGGTGTGGATGCCGATCAATTACCTGTTCATCGAAGCGCTGTACAAGTATCACCATTTCTACGGTGACGATTTTAAAATGGAGTATCCCACCGGATCAGGTAACAAGCTGACCATCCGACAAATCGCCGACAAACTCGGCGAGCGTTTGACCGGCTTGTTCACGCCCAATGATCAAGGTCACCGTCCAAGCAATCTCGGTCTGAATAAACTGCTGAGCAATCCGACCCTGAAAAACAGTGTGTTTTTCCATGAGTACTTCCATGCAGACACCGGCAAGGGGCTCGGCGCATCACACCAAACCGGTTGGACCGCCCTGATCGCGCTGCTGCTACATCAACAAGCCGGTGATGCGTTGATCTCCTATGCCCATCATGATTCAGCCTGTTTTGATGATGAGGAACAGGAAGAAGTCATCGACAAGGCTGCGATGGTTTAAGACAATGATGCGTCATGCAAACGATCACTGAGAAAATCGATCAATTTGAAGCTGGCGGCAGAACATTGCGTAATGCCTTGGCCGATCTCCCCGATGATGTGTTGGATGCCAAACCCGGGCCGGGCAAGTGGTCCATTCGTGAGTTGGTCATCCACATGGCCGACACCGACGCCATTGCCATCGACCGCATGAAACGTGTGATTGCTGAAGATTGTCCATTGCTGATCTGGGCGGATGAGACGGCCTACATGGATCACCTTGCCATCGCTTCGCAGGATGTCGGTGATGCGTTAACCAGCTTTGAGGTCGGCCGACGCCAATTCGCACGTGTGCTACGGACTTTATCAACTGAGACATTCGAACGCTTCGGCATCCATTCCAAGTCCGGCAAGGTTACGCTCATGCAACTGCTGGAGATGTACATCTGGCATCTGGATCATCACCTGCCATTTCTGATGGACAAGAAGAAAAATCTCGGTTATTGATCCAGTCGCGCTAAACCGAAAGCGGTTCCCCCGGAAGTAGTCCCCAGACATTTCAAAATTCAGAATCGCGAAGCCCAGTGCGCCAGGTGTTCGTTGTGGGTTTGGTAGACCAACAAGGGTGTGATGGTGATGTGTCGGTCAAAGAGTAGATGCACGTCGGAGTCTTCGTGGTGCTGGCGGAACTGCATGCCGTAGTCGACACAGTAACGTGTCGCGCCGTTGTCGCCAGGTGACTGTGCATAACGATCCGCCATGGCCGAGTCCGAGAGACTGCAGACGCGCGTGCCTGTGACGGTGTCGTCATCATCAAAAATCGGCAGGTTGATGTTGAGCAGGTGTGATCGATCAAGGCCATGCGTGATCACCTGCTTGAGTACATTCGCTGCGTGATCTGTTGCGACATCCCAGCGAATCCGATCACGATCACCGATGTGCAAACTCATCGCAATGGCAGGGATGCCCTGGATGACGGCTTCGCGTGCAGCAGCAACGGTGCCTGAGTAGAGCACGTTGACGCCGATGTTGGCCCCGGCATTAATGCCACTGATCACCAGATCCACCGGGCCGTCGAGTAAACCATTGCAACCGATTTTCACGCAGTCAGCGGGCATGCCTTTGACGGCATAGCCGGTGAAGTGTTCGCTGGCGTGCTGGGTCACATCAATGTGCTCAAAGAGCGTAATGCTGTGACTCTTGGCGGAGCACACACCGGCGGGAGCGACCACCTGCACATCGCCAAGTTCTTTTGCAGCCTGATAGAGTGCGAGCATCCCCGGCGCCGTAATGCCGTCATCATTGGTCAGTAAAATTCGCATGCGATGGATTATACAGCAGGTCCGACACCGATCCGATCCTCATGTCTTTGCTTCACTTCCAAAAATCGCGGTCCAATCAAGTCAAACGACGATTCGGACGATAAAAATAAAGCGCCATATTGAGATGATTTTGTGCTAAAATGCAATCTCTGGTTATGTATCCCGGAGCCCCGCCATGCCCGTCTATCAATATCACTGCCCTGCCAACGGCCAGGATGTCCTGGTCAAACACTGTCGAAAAAACGAAGTGAACAACTGGCGTCAACTCTGCTTGCGTGCCCGTCATCCTCTTGGCGATACCGACGCTCAGGCAGCGGTTGAATTGGTGCTGCAACACGAATGTGCCTGCGGTGAACAATACACCGGCGACGAATGCTGTGGCTGCAAACACAACAAGCTCTGCAACACACTGGTCTGTGATATGACCTGCGATAAGCAATCTGCTTAAAAACACATCCCAACACAGTGACGGTTATGTTCTGTAATGCAGCATCGCATTGTGATTCTCTGAGCGCATTTCACATCAGCATCAAGTCGTGATGCAGCTATTATTGGCGAAGTCTATGACTTAACAACGCGCGGTACGTTGTGTGTGCAGAGTCATTGTGTCTACTTGTTTGACCTTGATATGATGCATTTCAGAAGTGAGGTGCGGTATGCATATAGGTGTGATCTTTTTCGATGGTATGGATGAAATGGATGCACTGGCTCCGTTTGAGGTGCTCAGTCATGGGATCAACAAAGGCGCGTCATTCTCACTGGATTATTTCTGAATCGGCCAGCCACGTATCATCACCGGCGGACATGGCATTAAGATTCAGGTTGACCAATCACTGGATACCGCCATCCGCCCGGACCTGTTGGTGATTCCCGGTGGCGGTTGGGCGGATCGCAATGCCGTGGGGGTGCGTTATGAAGTTGAACGTGGTGTTCTGCCTGCGATGCTCAAAAAAGCCCATGAACAAGGGACGATTCTGGCAACGGTGTGCACCGGCGCGATGCTGGTGGCATGCAGTGGGTTGATGACGGGTCGGCCTGCGGTGACATTTGCTGCTGCCAACAATGACTTGGAGAACTTCGGTGCCAAGCGGGTCAACGCACGCGTGGTGGATGACGGGGACATCATCTCAGCAGCCGGTGTCACCAGTGGGATCGACTTGGGGTTATGGCTTGTCGAACGCTTCGGCAGTGCAGCCATTGCCTGCGATGTCGAAAAGCACATGGCGTATGAACGTCGCGGGACGGTTTACAAGGCGTGATGTAAGTCGTGCGTGTGTGAACAGGAGCATTTGATACGCGCAGAGCGATCGCTTTGAATCTTCATACAACAAGGTGTATGTGTTGGCACAACGTCCCTGGGACTGAAGTCCCAGGGCTTTAATGTGCATTTGTGCGATGTTGGATTAAACAAAAACCAAGTTACATGTTCGCGAGTTTGTTGGAGCCGTTGAGTGCGGCGATTTTGTAGGCTTCGGCGAGTGTGGGATAGTTGAACACGTTGTGGATGAAGTAGTCAACGGTTCCGCCCAGCGCCATGACGGCCTGACCGATGTGGACGAGTTCGGTTGCACCGGTGCCGATGCAGTGCACGCCGACGATCTTGCGGGTGTCCTGGTGAATGAGGAGCTTGAGCATGCCGATCTCGTCACCGAGCAGTTGGCCACGCGCCACTTCGGAGTAGTGGGCAATGCCTGCTTCGTAGGGGACGCCTTCCTTGGTGAGTTGCTGTTCGGTCTTGCCCACCATGGATAGTTCGGGCACCGCATACACACCATACGGAAACAGGTCGGGCATGGAGTGGATCGGCTGACCATAGGCATGACACACCGCGATGCGCCCCTGCTCCATGGAAGTCGAAGCCAATGCAGGAAAACCAATCACGTCACCGACTGCATAAATGTGTTCGACATTGGTTTGATAGTTTTCGTTGACCTTCAGTCGTTCGCGATCGTCATACGACACACCAACGTTATCCAGGCCAAGTTCACCGCAGACACCCTGTCGCCCGACTGCATAGAGCAGACATTCAGCGTGGAGTTTCTTGCCTGATTCGAGGGTCGCTTCGACCATGGTGTGGCCGTCACGTTCGGAGGTAATCTTCTCAATGCTGTCGACTTTTTCGTTAAGGCGTAATGTCACGCCGGTCTTGCGCATGTGGTATTGCAGGGACTCGGCAATTTCAGAATCAAGGAAACCGAGCACCTGATTGCGACCTTCAACGAGAGTCACGCGGACACCGAGGGTGGCCATGATGCAGGCATACTCGGTGCCGATGACACCACCGCCGACGACGATCATGGACTTGGGAATTGAATCGAGTTTAAGCAGACCGTCGGAGCACATGACAAATTCATTGTCAAAGGGAATGTTCTCGGGCTTTGCAGGACGGGTACCGACGCCGAGGATGAAGGTGTCGGCGGTGATCATTTCGTTTTCACCGTCCTTTTCGATGACCACGAGGTTCGGGCCTTCGAATTTAGCCTTACCCCAGATCAGGTCGACATCGTTGCGGTCAAAGGCATCCTGGATGACGTTCCATTCATTACGGATGACGTTGGCAGACATGGAGGCCAGATCGTTGATGGTGATGTCACGTTTGACGCGATGGTTTCTGCCGTAGAGGCCTTGCTTGTGATGACCGGTCAGGTGCATGACGGCTTCGCGGAGCGCCTTGGAGGGGATGGTGCCGGTGTTGACCATCACGCCCCCGACGAATTGGGATTTCTCGATCACGCAGACTGATTTATCGAGTTTAGCAGCCTGAATTGCTGCGCGTTGACCTGCCGGGCCGGACCCGATCACAGCACAATCGTAATGCCTCATAGCGTTTCCTTGAGATGTTTGAATTACTGATTCGTTCACGAATCCATCATTCGATGTCAACAAAACCATCGGCATAATGACTTGGGCGGGATTCGTCTGTTCCTGTTATACCCGAAAATGGCTGGCTATCGGCCGCAAGCTTCGGATAAAAAATAGTTAAGCAAATTTGAGGCCAAAATTGTTACACGGACGTATTTGCCTGGTTATTGGGCAATGCGAGGATTATCGTGCACTCAATGCGGTCTTGGGGGGCAGTCAAATCACCCGCGACTCGGGAGAGTCACGGCTTTGAAGAATGAACAGAATTGGAAAATAACAACTTCCGGGGGTTAGGCGGGGATCGCTTCGTTGATCCAGCCGCCGCCGATGCATTGTTGACCGAGATAGCACACCGCAGCCTGTCCGGTGGTGACCGCTTCGACCGGTTCGTCGAAGGTGACCGACAATGCATCATCACCGGTGGCAGTGACCGTCGCGGGGACCGCTGGGGAGTTGTAGCGGATTTTGACTTCACATTTCAGAGGCTCGGTCGGCGGATCAATGAGCCAGTTTGTTTGGTTGGCAGTCAAGCCGATGGACATCAGATCGTCCTTGGTGCCAACGGTGATGGTATTGGCATTGGGGTCACGGTTGGTGACGTAGATCGGATAGCCCAGGGCGACACCGATACCGCGACGCTGACCGATGGTGAAGTGCTGATGGCCTTCGTGTTCGCCGACCTGCTTGCCGTCACGGTCGAGAATCTTGCCAGCGGTGAAAGTATCGGGCGACTTCTCTTTGACCAGGCGTGCGTAGTCATTGTCCGGGACAAAGCAGATTTCCTGGCTGTCGGGCTTATTGAACACCGGCAATTTGTGTTGCTCGGCATAAGCGCGGACATCGGGCTTGACCATCTCACCAATCGGCAGCAGCATTTTTTTCAGACGTTCCAACTTGGAGCCAAAAAGCACATAGCTTTGATCCTTGGCATTATCCAACCCCTTGAGCAGCTTGGGCACCTCAGCCGAATTGTCCACGCGGGCGTAGTGTCCGGTAGCCACATAGTCGGCATCGATGGTGTCTGCATACTGCATGAGCTTGCCGAATTTGAGCCAGTCATTGCAGCGGACACAGGGGTTGGGCGTGCGACCGGCATTGTACTCATCGACAAAGTAATCGATGATCCGACCGAAGTCCGACCGGAAATTCAGGACATAAAACGGAATATCCAGCATCGCAGCAACCAGCCGGGCGTCGTCAGCATCATTGACCGAGCAGCAGCCCTGCTTGCCTTCGCGGACTTTGGTCGGGTCACAGGTGTAGCCGTCCTCGACACTGTCTTCCGAGCCTAAGCGCATAAAACAACCGACGACCTCATGGCCGGCCTGCTTGAGCATCGAGGCCGCGACGGAACTGTCCACGCCACCGCTCATGGCGACGAGAATTTTGCTGGGCTTGGCGGGTAACATCTGGTCTATGATACAGGAGGGACTAGCGACTAGCGACCAGGGACTTGGGAAAAGGCAGGAAAACCAGCGTTGTTTTTGTCTTGCTCCTGGTCCCTAGTCCCAAGTCCCTAGTCCCTTAACCTTTTTTTGAAACGTAACCCCATGAATCGTGTATAGTAAGTAGACTCACCCGCAGTGGACGGCCACCAAAACAATCTCCGGGGCATGGTGTCCGACACGAAAAGCCGAATTCTTGGTTTGAACCTTGCAGGAGCAGCATATGTTTAGACGTTGGTTCTCAACTCGCACTCGCACACAAATGACCGTCCTGATGACGCTTGTGACGACTCTGGTCTTCACGCCCCTGATTCACGCGCAGGATGGTGAGAATCTCAAGCTGGCAGAGACATTTGACCTGTTACCTGCCGAGTTTGAATTGATCATGGCGGTGCCGGACATGAACACGTTCAGTGATCGCGCTGCCATGCTCAACGATGCACTGGATCTGAAAATCACCGGTCTGACAGATCTGCTTAGCGAGTTCAAACGTGCCTTGGGAATGGACCGTGGTGTCAACAGTAACGGGTCGCTGTTCCTCGTCGTCCAGAATGCTGAGAGTGTGCTGCCTGCCCCACCTGCTTTGGATGGCGAACAACCCAAGCCCGACCCGGCACCGCAATTCATTGCCATGGTCCCCGTCTCGGATTATGCCGAGTTCGTGGGTAACTTCGGAGGTTCACCCGATGAATTGGTCACCACGCTGACACTGCCCAACGGCCAAAACGGTTACGCCAAGGTGCATAACAGCTACGCCATTATTTCCTCTCAAAAATCACAGGTCGAAAGTTACACCCCCGGCCTGACACGTTCGGCATTGACCACACTCGTGGGCCAGCAAGGCTTTGATGTTCTGGTCCGCAGTGACATGAGCCTGATCATTCAACCCAAGAACATTTCGGACGCGGGTTATCAGCGGGCCATCGATCTGTTCAAACCGGCACCGGATCCCGAAGCGGCTTTAGTGCCCGAGGACGAAGAAAATGTCAGCAACAGCCAGATGATGTCCGAGTTGTACAACACGGCCATGCTTCGCGTGCTCAAGGATGCCAAGACATTGATCGTCGGATTCGGCAGCACGGAACAGGGCATGGACATCAACGTTTCCATGACCTTCAAAACCGGTTCGGTGATGGCTTCACGCCTGACCGGTGATGCCGGTCCCGCGACATTACTCGACCGTCTGCCCCGTCGGGAGTATCTCTACAGCCTTGACAGCAATATGCAGAACGTCGACCTGCAGGCCATCATCAATGACATGGCCACGGAACTGCAAAGCAAGGGTGCCTGGTATGTGTCGTTGGTCAAGAATGCAGCCCCCATTCTCGGCCAGATCAATGAGATGGCCCATGTGTTTTACGCCCCGCAAGGCGCTATCGGTCTTGGCACGCGTGTGATGAACACAGCCATGATTTTGAAGGTCAACGACTCACAGCGTTTCGTCTCAGACTTCCAGTCGTTTCTGACCAATGCCAATGGCAAGAGTCACCCGATGGGTCCGATGCGTCAGGGCGAGACTGCCGAAACCGACAGCCGCCCGAACGTGATGGTGTTAAGCACCTTTGCTGCCAATGCGTTGTCGGACGACCGTGCCCAGATTGCCCAGTATCAATTGCAGTACACCATGCCGATGCAGGTGCTCGCGCGGATGAATAACGTATCGCGTCGTATGATGGTGTTGGGTTTGAACAACCAGGAAGGCTACATCGCCTCGGTGAACAACACCACGGTGCTGTTGACCACAGTGACCGATGCGCAACTGGTCAAGGAAATGCTGACGATTCTCAATGCCCCCGAAGGCACCGGCATTGCCAAAGGCGCGATGCTTGCCAAGGCCATGGAAAGTAACCTGCCCAACACCACCGGGCATGTGCATCTGAACATGCTCTCAGGCATGCGTGCGACCTACATGCTCATTGAATTGCTTCTGGGTAAACAGGAGATGGACCCGGTCTTCCCTAGCGATTTGATGCCGTTGAGTTTGAGCTACAAGACCACCAATGGCGGACTTCAAGCCAGAGCCCATCTACCGCTGGAGACGATTGGATACATGCGTGGTGATGCCCAGTTGATTCTTGCTCCGCTGTTCCCCAAGCCGATTGAAGGCGAACCGGGTCAGGCCCAACCGATGGACAACCGCCGTCAGGACCCGGGCATGATGGATCCGGGAATGATGGGTGGTCCGGGAGGCCCTGAGGAAGGCGGCTTTGGCGACAACCCGCGTCGCCCGCGAATGCCCAACCGTCAAGGTTTTTAAATTCATGTTCCGTCCCGACCGAATCGGACTTTATGCTGCTGGCCTGTATCTGCTGTCACTGCTGGGTGCGATGATCGCCCCGGTGGATAAGCCATCAATTGAGCCCACGTCCCCACCAGCAAAGCCCGTGCGTTCAGAGCAAGGTCTCCAGAAGCAACAGGTGATCGGCTTTAGTCTCAACGTCCATTACACCAATCAACTGCCCAAGTATCTCCGCGCGATCGACATGATTGCGGATATGGGTTGCAACAGTCTGCAGATTCTCACGCCTGCCTTTCAGCAGGATGGTGCTTCGACGAAAATCAGCATCCCCAACCAACCCGGTCGTTGCCCGAGTACTGATCAGTTGATGACGTTGTTGCGACATGCTCAGAAGCGTGGTCTCAAGACGATGCTCATGCCAACGGTGCTGTTTACGCATCCGCGAGGCAATGAGTGGCGGGGCAAGATTTCGCCTGACGACTGGGATCAATGGTGGGAAAGTTACAGCGTGACCCTGCGCCACTTTGCCAATCTCGCTCAGCAAACCGGCGTTGATGTCTTCTGCGTGGGCTCGGAGTTACTCTCCACTGAGAAGCAGACCACGCGTTGGCAAACACTCATCGCTGACATCCGTAAGGATTTTCACGGGCAATTGATCTATGCCACCAATTGGGATCACTACCATGTCCCCACATTCTGGGAGCATCTCGATTATGTGGGCATCAGTGGGTACTGGTCGATGACCAAAGACACCTTGGATCAGGTACTCGATGCACAGGCGTCCTTTGAACTTCATCAACAGATCGTCAAACGCTGGCCATCAATCCAAAAGTCACTCAAGGACTTTTCCCGCGAGATTCAAAAGCCGGTTCTCATTACCGAGTTTGGCTATCCGTCTCTGCCATGGGGTTTGAAGGACCCGTGGAACTATGTCAACGCCAAACAGGTGTCCGCAATGCCGCAGGTGCAGGCGATTGGTTACCGCGCGTTTTGTGAGAGTTGGCAGTCGGAGATTACACCCAATCGCCCTATTCCCACCCACGGATTTGCAGGTGTCCTGTTCTACACATGGGACCCGTACAACGGCGGCCTGAGTGACTCGGGCTACGGCGTCTGGGGTAAGCCTGCTCAGCAGATTCTCACGAACTGGCTCAAGCGTCAGTAAACTGGCAAGTCACTTGCACCTGATCAACATCCGGCGCTCCCCCAATGCAACAAACGCGATAGGTATCAGTAGACTTACCCACTGAACTTTTTATCCACAAAATCAAAATACATATTTGACTTTTTAATTGCTCCTCGTCACAGTGGTGGACTGTCCAATTTTTTATGGAGTGAAGACGCCATGAAGTCTTACTTTCAAATCGTTACAGCACTGGTTCTTACGTGTGTTTTGACCGGTAACCTGTTGGCAGAAAACACCACTGATTCCCTGGCACAGATGCGGGCTCAACTGCAGCAAATGCAGCAGAAGCTCAATGCTCAGGAAGCCCAAATCAGCCAACTGCAACAAGCCAATGGTCAGAACTGGCTCAACGAACAGCGTGCTGCTGAAGTCAAGAGCCTGGTCCAAGAAGTGCTCGCTGATGCCGACACCCGCGCCAGCCTGCTGGAAAGCGGCATGACCGCTGGTCACAACGGCAAGAAGTTCTTCCTGGCATCCGAAGACGGCAGCTTCCTGCTCACCTTCGGCGGTCACTTCCAGTTCCGCCACATCTGGAACAGTCAGGATAATGCTGCTGACGAAGACGATGCCGGCTTCCAGTTCCGCCGTATGAAAGTCAAGTTCAACGGCCACATCGGTAGCCCCAAACTCACCTACGGGATCACTCTCATCGGCTCAGGTACCTCCGGCAGCGTCTCGGCTGAAGGCCCCTACATGGGTTACAACTTCGGCAACGGTTGGGACGTCAAATTCGGCCTGGTCAAAATCCCCTTCCTCCGCCAGGAACTCATCAGCTCTTCGAAGCAAATGGCAGTCGACCGCGGTCTGGTCACCGAGTTCTTCACCATGGACTACTCGGAAATGGTCGAACTCAACTACAAGTCCGACAACCTGCGTGCAAGCTTCTCCATCAACGACGGTGTTGATGAAGAGTTCTCCACCATCGGTCAGGACTACGTCGAAGTCGCTCTGTCGGCTCGCGTTGATCTGAAACTTGCTGGCGATTGGAAGCAATGGTCTGACACCAGCGCCTGGTCCGGCGAAGACACCGCGATCTTTGTCGGTGGTGCTGTTCACTACCAAACCGGCGATGCAGCCAACGTGGATTCTGAAAACAAGCACATTGCTGACTACCTGGCATGGACCATTGACGGATCCATCGAAACCAACGGTTTGGGTATCTTCGCAGCCTACATGGGGGGTAACATCGATGCGGACAGCTCAACCAGCAACAACCCCACCGTCCAAGGCTTTCTCGTCGAAGCTGGTTACATGATCATCCCCGACACACTCGAACCGTTTGTCCGTTGGGAGTATCTGGACTACGACACCGCTGGCCTCAACGAACTGCAGGCGTTCACCGTCGGCTGTAACTGGTACATCAACAAGCATAACGCCAAGTTCACCACCGACCTGATCTGGGTCTATGACGGTGATGTCATTGCCAACCCCTTCGGCAACGATCCGGGCACCAGCAACCTGGGCATGACCGGCAGCGGCAGTTCCGCCAACGACGACGACATCTTCGTCCTTCGCTCCCAGTTCCAGTTGCTCTTCTGATTTGAAGACCAACTCACTGAGACAGGCGTAACAGTCTGAAAAATCCAACACCCATGCGGGCAACCGTGTGGGTGTTTTTTATGCATGCCTTGAAAAACCCGACGAATCGTCACAGTTGTCCAATTGATCAGCAACAAGGCACAAATCCCCTTTCACAAACGTTTGTAATCTGATAAACTTCTCGACTCCCCGCCCCTTATTCAACAAACTCGTGGAGTGAAGGAACTCAGATATGCAACGTGCAGAAATCGCCAAGGCCGCATCCGAAGGCCTTAAGGAATTTTCCAAGACCATTGGCTCAGTGAAAACCACCGTGGGCTTTGACGGCTTTGTCGACTCGATCATTGATGTGGTCAAGACCCGTCAGGATGCTGACAACTATCAGCCCGTCCCCACGATCAAAGAGTACGGCGAACGCATCGTCGCGGCTGCGGGTGAGTCGGCCAACATCGAACTGGTGACCAAGCTGCGTAAACTCGGTGGTAACGGCCCGATCATGGCCAACGCCCTTGCCAGCTACGGTCTTCCCGTGACCTACATCGGTAACCTCGGTCATCCGAACCTCGATGAAGTGTTCCTGCCGTTCGCCGAAATCGCAACGATTCTCTCCATCGCCGACCCCGGTTACACCGACGCGTTGGAATTTGAAGACGGCAAATTGATGATGGGTAAACACTCGTCACTTAAAGACGTCAATGCTGACACGCTCAACGAAGTGTTGGGCAAAGGCAAGTTCCAGCAGATCATCGGTGACACCGCGTTTCTGGGCATGGTCAACTGGACGATGCTCACCAAGCTCAACAGCATCTGGGATCTGCTCATTGACGAAATCCTGCCTGCGGTGGCAAGCAACGTCAACGGCAAGAAGCGCATGATCTTCGTCGACCTGGCGGACCCTGCCAAGCGTACTCGCGAAGACATCGCTGATGCGCTGGGTCGCCTGACCAAGATGAGCAAGCTTGCTGACGTGGTGCTGGGTCTGAACCTGGCTGAATCCACGCAGATCGCCAAGGTCTTGGGTATTGAAGTCCAGGCCGACGCCGAAGCGGAGATTGAATTCACCGCCCAGCGCATCCGTGAAAAGCTGGACATCAAGGCTGTGGTGATCCACCCGCGTAGCTGTGCCGCTGCTGCGGTGCAAGGTGAAAACAGCGTGGAGTCCGGCCGCTTCCAGGGTCCGTTCGTCAAGAAACCCAAGCTCTCCACCGGTGCAGGTGACAACTTCAACGCCGGCTTCTGCCTGGGATTGTTGGCGGGTCTGCCTGTCACCCAAGCGGTGTGCACGGGGACGGCTGCCAGCGGTTTTTATGTGCGTAACGCTCGCAGTGCAACATTGGCAGAAATGATCGACTTCTGTGCCGACATGCCCCCTGCAGAGTAATTACAAGATCAGACCCGTGACCTGGGAAGGTCACGGCTTTGAAGAGATATCACAATCCAAAACAAAAACGCAGACGTCATCACGGCGTCTGCGTTTTTCATTGAGTACTTGTATCGTTTGTTTTACAGCTTGAATTGCCCCACCAGTCGGTTGAG
Source organism: Planctomycetes bacterium syqfu (assembly GCA_020974905.1). Taxonomy (GTDB): domain Bacteria; phylum Planctomycetota; class Phycisphaerae; order Phycisphaerales; family Phycisphaeraceae; genus UBA7800. The sequence continues at coordinate 5,605,722 of CP087563.1, read as the reverse complement.
CTCTTCGGCCTGTGTGTTCAAGTTCACCGCGGCCTGGGCGGCCTGATCGGCACCGACGGCGGTCTGACCACTGACGGCGTTGATTTTTTCGACACTCACCGTCACCTGCTGCGATGCCGAAGACTGCTGCTCGGTGGCTGCAGCAATATTGCGGATCAATTCGGAGACTTCACGCGAACCGGCGAGAATCTCTTTCAGTGATCGGCCGGCCTGCTCAGCCAGGTTCACACCGGCGCTGACACTCTGCTCACCTTCATCCATCTGACGCACGGCTTCGGACGTCTCACGCTGGATGGCCTGGATGGTCTCGCCAACTTCTTCGGTGGCCTGGGTGGTACGCTCAGCCAGCTTGCGGACTTCATCGGCCACGACGGCAAAGCCGCGACCGTGTTCACCGGCACGAGCTGCTTCAATCGCGGCATTAAGTGCCAGCAGATTGGTCTGGTCTGCAATGTCGTTGATCACATCAATGATCTGACCGATTTTCTCACTGCGTTTACCCAATTCCCCCACGGCCTGGGAAGACCGGCTGACTACTTCGGCCAACGACTTGATACCGGCAACGGTTTGACCGACAACATCACTACCGTTGACGGCCTGCTTGCCAGCCTGTTCGGCGGACTGGGCGGCATGAGTGCTTTGTCTGGAGACTTCCACGATACTGGCTGACATCTCTTCCATGGCAGCGGAAATCTGTGCATTCTGGGTTTGTTGCTGCTGAAGTCCGGTGGACATTTCTTCAGAGGTGGCAGCAATTTCCGCTGAGGCACTGGCCACCTGGCTCGTCGATTTGGACACGTCGGAGATCACGCGGTGTATCTTGCGGATAAACGTGTTGACCCAATACCCCATCTCGCCGAATTCATCAGACCGTGACTCATCGACATGCTGGGTCAGATCGCCTTCACCTTCAGCAATGTCCTTAAGTCTTGAGATCACATCCCGGATCGCCCGGAGAATACTGCGTCCGAGCCACAGGCCGATGACGATGGATAGAACAATCCCGCTGATGGCCGTAAGGTTACTCACCCAGAGCATCTGCGATATGGCTTTTTCTTGAGCATCAATTGCCTCGGTTTCCAGTTCAGCCAATCGATCCTGTAACGTCCCCATCGCCTGGCGGACTTGGGCCAACGCCGGATAGGTCTGTGTCTGAAGCATCTGCACAGCCTTGGACGGTTCGTCGGACTGCTGGTCGAGTTGCCATTGCCTGTCGATGGCAATGGCCGTTTGATGAAGTTGTTCGTGGAGCTGAATCAAATTATCCAGTAAAGGCTTGGAGGCTGGATCTTCAGCAATAAGTTGCTTGGCCTGCTCACCAAAAAGCCACTTACCCATGGCACAAAGGTGATCGTCGGTCTGCACAGTGACTTTGGGCTGCTTGAGCAGAAACGTGGCATTGAGTGCATTGGTCCATGCCAGGTGATCGACTTCTTTTTCGATCAGCAGGCGCCGCCAGGCCTGGTATTGACTGGCATCTTCGGACTCGTGCCGCACTGTCTGCACTGCAAAAAATATGCACACACAGGTGACGATCATCAGTAAAACGATAAGCGAAAAAGATAAGCCAATACGCCGTGCGATGGTGAGTTTCATGTGTGGACCCTTTGTTTGAAACAGATACAACTCATTCAAAATGGCATTGGCGGGATACACAACCTATTCGGACATATGCCCCAACAGGTTAACCTTAGTTACAAATTTGATGGCACAAAGTGCAATAACTATCAAAAAAAAAACGCCCAGCCTGGAAGCTGGACGTTGGTTTGGTTGGGTTAATGGTGTCTTGTCAGAAACTTACCGGACGATGCGAGCACCGCCGCCACCGACGACGTGCTGCAGTTCCTTGAGGGTGATCTCGGAGGTGTCACCGCGGGTGGTCATGAGCATCGCGCCATGACAGGTGCCCCAGTTGACGGCTTCTTCAGCGGTCTTGCCAGCCAGGAAGGCATAGGAGAAACCGGATGCAAAACCGTCACCACCGCCGACGCGGTCTTCGAGGATGAGGCGTTCGAAGTTCGGGCCGTGATAGAAGACATCCTTTTCAGCATCGTAAAGAATCGCAGACCAGTTGTTTTCGGTTGCGTTGATCACTTCGCGGAGCGTGGTGCCCACGATCTTGATGTTGGGATAATCCTTGACGACCTGGCGGACCATGTCCTTGTATTTTTCGATGGGCAGTTCGCCACCGCCATCAACGTCAGCACCTTCGACTTCGTAGCCGAGCACCTTCTGGAAGTCTTCTTCGTTACCGATCAGACAGTCGATGTACTTCATCAACGGCTTGGTGGTCGCGATGGCTTCTTCCGAAGACCAGAGCTTGGAACGGAAGTTCAGGTCGTAGGAGACAATGGTACCTGCTTCGTGAGCCGCCTTGAGTGCTTCAGCAGCAACCAGACGTGTGGACTCGGACAGACAGGTGAAGATACCACCGGTGTGCAACCAGCGAACGCCGCGATCGGAGAAGAGCTTCTTCCAATCGACATCGCCGGGTTGCATGTTAGCTGTTGCGCTGTGCCCACGGTCATACAAAGTAACCGCAGCACGGGGGCCGACTCCGACTTCGGTGAAGTTCAAACCCATGCGTGCCTTGCGTCCGACGCCGTCGTAGGGCATGGTGACGACGTGTTCGACGTCCATCCCAACGCCGCGGGCATGGTTCAGCGCGATCATGGAAACGGGGTTGTCGACCAGACCGCCGACCCAGCCGGTGCGCAGGCCAAGACGTGCCAGGGCGTAGGCGACGTTGAATTCACCACCACCAACATAGACTTCCATTTTCTTGGCAAACTCAATGCGACCATGGCCTTCGGGGCTCAAACGGATCATGCATTCACCAAGGGACACCAGGTCCAATTCACATTCATCTGTACTGCGGATGTTCAATGCCATCGTAGACACTCTCCTAAGAGGGTTAAAGTTGCAAAAGCTGCGGATTCGTAGCGGGCCGAATCATTTTGCCCGCAATTAGGGAAACTGTCAAAAGCGCTGAAGAACTTTTGTGCTCAGCCATAGGATAGCAACGGGTCAGAAGATTTAAAATTCCATATCAGGGACCGGTTTCAAAGGCAGGTCCGCTGGTCTTACGACGCCTGTCCGCCTTGCCTGATCCGCACAATCAAACCAATCGTTACGACTCGCCGCGTCAAGCCATCTTTTCATCTTATCTATATTCACATCCTTCCATTTCACATCGTTAGCTAGAGTTGACACACGGAACTGTCCAGGTGTTCCGTTAAGGAGAAATGGGCCATGAAATCAAATTCGATGCACACCCGTAACATGATCAACACCGCCAACAAGCAGGCAAAGGGCTTCACGCTCATTGATATGCTTGTCTCGCTGGCCATCATGACTTTGTTGATCGCCACGCTGCTGCCGGCTTTGGCTGAGGCCCGTCGGGCATCCAAACGTGCCGTGTGCATGACTCACGAATATGACATGGGCAAACACATCGAACGTCGCACCCAGGATCACAAGGGCTATTTCCCCACCTTCCAATACAGCTTTGCTTATGACGCCCAGTCATTGACCGTCACCACGGAGATGCGCAGCTTCACCGACTCGGGCATGGACTACATGAAGGAAATGAATTCGGTTTGCCCGGAAGTCCTCCAGGCCAATCGCATCTCATATCTGGATTCACAGAATCAAGTCCAGACCAAGGACATGGACTTTGGCATGAACGTCGACCTGCTGGTGCGCAACAGCCGCATGTATGACCTGGTTGATGCCAGCCGCACGGTCACCATGTACGACGGCTCGATGAGCGGTGCAGGCCAGGGTGACAAAAGCATTGTCGGTTCCTATCCCGGTACGTTCGATATGATCGACTATGCCCGCGAAAACCGTCACTATCGCGAAATGAACGTGCTCTACGCTGACGGCCACGTCGAACGCAAACTCCGCATGGAAGCCCTCGAACTGGCAGCGGACGGTGCAGGCACCTTCGTTGCTGCAGCCTACGCTGTCAACGATTCCTCAACCGACTCAAACGGTGGTGGCAACGGTGGCACACTCGGTGGCGGTGATGATGACGATGGCAACAACGGCCATGGCAACGATGCTGACGGGGCCGATTCCTCAAACCCGGGCCAAGGCAACGGCGGTAATGACGGTGCGGACAACGGCAACAACGGCTCCAACGGGAACAACGGGAACAACGGTGGAACCACCACCGATGGCAATGACAACGAAAATAACGGCAACGGTAATGGAAACGGCAACAATGGTCATGGCAACAACGACGATGGCGTCGATTCCTCAAACCCCGGTAACGGCAACGGTGGCCCCAACGGCGGAGAAGACCCCTCCGGTGATGTCGATGACGAGTCCAACGGCAGCAATGGTAACAACGGAAACAATGGCAATAACGACAACGGAAACGGCAACGCCAACAACGATGATGACGAATCAACCGACAACGGTCAATCAACTGGCAACGGTAATAATGGCAACAACGGCAATGGGAATGGGAATGGGAACGGCAACAATGGCCATGGTAACAATGACGATGGCGTCGATTCCTCAAACCCCGGTAACGGCAACGGTGGACCCAACGGTGGTGAAGACCCCTCCGGTGATGTCGATGACGAATCCAATGACGGCAACGGCAACGGCAACGGCAGCAATGATGATGACTCATCAGACAATGACGATGCAAACAATGGCAATAACGGCAAAAACGGCGACTGCGATGACGACAGTTCAAACAACGGTGGTAAAAACAACAACGGTCACGGTAACAACGATGACGGCGTCGATGTCTCAAATCCCGGTAATGGGAACGGCGGCCCCAACGGCAAAGACGACCCTTCCGGTGATGTCGATGACGAATCCAAAGGTGGCAACGGCAAAGGTAACAATGGCAAAGGCAAAGGCAAAAACGGTAAAGGTGATTGCTAATGGCCTGACACAGCAAGCCTGCTAAGTCATCTCAACGCATCCCCAAACCAACACACATCCATTCCGCACAAACCTGTCCACGTGGGCAGGTTTTTTTTTTGCACTGCACTTAATAACCTGAGTTTTGATAAAGAATATGGCCTGTTCTGGCTAAGGATTCGTGATAGCAATCCCTTTTCAACGCGTTTATTGCTTCACCAAAAAACATTATTAAAAGATAAATTAATCTTGACACTGCACCATCAAAACCCATAATTGCGAATGAATCGCATAAGCAAACTCAATAACACGGTAAAACCCCAAGGCTATACCAAGACCTTAAAAGACAAACCTCAATCCACCCTAAACGCACGTAAAACGCAATATATCAATCAATAACAACCAATAAGCATGTTAAATAAACACAAGTGATAACCCGGTTCGACTTAAGTGAGACTGCAAAAATGCCAATGTACACTGAGCGGTTCCACTTTTTCGACGTTGATTTCTGAAAGTTGTGTTTGGTTGTATATCTGATATTTTGATACAACAAAACTTTTATTTTGATTAGGCAAAATTATGACAACTCCAAGCAACACGCGCCTGCCTCTCATGCTCCTGATTTGTTTTTCAGCACTGGGAATCACCGGGCAACTCTCAGCTCAAACCGACACCCCCGCAACCGAGTCCAGTGACTGGCGAACGCAACTCCAAGAACAACACCAACTCACCTTTGAACTGGGCTACACCCTCATCTTCCAAATGGCGTCGGATCGCGATGACGATTCGAATTCCCTGCTCTCAGGCAGCTACGACTTGGGCATTGAATGGGCCCCCATCGAAAACGGTGTCCTAGAGCATTTTTCATTCAAGTGTAGCGTATCCACAGCTTTTGAAGTAGGCATGGCATTCATCCACTGTGACACGGCCAAATGCTTCTGCGACCGCTTGGTGGAGTTGCTCAATGGATCGGGCGGCCGCTCGACGCAGCCATGCTTTGATCTTTGACCACATCTTTTCAATGGGATTGAGGTCCGGCGAATAGGCCGGCAAGTACCATAGATCACAACCTGCAGATTCAATGGCCTGTCGAATGCCTGTGACCTTGTGAGCTGCCAGGTTGTCCATCACAACGATTTGACCGGGACGCAATGCTGGACACAAACAACGCCGAACATAGCCGTCAAACGTCGCAGCGTTTATCGTCCCGTCCAACAGCAAGGTGGCAGACGGCAACACGCCTTGATAGCCGATGGCACTGATGAGCGTGCTGGTTTTCCAGTGGCCATGCGGGGCCGCATCGTGACATCGTTGTGCAGAAAGTGCCCAACCATAACGGCGTGTCATGTTGGTTTGTGCACCGGATTCATCGAGAAAAATGAATTGTTTTGCATCGACGAATTGTCGGGCAATGCGAAAATTCAATCGACGCTCAACGATGTCCGGTCGATCCTGTTCGCTGGCTCGAAGCGTCTTTTTTTAAAAGACCATCCCATGTTGCTCAACGCGCGATAAATCGTCGTCAGGCCACAACGCACGTGGCCTTGCTTGATGAGTTGTTCCTGAAGTTGAGCCAGTGTGCGGTCGGGGCGTTGCTCAATGAGGCGACGCAACTGCTTGCGTCCCTGGTCGGTCAATCGACAGTAACGCGATCCACCACCGGGTTGAGCAGCGATCTGCCCGTCTTCCCGTCGGCGTTGTTTGAGTCGCCTGACCCACGCCGGACTGACTGCAAACACCCGTGCCACTTCGGTCGTGCCATGGCCTTGATCGCACATCGATAGCACACGCTTGCGCAAATCAATCGAATAAGCTTTCATCCAGTAGCCTCCTTGCTGGAGGATAGGGTATAGCAAACATACCCGTGGCGCTAGACCTGAATGAAAAATGCTCTAGCCATCGGCATCGAAGGTGGACAGATTCTCAGTCATAATGACGATGAAGACCTTGCAGCCAACATCGGTTCGGTCATGGGCATCAATGACGATCTGGACAACGTGCCCATCGTCCTCTCAGGATTTGCCTACACCCACACCTTTGGTGATGAAGCCTTGATTCTCAGCATCGGTAAAATTCAATCATCTGACTTCTTTGATGCAAATGAAATTGCCAACGACGAAACCACGCAGTTTCTCTCCACCGCATTGGTCAACAACATGACCATCCCATTCCCCGATGACGGTCTTGGCATCAACCTCTGGGCCAACCTTTCGGAGAATGTCTACGTCACCGCCGGCTTCTTTGATAACAACGCGGTCAGCACGCACTCGCCCTTCCCAAGTTTTGCAGCGGGTGACTACTTCTATGCTGGTGAAGTCGGTTTCATCAACACGTCCGATCTTTCAGGCACATATCGCTTGACCGTCTGGAACTCGCAGACAGTTGATGCCAACGGCAGTGGTGTTGCTGTGAGTATCGATCAACATATCACTTCCAACCTCGTCCTCTTCGGACGCTGGGGCATGGCTGATGACGAAGTGAGTGACTTTGAAACGTTCGTCTCCGCAGGCATTGGTATTGAATCACCGTTTGGCCGCGCAGACGATCTGGTTGCCATCGGCTGTGCGTGGGCTGATCCGACGGACACCACCGCTGAGGAAGAAACCATTGTCGAAGCGTTCTACCGTTACCAGATCAACGACAACTTCCAACTGACCCCCAGTGTGCAGGCCGTGATTAATCCTGCTGATTCCCCCGAATCCAACACGATCTACACCGCAGCATTGCGTGTGCAATTCGTCTGGTAACCCCTGGAATCAAGACATAGCAACCCAATAAATAACAGAGCCCTTCCGCGGCAACACGTTAAGCCAAGAGCAACCTACCTTGACTGTACTCCCCCTGGCATCGCGATGTCATGGGGAGTTTTTTATTGACATCAATTGTGCATAAAACAGCCTGCCAAACCCCCATTTCGCAAATTGGCTCGGATCATTTACCATACCTTCCTGATGGACTAGAGAAATTTAAATAAACAATCTCCACTTTCCGTCACTCCCGCGAAGGCGGGAGTCCAGTGATCCGTGCAAGCGTCAACAGAATGCCACTGGATTCCCGCCTGCGCGGGAATGACACAATGAGATAGGGTATGGAGATTAATCATTTGAAGTGCTCTAGCCGCGTTGCGACGCAACGCTGGGTTGCAGTTGGTTTTGATGTTGCCTGCTGAAAGGATTCGATGTCGCAGTACATGCCCACGGTGAATGCGGATTGGCCTGCCCTGCTCAAGGGTAAGTTCATTGTCTTTGATGGACCTGACGGCAGTGGCAAGACCACGCAGTTCAGGCGGACGATCAATCTCGCTCATGGGCATGGCATCCAAACCACCGAAGTCCGTGAGCCTGGTGGCACGCCCATCGGTGAACAGATCCGCAACATCCTGCTGGACCCTGCCAATGAGGAGATGGTCACCAAGTGTGAAATGCTGCTGTACATGGCCAGTCGCGCCCAGCTCATCGAACAGAAAATTCAACCCGCACTCTCCGAAGGCCAACTCGTCATCGCTGACCGCTTCATCAGTTCCACGTTAGCGTATCAGGGGACCGCAGGTGGCATCAGTGTGGCGGACATCCTGCGTGTGGGACAGATCGCGTTAGGCGAATACTGGCCGGACCTGGTGGTGGTGTTTGATGTCGATGAACAGACCGCCTCGACCCGCCTAAACCCCCTGCTCGACCGCATGGAGCAAAAGGGCAAGGAGTATCACCGTCGTGTGCGCAAGGGCTATCTGGATCAGGCCGAAGCCGACCCCAAGCGGTACTTGGTGATTGATGCCCGACCGCCTGCTGACGAGGTCACCGAGACCTTGCTCAAGCAATTAACCGCTCGATTGGGATAAGGCCGACCCCCTGCCAACAGTGTCTGATAAGTCCGACTTCCCAAAACGGTCAAACAACCAAAACATCTTCACACCAAACCAGCAGACCGTCTGTAACGGTTGTACTGACTGATCCAGTCATCTGACAAACAATCATGTCCGCCCTGGCAATCATGGATTGACGGCACCCGGTCCCATATTGTTCACTTGCATGTCGCACGGCTTAAGGCGACCTGACGCAAGGAATCCAACATGCCAAGCCCCGAAATGCACTGCCAGACTTTACCTGCTCCCATGATCAGTTGGTTCGAAAATGACACCATGCCCGTCTGGAAAATCCAGCAGCGTCTCAAGGACCATGTCTTTACCGTCCAACCCTGCGAACCCTCACCTGACCAGCAGGTGATTGAAGCAGTTGTCTTGGCAGAACTTCACACCGATAACTGATCTAAAATTCAAAACTACAGACTTTTATGTCCTTTTAACTTAATCTTGTGGATAACCTGTTGAATGAACGCCTGTCATTCGGGGGTTTCCGTGATGCAAGCTGGGTTAGGGATATATTTACAAGTTTGATTATTGGACGTTCAGTTACCCTACCCTGGTTGCAAGTGTATAAAAAGCCTTGCCTTGCACCCTAACCTGATCATTACAATCCCAAAATAGTTCATTGGGGCCTAACACAGATATGCGTCGGATGCAACAGGCAAAACCGGCCTGGGAATTGTGGATAAACCATGAATAACCAACCCCCACGTCACTTTTGTAGCGTTGGCATTGTCCGGTGATAACGGTTGTAAGGAGCTTGATTAATAACGGTCAATCGAGTCGCAGAACTCGGCTTGGGCGCTCTGGGTGACCAGTTTTTCCTGGGGATCATCGTCCGCTGAGACACGATTCACCGCGACGGAAATTTTGGGGGCTCCGAGCAATTCACAGCAGCCGGGCGACCGCATGACCGTGTCGATGCGGGCAGGCAATTCCGGGTCCACCCCCACCCGCACACCATTGGCACGCAGTCGGACGCGTTTACCCTGATCGAGAACTTCGAAGAAGACCTGGGCAGACGGATTGCCATTGCTTGCGCGGGATTGGTGGAGCAGGGCTTTGAGTTGGTTGAACTCGCCGTTATATCCAGTCAACGGATGGGCGCCCGCAGCAGCAGCTTCGGGATTGGGGCGATTGCGCAAACGGATCGTCACGGCTTGCGTCAGTTGCGTTGCCGCTTCACGGACCGGGATGACCTGGTTGACGATGATGTTGGGTTCTTCACGGCGACGGTCGACCTTGCCCTTGAGCAGCACGATGGCATCACCTTGCAAAAGCGGCGCAGCAATGGCGTAGGCGTCGGAGAAGATCACCCCGTCAATCGAGCCGGTCTTATCTTCGATGGTGATCATCGCCATCTTCTGACCGGCACTGCGACCGTTCTTCACGAACGTTGGGCGGACGCGCGTGAGCATGCCACCGAGCACCACTTCCAACTCGGACTTGAGTTCCTTGATGTCCGCCACGGTGATGGTGCTGAAGCGTTCGAGTTCATCTTTGAACTGATCCATGGGATGTGATGAAACATAGAAACCGAGCACTGCTTTTTCGTGGGTCAGAATTTCCTGCGTCGTCCATGGCTCACAGCTTGGCAACGTCGAGTTGGTCTGCTGCTGCGTTTCGGCTGGTGCGCTTTCTGCAAAGGACTCAAAGAAGTTCATCTGCCCGGTGCTACGATCTGCTGCTGCACGTTGACCGCTGCTGATCGCGTTGTCCAAGGCTGCCATCATTGCAGCGCGTTCTTCGGTGGAGTGCAATGTATCAAACGCACCACACTTGATCAGCGCTTCAATCGTCGACCGATTCACCGCGCCCAGTGGCACACGTTCGCAGAACTCATACAGATTCTTGAATGGCCCATCCTTCTCGCGGACTTCCATGATCGCACGGATTGCTTTTTCACCGACACCTTTCACCGCGTTGAGTCCGAAGCGAATATGCCCGTGATTGGGATCGTGCGGTTCTCCCTTTTCGTAAACCACGGTAAAGCCGACTTCCGAATGGTTGATACACGGCGGGCGGACTTCAATGCCGCGACTGCCGTTGGGGCGGAGTACGCGTTTACATTCGTCGATGTACTCAACGACCTTCTCCGTACTGACCGCTTCGTAGGTTAGTACAGCAGCCATGTAATGCACAGGGAAATAGGTTTTCAGATACGCGGTCTGATACGCAATAATCGAGTAACCCGTCGAGTGCGACTTGTTAAAACCATAGCCTGCGAACTTGAGGATATTGTCGAAGATGTCCTCAGCCTGCTTCTTGGTGACACCTTTTTCCTGGGCACCAATGAGGAACTGATCCTTGGAGGCGTTGATGACCTTTTCTTTTTTCTTACTGATGGCTTTAATCAGCGAATAGGCTTCACGCAGCGGGATATCGCCGAGCTTATGGACAATGAGCATGACCTGTTCCTGGTAGATCATGATGCCATAGGTTTCAGCGGTGATTTCGTCGACAATCGGGTGAATCTTGGGAACTTCGGCGCGGCCGTGTTTACGGTCGTTGTAATCAGGAATCAGTGCCATCGGCCCCGGACGGTAAAGTGCGTTTGCAGCAATGAGGTCTTCAAGTCGGTCAGGCTTCATGCCCAGAAGCGTGTTACGGAAACCACCGGATTCAAACTGGAACACGGCTGCCGTTTCGCCACGACGGAACGCGTCGAGTACGTTCTGGTCTTCAAAGCCTAGACGTTCAAGTTCCAGCGGATCGTAATCATCGCCGTAGTCCGCAAACTCACGCGGGGAGTCAGGAACGAGACCTTTACCAAACGCGCCTTGAATGCAGGCACGTTGGTCGTTGATGTTCATGGTCTCGCGCACCAGCAGCTTACACCGCTCGATGATCGAAAGGTTGCGCAGTCCCAGAAAGTCCATCTTGAGCAAGCCGACTTTTTCACAGGTCGGGCCATCCCATTGTGTGACGATCTGGTCTTCGGTTCCCGGTGGCTTGTACAGCGGGACGATGTTATCCAAGGGTTGGGTTGCAACGATGACACCCGCAGCATGCACGCCAGCATGACGGGCCATGTTTTCCAGACGGATGGCCGTGTCGAGCACTTCCTTGTAAATCCCGCCGGAGTTGTAAAGCTCCTTGAGATCAGGTTCCTGATCCAGCGCCTTGCTGATGGTCATTTTCAGTTCATCACCAATGAGCTTACAAAGCTTATCGACATCCGGCAGCGGCAAATCATGCACACGCCCCACGTCGCGAATCGCAGCACGCGCCTTGAGCGTTCCGAAGGTGATGATCTGAGCGACGTGGCCATATTTTTCACGGACGTACTCGATGATCTTTGGACGACCGACCTGACAAAGGTCAATATCGATATCAGGATATTCGCTACGTTCAGGGTCGGTGAAACGTTCAAAAAGCAGGCCATACTGCACGGGGCAGGCATTGGATAAACCCAACACGAAACCGACCATCGTGCCGACACCCGACCCACGAGCGTTGGCGGGAATCCCGCGACGGCGTGCTTCGTTGACGAAGTCCCAGACGATCAAGAAGTAAGCTGAAATAATCTTGTCAGCCAGGATTTTCAGTTCACGTTCAAGACGTGCACGGATGTCCTCGGTGATGCCATTTTCGCCATAACGCCACAACGCCCCCGCTTCGGAGAGCAGGAAGAGGGCTTCGTCACATTGCTCCTTGAGTTCGTCAGCAGAAATGTCCGCGTCTTTTTCCGAGTCGAACGGGATGAGCGTGATCTGCGAGCAAAAGTCCTTGAACCATGCAGTCGAACCAATGCGATCCCCGGTCTTGTATTGAAGCACACGCTCGGCTGCCGTCTTACCCTTGAGGGCTTTAATCTTGTCACTTAACGCGATCTTCACCACCGGAGCATGATTGGCTGAGAAGTCGATTTCGACATTACAGCGTTCTGCAATCTTGATGGTGTTGTCAATGGCTTCAGGGCAATCCTTGAACAACTCCTCCATCTGCTGGGGCGATTTGACGTAGAGGTCCTTGGAGTATTTGAGGCGGTTTTCCTCGAACTTTTTCTTACCCATGGAGATGCAGCAGAGCGTGTCATGGGCGTCCCAGTCATCGAGCGTCAGGTAGTGCGCATCGTTATCACCGACCAGGGGCATGTTAAGTTCCTTGGCCATGCGCTTGACGTGCGGGATGATCTGCTGCTGCTCGCGGACATCATGGTTTTGTAGTTCCAGATAGAAGCGTGGTTCGCCCTTTTCGTTGGGTTTGAAAATTTCTGCATGCCACTTGGCTTCCTCGATGGCACGCTGGTAATGCTCTTCGTTTTTCGTCAGTTCATATTGGCAGAGATGGTATGCAATGGACGAACCAAGGTGACCATTGATTGCGATGATGCCATCGGACCATTGGGCGAGGGTCGACTTATCCATTCGGGGTTTGTAGTAAAACCCGTTGACATAGGCATCGGAAGAAAGCTTGAGCAGGTTTCGCCAACCGGTTTGGTTTTCCGCCAGCAACACCAGGTGGAAACCACCGTCCGCAACACCGGTTGCTTCCTTGCGCAGTCGGTCGGAGGGCAAGCCGTTGACATCGGGAGCAACGTAGGCTTCGATCCCCATAATGGGTTTGATCCCCGCTGCCTTGGCTGCGTTGTAAAACGAACAGGCTGCGTGCATGTTGCCATGGTCGGTCACAGCCACCGCATCCATGCCAAGTTCCTTGACACGGTTGATGAGTTTGTCGATGCGGTTGGCACCGTCGAGCAGCGAATATTCACTATGCAGATGAAGATGAACGAACGGCTTTGGCATCCTGCTCCCATTGCTCTTGTCGAGCGTGTCCGGTCCCCCCGGACCACGGACAGGTCTATGCGTTATGTTTTGTCTCGTGCCCCGAATATGGATAGTCTATCAGCTTCCCGCGTGTTTTTGAATAGAGTAAACCATCCCAAAGGATAAACCACAGAGTCACAGAGGCACAGAGAAAGAACATCAGAAAGAGCTCGATTGTTTTAAACTCTGTGTCTCTGTGACTCTGTGGTGAAAGCCAATCGAGCAACGATATGACAGAAATTTCCACCATCCAACTCTGGGCTGATGACTCAGCGAACAATTCTGATAGTCAATGGGGCAAACCGCGGCTGGAAGTTTATCTGCCGACGGGTCCCAAGATTAAAAACCGGGCGGTGATCGTCTGTCGTGGCGGTGGGTATCAGGGCTTGGCAGAGCATGAAGGTGCGCCGTTTGCCAAGCTCTTTGCAATGCATGGGTATACGGCATTTGTGCTGACTTACCGCGTAGCGCCCAACCGTTTCCCTGCCGGTCACTCGGACTTGTGTCGGGCGATTCGTCTGGTGCGATCCAAGGCCAGCGAATTTGCGATTGATCCGAATGACGTGACGATTCTGGGCTTCTCTGCAGGCGGTCACCTGGTGAGTACGGTTGCGACGCAGCCGGATGTGCATGTGGAACCTGAAGACGATTTGGCGGAGACGTTCAGCGCCCGTCCCGATCGTTTACTCATGGGTTACCCGGTGATCAGCTTCACGCAGTTCCCGCACATGGGTTCGTGTAACAATCTCCTGGGTGAAGGTCACACTGAGCAGCAGCGCAAGCAGTTCTCCAATGAATTGAATGTCGATGCCGACACCCCACCGACGTTTATTTTCTTTACCAGTGATGATCCGGTCGTGCCGGTAGAGAATGGCTTGCTCTTTGCCATGGGATGTCGCAAGCACAATGTACCCATTGAGATTCACAGCTTCGAACACGGTCCGCATGGCATGGGTTTGGCTGCCAACGATGAACACATCGGTCTGTGGATCAAGCTGATGATTAACTGGATGCAGAAAGAACGCTGATTAAAACGTTCTGCTGGAAAATCGGAACTCATTTTTACGCGAAGCGGCTGTGTTGTTTGTCAAGGCTATTGCCTCAGGCGCCGGCAGCTTTTTTCCCCGGAAGGGCTTGGGCCTGAGCACATAGCGAATTCACGTGCACCAGCAACTTCCGAGCACAGGCACATAAGGCGACCTTCTTGGCTTTGCCCGCAGCGAGCAGACGTTGGTAAAAATTACGCAGCACCGCATCATGCCGAACCGCAGATAAACTGGCCATGTACAACGCGCGTCGCACCACGGCTCGGCCACCGAAGATTCGCCGTTTGCCACGCATGCCGCCCGAGTCGTGGGCATACGGTGCAAGGCCGGCCAACGCGGCGATTTGCTGACGGTTGACCGTGCCCAACTCCGGCAGGTGGGCCAGCAGCGTCACGGCCGTTTGCTGGGCAATGCCGACGACTTGCGTCAAGCTCTCGGCTTTGGCGGTCAGTGATTTTGATCGACTTAAACAACGGGTGATCTGGGCATCCAATTGCAATTCGAGCTTTCGCAAACGCGCGATGCTTTGAGTGATCATCCTGGCGATGGACTTGTCGCTGCAACATTCCAAACGGTTCTGTTCACGCACGCGATCGTCGATGATCTGATCGCGTCGATCTCGCAACGCACGCAACTTTTCGCTGGTTTTACAGTTTTTTTCTGCGGGGCGAGGTTGGGTTGTGGCTGCAAATCGCGCGATGAGCATCGCATCAATGCGGTCGGTTTTGGCACGAAGCTTCAGACTTTTTGCAAAATGTCGAACGCAGGCTGGTTGAACCACCGACACGTGCGAGCCAGCAGTGAGCAGGTGTTGAAGTAGCGGTCGTTCGTAGCCGCCGCTGGCTTCCATGGCCAGGTGCACGTTGCCGAATTCGGCGAGTTGCTCAAGCAGTTGGGCATGGCCGGCGGGCGTGTTGGGCACTTGGCCGAGGTAGCGGTCAGTGGTGGCGATGTCCAAAGTCCTTTTGCTGATGTCGATTCCGATGTAGACTGGTTGTGTCATTGGTGACTCCCATTCTTGCCGAAGCGAACTCGGTTGCAGCCGGTTCCGGCGACTGTTCGGGACGATCCAAAAACTGGGCATGCGTTCTGAGCTTTGCGACGATCTTGCCAAAGCAGATCCCGGCACAAACCGAACCCCCATGTCCAGGAGGAGCCCACAAGGCTCCTCGCTTTTTATCTCAACAACCAATCGCTGGAAAAACAACTTACAAGGCGCAAAGATCACGAAGGACGCGAAGAAAGACAAATAAAACATTTTTACAAAAGATTGCAGAGGGATTCAGAGTTCGGAGAGAAAGGAAAACAATCTGTTTTTCAATCGCTGTGCACACAGTGTCCCCTGCGGTTAAAAAAATGTCTTAAAAATTTCGTGCTCTTCGCGCCTTCGTGTTAAACATAAAATGGTGCACCAAGCCTCAATGAGAATAAAGGAATCAGAAATGCACGGATATCATGCTCAACGCAAGAAAATCACTTCAATGGTGATGATGATCCTACTTGCCACAACCTTGACAACAACCCTCTGTCAAGCAGAAGAAGTCAGCGTCCCCAAGGACAAGCTGCACATTTATCTGTGTATCGGTCAATCGAATATGGCAGGACGCGCGCCATTCACCGAGGAAGATGCCAAGCCGATTGACCGTTGCCTGCTACTCAATGCGGAAGACCAATGGGAAGCTGCTGCGATTCCGCTCAACAAACACTCAACCATCCGTAAGCAAATCGGCATGCAGAAAATGAATCCCAGCTACATGTTCGCCAAGACGATGCTTGATGCCGACAAGGACATCACCATCGGGCTGGTGGTCAATGCCAAGGGTGGCACGCGGATCGACCAGTGGGAAAAAGGCATGGAGAAGCACAAGCCCGAAGAGCCGTTCTATGCTCAAGCGATCCGACGCACAAAAATAGCCATGCAGACCGGCACGCTCAAAGGCATTATCTGGCATCAGGGTGAAGCCAATCGCAAAGACCCCAAATACATCGAAAAAATCAGCCAATTCATCGCCAACCTCCGTGAAGATTTGGGCACCCCTGACCTGCCGTTTGTGTGTGGTCAGATCAACATGGCAGAAGATCAACTGATCAACACGCTGATCCTGGAACTACCCAAGCAGGTCCCCCACACCGGCGTAGTCTCCGCGGAAGGTTTGGTTGCGATGGATGCCTGGCATTTTGACCGACCGAGCATGATCGAGTTAGGCACCCGCTATGGCAACAAAATGCTGGAAGTCCAAGGCAAACTCAAAACGCAAGCAACGCATTGAGATGCTGCTTGTCCGAAAAACATGTGATGCAGGCTTGATGAAAACAACTGTGTTAAAGGCAAATTGAACAACAGATACACACAGATGGGCACAGATAAAACAGTGATGTACACCCGAATCAAATTCTGACCTCACACCCGCTTCGCTCAAGACGCAGAGACGCGAAGCAAACAAATATTGACTTTCTTTGCGCCTTTGCGGGCTTGGCGTGAGTAACTGTCTTAATTGGCTTGCTTCGTTGCTAGGACAAGCAGTCGGTTTCCCAAAAAATCAGATAAAGAGAAAAACACAGGCACGCTTGAACCTCCCTGTTCGAGCGTGCCTGTCTGGTTTGAGGATGTGCGTGATACCAATTCTGGTAATAACTCCTGCTTGAATGAGCACCGGATGTTAATCCGGTGCCCGTTGTGTGAACGCTGCTCCATGGGGCACCGGGTTGACACCCGGCGCTCAATGAATTGAGACGCACGAGTTATATCTGAGAACATCATTGCATAGGCAACCCGTGCAGCAGGAGCGACACGGCTTTTGCGAAATATCTGTCGTTACAAAACACGATGATCGATCAAGCCAAAAGCGCATTTACTTAACCGTGTGGCGCGTTGGGATCGAGCATGCGTTCTTCAATCCTGTAAGCGTGATACAAGTCATGCATGGCTAAATGTCGGAACATGATCCAGACACTGTATTGCGAATACTCAGCATGCTCAGCCGTGATTTGCCATTGCTCTGCCGTCAGTTCCGTCAGACGCTGGATCATGGCTAAACGCTCGTGAGCAAAACGCTGCATCGCTTCGTCAAGATCAATGTCCAGCAACATATCCGGCGCATCATCATCCGCAGGAATATAGGGCTTGATCACCGGCGATGGGTCGGTAAGCATCAACTCCAATCGCTGCATCATCATCGGCTGAACCTGGGGCAAATGCACCGCATGTTCATGGGCGGACCACTTGCCTGGCTCGGGACGCCATTTGCGAACGGACTGAGGCACTTCGTTGATCAGGTTAATGACCAACTCCGGTCCGGTTGCCAGTTGGGTGAGAATGTTCTGAATCCGAGTTGTGGTGGTCATCGTGCATCCTGCTTGTGATATCCGATCGCATGTCCAATCAACCGGGCATGTGATAGAAAAATTCTTCTTTGACGATCTTGCCTTGATCGTTAATCGTGTACAGGCCGGACTCCTGCATTTGCATGCGCTTGCCCTGCATGGGGCCAGGAGCATTACAGGTGCAATCGATTTTGAAGGTCACAATGAATCGATCACCATGCGGGAATGGGCCGAGGATTTCTTCGCTGTGAACTTCGTGATTTTCGATCCACCAGGTGTTCTTACCCCGGATCGCATCAATCCCCTTCATCTCACGGGGCATGTCCATTTCCGGGCAATCCATCACTTCCACGCTGATAATGTCATCAGCATAGAGCGTGTCGACAGCTTCCACATTCTTATTTTGCTTGCAGAGTTCAACGAGTTTGATCCCAACTTCCAAGGCGAGTTCGGTGGTGGCGGGCATGTGTGTTTCCTTTGAAATAGGTTATGAGGTGTGATGAGGAACAGTGAAAACAAGATAGGTTTTTGTTAGGATAAAATCAAGGCCAATATTCGCCAGAAAATCGAATTAATCATTTCCTGATATTGATCTGATGCCATGAACAACGCATTCCAACTGCTTGTTCTGAGATGTTGATGGGTTTAACCAACCGGTTTTCCACATCCGCTTCAAGACTGTGCATAGCTTGTGAGTTTTGACAACCACAAGCGATTACACAGGCTATAACCGGTAAAGACCCATACTTTTGGCCAGGTATCGGCAATCGGGGCTGCACGTAACGCGATTGGGCGTTATAGTAATGGGCTCGATTCGAACGGTCGGCAATCGGCCAGGGAATCAAAGTCGGCGGACAGTACGTCGCTGACTGTCAGGCAGTATTGAAACGGAGACCCACCTTGCGTAGAAGTCGTCGGCCCATCAGAATCGCATCTCGTCAAAGTCAACTCGCACGCGCCCAGGCACAGGCTGTGGGACGTGTTTTGGGAAAACTCCACCCGGATGTCGCGATTGAGTATGTCTGGATCGACTCCGAGGGCGATCAACGTCTGGATATGTCACTGGCTAACGTCGGTGGCAAAGGTTTGTTCACCAAGGCGATCGAGCGGGCTTTGCTCGGTGATAAAGCCGACGTTGCCGTGCACAGCCTCAAGGACCTTCCCGCGCAGATGACGCCGGGCCTGTCGATTGCTGCCATCCCCAATCGTGGCGATGCACGTGACTGCCTGATCTCCGATAAAGCCAACACCATTGAGGAACTTCCTCAGGGTGCGACCATGGGTACATCCAGTCCCCGCCGCAAGGCACAGCTTCTCAAACTCCGCCCGGACCTGCAGATTTCGGAGATGCGTGGCAATGTGGAAACACGTTTAGCCAAGGTACTCGACCGGCAGGAATTTGATGCAACGCTGCTTGCTGTAGCAGGTCTTCAACGCTCAAAACTCGGCAAATTCGCGGATAAACCACTGAACCCAACCGTGTTTCTGCCTGCTGCAAGCCAAGGTGCTTTGGGCATTCAATGTCGCACGGATGACCACGTGTCGATCTCGCGATGCCTGCCACTGAATCACACGCAAACAGCCTTGGCGGTGCATGTCGAACGCGACATCATTGCGGGTTTACAGGGTGACTGTCACAGCCCCATCGCTGCATATTGCTATCCCAGTGATGCTGAAGGTCGCCACTTTGAGGTGGTCGCCCGAGTCTTCAGCCATGATGGTCAACAGGTCATCGAAGCCACCGGCAAAGCTGAAGGTAAACTCCTGTCAAAACTCACCCAACAGATTCTCGATGAGCTTCTGGACAAGGGTGCTGCCGAAGTACTCAATGGAGTGAGTCAGCTGATGCAGGGTATGGTCTGATTTCGGATTGTGCTTCGCAGTACCTTCGGTGTCGGATTTCGGATTTCGGATTTCGGATTTCGGCCGCATCATAAACCGCTTGCGGTTTAGCGCGATTCGCGAGATTCGGCCAGTTGCCTAAATAAACCCAATTTCTGGAGCGCCAAACCGCAAGCGGTTGAACTTGTCCATACGTGGGATGATCGGTATTAGTGGCGTAAACAGCGTAATCTCCGGGAGTACTTCCGGGGAACTTCCGGGCCAACTTCCGGGGACAAACCCATTTTTCACCCGTTGGGCCTGCAAAAGATAAATAAATCCGTACAATCTGCGTTTTGGATATTTGTTAACGCAAACCCCAGCCGACGTGTTGTCGGGGTGGGTGTCGTTCGACTATACTATTTGGCTCGACATCTTCGAGCGAAAGGATATGAATTATGGCAAGCCGCAAGCCCTTCGTTGGCGGTAACTGGAAAATGAACCTTCATGCAGACGAGTGCGCCAGCCTCGCCAAGCAGTTGGTTGACTCGCTTCCTTCCAACGAGAAGGTCGACATCGCTGTCTTCCCCGCGTTCCCCTATCTCGCTGCCGTCGGCGCGATCATCAAGGACTCGGCTGTGAAGCTCGGTGCCCAGGATTTCTACATCGAAGAAAACGGCGCCTTCACCGGCGAAATCTCCCTGAGCATGCTCAAAGATGTCGGCGTGGAAGTCGTGCTCGTGGGTCACAGTGAACGTCGTCACGTCATGGGTGAATCCAACGCACTTTGCAACGCCAAGACCCTTGCAGCGCTGAACGCTGGCATGGAAGTGATTCTGTGCATCGGTGAAAAACTCGAACAGCGCGAAGCCGGCCAGACCGATGCTGTGAACTGGGGCCAAATGGCGCTGGGTCTTGCAGGCGTCACCGCCGAACAGATGAGCAAGGTTACCATCGCTTACGAACCCGTCTGGGCCATCGGTACCGGCAAGACTGCCACCCCCGAAGATGCTCAGAAGGCTCACGCTGCCATCCGTGCTTACCTGACCTTTGCTTACAGCAAGGAAGTCGCTGACGGCGTGCGTATCCAATACGGCGGATCGATGAAGCCCGGCAATGCCAAGGACCTCGTTGGTCAAGCTGACATCGACGGAGGCCTGATTGGTGGCGCTGCACTGAAGTCTGCGGACTTCACCGCCATCTGTGAAGCTGCCATCAGCTAAATTTGAATTGTCTATACGGTCGGGCCATCCACGTGGGTGGCCCGACATTTTTTCCCGAGCAGTCATAGCCACTGCAATGGAGTTGAATCAATGGTGCTCACCACCGGATCCGTTCTCGTCACGCTTTTGTCGATCGCGTTTGTCTTTGTCTGCTTTCTGCTGATCCTCCTGATCCTTATCCAACGTCCCAAGGGCGGCGGTCTGGCGGGTGCTTTCGGTGGAGCCGGTGGCAGCGATCAAGCCATGTTCGGCGCCAAAGCCGGTGACGCATTGACGTGGATCACCGTGGCCCTGTTCGTCGGATTCCTGCTTTTGGCCATGGGACTGACCTGGGCAACCGATCCAGGTGATGGTGCCAATGAGATTCAGCAGTTCACCATGCCGGTCGAAGGTGAAACCGATGCCGCAGCGACCACTGATGAAGCGACGGAAGAAGCAACTGACGAAGCCGTTGACATGAGTGAAAAGGTTGACGCTGCCGTTGAGACTGTCAAGGAAGCTGCTGGTGACACCACCGAGGCCGTAAAGGAAGGCGCTGCCAAAGCTGCTGAAGCGACAGGTGAGGCGGTCGACAAGGCTGTCGATGCCACCAAGGAAGCAGTCGAAACCGTTAAGACCGAAGTCAAAGAAGCCACCAGTGACTCGGAGGCAAAATGATCCGATCGATGACGGGTTTTGGTCAGGCCGCCAATCAGATTGATGGCGTGCATTACGCAGTGGAAATCCGTAGCGTCAACAACCGCTACTTCAAGTCCACGATTCGTGTACCCGATGAGTTGGCATCACTTGAAACGGAACTGGAAACCCAGTTGCGCAAGCGCGTCCACCGTGGCTCGATCACCCTCACCGTCAAGTTTCGTTTAGCTGACGATGTCTCCCCCTATCAAATCAACGATCACGCTTTGCAGGACTATCTCAAGCATCTGCAGCAACTGCGTGATCAAGTGGGTAACTCCCAAACCGCCAACATTGATCTGACCGCCCTGTTGGGTTTACCTGGTGTGTTGGTTCAGACCGATGACCTGGAACAAATCACCGCCAAAGCACGCACCGCGCTCAAGCCGCTGGTCGATCAGGCCATCGAAGGGCTCTGGAAAATGCGATCCGTCGAAGGCATGGCATTGGCTGAGGACTTGCTCGGTCATCGCGCTGCCATCGAATCGCGGTTAAGTGAGATCGCCAAACGTGCCCCGCAAGTGGTCGATGAATATCACGATCGCCTGCGTAACCGTGTCAACGAGTTGCTTGCCAAAGCACAATTGGATATCGCCCAGCCGGACCTGATCCGTGAAGTGGCGGTCTATGCTGAACGCTGCGATATTGCTGAAGAAGTCAGCCGACTCACCGGCCACATGCAGCAGTTTGAAGAAATTCTCACCAATGGCAACGACGAACCCTCCGGCCGCACGCTCGACTTCCTCACGCAGGAAATGCTCCGCGAAGCCAACACCATCGCCAGCAAGTCCAACGATGTGACGATCGCAAGACACATCGTCGAAGTCAAAGGTGCCATCGACCGCATCAAGGAACAGGTGCAAAACGTCGAGTGAGTAACAAGGCATCAGCGACACGCAGTGTCGCAGCTATTTTGATGTAGCTTGAAATGACATGACAAATATTAAAAAACCGCGGTCGATTGATCGCGGTTTTTTGTTGATCTCAAATTGCATGACGTCTGATTCATGCTTGTTCGTTAAATCGCCACGTCGAAATAAACTGCTTTGCAGTTTCAGCGTTGCATCGCAACGCAGCTATTTTTGATGCAAAATCAAGAACGTCTATTAGCTGCATTGCGACGCAATGCTGTATCGCGCAGCGATAAAATTCATTTAAAACGATCTGTAATAGCAAATCACAGCGAACTTAATAATGCATACAAAATAGCTGCAACACCACGTGTTGCTGTTGCAGCGAAGATGCAACTCTCAAAGGCGCCACATCGCATTAATCACTGATCTTCAGGAGCCGGCGCGAGATTCGGATATGTTGCCTGCTTAAGTCGACTGGCGACGTCGGGTTTGATGTAGGCTGCCAGTGGATGATTCTGTAATTGCAGATCCTTGAGAATGCACAAAGCCATCGCCTTAGCGCCGGCAGGTGAGAAATGCGAACGGTCCTTGGCGTTACAACTCAGGTAAGCACTACCCTCTTCGCCTAAAGCTTCCATCAACACTTCCGAGTGCATATACAAATCCACCAGCGGTTGATCGTGCTTTTTTGCGACTTCGATCATGGCATTACGATATCGCAGCAGCCAGGTCACCAACTTGCCATCACGAAACACGCGACGATGCATCGGCGTGACGAAAACCATCTTCACATTCTTAGCTCCGAACGAACTGATGTACTGCTCAAGATACGTCTTGTAATCGCCATCGGCATCGGTGGACTCGGGACGGTCTTTCTTGTGCGAGTCGTTGTGACCAAACTGGATTAATGCATAGTCTGCATTCTCTGCCAAGGCTTTATCCAGGCGACCTTCCTTGATGAAGGTCTTGGTGCTGCGACCCCCTGCTGCCAAGTTCACAATGGTAACCTTGTCAGAAAGAAATTCACCCATGACCTGCCCCCAACCGCGTTTGTCGTTGGGCAATTTGTAATTCTGAACCGTTGAATCTCCGCAGAGAACAATCTTGATCGCAGGCAACTCTTCAGCTTGGACTTGATCGGTCAGGCCCCATCCTAAAAACAAACTCATCAACAATGTCAAAACCAAATAACGCATGTTAAAAACTCCGAAAGAAAAAAGTGCTCCCAGTCAGACATCGTACCGACTGGGAGCAGGTGATGGTTAAAATTGATGACGCATCATTTGAAAAAATCAGTTGGGCAAGAGTTCCAAAGTCATGTTGTCGATCATGATCGGCTCGGACATACCTTTGGGGACGCGGATGGCAATGCCGGAGAAGCGTTGTGCTGTTGGCATCGAATCCTTGAGTGGGATGCTGTACTTCTGCCAGCCGTTGACTTCATCACCAGCTTTGTATTTGGACGTGTAGACTTCCTTGCTGTCAACGCCTTTTTCCAGGCTCAGGAGTTTGATCTTCATATTCATTGTCGAGCTCATGACAAATTGCAGTGCCCATTTACCCTGATCCGAATCGGGTGTTGCATGGTCGGTGCCTTCGCGTTTGGTACGGAAGGTGACGCCACCCTGACCGGGGGTGCCGGTGATACCGATACAGTTGCTGCCATCGGGACCTTTGCCAGCAAAGTCTTTCATCTTGCCACCACTCCAGCCGCTGTGATACCAACCGGAGTCACGTTTGTTGTCATAGACGGTGATGGACTTGAGACTGTTGGCATCGCCCTTGGGGATGTCCGCGAGTTGAGGTTCATCGCTGGCCGTGGACACCGGGCTACTGGCTGAAGCAGCGGAACTTGTCGGTGCAGCTGCGATGGTCTTGGCCTCGGCTTGACCGGGTGTGAGTTTGATGTCGTCAAAGAGGATGGGGTTACTGATTGAACCATCCACACGGACATAGAAGCCTGCGAAGGAGGTCAATGGCGTATTGCCACTTTCAAAGTCTTTGACGGGGATGGAGATCTGCTGCCACCCCTGCACGGCCGGGTCGAACTTGCCAGCCAGCGTGATGTCTTTGGTCTTCTCGGAGTTGTCCATAGAGAAGATTTTGGCTGCCATTTTGGGGACATTACTATTGCCGTTGGTATTGATCATGAAGCTGAAATGCCAGTCGGCTTTTTCGCGGTCAGCTAGGTTGATATCACAACCTGCGCGCTTGGTGCGGTAGGTACCGCCTGCACCGTTGGCCGTTGCCTTGGCAACGAGTCCCATACAATCTGAACCATCAATGCCTTGACCTTTGATGCGCTTCATGTCCACGACACGCCAGCCGGAGAAGTACCAGCCGGTGGGGTTTTTGTCGATGAAAACATTGATCGGCTTGGCATCGAGGAGCTTGCCCTGCTTGACGATTGCCGGCTGAAGTTTACGGCCGATGGTCATGTAATCTTCGCTGCGCCAACTGGAGTGATAGCCTTGATTGCTGCCTGATCCGAGTCCATCAAGTGCCGTACCGATTTCATATTTTTCAGATTGACCATACGCAAAGTCGGGCAGAACCTTGGCCGATTCTTCCGTGCTCATGACCTTGGTGTTATCGAGAATGATACGCTTGTCTGCCTGATTACCATCGGAGAGTACGACGACACTATCGTGATGGAACGCACGCAAGGCTGCTTCGACTTCTGCTGGAGCGCGATAGCGTGAGAGTTCCCAACCTGGACGATCACCAAAGAAAGTCGATTTGAAAATCTTGGCGATGCCGCCGGTCCACATGCAGACCGAACTGGAGTTCCCGCCACGCTTGTAGGGATAGCCGCTGACTGTGCGATACAGCACCACGCCCGGATCATTGCTCCAGAAGCGAAGGTTACGCTTGTTACGCAAAGCAACACAACCGATGAGCAGCGGGTTGGCAGACTTGTCATCCCAACCACCATCGGTGTTGTCGTAAGCGATGCAACCGATGTAGGTGATGTTGTAGCAATTGCGTTCTGCGCAGAAACCGTCCGCATTCCAGTAACCACTGCCAGCATCGTGGTAGTTGTTCATGGCAATGCAGTCGATGAAGGTGATGTCATGATCGTAGACACCTGAACCTCCCGAACCGCCTTGGCTGGAGAAGCCCATGTGGAACGGTTCGGTTGCCCACTCTTTGCCACCGGCATCGGCGACACAGTTTTTGAAGGTGGCGTTGTAGACACCATCCCGAATGCGAAAGCCGCGTTTGGAATAGTGAATCACCTTGGCATCTTCGACGAGGATGTCATTGCTGCCTGTCTCAGGCTCAGATGCCGAAGCACCACCGGTGAAAATAAAGCCGTCGCGCGTTTCGCGGACTTCAACGTTTTTGATGCGGATGCCGGTGATGTTGCCGGGGGAATTGGTCCAGAAAAAGCCGCGGACATTGCGGGCTGCGATGTTTTGAATGCCAATCCAACGCGAACCGGCTTCGACGTTAAACAAGGTGAATCCCTTGTTGGCATCATGCTTGCCCCATTCACCGACGAAGGTGGGCATGTTGCCGTCTTTGATCTGGCCCTTGATGGTGATGATGTCTTTTTCACTTTTGCCATCATTCTTGAGGGTGATGGTTCCGCCTTTGTACTCACCGGCAGCAAGGTTGAGGGTATCACCATGCTGGAGTTTGCCATAAGCATCTTCCAACGACTTGGCGTCGGTGTACTGCATGGCATTGTCCCATGCGTTGCCGGACTTGTTGCCTGAGCCTGTCGGGGACATGTACAGGTCCGCGGCAGATGCGGTGAGTGTTGCCATCAGCGATGCTGCCAAAAGGGTCAGACAGGTGTGGACATTGAAACGAAAGGTACTCATAACGATTCTTTCCAGTAAAACGAGAACACAGATTGGGAGTATGTTGATCCAGCCGTGTCAACGTGAAGTCTCACGGGACAGAGCATGGATAGGGTTTGGTTTGTGGGGCTTGCCGACTGTCAAGCTGGTGGTGGGTTATCCTTACTTTTTGGTCTTGACGAACTTGCACTTCTCATGCGGGGTGGTGATCCGTTTTTCGCGATGCGGGATGGTAATCACACGCATGTCCCCCATGAGCACGTTCATGTTGTCGGTATTGCTACCATCACGATCCATGTGACGGTAAATGTAATTTTTCTTCCAGCGATTTGGGAACATGTAAAAGCTGTTGCCATCGGAAAGTAAAGCGGTACTCGAAGCGTTGATCACTTTCCAATACTGGCCGGTGTAGTAGTAGTTCATCCCGAAGCTGTAAGCCGATGTTGCCCGGTGGGGACATTTCACTTCAGTGGGGAAGTTGTAGCGTGCAGCACTACCTCTGTTTCGCGTCCACCAATTGCTGTTGACGTAGCGGCCGATGTACCACATGTAACGGGTGTCTCCATTGTTCCAGGCATCGCTGTAACCCTTGGGATGTGGGAAATACTGTTCGTAGTCTTCACCGTAAAGCACAAACCCGATGCCGATCTGCCGGAGTCCTGAAGCGCACTTGGTCTGCTGGGCACTGAGTCTTGCTGTGGCAAGCGCAGGCAGGAGTATTGCGATCAACAAGGCGACAATACTGATGACCACAAGCAATTCGATAAGCGTGAACCCTCTGACGGGGCCCTGGTCAATGCTTTTCATGGTGTTAACCCTCTAAATCCGCTGTGCCGAGGAACGTTCCACAAGCTGGACATCCAACTTGATTTCACGAACCCAATCGTTCGCATTCCCCGACTGTTTATCCAGAAGCGCCTGCACGCAAGCTCGACCCAACTGCGTCAGATTGATTCGGATCGACGTTAATGCAGGCATCATGAATTCGGCAAACGGCTCATCGCCAAACCCCATCACACTCAAATCTTCAGGCAAGCGCATGCCCATCTCGTTGGCCACACGCATCACCGCATGTGCCAGACGATCAGATGTGCCAAAGACCGCTGTGGGGCGATCCGCCACGTCGAGCATGTCGGTTGCGATTTCGGTGGCATCGGCACCATCGCAGGCCATGACATCCACACGCGTGCCTGAGAACTCCTCTGCCGCATGTCGGAAACCGGCCAGACGACGACGGGCATAGGTCAATGATCCCTGTCGCTGAATCACGCAGGCATGACGATGCCCCAAGCCGAAAAGATATTTACCAGCGATGTAGCCGCCTTCAAAGTCATCGTTGACGATGCGCGTCACGCCCTCAACATCCGGACCATCACCCACTGCCACAACCGGCAACTGGCGACGGACCATATCTTCGACGTAATGCGTGTTACCACCACCACACCAGATCACACCCCGCGGACGAGATTGATTGATCGTCGCATTGGCAATCTCAGGATTAAACTGGTTGAACTCGACACTTAAACCATGCATCACCGCAGACTTCTCAACCTCCGGCAAGACACGCAAAAAGTAATTCATCTTCATCGGTGTCGCATCAGTCAACATGAATACCAGCGTCTGGGCAGAAACCGAAGCACGCTGCTCCGGACGCTTACGGACAAACGATCCCTTGCCATGCAGAGTTTCGATGACGCCTTCGCTGGCCAGATGCTGCAAGGCCTGTCGGACCACCGGCATGCTCACGCCGTAGCGCTCCGTGAGTTGGCGAACTGACGGGATCTTGGCCCCGATCTGCCAACGTGATTCAACAATTTCAGCTTCCAACTGTTGAGAGAGCTGATAGTTCAAGGGAATCGGACTGTCACGGTGTAATTGTGTCATGATATTCTGAGTTCAACTGTTAATAAACATAATAACAGGCAAGTCATCCAAGGCAAGTCTTCCCAATGAAAATATGCCATATACCTGTTTAAAATCCAACTTTGTAACTGTTCACAGGACCTTAAAACAACTGTTAACATCATTGTAAACAGAAGTAAGAGAGCAAAACACAACTGTTCTGGGGAACTGGAGAAAATTATGCATTTTCCCAAATCAAAGGTCACCACAGACCACCCGATTCACAATTATCAAGCCCCTGTCCTGTTTACGCCGTTGCCGTTTTCGCCCATTCTTCCTGCCTGTCCTGACAAAGATGTTGGGGCGCAAGGCTGACAAACAGTCTGGATCACGCCAGCCCCCAGTGTTGCATCGCAACACGGCTAATTCAATCTGAAAAAATTAAGCATTTCAAATGGTGATGCTTGCCAGTGGATCATTGCAGCTTAAATGGATATCGCAAGCCATATCTTTGTGAGCAGGACAGACTCGACACGAGTAGCTCGCTGATGCAATTGTGCGCAACTCAGGTACAAGGCACCGCCAGCGGTCTTCACCGGGAATGCCTACTGCACGTAGTCCTATCCTGCTCGGCAGGTGTTGGGACGTGGATGGATCATGCCGAACGTCACTGCCGTTTGACCACCAGCATGGGACTGGAACTCCAGGGCTGAACGAGCAGGTTGGCGTGCTCGGGGATGGTTTTGACGTGCATGTCGCCCATGAGGAGATTGAGGTTGCCGGTGAAGTTGCCTGCCCGGTCCATGTGTCTGTACTGGAAATTCCCGCCAGAAGATTCCATAAAGAAATAGCTCTTGGCATCGCCCATGAGAATGGTTTCACTTTGATTGATGACCTGCCAGTAGTAGCCTTCGTACTGATTGACCATACCAAAGTGATTGCCCTTGTCCGCATCGCGTTCGGGACATTGGACGCTCTGATGCCAAAAATATCGCGCCAGGTTATCACGATTATCCTGCCACCAGGAGTTATCGATGTAGCGTCCGATGTACCAGTTGAACCGAGCATTATTCGGCGCGGTGGTGTCGTACTTTCTCAAGGTTCCACCACTGTCTTTGTAGGTCCCACGCGGATGCGGGAAATATTGCTCGTTATCTTCCCCGTAGATGACATAGGCAACGCCGATCTGTTTGATCCCTGAGCCACACTGGATCTGCATCGCACTCATGCGAGCACTGGCCAATGCCGGCAGCAGGATGGCGATAAGCAGCGAGATAATGCTGATCACCACCAACAATTCAATCAGCGTAAAACCTGTACGATCACAACGATCCAAAACTTTCATCATTCACTCCCATATCTGCTTGCGGTCGTAGAACGCTCAACAAGCTGCACATTCAATTTAATCTCACGTATCCAATCCCCCTTTGCCTGCGATTGTCCATTCCAAAGCACATCCACACACGCCTGTCCAAGTTGCTGATGGTTGATGCATATCGACGTTAAGGCTGGTGTCATGAATTCGGCGAACGGTTCATCCCCAAACCCCATCACGCTTATCTGTCCGGGCACGTCGACCCCCATTAAGGCGGCCTGCCGCATGAGTGTATGAGCCAGACGGTCGGACGTGGCGAAGATCGCGGTCGGAAGCTCATCGGCTTGAAGAATCCGTCGAGCCACGATGTCTGCATCCTCATCATTACAGGCTACTGTCTGCAACTGCGCGTCAGCATAGTCTTCGGTGATGTAACGAAATCCAGCAAGACGACGCCGAACGTAAGGCAATGAAGAATCACGTTGAAAGACCAACAGCTTCCGATGGCCCAAACCAAGCAGATGACGCCCCGCAAGACAACCACCGTCAAAGTCGTCGTTGACGATGCGCGTCACCCCCTCAATATCCGGTCCATCACCAATGGCAACCACAGGCACCTGGCGTTCAATCAGATCCCGAATGTAGTCCATCTCACCGCCACCGCACCAGATCACGCCACTGGGCTGTGAGGTGCGAAGCGTGTTGTTGATGTCCGAATTCAAATGGTTGAACTCCACCCCCAAGCCGACTTTCGAAGCCTCTTTGGCTACCTCGGGCAAGGTTCGCATGTAGTAACTCATCTTCAGCTGCGACGCATTGGTCAACATGAATACCAGCGTGTGTGTACTCTCTGCCTTGCGATATGACGGACGTTTACGGACATAACTGCCACTGGCGGGGATGGTTTCGATCACCCCCTCACTGACCAGATGCCCCAGTGCCTTGCGGACACTGGGCACACTCACATCGTAAAGTTCGGTGAGCTGGCGGACGGATGGGATCTTTTGCCCCACCTTCCATCGCCCCTCGATAATCTCGGTTTCAAACTGCCGAGTGAGTTGATAGTTCAGCGGGATCGG
The DNA here is from genome assembly GCA_020974905.1 of Planctomycetes bacterium syqfu. Taxonomy (GTDB): domain Bacteria; phylum Planctomycetota; class Phycisphaerae; order Phycisphaerales; family Phycisphaeraceae; genus UBA7800. The sequence continues at coordinate 5,575,216 of CP087563.1, read as the reverse complement.
ACTTTCGCGATGCAACTTGGACATAGTCATTCCATATTGAGCCAACTGTACAGCAACCAATACACAGATGCTGAAAACCAGAGAAACTCATCAAGAAATTCGTATAACTGAAAATGAATCAGGCAGTCTGTATATTAAAAACATCAATAACTGTGCATGAGTATATGCACAGATTAAGAGGAATCAAGCATCAGAGAGCAAAAAAAAAGCCATCCTGAAAACCAAGATGGCAAAATCGAATCATATTTGAGAGTTTACAAAACCACGCCACACCTGATGCCCCATCAGGTTCTTCAGACGAATCACAGGGGATTAGAGCATTTTTCGTTCAAGCGTAGTGAGTACAGGGGAACGCACGAGCTGTCAGTTCACGGCTGTTGAACGGTCTTTTCAATAGCCGCACGCAGACTTGCGTGCGCGTCAGATGCGACACTTGAGTTGAAAAATGCGATAACCAAGCAAAACCCAAAAACGTCAGGATGTAGGTTATTTCCAGTACAGCCAGAGATTAGCAACAGCATTATAACCATGAAGGGTGGTGTTCATATCTGTGCGAGTGTAGTACGCAGCATGCCCGTCGTAGAAACCGGTTTGCATGATCTGCCACTCGTGATGACGCCAGGCACAGGCCCGGTCTCGCGTGCTGGTCACGTTTTCTTCGGTTTTGTAATTGCTTTTACGATCGAATGTGATTGTCGTGGAAACGGCGTCTGCAACATGAAACTTCCTGCCCGGGCGCTTCATGTCGAGAATCCGAAAATAGTAGGTCTTATACGGCTTGTACTGATCTCGGCGTATCTGCTCTTTGTTGTAACCATATGACATACCGATATTTTGCTTATCACTTGTCGCCAGGCGAATAGCGCGTGTCGCCCCGGGACAAAACATCCCAAGAGGCCAGGAACTGGTACCGTCTGACTTGAGTCCCATCGAACTGCGGTAGTGCGAATTTGATGACCAGTTATTGCCAGGCACCACATATTCATTGAAGTCCGCGTTGTAAGCTGCCTGGGCAACACAGTGAAACCGCAGGTTCGCCAGACACTTGGTAGCCCGTGCTGCTTCCCGTGCCTTGCCAAGTGCTGGCAGGAGAATCGCTATCAGCAGGACCACGATGCTGATCACAACGAGCAATTCAATTAACGTAAATCCAGTCCGAACGGCAATTTTATCACGTGCCATAGCAACACCCCAATCCACGCCAATTAAAACAAACGATAATCACAAGCAAACAGTGCACAAGAGATTGAAGAAGATAATAAAGAACGTGTATCACTGTTAATAAACATAATAACACCTCACCCCTACAAGACAAGTTTTCAGACTAAAAAATTGCCAAATTCATGTCATACCGGTCACTTGAATGCTTTATTTCATCAATGTGTTGCATTTGAAGTTCTGATTATGCGAACTGATGGAGGTATTTTTTCTAGATTTAAAATGATTCAGCATTACAGACAGTGATGAAAACGACGATAGAAACAACTGTCTGACATGGGGTCAGGGCAAAAAAATGATGCCGAGGTTGTTATGACCAAGTCAGAAATTCATCTCAATGGACGTCCCATTTTGCTGGGACTGCTGATCACGCTGCTATGTTCACAGGCATGGTCACAACCACGAACCCAAACCCATATTCTGCCAACTGATTACGGCTATTGGCAGGAAAAGGTTCAAACCATTCCCAAAGTCGAAGGCGGATGGCGCATCATTCCAGAATCGATGATTATCAGCCCCGACTGCACGCATATCGCCTACAAGATGCAACGTGGGATCGGGATTATTGTCGTCCTCGACGGTATCCCCAGTCGTGTCTATCGTAAAGTTGGCGAGCTTGCCTTTTCAGAAAATCACAACCAACTCTATTACCGAGCAAGAGAACTCGGTCCCTGGTACATCGTCCGAAATCATCGCCCCTACAACTTCCGGGAATTCGTTTCCGACCCCATCCCCAGCCCCAACGGTTATGGCTGGGCAGCCATCTTCAAATCACCCATCAAACAACAACTCTGTGTCAACGGCAAAGACGGGCCTCCATTTGACGAAATCAACGAACAAAGCATTCGTTTCAGCCCGGATAGTAGACAAATCGCCTACTTCGCCCGGCGTGGTCAGCATTGGTATGCCCAGATCAACGACAAAACCGCAGGTCCGTACGAGGAAGTCGTCGAAGCACCTGTCTATGACGATTTATCTGAACAATTAGCCTACATCGCTAAATACAACGGCCAATGGTATGTCGTGCAAAACAACGAACCGTGGAGCGTGGCAAACGACGCATCAAGCCTGCAGTTCCATCCCAAAACCCACAAACTCTACGGCTGGTTGCGTACACATGACAACAACTGGCAACTCCATTGCAACAACACCCCGATCGACAACGCCAATTCGACAACACCCGTCAAACTGGTATTCGCAGATCACCCCAATACCTGGGCTGCAAGGCTAACAGTCGGTAGCCATACGCAGATCATCCGCAACGGCCAACTCCTGCCGATCAACGGCTATGTCCTGCCCGATACAATCCAGTATGGTCCCAAGAATATCCAACTCTTTTATGTCACGCGTACGGACGCAGGGGAACATCTGACCGCAGATGGTCAGTTACTCGATGCCTATCAGGCCATACAAACCACCGATATCCTCATGACACCCAATGCCCGACGCGTTGTCTATGTCGCCAAGACGAACGATCAATGGTGCGTTGTAGATCATGGCAAACCGGGCCCTGCAATCGACCCGGTTGTTCCCGGCTCATTGCAATTCTCGCCGGACTTTGAACAACTGCTATACCTCACGCAAAGCGGTTCATTTATTCGCTTGTATCTCAACAACCAAATGGTCGGGGAATTTGACGAAATGACACAGCCGATGTACTTGAAACGTGGCACACACCTGGCGTGGGCGGCACGGATCGGTCAGCAATGGCATCTGTATGTTGATGGCTTTAAAAACCCGACAGGCTTCACCGACATCGTGGGCATACCACGCATCGCCAGTGATTTGGATCACTTCCGAACCATCATCATGCAAACCCAGACCGTCGAGCCAACCTACCATAAACTCAGCATGGAAAAACTCACTGCAGAAGAAGCGTTGGCCAATGTCGAACCCGGTTCAATCGAATAAATCCACATTTGAGCCCAGCGTTATCACATGCATACTCGACTATGAGTCCACCAACATCAAGATAAGAATCGGTCTGCTTATTGCCCAAATCGCACACCATCAGGCCCAAGGACGGCCTGCGTTCTGAGCAAGGTCCCATCCAACCGCTTGAAAGTGAGGGCCAACGCCAATTGGTCATCCGGTGCAATCTCGCGGTCCAGCCGGAGAACAAATCGGTAGGTTCGGGTCACGGAGTCAAAATAGGATTGTTGATCTGCCATGGTTTTGAGGGGGACATCCCAACTGTAGAGCTTCTCCTGCATAGCCTGTCTGCGAGCCCCGGTTTCCTTGAGCAGTTCCAAATGGAAGCTGCCAGCCGCCTTGATCGAATCCCCCATTTCGTCCTTGAGTTCGACACGTGCTTCCAAGGCAGGACGCTGTCCGGTGAGAATGAATCGTGATGAGGGGTAAATCCTGACATCATGTGGGACAGGCTGCCAGAGCCCCTGCGTATCAAGTGCAGAAGGCCCTGCCTGATTCTTTGGCGTTACGGCATCGCCTTTGAACTGACAACCGCATAATGCCCCGAAAACCATCAACAACACCAAAGCAGACTTTGTATTAACATAAATGCTATTCATACCAACATTTAACCTCAAATCAACCAGCTTTAACAAACTGTGTTTTCACGTTACAATTGGAATAGTATCCATATTCGGGCAAGTTTTCGTCTCAAGACTTACCAACCGCCTTGCCAGATTTATGAATGTCTATAAAATAGGCACACTATGACCAGACCTGAACAAGAATTAGACATCCTCGAAAAAATAAGCTTAATCCTGGGCGAAGGATTGGAGCTTAACGAAGTATTTCAACATGCCATGAGTGTCCTTGTTGACCAAATGGGCATCAAACGAGCCTCCTTAACACTTTGGGACGATGCCACCGAGCAGATGCGCATCATCGCCGGGGTCGGCCTCAGTCCCGAGGAGATGGCCAAGGGACGCTACGCACTGGGCGAAGGCATCACCGGTCAGGTGATGAAGTCCAGTGAACCGCGTGTCATTGCAGACATTTCGCAGGACCAGGATTTCCTCAACCGAACCGGTCGCGAAAAACTGATCAACGAAAATGACAAGCGCCCCATCAGCTTCATCTGTGTCCCCGTCAAGGGCGAAACCGGCGTGGCTGGCACCATCTCCGTCGATATACCCTACACCGACGAAATGTCGCTGGCTGCAGATGCACGCCTGCTGACCATCATTGCCGGCTCGTTTTCACAGACCATCCGACTGCACCAGATCGTCAAAGTCGAAACCGATCAGCTCATCGAGCAGAACGAACGACTCCGCGACAACCTGGGCAAGCGCTACCACTTTGATAATATCATCGGCTCATCGCCGGCGATGGAAGAAGTTTTAGCGACCGTCAGCCAGGTTGCCACCAGCCGCGCCACCGCCCTGCTGCTCGGTGAAACCGGTGTCGGTAAGGAAATGATTGCCAAGGCGATCCACTACAACTCACCGCGTAAGGACAAACCACTGATCCGCGTGAACTGTGGCGCCCTGTCCCCGCAACTTCTGGAATCCGAACTCTTCGGCCACGTCAAGGGCGCCTTCACCGGTGCCGTCAAAGACAAGACCGGCCGATTTGAAGCTGCGGATGGTGGCTCGATCTTCCTCGACGAAATCGGCACGATGGATCCACAACTCCAGGTCAAGCTCCTGCGTGTGCTCCAGGAACGTGAGTTTGAGCGTGTGGGTGATCATCACTCTGTGAAGGTTGACGTGCGTGTGATTGCTGCAACCAATCTTGATCTGGAAGAAGCGGTTCGCTCAGGCGATTTCCGTGAAGACCTTTACTACCGACTGAATGTGGTGACGATCAACATCCCGCCACTGCGTAACCGTCGTGAGGACATCCCGCGTCTGATCGATTTTTTCCTGGATCGCTTCAACAAGGAAAACAGCCGCAATCTCCATCGCATGAGTCGGGAGATTCTCAACACCCTGCTGCGTTATCCCTGGCCGGGTAACGTGCGCGAGTTGGAAAACTGTGTCGAACGCGCGGTCGTGCTTTCAAGTAGTGATGAGTTCACCGACGAGTTACTGCCCCTGCAAATCCGCATGTTCGCTCAACAGGTCCGTGGCACGGGTTCGAGTGAATCACTGGAAACCACCGCAGGCCGCCTCGCCGAGCAAGCCATTCGTGAATACGAAATGAACGAAGGCCAGATTTACGAGATCGTCGTCAATCAAGTCGAACGCGCCCTGATCACCGAAGCCCTCGAACACACCGGTGGTGTGAAAACCCGGGCAGCCGACTTTCTGGGCATCAACCGCAACACGCTCAACAAAAAGGTCAAAGACCTGGGCATCGAAGCTGACGGTTAAAATTACTCATTCGACACCCCACCATCTTATCCGGGTCGCATTTGGCAGGTATATTGTTCAACGTATACCCGCTGGATGAAAGACACACCTTGTGAATGATGCAATCGAGAATTCAAGACCACCTGCCATGCGTAACGACCCGCTTCGCATGCTGGTGTTTCGCATACTCATTGCAGGACTGATTCTCTGGGTCTTTGGACAGGGGGTACACGGGCCATTTATTTTTGATGACAGCATTGCCATTGAAAAGAATCCGACCTTTCATCAGGATTCATGGTGGGCGGTTCTCAAAGGCAAGCGGGATACGACCTACTCCAGCAGACCGCTGATTAACCTGAGTTTCGCCATCGACTACAAACTCTATGGCTTGAATCCAGAACCCTATCGTTGGACCAACATCGTCTTGCAGATCATCATCGCATGGGTACTGCTTGGCTTACTCAGCCGTTTTTTGCCGATATGTTTGAACAGCTCTGAAAAAAATCGCTATCTCACCGACTGGCTGGCCTTACTTGTGAGTCTGGCATGGAGTCTGCATCCGGTGCAAACCGAATGCGTTCTCTACATCACCCAACGCTCTGAGCAGTTTGCAGCACTGGGTATCTTCCTCTCAATCGACGGCCTGATTCGCCATCATCTCACAGGCAAAAAACGCTGGCTGGTGATGATGTTCACAGCCTGCGTGGTGAGTATGGGCTTTAAGCAAAATGCAGCAGTACTTCCACCAATACTGCTGTTGATTGACTACGCTTTTCTCAACGGCAGTTTTCGCAAAGCCTACCAATCCAAGCCCAAAGCCTATCTGGCCATCTTCGCTGCCACATGGTCCATCTGTGGCGCGATCATCCTCTACAATCCCAATCCAAGTTGTACCGGGACCGGCTTTGGTGTTTCGCGTTTTGAATACCTGATGACCCAATCCCAGGTGATCTGGCATTACCTGATCAACTGCTATTGGCCAGCTGGACTTTGCCTGTCATATGACTGGCCGATCGTCCGCGGCTTTTCGCAGGTTCGCCTTGAATTCTTCAGTCTGGCCATGCTGTTTGTGTTGGGCTGTCTGTCACTGATCAAATTTCCCAAACTCAGTTGCAGCATCCTGTGTATTTTCCTGCTGCTTGGCCCGACCTCCAGTGTTCTGCCGCTGGTCAGCGAAGTGGCTGCGGATCGTCGCATTTCCATCCTCAGCATCATTGCTCTGCTTTTGCCGGTCGTTGCGGTCTATCGTCTTGTCATTACCATCAAATGCTCGGAAAAACAGGCGTTACTCGCCGCCCTGTCACTGAGTTTGATCACCTGTGTTTGTTACCTGCCCTGGACCATGAAGCTGTCACATTTTTATGACAATCCCGTGGTTCTCTGGCAACATCAGATTGACCAAAACACCCGATCCAAGGAATGCTGGATTCATCTGGGTGAAATTTACGAAAGCCAAAAGCAATGGGCACCGGCCTGGCAATGCTACCAATACCACATCAACGCGCCACAAAGCAATCGCCTTGCCCATATCAATCTTGGCTATATCGAGATGAATCTTCAAAGGTATGATCGCGCAACCAACTACTACATGACCGCGATCAACGACTCCCAATTTCGAAACAAAGCGCTGCTGGGACTGGGGCTGGTGAACAAGACAACTCAGCAGTATGACAAAGCCATCACCTATCTGCGCATGGCCCTTGCTGAAAATCCTGACAATGAAAGTGCAGCTTTGAACCTGGCAGGCATCTGCAATCTCAAGCAAGAACATCAACAGGCTGCTGAATTACTCCAACCTTTCATTGCCAAACAGCCAAGCGATGCGTTGTATTCGGAACTTGGTTACAGCTATTCACAACTTGGCCAACTGCAACGCGCCCAGAGGATGTACGAACGCTATCTCATTCAACATCCAAGTGATGCCAAAATCCTCAACAGCATGGGCGTTGTGCTTGCCAAGCAAGGTCACGTCAAACAGGCCGCAACCTACTTTAAACGCGCAGTCCAGGCTGATCCAAAGTTAGAGCAGGCCAAAGACAATCTCAAGCGTGCCGAGCAAATGCTTAATCCAAAAAGTAACTCACCTCAGAGCGAATGACAGGTATTGAGTCTGGGACGGTTTTTCAATTTGAATCACAATCACCGTGTTGAATTGCATCACAGTTACTTTGAGCATAGACAGACTCATGACACAAATGGTAATCGTGCTATCGGCTTAAAACAAACCTGCTGCTTTCATCGCAGCAAACCATGCCCAAGCCATACGCGGGAACACGTTGGCAGCTGGATGCACACCATCTTCACCAAGATCCGTCGCGCCATTGGCAATGGGATAGTGGTCCACAAAATGAATCGACTTACCCTGAGCAGCATACTCAGCGACCAGACCGGCCTGGAGAATGTTGTACTGCTTGACACGCTTGAGAATCGACTGAGGCACCGTCATGTTCCACGGTTTTTCACCGGGCATGATCGGCAGAATCGACCCCAGGAAAAGATGCATGGTCGGGCGCGTAGCAAACATGTTGTCCACGAGATCACGCATCGTCTGCATGACCGGCTGGGGTTCGCCAAGGTAAATCGGATTCGTGCCACACAGAAGCAGCATCACATCGGGCTCAAACTTTTTCACACTGTCTGCTAGACTGCTCAGCGAACCCCATGGTGGCGTATCATCACCATTGAGCAATTGCGTCATGCTCCAACCCGGATACCCATCATGCGCCCCGTCACGAATGCCTGCACTGCGATCGGTGCGTGTGCCGACGTATTGATGTTCGACTTCAAATTCATCGAGCAAATCTTGAAGCGGACCACGATAGCCACCACGAAGTTCGTCGTGCGATGCCGTGATTGAATCGCCAGCAGGGAGAATGCGAATGGTTTTGGACATGAGCGTTAAACCTTGGGTTGGAGTTTGATAACTCCAATCAAGTTAACGGCCAGGCGTCAGCCAAACCAGCCACAATTCCTCTGGTTTTATGTCGAATTCAGTGATCCGGCATGCAATCAGTTCGTCGATGCCCCCCGTCGAACAAGTGTGGCACCCGTATAGTCTGAGCCAATCATGCTTGTGGGTGGCGACTTGATCAAGCGCATGGCGTGTGCGTTATCGATTTGCCAGATGAAATGTCCATTCAAACGCGATTGTGATGCAGAGACCAATACCAATTGATCGCCACGTTTCTGATACGTCCCAGTAAAACTACTTCCGGGTGAACTGAATTGATAATCAACCGGTGAAACCTGCTTCCATGCAACCTGGCGTTGAAAGCCAGCGGGCAACACCAACAGCCAACTGCCTTCAATCGATTCACTCTTGGCGATCGGCATCACCACACGCTGTGTCGCAGGACGGCTGTTGGAAGTCGAAAGATTCTTGTCCACTGACTTGAGGACTTCACCCAATATCTTGTCGTACATCGTGCCCTGCATGGATGCGATTTCAGCAACCTGCTTTTCGAGATTGTTGGCCTTGGTCACCACATCCGTATTGCCCTGATTGATTAATTTAAGTTCTGTCACAAGCTCGTCGAGTTGTTTTTGAACCGCAGCAATTTTTTCATCCTGAGCGGTTTTGGTTGTTTCGAACTGATCAACCTTCAGGATCAATTCCTGTTGAGCTTGTTGCATACTTTTCTGAAATTGATCGGCTTGTGTCGCGGCTTGCTCGAGAGTTTGCTCATTGCGCTGGCTCAAATCCTGAACCTGCATACTCACATCACGCACATCCAGAAACAAAGGCAAGACAAAAGCGCCCACTGCCATGATAAAAATGGTGTTGATAACAAGAAGCGTTTTCTGCATTTTGGATCCTCCGGAACAGGTTTATTCTTCAGATTCGTCTGCCAACTGAAACACGTCTTCGACCCCGACGTTAAAGACGTTTGCGATACGCATAGCCAGGACAAGCGAAGGTGCGTAGCGGCCGGATTCGAGCGCAATGATCGTCTGCCGACTGACCTGTACGTGATCAGCCAGTTCCTGTTGCGTCATCTTGCCGTTCTCGCGACGCAGCCTTCGGATGTCGTTGATCAAATCAACTCCCGGCATACCAGTTCTCCAGGCGGTGCAGGATGATGGTCGCCCCGGAATGGACCAACACATACAACACCAGACCCCCGAGAACCAGTATCGGTATCACCGTCGGTCCCAGCGTCTGTTGACGATATTGCCAGAACCACATCGCCAGCCCACCAAGCACAAATAAAACCCAGTAAGCCCAGTAGGCGATGCGTGTGGCATGATTCTGAATCGCTCGAATCCGCTCATCAATCAAAGATTGACTTGGATAAAAGACGGGCCCCAGAACCCACAATCCCAACAGTGCAAAACCCGACAGATACCAATTGCCTTGAACCAAAAACAGCATGGGGACAACCACAATCAACGTCACGACAAACACCACCAAATTAAACCAGGCATGTTTCTCAAACGGCGTCATCTTGCCCCAAATCTCTGAGTTGCTTGACCGGGAATCAATGTAAAGCAGACTTTACATTTTGTCAAGGTGAATTGTGTGTGAAATATTGAAATTCAAGAATTCCATCACCCAGCAATCTGCTTTGCAGCTTCAGCATCACGTGGTGATGCAGCTATTGCTTTTGCTTGGGAAACATGATTTCATACGCTTGCTCACATGTCTGTTCACGTTGCTGATCAGTCCCATGATTCATCGCATGCATGAATGATGACAGTTGTTGCTCAGTTGCATTTTCAATAAATAAATCTGACGCCTTATCCCGTAAACCCCAAATCAACGGCATTGTGATTTTGCAGTAATTAATGACGGTAATTCCCCAGATGGTTTGAGAGTCACCTGAAATACTTTCCCAAGCATATCCTTCAAACAGATCATGTTCACGTGCCCACGTCTCCAATGCAGAGGCTTTGATGACTGGATCAGCTTCCCATCGACTAAACCAGATCATTTGTGATTTCACTGATGCGGTATTGGCATCAATCCAACGCAACCGTCGCTTGACTGGCAGAGACACCGACAGGTACTACACAACCAGCACCAAAAACAACAATGCAAACCAGAAATATTTTCACCGCAGCATTGTTTTTCCCCTTGTTTGAAGTGTTTATTCAGTATACCTCAGCAGTCAGCGCCCCTGTCGATAAAAAAACCACGCCCCGGCTGGAGACATAGCATTGACAGCCAAGTATCTTGCAGTGCATAATAGCCTATTCCAACATATCCGGAGTGAGTTCTTGAGCAATGACAAATGGCTGACCCAAGTCAAAAAGGGACTCCTTGAACTGTGCCTGCTCAACATTCTCGCCAGAGAGCAGGCTCATGGCTATGAATTGGTCAAACGCCTCACTGCCATCCCTGGGCTGGTGGTGACCGTTGGCACTATCTACCCGCTGCTCAACCGCCTTAAACGTGAAGGTCTGCTTAAAAGTGTCATTGAAGAATCCACCAACGGCCCGCCACGAATCATCTATCACCTGACCCCGCAAGGACGCAAACGCGTCAAGCAAATCAATCAAACATGGAACCAGATCAACGAACATGTCAAAGACTTGATGATTGAACACAAAGGATGAATCTGATGAAAACCAGAACCGGGGAAGCCCAGCATCTCGAAGCAGATTACCTGACCCGTCTTCGACAACAACTGGCCAATCTGCCAGAGGAAGAAATCAACGAGATCATCCTCAATGTCCAACAACATATCGAGGAAGCGTTGAGCGAATTGGATGACGAACCGGTGACGCTGGCGCATATGGCGCAGGTCATTGAAACACTGGGGCCGCCGGACTCCTATTCGGAATCCATATCAGTCACACAAATCTCCGAGGCTGTGCCTGCCCCTCCCCCTTCGCCATTTAGCATCGGCACATTTTTCAACGAAGCCCTGGAAATGTATCGACAAAACTTCCTGGTATTGGTTCTGGGCGCGCTGATCTCTCACGCCCTGATGATTGTCTCGCTGCTGATCCTCGCCGGGCCTATTTTCGGTGGTTATATGTTCATGTGTATCAAAGCCTGTCGCAAGCCGGATCACAAAGCTGAATTAGGTGACCTTTTTGCCGGCTTCAAACAATTCTGGCCGCTGCTTGGCCTGTTCTTTCTGACGACAGTCTGCGAACTGATCGGCATGGCGCTGTTGATTATCCCGGGGTTATTACTGTTTACGATCTGGTTTTACTGCTTTGAACTGATGGTTGACCGCAAATTGGGCGTGTTCGAATCCATGCGACAAAGCAAGGCGATGGTGATGGAAAACGGCTTCGGCCTGCACTTCGTCCTCACGTGCCTGATTTTGGCGATGGATTTCGGCGCTTCGTTTGTCCCCTATGTCGGTGAAGCATTGAGCTTGTTCATGACACCTTTAACGTGCATGATCTGCGTGTCGGCGTATCTGCATATCTGTGATCGGTCCCCCGAAAACCTTGCCCCATTAAGCGCGTCCGATTGATAACGCATTGTTTGGCACATCAAAAAAAACCACGCCCCAGTTGGACTGGAGCGTGGTGGCGGGACACATGGTTAGGTGGGAGTGAGAACTCACACACCCTGTTACCTGGACCTGTTCCCATGCTTCGCTGCTTCCTGGACCCTAAAGTGGAAGCGCTGGGATTGGGTTCACTGTCGGCAAAACGCGACGCCGGAAGTGATCGCAAATTGTTGTGTAACACGTGATGAGGCACACGGATTACAGGCTTGCGGGTTTAGGCACTGAATGAGCTGCCGCAGCCGCAGGTGGTGTTGGCGTTGGGATTGTTGAACACAAAGCCGCGGCCCATGATTTCATCTTTAAAGTCAATGGTGGTGCCATTGAGGTAGAGATAGCTCTTGGGATCGCAGACGACTTTGATGCCGTGCAGTTCGAACAACTCGTCGGTTTCCTTCTCCTGTTCGGTGAGGTCCAGGAGATAAGAGAAACCGGAGCAGCCGCCACCCTTGACGCCAACGCGCAGGCGGGTTTTTTCGCTGTCGAGTTTCTGCTGTTCGATGATGGTGTTGATCTCACGTGCAGCGGTTTCGGTGAGTGTGATGGCCATGGTGTGTTTTACTCCAAATTACAAATATTGTTTGGCTCAATGCAACCTCAGGCAGTGGCTGCTTCGGCGGGTTGGTTTTTCTTCTTGTAGTCGGCGATGGCACTGCGGATGGCATCTTCGGCCAACACGGAGCAGTGAATTTTCACCGGGGGCAGTGACAATTCGTTGACGATGTCGGTGTTCTTGATCTGAAGCGCTTCGTCGACGGTCTTGCCCTTGACCCATTCGGTGGCCAGGGAGGACGAGGCGATGGCACTGCCACAACCAAAGGTCTTGAACTTGGCATCGGTGATCTTGCCTGTAGCCTGATCGACCTGGATTTGCAGCTTCATGACGTCACCACATTCGGGGGCGCCGACGACGCCGGTACCAACGTTTTCAGCAGCCTTGTCCAGTGAACCAACGTTACGGGGATGTTCGTAGTGATCTACAACTTTTTCGCTATAAGCCATGACTGACTCCTTTTTGTTTTAGGGACCAGGGACTAGGGACCAGGGACTAGGTAATTCACATGCTTACCATCCACTTGATCCGCTATAGCCTGCCCGTCCTTTTCCTTCTCGTATTCTTGTGTCTCACGCTTTTCGGAGACCCGTCAGATTCGCGTTGCTCATCTGACGGCTTGTGTTCTTGTATTCAAACAACTGGCTTAGTGATCGGCCCATTCCACGGTGGACAGGTCAATGCCTTCCAGGTGCATTTCGTAAAGCGGGCTCAGTTCACGCAGTTTCTTGACGCCTTCGACAACCTTCTGTGCGGTGTAGTCGATTTCTTCCTCGGTGGTCTTGCGCCCCAAACCGAATCGCAGTGAACTGTGAGCCAGGTCGTCCCCGACACCCAGACTCTTAAGCACGTAGCTGGGTTCGAGTGATGCACTGGTACATGCTGAACCGGAGGAGACGGCGATTTCCTTGATCGCCATCATCAACGATTCACCTTCAACCCAGGCGAAGCTGATGTTGCTGGTATGCGGGATACGCTTATCCAACGCACCGTTGATGGCAACACCGTCAAGTTGATCGGTGATGGTCTGTTCGAGTTTGTTACGCAGGTTGCCCAGGCGGATCGCATCGTCGGACATCTCGGCTTTGCACAGTGCAGCGGCTGCGCCCATGCCAACAATGCCGGTGACATTGAGCGTGCCGGATCGCATACCACGTTCATGGCCACCACCATCAATGATGGCAGTCAAACGAATACGCGGGCGACGACGACGGACGTACAAGCAGCCGATGCCCTTGGGACCGTAGAACTTGTGACCCGATGCACTGAGCAGGTCAACCCCCGCTTCTTCGACATCGATGGGGAGCTTGCCGACCATTTGCGTTGCATCAGTATGGAAGACGATGCCCTTTTCCTTACAGATCTTGCCGATCTCGGGAATCTCGTTGATGGTGCCGATTTCATTGTTGGCCCACATCAGAGAGACGAGTACCGTGTCTTCGCGGATGGCATCCTTGACCATATCCGCGGTGATCACACCATCGAGTGGCGGATCCAGATAGGTCACTTCGTAACCTTCTTTTTCCAGACGCTTACACGGGTCAAGCGTGGCTTTGTGTTCATGCTCAGCGGTGATGATGTGCTTACCCTTGCGAGCGTACATCGTCGCAGCACCCTTGATAGCCAGGTTGTTGGATTCAGTTGAACCGCTGGTCCAGATGATTTCCTTGGGGTCAGCACCGATCAGATCAGCCATCTGTTCACGGGCCAGGTCAACACCCTTTTCCGCTTCCCAACCAAAGGCATGGTTACGGCTGGCGGCATTGCCGAACTTCTCGGTGAAGTAAGGCAGCATCGCTTCGAGGACACGCTCGTCGACGGGCGTGGTGGCGTTGTGATCCAGATAAATGGGAAACTTGATTGACATTGCCGTTTACTCCTATGGGTCGGCAGGATTTTTCTCGTACCTATTTTAATTCCAACTCGTCACTGACGGCCGACACCAAATCTTGCCTGGCGTGACCATTTTTTATTTCATAGCCCACTGCATTGACCGGCACGTCCACGGAACTGTCCACTAGGTCAGCAAGGGAAACATCTTTCAAAAACGCTTCAATTCGATTGTGCAGTCGACCAATCGCGTTCTGAACCGGGCAGTATCCGAGCAACTCGCATTCCTCAGCTTCCACCGATCCGGTTTCGAGATCATCACAGGCACACTGATGAAGCGTTGTGCAAGGTGTCAAACTAATAGGCCCTTCCATAACCTCCAACACCTCCAGCAGGATGATCTCCGACGCATCTCGGTCCAACGCGTATCCGCCGGTCGAGCCACGGGTCGAATTGACAAAACCGGCCCGTCGCAGTTGCTTGAGAATGTTCATCAGCAAAGGCAACGGCAAGCTGAAAGTCTCAGCAATCCGCTGAGCACTGACCAACGGCCGACCCTGCTGGCGTTGCTGCTCCAAGTAACACAGGGAGACGAGGGCATATTCGGTTTTGCGGTTTAAAGTCAGCATCCGCAGCCTGTTACCTTATTTTCAAATCAACGATCTTCAAGCTCAAAAGCGTCTGATCATTCGCTGACCTTGCTCATCTGCGCTTGGCATTCATTCTCAATTTCTCTTACACAACCCAATATAGTACCAAATCGGTTCGATTTCAATTCCCTTTCTTAGAATTTTTCAAAAAGTATGATAAATTCACCAAGCCTGATTTTTATGCAAGTTGCCTTGCTCATAATGATCTCATGCAAATTCAATACCGGACAAATAACGGTTCTGATGTACTGGTCATTAAAATTCGATATCCCAAATCGTTGCTTTTCAAGCCCTCGCGACCTATGTTCCGATAACACTTACCAGCATGATGGCAAACTCAACGGACATTCTGCGCGCCAATCTCAAGCAGTTGGCGATCACCGAACCGGAGATGGCAAAACGCATTGAGGACGCCCCGCCCATGGAACTCACCTGGGCAGCCTCCAAAGCCGGACCACTCACCGCCACGTTGGAACATGCGGGTCGCAAGCTCTCCCTGGCGTCGCGCTTCGATCCCATGGCCGAAGCCGACAAACTCAATAGTCAACTTGATCCGACCAAGCATGCCGCTGCCGTTTTTTTGGGCATGGGGCTTGGGTACCACGTTGCCAAAGCCGCTGTTGAACTCAACGACAATCGTTCGTTAATCATCGTCTTTGAACCGAACCTGAGTCTACTCAAAGCGGTGCTATCCAAAATAGATCACACAGCATGGTTGGGACGCCACAATGTCCTGCTGGCCGACACCACCATGGACCGCTCGGGACTGCTGGGGCGCATCGAAGGCTTTGGCAGCATCATGACCCAGGGCACGCAACTGATCACGCACCCCACCACCCGCCAACTCGACTCGGCTGCGATTCATGAGTTTGGCGGCCTGGTCACCGAAGCGTTAGCCTTCTTCCGAACCAACGTTGCCACCGCGCTGGTCAACTCCTCGCGCACCGTGCGTAACAATACCATGAACCTGGCCTACTACGGCGCAGGTCCCAACACCAACGAACTCTATCTGGCAGCAGAAGGCTATCCGGCAATCTGTGTCGGTGCAGGCCCATCACTTGCCAAGAACATCGACCTGCTGACCAATCCGGACATCCGTAAAAACGTGATCGTCATCTCAGCTCAAACAACACTCAAACCGCTGCTTGCCCGAGGCGTCCGACCGGACTTTGTCACGGCATTGGATTACCACGCGATCTCCAGTCGGTTCTATGAAGGCATTGGCAATGTCGATGACATCACGCTCGTTGCCGAAGCCAAAGCCAACAGCAGCATTCTCGACAGTTTCCCAGGCCCGGTGCGCGTAACGCAGAGCAATTACATGGATCGCATGCTCGGCGAGGACGCCAAACCGATCACGCCGATCAAAGCTGGCGCCACCGTCGCGCATCTGTCGGTGTATCTGGCGCAGTACATGGGGTGTGATCCGATCATGCTCATCGGCCAGGACCTTGGCTTCTCCGACGGACTTTACTACTGTCCCGGCACGGCAATCCATGACGTCTGGGCGACCGAACTCAACAGCTTCAACACGCTTGAGATGATGGAGTGGCAACGCATCGTCCGGCATCGTGGCCTGCTGTCGCGCCAGGATGACATGTATGGCAAGCCCATCTTCACCGACGAACAGATGGTCACCTATCTCAAGCAATTCGAGCGTGACTTTGCCAAATCAACACAGCAGATTCTCGACTGCACTGAAGGTGGTCTGGCCATCGCCAACACCACGCCGATGACTTTGGTCGATGCACTGGATGCCTACGCCACCAAGCCGGTCCCCAGGATGCCGGTCCCTTCGCGTGATTTTGATACGAATCGTCTTGCCAAAATGGTCAAGCTGCTTGAACGTCGCTTAGCCGAAGTCGAAGAGATACGTTCGTTAAGTCAGCGAACGGTCCCCCTGCTTGAGTCGATGAAGAAGCATCAGCGCAACTATGCCAAGGCATGTGAGATTCATGACAAGATTGAGAAGAACAAGAAGAAAGTCGACATGCTTGAGGACACGTTCACGCTGGTGAATGAACTGAACACCATCGGTGCCTTTAAGCGTGCCCGTGCAGACCGTGCGATTCATCACCAGGACATGGATCAGTACGAAGTCCAACGGCGTCAGATCGATCGCGACATTGAAAACCTTGAGTGGTTGATTCAGGCTTGCGATGAAGGGCAGCAGATTTTCCGCGACGCCCTTGCACGCACCCGTGATCTGTACAAGCAACATCGGAAAGAAAAGACCCGCGTTTAAAGCGCAAAGCCGTGATCCGTCAAGATCACGGCTTTTTGAAACACGAAAGATTATGCCCAACACGCATGCCATTGTGATTGCCGACCGACAACAAAGCCGAATGGGCTTGCCTTCGCATCTTGAAGACAGGCTTGGGGGCCAGACGGTTTTGCAGCGCACAGTCAACCGCCTTGAACAGATCAAGTCGGTCAAGAAAATCATCATTGTGCACCCGGCGGATCAGGATCTTTCCGACATTGTCAGCCAGAACAAAAAGCCGTTGGTCTTTCACAAGGGTGAGGTGTTCGATAAGTTCACGGCGTTACGTCAATCCGCCCGCAAATGGGCGATGAACAACTGGCGTGGCGGTTTGGGGGGCATGACCTGCTACGACGAACTGCTGCCGATCAAGTCGGTTCATGACGCTGCCGTTGCCAACAAGACCGACGCTGCCATACTTGTCGGGGGTGATTGGCCGTTGGTTGATCCGACGTACTGTCAGAAAACGTTGGATATTCACCTGGAACATCCCAACGACATGCAGATGACGTTCAACCAGTCTCCGCCAGGTTTGTCGGGCATTGTCATCTGTACCCAACTCCTCAAACAGCTGGCAGCGAATGACGGGGCGACACTGGGCAGCATGCTCGCTTATGTCCCTTCGCATCCCCAAGCGGACCCCATTGGCCGCGACATCTGCTATGCCATCGAACCGGCGGTGCGCAATATCGCCCAGCGTTTGATTTATGACAACGACCGCAGCATTGCCATGATCAATGCCATGGACATTGATTGGGATCAAGCGACTGCCGCTGAGATTGCGGGCACGTTGCAAGTCCCGACCGAGATGCCGCGCGAAGTGCATATTGAGTTGACACCCCAGCGTGTGTGCAAGGGGCCACTCATGCCACAGCATTATGTTGACCTTGACCGCGAGCCAATGTCAATGGATGTACTTCAAGGCATACTCAAACAGTTGCCTTCGATGTCACTGGTCACGTTTGGCGGGCTGGGTGATGCGATGCTTTATGAACACTGGGTTGATGCGATCAAGCTAGCAAAAGAGTATGGCGTGTTTGGCATCTGCATCAAGACGGATCTGCAGGGACCGATGGAAGATGTGGACAAGCTGCTGCATCTGCCGGTGGATATTGTCGCGGTCCATCTGAATGCGGACACGGCTGCAACGTATGAATCATTGTGCAGTCCGATCAGTGACGAATACAACTTCAAGCATGTGACAGACAATTTGCAGTGGATGATCAACGAGCGTAACCGTCGTTGGCAATTGCCCGACGCGACCACGCAAGCCGGTGTCCCGTGGATCGTACCTCACCTGATCAAGACCGCTGAAAATCTCAAGGACATGGAGACGTTCTTTGATCGCTGGATGCATTACACACATCAGGCGGTGATCCTGCCTGCCCAATCGGGTTGCGGGCTAATGCCGGAGTTAAGCCCGGTGCGGATGGCCCCGCCGACGCGCTTTGCCTGTCGTCAGCTTTCGCGGCGTGTGACGATTCACAGTGATGGCAAGGTCGCCCAATGCGATCAGGACTGGCTTGCCAAGGCACCCTTGGGTGATGTGTCGGATAACACTGTGAGTCTGCCACAACTCTGGGAAAACAAGGGTAAAACGCTCTGCGAGCAACATGCTGCAGGCGAGATTGATTCACTTGAACTCTGCAGCCAATGTCACGAATGGCATCGGCCGTGATTGAACAGGGAGTAAGTGAGTAGGGAGTAGTGAGTAGGACAAGACAAGGGGAAGCAACGCATGAACAATGCCTTTCCCTACTCCCTACTCCCTATTCCCTACTCCCTGACACATGACCACCATCGCAGTCATCATCGGTCGGGCCGGCAGCAAGGGGCTCAAACATAAAAACATGCGCGAGCTTGGTGGCAAGCCACTGACCGCGTGGACCGTCGAACATGCGCTGCAAAGCAAGCGACCCCAAGCGGTCATCCTTTCATCCGATGGCGAAGCGATTCTTGATGTGGGACGCAGCTATGGTGTTCACTCCTACAAACGTCCTGATGAACTTTCCGGCGATCTGGTCACCGTCGATGCGGCTGTGCGTAATGGCGTGAGCGCATGGGAAAACGAGTCCGGCAAGCAGGCGTCGGTTATTGCGATCCTCTATGCCAACGTCGCGCTGCGCCCCGATGACCTGACCGACCGCGCGATTGATAAACTCATCGAAACCGGATGCGACAGTGTGCAAACCGTCTACAACGTGGGCAAAACCCATCCCCTGTGGATGCGCAAACTCACCGGCGATGATCAAGACGTCATCGAACCTTACATCCCCAACGAAATCTACCGACGCCAGGATTTACCGCCTGTCTACATGCTCAACTCCGGCGTGCTGGTGGTCCGACGTGAATGTCTGTTTGACGTGGATGAAGCACACCCGCACAATTTTCTGGGGACCGACCGCCGTGGCATTGTCACGCAGGAAAATGACATCGTGGATATCGACGATGAACTGGACCTGCTCAAAGCCCAGGCTGTCTTGAAACATCGCCAATCTCAAGGGAAAATCTGAATGTCCAAAAAGAAGTCCACCAAACGCATCAAGAAAAAAAACATCGCGGTCTTCACCGGCACGCGCGCTGAATTCGGCTTGCTCAAACCGGTGATGCAAGCCATCAAAGACCATCCGTTACTAAACCTCAAAGTCCTCGTCGGCGGTCTGCATCTGGTTCAAAACACCGAATGCGATATCACCGATGCAGGCTTTCGCATCGACGGGCAAATCCCCATGCAACGTCCGTCAGAGTCCGGCCGCATTGCAGACAGCATTGCGCTGGGCATGGGTATCATCGGCTTTGGCGCAGTCATGAGTCGCCTGCGTCCTGACGTGGTATTGGTGCTCGGTGACCGCATTGAAGCCATGGCAGGTGCAACGGCAGCAAGTGTCGGCGGACTGCATGTTGCACACATTCACGGCGGGGATCGTGCTGAAGGCGTAGCTGACGAAGCGATGCGTCATGCCATCACCAAACTGGCGCACATTCACTTTCCAGCAAGCAAGCAAAGCGCCAGCCGCATTGTCCGACTGGGTGAACCTGAGGAGTTGGTTTTCAATGTCGGATCACCGGCGATTGATGCCTTGGCGGACATGCAGGCTGCGGACGATCACGTACTGGAGAATTGCGGCTTTGCGCCGGACGAACCTTACGCGATGGTGTTACAACACCCGGTGGGTTTACCCGAGACGCAGGAAGCCAAGCACATGCGTGCGACGATCAAGGCGCTGGGCAAGATGCCGTTCATGGTGGTGATGCCCAATCAGGACCCGGGCTGTGAGGGAATTCGCAAAGCGATTGAAGGCAGCCGCGTGAAAGTCGTGCCGCATCTCAAACGCGAACAGTTCATTGCGCTGCTCAAACGTGCAGCAGTCTTGGTGGGCAATTCATCCGCCGGACTCATCGAAGCCGCAGCCGTCCGCAAAGATGGCGTGCCGGTGGTGAACATCGGCCCACGTCAGAATGGACGTGAAAAACCGACCAACGTCATCGACTGCGATTATGGCAAAGAGTCCGTGCAGCAAGCGATCATGCAGGCGTTGACGAATCCACCCAAGTGCCGCAAGCATCCGTATGGTGATGGGCATGCGGGTAAGCAGATTGCGGACATCCTGGCAAAACTGGATTTAGCCAAGCTTTCCGTGGGCAAACAGAATCGATATTGAGTTGCGCACAACCAGGTAACATAATCTCTGATTCGCCAGGGCTTTGCGACAAGCCATACACAAACCGGACATGTCTTCAACGAACAGGTAGCGTTGGAGGCATGCGGGTTGATGTCATATTGGCATTGACCTTCAAGCGGTTATCAGACTACACTGTGATGCTCGAAAAGATGGACGCCAGGGAAGGCAAGTGACTGTTAACTCATCGGAGTTGGACAAACACCATGCTCAAACCTGGCTACCAATCCCGTCAATCCAAGCGATCGCTACGTGGCATGCTGACCATGGGGCTGTGTTACACCCTGCTGCTGGGCGCGGTCGGACTTTGCATCGTTCTGTTCCCCATGGCAGGCCCCGAAAGTGCCAACAGTTCGCAGCAGCCGCCGATGCTCATGCAACTCCAACCCGTGGACATGCCCGTCCCGACTGAACCGGCGGACCTGTTGTTGCCTGATGTGCAGTTGCATCATCATGTCACCGGCCAAGCCATGCAGGTGCCCTCGGTTGACCATTTCCAAACGCAATCGCCAAGCGTAACCGTTGAATCCGAAGCATTGACCATGACGTACAACGGTCGCCCGCTACGCCCCGTCAAGACCATCATGATGACCGTCACGGCATACAGTCCCGACGAGCGTTCCTGTGGCAAATGGGCCGACGGCATCACCGCATCCGGATACAGCGTCTGGACCAACGCAGGCAAACTCGTTGCTGCCGACACGCGCTTGCTGCCGTTTGGGACCATTCTAACCGTGCCGGGGTATAACGGTTCCAAACCAGTTCCCGTGCTGGATGTCGGGGGCAAGATCAAGGGCCAGCGTTTGGACGTGCTCTACCCGACCCATGCCATTGCGACGCGATGGGGTGTGAAGCAATTGCCGGTGACGGTTTGGGAATACGCAGACTGAACTTCTCACTTACCAGTCGGATCAATCAACGTCGCAGCCAATGGCAAGCAAGGCTCACCGCCTCCGCCGATGGATTGGGGCGTGTTGTTGGTGATGATGCATAAAGCAGAGACAAGGCGGTTGATCTCATCGAACATAGGGCCGCTGCTTGAAGCCATTTTCAAACCCGTTGCCTCTTTGACTTCCTCGATCACGCCAACTTCCAAGCATAGGTCATGCGCATCCCATGCAGTATCATCGGCGACGTAAGCGCCGTAGTGTTGCAGGGCATCGAAGAGTTTTTTGCCGACGGCGGTTTGGATGTTTAATTGTTCATAGGTGACATCGGGTTTGATCGCCAAAAGTGACCCCATGACCAACTGCGGATTCTTCCCGCCGTACTGCTTGGCTGCGTAGCTGTCGGCTCGGTCTGCCGGCCAACGAAAGCCTTTGCGATCCTCACCGTAATAGAGATAGCGCTTGGCCCATAGATTGATTTTCAATGCATGACGAATAGGTGCATCACGGGTGAGTTCACCTTTACGGATCGAACCACCGATGCCGGAGAGTCCGCTGCCAAAATGTGAACCGCCGATGCCCTGGCCGTAGAGATCGAGATTGGGTGATGACCGGTAACCGACAATGCGCTTGGCTGTTGGATCGGGGCGACAAGCCGGTTGGAGTTGCACAATCGTGCGACCATCGGGCTGCAAAATCACCGTCACGGCATTGGGTGTGTAATGCTTGCGGGCCTCTTCAATCACCAGATCAGCGGGGATCACACACTGACCAATCACGCGCTTGCCCGGCCAACGTGTCTGCCAACCACTGGGTGAATAAATCGGGACCGTCGGATCATCGTTGGTGGTCTTGACGTGATACTCGATATCCACGCCAACATGCTTAGCTGGCCCGAGATTCGCCGACTCATATTTTGCGTCCGAGCCAATGGGCATGTTCCAGATCGAATCCTGAGCAAACGGCCAAAGCCACGGATCACGATGTGTTGGTGATGTGCCAGTCTCACCTGCGT
This sequence comes from Planctomycetes bacterium syqfu, assembly GCA_020974905.1. GTDB lineage: Bacteria > Planctomycetota > Phycisphaerae > Phycisphaerales > Phycisphaeraceae > UBA7800. Next base: position 5,552,391 of record CP087563.1, on the reverse strand, counting down.
GTGACGATGAGACGACCATCAACAAGATGACTGAAAACAAGAATTGAAAACCGAATGACGCTGGTGATGCGCAGGTGAACATGCCCAGCATTATAACTTGGCGCGTTCAAGTCATGAGCAAAAAAAACAAGGCAGAATCTCACTCCAAGCCCGCAGAGCGGCTGTGTTGTTTGTCAAGGCTATTGCCTCAGGCGCCGGCAGCTTTTTTCCCCGGAAGGGCTTGGGCCTGAGCACATAGCGAATTCACGTGCACCAGCAACTTCCGAGCACAGGCACATAAGGCGACCTTCTTGGCTTTGCCCGCAGCGAGCAGACGTTGGTAAAAATTACGCAGCACCGCATCATGCCGAACCGCAGATAAACTGGCCATGTACAACGCGCGTCGCACCACGGCTCGGCCACCGAAGATTCGCCGTTTGCCACGCATGCCGCCCGAGTCGTGGGCATACGGTGCAAGGCCGGCCAACGCGGCGATTTGCTGACGGTTGACCGTGCCCAACTCCGGCAGGTGGGCCAGCAGCGTCACGGCCGTTTGCTGGGCAATGCCGACGACTTGCGTCAAGCTCTCGGCTTTGGCGGTCAGTGATTTTGATCGACTTAAACAACGGGTGATCTGGGCATCCAATTGCAATTCGAGCTTTCGCAAACGCGCGATGCTTTGAGTGATCATCCTGGCGATGGACTTGTCGCTGCAACATTCCAAACGGTTCTGTTCACGCACGCGATCGTCGATGATCTGATCGCGTCGATCTCGCAACGCACGCAACTTTTCGCTGGTTTTACAGTTTTTTTCTGCGGGGCGAGGTTGGGTTGTGGCTGCAAATCGCGCGATGAGCATCGCATCAATGCGGTCGGTTTTGGCACGAAGCTTCAGACTTTTTGCAAAATGTCGAACGCAGGCTGGTTGAACCACCGACACGTGCGAGCCAGCAGTGAGCAGGTGTTGAAGTAGCGGTCGTTCGTAGCCGCCGCTGGCTTCCATGGCCAGGTGCACGTTGCCGAATTCGGCGAGTTGCTCAAGCAGTTGGGCATGGCCGGCGGGCGTGTTGGGCACTTGGCCGAGGTAGCGGTCAGTGGTGGCGATGTCCAAAGTCCTTTTGCTGATGTCGATTCCGATGTAGACTGGTTGTGTCATTGGTGACTCCCATTCTTGCCGAAGCGAACTCGGTTGCAGCCGGTTCCGGCGACTGTTCGGGACGATCCAAAAACTGGGCATGCGTTCTGAGCTTTGCGACGATCTTGCCAAAGCAGATCCCGGCACAAACCGAACCCCATGTCCAGGAGGAGCCCACAAGGCTCCTCGCTTTTTATCTCAACAACCAATCGCTGGAAAAACAACTTACAAGGGGCAAAGATACAAACATGAAATCACTTGGCGTCTTTGCGTCTTGAGCGAAGCGGGCGTGAGATTGTTTTAAATTTCATTATTTCAAATCAACCCAATCATCACGCGTTAAACCACACGTCTTCCCATGCCTTAATCTGTGTTCATCTGTGTGCATCTGTGGCTAAAAATGTCTTGAACACAGAAGCGCCACGAACAAACGTGAACGTCAAGGCAACCCGCGACGCGGGAGCATCGCGGCTTTTGGGGAATGGCACGTGTAGTTTGAATTCACATCAGCATGGAATACATCAGCAGCATTTAATGGAACATCAGTCCAACCCATGCCATGGTGCCGATGATGCCGATGCATAGGCCAAAGATGCCCCCTGCGATGGACCACTTGTTTTCCTGCGCCGGCGTCTTGGGGATATGCCAGACCATGGCGGTGGTCGCAAAGCCGTTACCCAGGTGATACGCGGTGGCCCAGATGGCAGCGAGATACAACCCGCTGATGAGCAGATTCCCTGCAGCCATCGGCGCGCTGTCGGAAAAGAAATGCCCCACGGCTGTCGCGGTCGAAGCATACGCATCCGACGCATTAAACAAGCCGCTGTCGGCATAGCGGTCGAGCATGCTCCAGCCGGTGATCCGATGCACCTGATGCAAACCCCAACGGTGAATGGTGGCAAGGTGAAAGACGATAAACAGCAATAACACCACCGCGGAAAGCCGCTGAAGCAGGTGACGAAAATCACTGCCACGATGATGCTTGCCTGTGTTGTATTTAAGGCCGGCGGACTTGAGCATGCGAATGCCATAGACAATATGAACCCCCAACGGCAGGATCACCAGCAACAGACTCAGGATCGGCAGGAGGATGCCCATGTCATGTAACCGCCCCACCGCTGCATCAAACCGAGAAGGCCACATCGTGAGCATGTTCAATAAAAAGTGTTGCACCATCATCACGCCAAAGAGCATCCCCGCGACCGAGTGAATCTTGCGCGGGCAAACCTTGTGACCACAACGATGCCCCCCGCCCCCGGAAGTGCCCCCGGAACCGCTCCCGGAACCGTGACCACCCCCGGAAGTGTGTCCATGGCCGGGTTTGTCGGTGATGTTGTTTGCAGTGGCGGACTGTGTCATGGCGAATATCTCCTCATTGCATGCGCGGGCATGTCATGTCTGTTTCTCAAAACGACTGTCAGCCACGATGTCATCACGGTTGGGCACATCGTCCGTCCAACCGCAATGCGTGACCGGGTAATTGTCATACGTCGGGACGTAAGGTTTGATATCAAGCACCGGCGTGCCATCGAGCATGTCCACATCCGAAAGATGCAGCGTCAGCCCGTCAATCTTTTCGAGTTTCACGCAGGACATCCCAATAGGATTGGGGCGAGCAGGCGCTCGGGTGGCAAAGAGACCATGCGGTTTGTCATCGCGATAAGGCACAACGGTCATCTTCGCATCGGCAGCACGGTCGAAATAGTAAATCACCCAGATACGATCAAACCCGTCCAGGTCCACCAACCCCTCAGCAAAGGCTGGGTCATTGAGCGTCAACGTGCCGGTGTAGCCCACCGCGCGACAGGGTTGAACCGGTGTGCCACTGGCTTGCTGGTGTGGCGTATTGATCTGGCCGATGGGCTTGAGGGTGATGGTTGTCATGGTACTTACCTTTCCTGCGATCCTGACAACAGGCGCAGGATGACATCACACAGAGATGCAAAAGCCATACCAAATGAGATCTATTCATCTTTTGATATCAATCCTGCCCAATTGATCATCAGAAAGCGAAAAATGCCTGCCCATGCAGCAGAATATCCGACGCAACAACTGATGAATACCAGCCAGTGTGTGAATGTGCATTGGTCTGCAAAGTAGACTTGCCAAAATCGCGATTTCGTGCGTATAATGTGCGGCTCGTCGCCAGCTTAGCTCAGTGGTAGAGCAATGCTTTCGTAAAGCATAGGTCTGGGGTTCAAATCCCCAAGCTGGCTTTTTTCATGGGTGAGACAGTTGGTAGCAACGTGTCACCCGACATTGCCACTATAGCTCAGTTGGTAGAGCAGCGGTTTTGTAAACCGCAGGTCGCCGGTTCGAGTCCGGCTGGTGGCTTTCACAGGAACAGACCCACCCCACAAGTTCTCAGCTTGGCGGGGTTTTTTATTGGGTATGTTGCCTTGAAGATCAATTCCATTCACGACATATCCTCACTCGGGCAAGCCGCGTTGTGTCGGCTTCCCCTTATCCACAACAAATCAAGGTATCGGTTCGAAGATGTTGCGTTGCATGACGGTGAAAATGGACTGCTCTGACGCCATGAACAATACACGCGCAAAGCTGCCTTGTGCAACGCCCGATGGCGCATGTGAGGATTGACACGAGAAGTCTGCAATCACCACCCATGAACCGATGCTCCAACTAAAACCCAAACCGGTTGAAGATGTGTATAGGGCAAATGCGTGTCGCGGTGGGGTCGATCCTGGATCAAAACTGAATATCAGTCATGAAACATAACCCCATGTTGAGCTTCACTCAATCCCGCGTCGACACGACGCGGCTCGCCTGATGCCGTGCGGGGAAGACGTTTGAGATGGTTGACCCCCCTCCCAAACTTGACAGAATCCCCTGATAGATTAAGATTTTGGGTTCAAAACTTGTCTCGGTGAGTCATAGGTTCTTGTATGCGTGCAAGGTATGGCTTTTTGAGCAGTTTGATTGGTGGAATTTACGACCCAAGTGAACTGAAATTGGCAGTGAACTTGGGCTTTTTTGCATGACACTTGGGAGCAGCAATGGATACATACGCCAACCTCGATATCCGCGATACCGTCTCGGCTCAACGTTACATCAACACCGCTTTGGAAGCTGAAAGCAATGGCGATCGTCTCGGTGCTATTGAAGCTTATGAAGCTGCCTATGCCGCAGACCCGGATAATCCTGAAACCTGCTTCCGTCTTGCCTACAACCTGGACCTGGTGGGTGAAGAAGACGAAGCTTTGCACCTTTATGAGCAGGCTTGCCAGTGTGAACGTCCCCCGTTAAACGCCCTGATGAACCTGGCTGTTCTCTATGAAGACCGCGGCCAGTATGCCCAGGCCGAACGTTGCATCCTTCAGGTTCTGGCCACCGATCCCAACCACGAACGCGCATTGCTTTATCTCAAGGACGTGCAGGCTTCCAATCACATGAAAATTGATGAAGACGAAGACCGCAACCTTGAAAAACAGCGTGCACTCTTCGACACCCCGGTGACCGACTTCGATCTTTCGGTGCGTGCCCGCAATGCACTGCGTAAAATGAATATTCGCACGCTGGGCGATCTGCTCCGCGTCACCGAAGCCGAACTCCGCAGCTACAAGAACTTCGGCGAAGCTTCGCTGGAAGAAATCAAGACCATGCTCGCTCAGCGTGGCCTGCGTCTGGGTGAAAGCCGTGAACAGGCTCAAAACCAGATGAAGCAGCAGATGTACAACGACATCGCCAGCAGTGCTGAAGGCGGCGAAGAAGAAGGTGACGAAACCATGCAGCAGTCCGTGGCTGAACTGAATCTCTCAGTACGTGCCCGCAAGGCCCTTGCCCTGCTGAACATCAACTACATCGGCGACCTGATCACCAAGACCGAAGCTGAACTGATGGGCGTGAAGAACTTCGGCATGACCAGCTTGCTGGAAATCAACGAGAAACTCGCCGAACGCGGCTTAAGCCTCCGCCAACTAGACGCCTAACCCCCCCTGAAAGCCCCGGCTCCATACGAGGCTTGTTCTCAACAATTGAACATACCAAAGGGAATCTGTCATCTGGCAGATTCCCTTTTTGATATCTACAGCCAATCCCCAATGAACTCACCGACGATCCTTTTGAATGACCTGTGAGCAAGGCCACCAAAAATTTATCGATATTGCCAAAATCAAATCCAATTAAACGAACAGTCAGGTAAATACCTGATAAAATATCATTGCGGGTGATCATGCGCATTTCAGCCCGTTTCAAACGCAATCACAACATGTTCATCACTGGATAGCACAGGGGTCCGAAATGAAACTCATCCATCAATTGGTATGTAAGGCTCAGTCAACTTTTTTAAAAATACAAAATTGTCTCAACACAAAAGTCTCACATCGTCCTCACGCCAACAGTTGGCTTGAACAACTTGAAACACGTGTCATGCTTTCAGCAGACGTACTCAGTGGCGTAATCAATCTCGCCGAGATCCAAACAGGTGCAGTCAATGGCACTACCTTCTACGGTGAAATACAGGGACAGTTTTCAGGCACATCGGTCAGTCCAGCAGGTGATGTGAACGGTGACGGCATCGAAGACTTTCTCATCGGAGCACCTGGACCGCAGTACGATGCAGGACAAACTTACCTGATCTACGGTCAGCAAGGTGAATTCCCTGATTATCAATATCTATCGAATGTCGGGACAGAGTCGCTACCAGGCGCGGTCTTCATCGGTACGTCCGATGATGACTTGCTGGGGTACCGTGTCGCATCAGCAGGTGATGTCAACGACGATGGCTTTGACGACCTGGTCATCGGTGCCTATCAGGAAAACACATACACCGGCGCAGCTTATCTGGTCTATGGCCATGCAACCAACCTTTCGGGAGACATCAATCTCAGCGACATTGATGCAGGGACATTGGATGGCGCGGTCTTCCGAGGTATCAATATCTTCGACTATGCGGGGATCGCTGTGACAGGAGGCGGTGACATCAACAACGATGGATATGATGACATTGCCATTGGTGCCTACTCCACAGAGATCAATGGCGGGACGTCAGGTTCTGTATATGTGATCTATGGCGGAAGTACGAACTTCTCAGGCGCCTATAGCCTTGCCAACGTTGGTACCACGATCAACGGCGTCACGCTCAACGGCAGTATCGGCCATGGCTTGGGAACTTACCTGAGCTTCGCAGGTGATCTGAACGGTGATGACTATGATGATCTGCTCATTGGAGCGCCATACGCAAATAACAACGCTGGCATCAGCTTTCTGGTTTACGGACGTGATGCCGAAAATCTCAACGGTTCACATAACATCGGCACACTTGGACAAACCATTCAATTCAATGGGCCAACCGACCAGGAAGATCAAGCCTCCGGTCCATTTGCCCCAGTAGGTGATGTAAATGGCGATGGCTACCAGGACTTTCTCATCTCAGCCATGACGGCGCCAGATGGTGATCGTTACGGCACGGTGTACCTGATCTTTGGCGGGACGGAATGGAGTGTCAATAACGATCTGAGTAAAGTCGGAAATGAAATCCCCGGTGCGACATTTCACGGCAATGAAATGGGCGCATACGCCGGTCACGCCGTTGCTGCAGCGGGTGATATCAACCACGATGGATACGACGACTTTCTCATCGGCCAAACCTATGGTGACAGTGCGGGACAGGCGTTTCTGATTTACGGTGCCCCAACGCTCGCTGGCTCTCATGACTTAAGCGAAATCACCAACGGAACACTCTACGGCGCCGAATTCTCGGGGGTGGACGCCAATGATCATGCTGGCTATTCCGTCAGTGCGGCAGATATTAACAATGATGGGTACAACGACATCATCATCGGTGCGGCAGATGCAACTCAAATACGTTACAAGGCTGGTGAAGTCTATGTTGTCTATGGGCACAGCACTTCGATTGGTAACTATGTCTTTCACGATCTCAACGGCAACGGCGTACTCGACCCAAACACCGAATGGGGACTGCCTGTGAATGTCACCGTCAATCTGCTTGATGCTGATGGTGGATTTCTTGCGACCACGGTCACCAACGCCAACGGCTATTACGCATTCGATCAACTGGATGCAGGCGATTACATCGTCGAATTCATCACGCCGGAAAATTACGTGCTGACCACCAAGGACGCGGGCAGCGATGACACCATCGACAGTGATGCCGATCCCACCACCCATCGCACGGATGTGATCACGTTGGAACTTGGGCAGGCAAATTCGGATATCGATGCGGGTATGCACTGGGGCAGTAGCACCATCGAAGAAGTCTACGTCTTTCACAATCACAGTGTCTATGACAACAACACACCTGGCAATCATGCGGAGGATGACAATGCCATCGATACCGGACGTCAGGCACTGGATGCGGGAAGCACAGGCGCGGGCATCAACTTCACCAGCAAGATGTACGGTCTTAACGGCATCATGATTGATGCCTCGCAATTGCCGAGCACCGAACTATCCGCAGACGACTTTGTGTTTAAAGTCGGTAACGACAATGACCCCGACAGCTGGCAAAACGCACCGGCACCAACAAGTATCACCGTACGCACCGCTGCAGGTGTCGACGGCTCGGATCGCATCACCATCATCTGGGATGACGAGGCGATTACTGACCAGTGGCTGCAGGTCACCATCCTGGCTGATGGCCTGGTTAATCCTCAGACGGATTACGTGTTCTACTTCGGTAATTGCATCGGCGATGTCAATGAAGACGGACTGGTCGGAATCGACGATATCTTTGACATTTGGAATAACCGATTAACGCCAAGCGGAGGGACCAATGCCACAGCAGACAACCTGTGCGATATCAATGGTGACGGCTGGGTGGATATTGCTGATGTGTTTGCAGCATGGAACAACCGCAAGAGTGCCGGATCAGGAAATGGGCTGGCCATGATCCAACCGCCAATAGACAACGCCCAACCATCACAACTCGCAGTATCACAATTGGCCCAGGCACTGGCGTGTACTGCATGCAGCTATTCACTGACGATTGTCCAATCGGATCAGACCCATTACACGCTCATCGAAGTGGATGAGCAAACCAATCTGCCTGAAGTCTGAATCGAACAAATCATTGAATTGAACAAAAAATGAAAAAAAATGTCAGGATTAGGATGTCAGGGGTGTAAAAATTCCAAACGTTTGTAAAATGAATCGCCATTCACCGGTACATGCCGGTGTTGTGACGTTATCTTTCATGGTCTTTAATCCATAGCCACTACGGAGTCTTATCCAATGTCAGCCAAGTCAAACAAAAAACTGCGTTACGCCATTGTCGGTTGCGGCATGATTTCCGGCGCTCATCTCAATGCGCTTAAGCACATCGAGCAAGCCGAAGTCGTCGGTCTCTGCGACCTGATCATCGAAAAAGCACATGACCGTGCTGAAGAATTCGGTGTTGCCAAAGAAGCCTGCTACAAAGACTGCAAGAAGATGTTCAAGGAACTCAAGCCTGACGTCGTCTGCGTCTGCACTCCCAACGGTCAGCATATGCCCGTGTCCATTGCCGCTTCCAAGGCCGGCTGTCACGTCCTGGTCGAAAAGCCCATGGCCATGAGTCCCGCCGAATGCAAGAAGATGATTGCCGCCGCCAAGGCCGCCAAGAAGAAACTGGCCATCGGTTTCCAGCATCGTTACACCGGCAAGAGCCAGTACATGCGTAAGATGTTCGACGAAGGCGTCTTCGGTGACATCAAGTTCGCCCGCGTCCAGGCCCTGCGTCGTCGTGGTATTCCCAACTGGGGCGTCTTCGGTCAGAAGCACCTCCAAGGCGGCGGCCCGATGATTGACATCGGTGTGCACGCTTTGGAAATGTGTCACTATGCCATGGGTGCCCCCAAGCCCGTCGCGGCGGTCGGCATGACCAGCACCTACATTGGTGACAAGAAAGACAAGGTCGACATCGTCAGCTCCTGGCCCAACTGGGACTACAAGACCTACACCGTCGAAGACCTTGCCATCGGTCACGTCCGCATGGAAACCGGTGCGGTGCTCCACATCGAAGCCTCCTTTGCTGCTCACATCGCGCCCAAGAACGAGATGGACTACCAGCTCATGGGCACCAAGGGTGGCTGCAAGTACGGTGACTGCGAAGTCTACACCGACCAGAACGGCCACATGGTCACCATCAAGCCCGACTTCCTCAACCCCTACGGCAGTGGCGGTTTCGATGGTCCCAACAGCTTTTTCCGCGCCAAGCTTCAGGACTTCACCGACCACCTGCTCAACGGCACCCCCACCATCATCGCTGCCGAAAACGGTCTGATGGTTCAGCAGATGCTCAGCGCCATCTACGAATCCGCCGACAAGGGTGGCAAGGAAGTCCTTATCAAGTAACATTTAGCCGCGTTGCTTGCGACGCGCTTGATTGATGACATCACCAGTATCAATCAGGAATCTAAAAAACAAAAACCGCAGGTTGTCACCCTCGACACCTGCGGTTTTTTTATTTCACAAGTCATTTTGCAAGATCAACACACCTTTCAGGCAAACGCTGAATCATCTGGAATATTCACCATCATTCCCCCGAGTGGAACGACAGATATGTGAAAAACGAGTCGATTTTTGCCAACACTGAAGTTCCAAACGTAATATGATGATTACAGTCAAAACCAATCTGATCACGGGGAGCACATGAGACACGAAGCAGAAAAAATCAATCCAGGTCATACGCAGCTACGCAAAGTCCTGTGTGTGGTTGGGCCGTTAATTTTGGCTATGGGTATCCTTCTTGTGATCGTTGGTGCGATCGACATTTTTACCGACCCATTTAGTGGATTTCCTTTTGCATTTCTGATCTTTGCAGGCATGCCGATGATATTTGTTGGCGGTGTCATGACACAATTCGCGTTCATGGGCGCCGTCTTTCGGTACGTTGCTAGCGAAACGGCCCCCGTGGGTAAAGACACGTTCAACTACATGGCCAAAGGCACCCAGCCCGGTGTCCGTGACATTACCTCTGCTATCCGTGAAGGATTGACCGAGCCACAAGTTGGCACAATCAACACCATTGCGTGCAGTCAATGTCATCATCCCAATGATGCCGATGCTCGGTTCTGTGATCAATGTGGCAATGAAATGATCACCAACAAACGCTGCACAAAATGCAACAATGAAAATGATCTGGACGCACGCTTCTGTGACAACTGCGGCAACGAACTCACCTAGAGCAAATGGCGTCATGACCTGCCGCATGTTTGAAGTCGCCGCGATGCGTCGCAACATTGGCTATTGGGTAGAGCCGCATGTTTAGAGCAGTGCAAACAATTAATCTCCACCCTCCGTCACTCCCGCGCCCCCGGAAGACGGCAGTCCAGTGGAGTTTGCAATTTTCTGCTGCATACCACTGGATTCCCGCCTTCGTGGGAATGACGAAATCTAAGACGGCATGGAGATTAATGACTGGAACTGCTCTAACGAACACAAAATAAAAACCGCAGGTTGTCACTTTCGACACCTGCGGTTTTTAATGGCTGTCATCATTTTTCAAATCAAACAACATCATGGCTTGATCTGCACATGTCCCGACAGATACACCGGTGAAGATGTCAGTAGCAATACACCATCACTCACCGATGTGCTCATACCCATCATGTCCGTCATGGTACATGTCTGATCCGATAGCAGATTGACCGATCGTTGATCCGCAGTCGTCCATGCCAGCGTCATCGGCTTGCCACGTGACGTGTAATGGATCATGTGGATGTCACCGCTGACCTGGTGGCTTGCATCATGCATATCCCCTGCCATGCGTTCGAATACCGCCAATGCGACGTATGCCGGTTTGGGTTGATGTCCGACGGATTGATTGCCGAGGATGCCCATGTTCGCGCCGTAGGTGTCGAACAAACGCCACCAGTAATACCGAGTGACACCCCCGACGTTAGCCAAAGCCATCGTGCGAACCAGATACTGTGCCTGTGATTTGAGTGAGACAGCCTGATGCAACTTGGGTGGGAATCCAGGTAACGTGTTGTACCCGCCTTCGGTCACCCATGTCGGCCGAACGGTCTTACCTGATAATGTCGCAGGCATTTCTGCTTTGACTGTAGCGATCTGAGCCAAATCCTCCAGCAATGATTGGCGGCCATAACCATCACCATATTTTTCAAACGCATATTCAGGGATTGCTTCGTGATAGCGATAGGGGTGCACACACACCGCTTCAATCCACGGCGCAGCCTCTAATCTCGTGAGTCTTGCAAGGTAATCGGCCTTGAGACCTGAAAGCCCTGCCATAGCAACGGTCGCGTTGGGATCCGCTTTCTTGATCACGGCATAGGCAGCTTTGACGATCATTGCATAGTCTTCGGCACTACGCTTGTTGAGCGAACTCAGTGCATTGGGCTCGTTCCAGATACTCCATTCGTGGACGCGGTCCTGGTAACGATTGACCAATGCTGTCAAAAATGCCTGCCACTTGTTCATATCCGGACGCATCGTGTGCAACGGTGCCAAACCACCGCGTTTGCCCTGCCCGCGATCCGCCAATGCTGCCGGGTCCACCGCCCAATCCGGGGTCGACACCACCGCAGGCAAAACCGTCATCCCAGCATCCGTGGCAACGTTGACAATACGATCAATCAACTTCCAATCCGGTTGCTGGTCTTGATATGGTTGAATTTTATTCCATCGCAGGAAAATCCGGATCTGCTGCACCCCCAGACGTTTTAACGCGATGACATTGGCTGCAGACAGGTACGAACCAGCGCCACCACTGTTAGGCATACTCACACCCACATAAGGCATCTGCACACGCTGCTTCAAAGGCAGGAGAATCGCAGCAGTGACATGCCCGTGCCCCAACCATTGCATATCCCTCCCCGTCTTACCAACCACATAGACCTTGATGTCAAACCAACCACGCAATGACTCAGGAATGGCAGGATCAAAACGAACCCATCGCAGACCGTTACCTGCATTGACGCTCGCTGCCGTACCCCGACTTACCACGTGATCATTCAAATCGACCGTTTCAAAGATCACTTCAACAGCATCATAATCCTCCCAACGCAGTTGATGCTGTGGTTTGAGTCTAAACAGGACATCGACCAATTCCCCTGGGAAGCAGATCGTCTCGAGATTATCAGATTCACTGACAACCTGGATTTTATGCTGATTGACCAAGCCGTCGATGGCCTGAGGTTCAGCAAAGACGGGCGAAGCAATCAACAACAAACTCAATACTGTAATCACAAAGCGCATTGAAAACATGAAAAGATTCCTGCATCACATGAAGTTAAGAATTCATACCAGATGACTATCAAATATCAGATGCCATCCCAGAACTGATTGACATACTTGGCCCCGTCTCCCGCGGTGGGGACATCCTCCCAAAGCATCGTTTGGACGTGGTTGTCCAGAAAATCGACATTGGTGTATTCAAGTCGATGCACCGCTTCGGGACGATTGGTGCCCGAGGGGAATAACTGGAGATTGAAAAAGCTGCCGGACTCACGCCACGAGCCATCCATAACGACCATGGTCTTGCCGGGCTTTTGACAATCCTGAATTTTGGCAATGCCTGCAATGCGAAAGGCACTGGAACCGATACGTGCGTTCATGCCGTAGGTCCGGCCGTTGGCTTTACTGTGTTGGCGAAGATGAACGGGACATCCCAGGACATTGGGTTTGGAAGAGGCGTCTGCAATGTTCAGGTAACTGCTGGCCTGAAGCTGCGTTGACCAGTTGGTGATCCCAGCCAGGTATCCGTCGAAGTCGTTGGCATACATATGATGCGCCAGCCCCACCTGCCGGAGATTGGCCATACATTGTGTTTGATAAGCCGAGGCTCGCGCCGCAGCCAACGCTGGTAACAAAATTGAGATGAGCATGGCAATGATGGAAATCACCACCAGCAATTCAATGAGCGTAAAACCGCTTGAATCACGTGTTTTATTCACAAACATCGCTGAGTTCCTTGTTAAGACGGTTAACTGGCTGCTGCGGTGGATTGACGAACGATCAACTCCGGCTTCAATAGCAACTGGCCGGGATTGGCTTTGGAAAAGTCGCCTGCCTGTTGACGCACAACACCAAGCACACGCTCGGTCATCTCAATGGCGACTTGCTCGAAGGGTTGCTTGACCGTCGTCAACGGCGGATCAGTAAAACTCGCAAAATTCAGATTGGAAAAACCAACCACGGATAAATCTTCAGGAACACGCAGGCCCAATCGTCTGGCAGCACCAATCACCGCCAAGGCCATGCTGTCATTGGTGCAGAAAATGGCTGTGGGACGCTGCGTTGGATTGGAAAGCATCACGCGCGCCAAATTGCTCACATGCTCCGGCGAGTAATCACTGATCGCAGCATGTTGATCATGCGTTGGCAATTGATGCTTGGCCATGTACTGCCGATAACATTCCAATCGATTCATGCACGCTGATGAATTGGCTGCACCGGCAATACAACCAATGCGTTGATGCCCGAGATAGGTCAAATGATCCATGATCTGCTTGACGCCATCAGCATCATCCGAACCGATCGCCAACACACGCGGATCAGAGAACAAGCGACTGACCACCGCCAGTGGGATGCCATGTTCACCCAATCGATCAGTCAGGGCAAACAGGTGCTTTTCGTTGACATGCAAGCCGATCACCGCACACAGATTCTGACGAACACAACGATTGGTCACCACATCCACATCAAAGTCCCATGCACAGGACAGATACTTGATGAAGTAATCAGCAGCTTCGAACTGTTCAGCAGCTTCAGTAAAAAAGCGATTGTTGGTTTGAACGCCAAGATGATGACAGAGCACCCCCACCACACGCGTCCGGCCTTCTGTCATGGCGCGGGCGATGTCGTTGGGGACATAGTTCAAACGCCGGGCCACCTCCAGCACCCGGCGTTTGGTCTCAGACTTGATCGCGGGATGATCGCGCAACGCCATTGAGACCGTCGATCGCGAAAGTCCGAGTTCCTGGGCTATGGTGACTGTGGTTGGCTTCATTTATTCACACGATTCAAATTATGTCATTTTCGATATAACAGCAGTTATTGACGTAAAACTCTAGGACAATAACAAAGCCAAGTCAATTGGCAATTTGAAAAATTTGAACCGTGTCAAATTGTTGCGGTTTTCACACCTACAAGCGGAACTGTCAGTGAAAATAGCAATCCTTCTTGCAATGAAGGTGGCAGAATACGTGAAAATAATCATTGGGATGCCAAATGCTCGCTAAACGGTAGAAACTCAATCGGCAGTGCGTGATCCTGGCTGCATCAAGTCTTCAAGCGAGACGTCTTCATCCACAATCTGCGAGAGCGTGTTCTCTGCTCGGCGTCGTGATCGGCGTGCATTGGGTGCAGGACAGGTGATCAACAAAATCCCACGATCGGAAAGCAATGTGTTGAGTTTTTCAAACAGCACATCACGTCCATCCAGCGGGATATGCTCAAGCACATCAGGCATCACGATCACATCCCAGCTTCCATCGATGGTGTCGGTGATCACATCCATCTGCTGATACTGAATCTGGGGATGTGGGAAAAGCTTCTGAGCAATCTCAACGCTATTCGAAGCCAAATCCACTGCGAGGATGTTGGTCTGTGGCGCGACATGTTCAACCAGATGCAAAGCACTTTCACCCGCCCCGCAACCAATCACGAGAATGCGCTTGGTGTCCGCGGGGATGGCTTGGCTGAAATATTCGACTTGTCGCTAAACACGTAAATTGCCAAACACAAAATCACGAATGAATCGCTCGCTGAAAACATCGTAAAACGCTTTAACCTGCGAGGACATCTTCGTTCCTTTGTGATCAAGGTAATGGTGGCTTGTTGGCTAGCTTGGCTGGAAACCAACACACGCCGACGCCACACAGGATGATTACGTGACCTGACGACGTCCGACGGACCAGTAGACAAAGCCTTCCTCGGCCATGGTCTGCAGGCGGTAAAGATTTCGACCATCAAAAATGATTGGCAGCTTCATGCGCTTTTTCATCTGCTCAAATTCAGGATGACGGAACTCCGCCCAATCGGTGCAGATCACCAGCGCGTCGGCATCATCCAATGCGTCCATGGCTTGATCCACATAAACGATCTCATCACCAAGCACCTCTTGACAGGTTTCATGGGCAACCGGATCGTGGGCCACGACATTGGCACCACGCGCCAGAAGTCCCTGCATCAAGGTGATGGAAGGCGCTTCACGGATATCATCGGTCCCAGGTTTAAAGGCGATGCCCCAGACGGCAATTTTCTTGCCCGAGAGATCTGCCGGCGAACTGCCATCGCCAAACTGCTGATCGATTTTGAACATGAAGGCATTGCGCTGGGACTGGTTGACCTGGTGCACGGACTTAAGCAGTTCCGTGGGGCGACCGGACTCATCACCCATGCTGATACAGGCAAGCACGTCCTTGGGGAAACAGGATCCACCGTAACCCAGACCGGGGTAAAGGAACTGATTGCCGATGCGTTTGTCGGAGCACATCCCGCGACGCACTTCGTCGACATCAGCGCCGTAGGCTTCACAAAGGTTGGCGATTTCGTTGATGAAGCTGATCTTGGTTGCAAGCATGGCATTGGATGCGTACTTGACCATCTCCGCGGAGGGAATGTCCATCACAAAGATTGGATTGCCCTGGCGAACGAAAGGTTCGTAGAGTTCACGCATACGATCGCCGGTCCCTTTGTTGTCACAACCGATGACCACGCGGTCGGGCTTCTGGAAGTCGTTGATGGCTGCACCTTCCTTGAGGAACTCAGGGTTGGATGCCATGTGGAACGACTTGGAGGTCTTGGAAGCGATGGCTGCTTTGACCTTGGCGTTGGTGCCGACGGGGACGGTGGACTTGACGACAACGATCTTGGCGCGGCGTTCGTCGGAATCACCTTCGCCAGCTTCAATGGCGTCACCAATATCCTCGGCGGCGGCGAGTACGTACTGGAGATTGGCGCGCCCCTGTTCGTCACTGGGAGTCCCCACGCAGATAAAAACGATCTGGGCGTCGGCATAGGCTTTGGCTTTATCCGTGGTGAACTTCAAACGACCGGCCTTGGCGTTGCGCTGAATCAGTTCGTCGAGTCCCGGTTCGTAGATGGGGCTGATCCCGTTGTTGAGCTTTTCAATCTTGCGAGGGTCCACGTCAAGACAGGTCACCTGGTTGCCGGAGTTGGCGAAGCAGGTTCCTGTAACCAGTCCGACATAACCGGTGCCGACCATTGTGATACGCATGAATTTATTTCCTGAGTCTGGGCTGACAGGTTGCGATGTTGCCTCCATCCCATGTCAGCGATCTTCTGGGCTGCCTGAATCATTCAGTCTTTATTGTACGCATCCATCAGAGCATGTGCTTGGCCCAAAGCAACGTCCAATAAAGTTCAAACGTCAGAATGGATGCAAAAAATGGATTCCTGTCGTATTATTCGGACATATAGACCATACGATTAACCGCCAAATGCAAACTAGCGTCAGGAATTCACATGGCTAAACGCCCCGCCAAACCCAAACCCGTGATCGGTTGGCGTGAATGGGTCCGTCTGCCGGATTTTGCGGACATGCACATCAAAGCCAAGATCGACACCGGCGCTCGATCCAGCGCGATTCATGCCCATAAGCTCAAGCACTTCACCGATGAGAGCGGTATTGAAACCGTAAACTTTGAAGTCTGGCCCTACCAGGACTCCCATCAAGGCGCCCAATCCTTCACCATGCCGGTCCATGAAAGTCGATGGATCAAATCGTCCAATGGACATCAAACCTATCGCCCGGTGGTGATTGTTCGAATCGCACTGATGGGCAAAATCTGGCCGGTCGAAATGACACTGACCAACCGCGATGCCATGGGATTTCGCATGCTCATCGGCAGGCAGGCCATCCGTCGGAGAATGCTCGTTGACCCGGGTAAATCATTTCTCGCTAGCATTCCCGACGACTTACCCGGATAATAGACATAACAACCCGCAGGCATCCATGACCGTGTCTCAGAGAATCGACTCTCTACATGAAACACTTGTCGGCATTATGCTGTGGGTATTGTCATTGATCAATCTTAATCTGACACTAAGGGCCTCATGAAAATAGCTATTCTCACTCGTAACCCCCGTGGCTACAGCGTTCGTCGTTTCAAACAGGCGGCCAAGGAACGTGGTCACATCGCTCAATCGCTTGACCCGCTGAAGTTCGCTTTGCAGGTTGAAAGTGACCACCCAGCCATGAGTTACAAGGGCAAGGCCGTGGGAACCTATCACGCGGTCATCCCGCGCGTCGGTGCTTCCATCGGTCTCTACGGCACGGCCGTGGTCCGCCAATTTGAACAGATGGGGGTCTACACGCTCAACCCGTCACATGCCATCTCCACCGCGCGCGACAAGCTGCGATCACTGCAGATCTTTTCCCGTCACACCATCGGCATGCCGCCCTCAGCGTTCGTCCATGAAAAGGCCGACGTGCTGCCTGCGATCAAAAAAGTCGGTGGCGCCCCGGTCATCATCAAACTCCTTGAAGGCTCACAGGGCATCGGTGTGATTCTTGCAGACCAGGAACGTACTGCTGCAGCGATCATCGAAACACTGCAGAGCACCAAGCAACACGTGCTGGTCCAGAAGTTCGTCTCCGAATCCAAAGGCAAGGACATCCGCGCGTTTGTGATTGGCGGGAAAGTCGTCGCAGCCATGCGTCGTCGTGCCGAGGGTCAGGAGTTTCGCAGTAATGTCCATCGTGGGGGGTCGACTGAAGCGGTGGAACTCGACGAACGCTACGCCGCCACCGCCGTCCGCGCCGCCCATATCCTCGGACTCCGCGTCGCGGGTGTGGACATGCTCGAAGGCGAAGACGGCCCGCAAGTCATGGAAGTCAACGCGTCCCCCGGC
This sequence comes from Planctomycetes bacterium syqfu, assembly GCA_020974905.1. GTDB lineage: Bacteria > Planctomycetota > Phycisphaerae > Phycisphaerales > Phycisphaeraceae > UBA7800. The sequence continues at coordinate 5,534,477 of CP087563.1, read as the reverse complement.
CTCGAAGGCATCGAGAAAGCCACCGGCGTGGACATCGCTGGCAAGATGATCGATCTCATCGAGGAACGCGTGCAGTATCCGCCGGTCGACATCGAACAGCGCCTGACCATCAAAGCCGGTTACGGTGTGGTCGAACTGCGCGTCAGTCAGAAATCCAAACTGGCTAACAAAACCATCGAGACCTCCGGCCTGCGCGAACGCGGTGTGCTGGTGCTTGATGTCGAACGGGGCAGGAACCTGCACCCGGCTCCGGATGCTGCGTTCAAAATACTCTTGGGTGACAAACTGTTATGCTTCGGCAAATTGATCACACTCAAAGAACTCATGCCCAGCCGCAAAGTCACCCGAAAGAAAAAGAAAGTCCAAACCAGCGCAAGGTAAACCCCATCTTGACTCAAGGACCCAACGTCCATGCGTAGAAAAATTCGGAAGTTGACTATCGCAGGTCACACCATCGCCAAAAACGAGCAGGTTGACCTGATGCTTGATGTGTCACAACAGTACACCGGTTCGCCGATCCAATTACCCATTCGCGTCATTCGCTCCGCCAAGGCAGGTCCAACGGTGTTGATCACCGCTGCTGTGCATGGTGATGAATTCACCGGCGTGGGGATCATTCACGAACTGATGCACAGTGATGTGCTCAAGCTGCTCAAAGGCACGCTCATTCTTGTCCCGGTGGTCAACGTGTTTGGTTTTGAAAACCAGGAACGCTACATGCCGGATCGGCGGGATTTAAACCGATGTTTCCCCGGCACCGAAAATGGGTCACTCAGCGCTCGCTTTGCCAACATCATTTTCAGCCAACTCATCACGCAGGCCGACTACTGTATCGACCTGCATTCCGCTGCTCAGCCGCGAACCAACTATCCCAACGTCCGTGGTGATTTTCGTGATCCGGAAGTCCGTCGACTTTGTCGTGCGTTTGGCTGTGAACTCATGCTCGACAGCAAGGGACCGGACGGTTCACTGCGACGTGAAGCGACCAAGTCCGGTTGCCCGACCATGATTCTCGAAGCAGGTGAACCCTGCAAACTCGAACCATCCATCCATGAAGTCGGACTACGTGGCGTCAAGAACGTGCTGACCATGCTCGACATGCTCGAAGGCGAAGTGGTCAAACCGCCCTACCAATCCCTGATCAAACAAGGCATCTGGGTCCGCGCCAGCATCGGCGGAATCCTGCGCTTTCACGTGAGTCCCGGGCAGATTGTCGAAGAAGGTCAACCCATCGCCACCAACGCCAACGTCTTCGGCCAGGAGCAGTCCGTCCTCGTCTCACCGGTGGAGGGCATTATCCTGGGCATGACCACGCTCCCTGCCATCAAGCCCGGCGAACCGGTCTGTCACGTTGCCATCCCCACCAAGTCAATGACGCAAATCCGCAAGATTCTCAAGGCATCCAGCCGAACGGGTCTCTACCACCGCGTCCGCAAAGACATGGCCAGCAGCATCAGCAAACGCGACATCGCCACCAGCGACAACGAAGCCAGCTGGGCCCCCGCCGCACAGGAGCCGGAGGATTGAAAACGCGCGGCAAAACATCCAATAACCGAGCAACATCATATGAGCTGAATCACTCGACAAAATCAGGTTACCAAAGGGTAGAGAGAAAGTTAGTATTGTTTTCTATATTTACCTGTGTGATGATATACAAACTAAATTCGTATGCTTTCATGGCGTAACACCTGAACACGAAAGTTTGTATTTGGCTCCTAATCATTTCACTGGAGTGTTCAGCCAGACTTTTGAGTACTCCATTCAAAATAGCAACTGTGACATTGCATTGATACGTCACAACCTATCAAACTGGCACATTAAATCGTATCAACGTAAACGTGGGGACAATGATCATCACGAATCCGGAACATCTCAACAAAGAGATACAATACATGTCATCCTGAATTCAAAGGCAATCTCAAACTCTCAAAGAGGGCATGCATCATGCGTTCAGGCCAGCCGGTTATCGCGTTGTATACAGATTAAAAACATATACAAACCACCCTACTTTCACAAAGGAGAACACATGCCCGCCCTGGAGAAAACTGACATTGCCTGGAAAGACGTGGAATCTTATCAATCAAAAAATATGATTGAATATATTCTGCGTGAAATTGACACGGATCAAGCCGGCGCAGAAAGACTATTTCATGAATTAAAAAAATTCCTCTATATTTGTCATAAATATCATCAAAAAGACCCCGAAAAAAAGTTTGCGCCAAGTAAAATTGTTGACGAAGCATGGCATTGTTTTGTGCTATTTACCCCGGAATATTCCTGCTTCTGTCGAAAAGTCTTACAAAGGCCGTTTATCATAGGCCACGTTCCGACGATCGGACAATGGGCCAGTCGCAACGGCACGGCACTCTACCAGGACACGCTTGAACACCTGAAGATGGAATTTGGCTCATACGATCCGGAATACTGGCCAACACCCGAACGCAACGGTGCTGTCAAAAGTTGCAGTTCATGCCATGGTTGCAATGGAGGTTCGGGAGATTGCACCGCACCGAACTAAGCATCCATATTAATCGCTTTAATATTCTCACAGGCAATTGAATTGCCGGATGGATTCAGCCAACCCCATACTCACCAGACACCGGATGCAAGTTCGGTGTCCGGTATGCAATATTGCTGTGAAAATAAAAAAAGACTGCAAAGCGTGCCAAACCTATTGCACGGTTCACAGCCTTTAGTGGATGAAATTGGATTGTCGTGATTGAGTGTTGTTGTATAACTCAGAACAGATTCATCATCTTCGCGAATCATCTCGTTTGTCATTCCCGCGAAGGCGGGAATCCAGTGGCATGCAGTTGACGCTTGCATCTATCCACTGGACTCCCGCTTGCGCGGGAGTGACGAAACGGCTTTGCACAAAGGTTCGATTCGTCAGATGCAACAAGGCAACCGCTTACTTCGTGCGTGGCTCTTGATCTGAACCTGTTGATCTCAGTCGATGGTCTTGAAGCTGGCGATGTCGAAGGTGAAATTCACTTCCTTGGCAACTTCGCTCAGTTCCTTGATTTCAGCTTCGGTAAAGATCAGGCCATCGGCATTTTCGGATTGCACGGCAGCTTGGTGTTCGATCTGACCGGGGAGGATGCAGTTTTCATTGCCATGCCCCAGGACATCTTCAATGACGGCTTTGATGTTGGACTTCTGGTTTCGGCCACAAGCAAAGGCACCACAATCCATGGCATCGGGGTGGATGACCTGGAAGAAGAAGTTGGGTGTGGTCTTTTCGCCAACACCTGCATTTTCCGGACGTGAACGCAAGGTCGGCAGTGAGCCACCGATGAAGCCACCAACCAGTTCATTGATCAGTGACAGGCCGTAGCCCTTGTGAGCACCGAAGGGAAGCAGTGCGGAGACTTCGTTGGGGTCCTGCGTGGGCTTGCCATCTTTGTCGACAGCCGCGTTGGGGGGAAGCTGCTTGCCTTCACGCTTGAACTGCTGAACGCGACCCATGGCGACGGTGGAGGTTGCCCAGTCGATCACCACGGGGAAGCCGATGGCATCGGTGGTGGGAAAGCCCCACGAGTGCGGGTTGGTGCCGAGCGTAGCACCTTTACCCATAAAGGGGACGACTTCCGCCAGTGCTGCGGTGCAGTTGGTGTAAGCGATGTAACCGCGCTTGGCCGATTCCATGACGTAGCCACCACCCCAGAGGTAATGGAAGGCCTGGTCGACGGAGACGATCCCCACGCCGTATTTGTCAGCCATCTTTTCGCAGGCTTCGATGGCTTCGAAGGCGACAGCCTGACCGAGTTTCTTCTGGGCGTCCCACTTCTGGGCAGCTTCGAACTTGGAGGTGCGCTTGATGATGGTGGCGTTGGGCACGCAACCGGGATTGGTGGTATTGCCTGAACCGAAAAGGTGGTCGAGGTGGAGTGCTTTGATGAGGTTATGGGTTTTGATGCCATGCCAGGCAGCCATGTTGCAGAACTTGGCTGCCTGCTCGCATTCAGTCGGATTGAACTTGCGGGCGGCAAAAGCGGCCTGAGCCAGTTGATCGTGCGTTTGAACCGGGACAACGTAATTCATGGTTTTCTTCCTATTCTTAACGGTACGAATGAATAGGATACCAAGAAATCCGGACATGACAACAGTTGTTTGTCACAGGGTCAGTCGGTATCGATTATCAGATGTCGGTTTAGTTGGGCGTACGTGAATAGTTCGCCCAGGATTGATGCTGCTCAAAGCGTTTGAGACGTGCCTCAAGACCGATTGCCAATTGGTTTTCACCATTGGTCTTGGCAATCTCCATGGCTTTTTGGGTCCAGTGAACCGCCTGATCAAAATCACCCGTCCCGGCATAGGCCGTCGCCAAGGTGTCCAGAACCAGTGCGACCTGATAATCGGTCATCTTTGCCGTCTGTTGAGCTAACGTCACGGCCTTGGGGTCCGACTTGAGTGCCAATGTCCAGGCGAGTTCATTGAGCAATTGGGGGGAGCGATCGCCCTGCTCGTAAATTTCGCGATATAAATTCAATGCCTGGTCAACCTGACCAAGATTCCCCATGGCATCGGCAGCACGACGCCCGGCCAGTACGCGCGATGGATCTGCACGATAGGCGGTGAGGCAATGGTCCATGGCCTCCTGCCAATGCCCCTGTTCCCAGAGCAGCAGGCCGAGTTTTTCGTTGGCTGGCGTGTTTTGTGGATGGTTATCCAACACGCGTTGGTAATACATCCGAGCCGCCCCCAGATTGCCTTGCTGATGATTGATCACCCCTAAGGTCAGTAAACCATCGTTGAACTTGGGATTGTCGATGATCGCTTTAAGCAGATTCTGCTTGGCCTGCTCGAACCTGCCCTGCCGGGCCTGAATCATGCCAATGATTCCCAGAGTTTGCTTGTCGGTCGGATCGATTTCCACTGCGCGATCGGCCAGGTCTGCTGCGTCATCAACACGATTTTGAATCAGGTAAACATGAGCCAAAAGCACAATGGATTCAAATTGATCGGGGTTGCGCTTAAGCACCTTCTCCAGAACCTTCTGTCCTTTCTCAACCTGCCCCAATACGATCAGGCATCGCGCGTTCTGATAGTGCACATAGGGACTGATCTGGTTATAGAGAATGGCCTGGCTGGTATAGAATCGGCAAAGTTCAGGATGGCCTTGCTGCAGGTACAACGTCCCAAGACCAAATCGTGCACGATAGCTGTGCGGGTTGTATTTCAACGCTAGTTGATAATGTTTAAACGAACGGTCAACATCTTCATGACGCAATCCGTTCGCCAGGTTCAAATGGGCCAGTGACAACGATGGGTTGGCCTTGAGAACATGGGTCCACGTGTCGCTTGCTGACTTGTACAAATGAGCATGCGCCCAACTGCGAGCACCAAACGCGCAGACGAGTCCAAGCATGATCACCACACGCCATGTCCTGTGGGGTAGCACCTGATACAAGGCCGTTGCAAAAAGAGCCAGAAAACCCATGCTTGCCCAATAAACCCAGTGATTGGCAACGTAGGAAAAACGCATGTACGCCACCGACACAAAGGCCAACGGGCCAATGGCAATGATGAAATACAACATCCCCATCAAAGGCCCAACCTCCCAACGTTTGATCATCCCCACGAGAATACCAATCGTGATAACCACCCCCAACGTCGGTAGCCACTGTAACGCCTGCCCAGCATCGACCTCCCATTTGAGATAAACAAATCGCAGATCGATCGGCAGAACCAACTGGCGTGCGTAAAACCAAAGTGTCTGCCCAAAGAGCACCCAACGGTCAGCCAGCGATAATCCCAGGTCAACCCCGGCACCGCTGAGATTCTCTTCCAATCCCTTGACCCAAACTGCAAAGCCGCCACCCATGATCACAAATGGGATCAGCAGTAGTGCATCACGTTTAAATGTCCCCTGACGTTTCCAGATCAGAATCAACAACAAGGCTGCAGGCAAGGAACTCGTCGCAGCTTTACTGAGTAATGCACAGGCAAAAAGCACAATCGAAAAAACATACATCCCCCATCGGAATTTCTCCTTCTCTTGATGCATCAGAACAAACGTCACAGCCGATGCCAGATAAAAGAAACAGGATTGGACGTTTTTCAGTTCAATGATCCATGCCACCGACTGGACATTCACCGGGCAAACCGCAAAGAACATGGCAGCCCAATAACTGCCGGGAACTTTGAGTAACATGAGCAATCGCCATAGCAACAGCGCATTGCAGGCATGAAACGCGATATTCACCAGGTGATACCCAAGCGTGTTGAATTGCCAAAGCAGATGCATCAGCCAGAATGTTGTACTGGTCAACGGGTAGTATTGATGTTGGTAATCCTGCGTGGGATGAAGCCAGATTTTGATGAGTCCGGCAAATGTACGAATCCGCCGATCTTCATACAGGTGACCGACATCATCAAAAATAAACCCACCAAAAAAAGCTGGGCTATAGATCAGATACGTCACTGCGACAAGAAACAAACCCTGCAACATCAGATTGCGACGGTCGACATGGGGATGCAACGGATTCATCTTGTACTGGCTCATTGTTCACCAATATAACACAGCCATGTCACCGAAGCGCTTGCCGATCATTCCCAAATCACCGATACACCTTCTCCGGCTTTTTGTCCCTGTGGCAAAGCGATAGACCGGGACTTGTCATTGACTCTCAGCACGACCGAATCGTCAGCCTGAGTCAATGATGCCAACCGAATCTCAGCAGTTTGATCACCACGGTCCCGCAGCACCAGGGCAATGGGTTGATCGGTTCGGATTGTCCACTGATTATTAAAGTGTACCGTGCCAGGTTGCTGGCAGATGGCCATACCGACCTTCTGGGCATGATGATAGACCGCCAATGCGAATGCATTCTGAGAAACGATCTTTACCGATGACGATGCAGCCACTTCTGCAGCGTGCTCAACGGACACATTCGGAAACACCGTGTAAGCAAACTGATTGTCGGTATGGTCCAACCATGCCCGAAACACATTCGCCTTGACGTCCGGTGAGTTTTTGTAGGTGATATTGATCTTGCCCCAATTGCCCGTCTGAACACGTGGTCCAAGGCTAGTGGTGCTTTGGCCTTGATTGACGTAAAGCACCTTGTCATGCCAAAGCCAGTCTGTATCCGGGAGTTTGCCCGAGACATCATCTGTCAACGCAATGGGTTTGCCCTGGGAGTCCGGCACAAAGACCTTTGTTTTGAGATGGCATTGATCAAGTGTTGTCACGATGGGCAGGTTCCGATCATGCTTCAACGCAGAGCCCAGAACGACATAACGATCGTCAAAACAAAACCACGCGAGGTTGGCATGAAGTCCGTCGAGATTCAGCGTAAAGCCAAGTGTTCCCACCGTCTCGTCACTGACACCACCTGCGATGTTCGAACCGTTGTGTTTCTTGAGCTTGCCTTGATACGTTGGTGAAACTGCAACGGTAGTTCCGGGAAGGTATTGCCAATCCCACACGCCAGCAAGGTTCAGATATTCATGTCCGCCACGCTGCAGGAATGCGCTGCCATGACTCATGTAGCCGTTTTCCAAACCTTCGCTGTTTACCGGGCCGTCGGAGTTGTACGTCCGATTGGAAAAGAGCTTGATGGATAGATGCCAATCCGGTTGCTGATGGATCATAAAATCCGAGGCATAGAACATGCGATTGATGGCTGGATACGGCTGTTTGTCTTCCAGCACCTTCAAGGCATTTTCCAACTCATCACGTCGTGGCGGATCACAGGCAAGTAGTTGACGGTAGTATCCAGCCAGATTGCGTTGCAAGGTATTTTTGCGCGAGGAACTACGTCCCATGGTGGCAGGTGATGTTTGACGTTTAAACGTCATCAAACCCGTGCCATCTAGCAGCAGATTGACGAGAATTGCCTTTTTCTCCGGGGAAAACGCATTGGCGGTCCCTTCGACGATCTGCATGAAACGAAGATTGGTCGACAGGAAAGCCAGACCATAACTGTTGGACATGAGAATCGGCCCATGCTGATGAAAACTCATATCCGGCTGAATGCCTTCCTTGCGACTGATAAAAATTTCATCGGTGATGCTGTCAATTCCTGCTTTGACATCCGCTGCATTGCCTTCAAGCAAACCGCGTAACACCACGTTTTGAGACAACCAGACTTTGTTGGCACCCGTCATACCGATCCGCACATGCTTCTTGAATAGTGACACCATTTGCTTGCGCGTTTGATCGGGAAGCGCATCACCAAGACATAAGCCTGCCAAGGCAAAGCCCTGTGGGACACCAATCTGATTATGCCACCAGTTGGGACTCTGAAGTTTCATCTCAAGCCAACGATTGATGCCCAGGATCATTTTCTGTTTGAGTAACGCACGCTTTGGATCATCCGCCTTCATGTCATGATAGACAAGGCCCATCTCCTTAAGTCGTTGGGTATGATTCATGGGCGTCCAACTGGCGCGACGTTTGTTGGCATAATCAATGTCGGGCCAATTGCCTTTCTCATCCATCTTCATGACATACCAGTCAATGGTCCTGGCATCGCGACGCTGGGATTCAACAGCAAGGACACGTTCGATGGTCTGGCGCATTTGCTCATCATCCATCAATGAATCATTGGACTGTCCCATCGCTTCAACATTCACCCCATGCACCATCACACAAATCCCCAGGATACAAAGCCAATTTTTACACCAGATCGCAGACCAGACATCCATCATCTTTCCCCAATTTTGATCACACATAAACACAAAAGGATTCATGGATGGTAGGCATGGTCTCAAGACATCGTCAAACCAAACCGCAAAAACTTTGCAATAAACCAGGAATCGACCCGTTGAACTCAAAGAGATGCTGGTGTGAAGAGAAAAATGGGAGTGAATCATGAAGAAAATCACTTACGGATTCATCGTTGTGCTTTTGGCAACCAACCTGACCATCAACACACAAGCACAAGTCCAAAGCCAATCCACCCCATGGCCCTACCCCATCGTTGACACCAACCAATCGCACATCTTTGGCAATCGTGGGCAACTCAAATCCATCCCACGACAAGGCTCAACCTACTTCGGCCAGGATGCGCAATACAGCAGCAATCCCCCACGCTACAAAGACAACGGTGACGGCACGATCTCCGACCTGGTCACCGGGCTGATGTGGGAAAAACAGTTCCATCGCAATATGAACTTCGAGCAGGCCAAGTCCGGCGCATCAACCAACAAAACCGGTGGCTATAACGATTGGCGATTACCCACCATCAAGGAACTCTACTCACTGATCGACTTTAACGGCTGTGTCACACGTCAGAACCCCACGCCCTACATCGACACAAAATACTTCAACTTCGAATGGGGTAATGCCACCAACCCAAACAGTCGGATCATCGATGCGCAGTATATCTCAGCAACGGAATATGTCAGCACCACCATGGGGAACCAACCCACCGTCTTCGGCGTGAACTTTGCAGACGGTCGTATCAAAGGCTATCCCTATCGCCGCTTCTCACGCTATGTCCGTTATGTCCGTGGTAATCCCGAGTACGGCAAGAACAAGTTCGTCGACAACAATGACGGCACCATCTCCGATCAGGCGACCGGCCTGATGTGGACCAAGACCGATTCAAAACGTGCCATGAACTGGGCGTCCGCATTGAAATATGCTCAAACCAATAAGACCGCAGGCTACAGCGATTGGCGTCTGCCCAATTCCAAGGAACTGCAGAGCATTGTTGATTACACCCGCGCACCACAAGCACGAGATGCTTCCAAACGTTCAGCTGCCATCGACCCGATTTTCGATATCAGCAAAACCGAGTCCTACTTCTGGACAAGCACCACGCATTACGACGCACCGGATTTCACCAACGCCAACTACGTTTGTTTCGGACGTGCGATGGGTAACTTTGCCCCGCCTCGGAGTAACCAGGCCAAACAGTGGATGGATGTCCATGGTGCTGGCGCTCAGCGAAGTGATCCCAAGAGTGGCAGTGCAAGTCGCTATGCACAAGGTCACGGACCACAAGGCGATGACGTACGCATCTACAACTATGTCCGACTGGTGCGTAACATCAATCCGGATGAAGTCCAGATCGTCACCCCCAGCACATCCACACTCCCGAGCTTTTCCCCGCAGAACATGGGAGGCAATCAGGGTCCAGGTGCAGATCGTTCAAGCCGCGATGACCGCTCAAGTCGCAGCAGCTTTGATCGTCGCCCACCACAAGGTGGCGGTTTCCCGCCTCCGCGTCGATGAGTTGACTTCGAGCCAATCGACTTGAAGATTTGAACGATCTCCAATGAAAAAAGGCGTCCATTGCGGGCGCCTTTTTTCGATTTGATTTTGATTAATACTGTCAGATCAGCGACGGCTCATAAACAGTTGCAGCAGGTACCAGAAGAGCAAGGCCACCGCAGCAAACAATGCCAAAGACGCAGCGACATGCTGACGGGTGTTGTACGTGTGAAGCACCTTGGAGGTTTCATAGAGAATGTAACCGCAGGCAAGCACGATCATCAGGCAGGTGAACAGCAGTGGTACACCAAAGCCGAAGATGATGGACATCACGATAAAGCCGATGGCAGCGATCATCCCAATCCCCAGAATCCCGCCCAGGAATGAGAAATCCTTGCCGGTCAAAAAGACCACAGCCGTGAGTCCTGCAAAGAGGATCATGGTGTAAATCGCAGCCTGCTGGATGACACCGGGATGATATTCATTGGCAATGAAAAGCATGGGGGCGAAGATCAATACTTGGGCCAGGACATACAAACCAAGGCCCATATATTGCTTACCCAGTGACACGGAGTTGCGTGCCCAACTGTCAGCCATCCAACTCACGCCCACGAACAGAACCATGACAATCAGCCAACCGAACCGCCCTGCGCCCATGATCGACTGTGTCATCATTTGGGCTGCCGGCGTCATCTGCAATAGCGTTTCAAGTCCGACGAAGGCAAGCACTGCAAAAAGCAGATGGACATAGGTCTTGCGGATAAACGTTGCACGCGCTTGAGCCGGCGCCTGAGAGACGGGCTGGAGTGCTTCTTCGGACAGATTCATATCCCAATTGTTATTCATGCGAGTATCCCTCGGGTTAGTGGTTCATCTTGTCCAACATGATACCCGGCAACGTGGCTTGACGCTGCAGGATCAGTCAATTTTCTAAAACTGTTATCAAACGATCAAGATACGCCACACTGCGATAGATGATCAGACAAACGTGTCAATTGTTTCAGTGTCTTGGGCGCCAGGGTGCCGTCTTCGTAGATGCCGATGTTCAAGGTAACCGCACTGCCGACCCGACGGTGATGCGCCACAAAGCTGAACAGCTCTTCGTCGGTGTACTTGGGGGGCGGCATTTCACCGGGCTCCTGATTATGCATCCAGAAACAGTCAATCCACGTCAACACCTGGTTCTGCATGCCAAAACTTGTCGGCCCGTCAGGCAGAAAACTCAGATCATTAAACTCACCGCTGACGAAATCCTGATTTTCCAGAATGTGATGCAGATACCCGACACCGCCATTCATCGTAAACACCGCGTTGGGATTACCTGCACGCAAAGCAGCAGCCCAGGCATCGGCATCAAAGCGCGTGTTATCCCAATTGCGCGTGCGCATGAAGCCTTTGTCTTTGGCATCGTAACAGCCGTCAAAAAACCAGCCGTCAATACGATCACCATGTTGCTCTGACCAGCATTGGATCATCTTCATGTAACGTTCTTGAAAAAGCGACTTGGTTGGATCGTCATCCTCCCAACCCAATGCCTGGCGAATAGCTTCGCTCTGCAGATCAATCTCTGCTGGGAGATATGCGATAAACTTCAGACCACGCGCGTGCATCGCATCTGCAATCTCACCCACGAGGTCTCGCTTGGAGCAGCAACCTGAGATCAATGATTCGAGATAGCTGCTGGGACTGACGTAAAAGCCGGTGTTCTGACCAAAAGTAAAGACCAACCAACGGGCTCCGGTGTTAGCGACATCATCTGCAAAGCGCTGAACATCAAAGTGATTGACAGGCACGTTAAAGTCGGGGTTGGGTTGCCCATCTTTGGGGAAAATACCTTTGAGATAATGAACCATCATGCCAAAGGGGCCGTCCTGCATCCATTGAATCTCTGCCATGGCCAATCATCTTTCAAACGTGCGTTCGTGGATTTTGTGCAACTCGGAAACCACCGAGACACTGTATCGATCATTGCCAACAGCTTACCGGGCGGGGACGAATAATCAATTCATCGTCAACGCAAACGGGGACATAAAAAACACCGTCAGCATTACCCCTGCATGCTGATGGTGTTTGAATATTTATCTTGTCGTGGGCAGCAAAAACGGCATAGTTTGCTGTGTCGGTTGGCAAATGACTTACTGGGGGATTTGGACCATGCGGATTTGATGCGGCTGTAATTCGATCTTACTGGAGACCGGTTCCTGGGCAATGCGATCCATGCCATGGACACGTTGACCGTTGTAATTGAGCGTGACGGTGAGGGCTTGAGATGTGGTGTTGTTCAGATACACCCAGACTGTGCCGTTGACGGTGACCGCGCGATGTGACACGCCACGCACAGGGTCGGTCATGACCAACGGTGCGATCACGCCTGCGTCCTTGAGCCAATCATTGCTGGCAACAAACAACGCTTCTTCATCCATCTCCTTAACTGACACCTGACGGATATTCCCCCCGGAGAGAGCAGGCAACGTCTTGCCATAGGGTTCTTTCCAATTGGTATCAGGGTCCACCACAACCACATGACCACCATCATCTGCAAACTGCTGCAATGCATCGTGCGTCTGCTCACTGATCCAGGCAGAGGAAGGCATGATGATGAGTTTGAGGTCCTTGCCACGCCCTTGCAGGAGATTGGCTTCATGGATCACGTCCACCGGCATGCCACTCCAACGCAGTGATTCGTGAATGGCTTTGAGATTTTCGACATAACGGTCATGGTTAAACACACGGGCCGGTTGCGTGTAGAGCAATGCAACCTGTGCCTTATCCCGACTCATGGCATGAAGCGGTATTGCAAGCCGCTGAATATCCAGCGACGTCAGACCCGAGGTGAGTAATCCCCAAGGCTGCTGCAATGGATAATTGTTCATGCGACCCCACGCCCCCCATGGTGGGTCCCAAAGCCACTTGGTCGAACCATCAAGCCCGCGGATGGTTGCCTCGAACATCTCTGACCGCATGTCGTTTGCATCATCCCAGTGGACGTGAAACTCCGAGTTATACAGCGGTTTTGCAGGGTCCAATGCACGAGCAAAGTCCAGATAGACCGGCGAACATCCGCCATCAAATCCGATGACTTCAAAATGTTGTGCAATGGCAAACTCATCAACGCCGCCAAGGATCGTGCTCTCATTGCCACGGAAAGTAGTGCTCATGAGTTTGACGTGCTTGGGCTTTTTGGACGGATCGTATGCGTTGGCCACATCATGAAGCAAGCCAAGGAAGTCCGTCATCACGGTCTGATTAAACACAATCCAGTCGTAGCGTGCGGCATCGGATTGATCGTCACGGGTTGAAGGAATCTCATCGAAGTTTTTGTAACGACGCCCCCATGTCTGATTCAATTTCCCGATGGAGACATACTGCTTTTTAAGCCACTGTTGATACTTGGCAAGGCCTGCAGGCGAGAGTGCTTCAAAGGCAGGCTCATTAATCAGGCAGTAGCTCAAGGCGTCCGGCAGAGTACGATCCACATTGGGATAACCGACTTTGCTAAACGCATGAACCAGTTCAGGCAGGACCGGTGAGGCGATGTCATAAGGCAGGAAATGGCCCGTTGCCTGCGAGAGAACCGGGTGCGTTTTGACGTAATCGGATGCACCGTGAATGCTCATCATGACATGGGAAATGTTGAGCCCCAGGTCACGATACTGCCGTGTGTCATGCCTGAATTGCTTTTCCAATTCCTCGGGCCAAACCGGTTGATCGAATTTTCCAGGCACAACGTCATCGTATTGCATGTTCAGCGTGATGCCGTTGAACCCCACTTCCTCAATCACATCGGGATGGAAGTTGCGCACCGGGCGTCCCATCAGACCGATGAGCATCTGAGGCTGCCCATTGAGCATAAAAGCGCCATCAGCAATCTCGGGCATATTGCCTTCACCCAACTGCGGGCGTCTGACTTCCCAACCCGGACCTGCCCAACGATTGGGTTCCTTAATGCGCTGTTCAAGTACGGAGAGGATCTCTTCCATCTGAACCAGCATTTTCTCCGCGCGGGTGTACTGCTCTTTCTCAAAATGAAACTTGAGGACATTATCCATCACACGCACGACGGCGGAGTAAGGCTCCAGGTAAACGGTGCTGCCCACGGTCTTGCGGATATCGCGAAGCTGCTTGCGTGCTTCCTTGTTACGCTCACGAATGTCCTGATATTGTGCTTGAAGCTGGGCAAGCCATTCCTGTTGTTCGCGACCGTTAACTGTTACCGGCCAGGGCATCAACTCCCACTGCCAGGCGCCGCCGGTGATGGTGCCCATCATTTGATACTGCCCGCCGGGGAGCTTGGCAGTCTCCATGTTCAGTGACCAACTGTTGAGATTGGCGGTGAGTAGCAGGGCTTTTTCCCATACCGCCTGGACAACTCCCCGCTGATCCACCGCCTTGATGGTGAGATTAAACTGCACCGGCTTGTTGCTTTGCGAGAGATTGCGATACACGCCGGTGACATAGCCGGTGAGTGGTTTACCGCGATTGATGTAGCTGTCAGCCAATCGCCATGCTGCCCCACCATGTTCATCACTGAGGACAATGTCGCGCCCATTTGCCAGGTTACGCCAATAGTCAGCACGCTCGGGAATCGGCCAAACCGTTTCACAGTCGCGACCGGTTTGATCGATGTCCCCCCAGATGCAGGTGAAGGCAAACTGCTTGCCGACACGCGGCTCAAAACCACGCATCAAGTCCGAAGGCATGTGGACCATCATCTGATAGCCTGCATCGGTGAGATTGGATTGGATGCCGATGGTGTGCACATCAAAGATGCGTCCCTCGTCATACATTGCATGCACAAAACCGCCGTAATTCACGGAGTTGATCAAGGGTTTGTTACGCGTAGAAGTCGGCGTTGCAGCAAAGATGTAATCGTTCTGATCGTAGTTGGCACCATTGATTGCCGATTCCAAACCCATGTCAAAATAAAGTCGCCAGTAATCACAATCACCAAAGTCATGCTGATTCAGTGAACGACTGACGACATCATTATCACTGACCTGTGTGGCTAACCAGAGCCCTTTCTCGTTCCAGAACATGCGGATGTCGGCTGCAAAATCTCCCGGGCCATTCCAGTTTTTAAAACTCTCAAAACGTGCCTGGCCAGTTTGGTTGGTGGTGACATCCGGTGTCTTTTGCATCAAAAGCGACATGGCATTGTCGCGTGTGAGCGTCGGTTGATGCTCAACAATGATGGTCGGCTGCGTTGCCATGGGCTTGATGTCAACGGGAAGCTTTTGCCCGGGGTTACCGATCTTGCCTTGCTGAGCAGGTGTGTCTGCGGCATTGGATGCCTGAGGCTGTGATGGTTCCTGTGTTGACGGATGCTCAAAGCGGAGATTATCAATCCAGCGAACGTAGTCGGTGTGCTGTCGGAACCAGCGATAGTTAAAGGCGATTTCAATCAAACGGATTTTGCCAAGGCCTTCGACTTTGCCCGGTGATTGCTGCTTGCCAGAAGACAGGGGAAGGCGGACGTCATACCACTGATTTTCCTTTGCATCACGCGGTCCCCAGTCAAACATCACGCGCGTGCCATCGGTGTCGACCAGCACCATGTACAACTTGGGATAGTACGGTTCATACACCTGATAACGATAGGAAAAACACAACACATCATCCGCCGAGACCTTCACCTTGGGCAGCGCACGAAAGAAGCGATACCAGCCGTTAAAGTCTTTTTCATCGAGCATGCCCGGTCTGCGTGAACAGACCACTTTCAGCGAAGCGTCACCCTCAGTGTGCGTCAGTTGATCCTTATCCAGTGAAACGGTGATGTGCTTGCTGACCTGCCAGGGGGATATCTGATCACAGGCGTCTGCCCAAATCGGATTCTCGGCAGGTTGTGTATCCTGAGCCTGCAAAGGACTGATCAATAAACTCGTGACGAACAACAGCACGAATCGGATTCGTTTAGAGAAAGACATATGTTTTTCCAATGATGGTTTTAAGGTTTGTGCTTGATCACGAATTGCAATGTCACTTATTTAATGAGAAATATTGGTTGGCATAACTGTCATCTGGCTTGACGGATTGACAATGTCCATCAAGGAAACTCAGATTGTTCAGGCCGTTGCCTCCCGAGGTGGTGTATGCGGGGTGAGGCCAGTAGTTGTATTTCTCACGGTTGGGCGACAGTGCAATGTTCTCACCAATGATCACGCAATCCAGCGAGTTGGCACGATTCGCCACGTAATGCCATTCACCGGTAAAAACCGTCTTGGCGGGTACGGGGACTTCTGAAATACGGATGGCATAACGTGCGCGAGCCGCACCACTGCCAATCTCTGCGGTGAGCAGACTGCCGTTGATGGAGTAGCTGCGGCGCGGATCGAGCACATCGGACTCACCGGCCCACGGCGTGCGTTCAATGCTGTCCGAGGGACAGACAATCGTCTGCCCACCCCAACCGCGTCCCTTGGCATTGATGGATTCATCGCCGAGATACAGCGCGATGATTTCGTTATAGGGGCGGTTGACCCGCGAGTAGGCCGGTGGCATGTAGTCTTTGTGATCACCCATGTAGCCGTACATCGCAGTGACGATCTGCTTCTGTTGGCTGAGACATTTCATCATCATCGCATTGCGGCGTGCCGCTCCCAAAGCCGGCAGCAAAATGGAGATCAATAAGGCAATGATGCTGATGACCACCAGTAACTCAATGAGCGTAAAACCAACTCTACTTGTCATGTTCAGTTTCGTTTTCCGTTCTGGTCGATGGAGCATGAGTTCCCCGCTTTCTTGTCATTGTGATCTGTTATCAAGTCTTACATTTTGATGATCATCACACCATTGGCTGGTAGCTCCAAAGGCTGGTTCAAATCAACATCCTCGTAGTTCCAGACGTCATAGGCTTTGGATGCAGCGTTCCAGGACCCCTTGTCATCAACAAGCTTGATGGTGGTCGGTTCGCTGTCACGATTGAGAATGCTCAGGTATCCGGGCTGACCGTTTTGCGGCTTGAGATAACGGATATCAATCTGCCTGTTGTACTGGCCCTGATCATTGACCGCCCAGGGACCGGTGCAATGCGATGCAACGATTGCGTCATCTTCACTGACAACGATCTGTCCTTTGCCATACGCATGTTTGCCTTGCGTGTTCATCGCAGAGACAAACGCAGCAGGCAGGTCGGCGTGCTGGCGGTCCCATGGATCGCGTTGCATGGTCGGTTCGGTGAGCCAGAGTGTGCCCCCATTTTTGACCCATTGTTCGATCATAGCCAAGGCCGACGTTTCCACATTGGGTGTCGGCCCCGCTGCGATCAAAGTCACACCCTCAAGTTGTGATGCCGTCATGTGATTGGAGATGAGCAAGCGTGTGCCCAAGGCATTGCGACCGATGCTGTCATAGACGTCCTGCATCTGCAGAGCATAGTCCTTGCCCATCTTCACGGTGGATGAGATGGAATACAGCAGACGCACTTTGCCACCATCCAGATTGCCCATCTCAGAGATGGGTTCGACCAGGCCGCGCATCTTCAACGCGGTTCGTCCTGCGACATCAATCGTGCGCGCCCAACGGGTGAGGGTCTGTTCTGCGCCGTTGGACTTGGTGTCCCACTCGCTTCGGTGCCACTTCCAGATCAACCCGTTGCAGATACCGTGAGTCATGCCATCCACCATGCGGCGTTGGATGAGTTGCTGATCGTTCATGTCGATCGAACCACCGAGAAAATGCCATTCACTGTTAACAATCGGCAGATCAGGATTGATGGACTTGATCAGGTCAAGCCAGATCGGAATGTGCCCATCGGTCCCTGCAACATTCTGTCCTTTGAGGATGTTGGTGATTTCATTGAGATGCCCAAAACCAATGTGTTTGTGGTTCCCCATAAGTTTGACCCACACGGTCATGCCGGGCATTTCCTTGAGTAAGTATTCTTTGCGACGCTGGAAGAACGCGGAGATTTTTTCATCGACAAAGCGAAGCCAATCGTAGTTGGCAGCCTGTGACTTTTCACGATACACAAAGAAGTCCGGCGAGTTGAGATCGTCAAACGAAGCAAAGCTGCTGCCCCAGAGTTGGTTGGCAACATCAATCGTGCCGTACTGCTCCCTGGCCCAGACTCGGAAGGCTGCTTCAAAGGTTTTGGACTCCTTGTCGACCTGGTACCCCGGTTCGTTGGCAGTCCCCAGCGAAACGAGTGTCGGCTCGTTCTTGAGGTAAGGCATCATGCGTTGATACCACAGATCAAAAAGTTCATCGACATGCGGATGAAGCACGTCCCAGGGGAACATGCTCGCCCCGGTGTGCGGAGAGTCCGCCCCTTCAAACTTGCCATACATCGTCGGCTTGTAATGGGACGAAAGGAGCATGGTTGAAGAGATGCCAAACTTACGCGAAGTGTCAAAGACAGCCTTGAGTTGCTCAACGCCTCTGTCCTGTGTTTGAGCGATCCAGCGATTGATGCCGGTTTCACGGGACTGGGAGTTAAAACCGATGTCCTTGAGCAGATGAGCATGTGTGGTACTGCCCAGCGCGCCGATGAGAAAAATCGGTTTACCTGATTGGATGAAGCGACCGTCAGCAATCTGCACGGGGACGCCGACCTGGTAGTCATCGACTTTGGCTTCCTTGACGGTGCCCTGCTCGCGAAGCGTCAATTGCTTCTCAGCGACATCAAGCAACCCCTTGAGATAATCCATCTGTTCATACGCGATCCCGCAAGCACGTTGGCGAACAAAGTCATCAACGACATTACCTTCGTCATTGAGGAACCAGTCACAGACGGTCAAGGTGACATTGGGTTCGCCGACCACAATACCTTTGTCCTGGAGTTGGTCTTTACGATCCTGGAGTTGGCGCAGACGAGCAAGCAATTGTTTGCGCTGCTGATGCATGTGTGCTTCACTGTAGAAAATAAAGTCATGCGGTTTGCTACTGGTCGCAAGCACTTTGCCGTGGACATCATGAATGGCATAGGTCAGTTGATGATTGCCGGCGCCGGTGTCTGCCATCAGATGCAGCAGGCTGACTTGCAATTCGGTGAAGGGCGCCTTGAGGGTGACGGGCAATTCATTGTGCGTTGACTGTTTGGTCTCTTTGTTGACCACATCGATGGTAAGGGTTGCTTTCTGATCTTTCAGAACACTGAGTTCCATCGCCATTTTCATGGGATCGTCATCGACCAACTCAGTGGGATTGAGCATTTGCATGAAGCCTGCTTCGATGCCTGAATGCACACTCATTTTGTCGATGGTGCGGACGGCGATGGGGTCCGCGAGTTTGGTCATGCGGATGTTATCGATGATGAATTTGACTTCAACACCATCGGTGACTTCTGCGGGACGTGTCGGGAAGGTGAAACGGATAACATCAATATCACGACGTTGGATGCCGACATTGATTTTGATTTTATGCCACTTGCCCGGTTCGTGATTGCCCAGTGGTGACCACGTTGCTGGGATGATGCCAAAGCCGTGATGATTGCCATACATGGTCATGATCCGGAACGGCATTTTGGTGACAGGATAAAGATCAAACTCGGTTTCGTAGGTTCCAACGATGGAGAGTTCGGGCTTGAGGACAGCTTGCCAATACATCCATGAGGGTGTGTTTTTATTCTTGTTGATTTTGACGGAAAAAAGCAGTGCTTTTTCGCCGGGGCGACCGGGAGAGTCAACCAGTTCGACACCGCCTTTCGTGCCATGGGTTGCACCGAGAAATTTCCAGTGCTTGGCCGAGTCCATATTAAAGATGTACTCAGGATAGACCTGCGTGCCGGAGATGTGCGCGACCTTCTCGGGGTAGGTCACCTGCAGGCTGACATGATCCTTGATGACGGAATCAGCCAATGGCATCAGGTTAAACCGGGCGTGAAACATTTTGGCATTGGTGCCGGATCGGTTCCATTGTGCCTGGGCGCCCTGGAACTTTTCTTCGGGTTTGTCGGTTTTGAATTGGACACGGTAGTAAACTTTGTCGGGCGTGTGTTCGAACTTGATCGTCTTGCCGTTGGGGACACTTTTAATCCCGCGAGGCAGGATGTATTCAGGATCATTACTTTCCTGGGTGATGGTGTTGTAAATCTTGCCATCAAGACTCCACGCGACGGTTGCAATCACCTTGGCGCGGTTGGGACCGGGCTTGCCAAAGAGATTCAGTGCGTACTGCCAATCGACGGACGTCGGGCGGTATTGGGTTTGCGTGAAGTCAAACTCGTAGACAATGGTCGCTTCACTCGCGCCGCTGTCAGCAGAGATGAAGACAGTGCCACGGTCTTTATGGCATGCCGCGTTTTCGACCAGCTTGGCGTCGGCGGGGAATTTCTTACCTTCGATCATGTCGGACGCAGCAAGTGAGTAGTCATAGAAAACCTGATTCCCCTTGCTCTTGATTTCCTCGGATTGGACTTGAATCTGCGCTTTGAGGGTCGACGCCATGAGCAGCATGAATAATGTAACAATCGCTTTTTGGCGTAAGGCCATAGCAAAACACTCCAGAGATATTGTCAAAAAATGAATTAAAATAAGAGTGACAGTCGGTGTTAATAATTGAGTTCCATACGGCGAGCCATGCGCGTTGCAACTGGATGTGAATCACTGTCACTGTTGAGAATCACATCACGAAAACTGCGGTTTTTGATATCGCCGACAAAACCCGTGTGGGTATACATGTCTGATCCAAAGACCTTGACATGGCCGTCACTGTAAAAGACATTCCACTTGTCATAGTGCGCCAGGTTACCGTTCATTTCAGTTGCCGAGAAAATATCCCAGAAGACCGGCAGCTTGTCGTACTCATCGAGCAATGGGATATGCCAGCCATTGTCTGAAGTCCAGTATTCCATCATGTTGTAACTGCAACGAGAAGCACTTGCCCCATTGTTGCGTTGTGGGAAGTTGACATAATCCGATGCCATATAGCGCGATTCGACCTGCGACGGACAGTACAGCGCATTCCAACTGCCCAGGTAATCCTGATCATACAGGATCCCAAAACTGCGATAACCGTTATAGTTCGATGCCCAATCAACCCAGATATTCATGTTCGCCCAAGGTTGCCCGCCACCATGTTCGACCACCGGCAAATGACGTTTATTGTCCTGAGCATACATGTGCAGCGCCATGCCGATCTGTCGAACCTGGCTGGCGCAGGCTGTGAGTTGCGCTGCTTTGCGTGCTGCGCCCAATGCCGGAAGCAGGATGGCGATGAGTAGTGAAATAATGCTGATCACCACCAGCAGTTCAATCAACGTAAAGCCAACTGATAGATGACGGTGCATGTGACGTGTGTTTTTATGTCTGCGGTTCATGCTTTCCTCGCTTTAACCAATCAAAGGTTTTGGCTGTCTTGCTCCGCCCCGGCAGATCGTGTTATTGATTTTTCTTCAAGAGTCGGAACTGCAAACTCTCAAGCTTAAACTGCGCGTTCATCGCCTGGGCATCAAGCAAGTCCACTGCATCATCCCAGGCCTTGGGTAAAGTGACCGTGGCAGATTCATTACCCAGGTTCATGACATACAAAATGTCGTTGCCAGACGCATCAGTGACAGATCGCCATTCCACTGTGGGAAAAGCCTGACCGTTATCCACCTTGATACCCCAATTCGGCAGGACACCGGCGGATTCAAGTAGTGGCAACAGTGCAGTGCGTGCCTGATCAACATCTGAAAAGCCCTTGAAATGCTTGATACTCGACAGCTTGGCCAACGTCGGCTGCGGCTCGCCTTGCGGGGTGTACTTCAGACTGTCACCGACTAGAATCACGCGACCACCATGGCGGGCAAAGGCTTCAATGGCATCACGTGTGGCACGTTCAACATGTGAACTATTGGGAACGATGAGTAACTTCTTACCCGCAAGTTTGCCCTGTTTGACATGGGTTTCAGTGACATAACCAACCTGCATGCCCTGGAAGTACATCGCTTCATAAACGGCATCGGTCTGCACGGTTTGAGACAGCGACGTTCCATCATCCATGCGACGCGAATGCGGGCTACTGGCGTTGGAATAGAGAATCACCACGTCGTCCGGGCGATTGTGGAATGCTGCGATTTGTGGCGCAACACGCTGGAGATCCAACGCAGCCTGACCACTTCCCAGAAGGACGGCAGCATCAAGTAACAACGAGCAATCCACACGGCCGTTACGATTCCAGACCCATGCGCTTGAATGACTCAGACCATGCATGTAAGACTGGAAGTAAATCGCACGCGACCAGTTTTCAGGATAAATCTTGCGACGATTCACATAGTGATATTCACCATCAGACAACGGGCGATCCGCTGCAATACTGCGCATCAGATCATAGTATCCAGCCAACCAACCAATGGTCGCCAACGCATAGCGGTCCGAATGATACGCGCCGGAAGTATCACAACCAACCATGTCATAGGAAGCCGTATCCAATTCAGGATCAATGGCAGCACCGTAGTAAGCAGCCGGTTCACGGAAAGTCCACACGTAAGGATAACCGTGAATGACCGCATCATGATCAATGCTGCGAATCACATTGGCAGCTCGCGTCAGTTCATTGCCAATCATCATCTGGCGCAGACGCACCCAGTCATAACGCTGAGCAGGATTGTCCGGCTCGGACTTGGGAAACGGCACCGCATCAAAGCTGGCATATTGCGTGTGATAAAGACTGTTGAGTTTGTCGATCGTGTTGTACTGCGATGCCAGGTAATCCGTCCACATCTGCTTATGATGTTGGGCTTCGTAGGTCACCGGGCAACGCTGTTTTTCGACTTCAATGGTGTAATCCCACGCTTTGTCTTTGCTGATGCGGGGAATCTCACGTGCCGCGAAGGTGTCATAAATTTTGTGGAACTCACCCAGCGTCAACTCGCCGCGTCGCTCGGCACCGCGCCAGATCTGGTCCGGGCACATCATGGAGATACCGATCGCCATCTTGTTGGCTTTGCCGGTGGAGAAGATCTTATTCGATGCCCAGTAAGGCTTGTCCTTGGGTTTGATCATTTGACCTTGTTCATCAAAGTGATGCTGTCCCATCCAACCGAACTTGGCATAGTTGTAGCCGACATCGGAAATATTCTGAATGTCGCTATTGATCTGCCACAGCCAACTGCCGGGCCCGATGAGCATGACCGGTTGATTGTCGACCACCAGATGCTTGCCTGCGATTTTGGTCTGCGAATAGTCGAGGTCAGGAAGTTGCAGCATGGCAGGGGTTGAGCCGGAAGCCATCCAATCCTGAAGCTGTTTGGTCGCTGTGCCCAAGGCCTTGTCAATGACGTGGACATTATGCTGCGCCAACTCATAGTTGAGCAGTTCGATATCTTCCAGCACAAATGGCTCATAGACACGGGCGGTCGCCAAAGCGGACTTGGGATAGTCCACGGCAATGCCTTGCGACTGGGCTTGCTTGATGAGTTTTTCAAGCTCGGTTGCCTGCTGTTTGTTACGAGCGATCATGCCATCGAGCACTTCGACATTGCTGCGGGTAAAGCTGTGACCTGCAACACGCTTACCATTGCTGGACTCAATGGAAACGCGATAGTCTGCAGGTTTGAGATTCTCCGACGGGATCGTGACCTGATAGGTAGACGTGATTTCATCCACGGCAGTCATGGCAAAACGTTTGATGCCTTTGCCTTGATCCGTATTGAGTCGGGCAAACAATGGGCCATTGGTTATGGTCTGGCCGGTACTGGACATGACGGTGATATTCAGACCAGTCTTACCCACGAGTTTGTTGGCAGAGACCATCAAACCACCTGCATCGTTACTGGGAGTGGCGCGGGAGAAGGTGATCTTGCCAAACGCCCATGGCTTTTTACCGTCGGCAATCCCACTGCCCCATTGCAACGTTTTGTGTTGCTTGTCATCCTGATCCTGCAGCGCAAGGCAGAATCCAATCTGATGTCCGTCTGTGGGATTACGCAGCGGCGTGAGCATGGAATAGTCGATGGCTGCTTCGTAAATCACACCGCCCAAAGGATGCGGCTTGATGGCAAGCCTGGCGTGCTCGGCAATACCGCGTGGCCAACCCTTGGAAGCGTACCAACGGTAAACCACCGGCAGCTTGTCCGCGACACCAAAGCCGTACTCGTAATTGTCATCGCTATAACCTGTGCCACCGTCATTTTTCAGATCGACCGCCCATTGCAGTGCATCCATCTGGTAAATGGTGTGTGCCCGGTCACGGGGGGTGTCCTGTGTCACCACATCATCAATGACTTCGACGGACATGTAGAACGTGTCCTTGTTCCAGGTCATGCGCACCTTGGCATGTGAGTCATTGGGACCGGCCCATGTCCCGTTACACACCTGATGCTGCTTGCCCACAAGCATGATCGGCACGTTGGGCCAATCCGACAGGTCACCATCAATGGCCAACTTGCGTTGTGGGTCCAGCTGATAACAGGTGTACTGCGGCTTGGCATTGGCCACTGTCACACAAATAAGGCACAAGATAAGTGTCAGACAACGAATCGACATAACGTAGTCTCTTTAAACTGAAATTCCGGTTAAATCCATCACGTCAGAGCACGTGACTTTTATCAAGGCTCAATAACCATCACTGACAATCGGGTCAAAGTAATGTTCATTAGCTGTGATTTCATCTTCATCAAAGGGCGTCCGACGGACATGCCCATCCATGTAAACTTCATTGAACGTCTGGCCGGGATGCCGCAGGCTGGTATAGGAGAGCATCTGCGTGAGGTTACCAATGGTCCGAGAGGCCTTATCATCCATGAATGCATAGGTCTTGGACGGTTTTTCGAGCAGATCAATACTGATGTACCGACGTCCGGCGGGAATATTGCCGTTGTGGCCGGGGCCGAGATTTGCGTTGTAAGCATAGGTCCCCACACCCTGTGCCGGCTGACCATACCACCACTGTTCCGACTCATCCGCAGTGGGACAATGAAGCGCTGGATGCTGACGTCCAATCGTTGTATTCCAGATACCGGGAATACTACGCAGACCACCACCACCTGCCAGTTGTGGATAGATGAGATTAAACCAGTGATTACGCTGCGGGGTGACATTGGCATCACCGTTGGCATTGGGCAGACGACGCAACTTGCCATCATCTTCAGCATACAACGTCACCGCCAAATGCATCTGCTTGAGATTGTTCATGCACAAGGCCGCTTGAGCCGCTTTACGAGCATTGGCCAACGCAGGCAGAAGAATGGAAATCAGCAAAGCGATAATGCTGATGACCACCAGCAACTCAATAAGCGTGAAGGCGGTTGACTGTCGTTGTGATGCGTACGAGTCTGATTTTGCGAACATGTGAAAATTCACGTTTCGTCCCTTTCCTGAGTCCCGGTAGAGATTCCGAATGCTTATGGGGCCGCGTTAATCGCCATGGTCGACTGACGGACAATCAAATGCGGCGGGAATGCTTCGACGGGTAATTCGTCTTTGCCTTCGATCTTGGCCATCAAGGTTTCAACCGTGCGTTGAGCAATCTCATCCAATGCCTGAGACAGCGTGGTCATGGGCGGATCACCGGCTTTGGATAACAGGGTGTTGTCAAAACCAACAATCGAACAATCCTCGGGAACGCGTTTACCCAGTTGACGCAAACCACGCATCAAGCCAATGGCCATCAGGTCGTTGGAACACACCATGCCGGTAAACCCCTTGGCCACCACTTCGCTGGCAGCAGCTTCACCGGAGTCCATCTCCCAATCACCATCAATCACCGGCTCGGTGGGCGTGTTATGCGGCATGCTCAAGGCACATGACAGAAAGCCGTTAATACGCGACATCGCCCCCAGATCACTGCGCGGCCCCGAAAGCAAACCAATCTGGCGATGCCCCAATGCCACCAGATGTTCATAGGCCATACGCATCCCCGCGGCATGATCCATCACCGCAGGCGATTGGCCATCAAGACGGTTGTAGGTCACCACGGGAATACTGCCACAGTGATTTTCCAACCACTCCTGACTGATCACCGGATCCAGGTTGATCAGACCATCGACCATGCCCGAACCAAAGCCCTGCAGATATTCGCGAGCCCGATCAATGCTGCGTTCAGATAAGCCAATGACCATGCGATTGCCCGATTTGAGCAACGCTCGTTCAATGGCTTCGACCGTCTGCCCCGAAGCAGGATTGGATAGTTCAGGGAACAGCACACCAATCTGATGCGTCCGACCACTGCGCATGGCTCGGGCAGCAAGGTTGGGTTGATACCCCAACTCCTGGGCAATGGCCAACACGCGCTGCACCTGCTTCCGACTGGATGGCCGGTTGGCTTTGCGTTGCCCATTGAGGATACGGGAGACCGACGATTCGGAGACCCCCGCATGCCGAGCGACATCTGATAATGTAGCCATAATGATTACTCACACGAGAAAATGCAAACGTATGCTAAATCTTAGACACGAAAAATCACAGTTCAAGAAATTTCAAAAAAAATTTATAAACAACTATCAATTAAGATCATTACCAATCCTTTTACCATTTCCCCCACAAGACCCTTCTGTCATTTTTTAGCAATTGATTGCAAAATCAGAGTCCCAATTGCAAAAATCCTATTCCAACACAATCGCCCCCTGCGAATCGACCTGTGATCCCTCTATGACGCGACATGTTGCTCTTTTGGGTATCATGGGATGTTTTGTACGCTAATTTGCCTTAAACGGATCCATTCACATGCTTAATCGTACACCTTATCTCCAATTTCTTGCTCCCCGTATTGGTCGTGTCCAACAGGAACTCAACGAGTTGATCTGGCAGATCGACCCCCAATCGCTGCCAGTCTCGCAGAGTCCTGCCCTGCATGAGCATCTCACCATTGCCCGGGCAGCGGAGTTGGATTACACACCGGTGCCCCACACGCCGCATCACTGGGGCAAGATGTTCGAGCAGTGCTTTTGGCAACTGGATCTCTCAGGCGTGGACACGCAGGGCAAGTACCTGTTCTGGGCTGATCAGGGCGAAGCCACCGCGTACGATGACCAAATGCCCCTCTTTGGCTTTGATCCGGGCCACAAGTACCAACCGTTACCCAAAAACGTCACAAAGTTGACCATTGAATCCATCTGCGCCCGCACCGGTATCTGGGTCGCAGGCGAATCGCAAGGTATCACCGCGCAAGGCTCACGCTTTGAAGGCGCCTTCCTGGCAACCCGCAACGACACCGCCTGGAACATGTCGCATGACCTCAAAGTCCTGCTTGATCTGGCGGTGATGCTCATCGAACGTGACACACCTGCAGACACCCCCCTGGGGCGCGGCGGATTCCGTAAACCATTTGATGATGCTGAACCCTTGGCCAAGAAAATCATCGTCCAACTCGATAAAGCCTGCGAAGCATTTGAACGCGGCCATCTCGATCAGGCAGCAAGCATCGTCAACTACCTGATGACCGAACTGCGTGGCAAAGGTGATGACACGGTCAAACTCATTCTCACCGGTCATGCACACATCGACCTGGTCTGGCTGTGGCCGGAGAATGCAGGTGAGTTCAAAGCGACACACAGCTTTGCCAACGCGCTGAACCTGATGGACCGCTATCCCGAATTTTTCTTTGGCTACTCACAACCTGCAAGCTATGACGCATTGGACAAGCGCACGCCCAAGCTCATGGAAGCGATCACCGAAAAGGTCAAGGCAGGTAAGTTCGAACACGCGGGCGCGACTTATGTCGAATCCGACACGCAACTGTCCTGCGGCGAAAACCTGCTTCGCGCGTTCGAAGTCGGCCAGGACAATCTCATGCAACGCTTCGGCATCGACACGTCCGTCCTCTGGATTCCCGATGTCTTCGGCTACTCGGCATGCATCCCCCAACTCATGGCAGGATTCGGGGTCAAGTATTTCTACACCACCAAACAACACTGGTCATCAGGCACCAAGTTCCCGTTCTCCAGCTTCAAATGGTTGGGACACGACGGCACGGAAGTCCTCACCCATGTTTCATGGCGACACTACAACATGGCAGCACTACCCGAAGAGACACGCTTCTATGCCAACCAACACCGACAGGCTGGCGTCCACAACGAAGCGCTCATGCCCACCGGTTACGGTGATGGCGGTGGTGGCGCTAGCGCGGAAATGCTCGAACGCGCCCGTCGCATGGCAGACCTTGCCGGTTACCCGCAAATGCAATGGGGACGCATCGACCAGTTCTTTGACCGCATGGCAGAAGTCCGTGATGAACTGCCGACCTGGCGTGGTGAAATTTACCTTGAATTCCACCGTGGTGTGCAGACTTCCCAAAGCCATCTCAAGCATCAGTTCCGTCGCGCTGAACGCAGCCTGCAGACACTCGAAGCAGCCCATGCTTTGCACGGTCAAGGTGCCATTGACATCGAGCCCTGGAAGCGATTGATCTTCGCCCAGTTCCATGACTACATCCCCGGCTCGTCCATCCAACGTGTCTATGAGGAAACCATCCCCGAACTGCGAGAGATTGCAGACAAGGCGTTAAGTGACACCAGCAAGACACTCGAAGCTGAGGGTGACAAATGCATCTTTAACCCCCTGCCGATGCCGACCACAGCAACGGTCAATGATGAGTTGGTCAAGCTTCCTGCGTTGTCAGGTGTCAAGCTTGATGACGCACCGCGTGTCACCGAAAAAGTCTTTGCCTCCGAAACCAAACTCCAAAGCAATCGCGTGGCGGCAACGTTCAACAGTCGCGGCGAGATCACCGAATTGATCATGGACGGCAAAGCCATTGCGATCAATCGCCCGCTGGGTGAAGTCTGGAGCATCAACGATGTCCCCAACATTTATGATGCATGGGAACTGGAGCGTCACACCTTCAGCACCGGCACGCATCTGACGCAAGACGCAACCATCAAAGTCAATGGCGATGGTGATACCACCGCTTGGATCAGCTTCACGCGCAAGTTTGCAAAAACTTCGACGATCACCGTGCGATATGTACTCAAGGGTGACAGTCCGATCCTCGACATCGAAACGGACATTGATCTGCAGGACCCGCAGATTCTCGTCAAACTCGCTTTCCCCACGGACTATCAAGGCAAGGATGCGATTTACGGCGCTCCGTTTGGCGCGACACTTCGCCCGCAGCATCCTGGTCCGATTGCCACCGAGTCGATGTTCGAAGTCCCCGGCTCACGTTGGGCGGTTGTCAGCGATGACTCACAGCGTGATGGTTTGATGGTGATGACCGAATCGCGTTACGGCTTTGGTTGCCTGTCGGGCATGATGCATGTCTCGCTGGTCCGCAGCCCGAAGGTCACCCCGACACGTGGCGATGCCGACACCACCAGCTTTGGCGCCAACAAGTCCATGGAGGTTTCGGATATCGGGATGCATCACGTGAACCTTGCCATCGGACATTTCACTGCCGATGCACCGCGTGAGATGAACCCTGCGGTGCTGGCTGAGACGCGCTTCCGTGAAACCGTCACCTACACCGGCAAGCCGATCACCAGCCCCATCACCGGCATGGAAGGTGGCCAGAGCCTTATCCCCACATGGATCAAACCCATGGATGATGGCTCAATGCTGCTGCGTCTGAATGAGACACTGGGCCAACGTGGGCAAATGCAACTCAAACTGGCGGAGGGTTACAAGGCGGTGATGACCGACCTGCGTGGCGAACCGACCGGCAAAGCCAGCGCAGAACTCTGTGTGGATTACCGTCCCTACATGCTCACGACGGTTCGCATCAGCAAGTGATGTCAACCCAAAGCCGCAACTCTCCTGCGTTGCGGGTGGTGTTGATGCGTGACAATCAATCGATTCTTCCCAGAGCCATTTCAATTCTCGTCATTCCCGCGCAGGCGGGAGTCCAGTGATATGTGCAAAGACACACAGAATGCCACTGGATTCCCGCCTGCGCGGGAATGACGGTGATGAAAAAGCCGTGCCACAGGAGTGACACGGCTTTTATTTTGTATTGAACTTGTATCGCTTTTACTCCAATATCACCGTGCCCCAACCCGCGGGGTTGGAGACATCGCTGCGCTTCTTGGACTGCGGCCAATAGACTTCGCGCGGCCCCAGTTCGCCATGAACCGAGAGATTCAGATTCAAGCCGAGCTTCTGTTGTGAACGGGCGGTAAAGCCAACAAGCTTATCCTTGGGCAACAACACTTCAAAGACATAACCATTGCCGGATTTGCGGCAGGCGGACTGGATGCCGGACATGTCATACTGTGTCTTGTCCAACTCCTCGCCGCGTTTCCATTGTCCGACATACATGCGGTTTTCCGCAGGCATCGGCACCAACCAGAACTGGTGATCGCCCTTGACGAACTTCCGTCTGGTATGGTTGGCTTGGGTGTCGACAAACAACTCAAACACATCACAATACCAGAACGCCTTGGGATCGGTGTTGCGTATGATCGAATCCTCAACCTGTCCTGCAAGCAGCAAACCTTCCGACGTCCATGCCATGTAGAGTTGGGCATTGCCATGATGTGCTGTTGTCCCCAACACCCAGTCGGGCACCTGATGCGCTGCATCCCAATCCGAAAGTTGACCATCAATGCTGATACCCGAAGCTTTGCGCAAGGTCATCTGCCCGGGGTTCAAATTCGTCTCAACGGTTTCACCATTGGCAGCAACGAATGACAGGGTTGCAGACTCGTTGGGTTTCCAGCTTGGCGACCAGGTCACCGGCACATTCATCTCCAATGTCTGACGCGGCGCGATGGCATCAATCGCAATCACCGGCTGGGGGGTCTGCCAACTGCCAGGGAGATTGACGTGAAGTTTACCACCCACAGCTTGCGAGGCGGAGGCATTGACCAATTGGACATGCGTGCTGCTCTTGCCCGGTTCGCCAACAAGTGAACTGGCGACAATCGACAACCGCTTTTGCACGCGAACACGGAGTGGCACGGTCTTGATGGCTTTGCCCCCTTCGGTAACATGCAGCTTCACCACCGACTCACCATTGGCTTGATCGGCTGCAATGGTGATGGGCAATTTCACGACAGACTGCTTACCCGGATCACATGCAAAAACGACTTGTTTTTCAGGGGTTTTCCAACCGGTGGGCAATTCAACCTGAACCTGGCCACGAATGGAGGCATCACGCTGATTGTTGATTGCCAACTCCGCGGTGATCGTGTCGCCACTGGTCACCGACTCGAGCAAGGGTGAGCTAAGCTGATATGCCGTCTGGGCAAACCAGTTGCTGTTACGCTCAATGCCTTTGGCAAAGACAGGAGCGATGCCCAGGGCAACCGAATTGCCGGCAATGGGGTTGGCCAGATAGTCATAAAGCTCGGCACCGGCAAAGCGCACCGTCGGACCCTGCGAATCGGTGAGGGTCCAAAGCGTTGCGGTGAGTTCACCCTGATTGTCAAAGACATAACCCCACGTGCCATCACCGGCATTGATCATGCCAACATATTTGGGGGTCGGCAGCAAGTGTGCCATGGCCGCAAAGGAACACAGCGCGAGTTTGGGTTTCTCTTCGTGATCCACCAGACCACAGCCATCGAAAAAGTTGTTGGCATCGGGACTGTCCAGATCAAAAAACCAGAACGCTTTTTCGGTCCCCGTTGCCATGAGCATCATGTAACCGCGTTGGAGATAGGCAGCCTGCTCCAAATGACTGACGATGTGCCCGGCCTTGGTGTCCCAGCCGAACTCGGTGACCCAGTGTTCGCGGGATTTACCATCCATGGAACTGATGTGATCGACATCGCGCAATTGATCGAAATACAGGCGCGCGATTTTCTGAGTCACCCCATCGGTGTTCTTGTTATTGATATTCAGTTCGGGCGGATCAACACCGCAGTAGTGATGGGTATTGACCACGTCGATATTGCGAAAACTGCCCGATTCAATGTCGGATTTGAGTCGGTTGGGCCAGATGCCCGCACGACCATTTTCCACGGCAACCAGTTCACCATCGCCGATGACGTTGATCACATCGCCGAACTTGCGGTGAAAGTTTTTGTAGTTCTGCCAATCGGTTGGAATTTCGATGTGACTGTTGCCATGCGAAGGCAGGTCGTATTCGTTATCCAGTTCGTGATACTTGATGGAAGGGAAGGCGAGCACCATGTCCACGAGTTCGCGGGTCCAGTTCAGGTCGGGCTTCAAGGCTTCGGCGGTCTTGGCGTCCGACTCTTTGAAGTTGGTGATCGCTGAAGCATGACAAGCCAGGAGCATGGCGCCCGCATCATTGTATTCCTTGACCAATGGTGGATACCAGGGCCAACCGCCATACTTTTTGTCATCGCCCTTGGCTTTAACCATCCAGTCGAAGTTAAAGGCATAATCGCGGAACCAGACCATGCCTGCATCGCGGAAGGTTTGGATCATGCGGTGACGACCGCCGTGGACATTCAGGCCATAGGGTGATTCGATTTTCTGCTGCTCGGTGAGATTGGCCGGCTCGGGCAGGTATGCCAATTTCATGGTGGACTTGACGGTGCTGCCATCTTCCCACTTCATGGCAGCGTCCGTGGTGTAAAGTCCGTAACGCGGTAATGTCAAAGGCACGGAGAGAGCCATCTGACTTTCCACGCGGACGGGCATGGCTTTGCTCATGATGGTTTTGCCCGCGTTATCGGTGATGGTCCAGTTGAAGGTGCCTTCACGCGAACCGGGGAGCCACGACTGGGCTTTGAGTTGGAGCGTGGGTTGGCGCCCTGCAAAGACATTGTGTTTTTGAGACGTGGATAGATGCGTGGTGAGTAAGGGTGTGATGGGTTCAGCGGCTGACTCACCGTCTTTGATCGCGGGGCCGGACTCCCAGCCTTTGAGTTTGCCGGTAGCCGGATCCACGTCGGAGATGTCGGTTTCGATGGTGAGTTGGTCGATGCTCAGACTGATGTTGCCGGGCTTGTTGCGTGAGCCATAGTTGTGGGTGAGCAGGCCTTTGAGTTTGAGTGGCTGGACCCAGTCAGATGGGATTTCAAATGAGAAAAGTTGCCACTGTTCGTTGAGTTGCTTGCCGAGTTGAAATTCGAACTTGCGGTTGCGGCCATCCTTTTCCATGCCCCATCCGTCGACTAAGGCCAGCGCCCAACCGTAGTTGTTTGTGCCGCGATCGACCCGTGCATAGAAGCTGATGCGTTTGGTCTTGCCGGGGATGATCATTTCGGTGACCGGTTCGACGAGCATGTGCTCAAAGCCGTTGCCGGTGAAGGAGACGTTAAATTCGAGCGCCTTTTCGGAGGTCCCGAGTTTATCATCCGGGCAGGCTTGCACCTGCTGAACATCCAGCGAGGCGGTACTCCACTGGTTTTTCTGCCAGGAGACGGTGTCGCAGTTGTCAGCCGTTTTTTCGACGGTCTGGGCATGGGTCACCGGCGCGCCAAATGCCAACATCCCGCACATCATCAGCCAACTCAGAACGAACCATTGACGCCAATTTCGAGTGTAAATCATGTGTAGACCTTGTTTTGACTAACCGATCATCTCGGCATGCATGTTTTTGGGAACAGAGCAACAATTGCTCAACATTAGCGCAAAAACCAAAGCAAGTCAAGCAATTCGCGACAGGTTATCATGCATCATCATGACCGATCACCCCCTGACCATGCAACAGTTTTTGGATGTCCAGATGCACGTGGGCACCGTGCTCACCTGCGAACCCAATCCCAAGGCACGCAAACCAGCGTATGTCCTGCAAATCGACTTTGGGCCACTGGGAGTTAAGCAGAGCTCTGCTCAGATCACCGAACACTATCAACCGGCGGACCTCGTGGGCAGGCAGGTCATTGCTGTGCTCAACTTCCCAGCCATGCGCGTCGCGGGTGTGAAGTCCGAAGTGCTCGTGCTCGCATCGGTCAGCGATGACGATGGCACCGTCCTGCTTGCGCCCACCCATCGTGTCACCAACGGATCGCGTGTACAGTAATCGCAACGCCAAACATCCTGACTATCGGAAAATCCCATGCCCCAACTGACCTATGCCCTGGAACCTGATCTGTCTGTTGACGAATTCATCGACATTCTCAAACGCTCCACACTGGCTGAGCGTCGCCCGGTGAATCAACCCGACCGCATGCAAGGCATGGTCAAGCAGGCAGACATCATGGCTACCGCGCGCGACGCATCGGGCTTACTCGTGGGCGTGAGTCGGGCGCTGACCGATTTTTCCCATTGCACGTATCTGGCGGACCTGGCGGTCGATCAAGCCTTCCAGAAACAAGGCATCGGCAAAGCGCTCATTGAATTCACCCATGAGCAGGCAGGTCGGCACACCCTGCTCCTGCTCATCGCAGCCCCCAAAGCCCGCAGCTATTATCCGCACATCGGCATGCAGCAGCATGATTCCTGCTGGATGATCCCCAGCCAACCCAGTTGATCGCATCATCCCTACAACTATCAAAACCGTCACGGGCACCCGGTCTTCAGTTCCTGCACGGCAAAAAATCTGGCGTTAGGCGTTCAACAAATTGTAGATTCAAACTGTTCACTGGCCTTGATTGGACATGGGTCGCAATGATCCTGCCAGGCCAACGCTCCGTTTCTCAGGACAAAGGGCAGAGTATGTTGCAATTGATTTATACCAGTGCCGCCACCGTCGCATTCTCCGAAGACGATTTAAACGCCCTGCTGTTTCAATCACGCAAAAACAACAAGGCGTCCGATATCACCGGCATGCTGCTCTATGACCACGGCACGTTTCTGCAGATCATCGAAGGCCCGGATGATGCCATCAAACAACTGTTCAGCAAAATTGAAAAAGATGATCGCCACGAACGCATCATCACCATCAGCCAACGCGCCATCCCCAAGCGTGACTTTGAACAATGGACCATGGGCTTTGCCAAAATCAACAGAGGCCAATTCATGTCACTACCAGGCTACGAAGACTTCTTCGAGGGCGAACCGTCCCTGTCTCACCTGCGCAAGGAAGCCTGGCTGTCCCGCCGAATCCTGCTGCATTTCCGAGATGGTTTGTGGAGCCGGGAATTGGCTGCGTAAAAATGCCTGAACATCTTGCCAAAGACTCATCGTAACAGGAAAATCTCGCTTCACACCAACATACGCAACCGTCGTTGTGCGTGTTGGTGTTGTTGGTTTAAAGGATTTTCCGATGCCCGTTATTGTCAAAACGGTTTGCCTGCTCATTGCGTCCAACGTGTTCATGACCTTTGCCTGGTATGCCCATCTCAAGGATCTGAACAACAAGCCCTGGTATGTTGCTGCCTTGATCAGTTGGTCAATTGCGTTGTTTGAGTATCTGCTACAGGTTCCGGCCAACCGGATTGGCTATACCGCAATGGACCTGCCCAAGCTTAAGATCATTCAGGAAGTGATCACGTTGAGTGTGTTCGTACCGTTTGCGATTTTTTACATGAAGCAATCATTCCGAATGGACTTCGTCTGGGCCGCTTTGTGTTTGTGCGGCGCGGTGTATTTCATTTTCCGCAACAGCCCAACGGGCGCGTGATTGGAATCATCACAAAATAAAAAAAACGCATGATGCGTCACACATCATGCGGCTTTGTTTATTTGGATTTTAATCGAGATCAATCAGGTATAGAACAACTGAGCGGTCGCGGTGCAATCGGTGTCGGGGACGACGCGGACCCAGTGGGCGCTGAAGCCTTCGGGGAAGGTATGCTGCACGTAACCCTTGGGCGGGGCAACCATCTTCGCATAGGTGACGAATTCGCCACAGCCCATGAAGTCGACCTGAATGTCGAAGGTGGCATTGCTGTCTGCATCGTGCTTGATGTGGATGCATTTCTTGTCAAAGCCGGTCATCAAATAGGGGTCGGATGGCTGGCCTGCTTTGACTGCTTCATCCCACCAGGGACCGCCCCAACCGGTGGGCTTGCCGAGTTTCCAGAGATCATCGGTCTTGCCGAACCAGAGTCCGGATTGTGGCTCGGCACTGCCGGGGTTGGACGCGTTATCCGCACCGAGAACAAGCATGCCACGGTAGGTACAGAAGTCGCCGTGGACCCAAAGATGTGTGCTGATCGGGCGCACACCCCAGATGCGATTGTTGTATGCCCACGGGGAAAGTTCGTAGAACATGCCATGGTGATCCATGAGCAGACGTTCGTGTTCGACTTCACGGATACGCGGCCACTCGGTCTGCCACTTGTGATCAAAACAGTGCGAACTCTTGGGCAGGCGATAGGTCCGCCATGTCTTGTCGGCATCGGTGTAAACCTTGAGAATGGCGGACGCCTGATCCCAACCGGATGCGAACGTGGTGCCCCCGAAACCTTCACGACCGGCAGTGCAGACGAAAGGTTTCTTCTCAAGAATGGTCCAGTTTTCGCCATCCCATTCAGCTAAGCGCCCCTGGTCGCGTTCACGTTTCCAGTCGTCTTCGTTGTACTCGTTGGAACAAACGATGAACTTGCCAAAGCAGGAATAGCAGTCCTTGAAGTGGACGCGACCTTCTCCTTCAGTGCCCAGGATTTCCTGGAGGTCCATGATCTGCTTGCACTCAAAGGTGAGGGGGTTGAGTTCGAACACTTCACCTTCCATCGCCAAAACGTAAACCAGTTCCGGATCGGTCAGATGCTTGGCAACGCCACACAGTCGACAGGGAACCAGTTCCTCAATCGTGGTCACGTTGTGATCCGGATCAACGACGTGCGGGCCGATGATCATGCGGTTGGTGTTGTGATGCACGAAGCGGTTGGCATAGGTGCCATCCACGGCTTCGGGATGCTTGATCATCTGTAGATTTTCATCGATAACACGCATGCCCACACCAGCGCCGGAGCGCGCTTTGTGTGAGTTGTAGTTGACGACGTAGAGCTTGCCGTTCCAGGGCTGCAAACAACCGACACCGATTTCGGATTTCGGCGGGCCGAGTTCTGCAACCTGCGCCAGGCTTGGAATGACGCCTGAATAGCTCTTGGGTTCGATGTAGCCAGCTTCACCGGGCTTGGCACAATCTGGGGTTTTCGTGCTGCTTTTAACGGACATTTTATCCTTCTCCTCGTTGGGATGTAATGAGAGATTTCACTTGAATCAATTCTTCGACGGATGTGTCGATTTGTTGTTGTGTCATTTCGCTACTGGACAGCGCGATCGCTGCATAAGTCGGATTGCTCCCCAACCCCACAGCCACGGTGGTAAACCGATTCTCCGGGCGGGCGATGGCATAGCCTTGCGTGCGAATCTGCTTGAGTTCCTTGAGCAAATCATTGACCGATGCAAAGCCATCAATCTCACGGTTGTGATACAGATCGCGCACCTGCTGGTTACTGAGCGATGCGAGCATGACCCGGCCGATACCAGATTGCGATGCCGGATAAAGCTCTGCAGCGCCCATGGCCATCGGTGTCGGCGTTTCGTGATTCGCGTGATACAGATAACAGGTCTGATCCCGCCAAAGCACACCCATGGCAGCGATGCGACCGGGCTGTAGCAGTTTCTCAAGATGCGGCACGACATCACGAATCAACCCCGAACCATGCAATGACTGCGCCGAGAGCACATGCATGCCCGGCCCGGGAACATACTTGCGATCCGGCTGCTGCTGGGCGACACCAATGGCCGCCAACGTCTTGAGCAGTCGGTTGGCCTTGGTCGGTTCCATATCCAATAGCCGCGCCAATTCACGCGACCCAATCGCCTTACCCGAACCGGCTAACGCCTGAAGCACGGACAGACCATCAATCAGAGACTGGTTGGGTTGAGCTGGAAGCATGTTGCTATAATAGCATCACACAATTCAAAGGCAAGGGGATTGGGAAAATAATTTTGGTTTGTTCAGCGTGGAATTTGATTACGGTGTGAGATTCGCGGATTGCGCTGCGCGCGCCTGCGGCGTCGGATTTCGGATTTCGGATTTCGGATTTCGGATTTCGGATTTCGGATTTCGGATTTCGGATTTCGGATTTCGGATTTCGTTCGAATCATAAACCGCTTGCGGTTCGTTGCTCTTTTGCTACGTCTTTGAAAG
Source organism: Planctomycetes bacterium syqfu (assembly GCA_020974905.1). Lineage (GTDB taxonomy): Bacteria > Planctomycetota > Phycisphaerae > Phycisphaerales > Phycisphaeraceae > UBA7800. The sequence goes on along the minus strand of CP087563.1, from coordinate 5,496,550 downwards.
AGGGAAAGTAGAGGAGGTTGATTGTGACCTCCTCCTCCTTTCCAATAATGATCTCTTCCGTTAAGTCCTCTACAATTCTGCGTTTCTCGTCACGGTTGAGTTTGGGCCAGCGTTCAGCAAGGTCCCTACCTTCCATCAGGATGTGGTCACAGCACAGATTTTCGACCTTTAGGATGTCAAGTTGGGCTTGGGCTTCAGCAGTCTGATACTCTAGCTCTTTCTGGCGTTTCTCAATGGGGGCATAACGCTCACCAAACCCCTTGGTGGGAATTTGACCGTCATGGTAGAGCTTGAATAACGCATCCATTTCCTGCTTGGCTTGCTCAAGCTGGGTCATCAGGCGATTGAGTGTGGCCTGCCGTTCGCTGATGGTGACACTGGCCTCTTGCAGATAGGATTCAACCTCTTTGGGCGAAAGCATAAATCCCTTGAGTTGTTCGATGAAGATGTGCTCCATGTCGTCGATGGGGATTTTATTCCGACATTTTGAGCAGACATATTTTTGGGTTCTGCTAGGCACATACATTCGCTTGCCACATTCGCAGTAGATGAGACCTGCAAACAGATTGACTGCTCGTTTAGACGGCTTCTTGCGGGACTTGCGTTGTCCCACGATGATTGCGTGGCATTCGTCCCACAACTCCTCAGAGATGATTGGTTCCACATTGGAGTACACCCAGTCTGTTTCGGGCTTGTACAGCCCTTTGTTTGCCCCATTGGGCTTCTGGCTGTAATTGGCTCGCCGAAGCCCCTTAACAATCGGATCGTCCAGCAGACGGGCAACGGTGGTGTCGGAGAACCTGCTACCGTTTCGAGTACGGTACCCAGCCTGATTCAGAAGTTGGGCGACCGTCTTCTTGCGTCGATGTTCCCGAAAGAGTTCATGAACACGTTTTCGGATTGGTGCTTCTTTGGGATCAGGGATGAGCTTTTTGTCTTTCCACTGGTAGCCAAACGGTGCCTGTCCACCTAAAGGCTTGCCAAGTTTGGCACGAATTGGAACTGAGGCAGAAACTCGATCCGCGATTTCCTCTCGTTCCCATTGAGCCATTGCTGCGATCATGGTGTAAAACAGACGTCCGGCAGGCGTTGAGGTATCGATGGATTCCTGAAGGGATACAAGGTCTGCTCCGGCATCTCGAAAGACATCTGCGAAGTCCAGAAGCTGGCGAGTGCTTCGGGCAAGACGGGCCAGCTTGGAGAAAATCAGTCCTGTGATATGACCTGATTCAATATCCTTGAGCATCCGCTTGGTTTCAGCATGATCGCCCACATTCTTACCACTGACACCTTCAAGGTGGTAAACCTCAACCACTTCCCAATCTTTCGATTCGGCATAGCATCGGGCACGGTGTTCGTGATGTTCTGGACTGTCACCTTTCGCCTGGTCTTCCGTACTAACACGAATCCAGATGCCGACGGGTCGCTTGACTTGGTGATTACGATTCATCTTTGTTCCCTCGACTGCCACGACGGATCGCAGCACCAGCAATGGTACGCTTGATAGACTTCATCCGCTCTGAACGCTCATTTGCATCCAACGGAGAACGATTGATTTTTACACGATACCCCCGGACAGTCGTAGAACTGTTGACCGCAGATTGTTCAAGCTCTTCAATGAAGCGGAAAAGCTGTTGCGGTAACATGAAGTGTACCTGCTGGTATGTAGTATTTTCAAGGGTTGTTTTTGACTTTTTCCTTACTTTTTCAAGACGTTCTTCCTCATCTGCAATCATGGCTACATGATCAAACTTTGCATCAAGACATTTGATCAGATTGGCACATTCATGATCAGTGGGTGTGGTAATTGATATCTCGCAAGCAATGGAAATATCACCTTTGTACAAAGCCACATCAACAGCACCTCTACCTTCCAATATGGGCTTTTCAATCTGGGCACGATATCCCATGCCTTCAGCCCAGTGTTTGATCAGACGTTGAATTGATTTGTGTTTCTGCCCACCACGCCCTGGTGTTGACGCTGGCTTCTGGATCGTTTCGGTCTTTGTTACAGGTTCAACTTCAGGAGCTTGTTCCTGTGGTTTTTCAAGGGGTATATCTTGGACAACTTTCGGCTTGGGGTGTTTCCTTTTGGCAACTGGCATATCTGCTCGATATTGTTCCAGAATCTTTTCAACATCGCTCCGCTGTACTGCATATCGCTTGCGTGACCTTTTGCGGATTTCCGTCTCCCGCATCTTGGCATCATCGCTATTCACTTTCGGGGGAAGTGGAACACGCAGATTGAAATCAAACTCGGATCGTTCCATCCGACAGATGGCATTGCCGACACTGAGATTCTGTAAATCACTGGCAGTGAATGATGCAAAACCTGACTCCAATCGCTTGGCATCTTGATCACCAAGATTGAAGCAGATTCTCGTTGCGGGATTGGATATCACCGCACTTGCAACGTCTGAATTTCGGCTTTCCAGTTGTCGCAACTCCTGATGTGCCAGAATCAAGCCGAGACCGTATTTGCGAGCACCTGAGAGAATTTGAGCCATCGAAGGCGTCACGAAATGATGGAATTCATCGATATACAGGTAGAACGGCTTACGTTGTGTTGCATCGACACTTTGCCGAGACAGTGCTGAACGATGGAATGCTGATACCAGCAATGTCCCAAGCAGAAAAGCATTTTCTTCGCCAATAGCACCTTGTGGAATACGAGCCAGAAATATCTTGCCTGTATTCATCATGTCACTGACATCAAGGTGATTTTCACCATGTGAGACCATGTACCGGATTGGCTTGGGACGCAGGAATGTGTTTAATCGCGTCACAATCGATCCCTGAGGTTTGCCTGAGACCAATGGGAATTCATGCTGCCAGTAATATGCGACTTCAGGATCACGAACGGTTGAGAGAAACTTCGCTCGGAATTGTTTTTCAACCAGAAAACGTCGGAGATCTGCCAGTGTACCTCCCTTGTCACTTTCGAGAAATGCCAGAATGGCATTGGATAACACGGCTGTCATAACGTCACCCCAGCTTGACGCAAGACGCTCAAAGCTGGCTGCAAGGTCAGATGCAAGCAGATTCTTTTCCAGTTCCGTATGGGCAGACAGGATATTGAACGGAATCGGATATTCCTCGTCGGCAAGATCAAGCAGAACTACATCATCAAACCTTTCAGGCGGAACATGACTGAGTACCACATCGATCAAATCGCCATGGGGGTCAAGCACCCCAAAGCCATTACCTTGCTCAATATCCTGCTTGATCATGGAACTGAGCAATGTTGATTTACCCGATCCGCTTGCACCTATGAGATAGGTATGGCGAACCCGTTGCTCTCTGGTCTGTCCAACAGTTTTGACTTTACCCGCATGAATGTTTTCCCCAAGAATCAAACTTCCCTTGCAGGCAATCTCAGGTGCAGGTTTGGTCTTGATGGCACTTCTGACAAGTGTCGGTGTGGCAATGGTTGCACCAGGCAAATGCACAAGCGAAAGTAATTCATCCAATGACAAGATCATGCCAGAGAGCTTTGAACATCTTGTTATCACATCAATAGGCAATTCATCCACATCAGATTTACTGTTGTGCAGCAAGTTAAGACTGTTGCCTTGTGGGTTGTCCAATGTCGAAAGGGATGCAGATATACGCTGAATGATCCCACATACCTGATCAATATCAGCAGCTTGTGTAATCGCACGAATGTTGACGCCATAGAGGGGAGAAGAAATCTTGGATAATGCTTGTTTGGCAAAATCCGGTGCATTGGTGAAAAAAGGCTTGCCACTGGGGAGCAACACTGATCGTCTGATGCTTTCTGCCCATGGATATCGTGTTGGTTCGAACCGTATCTGAAAAGCTGCCATTTCCCCTGTCTGGAGCATTCCGAGCGTTGCAATGAGACCCGTCAATGGATCAGGAGCAAATGAGCGATAACAGCGGAGTGGCAACATGAATTCATCTGCAAGACCGAAATTGAACACACCCGTTGGAACTTCATCCTGCCAGTATTTTAGGATTGGATCATCCTCAGGGGTAATGATGGCATCAGGAAAATGACTTTGCAGAACAGTCGTTGCTTGAATTTCGTCAGATACATCAACGGTCAAGTGAACGGATACTGCCCCTGACCTACCAACCAATTCCAAGCATACGGGGTACTGGCACTGTGACAGATTGAGCAGGAACTGCTCGGTAATGTCCTTGGGATATGTGATCTCCTGTGGTAGAACGATGGATATGTGAGAAAGACCACGTACACGATCAAATCTGACTTTTTCTTTGATCTCAGGAATTGATTCTGGCTCGGGTTCTGATTGCTTTGTTTTGAATAAAGCCAATGCTCGCTTTGCAAGTTGACTAAGTAGCGTCTCTCTACGTCCATCATCTGCTGGCGTCACATACTGATCTACAAAATGCCCATAGAACGGGATAAACGGTGGCTCAGGTGTCACAGACTCATCATATGAACACCAGCCACGCCCTCGAACTTCCCAGTCATAGAAGCGTTGTGTCAGATACTGTGCAAGCGGATCGGCCATGTCAGATATTCATGTTGGGTTGTTTTTCCAGTTCGGTCAGTGGCCGTAATCCTTGAGCCTCAACAACTTCATCAACTGCCTCTGAAACCGCGGAATGTACTGCCTGTTGAAACATCAGCATGGTATCGATTTGGTAATACGTGGAATCAGAACCGTTTTGAAACATAGCTCCAAGAAATGGAATGTAGGAGAGTAATGTGAGGAATTTCTGAAGTGAAGTCGGTGGCTTATCCCCCAACCACCACGAAACAAAGAATCCTGAACCAAATGGCGCTCCACAGATGTCGAAAATCTTGCCTTTACGTATGATCCGTAGATACAGACGGTTAGCTGACAGGACGCCTCCTTCTTTGCAGGTCACCTGTAAGATTTTCAGGTCTGGTATTGCGTGTTTCTGAAGGTGGGTTTCAACCGAGGAATAAAACTCGGTTGGTGAGAATTTGAGCCCATCGATCATCTTGAACCAGTGAGAAAAGACATGACTTGGCGTTGCTCGCCTGACAGGTGCAGACATGACAAAACCTCCCAGAAAAGGAATGAAATGTAGATGTACTACGGAGCAAAAAATGCCTAACCAACAGCCCCGGCCCGAACCCCAAACGTGGATTTTATTGTCAACGGCAAGTGGAATGATGTCAAGGATTTTTGTGTGATGACAATTACTTGAATGAAATGCAACTGGATAACGCCATTACCAGACTTGTCTATCAAGCAAAACCAATTATTCTGATATTACTTGGCCCAAAAAATCAAGACAAATGAAGGCCACGCCGCAATGTTAATAATTGCAACACTGTAGAAAACTTGAATGACCAACAAGACAACAAATATCAACGACAATTTCAATAGAAGCTGCAAATGTCTGACCGAACGCTGCACACAAGACATTTTAATTGCAACAATATCCGACATTCTTAACAATTGCCTTTTATAATCCGAATGTACATCTGCTCTTGTCGCTCCTTCTACAAACAGATTAATCCGTGCGGCCATATCATTCACATTTTTTTTCGATCTGACAAACACGTTGAGATTGAAAGGAAAAAGGATACTTGATCCAGAATCGCCTGTATCTCTTGGCAATAATGCACAAAAAGCGTTAGTAAGTGTCATCCAAACAGAGAAAACAATCCATACCCCATATATCAATATGTAAAACCAAATAATTGACGGAACCCAAGCACCAACAACGTCAACAGTTTGACTCCAGTACACCCACCCTTTAAACCATGCGAAACTTTGAATAAGAGCAGCTATAATTACTGGCACAACAGCAATGACAGCCGAAGCTTTAGTATCCATAAACCGCGTGGTAGCCTGAGCATTTTCATATCCTTTTTGAAAGTGCTCAACAGTTTCGTAAAAATCAAGTCTGCCGATACCTTCCTTTTTTTGCTCGTTTCCCTCTTCGCTTTTCTTGCTCATACTGCCTCACACCTTCCTCATAATGCTTCCATGCGAGCCATTTTTCAGGCCACTTCTCGTAATTACGTTTATTCCCAATATGATGCCTATTGATTAGCAAAGACGTTGATTCTATAAGCCAATGAACACCCTCTTCAATTACAAGACTCGATGGTTTGTTCTTCCATCCTTGATATTCTCGCCATTCATTATTTAAAACCCAACACATGCCATGTTCTTTTGAATTATGCCAATCTGCACAATCCCTCATCCACGGCTCATCACAATACACAACTGGCGGATTCTTCCTTAACCAACTAAAACGATGTGAATAATAAACCCTTATTTTTGCTGGGACTAAGACTGAATTCGTCTTTAGAACACCAGTGAGACAGTGCGACCCAGAAGGTAAAATTTTCAACGACTCATCATTTAAATGAGTCGAAAGCAGATTTCGAAATTGAGCTATCTTTCTGACTGAAATGCTGCCTGACTTGGATCGTATTTGCCGTACCATTGCTGGATGTGACAACCGTACTTCTTGGGGCAGTATATATTTCATCTCTTGATTCTTCGAGCTCATTTATTTCCGCAATTCTATAAAGCGATGATACCTGGCCGTCATAATTACGTGCTGGTTTAAACGTGTTTTTGTATTCATCACGTAATTTTCTTACATCGGGCACAAAACATGCAACTTGGGATTGAGCTGGGTTAACTGAACCAAATGCTTGAAAACTTCTACCAAACCCTTCACCAGCACCCACCAACATCCTTCGCCCTTGAAATTCAATTCCGCCAATAAAAATGTTTGCTTTCGCACTGCCATGAACTTCACCACCTGCAATTCCGTACGCCCATCCCCCAAAACCTACTTTTTGGGCCAAATCATCCATCACTTCCGAGAAGTCAAGAGCCAGCTCTATTGGTCTTTTCTCTGCCGCATCCTCGTAATCGTCCCTAGTGGTAAAAACAGCAGCAACAGTGTAGTTGTCTCCGGCCCATGGTAACTGCGCCAAAGTCTCTGAATGCTCATGAGTAAATTGGGTTGCCGCAGACATTAATTTAGTAAACTGCTCAGCGAGCTCATTAAGCTTACTATCATCATCCTGACATTCTTTCACTCGTTTGGTAAAACCATCTAAGTCTGCCCTCATTACCCATCCAAAGTATGTGTCGGGGAGATCACTTGTTGGTGAGCCTGGCATACCAGCGGGTTGAATCGGAGCCGCACTTGCTGTGATTAAAGTCGATTTAAAACCTGCATTACGTAAAGTTACTAACATGTCTTGCTTTCGAGCAATTTCACCGATACCACTAAAGTCCTCGACTATTCCAGAGGCCAGTTCATCAATTGGACGAGATAGCCAAACACCCGCAGGTGAGCATAATGCCAAGTGATATTTTTGTAATTTTCTCTCATCCTCAGGTAAACTCAATTCTTTATATAAGTACTTGGCTGGATTATTGGCAGAGTCACCTAGTGAAATAAAGGACGTGTCGTCGTGAACATCCCTATCATGAATAACCAAAGTAAAGCCCGTATCACAAGCCATACGCCAACCATTTATAATAGAAGGATTGGCAAAAAGAACCTTAAAGGCCTGATGAACAGCTTGCACGTAATCAACAACAAATGTTGCATCAGGATTTCCAGATGGAAGAGCAACATGCAAAGTTGACCCTTGAACTTCTAAAACATTTCCGCTATGGCGTCTGGCTATTGATTCGGCCACCGTTGCTCCCCTAGCAACAGCACGCAAAAAACTTCTCGCATCATCAGCGTTTGTAGCATTTTCAAATTGGGATTCAAAATCAAGCTTAATGTATATATGAGAAATCAAGCCTCGGTTGGTTAAAATTTCACCTGGATTTATTGTTGCTTCTAAAATATCCTGCAATCCAGATAAGTTTCTTACAGTTCGTCGATCATCCATGATTTGCCTTTCAAGCAATAAGTCCCTACAATACCTGCCGCCTAACGATCTGACATGAAAACGTCATATGCCATGGCATTTCATACGGCAAACAGAATGCCATTAAGCCTGAAGCAACTATTGGTCAGCAAATCTTTTACTTAAAACAACTTAAGAATATGTCACAGACTGCCTTCTCAAAGGACAGACTGCCATTTATTGTTATTGGCAACGACCGATAAGACAATCTGGCAGGCGGATCAGTCACAGTCTTGTTCCAAGAAAATGATCACGATATACTCGCATTTTGAACCCATAAGCAATTAGGGAGATAAACCACCGAAGCGTAACACCGTTTCTTCAACAATTTGAATATTGCAAATGTAATCGCCTATTTGCCCAAACTACCACCCCGATTTTTCGGGACTTCACACATAAGGCGTTTGCTGGGTGCTCCCCGTTCGGGGTCAAGCGCCCGGCGGATATATCCACGTGTGAGCGCTGTGGTAGCGCGGGCAAATGGTGAGTCCGTCGGACACTCGGCCCCGTTTTTTTATGCCCACAGGGCAAGAAAGGTTCAACCATGGGGATGCTTCCATCACTCTGTCTCGCGTTCTTCTGTTCACCGCTCTACTTCTTCATCAAGAAAAGATGGATTGCGGCCATCATTCACTCAATCCTGTATGTCATCGCATTATGCACGATCTGGTTTTTCATCGGCATCATTCCTTGGCTCATCAGCTTCTATCACGCTTTCTACTGCATCATCCATGAGTACCGACTAAGCATGATGAAGAAGCAGGCAGAAATGATTGCCGAAGCCCAGCACGAATACAAATCAGATGAAAAAGTACCGTCCTGAACCGTTCACAATTTCTTGTATCCACTTTCAAAACCAATCATCTTCAAAGGAAACTTCGATGAAATCTCGAATCATTTTTACCGTTTGCCTTGTCGCGTTCATGTTCCTGTCCGGCTGTGAAGGACTGCAAACCGTTACCGACGGCTTCCGTGACATCAGTGATGTCATCACCACCGGCAAGAAGACTGCCGAAGACGTCAAGGATGTTGCAGATGCAATACCGAGTACGACAGATAACGAATAACCATGCCGTGGGTATCTGCGGCAAGGAGGACACCAATGACTGACCTTTTTCAACAAATCAACACATTCTTGATTGTTGCCGTTTGTAGCATCAGTGTCGCACAAGCAGCAGATAATGAATACACATGCAAATTGATAGATACACCAGATGGTCAAGATGTATTTTTGACAGGTATCAATAATCTCGGTCATGCGTGTGGGTATACCGTTCGCAAGCGAACAACCAAAGATGGAAAGAAAGGAGAAACACAAGCCATTCTGTACCGTGATGGCAAGATGACGTATCTCGGTACATTACGAAATGCAATAACAAACACCGATGACGTGTACCTCAGCACACTTCCCAATCGATCAAGCAAAGCAACTGCCATTAACGACAAAGGCCAGATCGTTGGCCAGTCCATGACGGATGGCAATATAAAGCGTGCTTTTCTTTGGGAAAACGGCACGATGCGGGAACTTACCGAACTTGGTCGAGGTGAAAGTACAGCATGCGACATTAACAACGCAGGTTGTATTGTGGGGGAAATGCAAACACACGGTCGCTGGAGGCGTGCGTTTTCGCTGTACAACGGCACATTGACGAATTTAGGAACGCTCCACGGGTGCAAAGATTTCAATTACGAAGCAAGTGCCGTAAATGACAAATTTCAAATTGTCGGCACTGCATATAACGCCAACAAGCGTACAGCATTTATCTACGAAAACAAAACGATGAGTGTGCCACCGTCAATTACTCAGAGTAATGGCAATAGAAGCTTCATGGCCAAAGCGTATGACATCAACAATCATGGGGATATCGCCGGGACTGTTGGTGTCGTCCAAAAGATTGTTGGGAATATAAATCGGGCAGGCATATTCAAAGATGGTACATATATCGTCTTTGGCAAGGGGCTTCACAAGACAACAGATCATGCCACCGTAATTACAGATTCAGGGATTGTTTTGGGTAGTCTGATGAATGACAAGGTTGGGTGTATATGGAAGCCAGGTGAACCACGGGCCATATTCAACAAACATCTCAAATCCGAAAACAGTTTGGATATCCCATTTACCATGCCACCAACTGGCATCAACCAGTATGGCCAGATTGTCGGCTCGGGAATTTTCACCCATCCCAAGACCAGACAATCCGTGGTACTTGGCATCATTGCTACACCCAAAGGCCACGATCCAACAACGGTCAGTATTGAGTTGCCATCTGCACCGGTAGAAGACTCAAGTAGACGCAATCTGCTTTTCATCACGCATGGATTCAACAGCAATGCAGATGGTTGGGTAAGTGATCTTAAGCAACACTTTGAGAATGATCTTTCCAAACGTGGCGAACTGTCACGCTGGGACATCATTGCCCATGATTGGCGGGAAGCATCAAAACCTGTTGAGCGTGATGCACTGGACCCGCTGGGCACCATTGCAGTTGTTGAGCAGGCCAAACAATCAGGCATTGTCCTTGGCACTGCCTACTCCAAACGAAACTATGCCAAAGTGCACCTGATTGGACATAGTGCTGGGTCATGGGAAATCAACGAGATTGCCCGAAAGATCAATACGAAGGATTGCTTTGTACTGGTGACATTCCTTGATGCGTATGTGCCAGTGAATCGTGTTGGCAATGACGACTTAGGCCAATACGCAGATTTTGCCGAGCAATATTATGATGGTCACTTCAACCTGATTGAAGCAAAGACCCACATTGGCGAAACAGGTTGTCGCCTAGACTATTGCTTCAACAAAGACCTCACGAAAACCAATCCCAATCATTCACTTCTCAACTTACCATGGAAAACATACATCAGTGACCATGCATGGCCATATCAATGGTATCTGCAATCAACAGGTTCTGGCTATGGCTTGGATATCTCCGTGGTATTGGGCAACCATCCAACCCATTCAGGTGAAATGACACGAACTGGTAAGGTTGAAAACCAAACATCCCAGACACCAAGCGAATCAAAGCAATCATCGCCAATCGAAGACCAAGTTCTCGACAAACTTTTTAACATCTTCAGGCGATGAATCCTTTGGGTGATCGTTGTTGAAATTTTTAGTTGCGAATTGACAGGTGACTTCATTTTTCAAACCGGCATTGTGTCATGCGACACAATGCTGGTTTTTTTAAGGACACAATCTTGTAAAAGACATTTTGTACTTTTGACTGTTTGACTCCCCCTCCTCTCTTTCTTCATTTTTTCGCGTCGGTGACGACGCCCCCGACTCCGTGAGGAAGTCGGGGCAAACCATATAATGTCGGGGGTGGTCAATTCCCCGATGAGACAACAACAGAGCCATTCTCTGCTGATTTACACGCTACTTCGTTTGGAGGGGTAGTTGGAGGGGCAATGTCCGATTGTCCAACGGACATAACAGGTGTTTTTTTAAGGACAGATTCGGATAGCCAGGTGGGGAGCTCACCTTTTAATAAATCCTCTGAAAATTCGTCGCTCACGCGAGGGAGCAAAACATCCTCGGATCGATTCGGACCATATAAAACAACACTTTTCCAAACGCCAAAGGGACTGTATTCCAACTTTTTGTCACGAATAATGTGGTTCGAGCCAACGTTTTTGAGAAATTTGCATTGTTCGTCTAAATCATCGGACTTTGCCAGAAATCCGGCTAACTTACTGGACAAAATAAAAGTTCTAGCAAGTTCGAGCCATCCCAACGGCCTTTCACTGATTTCAGTCATTTCTCGTGATAATTCATGCTGTTTAATTACCAGTGGATTCTTCAAATCAGCATACTCTGTAATAGTAAAGGACCCTTCCATGTACCCCTCATTGAGCCTGATGAGCTTCTGCTCGATTTCCTTTGATTCATTCCTCAGGTCCATTATCCAACGAATGCTCACTGACGCCCAATACCGCTCTTGGGTAGTGAAGCAAGTCAAAGACCCCAGTATCAGATCATTTTGGGTTAATGAGTTTGAAAAATACGACGAACGTTTTATGCGTGAAGCCGTTGCACCGATCCAAAATAAGGTTGGCCAATTACTTATGGCTGCTCCGTTCCGAAACATTTTCGGGCAAATTCGCAGCGGTTTCAATCCCCGGTTCATGATGGATGATAGACGTATTTTGATTGCCAGTCTTGCGAAAGGAAAACTTGGCCAGGACAAAGCCAATCTTCTTGGGGCATTGCTGGTGACACAGTTTCAACTCGCTGCAATGGGACGGGCCAATATTCCAGAATCAGAGCGTCAAGTGTTTTACTTGTACATTGACGAGTTTTCAAACTTCACTACGGATTCTTTTGCATCTATACTTTCTGAAGCTCGCAAGTACAAACTATCACTTGTGTTGAGCCATCAGTATTCGGGCCAAGTTGATCAACAAATTCACGACGCAATTTATGGAAATGTTGGAACTCATATTGCTTTTCGTGTTAGTTCGAAAGATGCTGAATTACTTGCTCAAGATTTTGGAGAAGAATTTCGCCCGTCACACTTCACTGATCTGAGCAATCACGAAGTGTATATCAAAAAGCTTTCAGATGGAGAACAGATCCCCGCTTTTAAAGGAGAGCCATTTCCTCCACTATCATTGCCAAACAACCGCAGACATAAACTTACACATCTGTCTAGGGTAAAATATGGAACAAATATAAATAAAATAGCAAAACGAATTAAAAAGTACTTCAAGTACACAACATAAATCTCACCAAACATTATCTATTATTCTGTAAATACTGAATTAATTTGGTTAATTTAAAAAACAAGTCTAGCTCCGTCATTCTAATTACATTAAAGTTGCAACATGAACTATCAGAGGTCGCACTTTTATAAACATTCGTATAATTTTTCAAAACAGGTCCTTGAACCACAAGAGTAGCGACCATTTTTTTTCGATCTGCCACAACCTGATGCAGTGTATTATTCTTTTGCAAATACAACGCAGGAACCTTCAGCTTGGAGGCCGCAACCATTTTCACCCTAGCCTTTCCAATATATGACAGTTCAATATTATTTTTTGTTCCGGGAGAGACATACCGATATTCTGACATATTGACTCCTGATGACGAAACAACAAACTCCTTTACGTGCAGAGTACCCAACATCACTTTTGACATAAAATCCCATCTGTGATTATGAATATCAGACTCTTGCGATAAATAACCGCCTGCATCAGAATACGGCCACCACACATGCAACCGCAATTTACACCCATCATTAAAATTATCTACCAGGACAATCTTATCAAATCCATTACTATGCATATACGATTTATCTGCAATATTTCTGACCAATTTTTCACTATTTAAAATATCACACAAAAAACTTATCAAGTTATTAGTTTCAACAAATTCAGAAAAAAAATCTGACACAACCTCATTGCAGACCAAGCCATTACGCTGCAACATTAAACATAATTCATTCTTGCAATTTGTATAGTTATATATCATTGCATATTTTCTAACTAAAAGATTAAAATTGTATGTTTTCAATCAATTACATAACAAAAAAACATGTCTTTAATGTAAATTTAATCATCAAACCCGAATAAAGCAAAGTCACACTGTTTTTCTTTAACTTGCAACTTTTTTCTTCCACAATAATTTATATCACCTATTATCTTTAATTTATCTGAACACAATTCCATCAAGGTAGATGAAATTGCAACTCTAGCACTTTTCATCTTTCCTTTCTGAACAGGCCCATATTTCAGAAGCAGCCTCTCAATTTTTTTTACCGAACTACGGTCTTTACAACAGTTCTTAATTTTTTTAATTTCACTGTATATTTTACAATTAATAAAACCTTTATTTATCATTTTCATCCCCTCCTCAATTCTAGCCAACTCTGTAAAAACTCTACCTTCAAAATCTGGCTGCAAACTGAAACTTGAAGCGATACGTCCATACCTATAATTTCCCCAATGCAATGCAACTCGAAGGTCAAGTTGGCCTCCGTACTCAGAAAGTTTAGTATCAAATTTTTTTACAATCTTTCTAATACCTATTATGCAACGGAGTATCTTTTTAAGAGTATTAAAAACAGTCGCATCTTCGCATGGAACAGATGCCATGAATCCATCACCGGTTATTTTAAATTGAACAATACCACACTTTATTAGCTCCTCACCAAAATGTCTTGACAAAATTTGAGCAAACCAAGACTCAACATCTTCTCCTTCAACTTCAAAAGTGCCCATTTGGCTACGAATTATTTTACAAGCCTCACCAAATCCCGATATATCTAGTAAAACTACGACCCCTTGCAAAGAATATCTAAAAATACTTTCTTCAACATCTACAGCATCTCCTATCAACCTTTCAACTTCGCCATCACTAGAAAGAACTTTACTTAAATTCGATGCGATTGGTCGTCCTAAAAATAGTTCACACAGACCATCAGGCCCTCGATCATAGGACTGCAAATAATTTTTTATATTACTTAAAGGTAAAAAATATATACCTTTAAGCCCCTCTGGATCGGCAACATTGAGTATACCACTACCCTTTTCAACTTTACATGAAAATCGACATATTTTATAACACTTAGTTTTCTCCCTTTCTCGCGGCGACTGCTTATATTCCACAAATGTTTCCCGTGGAGTTAATTCAGCAGCAGTTATGCCCATATGATACAACTTCCTCATAATACCATCTTTAACATTTATAGAACGCTCAGCATCAGTAAACGACCGCATCACGGCACCAACAGTTGTTGGTATATTCATACCTAATGGAACATTATAAGCTATAAAAGGTGGCGTCCAAGTAGATGCTGGATTCTTTGTGCCTATCAACGGATAACTTGGAAACTCCAACAACATTGAACAGACATCTTTACACTTCACTGATATCTCAAGGACATGTAATAACCACAACGCAGATGGTGAACTTACAAGATTCTCAAAACTGGGCAATTTGTCTATAATAGAATATGGGCCTACCATTTAGTACACCTATCTGAGTGAATAAGCTATAATTTCGTTTTAAGTCATGACGACATCGTAAGCAAACGGTCTGTCTCTGATTCATCTCTGAGTATAGACAATAAATTGTCAGCAATCCCCTTACCTTTAAATTTACCTGTTTTCTTTATACTTTCAAATTTACCACCTTCTATCGGCATGATTTCAATAGCTCCAGTCATCTCTGAATACTTATAAATATCAGTATCACATTTATCAACAACCCAATAATCAAAAGAATAAAAAGACCATATTTTTCTCGTCTTTGAATACTTCAACCAAAACTCCCTAGGCCGAAACACTTCATTTATACACTGTAGGCCGCGAATACCTGTTTTATCTTCAATATCCTTTAATGTCAGATCAAGTACTCCTACAGGAGAAACATCGTCATAGAGAGCTTGTAGTTCAACCTTTGAGATTAAATCTGAATATTTTACAGCCCCCCCAGCGATGTCTAAATCCCACTCGACATTGGAAAATAGAGGAAACCATAATTTCCAATTTTGGGGATCATAATCATATACAACAATAGATCTACCTTCACCAGTATGTATTGGGAAAAGCAACACAGACGAAAAAGTCGCCCTTTGAGGGATAGTTCCACAAGGGACAATGTTTCCCAATCCTTCAGATTCCGAACCAATTAGAATAGAGTCAGTCATAATTCCTCCAAATTTTTAACCATTAATGACAGAGAGCTCAAATATTTTCCTACAGGCCTAAAGTTGAACTTTGAAGCTTCAGGAAAAATATCTCTCAATTTTTTTGTAACCAAAACTTCTTGTACATCTTGCCACTTTTTAGGATCGCAAGGCAAATCACCTACAACACCATCAACTATAAACACATACGCCATGGATATGTCTTGTTTATAACAGTAAAACAATCTGTGCGTTCCGTCCACAACAACCAAATTGCTTCCTCTACTCTCAACAACCGGAGGCAAAATCAATTTGTAACCAGATTGAAACGGAAAAGCAGATGGCCTCCAAATCTGAACTCCACACATACAATATAACTCATAAAGCTTATTAACAAAATGCATTCTTTTTAAAACTGCATAACCTGACAATGGGCTTATATCCTCAACATTAACTTTCTCCAGATTGATTTTAAACCCGCTCTCTGGATAGATTTCATATAAAAACTTAACAACTTTATCGTATTCTATTTCAGAAATGCAGTTACACATTTTTATTTAAATCACTTGTCTTGAACTTAAAAATAGAAACAAAAACACCCTTGAAAATCTCATCTATATCTTTATTACTCTTGATGTAACCTGATAAAATTTCAAACTTTTCAATCAACCTGAGCGTACAGTTGTATATTGATTGAACGCAAAAATCCGGATAAGTCGAACTGTAATCATTAATACCAAAATTGATCAAATCCTTTTCTATATTTTTTTCCGGGAACTGAAAATCGACTGGATCGCAATTATGAACTATTCGTTCAATAACAAACAGTTCTTTCCTTAGGTCACATAAATATGATACCGACATCCATATATTATTTCTGGAAAGAGATTTTCTAATACTAAGTAACCTCAAGCCAAAATAATTGCAAGCCTGTTCTAGAATAGCTTTGTAATTCCATCCTACACCTTTCATTTTCTGCGTATATTCCGAATAGAATCCAATAGGATCGTATATGATTTCGGTGTTTGCTCTTGCGGGTGAATTGTCAAGCGTAGTACGGTCATTCAACATTATTTGGATTAGGAAATCGGAATAAAAATATGTAAAAACAAAACCATACCCCCAGTATTTCACAGGCCCCTTACTAAGCAGTGGGGATGAAATTTTTTTTGCAATTACTGGCATGTCAACAATTGCGATTTCGAGCTCGTTTTCCTTAACCAATACGAAAATATCAATATCCGAGAATGAATCATTACAGCCTGTTGCATAGGAACCACCAATACCAAATGCTTCAACATATGAGGGGACTGGTGTAAACAAGAGACACATGATATTGTCAATAACTTTTTTTTTATCCATAAGTAATTTAACCTATAAATCAACGCATCAGAAACAGACAAGATCTCGCATGATTATCATAATCATCACTATTTAACTTTTCGCAATATAACAAAAGTTCCTAAATTAATTTAAAAAGGGCCGTCCCAGATAAACAGCTGAGGTTTTCACAAACCCGTTGTTGATGCGTTCGTGCTTGAACTCGGATACATCCATGATATTGTACGACGGAAGCGAATCCCTGTAGACGATACTGTCGGGATTGATATTCTTTCGGATGACTGCATCAAGGTTTTAGGTTGTGCGTTGGAGATCATCTTCGTAAACACCTTGTTTTTACGCTTCAAAATGCCGAATACAGGCGTCTTGCCTGCTACAAAATGCTTGATCAAACGAGACTGATTCGCCTCACTTAGCCGACTCTTTCGCCTGACTGTCCTTTATAACCTCAGTTAGTTATCTGGGACGGTTCCCCAATTGATACCGTCTTTTACCTCCCACATGTCTTCATGTTCAAATAATGCTCATACTTGCACATGTCCCATGTTTTCTGCTTTTAGGCATCGCCCCTGTAGCGTGTGAAGTTAAGCTGGAATAGCGTCGATTCCTCGTTATAAACAAGACTGGCAACAGTCATTTACGCTCCCCAAGACAGTCTGAGCTTACCAGAGTCGTGCGACTAATCCAATACGACAGGTCAATCAGCATTGGGCAAAGACAACCGAAACGACAAGGCAGACCAAACACGTGAAATGAGGCCAGATTGCTCGCAAGAACATCAAGAGCAAACGTGGCAGCACATATACCGTCAAGTAATGCGGTCTCAATTGCTAAACAACCAACTCATTCCACATCAAAGAACCGTTGCATGTTGTATGAGAGCTTGGGTTGGATCAGATAGCCGTAGCTTTTGTGCGGGTTCCGTTTCTTTGAAGTCGTGATAAACGGATTGAAGAGCTTGACGTAATCTCGCAAGTCCACACCACGATATCCCCCCACATGCTCACGCAAGCCATTGAAAAAATCGTCTTCTAGGGTTGTATCGTGGGAAACAATGTCACCGTAGGCAGAATAGTTTTCCCAGGCACCGATGTTCGTGGGGTAATAGCGTTGTCGCTCAGCTTGGTTCTTACCATTAGTCGGCATGTTCTTCCAGCGATCAATGAGCATGTAGGATTTCACCGCTGGATCACCGAGCGGACTACCCATGGTGATAAACAGATCCACCATATTGCTCCGATACTTCCTGTACCGTTCTTCTGTACGGTGTGAAAAACGCCACAATACGTCATACGCGACAAAGGTGCCCATGGAATGGGTGATCAAAATGGTATATTTACCAGCATCCCAGGCATTGCGCAGCGCAGCTTCAATGGACTCCCGTATCTTGTCGGCAATATATTGGTCACCATGATAGAGACGAATCTCGCGTTGTGTCTGCTCAACAATGTTGTCCTTGATCGTCAATGCTGTTCCGAGGGTATCTAGCACATCTAGGCCAAACATTTTAATTTTGCTCTTGATCCAACCTTTTGCACCGATATGCAAATCAGTACCTTTGTCACGTCTGATTTTGATTACATCATCGACCGCAATGCACAACTTAGTGTAATAGGCCGTCGTATCTTCAATGTGATCCGGCACAGCATTGGCCCAATATGCCATCTGAAACAAATCCGTATTGTTTTCCATCGCATTAGCAAGTGGCTTGTTATCGCAACGCACATTTTCAATGAGCGCATGACGCCAAAGGGACAGCAAGCGATCTTTCGATGGCTTTGATGCGAGCCCGTGTACGAAAATGATATTGGTGTCAGTGGTCAGAGACATCGTGTAACCTCCAGTCAGATGGCAATTGAGTCTGTTTCAGTCTAAATCGCACTACAGTTGAATGTGATGCACCAAAGCAGCAGCGATGAATCACTTAATAAGATCATTCAGAATCAACAACTTGCACCGGCAAGGGGTCAGATTCAGAAGCTGTCACGTGAACCTTTTTCACTTCAGGCTTCAAACTTCGCCCCGTCGGAACTACACGGATCTTAAAAATAACTTCCGTACCATCTGTCGCACTGGCACGAATCTCATGCTTGCCCTCTTTGAGCAGTAAATCCGTCGTACCGGCAACCTGCTTAGTATCAGGTATAAAGCTCGAGATGAGTTCAGAGGTTGTCTGGGAAATGGTCAATGCTACATCAACATCTTCTTCATCATCCGGTCGAACTGCCTTGGTCAGTGCTGCCGCCTTCTCCATTACCCCGCCGAAATCTTCCAACACATTATGTGGCAGCACACTCAGTGATAAACTGACGGGCAACATGCCACCCCACACCCCGCGGTAAATCGGTTTGTTCTTGATTTCGACCACGGAACTTAGTGAAGCCTTTTTCGGCAAACCTTCAACAGTGAGTTTATAACCGCCTTGATCTGTCCCCTTAGAAACGGATGCTTCAAGAACCAGACGATCCTTCGAACCGATTTGAAACTGCTTCGGATCGAGCTCGATCCCCTCTACAAAAACGACAACCTCATCGTGTGGCCCAAGCGTTCCTGAAGAACTGGTTAACTTGTCCACTTTCATGTGGATTTCAATGTCATGCGGCTTGCCATCGGTTCTGGGTCGATACACTTTCATGACACCTTTGGGAACGTTGGCCTTGACAGTACTATTTAATAGACCTCCAACCGAACCGGCATAACACAGTTCCAGATCATCAGAAATCTGCGATGCCACAAATCCGGCCAATGCCTGGGCCAAGCTCAAACTGCTTGCTGCGACGGTGCCGAATGCAGGCACCACACCTGCAATCTGACCGGCAAAACCAAGAAAGTCAGCAAATCGCTCCATGGCCTTTTTGTGCTCTTGATCGGATTCAATAAGCGTGCAATCCAAATCCAGTAATCCTTTGGGATCACCTGCATACAGAACTCTGCCACGGTCGAATGTGCAATCAAAACCTTCCTTGGAATTCATTCGCCAGCGTAGCACCGTTGATCTGCCATTGATGACTAGGCTCAGCGGGCCAGCCAGTTTCTTTCTGCTTTCGAATTCAGACTGCAATAAACTTCGCACGATAATTCGCTGAATCCGCACGACGACACCACCTTCGATTACATCTGTCGCTTCAGACGTATCCAGCTTCGGTTTCCCAGCTACATTGGGTGGCGTTCGCGAACCAAATGCAATGGCTTTTGAATGCGTACGTGATCGATTTCTTCGAGAGGCGTTTCTACTCGGGGAGGTTCTTTCTGGCATGGTGAAGCTCCATTAATAAATATTCAGATAGGTCTGACAACAAGCAATACAACAGCACTCTCTCCCAACTCAAAATCTCAACCTATGAGGCTGAGTGATGAACCAGTAGCAAATTGCTATATGAAGACGCTAAAAAAAATTCACCCGGTTTGAAATGAGAACTGCAACCCGGCAAAACCATTCTATTGAAGACGACGAATTCGTTCAATGCTTTTAATAGGTAAACAATTATCTATGTTCATTTCAGGGTAGCCTTAAAACCAAGCCTATATATCCGATCCCCAGTGAGACAAGGTACCTTGTCACGCCCCCTCACACCTAGTCAAGGATTTATGCGAGAATCTCATACTCTTAGACCCCACATTGAGCATTTCAGCGAGTTCCCGTTGCAAAAGCCTGAATCAAGACGACGCTTCTTGAGATGCTCTCCAAACGTTTTGGGGTCTTGAGGACAATCGTAAGGGACTGGTTTTTCACAACGAAGCGTCACATCACAAAATGACAACAATACGCACATTAATCCTCGATAATATTAGAGTGAATCCCAAAGTCATTCATTCTTTGACAATAGGTTTTAAAATCTGAATCTTATCCAGGTGATTGGCATGCAACAAGGACAAAAGGTACACCAATTCACCATGACGGGATTCGTTGTCGCATTGGATCATGATGTCGCTTTCGCGGGAGTAGCTGCCGAATTGTTGTAGGGTTTGGGCTAGTTGATCTTTGGTGTGCGGGATGCCATTGACACGGTAGAGCATGGTGGGTTGTTTTTCTTCGTAAGCTGATATTTCGAGCTGGATGCTCTTGAGCATGTTTGGCCCTGCACCGCCGCTGTCCTGTGGAAGTGCGGTGTCGATCAAGGTGGTTTTAACCCACGCGCCGGTCGTAACCACGAAAAAGATCAGTAGCAGGAATACCACATCCGTCATCGCGGACATGGATTGCGAGGTGTCTTCCTCAGACAAACTGTTGACGTTCAACTTCATGAGTCGTTCTGATCCTGTTCACCGACTGCGGCATTGATTTCCAGATTACTGTACCCAATCGCGGCTACGGCCTCCATCACTTGTGCGATGTATTTATGTTTGGCACGTTCATCGCCATTGAGGATGACTTGCGTATCATTGCTGTGAATACTTTGCTTCAGAACGGTTGGCAACTGTTGAGTGATCTGATCCGGGGGAATGCTGACGAAGCCGACACGCACTTCACCATCTTGCCGCACATTGATGATCAATCGCTCGGGTGGCAATGATTTGATTGGTGTCTGGCCATCGAGGTGCGGTAAGAGCACAGCTTGATCCAACTGGGCATTATCAAATGAAGCGGTAACCACGAAGAAGATAATCAGCAGGAAAATGATATCAATCATCGACGAGAGCGATGCGACCGATAGATTTTCATCCTCAGTATTTGCTTCAATCCTGATCGGCATGTTTCTTTTTCCGGATCGTTTTCCAGATCGGTTCGGATGTTTCTTCGACTTCCTGCACGAGTTCCGTTGTGCGATGCTCCAGCTTATTCCGACAGAAATGAGCAACGGCGATGGCAGGGACTGCAATGAGCAAACCTGCTGTCGTGGTGTAAAGTGCCTGGGCAATAGAGATGGCCAACACGGATGCTTTCTCTGCGCCCACTGCGGTACCCAATCCCATGAAAGCACTGACCATACCGGTGACCGTTCCCAGCAAGCCAAGCATGGGCGCGATGTTTGCACACATCTGCAAGGTGCCGATCTGACGGGATATGCTTCTGGTTCGCTGGGTGATGGCTTTGGATGCAGCTTCTGAGGCAACCTCTTCGCCTTTGGCAGCATTCAGTAAAATCACTTCCATGGCTTCTGAAAAAATTGATTCAAACTCCTGGCAGGTTTCAGCAGCTTCACGCCATTTTTTCGTCTTAACCAATTCGCCGATGGTTTCAACCAAATCGCTGGGATTGAAATACCGCCGACTCATCAGGTGAACGCAGTAGACGGCCAAGAGCAAAGCGGCTGCTGATACAACAAACAGCATGGACCAGATCAGAATACTGATCAGCCCACCTGCAATGATCACGTCAAGTAATGTTTGGCCTTTTTCCACGGTGGCGTTTACCTGATCCTGCCCAAAGCAAACTCCCACGCTTGAGAATACTGCCAATATATAGACAACCTTATCTATCCCGATTCGTCTCATGGTTTTTCACCTTGGGTATTCATACTTAATTTTTCCAGTGCTTTCTGGTATTGCTCCACTTTGGCACCTTCAGGAAATACTTTTATATATTGCTCAACATATTTTCTAAATGGTTCTTGTTGTCCCAACTGCAAGTATGCATCGCAGACAATTTCCAGGCATTGGCGTAATGATTCAAGTTGATCTGATGGCAAGTTCGGATTCTGCAACAACGGCAAACAGAAGCAGGCTGAAGACAACGCTTGCTGCCACTGTTGGTCTTGGACATAGGTTTGTGCCAGCAATGCCGAAGTCTGTATGGTTAATGCCTGTTCCCTACTAGCCAATAACACTTCTTTGTAATCCTTTCGGGCATCTTCACGTCGGTTCAAATGAACCAATACGGACGCACGAAGCATTTTGGATTCAAGGTATTTGTAGGCATAATCCTTGCCCAAATGTCGATTCAACAATACCAATGCCTGATCAAAATCTGTCAATCGTGATGCCGTGACGGAAAGCTGATAGAGCAGGATTTCACGCGTCGCTTCGGACACATGATCCAATCGTGGCGTCGCCAATGACAATTGCATTTGATCCGCCTGCTTACGATGGTTGTCAAAATCCTGACTGTCTAGCATTTTGACAACACGCAGCAGATGAGTATCGGGAATTGATTCGAGTAGCTGCAATTGCTTGCAGATGGTAAATGCGTCGGCTTGTGCATTGAGTTTGATCAACGCATCCATAGCACCCATAGCCAATGGAATATTCTCTGGGATTGACTGCTTAAGGATCACATCTGAAAGTTGCAGGATGCACCTAACATTCCTCTGTTGGGCTGCCATCACCATCAGGCGTCTGGCAGTTTGCGTGTCGGACGGACCCGGCTGAACACCTTGGCATTTGAGATAGGCTTCAAGGTAATGTACTGCATCAACGACATTCCCAGATGTTTCAGCAGCAATCTGGGCACCTTGGCTGGCTTGCCTGCGCATGAGAAGTTGAATTGTTTTGTCAGCTAATACAACGGCAAAATGCTCCTTGGCCCAAGTCGCTTCTTGTTGCTTCGCATCGCTGCCGGTATTTTCTTGCAGTGCATACTGCAAGGCACTGTACGCAGCCAGAAATCCTGCCAAGCTTCGAAACTCCGTATCCGCTTTGGCTTCAGCTTTCACGGCACAATCTTTGGCTTGCATGAACTGTTGGATCTGCTGATAGCACTGGGCTGCACTGAAATAACATTTAGCTGTGAGTTCCGTTCGCTGTGGATACTGATCAGCAACACGCTCAAAAAGCTTTGCGGCTTCTTCCAGTTGTTTGTGTGTTCTGCAATAGGTCGCCCGTTTGAGTAACGCATCAGGCGCTTTAGCGTGGTCTTGGGCCGTATCTGCAAACAGCAAATACAACTGTGTTGCCTGCTCCGCGTGCTTCATTGATTCCAATTGATCCGCAGCAGATAAAATAGCTTCGTGGACTTCAATCGCATTGCCATATTCTTTTGCCAACATTTGAGCGCATTTCAAACTATCTTCAACACGTCCCAATTCCAACTGGCATGTCAACCGAAAAAGCTCCAACGATTGGGAAGGTTCACTACGCCCAATCAATTCGAGTGCTGCATGGTATTTTCGGTTCCGTATCAATTGCTGAACCAACCCCACATTGCTCTCACCTAATTGATCACGCAGGAATGTGGGTACATTCAGCTTGTTCCCCATTAATGCCAACGCATCCTGACAAGTTGATATTTTCAGTAACAGTGCTTTGTCAACCTTCCCGTCACCGAAATTTTTACCACTTTCTGACGACGCGATTCGAATCAAGCATCCCGCAGCCAGGCCATACCATTTTCTCTTGTCATTCACATCAAGCGAGGTTTCAGCCTGCCTCAAGTAAAGATCACTTAACTGCATCAACATGGTTCTTGCAGCGGGTGGCAACTCTCGCCGTACCAATGCCGAATGTTTCAGCATTTCAGGAAAATACGCTTGCAGGCAGTCCTCCAACGTTTGAGCAGCCTTCCCCGACACCCCGCTCAAGTCCTGTGCCTCAGCCACCATAATCGCATAAGCAATCGCCTTGGCGGGGGTATCCGTTTGGCTCTCATGTTGCAGACATTTCAACACGTCACGTGCAAACGCCTGACTACCCACCAGATGATGTTCCTGGCGATAACGAGCACGGGTTAACATCAATCTCATCGCAGACTGCGTTTGCTCCGTCTTACTCAGCAACTCCGACAACTTTTCAGCCTGCATTCGAAGCTTATCAAAATCGTCCAGCAACTCTTCGCTACGAATCCAATCCAATATCTGTTGCGATGCTTCGGATGATAGATTGGCTAATGGTGTAGGCGGAGCATCTTCAGCCCGGCCAATCATGGTCAACAACAGCAGCAAACAAGTTGTCAGCAACTTACTGCTCAACGTGATACTCCTGCTCCAAACGAATGATCATTGGTACAAGCTCAGGATTTTCCTTCATCACCTTTAATGGCTCACCAACCAGCTGCCGCAAGATCACTTGCCGGTTTTGATACGACAATGGATCACCAAAATGACAAAAAGCTGCCAGATCACCGGAAACAGAATTCAATTGTATGTTCGTTTGCTCTGCATCATCCTGTTCTTTGGGTGGTTCCTTTTGATCAACTGTCGTGAGGGTCGCAGCCGGAATCACATCCTTGAACTGATCTGGCACGGAACCATCATTCAATTGCACTTTCGTTATTTTCCAACCGGGCTTGGGATAGTATCGGTATTCACCATACGAATTGGGTTTGCCAAACAAAATAATCTGCATCTGACCGTGATCGCTCAAAGGCTGAACAATTGCATGCTCCAAACCCGATGAGCCATACTTGGGATGGGATAAACCATATGCTGAAAAATCATTGATCTCATAACTAACTGATACACGATCATTGTCGAATGGTGGCGTAATGATTCGCAATACGCAGCTGGAATTGGTGTTGATTTTCTTTACTGGAATTTCAACTCTGTTCCATTGATTTAAGCTAAGTGGAACTTGCAGAATCTTTTCACTGGAAGACAAAGAAAATCGTAATAAGATCGTATCACTACTTCCTACATGATCTTTTTGCATTGTCTGACGTGGATAAACCATAAAGCTCATTTGTGCTTCAAGATTCAATCCATGTATGTAATTGATATACACACTTTGAGATAAATCATCACCCCTATCAGTTGTATAGGTAATTAATAAACTCTCTGGTTCAACGGGAAACATCGTGATATGTTCTTTGCCTTTCGGTTTAGTTGCAGGAACCATTTCCGAGCGTACACCTTGACCTGTCGTATATGTATTATCCTTAAAAGCACAAGCTTTGACTCTAATCATCCCCTCAGATGGATACGAGAACGAGCAGTTTGCTATGGACGAATCTGCTTCTACTGGACCGGAAGATTTCGCCCATACAATTGATGGTCGTTTGGGTTGTTCAATACGACGCGAATCATCTTGTAGCAACCGAAGAACTGACATGCCTGGCAAGAGACCATGCCAGCGGAATAGATTGTCTTTAACCGTAATGGTTTCAACCTTGTTTTGCAGTGGATCGGACATGTGATAATAAGGTGATTTTTTATCAAAATATCCGGTCTGGATTGCCAATTGTGTTGGTCCACTCCACGGCACCAATGCAACAACCTCATATTCTCTGAGAGTTGAAAACTCACGTGATATGACCACAGTCGCCATACCCGGAGCATTCAATGCCGCTACACACGAAGTATTAACTGTCGGACTCTCGCTGGCATATCGATAGACAGCGCTTGGCAACAACTGTGGAGCACCTTCAAATAAACGCCCCACTTGGCGCAAAGAAGTAAGAGCAGGTAACGCAGTTCCGTATAGCCCATCGTAGTATGCTCCGCCTGTCTTGATCTTCCCCAAGATCACACTGCTACCACCGCCACCGATCCATTCAACGATTCCGCGTCCACTTCTCTGCAATTCACGAACTTGCATTTCTTCGCCAAGACGTTGCTCTGAGGATGCGTGCCAATATCCCCAATATGATCTGGTGGGATCGTATGATTCTTGGCGCATTAAAAACTTCGCGGGCTCACGAACACCATCAAAACCTTGATAGACGAAAAGGTCATAACCTGCACCAATGGATTGAGGTGTTATAAATGTGGCTGACGGGCAATGGAATCGAATGATGCTTTCCATCGATTCATAGGCCATATTTTTCAATGACCAATATTCTACAAATGGGCCAAAGGCTGCTGCAATTAACTCAACTGCATCTGGATTCAGAACACCATCCAGTTGAATAATGGGCTCAGTTCTTTTGAGCATTACTTGATTGATTGAGCGTGATAAATCCTTTAAAAGTTGCTTATTGGCAGGAGATAGACTCGTGAATTTTTCAATATTTTGCCTTAACATCCACAAGGCACTACGTCTTGACCACAAACTTGAATCATCAGGTTTTAACACTTTGACAGCTAGAATTTCTGATTTTTCGGGAAAGCTTTTATCATCTTGAATGCCTACCTGAATCAAAGCAGCATTGAATAAATATTGACTGTCTTTGGGCAACGTATCCCAATCTTCAGCTGCAATAAACAGTCTTTTTCCTGGCAAATCAGGTGTTGTCAAACGGACTGCATCAAAACAGATCGGCTTGGGGCCATTGTTGCGAATCTCCAACACATTGCCAAAATTACGTAATTGATCAGCAGGGACTAAAACCGTGACAAGGTTCCTTTTTCGTTCCAAACATTCGTTATGAATCGTTTGACCATTAATCACCACTTCTAGATGCTGGTAAGTTGACACTGGCGGAAAATTATCATGGCGAATGGCTAAATACATCACCATGTGCCACTGAAAACCAGCAGGCAACAGATTGTCCAGAAACAATGCAACGCGCTGATTAGGTTGTACAACTTGTGGAAAATCCTCAGATTTCCGAACACCAATCGTTGAAGTCAGCGTTGTATAAGTCTGAAACTCTTCAGTAACCAAGGGTGCACTCGTGGCTGTTGGCTTACCATTAAACTGGCCAAATTGAATCGGATTGATTTGGCGAATGCCTGCACCAAGTAACAAAGCTGCATCAGGATCTATTCCTTCACGCATGCGACTCAATAAGCCAAGTTTGGCAGCATCGAGTCTTGCCGCCACATCCATCTCCTTTTTGGGGGCTTCTCGAATCGAGTAACTTGGCAGGTAACGGTAATAGACCTCGAGCATGAGTGTTGCCATGCTGGTTGAATAGATCGTCAGATCATTTTTATCTTTCAGACGGAAATCCTCTGAATCACTTTTTACCTTCCAACTCCCATCGGATTCCTGGTTTTTAACAAGCTCAAACTTTAGATTTTCATTCCAACGCTGCCATATTTTTCCCTTGCCTTCAGTAGCTTGGAAAACAGTTTGTGTCAGATAATACCATCGATACAACGGGAAAGGATCAGGACTCTTGACAGATGTAAAGCTCTCTCCCTTTACTCTCTTGATACCACCTGACCAATTTGGCATTGGCAAATTACCATCATCACTAGCGATGATAGGACCAGCTCTCTTGGTCACAGTACTATCGCCCAGCCCCAGCAACTGCATGCAAAGCGTTCCCACGGGCGTTAAAACCGGATTGGCTGGAAAACGTTTGGAATTGATGCCTTGGGAAAAACCACCATCTCTGGCTTGATGTACTTGGATGAGGGCAGAGTTAGCTTTCTCAATGGCTTCATCAAGCCCATCAACCGTAATACCTGCAACCTTTGCCGCAGTAATTGCCTGAACATGCCACCCTAAAAGTGAAAGATCACAGGTTGGTTCACCCGCAATAACCTGGACTGCAACGGCCCTCTGCTCATCCGTCATGTGTTCCAGAGAATCGGCTGAAGGCGCTTCGTCGACAAGATCATTGCTATAATCGACACTGAAGCTGCCAAGTGAGTTCTGACGCTGAACAATTGCATGAACCCTGGCTTCCAGTACTGGCTTGATTTTCAAATCACCAGTTACAGCGTATGCTTCGGCCAAGGTATAGGTTAGTATCGCATGCCCAAAACCGTGTCCCACATATTCAACACTAGGAATCTGTGCAGCATAAAGTAGATAATCAATCCCCTCGATAACTGTTGGTCCAAATTCTTTTGATTGATAATGCTCGCCATGACCAAGAAATGCTAAAAGACATAGACTCGACAAAGCAACAACATCACCAGTATTGCGTGAAGCGATGCCGCCCCATGAACCATCACTTGCTTGTTTCTTAGCTAAATACCGCAAGGCTTTGAGAACAGCCTTCTCAGTTTGATCACTTCCGCCATTTGATTTGACTGCTGTCTGGCGATATACAGCACTAATTCTTGAAATTAATGAATTTCCTCTTTGATAACCAGGAGGCCCCAAAATATCACTGTTACTTTTTGTGTCTTTTGATCCTGTAATTACTGGCCCTGTCAATTCATCTAAATTTAATTCTTGCACTGACAAAACCGAAATTCGACCTGTCCTATCAGTAAAATATTCTTTAACATCAAAAATTTCAACGTATTTTTGTTCTTTAATTAGACATTGCAAATCATTAATACTTTTAGCAAATGACTGACTACTAAAACTTGCACCACCGCCATCAAACCTGTTTAAGTTTTTTTCATGATGCAATTCTTTGTATAAAGAAATATCAACTCTAACTTGCTTATTTATTTCATTTTCAATAAATTCAGATTTAGGATTTTTTATTAAAACATAAATAATTGCGGACCAATACACAACTTGCACTAATAACAAAAGCAACCAAAATGAACCTTTGTTTTTTTTACAAATATCGCCAATATATCTCAACTTATAATTTATACCCAATAACAATCAAAGAAACTCCTAATAGCAACCCCACAAAAAAGACAACAATTGTATAATTAAACTTTTTCGTGTATCTGACAGTACCCGCAGCATCACTCTGGCTTACAACAATGCTCTTATCGTTTACATTTCTAATTTGCAAGTCTACGCGCGTCCACTCAGGTTTTTTTATTACGTCAGGTGTTTTCACTGTTCCTGAAACTAAACCAGTCATTTCTTCGTCATTATTACCCTGTTCTTTAGGCATACTCTTCTTGACCGGAACAGTTTTTGACTTAACAGACAAACCTCGATCCAATATTTGAAATATAATTTTTTTATCCTGATGTCCGGAATACTTATTTTTCATATTCTGGACAATCTTCTCCAAACTATTATCTGCCTTAGAATGTTTTTCAATAAATTCAAGTTCTTGCAATAGAGCGGACGCAATAATAAATTTCTTAAGAATATATAGTTTTTGGTTCGTAACTTCTTTGTAACTTGGCGGTGCCTGTACCCCATCAATTATAATACTTAAAACTTCTTCGACACCATCTGGCTTATCACAAAAGTTTAACAAAAGACCAAGACGGCTTTTCTCTAACAAGAACAGTAGATAATTGAAGTTTTGCTTATCTCCTCTGTAGGATTTAACACAATTGAAAACGTAATCATAACATTTTCGAGGATCATTCTTGGCAATACAATATTTATATATTTCGTATTCCGCTTGAATTTTGAGCCTTTCATCTAATGTAGCATCAATGATGCTATTCAGCTCTTTAAATAAATAGTCGGTGTCCTTAGTTTCGGAAAATTGTTTTTGTATACTCAAAAATTTTACAGTTTCATCAGTGTCTGCAAGGGTAATATTTACACAAGCAAACAATACGATAATAAAAGTTTTTTTTATTAAGTATTTCAAAACCCAAAACATTATTCTGATCTCTTTTCTTTACTAAAAAGCGAAAAGTTTTTAGACGACATCCTCTTAAGTGTTTCAGACCGCTTAATTCCATTCGTTGCTCTAAAAAACTTTCCATCCTTTTCAATGTAAACTTCCGGGTAAATTAAATATCGTCCTAGCTCTTCAACATATCGTTCTTTAATTAATGAATAGACACCATCACATTTTACTTCGCCTACAATTGCACACGGCTCTTTCGTTAAATTTTTTTCTATGAAAAGAGAATGTGAAAATTCTAAATTCAAACTCTTGTAATTTTTTTTAATCCATTCTTCCTGCTCATCAGGATTGTAAAATCCACTTAAGTACAAACTAAAATCTTTGTGATACTGCAATGACGACAGACGCGTTAAACAGCTCATCAAAGGATGAGACATGTCATTAAAATTAAAATCAACAACCGAATCGACTAATAATTGAGGGGTATACACTTTATACTGGAAACTAGATACAATTTTTCCATTCAGAACAACCTCTCCATCGTTCCATTCGACAGAATCATCCATGTATTTAATTTTATAATGTGCGTCTTTTGCCACATCTACCAATCTAAGCACATCTCGGTTCTCTTCAACTGAACTTGATATGTTTTTCACACCTACCATTTGCTGTATCAAAATGAAAGCAGACAAAAGTATAACAAAAACTCCAATAGTTATTAATATTTTTTTTACGCTCATAGCTTTAACATTCGTAAATTATAATTATTACATCGTAGGATCTGGTATTCCGTGCTTATCTTCAGAACTCCAAATTACAACTTTATCAAAAAATGAGTGCTCTTCAGTATATGTCCACATTTCTTCATCAGCCGCGTTTTTAACTGCTCCCCCTACTTTAAGCGTAACAGGATTCCATACACATTCTGCATACCATGCTAAAGTACCATCGCTTATTACACCTGCATAAATGCTGGCATCCAAAGATGTACTAAGTTCTCCAGATATCTCTGCATCAACATATGGCGAACGGAAAGTTCCTGATGCTTTAATTCCAATAGCAATTTTTGGATTTGCTGAAACTCCCCCTCGGTACATTAACGTGTCAACATTAGGCTCAGGTGTGTTTTTCTTAATCAAATTTCCTATTTCTCCTGACATTGCAAAAGAACCAGTAGCTGTCATATCAATTCCAGCATCAATGCCAAAAAAAGTTCCGAATCCCGGAGGAGTCCCCCATAACCGTGCTGAACCACCAATTTCAAATAATTTTGTTTCTGATGTGAAATATGCAGTCCAAACCTTAGCAGCTGAATTTGGTTTCAATTCTTCATAGTTCCATTTCACACCAATTGTGCCACCTGTTTTGATATTCAGACCATCTTTCTTTTTACACATTGCACCAAAAACTGAGTCAAGCGTACTTCCTATAGCCGAAAGATTAATCGATGTATCTTTCTTTGGACTAGTGTGGTACGCTAAAACATTAACCGAACACATTTTTCCATCTTCTTTTCCTTTTGCTCCAATAGTAAATGACTTTCCAGATGATGTACCAGTAAAACTGCAATCAAAAGTCTCATCATCACTTACATATCCACCATCTACATACCATTTGGGATAGTTTGTTTCAAATTTATCTGTTGGAATTGCTGAAAAAGAAATTGATTTTGACGACTCGGGCGTACTTACAACAATGAATGGGCCTGGAAACGATTCGCCATATCCTAAATTGCCTTCAATATAATCTACATCCCCAAAATCTTTTGTAGTGAATGAAGTAGATAGTTTTTGTGTAAGTTGCTCCAAATCCAAATAATATTTACCGTCGTCTTTTATATATATACTTACATTTGCATCTCCATAATTACCTGAAGTATTTTTTTGGGGCATGAATGTAAATGTAGTTCCTCCACTGTACGATACTTCACCTGCTCCATCGCATAACACGTTATACAATAATCCATCTTCGTATTCCCTATCAATATTATCTTTGTCAATATCACTACCATTAAAGGAACCAATAACTATTTCATCCGGATAGATAAACGACCTATTTTCGTCAGGTAACGGTGCATTTAGACTGGAAATTTCAGGTTCATTCCCAGCCAAAAAACTTAAAACAAGAACAGTTTCACTTTTACTACTAGTACCACAACTTGCTGTCACTGTTTTAGTATCTTGAGAACTACTGCTTGGGCTACTGAAGGTCACTGTGGCCGTATCACTATTACCAGAAGCTTCACCACTCCACACTGGATATCCTTCAGGGAATGGGCCGTTAATCGGCTCTGCTTTAAAGGTTATTGTATCGCCCACTTTGACATAAGAACCATATTCTGACTCTTTAACCTCTCCATCCCCGTCACCATATGCATATCTTTCTACGGACAATACGCCTATAGCTTGAGCTGTTACTGTGGCAGATTTTGTTTCATTTTCTGATGAAGTTCCTTTAACAAAAACTGTTATATAATCTTCAGGTGTAATACTAAAGCTACTTCCAGAACCTTTTTCTTCCCACACTAAATCTGTTCTTTTTTTCACTGACCAATTACTTTCATGCGCCTCACCATCTGCCGTGCTAGTAAAACTCGCAGATTCGCCTATTGGCATTCTCACTTCTGATGGATCAATCGCATAATCAAAATCTTTAGGCCCAGCCGTTACAGACCAAGGTCTTGTTACAGGACCACCGTCACCACTACCACCACCCACTGGCCTTGCCATACCAGAAAGAACACAGGAAAAGCTGAACCCTTGATCAACCCAATTCGCAGATGCTCCGGAACTTCCTAAGTTGCCATCACCTGAAACCGTCGATTCTTCTTTAATAATCTCCCACCCACTTTTAAGACCTGCTGATACAGAAACATCAAACAGCCCACCATCATTTGTAGAATAGCTTCCACTCGATTGTGATTTGTCAGCGACACCGCCAGCCTCCAACTCCGCCTCTTTTGCATTTAAATTAACACCGAAAAATAATGCAACAACAAGCAAACTTCCAGCACAATAAGTTTTTTTGATCCCCATCATTTACTCTCTTTATTCAATATTTCTAATAGGCCATACACTTTGTGATAATAACGATCCTTGTCTTTATCCTTATAAACAAAATCTAGTAAGGATTTCATTTCATCTATTTTTTTTCTTTTGTACAAATAGTATCCATAACCAACCACGATTCTACTCAAGCTTCTTGAACTCAGAGTTTCATAGGATTTTTTCGACGACAAAACACTCTGATACAAATCTGCAGCTTTATCCTGCCCGTAATATGTGCCCATCATACAATTTGCATAGTCAACCGCACACAATGTATATAGAGAATACCCAACATCCTTTGCATTTTCGTCAAGGACTTTTTGGTAAAATTTCTCTGCTTCTTTTTTGGATTCAAGGCCGGACATTTCCAAGCCTAACGTGTTGCAACACATGGCAATCCCCAGCCAGGCTATTGCTTTTTCAGCAATTACATCTGAATTTTCATATATCTTTTTGAAATATTGGACAGATTCATCAAACCTTTCCAAGGTGTATAAAAATTCCGCATAAAAAATGATCTTTATAAAAGAATCATTTTTTAGATTTTCTTTATCTGGATTTCTGAAAATGAAATATTTCTGTTCACATGCTGTTAAAAGCCTTTTTTGTACTGTTGGCGCATTGTTAGGAATAGCAGCCATGCCTTGATCAAGACTTTTTATCAACTCCCAATGCGCCATAGCCTCTGTGTAATTTGAATCAATAAAGCAAAAGAATCCCATCATTAAACGACATTCTTTTTCTTGCTCATTCCTATACCATGGCGGCGCAGAGAATGAATTATATACTTTTACAGGGTCCTGCTCTAACCGATGTGTTCGTAGCCACTTATCATATCTTGTCAGGGATTCAGTTGGTTTAGAATACGTTCTCAAATCATCAGGAATGATTGTGTATAAATCCAATGCGTTTCTATTCTCACGAGCCTTTATAAAATATGCTAAAGCCCGCTCGTAATATCTTTTCGCTTGTTTGACATTCCATAACTTTTCCAATGCAATCTTTCCGATTAACATCAATGCTTCACCACGGTAGAAGCCGTCAGGCGATTCTTCTATGAAGTGTTGCAGCCATTGCACCATCTTCTTTATTCGTTTTACTTCATCTGGTTCTGTTCTATCATGGAGAATATAAACCCCAAGCGAATAACCCGCAGCAGCAGAAAACATACTTTCTGGAAACTCTTGAATTATCTGCTTTGCAATCTCAGATGCTTTGGAATAATGCTTCATATCCGCGTACAAACGCATCATGACATACAAACCATATTCCTTGCCAAATTGCAATGTTGCCCGTTGCGATTGGACTTTCGCTTCTACAAGCCCCACGCGGTATCGCAGCTCTCCCCAAACTGATGACACATCTAAATTTGATGATCCTTGCCCTATAGACGCTCCTGATTTTCTTTCTTCGGTTAGATGTTTGTTACTCGCTTCCTTGACCTTTCGACAATAGGCTTCAGCACGATCTGCTTCTTGCATACCAACCAATATTTCAGCGTATTTGACACAAGATAGAGCTCTGTCGTAATCACGTGGTAGCGTTTCCGCCCAATTCAGCAGAGGTAATGCTTCAGTTATCTTTTTCTGGATTACCAAGACATGAGCAGCTTCAAGTAAACATCGCAGATATTGAACTGCAACAGCTGGATGCATATCGGAATAACCGGCTGTTTGCTGAAAGTCCTTGGTTAGCGATTCAGCTTTATCCAATGCTCCGTGTTGACGAGAGTATGCTGCCAGTGTCGAACGCGCAGCATAAGACACTGCTTTGTTGTCAGACCTGATCAAATAATTGAGTGTCGCTACTCCATCTTTGATGGTGGACTCGTCCCGTAGGAGTTTTGAGGCCGCACCAACATCACCAAGTGTGTTTTCTGTGGCCGGTGCTGCAAAAACCAGCGTTGAAACTGATAAAATAGCAATTACCGGTAACACACAAAGCACCGAGCAATATTTTGACCTAAACTTCAATCCACCAAAACGTTGCGACGCCCCCTTAACCACCATATACCCCGTTCTATGTGATAATTCATCACCAATCAACAAGCACTATTGGACGCAATTTCATATCTTTATTGGTGATATGTAATTGCCAAATCCGTAATAATTTCAATAAATCCACATCACAACAGTTAAGTGGTCTTTTACGTCATTAAATTACATCCAATCAGCTTAGGTACGGAAACAACCATTGCAGTTTTACCTAAGAAGACTATCAAGGACTATGTTAACAAGACACCGATAAAATGGAAGATAAAATTTAACTGAAAACATCCTGATACAGAAAATATCCTATCTTCTCTCTACTTACACCCAGGATCATATCCGAGAAATTCCATCACCTTAGCCCTGTACTTCTGAGTCGGTCTCCCCTTACCTCCCTCCCAATATCCCACGCTTTTCTTGTCGCACCCCAGCATTGCAGCCACATCGATTTGACGTAGGCCAAGATCCATTCGGCGCTTCTTGAGATGCTGTCCAAAGGTTTCAGGTGCGTGCGGATATCCATAAGGTATTGGTTTTACAGTCTTTTGTGCTACATGACAAAATGGCAACGAAACTATTGCGGTTTAGCGCGTCTGGCGAGATTCGATTATTCAACGGTGTCCGTTCGATTCATGGAGCGCAAAACCGCAAGCGGTGTAGCCAACGAATCATCACAACGTCGAGCGCCACTGCCTGGGACTCACCCCCATGTGTTTGCGGAACACTTTGGAAAAATACAGCGGGTCAACATACCCAACACGCCTTGCGACATCCGCGATACTCAATGCCGGTTGATGCAGCAGCACGGTCGCCCAATCCATCTTGATCTGTTCCGCCAACGTCACCAATGTCACACCCAACACCTGCTTGGCAACGCGACACAGATGCTCCTTACTGACACCAAAATCCTCCGACATCCGATCCAGACTCAAGGGGGCAGCAATGTGATCATGCAGGTACCGATGCAACCGCCCTGCTGAGAGATTGCTTTCGTCTTC
Source organism: Planctomycetes bacterium syqfu (assembly GCA_020974905.1). GTDB lineage: Bacteria > Planctomycetota > Phycisphaerae > Phycisphaerales > Phycisphaeraceae > UBA7800. Next base: position 5,460,534 of record CP087563.1, on the reverse strand, counting down.
CTTTTCAAACTCGGGCAATTCCAACACGGCCAACACGCATGCAAGCAAGCCCTCCATCGGCGTCGGTGGCCGGTCATCTGAATCCTGTGACAGATCCGAATGACGTTCGCGATAGCGGCGCATCTGCTGCATCAGATCAAAAATCTGTGGCAGGTGTTTGGGGGTAAAAAACGGCTTGTTGTCATTGGCTTTGAGAATTCGACGAACCACATCCATCGCCTGATGACCGGCAAAGCGACAGTAGTCGTGGTCATAGGGATCGTCCGGGTCTGCCATGAGCACCCCGACATCCTTGCCGGAGATACTTTGGGGTAACACCAGCCCGACCATCCCCCCGGTCACCTCGATGCGCTGCGCATCCTGAAGATAAAACCCACGCCCGGATCGGACGACCGTGAGCATCGCATCATCCCCGTGTGTGCCATGCGTCGAGTGGTACGGCTGATGTCGAATCCACCCGAAAGTCCGCAGACGATAAGCCATCCTGGTCGGAACCGACTGCTTGGGGCGGGCACGTTGGGGTTTGAACCTTGCCTTAGCCATATCAATATTTTACATATTCATATCAACATCGACCATGGCATAACGCTTTTAATATGGAATAATATTCATCAATCCGTGACACACGGTTGTTTTTGATATCAACATTTTATCGGAGTCCACAATCATGTCCTCACCTAAAGTCGTCGTCATTGGTGCCGGGAGTTTGTTTTTCGGTCGCAAAGCCATTTGGCAGATGGTCCATTCCGAACACCTGCAAAACGGCACGCTCGCTTTGGTCGACATCGACGAAACACGTTTGAACAAGATGGCAGACCTTGCCAAAAAAGTCATCGCCCACAATAACTCACCGCTGAAACTCGAAGCCTCGACTGATCGTCGTGACGTACTCAAGGGTGCGGACTTTGTGATTCTGAGTTTTGCTTACAACAATGCCATCAACCGTGGCATCGATTGCGATGTCTCCGCCAAGTACGGCATTCGCATGTGCTCGGGTGACACCATCGGTCCCGGCGGGATCATGCGCACCATGCGCGAGTTTCCCGTGATTCTCGATGCTGCCAAGGACATCCAAGACCTGTGTCCTGAAGCGTGGGTGATCAACTACATCAACCCCACTTCCGTGCATGGCATCGGACTTCGCCGCTTCTTCCCCAAACTCAAAACCTTTGCCCTCTGCGATGCCCAATACAACCTGCGCAACAGCGTTGCCAAGGCATGCTCGGTTGAAAACGACGACAAACTCACCGTCCACACCGCAGGTGTCAATCACTTTACCTGGATGCTCAAAGCAGACTACGATGGTAAAGACCTCATCCCCCAACTCGTCAAGGAAAAGCAGGACCTGGCAGAAGACGAAGCAGCCAAGAAGGACAATGTCTACGCTGGTTCCAAGGGCGCGTTCAACCATGCCATCGGCTTGCAACTCTATGAAACCATGGGCTACCTGCCCACCGTCATCGGTCACACCAAAGAGTATGTCCGGTTCTACCAGGGACTGGGTGTCACCGGCACGGACACCATCCCGTCACTGCAACTCTTCAGCGTGCCAACCCGCCTGAAATGGACCAACGAAGTCTGGCAGCGCGTCGACGATTACAACTCCGGCAAGGTTGCTATCTCCGAGTTCGATACCGAGTTCGGCCCGGACCCGGCAACGGACATGATCGAAGCGATGTGGGGCAACATGGGTAAAAGCTTCTTCATCAACACCGACAACAACGGCGCGATCACCAACATGTCCGACGATGCCTTCCTTGAACTCTACTGTGATCTATCCATGGAAGGTCCCAAGCCCCACAAGGTCGGCGAGATGCCACGCGGGATTCGCGGGATGTGTGAAACCATTCTCGACACCCATGAACTCACCGCACAGGCTGTCCACGACAAAGACCGCAACCTGCTGCGTCGTGCCTTCCTCACCGACCCGTTGACCAACTCCATCGGCGATACCGAACTGCTCATGGATGAGTTGATCGAAAAGGAACTGGATGTTGTGGGTGAACATTGGAAACGGTGAGTGATCGATCAACCAATCAACCATTGCAGTGTATTGATTGACGACATTTAAAATACGTACACACCACGTCCCGGGGGTTAAAACCCCCGGGCTTTATTTTTTATGTTTGATGCGCTGTTGAGAGATTCGGACGATGTGATAAACGACGGTGATCTATAATCAATACCATGTCGATGCCGATGCGGTTTTGTGTGTATGCGATTTGTCGGAACCTGCGGTTGTTTGAGCCGTTCATGGTTTTGTTCCTGCTGCTTGGGATGGAATATCCGATTGCGCATGTCGGCTTGCTGCTGGGTTACCAACGCCTGGTCTGGGCAATCCTGGAAATTCCCGGCGGGATCATCACCGATCGCTTCGGCAGACGCAGTGGCTTGATTGGTAGTTTCATTTTCAATCTCATTGCGTTTGCGTTGCTCGGTTATTGCCAACAGACACAGGGGCATCTTGCTTGGGTGCTTGTCGGTTTGACGATCATGGGGCTTGGCGAATCACTCCGATCAGGCACACACAAGGCGATGATGCTCCACTGGGCGCAGCTTCATGATCGGGAACACGACATCGACGAAGTGATGGCAACGGCGCGCGTGTTTTCCAAAGTCACCGCAGGCATCTCGGCAATTCTCGGTGGCATGCTGCTTTGGCTCACCGCTTCGTTCACCAGTCTGTTTTACATCTCGGCGGGTGTGTGCATCCTGGGCGCCGGACTCATCGCCTCCTACCCGAAATCATTGGATCACAGTTTCAATGAAAAGTCCGATGACACCCAGCTCGATGTTCCGGCAAACTCGGAGCAATCTCCGCAAGAAGCCAAACCCAACTCATGGTTAAGAAAACTGGGCATGCTCGGCACGCCGGGACTTGGGGCGATGCTCATCAGTTCGATGCTCTTTGAAAGTCAGATCAAAGTTGCCATCGCGTACCTGCAACCGTTTCTGGCGTTGGGGTTTGATCGCAGCGATGTCGCGGTGGTCGGCGGAGTTGGCGGACTTGGGATCGGCCTGTATTTCCTGGTGCAGGACACGTTGGCTGGACTCTGCGCAACGCAGGGCAAGCGTCTGAAAAAACGGTATCAAGGTGTGGTCAAAGCCAACGCGGTGATTTACGTTGCAACATGTGTGGTGATGATCGTTGCGGTGACAAGCCTGTGGATGAACTGGGCGTGGCCGGGACTGATTGCCATGGTGTTTTTAGCCGGGTTACAGAATTTGCGTCGGCCACTTTTCGTCGTCGGACTCGACAAGTTCATGCACAAGCCATGGCGAGCCACCACGCTCTCCGTGGAAAGTTTAGGACGATGCATCCTCTATAGCATCAGCGTCAGTCTCGGCGGATTCCTGGCCCAATGGGACGCGTTACGCAGTGTTTACCTGCTGCTTGCCGTACTGATCTGCATGGGCATTATTCCTGTCATCAAGACACTTCACTCCTCTCAAACACAGTCACACTCACCGACTGTCATCAACCCCTGAATCGGGAGCAATGTCTAAAAAAATCACTGGCACAAGTCAGCGTTGCGGTATAATGCAGTCCCTCATGCCCCACACTGATCCTTTCAAAGGAACCCGCCATGTCTAAACTTTTGAGCGCGCTGTGTCTGTCACTGTGTCTTGTTTTGCCGACCACTGCGGCTGATGATTTGAGCAAGCTCAGCGACGAGTTTGATACGCCAAGTTCGCTCAAGGATTGGCAACGCATCCACCAAGACCATCAGGCACCGGACCAACTCCAAACCTTTGACATCAACAAGTCCAAGGCCGGTCACATGGTGATGATCCCATACGCCAGTGTCTGGTATCAGCAATACCGTGGTGTGTTGGCATACAAAGAAGTGTCGGGCGACTTTGTGATCACGACGTCTTTGAAAACATCCAACCGTGCGAAAAACGCAGCACCACGCCGGAGTTTCTCGCTGGCCGGGATCATGCTCCGAAACCCGACCGGCCCCAATGCGCCGCAGAATTACATCTTTCTGTCGCACGGCGCAGCCAACAAACCCGGGCAGTATCAGTTTGAAGTCAAGACCACCATCAACAACAACTCCAAGTTGCAGATCGAGCCCGCCAATGTGGATCACGCGGTGATTCAAGTTGCCCGAATCGGCCAGGCGGTCATCACGCTCAAAAAAGTTAACGGTCAATGGTCGGTTCACCAACGCTACCGTCGCGCCGACTTCCCACAGACCTTGCAGGCGGGACTGACCTGCTACACCGACTGGGACAACTGCAAGGACATCCCGCCAGCCAGACATAACAAAATGGTGATCAAGAACGGCCAACCGGACTTATATGCCGAGTTTGATTATGTGCGTTACGCCCGGCCGCAGGTTCCGTCGGCGTTGCGTGGGCGCGACCTTGCCAACCCGGGTCAGGTCAGTGATGAACAGTTGCTGCGTTTTCTGGGTGAGCATGCCCAGTGAGTACGTATGGGTCGTGATGATGGCGGGGAATCGGACACAAAACATCAAGACAGCGTCTCTTGTGACGTAAGTATCGTCTCTGTAAAGACAGCAAGGCAAACCGTGCTCCGGGAGGAACACGGCTTTTGTCCAATTCAATAAACACTTTTATTCAAAAAGCTTAAACAACCATCAAGACAAAGGATCGACACATTTTTTGGGATGTCTTCTTGACTGTCCCCATGCGCGGTATATTATTTACGTAAATAACCAAGTCGATTTCGTAAATAAATTGGACACCCCATGGCACGACCCATATCCGTCAATGTGGCAGAAGTGGCTACGCGAGCGAATGTCTCCATCGCTTCGGTTTCGCGCGTGCTCAACAACCAAAGCGGCGTCAGCGAAAAACTCCGATCCAAAATCCGGGCGATCCTCGAAGACGATGGCAAATTTTCTTCGCATGTCTCCGAACGTGGCGTCAAACTTGCTGTCATCATCGAGATGGATAAGCCCCACGTCAGCACCTACACCTCATCGCTGCTGACCGGTATCGCGGACTACGCGCTGCATAACAATATTGATATCTCCACCGTCTTCGTGCAGACCGCTGACAAGGACAAGACGGACTTCCTGCGGATTCTGCGCGAGCGTCATTGCGATGGCGTGATCCTGGTCTTCTCAAGCACACTCAACAGTAAACAGCTCGCCCAACTCATCACAGCCAAGATGGCGGTGATGGTGCTTAACGGTCGCTGCGAACATGGCAAGGGTGGATACCTGTACACCGATCCCGATGCAGGCATGGGCTTACTGCTGAATCACCTGTCACATCTGGGGCATCACGAGATTGCGTTTCTGGCAGGCCCTCAGGCTGGTGACTACGACAACTCCCAACGTGCTGCCGTATTCAAAGATCACCTCAAAGCTGCGGGTCACAAACAGATCGATCACCTGCTGGCTGAACACCACCCCACGCGTCTTGCCCAGGAAGCAGGCTATTTGCAAGCCAAAGACATTCTCAAGCGCAGCCCGCAGGTCACGGCCATGATCGCCAACAATGATGAAATGGCATACGGCGCGATGCTCGCCTGTCATGAAGCCGGACGCCATGTGCCCAACGATATCTCGGTCGTGGGTTTTGATGATTACCCCGGCAGCGCGTACACCGTCCCCCCACTGACAACCGTCCGCCAACACTTAAATGATGTGGGTTATCAGTCCGTCGAAGCCGTCTATGAATATGTCAGTGGGTCACAGAAAAAACTTCCCCGGAAAGTACTCAAGCCGGAGTTGATCGTGCGCGGTAGCACGGCAGCGGTCGGCAAAAAATAAAAGTCACATACAGTCCAATTGTTTGAAAATCAGTGAAAGGTCACCATGTTCAAGTTGTTTAACAGGTTGATTATCCCATGCGTTTTGCTCATGACGATATCAGCAGGCGCATCGGAATTGACGTTACTATCCAACAACGTCAAGCCGGGCAAGTCGAATGCCGACTTCCCCGCAGAGGCCACCGTCCAACCCACACAAATGAAAGCTCAGTTCGTCACCGATGGTGAATTTGCCACCGATCCTGAATCGGTCAAAACAGGCGTCCGCAACGACAAGCTCGTGTTCTTCGATGGCAACACCGGCAGTAACTGGAAGAGTCGCTCCTACAGCAAATGGTCCGGCGGCCAATGGGTCACCGTCAATGTCGACCTTGGCGCTGCTTACGACATGAACGCCTTTGATGTCTGGGCGATTCATGAGTATTCGCGTCAAACCGAATCCTTTGAAGTGCTCACCAGTGATGATGGTCAAACCTTCAACTCCCAAGGCATCGCCACTGGCTCGGATGTTGATCCGGAGAAGAACAAGATTGTTCAGCTTCATCTGCAACTCGCTTCGCCGGTGAATGCTCAATACGTGCAAATCCGCATCAAGCGTAAAGGCTCAAGCAAGCAGCAGCAGATTGGTGAGATCGCAATCTGGAACGGATACTCGGCAGAAGTTTCTACTTCTCAAACAACCAGCAACCAGCCCAAGCCTGCTGCCAAACCCGTTGCAGCAACCCCTGCAGCCGCTGCTCCCAAAGCCGCAGTGAGCATCGACACGTCAGGCATGGCACTACTGTCCAACAACATCAAGCCTGGCAAGACCAACGCGGACTTCGGTGACAATCTTCGCATTGAACCCACTGCCATGCAGGTGAGTTTTGTGATTGACGGTGAATTTGCCACCGATGAAGAGTCGATCAAAACCGGCAACGGAGGTAAGGTTCTTTTCGATGGTAACACCGGGAGCAACTGGAAGAGTCGCACCTACAGCAAGTGGGGTGGCGGTCGCTGGATGACAGTCAGCGTGGACCTGGGCAACGAATATGCCCTGAGCGCCTTTGACGTCTGGGCACTGCATGAAAAATCGCGTGAAACCGCTGGTTTTCAGGTGCTTTTGAGCGATGATGGCAAGACCTTCACCCCCCATGGCGCAGCAAGCACACCGGATGTTGAACTGGCCAAGAACTTCTTTGCCCGGACACATCTGGATTTGAGCGAACCGGTCAAAGCCCGTTACGTGCAGATTCGCGTTGAACGCAAGAAGTCGGCCAAGCAGCAGCAGGTGGCTGAGATTGCCATCTGGGGTTCCAAGCCGGTGGCAGGTGTGAGTTATCTCAAATCTGACAGTCGGCCCAAGGTTGCCTTTGAGGTGACGACGATTCAATCCGGCGTTGCGAAAATCGATTGGAGTCAAAGCACCAAGCTGGATGCCAACGTCAAGCAATGGAAGGTCTACCAATCGGACAAGGCATTCACATCGATCCAGGACTCGGATGCCAAACTCATCAAGACCGTCAATGGCAGCGAAAGTCACACGATTGTTTATCCGTTGAAGCCGGGACACAACACTTTTTTCGCAGTCACTGCGGTGTATGAACAGGGCGAGTACCCGCAGGTCAATGCCATTGCCACCCGCATGCCCATGCCTCTTGAATGTCGGACATTCGGGGAGATGGTGGCAATCAATCACTTCTGGGGCGGTGGTGGTCACCGTGTCAATCACCCACAAAATCAGGACGCCTACGAACGCGTCGCCGTGGACCTGCTCGGTCAGACCGGTATCAAGCAGATTCGCTGGTGGGTGGTCGATTCAGCGGTGTTCAATCGGTACTACGACAAAGGCATTGGTGTCTACGCATATCCACATGGGGGCAACCTTCAGGCGGCGACGAATCTGGGTGTCAATGCCTTTGCCGGCGCCAAGAACGAACCGGACCTGAGCACCATGCCGATTGAAACGTACATCAAACGCACCGCAGACTTCCATAAAAAAATGAAGTCGATCAATCCGGATGCGGTGATGTGTGCACCCTCAAGCGGTTTGGAAGATCACTCGATTGACTGGCTCGACAAGTTCTATCAGCAAGGCGGCAAAGACTGCTTCGACGTGCTTGACCTGCATACCTACACCAAGATCGCAGGTGGCCACAAAGTTCCCGACGGCTATCCCAAGGGTGCGCCCGAAGCCATGTACGACAACATGCGCAAGATCAACTCCGTTCTTGCTCGTCATGGTGATCAGAACAGGCCCATCATCTCCACGGAGTTTGGTTACACCGACGCACCGGTGAATAATCCCTCGGGCAAAATCACGCTGCAAACACAGGCGGAATATCTCGTCCGCGGCCTGGTGATTCATCATGCCCTGGGATTCAAGCGTGTGTTCATCTATTCGTTCTGGGACTCAGGCAAGGATCTGAATTTCACCGAACATCGCTTTGGTATGATCGATCACGACTTGCAGAAAAAGCCCTCGTTTTTCGCAGTCAAAACACTCATTGATCAACTCGGCGAATACCAACTCAAAGGCAAGATGGACAATCTGTCCCTGCCTTCGATTGGCTATGTCTACACGCATCCGGCCGATGGCAAGTTGGTTCACATTCTCTGGGACGGCACGCAGCGCAAGACCGGTGTGTTCCAGACGACCGCCAAGTCAGTCACGCAGGTGGATCTGTTTGGCAACACCACCGATTTGATGCCTGATGAGAATGGCAAGTTCAGCGCGACGTTCGGCCATGCCCCGATATACCTGCATGCTCACAAGCCCATCACATTTATCAGTTCACAGATTGCCAAAGCCGACAACAGTGATGCGCCGTTGACCGTGGAACTGGTTAACAAACAGATCATCGCCCTGCCGGAGTCTTCAGAAGCTCAGTTAAAAGTGTCGCTGGATAACCCGCGAACTGATGCGATCACGTTGAACCTGATCGTCACTGACGCACAAGCCAACAAACTCGCCCAGCAGCAAGAGGTCGTCAAAGCCAACGCTCAGAATACCGTCATGCTGTCAATCCCCACGGATACCAACATGCCAACGCTGGGCCAATACACGCTCAATGTCATTGAACAGCAAGCCTCAGGCATGGGTGGTAAAGTCAGCACGTATCCCTTTTTCATGCGTCGTCTGCATCCTGCTTCAAATCACGCAATCACCACGCAAGTCAAGATTGCAGGTTTGGAAAAGCCGGTGATGATCCTGGCCAACAGTCAGCTTGAAGTTGCCATCGATGCAGCGCGTGGCGGGCGGGTGTTGGAAATCATCGACCGTGAAACAGCGAGTAATCAGATTCATATTGATTACAGCATTCTGCCGAGCATCACGAGCATCCCTTTTGCTTACGGTATCTGGGATACGTTCAGTGGCAAACTCAAAAACGATCCCATGCAGGTTACCGTTGCCAGGGATGGGAAGTTGACGGTCACTGCCGAGGCCAAGGGTTTACAGGTGACACAAAGCTGGGAACTCAAAGATGCGACGCTTGCGTTGAAGATCAGCGTCCATAACCCCGCCAATGCCGCACAGAAATTCAAGTACCAATCACACCCGGAGTACACCGTGGGTGGCACGGGGGATTCGGTGACCGATGTGATTTATCTGCCGATGGTCGACGGCCTGACCAAGCTGCCCTTCTGGACCGGATTGGGTGATAAACCCATCGGCGAACTGTCAGCCAACTGGTGGGCAGCGGTGGACACGCATAACAACATTGCACTCAAACAAAGCTTCACCGGCAATGGACTGGCTGAGCCCCGTCTCTGGTTTGGGCAAGGTCATTACAACGTGGAACTGATCACTGAACGCGGCTTTGAAATTGGTGCAGGCCAGACATGGGAAGCCCAATTGACATGGTCCGTCATCAAAACCCATTTAGGCAACCTGGAACAAGCATTGCAAAACTGACAATGCATCAAGAGAGAAAGATGGAGATTGTCATGAATCTTCCAACCACACATCACGGTACCCATCGCGGCTTTACACTCATCGAATTGCTGGTGGTGATTTCCATTGTGTCACTGCTGATTTCGATCCTGCTCCCGGCGCTGGCCAAGGCGCGCGAATCAAGCCGGACCATTAAATGCGGCACGAGTCTGAGGCAGGTGACGATGCTGATGACCAACTATGCTCAGGACAATGAGGAATGGATTCCCAGCGCGTGGACCTGGTGGCGGGACGATGTGCCCAACACATGGTACGGCAAACCGCTCTTTGCCAAAAAAGGCATGGGGCAATACATGAATAACACCAATCTCTTTACCGCCTGCACATCGAATCCGGATCGTAAGAGTAAGTACTACGGGATCAGTGAGATTCTGGGGACTGGCAGCTTCGGTGGCGCCAACTGGCCCCCCAAGCCGTCCAAGAAGCGATTGGTTGATGTACTGACGCCCAGCCACACATTAAGCTTTATTGACGGTTGGCCCCCCAAAGACAGTTGGGTCGCACGCCCCCTGCTGTATCCCAAGGGAGGCACCTGGGCAACCCAACGCCGCTACGGTTCGGAACGTCACAACGACTCACCCAACATCGCTCATGTTGATGGCCACGTTGCCAACCGCCCCTTCGGTGAAATCGACGTTTATTCATGGCAGGATCAAAGCATGAAATTCTGGCGGTACGAGTGACCGTCGAAGACATTCAAACCATAAAAAAAAACGCCGAACTCCATCGGCGTTTTTTCATGTTCTCTCTCTAGCAATGCCAGTTTATCCCACCAGCATGTTGTTGTTTTATTTGTCTCGGTAGACTGCAAAGACGCAGACCGTTGCAAACCGTCGCATGAAGGGCAAGCGCATCACTTCACGGTCAAACAGATGCAGTCCCTTGACCAAAGGCCAGCAGTTGGGGAAGGCATGCCAAAGGCGACTGGTCAGATGAAAGTAACGTTTCTCAATCCGATCAAACGGCTTTGCAAACTCGGCGATGTCCTTGTCGTTGAGCGGCACTTCGTCATCGGTGTCCTCAAAGAACGAGTACGGGATCATTTTGCGGATTTTGTAAAGCAACTTGGAATTGATCACCGGCTCGGCAAAGACCGCACTGCCACCGGGCTTGAGTCGGTCGTAGACCTGCTGCGCCAAACCTTCCATGGGAATGTGATGCAGGGCAGCATAGCCGATGATATGGTCGAAGGTCTGACCTTCAAAAGCCTTCATGAAATCACCAGTCACCTGCGTGGTGAGGTTCTCTGAAACCAGATTGACCCTGGCACGCTCCTGGACCATCTTGATGGATTCGGAACTGATGTCATAGGCATGAAGTTTGGCACCGTTGTGACAGCAGATGCTCGCATCGATGCCGTTGCCTGAGGCGATTTCCATGACCTCTTTGCCAGCAATGGGTGCCAGCAGGTGGTGATAAAATTCGCGCGGGTAGATCGTATTGGCGGGCGGGTTGGTGTACCGTTTGGAATCGAAGTCTGATAACGGATCGATCCCCTGGGCAGCTTCGTGAGCATAATGAGCTTCAAAATGCTCGATTTCACGGGCAAAACGGTCATTCATCGCGGCCTGGGACATGTTGGTCTCCGAAAAGGAACTATCACTTCTGACGTCTGTATCGGTTGTATCGATATCTCAGTTAACTGGCAGACGGACAAAAGACCGATTGAACTTCGCATCGCAAACCGACGTAAAGCGGTATAGTGATGCATGTACCGCCCCGTGTCTGAACCCTGGAAAGGATGACCATCTTGATCCGACAGACCTGTTTGATTGTTATCGGCCTATTACTCACAAGCCTGACGCTGGTCGCTTGCAAGACCACGCCTCAGAGCAATACCGACTCTCCCCAAGCCGCCAAAGGAACCTCCGTGCCCTACACCATTTTGCAGGACCGCCCTGACCGTCTGATGGTCAGCTTGCCAAATCGCATGATTCTCGTTGCCCAGGAACTCCACGCTGCCCCCGTCGTCTCAGCGCAGGTCTGGGTGAACACCGGTTCGGTCTATGAACAGGAACACGTCGGTGCGGGTCTGTCTCACTTTCTTGAACACTTACTTGCAGGCGGCTCCACAGCCAATCGCACCGAAACGCAGAGCAATGCCCTGCTCGGACGCATGGGTGCCAAGACCAACGCAGCGACCGGTCTGAGTACGGTGCATTACTACATTGATGCCACCAGTGATGACACGACGCAGGTGGTCGACCTGCTCACCGACTGGATGCAGAACTCGCTGATCACACAGACGGAATACGAGCGTGAACGCCAGGTCATTCAGCGCGAGTTTGAACATGGCATGGGCTCACCGGATCGCATCTTCTGGAAACTCACGCAGCAGGCCCGTTACACCAACCACCCTGCCCGACATCCGACGATTGGTTATCTCGATGAATTTCTCAAGATCACGCGCGATGAGATTTACGACTTCTACAGCCGCATGTACGTCCCCAACAACATGGTCTTTGCAGTGTCGGGTGACATTGATCGGCATGAGGTGATCAACCAACTCGCTGAACTCTGGAAGGATGTCCCGGCTAACGATCTTCCAGCGAATCTCAGTTTCCCAATTGAAAAGAAACTCACCTCGCCGCGCATCGTCGAAGGCACAGCCGCCATCAAGCGTCCGCGCCTTCGTCTTGCCTGGCCCGGTACGCGACTTGCCGGTGAACATGATTATGCACTGGATTTACTGGGCATTATTCTCGGTCAAGGTGAATCGTCACGCCTGGTTCAAACCGTCCGCGACGAGCAGCAGTTGGTCACCAATGTCAGTGCGTTTAACCTCAGCTTTGCCTGGGGTGAAGGCTTCTTTGGAGCCGGTGCGGAAATCGCAGATCCGTCGGACCCCGATGCAGTGGCCAAGGTCAAAGCTGCGATTCTCAAGCAGGTCGACAAGGTCTTGACTGAAGGTGTCACCGACGAAGAACTGGCCCGCGCCAAACGCAAGACCATCGCCCGTGTTGCTTATGACGGGCAAAGCGCTCACGCGTTGGCCAACTCGGTGGCAAGCAACATCTGTGGCATGGCGGACCCCGACTATGACAAACATTACGCTCATGCCATCGAATCGATCACCAAAGATGACGTCCACCAGGCTGCCAAGGCGATCCTGGATCACAACCGTTTGATCACCGTCCTGCTCAAACCCGAAGAAGGCGACAAGCCCGCAGCGGATGTGCTGGTTCGCAATGATGCAGACACCGACACCACGCTTCCCACCGAAGCCATTGATCTGGACAATGCCCAGCGACTTGATGAGATCAAACGCAAACTCGCAACCGACAAACAGGACATCGCCCCCATCACCGTCGAGCCGATCAAAGTCATCACGTTGGATAACGGCCTGCGGGTGATTTTCCAGAAAAGCAATCTCGTCCCCGCGGTCTCCATTCAGATGTACACCCTCGGCGGACTGCTGGCTGATGAACCCGGTGAGCAAGGCATTGCCAACGCCATCGACACCATGCTCATGCGCGGGACAACCACGCGTGACGCCCAGCAAATTGCCAAGCAACTCGAAGACCTGGGCGCCTCGATCGGCAGTAGCTGTGGCAACAACACCAGCTACATCCGTGGCATCTGCTTAAGTCAGGACCTGCCCACCGTGCTGGACCTCTTTGCGGATGTTGCCCTCAACCCCACCTTCCCCGAATCCGAATGGGCCAAACTCAAACCGCGTCTGCTTGCTGCCATCGACCGACAGGAAGACAGTTGGCAGGGGCAGTTGCAGTTGAACTTCCGTAAGACCTATTTCGGTGAGAATCACCCGTGGGCATCAACCACGGTTGGCAAGAAAGACGTGATTGAAAATCTCACCGTCGAGCAAATGCGTAAACGCTTTAGCCAGCGACTTTCAGCCAAGGACACCGTGCTTGCCATCTTCGGTGATGTGGATGTGAACAAGGTCACCAAGCTGGTCAACGATCACTTTGGCAAGATGCCTGCCGTCGCCGTTAAGCCGTTTGAGCTTCCTGAGAATACGCAACCTAAACCCGGTGTGTATGTCTACGAATCCAAGCAACCCCTGGCAGCCGTGCAGATTGGTCTTGGCCCCGGTGTTACGCGTGATGACCCGGACTTCCCCAGGATCGCAGTGCTCAGTCGCCTGATCAGTGACTTTCCCTCCGGTTGGCTTGAAGCCCAACTGCGTGGCAAGGGACCGGGTTTAGCCTATGCCGTCTGGGCGTATCAAGTCACAGGCATGATGCCCGGTTACCTGGCAGTCGGATTCAACACACAGGCTACCACCGCACAGGAAGCACTCAACCGCACCAACGAAATTCTCAAGCAGGCCAAAGAGCAAAGCATTGATGAATCGGAAGTCCTGCGTGCCCGTGCTTCGGTGATCACCAACGAGATCATGGGCAAGGAATCCAACTCCGACCGTGCCGCCGAAGCCGCGTTGAATCTGCTCTACGGTGTCGGGCTGGATGACTCGGAAAAATTCATGGCAGCGGTCAAAGCCATGGATGCCACAGCCCTGCAGGCAGTCGCTCAAAAATATCTGAAGAACCCCGTCGTGGTGGTGGTCAGTAACGAGAAACAGGATCTGACATTCGAGTAAACCTACCCGCTGCCAATTCAAAAAACAACACACCCCCGTCAGAATCTGATGGGGGTGTGTTGTTGGATGGTCAAGATAATTTGATTCATACCAGGGAGCTTCGCCCCCGGGCCCCCCCCTGTCGAGATTGTGGCGTTATGGGAAGTGATGTTGCTGTGTTGCATTCAAATGAATTGAAGACATAGATGAGATGGGGCGCTGCCCCAAACCCCGCCAGCGTTCCACCGCTGGATCACGTCCCCCAGGAAGGGCAGGCCTTCGTTATCTGGTTCCCGTGAGTGAAACGTTCTTTCGAACACCTGATTGAATACCAACACGCTTGGCATGTTCATCGTCCGATTAACGTTTTGTGAACTGATGTTCTGAATCAATCGAATAACCCCACATCCGGGGGCTTCCGGGGGCAGCGATCCAACGGCTGCCCGTTGGCGGGGTTTGGGGTGGAACCCCATCACAAAATGGTCTTCAATCATTTAGATGCAACACGTAATCAAATCTTGCCCTGACACCCCGACCTCGCAAGGGGCCCCGGGGGCGAAGCTCCCTGGCATGAAAAACAAATTACCCGCAATTTCCTGCTCTATCACACACAAAACCAACCGTATGACCGCTTAACTTCATCCGATATGAACAACTATCACTTCCCATATCCACCAACACCTCATAAAATTTAATACTCGGCGGAACCTTTCGCCCATTCGTGCGTCCAACCCCATAGCCCACCTGACCAACGCACTCAATAAGGTATCAATCATGACCAAATGGATTCTGCTCGCTGCAACAGTTTGCCTGCTTTCACTTTTTCTGTTCAAGGCAGATGCTACGCCACCCTTAGCCCCACCAATGCCTCCTAGCATCAGATTGCAACAGGAAGCGGACAAGCTTTTTGAACAGAAAAACTATGCTGAAGCTGCGGAGAAATACAAAGAAGCACTCAATGCAGTAGCAGACGATGTTCATCCAAGAACACCACACCAGATCAGTGAACAACTGCTCGTCTGTTACCTGCGTTTACGCGATTTCGATAAAGCTGTGCAAGCTTCACAAAACAGCATCAAACGCCTGGAAGGTAAACCCGAAGAAGCCATGGCAAGGCAGGCGTTGGGCAATCTCTACATGATCCTGCCACACTGGGGCACACGCTCCGGCGGTGAATTCAAACGTGCCAAACATGAACAAGGTATCCGCCTGCAATCGCATCGTCATGACAAGAAGCTCGCATTGGAACAACTCACCAAGGCACGGGAACTCTACGCCCAATGGGAAGGCAAAACCGACATCAAGGATTGGCACGAACGCCGCATCCGCAATCTCTTTGACCTGGCGTCGGCATGCGCTGCGTTTGGCATCTTCGAGCAGCAACCACATTACTGGCATTGGTACTGGGGACAGCGCGATGACACGTTAGCTCAAACCGCTGGCGAAGAAGACTTCGACGAAAACCAAAATGTCTGGCAGTATCACCGCAAACGCCCCATCGGTTTATTGGTCGATGACAAAGACCAACCGATCTTCCCCGCGATGCCCGATGCGTGGAATGAAACCTTACCCGATGACGAAAAAGCCCTGTTTTTACTGGCTGAAATCCGCAAGCTTGATGACACCGCAGACAAGCAACATGCCAACCTCAGTCTCTATCGCCAGGCCATGCTCGCCCGCAAACGTTTTGGCATGAATCGCATGAATGTCTATGCCAACATGTACTACGATGGCAGTTCTCAGCCCTATCGTGAACAGATGAATGCCATCGTGCCTTGGGAATTGGCGGACAACCAGGCGATCGTCCTTGCAGGCGGCAAGATGCGCAAGGTCGTGCTCCCTGAACACTGGAACATTCTCGGCTTGCTGGATCAGGTCCAGGGCAAGCAGGCAGACGAAGCGCTCTTTGCCCGTGGCTATTACCTGCAAGGTCGCAAGCAGTATCCCAAAGCCATCCAAACCTATGACCAACTCATCAAGGACTTCCCGCAATCCAATCGCATCACTCATGCTCAGAACAACAAGAATCGCATCCTCGAACAATCCATCAGCACCAGCGTCCCCGGCATGCAGTTGCCCAACGCCAAAGCGCAACTCAACGTGCAATACCGCAACGTCGATCATGTCTGGTTTCAAGCTCGTAAGTTCAATCTGCCCGGCTTTCTCAAAGCCATGCGCGAGTTGTCCTTTGACCGCAAGAACGACGAACACATCAACATCTGGCAACTCGGACAGTGGGACTCATTACTCATCCACCAGCAACCCATCCAATCTCCGATCAACAAGCTGATTCTTGAACATCTTGACGATGCTGTCATCTCATGGGACCGAGCACTTGAACCCGGTGTGGATCACCGCGAGGCACAAGCCACCGTCGACAGTCCCATCGACACCAACGGCACGTACATCGTCTGGGCCTGGTACAACAAACCCAAGAGCAACGTTCAAGGTCATCCTCACAACAACGGCCACAGTCGCACGGTCATGATGATCAGTGACATGGCCATCGTCCAGAAACAAACCACCAAAGGCAATCTCTATTTCATCACCGACAGTCGCAATGGTGCGCCCCTGGCAAACAGCAAGCTCTCCATCCTTGAAACATGGAACGAATGGAACCGCAAAACCCGCAAGACGATTTATCACAAAGTGGATCATGATCTGGTCACCGATGCCAACGGCCTTGCCCTGTTCACCGGCCAACGCAAGCGTGGCAGTCAATTGCATGTAATGGTCGAAAACGGCGAACGCTTTGCAACCAATGATCTGGATTACTGGAACCCCTACAACGAACGCAACACCCAACGCCCTCCGTCGGTGTACACCCTCACCGACCGTCCTGTGTATCGTCCCGGCCAAACCGTCAAATTCAAATCATGGGTTCGCGATTTTAAGGACGGACAATGGGAGAATGCACCAGGCCGAAAACTATCCATCACCATCTATGATCCGCGTGGCACAAAGCTCAAGGACATGACGCTGACCACCGACAGCTTCGGCGGCATCTCCGGCCAACTGGAACTTGGTGATCAAGCAACGCTCGGCCAATACCGCATCGACTTCCACGGTCGATACAACGAGTCCGCAGGCGCACAATTCAGAGTCGAAGAATACAAGAAGCCCGAATTCGAAGTCACTGTCAAAACCAGTGAATCACAGGTCAAACTCGGCGAAAAAATCAAAGTCGACATCGGCGGCCGATACTACTTCGGCCAACCGGTCACCCATGGTGATGTGACCTACAAAGTCTATCGCGAAACCTACACGCACAAGCAGTTTCTCCCCGGACCATGGGATTGGCTTTACGGTCAAGGCTATGGCCTGAGTTGGTATGAATCACCGTGGTTTGGCTGGTGGGGTCGCGGCTGCGTCATCGCTCCGGACTGGTGGTACGGTTGGTATCCGTGGTGGCAACCGTCCAACGCCCGCGAACTGGTCGCCCAAGGCGAAGGCAAACTCGATGACAAAGGTAAACTCACTATCACCATCGACTCAGCGGATGCACTCAAACAGCATGGCGATCAGGATCACCAATACATCGTCGAAGCTGAAGTCCGTGACGCATCACGCCGTGTGATCACCGGCAAGGGCAATGTCCTTGCTACCCGTCAAGCCTACTTCACCACACTCCAGCCGACACGTGGGTATTACCGCAGCGGTGATCAGATGGAAATCAAAATCATCTGCCGCAATCCCGACGGTTCACCGGTGCAGGCCAAGGGACAATTGGTCATCTCCAAAGTCCAATGGACCGGGCCACAAAACACCACCATCAACGAAGTGGAACTGGATCGCCAAACCCTTGAAACGGACGCATCAGGTATGGCATCCATCAGCTATCGTTACGAAAACTCCGGCCAACTCAAATTCCACTTCACCTCACCGGATAGCTGGGGAAGTACCGTCGAAGGCTTCAGCCTGGTCTGGGTGGTTGGCAATCAATTTGATGGCAAGCTTCACCGCTTTAACGATCTGGAACTCATCACCGACAAACGCACCTACGAGCCGGGACAAACCGCGCATGTCATGATCAACACCAAGCAGGCGAACAGCTATGTCCTGCTGAGTACCGATGCGCAAAACGGCATTCTCAAAAATTGGAAGTTGATTCATGTTGAAGGTAAATCCACGGTCATCGACGTCCCCGTTGAAAACAAACACCGTCCCAACTTCTTCATCGAAGCGGTGACGGTCAGTGATGCCAAACTCCATCAGCAATTGGCTCAAATCTGTGTCCCCCCCGCAGACAGCATGCTGGATATCACCGTCCAAACCGACAAGCCAACGTACCAACCCGGTGAAACAGCAACGGTCAGCATCACCGCCAAGGACATGACCGGCAAACCGGCGCAGACGCAGGTTGTTCTCAGTGCGTTTGATCAGTCACTGCTCTACATCGCAGGCCGAACTTCCGGCAGCATGGGCAGCTATTACCACGGTCAGCAGAACTATCACAACCTCAACAGTCAAACCAACCTTGGCAAGCAGTTCACGCATGCAGGCAATATCACCGACCCATCGACGTATCGCTATGCAACGCCCGACGATTGGGATGGAACCTGGGGGCCGGCCATCAGTGACTGGCGTGTGACCGATGGTGATGAAATCAGCGACCTGGGAATGGTTCGGCAACGCGGCGCCCGTGCATCAGGCGGGGCTACTTACTTCGCGGATGGTGCTGTCAACGCCACCGCCCCCACGGCGATGCCGATGACAGAAGCAGTCGAACTTGACGGCAGTGCCATGGCTAAATCTGAACTCAAAGTCGCTGGTGATGTCGCATTGGGTGACGATGCCATGGAAGAAGCCCAAAGCCAGGCCGATCAACCAGTGAGTACCCGCGAGAATTTTGCGGATACCGCGTTGTGGGTTGATGCCATCACCACCGATGACAACGGCAAAGCGACCGCAAGCTTCACCGTGCCCGACAATCTCACGACATGGCAGATCGACTCATGGGCGATGAGCAAAACCACGCAGGTCGGTCAGGGCGACACCCAAGCCACCGCGACCAAGAACCTGCTCGTGCGTCTGCAAACCCCACGATTTCTCGTCCAACGTGATGAAGTGGTGATCACTGCCAACGTGCATAACTATCTGGATCACGAAACGACCGTTGAAGTAAGTTTGGAAATCCCCAGCCACCTGCTGGCACCGATGGCAAGTGAAGGCAAAGGCCGTCCCATCATGCTTGGAACCGGCTTGATCCTTGATGCGCCAGCTACGTATCCCGTCACCATTCCGGCGGGTGGTGAAGCGACGGTCAACTGGTATCTCACCGCAACCAACCAAGGCATGGCACGCATTGCTGTCACCGCCAAGGGTAAGGACGCTTCCGACGCGATGGCGATGACAATCCCGGTGATCATTCATGGTTCACTCCAACAGCAGGCACAAACTGCCGTCGTTGCCAACGGTGATGATGACAAAACCATCAAGGTCGAATTGAACCTGCCAGAGCAGATCGATCCGAAACAGACGGAACTTTACGTCAGCTTCTCGCCAACGCTCATCGGCACGATGCTCGACGCCCTGCCTTACTTGCTCGACTACCCGTATGGCTGCACCGAGCAGACCATCAGTCGATTCGTCCCCGCAGTCCAAGTGCGAAAAACGCTACGGGACATGGGGCTGACGCTGGCGGACATTAAAAAGAACTTCCCAGCCAAGCAAGTTGATGGTAAGCCCTATATCCATCCCTGGCATGACAGTCCGATCTTTGATGACAAGGAAATGGACAAGCTCATTGATGCTGGCTTAAACCGCATTCTCTCGATGCAGAACGGTGATGGTGGCTGGGGTTGGTGGAAGGGAACCGACTCGCGCATCTATCTCACCACGCACGTGCTCTATGCCTTGCATGCAGCACAGGAAAGTGGCGTGGATATGGATCAGAACATCATCCGCCGTGCAGTGAACTGGCTCAACAATGCTGTGAATCAGGAGATCAAGAAAGATAAATGGTCGGTCAACACGCAGACCGCCTACGCGGCTTACGTCCTTGCACTGCATAAGCAGTCCGGCCCGTGGATGGAAAAACTCCACGAAGGCAGAGACAAACTCAATCTCTACGGCAAGGCATTGCTCGCATTGAGTCTGCATCGTTTGGATAAATCCGATGACGCCAAAACCGTCCTGCGCAACATTATGCAATACCGTCGTGACAATGACGAAACCAAACTCACATGGTTCGATGATCCAGATAATAACTTCCGGGGGTGGTGGTACTGGTATAACTCGGACATTGAAACGCAGGCATGGATTCTGCGTGCCATGACCACGATCACCCCGCAGGACGACGCAGCACCGCGCGTCATCAAGTGGCTGCTGAATCACCGCCAACATGGTTACTACTGGCGCTCGACCCGCGATACCGCGCTGTGTATTGATGCGATGAGTCGGTACGTCAAGACCAGTGGCGAAAGTGATGCCAACTACACACTCACGTTGGAACTTGATGATGGCAAGGTCACCAAGACGGTCAAGATCAACAAGGATAACCTGTTGACCCATGACAACACATTCGTCATCAAAGGTGTCTCGCTACCCGCGGGCAAACACACGCTGACGATCCGCAAGCAGGGAACCGGCGCGTTGTATCTGAACAGTCGCCTGACCTATTTCGGCATGCAGGAACACATCCCGGCCTATGGTCATGAACTGCATCTGAAGCGTACCTATTATCGTCTGAAGCAAATCCCGTTTGAGGTCGACGTGGACAACAGCAAGGGTGAAACGATCACCGAAAATCGTCTGCGTTACGAACGCATCAAACTCAATGATGGCGACGAAGTGACCAGCGGTGAGATCATTCAGGTTGAACTGAATCTCGAAGCGGACAATGACTACACGTATCTTGCCATCGAAGACAAGAAGCCCGCAGGTTGCGAACCCATTGATGTCCAAAGTGGCTATGTCCGGCAGGAAGGCTTTGGCACGTATCGCGAACTGCGCGATCAGAAGACGATGTTCTTCATCGAACACATCGCCCAGGGCAAGCACCTGCTGCGATACCGACTGCGAGCGGAAGTCCCCGGCGTGTTCCATGCTTTGCCCGCCCGTGTCTTTGCAATGTACGTCCCCAGACTTGATGCAGGCAGTGATGAACTGATCATGAAGATTACGGATTAAACCTTATTGTTTGAAACGCCAAGACGCCAAGTTTGGAAAGAGATTAGAACTGACTGATGTTCTTTTACAAAATTCTCTCTTAACTTGGCATCTTGGCGGTAAAAATGTCTTTGCCAAATCTCTGAAATTTCGTCTCAACTGCACCGTCTATGGGGTAGAGATGGTATGATAGAAGGAGTTAAAACCGGGAGATTTCATGGCAAGTACACCGCAACAACTTCTCAGTGAGATTGCTTCGCGCAAGCGTCTGATCCATTTGGCCAGACGGTGGTATGTTGCGTCTCTGGTCTGTGCGGTGATTTTTGTCACTGCGTTGATCACGCTTCGATTGGCCAGCGTGATTGAAGATCCATTTAAATGGTGGTCGGTCCTGATCGTGCCCCTCGTTGGTTTGCTCATCGCCGGCATCTTCCATCGCGGAATCACACAGACACAAGCTGCCCGGTTGGCAGACGAACATGCCAAGACCAAGGACCTGTTCCTCACTGCCACCTCACTGAGTACCTCAACCGGTGAGTATCAGGATGCGGTTGCAGACGAAGCCAATCAAAAAGCCCCCACGGTGTCCGCCAAACAGGTCGTGCCGTTCGCGCCGGGTAACAAACTCATGCACATCGTGGTGATCCTGCTGGTTTTGCTTGCCGGTGTCTGGTGGATGCCACAGTTTGATTTACTGGGTCAAGAAGAACAGCGACAAAAAATTACCGAACGCAAGCAGCGTTTGGAAGAAACGCGTAAGGCCATTGTCAAACGCACCGAGCAACTCAAAAAACAGGACTTGGAAGCTGAGAACTCCAAGCAGGTCGAAGCCCGCATCAATGCATTGCAACAGGCGCTTCGCAAAATGAAGCCCCAGGACCCCAAGGGCAATCTCCAGCGTCTTGCTGATCAGAAGCAGCGCATCGAACAGGAGTGGCAACAGAAAAAACTCGCCCAGTCACTGAAAAACAATCCGACCAATCAACGCTTTGGCAATACCTCCGATCAACAAAAGCAGTGGAAAAAGCAAATGGAGAACGGCCAAAGCCAGGACCTCCAAAGCAAGATGGAGGAGATCAAGAAAAAAGCTGAGCAACTCAGTCAGACCAAAGACCCTGCGGAAAAACAAAAACTCCAGAAGGACATCAAGCAGTCCATTCAGGAGATGGCCGACTATGCCACCAAGCAGGACGGCGGCCAGAAACTTGCTGAGTCTTTGCAACAGGCCTTGCAGCAACTGGACATGAGCAAAATGGAGAACATGAACCAGGATGCGTCCAAAGCCTTGCAGGAAGCGATGAATCTCTCGCAGCAGGAACTTGAGCAGCTAGCTCAGAGTGTCCGCGATATGAAGAAACTCGAAGAGGCGCTCAAGACCATTCAGCAGGCTCAGCAAGCCAACAATCAACAACCCCTCGACGGTGAAGCCTGTTCCAACTGCAACTCCCTGTCGGACTATCAGAAGCTTTATGACAAAATGATGCAGCAGCAAAACGGGGAAGGTCAACAGCCAAGCCCGTCCATGGCCGATGCTCAAGGTCAAGGCCAGGGGCAGGGACAAGGTCAAGGCAGCGGCAAAGGTAGCGGCAGCAAACCCGGCTCTGGTCAAGGCGGTGGCATGGGTGGTCCGGGACAAGGCCAGGGCAACATCGCCCCGGAAGACGATTCGATCACCACCAACTTCAAAACCGAAAAAGACCAATCCAAGCTCAACGCTGGCAAGATTCTGCTTTCTTGGAAAACCAAGGGTAAAGCCCCCGCCGGTACCGCCAACAAGGACTATCAGGAATCGCTGAACACCGTCAAGCAGGATGCCGCCCAGGCCATTGACTCCGAACAAGTACCCGCCGGCTATCACGATGCCATCAAGAAGTACTTTGACACCATAGAACAGGCGCAAAATGAATCAACAAGGTCTCCAGCCCCCCAGTAAATCGCACTCCCTTTTCATCACAGCCATCACCCTCATTGCCGGACTCTGCATCGTTGCAGGCCTGATCTATGTTGCCAAGCAACCCCCTGCTCCCAAGCCTGTTCAGGGTGAACTGACGGTCTACTGTGCACATGATTCGGTCTACTCCGAACCCATTCTCAAGCAGTTCGAAAAAGAGACCGGCATCAAACTCAACATCCGCTTTGACACCGAAGCCACCAAGTCCCTTGGCCTCACCGAATCACTCATCCGCGAAAAGGACAACCCGCGATGTGATGTCTTCTGGAACAATGAAATCCTTGGCACACTCGACCTGCAATCCAAAGGCATTCTCGAACCCTACAAAGGCACAGGCTACGAACGCATCCCAGCAGCCTTCAAGCATCCCGATGGTCTGTGGACCGGCTTTGCGGCTCGCCTGCGTGTCTGGATCATCAACACCAACATGATCACGGCTACCCCCCAGGCCATTGACGTGATGATGGAAAAAGAAAATCTCGATCGCGTCACCATTGCCAAACCACTGTACGGCACGACGCGCACGCACTACACCGTCCTTTGGCAAACCATGGGCGAAGACGGCCTCAAAGACTGGCATGACGAGATGACATCACGGGGCATGATCATCGCCCAATCCAACGGGCAAACCAAAAACCTTGTCGCCCAGGCCAACTGCACCATCGGCTGGACCGACACCGATGACTTCTTCGTTGCTAAAGACGAAGGACGCTCGGTAGAGATGCTCCCCTATCGCCTGGAAGACTCCGACCAAACCATCTGCATCCCCAACACCGTCATGATGGTTAAAGGTAGCCCGCAACCTGAGCTTGCCAAAAAACTCATCGACTATCTGCTCAGTGAACGCATTGAAATCCAGCTCAGCCAATCCACCGCCCGACAGATTCCCCTGGGTCCAGTTGACGAAGAACAACTCTCCGATGAAGTCAAGCAACTCAAAGTCTGGGCAACCGAAGGCTATCCGCTGATGCAACTCGAACCGGCACGTCAGGCAACCCTCGACTGGCTCAAGTCGGAGTACCTGCAGTAATGATGAGTGAGGCATTGTTCCGGGCGGTCATGCTCACGTTATGTCGCAGCATGGCTGTCGCGGGTCTGTGTACCCTTTTAGCTCATCTCTGTTTGCCAACCCTCAAACAGGTTCGGCTGGTCAAGCGATTCGGGTGGTTGCTGCTGATCCCGATTTTCATGCCACCTTTGGTCATTGGCTATGCGTATTCCAATGTCGCGTTGTCTTTGATCCGACATCCGATCCTCAATGACCTGCTGTATTCACTGCTGCTTGCAATCCGGTTTTTCCCGGTGACGTTGCTGCTGATACACATGGCTCCGCCAGCCCCGCTCTCGGCTGCTGCGATGCACAATCTCAAACTCGCTCGTCGCAGTCGGTGGACAAGCTTCATCCTTCATGGTCAGGGACGCGTGTTGGTCATGGCCTTTGCCGTGGTGTTCGTGCTCAGTTTCACCGAGTTTGAAATCACATCACGCATGGCTTGCACCCACTGGAGTATCTGGCTGTTTGATGCACAGGTGGGCGGCGCACCATTAAGCTCAACCCTCAGGTGGCTGATGCTGCCCGGCAGTGTGAGTCTGGCGTTATTGTGGCTGGTGTTCATGGCATTACCCACACGCGCGCAGCGGACTTCATTACATCCCACGCCCTCCAGTCACAGCTTGCGTCTTCGTTTGAGCTTGCTCGTTGGTTGGTGGTTGGTGAGTTTGCTGCTGTGTTTGATCATCCCATGGTGGTGGGTTCTCAAACCGGCGATCGGCGCCATGCCCACCGTCATCACCAAGCCGGAGATTTGGCAGGAGATTGGTTACAGCGTGATGTATGCTGCGCTATCAACTCTGCTCATTGGCATGTTCACCTGGCTGCTTGGTTTCACCCCGCGATGGGTGCGTTGGCTGATGTGTTTACCCGGACTGTGTGGTTCACTGGTGGTCGGACTGATCATCCTTGGACTCTTCCAAACGAACACGTTCAATGCGATGTATGACACGCCCTTGCCATTGGTGTTGGCATTGACGTGGATCGCGTTGCCTGCAGCATTGATTCTCGCTCCGATTCTCCGTCAACGCTCAACGGGCCAGCACCTCACATGGCTCACGCGTTTATCCCTGAATAAACAGCATCAAACGCTCGCCAGGCATTTGCATTGGCAACAACAAGTCCGCAGCATGCTGCTGTTAACCGGCATCATCGCTTACATCACGTATCACGATCTGCCTGCATCCGCCCTGCTGTCTCCACCGGGCATGCAAGGCGCGGTCGTTCGCCTGTACAATCTGATGCACTATGGCAAGTATGAAACGCTCAGTGCGATGGTCGTGCTCACCTACATGCTCCCACCGTTGGTGTTGGGTTTATTCGTGATGATCTCCAGAGGAAGAAAACTGCCTGATCATGGTTAAAACGCTTTGGCAACTAGAGCACATCGACATGCCCGGTCGTCTGGTTGGCATCTCGCTGTCTTTTTCGCCGGGGATCACGGCAGTGGTGGGCATCTCCGGCGCGGGTAAGACCTCGCTGCTGAACTTACTCGTTGAGTTTGAAAAACCAAGTGCAGGCAAACTGATCTTCACATCACCGACGCAGAACAAAGAGCAATTGCCGGTGTATTGGGTGCCCCAGGATGACGGACTTTGGCCTCACATGACGGTGATGCAGCATTTAACCGCGCTGTCCGACAAGATGTCGGCTGATCATTGGCTAAAGACGATGGACCTTGCGGATCATGCCAACAAAAAGCCGGATACACTTTCGCGCGGGCAGCAAAACCGATTGTCCGTTGCACGCGCGATGGTCAGCAGCGCAGCAATTCTGATCATGGATGAACCCTTGGCTCATGTCGCACATCAGGATGCAATGCGGTATTGGCAGGTGATCATCGACACGCTCAGACGACAAAACCAATCCCTGATTTTTGCAACGCATGATCCATCGCGCGTGCTTGCTTATGCGGACCAGGTAATCTGCATGGGCGATGGCAAAGTGCTTGCACAAGGCGTCACACAACAAGTCTACCTGCATCCCCAAACCCGCGAGATTGCAGAATTACTCGGTCCTGCCAATTGGATGACGGAATCCCAGATGCCTATCTTTCTCCCGGACCATGTACCCAAGGCAAGATGCATCCGCCCGGAGCAGTTGCAATTGATCACCGACGAGCAAAGTCCATTGACGATCAAACGCACGCAATTTCATGGGCATGTTCAATGTTCCAGTGTTGCAGATGACCAAGAAAATCGGCGTGACTTCTGGCATCTACCCACAGCAGGACTCAAGACGTTGGATCGCGTTCGATTGAATTTGATCACCGTGTTGATGATGGTGAGTTTGCTGCTGATCACGGGATGTAAGCCTTCGGGCAATCAAGCCACCATTCCCGTGAAGAACACCGCCGTCTGGTCCGTGCCGCTGGATGACATCAGCGTCCCTGCCCCGCGGTCAGCCCGGATGCTGCCCGACGGGCGCATGGTGGTGCTCGACACCGCCGGGCGTGTGCTACTCTATGACAACACCGGCAAGGTCACCGACATCTGGAACCTGCCCACCAATGCCAACGGCAATGCCGAAGGCACCTGTCTGATGCAGGATGGGACGATCGCCGTTGCTGACACGCATTACCATCGCATCGTCTTTTTCGATCAGACAGGCAAGATCACACGCATGTTCGGTGAGCGGGGTGAAGGCAAAGGACAATTCATTTATCCCGTCTCACTCACGCAGGACAAGGACGGTTTCGTCTACGTCGTCGAGTACGGTGGCAATGACCGCGTTCAGAAATTCACAGCGGACTTGCAACATGTCATGACCTTCGGCAAGGCAGGTACCGGCATCGGAGAGTTTCAACGTGCAAGCGGTTGTCTGCTTCACGACGGCAAACTTTATGTCGCGGATGCAATCAACAATCGTCTTCTGGTTTTCGACATCAACACCGGCAAACACGTCGATACACTTGGCCAAAACCACCTTGATTTACCGTACGATCTGACCATGGATGACCGACATCATTTTTATATCGCCGAATATGGTGCAGGTCGGGTCACAGAGATGGATTTGTCGGGTAAAATCATTGCGACGTTCGGCAAGACGGGTCGGGGGGATGATCAATTCATGACGCCCTGGTCACTGACGATCACGCCGGATCACAAATTACGCATCATGGACACGGGCAACCGCCGCATCGTGGAGCTTGAACTTTGACCATCCGGGACATCATCCTGCGCATCTTCCCGCCACCGAGAAAACCGGTGCCGCGGTCTGCATGGTGGTTGCCCATCACCAGTATGGCCCTGTTCCTGGGGGTCTGCTTCACCCTTGATTTCACCAACAAACTCATTTTCACACGACCGTCGGCATTCTGGCTGACACTGTTATTCCCGTGGTTCTGGTGGATGATCGCAGCCGGTCATGCAGGTATTGGCGGTACCCGTCGCGCGTGGGTGTATGGCTTTCGCTGGGTGTTGCTGTGCCTGGTCATTGCAGCATTGGCTCAGCCGCGAAGTGTCCGCAGTGATAAGTCCATGTCGGTGATCTTTGCGGTGGACACCTCAGCATCAATCTCACCGAACATGCGCCAGGAAGCGATCAAGTTCGCGGTGAACACCGCCAACACCAAGCCACAAAAAGACAGTGTCGGGTTGGTGTTTTTCGGGCGTGATGCAGCAGTCGAACTGCCCCCCATGCAGAGCTTCCCGTTTGAAGCGATCAATGTGCAGGTCAATAATGATGGCACCAATCTCGCTTCGTCCCTGAGTCTTTCATCTGCATTGATTCCCGATGACAAACTCGGGCGCATCGTGCTGGTAACCGATGGCACGGAGACTGAAGGCGATCTGGATCGCGTGCTGGATGAATTGGCTGCACGCAAGATTCCGGTGGACGTTTTACCCATCAGCTATGACCACGATAAGGAAGTCTGGGTTGAGCGTTTGGATTTGCCCCGCTTTGTCCGCAGTGGTGAGACGTATGAAGCAGCTGCGATTGTTTCGTCGCTATCACCGGGTAAAGGCAAGCTGATTCTCAAGGAAAATGGCAACGTCATTTACCAGGACGACGTGACGTATCAGGCGGGCAAGAACCGATACACCTTGCCGATCACGTTGCGGGAAGATGGTTACTACGAATACGAAGCGATCATTGAAACTGCCAAGGAAGACGATCAACACGCCCGCAACAACCGCGCGATCAGTTACCTGTTTTTGCAGGGCAAAGGCTCGGTCTTGATGGTGACGAATCTGGAAGGCGACAAGCGCGACTGGGAGTCGAT
Source organism: Planctomycetes bacterium syqfu (assembly GCA_020974905.1). Classification (GTDB taxonomy): domain Bacteria; phylum Planctomycetota; class Phycisphaerae; order Phycisphaerales; family Phycisphaeraceae; genus UBA7800. The sequence goes on along the minus strand of CP087563.1, from coordinate 5,431,971 downwards.
GCGTGATGCATTGCAACTTGCCAAGCGTCAGGTGCGATTGATCTCCGCCTATGAACTCCCGTCGGACCCGTTGGCATTGTTGCCCTATGACTGCATTGTGATGGTCAACGTGCCAGCCGATCAATTGTCACTGCCACAGATGCAGGCGATGCGCGATGCGGTGTTCCATCAGGGCTCGGGTTTTGTGATGGTTGGCGGTGATCAGAGTTTTGGTCCCGGTGGGTATCACCATACGCTGGTGGAAGAAATCCTGCCGGTGACGATGGATGTGCAGAACAAGAAAATCCTGCCCAAGAGTGCGCTGGCCATTACGCTGCATACCTGCGAGTTTCCCCAAGGCAACACATGGGCCAGCCGCATCACCAAGCAGGCGATTCAGGTCCTCGGTTCTCAGGACGATGTCGGCGTGCTTGTTTTTGATTGGCAAGGTGGTGACGAATGGCTCTTCCCGTTCACCCCAGCAGGACAGTACAACCAATTGGCGATGAAGATCAACAGCGCCCAGATTGGCGACATGCCCTCCTTTGCCACCTCCATGCGATTGGCACTCAACGGATTTAAAAACAACGATGCGGCTGAGCGTCACATGATCATCATCTCCGACGGTGATCCACAGCCCCCACCGCCGGGTTTGCTTCAGGAATTCGTCAACAACAAGATCACCGTCAGCACGGTCGCAGTTTTCCCGCATGGCACGCAGACGCAAACCATGCAGGCCATCGCCAATGTCACCGGCGGACGCTTTTACTTCCCGCAGGATGCCAACAAGCTGCCTTCGATTTTCATCAAGGAAGCCAAGACGCTTCGCCGGAGCATGATTCAGAACAAGGTCTTTAACCCGATCATCGACTTCCCTTCGCCGATCCTCAAAGGCATTGACGGCTTGCCGGATCTTAAGGGTTACATCCTCACCACGCCCAAGCCACGAAGCACCACCATTCTCGAAGGCCCCGAACAACGTGAGCCCGATCCCGTGCTGGCGACATGGCGATACGGCATCGGCAAGACCGCAGCGTTCACCTCCGACCTGTCCTCCAACTGGGCAGCCAACTGGATGGGGTGGCAGCATTACCAGGCCTTCGTCAGTCAACTCATCAAAGACGTCGCGCGCGTGAGCACTTCAAGCAACATGCACATGCAGGCGTTTACCAGTGGGAACACCGGCATTGTCACCGTCGAAGATTTCGAACCCGACTCCCCACTGTACAACATCTCCGCCCAGGTCATCGGCCCGGATGGTCAATCGCACACCGTGCCCCTCGAACAGATCGCCCCCAAGCGATACGAAGCGCGATTCGATCTCTGGGGTGAAGGTCGGTATCAAGTCATTGCGACCGCATCCGGTGATGGTAAAAACCAACGCATGCACGCAGGCTTTGTCGTGCCCTACTCCCAGGAGTATCTGCGGTTTGGTTCAAGTCCGATGACCGTGAAGAACATCGTCGAGAAGACCGGCGGGAATCTACTCACGCCTGAGACCACCGCTGCTCAAGTCTTCCCGCAAGACCGCAAGGAACGCTTCACCTCCAAGCCGTCGTTTGACTGGTTACTGCTTGCCCTGTGTTGCCTGCTGCCGTTGGATGTGGCGATCCGACGTGTTCAGGTGGACAAACAATTTTTCAAAGACCTCTTTGGCCCGCATAAGACGATCACCCCCAAGCAGGAAACTTTCGACACCTTGCTTAAGAAACGTAAAGCCGTCAAAGACCAACTCCATCAGACGGATGACACGCCGAAGACGAAAGCCAAATCAACTTCAGGCCCGAGGCAGTCGCAGATGGAGATCATCGTTGAACAGAAAGTCGATGACGCCCCCACGCGATCGACGGAGAATAAACCCACACAGGCCGACTCGGATGACGATTCGACCACCAGCCGACTGTTACGTCTGAAGCGAAAACAGCGCGGCGATCAAGATGACAACCAACCCAGTTGAGGATGAATCATGAGCGACATTGAACGCATGCAACAGGAAACCCAAGTCTTCCAGCAATTGCTGACCCAGGTCCGCGATGCAGTCGGTCAGGTCATCGTCGGCCAGAACCGTGTCGTCGAAGCCGTGATCACGGCCATGGTCTGTGGCGGTAACGTCCTGCTTGAAGGTGTCCCGGGTCTGGGTAAAACCCAACTCGTCAAAACACTGGGACGCGCGTTGGAACTGGATTACAACCGTATCCAGTTCACCCCCGACCTGATGCCTGCTGACGTCGTGGGCACCAACATTCTCACCAGTGATGATGCAGGCGGTACGTCAGGCAACTACCGCCTTGAGTTCCGCGAAGGCCCGGTCTTTACGCAGCTATTGCTTGCAGACGAAATCAACCGCGCAACGCCCAAGACACAGGCAGCCATGCTTGAAGTCATGCAGGAACACTCGGTGACCGTAGGTGGCCAGACCTATCAAATGAAAGAACCCTACTTCGTCCTTGCAACGCAAAACCCCATCGAACAGGAAGGCACTTACCCGCTGCCCGAAGCGCAGCTTGACCGATTCCTGTTTAAGGTCACCGTCCCCTTCCCATCGCGACAGGAGTTAAACGACATCGTCACGCGCACGATTCTCAAGCAGGCTCTCGAAGTCCCCAAGGTACTCAACAGCGAAAAAATTCTTGCGATGCGGAACCTGCTTAACAAAGTCGTCGTCGCCGATGCCATGCGCGATTATGCCATCCGCCTGGTGCTGGCAACGCATCCGGATAGTGAGTTTGCAACCGACGCTGTGAAGAAATATGTCCGCTGGGGTGCATCACCGCGTGCTGCTCAGGGTTTGATTCTTGCAGCCCGCGTCCGTGCATTATCCGAAGGTCGGCCGCATGTCGCCTTTGAGGATATCCGTTATTTTGCAGTGGAAATCCTCCAACACCGTGCGTTACTCAACTATGACGGGCAGGCGGAAAACGTCGTCCCTGCCAAGTTGATCCAGCAGTTAACCGAACAGGTACCTGAGACGGTTTAATGTGACCAAGGGAAAATGACAAGGCATGGATTCCCGCCTTCGCGGGAATGACGAGAAGACGAACAACACCATGGAACAAGCACAAGTCACCAAACTCTTAGGCAACGACATGCTGCATCGGCTCGAACGCTTGCGGATCAACGCGTCAGGTCGGTTCACCAATCGTATGCGCGGCGAACACCTTGCAGCCAAGGGTGGTTCGTCCATGGAGTTTGCGGACTACCGCGATTACGTGGAAGGTGACGACACGCGCTTTATCGACTGGAACATTTTCTCGCGACTGCGAAAGCCCTACATCAAGCTCTTCCATCACGAAGAACAGATGCAGATCGTCATCCTTGTCGATGCGTCGAGTTCCATGATGGTGGATGGCAAACTTCAACGCGCCCAGCAACTCGCTGCTGCAATGTGTGTCTGCGGACTCTTCGCTGCTGAACCCGTGAGTGTGTACACGTTTAATCAACCAGCCAACAACCTGTCGATGGTCGGCCCGGCAACCGGTCGCGGGAGTCTGCACAAGCTTTTGAAATTCGTCGAAAATATTGAGTCCGGTGAAGGTGGCAGTCAACCACCGGATGATGCAGTGGACACCATGCTCAAACGACATCGCGGCAAGGGCATTGTCGTGATGCTCTCGGACTTTTTAACCTACGGTGATCTGAAGCGAACGTTTAACACGCTCAACAATGCGGGGCTTGAAATCTTTGCCTGCCAGATTCTCGGTGAACGTGAACTGGACCCGGACCTGACGTCTGACCTGCGATTGGTGGACTGCGAAAACGCGGACATTCTGGATGTGACCGCCCAGGACAACCTGCTGGATCTGTATCACGAATATCTGTCCAACTTCCAGAACACCATCGCGGCATTGGCCCGACAGCGTGGCGGAAAGTTCTTGTGTGTGAACAGTGATGAAGATTTGAGTACCGTGTTGTTTGATCAGATGAGACGGGAAGCGTGGCTTGTTTGATGATGCTATTGGAATAAAGAATGAAACCACAGATGAACACAGATAAACACAGATCAAGGCAATCAGAGCACAGACTTTCACATCTGTGTTCATCTGTGTTTATCTGTGGCAAATTTGTCTTGGAACAGGAAACATAAATTTTGCCTGGATTCTTCGCACCACTGATGTCTTTGCTGGCTTTGATGGCTTTGCCCATTGTGGTGTTCTATTTCCTTAAACTCCGGCGGCAGCGATTGGAAGTTTCGTCGCTGGTACTTTGGCAACAGGTGTTATCTGACAGTCGCGTTAATGCTCCGTTCCAGAAGTTCAAACGCAATTTGCTGTTGTTGTTGCAGCTGTTGATGTTGGCGATGCTGGTGTTGGCAGCCATGCAACCTTACTGGAAGTCCGATGCCGAGCGCGCCCAGCGTGTGCCGATTCTCATTGACTGTTCTGCGAGTATGGCAGCGATGGATCGGCCCGGCGGGCAATCGCGACTGGATGCTGCCAAAGCACAAGTCAACGAGATCATCGACGGCCTGCTCAGTGATCAACAGATCAGCCTGATCGCCTTTTCGGATACCGCTCAACGACTTTGCGCATTTACCAACAACAAACGTGAACTCAAGGCTGCGTTGGAGCAGGTAAAAATCCGCGAGGTTCCTGGTGATCTGGAAGACGCGATGCGGATGGCCGATGCCATGGCACGTGCCGAACCTTTCGAACAGGTCGTGCTGTTTTCCGATGGCAATTTCCCTGCCAAGACGGACTTCGCCTTGCCGTTTAATATTGACTATCAACAGCTCAAATCACCGGGCGTGAACATGGGCATAGCAACGCTCAATGCTCAACGCGCAGATAGTCGTCAGTGGGATGTGTTCGTCAAACTCGTTGCTGCCAACGCCCCGGGCAATGCGACGGTGCAGGTGTATCAGAATGATCAACTCGTTGGCACGGAGGATGTGCATGTCGATCTGGATGGCCCCAAAAAACTGGTGTTCCGGTTAACCGCAGATGAAGCTTCGCATGTCACCATCAAGTTACTGCCTGACAGTTTCGATGCTTTGCTATCGGATAACGTTGCCTATGTGGATCTCACCGGCTTGCGTCCGTTGGCAGTGAACATCGACAAGCCGATGGTGCCTGAACAACTGGCCATCAAGGCGATGGACAATGTGATGCTGGTGTCGGGCAATTCGCCTGCGGATTTGTATCTGACCAACGAGCCGGACTCGGTGGTGGATAATGTGAAGGTGATCTGGCGTAATGGTGCCCTGCCCCAGGAACTCACGCAACTCATGGAGATCAAGCAGGACGCAGGCAGTGACGTGGTTTCATGGAACCGTGCGGACCCGCTGCTTGGGCATATCACGCTCAACGACATCATCGTGCTCGATCAACCCACACTCAAAGAGAATGTCCGCGAGCTTGATTTTGAATCACTGGGCTACCGGATTCTCATTCATGGCAGTAAGGGACCGTTGCTTTTGACCAAGCAATATGACAGCCATGTGGAGTACATTCTCACGGTTGATGCAGCAAGAACGACCCTGCCTTACCGTGTGGCCTTCCCGGTGATCTTGAGTAACCTCGTGCGTCAGGCCATGCATCATGCTGGACTTCAGGAAGTGCAGGCCCATCACACGGGTGTGTTCCCGCCCATGGAAGTCATCGGCGAAAAGTCCTACACCTGGCAGTACCCCAGCGGCCAGACGCAACGTGTCACCAGTAATGTCCGGGGCAAACTCATCGGTCTTGCCTGCCCGAGTACGGGGGAATACAGCCTCAAGGATGGCGGTGATGTCGTGCTGAGCATGGGGGCTTCACTACTCAATAGCGATGAGTCCACGTTGCAAAGTGTCGAGCAATTGCAGTTCCGAGAGCTATCGATCACCGCTGCTGCCAAGCCGATCGCGATGGACCGTTCCTTCTGGCCGACCCTGCTTTGGATTGCGCTGGCGATATTGATCTTTGAATGGTGGTATTTCCATCGTCAACGTCAACGCACGATGCAAAATACAGCACAAAAACGTAGCCCATCAACTCAAAGTCTCAGCGCTCGTTAATCACATCAAATCCAATCATTGAATAAAGCAGGAAAAACACCAGTTCCAACCCGCTTTGGTTTACCAACGACCTTTGCATGCTAGAATGACTTACCTGCCATTGACGCTGGTGTATGCGCCGATTCGTCATTAAGACATAGAAAACGCATTCATCAAAACGGTCCATTACCCCCATCCACTTTCCAGCACGGGAATCAATATGAAATCACTGAAGCATCTTGGAACGTTGGTCTGTGTCATCGCGTTGTCACTTGGCGCGCAGATGGCATTCGCCCTGGAACTGCCGAACATTTTCGCATCAAAGATGGTGCTCCAGCGTGACAAACCGGTTCAGGTTTGGGGGACGGCTCAAGCAGGCAGCAGTGTCCAAATCCAATTCGCAGACCAGACCGTCAAAGCGACTGCCGACGACAAAGGCCATTGGCAAGCTGCGCTCAAGGCCATGCCCGCCAACACCAACGCACAGACGATGACCGTCACCGGCGATGGCAAGACCATCAGCTTCGACGACATCCTCATCGGTGAAGTCTGGATCTGCTCCGGCCAATCCAACATGGCATGGACCGTCGGTCGCTCCAACAACGCCCAGGAGGAAATTGCCAGCGCCAATCATCCATTGATCCGTTTGTGCAGGGTGGCCAACACCATTGCCGCTGAACCCCAGGACAATGCCAATATCAACTGGAGTCATTGTACGCCTAAGAGTGTTTCTGGATTCTCAGCGGTGGGTTATTTCTTTGGTCGCCATCTCATGGAAAACCTCAATGTCCCCGTCGGCCTGATCCACACCAACTGGGGTGGCACACCGGCTGAAGCGTGGACCAGCACCCCGACACTCCAGAACACCAAGGGGCTGGAACACCTCATCCCCAATGCTCAAAAAAGCGAAGAACGCTACCCCGAGTACAAGGCCAATTGGGAAAAGAAAATGGCCGAATACAACGAAAAGCTCGCCAAGTGGAAACAGGAAAATCCCGGCAAGCCGGCAAGCCAGTTTAAAGTCCGAAAGCCCCGCGCGCCACGTGCTCCGGGCAAAAACCCACGCTATCCCAGTGTCCTGTTCAACGGCATGATCAACCCGCTGATCCCATACACCATTCAAGGTGCTATCTGGTATCAGGGTGAAGCCAACGCCAGTCGTCCCGATGAATACCGCCTGCTGCTTTCAACCATGATCAAGGACTGGCGGGACCTGTGGGGACAGGGCGACTTTGCCTTCGGCATCGTGCAGCTTGCCAACTTCCACGGTCAGAAAACCCAACCTGACAACAGCGGTTGGACCAACCTGCAAAACGCGCAGCTTTACGTCAGCCAAACCGTCCCCAACACCGGGCTGGCGGTGATCAACGATATCGGTGCTGCCAAGAACATCCACCCGACCAACAAACAGGATGTCGGCAAACGTCTGGCGCTCTGGGCGCTGCATGATGTCTACAAAACCGTCAGCAGCAACTGGACCGGCCCGCTCTTCGAGTCCGCCCAAGTCGACGGCAACAAAATCACCATCACCTTCAAGCATGTCGATGGCAAACTCACCACGCATGACGGTCAAGCCCCCGCTGAGTTCACCATCTGCGGTGAAGATCAAAAATGGGTCAACGCCCAGGCCAAAATCACCAGCAACAACACCGTCGAAGTCTGGGCGGACGGCATCAACCAACCCTATGCAGCACGCTATGCATGGCAGGATAATCCCGTCAATCCCAATCTCACCGATGGCTCAAAATTGCAGGTCTCCTGCTTCAGCACCATCGACATTCCCTACGGCAAATAATCCGTACACGCTCATCAACACGGTCCTATCATGAATAAACGTCAAGACAAACATCCAATCAATGCTTGCGAGCATGGTGAAACGCCCTATGACGCAACGGCGTGTTGTCATGGATGAATCAACATCAGTCTTTCACACGAATGATTGGCAATAGCAGTCATAAACGAATCAACAGTCTCTGTTCACATAAAGCGAGTTTTCAATGAAACGCACAGCCAAGTTAACTTCCCTCTTGTTTCTGATGATGGCAATCCTCCTGCCACAAATCAGTTTCGCACTTCAAATACCGAAGGTTTTCGCAACCAACATGGTGCTCCAGCAGCAGCAACCCATCCCCGTTTGGGGGACCGCCAAGGCAGGCAGCAAAGTCACGGTCACCTTTGCGGATCAAACCTTCACCAGCAAAGCCGACCGCGATGGTAAGTGGATGGTCAAGCTCCCGGGCCAACCTGCCAACAGCAACCCGCAGAGTATGGTCGTCACTGGTGATGATCAAACGATCACCTTTGAGAACATTCTCATCGGCGAAGTGTGGGTCTGTTCCGGTCAATCCAACATGCAGTGGAGCGTGAAGAACTCCAACAACGCCCAGGAAGAAATCGCCAACGCAACTGACAGCTTGATCCGTCTGTGTCGCGTACCCAATGTCGTTGCGCATACCCCGCAGGATGATGCCAACATCACCTGGAACGTCTGCTCCCCCGAGACCATCCCCAACTTCACGGCTGTGGGTTATTTCTTCGGTCGTCACCTGCGTGAAAATCTCAACGTCCCCGTCGGCCTGATCAACACCAGTTGGGGTGGCACACCGGCTGAAGCATGGACCAGTCAAAAAGCCCTCCAAGCCAACCCGGTCACAGCAGACATTCTCAAGCGTTGGGACAAGATTCTTGAAAACTATCCCCAGCGTCTTGCTGAGTGGGAAATCGCCTACAAAAAATGGCAGGAGACCGGCAAGCAACCCAAGCCTTTCCACGATGATCCGGGCAACATGGGCTATGGCAAAGGCTACGCCAAAGTCGGTTTTGATGACAGCTCATGGAAAGACACGCAACTCCCCGGACTTTGGGAAGATGTCGAAACATCCTTTGACGGTGTTGTCTGGTATCGCAAGACGATCAAGCTCCCCCCTGCCATGCAAGGTCAGGCATTGTCACTTTCCTTCTGCGCGATTGATGACTTTGATGTGACCTATGTCAACGGTGTTGAAGTCGGGCAGATGACGCATCCCGATGCATGGGCCACCGCGCGTCATTACACTGTCCCCGAATGGGTCAACACGGCTGACACACTGACGATTGCGGTGCGTGTTTTCGACCATTTTGGCGGCGGTGGTTTTAACGGCTCAGCTTCCGAAATGAACTTGAGTACACTTGATGGTAACAACGACCTGTCATTGGCCGGGACATGGAAATGGCATATTGAAAAGCGCATGCCCAATGCACCGGGTAACAGTCGTGGTGGTCCGCGCAAGCCGCGTGGTCCCGATGACTCGCACCGCCCTGCCAACCTGTTTAATGCGATGATCAATCCGCTGGTGCCTTACGGGATTCGGGGTGCGATCTGGTATCAGGGCGAAACCAATGCCGGCCGCGCCAAGGAGTATCGCACACTCCTGCCGGTGATGATCCAAAACTGGCGTGATGTCTGGGGGCAGGGCGACTTCCCGTTTGGTGTCGTGCAGCTTGCCAACTTCCTGGAAACGACCGATCAACCTTCCGACCCGGCATGGGCGCACCTGCGTGATGCTCAGCTTCACACGTCACTGACCGTCCCCAATGTCGGTCAAGCCGTCATCATCGACATCGGTGAAGCCAAGGACATCCATCCGCGCAACAAGCAGGATGTCGGCAAACGCCTTGGTTTCTGGGCTCAAAACAAAGTCTACGGCCAAACCGACGTCATTCCCTCCGGCCCGGTTTACCAGTCCATGAAAGTCAAAGACAACAAGGTCACCCTCACCTTCGACGTCGTGGGCAAGGGACTTAAGACCACCGATGGCAAAGCCCCCGCAGAATTCATCATCACCGATGACATGCGGAACTGGTATTGGGCGGACGCCAAAATCACAGGCAAGAACACCGTCACTGTCTGGGCGGACAAAGTCGCCAAACCGGTTGCAGTGCGTTATGCCTGGGCCAACAACCCGGTGAACCCCAACCTCACCAATTCGGCCAAAATCCCCGCATCACCTTTCCGCACGGATGCTCAGCCCAAGTAAACAACTTTGAAAATTGAATCACACCAACGGGAGCATGCGAAAGTGTGCTCCTGTTTTTTGTTGGGAATTGATCGGAATAGAGCGTTTCCAAGAATTAATCGCCACCCTCTGTCACTCCCGCGCCCCCGGAAGACGGGAGTCCAGTGGAACTTGCAAGCGTCAACAGTATGCCACTGGATTCCCGCCTGCGCGGGAATGACGAAACAGTTTGTCATCGGGTAAAAGATTAAGTGAATTGTTTTTTCATGTTCGACAGTTACTGTTCGATCTTCTCAACCGTCTGCCTGCGAATATTGACCTTGCGCGTTCGCAGATCGCCTGCACTTTCGACGATCAGTTCAATGTCGCGACCGCGTTTGTGCACCTTAATCACCTGACCGATGTGACGACCATCCACGCGTACCCAATCACCACGGTGAAAGTGATCAGCACGTGTTACCTGAGTTTGCACATCGCCTGCAGGTCGTGGCGTGAAATGATCTGTCAAATGTGCATCACGATCCACACACGCATCACAGGCATGGCATGATTGGGGAATTTCATCCAACTTGAAATGTTCTGCAATCACCGCACGCCGACAGTTCGATTCGGTGTTCAATGCAAACTGCATTAAACCCAACAAGCCATGCAGATCGTTCTTGAGTTTATCCTCATGCCCGACAATCTCCGGCAGGTGATCCGGGTCAAGGGGTTTGACGATGCGCAGGTTATCCATCTCAAAACTGCCTTCGGTGATGCCGAGCACTTCAAGCCACTTCAGGCAGATGGTCACGCGGTTGTCCGCCTTATCCTTGTATAGCAGCTCTTTTCGCAGGTCATCCAGGTCCTTGGTGACAATGCGTTCGCCCCAATTCTCCAGTGTGCGGTAGACGCCGATGAGAAACTCACGCGACGGGTTGGCCCATTGGATGAAGTTTTGCTGGATGGCGATGTCCTGCTCTTGATAGATCAGTTCACACCAGGACGACTTGCCATCACGACCAGCTCGGCCGACTTCCTGAATCCATGCTTCGAGATTTCGCGGAATCTGCACGTGAATCACAAACCGGACATTGGCCTTGTCGATCCCCATGCCAAACGCGTTGGTTGCCAGCACGACTTCATTTTCTGATTGCATGAAGCGGTCCTGCATCTGCTTGCGTTCATGACTGGAAAGTTCACCATGATAAAGCAGGCAGTTGATGCCACGCTGGCGCAGGCCTTCCTTGATCTGATGCAGATCGCGAATCACCGCGCCGTAGACAATGCCCGGCCCGTCAATGCTGCGGATCAGGTGTGCGAGTCGATCCAGCTTGGCATCATTGTCATACACACTGGTTGCTGCGAGAAACAGGTTTTCACGTTCAATGCCCGCGCGTTCAATCAAGGGATCGGTGAGTTGCAACTGCTTGACGATATCGGCTGCGACATCCGGCGTGGCGGTGGCGGTCAGCGCGATCGTCGGCGGATTGCCCAGCAATTTACGGTAGGTATCCAACTGTGAATAGTCAGGCCGAAAGTCATGGCCCCACATGCTGATGCAATGTGCTTCGTCGATGGTCAGGCGCGTGACATTCAGTTGATCGATGATCTCCAAAAAGGCAGGACTGCGAAAGCGCTCGGGCGTGATGAACAGCAGTTTGACTCTGCCATCGATGGCAAGTTGCAATCGCTCTGCACGCTGGTTTGCACTGAGTGTCGAATTAACGAACGTCGCAGGCAGGTCCTTTTTGCGCAATGCATCGACCTGATCTTTCATCAGCGCGATCAACGGCGAGATCACCACGGTTACACCCGGCAAAACCATCGCAGGCAACTGATAGGCAAGCGACTTACCCCCACCGGTCGGCAAGGTAAAGAGCACATCCCGCCCTGCCAACACCGCATCAATCACCTTGGCCTGATGCGGGCGATAGTCGGTAATCCCAAAGCGATGCAATAACACATCACGGACTTCAGGGCTCTGTGCAGTCAGGGGCGGGTTTTGATCCATAGTCATGGATTATGCCCGTTGCTCCGTAAAGAGCAAGCAGAACACCCATCTGCCAAGTTATCGGCCCTCAAGGAACAATCCGTAGCAGTCAATCGTATTATCAATCAAGCAACAAACACACTTAGGTCGATGCTAGTTGAACCAGACCACAGTCGGACTGTTTACCCCCGCAGGAGGCACGCATGAATTCATCCACACCATCCAACGAAGCTGCACTGAGCAATGAAGCCTGGCGTATGTTTCGCATTCTCTCAGAATTTGTCGAAGGCTTTGAAACGCTCAGTGACATCGGCCCGGCGGTAACCGTCTTTGGTTCGGCACGCACGAAGGTCGACGACCCGTACTATCTCAAAGCGGTCGAATGCGGACGCAAACTGGTGACCCAGAAACTGGCGGTAATCACCGGCGGTGGCCCGGGCATCATGGAAGCAGCCAACAAGGGAGCTTTTGAAGCGGGTGGAACATCCGTGGGTTTGAACATCAGCCTGCCGATGGAACAGCAGCCCAATCCTTTCCAGACGCATGAGATTAACTTCCGATACTTCTTTGCCCGAAAGGTCATGTTCGTCAAATATGCGATCGGCTTTATCTGCTTCCCCGGTGGGTTCGGCACGATGGATGAATTCTTCGAAAGCATGACGCTGATCCAAACGCACAAAACTGCCCCCTTCCCCGTCGTCCTCATCGGCACGGATTTCTGGTCAGGTCTCGTCGACTGGATCAAACAGACCATGCTCGACGAACATGCCTGCATCAGCCCTGAAGACCTGGACCTTTTCCGCATCACCGACAGCGTGGACGAAGCGGTCAAGATCATCGAAGAATGCCACAACACCAAAGAATACTGGGGACCACCGCAACCGGATATGCCGGCCCAGGCGATTCGTGAAACGGCAGAAGGCACACGCTACGGCATCGATCCGCGCTCGTCGCGTCGTGATCAACCGGGCGAGATCTGCTAAAGCCAAAAAGCGATCACAACCAATCAAACCATTGACCACAGATGAACACCGATAACCAAGGCAAAATTAAAATGCCGTTATCTGTGTTCATCTGTGTTTATCTGTGGTAAAAATGCTTTATCGCGAGAAACACACTTTTGCTAATCGGGTCCCACACATGAATCGCATCGCATCTCTGATCGTCTGTTGGCTGTTACTGGTCAGTACGCTTTCCATCGCACAAGCTCAGCATCTTGTCACCAACGATCTGATCTGGATTGAAGGTGAACAACCTGACGCGACGAAGGTCAACTTCAATATCTCCGAATCGCCGCGTCCGCATTTACTTTCCGACGGGAAGATGTTGCTGCAGACTCTTGCCAAGCATCAAATCCCCAAACGCCCATGGGAATTAAGTTATAGCTTTGATGTGAAGCGCGGCGGAGACTATGCCTTGTGGTTTCGTGTCGGTTTTGAATGGGTCCGTGCCCCGTTTGAATACAAGCTTGATGATGGCTCGTGGGTTGAAGCGTCCAATCGTGATCAAACCACGCAGGTCATGGAGTTAACCACCTGGAACGAGATCGCGTGGTTACAAGGTAATGACATCCAACTCACGCCAGGCAAACACACACTTACGCTGCGCTTTACTGACGGTGGCATTGATGGTCGTCAACTCGTTGCGCTGGATTGCATCGCGTTGGGACGCGAGGGCTTTGAGCCCGGTCGGATGTACCACATCCCGCAATCACCAATTGACCAGCAAGCTGCCCTGCAAGTCTATCGCCTGCAAGCTCAGAGCATACTTAACCAACGCAACCGTGTTGAACTGACCGGACTTTGGCAGATCGCACGGTTTGACGATCCTGATATGGATACAGATACCTATGAGCCGGTGAAGCAGTTGCCGGAGATGGACTCGCTGAGATGGTTCGCGATTAACGTGCCAGGCAAGAGACGTGGTGCGTGGGCGGAACGTGATGAACTGTCGTTTGGTCATCGCCTGCTGTACAAGACGCGTGTGATGGTGCCCGACAGTATCGGTGATTCCTTTCAACTGAATTTCGCAGCAACCAACTGGATCGTCAGCGTCTTTGTCAATGGCAAGCTTGCAGGTACGCACAAATCCGTGCTGGTCCCCTGGTCGATGGATGTCACGGAGCATATCCAGCGTGGCAAAGTCAACGAGATTGCGATTGCAGTCAAGAGTCCGTGGTATGCCATCGACATCAAGGCACGCAAAGGACGAACGAGTTCGTTGGATCATGCACGCAATACACCCCCCACCGACAACTTCCTGAAAAACCGCAGCTATGTCGCACCCGTGTACCCGTCGACCAAAGGCGAAGGCAACGGCATGAGCACCGGCATCATCGGGCCGGTCTCGCTGACTGCAACGGGGATGGCGTATGTCGAAGACGCCTTTGTGATCACCAAGGTCAAACCAATCAAACAAATGACCGCACAAGTCACACTGCATAACCCAACCGACCGCAAACTAACTATCACATGGTTAGGCAGTGTCATCGATAAAAAAAACAATGCCACTGTCTTGTCAGGCATTAGACTCTCCACCAATCTACAGCCCAGAAGCAAGCAAACCCTTCAATTGCCGCAAACTGCCTGGCCCGACGCCAAACTCTGGTGGCCCGAGGATGGCGCCCAGCTATACCAACTCCAAGGCAACTTACTCGTGGGTAACCAGGTCGTCGACACGCACGAACAAACCTTCGGATTCCGTGAGGTGTCGATTGCTGGCAAGGATTTCCTACTCAACGGTGTCCCCTGGCATTTTTACAACTGGGTCGACGTGCCGGAGCATCATGATGTTGATCAATGGCTCAAAACCTATCACGCACAAGGCGATCGCTTTCATCGTGTTTCTCAGGATCATGATCGGATTTTTGGATCACGCAAGGATGCATTGAACTACTTTGATCAACATGGCATTCCCGGTCGTCTGTCCACCTGCATTGATGGCATGTTCATCACGCATGATTTGGAAAACCCCCTCGTCTGGGACAACTTCGAAGAACATGTCGCCCAGGTCGTCAAGGCATACCGCAATCACCCGTCGGTGATGATGTATTCGCTGGGGAACGAGATGTTTTTCGTCACAGCGTTTTTGCGTCATGGCAACAACTATCGCGCGATGGAACAACGTGCTGCCAAGCTGCATGACATTGCCAAACAGCTTGATCCGACGCGCGCGAGTTTTCAGGATGGTGGTGGTGATCTGGGCGGACTCGGTGAGATCAACTGCCAACACTACACCTTCCCCAAAGGTGGCAGCTTCCCACTGGCTGCATATGACTATCCGACCGGCAAGCCCAATGGTGAGCACACCCGTCGCGAAGTCTTCAAGTGGTCAGGCAAGAATCCGCTGGTATTAGGCGAAGTGTTTTACTACTCGGGCAATCTCTCGAAGATGGCGTGGGTTGGTGGGCCGATGGTTTACCGTGGGCGTGAACATGCGGATGTCGGAGCAGGGAAATATCTGAACATTGCCATGCAAGGCGCGCGTTGGCAAGGTGTCACCGCCATCTGCCCATGGACGCGGGAACTTCCCGGCAGTGAATCTGCCTTCTCACCACGGGCGGTCTTCATCAAGGAGCACAACACCAACGTCTATCCCAACAGTGGGCTGAAGCGAACGATCAAGGTCTTCAACGACACCCGCTTTGATGATCCGATTCAACTGGTGTGGCAATTGGTGACCAATAACACTGTCGTCGGCCAGGGAACCAAAACCTACAACATCAAAGCAGGTCACAGCCAGGAAGATGAATTGACCTTGCCGATCCCACAGGCGTTGACGGACATGACGTTGACGCTGCGTCTGCTACTGAACGTCAACGGGCAGACGGTATTCACCGATGAGCATCAGTTGGAGCTGTTGTTCCCGGAACAGTCCCCACAATTTGCGGCGAACACGTTTGGTGTCTTCGATCCATCCGGCAAAGTCATCGCGTGGCTCAAGCGCAAACGCATCCCGCATTACATCATTCAAAACAACGGTGGCATATTCCTAAAAAGCGCAGTCACGCAGACAGTTCTCATTGGCCCCAATGCCCTGGACAATCTCAGTCGACAGGAACGAAACAATTTAATTCAAAGTATCCAATCCAAGAACACCATTGTCCTCGAACAAACCGATCCCATCACCGGCAAGGAACTTGGCCTGGACTTACAACTCGCGGACGAAAAGCAGGACGCAGGCAAAGTCTCCCGTGAGGAGTTCGAAGGTGCCAAGGGACAGACGGGGCAGATCGCGTTTATCGCTTCGCCAGCTCACACGGTCTTTAAAGGCATGCATAACGACCAGTTCTTCACGTGGGCGAATGGCAGCTACAACTTCACCAACAGCTACGCGATGCCGAGTTCGGGTATGTTGCCAATGGTGTCTGCCGGACATGATTTGAATTTGTGTCCCATGGTGCAGATCAACACCCAACGCGGCAGCATCGTGCTCAGCCAAATGCTCATCGGCAGTAAGCTCGGTGTCGAACCCTTAGCCGACCGCCTACTCACGCGTCTGCTGAATCATGCTGGTTCCGCTTCCACGACATTACCCAAACGCACCGCCCTGCTGAGTAGCGGTGATCGTCAACTGGTCCAACTGATCAAACAAACCGGCGTGCAATATGACGAAGTGGGTGATGCATCAAATCTGCTTCGGCAACTCGATACGTATCAGGTGATGGTCGTCAAAGCCACGCCACAGAACCTGAACCTGCTCAACACACACAAGCACCAACTCACGCAGTGGGCCGATGCGGGTGGCAAGATGATGTTGGTCAGTCTCACCCCCAAAGGTATCGACACGTTTAACGAACTCGTCGGCTTCCCGCATCAGATCCGTGCAGGCATGCAGGAGCGCGTTCGGCTGGACAACCTGGCTAACCCATTATTGCTGGGCATCTCCGACCGGGACATCCCGATGGATTCGGACAAGTTCATCGCAAAGTGGCGACATCAATATGATGTTTCGGATCGCGTGTTCTCGTTTGTGGTCGACGGGTACAACATTGCCAGCTTCGCCAAACCACAAGGTCATCAGCCCAACATGGTCAACGGATTGATCAACGCGGACTTCTGGCGATACATCAGTTATGTCGCGCCCGACGAAAGTGTCCGCTTTGCGTTCGACCATCCCAATCGCTTGGAGAAGATCAATATCTGGACCAATGAAAGTTATAAGGTCATCAAAAAGATTCGCGTGATTCTGGATGGAAATCCGCGAACAGCGATCAATGTCGAACTGGAAGATAAACCCGACATGCAATCCATCCCATTAAATGGGCAGACTGCACAAACAATAGACATCCAATTGTTAGAGATGTATGACAAACCATCGAGCAAAAATTTAACGGGGATCGACAACATCCAAATTATTCGGATCATCCCCGAGTCGCTGGCAAAAAAAATGACCCTGCTCTCAACGCCCGGCGGACTTGTTGAATATCCATTAGGAAAGGGTTGTCTGTTACTGAACAATCTGGACTACCAAAGGCCCGATACGCAGACCAATGAGAAGAAAAAGTTGGGGATCTGGTCGAGCCTGCTGCGCAATATGGGAGCAGCGATGTCCAGTCAGTAAGCAAGTCCACTGCCGTTTTACAAACGCTTGATCAGCCATGTTGCCTGCATGCAACCCATCAAGACGTTACAGACGTTAAGGTTTATCCGTCTTATCGTAAAGAGTCTGTTATCTGGTTTGCATATGTTCGCACTGTTAATGATCTTTGCACTGAATTCAATGCATGAGCAATGAGATGTGTTCAAACGGATCATAAAAAAATATTGAAGACAAGGCAGCAATACAACGAAATGAAAACCTGACCGCCACGTTATACGTGCATGAAAAAGCCACACACAAACCCAACCCCAACTTGACATCAACCTGACATTCTGCTGTTATGCTCCGCCTTATTGGAAAAAGGAACGGTGCATGGCAGTTCCCCAGACACCGTTACAAGCCCCCCTCGGAAGCCCCGGAAGCCTTGGGAACACACCGCAAAATACCGGTTTTGCCCGAATCGCTTAAGGAATGAGCGAAAGCCGGCAACAGAAATCGGGATTGCACAGCTAATAGTCAATTGAATGAAATAATGACAAGAATTTCAATTGGCACGCAATTTGCAAATAAGTCCCAGCGTACAAGGCTCATCATTGTCAAGAGCCTCCCGCCCAAGGCTTCCCTGAGAAAGGATCAGTGCCATGGAAGCTACTGAAGCTACCAAGACCAAACCCGCTAAGAAAGTCGAATTGATTGTCGAGTCCGTTTTAGGATTGGCGACCGTCGCCGTCCTGAGTTTCTTCATCGCCGTTCAGGCTGGCGCGTTTGACCAGTCGGACAAGATTGCAGAATACGGCAAACCGCTGACCGGTAACGATGTGGTGAAAATGCTCACCAGCAATGAAGGTGAACTTCGCGGCCGCTACCAGAACTATGACAAAATGCTCTCTCGTGCCAAGCAGGTCGGGGCCCGTCCCTTCTTCACTGCAGCCAAGGCCGAGGAAAACTAAGTTTTTTAAACAACGTTAACAACAAACAGAAACATTCCAGAACGAAATAAACCTGGAGAAAGGATCAGTAATATGGAAACTCCCAACATGATCGAAGAAACCGAAGCACCCGTTGCCCTCAAGAAGACCAGCCGCGTTGAAATCATCGTCCAGTCTGTTCTGGGCGTGGCAATCATCGCTGTGTTGTCCTTCTTCACCGCTGTCCAGATGGGCGCATTTGATCAGTCCGCCAAGATGGCTGAATATGCCAAGCCCCTGACCGGGAACGACGTGGTCAAGATGCTCAGCCAGAATGAAGACACCCTTCGCAAGAGCTACGCCAACTACGATCAGATGATGGCTCGTGCCAAGGCTCGCGGCGAAGATGCTTTCTTCTCTGCAAGCACCAATGTCGAAAACTAATCACCGATGGTGATCATCTGCCCAAGCCTGTAACACAAGTTGTTTGGTGTCCATAGGCCATGGCAATGAAACTGTCGTGACTGCGGATCATGTCCTGGTGTCTTTGTTGATCAGGATGTGATGAAACAAAAAATCCGCTATTGGCACGAGTTGAATGTGATTTTTGTTATGACCAGAAAGACATTGACTGACTGAGAAAAGCGTTTACGTACGCACCTCCGCGACGCCCGCCTGTCAGTGACTCCCCGACCGCCCCGCCCATCAAGCTGTCGGGAAACCATGGGTTGCCCAGGTCCGTCGCAATCATAAACATGCAAACGGTAGCTTAAAGTCATCACTGTTTTTTTGAGTCTTCCTCGTGCAGGTATCAGTTCCGCGGACTGCAACCTGGCGTGACAATAAAATGCCCTGTGTGCAAAACACGCAGGGCATTTTTTCATGCGCAGACTTCGTTGAGATTGTGCTGTTTTTCAGCGTCACGTCGTGATTGGTATCACGCGTTGTTTATTCCATCTGAAAACAGGATGTTTGAGCCCCGGTCAAGATGACCGGGCTATGTGGATATAGCCGAGTCATCTTGGCTCGGTTGCCTTGGAAAGATGTCCGTCAAACCATCTGCAAACCATCACGCAGACAGATCTATCGAAAAAAACACCGGTTGGTATACCGGTGCTTGTTGCGTATGGGGCTGCCTGTTGGACACGTTGAACACCATGCTGATGCAGTTGTGCGTGTCATGCATGATGCAAATCGCATCGTTGGTTTACTGCCACTTCCAACGGTCTTGCCGATTGCCAAAGTGGTTGGTGTCCGCGCGGTAGGCGTCCACTTCCTCTTCAACCAAAGCAGAGACACGACCATCGGAAAAGGCGACGTTGGCACCGCGACCGTGCACTGAATCAAAACGTGCAGTCATGCCACAGGTATCGGTGTTACCGATGAAGCAACGACTGGTGCCGGATGTCAAACGCGTCCAGACTTCGCTGATCATCATCACATGACCGGGAATGTCTTCCATGCGATGGGGCTTGGTAACCAGGGAGGTCATGCTTGCCCCGAGAACAGGGTTGCCGTTACTCATGTCATACCGCGGCCAGGGGGCTTTGTAGCCACTACCAAAGAAGGTCCAGCGTGAGTCGTTGATGCCGTAGCTGCGATAGGGACGCGTGGTGACGATGCGGGCGATGTTGTCATCAGGGCAACGGAAAATGTTCAGGCTGGCATGGTTGTTATTGGTGATATCCAACGGATCACCGCCGAAGTAATCTGCCATCAGACCGCTCCAGTCGATGGATCCAAAGTAATAGCGGCTGTCGAAAACCACCTGCGGCTGGGGTCGGTTGTCATTGTTGATGCTGTAGTTGACCATCCCCATCATGACCTGTCGCAGGTTGGCTGCACACTGGATGTTACGTGCCGCCGAACGTGCCTTGGCCAGCGCCGGCAGGAGAATTGAGATGAGCAAACTGATGATGGAAATGACCACCAACAGCTCGATGAGAGTGAATGCCCGAAGATTCCGATTGGTGTGATTTTGTTGTAAACGCATGTTCTAATCTCGCTTTATGCAATAAACCATATGTTTGGCAATTTGCAACTTTCATTTGATCGTAGGCAGGAATGCAATTGATTGCAACTTCGTTTGCAATTTTATTTTTGCCTGCCTATCATTTCCCATAGCCTGATTGAAATCAGGTCGGTACCATCCAATCATGAACGAGATGAACGCGGATATGTCCAGCCAGCTTTCCAACCCGGTGACCATCGACGACATCGCCAAACGTGCCAAGGTCCATCCTTCGACGGTCTCGCGCACCATGGCAGCGGACCCGGAAAAACTCACCCCCCGCCGTCGCAAGATTCTGGAGATGGCCCGGGAGATGGGCTATACCCCCAACGTCAATGCAGCGGCATTGCGACGCGGCGCCTCGGACACCATCGGCATGCTCGTGGTCTCCACCTTCCTGCAGTACCCCACCAGCAGCCAACTCTCCACCGCCAGTTTCGCAATGCGTGCTGCTGCGGAAAACGCCTTGCGCCTCATCACCGACTTTTACAACTGGGGAACCCAATGGACACCCGATGCCGACTTACCCATCCCCCAGATTGTCCGCGAAAGACGCGTCGGCGGGATCATCGCAACCGGCACATGGGCCCAGCCGCAGTTTGACCAAATCCTGTCGTGGAAAATCCCTGCCTGTGTGGTCGGCCAACTGAAAAACGTCCCCGAATCCCTTTGCAGTGTCGGCATGAATATCCGGGGTGGCATGTACGAAGCCGTCCAATATCTTGCTGCCCTGGGACATCGCAAAATCGCGCTGATGATCGGTGGCCCCAAACACATTGCACACGTTCAACAACAACAAGCCTTCGAACAAGCCACCCGCGAGTTCAACCTGGCAGGTGGTGAGCAATGGCTCATTCGTGCAGATATCGATTCACCCAAAACCGCACGGCCACTGGCTGAAGGCTACCACCTGACATTACAGCTACTGGATCGTTCAACCGACTCCCGACCGACAGCCATCATCTATGGCAATGACACATTGGCAATCGGTGGCTTGCAGGCCGCTGCCAAACGTGATGTCGATGTGCCCAGCGAACTATCCATCATCGGCACGTCCGACACCTTCCTGGCAGTCGGCTCCGAGCCGCAACTCACCAGCATTCATGAGGACCATCATCAAATGATGACCGCAGCGCTGCGTCTTGTGGAGATGCAAATCCGAAATCAGAACATCCCGCAAAGACACATGCTCGTGGACTGTCCCCTGATTAAACGTCAATCCTGTGCTCCCCCCGCCCCCGGAACCCCCGGAAGTTAAGACGTGGATAAAGGAGTATTGGGATCAACCAACAAACACAAGCCGCCAGATGATTGACCAACGGGAATGAATCTGACGGGTAACGTAAAAAGCAAACCCGTGCATGCAGACAAACGCGTCTGCAATAACAATAACAAGTGTCCAACTGTCGACTGACAGTTAACATGAACCAGACTTTGTGAAAGGTCCACTTATGTCGTGCGCTAAAATCTCAAAACTCGGTACGTCCTGCCTGATCCTGCTGATCACGCTGGGTCTCACAACAACCAGTTGGGCGGATCGTTTACCCGTCACCGGCAAAGCCATCATTGATTGGCAAGTCGGCCAACCCACTTCTCCCATGATCATTCAACACGCTGGCAAAGTCACAGCCAACGGCATCGAAGGCACTGTCAATACCGACACCGATGACACCGCATTTATCAAGACGCCGGTTGGTTTGCTTGATATCTATCGTCGCTATCGCTTGACGGTCACCTATCGCGTACTTGAAAGTCCTGCTGATTCTGGCAAAGACAAAGCGCGTGGGTTCTTTGCCATGCGCACTGACACGCCCAACAAAACATGGATTCCATCGACCTGGATTCGCGAAGCCAACGGTGCTCAACACACGCGCGTCATCAACTATCTCCTGCCTAAAGGGATCAACGGTTACACGTTTAATATTGGCGTGGAACATGCTGGCCGCTTGCTGGTGACTGCGGTGAATCTGGTTGCTTTGCCACGGCTTGATGAGGGTGTTACGCGTTCGACCAAGAACCTGCCGACACCTGATTTTAAGGGGCGTGCGTATGAACCCTTTGGCATCTGTCAGCACATCCCCTGGAAATATTTTTACAAAACGGATGAGCAGATCGATCAGGCCATTACACAGTTCAAACAACTGGGTGTCCAAACCGCACGCACGGGAATCAACTGGGCCTCACTGCAACCGACTTCCAAAGATCAGTGGAACCAGGACATGATCGCGCGTTATGACCAGATGATCAATCGCCTCTCTGAAGCACAAATCAAAAACCACATTATCCTTGGGACCAGCCCCAAATGGGTTTCATCCGGTGCTGAGCATAACGACTTCTGGCGATACAAACCCACGGACTTTGATGCGTTGCGTGAGTATGTCCGCTTTGTCACACGTCGTTGGGGCAAGCACATTGACAGTTATGAAATCGTCAACGAGCCGGACCTGCTGGGGTTCTGGAAGTCGTCCATCGAAGACTACATGCAGTGGGCCAAGGTCGTCGTTCAAGTCATTCGCGAAGAAGACCCAACCGCGGTGATTCTCAGTGGCTCATTAACCGACGCTGCACTCTGGGGCCTGGATAAGTCCGACAGCTTTGCGTTTGACACCATGCTTGCCAACGGCTTTGGCGAACTCTTTGACGGACTGGCGGTCCACACTTACAACCCCAACAAGGAGATGGCGGTCTATCACATTAATCACTGGTACAGCCAACTTGTCAAAGCCGGCCTGGGACACATGCCCATCTGGATCACCGAAACCGGGCAGAGTGCCTACACCAAACACGATGGCACCATTATCACGCAAGCCGAACAAGCCCAGACCATGCAGGACACCTTCAACACACTGCTCAAGCATCCGGCTGTCGAAAAAATCTTCTGGTACAACTACCGCGACAAAGGATTCCTTGCAGAGAAAACCCCCCGTGAGTCCGGCTTCGGCGTTGTCCATGAAGATTTCAGCCCCAAACCCTCCTTTGAGATTTTTCAGAAATATCCCCGCGCTTCCCAAAAAGAATCCGACCTGCAATTAATCGCAGTGGATCGCGCGATTCTGGTCAAACCGTAATCAAGAAATACAAGCATCTCGAAACTTAAAAACAGGCTGCGCTTCATCTGGAGTGCAGTCTGTTTTTGTGATATCCAATTTGAACTGCAATGCCAGACACCGAGTCAAGATGACTTTCCCTTGTACACATCTTTGCCCGTCACCCGTTATCGAACGATTAGAAATTAAACGCAAAGGCACGAAGATCACGAAGGACGCGAAGAAAGGCATTTTTTGATCAGGCAAAGAGCCGCGTACGAAGTAAGTGGTTGTTTGGAATGTATCGTGTATAAGGCAACCACTGACTTTGAGCACAGCTCTTTCTGTCTTGTCTTTGTGTCCTTCGTGATCTTCGTGCCTTCGTGTTAAAAACAAATCGCACAACATGCCATACAATTTGATTCATTCATACTGAGCGACTGATAAGCGGGGCTGGATTCAAGCAATTTGTGTATAAGGGAAAGTCAAGATGACTCGGCGATATGCATCCAATCCGTCCATCTTGGCCATGATTGATAGCTGTTAAAAGCGATATCACACCCCAAGCTTTACTTTTCACTGGCCAATCCGTGACGCTCGATAGATAATATCGATCTCAAAACAAGAGACGCAATAACAAGCACACACCGCACTGCACATCATTAAGTCAGGGGGACGATTGGATCAAGCAGATTCTCAACAACATTCATCACGGCAACGCTACACGGCTTTCCGCAAGCAGCAAGCTTGGCGTAAAAAGCCTCATGATGATGACAAAGATCAAGACAAACCTGATACATCAGGACAACTGTCCAATGAAAACCGACGTGCGTATCTCAAGCGCTATCGGGATCTGATCTGGCCTTATCGCTTTGCCGTCGGCAAGTTGGTCATCATCGGCATCATCGCTGCAGCGTGCGAAATGGTCTTCCCCGCAGCAACGGGTTTGATCACCGATAAAATTCTCGTCAATCAATGGGAACTATCTCATCCCCAACAATTGCAGGCATTGATGTGGGCCAGCCTCGGTGTATTGGGGCTGCTGTTTGTCAGTCGCAGCCTTGAGATGTATCGCAACCTGCAAACCATTTCACTGAATCACCGGTTTATCGTGCGCCTTCGCCGACGACTACATCGACACCTGCTGCATTTACCCTTGAGTGAATTGCATGACCTGAAGACCGGCACGATCGTCTCGCGTCTCTCCGGCGATGTCGACAAAGCCACGGGCTTATTGCAAATGGCGGTGATGTCACCATTGGCAGCCATGTGGCGCGTGATCTTTGCATCATCAATCCTCTTGGTATGGAACTGGAAGTTGGCATTGGTGGTCTGGGCGGTCCTCCCGCCGATGGTGGTGGTGTCACTGCTATGGGTCAAACGGATCAGGCCGATCTTTCGTTCAGCGGGTCGGGATCGTAATCAGATTGACGCCCGAGCGACCGAAGCCTTCAGCGGCATCCGTGTCGTGCGATCCTTTCGCAGAGAAAACCGTGAGCGACACGATTATGCCGTCGCCGACAACACCATGGTGCGCAAGCGACTGTTTGGCATCTTCAATGCCCACATGGTCGACAGCATCTGGGAACTGCTCATCCCCATCGCAGGTATCGGCATTGTCTGGGTCGGCGGATACCTGTACCTCAGTCATGCCATGGACAATGCTGCGACACTCGGGCAGATCATGGCATTCCAGGCCTACACCGCGCAGTTGCTCTTCCCCGTGTTTCGCATCGTTGCATCGCTGAATCAAACCCAGGAAGGTCTAACAGCGATGGAGCGCGTGTTTGAATTGTTCGATAAACCCGTGGACAAACCTGATGCACCCGATGCCATCGAAGCCCCGCTTGATATCGACACCATAGCGTTTGATCACATGAGCTTTGCCTACAACGATGACACCACGGTGATCAAGGATTTTTCGCTCACCGTCCCCGGCGGATCAGTCGTCGCGTTGGTCGGTTCAAGCGGTGCAGGCAAAACCACCATCACCGACCTGATCGCCCGGTTTTACGATCCCGTCGCGGGCAGCATCCAACTCAACGGCACGGACATCCGCCGATACAAACTCGCTAGCTATCGCAGACTCATAGCAGTCGTCCCGCAGGAGACGTTTCTCTTTGATGGGACCGTCAGCGAAAACATCAGCTACGGCAAACGCGATGTCGATCAACAACAAGTCATCCAAGCCGCCCGCAGCGCCAATGCCTACGACTTTATCATGGAGTTACCCGATCAATTTGAAACGCTCATCGGCGAACGCGGTGTCAAACTCTCCGGCGGACAACGTCAGCGCATTGCCATCGCCCGAGCCATTCTGGCGGACCCGCGCATTCTGGTTCTTGACGAAGCGACCAGCAACCTCGACACCCATAGCGAACAACTCATTCAAGCAGCCCTGGACAAACTCTACGCCAACCGCACGACGTTTGTGATTGCTCATCGGTTGAGCACCGTCACCCATGCCGACCTGATCGTGGTGATGCACGAAGGCCAAATCGTCGAAACCGGCCGCCACGAAGATCTGATGCGCAAGCAGGGCATGTATCACGAAATGGTCAGTCGACAGAGGCAGTTCGCGGATGGGGTGGATGTGTTGTGAGAGATGAGAGAGCAGGAAAGAATATTGATGTTTAAACGAGTGGAATTAAGTTGGATGGGCCTTATTACAATGTTGGCCTAATTCTATTTCGGCACTGCATCACTTACTGTTGTGATTGAGACCAAGAGATGGGTATGTTGTTGAATCTCCCTTCAGAAGCGTGACCGTATCCCATGCAATACAAACCAGGAAACACAGCGGTACTAATGTTACAGCAAGGTTTCCAGCATCCAAATTGTATTGTAAATAAGCTTCTGATGGGTTTGAGGGAGAATAATAAACTTTCACAGGAGCACCGACATACCAAATCTTTGCCATGGCAGCCGCATAAGCCGGTTCAATATATTCTGGCGATAAACGTCTTATACCCTTAGATGTATAAGTCTTACCATTAACGGTATATTTGTAAACGACATCATTTATGCGTCCTGTCGAACTTCTACCCGTTATTACTCGCACAATCTTTGAACTGACAATCTCACCTTCTGCTACAGGCCACCATCTAACTTCATAGGTAGCTATGGCAGACTTGATCATCATGATCTCAAAAACAAGTATGGCTGCAAAAAGAAAGATGTTTCTGATAACTTTACTCGTCAACATTTTCCAGACTCAATTACTCTAAAAACGTGAATGCTCTTGGTATATAAAGTGGGTTAAAAGAAACATTCTCATTCTGAATTAACAGTTAGCATACCAAACAAAACAGGCTGTGGAGGATGAATCCACAGCCTGTTTGGTTTTTGATCGCCAATCAATCCTTCAGTTCACGGCGTTGACAGGAAGCCCAGTGAACTGTGTGAGCGTCAGCTGTATGCCACTGGATTCCCGCCTGCGCGGGAATGACGATACAGATTCACATGCGAGCAATGCGTGCTAAACCGCAAGGGTTTAATGGGTGAGTTCATTCAACCCTGTGCGAAGACGGCGCCGGCGGCGGCGACGGCGGTGCCGGGTTTCACCTTGTAGCCTTGGGCGATGAGTTCAGTTTCGATGGCATGCATCGTGGCGAGGATATCACCAGCATCGACGTAACCCATGTTGGAGATGCGGAAGATCTTGCCTTTCCAGGAAGCACCGCGACCATCCTGACCACCTGCGATGTGTACGCTGTGATTATCACGGGTGCCGTTGCGGATGGCTGAATCGGAAATGCCTTCGGGGTAGAACGCACCGGTGACCGAATCGCTGGGCGACTTACTGATGAGTTCAAGACCCATGGCAGTAAAGCCTGCACGTGAAGCCTTGGCCAACATGGCGCTGCGAGCCCACACGTTTTCAAGACCTTCGTTTTCGATCATTTCAAGGGCAACGCGCTGACCGCGGATCAAGCTCACCGGCGGGGTGAAGGGCACGTCATTCTTAGCCCAACTCTTAAGCCACTTGCGAAGGTCAAGGTTGTAGTAACCACAGGGCTTGACTTCTTCCAAACGAGCTTGGGCACGCTTACCCAGACCGACAAAACCAAGGCCGGGCGGGAGCATGAGGGCTTTTTGTGAACCGGTGACGAGAACGTCAATGCCCCACTCATCCATCTTGACGGGGAGCGTACCAACGGAGGTAATGCCGTCGACGATGAGCAGTGCATCGGTCTTGGAGACCACAGCGGCGATGGACTGGACATCAGCAGCGGTGGCGGTGGAGGTTTCGGAGTTGACCAAAGTGACCACACTCACATCGGGGTTGGCCTTGAGGACTTCCTCGACCTGTGCTGCGGTGACCGCTTCGCCCCAGGGGACGTTGAGCTTGATGTTTTCGGTGATGCCGAGGGTGGCGGCATAGGTGTCATAAATGTCCTGCCAACGTTCACCGAACTTACCACCGGCGATAGTGAGCACCTTGGAGCCGGGCTTGACGAGGTTGATCTGGGCAGCTTCGAAGGAAGTCGTGCCGGAGCCTGCGATGGTGAGGACGGGCTCGGATGTCATGAACACACGCTGCAGACGTTCGGAGAGTTCCGCGAAGATGGCCTGGAACTGCTTGGTGCGGTGATGGATGATGGGCTGAGCCATTTCCAGGAGCACGTCTGAGGGGACATCGGTCGGGCCGGGGGTCAGTAAACGGGTTTTGGTAAGAACGGGCATGGTAGCCTCCAAGGGGTTGACGTTCGCGTAAAACGAACCTTGTAAATCTAAGTGGTCACTTCGTCAAGTCGGCTGATAAGCGAATCGACGGACGTGAGCACTTCAAAGGCCTGCATGTGTTTTGCCTTGGCAAAGTCATGGGCGATGAAGTGTTCAAAAAGTTTGATCATTGGATCATAAAAACCATCGACATTGAGAATGAGGATGGGCTTGTCATGGAAAGCAAGGTGTCGGTGGGTGATGACTTCGATGAGTTCTTCGAGGGTGCCGAACCCGCCGGGGAGAACGACGAAGACATCGGAGCGTTCGTCCATGATGTGCTTACGCTGGCGCATGGTCTCGGTGTAGATCAGTTCATCGCAATCCTGGTAAGTGATCTCCACATGGTCCATGGCTTTGGGGATGACGCCGATGACTTTGCCACCGGCTGCTTGGGTCGCACGGGCGACAGCCCCCATGAGTCCGATGCTGCCTGCGCCCCAGACGAGATTGTGGCCGCGCTGACCGATTGCCGTACCGACCGCGGTCGCCTGATCCAGAAACGCCTGGCCGGCTCGTTTGCTTGATCCACAATACACAGCAATGTTGCAGGGCATCGGTCATCCTTCAAAAATTGAGACAGACGGGCATTATAACGACTGAGCGAAAGAAGATTTTAAATTTTGGATTCAAAGCGGCAATTCGTGACCATCAGCAACGGATACACCGGTTACACCAGATCATGGGATCAACCATTGACCAGCGTCCGGATCGGGTTGTTATCCGCCTTGGGGCCAAGTCTATCGGGCGTCCCAAAACAACATTCGGGAAATTTTGCGGCCAAGCCCCCATGATCTAACCGACGCAATATAATGACTTTTTACAACAAAGCCCCCAAGTATCTGTTGACCTTTGGGTCTGAATGCAGGACGCTGTAGAGGGTTAACCTGTTGTAGAGATAGGCATTACCCATCGGAGACGTACACGATGCGAGATGACGCACAGCAACTTGACCTCGAAGCCGCCCCCCCGCGGCTTTACCGGTCGCGCCATCGCAAGGCAGCTTTGCTCTTGTTGATCAGTGGTGGTGTCCCTGCATTGGCAACGTTCCTGGGGTTCCTTGGACTGCTCTGGTGGCCGTTTGATATCCTTGCCAACTACCGCCCGCAGTATGCCTTGATTCTCGTCGGGGTGATGCTTGCCCTGTTTGTCACCAAGCGATTTCTCTGGGGCCTATTGCTGCTTCTGCCGATTGCGTTGAATGTCGTGCTCATCATTCCGCTGTACATCCCCACGGATCAGCAGATCAAAGTCCAGGAGCGCATGCTTCTCGAAGAACAAACCAAACAGGCCAAGCAAGCCCAAGCCATTGCCAACGGTGAAGAACCCGAGCCACGCAATACCAACATGGCACAGATCATTCGCTATGACGAAGATGCCAAGGTGATGCGTGACGGTTTGATGTGGCATGTCTCCGACGAACCGTTGATGATCATGAATCTGGACATGAACGTTGCTGAGCGTGGCAGTGAACATGTCATGAATCTCATCAACGACGGTCAGGCCGACATCATCCTTGCTCAAAGCATCACCGAAGCCACCCTCAAACAACTGAGTATGCATGGGACGCCCTACCGCATTCACAACTCCATGCCACAGGATGACGACTACGGCATAGCGATGCTCTCGCGCGTCTCCCTGCCCCCGAAAATTCGCATCACTGCGTCGGGCACCATCAGCCTGACACAGGATAAACTCAGCACGCCTGCCATCACCGCCACCGTGCAGTGGTACGATCGACAGTTCCAACTGCTCATGGTGCACCTGCCTGGCCCGTGGTCTCCCAATGGTGCTCAGCAATACAAAAAACACATTGAGGGGATTGTCCAATGGGTCAACGAACAGGATGATCCAGTGGTGGTCATGGGCAACTTCAACGCCACACCCTGGTCTGCCCATTTCTCTGACCTTTTGCAGAAGACAGGATTAAACAACTCACAGATCGGCTTTGGCATCCAGGCGACGTGGCCGGCCAGTGGAGGTTTTCCCATTGGTGAAATCCCCGTGGACCACTGTCTGCACTCTGAACAACTCGTCACCGTCGAACGCGGCATGGCGCAGACCAATGGTGCGGATCACCGCCCGTTAATCGTCAAGCTCAACTGGCTCATCCCCCAGGAAAAACCCACCAAGCAAGAGCAGGCTCAAGAGGAGCAGGCGTTGATCGATGCCATGAAGCAAAAACGTCAGGACCAGTTGGACAAGACCGCAGACACCAAAAAGAAAAAAGCATCTGCAGAGAAGAAGACTGAAAAGAAAAAGCCGGCCCCAAAGCCCAAAGCGGATGCCACTAAAACCGACACGTCAACCAAGTGATCCCACATGAGCCGCTCACGAAGTAAGCGGTTGACATTCTCTTTAAACCAAGACACCCGCTTACATCGTGCGCATCTCTTGACTTGATCAACAAAAAAATTTTATGGCTTTTCTTCGTGTCCTTCGTGCACTTTGTGCCTCGTGTTAAAAACTGATCTTCCGACTTGCCAACCGTACTGCATTATTGACATACTCTGCGCATCGTTATACTGGAAGACATGAGTCCGCTACTACCCAATCCAAGTTCCGCACGGGTGACGTTATCGCAATTGCGCAAATGGGCCAAGGCCGACGAGCCGTTTGCGATGCTCACCTGCTACGATGCCAACACTGCCCGTCACCTTTGGGATGCCGGGATCAAGACGATGCTCGTCGGCGATACCGCTGCCCAGATGCTGCTCGGTCATCCCAATACCCAGCGTGTGAAAATGCCGTTCATGCTTGAGATCACCGCTGCGGTCCGCCGAGGTGCGCCTGATGCCTTTATCATGGCTGACATGCCCTTTGGCAGTTACCACTGTGGTGATGATCTTGCCATGGCCAACGCGGTGAGTTTCATGCAGGAGACCGGCTGTGACTGCGTGAAATTTGAACTGGTCCGCGATCAGGCACCCCTTGTCAAACGACTCAGCGATGCAGGTGTCCCCGTGGTGGCACACATCGGATCCCGCCCGCAGGCCAAGCTTGTCTCGGGCCGAAGCCGCAAGCTTTTTAAACGCAGTGACATTCAAAACGTCGTCGAAGATGCCGTTGCATTGACTGAAGCCGGTGCGATTATGATCCTGCTTGAAGCGGTGCCCAGTGAAATCTCCCAAGCGGTCGTCGAGGTGGTCAGCCAGATCGAACACGACGGTCACAGCCCCATGGTCATCGGCTGTGGCGCGGGGAACAACTGTCACGGTCACGTGGTGGTGCTCCACGACATTCTCGGACTCACCGATTGGCACGCCCCCTTCGCCCCCGTCCTCGGCCAGGTTGGTCAGGCCATCGGTGAAGCAGCAGGCAAGTACAAACAACTCATCGAATCAGGGGATTATTTAAAAAATGATCATCCCTACGAACTCGAAGATGAGAACTGACGTATCAATATCAGACTGATTTTGGGTCAAACTTGCCAAGCGAGGCAAGTGCCCTTGTCATTGACCGACGCAATGCTTCACTGTGACAATGCGTCAATGCGACGTCTGCAACCAATTGCAACCTCATGGTGTAGTTGCATACGTCTCCGGGTAAAAACGACAAAAGACAGGAGTAATCGCCATGGTAAAAGTTCGATGGTATGGACCGACGCTGGTTCTGTTGATGACCGTATTGACCATCATGGTCGCAGGCCCGAGCCTCTCAAGGCAAATCGCACACGCACACAAAACCGAAGAAATCCGGCTCATCCAACAGTCGCTGGAAAACTCCGGCACGCTGGCCCAACTCAGCCAGGCTTTCCGGGATGTGGCAAGTACCGTCGAACCCTCCGTGGTCTCCATCCAGGTGCTCCAACGCGCCAACACCAACCGTCGACAGGGACGTGGGGGCCTACCCATGAGTCCGGAAGATTTCATGGAACGCTGGTTTGACTTAAACCCCCATGGTCGCAGCCCCCGTCAGCAGGAATCAACCCCGCAGGAAGAAGGCGAAGGCTACGACCAGTACAACCCCCTGCGTCCCTATGGCTCAGGCAGTGGCTGGGTCTACTCCGACGATGGCTACATCATCACCAACAACCACGTCGTCACCAAGCAGGACGGCAAGACACCGGCTGACGAAATCAAGGTCAAATTCCACGACGGTCGCGAACGCATCGCCACCATCGTCGGCACGGACCCCAAGACCGACATCGCCGTCATCAAAGTCGATGGCCCGGTCATCCCCGCCAAACTTGCTACCGCCGAAACCGTTGCCCAGGGTGATATCGTCTTTGCCTTCGGTTCACCGTTTGGTATCGAATTTTCCATGAGCCAGGGCATCGTCAGCGCCACCAATCGTCGCAATCTCCAGATCATCGGCGGTGATGGTTTTGAAGACTTCATCCAAACCGATGCAGCGATCAACCCCGGTAACTCCGGCGGTCCCCTGACCAATATCTACGGCCACGTCATCGGCATGAACACTGCCATAGCCTCACGCACCGGTGCATTCAACGGTATCGGCTTTGCCATCCCCATCACCATGGTCACCTCCATTGCTGATCAACTCATCGACACCGGTCATGTGGAACGTGGCTTTTTGGGCATCGGTATTCAGGACCTCGAACCCAAACTTGCCAAGAGCTTCGGCCTTGAAGGTCAGGGCGTTCTGATCACCAAACCCATTGAAGGCTCACCCGCTGAAAAGGCCGGCCTTCAAGCCAACGACATCATCACCGAAGTGCAGGGTCGCAAGGTCAAAACCGCCGATGCTCTGAAGAACTTTGTCGCTTCCCACAAACCCGGCCAAACGCTCAAGGTCAAGGTCTTCCGTGGTGGCAAGTACATGGACTTTGACGTCACCATCGCCAAACGTCCTGAAAATACGGCTATCACCAGCATGAACGATATTGAAAGCATGACCGAAGACCAGGCACTGGACAAGCCGCTGAACGAAGGTCTCGAATCGCTCAAGAAGCTGGGTATCGAAGACGCGGAAGTCTGGACCAAGGAAATGGCTGAGCGTGAAAAAGTCGATTACGCACCGGGTGTCGTCATCAAGACCGTCCGCCCCGGCTCCGAAGCACAGCGTCAGGGCTTACGCTCGGGCACCGTGGTCACGCACATCATGGATTCGCAAAACTCGGCCAACTCCCTGGAAGTCACCAGCGTGAAAATGCTCACCGAAGAAATTGCCAAGCATGACCTGACCAAGGGTGTCCGACTGCATGTCAGCCAACCCACCCGCATCGGCATGGTCGACCGCATCATCTTCCTGGAACTGCCGGACATCGAATAATCCAGTGCGTTAAATCTGAATCCCACAGAATCCCCCATTTCACGCGGGACGTCGTCTTCGGATGACGCCCCGTGTTTTTTTATCAGGCGAGCCGGCGCGTGTCGCGGCGGGAACAACGCTTGTGTCATTGCACAACATGATGTTGAGCTTCGCTCAATCCCGCGTTGACATAACGCGGCTCGCCTGAATGCGATGAATTAACTCATAATCTTTGAGGCTCTGCTATACTGTCACCATGGTTGCAAACAAGCCTTTATTGCAGGTCAACAACCTTAAGACGTGGTTCCCCATCCGCCAGGGATTGCTGCGCAAGACCGTCGGACATGTGCGGGCGGTGGATGATGTTTCGCTGACGGTCATGCCCGGACAAACCCTCGGACTCGTCGGCGAATCAGGTTGCGGCAAGACCACTGTCGGGCGCACCATTCTCCGACTCATCGAAGCCACCAGCGGTCAGGTCATCTTTGATGACAAAGACGTCTTCGGCTTAAACCGACATGAAATGCAGTCGATCCGTCGCCAGATGCAGATCGTCTTTCAAGACCCGGCAGGTTCACTGAACCCACGCATGCGCATCGGGCGCATCCTGGCTGAACCCATCGCGGTCCATAAACTGGCGACCGGCGCAGAACTCCAGGATCGTGTCGCACATCTGCTCACGCGAGTCGGTTTGAGTCCCGACTACGCAGACCGCTACCCCCACGAATTCTCCGGCGGACAGCGTCAACGCGTGGGCATCGCTCGCGCACTGGCACTGGAACCCAAGTTCATCGTCTGTGATGAACCGGTCAGCGCGCTGGATGTTTCGATCCAATCGCAGATTCTCAACCTGCTTGATGACTTGCAGGACGAGCTTGGCCTCAGCTACCTGTTCATCGCTCACAACCTTGCAGTCGTCGAACACTTCTGTGATCGCATTGCGGTGATGTACCTTGGGCGCATCGTCGAAGTCGCTGATCGTGATGACTTGTATCAACACCCCAAGCATCCATACACGCGAGCATTGCTCAGTGCGGTCCCCATGCCCAAGCCGCCGTCGCCCGACAACCCGCGCAAGCGTGAAGTGCTCATTGGCGAGTTGCCCTCCCCGAGTAATCCGCCAACCGGCTGTGCGTTTCACCCGCGTTGCAGTTTATGTCGGGAAAAAGCAGTCGATGCAAGCAAGTCGGAGACCGTGAGCCTGACCATTGGTGGCAAAGACACCCCGCTGATGCGCAAGTGCGTCGAAGAAGCTCCCCTGCTTCAAGGCATGCAGACACCCGGCCCCGGTGATCATCAGGCTGCCTGCTGGTTCGCGTAAGACTCAGAACATTTGCTTAAATCTTCACAATCAATCTATCGCTTGCGCGATACAGCGTTGCGTCCCAACGCAGCTATTTTTCACAACAGTGTCATATCAAATCAATAGCTGCATTGCGATGCAATGCTGAAACGGCGAAGCCGTTTATCTCTGCGTTCCACGCTTGATTTGAACATCATCACTTCGGCGCACGCTCGTTTTTCTCAAACCATTTTTTAAGCACCTTCGCGCGATCGGTCTCTTGCGCAGCTTTAACATGATGCTTACGATCCGCAGGCAGGTTGTTGTGTTCGACACTCCAGCCATCCCATTCGCGGAAGGCGTGGTAGGTCCAATCCCAGCCGTACTCCTCGAAGATATCGATGCAGTCAGCGAGATACTGTGCAGCACCGGGGGCCCAACGGATGGCACTGAATTCGCCGACAAAAATATGGACATTGCATTGCAGTTGGAAATCGCGCACGGGTTGGAGTTCACGGCGGAGTGCTGCTTTGTCGAGTTTCATGCCGCGGTATGTGCCGGGATATTCGATGCGTGGATCACCACCTTCAACGCCCCACATGTTATGGACACCTTGATGGGTGAACTGGCCGGGCCAATACATGTGGACCTGGTAAATCAGGTTGGGGATGTCGATCGGCGATAACCACTTGAATTGCTGAGGCGCGGTCCAGCCATCGACTTCAATGCAGATGGCGGTCTTGGGATCAATCTTGCGGATGGCCTTGGCTGCAAGGATCTGGGCGCCCAACCAGTTTTCGACACCCGCTGGTGGTTGTTGATTTTGCACCGGTTCGTTGATCAGGTCGTAACACCAGATGGCGGGATGGTCTTTGAACTGGGTTGCGATTTTCTGCCAGACTTTGATGAAGTGATCCTGGTATTTCTTTTCGACAAACATGCGCACAGTGCTGTCGTGGAGTCGACCACCTGGGGGAGAGTGTAGATCGATGACGAGTTTGATGCCATGCTTGTAAGCTGCGTCTGCTGCCTTGTGCAGGTCGGTCAATTCGGCGTCGATCCATGTGTCGTATTCCGCGATGTCCAGATCGGTGTTGGCTTTGCCCCAGTGTCGGGTCATCTGCCAGCGGACGACATTGACGTTCCATTTTTCCAGGTCGACGAAATCCTGTGTGCGGAATTGCTGTGGCGACATCACCCCACGGAGTCGTGGCAGGTTGTGTCCCTTGTACGCGGGGCCGAGACTATCTGGGAGTTTGGGGCGTGTGGGTGGTGCCTGAAGGACGGTGAGTTTGACATCTTTGATCCATGCTGTGCCGGTGCAGTCCTGGAGTCCGAGCATAAGTTGGCCGGCAGCAGCATCGTTGGGGACCATGAAGTTGGTGTTGATGGTTTTCCAATCGAAGCTGCCGAAGACATTGCCTTGATTGTGCCAATGTTCGCCGGTGGTCGGTGTTTTGTAGTTGAGCATGCATTTGATGCCGTTCCAGGATTGGCGAGGCTGGGTGACATCCTGTGCTTTGACTTTGCAGGACAGTTGCATGTACAGACCACGGTACGGCGCGAGATCGATGGGAAAGGCGCTGGCGTTCATGTTTGGGCCAAGTGCTTTGCCAACCGTGATCTGGTAGCAGACTTGTCCGTCGGGTCCGTCTTTGACCCATTGTGCACCGTCAATCAACGGCCGACTTTGCACCACTGCGCTTTGCATGTCCAGTTGGTAAACCATGTCTCCGGCTTGATACGGTGAGGCATGGAGTAAGGCTGAGACGATCAGACCGAGCAGAACCCCAAACCAGGCCCGATTGCAGTGCGAGGATCGAAACATGACACCTCCAGTGTATTAGAGTACTGGAATAATACGACTATTTCGTACTCAGTCAAGTCGGATCAGGGGACAGGTGTGACACCTTTTTTGAGGATGATGTTGCCATACTTGGCGGTTTCGCCGGTCATGACCACCATGTAGGCGTCTTTGGCGCGATCGTAGAAGTCGAAGCGATCGATGCGTGCAATGGCAGCGGTGCCGGGGGCATGCTTGTCGATGGGGACACGGTAGCTTGCTTCGACAGCCGGATCGAGTTCGTCACCCTTGACGGCAGCCATCATCACCAATGGATGATCGACGTAACTATCGAGTTCAAACAGTGGGAGGATCGCATCAAGCAGTTGGGGGACACCCAGTCCATCTGCACGCAAAACCTTGTCATTGAATGTATTACCTGGAAAATGAGCATCCGCTAAAATCAACTCATCGCCATGGCCCATGCGGCAAAGTTCAGCAAGCAGTTCAGGACTCAGTAACGGGGAAATACCTTTGAGCATCGTTGTTCCAATCTCGTGTTATGACTCTCAATGAAATGAATCGGACTTGAAGCATTGTACCCCCCGGACATCAACACCGACATGGCCTTGGCAATCTGTATCCAATTCCCACAAGGTAAGGCACGTTTTCCGATTCGAGCATACATTCAATTCAACGAACTAAATTATTTTTTAGCTTGGCGATTGGCTATAGAGATATATACTTAGACATACCCTTTATGGAAATAAATGGGGTTGACGTTTCGACCCCCTGATCATTTCTTCGGGTGGAGAACAGGTGAGAGGGAGGCTATGTGCGAAGACCACCTTGATTCGCAGGAAACGGTGCCAACTGAACTTTCGGGGTTGGTGGACATTGTGGATCAGTTGCTCAAAAGTCACCGCTGCAATGTCCGCCCTGTGAGTTTCTGCGATTACACCGCACCGTGGGGGATCAGAGCCCCTGCGAGCAATGTTGGCAAAGCCGTTTCGCTGATTGTTTTTGCGATGGTTCGAGGCAATTGCTATTTCAAAGATGAACATCTCAAAGAACACCTGCACCTTCAGTCGGGTGATATATTCGTTTTTCGCAATGACTGTATCAGCACGCTCAGCGACCATCCCCAAACGCCAAAACAGGAACTCCTGGATGTACTGAGCCCGGATCTGGTGGACAATCATCTGGGTTTGAACCTTGGGGGCGGGGGCAAACTCACACGTATCTCATGTGCTTTTTATGTATTCAAGCAAGCGGAAAGCTCACGACTCTTGAGTGTCTTGCCACGTTACCTGCATATCAAAGGGCGGCGGAATCGCTTACCCGGTGCGACATCCGAGTTGATTCACAATATTCATGCGGAACTGATCCACAAACAACCAGGTTGGCGCGGGATCACCGACTATTTGTCACGTGCCCTGCTGCTGCATGCGATGCGCTGCTATAACGCCCAGGAAAACACGCATCAACCCGGTGATCAGAGCAGTATTCTCACGGACCCGGAAATCTTCCACGCTCTTAAATGTCTGCATCGCCAACCGGGTGACAACTGGACCGTCTCCTCGTTGGCAAGTGAAGTGGGTATGTCCCGCTCAGCCTTTGCTGCACGCTTTCAACAGTGTCTGAACCAGACCCCCATGGCCTATCTGCATGAGATCAGGATGCACTGGGCATGCACATTACTGCGTGGTCAGAAAATGGGGATCAAACGCATTGCCATCGAGCTGGGCTATTCGTCGGACGCCTCATTCAGCAGTGCCTTTAAACGCTGGTCAAGCATGTCCCCGGGGCAGTTCCGCAAGCACGGCGACCTGCCCCAGGAGATGAAATCCAACCTGTACCTGCGCTCCCTGGTAGACGACTGATTAAGCTTTGTGGACGAAACAGGTATGTCTTCTTATCGGATAGTGTCGATAATACAGTTAAGCTATTGAATGATGTTCATCAATGTCTTGCGTCACTGACCAAACCATTGACAGGCATCAGGATAGAAAACCAGACATAAGCGCATGCTTTGACGACGGGCATGCCATACTTGGGCAGACACACCGTCCCCAAGTTCACAAGGATGTGCCGGGGAAGACAAGGAGCGTCTGGGAAGGGTCCAGTCTCCGGTCAGTACTTACGTCGTCCGGGTTGGCCTGGTGGAGTTCGATTGTCACACCATTTTTGGCAATCGACGTGAGGACTTGGCACGCCGCTCCACCAGGGTCAGCCGATTCAATCACCAGCCATCCGCTAATGTTTCGTTGCACCTCAAATGTATGTTACTTGCAATGTCTTCGTGAGCCGGCTCGCTGTTGCCTTTGCTTGATTCACAACGAATCAAGGCATCGGTTCAAGGATGTTGTGTTGCATCACGGTGAAAATGGACTGCTCTGTCGCCATGCACGACACACGCGCCAAGCTGCGTGCAGTAACCCCACCCATGAACCGATGCTCCAGCTAAAACCTAACCGGTTGAAGATGTGTGTAAGGGAAATAAACCCAAATCCAAATCCCCAAACACAGCCCCCATCTGCATGTCTCACGACTGATCGACCATGAAGACTTGATGAGCAAATGATGAGCAATCTGCGTGTCATCCTACTGTGTCACGTCGGCATGTCTTTATCAGCCATTGGACTTAGCTGAAAACATCTCCTTCAAATCACTCTCAAAACATTTCAGACATCCATCAGCAAACTCATCGAATCCTCACGCTCTGGCGATCAAGTGCTAATCTGCGCGCGATAAAACATTGCCTGACGTAATCAATATTTGGTTTTGATTACATTTTCAATCACACACGACAAGGCCAAGCCATGCTGCACCTGCAGAACGTCAGTGTCACCTTCCCGCCCGATGTCCGTGCTTTGGACAACGTCAACCTTCAGTTCCGACAGGGGCAGTTCACCGTGCTGCTCGGGCAGTCCGGCGCGGGCAAGTCCACGTTGTTGCGATGTCTGAACCTGCTGCAAAGTCCGACGCAGGGATTGGTGGTCGGTGATGACGATCAATGCCTATCCGGGTTAAACAAGCATGCACCGCGCCTGCGGGAACACCGTCGACATACGGCCATGGTCTTTCAGATGCACCAACTGATACTCCGTCAGAGTGCAGTCAAGAATGTCCTCGTCGGTAAGCTCGCAGGTCAGCCAGCGTACAAGTCACTGATGCCCAACTCCAAAGCCGACCTGCAATGGGCAATGCACTGCCTGGAACGCGTCGGACTTCTGGAAAAGGCACGCTCCCGCTGCGATCAACTCTCCGGCGGGCAACGTCAACGCGTGGGGATCGCCCGTGCCTTGGCGCAACGTCCCAGGTATCTGTTGGCAGATGAACCCGTCGCCAGTCTCGACCCGGGGACCGCCAACCGGGTTTTATCACTGATTCAAAAAGTCTGTGATCAGGATCACATCACCGCCATCGTGAGTTTGCATCAAGTGGAACTCGCCCGCGCCTATGCCCAGCGTGTCATTGCGTTGGCAGATGGCCAAGTGATTTTCGACGGCCCACCCAACGCGCTGTCCGACGAACACCTGGAGCGGATCTACAAAACCAATCAACAAACCGTTAATGCCTCGGATGATCATCCCTCAATTCCCAAACCCCCAACCACAACCCCCAAGGAGATCGAAGATGAAATTCAACTGGCTCAAAGTGTCCAACGTTATGTTGGCAGTACTGTGCTGCGTCCTGACCATGACCAGCATCGCCCACGCAGACAGCAAAACCAATCCTGACACGTTGCGTGTCGCCCTGCTTCCCGATGAAAATGCCAACACCATCATCAAAAACAACCGCGCCTTGCAGGACTATCTTGAACAGCGTCTGAACAAGAAAGTCCAACTCATCGTCACCACTGACTACTCTTCCATGATCGAAGCCATGCGTCGTGGTCGTATCGAACTGGCATACTTCGGCCCGCTCTCATTCGTTCTTGCCAAGAGCAAAGCGGAGATCGAACCCTTTGCAGCTTTGGTCAAGAAAGGTTCTAAGACCTACAAGAGTGTGCTCATTGCCAACACCGAATCAGGCATCAACAAGATCGAAGACATCAAAGGCAAGACCGTTGCTTTCGGTGATCCGGCTTCGACTTCCAGCCACC
This sequence comes from Planctomycetes bacterium syqfu, assembly GCA_020974905.1. GTDB lineage: Bacteria > Planctomycetota > Phycisphaerae > Phycisphaerales > Phycisphaeraceae > UBA7800. The sequence continues at coordinate 5,391,456 of CP087563.1, read as the reverse complement.
TGATCCCCAAGTCCATCATCGCTGCACATGGTTTGAAAATCGACAACAAGGATTACAAGGAAGTTTTCCTTGGCGCCCATGATGCCGTCGCCGTCAATGTGCAGTCCGGCAATGCCCAGGCCGGTGGCTTGAGCTATCCCATCCTTCAGGCACTGATCAAGAAGGGTGTCATCAAGGAAGACAAGGTCAAAATCCTCACCCTCTCCAAGCCCTTCCCCCAGTATCCCTGGACCATGCAGTCTTACCTTGACGCAGGTCTCAAGGAACAGATCAAAAAGGCTTTCTACGAACTGAACAAGAACGACTACGCAGACGTTCTCAAGCCTTTCAAGGCAGATGGCTTTGCGCCCATCGCCAACGAAGACTATCAACCCGTCCGCGATCTGATCGACCTGTTGGGCCTGGACCCCAGCAAGTTTTAAAGCAACCTGTATAAACATCCGTCACTCCCGCGTAGGCGGGAGTCCAGTGATACATGCAAGCGTCAACAGAATGCCACTGGATTCCCGCCTGCGCGGGAATGACGAAATGAGTACAGGTTCAACGAACAAAAACAACCGTACTAATCACCTGTCATTCAGTAGCTCTCCACTTGATACCCGGGGACTAGCTAAACGTCCCCGGGTCCATGTGGGAAGCAATCAAAAACCCCACGCAATCCAAAGGATCGATTCGTGACAACGATCAACACCCAATCACCGACACCCCCCAAGCCGGACATGCATCAACTCATCGCCAGGGAGCGTCGCAGTTGGTATCTGGGGACCAGCCAACTGCTGATTCTGATTTTAATCATTCTCGGTGCCTGGTGGTTTGCAGATGTGCTCAACGCCCGTCGACTTGCTGACGGTGCAGGTGACATTGTCAGTCTTGTTGCTGAAGCCATGCCACCGGACTTCTCCAACTGGAAAGATTGGATTCGCCCGCTCTTTGACAGTCTTGCGATGAGTGTCGCGGGGACAGCCATCGCGGTGATCGGCTCGGTTCCCATCGGCTTACTGGCTGCACGCAATACATCCCCACACCCGACGGTTTACTTTGCGATGCGCGGCGTGCTCAACTTTCTGCGATCGATTCCCGAATTGATCATGGGCATCATCTTCGTCGCAGCAGTCGGCTTTGGTGTGCTGCCCGGCGTCCTCGCATTAGGCCTGCACTCCATCGGCATGGTTGGTAAATTCTTTGCGGAGTCCATCGAACATGTCGACGAAGCCCCCGTCGAAGCTGTCACCTCCACCGGTGCCTCACGCCTGCAAGTCATACTCCATGGCGTGATCCCGCAAGTCTTACCTCAAATGGCGGACGTCACAATTTACCGTTGGGAATACAACTTCCGACAATCCACCGTCATGGGCATGGTCGGCGCAGGCGGTATCGGCTTTGAACTCATCGGTTCACTTCGCATCATGCAATACCAGGAAGTCTCAGCCATCCTGCTGATCATCCTCGTCATGGTCACCGGCGTGGACTTACTCTCAGGCGTCCTGCGCAAAAAATTCAAATAACCTCCCCCGGAAGTTTTCCATCGTTTGCTTCCGGTTCATCGAAACCCTCTCAAACGGCTTGCGGTTTAGCGCTCCCACAAAACACCAACACCATGATCCAACCCCAAATGCAATCCAAACCCACCGTCGTTCTCACCAGCCATGTTCACCCGCCTGTGTATGACTACCTGCGAGAACATGCACAAGTCATCATGCCTGCCTGGCCCGACCCGTTGTCAGGTCAAGAACTCCAGGCAGCCCTGCACAAGGCAACCGCCGTCATGGTCTTCATGCATGATCGCGTCGATGAAGACTGGCTGAATCACGCGCCTTATCTCAAGCTCGTTGCAGGCGCGCTCAAAGGCTATGACAACATTGATGTCCAATCATGCACCGAAAACGGCATCTACGTCAGTATCGTCAACGACCTGCTCACCGTCCCCACTGCTGAGTTAACCGTGGGCTTGATGATCTCGCTGGGACGCTGCATCAACATGGGTGACAAACTCGTTCGCAGTGGCGGTTTTGTGGGTTGGCGTCCGCGCTTCTTCGGCAAAGGTATCGCCAACACCACCGTCGGACTCCTAGGTTTCGGCGCTATCGGTAAAGCCATTGCCAAACGTCTGACTGGTTTTGATTGTCGCCTGCTTTGCTGGGATCAAAACCAACTCAGCGATACCGACTCCGCACAATACAACATCCGACAGACCTCCTTTGAAGACCTGCTCGGCCAATCCGATTGGATCATCAGTTGTCTGCCACTCAGTGATCAAACCCAACACATCATCAATTCACAAACACTCAAACTCATTCGCTCCGATGCCATGCTCATCAACCCATCGCGTGGCAGTGTCGTCGACGAAGCTGCAGTTGCCGATGCATTGGAGATGGGCTTACTTGGTGGCTATGCAGCAGATGTTTTTGAAATGGAAGATTGGGCTCGCGATGATCGCCCCGGTCACATTGAAACGCAATTGCTTCAGTCCCCTGACCGCACGGTCCTCACACCACATTTAGGATCAGCAGTGGATAGCGTCCGCCAGCAAATTGAAATGGAAGCGGCGATCAACATTGTCGATTTCCTGCAAGGCCGGTCACCGCGTGGTCGGATCAATGAACTGAATCAAACCGCTGACCAGCACCTGCACGGGTAAATCACATGCTCAATCTCAACCATGTTCAAGCCTTCATCGCGGTCATCGAAACCGGCAGCTTTCGCGGTGCCTCACGTCGACTGTCACAGGCTCAACCGACACTCTCGCAGTGGATTCGCAAACTCGAATCCGAGTTGGACTGCCCATTGATCGTCCGCAATAATCAGCGCTGTCAGCCGACACGCCAGGGACAGATGTTCCTGCCTTATGCGCGGAGTCTGATCCAGGTTGCATCACAGGTCAAGCAACGCTTAGCGGGTAAACAGGTCGTCATCGGTGCAGCGAGCAATATCGGCATTTACATTCTCCCGGAAAAACTCAAGCAACTGGCAGTCGACAAACAGGAGAATATCCGCATCGATCTGGTCATCGGCACGAATCCCGACATGGTCGAAAAACTTGAGTCCGGGGAAATCGACATCGCTGCAATGGAATGGTGGGACAACCGACCCGGCTTTGAAGCACACCCGTGGCTCAACGAACAATTGATCATCATCGTCCCGCCGGATCACCCGTGGTCCGCACGTCAAAGTATCAGTCTTGATGAATTGGCTATCGCCCCCATGCTCGGCGGAGAGCGCGGCACCGGCACCGGCACGCGACTGCGTCAACTGCTGGATGAAGATGCACAGCGTTTAAAGGTTTCGCAAAACCTCGGATCAACCGAAGCGGTCAAACGCGCGGTCATGGCAGGACTGGGCATCTCCATGGTCGCCCAAAGTGCGGTCACCGACGAATTGGCAACCCAGCGACTTTGCGCTTTGACATTGCAGAATACATCACTGAACAAGCAGTTGTACCTCGTTGCCCCCACCAATCTCCCCGAGCAATCACCGACCCGGCGCATTCTCAATGAACTGACGCAACCCGATCCCAAGCTGCAAACCTGTTAGTCGCCAGCCATCAACCATATCTCAAAAGTGCGCATTAAAACCGCTTGCGGTTTAGCACTCCATGAACTAAACGAACACCGTCAACTTTCGAATCTCGCCCGATGCGCTAAACCGCAAGCGGTTTTAATCCCTCATCCCTCATCCCTCATCCCTAATCCCTAATCCCTAATCCCTAATCCCTAATCCCTCAATTCTAATTGACTTCAAAACCGTCGTTGGATATGATTATTTATAGATTAATTTATTTTAACCTATGGTTAATCAATGTTCAAGCCGGTTCAATCACTTAAGCGGGGCATGATCCTCATTGAAACCATCTCCGCGCGGCGGGAAGGGATCAATCTCAAGGATCTGGCTCATGCCATCGACTGCTCCTCGGCAGCGACCTATCACCTTGTCCAGACTTTGGTCGATGGTGGCTTCGTCAAGCGCCTGGAGAGTCCTGCACGTTACGTGCTCGGCGACAAATTACTGAACCTGATGTCCAACGAAAACAAGGACCGGTATTACAACATCGTCCATGAAGAAATGCTCCGACTTCAAAAACAGCTGCCTGATTCATCACTGTTTTATTCTGAGTACATCGGCAATCATGTCACGGTTCGTAGTGCGATTCACGAGAACAATCCGACCCAGATTCAAAGACCCAACAACTATATCCTGCCCCCCTATCTCTCTGCGGGTTCTGTGGTTCATCTGGCATATTGGAGCAGTGAAATCTCTGACCAATATCAGCAGATTTATCCCTTTCACATGTATGGGCACGTCCTCTGGGATGACTGGGAAACCTTTGAAACCATCCTTGCCAAGACACGCAAGGAGGGCTGCATTCTCGTGCCGGAAAAGAAACCACTCAACCTTAAACTCGGTCTGCCCATCCTTGGAAAAGACAACGCATTGATGGCCGCACTGACCATCCAATGGAACCAAAGCGAGCGCAAGGGACTGCGTGATAAAATCAGAATACTCAAACATACTGCCCTGGCGTCGGGCAAACGGATCACCCAACGCCTGGAAGGAAAGTAAACAACATGTCTACATTCATCACCGAACCATCACGCCAGATTCCAATCGAAGCCAGCTATGACGTGGCTGTCATCGGCGGTGGCATCGCAGGTGTCGCAGCGGCCATGGCGGCGGCGCGGCAAGGCGTCAACGTCGTCCTGATTGAAAAACAGTTTGGACTCGGCGGACTTGCAACACTCGGTAACGTCATCATGTACCTGCCGATCTGTGACGGCAACGGCAAGCAGGTCATGGGCGGTATCTGCGAGGAACTGCTCCACCTGTCGGTCTCCGAAATCAAAGCCCCCCTGCCCAAGGCACGGTTTACTCCCGTCCCCGATAGCTGGCTGAATGGTCGTGATGATGAATCGCTGGATCAGGAGCGATCCCGCAAACGCTTCATGAGTTCGTTTAACCCCTACGCTTTCCAACTGGCGATGGAACAGGTCATCGTCAAGGAAGGCATCACGCTGATGTATGACACCGTGGTCTGCCAAACGATCACGCAGGGCAATACCCTCACGCACCTGATCGTTGAGAACAAGAGCGGTCGCCTGGGGATTGCTGCCAAGCAGTTCATTGATGCCAGCGGTGATGCGGATGTCTGCGCCTTTGCCCATTGCCCGACGTACACCAGTGCCAACAATGTGCCTGCTGCGTGGTACTACGAAATCCACAACGGTGAGTTGCGTCTGGCAGTGCACTCTAATCCCTATGACAAGGAACACTATCAAGGTAACGGCGCTGTCGGACCCTTTTTCAGTGGCGTGGATCACAAGGGCGTCACCGGCCATGTCCTTGAAACACGTCGACTACTCAATGAGAAACTGGAAAAGAAGCGCAAGGATAATCCACAGGACAGCATTTACCCCTTTGGTGTTGCATCCATCCCAGGCTTTCGTGTGACGCGTTGTCTGCAAAACCAGTTCATGCTCGGCGAACATCACATGCATACGTGGCTTGATGACTGCGTGGGTCTCACCGGAGACTGGCGGCGACGCGGGCCGGTGTATCCCATTCCACTGCGTGCGCTTCAGGCGGACACGATTGACAACCTGTTTGTCGCTGGGCGATGCATCAGTGCGGATCACAGCGTGGTGGATGTGACGCGTGCGATCCCAACCTGTGCGGTGAGTGGCGAAGCCTGTGGCGATGCGGCTGCCCTGCTGATCAAAGATAAAATCACCGACAACAAGGTGCCTTTGGAGAAGCTTCAGAAATTGCTGGTTGATACCGGTGGGTTGCTGGATCGTCGCTTGCTTGAAAACGGTGCGAGGGTGGCAAGTTAATCCAACCCGGTCAAGATGACCGGGCTATATCGCCGAGTCATCTTGACTCGGTTTTCCACATGGTATGTCACTCACGCCTTACGCCGATGACGCAGTTGATCCAGCGCGATGGCCAGGATGATGATCGCACCGATGACGATTTCCTGAACCCACTTGGGCCAACCAGCTTGTTGGGCGCCAGCGTTGAGTGTGCCAATGATCAAGGCACCGATGACCGAGCCGAAGATGCTGCCAACACCACCCATCAATGAAGTCCCGCCGATGACGCAGGCTGCGATGACATAGAGTTCGTACATCACCGCGCCGGTGGGTTGGCCGAGATTCAGCTTGCTGAATTCGAGCACCCCAGCCAAACCGGCAAAGGCGCCGGCCATGGCGTAGACCATAATCTTGGTGCGCAACACCGGCACGCCACACAGCCGCGCGGTGTCCGCGTTGGAACCCACAGCATAAATCCAGCGTCCCAGCCGTGTGTATCGCATCAAGGCTGCTGCAAAAAGCGCCGCAACCAATGTCGCCCAGACACCCCAAGGCACGATTTGCCAATTAAACGTCCGACCTTGCACCGGGAACATCAACTGGTGATACAGCCAATTCGTCGGCGGGCTGATCTCCTGATTATCTGCAACGCCCTTGGCCAACCCGCGAATCGCTTGAAGCGTCCCCAACGTCACGATGAACGGCACGAGTCTCAAGCTGGTGATTAACAAACCATTGGTCAATCCGACACACGTTCCGGCCAACATGCCGCCGGCAATGGCGACGATCGGCCAAAGCGTTGGATATGTCTCAACCATCGGTCCCTGCGAACCATCGACATTTAAAATCATGGCGGTGATCACCATGGCTAACGCAATCATGGAACCTGCGGATAAATCAATCCCCGCGGTGATGATGACCATCGTCGCGCCTAAAGCGCACATCGCATAGACCGCGCTTTGCATGAGAATGTTTTCGACATTACCCGCAGTAAAAAACGCAAAGTCCGGCACGATGAAACCAAAGCCGATGAAGATCACCGCCAATGCAGCAACCCGCCCAAAGACGTTAAGCATCGTGGCGAATTTGGATGAGTGGGTTAATGCGTTCATGCCTGGCCTGTTGCCTCCATCATCAATTCATGTTCCGTCCACTGACTGACATCCCGCGCTTCACCGAGCACGCCCCGACTCATGACTGCAATGCGATCACACACGCCAAGTAACTCCGGCAGGTAACTACTCACCAGCAAAATCGCTCGCGGTTTGCGTGATCCATCCCCCAACGCCAACTCATCAATGAGTTGATAGATTTGTGCTTTGGAACCAATGTCCACGCCACGTGTCGGTTCATCGAGCAGGAGCAAATCCACATCGTGATGAAGCAAACGGGCGATGGCGACTTTCTGTTGATTGCCGCCGGAGAGCGCTTCGACTGCTTGAGCTGGTGATTCACATTTGAGTTTGAGTTTTTGGATCCATGGCAACGTCGCCTGCTGTTGTCGGGATGGCAGGACCAAGCCCATGGGACCAAGACCTTTTAAATCCGAGAGTGTGGTGTTGTCTGCAATACTCAGACCAAGGGCAAGTCCCTCGGTTTTGCGGTCTTCACTGACCATGCCCGCGCTTTGCGCCCAACGTTTAGCAGGTGTTGCATGTCCTGAGTATGTCGCAAGTCGAACCTGCCCGGACTGGATCGCATCCAAACCAAAGATCGCGCGGAGCATCTCGGTTCGCCCGGCTCCGACCAAGCCTGCAATGCCCAACACCTCACCACGGTGTAGCGTCAACGATGCGCGTTTGGGTTTGGTGTTACCTGCGACAGCTTTAAGTTCCAACAGTGCCTCACCAGCAATGTGTGTTGATCGCGGGTAAAGGTCCCTGACATCCCGCCCCACCATCATGCGGATGATCTGCGCATTATCCGACTGTGCTGTGATGCCCTCTCCGACCGAAGCACCATCACGCAGCACGGTAAACCGATCTGAAATTTGGCGGACTTCTTCGAGAAAATGCGAGATGTAGATCATGCCCAACCCCTGCTTGCGGAGTTGATCGAGCATGGCAAAAAGTTTGTCGATGTCCTGTTTGGCCAAACTGGACGTCGGTTCGTCGAGTACCAAAACCTTGCAGCCTAAAGCAATACTGCGTGCGATCTCCACGAGTTGCTGCTGGGCGATGGGCAAGTCCCCTGCACAGGCATCGGGCGCAATCTCAGGGTGACCGATTTGTTCAAGCGCCTGTTTGGCAACGCTGCGCATCTTCGGCCAATCAATGATTCCAAGACATGCGGGTGTGCGCATCGGTTCGACGCCGAGCATGATATTCTCCATCACCGTCAAGTCCGGCGCGATGGAAAGTTCCTGGTAAATCATGGCCACGCGTGCCTGCCGAGCGTCCATGGGATTGCGGGGCATGTAGGGTTGGCCAGCAAGTTGCATCTGCCCACGGTCAGGCGGATGCGCGCCGGAGAGCACTTTCATGAGCGTGCTCTTGCCTGCCCCATTCTCACCGATGAGTGCGAGGATTTCGCCTTGTTTTAAGGTCAAATCGACACCATCGAGCGCCACGGTCGGGCCGAAGCGTTTACTGACATCGCGCATGGACAGCAGGTTGGAATACGTTGGCTGAATCATCCGAGGGGGTCAATCTTCCAAGGTGATTTTTTTGATTTCAGGTTTGTCAACATTCTCAGCGGTGACGCGGGTAGCACCGGTGTTGACGAAGGGTTCGACCTTCTTGCCATTGAGTTGATCGATCATGGTTTTGACGCCGAGGTAGCCCATGTTCAATGGGTCCTGCACGACGAGTGCTGCAATTTTGCCATCCCGAATACCTTTGAGAAGCACGTCATGGGCATCGAATCCGACGAAGGGCGCATTAATGGTGATGCCCTGTTGACGGAACTGATCGAGCTTGCGGAGCATGCCGATGGCAGTGGGTTGATTGGAAGCGAAAATGCCATCGACTTTCAGTTCGTTGTCCTTGATGTGACGACGCAGTAAAGCGTCTGCGGTGTCTGCAGCATCGGTGGTTGAACCCGAACCTTTGATGTAGGTCGACTCAACCAATGTCAAGCCGTCTGATTCGTTGATGACGTCACTAAAACCTTTTTCGCGTTGCTCGGTTGATGCGGAACCTTCCAGAAATCGGAGCATGATGATATTGCCACCATGAGTACGTTTGTCACCCATCGCTTCGATCAGTGCTCTTGCTGCTTCACCGCCTGCTGACGCATTGTCGGTTGCGACGACACTTACGGGCTTATCGGTATTCACCGGTGAATCGATGATGACGATGGGCACTTCGCGCATGGCTGCTGACTCCACGGGGCGGACGAGCGCTTCGAAATTAGTGGGCGCCAGGACAATGCCATCGACCCCGCGATTGACCATGTTGTCGACCATGGAAGCCTGCTGTGTGTGATTGGTTTCAGCATCAGGGCCGGTCCAGATGATCTGGATATCCGCTTCGTCTGCAGCCTTTTTTGCGCCTTGCTCGACGGCTTTCCAGTAAGCATTGACGGTGCTTTTGGCGATGACCGCGATTTGTTTTTTCTTGCTTGATGCATCCTGCGGATCAGAGTCGGACTTGCCACACCCGGGCAACAGACTCAATGATATAAGCAACAGGAACAACCCCGACATGCAAAACGGTTTAACCAGCGTGGACATGCGTTTAATCTCCGAGAGTGGTAGTGCCAAAGATGTTTGTCATGGTACCAGAGTTTGGTTTTCAGATGTATCTGTTTTCGTCGCAGTTATGTCTGAGCACGGGGCAATCGCCTGCGGAAGACCGATGGTGTGACACCAACCAACTGCTTAAACCGCTTGGAAAAATAGAACTCATCACAGAATCCAAGACTCAAGGCAATCTGTTTGTCGGACAGTGACGAACTCTGCATCATCTCACAGGCACGGTCGATGATGCGATTGTTGCGAAAGCGTGCAGGCGGGATACCCATCAACTGTGTGAAGCGTTTGCGGAAGCGTTCGTAGTCCATGTCCAAATGATCAGCCACCTGCCAGGGATGTCTGCGGTTGGCAAGATCGGTTTCCAATAACATGCAGGCATGACTGAGCCACTGACTGTCTGTCGCATCATGCTGAGAGTACGCATGGGATGAACCGGTCACAATCTCTGCCAGGACTTCCTGCAATCGACAGACTTCAAGCAAAGGTGGCGCGTGCCCAGCTTCATGTGGCGCACCGAGAATCGACTCAAACCGTTTGGCCCAATAATCCAAAGGCTCCAAATGCATCACGGGATTGGCTCGATCAAGCAAACCTTTCTCATCCCAAAGTGCAAACACCGGCCCGTTGAACACCAGGTACATCTCCGTCCAATGCTCATCAGGCCCCGGCCCATAGCGATGCGGCAGGTCGGGAAACACCAGGATCATATCACCGGGTGTGATCACCGATGCGATGCCATTGGCGTCGGCATAATGCCCGCTTCCTGCCAGCAGGAACACCACGGCATACTCGCCCAAAACGCGCATAGTTGAATCACCAATCCCCCGACTGTCCGGCAGGTAACCGGCTTGCGAGATGCTGCCAATCTCCGATGAAACGGCATGACGGACGCGAAACCAGGATTGCGGTTTAATTTGCTTCATAAGTGGTGTCTGATTTCCAAAAGATACAAGTTATTGTCCAGCCAATGCATGGTCAAAGCAAGTTCTTCTGGCAACAATCATGTCAACCTCATGAACTTTCAGGAAAAAGGAACCCGCCATGACCGTCACATTTGGACTCAACGAAGTGGAACTTGGATCAAACGAACTGGGCACCGACCTGCGCGACTGCAATGACCTGCTGGGTGATGCAAACGCTTTGCATGATCGCATGGCAGAAGACGGCTACCTGCTGGTCCGACAACTCCATGATCCGAAGGTCGTACTCAAGGCTCGGCAAACCATCCTCGAACACATGCGCGATCAAACCCAATGCCTCGATACCAACGCACCACTGTTAGACGGCAAGATTGCTGATGGCAGCAAAGCGCCGAACATGATGGGCAAGACCGACATCACGCATCACCCTGATGTCAAAGCCGTGCTCGAAGGTCAGCGCGTGTTTGATTTTTTCAACACCTACTTTGGACAAACCCCAAGAACGTTTGACTACAAGTGGCTTCGCGCGGTCGGTAAGAACGCTGGAACCGCTGCGCACTACGACTATGTCTACATGGGACGCGGCTCAGAACGCCTGCATACCATCTGGACGCCCTTTGGCAGACTTACACCCGAACAAGGCACACTGGCAATGCTGGTCGGATCACACAACATGGCGTCATTCGAAAAACTCCGCAACACCTATGGCAAAAGTGATGTCGACCGCGACGGGACCAGTGGCCATTTCACACATGACCTGCTGGGAATCGCCCGTGAATACGGCGGTCAATGGCAGACCACCACATTCGAACCCGGCGATGTGATTCTCTTTGGCATGCATGCGATGCACGCGTCAACCACCAACACCACCAACCAATGGCGGATCAGTTGTGATACACGTTTCCAACCTGCAGCCGACCCCATCGACGAACGTTGGGTTGGCATGAATCCCATGGGTCATACACATACCAACCCCAAACCCAATGCGTGGCAGGTTGAGAAACTTGCCACCACATCCCAAAGGTAAACCAACATGATGACACCCCGTGAACGCTGGCTGGCACTGCTCAATAACCAGACCCCTGACCGCATCCCCACCGACTATCAATCCACTGCAGAAGTCACCGAGCGATTGATCACCGACCTGCAATGCAAGGATGAGAACGAGGTCTGGCGGAAGCTCAACATCGACAAACGCAAGTCAGCCAACGCCGTGCACAAAAAGCATCTCCCCGAGGACACGGACATCTGGGGCGTGCAGTATCGGGATGTCGACTACGGGACAGGTTCCTACCGAGAAGCAGTGACGAATCCACTGGCAGCCATGACCAGCACCGCCGAGATTGATGCCTACCCATGGCCGAGTGTTGATGACTTTGATTTTTCCAAAGTCCGCAGCGACCTTGAAAAGCATTCGCCGGAATATCCCATGACACTCGGGTGTTTTGAACCTTTTCTGATTTATGCCCATTTACGCGGGTTGGAAAAAGGCTTTGAAGATTTACTGCTTGAGCCGGAGATTGCTGATGCGATCCTCACACATCTTTTTGAGTTTCACTATGAGTACAATCGCCGACTGTTTGAAGCGGGTAAGGGCCTGGTGGATGTAACATACATCGCTGAAGATCTGGGTTCGCAGACCGGCCCGCTGATGGGGCTTGAGACCTACCGCCGATTCCTTTTGCCCAACCAGATCAAGATGGCGGACCTGGCGCGGAGCTATGGCATTCACATCATGTATCACACGGATGGTGCAGCCAGAGTCTTCCTGCCGGACTTGATTGACAAGGTGGGGATTGAACTGCTTAACCCGATCCAATGGAAATGCCCGGGCATGGAACGCGAAAGCCTGGTGCGAGACTTTGGTAAACACATCATCTTCCATGGCTCGATTGATAACCAACACACCCTGCCGTTCGGGACAGTGCAGGAAGTGATCGACGAGGTCAAGGAGTCGATCGACATCTACGCAAGCACACGCTGGATTTGCAGTCCATGTCACAACATCCAGCCGGTGAGTCCGACGGAGAACATTGTGGCGATGTACGAAACCATTCACGAATATGGCGTGTTGCAATCGTCGTAAGACCATCCAATACAACCCGCGCCACAGGAGCGACACGGCTTTGGTTTATTGACATTGCAGTTTGGTAATGCGTCCGCCGATGATCCATTCGACGATGTAGATATCACCGTTGGGTCCGAAGCAGCCACCGTGCGGACTGTTAAACGCACCAGCCTTGACGTGCTGAGTTCCCGCAAGATTGGGCCAACCTTCGGGGGGATTATGCGCGTAGTCCGGCGCTTTGCCTGCCCATGATGCGACACCGATTTCCCCCAGGCATGCCAGCGAATCCGCGTCAAGTACTTTGGCCCCCGTGGAAAGTTCAGGGACCAAAACCCAGTTGTGCAGGAAGTCAAAGCAGCAAGGACTGTGTGTCACATCGGACTGACGCAGGAGATTGCCGTTGTCATCGTAAATGACGATGCGCTTGTTGCCGCGGTCGGTGATGAACAGTTCAACTTTGCCATCGGTTGTGGTTCGGAAGTTCAAACCATGCGGACAGGCAAAACGCCCTGCGCCTTCGGTGCCGTCGTAGGATTGGAGTTGTTCACCGGTCGCTGAAAAGCGATGCACCAGTGATGCGCCATAGCCATCGGCCAACCAGATCTCGCCGGTCACTGGATGCTGCGCCGCCCACGTGGGGACATAGCGTTTGGCATCATCGCCGTGATACAGGGCATGCTCAGGCTTGGGGAGTTTCTGGACGGTTTGCCCATCCATGGTGACCTTGGCGACTTCGGCTGAGTCCTGATCGCATAGCCAGAGATACTCCGTGCCGTTTTCGACAATTTTGGTTAGACCATGTGCGCCTAACCAACGTTCACCGCCAACAGCTGAGATGAGCTTGCCGTCCGGGTCATATGTCAGCAGACCATCGACGGTCTGCGCGAAGACAACGACAGCACCATCGTTGCGCACACACACGCCATGTGTCCGACCGTTTTCCTTTGCCTGCGGTGTGTCGGGCAGCGTCGCCCAGTGTTCATGCCATCGATATTTGTCAGCAACGAAAGCGGGAGATTCGTTCATCGTGATCTTTCAAAATAGTCTGGAATTCATGAGGTTTGTTCGTGTTTACTTTAGCCGCTTACCCCAGACTTGACCAGCACGCTGGCAGTAAAATTCATAATGAACCAACGGCACATCCGGTGGGACACGGTGATCACAAAACGGGATAAAACCACCTTCTTCGACCAAGGGGGTGAGGCGTGCGATTTCATCATCAATGGCCTGGGGCGATTGGGCGAGAATGTGTTTATCAAAGCCGCCCATCATCAGCAGCTCTTTTCCAAACTCCTGGCGGAGTGCAATGGGGTCCGCCCAGTTGCCAATCTCAACCGGGAACATGCAGTTGACACCCGCATCCAGCCAATGAGGTAACAGTGCATCAATCTTCCCATCACAATCAACGCTGACAATGTCACAGCCATACCGATTGCACAACTCGGTAATCCGGCGGTACTGCGGGACGAGATACTGCTTGAAGTGATCCGGCCCAAGCAGCGGGCCTGAGTTGTAGCACATGTCTTCCCACATGTGACACCACTCAGGCCTCAGACCTGATTCGAAAACCTTGGTCAATGTGGCGATGGCAATATCACCCATGGTGGTCACCATCTCCTCAAACCAGGCAGGATCGTCATAGGGAACCAAAGCAATGTTCTCCATCCCCATCCAGTCGCGCAGTCGGCCGAACATACTGCCTGCATAGACCTGCAACACATAATCGCGGTCCGGCCTGGTATGTTGAGCAACGTGCGCATCCCAATCATCACAAAACCGCGCAGGATCATCCGCCTGGAGTTTGGGCAGGTAATGCTCTTTCCAACTGTCACGATCCACCAAGGTATGACCAACATGCGGCGGGATGGAGACGTGATGTTTATGCTGACGGACAAGCGCTCCATCGGACTGCCGAACAATCTGCTCATCACCAAGGTCTTCAAGCACCTGATATTCAAACTCCGGCAGAAGACCGATATTCGTCCTGATATTCTGTACCGCCGTGTTATCCCCACCCCCAAGACTGGCATCCAATCCAAAGAGCTGGTGAATATTCCGTCGCGTCCATTTGCGATCAAGCCCCTGTTCATACCAGGCGGGAATCGTCTCATCCCAGAAATTAAAGTCGTAAAGTGGATAACGATCCGGCGTGCGATAGTGCATGTGATCCATGAATCGCTGTCGATCTGTGAGTGTGGTGGACGTGGTCATGTAAACCTCTAATTGCTGTAGGAACTTGGGATCTTGTCTTTGAATTCTTCACCGCAGGGCCCGCCTGCCTGACTTGCTTCGTAAGTCAGTTCACTGCCATCAAAGCCGACGATAGGGAAATAATACTTGCTGACGCATTGGCTGGTTTTGGGCATGTAGTGACAGATAAACGAGCGACGCCAAAGGGTCTTGGATCGATTCATACCTGAGCCATGGATAATCTGACCATTGAAAAACAGCACATCGCCGGGCTCCATCACCGTCGGGATGGCTTTCATGCCTTTGGGGACATCGACCAGCGCGGTGGTAAAGCTCTGCGTCTGGTCAGCAAGCGTCGGGCACTGCGTATCCAGCGTATGCGAACCGGGCACGACATACAGGCCACCATTTTCAGGGGTCACCGGATCGATCGCTGTCCAAGCTGCATAACAGGTGTTGGGCTCGACCTGCAGATAAAGATTATCCTGGTGCAAGGCCTGCCCCTTGGCGCCACAGGGCTTGAAGTAATACATACTCTGACAGGCAACCGGTTGAACACCGGTGATCTGTAACAGCACATCATGCACGCGCGGGTCAAGCATCATCTCGCGAGGCAAATCCAGATAACGATGCGGATGCAGGAATCGGGGATAACGCTTGAGGACATCCCCCAGATGGTCCGCATCGACCACTTCCGTGTCATACTGCTTGACATCAATCAATGGCTGCCAACCCGGCACAGCATCACCCTTGTCGGCAATGTCCTGCATGGTTTGTTTGAGTTGCTCAACCTGATGAGTATCAAACAGTCTTCGGACAATCAGATAGCCATCGGACTCCCATTGAGCGCATTGTTCTTCTGTGAGTTTGAAGTTTGAAATCAGTTGATCTGTCATGGCGGGGACTCCTGAGTAAAATCATTCTTGTCATGAGGTTGTCCAACTGTAGTTGATTGATGTCAAAAACCAATAGACAGGCTGATCAAATTAATGGACAATCTTGCCATGCTTGGCAAACCCCAAAATCCGACGGACACCATCGCCCAGTGGTTGCAGGTTCACTCGGTGGGCCACTTCTCCAATCAGCCGGACCATCTGGCATCACGCAAAAAGGCAACGGACTACCTGATTATCTGGGTGGTCGGCGGGCAGGGATTTGCCAAGACGCGAGCGCAACGCGTGGAAGCCTCTGCGGGACATTTACTTCATTTTTTACCTGATAAACAACATGCCTATGGGAGCAGTCCCACCCACCCGTGGGATATTCACTGGGTTCACTTTGGGGGCAAATTGGCATCACAGTACATGGACGCCATCACCCAATATGGCCAACTCCAGGCATTTCTGGGTCATGATGAATATCTTCTCAACCAATTTGAAGATTTGCAGGCTGCGACCATGGGGTTTAAACACAGTCATCGCGACACACCCCAAAACCAGGACATTCTTACCGGGCAGATGTTAGCTGGTTTGCTCGGACGTGTCATTCACCTGCTTGGGAAGCAAGCAAACCATCGAACCACCGAACCCAGTGATCAACTCAATGTCACAGCACTGCGAAAATACATCCATCAACATCTCACTGAAAACATTACGCTCGACATGTTGGCAAAGGAACACCACTTGTCGGTCACCCATTTTTCCCGACTCTTTCGAAAACATTTCGGAAGCAGCCCGATGCATTACATGATTCAACAACGCATGACTCGTGCCGCCACACTGCTGACACAAACCACGTCGCCCATCCGATTGGTTGGTCAAGCGGTTGGCTATGATGATGCCTACTATTTTTCCAGACTGTTTAAGCGCATCATCGGCGTGAGTCCCAGAGATTATCGCCAAGCCAATCGCAATGACTGAACGCAATCAATCGTGCTTGGGATCAAAGCATCAGTTGGTCAATGTAGTGATCTTCAAACGCAGGTTCGGTGTTGAGTTCCAACACATCAATGTGAGTTGCCTGCTCGGACATGACCTGCATCAAGTCTCGATCCATCATGCCCATGTAGGCACCAGCCAGTGATGTGTTACCCACCAGCTGGATTTGCTCCAACGTAAAACCGGGCAGTAAGCCAGAATCGATCGCACTTTGCAGGTCAACATGCATGCCAAACCCACCTGCCAGATACAGTCGCTTGATGTCGCCTGCACGAACACCCGCCTTATCCAACAAGGTTAGGATCCCCGCTGCAATCGCTGCTTTAGCCTGTAAAAGACGGGCAATTTCGGCTTCGCTGACATAAAGCCCATGTCCCAGATGCAGCGTTGGCGAACGACCTTGCTCATGCTTGATCCGACTTGCCAGGTCGGGGAAACGTTTGATATCAAAATGTCCGCGGTCATCGATGACGCCTGACTTTCGCCCACGTGCCAGGAGATCGATGTAGGCTGAACCACACATGCCAATGGGCTTGACGTCACCAATCACCTGCAAGTCAAAACCGAGCGGGTCGGTGTTGATTTGAATATGACTGACCGCGCCATCACCTGCCCGGATACCGGCTTTGAGACCTGCTCCTTCAAAAGCAGGACCGGCAGCGGTGGCGCAACCCAGCAGCATATCACCCTGCTTGAAAATGATCTCACCATTGGTCCCCACGTCGACCAACAAACTCGGCCCCGCGTCATAGCATTGACCGCTGGCAAGAAAACCTGCAACCAAATCCGCACCGACATATGCAGCTGCACCAGGCAGTAAATGCAACACAGGCGCATCGCCCCATGCCTGATCCCACGCCAAGCCGACTTCCTGCCAATCACATTGACGGTGTTCCAGGAAAGTGGGTTTGAACGGCATGATCCCCATGGGAGACGGATCGACACCAGCAAGCAAATGCAACATGGTCGCGTTACCCGCTGCGGTCATGCCAGCAAGATTTTCTCTGGAAAAACCAGTCTTTTTCAATAATTCATCAATCAGGGGTTCAAAGGTGTGCTCGACCAATTCATGCTGCAAAGCTTGGATCATGGTTTTATCGACCGTACAGAGATTGATACGCGTGAGCACATCATCCCCATGATGCATTTGTTTATTGAAGGCTGAAGCGCGATCCAGAATCCTGCCATCACGCAAATCAACAAGCAGCATGGCAACCGTCGTCGTGCCGATATCGACACACAGCGCCAGTTGCCGAGTGTCCGTGTAAGTCACCAACGGCTGATGTGCAAACGGCACGTTGATCCGGCAGGTATCGAGGACCGCCGGTTTATACGCGGTGGTGGATCGTTTGGGCACATGGATCACCGCCGACAGTTGATTGGTCTGCCCAACCCGGTAATCACAGGCTTTGAGCGTCACCGGTTGACCATTGGCAGAGACGGCCTGCCCGTCATGCTGAATGGGTTCAAGTTGACCGTCACGCAATTCAATCAGACAGCCATCACAAATGCTGCGTTCGCCACAGCGCGTGTTAAGTGGCAAGCCATGTTGACGGAGTAACTGCGAAAGCGATTTTTGAAAATCTGACTTGTTTTTCAGGGGTAAAACGTGATCCGCATCAGGCATGTGAACATGCAAAGCGAACGTATGATCAGCCGCGCGAACCACCCTCTCATCGACGGACATCTTGATGGATTGACCGGGTTCGAGCACCAGAAATCGCTGGTCATCCCATTGCCCTGACAGCAAATCGTGAATCAGTTGTGGGTCACCCTGTTGTTCGTCATAGTTCCATTTAAGCCAATCCGCACAATCACGTGTGTACTGTTTATCCGCATCACTGGCGCCCACTGTCAAGTGAACATACGTTGCCCGATCATAGGTCGTAAACCAATGCTGCTCCGTCTCCATGAGATATTCAGCATTGTCCTGACCATATTTTTCCGTGTATTGTTCGTGTAATTTCTGATACCGCTGCGGACCGGGTGGTGTGTGATGTTTGTTCCAACCCGGTGAATACCAGTACGTCCCGGGATGATCCGCGACATACTGCGCGTAGCGTTCCTTGGAACCGAGCAGCAATGTGATGCAGTCATGCGCCCTTGCAACCACAAGTTTGCATCGGCTTGCACGGACACCTTCAATCCCGCGACTGCATAAACCATAGCCGAGCACAATTGCATCCACCACATGTTCCGACTCCACGCGCGTGATCGCAAGCTGCAATTCATCGCGGAGTTTGGATGGCTCGTTGTGTAAACCCTGCTCTAATTTTTCAACATGCACCAAACCATCAACCTCAGCAGCCAACGCTTCGATTTCCAGTTCAAGTACCGCACATGTGATCACAGCAATATTCATCATCAGACTTTCGGATTCGCAGCAGTGTCCCATTAAAGCACTGCCTGTTGTCACTGATCAAAAAGTTCGTCATCATAGGCACAGAGGCAATGAAGAATCAATGGCCAAGCAACCCATCCCAACACAAATACCATCTCCGGGCATGGATCGCCAGACGTTTTTGCGTCTGAGTCGAACGTACCAACTGCAATGGCCGGTGGGTTTGTGCGTGGTCCAGCCCGATGGCTTGCGACTGATGTCCCAACGCTGGTGGCCCGGCCGGGATAACGTTGAACACCGCGATTTACTGGCATTTAACGTCCAGGAAGGCCTGCGGTATGGCGAACCAACCGTCAGCTATTGCCCGGACAATCGCCTGTATTGGGCGGTCCCGATCATGCACAATGCCAAGGTGATTGGCGGACTTGTTGCGGGGATCGAGGAGGACGATTTGTTCCCAGCAGGTACGGATCAACCCCCTTTGGATTTACGTTTGGCTTGCAGGCAACTGCGATTGATGGTCGAACGCGAGAACCTGACCAACGCAGCCGTGCTCCACCAACATCGCTCCAATACCGAGCAGGAACGACAACGCGCTGAAGCACTGCATATGCTTAAACTCGATGGTATTGCCAGCGTCCGACAGCTGTATTGGCGTGAGGAACCGCGACTTTTATCTGCGCTTCGTCAAGGGGATCGCAGTGAAGCACGTCTGATTCTCAATCGAATTCTCACCGTGATCATGCATCATGCAGGCGAACGGTTTGACCTGATCAAGAGCTTCCTGATGGAGTTGGTGGCAACGGTTTGCCGAACAGCAGTGGAAGCCGGGGCCGACCCCGAAGCGATGTTGGGACACAACTTCCAGAGCATGACCGCATTAGCAGGATTCCGAAGCCTGGAGCAGTTGGCGCCATGGCTTCATGAGATGCTGGAAAAGACGATGGACGCGATGTTGCATCACAGTTCCAATACCGCACCCATGGTCATGGCAGGAGCCATCACCTTCATGCAGGAGCATTTGCACGAACCCATCGGCCGAGATGAAGTTGCTGCCCAGATGTCCTTATCCCCCTCTCACTTCTCCAGACTCTTTAAACAGCATGTCGGTCATGGGTTTAATCAGACCCTGGTGCGCATGCGGGTGGACCGGGCCTGTGAGTTATTGGCCCGCACAACTTTGCCAATCGGCCAGATCGCCGAGCATGCTGGTTTCAGCGACCAGGGGTACTTTGCCAAGACCTTCAGCAAACTCATCGGTCAGTCCCCCAGCCAGTATAGACAGGCACATTCTGACAAAATGGCATAATCGTACCAATCCATGGCACAAAAGTGCAAAAGATTCTTCTCATGTGCCGTCTGGCCCCCCGTCTGCAAAACCAATCGCACAAAATTACCAATAGTCGCGCAAAGTTTACCAAGACATTTCATGCCATCAGCGCTATGGTAATCATGCAGAGATACATACGAACCGATTTTGGCGCGTTGCCTGAATCGATTCTCAGGAGAAGAAGCATGCCCCAACTCAACGAACTGACCGAAGCCATCAAGTCCGGCAACCGTAGCAATGCCACCCGACTCACCACCGAATTCCTGGAAAACGGAACCGTCCCGCAGGAAATTCTTGACGCCATGGTGACCGGAATGGACGAGATTGGCGAACGCTTTAAGCGCAACGAAGTCTTCGTCCCGGAAATGCTCATTGCAGCGCGTGCGATGAAAGAGTCCATGGCGATTCTCGAACCGGCTCTGGTCAAGAGTGGCTACAAGCCGCTGGCGACCGCGGTCATCGGGACAGTGCAAGGTGACCTGCACGACATTGGTAAGAACCTGGTGAGCATGATGTGGAAAGGCGCGAGTTTCAACGTCGTCGACCTTGGCGTCAACGTTTCACCTGAAGCTTTTGTCAGTGCCATCAAGGAACACAATGCCACGCTTGTGGGACTTTCCGCCTTGCTGACCACGACGATGCCCTCGATGAAAGCGACGATGGATGCGATTCGCCAGGAACAGCTCGAAGGCGTGAAGGTGCTCATTGGTGGTGCGCCGGTGACGCAATCCTACGCGGATCAGATTGGTGCGGACGGCTTTGCTGCCGACGCCGCCAGTGCGGTGGATGCAGCACGCAAGCTGCTGGCCTGCTAAGTTTCAAGATCACAAACGAACCTGTTAAACACGAAGGATCCTGCCATGACAGGTAAAGAACTATTGCTGCGCGCCCTTGCTGGCGAGCAAACCCCACGCCCCGCCTGGTTACCTTATGTCGGTGTTCACGGTGCAAGTCTTGTGGGCAGGACGGCTGAGGAATATTTGAAGTCAGCGAACCTGATTGTTGCTGGATTGAGCAAAGCCAAAGAACGGTATCAACCTGACGGTTTGCCGATTGTCTTTGACCTGCAGATGGAAGCCGAGGTGCTTGGCTGTGAACTCAAATGGGCAGAGAAGACACCACCATCGGTGGTATCGCATCCCATGAGTCTGATGGAAGGTGATGGCAAATCGCTTGCTGATTTACCTGAATTTTCCGTTGAAAAAGGCCGCTTCCCCATCGCGCTTGAAGCGTTGGATCAAGTCAAAAAACAGATGGGTGACGAAATTGCGTTATACGGTTTACTCACCGGTCCGTTCACATTGACACTGCATTTAATGGGAAATGACGTGTTCATGAATATGTATGACACACCCGAAAGTGTATTGGCTGTGATGGATTTTTGCGCGGATGTTGCCTGCCAGGTTGCTGATGCGTATATCGAACATGGTGCAGACGTGATTGCTGTCGTTGACCCGATGACCAGCCAGATTTCTCCTGAACACTTTACGGAGTTTGTGACACCTGCGGCGAACAAAGTCTTTGATCATATTCGCAGCAAGGGTTCCAAGGGCTCAATGTTTGTCTGCGGCGATGCGACGAGAAATCTGGAAGTGATGACTGCGACACATTGTGATAATGTCGCGATCGACGAGCAGATTCCACTGGATAAAATCCGCGATCTTGCCTTGCCTGCCTACAAAAGTTTCGGCGGGAATCTCAAGCTGACGACGGTGTTGATGATGGGCGATGAGAATGATGCCAAGCGCAACGCCATTGCGTGTATGGACGCTGCTGGAGAGAAGGGGTTTATCCTCGCCCCGGGTTGTGATTTGCCTTATGACGTAAACCCGGAGAACCTGGTTGCCGTTGCCCAGATGGTTCACGACAAATACCAGCGTGATATTGCACGCACCGCTGCCAATGTCAGCCAGGCCGACACGTTTGATGATGTGGTGTTGCCGGACTATGCCAGTGAAAGTGATGTGATTGTTGACGTGGTCACGTTGGACTCGGAAGGTTGCGCACCGTGTCAGTACATGTTCAAAGCAGCTTTGAATGCCCGTGCGCGATTGGAAGGGGACTGCAAGGTGATCATCCGTGAACACAAGATCACCACCCGACAAGGGGTTGGCATGATGGTTAAACTCGGCGTCCCCAACCTGCCTTCGATCTGCATCGACGGGCAATGCAAGTTCGCTTCCATCATCCCAGACACTGCGGTGATCGTGAAAGAAATTCTCAAGGCATCGCAAAGCAAACAGGAAGTCGCATCATGATCCCGCTGACACTGGTGACCGGATTTCTGGGGACTGGCAAGACCACGCTGCTTAAGCAAATCATTGCAAAAAACAGCGACAAAAAACTGATCTACGTCGTCAATGAATTCGGTACGCTGGACATTGATGGGCAACTGCTATCACCTGACGCCGAAGTCGTGCCGATCCCAGGCGGGTCCATTTTTTGCAAGTGTCTGACCGCAACTTTCATTGAACAACTCCAGAAGCTTCACGACCGCTACGTTCTTGAACCCTATGACGGCGTGGTCATTGAAGCCAGTGGCATGGCAAACCCAATGGTGATCCGGCGCATGCTTGTGGAAACCAAGCTCGATGCCGTCTTCACGCTCAACCAGGTGATCACCGTGACGGACCCGGTGAGTTTGTTGAAGCTGCTTAAGACGCTGCCCAACATCCACGATCAAATTGCCAGTGCCGATGTCATTTTGCTGAACAAGACGGACCTTGCAGACAACGATTTAGTTCAGCAGGCAGACGATGCGATTATCGCGATCAATCCCAATGCCAATGTGCATCATACGGTGAATTGTGACATGCCCATCGACTTATTTGCTGGCGAAAGTGCGATCCCTGTTGCTGGTGAATATGCCAAGTGTCGTGATCCGCATTACATGAAAATGACCATTCGCATTTCCGACAAACCGACGCGTATTCGGTTACAAAACACGTTGCACATGGCAAGTGAAAAACTCTACCGTGCCAAGGGCTGGGTGGCTTGTGCTGAAGGTCCGACGTATGTGGATGTCGCTTCAGGGCAGATCAATGTCTATCCCATGGAGCACATGGTTGGTGACACGTCTGCCATCGTCATCATCGGGGATGGTCAAGCAGCCCAGACACTGGAGCATCAACTCTGCAGTTTGGCCTGCTAATCCGACGAATCAACGATTGTGACATGCCACGTGTCCGTGCAATTTTCGACCACTGTCCGCAGCCTTTTTCGCCCATGTCGGATCAAAGCCGATGATCTTGATATCCTGATCCACCGTGTGTTGGTAGATTGTCTCCATCTCATTGAGATGTGGTTGCGACATGTTAATTGCTCTTAATCCATCGTCTTTCATCTGGCTCATGAGTTGGATAAAGTGATCACCCCGACCACAGAAATGAATCATCCCCCCGCCCAGTTCGCGCAAGCATCGCGCTTCACGATCGCGGATAAACTCCGCATAAATCTCCGGCGACAGGTTCATCAGTGAATCATCCCGCAGGACAATCGTGCCAGGGTGTTTAAGCCCCCAATGCACATTGGTCTTTCCCGGTTTAACAAGTTTGAACCACTTGCTCATAAAGACCAGGTAATGCTCCGTCATCAGTTCCAGAAAGTCATGAACCAACTGGGGCGAATCATAAAATGCCAGGAAAATCTCACTGCCCCAGGCCAACTCCGCGTTGTCCATCGGGCCTTGTGCATCTGGATGATACAGCGACACCCATCGTCCCAACACTGGCCAGCGATCCATGATCTCAAGGAACAACTCGGCTGTCTCCCATACCGCTGCCCCCTGCCCTGCATGCAACTCCGGCACGCCTTGATCAATGACACGTCGAATGGCATCTTCACCGTCCAATGCCATCGTGGTCGGTGTGTTGTTTTGTCCTTCGGGCATCTCAACCACCTGACACCCCAACTGGCTTGTCATGATGGACACGCCGTAATTACAGCGGACATTCAGCAGGTAATTCGCACCGCTTGCTAGCACATCCGACACGCCTTTGAACTGACTCATGGCCATCAACTGCGGGTCATGCAGTGTCTGGTTCACGGGTATCTCCGGCCAATCCACTTTGGATGCCGATGCCACACGCTGAAGCGGAAAGAATATTTCCTCATCAACCTGCCCATCCAAAAATGCATCCCATGAAGCATGAATCGCAGCTTCATGCTCTTCATCAATCCGACTTGCCAGGTCATCCAGGCAGCGACATAACTGATCATCCATCAACTCATCTCATTTCTCGGCGGGACCGAGTTTCTCGACAGGCGGCGTTGCAAAACGCGGCGAGTCGACCAGTAACTTCCATTGATCGACACTGCGATCAAACCATTTCACATCATCCCGGTGATACTGCAAGGCATAGGCAACGCGCGGTTGATCCGTCACGTTCTGCTCTGAACCGTGCACCGTCCAGCGTGTAAAAGCAATTGCATCGCCAGCACGCATTCGGATCGGTAAACACGTTAGTGGATCGACATCCAACTGCTGATGCGCATCACCATCATCACTGTTGCGAGACTGAAGCTGCCCCTGCTGATGCGATCGCGGGACCACCTGCAAACAACCATTCTCCGGCATCATGTCCACCAGCGCGACCCAGATATTAATCGAACCCACTGCCGGTTCATGTTGGGTGTAATTGTTGTCCTGATGAAAATGAAACATCCCACCGCCACCGGCCGACTTCACCGCGGTAAACGGCAAATACACACGCGCTTCACCTTCAAGCAGTCGACTGGCAATCGCCCTGACCGCAGGCCCATTGATCAGATCATCCAATCGCGAGTTGGCAAAATATTGACTGCACTGCCGGAGTTTATCTGCTTGTGTACTGGCGGATGCGAGCATCTGACGTGTGACGCCATTGGCATCAAGCACGTCAAGCACTTCCTCACGTAATCCTGCCACAGCGTTACTGGCAATCAATCCCGGCAAGCAGAGATAGCCTTCATTTTTATAAAATGCGACTTCACTATTCGTGATGTTCAGTTCGTTAATCAATGATGTCTGCAGGGCGGAACTCATACGCTTCTCCTTGATATACGTGTTTTCATGAGGTATGCCATAACTATCTGCTGACCGGGCTCAGATAACAATGGACGAAGCAAACAGGATTTTGCATAATATGTCCACCATGCTTCAAGAGTTGACTCTGCTACATGCTGACCACCGGACGCGATGCATTGCATCAGTGGACAAGGCCTTTTCGTATCACACCATTCAGTTGATGACACGCGGGGCGGTGGAGTTGTTTTACGATGAGAAGCGATTTTTGATGCAGGGCAATTGGTGTTGGCCTTGTCATCCCGGACCGCATATCCGTTTTCATGAATACCCACCAGGCAAATCCTGGGAGCATCGGTACATTGCCTTTACCGGCCCCTTGACGCGTCGATGGGATGCAGAAGGCTTGCTGCTCGGTGAACCGATGCAGCTTGATGATGAGACAGCGAATGTGATTGCAGAGAAGTTTGATCAGATGCTCAGACAGATGAACCGACCCGGTCGCTGGGGACAGGTTCATGCGATCAACCTGCTTGAATCGATCCTGATACAACTGGCGGAAAGTCGAACGACCACCGCACCCAATTTACCCACGTGGCTTCATACCGTTTTCACACAGCTTGCCAAACTGGATCAAGACCCTGACTATGGCAAGCTGGCATCATCGCTACACCTTTCGCTGACCACGTTACGACGACGTTTCCGACAAGCCACCGGCACGACCTTGCATCAATACCGGCTGGATCTGTTGGTCACCGAGGCACGAAAACGTCTTGGCCACACGGATCTCCCCATCAAGCAGATTGCTGACGAACTGGGGTACCAGGACGTCTACTATTTCACGCGCCAGTTTACGCAGGCTGTGGGTATCAGTCCCGCACGGTTTCGAAAATCTCGACAAGCGTGAAACGACTCATGCCCACACAGGGAGCAACTCACGGCTCATACCTGCCAAATTCGAGAGTCGCCTGATACATCGCTTCCAGATTCTCCAACGGACAATTGGGGGGAAGGTTGTTACCTTCACGCATAACAAACCGACCACCACGCATCACACCGGTTTGCAGAATTTCTTGCGTACGTTGATAGACTTCATCAGCACTACCGTTCATGAGTTTGGCCACTTCAACACCGCCTAGAATTTCCACATCGTCTCCGAGTTGATTGCGCATTTCTCCAAAATTCACTGGAAAACCAGTATCAAAACTCGTCACGCCAAGCCGACAGTGGATCATCGGGAAATGCCGTGTGGCATCACCGCAAAGATGCATGCTACGGACACGATCAGTGGAGACGGCTTCGTAAAACATGCGGTGAATCGGCAGGACCTGCTGCTCGTACATCTGCGTGCTGAGCATGGCCACCGAGTCATCAGCCATCCCATTGCCATGCCCAATACGTTCGCCCCAGTAAGACTCAAAGGCAGCACGGCGGTTGATCGCAGCCTGCATTATCCAGCGCATGAGTCGATCTGCATAGTCCGGCTCCATGATCATGTCTTCCATAAATTCCGGACCACGCAGGTTCATCGCAACCGTCACCGGCCCATCCGTCCCGCAGATAGACCATGGCATCACGTGTACAGGCCGACCTTCAAAAGTCATGTCTCTGGCGATATCCATCATCTGGCGATTAAAGTCCAGCCAATGCTTGATCAATGGATTCTCCAATGGATTGGATATGTCCTGTTCAAAAATCTCCAATCTATTTTCGTCGGTTAGACAGACTTTGGTATCAGGCACCTGTTGTGGCAGGTAGTCAATCGGTGCACCGAACATCGCAGCTTCATAGACGTTGTACACCATCAACTCAACGTCCCAGACATCAGGCAAGCCCGTTGGCTCATCCGTGTAATGATTGAGCACCGTTCTTCGGTACAAACTATGACGCAGAGATATTTCAATATGCAGCTTCGGATCTTCTGCGGCTTGCTCGAAGGTGTATCCCTCGGGGTTCCATTGTTCGTTAAGCAGGACAACACGCGGGTTGGTGTAAAGTCTGACCGGGACGCGCGTGGGCTTACGATCCATATAAGCCTGCCAAACCAGGGCTTTTTCGTCATTACGCAAACGGTAGTTGGTGCTTGTGGACATGTCTGTTCTTTCTGATCAAGTCTTCTGGGACGAGGCCAAAGCGCGCTGCTCTCGGGCAGTGCGTTTGGCTTCGTTCCAAGGGAAACGGCGTGGTGCGGGATAGGGTTTACTGGGCAGACCGGCCATAAGAATCAAGGCGCGTCTCGGCTGGTCACTACGATTGGGGCCGGCATAGTGGAGGGTGCGGTTGTTATGGAGCGTCGCCCCACCTGCAGGGATCGGGCAAGCCACGGCATTGGAGGTATCCACCATTGGATCGCATACTTCCAATCCATGCACGCGAACATCACCGCCAATGCTTTGATGCTCGACGATATTCAGCTTGTTGGAACCTGGGATAAACTGCATGCAGCCTGACTCCACGGTGACATCCTGTAATGGAATCCAGATACTCATGGACTCATAAAGTTGATTGGGGTCCCAGTATGCCTCGTCCTGATGCCAGGGCGTTGGCGCCCCATCCAAGGCCGGTTTGTTGATGGCATGATCACCTGTGACCTTGGCCTGCGGACCAAGCAACTGCTCGACCACGGACTGCGCATTGGCATAAAGCTGCATCTGCTTAAGCTCGGGGGCATAGCGTGATGGATTGAGTATTTGCGGCAATTTGGCCTTCACTCCCTCTTCGTCACTGCCTCCAAGATCAAACTGGTCACCATTTTCCCGACCAACTTGCCGGGCAAAGAGATCGTCATAAATCTCACGTATTCGACGAACTTCATCCGGGCTGGTTAACGCATCCAGTGACATAAAGCCATCAATGTGATACTGGGCAACTTGCTGTGTCGTTAGAACGGGAGCGGGAAAGGTCATGTTATATCTCCAATTTTCATAAGGTGAGATTACTTTAGCCATGACAGTCACACTTGGCGTTCAGTTGACTGGATCGTAGAATATTGAACATGCTCTTTAATCATCCAGTCGTTTATCCAATACCTGCCATAACGGTCCCACCATGCGAAAACTCCAACGACATGCCTACGAAGGAAAAGAATTGGGTTTACGTGAATTACGAATGTTCGGTTGGGCGTCCACACCTCGCGCTGCTGATTTGGGTCTCCGACGCCATGTACACAAAAACGCGTACGAAATATGTCTGATTGATAGCGGGAGCGTGCAATGGTGGGTCGGCCATGAAATCTATCAATTGAATCGCGGGGACATTTACATCACCCGCCCGGATGAACCACATGGCGGGATTGATGAAGTGATGCACCCGTGCACGCTGTATTGGCTGATATTGCCGGTTCCTGCCAAATCGAAGTCTCTACCCGCTCTTACCGCCAGGCAGACACGCATGTTATTTACTGAGTTTAAGCAGATGACACAGCGGACCTTTGCCAGCTCGGTTTTACTCCAAAGTCACTTTAAGCAAATGCATGTTGAACTTCAGGATCACTCGGATTTCCAACCGGCTGGACGTCGAGCGGTCTTACATCAATTACTCATTCAACTGCTCAGAGATCACGCGCAGGCCATCGAACATCCGCAGCATCGTCAACGTTCCAAGGCCGTGGCCAAAGCCATGCAATGGATGTCAGAGCATCTGGATGAAGATCAGAGTATCGAAGATATCGCCAGCCAGGTCGACCTTGGGGTCAGTCGATTTCACGAACGCTTTCTGGCAGAAGTCGGACTCACACCAGCGGATTACCGAACGCATCTGCGTGTCCGTCAAGCGCAACAATTACTGCGAAACACCGAGCAAACCATCACGCAAATCAGCTTTGACCTGGGCTTTTCATCCAGCCAATACTTCGCAACGGTGTTTAAAAAAATCGTGGGGATGACGCCGGGACAATACCGCCAAACACAACCGCTCCCCTGGCAGTAGGCTACTGCCCAACACCGTCCATGTGTCTGCGAAACGCGCGCGGGGATTGGCCGACGTAGCTTTCAAAGGCGTGATAAAACTGACTGGTGCTGCCAAAGCCACATTCATACACCACATCCAGAATCGGCATGTCCGTGGTGATCAACAGTCGTCTGGCTTCGGCGATGCGTTGTTGGGTGAGATACTGGATCATGGTCATGTTCAGATGCTTGCGAAACAGACGCATGGCATAGTTGGGATGGAGACTGACATGCTCTGCGATATCTTCCACGCTGATGGGTTGGCGGTAATGCGAGGAAAGAAAGTCTGCCATCTGCTGCACCGGATCAAGCAGCGACTTGTCTTTGAGTCGTCTACTTTTGCGACGTGATTTTTTGCCGATGGATTGGTTTGCCAAAAAGAACCGACGTAGTCTGGCTTCGACTTCCAGCGCAGCGATGTGATGCCACTGCGGATCGTTGAGGCTCAGATATTCATGCCAGCGTTTGAATGACAAATCGTCTTGATCTTCGGGCTGAATGTCACTGACCATCTGGCCTGAGAGGAGCATCGTCATCAACCCCGAAGAACAATCACACTGCCAAAGCCAATCCAGTGGCAAGGTCATCCAAGCCATCCGCGCATCAGGTGACTGCCGGACAATCAGGTGCGGGATGGCCGCCCAGAACAATGTCATATGACCGACCGAAAGTGACACCATTCGTCCGCCATGCAGATAAACCACTTCGCCACCTAACACCAGATTGATCTCCAGGTCATTGTGCTGATGCGCATGGGGCATCGAATTGATCTGACCTCGCCAGACGCGAAAGCCAAGCGGTGGAACATGGGTGACCTGGGTCGAATGTGGCATAAGGTTAGGATACCGGAATAAATAGGATGGATTCAAGACGTTTTGCCGGTTTTTCATGCCTATGCTGATATCACCTCATGAATCACACCCGTAAAAGGAGCGCACCATGACCACAACGACCGCCACACCTTGCACAGCCCAACAGTCCACGGAGCCTGAAAAACTCACCGACATGCAGCGATATCTGTTTGACCTGCGCGGGTATCTGGTGCTTGAAAGCGCCATTGAACCGGAGTTGCTTTGTGCACTGAATGCCAAGCTTGATCAATTCATCGACATGCAACCCCCACTGGAACATGGCCAATGGGTCGGAGCAGTGCAGGCCCACACGTTCGGCGGCGATGACGGGGTGAACCTGCAACAAATTTACGAAGCCGGTCCGGCATTTCAACAACTCATCGATCACCCAAGCTGGTACGCCAGGGTGCTTGAGTTGATCGGTTCAGAACATAACTTTGATAATCATCATGGCCCGATGTTCATTGATGAGAACTTTGCATCGCTGCGCGGTCCCGGCCAGGCCATCGGCATGCACAGCGGCAAAGCAGAAGGTTCAACGCGCATTCAATACCGTTTTGAAAACGGCGCGTTTCATTGTGCCCAGGTCAATGTGTTGATGGCCTTAACTGATATCGGCCCCGGTGATGGTGGGACAATGCTCATCCCCGGATCACACAAGTCCAATCTCCCACATCCACAGCAAGCCACCCATGCTATCGCTCAAGGCAAGAACACGTCGGTGGACGGCGTGGAAGGTGCGATTGAAGTCCACATGAAAGCCGGTGATGTGCTGGTGTTTTGCGATGCGACGTGTCATGGCTCTGCACGCCGGATCAATGATGAACTGCGTCGCGTGGTGGTCTATCGCTATGGTCCGTCGTGGGGCTTTTTCCGACATCCTTACCGACCTTCTGCGGACTTGCTATCGCAACTGACCGAACGTCAACGCAAGATCGTCTGGCCTCATGGGACGATTGATCGAACCCCCAACCGAATCCCCGATTACCCTTCGCCACAAAGAGAGATTGTATGAACACCACCCCTTGCCGATTTGATGACTGGACCAGTGAACACTGGCAGACGATTCGAGAAAACAGCCATGCCTGGTGGGCCGGCGAGTTGGATCGCCCCCTGGTTCACATGGTGATTCGCGAGAAAGCTGAGACACCGATGCCTGCACCAAAACCCTTTGGTCGTGGGTTATTCTCCGACCTGTCCATCAGCGAAGAACGCATTGTCGATCAGTTGGCATGGGAGTTCAATCAGAAGTCATTCCTGGGGGATGCTTTCCCATGGGTGAACATGTGCTGCTCGGGCGCGGGTGTGTTGGCAGCCCTGACCGGCGCCCAACTGCATCCGGAGTCCTATGATGATATTTGGTTCAAGGTTGAAAATCCCCTGCCGATCTCGGAACTGCATCTCCAGTTGGACACGCAGAACGTGTGGCTTAAACGCCTGCTACGGATCGGAGAGTTGGTTCAGCAGCGTTGGGGCGATCGCGTGCTGGTGAGTATGCCCGACATTGGTGGCGTGATGGATGTGCTCTCATCGTTTCGCCCGTCGGAGATGTTGCTGCTCGATTTGTACGATGAACCGGAACATGTGCTGCGTGTGATTGGGGAAATCGAAGCTGCATGGAACCAATGCTATGACCTGTTTGCTCATGCCCTGGCCCCGACCAATCCCGGTTACTGTGCATGGGCGGGGATTTACAGCGATGTCCCCAGTTACATGATGCAGTGCGATTTTTGCTACATGATCAGTCCGGAGATGTTTGACCAATTCGTCAAGCCGAGCCTGGTGCGATGCAGTGAGAAACTCAGCCGGTCGTTCTACCATCTGGATGGCAAGGGACAATTACCCCACCTCGAATCACTATTGCAAATCCCAACGCTTAATGGTGTGCAATGGATTCCTGGAGATGGGCAACCTGAACCGGGCGAATGGCCGGACGTGTTCCAGACCATCATGGCATCGGGCAAGTTGGCGCAGGTCATGGGCAGTCCCGCCAACCTGCTATCCATCATGCAAAAGACCGGGCGACATCAAGGCATGGTCAATGGGACATGGACCACGGACAACCTTGAAGTAGCGCAAGACTACCTGCAACAGATCATTGATAATTGCCAAACCGGTCAAGCAATTCGATGACGAACTGGTACGTCTCCAGACTCACGCCGGGGGGCACGGAGTGATCGGAGTGATAGATGTAACCGTGGTTGGCCATGCCTGCTTCGAGCTTGCTGCGGACTTCAGCTTCGACCTGCTGCTTGTCATTGGTGCACAAAACCATGGCATCGATGTTGCCCATCCATGTCATTGCCTTGCCATGCGTCGGGCCGATTTTTCGGATGTCCATATTGGCTTTGGCTTCGAGGGGTTGTAGGCAATCAAAACCGGCTTCCTGATAGAGGTCCAACACGCCGTTAACATCACCATCGGTATGGAAGATGAATTTCATGTCGTGTTGATGCGCCCAGTCGGCAATACGTTTGTGATCGGGCCAGATCAACTCCTTATACATCGCAGGACTGCACATGGTCGCATGGTTGTAGGCCATATCCCCATAGATCCAAAGACCATCGGGTTCAAGCCCAAGTGACATGTACTGTTCCAAACCACGAATCATGGTGTCGGTGTAAGTGTTACTGATATCAACAATCCATTCGGGATCTTCAACTAATGCCATCAAGGAACCGACATCTCCCAAGAGCTTGCGTAACATCTCAAAACTTTCAAGACCACTGATAAAAGTCCATTTATTTTGTTCCTTGCTCAATTGATACTTGGCTTTAACCTGTTGGACATCCATCTGTTGCATCGTCGTCTGGCAGGCAGGTTTGTATTTTTCAAACCATATTTCACGCGACTGACATTCAAAATCCAGATGCTCAGGCGTACCGGATTTGCCTTTCCAATAGCGGACCGTGGCTCCCCATTCGTCGATGTAAGTTTGTGTTTTTTCATCCTCAGCGAGGATATCGTGTCGACCGGTAAATGGTAAGGGACGTGTGTGCGCTAAATGTGACAGGTCACTTGCCAAGAGTTGCAAGGCAGCGTCATGTCCGTAATTTTTTGATAAACCTTCGTCCTGCCAACGCTCAATGGTCTCGGGCCAATAGGTATCAAAACGAGGGACGCGGTCGTGATCCTGATGATTCATCGCGCGGTTGACGCGCTGCTGGGAAGTGAGTGTGGCTGTGGTGGACATGTTGGTTCCTGTCAGTTTCAAAGCGGGAATCATTGACTCATGATTGATTGCAGGCTCAAATCCCGGCCAGGATGACCGGGCTATATTGCCATGTCATCTTGACTGGTTTTCTTTTTCAACAGTCACCGTCAACCCAATGCAATCGAATCAGTTGTCCTTGATCCCCTGTTTATCCTGGGAAAAATCGCGGCATCCGCCTTTGCCATCCGGCCGGACATGCGGGTGCGTGATATCGTCAATGCCTTTGTAAGCGTATGGGTCTGTCCCTGCCACCATCACGATGTCGCGGAAGTCATGCGTGCTGACGCTTTGACCTTCTTTGGGCGGATGCCAGGGCAGGAGTGATTGGGCGGACATGTAATGGTTCACCAGCGCACGGCGGTATCCTGCCTTAGCGCGGTTGGGTAATGACCGATGTAGCAAATAACCGTTAAACACCACGACACTGCCTGCCTTAACTTCAACGGCAATCGCATCGTCATCGGTGTACGGATACCCACCGGCTTCACCGGCACAGTCAAAGCGGCGGTCATCATGATCGTGTTGCGGCCAGAGTATGCCATGCCTGTGTGATCCGGGGATGACCCATAAGCAGCCGTTCTCCACGGTCGCATCGTCCATGGCAATCCACGCACCGGTCAGTGAGCGATCGCGCGTGGGAATGTAATACTCATCCTGATGCCAGGCCTGCCCCGGTTTACCCGAAGCCTTGATGAAGAGCATCGACTGCATGCACTTGACGTCCGGGCTGATCACCTGTGACAACGGGCCGACGATGTTCGGATGCTTGATGGCATTGAGCGCGACGGGCGAAATCTTGTGCGGGAAATGAATGCACAGATATTGCTGCATCACCTGATCGTCATCTTCATGCGTATGGTCCCCCAGCGCGCCTTGCAAGGTTCCTCGATCACCGCGGCAGATCGCAACGGCTTCGGATTGCAATTGCACGATCTCATCCGCAGTCAACGCATGTTCCAAAACCATGAATCCGTTTTCGTGGTAATCGCGAACCTGCTGCGACGTCAGGGCTGAAAAAGTCTGTGTGGCG
The DNA here is from genome assembly GCA_020974905.1 of Planctomycetes bacterium syqfu. Lineage (GTDB taxonomy): Bacteria > Planctomycetota > Phycisphaerae > Phycisphaerales > Phycisphaeraceae > UBA7800. The sequence goes on along the minus strand of CP087563.1, from coordinate 5,357,188 downwards.
GTCATGAGGGCATCCTTCTCTTTGAACAATCAACTGGAACATGAGGTGTACACGTTTATCGTGTGCAACTAGAATACATCACAGAATCATCAATACCATGGATATAAAACCCAAAAACATATCTAGTATCACCATCCCGCAAACTCCGACGGAGGCCATGTTCGGGCGTGTGGTTTATGAGCCCGGTTCGACACTGGGGCCACGTGTTCAGGACGGCTTGCAGTTGGTGGGCATTGAGTCGGGGCGCGCGACGATTCAGGTGGATCAAAAGCGACATGAACTCAAAGCGGGTTGGATGTGTTTGCTGCGACCGGGACACGATGAGCATTTTCGGTTTGCCCGTCGTCACCAGACGCGACACAACTGGTGCACGATGCATTTTGAGCCCAGCATCCCGGACTTTGAAAAGGCCATGTGTGATTTGCCGTTCGCGGTGCCGATGACACCGTTGATGGAGTCGTTGATTGAATGGGGATTGCAGGCACGCGCCAATTCGCATCAGTCGACATCACCGTTATGCGTGCACCTTGGCCAGAGTTTGTTTTACGCGTGGCTTGATGCGATCCATCAAACCCAAGCGCATCACCCCCACCCCTCTGCCATCGAGTTGGCAAGAGTCTACATCGCGCAATTCCACAGTCAGCCAATTTTGCTTGAAGATATTGCTGAAGCAGCCAATGTCAGTAACAACCACCTGATCCGACTCTTCAAGGAACACCTGCACATCACCCCCAGCCGATACCTTTGGCAATACCGTACGCACCGTGGCGTCGAACTGCTCCTGCACACCGGCTTACCCATCACGCAGATTGCCCAGCGTGTCGGCTTTGCAACACCGTTTCACTTCTCACGATGGGTCAAGCAAATTCACAACATCTCCCCCAGACAATTACGCGAAAGACATTGGAAACAGTCAAATCAGAAAGCCATTCGGTGAAACGGTTCGACCTTACCCGAGCGTGGGGGCAACCCCAGCATCTCACGACCAAGATCAACATAGTAGCGGTAATTCTCAATCGTCACGCCATCGGGAATGCGATGATCCAAAGCCAGAACGTGATAGCCCGAATCACGCATCAAGGGTTGGAGTTTATATTCGAGTTCCTTGCGAATGGCAGCCTTGTCCTGGCGCAAGGCATGTTTGTCAATCCCACCGCGAAACGCCAGACGCGAACCATACTTTTTGTACAACTCCACGACATCCATTCCTGCAGCAGGTTCCATGGGAATGATCTCCGTCAGGCCACAATCCAGAAGGGTGTCGATGATGGGATTGATATTGCCATCCGTATCCATGGAAAAAATACGAGTTCCACGGGATGAAAGCATCTGCCAGATGTCGGAAAAATAGGGCTTGAAGTATTCGCGTAATTGTGACGGTCCAACCAAAGGTCCGCTGCGACCCGCAAAATCTTCGTGGACACTTAACTGGTCGATGGTGATGTGCTCGCTGACTTGTTCCAGAACACGCCTGGATGTGGCATGCAAGGTGTCGATGATGTCGCGCATCAACTCCGGCTGATCGTAGTAAGCCATGCATGCCAACTCTTCGCCCATCAATTCACGCACGATGTCATAGGCACCGGGAATGCCTGCAAGAATCAACGTTCCGTCCTTTTGCAGTTTCCGGGCCTCTTCAAGTTGCTCCCAATTGATTCGATCCTCGCCGTACTCAAAAAGGGGCTTGAGCTTGAGCCAGTCGTCCATCGTTTTGACCGGGAAATTCTGCGGCAAGGCAATGGTGGCAGTGCGCTTGTCAAGCATCAATGTCCGCCCAAGATAGTCACGCTCGATGCGATGGGTTGGTGTTTCTTGCAAAATGGTTGAAGGTGTGCAACGCGGTCCACAGTTGGCACCACAACGGACGGTGGGCACATAGTCCCACTCAAATGCTGCCAGCGCGATCTCATCTTCCGAAGCACCTTGTTGGCGCCATTGCTCTTCAAGTCCGACCAATGGACCGAACAACTCGGTGAACATGGGACGTTCAAATGTCCCCTCCGTCATCAGAGCCAGGTATTCTTCTCGTGTCCAACGCATAAACGAATATCACTTCCAGAATAGGGCGGGTTGATCGAGTCTTTGATTGATTGAGGTGGATTGACATTGAACTAACAGCTCACGTCTTTGCCTTCAGAACCAAACAAGGCAAGGCGTGCTTCTTCGTTGGTCCATTTGGCATCCTTGGGACAGTAATGAAACTGTAAAGCGCGTCGACGTTGCCTGGTCGGATTATGCGGTGTGCCGTGGTAGAGTAGCCCGTTGAAAAACATCAGCCCCCCAGCATCCAGGGGAACAGCCGTAATCGCATTGCCCAGGATGTCGGTATCACATATCTGCCAATCCCGACGCTTAAAGTGAATATGTGGACCGTGGTGATGCGAACCGGGCTGTACATGCATACAACCGTTTTCCAGGGTTGCATCATCCAGCGCGATCCACACCCCCACCACCGGCTCACTGCTATCCAGATTAAAATACGCATTGTCCTGATGCCAGGGCTTCTCGCGACCCTTGGGTGGCTTGAGCAATGCCATCTCCTGAAAACAAATCGGCTCACGATCACCAAGCAACTTCGTGACCATGGCAAGGAGCTTGGGATCGCGCATGATCGCATCCAACCGTTTTTCAAATTTGCAGAAAGCAATCAACCGACGGACATGTAACTCACGCTGATCCGGCGTTAAAACATCAATCTCCGTAGACGTCAATCCTTCAAACTGAACCTGATCATAATCAGGCACTTGCCCACGAATCAGGGCTGATAATCCCTCCCGAGCATCGTGAACCTGCTGGGAGGATAACGCATTGGCCAGGGCAAGATAGCCCGTCCGTTCAAACAACTCAACGGACAGTTCTTCCCATTGGCAGGCAGGGGTTGCGACAGAATCAGCACGGTAAAGCGATGCATCGTAGTCCTGTGCTTGATTGTGATCCATTTGAATGGCAGGCATGTTTTTCCCTTTGCATTGATTCTTGAGGTTGTAAACATTATTGCCTGAAAAGATCAACAATCCATGCATTTAATTTTCGGTATTTTGCACTGATTTGATATCATATCAGCATGGACTGGGATCAACTGAGTCTGACGCTGGATCGCTCCAACCATGTCCGATGCGAAGTCGGCTGGGACTTGCCACGTGCTTTTTCCGAGAATCTCGACGATTACGATCTCTGGTTTATCTGGGCCGGCCAGGGCATCATGCATCTACGTGACCGCCAGATCCAGTTACATCCGGGCATTTGTGTCTGGATGCGCCCCGGCGGGATTTATGATGCACAGCAGGATATCACCAACCGACTTGGCGTCAGCGCGCAACATTTTGATTTGATGGATAAGCGAACTTTAAAACGTCCACGAGACGGCGACCTGCCGCCGGAGATCGTGTACATGCCTGACATACCCGCTGTCACCAGCACCATGCGCACCATCGCCCGACTGCGCCAGGCAAGCGAATCAACCACTGGCGACACGGCGCTTCAAGCTGCAAACACAGCCCGGACGATGATGCAGGCATTACTCATGGAAGTGCATTATCAGGCAAACACACCCAGCACCAATCTGTCACCGACGGATCACATGCATCGCAGTGTGATCACCCAAATGGCAGCAGACATGACAGCATCCCCACAGGATGTGTCGAGCATTGAAGCGTTGGCTGATCTTGCTGGCTACTCGCCCGCCCATTTTTCGCGCGTGTTCAAGCAGGTCATGGGGGTCTCACCACAACGCCATCTCATGGAAGCGCGCATTGGTCGCGCCAAAGACCTGTTACTGGAAACGGATTGGTCGATCACACGCATTGCGGATGTGCTTGGGTACAACGATGTCTATTTCTTCAGTCGGCAATTCAAGCATGTCACCGGGCAGACGCCCTCTGCCATCCGGCGTTCATGATCCAACATAGGCAATGGGCTTGCAGATTGCTTTGAGATTTTCAACCGGTGTACCTGATGGTATTTCGCAGCCGGCATTGACCATGAAGGGATTGCCGACCTGATGGTAAATCTCAGTAAACTGCTGATGGATCTGATCGGGGTTGCTGCGCATCACATCGTTGACCGGATCGAGATTGCCAGCAAGACAGACCTTTCTACCCACGGCTTGACGAACCTTGGCCATATCGACCATGTGATCGACATCAAGAATATCCACATGCAAATCAGCAAGGCCCGGGAGCAGATGCGTGATATTGCCACAGATATGCAATCGCGCAACCGCCCCCATGTTTTGAATCGCTTCAACCAGTACTTTCTCACGGGGTTGAATCAGACGATGATAAATGTCCGGTGAAACCTGGCTGGCCACGGCATCACCGATACCAATGGTGTCTGCACCTTCATCAACCTGCGCCTGGGCAAAGTCAATGGCGACAGCAACACATCGATCCATCAACGCACAGACATAGTCTTCATCGTCCAGTAAATCCATCATGAAGTTGGAGACATCACGCAAATCTGCAGCTTCCGCAGCAGGACCTTCCACCCAACCCATGACCGAGTGCGTTTCTCCGTGTCCTTGACGATAATGTCTAATCGCTTGCACGCGATCAAACATGCGCGTCGAAGACAACGGATCGGGTTTGTCCAAACGTGAGATATCCGGATCATCAGCCAGCGGATGTGTGCAGCGTGGCGGTGAATTTTCCAGATACGTGATCACGCCACCAAACCCCTGCGTCTCACGGTATGGATCGGACATGGTGTTGAACTGGTCAATGCCAAAGTCCCTCGCACACGTCACATTGGACTGAACCAACACGCGATAGTCCGATGCAAAGGCTGCGTAGTTTGAACCGATATACTCCGCTGCATACTGCATCAGAATCGGGATGCGTGGCAGGTAATCCACAGCTTCACCGTGGAGCATGGCATGGTAGCGATCGTATCCGTTCATCGTGCCGATACTCCTGTCAGTTGTTTGTAACCTTCCTGTTGCTGCGCCATGTCAATGAATGCGAGCATGTTCTCCAAGGGTGTGTCGCCTTCGACGGCGTGTGATGGCGAAAAAATGTAGCTGCCTTTACGTCCCATCTCAAGTAAACGTGCACTCTCAGCACGGACATCATCCACGGTCCCGAAGGGAAGGATATTCTGCATCGACAAGCCTCCCCAGAAACTCAATCGTCCAGCATACTGCTGATGCAAAGCATAGATGTCCATGACCTCGGGTTGGAATGGATTAAAACAATTCAAGCCGATGTCCATCAGGTCATCAAACAGATCGTCGACATCGCCACAGGAATGAATGAACTGATACTTGTCTGCGGATCGCGTGGTGGCATACATGCGCTTGATGCGCGGGTAAATAAACTCATGCCACATGTCCGGCCCCATGATCAAACCGTGCTGCTGCCCCCAGTCATCGCCGAAGTAAATTCCGTCAATGTCATACGTCAACGCACGGTTGACCTGCACGATGTTGTAATCACAAATGGCATCAAGCAGATCATGAACAAAGTTGGGATTCTCGATCATGTCATACATCAGGTCCTCCATGCCACGCAAAGTCCACGCGCGTTCAAAGAGTGAAAACCCAATGGAATACAGGCGAAATCGATCCGGTGACTTTTCAATCCGACTTTCAATATCCTCAAAAAAGCGATCGTCCTGCGGGTCAGGTAAATCAAACCCCTTGAGCGTGGGCTCAGACAATACCTGCCCTTCGACCATCCCGATGTCTTTGTCATGGGTTCGATCCCAGACAACGCCAAACACATCACGCACGCGGTTGTTGCCCATGTCTTCAAAGAAACCAATCGAACTGCCCAGCGGCAGTACATGATTGCCCAACACATCATCAAGCTCATCGACACCGTAGTGTTCCTTGAGTATGTCTGCTGGCTCCTTGGTAAAGGAAAAAGACCAAGGGACGTATGGCGGTTTTTCGCCTTCAAGTGCCATTTTCACAACCGTGCGTGGTGTCATCATTCGTATTGTCCATCTTGATAAAGGATCGGATTCTTCGGGTCATCAAGGACCTGCCCCACATGCGTGGAAGGTGTCCAGGACGCCCAATCATTACGGTGTGTCGGTGTCTTGGGTGCCAGCTTCATATCCATGTCCATGTAAATAACGGTAAAAACTTTGCGTGGCATGTCCGTGGTGTTCGGGCCAGCTCGGTGCAACGTCCAGCCATAATGGAAGGACACTTCCCCAAGATCGTAAGGTTCATAAACTTCGCGGAGCCCCTCCTGCTTGACGGCTTCACCAATGCGCTTTTCAGATTCATCACTGATCGCCAGTTCACGACCAATGCGCTTCAAATGCGAACTGGCAGCAAAACTCAATGGCCCCATCTCAATGGGTGTCTCCTGCAGTGGGATCCAAACCGTCAAACACTTGGCGGAGTCAAACGGCCAATACTGTTCGTCGGCATGCCAGGGTGTGAATCCGCCGGAAGGCTCCTTGTACAACGCCTGGTCATGCCACATGCGAACGCCACGGACACCCAGCAGTTTCGCAGCCACCTGGGCAGCACGCCTGGAAAAGGCAAACGCCCTGGCCTCTTTATCCATCTCCCATAGATTGCCTACCTGAATAAAAGCTTTGCCATACGTGTTACGCTGATCCAGTGACACATCCTTGTTGGGGTTATGCGACAACGTCAGGTCGGTGAGAATTGGCGCATAGTGATCCAACGTCTGAGCGTCATAAAACGACTTGAGTTTGATAAAACCATCATCGCGAAACTGCTTGATATGCTCATCGGTCAAGTCATAGGATTGATCCAATAGTGATGCCTGTTGTGTCAAGTTCGTGGTCATGGCGGGACTCCTGTGAGGTTAAATGAGGTGTTGAGCAAAACAATATCTGTCTGAGATGCAAACTGCTACTGGAATCGGCGCTGATATTGATACAATTGATGCGCATTTGTTGATATTTTCAAAAATAATGCAATGATTGTTTATCACGCTTGGGAGTTACACGATGTTACCGAAAGTTGAAGCCCTGCAGACGGATGACAATCATGGCTTTGTTTACCGCAAGTTTCAGCAGAAAACCTTCCCGTTTGTCTGGCATATCCATCGCGAACTTGAACTGACATGGATTGCAACCGGCAAAGGCAATCGGTATGTGGGTGATCATGTTGAACCGTTTGCGGAAAACGATCTGGTGCTTCTGGGCTCTAACCTGCCACACACCTGGCATAGCCTGCCAATGAAGAGGTCGGTGGAGTCGGTGGTGATTCAGTTTCTCCCGCAATTCACAGGTCAGGCTTTTGAATCTCTGCCGGAGATGCGCCGGGTATCAAGACTTCTTAAACGTTGCGGATGTGGCCTTGTTTTCTCAGGTCCGACTGCCATTGAAACCGGCAAGCAAATGCAGGCCATGGAATACCTGCCACCGATGCAACGGTTGACGGCTTTTCTCAATGTGCTTGATCGACTGGCTGGCTGTCGCAAAGTCCGTGAGCTGGCTTCCCCGACGTTTGCCCAGGTCACTCGGCCACAGGATCGCAACCGCATGGAAAAACTCTATGCGTTCATTCATCAGAATTACGATCAGCCCATTGGTTTGCCAGATGCCTCTGAGGTGGTCTCTATGAACCCAACAGCCTTTGCACGGTACTTCCGACAGATGACGGGGCAGAGTTTCGTCAACTACATGCACCAGTTGCGCATCGGCCATGTTTGCCGGCAACTCATTGAAAGTGACGAACCCATCACCGATATCTGCTACCGTAACGGCTTTGGCACTCTCTCAAATTTCAATCGCATTTTTGCACGTATCAAAGGTTGCACACCCAGAATCTACCGCAAACGTTACACGCAGGAAGACTATCGTCAAACCCGTTTACCTTGACGGTAGGCAGCAGGTGGCGCTCCCATCATTTGCACAAAAACACGAGAAAAATGGAACCGGTCAGCAAACCCACACGCATGGGCGATCGATTCGATACTCATTGATTCCAGATGCAACAGCTGAGCCCCGCGCGTCACACGCTTCTCACGAACATACTGTGCGGGTGTCTGGCCAATCTGTTGGGTAAAACGGCGAACAAAGTGATCGCGACTTAAGTGACATCGCTTGGCAAGACGTGTGTTATTCAAATCATCCGATAAATGCTCATCAATAAACTTCAAAATATCAGCAAACACATGCGTACCTTCAAGTGCGAACATACAGTGTGCCTGTTGTTGTTGATCCAGTTGCGCCCAAGCTGCTCCCATCGCGTGATGCAGCAAAGTGAGTATTTGCATCGCTTGGATCATCGGATCAAGTTGACGGTCAAGAACCGCAGCCTTGGCTTGTCGCAACACCCCAGACAGTAATCGAGTCGGAGACAAAACAATTGGCAGGGGGAAAAGCTGACGGACCAGGGCGCCGGGCAAACCGGCCAAATCAAAATGTATATAAAAATGTTCAAGGGGTCTGACATTTTCACAGGTAAATCCAACCCACGCAGGAACCAGGTAAACCCGTTTGGCTTGCAATGGATAATGCTGCCCATTCGACAGGTGAATCACTGCCCCTTCACGGTTATTGACATACAATCGCCAGAAACTGCTGCAGACATCCCTGGCATCCCATTCCTGATCGATTTTTCTGACTTCACTTTTTAACACATCAAAGAACAGCTTAAATGGATATAGACTGATCTGGTTCATTGTCAGATTGTTGCCTGAGTCATGCTATAAATCAATTCTTAAAATCATAAATTGACATAAACATGTCGCTGCCGTGCATATCCTTTGGATACTGTCGCCCCTAAGATGATTCATCCCGCTTTGATTGACACCTTCCACCGAGTATGGAGCATGCAATGAGTTTGGAAAAGGGATTGAGCTTGTTACGTGGACAGACGCGTCACGGTCGCCTGCCTGTTATGGAACATCTCAGCGGGATTTCCTGTGAAGCGATCACGTATTTAACGCAAATCAATCCGGTCAAGGAACGCCACCGCGTCAATGAAGCCTTTTTAAGACTGGCTGAAATCTTTGATGTTGATCTGCTATGGGGCGGGGGCTTGCCTGACAGTACACGGGATATTTTCGATTGGGCGGACGGGCAGACCGTCAAACAAAATGCGCAAGGTCTTGACGTCGTGCAATGGGGGATTTTCGGCGCGGCTCACCAGGAGGATGGACGGCACTTCACCCATGTCCCCAAGCCCAAGAATGTCGATGCGGCATTGGCATTTGAGCCATCAACCTACTTCCCAAAAACAGTCGAACAATACCGTGAGCAATTTACCGCAGACTACCAACGCATGCGCCAGAGCTGTGGCAAGACCTGCCTGCCGATACCCCATCACTACACCACTGCTTTTCATTGGCCGCTTGCCATCTTTGGTTTTGAATTGCTCTGTGAAGCAGGTCTGGAAGAAGATCGGTTCGACCAACTCATGGAACGTTTTGTCGAGATATCCACCCGCATCACCACAGCATGGTCGCAGGTCCCCGATGTGGAGGGCTTTATTCTCCACGATGATCTGGCGATGACCGGTGGCCCGATTTTTGCCCCTGATTGGTATCGTCAGCATATTTTCAAACACTACCCGCGAATCTTTGAACCCCTCAAACAGGCAGGTATCCCGATCATTTTCACCTCGGATGGCAACATCAATGCTTTTGTCGATGACATCTTTGCAGCGGGTGCCGATGGCTTGAACTTTGAATACATGGTTAATCTGTCTTACCTGGTCGAGAACTATCCGGAGAAAATTCTCATTGGCAACATGAACAGCCACATCATCGCTGCAGGTCCATTGGAACGGATCACCGACGAAGTCAACCGCTGTTTATCGATCGGTGCTCAAGCGTCCCACTTCGTTGTCAATATCGGTGGCCAGATCACCCACGACATTCCCATCGACCATCTGGAACACTACCTCAAAGTCCGCAAGCAACTCAGCGAGCAACTGGCAAACCAGGTGAGTCATACCACCTGATTCGACTTTACATAACACCCCCTCATGGAGAAACGACAATGTCCCCCGCCCCAACTGTCATCTCATCACAAAACACATCGGTCCAAGTTCAGGTTGATCCGCATACCAGCAAAGTGCCGCACAGTGTCCGACGTCTTGTTGATCTGGCTTATCTGGAGCAATCCATTCACCGGATGCTTTGCGGATGGGGCAATCAATTTGATGCATGGGATGACAAGGTTGCCGTTTGTGCTCACGTTTGGGATCAAGCTTGCGTCGTCCAATCGCTGCACCAGCGAATCGATCAATTCCCCGGTGCTCATGCGGATCAACCTGTCAGTCAGAAGCTTGAAGAACTTGCCAACACAGTCTTGAACGCCCCCTGTTTTGAAGATGCGGTTGACGGGATTTACCAGGTGCTCAACACTGCCCTTGTTAATGCCTATCTGGATTTCATTGAAAAAGTATCATCCATTCACGATGGCCCGTCCCATCAGATTATCCGCCAGATTGTGGCAACCAAGGATATGCAGCGCCGCTGGCGGACTTCCTATCGCCAACGAATTGCCCATCATACGAATCAAAACTACCTTGATTGCATCACAGCGCAATTGGCATCGCTCGATCACCTGCATGCGCCCATCCCAATGACCGAACCCCAAACGGCTGCCCCTGTCGGTGTGCATTCAAGTTTTCGCCCCATGCCTGCGAAGGTTGATCCATCATGGCTGACAACGGGAGCGCATGACATTCTGGATTGGATTGCTGTGGACTTTGCAGATGAGATTCAGGCAAGGCAATTGTTCTGGCCCATCGGTTATATGCGTGAATTAGGCTTGGCCATGAACCGACTGCTATGGATTTACGATTCGCCGGACATGCCCTGGGCTTTTGCATATGACGAAAGTCGGCATCTCTGGGACGAGTCTCGCCATGGTGATTCAGGTTACGCGCGCATGAAGGAACTGGGCATCACAATCCAGGAAGTCGGGTTTAAGCATTCACGCGACTTGCTTGGGGATCGCGACCAAACCGATGATGGGCAACGATTGGCTGTCATGCCACCCAAAGCTTTGTACGAAGCGCTTTTCTTCATTGGCATGGTGGCTGAAACGGGGCATTTCAAGGTCAAGCGTGAAGCCTATTCGGATTTTAAAGAAGGTGGCGATCTGGCCTCTGCCGAGATGATGCTTTATGACATCATCGACGAAACCATGCACGTGCAGTATGCCCATCAATGGCTCGGAAGTTTGGCCAAGCGTGCGGGTCTGGACCATGAAGGCTATGAGCAACGTGCCCATCAAATCCGAGAGGACAAACAAATTCAGGCCGATCAACGGGTCGCAACACTGCGTCAGGATCCGAACAAATACAGCGATCCATCGTGGCAGCTTTACCAACAGCTAAGACAACGCGTGCATGAATGCTGCCCGTTATCCAATGCACAAAGCTGCCGGAGAAGATCGTCCAGACCCATGTGACATCTCACTGAGATCAGGTTGCAGACACGCATCGGATTCATGCCGTTGCATACTGCCCTTTTGCCAAATGCTGTTAGAATAAAGTGTCTCGTCAATGAGTAACTGAAACGGCAAGAGGACAGATGATGAGTACCCATCAGACCAAGCAACGCAAGGCGATCACCGAAGCGATTCTTCATGCGCCCGGACCGCTACGCCCCAATGAGATTCAGACGATCGCCCAGGAGCAGGTACCGCGTCTTGGGATAGCCACGGTTTATCGCACGATCAATCTGCTGCAGGAGTCCGGTGAGATTCAGGCGGTTCCCATTGCTGCCAACGATGTGCGCTATGAACCGACAGGTCGTGGGCATCACCATCATTTTCTCTGTCACAGTTGCAATACGGTTTACGACATGCACGGGTGCAGCGGGCACATGAGCAACATGCTGCCCGATGGTTTTGAAATGGATGACCATGAAATTCTGATTCATGGCAAGTGTGCGTCGTGCAAGGCATCTGAACGTTAAACGCGTTTTACGGTGATCAATCTTGAGTTGCGTTTTCAGGGATGATCACCTTCCCATGCCAGGTCTTGTCCATGAGTTCTTCTGTCTGGGGCACGGGGATATTCTCAAACAACATGGTTAATCCCGTCGGCAAAACATCCAGCTTGCCAAAGCGTTCCCATTGTGGATTGGGCTCCAACCGGACATAAATGGTTTTCATACCAGGATCAAATTCAACAATGAACTGGACGCTTAAACTATCTGCCGGGTGAGCATTCATGTCCATCTCAGATTGCAATTGGATCGGACCAACAGGGTAATAAGCAACGCGCTTTGGTGGTTTTCGAGCGGAGATGAAAAACGAGAGAGTGTTGTCGCTATCTCGCATGAGCCTGTTAATCGTGACCGTTTTCTCAAGCTGAGACGCAATGGAAGTGTCCATATCAAACGATGGAACATACGGCCCATTGACAGGTACGGACTCGCGAAACAGTGTCTGGCCCCAATAAGCCCCCAGCATCATTTGCGTATCCGAAGCTGTTTGATCCGGACGCAGTTCAATGCGCACTTGATCTGAAAGCTTCATCGTGGCGTAGCGTTTGATTCGATACCATTGGTCCGCAGCCAAACCGTCAACCAACAGATTGCCCATTTTTTCGTGTTTTTCCCCGTCGATCAGCCAGACACCCATCGCCAGGGCAACGGGCGGCGAGTCGAATCGAACCCAGACTTGCGTATCACGTTGCTTGGCAATGACGCGCGATGCAACCCAGGCATCATTCATTGGTTTGATCTGATCTTCCTTAACTTCAAAAGTATCAACCCACTCGTCTTTGCCAACGATTTTCACATCCTGACCAACCGTGCATTGGATCACAAACGGCTCGGACTTGATGGGCTTGACCAGTTGTACGGTACGCTGAACGGTCTTTTCGAAACGAGCTGGACCGTTGGCAATCTCCTTGAGAAATGGCTTGCGTAAATTTTGTGTCGAACCGACACTTGAGTGGATGTCCGACGCCTTATACCCAGCAGATGGTTCGTATTCTGACTTGGAATAGACATGTCCATTGAGCAGCAAACTTCGCCCCATCTGAGTGGTAACAAACTGAATGCTCGCCCCCCAACCCAACTCGGGGAACATTTCCTGCGAGTCATATCGGAACCCACGTTCGCGACGTATCACAGGCCGCATCAAAAGAGTTGCTGAATAGTTCTGCCTGAAAAGTTGCTCGATTTGTATCTGGGTAAACGCACGACTTGCCAATAGATCGCCGAGCAATCTTTTGAACTGCACATCATTCCATATCACAGTCGATGCATGAAGTTTGAGTATCTCAGGGACGATGGCTTTGCATTGTTCGTCAGTGAGTTGGTTGGCATTCAAACGTATCAGTAACTCATCAAGATTGGGTTGTGACTTGCCCTTGTATTCTGACATCGCGTCGGTGACGAGCCATGATGTTGGTTTGTAGTGATACCAGTTGACTTTGTGATAGGCGTGATAGCTGGTGATCGCCATCCAAGATGAACCTGCCAGAAACAGACTTAATCCGATGACCATCAACCCGACGCGCGTTTTTCGATGCCCACGGGTGATAGCTCGCTTTACAGCGAGTGTGTTACCACACTCCGGGCAGGTGTCCGCCGAATCAATGATGCCTGCCAGATCGTAATGGCATTGGGCGCAGAAAGGATGATCGCCTGTGCGTTTGCCCCGACGAGCCAGATAAATCAAAACCATCCCTGAGAGCAATCCCAGCAGGCCAAGTCCCAGGAAATGGATCCAATACGCTTGAATCGAAAGTGTCTGCTGCATGAGATGTGCATTGTAGAGCATTTTGATTGTCATCAATGCGATTGAACGTGACGCAAAACACAATGATGTGAGATTGCCAACAAAAAACCCGAGGCCTGGGGCACCTCGGGTTCATGGGTTGTATTCAGATTTTTCGTTACCGGATCGACCTCACAGGAATGACCTGACGGTGATGAAAATCATTCTGTCTCAACATCTAACAGATTGATAGCCGTATCCTTGTCATCATCACCGTTGAGACTATCGAGCCAGTGACTTCCGGTTGCGGGTAGTGGTGCGATATGCAGCGTGGCTTGCTGCGATGCAAAGGCCAAAGCTGCCTGATTGATGGATGACATGCCGGACGTTGTACTGCCACCATGACCTCCAAGGTAGCTCAGACTTACGGGTGGTGTGCTGCTGAGGTTTGAGAACGAGAAGGAGGCTGTACTGACGGTCACCAACGGGCGGGTGACATCAATGAATATAATGTGACGATCGTAGAGGCCATAGGGATCTTCAGCAAAATACCGGATGTAATCACGGACCGTATCACCGGGCGTCAGCGAATCGAAGACACCCGTCGGATCATAGTGCACAGTGCCGTCGGGATTGATGCTGACCGTTGCTCCAAGATTGGTGATGGCGACAACGGTGCTATCCCAGGGCGTATCCCCAAAGCCCATGATATGCAGTGGGTCACCATCGATATCCACATCATCGTACAACACGTCAATATCAATCGGCGTGTCATAGTCCGTGGACACCAGGTTGGGTCCAGCGGAGACACCGTCGTTTGTGCCTGAAACGGTGATGTTGATGGTTTGGATGGTACTGTCAGCACCATGTGAATCGGTGGCCTGATAGGTGAAGCTGACCTTGCGCGTCTGACCGACACCCAGATCCTGGAAATCACTGCCCGGGTCGAAGGTAAACGTGCCGTCGCCGTTGTCACTGACCGAGCCTTCGGACGGCGTGGTGATGAAGTTGTAAGTCAGCGTAGTAACATCATCATCGGCATTGGCATCGTCTGCGTTGTAAGCGATGACCACGGGACCGCCGTCTTCGACGGCCACATCATTGACCTCACCAGCCGTCGGTGCGACGTTCTGTTCGATGAAGGTCAGTTCAACGTCATTGCCATCACCACCGATATAGGTAATCGTTGCATCGTAGCCATCAATGGTGAAGGTTGTGCCTTCGGTCAAACCGTCGAACGTCCCGTTGACAGCACTGGGACCGACGTTGTCGATGAGCGTGATGGTGTCGCCGGCATCGGGAACATAACCAAGTATGACATCCAGTGTCATGCCACCGAGTGTGACGTTGCCATCGACAAAAAGGATGTCGTAGTCGGTGTAGATCGTATCGCCATTGATTTCAACGACGAGTGTGGTTCCAGCCTGGCCAATGAAATCATCGGCGATGCTGATGACACCGGGACTGTTGCCCGGCTCAAAAACAGCGTTATCCGTCAACGTCAAGGTACCATTAAACGAGATGGCACCCTGGAGGGTTTTGTGTGCATCCACCGTCACATCGCCGTCATAGGGGCCCGATTGGACAATGACCGTGCCATCGTCATCAACGTTGTCGATCGCTTCCTGAATCCGGCTGATGGTTTGAATCTGGCTGGCAAGATACGTGACGTAGAGCGTTACAAAATCCCCTTGGAAGCCAGTGTCTGCGCTGGTATCGGCATCGGACGCCAAGAAGTAGGAATAATCTGCCAGACCATCGATCTCTGCCAGAACCGCTAGGGGGTCGGTGCTGCCGAACCAGTTACCTGCGGCATTGATGGGTGCGGTCACACCCAACAGATCCGTATCATTGTTGACGATGGCAAAGTCGGTGTTGTCCGACAAATCATTATCAAAAACGGTGTAACCAAAATTGTATATCAGTTCATCAATCTGCAAACCAATGCGGTTACCTGTGATAAAGCTGTTGGTCAGTTCAAATTCACGGACGTAGTCTTCCATTAAAATGCCAATGTCATTGCCCGTGACAGTCAACTGGTTAAAGGTTGCCGATTCCTGATCAGAGAACCAAATCCCAATCGCACCGTTATCGCGAACAATGGTCCCGGTAAGGGTCAACGTATTGGCGATATCAAACAGCGATATGCCAGCATAATCGTTATCCGCATACAAACCATCGGTATCACTAAATGAATCGATCACACCCAGCAGCATGCCAAAGTGATTGAACTGCGCGGTGACATCTGTGAATGTCACATCATTGGCTGAAGTGATTCGCAAACCAAAACCGTTGTTGTAATCAACGCTGGTGTTTGTCACAGCGATGTCATAGACCTTGTCAATGTACAGGCCTTCGCCGTAGTTATCCGAGATATCAGCATCTTCAATGGTGATATTGCCTGCAACATCAAGCAAAATTACGCCAAGCTCATCATTGCCGGTAATGCTGGTGGTTTGAATGTCATTACCGTCATCATGCGCTTCGATGGTGACATCACCAGCAATACCTTCGATAACGATCCCCGCAGTCTGGCTGTAAGTATCACCAGCGAACAGATTGCCATCCATATCAGAGAATGTGCCCCCCCGAATCGTCACCGAGCCACCTGCCGAGAAGGGGAAACTACCAAAGTCATAATCAAGAAAGTCATCCGGCAGTAAATCCAGAAAGTCTGATGGCAGACCAAAGAGGAAGCCTTCGAAGCTTTCGGCAATATCCCCTATGTCATCAATCAAGGCTCCAAACGGGAAACCGTAGATTTCCAGTCCCACGCCATAGTCACCAAAATCTGCATTGTTATTGGTGGCAGTCGTCCGGGTGAAAATGGATTCACCCATCACATAAAGGATGGAAATCCCCGAGTCTTCATTTTCGGTATAGACACCATTGGTATCGGAAAGTGATTCAGCAATCTCGACATTCAAACCGCTGCCAACGTTATATGAAGCATTCACATCCAGCAAGGTGATATCCAATGCGTCCGTGATGTAAATGCCATCGTAATCGTTGTACTGCGCAGTAACGCGCGTGAGATTGACGACATCAACAAAGTCGATCCACATGCCATCATTCGCCGCATGTGATGCAGAGACATCGGTCAAATCCGTCGAGTACCAATCGTAAATATCAAGGCCCCATCCACCCGTGTTAGAGACATTGACCATGTCGAGAATGACCGAGTAACCGTACCAGAGCTCCATACTTGAATCGTCGGTATATTGAACTGTGGCATCGTAGATGTCGATATCCTCGACATACTCGGTCTGGATGCCGTAGTCACCAAATTCGTTGATCCACAGACCGTCGATATCCAGCAGCCCCCCTTCTTCAAAAGCGATGCCACTGCCATAACCGTATTCAATGGTCAGCTCTTGGAGCGTAGCCGTACCGACTTCGTAGAAGCTGATACCGTCGTCACCCATGTACTGAATGGTGGTATTGGAGACGATCACCTGATCGGTGTAATGGGCATCGATACCGTCTTCATCGGCATATTGCACCAGCAGATGGTCAAGTGTGATCATGCCCGAGTCGGTGATATCAATGATGTCGTCATCACCATTCTGAGCAGTGAGATATTCAATGGTCAGATTATCGACGCCGAAGATGTTAAAGACTTCTTCCACATCCTCCGCATCGACGATAACGCCGGTTGGGTCCATGGAGACACCGGTGATGGTCATGTCTTTTTCGATGATGTAGACCGATTCGAGATACGTGCCGTCATAGACGTGAATCGTGCCACCGTCAGCCACAGCATCGACGCCGTCCTGGATGGTGTAGAACGCATCAACACCCATTGCTGTAGCAGGACCGATACCATCGGGATCATCACCCCATGCAACCGCGTCCCAATCATCATCGACATAGACATCGGTCACGACAACTGCAGGGATGGTGAATCCAAAGTAGACCTCCGTCAGGTCCGAATCGTCTTGATCATGATTGACCACGGACTCGATGAAGTCGAAGGCAACATAGTCAAACGTATTCATCTCAGCCAGCACATCGATGTCATCGTCTGCATCTTCATTGAGATTATTGATTGCCAGATTACTCAGACCGTCATAGCCAAAGAACGTGTTCTGACCGGCAGAAGAACCGAAGGGCATTGAACCGGTGCCAAGGCCGGTGACGTTGTCATCTTCAATGTCTCCCGCATCGACGGTTGCATCACCATCAATTTCCAAACCGACCAATGTGTTATCCGACAGGTCATTGCCTTGAATCAAAGCCCGACTGTTCAGAACCCGAATACCGATTTCGTTTTCGATGATCTGGTTATCGAGGATGGAGATTTCACTGTTGGCACGCAGTCGGATGCCATAACCATTGTCCTGAAAATGGCTGTTAATGATCAGGCCATCGGTGTTACGGATGTAGGCACCTTCCGCGTTGCCCTTGGCTTCGACACCATCAAGGGTGACAAAGCCATTGCCGTTTCGGACGAAGACACCCGAACCTTCGTTGTAAAGGTAATATCCGCCGATGATGTCGATATCACCTTCAACATAGCGCAGGTGGATACCGGTTTGATCATGACCAACCGCGACCGAGTCGACCACATCATTCCCGTCATCATGGCTTTGGATCAGTACATTGCCTGATATGCCATCTTCGATATACAGACCATATTCCTGATGATAGGCATTGTTGGAAGCATCCGTATCACCGAATCGGACACCGTTAAGCGTCAGGTTCCCGTCGATGGCATAGCTGCCTGAAGCAGTCACCGTCAGACCATTGCCTGTACCATCATCATCATTGTCATTGTTGTTGAGAATTGTACGGGTGAGTTCGACATCGCCGGCAATATCGTTGGCGAAAATACCGCCATCATTATTGAAGTTGAATCGGCCATTGGTATCTGTGAACTGATCAACATCCAAAACCAGCAAACCATAACCCAAGTTATCCGAACTGATGGTATCGGTCAGTTCGACCATTGCAGAACCATTGACTTGAATGCCGTTGTTGCTGCTTCGGCGGATGACCACGTTGTCAAAAGTCACATTGCCACCGGTTTGATCGACTGAGATGCCGATACCAGGCGAATCAAGGACGGAGAAGTTGGCGAATTGCAAATCTGCCGCGACGACAATTGAATTGATGCCGTAGCTGGACGAACTGGCATCAATCACGACATCGGCCGCATCGCCTGTTTCGCCCTGCAATGTCAGGCCTTTATCGATGTCGATGCCACCATCGTAAGTGCCTGCATAGACATGGACCGTGCCGTCGGTGTTCACCGCGTCAATACCATCCTGAATGATTGCAAAGGCATCAACACCGATCGCCGTTGCGGGGCCGACACCATCGGGATCAACACCGAGTGACAAGCCTGCCCAGTCGTCATCGACGTAAACATCATCGGGATTCACGTGGACATAAGTCAGTTCGACATCATTGCCATCACCACCGACGTAGGAGATGGCGAACAACAAGCCGGAGACGACGATTTGATCACCTTGTGCCAAGCCATCGAACGTGCCGGTGATGGCGTCAACACCGTCGTTATTGATGATGATGTAGCTGTCGCCGTCGGTGGGCGTGTAGCCGAGAATGACGTTGAGTGTGCTGTCGGTGATATCGACGGTGCCGGTGACATTGAGTTGGTCGTATTCGGTGCCGACGGTGTTGCCGTCAATTTCAATGTCGAGCGTGGTGCCGCTACCCATGGTGATACTGCCGGTGTTCATGATGCCGGGGCTGTTACCGGGGGCCAGGGATGCACCGTCTGTGAGTGTGAGTGTGCCATCGAGGTCGAAAGTGCCCTTGATGGTGACACCACTGCCGATGACAAGATCCTCAGCATAGGTTCCGCCTGCGATGTAGATAGTGCCGTCTCCTGCCACAGCATCCAGCGCTTCCTGAATGGAGGCAAAGGCGTCGTAACCGAAGTTCGTTGCCGCTCCGCTGCCATCGGGATCATCACCCGTAGACACAGCCGACCAATCGTCATCCACGTAGACATCGGTGGGCTTGAACATCCCGCCATAGACCAGATACGTTTCGCCGGACGAACCACCGTTGGGATCAGCCTGGTAAGCACCAATCAGCAGGTCGGCAAAACCGTCGGCATTCACATCCCCGGCTGACGAAACCGCCGTACCGGATCGATCATTTCCATTAATCCCGTTGAATACCACACCAGCCAATAAGCCGCTGGCAATGTCGGACAACGCCAGTTCACCCGACAAGCCTGAAGCCTGACCATAAATCAGATAGGATTCGCCCGACAGGTCACCGTGGGGATCAGCGTAGGGGGCCCCAATGAGAATGTCATCAAAACCATCACCATTGACATCACCGGCAGCCGAGACCGAATAGCCGGAGAAATCAGAGGAATCAATCGCCTTGAACACGGCCCCGGCCAACGTACCGCCAGCAATATCACTCAGATCAAGCACCCCTGTTAAACCCGAGGCCTGACCGTAGACCAGATAGGTCTCACCCGATTGTGCATCAGCTTGATTGAAGCCAATCAACAGGTCGACATAGCCATCGCCATTGACATCGCCAGCAGATGACATGGATGTGCCATTAAAGGTATCATTATCCAATCCAATGAAAACAGCGCCAGCCAGTGTGCCAGCAGCAATCTCAGATAATTCAATCACACCGTCCAAGTCCGAGGCATGCCCATAAACCAGGTACGTTTCACTCTCCGACGGATTCGGGTCGCTTATCTCGGGTGCCAAAATCAACAGGTCATCAAAACCATCACCATTCACATCACCGGCAGAAGAAACTTCGTAACCCGATCGGTAACTTTCATCAATGCCATTGAACACCGCACCGGCCAATGAACCGCCAGCAATGTCGGATAAATCAATCTCACCTGACAAACCCGAAGATTGACCATAGACCAGATAGGTTTCGCCGGATCCAAAACCGTTGGGCTGTGCCTCATAGGCCCCGATGAGCAAATCCGCATAGCCATCGCCATTCACATCGCCAGCAGAGGAAACTGAAAAACCAGATAGGTCATCGTCATCAATACCATTGAACACCGCACCGGCAATGCTTGAGCCCACGTCAGACAGATCAATCTCACCAGTCAAACCCGAGGACTGACCATAGATCAGATAGGTTGCCCCTGTGTAACCATCAACGCCATTTGCCCCAATGAGAAGATCATCATAACCATCCCCATTCACATCACCGGCAGAGTCAATCGTAATGCCAGTATAAGCATTGACAGCTGGCCCATTGAAAACCGCACCGGCCAAACTTCCGCCTGCAATATCAGACAATTCAATCTCACCGGTGAAGTCAGCAGCCTGACCGTAGACAAGATAGGTCTGGCCGGAGTAATCGCCGTTGGGAGCAGCATCAGATGCGCCGATGAGAAAGTCTTCATAGCCATCGCCGTTGACATCCCCCGCTGAGGAAACAGCGCTTCCGGATTTATCACCCGCAGTAATGCCGTTGAACACCGCGCCGTCCCATGTGCCGTTTAACAGGTTCGAGAGATCCACCGTGCCGGAGTAGGTTTCGGGGAGTTCACTGGTGAGCACAAAGCCTGCATCAATGTCGACTATGTCGCTATCGGACAACGTGATCACTTGCGAGCGACCGGTCAGCACATCAACATCGCTGTCGACGGATTCATCCACGCCAACGCCTTCGAGAACGAAGCTGTAGTTGGTTGGCAGTTCAAACTCGATGATGTAATCGCCATCGGCTAACGCGGTGAAGCTGTAATCACCATTGACGGTGGCCGTGGAATCCAGTTGTGTCCCATCGCTATCAAGCAGGTTCACCACAATGGCAGAAGCTTCGGTGTCACCGAGTCCCCGCAGGTTGTCGTAGACATCGTCGTACCAGGCGGAACCTTCGATCGTGGCTGAGAGCAACACGCGCGGTTCGAGGGGTTGGACCTGATGATCGCCATAGAGTTTACGGTAACGCCTGCGCGCATGACGATTGCGTTTGGGATGACCAAACAATGAACGCGTCTTGTTGATCAGACTGCTTGAAAGTGAGCGCAGAACGCCCCCGTGAAATGGTCGTTGCATCTTCAGGACTCCCTTTTCTCCTCCGTATCCCGCATGTATCTGAGCACGCGAGATGTCACAGCAAAGAACGCTTTGCTGCCAACAATCCAAGTCTGAATCAACATCCATCACAAACAGAATCCGTCCTGATGGCGTTAATTAAACATGGAATGCGTCTTTCTCCATGTGTAGTGTAGATAGGAGACCTGCTGGGATAATACCTAAAAAGACTATCCATGCTGGTCGATTTACATCATTTTGACATTCACTCGACACAATCGATACAAGCCCTACAAAACTAACTGTGGTGGATATATCAAAAGAAATACACCTCACTCTGAGATCACGTAACAAGTGATTCAGACGAATGCACAAAGCCGGGAAATGCGGTCAATCGCCAGAGAGATGATCGACTTTTTGAAAGATGTCGATCAAGCGTTGTCGGTGTTCCCTGGGTAAGGCTGGCGCGTTGATGGACTGGAGATTGGCAGCAAGATGCGCGGTGTTACTCGTGCCGGTGAGGACGATGTCCATGCCCGGTTCGTCGCGACAGAATCGGTAACACGCATCAACGATGTCCGCATGCCCCCCGGCCCCGGAAGTGCCTTCGCCCTCAGAGCCATTCCCACTCATCGGTGTCTGTATCAGGAAGTCCAACGGATTATTGGCGTTGATCATGGCAGGATCGATCCGGCCTTCATCAATGAGTTGCTTGATGGTTTGCTTGAAACGCGCTTGATCACTCAATGCCTGTCGGATGGCAAACATGCACATCGTGCCCACGTTCTGTTTTTGGATCATCGGCAAGACAGTCTGCCTTGCCGTCTGGTTGAGAATGTTAAAGCCGAGCATGACCACATCAAAACAATCATGCGGCAAAACACGTTGGAGCATCTGGTGTTTGAAATCATGCTCAAACATTTCCGTCACGCCAATGAATCGGACCTTGCCTGCATCACGCGCTTTTTGCATCACGGGGACAATCGTCTGCATTGCATCATCCACGAGATCCGGATGCAAACCATGGATGTACATGATGTCGATGTAATCGGTGTTGAGTTGCGTTAACCGATCATCAATCGTCCTGGCATATTCGTCTGCGGTGCAATTGATCGGACCTGTCCAACCGATACCTGCCTTGGTGGAGATGACAATTTGATCGCGCGGCACGGTGTCCAGAAGTTTGGCGATGACCGGTTCCGTACCATAGCTCTGCGCGGTGTCAAACACGTTGACGCCCTGGTCGAATGCAGCCTTCGCGACGGTTAACGCATCATCGAGACTCCGGCCAAGGCGTAACCCCAATCGGGAATGCCCACCACCGCCGAGTCCAGCGATGGAGACGTTGAGATTGGTTCTGCCAAGGGTGGTGTAATGCATGGGGTTATTTTAACGCATGAGACTGACTGTGCAGACGTGGGCGAATTGCCAGTTGCGTTGTACGAATGAGCCCGACGGTGATGACCGGGCGATGTATGTATGCGACAGCCAAGAAGGTCGCCGGGAAAGAAAGTTCAAAAATATCTCAATGAAGGTGATCAGGTTGTCTCATTGGATGGCGGGTTGGCTAAACGTTCAGCGATGCGCTGCTGAAGTTTTTGATGTTCCATGTTCTGGCGGACTTCTTTGGCGCGGCTGACGTTCCAGATCGCAAAGATCACTGCACCAAGAAATGGCAGCAGTAACACCAACAGGAACCAAAGCACACGATCGGTCGGCTGCTTGAAATAGGCTTCCCGCAATTTGAAGATCACGTGGAGCTGGTAAACCCAATTGATGAACAGCGCAAAGGTGATGAGATTTAATACGGTCGACTCAGACATGTCGCGGTCCCGGTGATGTGAAAATAAATCGTCAATCCAATTCAAAAAATCCCAGGTAAATCCAAATTCCCCAAGGATATCGTGCATTATTGTATCAGATAGGAGAGACACCAAATGGCGGGAATGATGCAGATTTCCAATATGACCACAGTGAGCCAAACGATGTTGGCAGCTTTGTGATGTCCTGTGTAAACACTGGATGCAAGTTCAATGAAGAGGCAAATCGCGATTGGAATGCCGAGCAGGAAACCCAAAATCATTTGAATCATGGGTTCTTTATCGCCGTTAAATATCTCGGCATAGGATGCGAAGACGAAAGCGGATAGCAACGGCAAGGGTAACAGGGTGAAAAACATCAACGCGACACGCAGACGATTATTGATATTGGTGTTACTTGCTGAGGGTGTCATGTGTTGATGATCGGCATGTACCTGGAAGGTGTCAAGGCATGGGTGAGGTCTGGGGACAAGTGGATGCTGTGCAGCGCAAAAAAGAGCCCTCTAAGGTTTACCTTAAAGGGCTCATAAAAGCCGGCAATGACCTACTTTCCCGCAGTGGCAGTATCATCGGCGTGACAGGCTTAACTGCTGAGTTCGAGATGGGATCAGGTGAACACTGTCACTAAAGTCACCGGCTAAAACAGTGGATCGCCGTTAAGCGGATCCACGATTGTTTTAGTGGATGTTGGGAATATCGAAGATTCAAAAGACCAAAGTAAGCTTGGTGTATGTATGATTTGAATCGATCCGTGGTCGGAACGATCAAGCAATCGACCGTTAGTACAGGTCACCTTAAGACTTCTCAGCCCTTACAGCTCCTGCCTATCAACCTTGTCGTCTACAAGGGGTCTCTCACACAAAAGTGCGTGCAAATCTTATCTCAAGGGGGGCTTCCCGCTTAGATGCTTTCAGCGGTTATCCCTGCCATGCTTAGCTACCCAGCGGTGGACCTAGCGGTCCAACTGGCGCACCAGAGGCATGTCCTTCCTAATCCTCTCGTACTAAAGAAGAATCCTTTCAAATTTGCTACGCCCACAGCAGATAGGGACCGACCTGGCTCACGCCGGTCTGAACCCAGCTCGCGTACCACTTTAATAGGCGAACAGCCTAACCCTTGGGACCGCCTTCAGCCCCAGGATGTGATGAGCCGACATCGAGGTGCCAAACCGCCTCGCCGCTATGGACGCTCGGAGGCGATCAGCCTGTTATCCCCGGGGTACCTTTTATCCGTTGAGCGACGACCCTTCCACACGGGATCGCCGGATCACTAACGCCTAGTTTCCTAACTGCTCGACGAGTATGTCTCGCAGTAAAGCCAGTTTGTGCGTTTACACTCGACACATGGTTTCCAACCATGTTGAACTGACCTTTGCACTCCTCCGTTACCTTTTAGGAGGAGACCGCCCCAGTCAAACTGCCCAACTAGCATGGTCCTTGGCCCAGATTCATGGGTCCAAGTTAGGTCACATTAATATCAAGGGTGGTATTTCAAGGATGGCTCCACTCTGGCCTGAACCAAAGTTTCAAAGCCTCCCACCTATCCTACGCATGATAGTAACGTGGCCAATACCAGTCTACAGTAAAGGTCCACGGGGTCTTTCCGTCTTGCTGCGGGTACGCGGTATCTTCACCGCGTCTTCTATTTCACCGAGTCGGTTGTTGAGACAGTGCTCCAGTGGTTACGCCATTCATGCGCGTCGGAACTTACCCGACAAGGAATTTCGCTACCTTAGGACCGTCATAGTTACGGCCGCCGTTTACCGGTGCTTAGGTCGCAAGCTTCGCCGAAGCTAACCTGCTTCCTTGACATTCCGGCACCGAGCAGGCGTCAGACTGTATACATCCTCTTGCGAGTTAGCACAGTCCTGTGTTTTTGATAAACAGTCCCCAGAGCCTTTTCTCTGCGCCCTTCCCATCGAGTGGGTTAGGGCCCCCTTATTGCGAACGTACGGGGTAAATTTGCCTAGTTCCTTAACAACCGTTCTCTCGAGCGCCTGAGGTTATTCACCACGACTACCTGTGTCAGTTTTAGTACGGTCTCTATTTGTGAGCTATTTCTTGGAACCTATTCAGCTGGCTTCGGGATCAAACGCCCTCGACCTTGCGGTACGCACTCATCTAGCCGTGCGACCAACCTTCAAGATCCGTCACTTCACAGAGGTGCAGGAATATTAACCTGCTTCCCATCGACTACGCTTTTCAGCCTCGTCTAAGGGGCCGACTAACCCTGGGCGGATTTACCTTCCCCAGGAAACCTTAGTCTTTCGGCGAACAGGATTTTCACCTGTTTTATCGTTACTCAAGCCGGCATAATCACTTCTTGACGCTCCACGACACGTTGCCCGTATCGCTTCAACGCTGACAAGAACGCTCCTCTACCACTACAATAAATTGTAGTCCGCAGCTTCGGTTATCATCTTATTCCCGATCATTATCGGCGCTAGGATCCTCGACCAGTGAGCTATTACGCACTCTTTAAATGGTGGCTGCTTCTAAGCCAACATCCTGGCTGTCATTGCACCCTAACTTCCTTAAGAACTTAGATGATATTGGGGACCTTAGCTGGCGGTCCGGGTTGTTACCCTTTTGACCATGGAGATTATCCCCCACAGTCTGACTCCCGCGACAAAACACAACAGTATTCGGAGTTCAATTGGGGTGGGTAGGCAGGTTGCCCCCCAGCCCCATTTGGTAGCTCTACCCCTGTTATGCGTAACGCGAGGCTAGCCCTAAAGCTATTTCGAGGAGAACGAGATATCTCCGAGTTTGATTAGACTTTGACTCCTCCCCACAGCTCATCCCATATCTTTTCAACGATAACGGGTTCGGTCCTCCAGAAAGTTTTACCTTTCCTTCAACCTGGCCATGGGTAGATCACTCGGTTTCGCGTCTAATCCCCGCGACTTGGCGCCCTTTTAAGACTTGGTTTCCCTACGCCTACACTGGTGTACAGCTTAAGCTTGCCACGAAGATTAACTCGCCGGCTCATTATGCAAAAGGCACGCCGTCACCATTCCGAAGAATGGCTCCGACCGTTTGTAAGTATGCGGTTTCAGGTACTTTTAACTTCCCTTGTCGGGGAACTTTTCATCGTTCAATCACCCTACTGATACGCTATCGGTCGTCAAGGAGTATTTAGCCTTGGGGGGTGGGCCCCCCGGTTTCACACGAAGTTTCACGAGCTTCGTACTACTCTGGTACACCTAGACTCCATTTGGTCGTTCCTACAGGACTGTCACCTTCTATAGTCAGCCTTCCCAGACTGTTCAAAACAACCGCGTGGATATCACATTGGTGCCCGCAACCCCACTCCGAAGAGTGGTTTGGGCTTATTCCGATTTCGCTCGCCGCTACTGACGGAATCGAGGTTTCTTTATTTTCCTCTGGCTACTTAGATGTTTCAGTTTGCCAGGTTCGCTTCCATGCCCTATACATTCAGGCATGGATAACACCGAAGTGTTGGGTTTCCCCATTCAGAAATCCTAGGATCAAAGCTCGTTTACCAGCTCCCCTAGGCTTATCGCAGGTTACCACGTCTTTCATCGCCTCTTGACGCCAAGACATCCACCGCATACCCTTAATAGCTTGATCGTGCCGACCTCAAATCGATTCTCATCGTTCTGAAATCAGAACCACCCGATGTAACCATGAGCTACAGTTACATTCAACCCGACAGCCATTCTTTCGAAAGGCCCGGGCAAGCTTCCTCAGGTCTCTTATAATCTTCTCAATGATGATTCGGAACTATTGAATCATCATCGTTGTTGCAACATGCCTGGTCTTGGGGGCCAGACATTTCGTTACAACTTTCCCAACTATCCACTTGTCAAAGATCAGCAATTCGTGTCGAGCTTCAACTTCTTATCAGCTCTCAACTTGTCGCCCGTCGCTACGGGATCAGCAGTCTTCGGTGAAGGCTTCTGATCTCGAAGCGGGTTGAGCATTCTACTGACTCATTCTTACTTGTCAAGTCACTTTTCAAACTGAGTCAAACTTTTTTTTCAGCAGTGTTTGCGTCAGACGCAGGCCTTGCTTTGTTTGACTCGCTGTGTTGATCAGTGAGTAGAAGGAACAGTTTACTGATCCAAAAGGCCCTGTCAACTCTGCTGCTTGCTTTTTGAGCAGAATATCTGCGGATTCATCGCGTACAAAGCCCCAATTTCAATCGAAATCGCATGTTAGCATACGATTACAGCAGGGATTATCAGACCCCACTTTTTTTGACGGGCCTGCTTGCGATGTGGACAACTTGTCTATAACTTGGGCATTTACGCTCATATTCAATACCCAACCTGGAGTTCCCAACCATGCCGTTCGCACTGAAGCCCAAGCAAACCGTCCTTTTCATCGGCGATTCCATCACGGATTGTGGCCGACGTGCCCATGCTGCCCCCCTTGGGGAAGGCTATGTCCGTCATATTCGTGACCTCATTGCCGTGAAATATCCTGCTTTGAACCTCGATATTCGCAACACAGGCATCTCCGGGAACACGGTGCGCGACCTGTTTAACCGTTGGACCGACGACTGCATTGCCTATCAACCGGATTGGTTGTCCATCAAAATCGGCATTAATGACATCCATCGCTGGTTACGCAACGTCGAAGATCAGGCAGTGACCCCCGATGAATTTGCGGATCTGTATGACAAGATTCTTTCCCGCGTGAAAAAGGAAACCAAAGCCAGGATCATTCTGGTTGAACCCTTCTATATGTCACTGGATGCCAAGAGTGATTCCTTCCGTAGCACGGTGCTCGAACATCTGCCCAGCTATATCAAGACGGTGAATAGCATGAGCCGCAAGTACAAGACTAAAATCGTGCACACGCATAAGGCTTACCAGAACCTGCTCAAACACGTGAGTCCCGATCAGATTTGCAACGAACCCGTCCACCCCAACCCAAGCGGCCACTTCGTCATCGCCTACGAATGGCTCAAAACCATGGGCTGGTAACCCCCGGAAGCCCCCCCGGAAGTTTCACCGGTTATTACGGAAGGTTACCGGTGAATCTGGTATATCAATAAGAACGCTTCAAGCACGATATCAAGCTTTGATACTTGAGCGCCGGGTGTTAATCCGGCGCCACCCAAATCAACGACGATACAACGAGTACCGGTTTCACATCCGGTGCTCATCTTTCATCTCCACAGATATCATGCTCCCTGCCCACCGATAACGAATCATCTCGTTTGCTGCTTTACGCCTGATAACCACCACCTGACATCCGGTCGTAACGTTCCTGACGATTGGACTTCTCGCTATCAATATCAAATGTCGCTTCTGTGTATCCACGATTTGAGTTTGCCTCCCCAATGCACGATCAATGATGACAGACTCGATTGATTGTGTGTTCCGATGGGAGATTGATTATGGCTTACACACCTGATGAAATTCTCGATCCTGAAATCGTCAACGAACTGCTTGAAGTAGGCGATGCTGAATTCCTGCAGGATCTCTTTGAGACCTACATCGAAGATGCTCACGACAAAATCCAGGGCATTACCCAGGCAATGGAAACGGGTGACGCTCAACAACTCGGTCGATTGGCACACACCTTCAAAGGGGCGTCTGGCAACATCGGTGCCATCGAACTCTCCAAGATCGCAGAGAAGCTCCAACAAATGGGCTACAACGCTCAACTCGATGGCGTTGAAGCCGTCGTCGATGATCTCAAAGAACTCTACAAACTCGTCGAAACCACCATGCAAAACAAGATGCAGGAACTCCGCTGAGTTTGCATCGACATTCAAAGAAATTCATTTCAGTCCCATGCTTCCCC
This sequence comes from Planctomycetes bacterium syqfu, assembly GCA_020974905.1. GTDB lineage: Bacteria > Planctomycetota > Phycisphaerae > Phycisphaerales > Phycisphaeraceae > UBA7800. The sequence continues at coordinate 5,327,965 of CP087563.1, read as the reverse complement.
GCTGAATGCATGGGATTGTTTTGTTTGCACTTCACACACTTCGCTGATTTATTGATCTGATGAAGTTTGATCGGCAGGGAGTTGCCCTTCACTAAACATTTTCTTGAGAATGCTGGCATTGGAATATGGAATTTCACGGTCGATAAGAATCGACGAAATCACCATCGCCTGATTGGTGTAATGCGATTCAAGAAGGCCTAACACCATGCCTGCACTTCCACCCAACACAATCGCTGCCACACACAGCAACATCGACATACTACGTAGCATGGAAGTTGAAAATAAGTGTGTCTTCGATTGCACCTTTCCCAAGCGAAGCAACGAAACAAGAAATCCCAATAACAATGCAGAAATCAGCATCAAGGGCAAATGCTCCTGATATGCCATGCTATTGGATTTGTCAGCAAGATAAAAGAACAGCGAAAAAATCAACCCACTCATAATCAACCCAACCCACATCTGCTTGCGCGCAGCTGTAAACCGTTTATCAATCCCCTGCATCCATGCAATCTCGACGGCTATCACAAAATACCACCAGAAAACAAACGTGATGATCAGGCACAACCAATAAGCTGCCATGGTTGCATTACTCACACGCCATGCACCTGAGAGTAACGTTAAATCGATTGATAGCCACAGAATCACGAATGGTAAAAACGCGGTCAGAAAATACCACAGGTACCACCAACGACTACGTCTATCAGGCACCGACATGCCCAGTGAACACGCACGTTGTCGCAATGCTTCAGCCCCCTGTGCCCAAAGCAGCAACAACATCCCAACAATCAACGGAAAATATACCAACCAGTTGATACGGTTGTTATCCAACCCCAAGTGACGCCCCAATAGTGGTGTTGCTGACAGTATTGAAAAACACCCAAGCGGACAGAGAATGCACATCAGCAGCAATCTGAATAACCCTCGCCAACCAATCCACATCAACACGGGCTTGCGTGATGCATCTTTGGTCATTGCCATACGCCCAATCGCAAATACACTGCATATACAGGCCATAGCCAACAACAAAATCATCGCCAACAGCACCATGGCACGGTCATACATCACGTATTCAGACATTCGAAATGGTGTATAGTCGATGGTATAACCCGACAGATTCTGTGACAGCAGATTCATAAAGTAACCTGCCTGTCGCTTGTCATTACATGCTCCACTTCGGATGGGATTCATCCACAAAGTTTCAACCAAATGACGTTGCTGCTTCAAGCTTGCCAACATCTCATCACGTTTAACCGAGTTACCTGCTATTTCATATACATATGCGCGGTTTAGACCAATGGACTGATGAAGGCTGATCATCGTCAACATTTCCATTAACGCCTGTGAACCCGCAGTCATTTTTTGAGCACAACGTTCCATCACATCCAGCCAACGCAATGCTTCATCAACATTTCCCTGTCTGGCTTGTTCCACGGCACCGGCGCAAATCATCAAGTTGAGATTGCGCAATCCGCCAGTCATTTGGGATGTACCGACAGCCAGACTGACTCGAAAGAAATATTCACGCATGGTCTTCGGATCAGGTAATTGGCTTAAACGTTTGGCAACAATATCAACGTGATGGATGGATATCTCAGAATGATCCGTTGCTTTCTCCAACGATTTCACCACGTTGCCAATCATCTGTAAATCACAGTTTTCCTTGATTCGCAGTGGATAACGAACAATGAGATTCTTGCCGCACCGCTCGTAATACTCCAGCCCAGCATAGTGTGTATCTTCATATTCAAACTTCGGCAGAAACATACTTACTTCAAGCACATCATAAATACCGTTATCTGGATCAAGTTTCCTCCCGCGTTTCAATGCTTTGAGAAATTGGTCATCCCATCCTTGGGGGCGTTTACTGCCATAGAGACATAACGCACGGATGTAGTTCAGTTGATACAAGGGCTCATCAGGATACGCATCACACAACGGCTTCCAACGTTCAGCCAATGTGCGTGCGTTCATATCTCCCATGACAATCAATCGCTGTTGATCCGACATCTGTTTTAAAACCGCATTCTCAACCCATGCCTGAATGGAAGAATGGCCTTGGGAGAATGCATCCTCAGACTGCCCCTTCATCAAACCCAATGTCGCCAATCCAGAAAGAATGAATGCAAGGATCATCGCCAAACATATGGGCATCAATGTCATACGCGCCACGATCCAGCACCAGGCGCGGAGTTTCATGCGGGATTTGTTGGCTTGCCAGAGGTCGTCAGTGAGTTCCTCTGCATCACCCATGTCCTTGATGGCGGCTTCAATTGCATCGTCATCGCTGTAATCCGATGCTTGGTATTCTTCGACAGCTTCATCCAGATGCGTCTGCAATTCATGGGATATATCCAATCGCAATTCGCGATCGTGTTTGAGCTTTTCGGTGATTCTTTCGATGAAATCAGTGGTCTTTGACATCGGTTCCCCCAAAGGCAAGACTGAACGATCTTTTGAGAATTCGCAACATCACTAAACTGCTGCGCAGTTTCAGCATTGCGTGGCAATGCAGCTATTTTTAAGACACCGTTATTCAACCCAGTGCCAACAGCACGTTGACAGCTTCGCTGAGTTGTTGCCATTGGGTTTTACTTTCCGTCAGCAGCTTTTCGCCTTTGGAGGTGATGTGGTAATACTTGCGTTGCTTGCCGGTGTCCTCGGCCGTTTCCCATTGGGCTTTGATCAACCGCTGAGACTGCATTTTGTGCAGCAAGGGATAAAGCGTCCCCTCTTTGAATTGCAGTACGCCATTGGTCCGGTCGTTGACGGTCTTGACCAGTTCGTAGCCGTACATGGGTTGTTCGTTAAGCAGTGCAAGGACGATGGGCATGACCGTGCCGCGCGCCAATTCTTGAGAGAGTGCCATGAAGTGAGTCCTCCAGAAGCCAAATGCATCGCATATCGATACATCGTGTTCCGATGTATTATACCTCGACATTCGATGCAATCAAGACATCAAGCAACAATTGTTGCTGAGAATTAAAACTGTCTGCAAGACAATCGCTACTTTTCGTCACTTCTGCGCAGGCGGGAATGACGAATCGGCTTTGCATCGAGTGATGACTGCCCCAAACGACATGAATACACATACGTTGCCTGGTGGTATGACTGAAGTGTGGCGTTACTTGATTGGCAATGTCGTCACGCACATGGGCATGGGGATTTGTAGTTCCTTACCGACGTTCACTGGGACGGGGTTGTTGCCTTCGATGGTGAAGAGGACGACGTTGTTGGCATCGCGGTTGGCGACCAACATGAATCGGCCGTCACGGGTTAGGGCAAAGCCGCGGGGGTGGCCGCCGCCGGAGGGGATGTTGGTGATGAGTTTGAGTTTGCCTTCCCGGTCGTATTGGGTGATGGCAATGCTGTCCACGCCACGGTTGGAAGTGTAGACGAAGGGTTTACGGGGATGGGTGTGAATGTCGGCTGCGGTGTTATTGCCTTTGAAATCCGCGGGGAGTGTGCTGATAGAATCCAGGGGTTTTGCGATGCCGTCTCTGGCATTCCAGTGATAGCTGTTGAGTGTGCCATCGAGTTCGTTGATGACGAACATCAAGCGCGGGTCGGGTGAGAAAGCAATGTGACGCGGGCCTGCACCGGGATGGAGTTTGATGGTGCTGCTGGCAGGTTGAACTTTGCCGTCGGTGATGGGATGGACGGTGACTTCATCGGTGCCCAGGTCAGCAGCGAGTGCAAAGCGACCGTGCGGGCTGGGAACGAAGCTGTGTGCATGGGGTTTATTCTGACGACGTGGGTCGGCACCTTTGCCGGTGTGTTCGTAGTTAACAGCACCTTCGAGCGGGCCTTGCTCATTAAACGGGATGGCGGTGACGGAGCCCGACCCGTAGTTGGCGATGAGCGCATTGGATGGCGCGAGTCCGACGTAGCAACTGCCGCGCCCGAGTGTACTGGTGCGACCCTGCAAGGTGAGTTTGCCTGTCTTGGCATCGAAGCTGTAGATGGCCAAGGCACCGAATTGGGTCTTGGGATCATCGCCGTTGTTGTCAACCACAAAAAGTTGTTTACCGTCATTTGAAAACCGCGCGAAGATCGGACGGTTCACGCCTTCGGTGATGTGTTCGACGAGCGCGAGTGTTTGGGCCTGGGCATCAAGCTTGGCTAAATAGAGTCCACCGGTGTCGCCCTTGGCGAAGCTGATGATGAGGACCCAGTACGTCAAGGCGGAGAGTTCGACCATGCGGTTTCCTTGTGGCAAAGATTGGCGGTATTGCGGGGGTAAAACATTCCCGACGTTCAATGAAGGCAATATTTGGTACCAATATGGGTAAAAAATAACCGCTTGCCATGTTCTGAGGCAAGCGGTTTTTTGTTTTGGGCGATTTTGCGGCTCACATTAACCGATGAGGTCTTCGTCTTCCTTGGCAAGCACCGGCAAGGCCTCTTCGTCGGTGACGCGGATCATGACGATGGTGGTGTCATCGATCGGTGATCGCAAACCGGTGAAGTTGCGCAGTTGCCAAAGGATGTGCTTGATGGCGGTCTCGGCGTTCATCTCCTGCTCGGCACACTCACGGAGGGCGGCCTCGATGCGCTCTCTGCCGAACTGTTTGTTGGCATAGTTGAACGCTTCGGTCAGACCGTCGGTGTACATCAGCAGGTAATCGCCAGCTTGCAGATCGATGATGCTCTTTTCGTATTCCTGAAGCGAGTCCACACCGATGATCATGCCCCCGATATCCAGCGGGATGATCTCACCGTTGCGAAGCAGGATCGGCGGTTCATGACCAGCATTGCAGTAAGTCAAACGCGGGATCTGCGGGTTAAAGACACCGTAGAACAGCGTTGCAAATTCGTTATCCAAAGTGTCGCGAACCATCGCCCGGTTCACGCGTGCCATCACTTCGTCCAGATCGTAAATGTCCTGCGTGAAGGCGCGGAGTGATGAACGGACCGATGCCATGAGCAGTGATGCTGCGACACCTTTACCGACCACGTCTGCCACGACAATGCCCAGGTTGTTTTCCAGGCCGATGAAGTCGTAGAAGTCACCGCCGAGTTCCAGTGATGCCTGGTATCGGGCAGCGATGTCAAAAGGTGGCATGGAGGGCATCTTGGACGGCATCATTCGCCGCTGCACGTCGGCTGCGAGTTTGAGTTGGCGGTCAACCTTCTGCTGCTTTTTCTCAGCAACTTCCAGGCGTGCGTGTTCGATGGCTGCTGCCATCATGTGCCCGATGGCTTTGAGCAGTTCCTGTTCGGACTCGGTGAATTGGCGTTCTTCACCGGCATAGACACGAATCGTGCCGATGGGTCGCCCGTTGTAGATCATGGGTGCGCTGAGCATTGAGACAATGCCTTCGACCTTCACGTCATCGGGATAGAGCGTCCTCGGATCGGTTCGCAGGTCACGAACGTAGACGACTTCACCACGCAGAACCCGTCGGGCCAATTCGCTGTCGACCAGCGGGATCGGACCTTTCTTGAGATAGCGCGTGGTGAGATTGCAAACGGCCTTGGGGACCAGTTGCGAACCGTCTTCGGAGAGCAGGCGCACGGAGGCTGCCTTGACGTTGAGCACCTTCACGGACATGGCGGCTGCACCATTGAGCAGTTCATCCAAGCTGTGTCGGCCGGTGAGCAGGGCGCTTAACGTGTAGAGCACGTTGGCTTCTGCCACCCGTTGGGCCAAGGCTTGCTTTTCCGACTCGAGCCGGCGGACCTGTTGTTGAACGGCCTGCACCAGCGAGTTGGTCTGGGTTTGGGTCGGTATGTTGGTCATACTTCTATTCTGTTACGCGTATCGCCGTCGGTACTGCTTTAATCGTTTCACCCTTTGCGGGTCTGACGAGCGCGTCAACGCTTCCTCTTAGGCTTGGTCTCAACTGTTCCTGGCAATAACTCACTGCCCCAACCAGGCACGACTCAGTTGTTCCACAAGCGGATCCCCGGGCAGGTGTTTCTGGGCCAGTCCAAGTCCGTATTGTAGCAGTTGTTTGTCAGAAGTTTGATAGCCCATGAAAGCAATTAACAATGCTGCGTCATAATTGCCATACTGTTTCATGAGATTTTCTGATTGCTCCCGGACCCAAGCCAAGCGGTTACCCGACGGCAGAAGCGTTGTATCCAATTTGTGACCAAGATGTTGTGGGAATTTGGTCATGTGTTGACGCAGTGTCAAAGACGTCACACGCACCATCCCTGCCCCCAATTGGGAACACAGCAGACCTGCGGAGGCTTCGTAGGAATCAGGATTGCCCAAAAGCAGACTCTTGAACTTGCGCTCAGCATCGAAATACCGACCGGCTTTCAATGCATAGGTCGCTTGTGAAAGGGTTTGCGATGCATGCCATTCACGCTGAGATGCAGCGGCGGTGTGCGGCAGGGTCGTCGCGGGAACGGTGATGCCCGTCGATGTCCCCATGTTGCCAAGCAGAACCTGATCAGCCTGACGTTTGTCCTGGGCGGCAATGCTCTGAGCGCTGTCGCCTTCTGGAGCGTCAAACAAACCACCGGTCGGCTTGGTGGCACCACGGGCGTCACTGCTGCCTGCCGGGATCACCGGCTCGGGCCTGGTCGAAGGCGAGGGGACGCCGATGACCTGATCGAGCACGTTGTTTGAATCCTCAACGCCACGCGATTGGAGCATGGCATCCTGGAGTTTCTGCTGTGCTTCGGCACGTTCTGCTGCGGTCTGCTGCGGGGTGCTCAGACCGTTATTGGTTGAAGCATTGGGGTTAAGCAGGCTCGACATCGGGTCGGTGTTAACTGTGTTACTCATACCGGGGATGCCCGCGTTGTTCATGGGTTGGATGCCACCGTTGTTGCTACCCGGCTGCGGGTCGACTTGCTGCATATCCGTACCGGTCATGGAGTTGTACAGCGACTGATGCGTGGGCAATTGCTTGACCTGCGCCGGATCCGCGACGAGTTGGTTGTCACGGTTCACACCATGTTCGATGGGTTGAAGCCCTTGCGAGATACGCTGACGATTTTCCTTGTTTTGCTGGAGAATCATGTAAGCATCGTCACCGGGGTTGGCCATGAGGGACGATTCAAGCTGCATCTGCTGAGCTTGAAGACGGGCTGCTTTTTCCTCGACACTGAGTCCTGGTTCGGTTGCGGATTGGGGGTTGAGCATGTTCTGGGGCATCTGCTGAGCCGGGAGAATGATCTCTTCGGTCGCCGGTGCCGTGGAGTCGGGATAAGCCAGATTCTTACTGGGATCGACTTTCCAAAGGCTGTCCGTCGTGCCAGCAATGCCATGTCCGACGGAAGTGCGGTTGGCACTGGGTGCAGCCAGGGCACCGAGCAAGGCTGGATTCTCGGTTAATTGGTCATTGGTGTATCCCCCACCCACGACGTTCGGGCGAAGATCCTGTGCCCCCACCGGGGTGTCGGCAGGCACGCCCAGACTTTGAGCGGAGGTCGCACCGATGCCTAGTGACCGACCTGACATATCACCCTGAACACCGACGGTCCCTGCACGGGAGGTGCCGAATTCGGGGGTGTAAATCATCTGACCATTGGTGGTGGCCTGCCCCGTCCGATAAGCATCAACAGGGATACCTGAAGAGCTGATCACACCTGCATTGGGTCCGTTATAGGACTTGATATTCCCCAGGACCGCCGAGTGGCTGGCCCGTTGAACGGATTGGGGGGAAGTCAATTGATGCCCCGTAGCGCCAGACGCGGCATTGGCGCGGAAGCGGTAAAGCTCGTCTGAACCGGTATTGCCACGGAAGTCACCGGGTGCACCGTAGTCGAGATTACCACGGAAACCTTTGCCAGCATTGATATTACCGTAGATAATATCGTTGCGCGAACCATAGTCCACATTGGTGGCCTGTGGGTTGACTGCGCCGGAAGACTGCTCGAGATTGTTGTCCAACTGGTACTGTGCCTCAGCCGGTAATGCGCAAAATCCCAGCATTGCCGTCAGCGTCAAAGTCAATTGTGGCAGCTTGTTCATCTTCGTGCCCCTTTGGCGTAAACCAATATACATTCAAATCTTAGTCATAGTGTTAGCAGGTTCGAACAAACGCATGTCTGTCCGATAATGTGCAAGATCAATGCCAGAGCCTGCTCTGATTGAACCTACACATGACGTGTCACAGCCGTGGCAGGTCTAGACCAAGGTCTAACACCCTAATCCATGGCAAAACACGCTCCAGCGCAAGATAAACTACCGACCCTGCGCGGATCCTATTCCTATTATCGGCATGAAATGGGGGATTCGGCTACAGGATTTCGAGAATTTCAAAACGCTTGACGCCACGCGGCAGGTCCACTCGGACCGTCTCACCCACGCGAGCTTTCATCAGCGCTTCACCCATCGGACTGTTGACCGACACTTCGATTTCATCTGCATCAAAGTTGCCCGTCGTTTCACCCATGAGTTTGTACAGATCATCACTGCCATCCGAAAGATCTTTGAGCTTGACAATCGAACCGATGAACACCACGTCATCAGGCATTTCCGCATCGCCGGTGACCTGGGCATTTTTTAAACGCTCGGTCAGACGACGAATCTCCGCTTCCTGCAAACCCTGCTCGTCACGTGCTGCGTGGTACTCGGCATTTTCCTTGAGGTCACCCATCGCACGGGCTTCAGCAATTCGCTGGGTAATCACCGGGCGGTTAGCGATGAGCTGGGCAAGTTGATCTTCAAGGCGTTGCTTGTCTTCAGGCGTCAGGAAGTCCATGGGGGCTCCTTGTGGTCTTAATTACGGTTCTCAAAATTCCAAAGTCACTCAAACCCATCTCAGCAATAGTCACCTGCGGATCCAAACCTGAATCGATCCGTGACAACCAGTCCGTCAATCGGCAATTGGGGTGCCTTGCTGATATGAGTAACACGTTAGCTTAACGATCCATCGCCAGTTGGCAATCCCGGGGGTGAGATTTTTAATCTTTCACATGCAATGACTGCATATCAAAATCCAAACGATGACCTTGTTCATGAATATTCTCATCGAAGCTCGAAGTTAACCAATCATTGCTGCCGGCGAAAATCACCAGTGCAATTGCAGTCGTCGAAAGCAATATCAGTAAACGCCTTTGCCATGCTCTGAATGCTTTCCACATCACAAGAATCGTCATTCCAAGAAGAACTGCTGCCAAACCACCAAGCCAGAGCATTGCGTTGAAAGCAAACTGCACCATATGAATTTCACATATCTCATGGCCGCGCATGATGGTCAGCTCACCTTGATAACTTTGCGAAAAGTCCAACACCCCCCAGAGAAACAGGCCGTCGAAAAAGAAGATTGCCAATACGAGAAACCCCAACCAGAAACGCCCTTCCCAACCAATGGGACGTCTGCCGGAGCCCTTTGTTAAAGGTGGAATTGCAGTGTCATACATAACAACATCAACTCTTCCTACATCAGCGAGTCGGCTCGTGTCGAGTCGGTCCGGTGTCCGGGGGTCCGGGGAGCCGGGGAGCCGGGGAGCCGGGCTGACACAACCCGGCTCACAAAGACACTTCTTTTGATACAGACTCAAGCCTCAGTTCAGCCACGGCCAAACATACTTGACATACAACAGCAACAAACAAATCGCCAACCCCATGCAAACAAACCCGCGTATCACCGCGCGATCCCACGTCCACTTTGTATTGTCGAATGTCTCCCAAGCGATGAGTATGGCTGAAGCTGCAAGGAGAATCAGGAATATGATCTGAACCCGGCGACTCGAAAGCGACTGACCTCGAAGCGGTGTCCAAATCAAATAAGCAACGAACATCGCAGTGCCCAGAACGGTTGCTTTCTGCCAACGGATTTGCTTCTTGAGCACACCATCCCCCCTCAGGCGAGCCGCGGTGTGTCACCGCGGGATTGAGCGAAGCTCAACGATCGTGAGCATCACTTCAGCAAATCAACCGATTCACTGAGCGGATGCACGGCGCGGTGGTCACCTCAAAGGCATTGGTCAATAAACGCTGCACTTCGGTGAGATCGGGATTGTTCGTGTTCTCCGAGACTTTCCAATTACGACGCAGCGGTTTTTCATCACTGTCGACTTCCTGGATCACGGCACGGTAGGCCCATTGATCTTCGTTGACATCTTGGATATCAGTCTTGCGGGCAGCGAGAAAATCGCGTTCCATGGTCAGGTCGATGAGCTTGCGGGTCAATGCAGGATCGACTTCACTGGGATACTCCCTGCCATCGGCATCACGCAGCAGGGCATCGGAAGTGACCAGATCGATCACGAGCATCTGCATGCCCTGCACAGCCGGTTCGCTACTGGCTGTGTTGTTGACGCCATCCACCTTGCCGATTTCCTTTTGCTGGACATAGTCGTCATAAAGCATGTTGATCGTCGGCTGAGGTTGAGGTTGATCGGGAATCTTGGCCAACTGACGGACAACGACGATCTGTGACGGGTTGAGTTCACGCGGGGGTTTGATGACCCACATGTTGCCAACCTTGAAGTTGTACTTCTCACGAAATTCGTAGGAGTTCCACTCCATCGGATTCCAGGTCCACTTGAGCGGGTTGAGTTCCAACCCCCTCTTCTTCTCGGGCTGGACCTTGGTGGCAACCTGCTGCTGATCTGCAGACTGCTTGCTGGCGCAACCGGTAAACAGGGCAGCGGTCAAAGCAAGGACAAGGAACAAACAGACCGGTCGGAAAAAACGTGGCATGATGTGCATGGAGCCATCCTCAGTGGACAGTAAAGTCGGAACAGGTGGGTGAACACAGTATACGGAATTTACCGGGCGTCTGTGAAGCTGAACTTGGAAGATTCTCGCGGTAAACGTGAATCGTTGCTTGGCCAATCAAACGATGCCTGTGTTCAAGGCATATTTTATTCCCGCTCATCGTCATTCCCGCGCAGGCGGGAATCCAGTGGCATACAGTTGACGCTTGCAGGTTCCACTAGACTCCCGCCTGCGCGGGAGTGACGAAAGATAGCGATTGGTCATGTAGACTGCTACAACGATGCGACATAAAAAAACGCAGGAACGGATCAAAGTCCATTCCTGCGTCTTGGGTTCTGATTTGGTTTTGAAACTTACTGGAGCCCGATTTCCTCGACATCTATCAGACGGAGATTCAAAGCGTCATCGACTTGAATCTCGCCGTTGATCCCAACCGTCCGACCGAGATAGGCTGAGGGGTTGAGCTTGTCGCTGGGACGGACATAAATCAACGTCACCGACGGCTGAGCCGGATTAACCAGGCGGTAAAGTCGTGGCAGGTTCTGACCGTCATACAAGGCACTTGCCATGAGTTGGCCGGACATTTCGTAGGTCGTCTCGGTGGGTTGCGGTTCCTGCACGGGTGTCGCGACCGGCACCGGTTCTGGCTGAGTATAACGCTGCACCGAGCCGATGGAACGCAGGGCTTTGGCCAACTGCATATCGCGTTTGATCATCAGTTCACGTGCCTGGACGATGCGCTGATCCTTGATGGACAAAGCCGTGAGTTTGCCGATCTGCTGATAGGCATTGAGGTAGTTGTCCAGCGGAATCTGATCCAGCGGTTCGTTGTAGGCTTCGACCAACCTGTCTTCAAGCTTGGCAAGCATCTCCGACTGTGGCTTGAAGTAATCACGGGTTGCCAGCAGCGGATTGACCGTCGGCTTGGGGGCGACCGCAGGTTGGGGTTGCGGTGCCGGGGTTGGCGTCGGTACCGGTGCAGCTTCAACCGTTGCAACCGGTGTTGAAACAGGTGTCGGCGTGGTAGTCACCGGCTGCTGGACAGCAGGCAAAGTCCCATCGTTGACCGGTTGAGAGTTCTCTGGAAACGCGGGCGTCTGAACCGTTGCAACAGGTGCGCTCGAGTCGGTCATCACCGGCAACTCCGGCTTGGCGGGAACCGATTCATCCAGACGATCGTCATTGACCGAAGGCTTGTCCACCACCAATTCCTCGGTGTTCAATGGCAGGGACGTATCGGCAACCGACACATCAACCGCTGACGGACGCGCGGGCGTGAACTCCGGCTGAGACTGCGGGGCAGGCGGGGCGACGGCAACCGGCTGAGGTGTCGAAACCACATTCGGGTTGGCGGCATGCATCGGCAAACCTTCAAAGTCCGGCGGGGTTTCAGTATCAGGAATCGGCGGCGTAGCGCGGCGAACCGTCGAAGTTCTCGTCGGTGTCTCAGATGCAGGTGTCGCTGTCACAGAGGGTGTCGACGGAGTCACCACTGGCTGGGGTGTCGTGTCCACGGTTGTGGATGTTGCTGCAGGTGTTGAAGTCGTTGCATCACCTGGTTGCGGCTTGTTGATCACCAACGGACGCAAAGCAGGCTCGGTGATCTCCACCGTCGTGGGCGTCGGCTTTGGTGTTGGCGTGACAACCGGCTTGGGTTCGGGTTTGGGCTCGACCACAGGTGCAACAGCAACCGTCTCAACGGGTTTGGGGGTCACCACGGGCTTGGGTTCAGGCTTGTGAGCAGGTGTCACATCCACACTGGTCACCGGTTTGGGCGTGCTGGTAATGACCGTTTTTTCCGGGTCCGGCATGATGATCTTCTCAGCCACGATCGGCTCGGACTTTTCAATCACAAAATCAGGCTTGGGAGTTGCAACGGTCACCACCGGCTTAACCGGTTCGGGCGTAACGGGTGTCTCAGCGACAGCAGGCTTGAAGTCCACCTTCTTCACAGCCGATGCAGGCAGGTAAACGTAAGTCCCCTTGGGCGGGACGATCTTATAGTACCCGCCGTCTTCATCGACGATCTGCACGGTGTCACCCTTAAGCAGGTTGGCGGTGCGACGGAAGCTGTCGGCTACGCCGTTGACCGATGCGGTGAAAACTTCGCAGGGGGTCTTGTTGACCACGCCGATCTTGCCATCACCTTTGGCATCAACAAACGCCTTGGAGACATAGCTGTGGACACCTGCAGGCGGGACGATCTTGTACCACTGATAGATTTTCTCATCGACGGTGACGATCTCCCCCTTCTTGAGTTCCTTGACCACATAATAAGTCGTGCCGACGCCAGCACGGACCAGAGCTTTATCCTGTGTGACCTGGGCAGGGAACGGATATTCCGGTTCCTCGTCAGCAGCGAACACCAGCGACGGGATGAGCCCCACCACGAGACACAGGATGGCCCAGCGTTTGACCCACGTGCCCTGACTTGTATCGATGCCCCGGACTCTCTTTTTCATCAATTGCATTTGATGCCTCCAAAACCGTCAAAAATCGACGTTCAGCTTCCAAACAAGGACGGTAACTGACCCTATATCCCCCGTCAAGGTCAATCGTTGTCATTAGTATAACCGGTATTGTTATTATCAGACGCACGGGCAGGTTAAAGGTTCCGCCAGTTGGCAAAATCGGGGAAAACGGGTGGATATCGCTGCTGGATCAGAGAGGCCTCAAGATAGTCATTGAAGTCAATCATTTCACTCAGGCGAGTCGCGTTGTGTCGTCAACGCGGGATTGAGCAAAGCTCAAATTAAATGAATGGTGTGTGTGTCGCATGCTCTGTGTTCTTGACCGTCGGCCAACTCCGCCGCGACACGCGGCGGCTCGCCTGAGTGATACAATCAACCTTGACAGTCTACGCCGCTTGTTCGACACTGATGTGCAACACATTTCACAGGGGGACAATCAATCATGCTCACCATCTTTGTTGCTCAAGCCGCAAACTGGAATCCGTCCGGATCGTGGTGGGAATATATCTCAAGATTTATTGCAATTTGGACAGTAACTCTGTTTCCATTTGTATTGATCCTTTTGTTGTCCATCTTGCTCATCAGCCAATACAAAAAAGCCAACCGCATCCGCCAACGCTCCTACGAACATATGGATCGCATTGAAGCCAAGACCGACGAGATGATCGCATTGCTCAAAGAGATTCGCGATAAGCAGTAACACATGGGTATCAACCAAACACACCAATCCTTCCAGGGCCTGCGATGTCCGGCATGTGGCTACGATCTGCGAGGACTCAGCCAAACGGTGTGTCCAGAGTGTGGCAATGGGTTTGATCCCGATGAATTAACGCGTTTACAAATCAAGCATGGGTTGCTTCAAAAAATTCGAACTGTAATCGCATACACCGCAGCAATACTGAGTTGCTTGATCACGTGCAAACTTTTCTGGGAATATCATCGTCTGCCCTATTGGTGGATGCGTGAACAACACGGCTGGTGTGGTACAGAACGTGCCATGATCCGTCATTTGTTTTTTGACATCCTGCCTATCGCCATCGGCTTTGAATTTTTACTCTTGCTGACGTGTCTGAAAAGACGGGTCCCCATGCGCATCGCACGAACATCATTGGCAATTGCATGCCTAGGTTGGATTGTCAGTTACTTCACGATGTTTGTCATGTTTTGAAATAATAGTGTCTGGTTGATAATGAACGATGTATCAACACAACAATCCTTCCAGGGCCTGCGATGTCCGGCATGTGGCTACGATCTGCGAGGACTCAGCCAAACGGTGTGCCCGGAGTGCGGCAATGGGTTTGATCCCGACGAGTTGGCGATCAAACTCCTGGCGCCGGCATGGGGTTACTTTGCGACCATCGTGATTGTGTTACTGACACTATGGCCGGCATGGCTTGGATATCATATTTTCGAGGCAGCATATACTGGTACCCATGACTTTGCCCGTCGATATGGCTTTATCATCATCGCGGCCATACCCATCCCGATCATCACCATGTTTTTCCTGCTCCCATTGACCTTTCGTTCCGACCGTGGCGTACGGGTGAGTTGTCTGGCGATCCTTTTTTCATTTCTGGGTTGGGTGAGTTTGATGGTTCTGCTGTTCATGCAATAAAAAACACCCCGACTCATCCTTGAGCCGAGGCGTTGGTTGTTTATTGAATTGTCATGACGTGAGCAGTGTGTTGATTATTTATCACTGTCATCATCAAGTGTGATGATCGTATCAGCCATGAATTCATTCTTGTCCCAGAAATTAAAGTCCATATGACCGGTGACGGAGATGTAGTCACCCTTTTCAATCTTCTGGAATCCAAGATCATCCAATGGGTTGTATGCCATGGACGAGGTATCAACGGTCAGCTTACTGGCACCATATTTGATGGTGAATTCGCGGCCATCGATTTGACTGACAGTCCCACGGATCGTGGTCAGGCCAATCGTAATCGGACTTGGATCAATCCAGTAGTCATGATATTCCAATGACTCTTCGTCAGCAGGATTGGCATAGAAGTAAGTGCCCATATTTTCAACGTAGACACTACTGGCTTCAATGGATGTCCGTTCAAACAGATCATCATCGATCAGACCATAGACACGCACTTTGTCGCCTTCCATGATTGGGGCACTTTCGTCGTACCAGTCCCAGTCATCCATTTCGACCAGGACGACACCTTCGCCATAATCCAGCGTGAACTGTTCATGCTTGGTGTCCACAGCCGTACCGCTGAGACTGATCCATGTACGGTCCGCCATGGTGTACGGGTCCATCTTTTCCTCACCAATTGCCGGGGAAGTCATTAAGCTCCCAATCAGCAAGGCAAGGCACAAGCTGACAACACGTTTGCGGAGGAGCTTCATATTCTTAAACCTTTCATTTATCTGAAACAGTTATCAATTCACATTAAAAATAAGCATCAAGCTTTCTTTGGTCGGCCGACTTTTTATCAACTTGACAAGTAAGACCGTAAAACAAACCAGGATCAAATGTCAAGAAAACCACTGTAAAAACAGTCATTTTTCGCAATTTTGCAAATCAGTCTCCCGCAATTGAAGCAAACAGACGGATACATGGGGCTATCAAGTCAAGTCTGTATAACCAGCAAAAACCACCCCGACACGGATATATAAAAAACCGCCCCGGGTTACGGGACGGCTTTGTGTTCAATGATCAGCTATCGCGTCAACTGTCACTGAGAAAAGATTTTTAACATATGTGTGTTAGCGAGCCGGGTTGTGTCATCACTGCTTTCGTCATTCCAGCGCAGGCGGGAATCCAATGGCATTCTGTTGACACCTGCAAGTTCCACTGGACTCCCGCCTGCGCGGGAGTGACGGAAAATTGCAACGGCCTACATATTGATCAAAACGTAAACGTGGTCTCAAGCCAGAACTTGGTGCGGTCGGCATTGCCCGAGTCTTCGCCGTTGTAGTCGGCAAACTTGGTCAGCACGGACCAGTTCTTGTTGATCTTCTTGCTAAGCACAAAGTCGATTTCAGTCCCCAGATCACCACCGCCCTTATTGGCAGAGTAGTCATGATAGAAGACCTTGGCATTGATATCGAAGGGCAACTTGGTGCCTGCATAGATGTAGAAATCTTCAACACCACTGGCAGGCGTGGTCAGGAAAACGTCCGCCCAACCCTGATAGGCATGATTGGTACCCAACGGGAATTGGAAGGCAGCTGCGCCACCATCTGAACCGAGCAGTTGGAAGCCCACACCACCAAAGCCAAGATCCTTGACCGACAGTTTCACATCGATGGCAAAGAAGTCTGCTTCATAGTCAAGCGTGCTGTCAGCATAATCGCTTTGATGAGCATAGGTAAGTTTGTAGCCAAGACCCCATGTGTCATCGAGCTTGATATCACCGAGTCCGGTCACGCCATAGGTTTGGCTGGAGTTGTTGTTGCCACCGTCATTTTCCAGATCAAGCAGGTAAGCAAAGCCAATGAGCTTGAACTCCTTACAGAACTGGTAGCTGGCATGAATGACATGCGAACTGGAATCAAACGGTGTTGCGCCCGCAACAGTCGCTTCTTCGGTGAAGATGCGGTTGACCTTCCAGATGTAGATGTACTGGAGATCAAAACCCTTGATGCCCAGATCGCTGGAGAAGTTGGCTGCATCGTAGGTCTGTTCCATCTGACGCCAACCGACGTTGCCGATGAATCGGGCGTCATCAATGATGATGCGCTGACGGCCGAGGATGGCGTTGAAGCTCACATCATCGAACTTGGTGACATACTTGATGTAAGCCTGGTTGAGTTCGACTTCTTCGGGGTCTGCCACAACGGCTTTGGTCGAAGCCCCCTGTGATGCCTGGGGCACGGAGTAGTCACTGCGGTCAAACGGCGTGTTGTTTTCCAGTTCGACAAACGCGCTCACACCGTTGAGCGGCTTGGTCGCGTAACCAAAGCGTGTGCGATTGGTGATCGCCGAAGTTTCGTCACGACCGGTCTGCGAGACATGCTCCCAGCGAAGGCGATTATTCATCGAGAATTTGCCACCGAAAAGTGCGTCGGCAATACCCTCTGCCGGTGTCTTGGGATCACTCATCCAGCCGAAGTTTTCCGGCAGGTTAAAGGGGTTAAGCCAGAACCCATCGGAAGCGGGTGCTTCTTCCTGAGCCTTGACCTGTGAGCCCATCAGCAGTGAACCGGCAATGGTGCCGGCAATTGCCAATCCCTTGGTCCATGTCCATTTAGATCCAACCATTTCTCAATTCCTTTCCTGTGAGCAAACCTGTCCAAGGGGCTGCCCAATTGTTTGATTTGCTGTAACGGCGAGCGCAGCAACAGCTTCTGGCTCATGAAATGCGACGACGTTGTCACAGCCATGAGCGTCACTATTTTAGATTTCTAACAAAAATGTAACCTTGACTTACGTCAAACTCCAGAATTTTTTTCTCAGAGTTTGCCTGAAGTCACACCACCCCGGCCCTGGCGGAGACGCGCCAGGTATTCAGCAGGCTTGGCAGGGTCAAACACCTGGCCGTCCATCCACACATCTGACCCCATTGTCAGTGCGTCGCGGTCGTCGCTGTACAGCGTCCAGGGTTGATCATGCTTACCTTCAGCTTTGTAATCCTGTGTCGGGAAGTTGATGCCAAGCTCCGATGCCGCCGCCCGGTAAATCTCCGGCCGATACGTTGCCTCAGCAATCATCCGTTCATCCCAGTCTTCGGGAACCTGCCCCCAACGTTTCATCTGTGTCACAAACCAGATCGCATGCGACCGCCAGGGGAACGTCGCAGCAAAGCGGCCGAACACATTAAAGTCCGGCATCAGTTCGGGGTGCTTGCCCAACTCAAACTGATACTTGCCACACATCGTCAAACCGATGATCTCGGGCAAGGCGCCGACGTACTTCTCACTGGCGAGCATCTCCACCACCGGTTGGCAGTCTTCCTGCTGCTCAATCCAATCGCATGCTTTAAGCACCGCGCGGATCAAAGCAAAATGCGTGTTGGGGTGACGATCCGCCCAGTCACTGTTGACCCCGAGTACCTTCTCCGGCGAGTTGTTCCAGATTTCATATCCGGTTATCACGGTCCGGCCAACTTTGCTTAACGTCGCCACCGTGTTCCAGGGCTCGCCAACGCAATAGCCATCAAGTTGTTTGTCCTTCAGAAAGCTGACCATCTGCGGCGGCGGCACGACGATCAGGTTCACATCTTGATCCGGGTCGATCCCAGCAGAGGCCATCCAGTAACGCAGTTCGTAATTGTGCATCGATGTCGGGAACACAATCCCAAACGTCAGCTTGTCCTTGCCTTTGGCTTTACGGTCATCAATCACATTCTTCAATGCTTTGGCAGAAAGCTTGCGATCCTCAACCATCTGGGGCAACGCTTCACTCATCTGCTCAAACAATGTGTTGGAAACCGTGATCGCATTCCCATTTAAATCCAGACTCAATGCGGTGATCGTCGGCTTGCGGACACCGGCAATACCCAGCGTGGTCGCGATCGGCATCGGTGCGAGCATCTGGGCAGCATCGAACACGCCGTAAGCAACCTTGTCTCGAATCCCTGCCCACGAGCCTTCACGCACCAGATCAACCGTCAACCCTTCTTCGGTGAAGAAGCCCATCTCCTGTGCAACCACCAACGGCGCACAGTCGGTCAAAGGCACGAAGCCGATTCGCAATATGGGTTTTTCAATTCGTATCATTTTCGTTTTCTTTCCCGTGCTCAGTCGCGGCGTGCTTGGGCATATCATCGAGCCAGACTCTCTTTCCAAACAGGGCACTACTTCCCGGATCAATTCAATTGACGATTTGCAGCAACTCAACCAACTCCTGGGCGACCTGCCCGATCCGTTGCTTTCTGTCCATTGCCATCTTCCGCAGCAATGAAAACGCTTCGCTCTCAGAACACTTGCGTTTTTCCATCAACAAGCCTTTGGCACGGTCAATGAACTTCCGCTCATCAAGCGAACTCTTGGCGGTTGATAACTCACGTTCCAACGATTGGTGCTTCTGAAAATGAGCAATGGCAACCTGAAAAATAGGCTTGAACTTGGCAAGACTCAGCCCGTCCGCGACATACGCACTGACCCCTGCTTCCACTGCTGCCTGAACCGTCTGTTCATCATCATCACTGGCAAACATCACCACCGGACGTTTATGATCCCGATGGATCGACGAAACCATTTCCAACGTATCACGGCTGGGCGAACTGATATCGATCAACACCACATCCGGCTTGGCGTCCGCCATCACCGAAGGCAGGTACTCACCCGTGAGGACCAACCCCACGACCTTGTAGCCGCTGTCGTTCAGAACGTTAGCCAGAGCGCGACCGCGTGCTGCGTCCTCATCGACCACCATGATTTTCAATGCTTCTGCCAATTTGAAATACCTTTGTGGCTTTCACCAATCACAACATAAAAACCAACTCGGACTTCTCAGTTTTGGGCTTCTGTGTTGCCAGGGCTTCTTCGAGTTCCGCTTCCGAGTCTTCGCTGGCAGGTTCGTCTTCTGTTGTCTCACTGGCCTTGCCACGATTTTCCTTTTCGTGTTCGAGGTCTTGGAGATACTGAATCAAGCTGCCACGGATATTGTAGTATTCCGGATGATCCAATACCTCCTGACGGATACGAGGGCGCTCAAAGGGCATTTCATTAATCCGCCCAACCCGTGCATGCGGCCCATTGGTCATGGTGACGATGCGGTCACACATGTAAATCGCTTCGTCCACGTCATGCGTGACCAATAACGTGGTCACCTGGTTTTCATTGAGAATATCCAGAATCACATCCTGGAGTTCCATGCGGGTTAATGAATCCAATCGACCGAACGGTTCGTCAAGCAAAAGCATCTTGGGTTTAAGTGCAATGGCTCGAGCGATCCCCACACGTTGCTGCATCCCGCCGGACATTTCGCGCGGGTACTTGTGCATCGCGTCGATCAAGCCAACCTGGTTGAGATAGAACTCCGCCAACTCACGACGTTCTTTCCTGGTTGCATGCGGGTAAACACGTTTCACGCCGAGCATGACATTGCCCAGCGCGGTCATCCATGGGAACAAGCATGGGGATTGAAACACCACGCTACGATCCGGGCCAGCACCGTCGATTTCCTTGCCTGCGACAACCACGTTTCCCGCGGTGATGTCGTTGAGTCCTGCAATCATGGTCAGGACCGTGGACTTGCCACAACCTGAGTGACCGAGAATGCCGATCATTTCACCTTGCTTGATGCGAAGATCAAAGCCATCGACCACGCGAATGTCTTCGCCAAACGGATTGGGATAGGCTTTGACGAGATTGACGATTTCAACATATCTGTCTTGAAGGTTGTTACTCATTTTGATTCACTTCTCCTGACAGGCCGCGACGCCTTGGGGTTTGTGTTTTGTGTGCTGGTTTAAAATTTCAAAATTATTGGCTCGGTGTTAGCTGGATTTAACCACGAAGGACACGAAGAGCACGAAGGTCACGAAGTTAAGACAAGAAGAATTTGTTCTTGTTTCTGCTGACCATCCCTTAAGTCGAACGCAGATTGAAAAGCTGTCATCACAAATTCATTTTTTAACTTCTGCATTTTCTTCGTGTCCTTCGTGCTCTTCGTGTCTTCGTGGTAAAAACAAATTCAACACCTAGCCCTATGCGATCTCACTCACCCAACTCTTGCCAGTGAGATGGGTTGGATGTCGGGGCATTTGAGATTGCGCTGTGTGCGAAGCAGCTTGGCTTCCTCGTTGA
The DNA here is from genome assembly GCA_020974905.1 of Planctomycetes bacterium syqfu. GTDB lineage: Bacteria > Planctomycetota > Phycisphaerae > Phycisphaerales > Phycisphaeraceae > UBA7800. Next base: position 5,307,157 of record CP087563.1, on the reverse strand, counting down.
CCGAGATCATGAACTTGGTCACGCGGTTACGAAGTGCCTTGAAATCAGGGTTAAAGTTCAACGTCGTGCGATCACGCGGGCGGGGCAGCTCGACTTTGAAGTCCTGAGCCAACGTCGCTTTGGGACCGGGAGTCAGTGGGATGATGCGGTCTGCCATGATGGTGGCTTCGTCGACATCGTTGGTAATCATCACCACGGTGCGGCGATCCTCTTCCCAGATGCGAATGATCTCATCCTGCAACACCGAACGCGTCAACGCATCCAAAGCAGAGAGCGGCTCATCAAGAAGTAACACTTCCGGTTTCATAGCAAGCGTGCGTGCAAGTGACAAACGCTGACGCATGCCGCCGGAGAGTTCGTGGGGCTTTTTCCATTCAGCGCTGGTTAGTGAAACCATGTCGATGTAATGCTGAATGTATTCAACACGTTCGCCCTTCTTCATGTCGGGGAACACCTGCTTGACGGCAAGTTCAATGTTTTGATACACGCTCAGCCAGGGAAGCAGTGAGTAATTCTGAAACATCACGCCACGATCCGGGCCGGGTTGATCAATGGTCCTACCCTTCATGCGGACGAAACCACTGTCAGGTTTTTCCAGACCTGCAAGCAGGGAGATGAGCGTACTCTTGCCCGAGCCCGAAAAGCCGATGATGGCAACGAACTCATTTTCTTCCACACTCAGGTTCACATTTTCGAGCACTTCAGTACGAGCATTGGAAGGCCCGTAGCCGATGCACACATTGTTCATTTCGAGGAAAGACATAACTGGCTCTTTTCTTACCCGTGACTCAGGAGAATCACGGCTTTTATCACAGTGTTATTCGTTAAATCGCTGTCGGGGCGCCGTCGAAACTGACGAGGCGTTGGAAGACGATCATCGTGCGATCGAGCATCAGGCCGACGATACCGACGACGAAGACGACGACGAACATCTGGGCGAAGGTCTGAGACGAACCGTTGTTAAACATGTCCCAGACAAACTTGCCAATGCCTTCAGAACTTGAAAGCAATTCGGCAGCGATGAGCACCATCCAGCCAACCCCCAGGCTGATGCGAAGACCTGCAAAAATCAGCGGCAAGGCTGAGGGGATGACGATTTTAAACAAGCGATTCCAGAATCCCAGACGCAGCACACGGGCAACGTTGAGATGATCCTTGTCAATGGCTGCAACACCAAAAGCCGTATTCACCAACGTCGGCCACAGTGAGCAAAGTGCAACGGTGATGGCTGATGATAAAAACGCCGGATGCACGGGAGCCTGTTCAGGATCATCGATAAAACCACCGACAATGATGAACACAATGGGAAGCCACACGATTGGGGACACGGGTTTAAACAGTGAGATCAACGGCGTCATCGCTGCCATAAACACCGGCGAAAGTCCGCAGAGAATACCGATGGGTACCGCGATGATTGTTGCGATCACAAACCCCAGGAACACACAACCCAATGACCGGACGATCTGTGCAGGGAACGTCCAAGGCTTGGCATAGGTCGATGTTTCAATGCGTCCCAGACGATCTTCAGCACGGTGAATGTTCATCGCTCCGAAGTACAAAGCACGACCTGATGCTTCACTGAACTTCTCTTTCTTCTCTTCCAAAGCTTGCTTGGCAGCGAGCACCTTCTGCTGTTGGTTGTTATCGCCGAGGTTTTCAAGACGCTTACTTAAAAACTGAACCTGTTCAGCAACGCGGTTCTTGGCGGTGCGGGCAGCAATCAGTCCTTCATGCTTTGGGTTCATGACGACATCAATCCTGGACTTGATCACCTGAAGCTGCTCGGTTTCGACATCGCTTTGTTTGATGTGTGCATCGACCTTTTTCAGATACTCGGCACGGGCGGCGGTGTCGCCATCCTTGATGGTTTTAGCAAGCTCATTGAGTTCTTTCTTGCGATCCGACTCAGCCTGCTTGAATTGCTCTTTGGTCTTTTCGAACACAGCCATCAACGGGGCGACGGCTTGCTGCGTTTGAGCCTTGGCTTGTTCCTGTGCCTTGTTGAGCTGCTCGTCTGCTTTTTCCAACTCAGGTTTGAGTTTTTCAAGCAGTGCCGTGACTTCGGCGATGCGCTTTTCGCGTTCTTCACCTTCAACACGGAAGTCTTCTTCCTTGATGTTCTCACGTTGATGGAACACCCAGATGTTCTTGGCAGAATCCCAGACGACCGAAGGCGTAGGCACTTCGCCACTCTTGGTGGTGTGACGCGGGGCGATGTAAGCCCAGGCGACGAGGAAGGCACAGAAGGTGATGATGGGGATGGCAATGAAGAGGATGATCTTGCGAACCTGTTCGCGAGGCTCTTCACGGTAAGCCAGTCGGACGACCGGGTCGAGGACCTTGAGGCCGGCAATGTCCAGGGCTTTGAGAATTTTGTACTTCATGATGCGACTCACTGAGGTAAACGGGAAACGAATTTTGCGACGGACGTTGTTTGCGAGGGATTTTGTATTTGTTGAATGTTGTTTGGTTGTTGCGCGTTTTGAGGAGCGCTAAACCGCAAGCGGTTTGAACTTCCGGCGGGACGCAGGGGTCTGGCTTGAAGGGTTAGGTCCAAGCCAGACCCGTCCTCAGCGTCGCGTATCAGTGTGAGTGGGCACGTTCACTCACGGTTGGAGAAGGATTAGTCTTTGTTACCGATCTTGAAGCTGTTGATGTAGCCGATGGGATCTTTGCCGTCATACTTGTTGCCATCGATGAAGTCGGTGGTGGCAGGCTTGTATCCATCGGTGCCAAAGGGAACTTCACTTTCAGAGAGATAGCCTTCGGTGATGAGCATCTTGGCAGCGGCTTCATAAACCTGCGGCAGGTAAATGCTCTTGGTGGTTTCGTGATACCAACTGGCAGGTTTGCTTTCGGTGATCTGGCCCCAACGACGCATCTGGGTCAGGAACCAGACACCGTCGGAGTACCAGGGGTAGGAACAGTAGTACTTGAAGAAGACGTTGAAGTCAGGCATCTCACGCTTGTCGGTCTTCTGGAAGTAGAAGAAACCGGTCATGGAGTTCTTGATCACGTCGTAGTCCGCACCGACATAGTTGGGCAAAGACAGTAGACGGCAGGCTTCTTCACGGTTGACGAGATTGCCTTTGCTATCGGTTGCATCAAGCCATTTGCCTGCACGGATGAGGGCTTTGACGACAGCCAGATGTGTCTGGGGATTTTCGTCCGCCCACTTCTTGGTGACACCGAGCACCTTTTCAGGATTGTTCTTCCAGATGTCATAGTTGGTGGTCACGGGCACGCCGATGCCTTTGGAGACGGCCTGCTGGTTCCAGGGTTCGCCGACGCAGTAGCCCTGAATGTTGCCCGCTTCAAGCGTTGAGGGCATCATCGGGGGCGGGGTGACGGAGAGTTCGACCTGTGCATCGGTACGGCCACCTTTGTCGGTGGAGGTGTACATTCCGGGATGGATGCCGGATGCCGCAAGCCAGTAACGCAGTTCGTAGTTATGTGTTGAAACGGGGAACACCATCCCCATTTGCAGCTTCTTACCTGAGTCCATGTATTCACGGACGACGGGCGTTAAGCCCTTGGCAGAGATGGGGTGCTTGGGTGTTGGTGTGTTGAGTGCCGAGTCGTTTTGCTGCATCTGTTCCCAGATACTGTTGGAAACGGTGATCCCGTTGCCGTTGAGGTCAAGTGTGTAGGCGGTGACGATGTGGGCCTTGGTGCCAAAGCCGATGGTTGCAGCAATGGGTTGGCCTGAGAGCATGTGTGCACCGTCGAGGTTGCCGTTGATGACGTTGTCCAGCAGCGTTTTCCAGTTGGGCTGGGCGATGACTTCAACCTGCAGACCTTCATCTTCAAAGAAACCTTTTTCCTTGGCAATGACAATCGGTGCACAGTCGGTGAGTTTGATGAAGCCGAACTTCAGCGAATCTTTTTCAATGTCGAGGTAGACCTTTTCACCACTGGGCGTATCTGCCAGGAGTTTGGCGGGGTTGATGGCAACGAGCAATGCTGCGACAAGTGAGAGCATGCCGATGAGCCGGGTGGCCGGGTCGATGACGGGTTTGCGGGGACGGCGGGAGGATGGATTGATCACGATGCGTACTCCAATATCAGTTGGGATTCAATGTTTTGTTTGCATCAGGCAGTTGAGGGTGTTGCCTGTTGATGTTGGTGTGTCGAATGCGAAAAGTGCAAAAAAAAAACGCCCAACCCCACGTGAATGGGATTGGACGCCTTTGTCCACAGCCGATCTACGCCGATTCGGCTCGCACGGTAACAATTTAAAACTCGGCGGCTGGCGAACTGCTTTTTGCCGTTGCCGAGGGTAAGCGACTTCGCATTTTTTCAAGCTGAGCTTAGGACCCCTTGTCACTTTCAGCTTTACTCTATTGCGTTGTCGTTTACGCCCCTCTAGTTGCAACAACTGTGCCAATGGCGAATTTGACCTCAAATTTTTTGCAAAAACAGGCTCAATCGCCCCCGGGCAATCATTGCCAACACATATAAACTCTCATAATCAGCAAGCTTAGAGACAACGCTTTTTTTGCTCTTTTCCCGCTGATTTTTTACTCGATCGATATTCGGACCTGCCCAGCCTGATCTCAACATGCACAACCACACAGCAATGCGCTTAATCCATGCACATAAACACAGCAGTAAATGCAAAGCAAATCATGATCCGTTGCTCGGTCTCACAATCTGGTATGACAAAACAATTGCCAACACGACAATGAACGACAACCATCAACACGAATCACGCGTGATTTGTTACAAATTTGAAGGATTGGTGGGATGTGGACTAAATCAATTCCTGCATCAGTGAAATGCACTGACCGTAATAGCCACGTCCGAACAGATTCAGGTGATTGAGTAGATGGTAGAGCATGAACACCTTCTGCCGTCGCATGGTTCCCTCGGGCAGAGGCCAGACCTTTTCATAGGCCTGGTAAAAGTCATCCGTGAATCCGCCGAACAGATGCGTCATCGCCAGGTCCGCTTCACGTTGCCCGTAATAGACTGCCGGATCAATCAGCACCGGCTCACCGTTTTGGTCGCACATGACATTGCCCCCCCACAAATCCCCGTGGAGCAGGCAGGCCGGTTCGTCACTATCCAGAATGGTGTCGAGTTGGCTCATGAGTTTTTGGGCGGTCTGGGTGAATTGACTGTCACCATGGCCGTTCCGCCGCGCCAGATCAAACTGGTACCCCAGGCGACGCTTGCGGACAAAGTCCACCCAATCATTGAACCAACCATTGGGCTGTATGGATGAGCCCAGCAGATTGTCATCCGGCCAGCCGAACCGGTATTGCGTGGTGTTGCGATGAAGCTTGGCTAAACCGGTCCCCAACTTGGCCTGATAGTCAGCTGGTTGATTGCCGGTGACAATGTATTCAAGGATCAAAAGCGGTGTTCCCGATGGCGTGTTCTTCACCGCCAACACCTTGGGCACACCAATGCACTGCGGTTCACGCAATGCTTCCAAGCCATCCGCCTCCAACTGGAAATAATCCGGCTGCACACGTCGCGATGGTGCTTTGACGAAAACCTGACGCCCGTCATCCAAACAGACACGCCATGCCTGATTGATGCAACCGCCACCCACCGCGTAAGACTTGGTGACTTTGGCTTCATCCCCCATCGAGAATTCGATAACGCGTTGGACCTCCGGCGTCATTTCTTCTCCATCAACATCGCCAAAATCTTCGGGCAAGCTTCTTCAAGCATGTCCAGCACATGGTCAAAACCAGACTGACCACCATAATATGGATCAGGCACGTCCGGTGGGTCCGCAGCATCGAGAAACGCACCGAGCAACTTCACATGCTGAGACCCCTTGCCCCCCGACATCCGACGCAGATTCTCCAGATTGCTCTGGTCCATCGGCACGATCAAATCAAACTGATTCAAATCACTGGACTGCACCTGACGCGCCCGACTGGTCAACGCATAACCGCGCGACTTGGCCGCAGCACGCATCCGTGAATCAGGCAACTCGCCTTCATGCCAGCCCCCCGTCCCAGCCGAGTCCACCTTGACCGTGTCCGATAACCCGGCCTTTTCAACCACATCCAGCATCACCCCCTCAGCAGCTGGACTCCGACAGATATTTCCCAGACAAACAAACAAAACAGATGGCATTGAAAACCCCTAAACCATGAAATCATGAACACATAGTGGATTCACCCTAGTGTATAACCCTTTGTCGTTACAAGGCAAAGACAAAAAATAAAAATTTTCACATATCCCTTACCCTGGCTTGCAAACGGGGTATGAATCCATTATCCTATTCTCCATCTTAACACAGCCCCCGGAAGGGCGGCGAGTCTGCTTCGGCAACTCGTCGCCTTATTTTTTTTACCTCCCCCCTCCCGGAAGTCCCCGGAAGCTTTTTCCCTGTGGATTTCAACCGCTTGCGGTTTAGCGATCCCCAATATCGCATCACGCTCTCATCCAATGCAAAGTCACAGCCGAATTTGATTTTGTACAACACAAGTCAATGTTACAAAAAAACTGATCGCCCAAGTCACTCGCCCTGCTAAAAACCGACGAATCCGAACAAACGGCACCACCAACAAAAGACTGCTGTCAACTGCATCACAATGTGTTAATCATCAAAACACTTTGGCCGATGCTAGCACAGAGAACACGACGCAGTTAAGAGGTGTCCTTTGTCAAACAATGCAAATCAAATCGGTCAGATTCTGATCCAACAGGGTGTCTTAAGTGAGCAGCAGGTCTTCGAAATCACCCAGGCTCAAAAGAAAAACCCAAACGTCCCCTTCGGTGTCCTTGCAGAAAAAATGTTCGATGTCACCAGCCAAACCATCGAGCAGGCATGGATTCAACAATACCATCAATTCGTTGGCACCATCGATCTCCGCGAACAGCAAATCGACGAACAGGTCTTAAGCGTGATCAACCGTCGACAAGCCTGGCAGTTTGAAGTCCTGCCTCTGCGATACGAACCCACCGGCGAATTACTCATCGCAGCAAGCAAACATCGCTTAGCCCGTGCCGTGTCATTCATGACAAACCAGATCGAGCAAACTTGTTTATTCCGTGTTGCCAACCGTACGCAACTCCGCGAATTTCTGAACCTGCATTATCCCATGCCCGAAGTCACCGAAGACATCCTCGAACGCGCCCGCGAAATAGCGCACGCGTGAACACTGGTAAATCAAGCTGTGTTGGCTGAACCACAGAGGCACAGAGTTCAATATAGAACAGAGAAAAAATAAACGGGATGGAATTGATATGATTCCATCCCGTTTGTTTTATTGGGAAACTCGGTATTGCATTCTGAGTCTCTGTGGTGAAAGTCATTCGCTAGAGCGTGTTATGCACTTTTTCGCTTCTCAGACGCCGTTTTTCCCGTGTTTTATCGCAGTGTGGACCGGCGCAGACGATGCTGAAGCATCGTCGAGTACGGGACACCAAGAGAAAACCCGGGAAAAACAAGTATGAAAACGATAAAAGTGCATAACACGCTCTAGATTCGGCAGACAATGAATCTCCATGCAACCTTTCATTTCGTCATTTTCGCGTAGGCGGGAATCCAGTGGCATTCTGTGCGCACCTGCAGGTTCCACTAGACTCCCGCCTGCGCGGGAGTGACGGAAGGTGGAGATTGATTATTTAAGCTGCCCTAACATCAAGCCAATTACTTGCTACGGATCGAAGCGCTATTCGCGTGTGCGTCCAAACCTTCTGCCTTGGCGAGCAATGCGATGTCGTCGATGGTTTGTTGACTCATGCCGTTGCGGTAGCGGACCGTGCCACTGCGTTTGAGGAAGGTGTAGACACTGATACCGCTGGTGAATCGCGCGGTCGTGCCGGTGGGCAGGCAGTGGGATGGGCCTGCGTAGTAGTCACCGGCTGCAACAGGCGTCTGATGGCCAAGGAAAAATTCACCGCCGTTGGTGATGCGTTCAAAGAGTCCGTCGACATCCTTGACGGCAAGATTCACGTGTTCGGCTGCAATGATGTTGGCAATGTCGACCGCCTGATCGACATCCCTGGCAAGCACGGCACAGCTTTCGGTATCCAGCGCTTTCTGGATGAACTCACTGCGGGTGCGCTGAGCCATCTGTTTTTCAACTTCCTTGACGATGCTGTCGATCACATCACGTGACCAGGAGACGAGGAAGCATTTGCCGGGATTGTGTTCCGCCTGGGCAATGAGGTCCGAAGCGACATAACCGGGGTCCGCAGATTCATCAGCGACGGTGACGATTTCGCTGGGACCATAGAAGCCGCCATCGGTACCGCAGACACCAGCGACCTGCGCTTTGGCGAGTTGGACGAAGACATTGCCGGGGCCTGCGATGATGTCGATGGGCTTGACGGTCTGTGTGCCATAGGCAAGAGCGCCGACAGCCTGGGCACCACCGATGCGATAGACGTTTTCAATGCCAAGCATGTTGCAGGTTGCCAGCACGATGGGTGAGATGTCCCCTGCCGGTTCATCACCGACGCGCGTCGGCGGTGGGTTGATCACGCTGATCTGCTTGGGATCAATCCCCGCAACCATGGCAGGGACCGCAAGCATGATCAACGTCGAAAACAACACCGCAGCACCACCTGGGACACACATGCCCGCAGAAGCCATGGGCGTAAACCGCATGCCAAGTTCGGCACCGTTGATCGTCACCGTGTCCATGCTCCTGGGCATCGCATGCTGCTGATACTCACGGACGTTGGCAATGGAACGCTCGATCGCTGCACGCAGATCACCGGTGAGTTGTTTATCGGCCTGAGCCAATTCTTCGGCGGTGACCTTAATGCGATCCACAGCAAAGTCGGGGTCGGTCCACTTGCGCATGTACTTGACGACCGCGTCATCACCATGCTGCTGGACATCATGCAGAATCTGGCTGACAGTCTGGGCCTGCTCGCTGAAAGCTGAAGCGGTGGACTTGAGGCGCACTAACCGCGCATCAAAATCCGCCTGTCCCTGTGATGTCGCAATGTCGTAAACCGGCAGCATGTTCAAACTCCGATATCTGAAATAATGGCTTAACCACAGAGTCACAGAGAAAGGCAAAAAGACAGAGAATAAACAGTTTGTTTTCAGGCTCTGTGTCTCTGTGCCTCTGTGGTTCATTCCCTGGATCAACTGCGATCCAGAGCACCACAAGTTACCGTTTTTTCGCATATTTTCCAGCTTGGCGGCTAACCACGCCTCGAATCTCAAGCATGGTCAAGTCGGCCTGGATCGTGTGCATCGGTAATCCGGTCGTGCGGGCGATGGCGTTTAAGTCCATCTCACCTTCGAGTTTCTCAACAATCATGGCTTGCGAATCCGTGAGATTGGCGGTGAATAACGATGGTTGCTCGACGGACTGTTCCTTGAATTCTGTACCCGCATTGGCCTGGAGAAGTTGCCCTGCTTCACCCAGATTTTCCAGAACTTCTGCAGGCGATGTCACCAGTGATGCCCACCCCTCACGAATGATCCGATGACACCCCGCACTCATGGCAGAGTCCACCGGGCCCGGCAGTGCCATGACTTCCCGGCCGTGGTCTTCAGCAGCCAAGCGCGCGGTGATCAGGGCGCCGGATCGGTTGGCTGCTTCAATGACCAACGTCCCCAGTGACAGGCCGGAGATGATGCGGTTGCGTGCAGGGAAATTTTCAGGCCTTGGTGACGTCGTCATCGGCAATTCACTGATGACCGCGCCACCGGATGCAACAATGTCATCAAAGAGTTGGATATTGGGTTGGGGGTAAGGACGGGCAAGACCACTGCCGATGACCGCGATGGTGCGTCCCTTGACGCGGAGGGTTGCTGCGTGGGAAGCGGTATCAATGCCATAGGCACCACCGCTGATGATGGTGAGTCCCAGTTGGCTGCAACCGGCTGCAAAGCGGTCAGCCATCTCGCGCCCGTAGCGTGTGCATTTGCGTGCCCCGACGATCGCCAAGCCCAACGCGTCTTCCTGCGCGAGTTTGCCCCGGACATAAAGCAGTGGTGGTGGGTCGTTGATCCACTTCAGTGATTGGGGGTAATGTTCATCGGCAATGGACAAGAGTTCAACGCCGTATTGCTCAATTAAAGCCAACTCGTTTTGGACTGCGGTTTGATCCTGCCAACTGGCGATGAATTTGGCCGCTTTGTTGGCACTGATGCCGGGGATGGCCGCCAACTGTTGGGCGGTTGCCTGAAGAATTTGCTCCGCCGTCCCCATCGCCTCCAGGCACCGACGAATGAGTGTCGGCCCGAGTCCCGGGGTGAGTGTCAATTGGAGCATGGCATGTGATGAACTTTGTTCCATTTGCACACAAAGTCTATCAACTTTTTCACAATCAAGTGTTATGATGATATCTGAGCTGGGAGGTCCAGTATCAATGGTGGGATAGAACACAACATGTCCGAGAAGGAAACGATTCAATGAAAAACGCACGTTTATTAATGGGTTTGGTGTTGTTGGCCTCGATGATTTTCACGCCTGGTGCCTGGGCCGAAAGCGATAAAGGTGACTCGGGCAAGCTCAAAGGCTGGCATGCATTCTATGCCAAAGAACTGAACATGACAGACGAGCAGGTTGAACAATACAGGCAGATGCTCGCCAAGCGCGAAGCCGCCGAAGCCAAGTGGAAATCAGAGAACAAAGAAAAATACGAAGCCGCCAAGAAAGCTGCCGACGAAGCCAAGGCATCCGGTGACAAGGAAGCTTACAAGAAAGCCAAAGAAGCTTACTACGCTGCCAAGAAAGATAAGGATGATGCCAACAAGGCATACGAAGAAGAATTCGAGTCCATGCTCACCCCTGAGCAAAAAGGAAAGAAGATGGGACTCACGCTGTATAACAGTGTGAAATGGACCACCAAGAAAGCCGACCTGACCAGCGAGCAGGAAGCCAAGATCAAGGAGATGGCCATCGCTGAAGGTGCCACGCTCAAGGACGCCAAGGGCAAAGAACTTCACCAAGCCAAAGCAGCCTTCAAGGAAAAGGTTCTCAGCGAAGTCCTCACCGCCGAACAGCGCGAAGCCTTGGGCAACAAAGGCAAGGGCAAGCCTGAAAAAGCGATGAAGGAAAAGAAAGAGAAGAAAGAAAAAGCAGCCAAGGCCAAGAAAGAGAAAAAAGACAAAGAGTGATCTGAACGTCTTGATCTGAATACAAAACATAAAACGCAGGCCGTCATTGGGCGACCTGCGTTTTTTTGATACTTGGACGACGGAGCATTTGCTATCATGCCCATGCCTGTGTGTTGGACATCAATGTTAATCGCAGGGGGCCAGACAACATGCAACACGACCAGGATCCATTATGGCAAGCGATCAATGCCTTTGAGTTTGATGCGATCGATTCGAGCTATCCCTTCACCCGTCGCTTAGCACGCGAGAATCGCTGGAGTGAAGCCTATGCCATGCGCGTGGTACAGGAGTATCGCCGTTTCGTGTACCTTGGCATGCGTGCTGGACACCCGGTCACGCCATCTGATCAGGTGGATCAAGCCTGGCATCTGCACCTTCTTTACACGCGCTCCTACTGGGAAGAATTTTGCCCCAACGTCTTGGGACGCCCCTTTCATCACGGGCCGACCCAAGGTGGGCAGGAGGAAGTTGCCAAGCATGCCGACTGGTATACCCGGACCCTGCAGAGTTACGAACAACACTTCGGCATCGCACCCATCGCTGACATCTGGCCACCAGTTGAAGGGCGCTTTGGTTATGCCGAACATGGCGTGCGCGTGTTCCCTTCAAAATCCATGATCCTGCCACGACCGTGGTTACTCAGACGGTCCCGTTGGTTTACGCTCATTCCGTTAACGTTGGGACTCAGCACAACGCAAGCCAGTGCCGCAATGCCCTGGCCAATGGACCTGCATGGACCGGCGTTCCTGAAACTGTACGTAATCCTGATGGGCGTGGTCGCATTGGTCTGCCTGCTGACACGCTGGGTCGCAAGACACGTTCCTGAACCCCCAAGCATGATCGGCAAAGAACACGAGCTTGATGCCTACGAAGTAGCTTACCTGGCAGGTGGTCCCAAACGCGTGGTGCTCACGGCGATGGCAAGGTTACACGAACTTGAATACCTCAAAGTCGAACACGGTCAGGTCAAACTCGATTACAAACAAGCCCACTTTGCCAACGATGTCGAGCGCGTGATTCTTTCCATGTTGCGCTTAGGCAGTTCGTATAAAGAGATTGTCAAAGCCTGCAAAACGGCAACGCATGAAATCGCCCAACGCCTGGCCGACCGCGGTCTGGCATTACGCGGTTGGCGAAAACATGGGACGATTCTCTTTAACCAACTCCTGATCATCGCTCTGCTGGGACTTGGTGTGACCAAAGTTGTGATTGGTCTATCGCGTGACAAACCCGTACTGCTGCTTGTTGCGTTGATCGTGTTAACGCTGTTCTATTTCAAGCTGTTTTGTCGTACACAATGGCGTAGCGTCCGCGGCAAAAAACTTGTCAAAGAATTCAAACCACCAACAGTTCCACCCGAACGTGGCTACGACGATTTCTCCGAAAAAAACGATGACGACCGCAACGAACGCGCCTACGCTGCAGCCATGGCATGCGCGTTACTGGGACCCGTCGCGTTAACCGCGTGTCTCTCTGACCTGCATCCGATCATCGGTGGCAAAGAGGGTGCACACGGATGGTTCGACACCTGGGTCTCCACCGGCAACGGATGCAGCAGCGGTTGCGGAGGTGGCGGCTGCGGCGGTGGATGTGGCGGATGTGGTGGGTGCGGTGACTGAGTAAAAACAGCATCACAGAAACCTGCGATGCTGCTTATGGATTGGTTTTGAGATGCCTGTTTCTCAGACAGGATTGGGCACGAAGTCGCCGCCGCGACATTGCTTCAGATAATTCAGACCATGTACCTGGCCGGTCATTTCCAGATCACCACGGTAAACTGGATCATGCCAACCTTCGATGTCGATGCAGCCTTTGAATCCGCCCTGGCGCAACTCGGAAATGATGTCAGTCCAATTGCTGTCACCAAAGCCAGGCGTGCGATGGAAAGCAAACTGCTTGGGACCGTTGATGCCATATTCCTTGATGATGTCCCACTTAATCGTTGCATCCTTGCCATGCACATGGAAGATGCGGTCCATGTATTTACGCAACTGCGGCATGGGGTCGATGAGCTTGACCATCTGATGACAGGGCTCCCATTCCAGGCCGATATTCTCAGCATCAATCGCATTGAACATCAGTTCCCATGAAGCTGGATACTGGGCGATGTTCCAGTCACCTTTCTGCCAGGTCCCTCCCATGTCACAGTTTTCAAAAGCGATTTTCACGCCCTTATCCGCAGCACGTTTTGCCAATGGTTTAAACACCTTGGTATAGCGATCCATCGACTCATCAATGGGCTTGTCCACCACGCGGCCTGCAAAACCACAGATGACATCACAACCAAACAGCGGTGCGGCATCAATGAGTTTTTTCCAGCCATCGCGACAGTCCTTGGCTTCGGCATCATCCATCAGCGGATTGCCAAAGATGCCCAGGCTGCTGATCACGGCATCCGAGCCAGCGAGGACTTCGTTGACTTCCTTGGCCAGTTTCTTGAGGTTGGTACCACCAAGCGTTTTCCAGAAGGTCAGTGAAAACGATTCAAAACCGTAAGGCAGGATTTCCTTGATGTAGGCAGGTGAATCCTGGCCACGGTTCACGAGGGTTCCGATGCGAATGTCGAGTTGGGACATGGTTGAGGTTCCAGTTTCTTGAATGGTTAATGGCGTATCGTTTTTCTTTGACTTAAACCACAGAGTCGCAGAGTCGCAGAGAAAGACAAAAGCAGAGATAACACTTCAAATCTCATTTTCATTTTCGACTCTCTTGTGTCTCTGTGGTTCAGCCATGGACTTTATATTTCAATCATCACGCGTTTGCCTTCACGTGAACTTTGCATGGCAGCGAAGACCATGGCCAGTGACTTGATGTTGTCATGGCATTCGGTCTGGGGTGTCGTGCCATCCCGTAAAAAGGCGAGCATCTCACGCAAGGCGCCGCGCATGGTTGTGTGCTTAATGGGTGAGTCTTCGATGGTTGCGTCTTTGTACGGATTGAAGAAACCTTCGGACTTCTCAACAACCTCACCGGTGGGCGGTTGGTCTTTTTCGTAGAGCATCGTGCCGTTCTCACCGACGATGCGCCAGTGTCCGTTCCAACTGGTGCCGCACCCCTGTGCACACCAACTGCCGCGATAGGTGAAGACCATGCCGTTGGACATCTCGAAGATGCAGGTGGTCGCGACATCGCCTTTGTACCATGAGCCTTTGGGATTGAACTCGTGAGCATAGACGGCTACGGGATCGGCTCCGGTGAAATAACGTGCAAGATCAAAGTGGTGAATCGCCATGTCCAGGATCAGCGGACTTTCCATTTCATCACGGAATCCGCCGAAGTGTGGCGCCAGGTAAAAGTCACAATTCACAGTGGTCAGTTCGCCGAGTTGGCCGTTGGTCACCGAGCGACGGCATTGGTCATGAATCGGCTCCCAACGTCGGGATTGGCTGACCATGTAAAGCTTGCCGGTCTTTTCGCTGGTGGCCACCATCTTGCGGGCTTCGTCCATGGAGGCTGCCATGGGCTTTTCACTGACGACATGAAAGCCAGCTTCCATGGCTTTGCAACATACCTTGCAATGCGCTTCGGGGATGGTCAGATCAATGACGAAGTCGGCATCGACTTGAGCCAACGTCTGATCCAGATCATCCGACGCGATGGCATCCAGTTCATACTTGGCGATCTGGTCTTTGGCAGCCTGCAGATTCAGATCGACTACGGCGGCCACCTCGACCGGTTCTTCCTTCAATGGTTTGAACCACGCATTGGAAATCGAACCGGCGCCCACCACGATTACACGAAACGTCTGACTCATCACCAAGTGACTCCTGTAAACAAAGTTGCACAACTCTAGCTACCCCGACGATGAGAATCTTCCCGCCATATCCGAAATTTTTCAGATATTCTCCGATTGATCATAAAATGGACTTATAATGCAGGTTGATCATGGCAAATAAAAACAGCTTTTCTCCGAATCCACATATCCCGGAAAACCAGACGCGCGATATCGTCTGCTGGCAACATGCCATGGGATACCGTGAAGACTGCCAGATGCATACCCATCCGTTTGGTGAGTTTTTCTATTGCCTGGCAGGTGGTGGCTCACAACTGATCACCTCGGGGACCGTCGAAATGCAGGTGGGTGATCTCTACTATTTCCCGCCCGGTGATCTGCATATGGGTAACGGTCACCCCAACGGCAAAACGCAGGCGATCGTCCTCTACCTGCCTGCAACCCTGTTCTCCAAAACCAACTCCGGTGATGATGACACGCTGCGCATTCTCAATGTGCTAAACGACCATGTCAGATACAATGACTATCACATCCCCCTGTCGTCCAATGGCTCGAACAAGGTCAAGGCTGCCATGCTCGATGTCATTGCTGAGGGCATGCAGGGGCAGCCGGCCTATCGCTGTGCCGCCAAGTTACAGTTGCAGCAGATGCTCCTGACCATCATTCGGGATCGCAAATTGCCCAAGAACTGGCTCGAACAGTTCATGGTGCCTGACCGTGATCAGCGCATGACAGAAGTCTGCCGATACATGCAGACGCACTTCATGCACCCAATCGCCATCTCGCAATTGGCGGCCATGAGTTTTCTGGGGACCAGCCAGTTCCACGCCATTTTCAAAAAGGAACTCGGTTGCACCGCGATGCAATACCTGACGACCATCCGCATGCACCATGCCCGACAAATGCTTCTGCAAACTCAGCACAGTATCACCTCCGTCGCCCAGCGTTGTGGTTATGACTGCCTGGGACATTTTTACGATGTGTTCAAGACCCATTTCAACATGACACCACGACAGATGCGATTAAGCCAGCAAACTACATCACACTAAAACGACATCAACACACACAATCAGATCAACTACAACAGCTTATATGCCCCACAGGACAATGCCGGCTGAATGTTGCATATGGAATGTCCAAATCCGTTACAATGTTCCGCTATGAGTACACAGCCGATTGTCACGCGTTTTGCCCCATCACCCACCGGCGCCCTGCATGTCGGAGGTGCACGGACCGCCCTGTTTGCCTGGGCCTATGCCCGTCAGCATGGTGCTTCCGGGGGGGGCAAGTTCATTCTCCGTATTGAAGACACCGACCAGAAGCGCTCAAGCCCTGAGTCCACCAAGGGGATTCTGCGCGACATGCAATGGTTGGGTTTGAACTGGGATGAAGGCCCCAACCCGGCAGCGGACGATCCCTACGAAGCCCAACTGGGCGAACACGGCCCGTACTTCCAATCGCAGCGCTTGGAGATTTACACCAAGTATGTCGACCAACTCATCGAAGCTGGCCTGGCGTATGAAGACGATGGCGCGATCCGTTTCAAGATGGAAAAGGACATCGCCTTTAAGGACGAGGTCTTTGGCGAGATCAAGTTTGCAGCCAGTGATCTGGAAGATTTTGTCATCCGCAAAGCAGACGGTTTCCCGACCTATCACATGGCAGTGGTGGTTGACGATGCCCTGATGAAAGTCACCCACGTGATCCGTGACCAGGAACATCTGTCCAACACCTCCAAGCATGTCGCCCTGATCGATGCGTTGGGTTTTGAGCGACCGGTGTATGTGCACCTGTCCTCGATCATGAATCCCGATGGCTCGAAGATGTCCAAGCGTGACAAGGCCAAGGTTGCACGTCAGGCTGCCAAGGACGCCAAACTCACCAGCGTTGGTTTTGACGACGCCGAGTTTGCAGCGTTTCTGGACAAAAAGAACGACGAGATGAAGTTCGCTTTGGCTGTCGCTGAGCAATTGAACCTCGACCTGCCTGAAATCAACGTCGCGGACTTCCGCGATTCGGGTTACATTCCTGCAGCCCTGCTCAATTACCTGGCATTGCTTGGCTGGAATCCCGGCGATGACATTGAACAGTTCGACCTGGATTTCCTGGTTGCCAAGTTCAGCTTCAATCGTATCGGCAAGTCCAATTCCAAGTTCGACCGCGCCAAGCTCAAGAGCTTTAATGCGGACACCATCGCCAAGCTGGATACCGAGACATTCAGTATGTTACTCGGTCAGCATCTGGTTGCGCATCATCCTGAGTACACGGACATGGTCAATGACCGCCAGCGTTTCTCGATGCTCTGCATGGCGTATCAGCCCCGCGCTCACACGCTGGATGAAGTCGCGGACATGGCCCGGTTCTTTATCATCGACAACAGTGAAGTTGTTTACGACACCTCCAACAAGCAGGTCCGCAAGAATCTGATCAACAGTGATTGTGCAGGTCTGCGTGCCTTGGCTGAGTTTGCAGGCGAGTTGGAAAAACTTGCCCCCTGGACCGGCGAAGATGCACACAACCTCATCAAGTCTTACTGCGAAGAGCGAGAAATGAACATGGGCAAGATCGCCCAGCCGCTGCGCATTGCCATCAGTGGCAATGTGGTCACGCCCGACATGGCCCTGACGCTGGATATCATGGGCAAGAAGGACACACTGCTTCGGATCATGCGTTGTTTGGACAGCTTCCGCAGCGAGATGGAAGCGGTCGCAGAGTAAATCAGACGATACCTAGCACCACATATCAATGTAACGAGCAATCGAATTCACGAAAGAAAACGCATGAAATACTGGTTAGTCAAAACCGAGCCGGGCACGTGGAGTTGGGAAGATCAGCTCAATGCCAGGAATCAAACCGAACACTGGGACGGCGTCCGCAATTACCAGGCGTCCAACAACATGAAGGCCATGAAAATTGGCGACCGTGCGTTTTTCTATCACTCGGTCAAAGAGAAAACCATCGTCGGCATTGTCGAAGTGGTCAAGGAATATTATCCCGATCCCACCGATCCCAAAGAACGCTTTGGCATGGTCGATTTCAAAGCCGTCTGCCCGGTGAAAAAGCCGGTGACACTGGCGGACATCAAAGCCGTCGACGAATTGGCGGAGATGGTGCTGGTGAAAAACTCACGTTTGAGTGTCCAGCCGGTCACAGCAAAAGAATGGAAAATCGTCTGCAAAATGGCAGGCGTTAAATGAGTGATTAGGGAATAGGGATCAGGGTAAGACAGTGAAGGCGGATATGTGTTGCCTTGTGTGCAGCAAGCAATCTGTCTTGATTGCCTTTCCCTAATCCCTATTCCCTATTCACTAATCACTGAAAAAAACTGGAGAAAAACATGTCCCTGATTGTCACAGGCAGTATTGGTATCGACACGGTGCAGGCACCGACAGGTAACGCGGATGAAGTTCTGGGTGGGTCCGCGATCTACTTTGCAGCAGCAGCAAGCTTTTTCTGCCCCGTGCGTCTGGTCGCTGTCGTCGGCGAAGACTGCCCCGATTCCTTCATGGAGACCTTCAAACAATTCAATGTCGATCTTGAAGGCCTTGAAAAACGTGCGGGTTCCAAGACCTTCCGCTGGGTGGGCAAGTATCACGAAAACATGAACCAGCGTGACACACTGGAAGTCCAACTCAACGTGCTTGCTGAAGCCGCCCCGCCGGTGCCTGAAAGTTACAAGGACAGCAAGTATGTCTTCCTTGCCAACACCGACCCGGTCAACCAGATGAATCTGCTTAAACAGTTCCCGACCAATGAACTGGCTGTGGCGGACACCATGGACCTTTGGATCGAAACGCAGAAAGACGAACTGCTGGCTTTGCTCAAGGAAGTTGACGGCCTGGTGCTCAATGACTCCGAAGCGCAGCTTCTCACCGGCAAGAGCAACATCGTCGAAGCCGCTGAAGAAATCATCGACCTTGGCCCGCGTTTTGTGGTGATCAAAAAAGGTGAACATGGCGCTTTGCTTCAACACATCGACGGCCGCGCCGCATTGCCTGCCTATCCAGCCAAGAAGGTGGTCGACCCCACCGGTGCTGGCGACAGCTTTGCAGGTGGCATGATGGGTTACATCACCGCCACCGACGATCACAGCTTCGCAGGTATCAAGAAAGCCATCGCCTATGGCACGATGGTCGCCAGCTACAACATCGAGGACTTTAGCCTCAATCGCATGTCGACACTCAAGCGTGAAGAAATCGATCACCGTCTGGATGTCTTCCGCCAGATGTTACAGTTTTAAGATTCGATCGCGCGTCAGCGGCGCGCAGTGTCGCAGCGATTGTTCAATAGCAATCGCACAGAACATCAAAATACAACACAAGACGCCAGATGAAGACCGCAGGGATGAATCTGACGGGTGCGAACATGCCAGATGTTTTCACCCGTCAGATTCACTGCGTTCATCTGGCGGCTTGTGTTTTTATTGCATTTTTCACTCAAGTGTCGCGTCGACGGGTGACGCGCGAGCTGTCAGCTCGCGGCTAGAGCATTTCAAATCATTTATCACCACTTTCCGTCACTCCCGCGAAGGCGGGAGTCCAGTGTAACTTGCAAGTGCGCACAGAATGTCACTGGATTCCCGCCTACGCGGGAATGACAAAGGCATGGAGATTAATGATTTGAACTGCTCTATTGAATTGGTCTTTCATTGAAGACGCACGCAGACATGAACGCGTCAGGACGCTACATTTGAGTGAAAAATGCAGAAAAAACCCCACGTGCTTTGACACACGTGGGGTTTTGTTTTGAAAACCATCAGCGGGATGATGGCCTGACAAGTAAGCGAACTTACTTGATAAAGAGCATGTCCTGATAGGTGGGCAGCGGCCAGATGTCGGTGGGGACGTAGCCTTCGAGGGTGTCGACGGCTTCGCGAATTTCGAGCATCTTGGGAAGCACTGCGTCACGCATGTGTTCGCATTCAGCTTCCATGGACTTGCCGTGCGAATCAAGCAGACCGACCAGGTCAGCAACGGAGTCCTGAAGCTTGGCGATCAATTCAGTGATGATGTCCAGGGTGTTGTGGTCGGGTTCGACGCCAACGGCCTTGAGATTCGCCAGGGCAGCAGCCAGTTCCGTCTGGTAACGGACAGCTGCGGGGAAGATCTGCGTACGAGCCATCTCGATGCAGGTCTTGGCTTCGACGATGACAGCACCAACGTACTGCTCTGCGTAGACTTCATAACGCGAATCAAGCTCACGCTTGGAAAGCACTTTGTACTTCTTGAACAGAGCAGCAACTTCCTTGCTTTTGATTTCGGGCAACGCGTCAGCAGAGGTCTTGAGGTTGGGCAGACCGCGCTTTTCGGCTTCCTTGTGCCATGCATCGGAATAACCGTCGCCGTTGAAGATGACAGCTTTGCATTCATCCCAGACACCCTTGACGTATTTTTCAACCGCAGCGCCAAGTTTCTTGGGGGTCGATGTATCGGCCTTTTCAAGTATGGTGGCAGCTTCGTCAAGCTGTTCAGCAAGGATGGTGTTCAGTGCAACCAGCGGGCCGGCGATGGACTGGTTGGAGCCCACAGCACGGAACTCGAAACGGTTGCCGGTGAAGGCAAACGGGCTGGTACGGTTACGGTCACCAGAGTGTTTGGGGATGGGAGGCAGCACATCAACGCCGACGTGCATGACGCCCTTCTTGGTCTTGATGGCTTTGCCGCCAGCAATGGCTTCGAAGATGCTGTTGAGTTCGGTACCCAGGAAGATACTGAGGATGGCCGGCGGGGCTTCATTGGCACCCAGACGGTGATCGTTGGAAGCTGAAGCAACCACGGCGCGGAGCAGCTTGGAATGCTTGAACACAGCCTTGATCATGGCCGAGCAGACCACGAGAAACTGAGCGTTGCCCTGCGGGGTGTCGCCCGGATCGAACATGTTGCCAGCCTTGGCTGAACCCAGTGAGAAGTTCAGGTGCTTACCTGAACCGTTGACGCCAGCGAAGGGCTTTTCGTGCATCAGGCAAATCAGGCCGTACTTCTCAGCGACCTTCTTGAGGGTGACCATGATGAGTTGCTGATGGTCGGTGGCAACGTTGCCGAATTCGAAGACGGGTGCGACTTCGTACTGGCCGGGAGCCACTTCGTTATGACGGGTCTTGATCGGAATGCCCTGCTTGGCCATTTCGCGTTCAGCTTCGAACATGCATGCGAGCACGCGTTCGGGGATGGCACCGAAGTAGTGATCGTCAAACTGCTGATGCTTGGCCGGGGCAGCACCGAAAAGGGTACGACCGCAGGACATGAGGTCCTGACGGGCGAAGTAAAGATTCTTGTCGATGAGGAAATATTCCTGTTCAGCACCGGCGGTGGAGCTGACGAAGGAGCCATCGGTGCCGAAGAACTTAAGCACGCGCTGGGCTTGTTCGTTCAGAGCCTGCATGGAACGGAGCACGGGGGTTTTCTTGTCCAGCGCTTCACCGGTCCAGGAGACGAACGCAGTGGGGATACACAGCGTTGCACCGTTGGGGTTTTCCATGATGTAAGCCGGGCTGGTCACGTCCCAGATGGTGTAACCGCGTGCTTCGAAAGTTGCACGGATACCACCGTTGGGGAAAGACGAGCCGTCAGGTTCACCCTGGATGAGGGTTTTGCCTTCGAACTGGGCGATCGTGCCACCGTTTGAGTCCGGATCATAGAAGCTGTCATGCTTCTCAGCAGTCAGGCCGGTGAGGGGATAGAACACGTGAGCGTAGTGGGTGACACCACGATCAATGGCCCAGGTCTTCATGGCTTCTGCCACGGCATCTGCGACGATGGGGTCCAACGGTTCGCCAGCTTCGACGGTCTTCTTGAGGGTCTTGAAAACGGCCTTGGGAAGGCGTTGTGCCATTTCCGCAAAGCTGAATACGTTCTCACCCCAGACCGATGCGGTCGGGCTGATCGTGTAATCAAATCCACTCTCGGGGAGATAGCCTGATGCGGCGATTGCTTCTTGACGTGCCATAATTCTGCTCATTGTGATTCCAACTCCAAATAGTAAAGAGGTTCCACCAATCGTGCTTTCCATTGTCCTGCCCGCCACATTGACGGCTTGCACACATGATCGCCCAACCTAGGGTCAGCGGCGAGATACCGGATCATGCTGGCCTGCCGGGCAACCGTAAAAATATTCCCGACAGATGACGTCTGCGTTGTCAGGTCGTGCAAGCAAAGCCTACGACAACGGGCAGAATTGTAATGGATGACTAATTGTGTTGCAACACCCTTTTAGCATGCCTCGAAAAAAGGCGAAGATAAAATTTTTGTGCGTAGAATCTGGGCAAGCAGGCCATTCAGTCCCTCGCAATCAACAGTCAAATCAACACAAAACACTGTATTGAAATCACTTACAAACAATACATTCGCAAGACCGCAAAAAAGACCCCAACCGAACATCCAATCAAATAGGTTTCAGCAGAAGGTCGCCTAGTGTTTTTAACGGATAATCAAGACGATTTTTTTATGTCGCACGGGTACGAATGTACGGATCAGACAAACCCAAACCACCATTTTCGTGAATGCCCGTCCGACAGAAGTGTCTCGCTAACGCCTCCCAGCAAGTCACTGCGCCGCTTCCGTCAGCCAAGTCGAAATGATGGTGGCCCCCTTCACCGCAGGTACAAACCAACTCTCACGCACCTTGCAATAGGCCGGATCATTAAAGAAGGCCTTGCGTGCAGCCTCACTGGGAAATGAGATCACGAACAAACGATTAATCGGATGATCCGCACGGCTGACGAGCACCTGGTCAATGGTAAAGTCATAGCTAAAGCATCCGCCATGCGCATCAAGCACCGGCTTCATCTCCTGCCGATACCGCGTGTAACTTTCCTGATCCGTGACGTGTAAACCGACGAGTAGTTCATAACGCTGCTGGGACATGGCGGGAACCTTCACTTAATAACCAACATCCAGATACTTCACCTGACCAATATATTCCTGCGTGTTCGGTTTGTCTGGCGTTCCAATGGGTATCGGATCAAACTGGAGCATGTAGCCCCAGGGAGCAGTGCGATATGAATAGCTATTGGCATTCACGCTGAACTCCAACTTTTCAATATCCGCAGGCAAACCTTTAAACAGAACCCGATCCGAACCTTTCCAATTGTAAAACAGCGAAGCCTGCCACTGAGGATGATTAAACACATCAATCCATTGACCTTGGTGCTTCAGCCGTATTTGATGTTGTTTAAACAACCTGAATGCACCTTTCTTTGATGTTAAGTGCACATCACCATTTTGATCCCGGTAAACATCAGTCAATATCTGTTCACGGTGTGACTGCATATCGTCATCAGAAAGACGGTATGGCTCATCAATTTTGGGATTCACTGGCACATCATCCCTTATCAAATCACCTTGCCAGAATGTTGTGTTACGTGATTGCCAAAGAGCAGCAGCTGGATCAGCACGCAATTCGAGCTTGACACTTGCAGGCTGGCCAGGCAAAGCAGGTCCTGAAACACAATACCAATGGGGTGTGTCATATTTGTATTGATAGAAGCAACGGACATGACCAAGACGGACCTCATGCTCTGCATAAGAAGCCCATAACGACATGGCAATCGGCATCGACATATCATTGAATGCCAACCATACATCCGTCCCATCGGCATCCGCTCGAACCAACGAATCAACCCAACTCTTGTCCATCGCAGATTCGATTTGCGGATCTTCAACAAACAGGCTGGTTTGCTCATCTTTTGCTGCCAGATGCACCTTTTGAGTTTGCTTGGTGGTGATGGTTGTGTTGACCATGCTTGGAATTTTTGCCCGAGCAATCGTCCCGCTGCAGGCAATGGTCATATCGAGTTCCTGCCCTGATTTTTCAGACCACAAACTTGCGTCGAGTTTGGTGGAAGAAGAAATCAATGGCCAACTTTCACACTGCATATCTGATGTGTACGACTCAATCAGTTGCCCATCCAAGAACACCTCAATATGGATATCTTTTAACTTAAACCATTCGTGATGAAAAACAGCATTGGACGATGCAATCACAATCGGGAATCGAACTCCAACACGCCAATTTGAAATTGCCCCACTAAAGGGTGGCGTTCGTTCCATAATTTCGACAATCGCAAGCACTTGCTCCTCAGTCAAACATTTTTGCTTGTAACAAATGTCCCATATCTGAATCAGAAAGTGATCATAGAGGTTCTCATTTTGATCAATCAGACGCTGCGCGATTCGCTGCTTTTGCACATCGGATAGTTTGTCGTCATTGATGCGGCTAACCAACTCGTCAAAGTTGTCATGATCATCCAAATCCAAGTCTGCATCCATCTCCTTGATCGCATCCGCGACAACCCATGCATCAAGCTTATATTCGATCCACTCCAGTTCATTGAATTTGTTGACGAGATCAACACGTAGAAACACGATGCCTAATCCCAACATCGCAAATGCTATAAACATATCTCTGAATCGAATTTTTTTTGAGGTATGACAGACAGCCTTCTCATGACTCAGATTGCAACCACACTCCGGACAGGCAGAAATCTTGTAAGCCACACCCGTCAAGTCGTACTCGCATCGACTGCAAAAATAGTGCTGCCTGGCATGTTTACCCCACAACGCCCACAACACACCCAACATGCCAAAGGCTGCAAGTTCCAGACCGATGATCTTTGAGAGTTCCATGCGGATAACAGGTTGAACGAAAAACCAGACCAAGCAGACTGCCAGGCCAATCATGCCAAAAATCATCTGGACTGACAGAACCTTTTTCTGCTGCATAAGACGTGCATCCGGCAGACGCAGATCATGCTGACAGTGTGGACATGTCGTGGTGACATCATGCTGATCATCGAAACGACCTTTGCACTGTGCGCATAGCGTCACTTGTTGCTTATTCCGCCGAAGTCCCCAGAGAATCAAGCAGGCGCCAAGAAGAAAGAACTCAATACCAATACCCACGGAAATCATTTGCATGCTGACATTATGCGGTGGTGTTGATGAAGTGGCAAAGGGTCGTGTATTGAAATTCGATTGGCTTGCATCTGCGATGCAACAGCATCACGCCCCCGGAAGTGATGCAGCCATTGCTAACTTGATGTCATTTCTCTTACACCAAAATAGAGCATTTCAAATCATTACTCTCCGCCTTCCGTCACTCCCGCGAAGGCGGGAGTCCAGTGGAAGTTGCAAGTGCGCTCTGAATGCCACTGGATTCCCGCCTTCGCGGGAATGACAAAATCAACGAAAGTATGAAAATTAATGATTTGTACTGCTCGATCTGTGACACCACGTGTCGCTGAAACTGCGCAGCGGGTTATGAACAACATCACGAAATACAGACATAAAAAAAGCGGCCTGAACGCCGGGTTCAGGCCGCTTGGGTTATTTAATTGTCTTTACCTGTCTATCAGGTGTCGGTCGTTGTCGCGGTGGACAACTTCCGAGGGTTTATTGATAGAAGTTGGTGGACTCGGTTTCCTTCACCGGGCGATCGATCTGGTCAGAGATCATGTCCACGCTGAAGCGGACGTCACCAGAGCCAACAGCCTTGACCTTGATCTGCCAGGACTGACGTTCCTTGGGAGCCAGCGTGGGCAGCGGTGCGAGCTTGATGGTTTTGCCGGAGACGCGGGCTTCGGTCGGTCGGAAGCTGAGATGTACTGAGCTTCGTCTTCGAGGACCACGGTCAGACCAATGTTGGTACCGGTAAGTGAACCCTGGTTGGTGACGGTGATGACGTAGGTGGTTTCGCCACCGACTTCAACCGGGTCAACAAGGTCGATACATTCGAGCAGGATAGCAGGAATACCCTTGATTTCGGTCTTGGCAGTCGCGGTGACAGCTTCAGCACAGTAAGCGGTAGCCGAAGCGGTGTTGACGATGGTGCCCAGCTGGGTACCGACGACCTTGACGTTGACGGTCTTGGAAGCCTTGGGCTCAAGGTTACCAACCATCCAGGATATCTTGCCATCAGCAAGCTGACCGCCATCGGAAGTGGAGATGGAGTTGGCACCTGCGGGGATGATGTCCTGAATCACAACGTTACGTGCAACGCCGTTGCCGGTGTTGGTGACGGTGATCTGGTAATCGACAGGACGACCGAGGAACCGCATAGCCGGGCCGGTCTTGGTGATCTTAAGTTCCGGTGACAGGACGGCAGTGGTGGAGGTGGCGTTCGCCGAGAGACCACCGAGTGCCGAAGCCGAAGCGGAGTTGGTGAAGTTGCCGGTCTTGGTGGCTTTGGCATTGATGGTGTAGCTCATGCTCTTGCCAGCCGGGAGGGTACCGACGTTGATGGAAACATCCTTCTGACCGGCTTCGGTGACGAGGCCTTCGGGAAGGGTATCTTTGATGACAACGTTGCGAGCATCACCCACACCGGTGTTTTCGACGGTGATTTTGAAGGGGATGGGATCACACTTGAGGACGGATGCCGGGGCTTCCTTGGTGAGCTTCAGTGCCGGTGCGACGACGTTAAGTGCGACGCAGGTGTCAAGCTGATGCGTGACCGCCAGGCAGTTTTCAAGCTTGCCAGCGGAAGTGGGGGTACCGTTGATGACGATGACTTTTTCGCCGCCAGCAGGAAGCGTGTCGAAGGTCCAGACCATGTTGTTGCCAGCGGTGTCAGGCTTGACGGACACGGAGCTGACTTTAAAGGAACTGGGGACATCGTCCTTGACGACGACATTCTTCAGTGCGACGCCGGTCAGGTTCTTGACCTTGATCTTGAAGTCGAACGGCACGCCAACCTGGACGGAAGACGGTGCACATTTTTCAACAAGGATGGAACTGGTTGCCATGTTACCGGTTGGCCAAACCAGACGACCGCAGACCACATCGGGTGCCTGCACCATGGGAGCAGCCTTGGGAGCCGGTTTCGGTGCCGGCTTGGCAGTCGGTTCACAGGAGACGCAGGGGATCAGGCCGTGGCCATGCCCGTCATGCGTTGAGCTGCAACCGGGCAACGTTAACATAAGGACTGCCACGAATAGTGACATGGTTTTGACCGCAGTGGTCAATCGCGAGCGTTTCATCATTTGGACTCCTAGCCTTGACAATAGTTGTGTCGTTACGTTTCTCTATTCAGACCTCAATGTTGTGGGATGTGTAGTGCAATCCCCTCCACAGGCATGAGGTATTTACCGGGGACAAAGTGTGTATCTCAGTATACCTGAAATATCTGGCAAAGACATCACAGACATGGAAGTTACGATAAATTCATAACTCCCTTGCCAATTATGATGGCACTTCGGGACGGTCTGTAACAATCAGGTAATCTAGTTGCGATTAACCCGGCCCACAGGGACATCCTGCAAGGTATATCGGGTTTTTAATGGGCAGTCTCTGCAATATTGGTTGAGATTCATACGTTTTGATATTGAATCAAAGGGACAGATCGTAAGCTTGTACGGGGTGGTTGGAGTTTAAATTCTCATGGCCATCATTCTCAAAAAACGCCCGCGTCCCAACGCTTTTATCCGGTTTTTTACGTGTCGTGAAGTGATTGCTGCCCTGTTGCTGATCGTCATTGCCCTGCTGACATGGGCTTTATCCGTGGACCGTGGCGTATTGATCCCCTACCGTGATGCTGCGGAAAAGAAAGTCAATCAAATCCCGCTTTACGATCATGGCGATGTGGATTCAGAGACTGTTTATGTTGAAGACCTGCGCTAAAATGCCTCACGCCTCTATAACCAAAGCGTATTTTTGCAACACTACCAAAAGATCATATTTCTTTTGATATTTTGTTTGAAATAAGGTCGCAAACAAAATATCAACGGACATCATCTCGCGATATCAACATCAACCTATTATCCGGACGTTAGTCCATTTCAGAGATGCCATCCAGAAACGCCTGGAGAATATTGGCAGCGGCCAGCGCATCGCGGCGTGCCTTTTTCTGGCCGTGCGTCAAACCCGTCTGACTCATCAGTTGATCCGCGTGATAGCTGCTTAAGCGTTCGTCAACGAGATGAACCACCTTGCCAGTCGTCTGCGTAAGCTTGTCTGCAAACACACGCGCGGCCTTGGCGGCAGGGCCTTCACTGTCATCCATATTCAACGGCAAACCCAACACCAATTCATCCGGCATCTGCTCATCAATCGCCTTGACGATCTGACGAATCAACTCATCTTCATTGGCTGTGTGAATCACATCCACCGGACTGGCCAATCTGAGCACATCATCGCCCACCGCCAAACCGGTTCGCTTGCCACCT
Source organism: Planctomycetes bacterium syqfu (assembly GCA_020974905.1). GTDB lineage: Bacteria > Planctomycetota > Phycisphaerae > Phycisphaerales > Phycisphaeraceae > UBA7800. The sequence continues at coordinate 5,279,209 of CP087563.1, read as the reverse complement.
CGATCAATCGACAGATACATCATGATGGGGATTGTACAAGAAAGCGCTATTGAAAACTGATCATTCACAAGCCGCCAGATGAGTAAAACGAATCTGCCGGATCACATCGCATGCAAACCTTCACCCGTCAGATTCGATCTGCGATCTCATCTGGCGGCTTGCGTAGTAAACAATATCGATGTGACATTTCAAAGATGGTTATTTACGCGTAATGCGGTTCGTTCTGGGCAATCTCGGATTGTAATGCCTTGATCTGCTGTGCTTGATCCTTGTGACAGATCAACGTCGCACGTCGCGTGTGGATGATCACCAGATCTTCACAGCCAATCGTGGCAACCATGTGCTGCGGGTCGTCGTTGACGATCAACGTGTTCTTGGAATCGAGCATGCGCACCATACTGCTCTTGGCAGCATTGCCATCTTCGTCCGACTCAAGATACTGACCATAGCTCGGCCAGGAGCCCACATCCAACCACTTGACATCCATCGGTACAGCAGCGACCTGCACCTTGTGATCACGTGATGCCGGCTCCATCACCGCATAGTCAATGCTGATCTTGGGAAGACTCGGGTAAATGGCTTTAAGCACTTTATCTTGATCATCCGTCCCCCAGGCTCGGGCGATCTGCATCAGACCTGCATGATTGGCTGGGCACCAACGCTTGATGCAGTCCATGATCGTGCTCACGTTCCAGACAAACATCCCTGAGTTCCACAGGTAATGTTCACTGCCAGCTTCCAGATACTGCTGAGCCAATTGCTCGTTGGGCTTTTCCTTGAACTGAGCAACCTTGCGGGCACCATCTCCGCCGATCTTCTCGCCGAGTTTCAGATAGCCATAACCCGTCGCAGCTTCGGTGGGCGTGACACCAAACGTCACCAGCGTCTTGGGGTTTTCTTTAGCAAGCTCAAAGCCCTGCTTGATGAAGTTCTGAAACACGGGGACCGGCTCAATGATGTGGTCCGCAGTCAACACCGCCATCACCGCATTGGGGTCCTTGCGCGAAATCACCGCTGCTGCAAAACCAACGGCATTGAGTGTGTCGCGACCACAGGGTTCTGCCAGATAGTTACCGGGATGAACACCGGGCAATACTTCCATGATCGCTTCACGATGGACCTGCCCTGCACAGATATATTGCCCTTCCTCGGGCACCAGCCCATCAAGTCGATCGAACGCCAACTCCAGCAAGCAGCGTCCATCAACGAACTTGATCAACTGCTTGGGTTGTCCTTCCCGACTCATCGGCCAAAGCCGTGTGCCGGAACCGCCTGCCATGATCATTGCGTAATGCATAGCTATCAATGTACGTAAAATACAGGCAAATGACAAAAGCGTATGCCGGACAAAACTGTCAGAATAATGTGAATAGACCGACGGATTACATCGTGTCGAGATTGTGATATTTACACCCCGCTTCATTCTGAATTCAATACGCGTCTTGCCATCAATCAAGTTGATCGGCTTGATGGAAGGCTGTTTGATTAACGCAAAGACACGAAGGACGCGAAGGGCACGAAGACAAGGTAATGTAAAAGGTTTGCTAAACAATCAGATCGTTTGATGTCTGGAATAATCCCTTTGCGAGTTCTATTAATGATTGCTTTTCTGTCATCCTTCGTGACCTTCGCGTCCTTCGCGCCTTCGCGTTCAAAACCAAACCGACCCAAAACCGTTACCCTGGAAGTTGTCCATATCGCTCGCCTGTACACTCTGATCTGTTAAACTTGAACCATTATGAGTAGCACCCCAATCAACGAACATCCCCTCATCGTCGGCATTGACCTGGGCACCACCAACAGCCTGGTGGCCTGGTGTGATGAGTCCGGCCCGCGCATTCTTGAAGACGAAAATGGTGGCAACCTCCCCAGTGTGGTCCGCTATGACGAGCAAGGCAACGTCGCCGCCATCGGCAAGCCAGCACGCGATCATGCAGTCGAGTTCCCCACCACCACGCTCTTCTCCGTCAAGCGTCTGATGGGTCGCGGGATCGCGGACGTCCAGAATGAATTGAACTACCTGCCCTATGCTGTGGTTGCAGGTGAACACAACACCGCGCGTGTGCAGGTGACCGAAAATAAAGTCGTCAGCCCGCAGGAAGTCTCCGCCATCATCCTGCGTGAACTCAAAGCCAAAGCGGAAAAAGCACTGGGAAAGACCGTCGAAAAAGCAGTCGTCACCGTCCCAGCGTATTTCGATGATGCACAACGCCAGGCCACGCGCGATGCAGGTCGCATTGCAGGACTGGATGTCGTGCGCATTGTCAACGAACCCACCGCTGCTGCCTTGGCGTATGGCTTGGGCGTTGGCGAAGCAGAGCCGGACCCCGGCAAACAGGCCATGCTCGATGAACTGGAGCAGGACGGCACAAGCGACACCGCCAAGAACGAACCCAAACCGCTGGCTCAACTCAACGAAGCAGGCACCGTCAGCCTCAACACCAAGTTCAACACCGAAGCCTGCACCACCCCCGGAAGCGGCAGCGGTGCGGATCCCAACGTCACCGGCGAACTGGATCACGATGCTTTCGGGAGCAACTCAACCGTTGCTGTCTTTGACCTGGGCGGTGGCACGTTTGACGTCTCCATCCTCAATCTCCAGCAAACCGAGCAGGGTATCGTCGACCAGGTCGTGGCAACCAGCGGTGATACCCACCTTGGTGGTGATGATGTCGATCGCATGATCGTCGAACTGATCCAAAAGGAAATCGCCGTCCAACTCGACCAGGAAATCGACTTTCCTCCAAGCACCCGGCAGGCTTTCCGCAGCTTTGCAGAAGCAACGAAAATCCGCTTATCCAATAGCGAATACGCACAACTGGAAATCGACCTTGGCGAAGGCAGAACCTATCAACGCAGCATCACCAAGGATGAGCTTGAAGAAATGATGACGCCTTGGGTGGACCGCGCGATCGCTTGCTGCAAGGAAGCACTCAAGAAGGCGGATATGACACCGGACCTCATCGACCGTGTGATCATGGTCGGGGGTTCAACCCGCATTCCACTGGTCCGCAAAAAAGTCGGTGAGTTGTTTGGCACGGTCCCCTACACGGCACTGAACCCCGACGAAGTTGTTGCCCTCGGTGCAGCAGTGCAAGGTTCGATCCTCGCTGGCATCAACCGTGACATGCTGTTACTCGATGTCATCCCCCTGTCTTTGGGTATCGAAACCCTCGGCGGTGCGGTGGCGAAATTGATCATGTCCAACACCACGATCCCGGCCAAGGCCACCGAGCAGTTCACCACGCATGCGGAAGGTCAGACCAATGTCAAGATTCACATCCTCCAGGGCGAACGTGAACTGGTGAAGGACTGCCGCAGCTTAGGTGAATTCGATCTCACCGGCATTCCCCCCATGCCCGCAGGCTTACCCAAGATTGAAGTCACATTCCTCGTCGATGCCAATGGCGTGCTCAATGTCAGTGCGGTCGAAAAACGCTCGGAGAAAGCTGCCCGTGTGCAGATCATCCCCAATCATGGTTTGACCCGTGAGGAAGTCGACCGCATGGAGACGGAGTCGATGACCCATGCCCGCGAAGACATGACCGCGCATCAACTCATCGACCTGCGCAACCAAGCCCGTTTGGACATGCGTGCCATTGAGCGACAGATCAATAAAGTCGGTGATGAACTCGACGATGCTTATCGTCAAGAGATTGCCGAGAAGGTTGCCATCGTTCAGAAGTTCGTGGACACCGAAAATCCCGACGCCAACGCATTCCATGTCGCACTGGACGCGATGGACAAAGCCACCATTCGCTTAGCAGAGTTGGCGATCAAGCAGACACTCTCCGAAGAGCAGTAAACGACTTTTCAAACAGTGTTGAATACACAACAGCGAGCCGGGTTGTGTCAACCCGGCTCGCTTGATTGACACGGGGGGACATGATGGACGATCAGGACAAGCTGAACTTCGGCACGATGAACCAGAAAAAATCTGTCCGATCGACATACAAGAATAATGAGTTTAATCCTACGGGTGACAGAATACGGAGAATTGGTTCAGGCTGCTTAATCGCAGTAACTGGCATGACATTACTCATTCTTGGCGTGCCTGTTGTTTTGTACAGCATCGATTCACCAGCTTCGATATGCCTGACCATCCTGGGTAGCTATCTACTTGTTCTCTTTGGGATATTGCTTTTTCAAAAAATTCAAAACAGCAAGAGATCAGTCATTCCCAATATCGCAGCAGCCATCCTGATACTCTACATCGTGGCATTACTGATTGTTACGATTGGAAAGCTTTAAAGTCTCGCGTCACCTTCGAAACACGATACAACTCGCCTGATTGAACGCACTGCACTTGAAGTTGATGTCCGTTATGCACATTAAAGCCCTGGGGTTTTAACCCCAGGGTCCCCGGGACTGAAGTCCCGGGGCTTTATTTCAAATACCGTCCCCCCCATGACAACTATCAGGACACATTCGAAATGCATGTTAATTCCCCATTAACCATTTTGTCATGGACTCGGGGCTACCCCTGAACGGCGTTCGGTGGTAGACTTTGCAGTCGATATGAGCAGCCCGATTACCATCCGTCAAATTCGTAAGCAGTTCGGCAAGACCGTTGCTGTTAATCAAGTCGATCTGGACATCGAAGCAGGCTCCCTGTTTTTCCTGCTTGGGCCTTCCGGTTGTGGCAAGACCACGCTCCTGCGCATGATCGCTGGGTTCTATGAGCCGACTGCTGGGACGATTCACTTTGGGGACAAAAACGTTACGCATGTGCCTGCCAACAAGCGCAACTGCGGGATGATGTTCCAATCCTACGCCCTTTGGCCGCACATGACCGTCCGCCAGAACGTGGCGTTTGGTTTGAAGGTCCGCAAGATCGAAGCCAAGGAACGTGACCGCCGCGTGGATGAGGCGTTGGCACAGGTCCAGATGAGCCAATACGCTGAGCGCAAACCCAACCAACTCTCCGGCGGGCAGCAGCAGCGTGTGGCTTTGGCGCGGGCGATGGTGATTGAACCGACTGTCCTGCTGCTGGATGAACCGCTGTCCAATCTTGACGCCAAGCTGCGTTTGGAGATGCGGACCCAGATTCGTGATATCTGTCACGCAGCCAAGATCACGACGGTGTATGTCACCCATGACCAGAAGGAAGCGTTGAGCATCGCGGACGGCATGGCAGTCCTCAAAGACGGTGATGTGATTCAGGCAGGTGCCCCGCGTCGGTTGTATGACAGGCCTTGCAACCGGTTTGTTGCCAACTTCCTGGGGGAAACAAATTTCATCCCCGCGCAGATCATCGGACGCCAGGACGGCGCGGTGGTACTCGACAGCCCGCTGGGTAAGTTGCATTCGACGGCGTTTACCGACAATCTCCCTGAGACGGGCAACGTGACCTGTTCGATCCGACCTGAAGCAATCAGCATCGCAAGCCGTGAACCGGATTCAGCATTCGTGAACCAGTTTCAGGCCAAGCAGCACCAGACGGTGTTCCTAGGTGAGATCGCGCAACACATGGTGGCCGTGAACGATGATCTGACCATCAAGAGTTTCGAACTCAACCCTCGCGCGCCCAAACCTGCGGGAACGGATCTGAAGATGCAGGTTGCCAGCCAGGACGTGGTGATTCTGGGGGATTGAGATCAACGTTCATTCTGATCATGGTTCATCAAACTGCGGTGCAGTTTCAGCATCACACAGTGATGCAGCTATTATCGAGAACTCGTGCGTGAAGCAATACAGCAGTCACATTCGACCCTTTTGAGACATGGCTCGTTAGTCGACGGTTAGCTGATGTTGATTCAAAGCATCAAACCGTAGAAAACTTTTTGATAATTCACACTTATGCAACGATATTCGTTTTCAAATGCTTGAATTTATCGGGCTTTGGAACTAATGTTGTATTCAGAGCTATCGGGATCGATTTATACATTCGCTATCGTCATTTATTCTCCCCAGCTTCATGAGCAGAAAAGCTCCTCCTGAACATGTCAATGGAATCAAACGCTGTTTCATTCGGGCATGATTCGTAACCCACTTACTTGGTGAACAGGGACGTTCATCGCCGGGTGTCGGATCAGATGAGACAGGTCGGTTTGCAAAAATGTTTGTTTTACAAAGCAAACGGTGGACGCCGGGGGGCGCCTCCCGTTGAACGTTCTATCTCAGGACGGAGGTTTTATTATGATTCATAGTCCCGAAACCGAGTCGACTGCGTTGCAATTGTTAAGTGATTGCTGGGAGCAGGCCTGCCGACGCCATCGCAAGAGTGGTCAATCCAATCCAATGCTGGACGACATGAATGATCGGATTGCAAAGGACATGTTGCCACGCCTGCTGCATTTGCTGCATGACAAGCGTGACTGCGATGTGCAGGTTTTGATTCACACGGTCAAGCGTGTGATCATTGAGCACATGGTCTACGAAAATGCGACGAGTCAGATGGAATGGGAACACAGTATTGATGCCCAGACCAAGCTGGTGACCGCGGTGGTTCAGGCTGCCCGTGAGAAGCTTGCTGCTGAAGGCGAATGGTCCGACGAACCGGTCCCGCCGATGATGTTTGGCTAAGCGGTCATCAACGGCAGCGCGATTTGTTGGCCTGTAATGACATCGTCAAACCATTTGGCTGGCAAGGTTATCTGATTTCTCATTCATTCGCCCCTTATCCACTTGTCATGTTTTGTGATTGGGCATCACGGATCACTGGTTGACGAAAAACAATCCGAAGACACAATAGATCGACCTGGTGCTTGATGTTCCAGGTCGATTTTATTTTCACGGGACCATCATGAATCAAAACGCATCGGCGAGTCGACCATTGCCAGCACCGCATCTTGGCGGCGTGTATCTGTTGCTCACAGGTCTGTGTCTGGGGCTGCTGCTTGGGCCGATGGTGTTGGGGCAGGTTTCGGCGGAGCGTTATGCACACTGGTTCCCCAATCCGGTTGCCGCCCAACTCAAGCTTGATGCGATTGAAAAAACACGCCGAACCTTGGCGATGACGGATGTCTCGCCGGTGGCTTTGGAAGAGTACGATCAACAACGTCAGGCTGAAGTCGACAGTCATCACCAGACCATCGAGCGTGCCCGCGCGTTACGTTCCGTGATGGATGCTTTGCTTCTTGGCAGCCTCTGCGGTTTAGGCGTGATGAACATTGCCAGCAGGGGTTCGCGATTGCATCACCGTTTGCTGCTGGGGTCACATCTGTTACTCGGGACATGGCTGAGTCTGCTTGTGGCCCAACCGTATTTACTTGCCAATCTACCGAGACTGATCGTGCTGGGCAGTTTACTGGTCATCGGCGTGATCCTTGCCTTGCCACCCTATCAACACAAAGCCCAAAGCACGGAGCAGGTTGATGGATGAGAACACCATGAACAATCTGGATCTCTACCAACTGGCGGTGCAGCATCCCTTGTCCGAAGCGTTTTTTCTCTCACGTGCCTACGAAGAACTCAACGACTTTCAGCAGGCGAGCATTCTCCGCGAAGACTTCTGCGGCAGTGCTGCAGTGAGTCTGGCGTGGGTGATGACCGACCCGGATCGGCACGCCGTCGCCATCGACACGGATGCAGCGACGCTTGCGTTTGCCCGTGAGCAGATCGACAATCAACCCGACCAGGTCGGCCGAAACGTGAAACTGATCTGCGAGGATGTCCGACGGGTCGCACCCCCTGCTGTATCACATGCCCACATCATTGCATCACTGAACTTCAGCACACTGATCTTCAAAACCGAAGCCCAAATACTCGACTACTTCCGAAGGTGTTTAAAACATCTGACACCCGGTGGCATATTCGTGATGGATCTTTTCGGGGGCCCGGGTTCCAAACAAGTCGGCATTGCCAACCGCCAAATCGAATTGGATGACGATCAAACCATCACCTATCACTGGGAACAACGCAGCTACAATCCCAGGTCGCAAGACATCGACTGTCGCATCCATTTCACCATGCCCAACAACACCGTCCGGCGCGACGCCTTTGTCTACGATTGGCGACTCTGGGAAGTCCCCCAACTCTTGTCCCTGATGCGCCAGGCCGGCTTTGCCAAGCGCGAAGTCTGGGGTGAACAGATCATGCCCGACGGCCAGAGCAGCGGCCAGTTCGAACCCCTTGACCAACTGCCCGACAGCAAGGACTGGGTGGTTTACCTGATCGGCCAAAAACATTGAACAATTGTTCCAATGTATCACCAAAGCCATACTCATTAACTTCTGACTTTATCGTAACTATTTTAAATACGACTATTTAGTCCCGATTACTGCGACGATCTATCACTTGATTAATACCTGTTGATCAGTCACAATAGGCATTCTCACCTGCTCCGATAAGCGCACTACACGCTTAAGACAAGCCTAAAGCAAAACACCTCAATGAGATGAAAGGAATATCTATGAAGGGGTTAAAAATCGCGTTGTGCACCATATTGATGTGCGCACTGTCCCAACTATCGCACGCTCAGGAAACCACCGGCCTGACCATGTACTTCCCAACCGGTGTCAGTTCCACCAGTGTCATCAAACTCGATAAGACGGCACCAAGTACCGTTGTCCTCAACAAGGACTTCAGCTACACACTCACCGTCACCAACATCAGCAAGAACTCCGTGAGCAATGTCGTTCTCACCGAAAAACTCGCTGAAGGTTTCAGCTTCACCTCGGCAACACCGGCAGCATCCGCAGCCAGTGGCAAGCTCGAGTGGAACCTCGGTGCACTTGCTCCCGGTGCCAGCCAAACCGTGACCATCACCGGCAAGGCAGCAGCGGTGGGCAGCATCGAAAACTGTGCAACCGTCACCTATGACATGGCAGCCTGCCTGGCGATCAACGTCGTCAACCCGGCGATCAAAGTCACCAAGACGGCTCCCGAAACCGCCTTGCTCTGTGATCCGATCCCGATGACCATCACCGTTGCCAACACCGGCGTCGGCCCGGCATACAATGTCACCGTCACCGACACCCTCCCCGAAGGTATGACCACGCTCAGCGGTCAAAGTGGCATCAAGTATGTCACCCCCGTCCTGCGTCAGGGTGAATCCAAGACCTTCAACATCACCGTCAAGGCAGCCAAGACCGGCCGCTATACCAACACCGCCATGGCCACCGCCGATGGCGATCTCTCGTCTGAAGCTTCGGTCACCACCATGGTTCAGCAGCCTGTCCTGACCATCACCAAGGCCGGCCCGGACAAACGCTTTGCTGGTCGTCCCGTCAAGTACACCATCACCGTGTCTAACACCGGTGACGCAGTCGCCAAGTCAGCTACCATCATGGACATCGTCCCCGCTGGTAGCCGCTTCCACAAGGCATCTGACGGCGGTACCCTTCAGGGCAACAACGTTGTCTGGAACATCGGTGATCTGAACCCCGGTGCAACCAAGACCGTCGACGTGACCCTCGTGGGCACCCAGATCGGCCAGATCGTCAACACCGCTTCGGTCACAGCTGACTGTGCAGAATCCGCAGTTGCCAAGGCCCCGACCCAGATCGCGGGTATCCCGGCTATCCTGCTTGAAGTGATTGACGAAGAAGACCCGATCGAAGTCGGCTCCACCGTCACCTACATGATCCGCGTCACCAATCAGGGTTCCTTGGCTGGCACCAACATCAAGATCGATGTCCAGCTTGAAAACGCTGCTGAATTCGTCTCTGCTTCCGGTGCAACCACTGCAACGGCTAACGGCAAGAGCATCAGCCTCGCTCCGGTCCCGTCACTGGCACCCAAGAAGCAGGCTGTCTGGAAGATCGTCGTCAAGGCTGTTGATTCAGGCGACGTCCGCTTTGGTGTGAACATGACCTCCGATCAAATCGATCGCCCGGTCCGTGAAACCGAAGCCACCAACTTCTATCAGTAAGCCCCCCCAACCCCCGTCAAAATGACGGGGCTAAATAGCCGAGTCATTATGGCTCGGACACAGACAATTAAATAAAACCCAACGCGGCTGAGTGTGTTTAACCCATGCTCAGCCGCGTTTTTTTATCCCCACTCAATGCCGTGTCGCTCCCGCGACACGGGTTGCCTTGAACACGCCCCAGTCATGAACACACGCGTGATTGAGCACAGCATGTCAATGCGGTGCAGGTTCAACGCAACAACTCACTTGCACCGGATTGACACCCGGTGCTCCTCCAACCCAACAACCTTTCAATCAAAAAATTTCACAAAACCGACACGCTGCCTATTGGTTTTTTTCAAACCTTTGGCAAACTATTACCCAACACCCGGACAGGTGATGCATCGCGCACTGCCGCCTCGGGGAGTTTCACGCATGGCCTTGTCTGTATTCAACAGGTTTCAGGGTTCTTCAACACACAAGTTAAAACACAATGATCCATCCCCACACCCGGACGGCTCACGTCAATGACCAGATCGGTCAGGGCGTTTTTGCAACAACTTTCATCCCCAAAGGTGCCATGACCTACGTCATCGACCCGCTGGATATCATCCTTGCGCCCGATGACCCGCGCATCACCGACCCGCTGACACGCGACACCGTGGAGACCTACTCCTACATCGGCCCGGACGGCTCGCGCATCTTCTCGTGGGACAATGCACGCTTCGTTAATCACAGTTGCAATCCCAACACCATCTCCACCGGCTACGGCTTTGAGATCGCGTTGCGCGACATCATGCCCGGCGAGCAGATCACCGACGACTACGGCTTATTCAACATCACCTGGACACTGCATTGCAACTGCGGCGATCCCAGGTGTCGCAAACTCGTCACCGCTGATGACCCTGCCCTGATGTGCATGCACTGGGACCACGCGGTCATGCAGGCGTTGGCGTCCTTCACTAGTGTCGAACAACCCCTGCTCCAATACCTCGACCGCAAAACCCATCGCGCGTTGATGCTCTACCTCAACACCGGCAAAGGTTACCGCAGTGTCCGCAGCCTGCAGTACACCCCAAGCTTAACCCAACCCCACAACGGCCGCAGCATCACCGCCATCTAACCCCTAAAGCGTGGGGGCTTCAGACCCCATGCATCCCCCTTAATAAAACACATCATGGCATCTCAAACATAAACCCATGATTGATATGCCAGACCGCTGCCCCTTCGCGCGTATGCGATTGGATATACCGCGCCACTGCTAGCTGATGCGCCCGACTGTGCACCGGCTTACACGTGGGCTTATTCGCCCAGACACGACTCAACGGTTTGAGATTTTCTTTTGCCAACGCATGCACAGCAATCTGCCTTGCGCGTCCCAGGTAATAACGTGGCGACGGGTCTCTGCCATCGGCCAAGAGTTGGCTTTGATGTTTTTTGAGAATCGCACTCGACAACGGCTCAAACCGCGCAAGCAAATGGAAATGATTCACCGCAACCGCAAGGACAATCGGCAACGCCTGGTCCTGCTGCAAACTTTCGATCATCGCCATACACAACACGCGCTGCTGCTGCGGTGACAATTTCACCGGCGGGTATTTGAGCTTCTTCTTGTGATATGCAAACAGCGGCTGATAGATGTCCGGCGGCGGTTGTTTGTAATCGCCAGCGACATGCTCGATATGCTTAAAAGTCCGAACCCCACGCGGGTCGCCACGCAGCCAGGTTCCGTAGGTGGATCCAACACAGTGATAATAGTTATGCCATGCATTGGGGTTGATGCGTGACATACATGTGTCCCCTGTGGTTGAATGTCACCTCAGTCAAGACAATGCACGAGGTCTCAAGCCCCCGTGCTTTAACGGTAATGGTCAACCAAACTCTAAAGCATGGGGGCTTCAGACCCCATGCACCTTCCGTCATGTCGATCAATCCACATGCACGACAGAAAGCGTCACTGCAACAGGACCAATTTTTTCAAGGGTACCAGTACCTGAAATCGTTAACTCACCGGTTACAGCAGTATTCATCGTCAATACTGTGGTACCGGTTGTGTCACCTGCAATTGTCAAGGTTCCGTTACCAATTTTGATTAAATCACCACCAGATATTTCCCCATCAATAACCTCTAATGTACCGCTATTGATGTCGACACTCCCGGTATAAGTATTGTCACCTGAGAGTGTCGCAGAAGCTTGGCTTATTGTGAGGCCTCCTGACATGTTCATATTCACATCAATGGTTCCACTGCCTGATTGGATGGGCGTCCTGCCGGTGAGTAAATTTCTGAAAAACCCGACGGTTTTGGTGCTGCCGCTTTGAGCATTGCCGTTGGTTGGGAACGCGATGAAGGTGTCGCCTGCTCGGATGGTTGCCATTGGGGTTTCGTCATCAAATTGGCTGACAAACCAACGTGTGAGTTCGTAAGATGAATCACTATGGTAAACCGTCAATGGTGTCCAACCCGACATCCCATAGCGTGACCAATCCATGTTGATCAAACCAAAATGTTGGGCCAGAGTGCTTGCTGTACTGGTGACTTTGGAGATATTGGACATCTGGCTCAACGTCGGCGTTGATTCATTGACACGTCGCGGCTGATGCATCGCCATTGCCAACAATTGGCGAGATGAAAATGATGTGGCCACATTCACATCAGGCGTTTGAGCGCCAGTCACATCGACAAACACGCGGACAGTGTCCGTATTGCCAAACAGGTCTGAGACGGTGTAGTAAAAGACATCGCGTACCTGCTCATCGATCTGTAAATCAGACAAGGCTTGGGCCGGAGCATAGGCAATCGTGCCATCGTCATTGATCGACAGACTCACGCCAAGCTGACTCACAGCATCCACGCTGGTGATGAAGAACGGATCACCATCGGGATCATGGTCATTGCTCAGCACATCAATGTCGATCGCTGTCTGTGAATCCGTACGAACACGATTGGGCGCAGCCATGGGAGCGTTGGTGTTATATGGCTCAAAGGTATTGATATTCTGCATTGTCATGGTGACGGTTGAACGATTACTCGTCCTACCGTTGTCGAAGATGATGCGATATCTGAAACTGATTTCTTGAGTCGAGAAGTCGAATCGTTCCATGGGATAAAAAACAAATTGGCCGTCGACGAAACTGATCGTGCCTTCGTCAGGTTGCGTCAGGATTTGATAGGTATAGGAACTGCCTTCGAGCTGTGATGGACTGAAGGTGTACACCAGACGACCTTGCTCATCAATTGTGATGTTACCCGTGACGTTGTGATCATGCGTTGAGGTGGGTCGCCACCAATCATTCCCTGCAGAAATGACAAAACCGCTAGTCCCACCAAATGTGAGAGTACCACCGATCTGTGTTGAATCACCAAAGCCATCCTGCAAGACCTGTTCATTGAGCTTCAGTTCGCCGGGTTTCATCACGAATTGGCCGATGATGATTCCGCCGTATTGTTCGACAAGCTCTCGTAGATTTTCTGCGTTGTCATCGACATTATCCCAGATGCCCCCTGCGACGACACCTTGGTAGTTGTCACCCGCTTGGGAGGAGACGGTGAGGGTTGCATTGCCCTGCGATGCCACTTCGTGTTCGATGGTTATCGTGCCACTGAGGCCACCGGACCCCATAAAAACATATTGGCCATCAGCACTGATCAAGCCATCGCCTTCGATATAAACCAATGGTCCATCCCACGATGGATTGGTGGTTTGAAAAGTGATGTCACCGCCATTACTAGCAAGCAAACCTGTGTCTTCAACGGTGAAAATGTGCGATAAAATCAGGTCATCAATTGTAAATTCCGGACCGTTTGGACCGATGTATCCAAAAATCATTTCTTGTGACAATGTAAGGCGTGATCCCCCTCTTGCACCTCCTGCGTCCGCAGTCACCTGATGCACGGTGATGGGGCCGTTGTGGGAGGTGAAGGTGATGTCACCTGCATCGCGATACTCTGAATCATATGATGGCGTGGTGGAAATCTTGCCCGTCGCGGTAATGGAATCCCCTTCGATGGTCAGGTCATTGCCTTGGTTGGTAATCGAGTCGATCTGGACATGACCGGTCGCCTGGATTGCCATCTGCATATCGATCCCGGTCAAGTTACCAATGGTGATTTTATCGGCTTGGATAGTGGTGCTGCTAGTGACGGGGGGTTCATGCTGAGTACTGTTTTCCGAAGTATTCCAGTCCAATGAAGTGTCGACAATAGTCAAAAGCGAATACGAATTCCCGCTTGAAGCATAGGTATCATCTTCTGGCTCACCTTCAAGACGAACTGTCACATCGTTGAGTACGATTTCACCGGGATGCGCCAGGACTGCGTATTCCGCTTCGCCCTGGAGCGTGATGTCATTGAGCGTAAAGGTCCCACCTGGCGTATCAGTCATGTCGATATTGAAAAACGCATGAATGCCGTCTGCCGAGAGGAACATATCATCTTCACCATGGCCGATGATGGTGACGGTGTCGGTGACTTCCAAATCTGAGAGAACCTGTAGCGAGAGTCCTTTGAGATATTTCCAGAACTTGATCTCGTCTTCACCCTCGGTATTGTTTGCTGCCTGGATTGCTTCACGGAGCGTGATTTCCTGATCCAGTCCCGGATTGGCAACCAAGGCATCAATCGACGACACATCGCCATCCACGCGGTCCCATGGCGCGGTCACGGTGACCGTACTCAGTAACATGCGGCTTTCCAACGGCTCACAAATCGCGCCATGACGTCGTAGCGATTGCATGACATTCCGCTGCTGAGCATATCGTGACAACTTACGCTTGAGGCGTTTAGCCAAGGCTTGTGTTTGGGATCGAATGGACATGGTGACAAATCCCGGAAATATCTCGTACTCAGACGACGATACATTGAGCTATGACAGGTGACAGATTACGACTGCTAACATCACATTAAACCGATGCATCAATCGACACCTCATCAACCAAAAGTAAATGAAGACGATTGGCATTTTCATCTTCACTGTCACCTTGTAACAGCGACTGTAACGACTGACTCATCGGCGGCGTGCTGGGTAGACTCCATGGCATGAACTCTGCCTGATCATGCACCAGGACCGGCTGTCGCATTGCCAGCGTGGATCGTTGATGCGACGACTGTGAGGCAACATTCACAACAGGCGTTTGAGCGCCCGTCACATCCACAAACACGCGAACAGTATCGCTGTCACCAAACGGATCGGAGACGGTGTAACGGAACGTATCCCGCACACGCTCATCTGGATCAAGATCAGCCAACGCTTCCGTCGGATCGTAAGCAATCGTGCCATCGGCATTGACGGTTAACGCAACACCCAGCGAACTCGTCGCTTCGACATGACTGGTGATCAGCAGATCAGTGTCCGGCGAATGGTCATTGGCCAAGACGTTGATGTCGATGGGGGTTTGTGAATCGGTTCGCGTGAAGTTGGGCACGCCAATCGGAGCAGCATCGTTACCGCCCTGTGTTTCGGTTTGGCCTTGGATGGTGATGGTCACCGTTGCCGGCTCACTTGCAGCACCATGATTATCGATCACGCGATAGGTGAAGCTGATGTCACGCTGCATGCCATCGTTGAGCTCAAGCCAATCGCCTGCGGTGTAGCTGAATGTGCCGTTGCCGTTGTTGATCAGTTGGCCATGCGGTTGATTGGAGAGCAGTTGGTAAGTGAGACTGTCCCCGCTATCCGGATCGGTCACATCGAACGCAAGCGTGACGGTATCGCCATCTTCCATCGCGGTGAGGGTCATGTCGTTGGCTGTGGGGGCAGCGTTGGGTTGCGTTGTTCCACCACCACCGACGGTTGTCGTGCCACCACCGGAACCGGATGAGCCGGAGCCTTCGAGGGTGACGCCGCCACCAGAGTTATTACCACCTACGGGAATTGTTTCGCCGGGTATATCAGTACTTCCACCGCCAGCATCAGCGCCATCCATACCAATAACAGATACTGGATCAGCACCGTTCGGAGGAATCACGATCCCCCCATCTCCCTGAGATAGCTCCTCGTACGCTTCATAAACATTCTCAAAAACACCACCACCTAGAAGAAATACCATACCATTATTACGCTGAACTAAATGAATTTCACCATAATTGCCAATCATTGCTCCCTCACCGCCAAGTAAAATCATGTATTGCTTTGCAGTAAGCGAACCATAAACACTGATCATATCGCTGGCACCAATGGCTAAATCAGAATTCACAGCATTCAAATCACCTGTGATTACAACATGGGCCCCCTGTATAGCAGTCACTGCATTACCATTTTCAAATGTCAGATTGCCTAATACCAAGTTTCCGGGTTCGGCAAAGATCGCATAATCGACATCTCCGTGCATGGAGAAACCATCCAACGATAAATTCGTCGAGTAAACAGTGAAAAAGGCAAACTGATTCTCCATCGCCAAAGTTAACTGATCTTCACCCAAGCCAACAATGCTCAATGAGTCCAACACATTCAATGCAGAACTTAGCGTGATCGTCTCACCCGCCAACGCTTGATCGAATTCAATGACATCTTCCCCCACGGTATTGTTGGCAGCCTGCACGGCTTCGCGGAGGGTGATTTCGCCGTCGTTGCCGGGGGTGGCGATCAGGGCGGCGATGCTGGAGGTGTCGCCGTCGATAAGGTCGGCTGTGCCGGTGACGGTGACCGTGCTCAGCAACATGCGGCTTTCCAACGGCTCACAGATCGCGCCGTGATGTCTCGCCATTCGCGAGACATGACCACGATGTGAACACAGTGACAGCTTATGCTTGAGGCGTTCTGCCAGGGCGTGGGCTTTGGATCGGATGGACATGGTTGGATTCCCGGAATTGTTCAGTGTACGACTGTTCCCCATGATACTCTGATCCATCTGGATGGCAAGTCGAAAAATGGTTTAACTCCTGTTATAAGCAGCGGCAAAGCATCGCACTCACAAAAAACTCGCTTGGTCTTTTTTGCTTAATTGCGGCAAATCACTATCATGGCATCCCTGTTTTCAGAGAAAACAGTTTTTTGTACCCAACAACCGCCTAACCCTCAATTTTTGAAGGAACTCTCCCATGCCCAAACGCGCAAAAATCTCCGTCGTCGGTGCTGGTGGCAACGTCGGTGCCTCCGTCGCACTCTGGTCTGCCAACAAGGAACTTGGTGACATCGTTGCCATCGACCTTAAGCGTGATGACATGCTCCCCGTCGAAGGTCGCATGCTCGACTTGGCCCAGGCCGGCCCGATGGAACTGTTTGACTCAAACATCGTTGCAACTGACGACTTCTCAGCGATGGAAGGTTCGGACGTCGTGGTCGTCACCGCTGGTATCCCCCGCAAGCCGGGCATGAGCCGCGATGACCTCATCGGCACCAATGTCAAGATCGTCAAGTCCGTCAGCGACAACATCAAAAAGTATGCTCCGGACAGCATCGTGATCCTCGTCTCCAACCCGCTTGATGCCATGGTGTACACCGCGTGGAAGGCCACCGGCTTCCCCACCAATCGCATCATCGGTCAGGCCGGCTGTCTTGACGTTGCACGTTTCAAGACCTTCATTGCTATGGAAACCGGATTCAGCGTCATGGACATCAACGCCCTGCTGCTTGGCGGTCACGGCGACGACATGGTTCCGCTGCCGCGCTTCACCAACATCGCTGGCATCCCTGTCACCGAATTCATCAGTGAAGAACGCCTGGGTGAACTCGTCCAGCGTGCCAAGGTTGGCGGTGGTGAAATCGTCAAGAAGATGGGCACCTCCGGCTACATCGCACCGGCTTCCGGTACCGTCCAGATGGTCGAAGCCATCATCAAGGACAAGAAGCGCATCCTCCCCTGTGCAGCTTACTGCGACAGCGAATACGGCGTCGGCGGTTACTTCGTCGGTGTCCCCGCTGTGCTCGGTAAAGAAGGCGTCGAAAAGATCATCGAAGTCAATCTCACCGCAGAAGAAAAAGCACTCATGGACGAATCTGCAAGCCACGTCAAGGACCTGGTCGACGTTGTCAAAAACCTCGTCCCGGAACTGGCATAACTGATTCATCTCAGTTAAACCGACATTCAAAACAGACGTCTGTTTCGCACAGGCGTCTGTTTTTATTTCGATTCAAATCCACATCACACAGCGTGGAACAACTTTGACGGATACTTTGACGAATGTTTTGCGTCTTCGACACAACAGCATCACGTGGTGATGCAGCTATTGAAAGTGTGCTATCTCCGTCGATTAACACGTTCAAAAATAGCTGCGACACCACGTGTCGCTGATCGTTTGCGTTATTGAATCACATCTGTCTTACGCGCACACGAATGACGTCTCCGACGACACAGCATCGTGTCACAATGCAGCTACAAAGACGCACATCGTCAAGTTGATTGTCACTATAAATAGCTGCGATGCGACGCATCGCTGACACGTTGAAAACGTGTTTGTGAAAGATACAACTTCGAGACAATCACCGATACTTGTTCATCGTTTTGATCACCGTCTGATGGGCTTCGAGCGGATGGTTGATCATTTCCCAACTGGCTTCGGGGAAGTTCGTCCCAGCGGTGTAGAAATGGATACTGCCTAAACCGAACAACCGTTCGCGGACGAGGAAGGTCATCTGGGTGTTCTGCAGTTTCTTGAGTGGTGCTTCAAAAATCTCAACGTGGAAAACACCTTTGACGCGAATGACACGTTGATCGGTGAGGACGTAAATTCTGCTAAGCCAGTTAAGGAATTGCCAGAACACACGCAACCCAAAGAGTCCGCCGCCTGCGATTAAAATGTCATGCTTGGATAGAGGCAGTGAGGTGTAATCACAGAGGTAAAACAGCGCGAAACTCAGGAGCACGATCATGATTAACGTGCGCAACGGCGCGAGGATCAGATACCACAGACTCGGCTTGAGCAGCAGAATGATCACCTCACCTGGCTGGAGCAACTCCGCAGGCAGGATCGTCGCATCAGGTTGGCCATGCACTTGCTCATGGTCCAACTCCGCATTGCGCGATTGATCATTGGGCTGGGTCGATGTCATACGTCACTTCACCCTTTTATGCATCATCTACCACATCCGACTTGAGCACCACGATGTCCGGCAGGTTCCGGTAGTAGTCATCGTAATCCAATCCATAGCCCACCACGAACTCATCGGGAATATCGAAGGCAACATAATCCACCGGCTGCTGCATCGCGGCTTCGCGCTGCTTGCGAAGCAGCACGCACGTTTTGAGTGATGCTGGATTCTTTGCTGACAGAATTTCAGAGACCAATTTGATGGTCTGCCCCGAATCGAGAATATCGTCCACGAGCAACACATGCGAACCAGCTAGCGATGCGGGCAAGTCGTCAAGGTCACTGCCAATTTGAGCTTCCTGCGCGGTTGTCGCTTTACCCGGATAAGAACTCACCGAGATCAAACGGATCTGCATACGCAATGGTAAATCACGAATCAGATCAGCAACGAATATAAAGCTGCCAGTGAGAATCGGCACGATGGTGATCTCAGGCAACTCATCTTTTTCGTGGAAGTCGGCCGTGATCTGCTCAGCCAACTCGCGCACGCGATTGGCGATGGTGTGACGGTCAATGAGGATGCGCTCAATGTCTTGCTGCATGCGAGTTAGTGTAACAGATCAGGGAGTAGGGAATAGGGAGTAGGCAGTAGGGACAAGGCAAAAAATAACGCGAGGTTCGGGATATTCCGAACCTCGCGTTTGATTGTGATATTCAATTGTACGGAGCACCAGATGTGAATCTGGTGCAAGTTACCTGTGTGTCACTTGGGACCTGCACCGGATTGACATCCGGTGCTCAATCGTCAAGCAAATTACTTGACCAGCAATTCCGCGATCTGAACGGCGTTGAGTGCAGCGCCCTTGCGGACCTGGTCACCACAGACGAACAGTTCGATACCGCAAACACCAGTGCCCTTACGGGAGATGTCGTTGCGGATGCGGCCGACGAAGATGTCGTCCTTGTTGGAAGCTTCCAGCGGGGTCGGGAAGTTGTTGCCCGCACGGTCATCAATGATGCTCACGCCCGGCGCTTTGGAAAGCAGTTCCTTGACTTCCTTCTCGTCGATGGGATTTTCCAGTTCAAGGTTGATGCTCTCGGCATGGGCACGCATGACCGGCACGCGGACACAGGTGGCAGCGATCTGGATATCGTTCTTGCCCCAGATCTTGTGCGTTTCCTTGACCATCTTCATTTCTTCTTCGTTGTAGCCCGTTTCGGTGATCGGGGCGTTGTGCGAGAAGATGTTAAAGGCATACTGACGCGGGAAGATGTCGCAGGTCGGCTCTTTGCCTTCGAGCACTTCACGGGTCTGCTGTTCGAGTTCTGCCATGGCAGCGGCACCGGCGCCGGAGGCAGCCTGGTATGTGCTGACGACCATGCGCTTCACGCCGACGGCACGGTGAATCGGGGTGACCGGGACGAGCATGATGATCGTCGAACAGTTGGGGTTGGCAATGATGCCACCCTTACCCAGTTCGATGCCCTTGACGGCTTCGGGGTTGACTTCGGGAACCACCAGCGGAATCTCGGGAACCATACGGAAAGCCGAGGAGTTGTCGACGACGGTTGCGCCAGCTTCGGAGGCAATCGGGCCGAACTTCTTGCTGATCGAACCACCAGCAGAGAACAGCGCCAGATCGACATCACCGAAGGAGTCTTCGGTCAGTTCTTCAACGGTATAGGTTTTGCCTTTGAAGTCGATGGTTTTGCCTGCACTGCGTTTGGATGCGAGCAGTTTGAGGTTACCAATGGGAAAGTTCCGCTGGTCGAGGACCCGCAGAAACTCCTGACCGACAGCGCCAGTGACGCCGACAATCGCGACATTCGGGGCAGAAGACATGTTTAAGTTCCTTAAACGAAGGTTATAAAAATCGGCGTACACCCTGCACGCCGAACCATACATTGTAACAGACATGGACCAAAACGCGAAATGGTTCGTTTTGGGGTTTCTCTCGGATTGCAAACCGCAACAGGTTCATACAAATCCGAAATTCAAAATCCGAAATTGCATTTCCACTTGACTATTCCATTTTTAGAACTATATTCCACATATGGAACATTGGTCCCCCACGCCCATTCAACCTGATCCGGCGCCGGCACTGACGCGCGGGCTTGCGATCCTTGCGGCATTGACCAGTAAAGGCGCTTCGACACTCGAAGCACTTGTCCATGAAACAGGTTATCCCAAGACATCGGTCCTGAGGTTGCTGACGGCTTTGGTGGACTGCGGTGCCGTGGAACGTGATGAGTTGACCAAACGGTACTCAGCCAGGATCACGCTATACCGCCGCGAAGAGACGGGCATGACGTTGATCCATCGCGCCCGGGAAGTGATGAGTAGCATCAGTCAGACATTCGGCCACACCTGTGAACTCTACCGTCACTTCCCCAGCGGTCTGACCATGATCGAACGCGTCGAACCCGACGAAGTCACCGTGGTAGCCACCGCCCGTATCGGCCATTACCGAGACCTGACGGAGATCGAATCGCTGAGCTTGGTTTATCGTGCTTACATTGGTGATCCTGCCAAGGCGCCGCGCAAGGGACTTTGGCAATGGGACGAACACTGCAAAGCCCAGCCGATCAAACGCAGCGTGGTCAATCAACTGATCAAAGAGACCGCACAGCAAGGCTATGCGTTTGACCTGACGATCAATCCCAATGGGGTGAGGCGATACAGCGTACCGGTGTTCTCGGAGCACAATAACCAATCGCTTTGGGGGATTTTGTCCATCGCCCAGGTGGTGCATCCAGCCAACCCCAATCCCAATTCTCAAATCATTCAAGCCATGACTGACGCGGGTGTGATTCTCAGTGGTCAGTCGAATCCTGTTAGCCCTTAACCAAGACTTTTGCTTTGTTCACGAAGGAAGACAATCATGCGAATTCTTTATCTTGACCTTGATGCCTTAAACCCCAGCCATTTGAGTTGCTATGGGTATCACCGAAACACCAGCCCGACCATTGACCAGATCGCTGCCGAAGGTCTGCGTTGTACCAACGTGTACACGCCTGACGCGCCGTGTCTGCCATCGCGTACCGCGTTTTACTCCGGCCGCTTTGGTATCCACACCGGTGTCGTGGGACACGGTGGCAGTGCTGCCCAACCGAAAATCCAGGGCAAAGATCGCGGCTTCCGTGATCACTTTGATGAAAAGGGTTTTGCCCGTCAGCTTCAAAAAGCCGGCTACCACACCGCGATGATCTCACCGTTTGGTCAGCGTCACGCAGCCTGGCAGTTCTATGCAGGCTTCAACGAAATTCACAACACCGGCGGTGGTGGTTCGGAGTCTGCTGAAGTCGTCCAGCCTGTGATTGAAAAGTGGTTCAACGACCACGCGTCAGAAGACAACTGGTACATGCACATCAACTTCTGGGACATCCACACGCCTTACCGCGCACCGATGGATTATCCCAACCCGTTTGAAAACCAACCCATTGCCGATTGGCTCACCGAAGACCTCCTTGCCAAGCACATCAAGAAAACCGGCCCGCACTCGGCTTCGGATCTAGGCATGTATAACGACAGCGATGTCGAGAAGTGGCCCCGCACGCCCAATCGTATCACCGACATGGATTCACTGAAGCAGTGGATCGACGGTTACGACGTTGCTATCCGTTACGTGGATGACAAGATCAAGTGGATGGTCGAAAAACTCAAAGCCGATGGCGTCTACGAAGACACCGTGATCATCATCTCCGCGGACCACGGTGAAAACCAGGGCGACCTGGGCATCTACGGCGAACACGGCACGGCGGATCACGCGACCTGTCACATCCCGATGATCGTCAAGTGGCCCGGTGGCGCGCAAGGCAAAGTCGACAACGAACTGCATTACAACGTCGACTGGGCCCCCACCGTCATGGACATGATCGGTGCTGAAAAGCCCGACATCTGGGATGGCAAGAGCTACGCTGCCACCGTCAAGGACGGCACGCCCGACGGCCACGAAGACATCGTCATCAGCCAGTGCTGTCACGTCTGTCAGCGTTCTGCACGTTGGGGCAAGTGGTTGTACATCCGCACCTATCATGACGGGTTCCATCTCTTTGATGATGAAATGCTCTTTGACCTTGAAAACGATCCACACGAAACCACGAACCTTGCTGCTGATCATCCTGAACTCTGCAAGGAAGGTGCTTACCGCCTGATGGGTTGGCATGACAAGCAGATGCAGAAGATGGCCAAGCAGAGCAACGACTCGGTCGACCCGCTGTGGACGGTCATCCGCGAAGGCGGCCCGCATCACACGCATCACAACCAGGGTCCGAAGGTGCTCGTCAACTACATCGAGCGTCTGAAGAAGACCGGCCGTGAAGATGGTGCCAAGGCGTTGAGCGAGAAGTATGCTGACTACCTGGCCACGCTGTAATTTAGCGTAGTGAACCAGATGACAATTGAATAAAACAAACAACGCCCTGTAAGTGATCTTGCAGGGCGTTGTTTGTTTGGATGATTTATTTTGTGATTTGTTGACGCTGGTTTGAAGTGCAATACTCCAAGGCAACCGAGCCAAGATGGCTCGGCTATATATAGCCCGGTCATCCTGACCGGGTCTTCAACGTGAGATTAGGGTTGTAAGAAACACACGTGCGTCAACAGGCAAAGCCTTGTCCCTCCCGGGGCACGGGCAACTGTGACACACAACCAAGGCAACCCGTGCCGCGGGAGCGACACGGCTTTTGATGATGCATGCGATACCACTTCAAGATACGTGCGAGCTGCGTACTACTCCTGCATCATGGGGCAGGGTTCAGGAATGCTGTCGAAAAAGCCAGCCAACCCGGCGGGGACACCTGTGCGTGGATCGTTCTCGCGGATCGTCTTGCAGAGATAGCATTGATCCTTCATGCCGGGCACTTCAAAGTCTTGCAATCCGGTGAAACCCAGTCGGGAAAGTAATGCCCCCACACGATGCTTGTGCGCAGCGATGTTGGTCCAGACCTGCGTGTAACGTGGTTTGACCTGTTGCGTAAAGCCTTCGATGAGTTGTTTGAATGCCAGAAAACTCCGAGCATGAGGCAACATGTAAATATCGACAATGTAGGCAACGGACGTCGGCACCCATGAAGCATCATCGCTATCGATCATGCCAATGAATCCGACAAGCTGCTCGTCATTGCCAATCACCGTGACCTTGCCCTGCTGGATTTGCCCTTCCAGTCGGGTCACCCATTGATCCGTGGTGTCATCAGCCGGCGTTTGTGCCATGGCCATGTCCTGTTCATGCTCCTCACACATGAACTGTTTCCACAATTGGATCAACTCATCACGGTCACGCGCCTCTGCGGGTTTCACGTGCCAATGAACCTGCATGGTCATGCCTTCCTTTTGAGCGTGCAAGTACCGCCACGCTCAGGGATATATTCTCGTTGTCCTGCGTCAGTACATAAAAAAACGCTCGACCGCATTATACAGTCAAGCGTCTTATTTTTTAAGTGCGGCCGAGAGGGATCGAACCTCCACGGGATTTTACTCCCACTAGATCCTTAGTCTAGCGCGTCTGCCAATTCCGCCACGGCCGCGGTTGGCATCCATTTGCAATGGAACGACACAGTATACTGACTTTTTTTTATCTGCCAAGTCCGCCCGGCGACCCACTGCCGATAGACAGATGACGCTGACGGACACAAGTACCGGTTATGCCAACCCTTTGGACTGTAACGAGGATTTTATCGGAAGATCGGCAATCTTGAGTCGATTCCAAAACATGACCACAATCGGCATGTGAACTTTGCAGCCCCTCAACCATCCCCCGATTCAAACGCAATGACTACAATGCACTGACACATGAACGAGACTCAGGCCAACGATTTAAAAACGGTTGCTTCCACGAAACCGAAAGTCCCGCTGTGGGTTGTCGGCCTCGCCATGCTGTTGCTGGCAGGACATGTCTATCTCGTCATATCACAAATCAAATCACTCTCACCCGTCGGCACGGAGATCCACCACCTGATCCGTGGCAGTGAAGCCCTGTTGGGGCACGGTGACGGACTGGGGCGACACCCACATCCCTATGACTATGTCGTCGGACTGCAACTGCTCAGCGCACCGATCGATCACCGACCCACTGCAACCGATGACCAAACACCCATCGCCCAGCAAATGGACAACGCTGCACGCCAATGGGTTCACACCGGCATGTTCACCGCATCCGACTCGCCGCTGTATGCAGCACGGTATACCACCTTGCTATTAAGTGTCCTGCTGGCGGTCACCGTCTTTGCAGTCAGTCGCAAACTCTGGGGTGAGCAAGGTGGTTTACTGTCACTGGCCTTGTACTGTTATTCGCCGACAATCCTGGCGCACAGCAGTCTTGCGACACCTGATCTGGCCAACGCGTTTATTCTCATGGCACTGGGGGCATGGACCTGGAAAACGGCAGCCCGCGCCACCAAGTCCGACACACCTGCGGGCATCTGGCCGATCATGATGCTGGTCCTCATCGGTGTCATGCAATGGGCGATGGCCAATAAACCCCAACCCTCAGAACTCTGGGCAGGAAGCTGGTATCTCAACGGCCAAACCTTCGACAAACACCCCTCCGGTTTTTATCTCTACAGTTTTCTGATCAAGACGCCGGTGGTGATTCTGGTGACGTTGATGATTGCCCAAGTCACATGGATGCTGCGTAAAGGTGAACGGCGACGCGATGCCCAACGCGCCTGGCCGATGATCTGCATTGTGCTTTGCACGCTGTATATCGCAACACGCGTCCAAGAGCCGATCGGTTTGCGGATGCTTTTGCCGATGTATCCTGCAATGTTCGTTCTTGCTGGCTCAGCGATGCGACTTAAACCGGATAGCTTGATGGCAATCAAACCCAAGCGACATCACGCGCGGATCATGTGCCTGCTGGGGGTAACCGTGCTCATGCTCCAAACATTGCTATTCCCGCAGCATTTTCTCACGTTCACCAATCAGGCCGCCCGTCAGCATGATGCCATCTACCCGCATCTGGCGGTCGACAATCTGGACTGGGGGCAGGATCACCATGCGGCTGCTAAAGACGCGGACTTTTTAGCAAGTTTCGGCCCCCTGGCAGAAGCCGACCCCAATACGGTTACAAAAAGTCTATTCCAGTGGTCCGACACCGCGTTAACCGGCGGTCGCTATGTCATCAGCAGCAATTACATCTCCGGCGCGACACCTGCGATTCTGCCACGGGATTGGACCGTGCAGATGGAGCAGGATTATCAGCGACTGCGAGACTACTTTGCAGCTGGACTCTTGAAAATGCCTGAAAGCCACAGCGGACATCATGCGCATGGCTTACCCGAACTGTCTCACGAACAATGGATGTGGCTGCGTTTGAGACTCGCACGAATCTGTGCGCACCTGCGCGTGCGTGAGCCTGATTCGGTGATCAACAAAACCATGCTGGTCTATCAACTCTCCGACGAGCAGGTCAAGTTCATGCTGGAAACGCCCCCCTATCCCGAGAAGTCGGATGACGGATTGGATCTGTGATTCAATGCTTTGATGGCGTGGTGTACTCAACCGTGTCCAAGACAATTAACCACAGATGAACACAGATGTCTTATGAAAAAGCCGTACCTCTCCTGAGGTACGGGTCGAATTACTAAAATCTCACCCCGCACCCGTGACCCGGGAGGGTCACGGCTTTCACTGTTGTAAACGCACTAATTTGCCTTGAACATCTGTGTGTATCTGTGGCTTAAAAAATGTCTTGAACACTGTTGAACACGACAAGCTGGAAATAAAAAACCGTCAGACCCTCGCGTGATCTGACGGTTTTGTTTTTGTGTTATGTCGAAGTCTCAGGCAACAGGGTTGATGGCCAAACCGGTTGCAAGCTTCGGATAGAAGAAGGTGCTCTTCTGGGGCATGAGTTCGCCGCTGGAACACACCGCGCCGATGGACTCGATGGGGGTTGCCTGCATGATGACGCCGAGGTCGAAGTTTTCCGAATCGGTGACCTTTTGGGTTTCATCAAGGTCATGCGGGAACTTCCAGGTGACCTTGCCACCGTTGCAGAAAGTCGGTTCGCAGATGCCTTCGACGATGAGGTGTTGAAGCACGGCGACATCAAGCTGACGCCAGGCCTCGCTCATGTTGCCATGCGAGTCCTTGAGCGGATCGACATCAACGGTGGTGGCAATGTGCAGACCAGCCTTGGGATCGTAAAGCCCCATGGCATGCGGGCCGGCATCGGGGAGTGCTGCTTCGAGTTCAGCCATCGTACCTTGGAAGGGTTTGATGACGAGTTTGCCTGCCGAAGCCTGGGCGAATTTTTCGAAGCTGTAGTCTTTCATGCCACCGAGCACGCGGTGTGTCGGGAGCACGATGCAGCCGGGGTCGGTCAATGCCACGAGGACGAAGAGGCATTGGTTGCCGGGGTGACCTTCGGGGAATGGGCCGAGTGCTTCGCGGTAGTTCAGTGCCGTACCGTAGCGGTGATGACCATCAGCGATAAAGGTATCACAGGGGCCAAGGGCGTCCTGGAATTTGGATATAGCTGAACTCTCTTCAAGTACCCACACTTCATGCAGGACACCGTCGTTTGCGGTCGTTGCGGTGAAAGTCGGGTTGCCTTTGTCTGCCACTTCATCAAGCAGTGGCTGAACTTTGCCTGCTTGATCAGCAAACAAACCGAAGATCGGGGAGAGCTGCGCCTGGGTGGCTTTCATCAATTTCAGGCGATCTTCCTTGGGTGCAGAAAAAGTTTGTTCGTGTGGGAAGATGCCACCGTTGCCATCGGAGCCGGGGCCAAAGTCCTGTAACTGGACGTTGGCAATGACGCCACGGCGTTTGTATTCGATGCCTTTGACGGTGTAAGTCTGCTGGTAGACGTAGATCGCCGGGGTGGTGCGTTTACGCAGATGCCCCTTCTCAAGCCACCCGTTAAAGACCTCTGCAGCCTTGAGATAGGTCTCATCAGGACCAACAGTCTTGGGGGGCAGATGTGGCAGGTCAACGGCAACAATGTTATGCGGGTTACGATCCAGCAGCGTCTGCTTGGAACATTCGTCCAACACGTCATACGGCGGGGCAATGACACTGGACAAATCTTTTAGTTCGTTGAAGTTATATTCAATCGCAGCAATGGGTGAAATCTTTGGCATGGCTTTTGCAAATCCTCTTTTGTCGGATGGCTAAACAGTCACAAGACCCAACAGGGTACCGACTGACGAAACTTTTTGAAAGTGAGCTGCAAGGATTGGGGCTCTTTTAGCGTTTATCAAACATGTGACCCGGCGTCCTGAGAGTTGCGACTATGGGACATGGCTTAAACGTATGATTTGGACAAATGCTTGAACTGACTCAGGCAAAGGGTCCAGACAAACCAGCAAGGAGGTAGCGGATGACCCCTGCAATCGAAGAACAATATGTGCATAAGCCTGTTGGTAAAAGGTCAAAAAACAGAAAATATCCACAAACCTTCGTTTCGACCTTTGATTTTTCTTTCAACTGGCTAAGATTCCGCCTCTTGAAATTTGTAACGCACCCACATTGGATGAGGAGGTGTGATGTGTCGAACCTCATGGTTGAGGGCCAATATGTTTCCCTGGAGAGCGCACAGCGTTTGCTGGCTGACATGCGTAACCGTCAGCTTCAATGCGCCAAAGAGGGCAAGATCAAACAGTCTGCTGACTATGCACTCAAAGCTCAGCGTCTGCGAAAGGCCATCGAACTGCGCTTAAAGCAACAACACGCATCCTGAATCAACACACATTGAACCGGTGGGGCCGGGGCAATTCAACGTTCTATTTTTGGTGGGTTTGATACTTCTTGAGATGACAATGATCAACACAACAACCAACAGGTTGGGTTGTTGCAATTGTCAACGCGCCGCAAAAACGCCATCCCCTCGCACGTTGTCATGCGAGGGGATGGGCTGTGATGTCGAATACAAAGCATGCCAAACATCCAGCAGTGTCCATCAATCGTCATAGATAAACGCACCATAAAGCTTGTAATCAAAATGCACGATTTCCATGGTTCCTGCTTGATCCAGACTCAGGCGTAACTCACCGACGTCTGCGGGGAGTTTTAGTGTCATGGTGTGTTCACCATTGCCGGTAAAGGTATTGAGCGTGGACCAGTAGCTACCATTCCATCCCTGCAGGCGAACCACTGCATTGGTTGGCAGGATGTTATCCAGTACGAATGACACCTTCATCCAGGGCTCGGTATTCAGGTTCAAACTCAAGGCTTTGAGACTCACCGCAGCACCGTGATTGGGCGACGTACTGGTCAGATGCAGTCGACGTTTGACTTCATCCCATACCAACCAGCCGCCACTGCTGCCATGCCATGATCCCATGCCACCGGAAAAGTCGCGCGTGTTGGAACTTTCGTTCCCGTTCCAGTAATCCATTGCATTGCTGTCGCCACCGGCACGGACATCCACCTTGGGAAAAAAGCTCGCGCCCAGCCCACTGCTGCCGCCCAATCCACCCCCGATGCAGGTCTTGTCGATTTTCAGATAACCACCATCAACGATCGCTGTCTTACCGCCATCATGGTTGAGCTTGCAGTCGTAAAACGTCGCATTGCCTTGCGCCAGATAGATCAACGCTTCCTGGGGTTTATCCGGCTCACATCCGCCTGTCACCTCAATACCGATGAATGAATTGTTGGCCTCGGCATAGCTCATTTCAATGCTGTAAAGATTGTCCATGTCCCGTTCGTAGATACCGCTGATAAATCGGTTGTGTCGATTCTTTTGTGACTGGGGCGCAGGGAGATTGGGATCGATTTTATATGCCATGAGAATATGACGAGCATCCACATTATCCGGCGCGTCGATAAAAGCGCCCCCCGGTTCGGACAAAGTCCAGTAGGTGTTGGCATCACAAGCAATGAACGTGTTGTTGGCAGCATGGTTGTACAGCGCGTAACACACCAGGTTGTCATAGGAATCACAGTCCATGAAAAAGCTGTTCTGCGTATTGCCCAACACAAAACCTGCCTTGGTGCAGAATCGCACGCGGACACTGACGGTGTGTGATCCATTGCCACCGGGATAGAGGATGCCCCACTCCGCCGAGACATTGCCATTGAAATACATGTCGGAGATCTTGGCATTGGACGATGCCTTGAGCATGTAAGGCATGGGCGCGATCGCAACGATCTCGGTCTCCTTCTTCCCTTCACCTTTGAACATTTTCTCACCAATGATTAGCGGAGAACTGATGTAATATTTCCCCGCAGGTAACGAAATGACGTCCTGTGTGTCGAGCATGTTCTGGATGTAGGCTGTGTCATCCTGGGCTTGCGCAGGCCAGGCAATCAGCAGCAACAAAAAGATGGCAACCCGCCAACGGTATGACTGTTGGCCGATCCACCTGTGCGTCATAAATTGCTTGGGATGGGAAAGTACGTGCATAACATTGTCTCCATTTTCAAACCAGCAAAACCCGTGACACGACTTTGCATCACAGACGCTGCATTTTTTCAAACACCCTCCCCGGACATCTGGCAAGGCGATATTTGCTCATGCCTGCCTGGACCATCAAGCATGGTTGGCAACGAAAACTGACGTTAAAGCCGGGCGTCAAACCCGACATCAAAATGAATGGCGGTGGATCGTGTTCCTATTGATACAACTGAGACATTTCGAAGATTAAGCACAAAAAATAAAGCATTTAGGCATTAATGCCGATAGGTTTGCCGAATCGATTCGGCAAATTGATGGTTAATTCTAGGTTTGCTTATGTCAGAAATCAACGATTGGCGATGGGAGTTTTTCAACCGTCATGACAGGTTAGATCAATCCTCAAAAGCAAAGCGGTTGTGTTCATTGAGCACAGGGTGTCACTCCGGTGCCCCTTGGATTGACGTATGCACTACGAGCACCGGATTTACATCCGGAGCACAACTTCTAAAAATACGTGCAAATTGAACTCACTTGGCGGGATAGCTGAAACTGTCCAGATCGATGTCCAGCTTCTTGATCTTGTAACGGATGATACGCGGGGTGATGCCCAACTGTCGGGCGGCGGCAGCGGCGTTGCCTTTACACGTCTTAAGCGCATCACTGATCAGATCACGTTCCAAGGCATCCACCTGCGCTTCGAACGTCCCTGTCTGAGATTGTCCCGGGGCTTCGGGCATTTCCAATGTCGGCGGGAGATTGTGGGCGCAGATCACGCCATCATCAGCCAGCAGCACCGCATGCTCCACGCAGTTCTCAAGCTCTCGCACGTTCCCCGTCCAGTGATAGGACATCATCGCATTGATCGCAGGCGTGCTGATCCGTTTGATCTGCTTGTCCATATGCTTGGCATAAGACTGGGCAAAGTGATTGGCTAAAAGCAGAATGTCATCGCGACGTTCACGCAGCGGAGGTAAGACAATCGGGAACACGTTGATGCGATAGTAAAAATCCTGACGCATCTGCGAATTTTGGACCGCTTGTTCCAAATCGCGATTCGTTGCAGCAATGATCCGCACATTGGCTTTGATCGTCTCGTTGGACCCCACCCGTTCAAACTCGCGCTCCTGAAGCACGCGCAGAATCTTGACCTGTAACGACGGGTAAAACTCGCCAATCTCATCGAGGAACAATGTCCCGCCCTGGGCTTCCTCGATGCGCCCGATGCGCTGATTGATCGCACCGGTAAACGCTCCGACTTCATGACCAAAGAGTTCAGACTCAAGCAGATTCTCAGAAAGTTGAGCACAGTTGACGCGAACGAATGGGGCATTGGCGCGGGCGGAGGCATAGTGAATGGCGGTGGCAATAAGTTCCTTACCCGTGCCGGTCTCCCCACGGATGAGCACGGTGGTATCGCTTGCTGCAACACGTTTGATCTTCACGTAGACCTCACGCATCAGTCGCGAGTTACCCACGATATTTTCAGGTCGGAATTTTTCTTCCAGGGCATCACGCAAACGCAGGTTCTCATCCTGCAATGCCTGAGCCTGTTCCTGTTTGAGACGTCGCGAACGCACGTCATAACCGATCATGCTTGCCACAATCGTCAGGCAACGTTCGGCTTCGTCAAGGAACTTCAAACTCTCATCGGTGATATCCACCGCTAAGGTCCCCACCGGTGTGGAGCCGACGGTGATCGGCACGCAGATGAAACTCACATCTTCCAACGACTCTTGACTGCGATCATGAATGCGATCACAAAACCGCGGTTCGTTGGCAATGCTCGGGACGATGATGGATTGGCCCGTGGTCATCACATAACCGGTGACACCTTCACCAGGCTTGTAACTGGCAGCCGTGTCACCCGAAGCATGATTGGCGGTGGCAGCGACAAACAGCTCGGTCTTGTCACCATCAAGCAGCATCACCGTGCCACGCTTCATGTTCAGACGATCTTCCAGGACCTTGAGGATTTCCGTCAAAGTTTGCTGTTGCCCACTGCGTTCGGAGAGAACACGGGCAATGTCATATAGCGCCTGCATTTCGCCTTCTCGGCGACGCTTTTGCTCGGCGCACATCATGGGGTCTGCTGCATTCATATGCAACTGGCAATCATCTGAACAGACCGTAGGCAACGGGTTGTCGGTGTTTTTGGCCTCACGCATCGGCATACTCACAGCGTCGAGGGTCGTCCGGGTGACTCCAAGATGGTACTAAAGTGACGTTAATGTCGTTTTTGACGAGGTTTACCTCTGTTATATCAAGCGTTACATCAACGATTCTCGTGCCATCAAGCAAGTCGGTACTTACGCTTGTGTAATTACCTGCAAAATCGATGCCGTAACCGAACGTTCAAGAGAAAATTCCAACATGCAAGCAAAGTCTTTTGATCGGGTGAGTTACGAGAAGACACAAAGAACACGAAGCACGCGATGAAATCAATCGCATTGCGACTCAGGCAAGCTGCTTCGTGTCGCAGCGGGATTGACCAAAGGTCAAACCAATCTCACCCAGGAGCCGCGCACGAAGTAAGCGGTTGCCTTGCGTTCATGTACAAGACAACCGCATACTTCGTGTGCACACATTGAATCAAGTAAACCATCAGTTCTGACAGGTCGTGTCACGGAATCGCGTACACGGGCAATCGAATCGGTCAGAGTTGGGAAGTGAGGATTGCATATCAGCCTGTTCGGTCATCACGTCTGCATGCAGGCTCAATGCCGAGGCTTTGAACAGACACCACGTGCGAACCCCCTGCCGGAGATTGAATTCGGCGATGGCCTGCTGTGTGACTTCCACGAGGACACTGGCAGGTGTGCTGCTCTCGTTGACATCCACCACGCAGAAGTGACGATTGCCCTGCTCGATGACCTGTCGGACCACGCCCGGCAAGCGGTTCTGCATCGTGATCGTCTCAGCCGGTGACATCGCCAGCGTGATATCACTGGGACGCAGCAATCCATTGACACATTGGCCAACGCTTAAGGTTTCGTCAATCACACCACGGACCGGATACCTTCGCGATTGCGACGGCTCCCCGCGGAAACGCATCACCGTCAAACCGGCCTGCGTATCCAAGTCATCCACTACCAACGGCAGGACGTTGACCGGTTCGCTGAGATTCAGCCGACTGAATGTCCGCTCATCCTGCACCAGGTCCATGAACCGACCTTGGGCAATCGCCTTGCCATCCCGCATCAGTAGCAGGTGGTCCGTCAGACTCAATAGTTCACTGAGTTGATGGCTGACGATCATCATGGGGATGCGCGTCAACTGCGACACCTGCTTAAGCAGCGGCAAAATCTGATCAATAAGCCTCGGATCAAGACCGGCAGTCGGCTCATCCAGCAACAGCAACCTGGGGAAGCAGAGGATTGCCCGTGCGATGGCAACGCGTTTCTGCTCCCCGCCGGAGAGTGTGCCGGCCTTGCGATCCAGCAGGTGGTCGATTTTCAAAAACCGGGCAATCTCCTCGGGTGTAAACCGACGTGAACTGTTGGGCGTGAGTTTGTAGCCATAGGTGATGTTTTTGCGGACGGTCTTGTGCGGCCAGAGTCGGTTGTCCTGAAACACCACGCATACCTGCCGCTTGTGAGGCGGGACAAACGTTCGCGACTTGGCGTCACAAAGCATCACCTCGTTGAGCTTGATCGAACCGGTGGTCGGTCGGACCATGCCAGCAAGCAGGTCAATGAGTGTACTCTTTCCACTGCCCGACGGACCGTAGACACCGAGCATGCCCCCTGCCAGATCACATTGGACATCCAGTTCGAAGTTACCACGCAGCAGTTGTACATCGACATGCAGACTCATGAGTGACTCCTTGCATGTTCGGTGCGCAGCGCACTGTCACGATATCGGCGACTCAGCCATTCGGAGAAAAACACCGCGGTGAGTGAAAGAACAATCGAAGCAATCACCAGACGATGCACCGACGACTGGGCATCAGGTAACTGCATCGCACGGAAGATGGCAAGCGGGAGTGTGCGGGTCTGACCTTCGATATTGCCTGCAAAAGTGATGGTCGCACCAAACTCACCGACACTGCGGGCAAAGGCAAGAATCATTCCGGTAATCACCCCCGGAAGGGCTGCGGGGAGTGTGATGGTGAACCAGACACGCATGGGTGAGGCACCACAGACCGAGGCCGCCTGTTCCTGTCCCTTGTCCACCGATTCGATGGCCAATCGCACCGCACGGACCATCAGCGGCAAGGCCATCACGGATGACGCCAACACCGCAGCGATCCACGTGAACGCGATGGGAATCCCCAGTGTGTTTTCGAAAAAGGAACCGATGTGACTTTGACGCCCTGTGAGCATCAACAAACCGTAACCCACCACGACAGGTGGTAAAACCAATGGCAAATTGATCGCCGCTTCAAGCCATGTCCGACCGAAAAATCGCTTGCGAGCTAGCAACCAACCCAGAAACACGCCGGGCACCAACAGCAAACCCACACAACACGCGGCAACGCGAAGCGTCAGCAGCACGGCGGTGGTATCTTGGGTTGTCCATTGACTGAACATGGCGGTTGTTCTTTTCTGTCATCGCGAACCGGATCAAATCGATCTGGTTGTCTGGTTTACCTGATCACCTCAAAACCGGCACGCTCAAAAACACTGCGTGCTTCATCCGACTGTAAATACACCGCAAAGGCGGCAGCTTCATTGGACGTCCCATCCCTCAAAGCCAGCGGGTAACGGACCGGCTGATGCGAACTTTGCGGTAACGCGTAAACCACGCTGACCTTCCTGCTCGCTGCAGCGTCCGTTGCATACACCAGGCCTAACGATGCCTGGCCGGTTTCTACCAGCAATAACGCACCGCGGACATCCTTGGCAGGGACGACCTGTGATGCAATCTTATCCCAGAATCCCAGATTCGTTAAGGACGTTTTGCCATACATTCCCGCAGGTACGTAATCCGGATCGCCCATCGCCAACTTATCCGTGAAGTTATCAAGCGGTTCAAGACTCTGCCAAGACTTAAGCGATGCTGATGTCGGGGCAACAAGGACGATGCGGTTGGCCAGCAAATCCACACGCGTCTTGGGCGCGATGAGATTCCGATCCTGCAGGTAGTCCATCCACTTGGTATTGGCTGAGAGATACAAATCGGCCTTGGCACCCTGCTCGATCTGACGGGCCAACGTGCTTGATGAAGCAAAACTGGTCATCACCTTCACGCCGGTCTGCTGCTGGTACATCAATGCCAACTGTTCAATGACATTGGTGGTGCTCGCTGCAGCGAAAATCGTCAACTGTCGTTGAGCCTGCTGCGGGGCTGAAGCGTTGGATTGATCACATCCTGTCAGTGTCAGGCTCAGGGCGAACAAAGCAATGAGTAAGAACAAAAAGGGTTTCATGATCCTATCAATTCTACGACATGCCGCACGTGAGGCACGAATCGGTCATACAAGTCACAAACTTCAAAACTCGTTAACCCCCGATTCAATTCCGACGCTGCTT
This sequence comes from Planctomycetes bacterium syqfu, assembly GCA_020974905.1. Lineage (GTDB taxonomy): Bacteria > Planctomycetota > Phycisphaerae > Phycisphaerales > Phycisphaeraceae > UBA7800. Next base: position 5,243,629 of record CP087563.1, on the reverse strand, counting down.
CACGAACAAGCGTCAGCAACTCGGCCAATTGCGTCTCATCCAATGCCTCGCGTTTACAGCTTGAAAGCACGTGCTTCAGTGCAGCGGTCCCCGAATGCTTGCCGATGACATACTGGCGACTGAGGCCAAGCATGCTCGGTTCAAACGGTTCGTAGGCCGTGGTGTCGCGGAGCATCGCATGCACGTGAATCCCTGACTCATGACTGAAAACACTCTCCCCAACAACAGGTTGATTGACAGGAATCGGCCGACCACTGGCTTGTGAAACCAGCTTGCAGATACCCGGTAGTTGGTCCAGGTGATGCGGCGAACTCTTGGTATCACGACGCAGTTGAAGACTCATGATCAACTGCTCAAGGGCAACGTTCCCTGCACGTTCACCAAGTCCCAGCACGGTGGTGTCGACACTGGTAACACCGGCTTCCAACGCCATGACACTGTTTGCCAGCGCCATGCCAAGATCGTTATGCATGTGAACACCGACGGTCATGTCACGTGCTGCATCGACACAATCGTAGCAAGCTTCGTAGGCTGCCATCGGATGCCAGACACCCACGGTGTCAGCAATGCGCACGCGATGTGCGCCAACCGTCCGGACTTCTGCAACGAAGTGACGCAGTTCACGGATGTCAGCGCGAGAAGCATCCTGTGCGCCAACGGAGACATAGTCAAAACGGGACAAAGCCCAGGGAACCAGTTCATGCATCTGGTCATAAACCCATGTCATGTCTTTGCCGATCGCGCGGAGATGAATCTGTGAAACGGGCAACGACAGGTGGACTGCTTTGACCCCGGTGGATAAAGCCCATTGCAAATCCTGTTTGCGGGCGCGACACCAGGCGGTGAGACGGACGGGTAGATTCAGGTCGACGATTTGAGCAATGGTCTGACGTTCAGCCGGTCCCATTGCAGGCGTGCCGACTTCGATTTCATCGACACCGACTGCTGCCAACGCAGTGGCGATGGCAATTTTCTGCTCTGGCGAGAAAGCAACCCCCGGAGCCTGCTCCCCATCGCGCAACGTCGTATCCACGATCCAGCAGTTGAGGTTGTCCTGACACATGACTTTGATCCAAGAAAAACAGGGATAGGGGATTAGTGATTAGGGATTAGGAGTAAAGCCAGAAGTTTCAATTAGAGCAACTTGTATAAAAAATCGCCTATTTCCGTCACTCCCGCGAAGGCGGGAGTCCAGTGGAATCTGCAACTTTTCTACTGCATGCCACTGGATTCCCGCCTTCGCGGGAATGACGAATCAGACTTCTGTATGGCGATTAATGACGCAAACTGCTCTGTGCTTGTTTCAAAAATCTAGTCCCTAGTCGCTAGTCCCTCGACAAACAAAAAAACCACGGAGAACACAGAGATCACAATGCAGGCACATGAAGATCGAGTTGGTTATCCAGCCCCGTGTTCCCCGTGGTCAAAAAACTTGTTACTCAGCGAGCAAGGCTTCGCAGGGAGAGTCATCTTCCAGTGCGTCGAGAATTTCATCGATCTTCTCTTCGTCGACTTGCGGGTACCACCAGCCGTTGGGGTAAACCACCATCAGCGGGCCTTTGTCGCAACGCTTAAAGCAACTGGTCGTTGAGACCATCGCATCAAGCTCACGGTCGATGACTTCGTTTTCAATGTACTGCGGCAAATCAGCAGCACCCTTCTTGTTGCAGACGCCCTTGGGTTCGCCCTGGGTGCGGTAGCTGTTGCAGATCATGATGTGATATTTGCAGGTTTCCATAACGTATATCCTTGTGTTGTGTAATTGAAAAAAACTCTGTTTCAATCGCGCGATGATTGACAAGGTTCATCGCCATAAAAGTATTGTTCACGCTGTGTCGCAGCGATTGTGTTTGTGTTTAACCGCAGCCCGTGCCTGTCCCGGTGCAACCGCCGCATCCGACGCCGTCGTCGTCACAGCCAGAACCATTCTTGGTGACGCGGGAAGGCATACGCGGTTTCTGTCCCTTGTAGACCGCATCAAGTGCTTCCTCAATGAGTCCTTCAGCAACAAGCACACGAATGCCATGCTTGGCTAAAGCAACCTTGGGATTCTGTCCAGCGGATGAACAGATGATCGCCTGGCAGTCCGTCAAACGTTTTGCCAACTCATCCCAACGATTTTCACCACCACCGGGAACCGGCGTCGGGCGGGTTTCGATGGACTTGTAACCACAGTGACCATCCGGGCCGAAGACCCAGAGTTGTTCGGATTCGCCAAGATGCTGATTGACCAGCACACCTTCATACGAAGTGACTGCAATGTAGGGACGATTCTCAGCATCTTGTGCAATCGGTGCATTGGCCGACTCACGTAACGCCTGGTTGATCAACTCACTGTTATCCTCACCGAGCATGCCCACGGCATCGGCACGACAGCGCGAGCAATGCTTCATCTGAGGCAAGTACTGACCGGACTTCGCACGGACGGCTTCCATCAACTCCGCGGAAGGTTCATCCAGTTCATGGAACGGCGTGCCTTCAACGGGAATCAATGCCATGCAGTTGTGCACATCGGCACCCAAGGCTTGCACCGTCTTGGAGATTTCTTCGATGTGGTGATCGTTAATGCCGGGCATCACAATGCTGTTGACCTTGACGGTCACACCATGTTCGTGAAGCTGACGGATCGCATCAAGCTGACGCGAAAGCAGAATCTGGGCAGCAGCAAGACCGCGGTAAACCATCTTGTCCGGACGGGCGAAGCGATAAATCTTTTCACCAATCGTCGGATCAACTGCGTTACACGTGATGGTGACGTGACTGGTTTCCAACTCGGCGAGTTCTTCAATGTACGGGCCGATCCCCAGGCCGTTGGAGGAAACGCAGAGAATCATCTCAGGAAAATCCTTGCGGATCAGACGCAGGGTTTCCATGGTTTCCTTGCCGTTGGCAAACGGGTCACCAGGGCCTGCAATACCGACCACGCTGATGGGTGTGTCCACGATATCGACCACTTTTTTGAGATAACTCAACGCCTGCTGCGGAGCCAGGATGGTGCTGGTCACACCGGGGCGTGACTCATTCATGCAGTCGAATTTGCGGTTGCAGAAATTACAACCGAGATTGCACTTGGGGGCGACGGGCAGATGCACGCGGCCGTACTTGTGCTTGGCGTCGGCATCGAAACAGGGGTGCTTTGAACAGTCAATTGCCATGGTAAACGCTCCTCACTCAAATATAGGTGTAGCCAACTTCACTGGTGCGCTGTTTCACGTCCAGGAGCGTGTTGACGATCAGGTCGTAGAGATACTGCGTGCCCTGGTATCCCAGGTGAACGATGCGGGATGCGCCCATGCGGTCGTGGATCGGCAGACCCACACGCACAAGTGGCACATCGAGTTTTTGTGAAAGTTTAAACCCCTTGGAATTGCCGATGATCAGATCAGCATGCATGTCCATCGCCGCATCGGTGATTTCTTCAAAGTCCACACCATCCATAACGGTGGCAACCGAAGGATCAGGCAGGACACGTTCGATGTTAGCAAGCAGCTTGCCACTCTTGCCACCGGAGGCAATCATCACCGGGACGATGCCGATTTCTGAGAGGAAACTTGCCAAAGCGATGACGAAATCTTCTTCACCGTAGAGAATCGCACGCTTGCCGAAGCAGTACTTGTGTCCATCGACATAGCTGTCAACGAGGCGTCCGCGATCCATCTGGTGACGGCGAGGAGTCGTCTTGCCGGAGAGTTTTTCAAGGGCGTCGAAGAACTTGTCCGTCGCACCGATACCGATGGGCAGATCCATGCGATGGTTTTCAACCCCGAACTCCGAAGCGAGATATTCGCCAGCGGTTTGGGACTTGTGATGCGTGGTGGCAAACTCAATGCTGCCTGCTGCGGCGCCCATTGAGTTGAGCTGAGTAACGGTGGTACCGCCTTCGGGGATGCGCTGATACGAATCCCAACTCACGCCATCCATGCGTTCGGAGTAATCAGGCAGCATGACATAATCGAGTCCGAAGTCCGAAAGGATGTCCTTGAGATGACGGATGTCAGCAGGCGAAACCACGCCGGGAATCATGTTGACGAGATTGGCTTGCGTTTGGCCCTTTTTTGCCAGTGTCTTGGCAAGTGCGAATACTGCTTCCATGTAACCGTCAAAGTGTGAACCCGAATAGCTGGGCGTTGATGCATGCACCAAATGCGGCAGCGGGGTCGGGTCAGCATACTTACTCGTAAATTGATGCAGGAACATCGGCATGTCATCGCCAATGGTCTCCGACAAGCAGGTTGTTGCGATACCGATCACGGCCGGTTCATAGCTGCGGATCACGTTGGCCAAACCCATTTCAAGGTTGGTCTGGCCGCCGAAGATTGCAGCGTGTTCACCGAAGTTCGAGGACGCGATGTCCATCGGTTCACGGAAGTGCGAAATCAGGTAGCGCCGGATGTACGTGGCACACCCCTGGGAGCCATGAAGGAACGGCACGCACCCTTCAACGCCGGAGAACGCCAGACAGGCTCCCAAGGGCGTGCACATCTTGCAGGCATTGCGCGTTGCGGTGAAGTGGTCGGATTTTGCAGGTTCTGGAACAATCACTTTGCCACCTCCGTCGCGCCAATGGTTAATGTTGCAAACTTTGATTCGCCCCCGCCCCCGGAAGTTTCACCGGGCTTGATCACGTTGGTTGGGATATAGGTCGCCTTGGGTTTCTCAGTTGTTTGAGAACTTCCAACGGCTTCCTTGTGTTTCTGTCGGAAAGGCGAGAACTTCCAGACCGGGCTACACAGCGAACCGTGCACTTCGCGGGCGAAGTTGAGCATGCCTTCAAAACCAGCCAGGCAATCCTTGCGTTCATGGTTGTGATCACAGAACGCAACACCAAGCTTGTATGCGATGGGGCGTTCCTTCACTCCGCCGATGAGCAGATCGGTGTCGGTTTCCTGGATGAACTTTGCAAGTTCCAGCGGGTTGGTGTCATCAAGAATGATGGTCCCATCGTCGCAGAGTTCTGCCAGTTGTTTGTAGTCGGTGGGGTTACCGGTCTGTGATCCAGCAATGGTGGTCTGAACGCCGAGTGTCCGCAGTGATCGCACCAGACTGAATGCCTTGAACGCACCGCCGGTGTAGATGGCAGCCTTCTTACCTTCAAGGTCCTGACGAATCTTGCGAAGTTCGGGCATGATCCGCATCACTTCATCGCGGACCATATCCTGTGCTCGCTTAAGCAGGTCTTTATCACCAAAGTGGTCAGCGACTTCGTAAAGGGCGCGACTCATATCTTCGATGCCGAAGTAGGAGACATGCATGAACGGTGTGCCGTACTTTTCCTTCATCATGCGAGCCAGGCCCTTCATGGAGCCAGAACATTGCACGACGTTGAGTGATGCACCATGGGCTTTACGAATGTCGTCGACGCGGCCGTCGCCGGTGATGGTGGAGACAACCTGGAGTCCCATTTTTTCGTAGTAGTCTTTGATGACCCAGGTTTCCCCGCCGATGTTGAAATCACCGAGAATATTGATACTCAGCGGCTTGATGTCACTGGTGTCCCCCGTTCCCACGAGTTGATCCAAGGCATGGCAAGCCGCAGAGTATCCATCCTTTTTTGAACCGGCAAAACCTTCGGACTGCACGGGGATCACATCAATGCCAGTCCTGGCAGAGACGCGTCGACACACCGCGTCCATGTCATCACCGATCAAGCCGACGATGCAGGTCGCGTAGACGAATGCAGCCTTGGGGTTGTAATGTGCGATGAGTTCGAGCAGTGCTTTTTCTAGCTTCTTTTCACCGCCGTAGATCACGTCCTTTTCCTGGAGGTCCGTGGAGAAAGACATGCGGTGAAGCTGCGGTCCGGAGGAGACGCTGCCACGGATGTCCCATGTGTACGATGCACAGCCGATGGGACCGTGTATGACATGCAGTGCATCACAGATTGGGTAAAGCACCACACGAGACCCACAAAACACACAAGCGCGCTGAGAAACGCTGCCGGCAACCGACTGCTTTTCGCAGGCGATGTTGAACGGCTCGCTTCCTTTGGTCTGCACTTGTGCCTTGCGGGCTTCAAGTAGTCTGATGTTGTTTTCGATGGCGGTTGTCATGATGTTGTGCCCATTCATGTTGTTTAACCGTACGGATGTGGTTTCAAACCATCGGGTTTGGTGATACGAGTGCTCCCCCCGGCCCCCGGAAGCATTCCCGGAAAATGCTTTGCGTTTTACTCAAGGTCTCAAGCGGGCACTCGCGTCACGAAAGCCGTCGGTGAAGACTTTCGATTGCTGGTTTATTTGTGTCCCTGGCAGCCACAGCTTCCGCTGCAACATTCGCCGGACTCTTTTTCCTTGCCTTTGCCGTCCTGGCAGATGCCCACCATCACGTTGGATGATTTGACGACTGCACAGGCTTGCCCACCTTCGACCAACTCAAGGTCTTCAACGGCGTTGTTGGTGATCACCGCGGTGATCACCGGATTGGCTGAAAGCTCGATTTTGACGATGCTGTTGACGGCACCTTTGTCGATGGAAACGACTTTGCCCATCAATTTGTTTTGTGCACTGATTTTCATCGCGATGCTTTCTGGTGTGCCCTTTGGGTGACTGTTAAAAAAAAACCGAGTGTGGCGGGCAAGGGGCACGCATGCCCGCCACACCGCGGTGTTGTCACGTCCATCATGTGGGTGTGTCATGGACGCAGATGAGTGGTTCTGGTTTGTCGTAATCTCCCAGGTATTCAAGGCAAACTAGCGATCACCTTTTCAACCTTCCGGGGGTTACATCGTCAGTTCGAAGGTTTCTTCCGGTGAGTCACGGTCCTGGCGGTCCATGAGCACGTTGAGAATTTGTTCGAGGACGCGGATGGCACCCTTGTAACCGACGGTCGGGAAGTACTGATGTCCGACGCGGTCGAGGATCGGGAAGCCATGGCGAACGTAGGGGATATCGTCGTCGCGAGCGATGTACTTGCCATAGGTGTTACCCATGAGCAGATCGCAGGGCTCGTTCTTGATCCATTGGTGCATGAGGTACATGTCAGCACAGGGACCTTGACGGACGAAGGATTCGTGAACCTTGTCGCCCAGGACATCGCCCATGCGCTTGAGGAACTTCTTACCCGGTGTGCCGGTGACGACATACTTGGGCAGCATGTCCACGGACATGAGCAGTTCGGAGAGGCCGACCAGTTGATCGGGATCGCCCCAGAGTGCCACGGACTTGCCGTAGAAGTACTGGTGCATATCGGTCATCAGGTCGAGCAGACGGCCGCGTTCGTACTTGATTTCTTCGGGAACGAAGCCGCCGTTGAGGCTACGCATAGCCATGACGAACTTGTCGGTGGCAGCCAGACCGATGGGCAGTCCCATGGTGGTCTGAGGCACTTTGCACTTGGCGTACAGTGCTTTGGCTGCAGGACCGGAGCAAACCGGACCCAATGCGATGGTCTGTTGCGCATCACCTGCTGCGATGAGTTCGTCGATGGTCACGCCACCGGCCGGATACATTTCATGCACACCGGTCTGCGGCGCATCGAGCACGCCGGAGGTGTCGGGGAACATGATCGGGTCCAGGCCCATGAGCTTGGCAAGACGCTTGATTTCTGCCATGTCCGCCGGTTCAACGTAGCCGGGGATGATGTTGACGCGGCGAGCAACTTTGTCTTCACGGGTGCTCTTGGCGAAGTAGTCGACCATGGCCTTGGTCATGTTGGCAAAGCCGGTCGGATGAGCACCGACATACGAAGGCGTGTTGGCATGAATAACAAACTTGCCTTCGGGAACCAGGCCTTTATCAATCGCGTTTTCCGTGATCTGCGGGATGTCGTCACCGATGGTTTCCGACAAGCAGGTGGTATGCACAGCAATGACATCAGGCTTGTAAAGCGTGAACATGTTTTCGATGGCGGTAAGCAGGTTGGCCTGGCCACCGAACACCGATGAACCTTCGGTGAAGGAGCCGGTGCCTGCCATCGCCGGTTCTTTGTAGTGACGACTCAAAGTCGAACGGTGATATGAGCAGCAACCTTGTGAACCGTGAGAATGCGGAAGACATTTATGAATACCCAGGGCAGCATACATCGCGCCCACAGGCTGACAGGTTTTGGCTGGGTTCACGGTCAGAGCCTGACGCTCATGAACTTCCCCGCCTTTTGTGTGTCTGAGTAATGACATTTTATTTACCCTTAAATTTCAGTGTTTTCTTTAAAAAGAGGGACTAGGGACTAGCGACCAGGGACCAGGTTCAAGGCAGGAGAATGGTTGTTGTCTTGGACCACTCCCTACTGCCTAATCACTACTCCCTGAAAAACTCACTCGTCCCACGGGGCCTTGATCATCTTCCAGACCTTGGCGTTGACCAGGCGATCAATGTCCTTGTAGAACTCGATGGCACCACGGAAGCCGGCATAGGGTCCGCCGTAGTCGTAGCTGTGAAGCTGCTTACACGGGACACCCATCTTCTGGACGACGTATTTTTCCTTGATGCCTGCACAGAAGAGGTCCGGCTTGACGCGCTTGATCAACTCTTCAGATTCGTAGTGGTTGATATCGTCGATGACCAGGGCCTTTTCAGCCATCTGGGTCATCATGCCGTCGTACTCAGCAAAGCTGTAACCCTTTTCTTCCTTGGCCCACTTGTCGCGGACCTTGTCGCTGTCGTACATGTCCGGGTCCGCATCAACATGAAGTTCTTCAATGTTGCGGCTGTCGGCATCAATCTTGATGTCAGGAATGACGTCACGGCCTTCATAGTCATCGCGGTGAGCGAATTCGTAGCCGGCAGCAACGGTCTTCATGCCCAGTTCACCAAACAGATCCTGATAGTGATGAGCACGGCTACCACCGACGAAGAGCATCACACGCTTGCCTTCAAGCTTGGGCTTGTACTGCTTCTGAGCTTCGAAGACGGCTGGGTATTCTTCGCTGATGACCTTTTCGATCTGTTCCATCAGTTTTTCATCCGCGAAGTATTCGCCGATCTTACGTAGCGACTTGGCGGTGGACTTGGCACCGATGAAGTTGACCTTGATCCACGGCGTACCGTATTTCTTTTCGATCATGTCAGCGACATAGTTGATGGAACGATGACACATGACGGCATTGAGATTGGCCATGTGAGCGTTGGCGAATTGGTCATAGGTGCTGTTACCTGAGAAGGTGGACACCAGTTCAATGCCGCAGCGTTCAAGCAGGTCTTCGAGGACGAATGCGTCACCACCGATGTTATATTCACCCAGCAGGTTGATCGAGAACTTGCTGCGAGGCGTGTTGTCGGTACCGACCACGTGCTTGAACACCTGATTGTTGGCGATGTGGTGACCAGCAGACTGGGACACACCCTTGTAGCCTTCGCATGAGAAACCGAAGATGTTAATCCCCAGTTTTTCTTTCATGTCCTTGGCAACCTGGTGCACGTCGTCACCGATCAGACCCACGGGGCAGGTCGAGAAGACGGCAATGGCCTTGGGTTGGAAGATGTCATAGGCTTCCTGGATGGCTGCTGCGAGTTTCTTTTCACCGCCGAAGATGATGTTTTCATCCTGCATGTCGGTGGAGAAGCAGTAGGTCATGTAGTTTTCATGATCATCGGAAGGAGCTGACGTCTGGTTACGACGGGTCAGCCATGAGTAGTAACCACAACCGATGGGTCCGTGCGTGATGTTAACGATGTCACGTGTCGGACCCAGAATCACACCCTTACAACCCGCGTAGGTACAACCACGCTGCGTGAGGATGCCTGGGATGGTACGTGTATTTGCACCGATCTGCGGGAGCGTCACGGTGCCGTCTTCGTTGACGGTCTTTTCATTGATAATGAACTGTTTTTCGCGCTTGCGACGCGACTTCTTGGGGTAAGCTTTGAGTAACTCTTCACGGAGTGCTTCGCTGGTCAGCGTGCCATCCGGGGTAAGTTCAACGGCTTGTTCAGGGGAGTCAGGTGCCACGGTGGGTTCTCCTGTAAATCGTGGTCGTACGAATCGCGGTATGGGGGTCAAACCCATCTGATTCACTGAAATTCAGCGTAAAAACGAGAGTATGTGCGTGTTTTCACATCAGCATGGCGGGTGTCTTGGACGTGACGCTTGAATGCTGATGCGGATGGTGTGTTCGACTTAGGCTGCTTCGAGCAGACCGTATTCAAGCAGCAGGCTTTCGAGTTCTTCGATTTCCAGCGGCTTGGGAATGACGAACAGTTCGTTGTTGTCGATGTTGCGGTCCAGGGTGCGATATTCGTCAGCCTGGGGTGCTTCGGGATTCCAGTCGATGACGGTCATCTTGCGGATTTCAGCACGCTGAACGTCATTGTCGCGGGGCACGAAGTGAATCATCTGCGTACCCAGACGCTTGGCGAATTCCTGAATCATTTCCGATTCGTTGTCGACGTTACGGCTGTTGCAGATCAGACCACCAAGACGCACACCGCCGGACTCAGCGAACTTCATGATACCTTTGCAGATGTTGTTGGCAGCATACATGGCCATCATTTCACCGGAGCAGACGATGTAAATTTCCTGGGCTTTACCCTGACGAATCGGCATGGCGAAACCGCCGCACACCACGTCACCGAGCACGTCGTAGAACGCGTAGTCGAGTTCTTCGGATTCGTCGTATGCACCAAGTTGTTCGAGCATGTTGATGGAGGTGATGATCCCGCGACCTGCACAACCGACGCCGGGTTCCGGACCACCGGATTCGACGCACTTGCAGCTGCCGAAACCGTCACGACGGATGTCGTCGAGTTCGATGTCTTCACCTTCGTCACGAATGGTGTCGAGCACGGACTTCTGAGCCAAGCCGCCCAGCAGCAAGCGGGTGGAGTCAGCCTTGGGGTCGCAACCGACGACCATGACCTTCTTGCCCATTTCTGCCAGAGCAGCAACTGTGTTCTGTGTGGTGGTGGACTTGCCGATACCGCCTTTACCGTAGATAGCAACCTTACGCATGACTTGTTTCCTTTGCACTAATGGCTTTGAGTTTCAACGTTTTCTGACGCGTGACTGTTTTCGCGTCGACGCTGATCCTTATGGCAAAGGCCATTCCAAAAGACAGATAAGTCTTTAAATAAATCGCATGGTTATGGGGCTTGGCATGATCTCGAAAAATCGTAAGTCCTTGAAAACAAATCAATAACTAAAGACTAAAATGTCTTTAAAAAAACTTGTGGACTTTTTCAAAAAAGTGGTATTGAGACATGCTATCAACTAGTTGGAAACATTCGTGTCACGGTCGAATCGCGCGCGACAGAATTGTCATAAAAAGTAAATCAGCAAGTTGATTTTTTGCACAGCGTCTAAGCACGCTGCACACCACTGCGCAGAGATTCAGCTTTCGTTGATCAGCACATCGTCGGATTCGATGTCGTCAATGGCATCTTCGAGGTCTTCGACGCTCTGATTTGTGCCGTTTGCAGGGGTTTTGAGACGAGATTGGCGTTTGCGACGGGTACGCTTGCCGGTGGCATAGAGTGGGTCGCTGAGTGGTCGATCGCTGGAAAGACGTTTTTGCAACCGATCGAGCGCTTCAATTTCCAATTGACGGACGCGTTCGCGGGTCAAACCGATTTCCTTGCCGATCTCCTTGAGTGTCAGCGGTTCCTGGCCATCAAGACCGTAACGCAGACGCAGGATGGTGGCTTCACGTTCGTCGATCGTATCAAGCAAATGACGAATCGTATTCAGATCATCTTTCTTAAAGACGTTTTCCTCAGGCTGCGGGGTCTTGGGGTCCTGGAGAATCTCAGCGATGGCAACGCTTTCGTCTTCGTTACGCGCTTCGGTTTGGGCGGGACGTTGGAAAGCACTGATGGCTTTCTTGATCATCCGCATCTTGCGCGGCGGGATATCCAGAGCCTTGGCCAACTCCTCGTTGGTCGGGGGATGACCGAGTTCTTCTTCAAGTTCACGACTCTTACGCTTCCACTTGGAGATCAATTCAACCATGTATGCAGGGATATGCACCGGCTGAACCGCATTGATTAAAGCACGCTTGATGGCCTGCTTGATCCACCATGAAGCATAGGTCGAAAAACGAGCACCCTGATCCGGATCAAACGCTTCAACCGCACGCATCAAACCGAGATTCCCCTCTTCAATCAAGTCATGAAGCGGCAGGCCACGATTCGAATAACGCTTGGCAATGTTGACCACCAGACGCAGGTTCGACCGAATCATCCGATCACGTGAAAACGGGCAGTTCTCATTGATGATCTTCCAGCAAAGATCGCGCTCCTCCTGAGCAGTGAGCAACGGTGATTCGTCGATCTGCTTCAGGTAAAGCTCTAGATTGCTTTTGACTCCGCGTGGGGCCATGAAAACCATCCGATCTTCCCGGGAAATGCCGGTCGGTGAACCGCGACACAGTGTCACGACTCACTCTTAAAGTCGGTTGGTTTCAAAGGCGTCTTAAGACTGATGGGGTAAATACAGGACCAAGCCTGCAGATCAGGCCCGTTTAATCGTTACGATTGGCATCCCAGGCAATGGCGGCAGCACCGATAAGTCCTGCGTCATTACCCAGCTGGGCAATCTCCAGTGTGACGGCATTGGGGGCCGCATGCCAGTTCTGTGATTCAAAATGCTGTTGAATACGGGATAAAAGCGCATCTCCCGCCAAAGCCATGCCCCCGGCAAAGACGAACATCTGCGGGTCAAGCACGCGCGTCAGACTGATACAGGCCAGCGCCAGATAATACGCTGTCTGATCAATCACTTCGTTAGACAGTTCATCGCCGTCTGCTGCCGCATCGAAAATTGCCTTGGCCGTAATCTGTTGTGGGTCGGACTTATAGATAGTCTGTAATGACGATTTTTGCCCCTTGGCAAGCATCTCACAAGCACGGACCGCGGTGCGTGATGCCGAAGCATAAGTCTCCAGGCAACCCTTTTGGCCGCAGCCGCATTCCCGGCCATCAGGTTGGACAATCATGTGCCCGATTTCCGCTGCATAGCCACAGGTACCGCTGATAATCTGACCGTTGACAATGACGCCACCGCCAACACCGGTCCCCAGCGTGAGCATGACCAGGTTCTGGATATCCGGCGAGGCACCTGCACCCACCCAGAACTCACCGAATGCTGCAGCGTTGGCATCATTGGCTAAAACCGTCGGTCGCCCCAATGCCTCAGCGATGAGGTTACGCATCGGATAGTTCGACCAGCCGGAGATGTTAGGCGAGGAAATGACAATGCCGTTCTCAGCATCCACCGGACCCGGGCTGCCGATCCCGATGTAGGCGATGTCCTTGAGCGTTAACTCAGCAGCATCCACCACGGTTTGGGCAGCATCAACCATGTTTTTAAGCACACGGTCCGCACCATATTTACCCTCCGTGGGCTGTGAATGTTTCGAAACCACCGCCCCGTTGTCGTCCACGACACCGGTTTTAATGTTGGTTCCACCGAGATCAATGCCAAGGAAATAGGTCATAGTTAATACTTCATTGAATTAAATAATAATTCAATGATAGAAAACGGACACTGAATGTCAATCCAATGTCCGTGAGCGTGTTGAATATTGTGCGATTTTTGCCAAGGCAATTTTTTACCGCAGAGACGCAGAGCACTCAGAGTTAAGAGCGAACAATGCAATTCAGGCGAGCCGCGGTGTGTCACCGCGGGATTCGACGAAGTCGAAATTCAAGTGACATCATCAAACAGTATTTGAGCTTCGCTCAATCCCGCGTCGACACGACGCGGTTCGCCTGAATCAAAAGAAGAATAAACATCCTGTTTGAACTCTGCGTCCTCTGCGCCTCTGCGGTTATATTGCCTTGATTAACTCACTTGCCGGGCCAGCCGTCGAAGACGAATTGGCCGTCCTGGGAGATGACTTCGCCGTCGACGGTGATGGTGCCGCCGCCGCATTCTTTGCGGAGATCGCAGACCATGTCCCAGTGGAGTCCGGAGGTGTTCATGTTGCCGGTTTCAGGATAGCCTGAACCGACTGCCAGGTGGAAGGTGCCACCGATTTTCTCGTCGAACAAGGTGTTTTTGGTGTATTGCTGGATGTTGTAGTTGGTGCCGATCGCCACTTCACCGACGAAGCGGGCGCCTTCGTCCTGGTCGAGCATGTCACGCAGGAAGGCTTCGTTTTTACTGGCCTTGGCTTTGACGACTTTGCCCTTGTCGAAGGTCAGTTCGATGTCGTGGACTTCGCGACCGTTGTGGACCGCGGGGAAGGAGTAGCGAACGATACCGTTGACGCCGCCGTCAGCTGCGTTGAGATTCGGGCCGGTGAAGACTTCACCGTCGGGGAAGTTTTCATGTCCGCAGCAGTTGATCCATGACATGCCTTCGACATTGACGGTGAGGTCCGTGCCGTTGGCGGTCTGGAAGTGGACTTCTTTCTTACCGGTGAGATAGTCGACGACGCGTTGCTGGGTTTCCTCGATTTGTCGCCAAGCTGCGACGGGGTCGTCCTTATCCATATGTCCGGCATTGAAGACAAAATCGCAGTAGTCTGCCAAGCCCATTTCGGCGTCTTGTGCGGATGCGAGGGTGGGGAAGAGCGTGCCACACCAGTGGAGTGTGCCGTCTGCGGCGCGACGCATGAAGGTGGACATGATGTCCCGGCGGGCTGCCGAGGCCATGCCCTGTCGCTTGGGGTCGACATTGGTCAGTGCCTTGGTGTTGGTTTCGGCCCAGATGCCGATGTTGACATCGATGGTTTCAAATTCGTGTTTGGAAAGCGGGCTGACATATTGTAATTGTTCTTTATTGGCATGCTTGAAAAAGATCTCCTGCAAAGAGTCAGGCATGCAGCGGACCTGGGGATGAGCCCCAGCGATGAGAACCTGTTCATAGATGGCTTCGATGAGCGGAACGGCCACCGGATCACCGCTGATGCGAACCAGTTGGCCGGGCTTGACGGCTGTGGAATATTGAACAATGGTCTTGGCCAGTTTTTCTAAGCGTTGATCGCGCAAGGGTCTATCTCCAGTCTGAGGTTAGCGCGAAACGAGATGTTCCGCGACGTATCACATGCTAAGGTTCGCCAGCTTTTTCGCAAGTATGAAATAACCTTCAATTCATCGGAAAAACGATTTATAACAACAATTGATCAAGTCCTACTTCAAGCTGGTCGATACCGTTAGACAGGGTCCAAAGGCACCAAATGCTCTGAAACTGGATGAGTCGTTCGTTTTCCGGGAATCAGGCAGGAGTAGAAGTACCGTGGCAAAAGCAGAAGCCCAACAACTTTTGGATGAGCTCAACAGACTGGAAGATCTGCGAAATCCCGCACGCTGTGAGGGTAAACGTCAGTTCCAGCGTTTTGTCGTTCGAGCTGATGCTGAGTTGATCCGTATGGACCGCAGCCATACCAACGAATCACCCATTCCCATCATGCTCCGAGATATCGGACGCGGTGGTATCGGATTCGTCTGCACCGACCAACTCGAATCAGACAGTCTCTGGCAAATCAGCTTTCTCCAACATGGATTCGTGATCGGCCATATGGGTCTGATCGTTCGTCATAGCCGCACCATCAGCGATGATGTGTACCTGATCGGTGGCCAATTCTGTTCCGACAGTGGCCTGCTTTATCAGTTGGGCGTCAATCCCTCCATGGTGGCTGAAACCACAGCCGACGCACCAGCGGAATTGCTTGACGAAACGACCTTTGTCGATCCGGGTGAAATGTAAAACAAATGTTGTATCAATAATATGAGCTTCAAACGCGTATCGGAGCCACTTCGATACGCGTTTTTATTTAACACCTGTACATCAACATAAGTCACCCGCTGAAAGCCGAAGGATTCCTGCGGGTACCTCGTAAGCGACATTGATACCTATTCAATAGGATCTTCAAAAGGCTATAACTTTGCGTCTTCTTTAGCCTTCAGCGAACCTGTAAGCTAGAATCTGGGTACATGAATCGCCCTGCCCACAGCCCGGATTACGAACAGTTGACCGATGAGCATCTCATCGCGCGGTACTGTGAAGGTGACCGTGGGGCCTTTACCGCCCTGCTCAAACGGTATCGCCAGGAACTTTTTGCGTTCTTGTATCGCTTTTTAGGCTCCAAAGCGGCAGCCGAAGACGTTTTTCAGGAAACATTTCTGCAAATTCACCTTCGTGCAGAGCGATTTGAGACCGATCGACAATTAAAACCGTGGCTTTTTACAATTGCGGCGAACAAAGCACGGGACTACCTGCGTAGGAATAAGCGGCACAACAATGTGTCCCTGGATGCCCCCACCCCCGGAAGTCCCGGAAGCGGTGGCAGTGGTTCGGGTGCGACCTTCGTGGACCTGATGCAGGCCCAGACGGTTCAGCCCGACGAATCACTGAGCGACCAGGAAAAACGTGACAGGGTTCGGCAGGTCATTGACAACCTGCCGCAACACCAGCGCGAGGTCCTCGTCCTGGCCTACTTTCATCAGTTGGCCTACAAGGACATGGCTGAGGCGCTGGACGTACCGCTGGGGACGGTCAAGAGCCGTCTGCATGCTGCGGTTGCAAACTTTGCCAAACAGTGGAAACAGACGTTCGCTTCCACGTATGAAAGTTAACCTCACCCGTTTGCAGCATCCGTTGTGATGTACGAACAGGTGAACAATATTGAGTAGCGCATCAACCAATGATGCGGCTAAATTGAAGATGACCGAGCAACCCAAACAACCTGACGCCAACGATCCGAGGCTTGATGATGCCATCGACCAGTGGCTGGATCTGCACTCCGTGGGCGTGCGTCCGGACCAGGACACCGATGAGCAGGTGGTCGATGACATGCTCAGCCATCTCAACGATTGGTCTGCCGAGCAGGCCTCCGAATCACTTGTCGATGACACGTTGGCATTCATTGATCAATATGAACAGGATCAACAGACATCGCTGATGTTCGAGTCGCGCCGTCGACTGCCAACGCTGCCGATCACTATGCCGGAGGTTGCAGCCATTGCAGCCATGTTGTTGATGGCCATCTCGCTTGGTCTGCCGATGCTCACGCGTCACCGTTCGGACGCCCGTCGTTTTGCCTGTGAAAGCAACCTGGCGACAGCGGGCGTTGCGCTTGGGCACTATGCCAACGACTACAACGGCATCATGCCCCGCGGCGATGCGCGTCCCGGCTCGGCATGGTGGAAAGTCGGTGGCAAAGCTGAACGCAACGTCGAGTCCAACTCAGCCAATCTTTACCTGATGGCAAGGCAGCACTACATCAACCCGCAATCACTAAGCTGTCCCAACAACGAAAACGCGCCCAAAGACCTGACCCGCGACATGCACGACTGGCCTGAGTACAATGCGGTGAGTTACAGCTATCAGAACCAGTACACCCCCAAAGCCATCAAGCTCAACGAGAATCACCAGCTTGCTGTCCTGGCGGACAAGAACCCCCTGTTCTACGCGGACCGCCAAGCCCTGCATCACTTAGCTGACTTCGACCCCAACCTGCCGAGCACGCGCCACAACCGCCAGGGACAGAACATCCTTCTGGCCTCGGGCAGTGTCCAATGGTCCCGCAACCCCGTCGTCCGTGGCGATAACATCTGGACCGTCTCAGGCATCGACAACTACACCGGCACCGAAACCCAACGCTCTACCAACGATGCGTTTCTCGTGCCCTAAACGTTGGCCCATCCAACTTGAAACTTGAAATAAAAAAACCGCGCCACCTTGGACGCGGTTTTTTTATTTATTCCACATGGTTTCACATCATCCATCAACTCAATGATTCAATCACATCGCTTCATGCAAAATCACGATTGACGTGCATCTCCCATTTTGCTTGTCATAGCTACGGTGTCGAAGTATCCTCCACTCAACACCTCACTGTCAGACACCAACGGGAACTTGCCATGAAAACCATCTCCGCCATGATGCTCGCTTTACTTCTCTTTGCCCCTGCCATTACCCAAGCACATGAAGACGAAGGCCGACATCACACCAAAGAGCAACTCAAAACCGACCCCAAAGCCTTTGAGGGAACATGGTCGGGCATCTGGGATTACTGTTGGCATGTTGAGTTTCAAATCAAGCATGTTGCTGACGATCAATTCACCTGCGTCTACCGTTGGCAGGAGAACACCGAAAGCCAGGAGATGAAACAAAAAACCCTCAAAGGCCACGTTAAAAAGGGTGTCCTTCAATTCGGCTCGATCTCCATCGAGTTCAAGGACGAACATCAACTCCTTGCTATCGGTCGATTCCGAAAGTTCACACGCGTTGCGTTTTTGCATGAAGGTCCGGTGACGTTTGAAAAAGAACATGACGATCACAAGCACTAACCAAACACTAGCGTTGGCAATACTGTCCATTCAGGCTTGATTGCAAACTCAAGAGTCGATGGTATGTTTGAATGCCATCATGCAAAACATTCTATTAATCATCGCTGACCAACTGACCTTTGATGCCATCGGATGTCGGGGTAATCAATATGTTCACACGCCCAACATCGACTCGCTGTTTAACCACGGCGTCGGGTTAGGCAGGGTCTATTCGCAGTATCCTTTATGTGGCCCGGTGCGCGCGAGCTTCTGGACCGGGCGTCTGCCACATCAGACAGGCGTACTCTCCAACGGGATGGACTTTGAAAATGCAGACATCGTCGAGCAAGGCATCCCCACTGTCGGGCAGCAACTGGTCAAAGCAGGCTATCACGCGATTCACTTTGGCAAAAATCACGACTACGGCGGACTTAACGGTTTTGAGCAAATGCCCCGTGAAGAAGTGGTCTTCGAATATCCCGATGGCTGGCCACTGAACTATGACTCGTTCTGGGATGAAGGCACGACACGCCAGGTCGAACACTACTTTCGATCCATGGCAGGCAAAACGCTGGATAAACCCTTCGCTGCTGTGGCCGACCTGAACAACCCGCATAACATCTGTGGCTATATTGGTGAGTTCATCGGTGAGCATGATAACCCGCCGTATCCCGATGGCCCACTGCCACCGTTACCTGACAACTTTACGTTTGATGACATCGCCAACCGCCCGCGGAGTGTGCAGTACATCTGTTGTGCGCATCGTCGCCAGGCTCAGACGGCTGGTTGGACGGCTGAGAACTTCCAACACTATCTGGCAGCCTACTATCACTACATCGACATGACCGACCGCAACATCGGGCGCATCCTTGCATCGCTTGATGAGTCCGGCCAACGTGAGAACACCACCATCATTTTCATGGCAGACCACGGGGACAACGTTGCAGCGCGTGGCATGACAACCAAACACACCAGTTTCTACGAACAGACCACGCGCGTGCCGATGATCCTTTCAGGTAAAGGCATCCCCCAACAAGGCAAGTGGCTGAATGACGGTTTGTTCTCACTGATGGACTTGGCGCCCACGCTATGTGACATCGCTGGAACCAGCATGCCCAACCCACAACCCGGACACGGCGATTCCATGCTCCCCTTTGCCACCGGCGAGAAGTCCGGCCAACAGCGCGACTACGTCGTGAGTCAATGGCATACTGAATGGGGCTACACCATCGAACCGGGGCGCATGCTTTGCAGCGGTCGCTACAAATACACACGCTATCGCGAAGACGTGGGTGAGACCAAGGGTGAAGAATTTTTCGATCTTGAAAAAGACCACGGCGAAACACGCAGCCTGATTCATGATCCGGCTTACCAGGATGAACTGGACCGTCACCGCCAACTCTTTAACCAATATCTCCAGGAAACGGGCGACGACTTCCTGTCTCACAACTGGGAAGCCAAGGATCGCTATCGGTCACACAAACTCGGCTACAACAGTCACACCGGACTCTGCGCGCCGGACTTTGAGCAGATGATCGCTGGGAAGTGACCATCGAATGGATGTCGCCAACCTTTGACTTTTTCCCATTCAAGAACAGAGTCTAAGATTGGGACGAACCCGTTTTTCAAATCATTGATCGACATCTTCCGTCACTCCCGCGCAGGCGGGAGTCCAGTGGAACTTGCAAGTGCGCACAAAATGCCACCGGATTCCCGCCTGCGCGGGAATGACAGAAAGAAAGATGGCATGGCGATTAATGGTTCGAAACATGCATATGAACAACTCAAATAACCTCAACGGTGTGTTATCGCACCTTTGTTTCTATGTCCTTATAACCACGTCCAGACTGCTACTGTGACTTGATTGCTGCGACAAGGTCCGTATCACTTAGGTTATCACCTCAAACAAGCGATTTTTTACTCTGATTGATCGACTTTCTCTTAATTACAGAACCATTCTTTCCGACTTTGATTGAACAACTGCTCAAGCAGTTTGGCTGTCGTCGTATCGACATGCCATCAAGCTACCTGATTGTCAGTGTGGCGAAGAGAAGAGATCAAGTTCGGAGATTCCAAGATGAACGCAAGATCAATCAAAGGGTTCAAACTCACCAATCTATTATGGATGCTTGCCATTTGTTTCGTCGCAGCACCGATGGTCAAAGCAGACGATGCAATGACCATGCAGCAGTTGCGTCAGCAGCTTGATGCACTGACCCGTGAAGTGCAGGTTCTTCGCAATGACCAGAACAAAAACTGGCTTGACGAAAAACGCACCGAAGAAGTCAAGGCACTGGTCAAGGAAGTACTCAACGACGCGGACACCCGCGCGAGCATGCTTCAAAACGGCGTCACCGCTGGCTGGGACAACGGCTTTTTCATGTGCTCAGAAGACGGCAGTTTCAAACTCCGCGTCATGGGGATGATGGAATTCCGCTACGGCATTCAACTTCGCAGTGAATCAGGCGGCGACAATGGTCAACACGGTTTTGAAATCCCGGCTGTCCGTTACGGCTTTAAGGGGCACATGATCGACCCCTCCTGGCAGTTCTTCATCTGGACCGGCCACGGCACGACCGGCTCCTACACCGCACTCAACGCCATGATCACCAAGGTCTTCAACCCCACGTGGTCAATGACCGTCGGTACACAGAAGGTCCCCTTCTGGCGTGAGTATCTGATTTCTGAAACCGTGATTGCTTTCCCGGATCGCACACCTTTGGCCAACATCTTCTCCGAAGGTTACACCGAAGGCCTGTGGATCAACTACAAGAAAGACTGGCTTAAGGCCGTTCTGTGTCTGAGCGATGGTGGCAGCCGTTATGTCTCCGCCAACTCCATTTCGGATGCTGAAGGCATGGCCGTCTCACTGCGTGCCGAAGCCGTCGTCGTCGGTGACTGGAAACAGGCCAAGGACTCCGAAGCCTGGTTGGGCAATGATCCGTTCGTGATGCTCGGTGGTGCAGTCCACTTTGAACAAGGTGAATACGGCGATACTTCCGACGAAGCTCAACAGCTTTCATGGACCGTGGATGCGACCCTCAAGTACAAGGGCTTCTCGATCATGGGCGCCTTTGTTGCCAAGCATCTCTCTGAAACCACAGTCGATACCGATCAGTATGGTGCCCTGGTTCAGGGTGGTTTGTTTGTCGCTCAGGACCTGCAGCTCATCGCCCGCTATGCATGGGGCGATCTTGATTCGGCTTCCCAGGAAGATCTTCAGATTGCCAGCGTTGGCTTTAACAAGTTCTTCCGCGGTCACGCTCTGAAACTCACCGGCGAAGTGGGCTACTCGTTTAACCCGATCACATCCGGCTGGTCCGTCGCTGGTTGGCAGACCGATGGTGCTGGCCAAGACGGTCAGATCATGGCCCGCGCCGAACTGCACCTGCTGTTCTAAAACACCACGTCAACAACTTGACAATGCAATGAAGCAGAACCGATCACCATGGTCGGTTCTGTTTTTTGATGCGCGGTGTGCGATGTACGTTTTGGCAACGTAATGTGGGATAAAAACGCGCACGACAGGCGTTATCCCTGAAAATGGATGTGAACCCCGGATGCATGACGTATAATCGACGAAACCTAGCACAAAGCCAGGAACGTCAGCACCGTCAGGATGATCACGCGTTTGCGGAACTCCGACGGCTGCGTCACATGTAGACGGATCAACCAATCAAGTGACCCTTGAAGCATAGCGTTCTCCTTTTTCCTCGCTATGCACCCTTCAATGGATATGCCAACATGCCACAGACTCGTACCAAAACTTTTAGCCATCGCTTTTTCAGCCACTTAAATGCATCACCGACCAATCAGGTCGCAAGCCGGTTATGCCGCGTGTTGTCTGAATGCAACATCTCCGGCATTGTCATGTCGCTTGGGCTCATCATGATTGGGGTTGGTTTGACGCTTCCCCTCGCTGCCCAAACACCGGCAGTCGAACCGGCAACCGCCGCTCAAACACCGACGGAACCTGCCCTGCCTGCGGTTGCTTCGGTGGACTGGGATGATGCACAGCAACTGCACAAACAGATCACACAATGGGTCGCCAACGGCAAAGTCGATGAAGTTGATCCCCTGCAAAGTCCGCCGACGCATCTGGTTTCCAATCTTGGGGGCGTGTGCGTGACACTGCGTTGGATGGGTAAGGCCTTTGGCATGGGTGAAAGTCATGTACCGCTGAACAAGCACAACATGGATGCCCGGTCGGACCTGCTGCATCACGCGCGTGTTGCGACCAGTGAGGCATTGCAATCCTTGAAAGTCCGACTGCCCCAATGGGGACGCCTGCCGTTGGAAGAACGCCCGAAACTGCTGGTGGATTTGCAGGTCGCCAAAGCCGGTGAACCGATCCCACCGTTGGCCGCCAAACGCCAGATCAACGTGCTGTCACTGGCAAGCCCCGACGCTCAGGGTTTGATCATCGAGAACACCGACCGCAAAACGGCGTGGTCCTGGCCGGCTACGAACCTGGCTTTGAATCTCAGCCCGACTGGCGTGGTCAAAGGCATGCTACTGGAACTGGGGCGTAAGCCTTCACTGGAGATTTCACTGCTTGATGAAGTCAACCCGATGCATGTGTACCGGTTTGATGTCATCCACATCGTCCAACCCAACAGCAACACCGAGCCCGTACGTCTGCAGCGTGGTATGACCGTGCTTGATCCGATTCTCGAACACAAACAAATCATGGACGCGGCCTGGCAGCAGGCAACCTATCTGGCGCACCGCTTCCGCGAAGACGGACGCATTGCTGCAACCTACGAACCGACCTCCAGCCGGTACAGCCTGCAGGACGCGCCGCTGGATGAGCAGGCAATGACCGGTTACGCACTGTCCAATCAACTGCTATTGGCGCTGGACACCCAACCGGATTGGGCAGGTTATGGCCCCTGTTCCAAGGCACTGCGCAACAGCGTGACGTATCTGCTGAGTATCATCAATGACCACGTCGTTGCGCGTGATCCGGATGCGGTGGCATGGTTACTGATGACGCTGATTCAGGAACCCTCACTTGCGGACCTCAAATCGCGTCGCGATGAGTTGGCGAAGATGCTCATGACCGTGCAGCAGACCGACGGACACTTCACACAAAAGCGCGCTGATGCCAACGGCATGTTTGCCACCCAGCCGGTCAATCGTTTTAACCAGGCGTTAATCCATTTGGCGTTACTTAAACAGTACGACCAAACCCGAGACAAAACCTTGCTGGAAGTCCTCTCGCGCTCTGCCAACATCCTGACCAATCAGGCATCCAAGCAGACGCTCATGGCGATCCCGACACTCTATGCCATCCGCGATTTGCATGACAAACTCGAAACCAGCTTACCGATCCCGGTGGATACGGTGATGGTGATCAAGCAGACACGGGCGTTGTTGCTCAATCACCAGATTACGCAGAATCCGACCATGGGGCCGGCGGACGTCATCGGTGGATTCGACTTGGCGCGGCAGTCACCCAACGTTGCCCCGTCACCGGATTGGCGCAGCAGCTACGGTGTGAGCTTGCTGGCAACGATCCTCAAGGATGAAGCACTTCGACCACGACTGGCAGAAAGTGTCGGACTCTCGCAAACCGAGTTGCTCCTGCGCAGCGCCCTTGCTGCGAGGTTCATCGTACAACTGACCTACCGCCCCGAGGAAGTCTTCTACGGCGACTCGGCAGTCGACTGTGTCGGCGGTGTGCGTCAATCCCCATGGGACAACACGCTGAGTCTCAAGGCAACCGCTTTGAGTCTGCTGAGTCTGCAGCAGTTCAATGCAGCGGTGACCCAGTCATTAAAGTAGACTGCCACACCGTAAAAATGCATGCTCCAACGCGCTAAACCGCAAGCGGTTTGAATGCTCATCTCCCGCCATTGAGATACATTGACTTGATTTTTGGATATAAACGCCGGGCAAGTCCCGATCTGACTGCTCAGATGGTGGCAAAACCGCCCAAAGCAGCGTATAACAACTGCCTGTCGGCTTCGGTTTCCGACATGTTGTGATACACGAAATTCAGACTCTTTTTTTGTGCGGGAAAACGGTTATGTCCACCATCGAGCAATTGCGTTTACGCCAGGTCCATCTTGACTTCCACACAGCGGGGATGGTTGAGAATATCGGCCTTGATTTTGACCCCGAAGAATTTGCCCAGACACTGGAAGATGCAGGCGTGGATTCGATCACCTGTTTTGCCCGTTGTCATCATGGGTATCTCTACTACCCGTCAAAGCTGATGCCCGAGCGGATTCACCCGAATCTCAAGCAGCCGAACCTGTTGGGCGAACAGATTGAGGCTTGCCACAAACGCAACATTCGCGTGCCGATTTACATCACCGTGCAATGGGATCAGATGCTTGCTGAGCAGCATCCCGAGTGGCGCGTCATTGAAGAGTCGGGTAAGCCTGAAGGTACGCCCCCGTACTCTGCGGGTTTTTACCGTCGGTTCTGCCTCAACACACCTTATGTCGATTTCCTCAAGGCTCACGTCAAGGAAGTCATCGAGATGCTGCCGACCGATGGGATTTTCTGGGACATCGTCGCACCGATGGACTGTTCCTGCCCCAAGTGCAAAGCGGACATGATCGCACGCAACCTTGATCCGTCGGACAAGCAGACGCGTGTGGACTTCGGCAAGGAAGTCGAAGCCAAGTTCATGCGGGACATGACTGCTTACATCCGCACACTCAGCAAAGACTGCACGGTGTTTTATAACGCTGGTCACATCGGCCCGCGTCATCGCGATCTGCAGGATGCCTACACGCACTTTGAACTTGAGTCCCTGCCGTCCGGTGGCTGGGGTTACATGCACTTTCCGTTGACTGCACGGTACGCCCGCACGCTGGACCTGCCGTTCCTGGGAATGACCGGTAAGTTCCATACGTCATGGGGGGACTTCCACAGCTACAAAAACCAAGCGGCACTCGAATACGAATGCTTCCAATCCATCGCGCTGGGTGGCGGCTGTTCCATCGGTGATCAGCTTCCTCCCAATGGCAAGATATGCAAGACGACCTACGAACTCATCGGCTCGGTCTACAATCAGATCAAAGCGGTCGAACCCTGGTGCACCAAGGTCAAGCCGGTCACGCAAATCGGCGTGATTACTCCCGAAGCCTTCACCCTCGCTTCGGGACACGGATCGTTACCCAAGAGTTCGCAGGGCGCGGTTCGCATTCTCCAGGAACTGGATCACCAGTATGACATCATCGACCTCCAGGCCGACTTCAAAGACTATGAATTGATCATCGTCCCCGATGAAATCAGCATCACCGATGAACTGCGTGACCGACTGGAAAGATACGTTGCAGAGGGTGGCAAACTCATCGCGCTGGACAAGGCTGGTGATAACCTGCCTTGCATGGGGATCAAGTATGAAGGCCCCAGTGCGTACTGCCCCAACTTCCTGCATGTCCGCGATGGCTTTGCAGGTTTGCCTGATGCGGATCACGTGGTCTACGAGCAAGGCTCGCAGGTCAGTGCATGCGAGGGGACCACCGTCCTCGCGGACACCATTGGTTCGACCTTTAACCGCACGTGGGAACACTACTGCTCTCACCGTCACTCCCCGAGCACCGGCGAAGTGTTAGGTCCTGCGGTGACCATCAAAGACAACTGCATTTACCTGTCTCAGCCGCACCTGACGCAGTACCAACTCAACGCACCACGCTGGTGTAAGCAGATTGTCGGTGCAGCGATTGATGAACTGCTCACCAAACCGATGCTCAAGACCAACGCACCATCGCATCTGTTTACCGCAGTCAATGAACAGGTGGATCAAAGCCGTTACGTGATGCATCTGCTTAACTACGTCCCGCAGCTTAAGAGTGAACAAATCGAAATCGTCGAAGACATCATCCCGCTGCATGATGTAACGGTAACCTTGAATCTGCCCAAGCCAATTACCAAGGCAACGCTGGTCCCCGAAGGTGTCGAGGTACCGGTGACTGAAACGGAAGCAGGACAGGTCATCGAACTGGCCAAGCTCAACAATAAACAGGTGATTGAACTTTCCTACTGAGTTCAAAACTGACATTACATACAACAACAATCAACCTCGTCACAGACGCATGTGTTTGTGACGAGGTTTTTTTATTGGACAGTATCACACAACATCGTGATGAGCTTCGCTTATTGCAATTTTCACTCAAATGTAGCGTCTGTCACGTTCATGTCTACGTGCGTCTTCAATGAAAAACCAATTCAATAGCCGCGAGCTGACAGCTCGCGCGTCACCCGTCGACGCGATACTTGAGTGAAAAATGCAATAATCCCACATTGATACCAAACAGGGCAATGATAACGCGCGAAACCGCAAGCAGTTTTAACTCCCTTGTCCTTCACTACGGTATAATGCAGACATGAAACGCCAGCACCTCATCTCGCGTCCACTGTTACTTCTGTTACTCGTTTTTGCGATGGTTGGTCAAAACGCATCCACGCCGCCTGTGTCTGAATCGGCAGAAGAACCCACCGAAACACGCACGCCTGCTGACAAAGCTGCAACACCCTCCGTCGCGCCCGGCGGAGCCAATGTCGCGCTGATCAAGATCGAAGGCATGATCTACGGCTTCACGCTCGAAAGCCTCAAACGTCGTGTGGACCGCGCGATGGAAGGTAATGCCAGCATGATCGTACTCGAACTGGACACCCCCGGTGGTGAGGTGATGGCAGCATTGGACATCGCCAAGTACATCAAGGGCGAAATCACAGTCCCCACCATCGCGTGGATCAATGACTCTGCATACTCGGCGGGAATTCTCATTGCATCAAGCTGTAACCGCATCGTCATGTCCCCGGCTTCGACGACGGGTGACTGCGCACCGATCGTGCCGGGACAGGAACTGGCCCCAACCGAACGTGCCAAGGCGTTGTCCCCATTACTCGAAGAGTTTCGCGACAATGCCCGCGCCAATGACAAGGACTTTGCACTGTACCATGCCATGTGCGTGCTGGGCGTTGAAGTTTTTCTCATCGAACACAAAACCACCGGCAAACAAAAACTCGTCAACCAGATCGACAAAGCACTCATGGTCGATGGCAAACTCCCTGAAAGCAACGTCACGAACAAAGCCTTCGGTCGCGACAAACAGACCGGTGATCCGATACTCGATGAAGTCGGTGCGGTCTCGCGTGATGTCGCATTGGATGAAGACTTTGGTCAATGGAAACTCATCAAGCAGATTCACGATGGCAAAACCCTGCTGACGCTGAATCAATCCCGTGCCGTGGAAGTCGGCTTGGCGGAGACCGATACCATCCGAACCGAAGCGGACCTCAAGAAATATCTCAATGCCAACATCGTCGCCCCCATCACCCAAAGCTGGTCCGAAGACCTTGCGGGTTGGTTGACCCATCCGGCGGTGCGTGCGGTTTTGGTGCTTGCTTTACTCATCGGCGCTTATGCCGAGTTTCAGACACCGGGTCTTGGACTGCCTGGTGCGGTGGCAGCGACGGCGTTAGTGCTACTCATCGGTGCACCGTTTCTCATCGGCCTGGCGGAGGTTTGGCATATCATCCTCATCCTCATTGGCATCGGACTGTTGTTTGTCGAACTGGTGGTCACACCCGGATTCGGCATCCCCGGTGTCAGTGGGATCGTCTGCATTCTCACCGGCCTGACATTAGCGATTATACCGACGACAGGTAACGGGCCGCTCCCCTTGCCCGCGCCGGAGATGTACGGCCGCCTGCAGGTCACCGCCATGTGGATGCTGCTGAGTTTCATCTTTGGTGTTGGTGGCATGATTGCCATGACGCGGTACTACGGCAGCATCCCCGGACTGAATCGACTCATCTTCAAGGAACCCACCGAGGAAGAAAAACGCGCAGTCCACTATCGGGCACAAAACACAGAATCACAAGTCAACCTTACCCTCGGACTCAAGGGAACCGCAGCCACCGCCTTACGCCCCTCCGGCCAAGCCAAACTCGACGGCCAACTCGTCGACGTCGTCACCAACGGTGGCCTGATCGACAAAGGCGCCACGATCAAGATCATCGAAGTGCATGGCAACCGGGTCGTGGTGGATGAGGCGTAAGTACCATTGTCATTCTTCACACAACCCCAATCGAAACACACGTGAAAAACAAAACGTTACACCGACTGTTCTGGATAACGCCCCTCATATTGGGTGTCCTGAATCTGATAGGTGGCTCACTCTATGTTTTCTCAAACACTTGGATTCGAATTCAGCCAGACATGTACAAAATTGAGAATGACCAGGTTTATCTAAGATCGACATTCTGGACAGATACACTCAATATCCTGTTTTTCAATGGACTGATGTGGCTTTGCCTGTTTATCGTTTATGCCATTTATGATAACCACCGCAAGTACAGAAAAACTTCCCCACACCAATCCAACTCACCCGATACCTGACCAGGCTTCCATGACAAGTAGTCCATCGTTCAAACATGCATCAACTTCTCAGGGTTGCGGGTGATGTAAATGGCATGGATCAAGCCCTGTTCATTAAAACACAATGACAGGCTGGCATGGATTGCTTGTTGGTGACAGATGACCACGCCGGGTTGGCCGTTGATGTCAGTGAAAGCAAAGTCACATGGCTCCCAGAAGCGCATGAGTCCCTTGTGGACGAAGCTGAGTACTTGCTCCTGTCCCTGCAAAATCCGTGTGACGGCCTGCACTTTGCCACCACTATCAGTGGTGAGTTCCACATCCTTAGCCAACATCGCACCGAGCTGACTGGCATCTCCCTTGCGAATGGCCTGCATGAATTGCTGCACGTATTGCTGGCGTTTATCGGTTGGAACGCGATGATGTTTATCAGCCGACTGGACATGCTTTCGGGCGCGGGAGACCAACTGACGGCATGTTGCTTCGCTGACATCAAGGATCTTGGCAACGTCAGCATAATCATGGCTGAAAATTTCACGCAGCAGGTACGCAGCACGCTCGCGCGGGTTCATGCGTTCGAGCAGAAGCAAAAAAGCGGTACTCAATGTCTCAGCCAAAGTGATCGATTCACCAGCCTGATTCAAATGCGATGAACGCACCGGCTCTGGAAGCCAGGGACCGACGTATTGCATGCGATTGCGCTGAGCCGACTTGAGTTGATCCAGACACAAGCGCGTGCAACAGGTCGTCAGCCAACCTGCGGGATTGGTGATCTGTGTGATGTCTGCCTGATGCCATTTGAGATATGTTTCCTGCACCGTATCCTGGGCATCGGTAAACGATCCGAGCATGCGATAAGCCACACCAAGAAGTTGTGGTCGCGAAGCTTCAAAAAGTTGCTGATGACGGACGGACTCCATGGCAAAGTCACTTCATTCTGACATCTTAATGGTTGGAAATCTGGATACGGTTCCACAAGTTAATCATCGCACAAAGCACGGTCAACGATGCGACCTGTTGCTCTGGAAAATGTTCGAGCAATTCCAATCGCAGGGGTTGATAGTCAGTCTTTGGATCGAGCATTGTCAGCGCTTCAAGCCACGCCAAAGCAGCACGTTCGGACGCTGTGTAATCCTCAACCTGACGCCAAGCTGCCAGGTGATCCAGACGGTGATTGGTTATGCCCCCTTCCCGGGCTTCACGTGTATGCATCTTAACACAGAAACCACAACCATTGATCTGCGAAGCACGGAGCATGATTAGATGCCCCAACTCGTGGTCCAGTCCTGATGCCTGGATGTGAACATGAACTTGTTGCAGTTGCTCAAAGGCCTGTGGGAAATGCTGGCGGTAATCGACTGTGGTTTGATCCATCGTAGCGGACATTTTTTTTCTCCTTGTGTCAGCCAATGTCGGTCTACAAGGATTGACGAACAAGTGTTGGGATTTGTGACAAGTTGTATAAAAAAATTGTCATTCCCATAAATCTGACACATTCCCGTTTATCATGACGGGTGATACAATCCCGCCCATTACATAAGGGGTTAGGGGAAAGTTGATGCTTAGAAAGTTCCGCCATGAGTGATATCAAACAAATCGAAATTCGTAATCTCCAGATCGAAGATTATGCCCAGTTGGAAATCGCCATGGATGCGGCGTATGAAAACTGGTCCGTCGGACATTGGGAGAAAAAGCACATTGCCCATCTGATCAAGCTGTTTCCTGAAGGGCAGATTGCCATCATCGTCGATGGCAAAGTCGCAGGCTGCGCCCTGACGCTACGCGTGGATTACAGCCAATTTGGTGATAAACACACCTATGAACAGATCACAGGCAACTACACTTTCGACACCTTCACGCGCAAGGGCGATGTGCTCTACGGCATTGACGTGTTTATCGTGCCTGAGTATCGCGGGATGCGACTGGGTCGACGCCTGTACGATGCCCGCAAGGAACTCTGCGAACATTTGAATCTCCGCGCGATCGTTTTTGGCGGACGCATCCCTAATTACCACAAGTATGCTGACGAGGTCACCCCGCGTCAGTACATCCAGAAAGTGCGCGACAAGGAAATTTTCGATCCGGTTCTGACCTTCCAACTCTCCAATGAGTTTCACGTCAAGAAGCTGCTGAAAAACTATCTGCCTGAAGACGCGGAGTCCTGTCAGAATGCCGTGTTGATGCAGTGGGACAACATTTACTACGAGGAAGATGTCAAGCCGATTGATGCAACCAAGCTGGTGGTCCGGCTTGGCTTGATCCAGTGGCAGATGCGACCGCTTAAGAAACTCGAAGAGCTTTTCGATCAGGCAGAGTTTTTCGTCGATGCCGTCTCCAGCTATCAAAGCGATTTTGCGTTGTTCCCTGAGTTCTTCAATGCACCATTGATGTCAGGATTCAATGACATGCAGGAGGCCCAGGCGATTCGCCAACTCGCGGAATTCACCGAGCCGATCCGCGAGAAGTTCATCCAGTTTGCCATGAGTTACAACGTCAACATCATCACTGGCTCGATGCCTGAGATGGTGGATGGCAAGCTTTACAATGTCGGTTACCTGTGTCATCGCAATGGTGATTGTGATCGCTATGAGAAGATTCATGTCACCCCGGACGAATCCAAGTTCTGGGGTTTGACATGTGGCAACAGCGTGAAGATTTTCGAGACCGACTGCGGGCCAATCGGCATTTTGATCTGCTATGACGTGGAGTTCCCCGAGCTTTCGCGTATTTTGGCAGAGCAGGACATGAACCTGCTGTTCGTCCCATTCCTGACGGATACGCAAAATGGTTATGGGCGCGTGCGAAACTGTGCCCGGGCGCGCGCGATTGAGAATGAATGTTACGTTGCCATCGCAGGCAGTGTCGGGAACCTGCCCAAGGTGCATAACATGGATATCCAGTATGCCCAGAGCGCGGTGTTCACGCCCTGCGACTTTGCCTTCCCGTTTGATGGTATCAAAGCTGAGGCAACACCGAATACGGAGATGATGCTGCTGGCCGATGTCGATCTGACTTTGCTGCGCGAGCTTCATGAACGTGGCAGCGTGCGCAACCTCAAAGACCGTCGACATGATTTATATCAGATCAAGACGACGTTCTGAGTGATCGCAAAGCCGTGTCGCTCCCACGGCACGGGTTGTCTTGTAATGATGTGTTTGTGTGTGTAAATGCGCATAAGGCAACCCGTGACACGGGAGTGTCACGGCTTTGGTATGCGCAGTGCAATCGACACAAAGACGTGAAGAAACATTGACGTTAGAATGGCTGCTCCGCTGCATCAAGGAGTGTACTGCTATGGCGTTTATTCAATGTGATTTTGGTTCGGATGCTTTGGGGATGGCATGTTCGATGAACGTGATCCTGCCCCAGAAAGTCAACACGCAGATCGGCATGAAAGGTGTCGCTGGTGAAGGCAAGCACCCGACTTTGTTTTTGCTTCACGGACTCAGTGACGATCACACGATCTGGATGCGCCGGACCAGCATTGAACGCTACGTCGCCCCGCTGGGGTTAGCTGTGGTAATGCCCAACGTGCATCGGAGTTTTTACACGGACATGGCGATGGGTGGCAAGTACTGGACGTTTGTCAGTGAAGAACTACCAAGCGTTGCACGCAGCCTTTTTCATCTGTCAGATAAGCGCGAAGACAACTTCGTGGCAGGTCTTTCCATGGGGGGATATGGCGCGATGAAAATGGGTCTTCGCAAGCCGGAGATGTTTGCTGCTGCCGCATCACTGAGTGGTGTCATGGACATTAACGGCTGGATCAACCGCATGGAAGCCGAAGGCCCGGATCGCTATGCGGAGTTCCTGCGTGTGTTTGGTGATCAAGATTCGGAGCTTCGGAAATTTGGTGATCTGTTTGATGCAGCTAACGAAGTACAAGCTTCCAATGCTCCCAAGCCCGCGTTGTACCAGGCCTGTGGTGATGCGGATTTTCTCTATGATCAGAACCTCAAATTCCGCGATCATCTCAAGACGATCGGCTATGACGCGGCGTATGAAGAAGACGCGGGTTACGGGCATGGCTGGGATTACTGGGACCTCACCATTCAGCGGGTGCTGGATTGGCTGCCACTTCAGAATCGTCCTCAGAGTTGACAGGTCATGTTGTAGTTGGTGAGTTTGATGCCATCGATGTCGACGGTGTTTTCACTGACGACTTGAAAACCGTGCTTGATGAAAAACGGTTTGGCGGTGATGGAAACTTCTGCATAAAGTTTGGCCAACTTGCATTTGCGGGCATGTCTTTTCACCGCGTGCATCAGTTCGGACATCACACCGCGACGGGCAAAGTTGGGGTCGACGTAGGTGCAGTCGATATGACCGTCGGAGTCCAGTTCGATAAAGCCGACCACCTGACCGTTGAGTTCTTTGACGAAGGGCTTTTTGGTTTCGCAGCGTTGTTGCCAATGTTCAAAACCAATGGGTTTGCTGGCCCATGCCTGGAGTTGTTCGCGTGAATAGTCTTCACATGCCAATTGATGGACAGCATCATAAAAAATCTGACCGATGAACATATGATCGCCATGTTGGTATCGTCGTATCATCCGCCAACTCCGTTGATGCGGTTAAGCCACCAGATATGGCCGTTGAGTACGCCGGCAAAGGCAACCCACATGGCATAGGGCACAAACAGGATTGCTGCCCCGCGGTGAATTCTCCAAAACAGGACGAGTGTCCAGAT
Organism: Planctomycetes bacterium syqfu; assembly: GCA_020974905.1. GTDB lineage: Bacteria > Planctomycetota > Phycisphaerae > Phycisphaerales > Phycisphaeraceae > UBA7800. The sequence goes on along the minus strand of CP087563.1, from coordinate 5,210,451 downwards.
GATGGCAGCTTCAAGAAACAGTAATTCGATCATGGCCAACCCCGGTGATTGAAGACCAAAGAAACAAATCGACCAAAGCAGGTTCAAACCCAATTGAATCGCAAAGGCTCTCATGGCCCAGCGACTGCTTGCTGTGAAACCTGCCTGCTTCCAAACCAGCCAACCCGCGATGGCCATCATCAGGTACAACACCAACCACACGCGCCCGATGGTCTGCCCCGAAGGCGTCCAGGTGGGCTTGTGCAGTTGGGTATACCACGTCCCCACGGATGTGGAAGTGACGTAGCCCCCGATGGCTGCAATGCCGAAGCAAAGCAGCAGAAAACCGATCAACATCAAAGCAGATTTCATAAAAGCTCAGTTTAGAACCATTGACAGGATATGGAAATATGACAAAAGATAGATAGTTTTACTTAGCCAGGTTTCGGATGTCAATTTGTTCAGGCGATCGGTGATCAGGTGACATGAAATCGATCGGCTCTACGGTGACGAATGGGTATTGATCGCTGCAAAGCAGATGAACCATTCGATAAGCAGGATCACTCCTGAGCAGGCTTGTCCTGGGCATTGGGCGATTCAGCTTCGGATGCCTGGGCTTTCTGGTCAGCCAACTCTTTGCGGTTGATCTGGACTTCGCGTGGGAAATCGAAGGATAAGCGTACCTTGTCGCCGTGCAGTTCAACCACACGGATCACACCCAAGGGGTTGGCTGGATCACCAATGACCACTTCTTCTCCGGCTCGACGTGTCAGCGCAAGCATAGAAGTACTTCCCTGTCGGCTGTGATTCCGTTGTAAAAAACACCTGTCGGATCAATCGAGACATGATCCGGACCCACTTCACAACAAAGCTTCTGCAGTCACGCACATGTGACCACAGCCTTGATCCGTCAAAGGACGGCTTTGCTGATCTTCCTCCTTGTACCCCAAGTACAGAACTCGCTGAGTGCTTCCCTGTCAGACTCAGTGAACCTGTTCCACAGCCACCACTTCGGGTACTTTTTCCTTCAGATTGCGTTCAATGCCCATCTGCAACGTAATCGTGCTCGAAGGGCAACCCACACACGCCCCCATGAGGCGGATGCGGACAATACCGCTATCGGTGATCTCCACCAACTCCATATCGCCACCATCGGACTGAATCGCCGGGCGGATACGTTCGAGAACAGCAGTGACACGTTGGTGAAGACTGCCTGATTCATTGCTGGTGGAAGTTTGATCACTCATAACGTTTCAAATCCGTGAAAATTTTGCTGAACCTGTACACTCTATCATACCTAAGTCACTGCCAATGCCAACTGAGTATTCCCAAAATCAACAATGGGGATAGCTTATGGATAAATCAAAACCTCGACCAGGACAGCTTATCCCCCTGATCGAGGTATCTTGATTAGATCACACAAAACAATGTTCAAAAAACATTTACATCAGATCAATCCACCAACAAGCTGACCGTCCAGCGATCTTTGGGGGTGTTGACCAATTCGGAAATGGCATTATTTGAAGTTGGGGACAAGGGGAAAAGTGTCGCACCGGGTTGCGCCAGAGTCGCCATTGCAGCCGATGCCCAGAGCCCCTGAGACATCATCGGGAGCGTCTGTACATTGACATCGCGCGTATGCAGCTGGTCAATCCGAACATTATCGACAACGAAACCCTCCGTCGCGGAGAAACCTTCAGCACCAATATAGACCTTATTCAAATCCAGATTGGCGGAACTGGTGTCACTGACCTGGATGAGTTGTTCGAGAATGCCATCGCGATCCAGATCGGCTTTGACGGTGAACGTGCCGGTGGACGGTTCGTAGGCATAGGTCACACGTTTGAGATCGGGTGCCGATTGCGACTGCGACTTGAAGCCAGGTTCATTGTATCCCGCGCTGCTACCCAGCAGGTCGGTAACCGTCCAGTTGTCACGGCGATAGACTTCGAGAACCTTGTCAACATAGTTGCTGTTGTTCGAATCACCTTGATGGACTTTGAGTCGATACCCGCTGCCATTGGCATCCAGGATGTCGAGGTAGCTGTAAAGATTGTAAGTGCCATAGCCACCGGAGATGCTGCCACCCCAACGCCAGTCATAATCCATACTCGCTTCCCATGCTGCGTCATAAGGCAGCGTCCAACCATCAGCGATGTAGCGTCCGCCCGTTGAAGTGGTGTCGAAATTTTCGATCACGGTGTTGCCACTGTAGGTGACGGCTTTCCAATCACCCGAGACGTACCAACCGACAGGCGGATTGCCTGCGGTGTTAGCGTCAAAATCATCACGGTGTGAATCCAGCGGGTTAAAGAGCTTGATCTGCATGTTGTCCAACACCGGCGCACAGGTCGCACCGTTTTGTGTGTTCATCGTCACATGTGTGATCCGATCATAAGGCAGTGCTCCAATGGCCTGTGCAAACAGCTCCAATTCGCCATCTTCATCAGCATCACCATAGACACTGATCGTGCCCGCAATCTGGTCATAATCAATTTTGATGGTCTTGAGTCGTGGCGTGGATAATCCAACGGACTTGAAGCCGCACTGATCATAACCCGCGCCTTGCGCCAAAGGTGTCAGTGCGACCACGCCGTTATCGACCTGGAAAATCTCGATGGTCTGGTCGACATTGTTGGCATTGTTCTGAGCGCCTTGATGCACGAGAATGCGGTAACCGTTACCGCTGTCATCAAGTAAGTCCTGCGAGATCGTCAGGTAGTAGGCTCCATATCCCTGTGACGGGCTACCACCCCATCGCCAGTCGTATTCAAACTCCGAGGACCACTGCGTCGCAAACGTAGTTGGCAGGTAGGTCGTCGCGGGAGTCGTATTGTTGGTGTACGTATCCTGATTTTCCAGGACGGTGTTATTGCCATAGGTGACGGTGGCCCAATTGCCGGTGAGGTGCCAGCCGGTCCATTCTGTTGTATCCAGGCCGGACTCAAAATCATCGGCCTTACTTGCAAAGGGGACGGCCAACAACTCAGAGCGATAGTTGTTGTCTTCGTTGCTTTCATAGACCACGTTGGTGTAATCAATCCCAGCCTTGGGCACGGAGAATCCGGGCTGGGCATCCCATGTTCCGGGCATGGTGATCACCGTGCTCTGTCCTGCACCCAAACCACTGTCGACTGTGGCATAGAGTCGTGTGCTCCAGCTGTATCCGGGTTGAACATACAGCGACGCGTTACCGACGCTGGCCTCGGTGCCCTGATTTTCGACGGTGACATAGAAGGTGACTTCATCACCGGGTTGCGGGTTTTCGATATCCCACGAGATGTCGGTAATCGTCAGATCAGCAAGTGCTTCGTCGTCCGTGATGGTCACCTGAGCAGACCAGTGGTTACCCACGGTGTGCGTACTGTTGCCCCAGATGCGCATGACAACGTTCTCATTACCTTCAGCAATCGAATCATTGATGGGTGAGATGGTCTTGGTGGTCGTGGAGGAACCGGGATTGAATGTGACGGATGTGTATTGATCGATATAGTCCACACCATCGGTTGCATCACCGAGAATCTCGACCCAGAAGGTGTAGGCAGAGCTGGTATCACCGGTGCGTGTGAAAGTGAACATGCCGGTGTCACTGGTGCCTTCAATGGCAGTGGGATCGGTGGCCGTGACTTCGAGGATGGGTAGCGTCCCGCCGGGTGTACTCGTCCCCTTGGTGATCTTGATGAGCATGATTTCATCGGGGACCGCCAGGTCCACGCGTTTGGTCGTGCCATAGGAAGTGACCGCCGAATCGGAATTGAGATTGTAGACATGAGCAGATGTGACGTTGTCATTGAACCGCACGGTAACATCCAAAGGCGTATTGCTGATGTCCTGTTGGTTGACTGCATCAAAGCTGTTGAGATCCTGCCAGATCAGGAGATTAAAGGTGCCCGAACCGTCATTTTCCTGAAGCAGCTCATAACGCAGATGGCTCATGTCTGCGGTTCCTGCATCGATGGTGAAGTCCAACGTGCCGGGCGTGAAGTTGGCTGAGGTTGAATCGTTGAGATGATCGATCAATCGCTTGACGGTTTCACCTGCCGGTTTAAGTGTCAGCGTGCCTGTTGGATTGGATTGATACGCGACGATTCCAAAGTGATGTTCAGCATTGGTTTCATCTGCACCCTCATCAGCCAATTCATAGAGGTAGGTTCGATCGACCCCTTCTGAAAACGCATGGACAATGTTGCGCGGCAGGTACTTGGCCTGGGCCGTATCAGAGACGCCATAGCGCGGGTGGTCTTCCTGCTGGGCAGTGTGGTAACCCGTCTCGGTGAGCCAGACCGGTTCGTTACCGGTGTGACTGATGGATGCTAGGTCACCAAAATCCTCAGCATCAATATTCATCGTCTCCGGTGCATTGACAGCGCCTGCATAGCGATGAAATGCCAACACATCAAAGGGGATTTCGCCAAGTGTTTCGGTGAACACGGTAAACGCCTGAGCCGGGGAGAGTACAAGCTTGTCTTCCGTCAACGGGTTGGCATTGACCGCATTGAACAGATCATATTGATACTGGCGGGTGGCAAGTTGTGTGACACTGGGGTAGGTGCTGTCGAGTAATCCCAGGTAATTACGTGTCTGATGAGCAGGCTCATTGAGACCTTCGATACTTTCTGCCCAATCTTCCTCAAGCCATGCGACGCGCTGAGCGATATCGAGACCTGTCCAATCAACGACCATGTTCGTAGTGATGCCATAGTCATCGTAAAGATCGCTGAGTCGATCTGCAGCAAGTTGGGTATTGGTGTTATCGCGCAGATGCTTGATACCCAGATCACCCAGGAGTCCGGGAAGATTGGGGTTGGCATATATCCCGCTGGTCTTGCCGAAGTGGGTGTTAATGCCGATGCTGTCGACAAAGGCTGCCGCCGAAGATGCGGTAACCGCTGAGAGAAGCATACGATTTTCCAGTGGTTGGAAACCCGAAAAAGCTGGACGTGTTTGACGTTTGGATGAACGAGCAAATCGACGGCGCAAACGACGGAACAATGACATACTGCGACTCCTTGATTGAAACTGTTTGGACAAAGACGTACCGCACAACAGTCCGGGCGCAACAACCGCGCCCGGCTGAATCATGAACCATCAAAACCGGAAGGAGAATATCGTTGTTACGTTGCACGCCCCTGAAAAATCACCAACCCAATGGCGACATTCCCCCACCCCACGCGCATTGCACAACACAGCAATTCGTCATCATGCTTTCACTGTCAAAAAAACAGATCACACCAGAATGCACAGCCGATTGTTTCACTTGAATCCTGTTAACGGGTGAATACCTGCCTTTGAAATCATGTGCCACTTCAATTCAAACAACACTGCCAGGGCAGAGAAATTTATCATGCCCATCCAGACACCCCCCAAATGCGCCAAACATGGTTTTTATAGCATATATGCTATACTTATATTATTGCCTAAGTTAACACAAAATCAAGTTATGCTGGTATTTTTTTCAATGAATTGGCAAGAAATTCCACGCAACTGATCGTCACGGTTATCAACAAGGATGCGTCTGCATCAAGCACATTCCAAGACGACCATTTTGATCTTGAACAAGCATTTGACGAACGTACCAGTCTTAGGTAACATTTTTTCTCTTAACTCAACCCGGTTGAGTGCTGCCATCCTAGCTCAGTTGGTAGAGCACACCCTTGGTAAGGGTGAGGTCGTGGGTTCAAGTCCCATGGATGGCTTTAAGATAAAGCTCGCAAGAACAATAACTTGCGAGCTTTTTTATTTGCCATTTTCTGTACCTAATTTTGCTGTTTTGAATTTCTGTACCTAATCCTGAAGTTTTAGCCCCCATTCCGCACATCACATTCTGACTAGTAGGTCGCGCGGATTGGGTACAGTATTAGGTACAAAACAGCAGTAATTCACAAAAATTGCTATGACTGCTATGCTCTAGGAATTGTTGCAGGAGAAATGCATGCAGTTTTCCACAGAGCTACAATTACGATTTCAATGGATACTGGCAACTGAGGCAAATCATGGGTGACACGTTTAATGTTTACTGCGATGAAAGCTGCCATCTGGAGCGAGGCCGTTCGCCAGTAATGATGCTGGGATGTATCTGGTGTCCCACTGCCATGTCACGTTCAATTTCCGACCGTATTCGCGGGGTCAAGGCATACCACGGATTGACTACGCAAGATGATTACACTCCCCCCAATAAGCCGTTTGAAATTAAATGGACGAAGGTATCGCCAGCAAAAGCTGACTTTTACAACGATCTCGTAAACTTATTCTTTGAAGAACCTAATTTACGGTTTCGTGGAGTTCTAATCCCTGACAAATCAAAATTAAGACACAGCGTTTTCGACCAGACACACGATGATTGGTATTACAAAATGATGTTTTTGCTAATTGACCGAATCGTGAATCCGGAAGATCGGTATCGAATCTATCTTGATATTAAAGACACACGAAGTGAAGAAAAACGCTCCAAGCTTGAAACCATTTTGCGTCACCGCGCTCGAGATCAAAACGGCAACGTCATTGAACGAGTTCAGCAGATTCGATCACACGAATCTGAATTAATGCAATTAGCTGATTTGTTAATGGGAGCAATCACATACATCAACCGTCGCAATATCGGCGATTTGCACTCACAAACAGCCAATAAGGGCAAACTAGAAGTTGTTAACCGAATTCAAAAACTCTCAGGCAAATCACTCACCGAAACCACATGGCAAGGCGAGAGAAAACTGAATTTGCTTCGATGGGAAGCTCAGAATGGAGGATCGCTTCCATGCTGACCGGGGACGACTGGCTACCAGAACTAATTAAAATGTCGGATTACGATGGGAACTGGCATCGTTACGAGGAAGCCCTATATAAACGCTACTTGGATGATCTTGGCAACCGCAAAGTTAAGTTCAAAGGTAGACCAATTGGATTGAGATTCGTACCCATGACCAACGGAAAAGGATATGGGTTTTGGCACTGCATCCAAGAAGGTGAAAGCGAAGAAGACAGGATTCCTGATCCCAAACGATGCGAACGTATTGCATGGATTAAGGCAGTAATCGAACATTACGACTCACCCAACGTTGACTACTGGCAGGAAAAACGCGGCAGTAAAACTGACCACCTGCTGTGGCTAAACGAATCTTACCTTATCGTCCTGAGTGAACGCGGGAAACACCCAGACGGAGGGCCTGATGCCTATCTACTCAAAACGACGTATGTAATTGAGCGTGAACATCAAAAAGAAAAGCGACGAAAACGACGAGATGCCTGGAAAAAAACCAACGCCGCCCGGTAATGGACGGCGTCTAACACTCCTATCACACATGGTGATTGAGCTACCTTATTTATCGGCTATGACGGCCCAAAAGTCAAGTTAATTCGTTACGTTTTTAGCACACAATCGGATTATATTCACACCATATACAACATAAAACACTTTTACAAAATAATTTACGAAACACACGGCCACTGAACACTGATCACTCTCATGCGAAATTCTTCAATATTGGCGATCAGGCCGCATCTGCTTGAGCGTATGGCGTGTGATGGTTGCGTAGGACAGGTACGCGATGCCATGACTGACCACGGTGACGATCAGGGCTTCAGGCCAATCAGCTAGGACATAGGCGGCACAGGACAGCAGGAAGCTCAGAGCGAGCATGACAACGCCAGCAATGATGCACGGGGCAATGTAGCTCGATGGGTTGGACATGATGCAGGTCTTGCGAATGTAGCCCAGTGAATAATACGTGCCAGCAATCCAGCCTGTTGCAATGAAGCATTGCTGCATGATGGCAGACAGCAGGAACGTTTCTGAACTGGGCGGCAACACCATTGCCACAACAACAGTTCCTACAAACCCAATGACCAGTGGCATTGCAAAGCCTGCTGTCAGAACGTGTGTTGTTGCAACCCAGAATCTTGAACGAACTTTTCTCTTGTCAGACCTTACCATTTCAACGTCTCCTGTAAGCGTTATTTCTCTTGCCACTTTCACAACGGGATTCATTACCCATGCAATACGATCTGTAAATCTGGTGGCTTTATCTGGCTTGATATCGTTGATCAACATCCAAGACGTGCCTGCCCAAATAGCACAACAGGCAGATAGACAAGACGATTATGGTTAGATATCCCGTGCCGCCGGCGCGTTTGAATTCGCGCAATTCAAGCCCCATGTCCGCATGCATGCCACCTGCATAAAACCAAGCAGACCCTACGCCGAAACTGATGCCTGGTCTGTCAAACCCGTCCACGTTCACAGTTCTGATTTTGATCTTGCCACTGTTGTATTGACTCCAATCAGCTTCAACATCGTCTCGGTATCGCAAGACAAAACGCTCATCGACATCAATGACCAACTGCCACGCCCGATCAACTTTGTGGCCGTGTTGATTCACTTGATCGAAACCTGAATTCCATGTGCCAACGTAGCTCTGGGGATCGCTTGCATCGGAACATGCGGGAACCAGACAAACCAGCAATGACAACAAAACCAACTTCAACACTCGGTGTAATGGACAGACCTGTTGTTGTGCCTGCATGATGTTCTCCTGCTAATGTCACCGTTGACTGTTACCCCAGATGCTCAAACCAGCAATGATGGCGATGCCTAGAATCGTCCATGTCCATACGCCTGAGTGAATCAAGCTCATGGCAATGGCAAAGCCAACGACACCCAACGCAACCATGACGCAACTTGCCAATGGGCTACCTGTTGCTTCACGAAGTCGATGCCTGCAATAGGGGCAGGTGTGCGAATCGGGCGGCACAGGATTGCCACAGTTTGGGCATTGAAACAACATTGAACTTCTCCACTGAAAACAAACGGCGCAAGACAACTACCACAGCCAGCAACAGCCACTGCTTCAAAATCGAATCCCAAATTCAACCAGAAATACAACAAACGCTGCACGAAACGTTTGTCTAGTAGGTCATCTCACAGTACCAAGTCTTCCCCGATTTCCATGTCCTCACCGACTTGGCCGACTTGCCAGCAGGCAGGCGATTCTTCGCATCCCTGTAGGCTTCCTGATACGTCGAACCACTCCCAACGACTGTCCCACCGCATACCACTTCAACAGACTGGGTAAGCATCGGTGCTGCTGGCATTGCAACTGCCATTGATGTGATACACGAAACCGTTAACAGAACAACGCAAGTGATAATCCGCATGGTTCAATCCTCCAGAACAATGGGTGAATAGGCAGAAGCACCCTTGGTATCTTGCCAAGTTAACTTGACCACTTTTTGTTGTCAACAGGGTTATCTGCGCTCATACGCATGTGGAAAAAACGCTTTACAGTCAAAGACGTCGCAAGATTGCCGAAACCCTGCGGACATTCCGTAAAGAGGCTGGTATGACACAGCGCGATTTAGCTGAGAAAATTGGTCGGCCACAAAACACTGTCGTTCGGATTGAACAAGGCCAACGGCGCGTTGATTTTCTTGAATGGATATCACTATGCCAGGCATGTGATGTTGATCCCGCCCAAGAAGGCTTTGAACTGCTGAAGTTGCTGGACACTTCAAACTCATAATGAGCATCGAAGCGGCCTGCCCCCATTCACACCCACCACCGATCCATATCATCCATTTGCTGCTTGATGAATGATCCCACGATCAAACAGAACACCAACAGTAGCGGGTTGTTCAAGAACATTTTGACAATTGCATAGATCATGATGCCTGCCTCAGCTTTCCACGAAAAGGAATAAGAAATCGAGCAACATCTATGCTTATGTCACAATTGTGATGGGATGCCTAAACCCCTCCATATCACTATAAAACGCACTCAAAATGCAGCGCCAGAAACGTGTTGTTTGACCGTGTTAAACGAGTGTTTAACTCAAACCCCTTATTCGTGAGGTAAAGCATTGATATATAAGTACCTTAACTACTTCCCGAATGACTCTTGATCATTTTTCACCAGCTATAAAAAACGAGCCATTTCACAGGGCATACACCTAGTAAATACCTGCCATAAACCCCGCTATATAAGCATTTAAGGCTATAGAAACCAACTTAAGACACACATTATTGTGCAATACCGAAAATTGTATGGATTGCATGACCGGGGGGCTTTGACATCTCAACGTTTCTCCCCTCCCCCCATTTCTCTATGGGCTGGTTAAGTCATACAGCAGGCCGGGTGTGTTTAGCTATTACCCCATCTGATTGCTGCTGGCCATTGAGACAACTATCACATCCTTTTTTGCACAGCAAGATATATGGTTCCATCTCCATATAGCTTGAAGGAAATGAACAAAAGTTCACTTTTTTAACTCAAATCAAAATTCTTGTCGTGAATAAGCTGCCTAAATGGCAATAGCATCCCACAGGGTAGTAATGTTATTCACTAATAGAAAAGAGAATCATCATGGAAAAACTATGGACAATACCAGAAATTGCCAAGGCATCTGAAAGTGAAGTTGCAACTGTCCGCGAAACGGTGAAAAGGTTGGATATTCAACCAACTCAAATCATCGGGCGCACATTCGTATTTTCACATGAAGTGGCAGAACAACTAATCAATGCCTTCAAAATGAAGGCACAGGCAACCAGCAATCTGAATCAACTGGCCCAAAGCAGTGCCAAGTGATCTTTCAAAACTGACCAGTAATTACTAATTATAACCATTTTTTTGATTCGAGGTGCTTCATGCAACCATGTAATATCAATACGTTCAAAATTAATCAGTATTTCGGGCAAAATGAAAGAGTTTCATTCCCTGCATTCAGTCGACATAGTGAACAGTGGAAGCCTGAATACGATCCCACAGTCAACGGAATCGAGAATGCCCTTGGTTTATCCACATTACATATCTCACCGCAACACAATATTCCAACATCAATCTATACCTTGGAAATAGCTCTGGGCGGTTCTCTTGTAAGAGTCAAAGGTAAAAAACCGTTAATAAACAAATCACGTCAATACACACGTGGTGTAATCAGTGGTTTCTCAAATGCGTCAAAACGTAATATGATGCGTTTGTTGGCCAGTATTGATAAAGAAGCGTTGATGTTCAAACCCCTTTTTGTCACATTAACTTACCCAAACTCATGGCCAGATGATCCCAAGCAGTGGAAACGCCATTTGGATAACTGGCTAAAGCGGCTCAGGAGAAGATATCCAGACTGTGCAGCAATATGGAAACTTGAAGCACAGCAACGTGGGGCTCCGCACTACCATCTACTTCTTTTCAATATTCCACACTTATGCAAAGATTGGCTTGCTCAATCATGGTACGAGGTAGTGGATTCCAACGACCCTCGCCACCGGCAAGCTGGAACAAGAATTGAATCAATTCGGTCATGGAATGGCTGCTTCGCTTATGCCTCCAAAGCGATGGGGAATCCTGTCCATGAATTGCATGCTGGTTGGGATAGGGTCGGCAGGATGTGGGGTGTATCTGGAAAAGAACATCTTCCAATCAGAATTGTAAAAATTCCGATTCCCAGACAGCAATTCAATGATCTTCGTGATGCTCTATGGAGTGTTCGTGGTGGACAACCACCATACTGGACTCAATATGACGACGATGGCGTCTCAGCAATGATCGACTGGCCAACACTGTTCAATGAATACCAGCATGTTCAGACATTGAAAGCCCATCAAAACAGCGACAATACATCACACACAGATTGTAACTGTTGGATTTGAACACCCTACAGTAGATACAGACTGCAATAGCAGTAGCACGGCTGGCCACATCATTCACGCCAAAGCCATTAAGCTTTTCTGTCATACCCTGATATGCCCCGCCAGTCGCGGAATCCGCTAAGGAGCCATGTAGTTTTTCAAAATATTGTGTAAGTTTAAACGTGAGTTCTGTATTCTGAAAATAGCTTCTTTGCAAACAAGTGATCATGAAATTGTTTTTGAAGCAACTCGAATTCTTCTGCACTAACTTCCCTTGAATGCATTCCTTCGCTTAATTTTGCATAAATTGGCAAGGGGCTTGGAAAACCATCTTTAAGTCTATGATCTTGTTTGCTATTGTATTTCTCACACAGTTCAACACCATCAACTTTAGTCTTGTATGCAATTTTAATTTCTGATTTCAAGTAAAATTCTAGTGCAGTTCGTAAATGATAATATCCAGCAGAAATGTCTCCCTCGGCTACAGCAATGCGTGCATCCTCGATTATCTTCACAATATGCTTAGGCCATACATTTTCGATTATTGGACGATACGGTGATGATCTGCCAGTAATTTGGAACTTTAGACCCTTGCGTAAAATTTGATATGTAACCACTGAGTCCCTGCAAACTGGGCATTGGTACATTAGACTGTAAAGCTGTTCAGTCTCGTTTCCGGACTTAGGGTATATATTTAAATCAGGAACATGATTGATAGAATGAACACAAATAAAACTTGACGATGATTTACATACAGTACATAAAATATTGATATTTGGAACATACGATGACAATATCATGCCATCAGCGTAGAGTTGAATACCATTATATCCACGCTTTACATTTCTTTGTGTATCTCGTGATGTTCCATCACTAGCTATACGTGAATACAAATCAATTGGACGCTTAGAAAACTCTGACTTTAGCGATTTGCTTGTTTGATATTTGACAAAAATCGAATCGTCAACTCTTTCATTTTGATACAGCCCTTTGGTTTCCATCAATCTTCGTAAAATTAAGTGCAATTGTTCTTGTAGTTGACATTCAACTTCAGGGCTTTCACGCCTTTCAAGGTAAGTGCCAACAATATATTTATCATCGTCATTGTGCCCCATGAAGTACTTTTTCCTTATTAAGGTATGAACGGCCAGACATTACAGCATTGCAATTGAATCCATTTGGCTTAATTTTGAAATATATGGGTATTCGCCACAGAATTAAAATGCAATAAAAAGGGATTGTGTAACCACCACTTAGAATTCAGCTCTAAAGGGACGGTCTTTTTGATTGCATGCAGAGCTTTTCTATCCCCTGCATTTACAATGCTATTCAGATGTTTTCCGTGCTTGGGGTTAATACACTTAACGTAATGAACCCAACCCATCGCAATTTTACGCTTGTACAAAACCGGATAAAAAGAATCCGGAGTAAGTGATTTTGCAGAAATTAAATAATCTTGTATTTGCCGCAATGCCTTTGCAGCCTGATCGTCATCAATCCTCAACCCTTTGGGGCTTGTAACATCAATTCCATGAACAGTGCGATACTCATAAGAATACTTGAAACCATTTTTTACCTTCTTCTTTTCATTCACTCGCAGATGATTGGCCACAACAGAATCATCAATCATTTCTGCCAGTCTTTTTGTGTGCGCAGGCTTAGTCGAACTGACAACCATATCATCATATGTTCTTGTATAGGCTACGCCTAACTTGCCAGCTTCAGAAGCAATTCTCTGGTCAATATCATAAAGATATAGATTCATTGCATCAGAACTGATTGGAGAACCCTGCGGCACTGCCCCATCAACAGTCATCAGATTGGCCATCAAGCTTGAAACGTAACTATTAAAGCCTCGCTTTTCCAGTTTATCACGCAACAAATCGCGTTTGATACTTGGATAGCAGTCTTTAATATCTCTGTTTGCTTGATGACGACACCCTAAATGAAACATCGCGGCAGAGGCACAAGAACGCCCCTTCACACCCCCATGAACTGCGTTGTGTGAAAACCCCCATCTTTGAAGAGCATTATGAAAACGCTTCAGATCATAGATGAACGGATAAGTAGGACTGTATATTTCACGCCATTTATCATTGACATATGTCGAAATTGGGCCAATTAAATACCTATCCATATTCTGCGAAATTTCAAATATTTCGTTCTGACTGACTCGAAATATCGTAGCTATATGAGAAATGGACAGGTTTTCTGGCTTCATTTAAGCATCCTTGCTTAATTCCTTTATCAGCATATCTTCTGCTTGTTGCAGCTTATCCAAAGCTGACATCATATTTTTTGACTTCTTGTTTTGAACTTGAATCATGCCTTCATCTGGGCACGATAACGCCAATAACACCTCGCACGGAACAGAAAGAGCTTTTGAAATTGCAGTTAAAAAGTTTACATTGGGAACTCTTTGCCCTTTTTCAACCATACACAATTGCGAGGTAGTTAAGTCAGCAACATCTGCCAATTTCGCAGCAGAAAATCCCTTAGCTTCACGCAAAATTCTAATTGCCTTACCTATCTTATTTTTTTCTGGCATAACCAGTAACTTTCATTCTGAGTTGTACATGTGTTCCCTGTTACACACGCCGAGCGTGACCAACAACAACGTCATGAATCGCCTCGCAAAGATGTTCCACGAGTTCCTCGACCAAATCGAGTACGACCTTGGCGTCCTCCGCACTTGCATCTTTTCCAAAAAGGCATAAACCTTCAATGGATTCACACATTGCAATTGCGTCCGTCACTTGTACCGAAAACCGCCACGGCCCATTCCTCCCTTGTAACTGCCTAAGCATTTTTCGGATATTGATAGTTGTATCTTCAATATCCTGCAAGCGAGGTTTGAACCGACGGGCTCCGGTAAAACGAAAACTTTGAGACATATCTGATCTCCTTATACAAGGGTTAAGCAAGGGGCGTCTCTCCCCCCTTGTTCGGTACCATCCAGCCACTGCAAAGCAGTGGTACAACTGAATGCGCGATGCGTACGCCCGCCAAACATCAGCCAGGCATAAGTGATTGGAGATCACTTCGTTTCACCGGAGGTAAATTGTCAAAGATCATGTCAATTAAAATGACACCTACACTATATCTTGATTTATTATCATGTCAAGCAGTCTTGTGAATTTTTTCACAAGACTTGCCCTTGCAGTTTTATCAGCAGCAAGCCACCTGAACAAGAATTGCAAATTGCTACAAGTGAGTCTTACACGATCAACGCACGTAACTACAATAGCTCCACACGCATTAGGCCTGCAATCTCTATAGCACGTTTCGTTATCAATAATCAGCATGCATCCACTGGCCGTATCAGTCACACCAGCGTCTTCAAAACTAATTTAGTTCATACAACCCAACTTCTTTTCCTAACCATTCAATGGCAGAATCTAAACGCTCCTGTGAAGGTGCAATGTAGTGGCGTTGTGCCACAGTCTGGGGTGCATGGCACATCCACTGATCAGCTAAGCCCTCATCAAATTGGTTGCCGATTAAAGTAGCTCCAGTTGCCCGAAACATGGTGAATGCCGGCGCAACACCGGCTTTGTCAGCAGCACGCTGGAATGCGCATTTAACTGTGTCAGATCGTTTCAGAATGCCATTATCCCCCATATGCTGTTCAACCAACGGGCCATTGTTTTGTGTCAATAAAACAGTTTCAGAATTCGTAGACCTGAATTCTTTCAGCAATTTGAATGTTGAAGGCCAAAGCGAATAGCAAATTTTCTGTATGCGTGTTGTAGAATTGCGCCTTAATTTACTTCTCCGTCGAGTGATTGTTCCATTCTGCCAATCAACCTCTTCCTGCTTCAGATCAGTCAGATCACGTGCTGTAAATCCGCAATTCAACCCAAGCAAGATGTATAATCTTGCTTTAGTGGTCGCTACATCCCAAACACGGTGAATTTCTTCGACTGTAAAAATCTTAATGGGTGTTGGCTGATCATAAAAGCTGAAACCTCTATCATTCAAGTTCCGGGGCAAATCAATAATCTCATCTTGCCACAATCGTTTTACAAAGAAACGAAATGCGCTGAAAATTGATTTTGCAGTTGAAGTTGCCAACCTTTTCTCACTAACAAGCTCGCAGAGATAGTGGTAAAAATCCCTGATAAACACTGACGAAATATCAGTTGGATACAGGTTGCCTGCCAACTCACCATCTGGCATTACCCAGTCTGAAAGGTATCCCAAGTAACGTCGAAGATTATCCACACGATTCAGGCTTAAATTGCCAAGTTTCGCTTTTAATAAGACAGACTTGATAAAACCGTCGATGTGGTCGGATATCGTCACACTGATACGGGGTTTCTCAGACCGTTGCGGCACTTGCGAGTTAGTCTGATACACGTCGACATCTACTATGCCACTTCTATTACCTGATTCTGGAACAACCTGAATATAGCCATATTCGGACTCACCGAGTGCGGGATAACGCTTTCTTGATGACGAAAGATTGGATAAAAAATCAATTTGAGCATCAATTTCTTCATCGCTCATTGCTTCAAGCTCTGCCCGCTTGGTATCCGGATAGTCCCACATAAACATAATGCGATTAACTTTTTCATCTCGCAGTTTCTGCGGGGCTTGAAACTGTTCTAGAACCTGCTTCCATTCAGCAAGCGCTTCATCATGGGCTAAACGGTCATACCTGCGGACACCTGACTGTCCAAGGTAATAAGTCTTACCACCTTTGTATTTTTTCCACTGCTTACGCGCATCATGCCAACTCAATTTCTGCCATGATGGTTTTGTGCGAGTTCTTGTTGCCATCTTCAATCCTTCCCAATTGGGTACACAGGAGTGTGGTTGCCTGCGTACCCAATCATTGTACCTAATATTGATTAATTTAAAATATAATTAGGTACAAAATATGCGTTATCAGATTAAAAACGCATATTTCAACCCTTGGTAAGGGTGAGGTCGTGGGTTCAAGTCCCATGGATGGCTTTTAAAAAAAGCTCGCAAGTTCATCGACTTGCGAGCTTTTTTTTTTCCAGTCTCGTTGCGAATGCTCTTTGGCATGCTGCTTTCAAATGAGAATAACCATGCCAATACCGAGTAACTGTCTTCGATGTATCCTGCAAGGTTCGATTCTATCTGAGCATGATCCAAATCAGATGGAGCACAAGATTGACCTCTTCCCGGAAATGATGAGCAGGTCTTGTTCAGAGAATCCTGAACACCGAGAATGATGAATGCAAGTTTTTTGATACCTTGCTTATTTCCAAATTGTGACAATCAGGTCCTTATTCTAGAATATGAACGCAAATTGATGTCTTGCATTCCGTTCTGTTTGCTTTGCATATCCGATCTCAAATACACCGTCCTATTCAACTGACGTGTTGATGACAAAGCATACAATCGCATAGACACAGACAATGTCACCACACTGCCAGTTTTCTTTTTTGGGGGGCTAATCGGAAATGCAAAATGCTGAACTGATTCTTGATTTTTCTCGCAATGCTCAAGTGAAAGTCTCATTTGATGGTGTGGATACGGAATTTATCGCATTTGAAAATCCAATCACGGATAAAGATCGATCAGACATCCGTTGGTATCTGGAAACGTATGGCACATCCTCATTGGCTGATCCGGATGATAAAGAAGCTAAACGGATTCAAACCCGTTTAACCCAAATCGGCCAGGACCTGTTTAAAAGAACCCTCGGGCATGAAGATATCTGTGAGATCTATCATGATTTTCGAAAAAGCCCCCTAACCAATCGCGTCTTGACCATCGGTTCACAGGATGCTGAGATTTTGTCCATCCCCTGGGAACTGCTGCACGACCCCAAAAGTGTCTTCCTTTTCCGAGAAAACCCACACATCAGTATCCGGCGAAAGATTACCGGCGCTACTAAAGGGCGCGCGCCATTTCGTGTCAAATCCAAAGATCAAATCCACCTGCTGTTTGTCGTCAGCAGGCCGACAGATGTCGGTTTTATTGATCCACGTGCCGATGCATTGGCTGTGCTCGATGCCTTGGATCACAATGCCAAGGACCGCGTGACGTGGGAATTTTTAAAACCCGCAACACTCACGGCATTGCATGAACGCATCTGCGATACCACCAAACCAGCCGTAGACATTCTTCACTTCGATGGACATGGAGCTTTTCACCGCGTCTCCAAAGAGGAGGTTCAAAAGAATCCAGAACAATATGGCAAGTATGTCCATAGCGAGATCATGCGAGCCCGTGAACTGCGCGGTGCAGAAGGCAACGACGAGCAGGCTGAGGAAATCGGCTTTCTGGTTTTTGAGAACGAAAACAAGTCCGGCAAAAAACAACTGATCACCGCACAGGATTTGGCAGCCAACCTGTCCGGCGCGAAAGTCGGGCTGGTGATTCTTTCAGCTTGTCAGAGCGCCTCCGAAGGCAACCCGATTGCCAGCGTGGCAGGACAACTGTCCACAACAGGTATTCCAGCCATCCTGGCGATGACCCACTCGGTTCTTGTCGAAACCACACGAAAGCTGTTCGGCAAATTCTATGAAAGTCTTGCCAAAGGTCGGGGCATTGCCACCGCATTGGATGATGCACGCATCTATCTGGCCAACAATCCCGAAAAATTTGAAGTCCGGCGTGACAACAAACACCAAACGCTCAAGCTTCATGATTGGTTTTTACCTGCCTTGTTTCAAAGCGGTCCAGAGCTCCCGTTACTCACCGCCAATCCTGCCGACACAACACCTGCCATGCCTGAGAAGAAAAACAATCTCCGCCCATTACACGAAGCAGGCTTTTTCGGACGGCGAAGGGAACTGTGGCAGATTGACCGCTGGTTTGCATCCGGCAAGACCCGGCGCATTTCCATCACCGGCTATGGCGGACAAGGCAAAACCGAACTTGCCATGGAAGCCGGACGTTGGCTGCTGCGGACAGGCATGTTCGAACGCGCGGTCTTTGTCGACTATGCACAAGTGCAAACCGATGATGCGCTGGCTATGGCTGTCAGCACCCTCAGCACAGTCCTCGATCAAGCACTGATCAATAGCGATGAAGCAACCGATGCACTGAGCAAGACACCAACCCTCATCATTCTGGACAACCTGGAAACCATTTCACAAGAAGCACTCAACGAACTGCTCACCGCAGCAACCAACTGGTCCAATGCTGGCGGTTCGCGCGTCATCCTCACCAGCCGGACGCCGGAGTTTAATCACCACGATTATCGCACCGCGGGTATGCATTCACATCGCAATCTCCCGCTGGATGGTTTGGGAAGTGCCAACGCCCCCGAAGATGCGTTGGCCTTGTTTACCGCCATCAGCCTCTTGCCACCCGACCCCACCGTGCCACCACCCGATCTGGCCAAAGTCGATCAGCGTGATCAACTCGTACGCCTGTTTGACCGCGTCGGGTTCCATCCCCTTTCCATTGCCGTGCTGGCACAGCAGATCAAGAGCCGTACCGTCAAGGAACTTGATGAACGACTGGAAGACATCCTCAACGATGACGCCATGTCGGACATCGCCGCCAAAGGCACCCCCCGCACATTAATCGCCTCACTGCAATTGTCACTGGAACGCTTAAGCGAAGACGAACGCGAAGCAGTTAAAAAGTTAGGCGTATTTCAGGGCGGAGCGTTTGAAGATGATTTACTGGCCATCACGGAATTGGGCGAAATCGACCATAGCAAGGAACGGAAACGACTTGAATCGTTCCTGGCAGCCTTGGAAAGTGGCGATCAACGAACCGCACTCCGCATGATGGGAACAAATATTGCGGATGATGCTGAAATACCAACTGAATTAGCCGATCAACTTTCCGGAACGGCGCTGGAACAACTCATCGACAAGGTTCGCACCCTCCTAGCCCAATTCCCTGCTCAACCAGCCGAAAACCTTTGGCCCGGTTTACGCCGACAACTGGAAAATGCTGGACTGATTCAAGCTGAGAAACTTCCCGGAATCAAAGTACCCTTCCTTCGCTTTCATCCAACTTTGGCTCCCATGCTATGGGCAAGTCTGCCAATCCAAGACCGCGATACGCTGACTTTGGCTCATCGCAAGCGGTATTACCAACTGGCAAACTACCTTTATCATGAAGATTCCAAAGACCCATTATTTGCTCGAGCGATCGCCAAACTTGAATTGCCCAATATGCTGCATGCAGTTCACAGTGCCATGGATGCTGGTGATCCTGATGCGGCTGATTTCGTGGTCTCCTTGAATAGGTTTCTCAACTACTTCGGAATGCGTCGCGAAGCCGAGAGTCTAAACCAACGTGCCAAGAAAGCTGGTGGGCAGCGAGGTTCGAAAGAATGGTATATCCTGCAATCAAATCTCGGTGAACAATTGTTGACATCTGGTCGCGTGGGTGAGGCGATGGCGATCTTCCAGGATATCATTGAAGTGTTCGATGATCATCCCACTTACGAACGCTCCGTTACGCTTGGGCGTCTTGGGCGTTGCTATGAAACAGATGGTCGACCTGATCTTGCGGAAAATTACCATCGGCAAGCTCTAACAGAGACAGAGCATCTGGAGCAAAATGAAGATGTCAAAAAACTTCGTGGCACCCTCCATACAGACTTGGCTGATGCTTTAAGGCATCAAGGGAAATATACCGAAGCTCGTAAGCAATATGAGCTTGGTTTGGAAATTGACAAAGAACTCAACGATCAAAGATCTCAGGGTGTTACCCTTATCCAACTCGGTTCACTTGCCAAGAATGAAGGTGATCTTCAAGATGCTCTAAAGCGATATCGTAAAGCATTAAAGTTATTCCAACAGCTGGGTGAACCTGAAGTGGAAGCTGTCGCTCATCACCAGTTGGGTATGGTATTTGATGAATTAGAACGATTGGATCATGCAGAGACGCACTATAGAGAATCAGCCCGTTTGAAAGTATTGCAAGGCAACCTGGTTGGAGCTGCAAAAACATGGAATTGTCTGGCTATTTTATGTGAAACGGCTGGCAATCCAGAAGCAGCAGAAACATGGTTTCGCATGGCGATTGATGCTGGTAGAACAACTGAAGACAATGTTCTACTTTCAACATGCCTAAGCAATCTAGCCGAACTCCTACGAACCCAACCCAATCGTATGAATGAAGCCCAACAATTGGCAGAGGAAGCTTTGGTGATCAAGAAAACCTTGGAACCCGGAGTTGCGGAAATCTGGAATACTTACGGAATACTGGCCCGTATTGCCGATCAACAAGGTCAACCTGATCAGGCTAATGGGTACCGAAAATTAGCTCGCGAAGCCAAACGCAATTTCGCGGGGACAGCTCATCACACAAGACAGCATGCTAAAGTTGCTTTTATGGTTGTCGGTGCAGTGGGAGGAATCAAAGAAGCTCAGACTGCCGTGGAGCAATTGATACAACAAGGTCATCACACAGGTGGTGAGGCATCTGAATTTGCCCGATCAGTTGAACGCATTCTCGCTGGAGAACGTGATGAAGAATCACTCTGCCAAAATCTCGTCAATTTTGCTCCGATGATCGAAACCATCCTCCGGGGTATCGACGATCCAACCACGCTTAAGGCGTTGCTTCCTGATCATGGGGAAGATTCGCAATGAGTGTTTTCTCGCTGCAAATTCAATGCGAGCCGGATCGTCGGCAGGTGACGTTTCAATGGTTTGGTGAATCAGCGATACGTGCTGAAGGTTCGGTTGTGCTATCCATGGATGAGCAGAAAACCGCTGCCGCACCCTTTGATCCGACAGATGACAACCGTGAAATCGTTGCATCGGTCTTTTCCTGCACCGAGGTCATGACGATTGATCTCAAACCGTTACTTGAAGAAATAGCTCAGGGCAACATTGCCAGCGACACGGACTTGATTTTAGCTGATGAATTTCTACTGCTAAGGGATGTGCTGTCTGCGGATGACCTGGCAACACTGGGTAAAACCCTTTACGTTTTTCTCTGGCAGGCGGTTCAGAAAGGTGTTCAATTCGGAATCCAGAAAGGCATAGATGCCAAAGCATGGGCGGACCCGGATCGTCGTATTGTGCGCGTGTGGTTCGGTACGGATCGTAAACCGTTGGGCGGCGTTCATGGCAAGCTGCAATTTTCTGATGCCGAATCAGCAGACCAAATCACCTACGGTATGTGCAATGTGTTCATCCCCAAAAGTCACAAACCCGGCTCCGTCGGTTCACCATGGTGGCGGAGATGGCTGTTACTTGAAGCGGATGACCGACTCAAAATCACCAGCACCCATACCCTGTCAGACGATTGGTTCATCACTGATCTGCAAAACAAATTGCAGACATGGTGGCCGAAGAATCAGCGGAATTTATTCGTCTACATTCACGGCTTTAACGTCAGCTTTGATGAAGCGGCCATCCGTGCTGCACAGATCGGCTATGACCTCAAGCTTCCCGGTGAGATGGCGTTTTACAGTTGGCCGTCGCGTGGGATGATCAAGGATTACCCGGCAGATGAAGCAGCCATCGAAGACAGTGTGCCATTGATTGCCCGGTTTCTACACACCTTATCCGAGCAAGCCGGGGCTGATCGCATTCATCTGTTTGTTCACAGCATGGGTAACCGTGGCGTGCTTCATGCTTTTCAGGAATTGGTGGCTGATCACCTGCCTGATCTATCACTTGGGCAGATTTTCTTCTGCTCGCCTGACATTCGTATCAAAACATTCAAACGACTTGCAACGAAATATCCACATCAATCCGATCACCGCACCGTGTTGACTTCACCTGACGACCGGGCTGTCTTTGCTTCGGAGTACTTGCATCGCGATGAGCGCGTCGGACATGTCCCGCCCATCACGGTGATGGACGACGCGGATACCATCGTGGTCGACGGGTTTGGATTACTGTCGCTGGGACATGGTTATTTTGCATCCGTCAAACCGGTCATTGATGACCTGCGTCAAGCCATCGAGACCGGCCAACCTGCATGCCAACGTACCATTCCTCAGGCACGTGATGATCATTTTCTAATCGATATCAGAGAGCATGACTGACATTGCAGTTTTATGCCAATGAATTGTCAATGTATGTTGTTTAATCAACCGCGTGTTGGATCAAGAGCAATATCTTGGACAACATGATTAGAGCAATTTCAATTCAAGTCCGCAGGTTTTGGTGCATTTGATACTATTTTTTGTGTAAAAGGTTGACCTGAACGGTAGCAAGCCAGTCGTTGTTCGTACGCAGGGACCAAATCGGCTCGTTCCAATCGCTTGAGTTGTGCAATGGCATGATTCATGGCGTCGATCGCCTGATCATACTCACCTGCTCTTGCCCAGGCCGCTGCCAGGGTGTCCCATGTGGTTGGACTGGCGCTGCCGATCATCTCAAAAAACAGTCGGGCGTATGCGACAGCTTTCTGCCCATCGACAACGGTCGAATCAGGGCAGGTTGCGTAAAGCCATGCCAGACGCTGAAGGGTCCCGGGGTCCTGTGGGTTGAGTTGATGGACTTTCTCAAACAAGTCACAGGCCAAGGTCCACATCCCATTGGCGGCATAGGCAGATGCGAGTACGCCAGCGGCATTGGCGGATTGCGCTCCGGCCAACGCATAAGCGCGCCTGGCAGGTTCAATGGCTTGTGATGCGCGATCGGCGCGCAGAAGAATATTGGCGGTGTTGGCATAGACGGAGGGGTTCTGCGGCGCGATGGTTTGCGCGTGATGCAATTGCGTAAGCGCCTCATCCCAACACTTCATACCTGCAAGCAACTCGGCCATGGCCAGGCGGATGCCAACATCATCGGGCTTGATGGCAATCAGATCGTGATACAGTCCAGCCGCTCGATCCAACTCACCATCAATGCGCAGTATGCGGGCCAACGCCTGAACATAGGCAGGCTCATCGGGCTTTAACTGCCATGCTTTTTCGAGCATGGGGCGTGCCAGTTTCAGATCGGATAACTGGAAGAAAATCTCACCGAGCATGTAAAGCGACTGATGATCTCCCGGGTTATCAGCAATGGCTTGCTGGAGTTGTTCCATCTGTTTGCCAAGTCCCTGCTTCATGTGTTTGGCAAACTGGACCTGTGCCTTGGCGCGCGGCGAATTGGGATACACCGTCAGCACCTTGCTCCAAAGCACCTGCGGGTCCTGGTAATCACCGACACGCACCCAGGTCCGCACACTGAGCGTGATGATCAAAAACCCCATCACCACAAGAAGCAGCGTTGTCTTCTCGCGCAGTATACGACCGAGCAAAAGCACAACCCCTACGCAGACACTCGACAGCGCCAGGTACATCCGATGCTCGACCGCCAGATCGATCACCGGCAGGAAACTGGAAGTCGGTGCCAACACCAGGAAAAACAGGCTTGGCAACATGCCCCAACGTACACGCCGGATCACCAATATGACTGTCACTGCAAACAACACTGTCATCGCCAGCAATGTCGGCCAACATGCCATGAATTGAACAGGCAGCGGCCAGGCATGATCGAAGACCAACGTCTGAGGCCAGATCGTCAGCCACAGATAATGCAGGAGAATCTGACTTTGTGCTGCCAGGTACAGCTTCGGTGGAATCGCCTGCATCAGTCCCGTCCCGGCACTGGCTAACTGGGCATCGGCTTTGAGTAACCCCGAGGCGCCGAGCACGAAGACCATGCTCCAAGATGCAAAAAGGCCGACGTAGAGCCAGCGGCGTTTTTGCCAGAGTTCTCTGCCATGTGAGGCAACCAGTAACCAATCAAAGATCAGCAGCAACAGCGGGATCACAATTGCAATGAGTTTGCACTGCATGCCCAAAAAACTGCCCAGCACACAGAGTATCTGCCAGCGTCGGCGATGTCTGGTTTGGATTTGACTTTGCACCAGGGCAAAGCCGCAGAACAGAAAGAGTGTCGATGCCATCAACTCGGCGCGCTGCACAGTGTAGACCACGGCCTGTGATCCCAATGGATGCACCAGCCAGATCGCAGCACTGCCCAACGCCAACAAGGCTGCGCGTTGTTTGGACATGCCGATGCGTGGCAATTGCAATGTCGCGTACAACAAACTCCAAAGTAAGAGTCCGTTGAGATAATGCACTCCCAGGTTCACCAAGTGATAGCCCCATGCCTGAGCGCCTCCCAGTGCGTAATTGATCGCAAAGCTCAGCTTCACCATGCCACGGTCAGAGGTCAACGCGGATTTGAGTGCCGTCGAAAAATCCGTGACATCGGGGTTATACAAAATGGCCTGCGTGTCATCCAGAAAAAAACCGGCACGTAAAGCACCGCTGTAAACCAGCATCAACAAGCCCAGGAGGATCAACCAGCTCCATCGCGCCAATCGTGGCAGGGATTGGCGGGTTGCTATGTCAGCAGCTTCATTCATCAAACGTCTCTCACAGTTTCATCTCATCGCGCCATGCAAGCTCAGGATCACGGCTGAAGCTGGTAGGGCTTATCCTGCTCATACAGTTCGCGACGCTGTTGATAGCTTTGAACCAGTTGATCGCGTCCTGCTGCCTTGAGTTTGGCAATCCCCTGATCAATGGCTTTGATGGCCTGATCATACTGTCGGTTCTGCGCCCAAGCCGCTGCCAGTGTGTCCCAGGCAATGGGGTTGTCCGGGCCGGTCATCTGTAAAAATTGCTTGGCCAGGATCAAGGCCTGTTGCCCATCACGCACTTCTGGATCGGGGCACGTTGCCAGTAGCCAGGCAAGGCGCTGCGTATTACCAGGGTTGTTGGGTGTCTGCTTCAAGAGACCCACAAACACATCACGAGCCTGCTTCCATTGTCCGTTGGCAGCGTATGCCGAGGCAAGCACATTCATCGCAGAAGGATGATGGGCCATCAACAACACAGCTTGTTGTGCTGCAGCCAATGCCGGTTCAGGGCGCCCTGCTCGCAGCAGAATGTTGGCACGATTGATCAGTAACGTCGCCTGATCCGGCGCCAGTTGTTGGGCTTGATCAAGTCGATGCAAAGCTTCATCCCATCGCCCGTGAATGGCAAGAATCTCTGCCAGGTCTGACAACGCCCCCACGTGATCGGGCTTTAATCGCAGCGTCTGTTCATAGCCTTGCATGGCCTGATCGATGCGACCTTCAAGTCGATTGATCTTGGCAATGTTAAACCAGTAGACAGGATCATTGTCCTGCATTTGAAGGGCTTTTTCGAGCAGGGGTCTGGCCTGAGACAATTGCCCAATCTGCAGATACAACTGGCCGAGATTGTGATAAAAACGCGAGTCGTCAGGATGATGCTTGATGCCGATGTGAAACTGTTCAATGGCCTGATCAATCCGATGGGCTTGCGTCAATGCCTGGGCATAATGCAATCGGGCACGCGGTGCATTGGGAACTGCATCCAACACTGAACGCCACAACGTCAGACTGCTGCGATAATCCTGCACACGCACCCATGTCCGTAACCCCAATACTAAGGACAAGGCAAGCAAGAGCATCACAGCCAGACGAAACTGACTGCGACACAGACGAGCAAGTAACAAAACCAACCCAACACAAACACAAACCAACGGCAGGTACATCCGATGCTCCACCGCCAGGTCGGCAATCGGCATCAGACTCGATGTCGGGGCGAGAATCAGAAAAAACGCCATCGGCAAAATAGACCAGCGCACCGACCGAATCAGGAGCACGACCGTCAAACCAAACAGCACCGCCAACACACCAAACGCCAACGCATACTGCGAAAACGAATCCGGTGGCGGCCAACCGTAATCAAAGACCAACACGCTCGGCCAGACACAAAGCTTCAGGTAATACAGAATGATCCCGCTTTGAACGGTCAGATATTCAAACGGTGTGATCACCCCCGCTAACGCACCACCGGCAGACGTAGTGTTGTTATGCGTCTTAAACAAGCTGAAAAAACCAATCCCCCAAAGAATCGACCAACTGGCAAAAAGCCCCATGTGCATCCATTTACGACGCTGCCAAAGCTCTTTCCAACTTGCTGCAACCAGCAAACGGTCAAAGAGCAATGCGATGATCGGCAAGGTGAATGCCACGAGTTTACACAGCAGTGCCAACACCCCACATAACACCGTTGATACCTGCCAGAAACGATGGTGACGGGTTGATTGAACACTGCGCAACAAAGCATACAAACAGGCCATGGAAAAACCGGCCATCATCAACTCGGAACGTTGGCAGACGTACAACACCGGCTGTGAACCCAGCGGATGGAGCAACCAAATCAGGCTGGTACACAAAGCCAACCCAACGGCTGGGCCATTGGCAAAACCCACCCGCGGAAGAGTGAACACCTTGACCAACAGCAGGTAAAGCAACACGCCATTGAGCCAGTGAATCAGCACGTTTCCCAGGTGATAGCCAAACGGATCAAGCTGCCCCAGGGCATAGTTGATCGCAAAAGTCAGCTTCACCGGACCACGATCGGTGATCAAGGCATTGGCCAGGGATTGGCCCAGGTGACGGATGACCTGGTCATGCAAGATGACCGCATCATCATCCAGATAAAACCCGCCATGCATCGCTGAAGCATAGACCGCAGCCACCGCCAGCAACAGGATCAACCAGACCCAGTTGTGCAGTTTGTTTTTTTGATTCAGATGAGACTGCGGTGATTGATCCATACATGCTCCGTCTGAGGATCATGATACCGCAATGAATTGAAAATGTTGGCTTGATCCGTTCAGACCAGGCAGGATCACCTGGAGAACAGGTTGTACTTGAGAATACACCAGATGGCGCGGACGCCATCTTTCCAGCCGATCTTCTTACCTTCTTCGTAGGTTCGACCGCTGTAGCTGATGCCCACTTCATAAATGCGACATTGCTTGCGTGCCACCTTGGCGGTGATTTCAGGCTCAAAGCCGAAACGGTTCTCCTTGATGTCGATGCTCTGAATGATCTCGCGTTTAAAGACCTTGTAACAGGTTTCCATGTCAGTGAGATTCAAATCCGTGAACATGTTTGAGAGGATGGTCAGGAAGGTGTTCCCCAGGGAATGCCAGAAGTAGAGAACGCGATGCGATTCACCACCTGCAAAGCGTGATCCGAAAACCACGTCGGCCTTGCCGTCTTCAATGGGTTTAAGCAGCTTGGGATACTCCGCCGGATCATACTCCAGGTCCGCATCCTGAATGATCACCACGTCACCTTCGGCAGCCTGGAATCCGGTGCGTAAGGCGGCACCTTTGCCTTTGTTCACATCATGGAACAGGACACGGATGTTATCTGCCTCGGCTGCCAATTCGTTGAGACGATCGCGCGTCCCATCGGTTGAGCAGTCATCGACCATGATGATCTCCTTGTCGATGTCCACATCCTGGACTTGCTGGAGAATCAGGTGAATGGTCTTGCATTCGTTGTAAACCGGTATGACGACTGATAGCTTCATGGTCAAAATGGTACTGCTATAGGGTCTGCAATGAAAGTAACATCTGTGACGATTGTATGGTTGTATCGACCACATTCATGATGCATTTGAGTACTCGACGAAAAAAAAGTTGCGATGCCTATCGGACGCAACGATCGCGCGGAGGGTTCCGTGTTGAGATGGATCAGTGAGAATCATGCGTGTTTACAGGCAAAAACGTAGCGCGTGTCATTGCCATAGGGATGGACCTGACCGATGCATTGGATGTCGGTGTAGGTCGTGGCATCAGCCAGAAAATCGTAGACATAAACCAATTCCTGACCGCCGGGACAGAGCAGACAGGCTGCACCATGATTCACGGAGACATCAAAAAGCAGCAGCCTCGAACGCTCGCTGATGGTCTTGAGAATCTGCTTGCCATAGTCCATGCCCTGCTGATCGATCACCCATTGGATCATGGAAAAACATAGCGTGATATCCACGTCCCCCACCTCATTCACCAACTCCGGCGTCAGTGAATCGTTGCGAAAACGGACGTTCATGTCATAGAGTTCGACGATGCGCTTGGAGATGTCATGGTAATCGCTGCGCAGTTCCACGCTGGTGACCTTCGCGCCGCGGTTCGCCAGACTGAATGAATAAAACCCGAGATTACACCCCAGATCCAACACACGTTTGTCCACCACATCACCGTCAGCAGCATCAAGAATCATCTGCAGTCGCTTGTAACTGGTGTCCGGTGAGACCTGCGTGGTGAGATTGCCAAACTCGTAGAACGGCAGGGGATGATAAATGTTGGCCCACGTTTCAAGCTTGGCCTGCTTGATCTCCTGGATGAGTTCCTGAATTTCCCCAGCTTTGTCACGGTTGACTTTGCCCAGTGATTCCATGGCTTCAAAGCTTCGGGAATAGGTCGAACGTGGCCAGACACTTTCAGCGAGTTGTTTGAACTGGGCGCGGACTTCGTTGTCAAAGCCGATGAACACGTCAATGTTGGTATGCCCCAACGCGATCATGGCTGCCATGCGATGCTTGCCGTTGATCACCATCCAATTGCCCTCGGTGGTGGGGACGACCACAATCGCGCCGAAGGTCTTGGGTTGATAGCCCTGTCGGCGGAGTTGCTCGATCATCCAGATGAACTTCTGACAGCGCATGCGTGCCTGACATTCACCGATGATGGGAAACGGCAGGCGTCCCTGAAGCGCCAGTTGGTAGTATGTGGTCTGCGTGTAGTCCCACGACGGATCATCACCGCGCTGAACATACTGCTTGGCAAAATCGACATGCGGGCCCTGCATGAAGTCCGAGCCGGAAAGTGAATATTTGTCGGGCAAAAAGTCCATGGAGTTGACGATTTGCCGAGCATGCAGGTTGATCTGCGTTAACGGCGAGATGACCGCCTGATAGCTGATGACATCTTCATTGTTCAAGCCGTGATATCGACCACGGTAATTCTGGATCAATTGACGGGCGCGACGGATCATCAATTTGACGATCGCCTTTGTTTTGCCCAACAGGCGTTGCGGGAGATTGCTCAGAGGGTTGGCCATATTTATTTGCGCTTGCTCTTGATTTCCTTGAGTAGTTTAACGGTATCAATCAAATGCTGCCGACCACCGGGCAGAATCAGCCAACACAGAAGATACATGATGGCAAAAAGTCCGGCCATGGCGAAGAACGCAGCAAAGAGATTCCATTGTCCCATCCAGCGGTCCCAGGCATACCACGTGCCGATACCGGTTGCGATGGCAGCCAACGCCGGACGCCAGAGGACCACGCCCAGGTGACGGGGTTTGAGCGGTGTCCCTGCAAAGCAGAAGGCGACGGCAGGATAACGGATGACGACGAAGTTAATTGACAGCGACCATGCCACGCCGATCGGTCCCCAGTGTGCCCCGATGGCAAAGCCGATGCAGGTGAGTATCGCAGCGACAATACCGTAGCGGAACTGTCGGTTGGTGGTGCCCATGGAGGTATAGACCCAACCGGTTGCGACATTGAATGTCCCAATGAACGCAGCCGGAGATAACGCCAGGAAAATCGCCACAGCATCAAGCCATTTCTCACCAAGCAGGATCAGGATGATCGGTTTGGCGGCGGCGGCGGCAAAGGCGATCACCGGCATGCCCACGATCACCAACAAACCAATCGCTCGCTGGTAGTACCGTCGATAAGCTTCGGGGTCCTTTTGCAAGCGGGATAACGCTGGGATCGCCACCGAGGTAATCGGCGCGTTGATCTGATTGATCGGCAGCATCAGCAGTGTGTAAGCCTTCTGATACAAGCCCAACTCCACGGAGCCGGCAAACTTACCAATGAGGATGTTATCCAGATTGCGGGCAAAGTGATTGGTGAGATTAAAGCCGGTGAGAAAGCCACCGAACTTGAGCATGGGACGCACGCCGCTGCCACGGACCATTTTCCCGGGAATCCAGCCGGTGACAATCCAGACCAGTGACATGTTGATGATACCCATCGACAGTGTCTGCACGACCAATGCCCAGTAGCCCCACCCCTGCCAGGCAAGTGTGATGGCGATGGCGATGGAACCGACCTGACTGGTGATGTCGATGGCACTGAGTGTGCCGAAGCGCATCTGGCGTCTCAGTAATGCCTGGTGTTGAATGATCAGACCGGAGATGATTTGCCCGGGCGCGCTGATCAGGCCGATCCACAGCAGTCTGGGTTCGTCATAGAACCATGCGATAGCTGGGGAGATCACCGCTGCGATAACGGCGATGACGGTGCTGATGAGCACATTGATCCAGAAGAGTGTGGAGACCTGTTCATGGGTGACTTTTTCCTGTTGAACGGTTGCCATGGACAGGCCCATGTCTTTGAACAGGACGATGAAACCGACAATGACGCTGACCATGCCGATGAGACCGAAATCTTCGGGGTCGAGCAGGCGTGCGAGGATGGCGGTGGCCACCATGCCGATGACAAAGCTGCTTGAGGATGAGATGACGGTGATCAGCCCACTACGGACCGACCGTCCGCGCAGATCATCCTTGAGATGCTCGGTGGCAAAGTACTTTGCCTTGGGGTCCACAGTACCGCCAGCCAGATCGCCTGCTGGTTCGGTTGGATTCATCCCATTCGGATTAGCGGGTGCCTGGGCCAATGGATACCTTTCTCTGCGCGCAGAGATAAACCGTACTGTTGGGTTTATCGGTCGGATAGCAAACGCAGTGAAGTGGAAGTTGGGAGAGGTTTTGAAATAGGGTGTCTGGTTGAAACCGATTTCTCATGCCAGGGAGCTTCGCCCCCCGGACCCCCTTGCGAGATCGGTCGGTCAGGGCAAGTGATGTTGCTGTGTTGCATTCAAAGGAATTAAAGAGAAATCTTAAGATGGGGCTCTGCCCCAAACCCCGCCAGCGTTCCGCCGCTGGATCACGTCCCCCAGGAAGGGCAGGCCTTCGTTATCTGATCCCCGTGAGTGAAACGATCTTTCGAACACATGATTGAATACCAACACGCTTGGCATGTTCATCGTCCGATTAACGTGTTGTAAACGCACCTTCTGAACCACACGATTAACCCCAGTTCCGGGGGCTTCCGGGGGCAGCGATCCAACGGCTGCCCGTTGGCGGGGTTTGGGGTGGAACCCCATCGCAACACAGTCTTCAATCATTTAGATGCAACACGTAATCAAATCTTGCCCTGACACCCCGACCTCGACAGGGGGCCCGGGGGGCGAAGCTCCCTGGCCAGGAATTGAATATGAGTGCGACCAAAGTGCTCACTACTGAGAATCAATCCCACATGTTATCGGGCTTTGCGCAGTGCCAGGATCAATTCGATCTTGCCGACGTGTTCGTTGAGTTGCATGGCAATGGCGTGAGCGTCCATCCCACTGTCAGC
Source organism: Planctomycetes bacterium syqfu (assembly GCA_020974905.1). Taxonomy (GTDB): domain Bacteria; phylum Planctomycetota; class Phycisphaerae; order Phycisphaerales; family Phycisphaeraceae; genus UBA7800. The sequence continues at coordinate 5,178,740 of CP087563.1, read as the reverse complement.
GAGATTGTAAACCGAAATGGCCAATGGATCGTCATCGACTTTCTGCTCCGATGCTGGAGCAGGTGTTGACGTTGGCGATGCTGCCTGCTCGGATGCTTCGGAGGTCTGCAAGGTGGCATGCTGTGAAGCGTCGCACGGCTCATCGTCATACGTGTTTTGCAATGGCGGTTGCCCCTGCAACTCACGAAGTTCGGCAATGCGGTCCTCAGCCTGGGTGATGAGGGTTTCCAGTCGTCTTGCCTTGGCATCAAGTTGGACACCAAACCGGCGGGTGAGCGCTTCGACTTCCACCATCAACTCTTCGAGCTGTCCCTGCATGCCACGCGCCTGGCGGTTGCGTTCGATAATTTCCTGGGGGGTTGCCATCGGGCGGGCATTGCGCTTTTTGGATCGCAGCCGCATCATCGCCCACGCGACCAATAGCATCACGCCACAGACTGGCAGGAGATTCCGCAGTTCAAACATCCCCTCGGCCAACGTGAGTCCGGCGATGGATTGGGATAAGGTTATCATGTTCAACATGGCTGACACGTCCCACATCATCCCCCCAAGACATCCATTCGTCAAAGCCATTGTCGATGGGCTGTCGCATGAATGTGATGTGTTACCCAAATCCAAATGCCTCATTGCGGTCAGCGGTGGTGCGGACTCGGTGGCATTGCTGCTTGGCATGAACGTGATCGCGCAGCGTCGCAAGTGGCAATTGCAGTTGGTCGTCGGACATGTGCAGCATCACCTGCGGCCCGAAGCCGAAACCGATGCCCAATTCTGTGAACAACTGGCAAACCAACTGGACTTACCCTTCGAACGTCGGGACATCGCGATTGATCAGACCCAAGGCAATGTCGAAGACACCGCCCGTCAGTTGCGTTATGACGCGCTGATTGACATGGCAAAGCAGCATCAATGCACCAGCATTGTCACCGCCCATCACGGATTGGATCAGTTGGAGACCATGCTCATGCGCCTGATCCGCGGGACCTCGCTGCGCGGTCTGGGTGCGATGCCATGGACGCGATCGTTAACCGACGACATCACATTGATCCGCCCGATGCTCAAAACCGATCACGCGATGGCGGTGGATCTGCTCCAATCCATCAAGCAGACGTGGTGTGAGGATCAGACCAATATGGATACCACACGGCTAAGAGCGACTTTGCGTCAGCGTGTGATCCCACAAATGTTAGAACTCCGCGGTGATTTGTCACAGCAGATGACGCAGACAGCGGACCAGTTGCGATTGATTCAGGCGATGCTCGATGAACAGTGCGTCGATGCCATCCAAGCCTGCAAAACCCGTCATGATGCCTCAAAAGAGCTTGCCCGATACAGTCGAAAACAACTCCGCCAACTGCATCCGGCCATGATGCAGATGGTACTCCGCGAGATTCTCACGCAAGCTGGGATTCGCCCTGACCGGCTTAGTGCCAAACAACTCTCACAATTTGGTAAGATGCTCCTTGATCAGGACGGGTCAGAGCGACAATTGATCAGGAGCCGTCATGTCAGCGTGTTGCTCAACCGCGATACCCTGACGTGCTTACGGACTTGATTCCCTCCCCTACGCGTCCTCAAAAGACATTGGATCACAGAGCGTGTAATGCGCTAGACTGCACAAGGACTTGAGATTGAATACTGCCCAAGGCCCGTTTCGGCTTGCCGACCCTGTACTATCTGACCAACGTCCCCGGTGGGCCTGGGTGGGGATGCTGTTTCTGTGTGCAATCCCGCTGCTGGTTTCACTGGGCATGCGCGACACCTGGCATACCATGGAAAATGTCACGCTGGCAAGCAGCACCGAAACCTTCCTGGCGCAACACGGGTGGCATGACATCCCGCAACGCGATGATGCCTGGGTCGTCCCGACATGGCGCGGTAAACCCCGACTCAACAAACCCCCGCTGGCGGTCTGGATGAATCTCATCGCATGGTCGGACCTGACGCCTGAGCAAACCCACCCCAGACAACTGATGTACCGCGCCCGACTCGTCAGCGTTGTCCTGGGACTGATCATGCTCGGCGCCGTCTTCTGGTTGGGACTGTCCGTGGGCAATGCTCACACCGGTCTGCTGGCAGCCTTTTTCGTCGGCACAACACTGCTCTTTCAACGACAAGCCCGACTGGCGTCCTATGACATTCATCTGGCGAGCTTTGTCACCTTCTCCGTCGCAGCCGCCTGGTGGGCCATTGGACCGCATCGGCCACACCGCCCCTTTGCCCTGTGGCGCTATCTGCTGGGTTGGGTGCTCTGTGGCGTGGGACTGGGGGCAGCCATCATGTCCAAGGGACCGCTGGCCTACCCGTTAATGCTCCTGCCCTGCATCTGGTGTATCGCGCTGAACCGCAAAAACTGGCTGTGTAACTCCGGCGGGATGCTCATCGGATTGCTCGTGGGAACCGGCCTGGCTTTCCCCTGGTATTACCATATTCTCACCGCCTTCCCCGGCGTCACCGAGGGACTCAAGGGTGAATATGCTGCACGTCGCCCCGAGTTTCAATCGATATTCTACTACGTCGGATTATTGGGCCTGGTCTGGCCATGGACGGTGATTTTCTTTGGCGCCTTGTTCCAACCGTGGGGCTTAGCCAAGGACAGTCGTCGCCGCCAACTGCTTTATGCATGGGGTTGGATGGCGTTGATCTTCATTTTCTTCTCGATCCCCGAAGCCAAGCAGCAGCGGTATATCCTGCCGATCCTCCCTGCGGTGGGGCTACTCTTTGGTGCGTTCTGGGTGGATCATCAACGCATCACCGACAGTGGCGAGCAAGACAAGGGACTGAACTGGATCCGCATCCCACATTGGATCATGCTCGCGGGCGCTCCTGTGGTCGTTTTGGCAATCATCTTCAGCCACGATTGGCTGCTGGAATCCGAGTACAAAGAAGCGGTGATCTTCGGCAAGGTGCACCCGGCATTCCTGTTACTCTGGTTTTTGCTATGCACCTGCATCGCGGCGTTGGGCGCGATCAATCACTGGAAAAACAAGCATCTCAAGGCCGGCTATCTCAATGCGATGTGGGCCCTGGTCTTCACGTCCATGATCCTGCATGCCTATTCCGTCGGTCCGGATCAGCAGCATCCGATCTATACCCAGGCTGTCAAGTTCAACGACACTGTCGACAGTTCGCCAGTCCGCTTCCTGCACATCAAGGATCGGCATGATGAACTCAACGAGGAATTCGTCTTCTTCTCCATGCGGATCATCGATTCAATCACCGAGGAAGATTTACAGGCCTTCCTCACCGACCCAAGCTATCCCAGGGATCAGCCGCGGTACATCATGGTGCTCGACAACGAAGAAGCCAGCAGCATTCTCCAAAAAGCCGGACTCACCGAGGTGCTGGTGTTCAACCAGGATTATCACGAAGAATCTCCGATGCTCACGCACCTTTGGAAGTACAACGGCAAATAATTCGAGCGTGTTAGACGCAATCGTGTTCAAGGCCATTGGCCTTATTGCTATTCAAGTAATGAACCTCCACCTTCCGTCACTCCCGCTTGCGGGAGCACGGGAGTAACGGAAAATGCAGATTCATGATTTGAAGCGCTCTTAATTGTTTGAATCGCGATGAGTCAATCAACCTGATTCAACACGCTCAAAAATTAATCGCGTCAGCATCACGCAATGATGCAGCGATTGACCGTAGACAATGCGATACATTTGAGTTGAAAGCAGCGACGAAAACCGTCGCTGTTTTTTTACGCCTGCTCCATGAACACGTGCATCAAAATCATTGTCGAACCGCCCTGTTTGTTAAAATAGGTAAAATATAACGATTGTATCGACTTTTCTGATTGTATTTTTTGCACTGCCTGTACATTTTGTATCGCATCACATCAACAGTCCGGTTATAACGATTGTGACGATCCTGCCTGTCAAACGGATTGTGCATTCTGTAGCAATAACAACTGGAGATGCTGCCATGCTCAAGAATCTGACCTTGTTCTGTGTTGCGTTGATGATGATGCTCTTGCCGCTGTCGGTGAACGCAGCCCCAATTGATATGCATCGTGCGGTCAGTGGTGCGGATCGCCCATTTACCACACTCAAGGACAACATCCCCACGGAGTGGCAACTGTGGCTTGAACCGCGCATCACAGGCCCGACGACGTCGGATCGTGATTGGCATTTTCCTGAGCGTGGCTACAACAATGAATTCAACTCCACGCAAAGCCAGATTCTCGGCTTGGGACATCGTCGCCGTCTGGTTGAAGGTGACCTGACGGGTATTTGGTTGATCTGGGACATGCTTGTGTGGGTCCCCGTGCCCCACTTGCTGTATCTGGAAACCGTCGATGCAGGTGGCGGTTTTGTGGACCCGTGGTTTAACATCGAACGCGAACAGCATTTGCTCGGCGGATTCTTCTTTGGCGGTATCCGTGAGCAGGTCAGCGTCCCCAACGTGGATGTGGTCCCCGAACCGACAACCGGTGCGCTGATCCTGGCAGGTTCTCTACTGCTTCTCTCACGCGGCAACCGGCGACGCTACGCTCGTGTGTGAATCAGATCAAAAACAAAATGAAGGATCGGCAAGTTCGATCAAGGGATTGATAACGACACCGGCTGAGATTCTCAGTCGGTGTTTTTAATTGCAACATATGGAATGCTGACATCGATCACACAAGCCGCCAGATGAAATTGAAGATTGAATCTGACGGGTAACAAATATCACTTCAAATGCGCGTGATACTGACGATAGTCGGCTGGCGTTTGTCCCGTGTTCTGTTTAAAAGTCCGACAGAAGCCTGCTGCAGAGCGAAAGCCGGTTTCATGGGCAATGGTCTTGACACGATCGTTGGTGGCAATGAGTCGTTCACGTGCTGCATGCAATCTCCGTCGGAGTAACGCCTGGTGCGGTGACGTGCCGGTGTGCTGACGGAAGACATCGTGCAGATGTGCCACGGACCAGTTGGCAACCTCAGCCAGATCGTCAAGCGTCAACGGTTCATGGTAACGCTGGTCAATGATCTGCATGACTTCAACCAAACCTGCTGGCGCGTTGGAGGTGACGAGTTGGTGATGATACAGCCGTGCTTGAAAGTACAGTCGTGAGTAGGTGTACATGAGCATGGTCTGACTATCAAACGTGTCATCCACAAAATAGCGCAGCACCTCGCGCGTGAACTGGCGAAGCTCGTCGGTGTCCAACCACCATGACACATGCGGCACACGCCGTTGACTCATGTCAGCAACCTGAAAGTGGACCGCCAGACAGGCATAGGGGTCCGACGGATCAGTCCTGCCGATGGTGGTGTCTCCCGCCACATGCCAGAGCAATGCCCCGGCTTCGATCGGCACCCAGCGCCCGGCATCAAACAGCTCGCCCCGCCCCTGGGTCACCAACTCCACAATCTCCAAGCCCGGCTCAAGAGAGCGTCCCAGGTTCGACGCTTCAGGATCACAGTAATACATCGAGATGTTGCGCAAATGCTTGGGAAGGTCCATGTAACACCTGTGATACGTCAAAAAAAGAGAACTCTGTAAGATTCGCCAACATATCCTAGTTTTTGCACATTGCAAGTCCATTTCAGGACGTTAAATTGCTAATTCCAACAAACTTTGTCTACTTTTTGCAAATTGAGGTAACACATGGCCACGGTCCGCTACGGTATCATCGGCTCGGGAAAGATCACTTATTCCTCCGCCGGTGCCATTAACCAATTCGATCAATCAGAAGTCATCACCGCCTGGGATCCGCATGAAGGTCGCAAGCTGGATCTGTGCAAGGAACACAACATCCCCACACCGGCAGCGACCGCAGAAGAATTGCTGACCAACCCGGATGTGGATGTGGTTTACGTGGCGGTCCCCAACAAGTTTCACGCCTCATGGGCCATTGAAGCGATCAAGGCTGGCAAGCATGTCATCCTCGATAAGCCGTTTGCGTTGAACATTGATGAAGCCAATGCCGTTGTCGCCGAAGCCAGGAAGTCCGACAAGCTTTTTGCACTGGGGATGAATCAGCGTTTTGCGGATTCGAGTCAGAAGATCAAGACACTGGTGGACAAGGGCCTGCTCGGTGACATCTATCATGCCAAGGCTTACTGGCGCCGTCGTGCGGGTATCCCGCGTCTGCAAACCTGGTTCGGTGCAGCCGAACTTGCTGGTGGCGGCGCATTGCTTGACATCGGCGTGCACATGCTTGACCTCTGTCTGCACACCATCGGCAACTTCGAACCCGAATCCGTCAGCGGTGTGACCTACACCAAGTTCGGTAACCGCGGTTTGGCTGAAGGCGGCTGGGGTATCTCCGACCGTGACCCGAGTTTGAAATTCACCGTCGATGACTTTGCCACCGCATTGATCAAACTCAAGGGCGGTGCGACCATCAGCCTCGACGCCATCTGGGCCTGTCACACCGGCAACCCCACGCACAACGTCGAACTCTTTGGCACCGAAGCCGGCGCATCGCTGTTTCCCGCTGAAGTCTACCGCTTCTCCGACATCGCTGAATACGATGTCGTCAAGGACATCAAGGCCGACATCAAGTACAAGGAATGCTGCCGCTTTGCCAACTTCACCAAAGCCGTGCTCGGTGAAGAGGAAATCTGCACCAAGGTCGAACAGTCGCTTGCGGTTCAGCGCATCCTTGATGCCATCTACGAATCAAGCAAGACCGGCCATGAAGTCCGTATCGGTCAGTAAACTGCTCTCGAAGAAATAAGACACCAGCGTTGCGTCGCAACGCGGCTATGAATCAAACTGTTAAACATCAACCAATCCGTTAAACAAGGAATCACATTATGTCCACAAAGCCCTCCATGGATTTCGGTGTGCAGAGCTTCTGCTTCCGTAACTTCAAAGACAACGCACAGGTCGCCAAGTACGTCAAGGAAATCGGTCTGAACAAGATCGAAGTCTGCGCGGTCCACGCTGACTTTTCTGACGTTGATGGTTGGAAGGAAATCGTCAAGACGTACAACGCGGAAGATGTCAACATCATCTCCATCGGCGTTCAGACTTTCCAGGGTGATGAAGCCGTCGAACGCAAGTGGTTTGAATGTGCTGCCGCCGCTGGCGCCAAGCACATCTCCGCCCATGTGAAAATCGAAAGCTACGAAAAAGCGCTCCGCGTGATCAAGAAGCTTTCCGACGAATTCGGCATCCGCGTCGGCCTGCACTGTCACGGCGGTTACATGTTCGGTGGCAGCCCCGATGTCATCGAACACCTTATCGCATTGGGTGGCCCGCAACTGGGTCTGTGCATCGACACCGCATGGTGCATGCAAATCGGTCCCAACCAGGGCAAGCCCGTCGAATGGGTCAAGCGCTTTGCAGGTAAAATCTACGGCGTCCACTACAAGGACTTCGTCTTCAACTCCGACGCTTCCTGGAAAGATGTCATCGTCGGAACCGGGACCCTCAATCTCCCCGAGTTCGTCAAGGCGCTGGACGACAACGGCTTTGATGGTATGGCGGTCATCGAATACGAAGCGGACGTCGAAGCACCGGTCGACTCCCTGACCAAGTGCGTCCAATCGATGCGCAAAGTTGGCAGCGAGTAAATCCATCTTGTTGACTTGATCAACACCTGAGAAATAAAACAAACCGCCAGGTCAATACCATTTTGACCTGGCGGTTTTTCATGGCGTGGAGAACGCTGAATCAACTGGTGTATTGGGTTGATGGAGAGAGAAATTTACTTCTTGCCACCGTTGTTGGTTTTGCCTTCATCATCTATGTCGCCCGAGGGGTCCACCGAACCGGTGGGGCCGCCCTGCCCGGTCCCTTCGTTGGTCGAGTCGACGCCATCGGTGTTGTTGCCATGACCGTTGTTGCCATCATCGTAGAGATAGGAACGGCCATCCCACGAACTGGCCAGCACCGTGCCACCTAACGGTGAGAGTTGGCTGGGCAAGAAGCGCATCTTATTTTCGACGTGACCATCCAGATACAGGACATTGGTCATTCGTAAATGTCGATTGACACGGGCATGTTCGATAAAGTCATAGCTACCTGCGTAGTAGCCTTCAATGTTAAAGCCACCATCGCCTTTGCCACTCATTGATCCGTCGTACATGGAGACGATTCTGCTCGGATCACCAAGCATGTGAACGCGTCGCATTTGAAGCGTCAAGTCAACATTAAACGCATAACTCATTGGCATGGTTTTGAGATTGTCCGCATCGGTATAACGCACATTCCCCGGCGCCAGGTCCGCTGGGCATCGCATCACGCTACGGTCAAAGAAATCAAAACCTGATGCGCGGTAGCTGCGGACTTTGGTTGTCATGACCAGACTGCTGGACTTGACCGAGACGGCATACTGGAACAATGGGAAATAACCCTCGTTTTCCTGGACATATCGCTCGACGAATTTGCCCTGCTCATACTCATGTGCCATACACACCGCACGCAGACTCACCAGCTTGGCATGCTGCAGCGAAGGCAGAAGGATCGCAACCAGCATGGCAATGATGGCCAGACAAACCAGCAGATCGATGAGGGTAAAAGCAGCACGTGACTGTGGGGCGTTAGCGGGCACAGCCATATGATGACGCTTCACGAACAGGTCTTGTGAACGTTTCATATGAACCAGCTTTCAATTGTCAGATGGAGATCGGCAATTCGCCAACCGTTGCCATCAAGTCATACCACCCCTGGTATTGGCAACCAGTTGAATTAACCTATCCAATTTGCCCAGACGCAACAGAAAGACTTTGAAAAAAACCAAAATATTTTAGATTTCAGTAAAAAACCGCGTCGCCATTGGTCATGACAACGCGGTTTGTGTGTGGGCAGAGTTTGTGATGCATGTCTGAAGCCCAGTCTTTGCCCTTCAGTAAACAGTGTTTGCGGAAAAACTATTTATTTCCTTTGCCGTTGCCTCCACCTTTGGACTCATCATCAACATCGCCGGAGGGGTCGTCCTGGCCGTTGGGACCACCGTTGCCCTGACCGGGGTTGGAGACATCGACGCCATCGTCGTTGTTGCCATGACCGTTGTTGTTTTTGCCACTGTCATCCTTGCTGTCATTTCCCTTACCGTTTCCATTGCCGTTGGAGCCAGTCCCGGTATCCGATTCAGTGGTGTCGGTGTCATTAGAATTGGTGTTATCTTCACCGCCTTTGGACTCATCATCGACATCACCGGAAGGGTCTTCCTGGCCGTTGGGTCCGCCATTGCCTTGACCGGGATTGGAGGAGTCGACACCATCGTCATTATTGCCATTTCCGTTATTGCCATTTCCGTTGCCGTTGCCGTTGCCTTGCCCATTGTCACGGGTGTCGGTATCCGAGCCGGAGTCAGTGTTGGTGTCATCGGTTGATCCGCCGGTATTGCCACCGTTGGTTGGATCGGGATTGCTGGTCCCCGTCCCGTCATCACCACCGCCGTTGCCACTGGTTGGATTCTCGGCATCTTGTGCCGCTGCCCAGACAGCTGCGACGAACGTCGAACCATTGACTGCAAGCTGCGTCGGCGCAAAGCGGATTTGCGTTTCGACATGACCGTCCAGATAAAGCACGTTGGCCATATTCAGATGACGATTCATGCGGGCATACTCGATGGCATCGTAGCTGCCTGCGTAATAGCCTTCGACACTAAAACCACCATCTGTCTCACCGGACATTGAGCCATCGTAAGCAGTGACCATGACACTGGGGTTCTGGATGAAGTGCACACGCTGACGCTGAACCAGCAAGTCCACATTGAACGCAAAGCTCATGTTCTGTTTTTCAACTTGCCCATTCTGCGTGTACTTGATGTGACCCTGATAGGCATCCAACGGGCAGATGAGATTGGCCGGATCGAAGTAATTCAAACCCGTCTCGTTGAACTTGCGGACGGTCGTGCCGACGACAAGACTGTCGGCATCCACAGTGAGTTGATATTGATACCAGGGAAAGTAACCCAGGTAGTCCTGTCCGTACCGCTCGATGAACTGCCCCTGCTCGTGTTCATGGACCATGCACACGGCCCGTTGACTGACGAGTTTGGCATGTTTGAGTGCAGGCGAAATGGTCGCCAGCATGAGCGAGATAATCGCCAGGCTGACCAGAAGATCAATGATGGTAAAACCCAAACGCTCAGGTGTGGAGCTGCTTGATAAGCGTCGGCTTGGAACCATGTGATCACATCGCTCGAATCGATCGCGCGATCGCATCATCCAGTCCCTCCAATGTATCTGATTCTGCAAGTGGATCGCAGAACCCCCGGAGCCGTTGCCGTTGTGTCATACCACCCCTGGTATTGGCAACCCCCGCATTATCACTCCAACCGTCACAAAACACAAGGGTAACCTCTGTGATACCCCCGGAAGTTTATTCAATCTGTGTTATGTCACCCTCGTGATGCCCGAGAGAACAAGCATCTGTCAACACTCAGGGGAATCGCGACTTAGTGAATGGTCACCGGGTAAAACACAGACCACTTGCCAGTGACACCGGCTCGGATGGGGCGGATACGAAACTGGTATTGACCGGGCTTCAGCGGTTCGATTCTTGCCGCACCACGCAAATCGCTGATTGGGATGATGACTTTCAATTCGCCTGTACGTTGGTAGCCGATCTCGTAGTCATCTTTTTTGTCCACCACGGTGAACCCGACCATACAACTTCGCTGCATCGGCAGGATCGCTTCGATGTATACCTCACCTAGCGGTCGATGCTCGGGAATCTGAGTCATGGTGGGTAGCGGTTCATCACTGACCTTGTTGGTAAAGAGTTCACGAATTTGATACGCACCCGCCTTGGGTTGACGCCAAACGGTGTACATGCCCCATGCGCGATTTTCACTTAGCGGTGTCTTGCTGAACTTGCTGCGGTAGTCGTTAAAACTCCAGATCGAACAACCGACCACAAAATCAAATGCCTTTAACGCTTTGATCTCAGCGATCAGTCTCGGGTCGAGTTTGGCATCATCCAGATGTTCACCGAGTTGACTTTTGCCCAACTCAGTCACGAACACGGGTTTGTCAGGCCAGATGCGATGCAGTTTCCTGACCTGATCCGACGAACCGCCATAGCTGTTGTGACAGAGGATATCGACAAGGTCATTCGGATCGACACCGGGACCGTTGGCTTCGGTTGCGGTGTTGCTGACATAGGTTTTGAGACGAGACGGATTGAGCACTGCGACATGTTCAAGCATGGTGCGCACATACTCATAGACTTTCCAACTCATACGCTGGCCCGAGAGATTTTTCTCTGCAAGCTCATTTCCCACCGACCAACCAATGATGCAAGGGTGATTAAAATCACGTTGGATCGTTTCGGTCAGCCACTGTTTGGTCAACGCGTTGTCAGGTTTGACCTGTGGGTCGGTCTTGCCCCATACGGGAATCTCTTCAATGATGAGCATGCCCACTTCATCACAGTAATCAAGCAATGCTGGATGTTGCGTATGATGCGCGATGCGCGTCATGCGCGCCCCCATGGCCAACATCGCATCAATGTCGAACTTGATCAGATGCACCGGCTCGGTCTGCCCATAAGCACGATGGGTCGCAACGCGGTTAAATCCATTAAGACGAATTGGCTTGCCATTGAGGTAAAGCCTTGCATTCTTCGCTTCAATCTTGCGAATCCCAAAGCGGTCGGCCTGTGTGGCGATTTTCTTTTCTTTCAGATAAACATCACTCACCAAACGATACAGATTGGGCTGATCCAAATCCCAGAGTTTGGTTTGCTCTTTGGTAAGTTTGACCTGTACATTTACAGCCTTAATCGCTTTGGCTTCAAAACGGGCCGACTGGGTAACAGGATTGGCGATGGCCGTAGCCTGATGTTGATCATAGACCTGCGAATGAAGTGTCGCAGTGATGGGTTGATCCGTGTTGTTCTCAACAAACACCTGCAAGTTGATCTGCGAGGTACCCGTTGTCAGATCAGGTTCGGCGGTGATCTGTTGGCGGACAATGCGCAGCTGACTTTCTTTTTGCAGATACACACGCCGACTGATCCCACCCCACTTCCACCAGGCACCCCGGCCGTACTGGTTACTTGCAGAGACAGCGATGAGATTGGGTTGATCCGTATGCAAATAGGCTGTGACGTCAAAGTCAAAAGGTGTGTATCCGCCGACATGTTCACCGAGATGATGGCCATTGATCCAGACGTTGGCGGTTTGGTAGACCTCATCAAAACACAGCCGGACATGCGATTGTTGCCAATCACGGGGGAGTGTGAATTGTCGTGCGTAATAACCCGTACCAGAGAAATGAGCGTAGTCGTTGTGCGTATCCCAGTTGCCGGGGACGGGCATGGTATCCCAGCTCCCATGGTCAAAATCGTTTTGTGTCCATGCCTGATCGGTGACGTGCTGGGCGTCGGTTGTGAATTGCCAATCTCCAGTAAGATCGTATTCCTGAGCATGCAATGCCGTGGCAAGACAACACCCAATCGACAAATAGCAAACGGATAAATGACGACACATGGAACATTCCAGAGTTCGTGGTTAACAACATGTCGTGATGGTTTTGAACCCCAGCCAAGATGGCTGGGCTATATCGCCGAGTCATCTTGACTCGGTTTCACTTGCGCAGCATCAATGCAAAGCAGCAACGCGATCACGCAGCTGATTCAACCAACTTACGCGGTCGAAAGTCTGAGACAATTCGTTGACATGAAAAAGCGTCCACTGTTCTGAAGCCTCAATGGACTGGCCGGGCTCAACCGTATCCGTCGGATACAAAAACTGGATTTCAAGCAATTCCTCGGTGGGGCCTGACTGACTTTCAGATCGGTAGGCTTCAATGCTGCGATGACCATCAGCCAACTTGCTGGTATCAATCGGCGATGTCTGTTTAATGAGCACCTGATCAGCCAGACGATAAATGATCAGACGCTCAGCCGGATCAACACGCAGCTTGGTGTCACGCTTGCTGGCAAAGGGGACATTGGTCTCATTGGTCAAAGACAACCAACCGTGATCACGCAGGACCTTGAAGCGGTACTGCGGGTCGGGATTCTTCCACGGGTTCACGTGCTGCACAATGACCTCACTATCCGCCTTGACGGGGATGGATGCTGTGCCTGCTGCTTTGACGCGGGTGTTGGACCAAAGCCCCCAGACCATGGGGTGGTCGGAGATGTTGGTTGCCTGCGTGGTGAGTTTGAGTTTCTGATCCCCTTGAATTTCAAATGTCTTGGTCAACTGCATGCCGGTGATGTTGCTTTTAGGTGACTGGATGACCAGGCGATTGCTCGATTGTTCGATGACCTGATATGGCAACTGGGTCAGATATGGGTCGGGGGGCCATGTGTCTTTCTTGGCTTTGTGTTTAAGGTCGATGGATTGGTACTGCCACCAACTGGTTTGCGGGCTGAGCCAACTGGTGTGACCACGATACTCAACGCGATCTTTGGCCAAGGTGGAGGGCATATTCTTGCCGAGTGTGTTCCACTTGCTGCTGTCGGTGTCCATCATGTTGGGTTGGCCGGCCAAACGCAGGTCCACGAGATTGCCCCCATTAAGCAACACGCCAATCTGCATGTTGCTGGCCTTCAGATAACGGACCTGTTGATTGAGTTGCTCAAGCCACGGTGCATCGACCACTGCCTGCTGATTCTTGGGTAGGTCAATGTAGAACAGACCCGAACCTGCGGTCCCCACGACAATGCGATTACCTGAGAATGCCAATGGCAAACGGATCACGCGGTCAGGCAGTGAGCGATCCAGAAATTCAAAGGTCTGGCCATAGTCGGTACTCAGTGCGATACCGTTGCCGGTGGCAATGGCGATGCGGTTGGGCAGTTGTGTATCCAAGGCAACGTAGCTGCAATCCCCTTTCCAGACATGCTCGAAACTCGCGCCGTTGTCCGAGGAGAGATACAAGCCTTCGCCACGAACTGCGACCGCGAAAAGTCCGGGGGCATGCACACTGGCAGCGACACAGGAAGGCTTGGCCCAACCGTCGAATGGGAGGTTGTGCTTCTGCCAATCACTGCTGCCAGCCTGTCGGGTATAGATCCCTTGACTGTTGGAACTGATGGCAATCATGCTGCCGTTTTCATTGACCGCCAACTGCGGGCCGGGCTCCCAGATCGAGGTTGCAAAGAACGACGAGCCGGACATGTTCTGGCTATCCCATGTGAAGGATTGCCCCCCATCATCACTGCGATACACACCGCCTTGACCGGGCGCGATCTTGCCGGAGACTGCAAGCCACAGGCGATCCGGATCATGCGGGTCCAGCGCGACACTGTTGCAGCGTCGGTCAGTCATGTTGGGTAAACCCTTCATCTTGCATGCAGAAAACTTCAGACCATGATTGGTGCTGCGGTAGAGTTGGTTGGCAAGCCACTCGTGACCTTTGGGCCCGACATAGAAAAGTAAACCCTGCTTGGCGGCGCTTGCTGCGATATGTTTGACATTGCTCGGACCACCGCCGGTTTTGTAGAAACTCACCGCGCGATTTTCCGAACGGATGTAACCGTTGTCTGCCATCCCCACGTGGACCAGTTCGGGTTTGAAGGGGTCGGGGGTGATGGTGTGAATGACAGTGACTTCCACGCCATGGATGGAAAGGTCCCAACTTTTACCTGCATCATGGGATTGGTAAATCGCGTACCAGTCGGTCATGAACCAGTGGTTTGGATCATGGGGTGAGACGGTCAGCGCGCCGAGCGCTTTACCGTAGTGTTGCCATTGGCCGGGCTTGATGCGTCCCCACCATTTGCCTTCACGGATTTCAGTGGGCTTGACGTGTTGCCACTTGGTTTGGTTTTTGTCGAGTCGGTAGATATCACCGTTGCGTGCACCCAGCAGCACAAAGTCCGGGCCGACGGCCCATGCGTTAAAGGCTGAGCCACTGATGGATGATCGCTTGCGTGCTGCTTCTTCATCAATGGGCAGTCCGTCTTCGAAAGGCGTCCAGGTCTTGCCGTTGTCATCGCTTTGGATGATGTGGTCGAACTTGTGGATCGCAATCAGCGGGCGTTTACCCCAGGGCAGTTGCACCATTTCGGAGATGTAGTGGTCACTGATCTTCGTGAAGGTTTTGCCTGCATCGGAACTGAAATGTAAGCCGGTTTGGAACGCGCGATTTTTGCCATCCAACTTGACCTTGCGGTCAGCACAGGCGACCCAGATGTTGTTGGTTTGCACGGGATCGACCCAGACGGCAATCGGGCAGACACCTTCGAGTTGGCCGTTGGTTTGCCAGGTCTTGCCTGCATCGTTTGAGATGGCAAAACCGTTGTCAATCGGCGCGGTGTAGAGTCGGTTGGGGTTCTTCGGATCGCTGACGAGGATGCTGCCCGCTGCACGCTTGGGACCATTGCCCCAATACCATGCTGAGTGCGTCATGTCCCATGTCTTGCCTGCATCGGTGGAGACGAAGACGCCCTGCTTGCCATCCCAGCGTCCGCCGGTGGCAATGACGACGTGATCGGGATTGGTCGGATGCACCCACACGCCACGAACACCGTAGTTGCCGCGATGCGCAGGCAGGTTGCCATGCAGCATCCGCCATGAATGTCCGCCATCATCACTGCGATACAGTCCGCCGACGTCGACATTGACATAGGCTCGCTTGGGATCGGTCGGGCTGATGATGACCTGTTGGAGATACCCACCGCCACCAAAGCGTGATGAGTGCCACTGGCCATAAGTCGGCATGGGCTTGGCGGTTTGTGATTCGGTCGCAGCAACACAGGCTTGTGAGATCATCGCCAATGCCAGCATGCACACCATCAACGAACGCGGAAAAAGTCGCATAAAACAGCCTCAAACAAATGAAGAATCGAAATCAGCCAATTAATGGGTGGCGTGAAGGATGGGTCTGTGAATCACCAGACCCACAGGTTGGTGTCATTGCCATAGTAGTTGAGCGCTTGACCGCTCTTGATCGCCACATGCCCATCAACAAAGCCCATGTTGGCACCATCGCCCTCGGTGATGTGACGCAGGCCCGGTGCACCATTGCTGCTGCCAGCATAGTAAGTTCCATTGCTGGAGCTGTTGACCCAGGGGGACCGCCACTCGTTGGTGCGAAGCTGATCATTTGTCGTGATATTCGAATCACCAAGCAGAAGAATATTCGAAGGCGTCAAAACCGCTTCGCGACGACAACGCCACTTATGCCATAGCATGAACGGGTTCATGTTGTAGGTCTGCTTGTACGGCGTCGTGTCGTTGATGATTCGGGGACGCTGAATCTTGGGACACATCAGATTCTTTTCCGGTGTGTATTTGCTATAACCATTGGTGTAATCCTTGAGTCGATACGTCCAGGCCAACTTCTCACCAAAGTTCGGACTGATGCTTGAATTGTTAAAGTCATTGGACCAGAACGGTGTAAAATAATCGTTCTGATCATCGGCATAGAGATTCTGTGCCAACGTCAATTGCTTGACAATTGAAGCACACTGAATCGACACCGCCGAATCACGGGCACGACCCAAAGCTGGCAGGAGAATGCTGATCAGCAAGCTGATGATGGAGATCACAACCAACAATTCAATAAGTGTAAAACCGTGCGTTTTGTGTTTACGTGTCATCGTACACCTCGTGTGAACAAAGGAATTTTCATTAACGTGCAGGAGCAATCGTCGAATCACGAACAACCAACTCCGGCTTGATCTGAATGGACTGAATGTTCCCCGGCTTCTGAGAAATGGCGTTGGTGATCATCTCGGATGCCACTTCAGCCATCTCCTTGTAAGGCAAAGCAATCGCAGTGAGTTTGGGCGTCGTATGGTTAACCGGGAAACGGTCGTTAAAACAAATCAAACTCATGTCATCAGGAACACGCAAGCCAATCTCGTGAGCATATTTCAACACCACCATGGCCGTGTAATGCGAGTACACCAGCAAAGCTGTACAACGATTTTCATAGGCCTCGGCAACGGCTTCCTCAACCATGTCATACGTCTGATCCCAGGTCGGCATCAACGGCAAACCGTGTGACTGCATCGCCTGAGCGTAACCCAATCGACGTGCCTGAACCGATGGATGCAATAGTGCCCAGGGCGATTCCATGATGTAACCAATGCGCTCGTGACCCAGTGAAACAAAATGGTCTACCGCAAGCTTGCTTCCCAGTTGGTCGTCGACCAGAACACTCACACCATTGGGACCGGCCAAACCATTGATACTCACATAAGGCACACCTGACTGCTCGATCCGCTGAACGTCTTCATCCTGATACAGATTCAATGCGCAGGCACCATCCACCGGCCAATCCGGTAAGCCATAAGGCTCTTCCAAACCGGATCCGAAATAGTGACACAAATCCAGATCCGACTGACGCAACACGCTAGCCATGTTATGAATGATCTGAACATCCGTGCCAAACGGCTCACCTTCCTGGTCATACTGCAAACCCAGCACCGCGATCACGCCCGTCCGCTTGGACCGCATGGCCTTGGCTGAACGATTGGCTTTGTATCCCAACCGATCCACAGCCTCCATCACCGCCTGCCGGACCTTGGGCTTGACGGAGAACCCTTCGGTATAGCCGTTGAGCACCCGACTGACGGTGGATGCAGAAACCCCACTGAGCTGGGCCACATCGGTCAACGTGGCCTTACGCTGACCGGATTCAAGCTCATTGAGCCTTTCGGATTGGAGGGTTGATTGCGTCATAAAACGTCCTGATTATTTTCTAGAAAACATTTTCTAAATCGTAGATTGCCCCAAACGCAAGTCAATCTGGGATGCATCGTTTGCACGACAGTGAACCATATAATTTAATTGTTTATAATGATTTGAGATTATAGAAATTTTTCTAAAAATCTTAGAAAAGGTATTTTTCACGTTGATTGACAGGCATGATCTTTGGGTTTTGCCGATGGGTGTGGTATACTGTCTGACTGATCTTTGACAACAGGGGCCGATCGGTATCGACCGGATAGCTCCGGTATATTGTGGCACGTCGAGGTGTACGTTGGCCTCGTAAAACTACGTACAAAAACCATAAATGCCAATGACAACAACGTCATCGGTCGCATCGGCTTTGGTCAAACTCAGCCCATGCGCATGGCTGCCTGATATAGGCACCCGCGTTTTACAGTGACTCGTCTGTGGAATCTGTAAAACGACGACTTAGCAGACTCGTCCAATCATGACGTCTTAGCATGTGCGGATTAAACATTACTCAGGCTCGAACCCGCGAATGCTGTCGCTGGCAGTCAACGGTTCTAAACTCAAAACAGTGACTAAACGTGTAGAGGCAATATATCAACTACCACGGGACGGGGGTTCAATTCCCCCCGGCTCCATTCAACCTAAATCGTTTTGCGATAATACTTTAAAGCAAAACGAAAAAATTTTT
Source organism: Planctomycetes bacterium syqfu (assembly GCA_020974905.1). Classification (GTDB taxonomy): domain Bacteria; phylum Planctomycetota; class Phycisphaerae; order Phycisphaerales; family Phycisphaeraceae; genus UBA7800. The sequence goes on along the minus strand of CP087563.1, from coordinate 5,160,520 downwards.
CATCAATCTCAAAAAAATGCCCAAAAGGTGAAGTCGGAACCCGATTTCACCGATGGTGCATTTGAACATAAGGGGGAATTGAGATTGATTCTTTGTAAATATCACGACTGCTTATCTGTCCGGAACTACCAACCCGCAACACTCAAGAAAAATGTCAGGCTGGCGTCGAAGTTTGCTTATTGGCTGGATTGCCAACTCAATGAGATTACACCGGCTAACGTCGAAGACTACCTGATCCACCTACACAAGCAGGGACGCTCGGCTAAGACCATCAAGAACCACCGGTCGGCCATCAAGGTCTTTTGTGACTTCCTAGGCACACGCGGCATCCTACGGGACAATCCAGTCCTGCGCGTGCCGTCCATGGAGTTGCCCGAGGAGGTCCCCATCTTCCTCACAGACGAAGAAGTCGACAAGCTGATGGTCATTGCTCATTTGGATGATATGACCTGTGAGGTCACGCTTGCCCTGAATACCGGCTTGCGCATGGAGGAAATGCGAAGGCTCGAATGGCGGGACATCGATTTACAGTTCAAACAGTTGACCGTCAGAAAGTCCAAAGGCAAACGCCCCCGCACTGTCCCGCTGAATCAACGCACCTGCAAAGCATTGATTAAACAACGCGAGCGATACGGTCATCTGATATTCGTTTTTCCAGGTGGGAAAGGCGGATACTACAACCGGGGGAAATGGACTGAACCGAAGATGCGTTCTGAAAATTGGTGGCAGAAGCTTTCAATCAGACACATGCAGGAGGTTTTGCCATCCCTCAAAAACTTACCGCCTGGTCGAACCGGCCGGGGTTGGCATGCCCTGCGCCACACCTTTGCCACGCGTGCTGTCAGAGCGAATATTGACATGTTTAAGCTTAAAGACTGGATGGGTCACAAGAAAATCGAAACGACGATGCGTTATGTACATGTTTCAAGAAACTACGACGAAGATATTGAACTGTTGTAGGTCATCTTATGGAACTAATTTGCCAAAATATGGGTAGTATTGAAAATATTGCTCATATTGCTTCATTACTCTCAAACTCTCAGCATTTTTACCATCACCTTCAATCAAGTATCCAAGACTTCGCAATGACGTTTTTCCTGTTTTTCGAATAGCAGGTATAGTTGGCTCTAACTTAAGTCTTTCTTTAGTCGTCAAGACTGGCACATCAATATCATTAACAGCCACAATTCCTTTTGAAGACAGAATTTTGGCATTTACAAAATGCTTGACAATATTATTCTTATCCTCAACATTGCAAAAGACGCCTGTATAACTCAGCATAATAGTGCCATCGGAATATCTTGACGCATGCAAAGGCACGAACACTTTAGGATGCGTACATGAAGAATCCAACACAGTGTTTATCATATGCATCAATAAATAGCAATATTTGTCGTCTAGAAAATTCTCCCATGTAAACATGTTTGCATCGTATGCTGCTTTCTCAATGTCATACCGCCTTTGAAAATCCTCAGAGAATTCCAAAAATTTTTGCTTACAATCTTCTGGTAAACTTCTCCTTCTTTTCCTTTCCCCCAATTCTAACTTTGATAAAACCTCAGACTGCGCCTTAACAGTCACCCTAATCAGACTCAATGGAATAGCTCTATGCGCGATATCTGATATCTGCAGAAGCCTTTTTCTTGAAAAATCTGTAAAATCCGTCCAAATATATGTCCTCTTCTCAGGGTAATCCAAAGACAAATAATCCTTCAAATCTTTTCTAAGCAATTTTATATTCTTAGAACACTTATTAAATTTTTGCCTCTTGTATGTCTCCAAGTCTTTTTCCAAGGAAACCATTTTCATCCCGGGAAACAACTGTGACATAACGCGAAAATCTTCTAAGAACGGGCCTCCAAATCCTATGTATGTACCATCCTGCAATGGCTTGTATAAATGAAACGCCTTCAATATCTCTGCAAACAACATTCTATCTACAGCTTTATTAGGACGTAAATGGTATGCTGAATGTTTTGGATTACTTAAACGGCTCATTCCCCGGCTTCCTCCAGCATTAAATCAAAACATTTTTCACCAACTTTATTTATATTCGCATTTGAATCGCCTAAAAGATATTCTGCTACAACTTTAATCTGTTCTTCATTTCGCTGAAAAACAATCTTTCGCCTTCTGTCTTTTGGCCTTGGCATTGGAAGCTTGGGTTTATACTGCATACCTGGCACTGCGCCCTTTGTCGGCGCCATTTTTACCTTACGCACCCCTTCAATCACTTCATCCAAACTTGCATCTTTCGTCTCTTTGAATGCTTTTCGGGACTCCGCAACCAAATCAGAACCCTTCCATTTATTTGTATACGCCGTGAATATTTTTGTGCCTTCTATCATCTTGTCACGCACATGCATATATATTTCAGATGACATATCTACGCCACGCTTTGTTGTATTCATAGGCAACAGAGAGGCGTCTTTAGAAGTAAACACAACTATTCCTGATACAGCCACAAATTGTGTATGATATTGCGGAACACCAGAAACCCCCCAGACCGTCCTGTAGGTTTTATCACAATACAATACAGTTCGATCATTACATATCACAGTCCATCCTGCGTCAGCAGAAGAATACTTTTCCCCGTAATTTTCCAGACTATTTTGGATATCATCTACACTTGGAATTGCCTGTGGAGAAAACCCTACTGACAGAAAAACATTCACGCCTTTATACTCAGTCTTATATATATATGGTTCAATTTTAGTATTTTTAAAATTCTTATGATCCACTCCAGAAAAAAGCAATCGCAGCGACTTAGGCTTTACCTCTTCATTATTCACATATACCTTAAAGCCCTTACTGATAATATAAGCATAATTAGTAGCAATTGCCTCTTTAAAATTCTTCATAAATGTTTTGCAAGAAAACTCTGTTGATATCGCAGGATTCAATGGCGACACTTCAATAGTTGTCCCTTTTGTCCTATCTGCCGGAACCTTATCAGCAAGCAACTCCCAATTATCTTCATCCTTCATCCATTCTGAAGACATAAGAACTTGATATGACATGTCTTTAGCATGCGATGTTATTATGCACTCTTGACCTATCTTAAAAATCGCACGCTTCATACCAATGCCATACGTACCAACTGTATGTATTCCAGAATCTATCTTCCTATTTGCTCTTCCCATACGAAACGCATAGTCGTGAAGTTTCCACGGAATCCCACCGCAATTATCTTTTATGACAAACTTATCTTTCCCGATCTCAATTTTTGCATAAAAGTTTTTATATGGATCCTTTTTATTTAACGATGCTGGATTTGACGTTCTTTGTATACCGTCAACACTATTATCAAGCATATCTAAAATAGCATCTTGCGTATCAATGTCTTTTGTTAACATATCCACAAAAAAAGACTTGACTGGCTTAGTCGTGATACTTCCATCAAATGTTACCATTTTACACCCCGTTACCTAACTTTTTGTACAATAATCTCGAGTATTTTCTCTGCCATAATTGGACAAACACTATTGCCGATTTGCCTAAAACTATGCCACTTTGTTGCTGAAAACTGGAACCAATCGGGAAATCCTTGCAATCGTGCGGCTTCCCGTGGTGTAATTACTCTTGGTGCCGAGGGATGTATTGGCCGCACAGCCTGAAAACTCCCTCTCTCTCTTCCTGTTCCTGCACGAAGAGTTGGGCAAAAACCTTCCCATTCCAGTCTTCTGGCTTTTGAAACTTTATCTATCATTCCAGGTCTAACATTCCTAAAACGTTCTTTTACATTTTCAGTATGTACAGTACCTAAAAATCCTGACACCATATTTTCATCAATTAAATTGCTAATGCTAGTAGGATCTCCCACACCTTGAGGGATGCAATTTCTTGCTGAATCAAGAAATTCAGTCAAATTCGCTGGATATTTAACCCTTCTCCAGCCTTGCGATTCTTGCTGCCATTTCTCTGATATTCTACTTGGCAAACCACACAAAGCCTCTCTAACTACTACTCGGGATTCCTGCCTTCGAAAATCATTTGGTTTAATTGTCCCTAAACCACTTGCTTTATAACCTATAAATACATACCTGCATCGTGTTGTTGGACAACCATAATCATTTGCATATATCTTAATAGGATCGAGAATAACATAATCATCTTTCACCATATCTATAGCCGTTTGGCGCAACTCATCATTCTCTTCTCTCATAATCCCTGGCACATTTTCGGCAAGAAAAAATACTGGTTGTAAACTTCGTACTATTTTGAAAAAGTGAACAAAAAGTTGATTCCTAGGATCTGCCACATCTTTATGACCAATCGTGCTAAATCCTTGGCATGGTGGACCACCAATTATTCCGACCTTGTCAGTTTTCTTTAGACCACAACGCTGTAATAACTCTCCAATTTTGATTGTGGTAATGTCTTCATCAATATGTTTCGTATTTGGAAAATTTTTCTTATGCGCAAGAACTGCATATTTATCATTTTCTACGGCTGCTACAACGTCCAAACCAGCTCTAGCTGCCCCTAAAGATAAACCCCCAACACCACTAAACAAATCAATAATTTTTATTTTTTTCTGCGGCATATTATTTCACAAATGCCCCCGTACCGAGCACCCCTAAAATCAGTAACTGGAGTTATACAATTCCATGTTCATTCTGTAGATAAACATTTTCTACACACAGAATACAGTTTATTGCGTTTGAAACAAATAGGATTTATCACCTTACACTCAAAACACTTGAAGATTACTGCTTAACCCATTTTGATCAAGGAGTAATAACTTGTAACACTAGATAAATCCGGGTGTCTTCTTTGGCCCGATCGTCCATGCCGGATTGGGAGAGGCAGTGGAGGCAGTCTTTGGATTGGGTCTGGGTCTGGGTCTGGACGACGGAGCCGTCAGGGGCGATGACTGCTGCGGTGCACAGGACGCGACGTGTGAGAGGATTGTTTTTGTTGATGCAACGTGATCCCGTTGCTTTATTGCTCATTTGATTTCGATTTTAAATTCTGCATCCCCTTGATTATTCGTGTCCTTGCTTTCGATCTTTAATCGGACTTCTTCTGGCTTGAATGTTTTGGTCTTGAATATCACTTCGATGGTTTTACGTTGTCCCTTTGCCAATGTTGTCGTTGCACTGGGACTGCCTTTGATGTCGGTGTCCTGCGTACTGAGTAGGTACTGGTCGCGATATGGGTTCCATGGACTGTTGCTGTAGTTCTGTAGGGCGATTTCGTAAATCAGTTCGTATTGACCGAAGAGCTTGTTTCGTCTGACGGTCAGAGATTTGATGGTGAAGCTGTGCTGCTGAATTGCTCGGCGTTTGGGAATGACCTTGCCAAGAGAATATGGCAATGTTTCATAGAACGTTGATTCTGACTTGCTTTTGGTCTGTGATGCTTGTGGGGCAGTTTGTTTGCCTTCCAACTGTTCGACACGTGAGCGTAACTCAGAGACGATTTGACGGAGTTCTGCGACTTCCTGCTTGAGTTGTTCCAGTTCATTATCCTGTGCGGTAGCCACGACGGTGCTACACAGGATGGCCAATACGAGAGCTATACGTTGCATGAGGTCTCCTCGGAAAAGAATTAAAACATTGTCAGTATATCCCTATGCCTGACATCTGCCCATGAAAAAACCCCGGGGTGTCCGGGCTAATTTTGCTTGCTGATGGGTGGGGTTATTCGTAATCATCTGCTTCATCGAAGTCGGCTTCGTCGATGTCTGCTGAATCGAAGTCTGCCATGTCAATGTCGGCATCGTCGTTGTCTGCGGTGTCCTCGTCGGCTTCGTCTTCTTCGATGGCGTCCATCTCGGCGGTCTCGTCGAGGACTTCGGTTTCTGCTTCGTCGGCTTGATCCTGAATGTCATCTTCGTGGATGAAGTCATGCTCCTTCTGCATGAGGATGTCATGGGACAGAGGCATGGGGACTCCCGCTTGTGCTGCTGTCTTGCCCGCTAGAAACGCCTGCTTGTAATGCTCCGCTTTGCTCTCTTCGTCCTGCTCGAATTTCGCCTCCTTCCCCGCTTGGTATCCCTGTTGATGTTTCAGGTCCAGTTTGATCCTGCGATACAGTTTCTTGATGTTGACTGCCATGGTTTTGGTGTCCTTTCACTTCCTTGATTTGCAGGAAGATGAACGTCCGGCCGTTCGTCTCCCGGTTGTTTCGGTTGGTTGCAATGTTGGTTAGGGGCAGGGTTCTGCCGGAGACGGTTTGGCCGGTGGTCTGTTGGCCGCCCAATACGATGATGGCGTCCGGGGCGCAGTAGGCTGATGATGTCAGCTTGCGCGTGGAGATGGTTGGAACACCATCGAGGTATTCACGGACGTAGGAGATTTCCGGTTCCAGGTCGACGCGGATCAATTGTTTGTCCACGCCGTAGACGGTGATTCTGAGTTGTGTTCCTGCGTTGAATATCTGGGTGTCGGTCTCTTCGATGAAACCGGTCTCGGTGGTGACACGTCGACGGATGGCGATCTCATCACCGATCTGCAACATCGCTTCCCGGCCTTCGACGCAAAACAGACGGTTGCTCTGCCATTGGGCCTGATTCGTCTTTTGGCCGCTTGCACTGAATAAACCATTCAACACCCCGGCAAGGTCATAGCCGCTGGTAAACAGGCTCTTGCTCCCGTCTATGGCCAACTCAACGGCACCGGATAGCGTGATATCAATCCCGGCATGCTCGACTTGCTCGCGCGTGAGTTCTGCAAAGACCACGTCCACGATGTATTGCTTACGGCGTTTGATCAACTGTCGATGCAACTGGCGGGCGCGTTCTAGTTGGTCCTGTGATCCCCGCAGAATCAAGCGGTCCTCTTGCGTATCGACTTTAGCGCCACCACCGGCAGAGGATTCAAACAGACGCGCGTATTCTTCTGCATCACCGGGAAGCTTGAATAAGTCCATGGGTTCGTTGGTCAGCCCAACGGTGGAACTCGTCAAGGATCAAAACCGAACCGGCAGGAATCCAATCAGCGTCCGGGCCGGTGATGGTGGGTTGTCCTTCCATCTCGTTGAACTTGCGATCAATGAAGCCGTAGCCGTATCCCTCTGCCCGTAGCGGCTCGCTGAACTTGGACCAGATTTCATTGCGTTTGATAAACCGCGTGAAGTGTGCCAGGTCAAGCGGCTGGATGTAATTGGCCGTGGCTTGATTCAGGGATCGAACCACCAGTAGCTTGCGCAGAACCTTCATTTTCAAGGGTAAATTGGTGTAGACCGGTCGCCGCTCTTGAATGATGATTCTTATCAGTTCTTCGACACAGGAATAGGACTTGCCTGATCCGGGCAGGCCGTCCCATATCTCGATGCCGGTTTTGATGTTGATGGTTCGCTTGCTCATTATCCCTCAATCGTGGGACACCAGCCGAGGATGTAACGGACAGCCATGACGGTGATTTTTGCGGCAAAGCCTGCAAGCAAAATCTGCATGCAACTGACCATCGGGAAAAGGTTGTCGCAGAAAAGGATTGAATCACGCGCAAAGCCCAAAGCGTTGACGATGTCCCAATCGGTGATGTCTTGTCCAAAGAGTTGTTCTGCCAGTTCGGAGACCCACCCGATCAAAGTCGTGACTGCGGTTAGAAGTGCTTCGAGCAAATAGTCAACCATTGGGGGCTCCCTTCTTCAATTCGTAGTAGGGCATCAACAGTGCAGCAAACGCTGCAAAGCCTGTCATGGCTGCATCAATGAAAGATTTGACAGAGGAAGTTTTGTACCACGTGCCATCGAAAGTGACTTCCGCAGCATCGTCCCAGCCTTCGCCCTTGCTCTGGACGTTGCCGAGTTTCAATAAGTTTTTGCCATTGGCATAGGTCGGGATGTTGTCGATTTTGACTTTCCAGTCATTCCAGAACTTGCTTGTCTGGCCTGTCGTATAGTCCTGGGCTTCGATCTCCATAACCTCGATCAATAAACGAACAGGTAATGCTACCATTACCAATACTCATAGCATTAGCGATCTGACTGGTCGAGCTGTAATTAGAGAAGCATTCTCAGGACCACGCCCTAAGATGTTCGGTGTCATCGGTGGGCCCCCATGCCCTGATTTTAGTAATGGCGGTACACATGCTGGTGGGAATGGATCAAATGGTAGGCTTACGGGTGTCTATACAGATATGCTCTGCGAACTAAGACCAACTTTTTTTGTCATTGAAAACGTGTCTGGATTATACAGGTTTAAGAAACATCGATCTTTTCTCGATCAAAAAGTTTCCCAATTGCGAGAACACGGCTATGCAATTGATTACAAAGTGTTAAACGCTCTTGAACTAGGAGTACCGCAAAATCGCGAGCGTCTGTTCGTGGTGGGCGTCAAAAAATCTATAGCCCAATGCGCAATACAACGAAAACTTGCCCACGGAGAAGGCAGATGGTTCCCTTGGCCCGAAATTGAGACATACAAAGGGGCAAAAAATCTTCCATGGCCAACCACCACACCATTTGGTGGCAGGCCTCGTAGACCCGTTGGAATTCCCCTTGAACTTACGGTCTATCCATTGCTTTTTGGGAAAAACAATCCAGAAAAACTTCCCAACGGATGTGATTTTTTCAACCCACATTCGGATCGCTTCAATACAATTTTTGAAGGTGACGTTGCGCGAAAATCATTCAAAAGATTGCATCGATATCGATTCAGCCCTACTGCATGGTACGGGAATCAAGAGGTACATTTGCATCCAACTAAAGCAAGGCGTTTATCAGTCCGTGAAGCCTTGAGAATCCAAACCGTACCGGACGAATACGTGCTGCCTGAAGATATGACATTATCCGCAAAGTTTAAGATGATTTGCAATGGCGTACCATGTGTCATGGCATTTCATTTGGCCACAGCGATCAAGTCATTCCTGAAACGGGCCAGTATATGAAACGGTCAAGCCAATTTCTCAGACAATTGTTTCCAAATGTCGGAATCGTTGCAAGCATTCTCACGGAATGCTACTGGAATCATGCGCATGGCAGCAAATCCAACCCGCTTAATGAATTACTCTTTATTATTTGCAGTTTGCAAACGAACGAAACACTGTACCAATCTATGACTGATAGTACTACCGACCAATACGGTCAGCTCAACTGCCGTGCTGAAAACTAATAGACGACATGTGATATGTATCATGCTGTCATTAGTTCCGATTTTATGAACATAAAGGTTCCGATTTTGGATCTGACTTTTTTAAGACCACACCACTAAAATATGTTATAATCATTTAATTAACAAAATCTTGCATTCGATCAGCAGCATCGAAAAATTGACCATAAATCGCTTCCCCCCGGCTCCATTCTACCTAAATCGTTTTGCGATAACACTTTAAAGCAAAACGAAAAAATTTTTCATCAATCTCAAAAAAATGCCCAAAAGGTGAAGTCGGAACCCGATTTCACCGATGGTGCATTTGAACATAAGGGGGAATTGAGATTGATTCTTTGTAAATATCACGACTGCTTATCTGTCCGGAACTACCAACCCGCAACACTCAAGAAGAACGTCAGATTGGCGTCGAAGTTTGCTTATTGGCTGGATTGCCAGCTTAGCGAGATTACACCTGCCAACGTCGAGGATTATCTGATCTTCCTGCACAAGCAGGGTCGCTCGGCTAAGACCATCAAGAACCACCGGTCGGCCATCAAGGTCTTTTGTGACTTCCTAGGCACACGCGGCATCCTACGGGACAATCCAGCCCTGCGCGTACCCAAGAGGACCGCTTGATTCTTCGGGGTTCACAAGACCAACTCGAACGCGCCCGCCAGTTGCATCGGCAGTTGATCAAACGCCGTAAGCAATACATCGTCGATGTCGTCTTTGCAGAACTCACACGGGAACAAGTCGAGCATGCCGGGATTGATATCACGCTCTCCGGTGCCGTTGAGTTGGCCATAGACGGGAGCAAGAGCCTGTTTACCAGCGGCTATGACCTTGCCGGGGTGTTGAATGGTTTATTCAGTGCAAGCGGTCAGAGGACGAATCAGGCCCAATGGCAGAGCAACCGTCTGTTTTGCGTCGAAGGTCGGGAAGCGATGCTCCAGATCGGTGATGAAATTGCCATCCGTCGACGTGTCACTACCGAGACCGGCTTCATCGAAGAGACCGACACACAGATATTCAACGCTGGCACACAACTCAGAATCACCGTCTACGGCGTGGACAAGCAATTGATCCGCGTCGACCTGGAACCGGAAATCTCCTACGTCCGTGAATACCTTGATGGTGTCCCTGCGACGGGCACAGCTATCATAAAAATTCTCCCGCCTGTGTCGCGATTCAGCAAGGACAACAACCATGCTGTAAAAAAGCGAAACGTGTTGGAGAAACTGGGCAGGTTCTTCGAGCGTTTCTTTGGGTTGATGTAGCCCCAATGGGATTGCGTCGGGTATAACCAGCCATGTCATGCTTGGGAGGTATCGTTATAGGAATTTACCACCAAACGAGGATAGTCCTGTGTACATTCACTGAATGTGGCACTATAGCGTTAACGTCCAATTGATCGAGAGCAAGATGCGTCACAACAATGATAGATATTCACATACTTCACGGTCTATTAGTCATCGGTACCTGCCTGCAATGCTTCCTGGCATATACTCAATAGATAGTCGGGGTAGTCGTCATAGCTGGTGAACTGTAGCGGCACAACATTGAGTTGTGCGGCGGTTTCAACCGTTGTGAAATCAGGCTCGTCAGGCCCCAGTATCCACACACCTGTCGGGCGATGGATGCCGCGTCTATCTAGTGTCTCTTTGACCCTGACCAGCATATTGTCAAGCGTGCGATCTCCTGGAGCGACTCCGATGAATACAGTAATGTGCTCACTCAGCATTCGCTCCAGAAGACTGATACAGTCTTGATTGAGTTGCAGCTTATGGTAGGAGTAGCTGTCGAGAACGACGCGTTCATACGTTTCATACTGCGAAGTGTGATATGGTAAAAAACCGTGAGGGTGATGGACATACACGTCGGCTGGTTCACGCAACTGATAGAGCTCGTTGACTTGCTCGACGCGAACACCACAGAGCTTTAGGTACGTTTCCAGCAGATCATCGTAGTTGAACGTTAAGACATCCGACACACCACCTCGGGCAGCCTTCATGACGAGTATGCCAATGGCCACAAGCAACCTATGACTAAGCAGATCTGCATCTCCCTTAAGATTTCTATAGAGGGCACTTCGCACAATCGCGTTGAACTCTCGGTCGTCTGGGAACAGGCGTCCAACCTCGTCAATCGCGCGACGGGCCGTATCGTTTGACTGATCAGCTAGAAACGAGTGTATGGCGGGTATGGATTGTGGCTCAGTCATTCCCGGACGGGCAATCACATTCTCTACCATACGCTCCGCTAACTCCACCAGCGTTGGAAGGCCGATATACTTTGATATACCTGCGCCGACGCATATGGCAAGTTGCGATCTTGTAAGTGCATCTGCAAGCATTGCTGCAGATGCAGATCGATTATTGAGCAATGTACCAATGGGCGCGTACAGTGATTTACTCATCAGTAGTCTCCGCTTGTCCATCGTCGAATTCATCTGCTTTTCTGCGTGACGGGGGCACTTGAGTACTACGGAGCAACCCATGATTCGAAAGACTGGCCAGTATCGCGATCAGGTGGCCAAGACGGTCAGCGTTCTTACCTACGTTGATGCGGCAGTTGCCAAATCTATCAAACTCGGCTCCGACATCTTGCCTTCCGAAATGCCCCGCAATTCGAGCCACTTTGGGAGAAAATGAGAGTCCATCAAGCTTCTTGGGCTGGCTCAACTCAGCGTATAGTTTTGTGTTGGCAATCTCCTTGCCTTGAAGGGTCATGTGATTAATATCAACATCACCGTTAACATCGAAGACTACCCGTCGCAAATCGAAACCGTCAGAGTTTACTTTCCGCTCCTTTTCTCGTTGTAGGAGTTGCTCGATATCGAGCACTGCGTATCGAGCGTTCTTGCCTTTTAATTCTTCGTGTATGCGATCGTTTAACTCCCGGGAAAGGCCCGAGAAAGGGAAGAGCAGCAATATAGCTACAACGTCTTTACCGTCTACTTTGAGACCGATGCTGATCACATAGACATGGTAATGATACCGGCCTCCGGACTCATCGAGAATCTTATTTAGATCAGGAGAGCGGGAGTATGACCTATCAGACTTGTACTTGAAGTGGATGGTGTCACGTATGGCACCTTTCCATCCCTTGCGAGGAATCTTGCCTCGATCGCCTAAACGGTCAGCTTCGAGCAGGCTAAGAACGGCGCGAATTGTTTCGGCTTCCGAACAACATACAAGGAATCCCCCAAAAAACCGGTTTTGGCTGAACTCGTCATGTGTGACTGTTGCCATAGCGTTCTCCTAGAAAGGCTCTTTTGTTGCTGCACATGCCAACAGTAACCATGCGTTATCTGCTGAGAGCATTTCGATCGCATCCTTGGTGTCAGCGCCAGCGATTTTTCGCCGCAAGCGGTCAAAGATTAGAACAAACGGTGCACGGAACTCGGTCGCGTCAAATTCTCCAGTATCTATGGTATAGTCAAAATGGCCAGCATCGTTCTTTGTCGCATTCTGATCATTGTGGAGCAGCGCTGTTTGAACGGAAGAAGAAAAGAAGAAATTTCTGCAAACATCTGACAGGTAAAGTGCTGGCCCATAGAAGCTGAAACCCCATGGTGTGTCTTTATACTTCTCAAGCCGATCTATGGCTTCGGTCAACGTCAGTGATGGACGATGTGAATTGATGTGTATTAGCGTATCCTTAAGCTCATCGCACACTGTGGACACGCGGGTGGAAATGCTGCCCTTAATATCCGTACACCCAACAACAACACTACGAAGTAAATAGTGATCAATCTCCTCGACAACGCCCGGCACAGTTGCCCATGATCTCCATATGGACTCCATATATTGGCTCCTTCGACCGTTGTAGAAGTAGTGAAGATCAAGAACGTGCGCGAGGATTTCGTTTGCGAGATTCCATGACTCTGCCACAACAGCTCGTAGGCTTTCTACAGTTGTAGGCATGATATCTTTCAGCGTCCTCTCGCTCGAAGCAATATTAAGAGCCGCCGCTGCTTGCCATCGAGCGAAATTATAGATTGCAAAACGCAGTGACTGCTTCAAGGATTCTGGATTGATTTTGCGTGAGCGGTCTTTGATATAACTTGTGTAGCTCACATAATCTTTCGGCAAAATGGGCGGTATCGGACAGTCCTCCGCCGTTGTACCATTGTCTGTAAACAATGCATCCAAGAGCGAACGAACATGCGAATGCATAAGTTCGTGCGTGAGTGTCATCACAGTCCACCTTGGTGAACCACCGATGGTAAGGGCCTGTGGCGGTACACTCACTGAATAACGAGCTTCCTTGAAACCGAGTCGTCCACTGACAAACATCATGACTGGACGAGGCTCATCCGATATGAGTTGACTAGTAGTCGCAATTGTCTTGTCTATAGGTTGTATGACGCCGTCCCACACCGACTCCCAATCTTGTATCTCTCGGAGCACATCCACGCCCGTACTCGGCCCTGCGAAATTCTCTCGGATGATTTTGGGGAGCGGATACTGTACAAAAGCAGCCTCAACTGTTTGCTGGCACAAATGGAGCGCCTTTATTGCCTCACCGATTCCCAGCAGTCCATACGTCGGGAGAAGGCAAAGTGATGTCTCCAATGGGACGACACATGAAAAAGCCTGGGACCGAAGATAGGCCAATGATGACTGTAGTTGGGCAAGATGGTCAGTTACACGATACAGTTGGTGGTGGGAAGACCCAAAAACAGTTCGATCGCAGTTCTTTGAAGAATGAGCCGCCAATCGGTGAGCCATCTGTATGTACGTGTTCACCTTGGCCGCGATCTTAGCCGATAGCGGTAGTAGTTGTGGGAGGAACTGCGCTGAGAGTGTTGTGAATTCTGACAACCCGAGCGATATATTATGGACAATCGACGCAATATCTATATCGAGTCCCTCGGGATCATGCACCGTGTGCACATTGGGATCAAAAGCCACAGGCTCAGCAAATGAACACTGCCTTGATGTTCGAGAACATGTGCCGTTGTCGACTTTCCAGTTCTCTCTCGCCCTAACCCCATCGTTCAACACTTTGGCAACTTCGTCCGCAACCGATGTAGCCGGGGCTATGACCATGACAGACGGAAGCCCAATCGAGTACCAGATGTATTTCTGAAGTCCGCTAGCTAGACGTGCTCGCAGAACTGCAAGCGCATCATATGCTGAGAGTGGGATGAAGTAAGTGATGTGGAATTGGTTGTCACAATCCGGAAGCCATGGATTCATCTCAAGTGAGTAAATTGGACTGCAACGAGTTATTCCTTGTGAAGCAAGGTTGCTGCTACTGGATGGCAGATTGTCTGCCAGTCTAATTTCTACATCACCTGTGGATTTGAATTCAGCTATCAGTATCTGACGCACCATAACTGCCCCCACCGGATACGCTTGGCTGGTAGTCCACTGTACCACCTGTCGTCAATGTGCCGTAGCCAAGCAATTCGAACTGTCCGTCCAAGCTTGATTGCCGTACTCCAGGTCTTGCACGGCTGACAAGATGAGGCTCTGAATGGAATACATCGCGCTCATAGATTGGCGAAGGTGATTCCTGAGCTCCACCCTGTAAATAAGCCTCGAGTGCGATGGCATCGCGAGTGGGATCGTATCTTTGCTGCACGGCCTTCCCTTTAGTATCTGCAATGACGCGTTTCCTATGTGAACAGATACCCCCCATCCGTGAGCGGAGCCTTACAGCATAGCTTTTGTCACACTCATGTCAATACTGTTTTTCTGGAGCCCCTTTTGAGCGATCTGCCCTAGCGTTCTGTGGAGATAATAATTCGTAAAACATCGACCGTTGAGGAGACAAAGCCCAACCCCAATGATTAGCCAAGTTTTTGGACCTGCGAACGGGGTTTCCTATCACGATACCTTTCAAAGGGTCTGTGACGCCATCGGTCCCAATGCGTTTCAGCAATACAATCCAGAATGCAAAATTTGAGTCCTTCAAGCAGTTCTAATCTCCTAACCTAGCCGCATTTTTGAAAAAACCTCATTTGTAATATACGCATAAATCCCGAAGTAGACCAGATGTGCCACCATCGAGATGGCAGGAGCGCCGTTGGTTTTGAAAGCCATCCAACTGACAGTGATTCCGAACAGAGCCATGATGCCACCCGCAATGATGCATGTGAATGAGGAATGACCTGCGGCGATGGCGTTGTTGGAGCGTGGCTCAACCTTGACCCCGTAGGGCGGATCGGTATTTACAAGATGAATCACCGCACCGTCCAGCAATCGATCAAGGTCAGCAGGTGATGCACTGTCGCCGCACATCAAACGATGGTCACCCAAAATCCAAATATCGCCCGGTTGTGTGATGGCATCATCCGGTGGTTCAGGAATCGCATCAGGATCGACTTGGCCTTCGCGTTGGCCATTCAGCCAATTGTCCAACGCGTCCTGAGAAAACCCCAGCTTCGACAGATCAAAGCCGACCGTCTGAAGGTCTTGGAGTTCCAACGGCATCAACTCGTCATCCCAACTGGCGATCTCGTTGGTCGCGTTGTCGGCCAGACGATAGGCCTTGGCTTTTTCCGATGGCAGGTCGGCAACATGGACTGGCACTGTGTCAAGCCCAAGTCGGATCGCCGCCTTGTAGCGCGTGTGACCAACAATGATCACGCTATCAGAATCAACCACGATGGGTTGACGAAAGCCAAATTCAGCAATGGACTGGGCCACCGCTTCAACAGCATCATCGTTGTGACGCGGATTGCGGTGATAGGGTTGGATGGAACCAATCGGACGTGATTCAATTGTACAGACGCTGGTTGTCATAAAAATCTCGCAAAATCTTGATCGTTTCGGGTGGTTAATAGCGGCTTAGGTAAAGTTGCGATGTTGAGTTTTTGAGTCGTTAATGCGGTTTTGGTCGGTCGATTTCCTTTATGCCCCCCTGGGTGTAATTTCGCGGGCGCAAACACGCGACGGGCGGGCGGTCTTCAGGATGTCAAGGTCTTGGTGATTTTGATCCCCCTAGCGGCTGCCATACCTCACGCCACTGTTGCCATGCCATCTTTAGCAAACCGGGCAACAATGCAGGCAACTGAATAAATGTCCGAAAAAATAACTTCCAAGGATGACTTGATGTTTGCTCAAAGATCACAGGGCGCTTTCGCAGTTGACCGGGGAACAAATACCATTTGTTGGGCTTGTCCATGCTGAACCATATTGAGTAACAGCCAAATCGCCAGACAAGAGCCACATCACCATTGGTTAACGATGGGTTTAGCTTGATTGATTCTGAGCAAAGCCAAATGAAATATTTTGGATGAAACCTCAGCAACTCGAAGGTTTGAGGATCACGAATATTCCATGCGTTTGAACTCTTGCTGGGATACCAGTGAACTTCATTTAGTGTTTGTTGTGTCATAGAGATTCTCCTCGTGTGATTGGTGCTGGTTCCGCCCAGTCCGTTCATCTGCGGTCTTGATGCTGTGGCATCGGGTGCAAAGGGACTGCCAGTTAGCTCGATTCCAGAACCGCTGGGCACTACCTCGATGCGGAACCATGTGATCGACCAGCATCGCTGCGATTGTTCGACCCCGTCTCAAGCACATTTCACATAACGGGTGCTGCTGTAAAAATTCCAA
This sequence comes from Planctomycetes bacterium syqfu, assembly GCA_020974905.1. Taxonomy (GTDB): domain Bacteria; phylum Planctomycetota; class Phycisphaerae; order Phycisphaerales; family Phycisphaeraceae; genus UBA7800. The sequence continues at coordinate 5,143,910 of CP087563.1, read as the reverse complement.
CCGTGCTTTCTGCCAGCGTCGGCCATAACCCCGCGCAGATGCATGTGGACGGTCAGTGTCCAATCGAATACGACCGGATGAGTGCAGGCGATGGCTCAATGTGGATGCTTTGACTGGCATGTGAATTTACTCCTTGGTTCTCTACTTGATTATTTGCCGCAGAAGGAGTGAATTCACAATTATTTATACAATTTTGTTTATTATTTTAGCCAAAACTCTTAATTTTACATAATTTTGAATTATTTTGTTCATCCAAACAAAAAAAACAACACCCATATTATCGAATTGGCCATCTTTGGAAATGCTACCCGGCTTCGTATGTCTGGTTACAAGATCAGTGGTAGAAAATGTACCACCGATGCTTTGGGTCATTACTTTATGTCTATATATAGAATCTTGGGGCGTGGCGTTGCCCGTGCAACCGATGCTTCAATTCATGGAATTGCACTTCGGTCATCATTCAGGGCATTGCTAAGATGGGCATTGTAAATATCCCAAGCTTCAGCCCATAGTGGGTCTGGAGTGAAATTGTCAGTATCTACTTCGTAATCGCAGTATGATTCGCTTGCAATTGACGTAACCATATCACCCCATTCGATAACTTTCTGTAAATCGAGATCAGTGGGGGGATCAGGCAGAGGACATGATGATGCACTTGTTCGGGGTTCAAATCCTTCCAACCATTTCATTCGAGGAGCGTTGGAACCAATTTCATAGGCCTTGGCGAGTTGTTGTTTAGACGAATAGCCGCTGTCTGTCACGACAAGCCATTCAGCCTCAATAAGGCACTTTTTCACCGCCTGGTACACATCAGAATGCAATTGCAGGCCGTATATTCGGGCTGATTTTATCACGGCTTGTCCTGAAACTCGCCCGTCGGTATTGGTAAGAGAGTATTTGGCCATGCATGCAAAAACAAATGCCATTTGCTCATAACCAACTCTGCGTCCCCGCGCAATTTGTTTCAAGACGTTCAGATCGGGCCACTCTTCTTGCATGCACAAAATCAATTCCTGAATTTCTTTATTCCCAAAAGTTGGTTCTGATTGAGCGTTGGCAGTACGTGAACACTTGATATTGCTTTTAATCTCAGGATTGAAGGTACTCATGGCTTTGTTTAAGGCAGACGTTGCCCGACGAATCCGCTTGCTGTCTCGGGGGCCCGTAGGATGACCATGAGTTTCATACAACTCTAAAACATGCTCTACAGTTGCCGAAGTACCGTATTGTTGCAGTGCAATCTGAGCAGCAGCCAACGTGGATTCAGGTTTTTTTAAACTGGTCAATACAGCCCAGGATGCACTTTGTTGACTGGAGCTATTTAAGCGAGGTCGATGCGAAGTGTTGTGGGTAGCAAGACTGGCCAGTCTCTTGGCAGCGGCAATACTAATTGGATTGTCAATCGCACTGTCATACCATTCCAGCCACTGGTGAACAATATCTCGTCGGCCAGCGCAGGGGAATGCGATTAAAAAGCCACGATGTACATTGAAGCGTTCGAGATTATGATTGTATTCAAAATTTTCAAACCCCCTCGATCTTTCATAAGCCTGCTGTTTTGTCTGGGGAACAGGTCCAGTAACAACAGTCCGTAGCCCAGATCGATTGATTAAAATACGTGATTGATCTGCATAATTGTCTGTATTATGACTTTCTGTAACGTCAACAAAATCTGTTTTGTTTTCAACAATGTCTTCCCACCTGTCATTCCGGTTAGCCCGACGCCATCCGCTAGGACTTTCGGCAAGCGTCTGATCGTAATCGGGGTTGGGTGTGACGTAAGTCAAAGTGCCTTTGATTGGGCTATTCGATCTGCAAAGGTATGCTGCGTCACCGTCCCTGAATGGAACTTGCTCACGTAAAGCATGCCCAATGCGTGCCAAGATTTTGTTGAATTGTTTGGGAGATGAGTTGCGTGCCGCCGACGATGATCACGCCGCCGGGCTCGATGACGGCTGAGGTCCGTAGACGCCGTCTGGAGCGTACCGGGGCGCCTTCGACTTCTCCGACGACCTGCGATAACTCCGGCTCTACGCTGACTCTCAGACGGCCTTGTGGCTCACGATTCACGCCAACCTTCAAGATTAGGCCGGTGTCGATCTGATCGAATCCCGTTGTTGTGATCGTGCCTTCGGGGGAGACAACCCGCAGGGGGACAGGGGTTGTGGTGCCGGTTTGGAGTTCGGCTTCTTTGCCTTCGATGCAATGCAGGGTGGCCGAGGTGAGCAGACGTGCATGGCGTTGGTTTTCGTCAGCTTCAATCGTGGCTTGCAGGACGGCAGACATGGCCGCGTTGGCATCGACGGCTTGACCGGCCAAGGCAGCATCGAATTGCATCACCCCTGATAAATTCCAATCCACGCCCAGACGCCGAGTCAGTGCACGATTCAATTCAATGAACTGAACTTCAACCACATATTGGCCCTCAGGTTCATATCGCTGTGACACATGATCTCTTGCGCCAGCCGCGGACGAACACCCGACAAGGCCAGATTGGTACAAAGCGTATGACGCAGGGCGTGGAAGTCGGCATGACGCCCTCGCTCATCTGACCTGCCCCCTCAAACCCAGTCCAATATTTATGCGAGAACCTCACGAATCTGGATGTTATTTGAAAGGCAGGTCAAAAAACTCATCACTGAGGTTATGGGGTGACACGGCATATCTTGACGCAAATGGCTCTATCTCGGATTGATCGATAAAAAGGTGAGGTATTGGCATCAGGGATTCATGGATTGATACAAGCCTAAAACCTGTTGCGGGGACATGGGTTGAGACAGGATCATCAATTCATCCAACTGGCCGGAATAAGTCACCCCAGGATTGGTGGTGCTGATGATCAGGTGTTGATCGATGGCATTATTCGGGATTTTGGTATTGAGAAATTCGTCAACCTGTTTGCCATTGAGATAGAGAATGCCCCGAGTCCTGGTTGGATCGCCACCGTCTTTGCCCCAGGTGGCGCAGAGGTGATACCACTTTTCTGGATCAAGTTTCTGCTGCGTATCCAAACCAAATGCATCACCGAGTTGGATGCGCACCTGTGCCAACTGATCCGCTGGATCACCTAACAGTTGCACTGCAGCTTCCCAGGGCCCCCACGGTGAGCCCTTGGCTTTGTCGACGGTAAAAATCATTTTGCGCTTGGCATACGTGTTCTTCTTGACGAAGGCGATTGCATCGGGCGTAAACCAATCGCCGGGCTTAAACCACAGGCTGATGGTTCCACCGTCACTGGGCGGGAAGTTGGCAGGTTTGGGATACTTCAGGTGCTTGTAGCGTTTGATGTTCAACGCCTGCCCCACTACACCATCGACGAGTTCACCTTGATCAAGATTAAACGGGTTGACATCCAACGCTTCGACCACGCCTGCTGGTGTTGTCGCTGAGACATCGCCATTAAACCGCAGGGCAAAGATCAGGTTCTTGCTGACCCATTGCTCAGAGATGTTTTCCGGTTTGATCACCGGCGATTCAGGCACGAGTTTATCGACATCAAGTGAGGCATTGGCAGCAGTGACCATCTGGGCTTGTTCGGTGAAGGATGAAGCGATGCCCTGGTTGATGGTGATGCGCCCGAGTAAGCCGTTGAACGTGCCACCGGTTCCTGAGTAGTTGCCGATCATGACAGACTCTGATGTCGGTGTAATGGGACAAGTGAGTTTGCCGGTGTGATCGCGTTTGCCATTGATGTAGATTGAAACCTCATCGACGTTGACAACAAAAGCAACGTGATACCAACGATAATACTCAAGCTCAGACTCACTGCGGACGACATGCTCTTTGCCGTTGCCTTCGTAGAGAAAACAGACTTGCCCATTGCGTTGATAGCCGATGCGAAAACCTGCATGCCCGTACTGCATCTGCTGGAACATGCCTGTGACGGAGCCACGCGGGTTGCCGGTAGGCATGACGTAAAACGACAGCGTCATTGGCGGTTTGAGTTCAGCAGGAAGTTTGCCAACCAGGTATTGACCTTCAGCAAAGTAGGCAGCTTTGCCATCGGGTCCGTCGACGGGTGTCAGATGCAGGCCGGGTCTGGAAGCAAACGTATTGCCGGAGACCTGTTCCTTTGCAGCGTTGTCAACGAACTGCCAGTCTGCAACCAGATCACCGGCATGCGTGATAGACACCGTGAAAAACAGACCTAAAGCCACCATCAAACGCCAAGTGATTGCGATACGACTCAACGACCAACTCCTTTACGATAGGGACAACCATCCCGATTAATCACGTCGCTCCACGCCACCGGTGATCGCAAGCAGGACCACCTGTGCATTGCCGAGATTACCAATCGCGTCGATGGATTGGATGGTCTTCTTGGGGTACGGATTTTCCCATGGCGTGACAAAAATGCCGATGGGTGAATGCATATTGTTGCGGCCGGACCAACCGACTTGCGCTGCAGCGAGTTGATTGGGATTCCACCACTCAGCTAATTCCAGGCCGATGCGTTGATCGAAGTTGACCGACGTGCCATCATCAAAATGGATGACATAGCGCAACTGCGTCTTACCTGCATCATTGATGTTGTTAGCCCAGCAAGCGGTCTGGAGAAACCAGAGTGTGGTGGCTTTGCGGTTGACTTTGATGTCCTTGGCTTGCTTGAGTGCAGCGGTGTCGTGACCACCGCCTGTAAACGTCAACACAGCTTTACCGTTGTTACGCGTCGGATCAATCAACAGGAACGGGCGTTTGGCAAAGGTTTGTGAGACGGGGAATTTCACGCTGGTGACATCCATGCCGTTGAACTTGCCGGTGTGATTGATCAGGAAATAACTCATGTCATTATTCGGTCCCTGATCGGTCCAGCCGCCTTTGCCATCCCCTGCTTCTTCGTCAAAGAATGCGCGGTTGGCATGATTGACCAGGCTCACGGGGAAGTAGGTAAACTCGCGTTCGGGTGAGATGTCGATGGTCGCGCCCATGTTCATCGCAATGGTACCAACGATGCGACAGACTTTGCCTGGTTCGGTTGCGTAGGCTTTGTCCCAGGTCACACCGTCAAAGAAAATGTTGCCTGAGTCCTTGGGGATATCGAGCATCAATGCTGGCGCACCAAGCATCTGCCCGCGATCCAATGTCGGCAGATCAAGCACATCCAATCCGCCAATCGGCGCGGTGGGCTTGCCCTTTTCAAAGTAATCCCGACGTGCGCCCAGCTGCACGGTTGCCCAGAAATAATCAAAGTTGCTCAGACCATCAAGCAACGGATTATCTCCACGCAGTGCGACACTGAGCACGGTATCGTCACGTTTGGACATGGTGGGTTTAAAGCCGAGGATATCCGAGACAGCCTGGACATTGGATGCATCGTAGCCGTGCAGCCAGACCTTGCCACCGCGTGAGAGTGTGCTGTTGATTTCGTGAATTTCTGCGGTGCTCAGTTGATGGGAAGCATCGACGAGAATTGGACCGCTACCTTCAAGACTCTTGGTGAAGGTGACGCCGGATGCCTTGAGGACCTGCGTGACATTGTCGTTTGCAGCAAGGACGCGCAGGGGTTTGGTGTCGGGGGTTTGGTAGTCCAGTGCGTATTGGATCATGGATTTGAGCAGCGCCCCAGCCATGGGTTCGGCCTCGGCAGCATCGATGACCTGCATCTGACACAGCAGGATGGTTCCCTTGTTTTGTGGGACTTCAACGAGCGGACTCCATGCCATGCCACCCAGACCACCGCAGTGCAGCAGGTATCGAATCCCGCCGACGGAGAGCTTGGTGAAGTTGAACTTCGTGCCGATGTGATCAGGTTTCCAGAAGGAGAATTGCTCATCACCAAAGGGTTTGATGACGGGGTGATTGGGCGAGGCCTTCCAGACCTGCGAGGCAACATGCTTGGTGTCAGGTTCAGGGATACCGGTTCCGAGGATGAAGTCCGACGCCTGCGACAGGACAATGACACGGCCGCCTTGTTTAGCAAAGTTGATGATCTTGCCACGGAACGGGGTCGGGTTGGTGTTGCGGCCGACGATCAACAACTTGGCATTGCTCAAGGTTTCGTCAGTGATTTCCTTAACGCCTTGAACGTGCATGCCCAGTGTTGTGAGCGCCTTGGTGGTCTCGCCGTGTGAGTCAAAGACGACAATGCCTTCGCGCTTGATATCCGAGAGATCAGTGCGTGGCATGAGGTAGATGGTTTCGGTGTGACGTTCTCCCATTTGATGGTACGCACCCCCGCCCAGAAGCGCATCATGGCGGTGAAGGTTGCCTTGGTAGGCTTGGAGACTTGGGGCACTTCAATGGGAACATCGACTGCCTGGATATTGTGTGCCTCACCACTGACGCGGACTTCTTTCTGCCAGACAGTGCGTCCATCGACGATGATGCGACATTGCAGGTTGGGGTAGACCAGTGACGTTGCAGACTCATTGAAGATGATCATCTTGCGGGTAGCATCTTCGCCTGCAAAGAAGTTGGGATGAAAGTCCAGCGCGCGTGTGCCACGCGTTGGCATGATGTCTTCCTGTTGACCGGACCATGGGTTGAGCCCTGCCACGCCTTGCAGTCGATAGACATCGGTGGACTTGCGGACGACATCAATGTACGGACTGTCGGGCGACTTTTTGACTTTGTCGAATCGCCAACGCTCCCAATCGTAAATGGCATCACCGCTGTAGCTGGACTTCTTGTCAGGATCGCCGCCGAAGTCCCAGTACTCACCGATAACCAACGGGCGGTCCCAGACAAATTCTGCACGCCATGCCTGCGTGTTGAGCTTACCTTTTTTAAGCCAATACAAATCGTTGGGGATCACCAGGCAGGAATTGGGATAGACATTGCGAACATCGCCTGCGGTGCCTTCGGGGTAGTGGATATTGATGACAGGGAGTGTGCCGTTCCACGTGACTTCCGCATCGCCTTGAATCGGGCGTGTCGGGTCGGTCTGCATCACACGTTGAGCGACCTGTTTGCCGATAGCCATTTCCACATCACCAGTGCGCCCCCAGAAATGTTCATTGGTCAGCGACCACATCACGATTGACGGATGGTTACGGTAAAGCTTGACCCATCGTTCCATATACTCAAGCACATTGGGCAGGAACTTTTCGCGACCGCGCTCGTTGTACTCCTTGACGTGGTACCAGCCGGACTCCGGGATGGCCATGAAACCCAACTGGTCGCAGGCACGGATTTGATGTTCGTTGTTAAAGCCAAGGTGAAATCGAACGCTGTTAACCGGGCGGCCGGACTTCTCGCGCATGGTGCCGCTGCGGATATCACCGGTCAGCGCTTTCTCGACATCAGCAGGAATGTAGGTCAGGTGACTGATACGCAGCAAACGCGTCTTGTTGCCGTTGAGATAAAAGTCGGTGCCTTTGATGGTGAACTCCCTGAAACCAAAGGGAATCTGCACCATGTCCACCGGCTGATCCTTCTGACGAAGCTGCACGCGGACGTTGTACAAATAGGGAATCTCCGGCGACCAGAGATGATCTGCGATCCAATCCTTCTTGAGTGTGATGACCTTGGTTTGACCTGCCTTAACGGTGACGGATTGGTCTTCCAACTCACAGCTTGGCACACCTTCATTGTCAAAGACCGTTGCCATCGGTGTGACGGTTTGATCGCGATCTGACTTGTTAAGCAACGTCAATTCAAGGACAAACTGTTTGTCTGCAACGAAGGTCTGAACGAACACATCATCCAGACGAATGGTTGGCAGGAACTGCAACTCCACGCGACCATAAATCCCCGCACGAACACCACTGGTTGGGGTTAATGCAACCTGTGTTTGCGGGTCGACAATGCCATCACGTTCGGTGAGTCCGACGAGAAGTTCGTTGTCCTGATTCGGCTTGAGATGATCGGTGATGTCATAGCTGTTGGGGACCAGACATTGCAGGGAGGTGCCAAGATGCTTACCGTTGAGATAGACATCACTGCGGTAAGCCAGACCGTGGAAATAGAGAATGATCCGTCGATCTGCGATGTCTTTGGCAGCAGGTGTTTTGAAGGAGCGTTTAAACCAGGCGACCGCGTTTTCGTTGCGCAGGTATTTGCCATCCTTACCGACTGCATTCTCCACGACACCGTTGGTGTAGGGGCCAGCACCTTTGTTGATCAGGTAAGGCTCAGCAGAGTCATGCGGGACATCAATGGTTTTCCAGTCCGCGCTGGCAGGTGGTGCAGGAAACTGCGGGATAATGCCGTTCACACCGATGACATCCCACGTGCCGTCAAGTGACATGCGCCCGCGGTTGCCGTCTTCGATGATGGAAGTTGCTGCCAAAGCAGGAAGGTGCAACAGTGATAGAACGGTGGCAAAAACGACAGAATGAATCAAGCGTCTGAACATGAATCTATACCTTGATGTTGTGTTAGAGCAGCACAAAAAAACAAACTCCACTCACTGTCATTCCCGCGCAGGCGGGAATCCAGTGGCATTCTGTTGACACTTGCAAGTTCCACTGGACTCCCGCCTGCGCGGGAGTGACGGAAATTTTCAAGTTCATGTCCATGGAGCTTGGTCGTTGGCAATGCTATTGTTAATGTTTTCCTGCGGGAAGTTAGTCAGGTTACTGTGATGCGTTGGTTGATTTACGGTAGCGGTAGATCAATCACCACGGGTCTTGGTCCAGATGCCCAGGGCTTTACCGTAGTTGTTGCTGGTACCAATACTTTCTGCGACGGTCATGTTCGCGACATGTCCATCAGCCATGAGCCAGTTAAAGCCACCGTTGTGATTTTTCATTTCACCATCAATGAGTCGGAAGTAGTAGTTGCCACTGCCATAGGCATATTCCGGTGAGCGTAATTCTGCTGCCGCACCATACCGCCATGAGTTGCGATACTGCGGCGAACAGTTGTCGACCACCACGAACACTTCCGACGGCGCGGGAACCCAGTTGTCACGCACATGCACGGCATTGGATGGCACTTCACCAGATGGGAGCTTGGTTTCACCAGTACATTTGTAGGTCATGCCATCCCATCTGGCGTTGGTGTTGTTACGCTGGGCGTTCATGACATAGGACAACGGATATTCCCCCTGCCATGGTTCCTTGGGATCTGTTGGGCAGGTGTAGAGATTTTCACCTTTGGCATCACCTGCGTTGTAATCATATGCACCGGGATGCTTCAGATAATTGTAAATCGCTTCAGGCCATCCCCAACCCTGATCCCAACTCGTCGACGGACCGGGCGCATTGGGTGTGTAGTTGGGTTGATTAGGCCATTCACAACCAGCGACCCACCACGATTTGTTGTCTGCAAGATAGGCTGCCATGGCAACACCGTAGCCGCGTTCCATTGCCATGCACTGTGTCCCGCGCGCCGCTTCACGGGCTTTACCCAATGCAGGAAGCAGGATGGAAATCAACAACGCGATGATTGAGATGACAACCAACAATTCAATGAGGGTAAATGCTGAGCGGCGCATGATGACATTCCTTTTGAAAGTGGCAAGCGTGTGAATCAAAGTCCCATTCGTTTCTCAAGCGGACCCCAGGCGGTATTGCCTGCAAGCCATTGACTATCAATCAGACAGGAGTCAGGTTTATGCGATGGATGTTTGAGATGATCAAGCATCATCTGGGCAGCCATATAGCCCATCTCAAACCGGTCGTAACTCACGCGGCTGAGCCCCGGCCAGGCTTCGAAAATCTCTGATGTGTCATCACAGCAGACCAGACCAAAATCATGGCCCACCACCTTGCCCATTGCGTTGGCGGTGGAGGTGATCGCATGGGCCCCCAGTGTGTTGTAAGCCACCAAAGCACAGTCGGGCTTGAGCACGTCATAGATGTCAGGAAAGTAAAGACGGTTGTCCGATCGCTTGGGTGCGTCGATGTATTGCAAGTCCACGCCATGTGAAGCGAGTGTCTGCTTGAGACTGCGATGACGCTTTGTCAGTGAGTAGTGATCACCAAATTCGTGATAGCTGGGTCGCCCCGTCCAGAACACGCGACGGTAGCCAAGATTCAACAGATGCTTTGCAACCAGTTCGCCAACCTGTTCTTCATTGCGTTGCAGACAGAGATGTTCATCAAACCGATTGGTGTCCGCCCAGACGCAATGAGGCATGGCCTGATCGATCCAGTCGTGGACTTCCTGGGAAAAATTGCCAAAGACGATCAGGCCGTCAAGTAACCGCTCATCAAACACGCGCGAGCGACGATTTTCATCTTGTCGCACATCGCCAAGCCGGACGATGTTCAGCAGGTAACCTTCCTTCTCCAGCCGGGCATTGATCCCAAGCATGAGGATGAAGGCTGCCAAGTTGTGATAGCGGTGCCCCTCCTCGTTTCGCAATAGCAGTCCGATCTGACGGGTCTGCCGCGAACGCATCATCCGCGCTGCGGCATTGGGGACATAGCCCATGTCCTTGGCGACCTTGCGGATCTCATCAGCCCGACGTAAAGCCAGCTTGGTATGGACCTTGTAATCACCGTTGAGCACGCGCGACACCGTCATCGCCGAGACGCCGATTTCATCAGCAATCGCCTGAAGCGTGACGGTGTTCTGTTTGGGAGCCTTGACGGTTGTCATGGTTTGTGTCCATTTTTGAAATACACGATGTTAAGCTTAACATACATAAAGTTAAGGTTAACATTGCTATTGTTAACCTTATCACTGAGTATTGACAAGTCAAGTTTTGGGGATTGAGTTTTTTGTCGCGGAATTTAACTGGCGATTTGAAAGGGTGTTATTGACCAAGTGGTAATTGGAATTTTGTCCCCCATATCCAATCATCCTTGCCTTGAGATGAGCGCATGACATCACAAACATCTCACCCTTGGCGACTTTGAATCATGAGCCAAGCGGGTGCGGACTAGTGGTTTGCTGCAGCTGATTTGTTGCGTTTGAGACCCGGCCAAGATGACCGGACTATGTACAAATAGCATGGCCATCTTGGCTCGGTTGCCTTGGAATGATGCCCCTCAAAACAACTGCAATAAACCACTTGATTGAAATGAACCGACTTGGATGGATCGCAGTCATGCGTATGCCGACGGATCGGTTGGGTTGAAGTGCCACGCACCGCGCGTCACTTAACGTCCAACACCACCACGCGACCGTTGCCTTCGTCAGCAATGAACACCGCTTTGACGCCCAGCTTGTCACTGAGCACTTCAATGCCCACCGGCTTCCAGAAGGCGTCGACCGCAGTATCATCCAGGCGACCGGGTTGGCCGAAGTGCCCGACACGCTTGCCATATTCATCAAGCACATCCACCCGCGACGTATCACAGTCGATCACCCACAGCTGCCCCTGCCCATCCATTGCGATGTCCGACGGCCACTCCCATTTGAGTTTCTCGCCGGTCCCCTCAGCTTTGACGCCTGCTGCCCAAAGCACCCTGCCCTGATCATCCAAACGGTAAAGCGTACACAAAGGCGCAATGAGCACAGCATAGCCACCGTTGTGACATCGCAAGACCGAGTACCCCAGCGACCAGGGCGGGAACTGTTTATAGAGATTGAAAATGTTCTGATGACCATGCATGCCATAGTGGTCCTGCACATCAAACAATGGCTCGGTCGTGTTGCTTGCAAGATCAAGCTTGACCAACTTGAAACGCGCCCACGTACTGACCTGTCGCATAATGAGCTTGCCCGGTTCGTGCGCTGCAGCAAGACTGTATGCGGTGACACCATCACGCTTACCCAACGTACCGGAGATCCATTGCGGTTTGGACGAGGTGTCACGCATCGGCACCTTCATCAACGCCAACTGCCCCTGGCGATCCTGATACCGCCCTGCAACGACAAGGTCCGACCCCATCAACGCAAAGTCGCAGGCATCCTTGTACCCCGGAACCTTGCGCACCAGACGCGGATCATCATGTTCAATAGCCAGTTGATACAATCCCGCAGACTTGGCACCATTCCCATCGGGATCAAACAAAAAGCCAACACCACCATCAGCTAACGCATGCAACGGTCCCTGTGCATAAGGCAACAACTCAGGCCCGGTGTCCGCAATATTCTGCTTACTCGCTTGACCACTGAGCATGATCCAACCATTTTCAATGGTCAATGACCGACGTTGATCCGCAGGTAACTCGGCATAGAGCGTCTTCACATATTGCCCATTACCCTGCTGCATCACGATCCGACCATCTTCAAGAAGCAGATACACACGCCCTTGTTCATCGGTCGCGCGGTCCAGCGCGTTGGCATACACCTGCTTGAGATTGCCCACCCGTCGAATCAACTTCACCGTCATCTCACCCGTATCGGTCACAACCGATTGATCCATCGGCATCTGTTCGTATTTTGCATCAACGTTGTAAACACCAACCGGGAATTGATCCCGAGCAACACACAGCCTTGCCAAACCCGTCAACCGCTCAGCGTGTTTTTCCTTGCGATATCCCTGACGGATCACCTTCTCAAACGCCAGATAATGCCCTTGTTTCAAGTGGTTTTGTGCATCATCCACCTGTTCACAAGCAAGCCGATAATCCTCAGGGCTGATATCCAGAATCCGGGGTTCATCCAACTGAGGCAACTGCACAATCAACTTGGCGGACGCCAACTGTTGTTGCATCTGCTCGCGGAGTCCACTGGGTAACTGAGTATTCAAACCTGTGATCGGTGAAACCAAACGAAACGAACGCACCGCAAAGGCAGGGAGTTTCATTTCGGATTGGATCGACATGGACTGCCCGCTTGCTAATTCTGTCATATGCTGCGCTTTGGACTGCAACTTTACATCGATCGTCGCGGGACTGACATTGACCATGTACATAAACCATTGGCCATCACACTCACCTTGCCACAACGCAACCGGATCATCATCACCATCAAGCTTCGCATACCCAATCTCTGGTAATGGCAAAAATGCGCGGGCAAACTCACGACGCAATGCCAAGTCCGCCTGAACATAACCAAGCTGCCCATCACTGATGAGCCTTGGCAACGGATGCTTCTGCAACAGCAGTGCAAACCGCTTGAGCATCTGACGACCGGGTGGATTAATCACACCACAGATGCGCATCCGCTGGCCGTCTTTACTGCCGAGTTTGAGTTGGTCCAACATGAAATCCACTTCCATGTACATGTTGGAAAATGCAACGATATCCCCATTGCGATCAACATCCGTGATGTGATTTTCCGAACCAGCCCCTGGCAGCATCTTCGGATCAGTAATGCGGCGCATCGCAGGATACCCCTGCCCTGCATAGGTCAGTTCAACTCCCGCAATCGCTGCAAGCTTGCTTCTGTCAGTGATGCCAAAGTCCGCTGAATCTCCAAAGCGATGGATCACCAATTTCAAATCCGACCGGACCTGGCGCATGGCCGTGATGAGTTTCTGATAGTAAGCAACCAACTGTTGATTCTTCCAATTATCAAACGCTTGACGGTGATTGGCATTGATCCATGCCCAGCGTTGGTGATGCGATTTTTTGAGAATCGACGACACATCAATATTCACCTGCTTCCCAAACATGCCGAGTGTCCAATCATCAACACCGGCATCAGGTGAATTAAAACTCGCCCAACCGCAATTCGCCCACGTCATCCAGCGAATGGATATGCCTTTAAATGCAGGACTATCCGACGCATGGTTGGCCAACTCGGTCACCAGATCAGTCCCCCATTGCTGGACCGTCGGATGCAGTGGATTGAGTCTGAGCTTGCCACGCGCGTCCGCGCAGTAGAGTTCGGGCATTTGTTTTTCGTCAGGCAACGTGACCATGTTCTCCGTCGGATGCAGCTCTGCGAAATAGCGCATGCCATAGCGTTCGGCGGTGAGTAACAACGGCCAGATGATACCAGTCGGATAATGATCTTCACGCAAAAAGCCACGGACATTGGCATTGTCGATCACCATCGACGGCCAGCAGGTCGTGCCATAAATCGCAACGGTGTCCCAGAATGTGTCGATGCCTGCAGACTGACACCAGCGTGCATAGCGGTCCGCAGCCTTGAGCAATTCACTTTGTGAATCATCCAATGCGCCAAAGTAACCATACCATCGGTCATACTCTTCAAAGAAGATGGCTTGATGCCTCTGAGACTTGTGGGAGAGTTCCAGTGCTGGATATTGGTCGTCGGTCTGATACAAACGGATCTTCGCAGCAGCAGCACTCAGTGGCCCATGCCAATTGAAAAACAACACGCGAGCTTCGGTTCGCCTTGCGATAAAGTCGATGCTCATGGTCTGCATCGTGTTGGTATTGATGAACTCCCCGCCGCTGGCAACGCCACTGTCCAGGGGATACGGGATGAGATGGTCATCATGCCCGTATCGTGGTTGATCCACCAGACTCACCGTAAACGTACGCACCTTGTCGTCGGGATAATCAACCTCAATGTGGTAAGCTTTGCCGACATCAAGATCATCAAGACGGTAAGCAAACCAACTCGATTGCTTCCAACCGTGGGTGTAGTTGCCTTGATTTGCTGACTCCCGATAGGTCATGCCAGCGTGCGTGGTCACGCGCGTCTTGCCGTTACCGAAGTAGGTTGGCTCCTGCGTAACACAATCAATCTCAGTGATGAGTTTGGGTGTAGCAACATGTTGTGGCAAGGTTGCCTGCTTGGAAACATCCATCGCAAAGATGCTTGCGGGGCGCATGACATTCTGCCCATCCACGGTTGCACGCAAGATCGCCTGACCTTCAAAATCAAGCGGTAAATCCAGTGTTTTTTCAACCAGCGCCTGACCTGCTGTGACTTTGACTTGCTTAAGCGCTCGCTTGTTACCGTCAGGAAAATGCAGACTCACGTCGATGACGTAATCACGAGATGGCAATGACTGGGCACGCACGGACCATGCGACCGATTCACCCTTGCGGTAATACCCACGATAGTTGGGCAAGTCGATTGCAACGCGCGTCACCGGTATGTCTTTGGCAATCAACTGAATCGCCCCAAGGTAAGGTAGACTCGGGAAAGTCCGGCGCTGGATGGTCAGCGTGTTGCTTCCCTGCTTAAGCCAAACGTTGGTAATTTGGTTGAGCGTGAACTGCTTGACCTTCGTGGTATCCAGATCGTTATCCGTGATTCTGCAGAAGGCGACTTCCTTGCCGTTGACCAGAAAATGCGACTCCCAACGAGCAGCAGCCACATAAAGTCCGTACATCCCAGCCTTGGGTGCATTGATGTTGTATGTCACATACGTTGCCCGAAAGATCCGGCCTGCTTTTTTGGCTTGCGCAAGATGTTCAGGTTTAAAATCACTAGCGACAAAGTTGAATAATGGGACATCAATAATCGTCTCCTCAGCCTTGACCGACTCAGGCAAACCGATCATCGCCAAGCACAATGCAATGAGCAGGAGCAGCGTTTTAACATTCAATCGCTTGTATTTCATATTTGTTCGCCCGGTTTGATTTTACTTCAAAATATCATGCAACAATCAGTACAATCTTCCGTCACTCCCGCGCAGGCGGGAGTCCAGTGAGATATGCAAGCGTCTACTTTATGCCACTGGATTCCCGCCTTCGCGGGAATGACGTATCGTGTTGCCCAGTCATGATTGATGACGCATATCGCTTTAATCAACTGGCTTTTCAGCGGTGATCTGCAGGTCACCGGGATTGGTGATAAACGCGGTGAACCACGTCGCGGCACTGCCACCATGATGTTTGACCAGTAATGCGTTCACACCTTTCTTCAGTTCAATGGTTGCAGACGTTGGTTTCCAACCATTAAACATCGCACCGTCCTTGGCAACATTCTCCGGCTTGCGATCACTCTCAACCAACTTGCCGTTGAGATATGCGTTGGACCACCAGTCACTGCCGATGAGCAGTTGGGCTTGGCGGTCTTCGGGGCTGAGGATGTGGGTGACAGCAAAGCTGATGTAGCCTTCGGTGATGCCGATGCGTGTGAGGAAGTTGACACCCCATTTGGAGAACTTGCTGTAACAGTGCTCACCGGTGGTCCACCCCACGGATTGCCCAAACGCGTTTTCGTACCTGGCATTCAAGTCCAATGGATTCATCGGCGGGTCGATGCGCTGCATGGCATCGTGGATGGCTTGCTGAGCATTCTTTTGCCAGGAGCTGTACCACGCTGAGGGGAATGGCCCGAGCACTTGCCAATGCTCACTTGAAACCGCGTAATAGACCGGCTCGATATTCAACGCATAGACACCGATCTGCCCCGTGCCCTGCAAAGACAATTGTGCGTCGCCTGCTTTGAGTGCATGCATCCCAAACGCTGTTTGCTCAGGAACATTAGGCTGCTTGGTGTTGGCAAGAATGGGCAAGCTCTTACCGTTGAGTGATGCCATCATCGCGCCGCGTCGATCGCGGACATGCCCCAGGGCGATGCGGTACTTGCCCGCAAACGGCACGTCAAAACCAAGCTGAACCTGATTGTCCACGAGCAAGACTTCATCACCACCCCAATCCGGATTGATGCTTGCTGAGTCGACACACTGCGGTGTTGATGCGGCCTTGGCTTGCTTGAGAAGTTGGGCAGCGCTGATCAAGGCAGGATTGGCCGGTTCATACTTGCCTGTCGGACTCACGGTTAACTGCATGGGAAAATCACGCCCGAGTTGATTCACTGGCAAGCGACCGATGGTCTGGTAAATCGCTAACATGGTTTGACTGCCCAACAGGTGACGGGCGTGCCAATACCGTTGATCCGAAAAGGCCTGCCAACTCTTAGCAAGTATGTTGGCATAGTCTGACTTCTGCTGATCGTTCAGTGCGTCCGCCAAAGCACCATCCTGCATTTGCATCTGCCACTGCTGACATTGAGCCAATCGATTTTTGAGTAGATCAATGCGCTCCTGTGGGATCACCATGGAGACTTTAATGATCGTGGCATTGTCCTGCGATTTGAAGCTGATCAACTCAAAGGGTTGAAGTTGCAATGTGAGTTTGCCATTGGTGACGGGCAATTTTTCGCCGGTCCCAAGACGTTCAAGTTGTTTGGCATTGACGGTCAGTGTCACATCAACCGCAAACGGTTCACGGTTGACGACATAGCCATACCCCTTGTTTTCCAGTGTTTTCTGACGCACCACGACAGCATCACCGGGGCTTGCGACTTCATCAAAAGCAACAGCAGGCAGCGCGGTGAATGCATTGAGCCAGGGAACATAGACATCAGGTTGCCCCCAGACATAACCGAGTCCGCCCTGGACAAATCGCAATGTATCCTGCTCTGCCAATGGAATCGCCAACTTGCGCAGGCCCATGCGTCCGGCTGCTTCGGCAGCACCGCAGTAACCCTTGGGCGTGTATCCGGGCAACCCCAGCCTATCCACCGGTACACGTTCGTGGACTTCAAAATAAGTATTGGTCACCTTCTGAATCTGACCGTTACCGCCAGCAATCAAGCGCTTGTCATTGAAGATGAGTTTGTCGAACATCGCCTGGTCTTCCACCGGACTGGCTGTCTTGGCTCGACCGTAGGCATTGACATTGACAAAACCAATGCCGTGTTCCTGACTCAAAGCCTCCAGATCAAAACCGGCTTCGGTGAGTAGCTGCTGCGGGGTTGCATCGGGATCGTGTTCAAAGATGTAATCAAGCTCATAGGAACCGGTGAAGATCAACCGCGCATCAGGATTCGCTGCTGTCACCACATCACGCATCTTGCGGATGTACTGGAGCATGCGACCGTTCCGCCAGGCGATCCAGCGATCAACCATCGTCTTGGATGTCAGAAATGTGTAACGCTCGGAGAAACGTTGCAGGGATTGATCACCGGATGGCGTGGGGACATCAATACCCGTGTCTTTTTCAAACTGGTTGATGGTCCAATCACCATAGCCCCAGTTCAGTGAACACAGCCAAAACCATGAGTTGCCTGCCCAAGTCATCAGGCGGATATTCACGCCATCATACGCAGGCGAATCCCCGAGTTTGCTGACCAGTTCATCAAGGATCATCAGGTACCGATCCTGCACAGCCGGATGCAAGGGGTTAAACCCGGGACCGTAATTGTTCTTGATACCGACCGCTCCGGTTTGTGAATAAAGCAGTGTATCTTCGGGTTTGTCTGCCTGAGCCTTGACGAGGTTATCCAACGTCGGTCGTGGGGTGACGTGGAGTTCAGGGCTGTAACCCATCTGGTATTTCTCAGCCAGGAGTACTGCCAGGCGCGGGATGTCATAAGGCTGTGTCCCGTAGCCATAGAGTGCATCCGAATCATAGGTGCAGCTACGGTAGACGACCTCCGTCGGACTGATGGCATTCATCCCGACCGCGCGACTCAGTCGCAGCCAACGATCAATGCCGATGATGTCCTGACTCATCTCGTTGCGTCCTGCCAGGTACGCGCTGCGTTGATGCGCATTCCATCGACGCCACTCTTCGTAGTAACTGGCAAAGACACGGCCACCGGGTTTGGGACCGGCGTACGGTTTGACGGGATCAGGCAATCCTTCATCAAGTTTGTAAACGCGAATGCGCGCTGCTGCTGCACGTTGACCGTCATAGATACTCACCAACGCCGCACGAATTTCCGGCACGGTCGGCCAGAAGTACACACGATGCGTCTTCATCTCGTTGGTCAGTTCAAATGCATCACCGGTTTCATAGCCACTTCCCAACTGTGCCATCGGGTAACCATGACGCGGGTGAATGATCGCTTTTTCCAGGATCACCACATTTGTCGTCCGACGGGTGTCATCGGGGTAATCCACTTCCAACAGGTAAGGCACCTGAATCTCCGGCACATCAATCGCATAGGAAAAAGCATTAAGCGAACGCTCACCATGTCCTGAAACAATCTGATTGTCGCCACTCAGTGCATCGGATTCGCGATAGGTCCCAGCAGGTGAACGGTGAATCCGTGTCGGGCCGTTGGCTTCCCAGAAGGTTTCGTCAAGCTTCACCGGCTTGCCGTTACGGGTCTGCTTCACGCAATCAATGTCCCAAAGCAGTGTCTTTTTCACCGTCGGTTGATGCACGGTCACCGGTGTGGTGTCGATTGCTCCAAGCAGTGGCAGTGCCAGGTCACTTGACTGTAAAACCTGATCATCAAGCTTTGCAGCAAGCTGGTAACTGCCCTGCTGCGGAAGTCTGAAAGAGATTGCTTGCGATGTTGTATTAGCTTTGAGTTTGAATTGACCCAGTGTGAAAGTCTGCTTGGAAATGTCTTCGGTCGCGGTGAGTGTTAAGGTTTGTTCGAAAGATTGAGATTTGAAAGTCAGTTGGACCTGACGCACATCGGAGATGCGACCGATGCTGTTGGATTGAAGCTCACCATAAATGGACTGCGCGGGGGAGTTGGCTTTGATCAGACCCCAGCCATGCAAATAAAGTCCGGGGAAAGCTGCCATGGTGTACTTGAGGGTGTGTTTGCCTTTTTCGATGTAGAGACTGCGGACTTTGGCGGGTGAGTTTTTGTCGGTGAGAAACGCATCATCTCTAAGTACGCCTTTGAAGATGCGTTTGCCATCAAGCTCGATATCACGTCGCCAACCCAGTGGGGTGCCCAGCAGGTAGAGTTCGTACCAGCCGGATTCTTGAAGCTCAAAATCATAGCTGAGCCAATCACTGTTGCCACGCACCAGTCCCGGGTCACCGGCATTCTTTGCTGCATCATTCTTGCGATCACGGTCCGGCTGCTGTGATTGATCGTAGGTTGAAGCATGCCGCCAGAGATCAAAGGTCTTGAAGTCGTCTGCCGCATGAACTGAAGACGACGAGCATAAAACACTGAAAAACAAGGCAAAAATCAAGGTCAATTGCGTTTTCAAAGGTCAACTCCGGATCAGGAAACCGATCATGAAAATGACACTTGAGTTGGTGACATTGATCGGGAAGGTGCTGGTTTGAATCAGGTGGTTAAGGTGGGACTGAACTGTCGATGACTGCATCCTGCTAAAGTTTATGGTTCACATCTACAGACACAAAGCCATCATTTCTCACGCCAATATCGCTTAGCTGCGACGAGTTCTTCAAGCTGACTGTACTGGAAGGATTCGACGTGTCCGTCAACCAGGACGAGGTTGGTGCCTTCCATGTGTTCGCGATACACGCCCTGTGCTGCATTGTTCATCCGGCTGGATTGGTGAAACGGATGTGTACTCGTCCAATCGTTAAAGCCCTCGGTGGTCAGCGAAGAATCTGGGTTGGTTGCTCGCCAACTGCAGTAGGAATAGATGTCACCGGAGGGATACTGGAAGTTGGACAATCGCCAAGGGAATTCATAACGCCCCCCATAGCCTGAGGCATCATTCCAGACTCGGGTTGACGGATTGTAGTAACGGATCACACGCCGATTGAACGTGTAGTTGTTGTAGATAGCCATGTTCGACAACCCGGACTCAGCACTACTGGAAGGACAGGTCAGCACACTGCTGAAGGGGACACGGTAAGGCACGCGCGATGGGACATGGCCATAATCCAGATTGTGGATGTACTTCATCGTCTGCACCTGTCCGACGCGCTGGGAGTTGTTATCACTTAATGGCGGGTAGTCATTGAAGTCCGCTGCGTAGAGTACCAGGGCCATGCCCTGCTGCTTCATCTGAGCGATACACTTGATCCGTCGCGCCGACTTGCGCGCTGCACCCAAGGCTGGCAACAGGATGGCAATGAGCAGGCTGATAATGCTGATCACCACCAACAACTCAATGAGGGTGAACGCTTTTGTGTGATACGACCGTCCAGGCATGGAAGACTCCTTACTGACTTGACGTGTCATCCGAGAGTGAGTTGCTTGCTGCTTGAATCTGAATTCGCATGTCACATGACGCAATAAATGTAACATGTTACATAAAATCATAGGCGCGTCGGTTATTCAAGGCAAACGCTAATGTAAGAGTTTTTTGACATTTTAAATTATCAACCGTGACTCGTTGATCATCCAATGTAACGTGATACAATGACTTGTCATGCCTTCATTACGTGAATTTTCCAAAATGGCTGGCGTCTCCACCGCCACGGTGAGTCGGGTGTTTTCCAAGCCGGATACGGTGGCACCGGAGACGCGTGAGCGACTGCTGAAGCTGGCGGACCGCATGGGCTTTCGTCCCAGCGCGGTGGGGCGCGTGGCTTTTGGTGGCAGGACGCGCAGTGTTGGCGTGGTGTTGCCTTCACTTGAAATCAGTCACTTCGCCCAGATCGCATTGGGGCTACAGGATCGGTTCATGGAAGACGATTACCTGCCGATGATCCTTCAGCACTCCGGTGAGTTTGGCATTGATGCGTGCAAAGCGATTCGACGTCTGCTGGATCATAAAGTCGATGCGATGATCATGAACCTGATCTACGAAGGCTTCACGCCCAAGGACTTTGCGGATGTGACAAAGTCGGGCTTGCCGGTGGTGACGTTGGACATGGTACGTGCGGGTTTGCCGTATGACTCGGTAGCCAGTGATGACATGATGGGGGCGCGGTTGGCAGCTGAACATTTGCTGGACCTGGGGCATCGACAGTTTGCGTTTCTGTATTTCGGTGATGGGCATTCCAGTGCGGACGTACGCCTGCAGGGGTTTCGGGATGCGCTCAATGAACATCACCTGGCGTTACACCCGGATCGTGTGTTAAAGCTTCTGTTCTCACGTGATGATCGCGAGGCGTTGATGCTTGAGCAATTGACCCAACTGCTGCAACAACCTGCCCGCCCCACCGCGATCTTTGCTGCAACGGACTTTCTTGCCATGAACGTGTACAAGGCAGCGCGTCAGTTGAAAATCAAAATCCCCCAACAACTCAGCGTCATTGGCTATGCGAACCTCAACTTCACGCCCTCGGTCGATCCGCCTTTGACCACCATCAGTCAGAATGGTTATCAGATCGGCGTCAAAGCCGCGGACATGGTCCTCAAGCGTCTGAACGAACCCGACGCGCCGTACGTTCACGAACTCATCCCCACCAAACTGGTACTCCGCCAATCCACTGCAACCATTTGAGTGCGACGGCTTGTTTCTTTCCCCGCATCACCGGCATAGGATTAACCCGCCACACAACTCTCTACAGGAATCCAATCATGCATGTTGTCTTTGTCGGCGGTGGTGCGCATCGCTACCTGGGGGTCGCCCGATCCATTCTCAATGATCAAGCCTTTGAACAACCCAGCAGTATTCGGATTTGTGATCTTGATGCCCATCGCGCACAGGTGATGGCAACGATGATCCAGAAGACACCCGAGTTTGCCAAAGCCAACTGCACCGTCCAGTGGGATACTGATCTGGCCAAGCTGTTGCCTGGCGCGGATGTGGTCTGCGTGGTGATCATGGCAGGCGGTCCGGTGCCCTTCCAACGTGATATGGCGATCTGTCGCGCACATGGTTTTGTGGGGTCCGACCAACTCTCAGCAAGTGGTACGATGCTTGCCCTGCGGGGTGGGCCGATTCTCATGAACATCGCCAAGCAGATGCAGGAACACTGCCCGGACGCCTGGCTGCTCGACTTTGCCAACCCCGTCGCGGTACTCAGTGCAGCAGTCAACAATCACACTGACATTCGCTGTCTTGGTGTTTGCGCAGGCTACACCAATCACCAATGGGATATCACGCGACTGCTGGGTGAAGATGCCCCCTCCAATGACTACACGATCGACTGTGCAGGCGTGAACCATCTGAGCTTTATTCTCCAATCATCCAAGGTTGGCAAGGAACCACTTTACGATGTGCTCAAACGCAAAGTCGATGACAACTGGACCATGCCAGCGCTTTCAAGTCGGTGGAATGAATCTGCTCGTAACAACATCACCCGCAATGTCACGCGACTGAAAAACATCTACCAACGCTTTGGGCATCTTGTCTTCTCCAGTGAACCGGACGGCCTGGCGCACATGGAGCTAGCAGAACATTTCCATCCCATCATGCAAAAGCCCGATCTCTCGCAACTCACCGTGGATCATGCTTCACTGGAGAAAAACAAAGCCTTCCGACGCCAGGCAGACAATAAGTTTGAAGCCGACAGTCAGACTCAACTCAGCCAAACGGATTGGGACATGCCGGACCCCGAAAGACTTTATCGACTGCGTGATGATGAAAACGTCATGTCGCTGATCATCACCGCCATCGGCAGTGACCACCCCAAGCGCATTGCAACCAGCTATCTCAACCACGGCGCGGTGGATGGCTTTACCGATCGCACCGTCCTGGAATACACCCAACTCATCAGTCGACATGGCATCAAGCCAGCAGGCAAATATCAGATTCCGCCTGTTTTTCAGGGGTTAATCAGCAGTCTTGCAACCCATCAAACCTTACTCGGTGATGCGATCGTGACCCGTGATCCAAGGGTGCTCTTTGAAGCATGTTTTAATTACCCCGTCTTCACAGACATGCCCCAAAGTCGTTGGCTGTGGCAGTCCCTGATTGAACACAACGCCCAGGCCATCGGTGAAGAATTGGCTCAGGCTGCGAATTACTTTGCGGACTGATGAACGCTCAACCATCCATCTCAAAACGATAACCCACCGGGCGGATCGTCTGGATGTAGCGTGGCTTTGTCGGGTCGTCTTCAATCTTGTTACGCAACGTGTTGACACAGCGATCCACACTCCGCGATGTGACATAGACATCATGCCCCCAGACCATGCGGATGATTTCATCACGACTCAGCGCCCGATCCGCGCGCTGGGTAAACAATGCCAGCAAGCCAAACTCCTTGGGTGTCAGCGGAATTTCTTCTTCACCGCGCATCAAACGTCGACTGGTTAAATCCAATTCAAACGGACCAAACACAAACAACACACTACTTGCCTGACGTTGTCGACGAAGCATCGCATTCACACGCGCAAGCAATTGGCGGATACTAAACGGCTTGGTCACATAGTCATCGGCACCAAGATTCAGCCCCAGGATAATGTCCTGTTCCTGGCCCTTGGCGGTGAGCATGATGATGGGGCATTCGAGTTTACTTTGACGCAACAGGCGACAGATTTCATAGCCATTGATCTTGGGGAGCATGATGTCAAGCAAAATCAAATCCGGCTTGTCATGCATCGCAGCATTGAGTCCCTTTTCACCATCATCCGCTGTGATCACGCGATAGCCTTCAAACGTGAAATTATCTTTCAGACCACGCAGCATCGTCGGATCATCTTCGATGATCAGAATGGTTTCCTCAGGCATGCTCGTTCCTCTGATCCTTGGGTGAATCACTGTTGCTGCTTAAGTGTCCGCGATCGGTAGGGAATTGCAAGGTGAACGTGCTGCCTTGCCCAGGCGTACTCTTGACCGAGACGTTCCCATCATGAGCATCAACAATAAACTTGACGATACTCAAACCAAGCCCGCATCCACCGACCTGTCGGGAGAGTGATTGGTCGACTTGATAGAACCGGTCAAACACACGAGACTGTTCGCGTTTAGTCAGTCCCTTGCCGTTGTCAGTCACTTCGATGAACACTGAGCCATTGACTGCCAGACCACGAACGCTGATCTGCTTGGGCATGTCCGTATATTTCCATGCGTTATCCAGCAAGTTCAACAGCACGGTCACCAGTGCATCACGATCCGCTTCAATCGGGTGTTCGTGTAATGATGCATCGATGTCCACTGACAATTCGCAGTCCGGCGCGTTAAACCGATCCTTCAAACAGTTAACCGCATCATGAATCACTTGCATTACATCCACCGGCTCGAAGATAAATGCGTTCTTGTTGCGCTCCATCCGTGAGAACGCCAGAAAGTTATCAATCAATCGCGTGAGTCGTTGGTTCTCCGACGCGATGAGGTCCAGATACTCTTTGGCTTGCGTTGGGTCCGTCATGCGATCATCACGCAGTGTGTCCACGAGTAAACGCATGGAAGCTAACGGCGTTTTGAGCTCATGGGTGACGGTGGCTATCAGATCATTTTTCAGTCGCGTGAGTCGGATGGAGCGTGCGACATAGGTCATCAATGCCAACGTGGAGATGGCAAGAAAACCAATCACGGCAATGGCAGACCAGAGATAAACTGCGGAGATGCGATTGCTATCGAGCATCGCGTTTGGATTCTGATCATAAACAGAGATCGACCAACCCGGCATCAAGGGCGACACCGGCACGGTTAATCTTGCATCCTGATCCGACGGCCGATCATCATCCGTATGACCAACACATCGCACCTGACTGAGCATTGTCTGATCCTGCAAACACGAGGCGATAAACTGCTCGATATGTGACTTGGTAAACAAGCCAATCACTTGCCCACTGGCCCCAGAGAGCAACCAACACTGCGCTTGATCACTGTAATACATTTGGCCGACATACTTGATGACGGGATGACGCTGGCGGACCTGCTCAGCGAGTTTTTCTGCTTCAAGTATTCGGATCATGACCGGCTGATCCATTGCTAATTCAGTCATCAAAAATCGACGCTGCGATGAAGGCATGATGTTTGAATAACCATAAACGATATTTCTGAGTTGCTCTTGAATTGGATTTATTTTGTCTGGCACATGTGCTTTGCTCAATGTCCATGCACGCAGCAATGCGTCACTGAGAATATGCCTTCCCATCGCATCATGCGCATCTGCATACTGATCCTCTGTCAAGGTCTGCGTGAGGATCGATATTGCCTTCTCATACTGATTTAATTTCACAAGACACCGCGATTGGATTAAAAGCAACATCGCCTGTTCATTAACATCCAACGGCTTCTTGATCGCATCTTCACATGCAGCAACAGCGTCCGGAAGCTTTCCTGAAAACTCCAGCGTTTCGATATGTTGACGATATTCAAGAAATGCATCTGACACCTTCATACGTTCAGCATCGCATGGATACAAAATCTGATTTTCACGTCCCATGACTATCGCTGATGGTGTAACTTCGGCATAAACAATCTGAGCAAACGCCTCAGTTGGCTTGGATCGGGCAGCACGTGTCAACTCACTGACGCGACCTTCTATCTGTTCATTGATGCGCTTTCTGACTTGATCCAGTTCATTGAGATACAGATCGGTTAAACGCTGCCGCATCGCTAGCTGCTGGTTTTCGATGGCAGCGTTCATGAACCAGATCACACACGCACTGGGAACCAATGCTGCAAACAACAGGATCACCAACACCGGCCAGAGACGCAATGGGTTTGTGGTGCTGTTTTTTGTTCGGTGAAAAATCATACTGCTTACTCATCAGCATTTAGAGCGACAGGTGTTTTTTCAATCGTCTCAACTGAAACAAACTTGCCTTCAGGCGTAAATGTGAACAGTTGGTCAAGGATCATACACTGGTTATTCGTAAACATAGCCCGATACTTATAGCGAATACTGAGCATGCCATCATTGCCTTTGGCTGGTGTTCCCCACTCGAGTTTCTTTCGACCGGCAATGTCACGAAAGTTCTCAGTAAAAAACTTATCGACCCAATTCATTAACTGATGTTTATCAACGATCGCTTTACTATGTAAAACCTGATGAACTTGATTGATGGTTTGTACACGTTTGAGCATATCCTCAGGGATGGCTGTGGGGTTACCATGTTCATCGCGTGTGGCAAAAAGAATGACATATCGCTTTGCGGGCTTGCCATCAATGGACTTGAAATTGCGATGGCTCGGACTGTTGATCCCCACCCAGTACACCGTTGCGGGTTTGAGTTTCACAGGCAGTGTGCATGTCATCCGTTTTGCGTCATACGAAATTTCACCTTTAATCACTGGGAAAGTCTCACCGCCACCTGTCCATGACCAACTCTTATCGACCATTGGCAGGTCGAATGTAACCGACAACTGAGTCAATAACGGGTCAACATCCGTGGCAAATGTGATAGGCGACGTACTTAAAACCGTTGGAAACTGACTCACAGCTGAATGGCTTGCTTGCGTTTTGATATCCAAGCTTTCAATAATCTGATCATAAACTTTTCGATTGGCTTCGAATCGATCCTTCTCCGTGCGGAAGACGAACCACATGATGTGACTGTTGCTGGCAAGATAGGTGCGGTACTCAACCATTTGCTGATGCTTGTCTTTGTAATCAGCGACATAGGTGATTGCATCCATGCCAGAAATTTTGTGTTCTTTCCAGCTTGATGCTTGGACTTTGTAATCCGTAAAGTAGGACTCAAGCGTTTTGACATCCTGCTTGACCAGAGTTTCAAGCGGTATCGCAGTGCCGGTTTTTTCCGAGACAAGGAACATGCCCCAAGTCTGCGTGTTGGACAGTAAACTCACGGAGGCTTTGTACTGGCCGGGGTTGGGGGATTGGTAGAACTGCCAATCCACGGGTTGGGATAATGTCACGTCTTTGGTGACTTGAAACGCTGTTGGATTGTTGGGTTGGATGCGGACATCATCAAGGAGCATCACAGCATTGCCCGAATCATACTTGACCAACAGATGCGGTTTTTCGACCGAATACCAAAGCTGGTGATTGAGTGCGGTCACACCATTGGTTTTAACTTTCAGGTCCACCTTCCAGCAGTCAATTTGTCTGCCAATTGCCTCGACGTTTTCTCTTGCAACAACATTAATCTGACATTCAACCAACTGCCCACTGGTTACCGGAAAAATGGGGAACGTTGCCTGATAGTCTTTGGCTAAGGGTAAACGTCGGATCAGGTAAATGACTTGTTCGTTGTCGAACACCCGCTTGGTGACATCGAACGTCCGGATGCTCTTGCCTGTATTACTTGTTGATTGAAGCTCAACTTTTTGATCTTTGTAATCAGCAATAAAGCGTCCGAGCATGCTATGCGATGTGATCCCCTGAATGGGAGCGAATGTTTTTTCATCAGCAAAGACAGCAGTGTATTGCGTGAGATTACTGACAGGCACAGCCATGTGTGATTGGATGAGCCAATTGGATTGAACGGGCAATGTAAACCCACCGTCATTGTGGCGTCCCAAACCACCTTGAAAATCATGCTTTGTCTGTCTAGCCGAGTAGTAAATCGCACCAAGCTCCATACCGGAATGCGATCGCAGCTTAAGCGCCATGCGTTCGTTGTTCGGCCAAGGTACATCACCGACCTGCAATATGTCGGGCAAGAGCTTGCGGGCTTGTGTGATGATCTCCTGGAACTGGGCATAATCCGCGGTGAGCGTCTCCATGGCCTTGCGCGCTTCGTCAGGTTTATTCTGTTTGAGATAGCATTGGATCAGGCGATAGAGTGCCTGGGCAGCGAGTTTGCGATTACTCGCATTCTTCTCGACGACCTGTTGGTAGCATTTGATTGCAGCATCCAGATCACCGACGGTCTGTTCTTGATAAATGCCGGATTCGAGAAGTTGCCCCAAGTCATCATCAGCCATCGCAGTGGTTGCGAAGGTCATGATCAAAATCAATGTATAAGCAAGCATCCGTTTCATCGCCTGTCCCTTTCAAGTTGATGGTATCGCATCCAACCAATTCATGGGCACATTATGTCAGGCGAGTTTTACGGTTTTGTCACCAAAAGTTATCGACGGTATCCAATTTCAAAAATTTCAGATTTTGGTTTTCTGCGTGACACATTCAAACGCACCAACCTTGGGTTGATAGGCCAGTAACTCTCCCCGCTCAAGGTCAAAATACCAGCCATGCAGGGACAACTTGCCTTGCTTGATGCGTTCGGTGATGAAAGGGAACGAATGCAGATTTTCCAGCGACAGCAGAATCGCGGCCTGCTCGGCGGCACGGCGTTGAAGCGATGGATTTTTGTCGGGTAACTCAGCGAGAATCTTGTCCTTGGCAGGCTGGGCGATACTCATCCAATGCGAGATGAATCCGCCCCCCTTGCAGCCACAGGTCCCGTCCATCAGGGCCTTGATGCCACCGCAACTTGAGTGGCCGAGGATGATGATATGTTCGACTTCAAGATGGCAGACCGCAAATTCCAACGCAGCACTCACGCCATGAAGCTTGTCGTCCATCTGGTAAGGCGGGACGAGGTTGGCCACGTTACGCACCATGAACAAATCACCGGGCGATGAGTTGGTGAGAATAGCAGGATCGACGCGTGAATCACTGCAACCAATGAACATGGTGCTGGGATTCTGCCCCTTTTTCAAAGGTTCAAAATGCGTTGAGTCCGACCCGAAATAGTCGTTCTGAAATACACGAAAGCCGTTGATGAAGCGTTCGATATCTTTCATGAGGCTCCTTGGGTTCATCTGTGCCCCGGCCTTGTATTGATCCATGACTACCAGTATCCCGACTATGCGATTTGATGCAAGGACCAAATCGTTTGGCAGAGGATAGCGGCTTAAATGAGATTGGCAAGTTTGCGGGCCAATCAAGCCCATTGCGACGAATCGCTACAATGTCAGCCAAGGAGTCTTGCTGTGACCCAAATATCTGATTCTTCGCCTGCAAAATGGCCGTTGGCTTTGCTGTTTGATCTGGATCTGACGCTGATTCGCTCGCGTCATTTCTGGCGTGCATCAGAACAGGCATTACTCAAGCATCTTGGCCTGGACCCGCAGATGGATGTGCATCATTGCTACAACGGCATGCATGCGATTGATGCAGGCAAGGCAATGCACGAACTGCTCAAACCGGATGTCAGTGTTGACGAATGTGTGCGTGTGTTTCGAGAATCGCTCATTGAGCAGTTTCAAACTCAACCGATCCAAGCGATGCCCGGCGCGGTGGCGTTGGTGCAACGGTATGCAGGCATATTGCCAATGGCAATTGCATCCGGGTCACCGGCCCAGGGGATTCATGCTGCTGCCAAGTCTTTGGGAATTGTCGAGCATCTTGATGTAGCGATCAGTGGCGAAGCAGTCACACATGGCAAACCGGCGCCGGATGTGTTTCTCGAAGCAGCACGGTTGCTTGGTATGAACCCCAAAGACTGCGTTGTGTTTGAAGACAGTGTGACCGGCGCCACCGCAGCGGTGCGTGCGGGAATACCGTGCATTGTCGCACCGGATGAACCGATTGAACATTTCGGTGAACTGCCTGTGCATTTTGTTGCGTCACTGGACGCGGTTGATGATGCACTGTTGGCGAAGGTGTATGAATCATCGATGAAGTGAATCGTTGCAAAGAAGAGCTTCGGTCTGTCACACGACACGCCTTTGCCTGATACACATCTTTAACCGCTTTTGGTTTAGCCGGAGCATCGGTTCATGGGTGGCGATCGCAGACTTTTTCGTATCCATCTTCACATGCGCCATCTGGCTTTACTGGTGCAACTTGCCTTAACCACTCACCGGTTGTTTGGACGAAACCTGCACGTCCTCAAATCTCAGTAATATGAAGCCAGCTTTCGAGGCGTGCGCGTCACAGCAAAGAACCCGTGAGTGGCCGGCGTTGCTGCATGCAGCTTTGCGCATATATCGTGCATGGCGACGAAGCAGTCAATTTTCACCGTCATGCAACCCAACATCCTTGAACCGATGCCTCGATTTGTTGTGTATAGAGCAGTACAAATCATTGATCTCCATGCCTTCGTTGATTTCGTCATTACCGCGTAGGCGGAAGTACTGAATCCAGTGGTATTCTGTTGACGCATGCAGATTCCACTGGACTCCCGCCTTCCGGGCAACGCCGTGAACTGAAGGTTATGTGATTGCCTTTGGGTACATTTGTTTTACAAACGTCTTCTCTTTCAGCGTGGCTTGTCTGATCCTCGGCGGTTTGATTTGGAGAATGGGTGTGTCTCGCGTGATGGGCTCATGACGCGAAGCTTTGGATGATTGGCGTTGATAGTTGTCTCTTAAAAGCAGCTTAAAGCTGTGCGTCCAACGTCCGGTAGGCTTGATGCAAGGATTGCGTGAATCGACCACCGAGTAACGCCTCACGCACGGCACACAGCAAAGCGGCAGAACTTAAACGCTGGGGCTTGATACGACGA
This sequence comes from Planctomycetes bacterium syqfu, assembly GCA_020974905.1. Lineage (GTDB taxonomy): Bacteria > Planctomycetota > Phycisphaerae > Phycisphaerales > Phycisphaeraceae > UBA7800. The sequence goes on along the minus strand of CP087563.1, from coordinate 5,113,319 downwards.
GTCTGCAAATGTTCAATGCCAAGCAGCGGCAAAATGCACAGACTCAACAACGTCCAATTGATCTGTACCGTCGCTCGTTGACCGGTGCGACAGTCTATTTTTGCTGAGCACAATGTGCGTTTCAAACTGCGGCAAAACAGCTCAATGCCCCAACGCAACCGATACGCACGACAGACCATCGGCACGCTCAACTGACGCACGTTACCCACGTTCGTCAACAGGTATACCGGTTTGTCAACAGTCCCCACTTTGATTAATCGCAACCGCAACGGCGGAACCTGACGCTGACGTTTGACAGGCCATGCGTAAACCCATTGTCCTTGACAAGTCACATCAAACTCCGGCCAAAGATCGCTGAGTAATGAGACATTGCTGCCCACGCGAATCATAAAATAGCGTTGTCTTCCGTGGTTTCCGGGGGATTGATCAAGGCTGACCAGAGTTTGTGTCCCACATCATTGGCATCGGCTAACAACAACGCAGTGCATCGGCACACCGCACGCCCAGATTCGCGCCGCGATTCCAAACCATCAGCACCACAGCCAACGCACTGGCGTGGGCGTCCATCGCACGGTTCGGTTGACCGCCGGATCAGCCATGCCCGCAAGCGAACGGAAAAAAGACTGATCTTTTTTGAGTAACGGATGACGATAAGTACAAACAACAGCACATCGCCCCATGGGCGTATCAGTCTTCATGGCGTCCCTGTCTTTCGTGTATGTGTTTAGACAACAAATACATCGGCAGGGACGCTTTTTTATCGCCAATCAAACCTTCTGTTCACGGCGTTGCCCGGAAGGGCTTGAGCCTTGGCGCATAGGCTGTTGAGGTGAATCAACAACTTACGGGCACAGGCGCACATGGCGACTTTGTAGAGCTTGCCAGCCGCGATCAGGCCTTGAAAAAAATCCCGCATCACCGGATCGTGCTGTACGGCAGAGTGACAGGCCATGTACAAGGCACATCGCACCGCCGGGCGACCGCCACGGACTTTGCGTTTGCCTTTGTGCGACCTGAGTCGTGGCATAGGGTGCCAACCCCGCCAATGCGGTGATCTGCTGACGGTTGACGGTGCCCAGTTTCGGCAGGTGTCCCAGCAGCGTCGCGATGGTTTGCTCGGCTACGCCTTTGACCTGAATGAGGATGGCGGCCTTGGCTTGATGTTTGGGCGACTGGCTCAAACACTTGGCCATCTGGTCATCGCGTTGGGATTCGATTTTCTCCAGGCGCGTGATGCTTTACTTGATCATCCGTGCCATTTTTGTGTCGTGACAACATTCCAGACGGCTTTGTTCCCGCACGCGGTCCTCAACGATTTGTTTGCGTCGATCGCGTAAAGCCCGCAGTTTTTCCGTGGTTTTGTCGGGCTTTTGAGCCAGTTGGGGTTGGGTGGTTGCAGCAAATTTCGCGATGAGTTGGGCATCGAGCTTGTCGGTCTTGGCATGGAGATTCAAACTTTTTACAAAGTGCCTGACGCATGCCGGCTGAATCAGGGACACGGGGCAGGCCGCCTCGTGCAAGCGTTTGAGCAGGCGTCGTTCGTAGCCACCGCTGGCTTCGATGGCCACGTGCACCGGCCCCAATGTTGCCATTCGCGTAAATGACAACTTACAAGAACGCAGAGCTAAGACAGGCTGGGAATCTCACAAATAATCAGTTGAACGGGAAATACCGCATGATGAACACCGATTTCATTAACGTTTTAGATTACAAAGCTAAGTCAATCTTGCATTGACCTGTTCTACCTCTGCGTCCTCTGCGTCCTCTGCGTCTTGCAGTAAATTCAGTTTGCATTGGCAAGCCTCATCATCTCAGGGTAAATTACGCATGTAAAAAACCGTGTCCTGCCCGGAGAATGCATGCCCACGAGCACTGTTGAAAATTATCTCAAGACGATTTACCTGCAACAGCAAAAGCAGCGAACCGCTAGCAAGACCGTGGCGATGGGCAAGCTGGCCAAGGCCATGGATGTCGTGCCCGGCACATGTACGTCGATGATCAAAACCTTGGCAGACTCCGGCCTGGTGGACTACAAACCCCGCTCGGGCGTCAAACTCACCGACAAAGGTCAAACGCTGGCATTGCACATCCTCCGTAGACATCGCCTGCTCGAATTATTCCTCGTTGAAGCACTTGGGCTCGACTGGTCGGAAGTACATGACGAAGCGGAAGTCCTCGAACATGCGATCTCCGACAAAGTCCTTGAGCGCATGGATGATTACCTGGGGCATCCCGATACTGACCCGCATGGTGACCCGATCCCCCCTGCCAAGGGCACACACATGCCTGCCCCTTTGCAGAGCCTTGCAGACAGTGTCGAACACAAGCAGTTAATCGTCGCCCGTATCACCGATCAGGGGCGCGAATTTTTACAGTTCATGCATCAACACGGCCTGCGCCCCGGGACGCCGATCACCATCCTCTCCCACGATAAAGTTGTCGATGCCATCACCATCAAAGCGCCGGACACTGAGCCGGTGACATTGGGCATGACGGCAGCGGGGAAGATCCTGGTTCGTCAAGTCGATTGAACAACGCCTGACACATCACCACGTATCACATCAGTGGCAAAGATTGTCCGAAATCTGACATCTGCTCGAACAATTGTTCCAAACCGAACAACAGGAACAAAACAAACACAACCAGTGATTTAACCTTATTGGCGTCGACTCCAAGGTCCGGTAAGATGGACTGCGTACTAAGGGAGTTAGCCTTGCAGATCCGTCTTGAACAATCCGGCGATATCGAAGCCATTATGCGCTTAAACCAACTGGCATTTGAGCGTCTTGATGAAGCCATGCTCATCGCTCATCTTCGCGAACATGCCCAGCCGTTCGTCAGCCTTGTTGCAGAAGATGACGATGGTCAGATCGTTGGCCATATCCTCTTCACCCCTGCCACCATCCATAACCCCACCGGTGATGTCGAGGGCATGGGACTCGCCCCCATGGCAGTACACCCCGACCACCAACTCCAAGGCATCGGCAAGCAATTGATCAAGGCTGGCATCAACCGTATGGCCGACATGCAAATCCCCTATGTCATCGTCCTGGGACATGTCGATTACTACCCGCGATTCGGTTTTGTCCCCGCATCCCTGCGCAACATCCGCTGCCAATGGACCGGCATCCCTGACGAAGCCTTCATGATCCTCGTCCTCGATCCCATCGCCATGCAAAACGTCAGCGGCACCGCGTACTACCATCCGGTGTTCGAAGAAGTGATGTGATCCCTGACCTCGGAAGTTTTGGATTTCACAGCGCGACACCATTGCTGACTCATGCAGGTCATTCAATAGCCGCAAGCTGACAGCTCGCGCGTCGCTGATACACATCCACAAAATTCAAACGCAACTGGTTCAACACCCGTCAGATTCCTTCCCTGCGGTCACTCATCTGGCGGCTTGTGTTTAAATCGACTTTCTCATTCCTGTGATCGATCACCCGATCTTTCCCGTGCACGTGACAACTCATTGGATTACACTTAGGGCGTTTAGACATTGTCTGCCCACCATTCGTCACTCCCGTGCAGACGGGAGTCCAGTGGGAACTGCAAGCGTCAACAACTTGTCACTGGATTCCCGCCTGCGCGGGAATGACGAAGCTAACGACAACACACAGATAAATGAATTGAACAACCTTGGCTTTAACGCCATGAGATAGTCTCCGGGCCTTACCTGATCACGCATGATCCCTGCCTTCATGCCTTGCCAATCGAGAACTTCCGTGGAACAAAACGACAATCAACGTCCATCTGCCAAGCCGTGGTATCGACGCAAAATCGCCAAGATCATCGGCAGTGTGTTGCTAATCCTGTTGCTCCCTTTGCTACTGGTGACATTCGTCCCCATACCCAAGGACTCTGCTTTACCTCAGGTCAACGCGGACGCAACGACGATTGAAGCCAAGAATCAGTTTGACAGTCATCATTCGATGAGTACCACCAACCATGCTTTCATGTTGCTCAAGCATGTCGCTGTGATCAATTGTTCTGATCACCCGCTGATGATCGGCGTCGCAAAAGAACTGACCAATCGACTTGCAGCCTATCCCGGGCTCGATGCGGTTGATGGCATTGATGCAACTCAACAGGAGAAATGGCTTGATGACGGGGCAGCGTTGCCTGATCTGTTTGTCGTAATGGACATGCCACAGTTCACGGAGTCAGGACTATTGGCGACCGGCCGGGACATCAAGGCCACGGTGCAGATCAACTTTTCGCAAAGTGTCGGTGAATCAGCGCATCATGTCACCGATGGCTATACCCTGCCAGCATGTAATATCGAAGGACAGATGACACTGAATCACCAGAGCACGTCCACCGGCTACGAATCAGCCAACGCGCAATATCAATGTGTGATAAAAAATATGACTGATCAAATCTTTGAGCAGTTAACCGGGAACTTTGAGAAATGGAGCAGTGAATACCCACAGCGGGCCGACATCCCCAAGGTGCTTTATCCTGCTTACCGGGCGTTACCCGACGACTTGCCGCTCCCCGATCACCCGTCGCTAAAACAACTGTTCTCAGGGCGGCAACTGATGCGTCATAACATCACCGCATGGACCTTCCGCGTTGTCGACGGTGAGGCTTCAAACAGCTTGTTTGAAACCTATGCCCAGCAACTCAAAGATGCTGGCTGGCAGGTGGACACCCATAGCAAACGTACCGAGCGAATGAGTAATAATCACCTGCGAGCCAAACGTGATGCAGACGTCCTGGAAATATTCGAAGATCGACACAATGAACCGATTGATGCAAGTAAGCCCATTGATATTGTGTTGCGTTATGCTGACCGGTTTAATCGCAGTGATATGAATGACGCCATGCTAGCCCTGCAGAATGAAGAGAGCCTGCCTTTGCAGACTTGGCTGACATTTGAACGACTTATGGATCGTAAAACCCGCGATCAATTCGTCAAACGTTATCTTGACACTCCCAAGTTAGACCCAGATATCCAACTGATGGTCATTGACTATCTGGCCCGTCATAAGCAAAAAGACGAAGCGCTAAAACGACTCGAATCTTTTGCACCTGTTGCTCTGGCAATCGACAGGAAACATGAATCAGAAGTCGAACGGCTGGGCAAGAAACTCACCGGTAACAAAAAGTACAAAGCCCCCAAACTCACCACCCAAGCCTGTGAGCAGGCAGGCCTGTTGCAACTCCAGGATGATCAGCCGCTGACCTATCAATGCCAACTTGGTGAATCGGTGATGTGTTATACAGTACTCGAACCCTCTGATAACCAGCCTGACGAACTGGCTTTGATCAGAACGATCATTGAAAAAGCCAGCACCCCGCAAGGTGTTTTCAAACACTCCCTGCAAATCATTGGCTCAGAGCATGGCAATTCTTCAAGTTCAAGCACAGAGCATCAACCGCGTCGTCCATGGACCAGTACCCTGAACAATGGCAACATGGGCATGAGTTGGATCGCCCAGGCGCGTGAGTTAGAAAATGGCCAGTTTGAGGTGAAGGTCTCAAGCCACAAACCACGGAAAAAAGAACCCAAGACCGTTGTGCAGCAATGATCAGATACCCTGATGGATTGCTCACATGAATCAAGTGTTTTCACGCAAACACATCACGACTCGTTATTCTCCGTCGAGCGTAACTCGCGCGGTGTAGCTTCCAACTCGGGCAGCGCTTCGGGTAACTGCTTGGCGGACTTGATGCCCATTTCTTCTAAACGCTTGGTCGAAACCAAAACACGGGACTCGAAGCTACTGGTCATTTTGTTGTAATGACTCACTGCAGTGTCCAGTGACTTACCGAGTTTTTCCATGTGACCGATGACGGTGGCAACACGTTCGTGCAGAACCGTTGCCTGCTCGGTGACTTTTTGAGCGTTCTCTGCAAGTTGCTGCTCTCGCCAACCCATGGCAACGACCTTGAGTAGTGACACCAATGTCGAAGGTGTCGCAATAACCACGCCTTTACTCAAAGCATCTTCAACCAAAGTCGGTTTGGCCTGCATGGCAGGAGGCAGGAAACTGTCGCCGGGGATAAAGAGCACCACGAAGTCGGGTGCGTTGGTGAAGCCTGAGGTGTAATCCTTGCGCGAAAGATCACGAACGCGACTTTCAATTTGGTTGGCATGTTGCTTGATCAACTCGGTGCGCTGCTGTTCGTCATCAACCTCCATGGCTTTGAGATAACTTTCGCCAACGGCTTTGGAGTCGATGACGATGTTACGATCCGAAGGCAGATGGACCACCATGTCGGGACGCTGCTGATCGTTGCCTTTCCAGATGCTGACCTGTTCGTCAAAGTCACAGTAGTTGACCATGCCTGCCAGTTCGACGATGCGCCGCAAAGCCAGTTCGCCCCAGCGACCACGCGTTGCAGATGAGCCTTTGAGGGCGGTGCTCAGTTGTGTTGTGGTTTGGGAAAGGTGTTGTTGGGATTCAAGAAGATTCGTGATCTGCTGGCGGAGACCCTGATACGCACCTTCGCGGTTTTTCTCCATTTCGGTGACCGCTTTGGCGTGTTGCTCAAGTTGCTCGCGGATGGGTTTGAGCATGGACTCGATGGCCTGCTTGCGCTGCTCCAATGCAGCAGTCGCGTCTTTGTTTTCAGACTCCAGCGACTTCTTGGCTAACTGGAGAAACTGTTCGGAGGTCTTGTTCAAGGTGTCATTGGCAGCCGCAGCGAACGTATCCTTGGCCTGTTTCTGAGCGTCCTCAAAAGCTTGGGTCTTCTGCGTGAGTTCCTGGCGGGCGAGTTCCAACTGCGTCTTGAGGTCAGCGGTTTGCTCCCCGATTGTCTTGGCTTGCAGACGTGCCTCATCACGTTCAACGGTGAGTGACGTGATCTGTGACGAAAGATGCTTACGCGAGACCCACAGCGCACCGGTGACGATGGCAAGCATCAGAAGCAATAGAGATAGAACGATGATGACCGCAGTTAACATGGGGTCATGATACCGCAACGATTGGGATTTTGTGAGATCGCGCTAAACCGCAAGCGGTTTGACTTACGCCTGGATGTCCAGGTGCTTCTTGGGTTCGTCGTCGTCGGGCTGCTGCTGCGCCTGCGGGGGTTGCTGGGTTGAATGCGTGTATGTTTTCATCTCAGTCTCAATGGTGTGATGCTGAGGCAGTTGTTCGTTAACACGCAATTGGGTGGGCGCTTGATCGCCGTCGGCATCGCCTTCGTCCAGTGCGAGCATGTGCTGCTCAAACTGGTCGTTCAGACGCTCGGTCTTGCGATCCTTGTCGCGGACTTCTTTGGTTTTACGCTTGTTGACATCGCCTGCCTGGTAGGTGGTTTGTGCCACACCTGCGGCAACGCCGGTTCCGATTTGACTCATGATCCACCCCCCTTGTTCTGGGGCTTTGCTGTGATTGCCAACACAGATTCAGGTGGCGTCCCAACTTGTGGCCATGACCGTCATCGCCATCTCAAACCGGGCCGTCCAAACGGATGTATGTCTTCAATAAACCATATCGTCCAAAAGGCAGCAATGCCTATAAGACTTGCCCAATTTTCTATTAATGACAATCTTGTCAGGTTTATAGGCCGTAAAATCCTGATAGACCGAAATTGCCATAAACTCAATCAGGATTTCGACGTACGATCAAAACCATATCCCGGGCCGGATTGTCTTTAAAAATATCAATGGCAAGGTCCAATTTGCCGGCACCTGCCGCTTTAACCAGGTTCACCAGTTCCATCCAGACAAAATGTCGCTCAGTTGTCATCAGGCGAACAAAGGTGGCGGGGTCGGTCGGATCTTCACCTTCAAAGACCGGACGCCGATTGGCAACAACCACCATCAACGCGCCGGGTTTGAGAATGCGAATGGTTTCCCGAAGTAACGCGGTGGGGTTGGGATATCGCTCAAGGATACTGTCAATGAGAATCTGATCCACCGAAGCATCCGGTAAATCGGTCGATCCACCTTCACCCAGTGTCTTGAAAATCGGACGCTGACCGGGATACTTCTGATTGGCGGTGCACTTCTGGGCGAAAGCAACATGACCCGGTCGATCGTCATACGTCAGGGCGTGACCACCCTGGGCAGCAAAAAGATGTGTCAGCAAACCATCGCCCTGCCCGAAAATCACCAGCGGCTTGGGGATGATCCGCGTCTGCTTGATCACGTCAATCGTTGCTTGCATGCGAATGTTGATCTTGGCCTGAAAGGCTTCGTCTTTGGCGTAACGCGCCCAGTCACTTTGCGTAAAATCAATCTGATCTGCGGGAACCATCCGCGGCTTGTAGGCAGTGGTACCAAACAAGTGCTTGTTCCATAGCAGGGGTGATCCTTCGTAGTCCCGAGCAATCTTGTCCATGTCCGGTGCCAGTCGGGAAAAGCCCCACTTCTTTTCGAACACGTCCATGGTGTAACTCAGACCTTCATTGGTGTCCGCCCGGGTCTTGCGGTCTTCACGTTTGACGTGATTGTGAATGAACTCAATATCGGGCACTGCAAAGGCACGCCAACCGGCTTTCCGTGCACGCAAGCCAAAGTCGATCGTCTGCCCACGTAGAAAGTCTTCGTCATAACCGCCGATGTCTTCAAAGACCGCTTTCTTGCAGCAGTAAAAGCACCCCATCACATGGTCGACTTCCAACGGTCGTTTGACGGCATGACGCGGGAGATTGTTGGCATAATGAATGTAGCCGTTGGGGTGAACCAAAAAATCACCAAAGGCATGGATGCGCATGTTGGGCTTGAGTTGCTTGGGACCGATGATCCCCAGCCGATCAATGGGTTGATCCATATACTCAACGAGTTTGCTCACCCAATTGTCCGTCAGGCAGATCACATCGCCATCCAGCCGTGAGAGAATATCCCCCCTGGTCATGCGCGAAAGCTTGTTGGCGGTGATCGCTAATATGCCACAGTGTTCATCTTCGGTCAGATGTAAAAACGGGCGTCCGTTGGACCATGTTTTTTTCGACCAGGCCCGCAGCGTCTCCAGGCTGTCATCATTCGACCCATCGTCGTATGCCAGAATCTCAAACGGTGTGGGGTCGTTTTTGAGTGTTTTTTCAAGGCTGTTGAGCAAATCCAGAATCAGATTCACCGACCCATCACGCGAGCTTTGCGCCCCGTTGTTGTAGTTGGGAATCAAAATGGATACACGCGGTGTTGGGAAGTCGGACATGGTTTTCGATTGTACCTTGTGATAAAACAGGCGTCATATCCGTTGATATAATTACAACATCTTAAGGCGTCACAATTTGAAGCTTTGATAACTTTATCTGGGGACTGATATAAAATGCGACATGTTGTAGCACTGTTATCTTGCATTGTAATTGCTTGGCTCATTGGGTGTGAAAGCACCCAAACAACGAACAATCCTTACAAGAATCCACATATCAGACCCGTATCAAAAACCGCCCCCGTACTCACAGAAGATCTCTATCGAACACCACTCAAAACACTTGAAATCACATTGCCAATCAGCGCATACTCAACTGAATTCAGCACAGCAGTCTTTCAAAAAAAAATACCCGCAATGAAATTTAAAATTCATGAATGGTTGACGATTCGTGATGAGAAAGGCTATCAAGCTGGCATTGTTGTCATGGAAGCCAAAGATTTTCCAAAGATATCAAATATGAGTTATACGTGGTTACAAGACAATCTTCCTGAAGTCCCCAAAATATCACCAACAGCATCTGAAACCATTGATGACCCGTTCTTGGGTAAAATCTATTGCGTTGTATTTGATGCGTACAACGTACGAGGTGAAACGATCTGCCAGATCCATGCCATGGTGCGTTACGATGACGCCATGTATTGGATGGTAGTTCAAAACCATCCATGGGGGGTACTGAAAGTTCTAAAACAAGGTGATCCCAAACAGGATATTCGCCGAATCACAGCACGTATATCCGCTCGAGGCAACTTTAATGACCTGATTAAGAATCTGACTCTTGACGGACTACCGGATTAAATATGCCATTGTCGAAGGTATCTTACAAACCTCACAGCGCTTCGAAGATCAACACCCAATCCCGCCCGTGGTCCGGCATGGTTTTGAGTTGGACTTGTTTGCTGCGTTGGTAGACGCCGGCAGGCTGAGTCTTGCCGGTCCGTGGATCAAAGAACGTGGCACAGATTTCGTCTCGGCCCATCTGTGATAAATCAAACTGATGTAAATGCGAGACCACCGGCAAGTAAGCCAACATGCAATGCGCATCGGTGTTGCCAAGGGTGCCATCACGCAACGTGCATGATGCTTCACCATCGTAATCCGACACACTGTAAATGGAGCCACAGGGCTTTAGCGACTTGTCGGCAAAGCGTTCCATGAGTTGTCGTAGGTACCCCATTTGCATTGCGCCTGGTAGATACATCGACTGTTTCCAATCCATGCTCGGGATGGTGCCCATGATCGCCGGGGAGTTGCCGGAGAAAAATTGCCAGATCGCGCACGCACCATAGGTCACACCACAGCCACCGGAGAAGACACAGCGGTATGCTGCCACGCGTACATCCCAATCACCAAAGCGGCCATTGGCAGTGCGGAATGCTACCGGGTGATCCTCGTAACAAATCTCACCATCAAGCACCGGCTTGGCAGGTGTCAACGACAACGTGTTGGCAATGCGCTGATCCACACGGTCAAGCAATCGACCATGCCCTGACTGCTGCATGTTCATGTCGAGCCAGGGTTCGTCGTGAACAAACTCCGATGAACAGCGAAAGCCACAGGTGTGAAACGTCATCAAATGTCGGATCGACTCCGTGCTACGGATACCCTGAGCCAACGCACGCCAGATTTCCAGTTCAGCTTCGGAGTTGACCGGGCGATCCCCGCCGTTGACCCAGATCAGATTCTTGCGATCACCAAAACGCTTACCCACATATTCCCCGTAAATCCGGGCTTTTTCCGCGGTGAACAGCGATTCGCCCCCGGCCCACATCGGGCTGACCAGATGCCCCCAAGTTGGCAAGAAGGCGATATGCAAACCCAGCGATTCGGCGATGTTCATCACTTTTTCGACATGGTCGAAGTAAGCATCATTGGGCTTGTCCGGGTCCATCTCGTGCATGACCCATTGGCCCATATGTGCAGGACGATAACGACAGTCATGCTCAAAATAACCAACCGCCTGGATGACGTTGAATCCCTGCTGGGCACGAAGCGTCAAAAATCGACGTGCTTCATCCATATCCAAAGATGCAAACAAATTCCAGGCCGTGTCACCACACCAGAAAAAGTAGTCGCCATTGGCATCGAGTAAACGATGTTGATTGTCAGTCGTACGGATCGGCCCCGGTTGAATGTTGGACATTGTCGTTTCCCAATTGCTTTGTCTGTGAACATATCTTGTAAAAATTTTAACGCATCCAACGCCAACAGAACACCTGCAAATCTGATAAGATCAAACTTGTTCGTTGAACACAGGTTCAATACAGTCTGTTTACTTGTTGACCGGGAGATGCCAGGCCCTCTGCAGGTGTCTGCGGTTCAGAACTTCCCTGGGGGATTGAATCATGACGCGCTGCATCTATCTGTTTTTTTTACTGTCAATCGTTGGCCTCACCGGCTGTAAAACCACCCAGGAACAATCCCATTGGGCAGGACAAAACCTGCTTCACGGTTGGCATGATCAGATCAAAGGTACAAAAATCCCCACGGGTTACCGCAGTCCTGCTGGAACCTTCGAGCTGACTTTCCCCATTTCAAACAATCATATTTTCATCCGCGATTTTGTCGACACAGGCGAGAAACAACCCTATGAAGTTCGTGTGCGCGAGGTGGCGCATTTTCGGGATCCCTATGGTTATAACACCAAGATACTCACCATGGTCGCTGCTGAATGCCCGGACATGCAAGCACTTGAGTATGAATGGGTCGCCCGTAAACTGCCAGATATCGTCTCGCGAACGCCGGGCACAGACAAGATGCGCCAGCATGAAAAATACGGTCCCTGGCGTGTGTTTACTTTCGGGCCTTATGAGTCATCTCGTGGATTTATCATCTATCGCATTGAAGCTTTTTTCAGATTTCAAGACATGGTTTTCCGAGTAATCTCCTATAACAACATCATTAGCGATCAAATGCGAGAAGCAACCGGCATCAGCCAGGACAAAACCGAGCAGATGGCTATCGCATCCACCACCAAACATTTTGATCAATTCATCAAGAATCTGGTCCTCATCGGACGTCAGGTTCAAGCTGAACCTGAAGACAAAAACCACGAACCACAACCGACTCCAGAAACACAAGAGCCACAAGAACAAACCGACCCGGATTTGTTGGCGATGTCATTGTAATGCGTTGAATCTGATTTGATCATTTGATTACCTAGATCACACGCAAGCTGTATGAACAATGAATCCCAAAAACAAACCCGCATCGTCATGACGACACGGGGCTGATGATTGTTGAAGAATGTCTCGTTCAGCAAAGCCTCGAACTTATTTACCTTGCATCTTGGCCCAGGAATCCTTGAGCGTCACCGTGCGGTTAAACACGATTTTTTCATCACTGGTTGTGATGTCGGGCGTGAAATAACCCAGGCGTTCAAACTGGATCGGATCGCCGGGTTTGGCATCGACAAGAGACGGCTCAACCTTGGCGTTGACAATCTTCAATGAGTCGGCATTGATGTTGTCCATCAGTTCACCTTCCTCAGCCTTGGGCTTGGTGAACAGATGCTCATACAAACGAACCTCCGCATCGACAGCATGTTCAGCAGACACCCAATGCAACGTGCCTTTGACTTTGCGTTGTTTACCCTCAGCATCCGGCGGCGGGTTGTTGCCACCACGCGTCTGTGGATCGTAGGTGCAGTTAAGCTGAATAATGTTGCCCTCCTCGTCCTTAACCACATCCGTACACGTCACCCAGTAACCACAACGCAGGCGGACTTCCTTACCCACGGATAACCGGAAAAACTTCTTGGGGGCATCTTCCATGAAGTCTTCGCGTTCAATGTACAACTCGCCGGAGAAGGGAACCTGACGCTTGCCGTCATCGGGATTCTCAGGGTTGTTGGGCACGTCCATCACTTCCACCTGACCTTCGGGGTAGTTGGTGATGACGAGTTTGATGGGGTCGAGTACTGCCATGCGTCGCTGAGCGATTTTGTTGAGTTCATCACGCAGGAAGCTTTCAAGCTTGGCATATTCGAGCAGGTTTTCACGCTTGGCAACACCGGCTTCATCCCAGAATCGCTTGATACTGCCGGGGGTGAACCCGCGACGACGCATGCCGCGAATGGTGGGCATGCGCGGGTCGTTCCAACCTTCGACGATGCCGTCGGTGATGAGCTTAAGAAGCTTGCGTTTGGAGGTAATCATGTAGCTGATATTGCCCCGTGCAAACTCAATCTGACGGGTCTTGTGCTTGACACCTTCGGGGAAGCCGGAGACTTCAGCGATGCGGTCGATGAACCATTCGTAAAGCTGGCGGTTGTTTTTGAACTCCAGCGAGCAGAGTGAATGGGTGATGCCTTCAAGCCAGTCACTTTGGCCGTGTGCATAGTCGTACATGGGATAGATGCACCACTTGTCACCGGTCCGCGGGTGATGGGCTTTCATGATGCGGTACATGGTTGGATCGCGCATGACAATGTTGGGCGATGCCATGTCGATCTTGGCGCGGAGCACGCGCGAGCCTTCATCAAACTCACCATTTTTCATGCGGGTGAACAGGTCGAGGTTTTCTTCGACAGACCGATCACGGAACGGGGAGTTTTTGCCCGGCTCGGTGAGTGTGCCACGGTTAGCGCGCATTTCGTCAGCGGTTTGATCGTCAACGTAAGCAAGACCGGCTTTGATCAGTTCGATGGCCCAGTCGTAGAGCTGCTGGAAGTAGTCGGATGCGTAAAGCAGATTCTTCCACTCGTAACCGAGCCAGCGGATATCGTCCTGGATGGCATCGATGTATTCCTGTTCCTCCTTGGAGGGGTTGGTGTCATCCATGCGAAGGTTGGTGCCCCCGCCGTATTGCTGGGCCAAACCGAAGTCGATGCAGATGGCCTTGGCGTGGCCGATGTGCAGATAGCCGTTGGGCTCAGGTGGGAAGCGGGTGAGGATCTTGCCGGTGTAGCGACCGGAAGCAAAGTCCGCTTCGATCTCTTCGGTGAGGAAATTCTTTTTGAGTGTCGGTTCGTCGGTCATTTTTTATTCTTCATTCCGATACGTGGTTTAAACAGGGATTGTATCGGGTCAATGGGTGTTCAACCAATAGTGACCGTCGGTGTCACAAATGGATGAACGACTCAATCATTTAGCCGCATCGCTTGCGATGCGCGCCGCAGTGTCCAGATATCGCTAAATCGCATCGCAAGCGATGCGGCTAAATGATCGGGAGAACTGTCATTCACATCTGATCAATGAGTTCATCGGGCAGGGTTGGTGTGGCGCCGGGTTGGGAGGCGACGTAGGCTCCGACTTTGTTGGCCAAGTCTGCCACCTGTTGCCAGGGTTTGCGGAGAACGGCACCGACGAGAAAGGTGGCAGCAACACTATCGCCGGCACCCACGGCATCGGCACCTTCAACAGGATCAGTCTGAGCCGGTGTCCCTTCGAAAAAACTTCCGGGGGTGTGGATGGCAGTGCCTTTGGAACCACGGGTGTAGACGACCCATTTGAGTTTGTACTTCATCATGAGTTTGACAATGGCGTCCCGTTCCGAACCTTGTTCAATCTCACCCAATCCCATGAGTTTGAACACCAATGGCAATTCGTCTTCGTTGAGTTTCACCGCATTCGCCAGATTCAAGGATCGCTCAATGATCTGCGCGTTGTAGAAGTCGAGCCGGATATTCACATCAAAGAGCTTGATGGTTGAGTCACGGCAATTTTCCAGGAATCGGTAAATGGTGTTGCGCGTTTGAGCTTCGCGCTGCGCCAGTGAGCCAAAACACACCGCATCACACTGGCTGGCCAGGGAGTCCAGATCGGGATCATATTGCAGCCAATCCCATGCGGCGTTGGCGACAATGTCATAGGTGGGTTGGCCGTCAAAGTCCGTTTCGACATAGACTTTGCCGGTCGCATGGTCGGGATCGGACTGGATGTAGTGATTATCCATTTGAAGTTCAGATAATTTTTCACAGACCAGATTGCCCAACGGGTCCTGTCCGACACGGCTGATAACGATCCCGCGCCCGGGTCCGCCGGAGAGTTCACTGGCGAGTCGATGAGCGTGCACAGCCACGTTTAACGGTGCACCACCAAGCACTTGCGCCCCATCAAAGATGTCAAACAAGGCTTCCCCGATCCCGCAGACAGTTAAAGAGTAATGGCTCATATGAATCAGAATAGCATGATTTAGCCGAAATAAAATAAGTCCAAGCGCAGGTATGTCCATAGAGCGGTTCATACCGTAAAATTGCTAGAGTGTTGTATGTTTGACCTTACCCGCTTATCTCAATGGGGTCTTGCGTTTATCCTTTTGGTTTTAACGCTGGGTGTTGTACCCGCTGAATTGCAGGCCCAGACCACGCCGGTCTACATCGATGACTCGCCGGCAGCTGTCGATCAACTCACTGAAGCGGTCCGGCTGCGATCTCAAAACCGCCTCACTGAAGCGGTCACCAAGTATCAGCACGTTCTGGAAACCTACCGTCATAAGCTCATGCAGACCGACAAGCCATACTTCACCGACACGCGTCGGTTGGTTGTCAATCGTCTGCTCTCCGATGAGCCAATGCTCACGACGTATCGCAAACAGTACGAAGCCTCCGCCAAGCGGATGTTGCTCCAGGCAGCGACATCACAGGATCGTTTGACGGCCTTGCTTAACGTGGTGGATCGCTATTTCCTGTGCACCTCGGGGATGCAAGCCGGACTTGATGCTGCGGGTATTCTGCTTGCCCGCGCGGACATCCCTGCTGCTGCTGCACTGCTCGAACAATTCAATGATCACCCGGATCGGCAGGACATGGCCAAGCGTTATGACGCCCTGCGGTGGTCCGCCAAGGTGTTACTCGACCCGATGGGGCTTGCTGATGAACAACCGCGTGATGGGGAACTCTCCCCTGCGTATGTCATCCCGCCGAATGTCGCGCCGTTTTCGGGGCTCAAGTATTCGGGTTGGTCTTTGCCAACGTTACCCGATGATGTCACGCAGCTATGGTCGATCCAGATCGACAACCCGTACACGCAGGCAAGAAGTCAATCGTCACGCCGCCGATTCATCAATCGCCAGCGTCAGCAGAATCTGCCCAACGCCGCACAGGGCAATCTCATCCCATTGATTCAGGGTGACCGCCTGTTCGTGAACTCGCAACAGGGCATCAGTGTCTACGACCGACTCTCAGGTCGCCCGTTGTGGCAATACCAGATGGATACCGATGGTCCGACAAATTCCAACATGCTCAGCAGCAGCACGCTGGACCATCAGCGCAGTGTCTGCGTCACTGAAAACCGCGTCTTGGGCATCGTCGGATTCATGAGCCAATGGCGGGCAAGCTGGCAACTCAAAAAGCATCAGACGCACCTGGTTTGTCTGGACATGCAAAACGGGAACCCGCTCTGGGAGACCCAGCCGGTGCAGTTGGATGAAGGGTTGGACGAAGTCTTTTTCCATGGCACACCCTTAGCCGATGACCGCCGTGTCTACGTGCTGATGCGTCGCAGCCAGAACTCGGGGTTCCACACGGTTTACCTTGCAGCACTGGACATCACCGACGGACACCTGCTTTGGAAGCGTCACCTTGCCAGCGCTGCGATGGGCAATCACAACCGCACGTATGCGTTGGGTGAGATGACGCTGTATCAAGGTCAGGTTTACGTCACCGACAACCTGGGCACCGTCAGCGCCATCGACGGACTCACCGGTGACATGCTCTGGCTTGTGATGCTCGACCGCTCGTTTGACTCGCAGGATGTCGAGGAAAAATCACTGGTCGCTCAACACCGCCGCCGGACCACCGCTGCCAGCCGCCCTGCCCCGATTGTCACCTCAAACAAGGTGCTTGTTTCACCAGCATGGGTCAACGAACCAGCACAGGTCATCGACCGACATACCGGTATCCCACTGCGCAAGCTCGATGAGGCAGGATTTGAAACCGGTTGCCAACTGGCATTGACCGATGCCGGTTTACTGAGCATTGACAGCACGGTCCGCCTGTTTGATGTCAAAGACTTTGCAAAAAAATGGGAATGTAAACTCCGTGGCATCCCCGGCAATGAAAAACCACAGTTCCTTATTCATGACAAGACCGTCATGGTGCAGTCCAAGGATAAACTCACCACCATCAACCTGGCGGATGGCAAGATCATTGCAGAATATCCGTTTAATCAAGATGGTGTGATCATCACCGCTGAGCAGCAATGGATCATCAGCCGCGATGACGAACTGGTGAGCCTGATGCGTTGGGATGATGCGTATGACCAACTTGTCTCGCGCATCGAACGCTATCCCGATCAGGCCTGGCCAGGCTTGGCGTTAAGTCACCTGGCAGTTGGACGCAGCCAATGGGATACGGCAATCCGCGGGATTGACTGGGCGATTGAGTCGATCAATCTCACCCCCGGTATCCCCGCCAACTCAACGCAGCAGCAGCAGGTCCAGCAGGTCTTTGACCACATCCGAGATCAAATCGAACTGCCTGCAGAAGGTGTCAAAGATCCACAGTTGGCTGCCCAGGCCATGGCCGCGTTGCCCGACCATCTGACCGTGCTCAGTCTCTTTGAGCGTTTGGCCATGATGAGCATGACACCGATCAACGAAGTCACGCAGCAGTTTGCCCGCGGTCGGTACTATCAGTTCCGAGGTCAGGGCGGACTGGCGATTGAGAATTACCAAAGCGTGCTTGCCGACCCGACACTGGCTTCGCAGTTGTATCAGTTTGATGAAGGCGCTCGACAGGCCAGACTTGAAGCGCGATTGCGTTTGATTGAAATCGTTGGCTCTGACCCGCAGACGATGGCCAAGTTCCAGACGGTGGCTGCAGAGCATTACCGACAGCTTGAACAGATGCCCACGACGTCCGCCCAGAGCTACCTGGCGATGGCGGAGAGTTACCCGTTGACACAGGCGGCTGCCAAAGCCCGTATTGCTGCAGCACGTCAATTCTGGCGAACGGGTGATCTTGCCAAGGCCGTTGGATTGCTGCAAACAGCGTATCACCAATCCAACGATCCGCAGACCAAGCAGCAGATCGTCGGGCAACTTGCTGAAGGTTTCCAAAAGCTCGGATCACCGGCCCAGGCTCATCGCGTACTCAAGGACTTTGCGTTGCTCTTCCCGCAGACACCCGTTGAGCGTGACGGGCAGATGGTCTCGGTCGAAGCGTGGATCAGCGAGTTAGCCCATTCGCATCCGCTGCAATCGCGTTACCCGACATTCAATCTGGCGTTGGGTCAGGCTGCTGGACTTAATGGTCGCTTGCTTTTGCCGACACAGCATGCCCCGGATGTGCACAGTCAATCGCTGGTGTTATTGCAGAATGATGCGCTGTGTCTGTACCGCCTTGATGAGCGTAAAATCATCTGGTCGATTCAGGCTGATGATCAACAGGTTCAGTTGCTTGCCCAATCACCGGATCAACTGCTGCTTTGGCAACCGACACTCAGCCAACTCCAGGGCATTGACATCCGCACGGGACAGCAACTCTGGGAGCCTATCGCACTGACCGACGAAGTACAGTCCGTCGCTGCACAACCCAACCGCCTTGCCATGGAACCCAATGTCCAGCGTGAATGGATGCAGATGATGAACCCCAACGGCTTGGCGGTCGTGCAAGGTCGCATCCGTGAAGCACGTCATGAAGTGGACCTGTCGCTGCGGATGACCGTTGCCAAAAACATTTTGGTTGCAGCAGACGGGACCGGCCGGGTGCTTGCCATCGATCGCGCAACCGGCATTGTGCTCTGGAAGCGCCTTTATGCGTTGGACATCCTTGAACACCTTGCCATCACCGACTCCGTGCTGGGCATCGGCGGTCGTGTTGGTTTACCCAATGACACGCAAAGTCATCGCAAAATCGTGGTCGACCTGAACACCGGCGAACCGCTGATGCATCCCCTGGAAGAAAAGGAAGAATCCTTACTCTGGCTGGGTATCATCAACCCTGATCTGCTTATCAGCATCACAAGGGAACTGGTCACCGCCCACCGCATCGGGACCGGCGAAGTCGTCTGGCGTTTACCCAACCCCGGCACGCCAATCCTCAATGGTGGTAACAGCACGCAGATGCTCAACCATCAACGCATACAGCAGGAACAAATGCAGACGGGCAACATCAGACTCAATGCGGTCAACGCACTGGGACAAGCCCACGTCATGCTTTTCCGCGATGAGCATGGCATGTTCACCAGCATCGATCTGAACACCGGCCAGATCACCGGCACGTGGCTCACCGGTAACAGCGACTCCTCACCAGCTCCCCAACTCAAGCAGGCTGATGACCGCTACTTCCTGCTGACCCCCACCCAACTCACCTGCACCGACCTGTCGGGCAACCTGCTTTGGCATGACGCGATCAACACCACCACGCAATACCTGCTGGCCATGCAACTGTCCGAAAAATACATGGTCCTGCTCACGCGACGTGACATGGGTTGGGGGAACGGTGAGATGCCAAACGGCCCGGATGCCATGATCGATCAGCCGATCCATGCACCGATGCAGGGCGGTGTCCAGGAACGTCGGATCAATCGGATGCCCGAAGGTGGTTTTGATGACGCGCCCGGTCAGTACCGCTACCAGATCCTGCTGTTGGATCGCGCGTCAGGGCGCATCCTCCATGAGCAGGCACTCTCTGCCATGGTCGAACCCATCCACCCGTCGGACACCATCCTCACGGACAACCACCTGATCCTCACCACCAACACGCAGACAATCGTCATCCCCGCCGGTGAGTGAATTTCGGATTTCGGATTTCGGATTTCGGATTTCGGATTTCGGATTTCGGATTTCGTCCGAATCATAGACCGCTTGCGGTTTAGCGCGTCATGTGAGATTCGAATAACGTGATGGGCGTCCGTTCGATCAATGGAGCGCTAAACCGCAAGCGGTTGTAACAATCCGAAATCCAAAATTCGATATCCCAAATGCTTTGAATTGTCATCCTGTCACCTAGCCTCTAAACTATGTGGCTTCCCAGAAACCAACATCCATGCTGGAGAAAGCCCCAATGTCAGAGAATCTGCCCAACCTCACCGCTGTCGATCCCTCCGTGGCTCAGCTCATCGAATCCGAAGCTGCCCGTCAGGAATGCACCCTGGAAATGATTGCCAGCGAAAACCATACTTCACAAGCGGTTATGGAAGCTGTCGGAAGCTGCTTAACCAACAAGTACTGCGAAGGTTACCCGCAGAAGCGTTACTACTCGGGCTGCGGTTTTTATGACAGTATCGAACAACTGGCCATCGACCGTGCCTGCGAGCTCTTTGGTTGCTCCTTTGCCAATGTCCAGCCGCACTCCGGCGCGTCAGCGAATCTGGCAGTCCAATTCGCATTGCTTGAACCGGGCGACACGTTTGCTGCCATCGAACTCTCCGAAGGCGGACACCTCACCCACGGCAGCCCGGTGAACATCTCCGGCAAGTGGCTTAACCCGGTCACCTACAAGCTGGTCACCGATGAATCGTCCGTGGACTACGGCGCGATCGACATGGCATCCGTCGAAGCTGTCGTCAAGGAACACAAGCCCAAGCTGATCATGTGCGGTTACTCGGCCCATCCCAAGACCATCGACTTTGCAGGCTTCCGCGCGATTGCTGACAAGTACGGCTGTCTGCTGTGGGCCGACATCGCTCACATCGCTGGTCTTTGTGCAGGTGGTGCTCACCCCTCACCGTTCCCCCACTGTCACGTTGTCACGACCACGACCCACAAGACCCTTCGCGGTCCGCGTGGTGGTCTGATCATGACCAACGACGAAGAACTTGCCAAGAAGATCAACAAGGCGGTCTTCCCCGGCACGCAGGGTGGTCCGCTGATGCACGTCATCGCTGGCAAAGCTGTCTGCTTCAAGGAAGCACTCGAACCGGGCTTCAAAACCTATGCAGATCAAGTCGTCAAGAACGGTAAAGCATTGGCTCAAGCACTCATGGCCAAGGGTTACAAGCTTGCTGCCAACGGCACGGAAAACCACCTGGTCCTCGTTGACCTTCGTCCGGTCTTCCCCGAACTCACCGGCAAGGAAGCCGCCCTATGGCTTGAAATGGCGGGCATCATCACCAACATGAATACCGTCCCCAACGAAACCCGCAGCCCGTTCAAAACCTCCGGCGTCCGACTGGGCACCCCTGCCCTGACCACCCGTGGTTTGAAGGAAGCGGACATCACCGAAGTGGCTGGTCTCATCGACGCAGCCCTGCAAAGCAATGGCGATGAAGCCAAGCTCGCTGACATCCGCAAGCAGGTCGCTGAACTGGCTGGCAAGTTCCCCATGCCCCACTAAAACCGACACACGATAAACCAATCAACAAACAACCCCGGATCACGCGATTCGGGGTTGTTTTTTATTCTGGTTCAAACTCAAATAAAAAACACCCGGGACGTTCCCTGTCCTGGGTGTTTTTGGTTGAGGAGATACTTGTTTGATTGACGGATCAGAAGGTGAAGCGAATCCCGCCGGAGATGCCGTGGGTGTCGCTGTCGCTGCCGATGTTGCCTTCGTAGTTCACGAAGACGCTGCAGTTGTCTTTGACCAAAGCGGTAACGCCGGCACCAAAGTACACACTGTTTTGATCCGGGGTGATGGTCTTGGAGGAAAAAGCGTAGTTGCCAAAGCTGTAGGCATCAACGGGATCATCGTCCTGGATGAACTCGTGTTCCCAACCCAGAGAGACCTCGGGCAGAAACGTCATGTTCATGGCTTTGATCTGACCATCAAGTTTGACACCCAGACGTGAGTGCAGCGTGTTGATATCCTGCGAATCAATGGCAAAACCCGAAGCTGACTGCGAATAACCTGCACGGTTGTAGTAGGTGTATTGCAATGATGCACTGGGG
This sequence comes from Planctomycetes bacterium syqfu, assembly GCA_020974905.1. Lineage (GTDB taxonomy): Bacteria > Planctomycetota > Phycisphaerae > Phycisphaerales > Phycisphaeraceae > UBA7800. The sequence goes on along the minus strand of CP087563.1, from coordinate 5,091,429 downwards.
GTCAAAGCCCAGACATCGCTGAGCTTGTAGCGGTATTCGCCGCCGATGAACATCGTCATGTCGTTGGCTTCATAGCTGTCGTCGGTCAAACCCCAGTAGCCGGTATCGATGTTGCTGTCGATGGTGTGATTGCCATAGGTCAGGCTGGCGTTGATCATCCAGGCATCCTTGGCATAGGAGACGAACGGACCGATGCGGATGGTGTTGATCTGCATGTCGCCTGCACTGTTGTCCATGGTGACATCGGTCATGGCATAGTCCATTGCGAAACCAACCAGCCACTGGTCATTGATCTGGTTATCCAAACCGAACTGCACACCGACGGTGTCCGCGGAATAACCGTTGACCTGCGAGCTGGAGTCCTGATTGGCAAACAGACCGTATGCCTTGGCAAAGACGCCCCAGTCACCTTGCATCGTCATGTCCTGCACTTCTTTACCCACCACGTCTTCAGGTTTGTCTTCCTGGTTCTGGGCAAGCATGTGCGGTTGATCCGTCAGACCATTGAACATGGAGACGCGCGGCAGGTTGGCACGACGCTGACCAATGTGACCGTTGAGATTGTCTGCAAACGTGCGGTTTAACTGCACAGCCACATTCTCTGCTACGGCAGCACTCTGCACACTGTTGGAAAGCTCGGTCATCAAAGCAGTCATCTGCTCTGTTGAGTAATACTGCAAGGCATAGAACAAACGCTTGAGACCAGCGTCCGTGGGTGTCTGGACGTAACCGGCTTGCAGGAAATTATCCATGTATGTTGCCAATGACGCATTGAGATTACGCCCCTGAATAAACTCGGCCATGGTGTAGACTTCCTTGACAACCAGGTCAACGGTGTCCGGATCGGCCTCAGTAGCACCATAGGTATAGACCAGTTCCGCATCGACCAAGGCCGAATTGATCAGTTCGACAATCACGTCAAACTCAGGGAAAGGTTCACTTTCATCCCAATTGCTCACGAGGATACCGCCATCACCGTTACAGGTGATCACGCGGAAGGTCTGTGTGATCGGGCCCCCATCCGCATCCGGGTCCACAGTGAGTCGACCGAGGTTATCAATGTCGTAACTGATCTTGTGGCCGGTTTCGATATAGACGTTACCTTCAACGACGAGTTGGTCATTGGTGGTGGACTGATCTTCTGCAACTTTGATGGTGAAGAACGTGGTGGTGTCGGTCTCAACCGTGACGTCGCCGTTGACGGTCATCACGTGATTGTTGCTGTCCGCATAGGCATCACCGATGTAAAGGTGCGAACCAGTGAGCATGGTGAGATTACCTGCCATGGTGTCAACGCCGTAGAGGATAGTGTCTTCATGCATGATGATGCTGCCACCAAAGGCGTCGGCTGCTGCAGAACCGTTGTAAGATTCAAAGCCCATCCAACCTTCCTTGACGTCAAAGGTGCCCGTAAATTCGCTGAAATCACCCAGAAGCTGGATGCCATGTTCACCGGTCTTGGTGACCACGGAGCCGGAACCGGCGGTCCAGCCGCCCATCCCGATGAGACAACTGTTCTGGGTATCCAACGTCAGATCACCAATTAGCATCAGGGGCACGGTGATACCCTGTTCGTACTCTGAGCCGTTGATAATGTTGCTGCTCAACGTGGTGATCACCGAACCGTCAGACAACGCAATACTCACGCCATCTGCACCTTCAAGCGCGAAGAGTCCGGCACCAGCGTTGAAGGTGATGTTGTTATAGAGACCACCATCGTCATCGAAAATAACCTCCGTGTAATCGGCCTGATTACCGCCTTCAAAAAACAGGTTGTCACCAACACCTGCTGGTGCTTCGCCACCCACCCAGTTTTCGGGGGTACTGACGTTGGTGTTCTCAGATGAACCACCGTTCCAAGTGTAGTCACCCGGATCTTGCTGTACCGGATTAGCATTGACCGTCATGGGTAAAGCCAAACAGGCCAGTGTGCCAAACGTTTTGAGAATGGATTGGGTCTTCCGACGCATGTTGCATCACTCCTGATAAAGAAACAGCTCAGCGGATTCATCACGTGAATCAGCCTGGTCAAAAATGCATGTCTGCTGATGCTCATCGCATCATTACGATCTGTCTTGGAAGTCCGGCGGGAGATGGGGAACTTAAAAAAAGACCGATTGGTTTTGTATTCAATTAACGTGGAGATTCCATCGGTACATTTTTCCCAGTACATGAGAAAATTTAGTCTTATTGGCGAATTGAACGTGATTTGCGACAAAATGACACAAATGTTATCCCGATAACCTTGATTGATGAACCAAACACTTCAAGCTTCTGATCTGAAATGTTTTCTGCCATTGCTTTGGGCTTGACATGGGTTAAACGACAGGTTCATCAGACATGCATAAACAATTATAAAAAAACATCTTGACGTTCTATCCAGAAAATCCGATTTTCATTTGGTCTATTTTTTAAAACCAAATAGTTGGTGCAAAATCGTTGATCACCCTCCTGCTGGAGCTAGACTTTGATCAGGTCATCGGCAAAGTCTGAATCGGTGATCAGACGGCTCAGTCAGGTCGCCGATCAAGGTCCAAAACAGAAATTCATCTATGTCACAAATGCAAACCATCGGACTCACCCGCAAGCGCGCTTCAGCATTGGATCGATTTCGGTCACTGCTGCAGAAGCGGAAGATCAACCGGGGGCAGAAGCTGCCATCCGAGCGTGACCTGTGCAGCCAGATGGAGATTTCACGCGGGCTCTTGCGAACGCTGCTTGATGATCTGGAGACCGTGGGCGCAGTACGACGGGTCTCAGCGCATCGTCGGATACTCATTGATCCGAGTTGTACCGGTTCGGTGGCAACGCTGCCTGACACCCAGAACCCAAAGGATGTCAGTGCCCTGGAAGGCGTCATTGCCATGCTCGGTGAACGCGGCATGCGTCAGGGATTTGATAACGAACACGAAAACGCAGGGACAGCAGCAGCCGACTGGGATGTCGAACAGCACGCCAATCTCCATGCCATCGAATCCGGCTATCACGCGTTGGGTGTTCAGTGGCAAAGACTCAACAACGACGGCGGACGCTGGTTACTGGCGCAGCGCCCAGCGGGATTGGTTGCATTGCGCAATGTCGCGCCGGACGTGCTGAGGCAGGCTGTGAAAATCGGTATCCCGACGGTGGCTTTCAGTGAGTTGAACCTGGCGTTGGGTGTGCCTTGCGTGGCATCGGATCATTGCGGCGGGATGAAGGCGTTAACGCAACATGCCATCGACCATGGCGCTAAGAAGATACTCCGACTCTGGGCGGTCAGTGGTTCACTGGATAACCGCAGGCCATGGTTGGGACAGCGCGATCGCGGGTACCTTCAGGCCTGTCAGGAAAACAGTATCCATCCCCTGCCTGCCATCCGTGTCCCGCATAATCTGATCAATGAACCAGCCGACCAGCAACTGCATCGCAACGCGCGCACCATTGCAGGCTACATGCTCGAACACGTTCGGGATCATGGCAAGATGGATGTGATTCTTGCGACCAATGATGCAGCCGCCTATGAAGTCGCTGAAGCCTGCAAGCTGCTGGACATCAAGCCCGGGGAAGATGTCGCCATCTATGGCTATGACAATTTTTATGATTCGCATCCTTATTCACAGCATTCAACTTTCAAACCCGTGATGACCGTCGACAAGTCCAACAGTCTCATTGGTCGGACGCTCATTGATGTCCTGCTCGGTCAGCCCACTGACGCTGGGCATGTGACCTGCCAGGACAAAACCAATCACCTGGTCAAGCCCGTGTTGATCGATCCCATGAATTCGACCGCTCAGTAAGTCGCATTCACATGTACAACTTGAAGGAGACATGAGAGATGTTTGGCTTTATGCAACAACCTGCACGCCTGCGGAATGAATCTATCGCACGCACCGCGTTCACACTCATCGAACTGCTCGTTGTGATCAGCATTGTGAGTCTGCTCATTGCCATCCTGCTGCCCGCATTGGCCAAAGCACGCGACGCAGTCAAGACCTCACAGTGCCTTGCCAATCTCCGGCAGATTGGTGTGTCAACGCAAGTCTATGCGGTCAACAATGACGGTTATCTCATGGGTTATCAGAAACATGAAACCAACATGATCTCACGTCAATCCGACCCAAGAAGACGACACCTGGGCACCTTGCTTGAGGAAGGCATTCTCGATCCCAACACCAATCAGCCGAGCATTCTCTATTGCCCTCTGGATGACTATTACCGGAGTTGGAACCAGGCACAAATCACGCGATCCGACACACAAACCAACAAAAAACTTTATGGCAATCGTCACGATGTGGGCACCTCCTACGAGACCAACGAACTGATTGCAGCAAGTTACTTCGGCAAGATCGACAACACCTTCGACCAATGGCCCGGGCACATCGTTGACCTGCTGCCGAGCAACTTCGGCATCGCCTATGACCATGCACCCAAAAGCAACGCATCACGCCTGCCCTGGCATGGTCAGACCTACAACTTTCTGAATGTCGATGGATCAGCCCATACATGGCGCGATCCTGACAACCTGGTGTACAACCGCAATAACAACTGGATCAACAGTTCCCTTGCCAAAAGTCGCATTGCCCAAAACACCAACGGTACCAAAGTCAATGTCCGCGGTGGTGAGGGCTTGCTGGAAATCTTCAACGGGCAGCTCGATCCCTACCTGTTGCCATAAACACCATCTCACCAACTTCAACCTGTTTTTTCAGGCCATTGTTTTGGCCCTCTCCCGGAGTCCGACATATGTTTAAATTCGTTTCGTCTCACTGCCTGCATATGATTATTTTCCTGCTCACAGTGTTATTGATCAATCCTGCAACACTGCATGCACAGGAATCGTCATCCATTGACTTAAGCGGCAATTGGAAATTCATGGCTGACCGAGGCCATAAACGTGGCGACCGTGGCGACACCTCAAAGGGATTTCACGAACCACAATTCAACGACAGCCAATGGCGTAATCTGCTCATCGGAACCAACTGGGAAACACAAGGTATCGGTTACGACGGCATTGCCTGGTATCGCAAACAGTTCACCATCCCCGCAAGTTGGCAGGGCAAAACACTGATGCTCCAACTCGGCACGCCCGACGACGGCGCGGAAGTCTACCTCAACGGACAAAGCCTGGGGATCTGGAAATTCACCGAAAACATTTACACCATCCTCCCTGACAATGCCATTCAATGGGGCAAGACCAACACCCTGGCCATCCGCGTATGGGATTGGTACAAAGGCGGCGGTGTCCATGGCAGTCACTTCAACATCCAATACCTCAGCCCACTATCACAGCAACCTGCCCCCGGCCCGGCAACACTGGCTTTACTCATCACCGACAATCTGCCCGAGGATGTCCTCTCAGCCAAACACTGGGAAAGTGGCTGGCGGGATGGCGGGACCAGTGATACACGCCCCAAACTCCGTGCGGTGAAAAATGCATTTAAAAACATGGACGGCATCGAACTGGATGTCTGGTATCCCAACAGTGCTGAATTTGTCGATGCAATCCTCAGTTCCAATCATGACGGCCAGGTCTGGCAGGCGCGCGATTACAACCACCTGAGCTTCTGGTATCGCACCACCCAACTCACCGGCCACATGACCATCCGCCTGACCACAGGCAAACACAAATGGGGCAGTCGCGGCACGGAAGTCTGGCAAGCTGACTTTGCCGTCCAACCCGCATCTCAATCCAACAACGGTTGGCAACGCGTTATCCTTCCCCTGTCGAGCTTTACGCGATATAAACGCCAAAGCACCTTCGACGATATTCTCCGACTGCAAAACACTGCCAAGATCGAACGCCTTGTCATTGGTTACGAAAACCACATGCTTCAGGCACCGGGCAAAATCACCTTTGCAAACTTCACCGTCGGACGCAGCGCCGATGATGCGCCGTTCTACCAGCCCATCAATCTCCGCGGACTTTGGCGATACAAGCTTGATGACACCCGATCCGATGGCAGCAGCATCAAATTCAATGCCAAAGACGCACGCAACACCACACCCGACAAACTCGATCAAGACCATCAAGGCCATGGCGAAAAACTGGGTTATCACAAGACCGACTTTGACGACAGCCAATGGGATCTTGAAATCGTTGCAGATAAATGGATGCCCAAGGGCAACGGCAAGCTCGGCCCCGCATGGTTCCGTCAACAGGTCATCGTCCCATCCCACTGGCAAGGCAATGATCTACACCTGAACCTGGGCACACCCAACGACACCGCCAAAGTCTATTTCAACGGCAAATTGCTCGGCCAATCCATGGAAAACCAGGCACCCCTGACGGTCACCATCCCAGCTAAAGATGTCCAATTCGGCAAAGCCAATCAACTGGCGATCCAAGTCACAACCTGGCGTCGACGCGGCGGACTGTATAACGGCCTGTTACAACTCGCCGTCAAAAACGCAACCAACATCATGATGGCTCAACATGGCAAACCCAACACCGCGACTGATCCGAACCAATTTGAAATGGGAACAGTGCCTCCCAAAAATCTCGACCTGATTTTTTCATGGGCAGGCAACACCAACACGCACAGCCAATACACTGTTGCCTATGACCTGCATGACTGTTTCCATCGTCCACTTGCAAGTGGTCAGACCGCGATCAAACCGACAGCCAACAACCGTTGGCAGAGCGTTATCACACTCGATCAAGCCCAGACCAACCAACTTTATTACAGTGAATGGTTCACCGGCCGAGTTACCGTACTGGATCAACAGGGACACGTCATTGCCGTTGCCAACTATCCAAACGGTGATGAAAAACATTTCAAGCCGCGCTACGAACAGCGTGATCAACTGACACTGCCCCCACTGGCGGACACCGTCGAACAAACACCCTATGGCAAACTCAAACTCATCGACGTGATCAACTGTGCAGCCGATCCAAACGACGACCCACATCCCTATAAACAAGGGGGTATTCGCAACAGTTGGGTGAAATTCCGAGCTTATGGCACATGGAAAGATGGCATCACCATTGAGTCGTTCAAGAACCGTCAATACCGTCAAGCCAACAACAATGAGTTCTTTGCCTATCGGGTGGGTCGGGGCAAACTCAAGCTGCACAAGGCATATGTCCTGCGCGTACTCGTGCCGGACAATGCTGTGCGGTATCAGGTGATGGATATCAAGACCGGACGCAATTACATGGGAACCGGTTTCCGTAGCGGCATCTCACCGGACAATTCAACCGATCCGTATCCACTGACACAAGAGTACCAATGGTATGACCACATCGTTCTCAATGACGAAGTGACCTACGGCTACGAAGGGGCGCGAACCACCAGTAGTGAAAACGGCTTCTGGGTAGCGTTCCATGACAACGGGCGTTGCTACTCGGCGTTGTATGACCAGGGACCGGCTGCTGCGGAGATTCGGTTGTATGAAGTTCCGGATGACGGTTCAGCTTTACCAGAGATACGCTATCCAGAGGGTTTGGCGCACCGGACGTTAATGATGGATTGGGAACGTCAACCTGAAGCACCACCTGCTGATGTCGCAGCCTACGCCAAGCTCATGGGCATGAACGCCATCGGCCCGGTGTTCCAGAAATGGGCCTCACATGCGTTCTGGGATTCAAAGACCGGCTTTGCACCGCCCGGTTGGTACAAGGCTGCGCCCGAAGGTGAACGCGACGAAGACATCTACGTCAAATGGCTCGACGCAACACGCAAAGCCAACATGCCCTTGATCCCACGCATTGAATACGGCGGTGGCCCGAAGCTGCCAAAAGAAGCCTGGGTGATTGGTGCCAACGGTAAGATCGACCCGTGTGGCCGCTACTGTCGCTGGGGTGCCAACATTCTCCACAAAGCAACTTGGGAAGAACTCAAAACCGTCGTCGATGAACTCATCGGCCGACACATCAAAGACAATCCACAAATAGCCGGACTTCTTTGGCGGCAACGGCAGGATCGCATCAAATGCAGCTATGGCGTCGACGATGTCTACCTGTTCTGCAAGGAGACCGGTCGAGAAATGCCCACCGGTGATGACAAGCAAATCGCACGCTGGGCGTCCGTCACCATGAAAGAACCCTATCACAATTGGTGGCAAGGTAAACGTGCAGACTTTCTGCGCAAACTTCGCGATCATCTCAAAAGCTATCGCTCAGATCTTGTGCTCTACTACTACAACTACGGTCAGGACGGCTGGAAACCCGGACTTGAAAAGAACAGCACCAACACCGCAGAGGACTGGAGCAATCTCTACAACGTCGACAAAGCCCGAGACTATTGGCAAGCCTACGAGCAGAAACGTCGATCCATCTCCGATGACTTCTACGTGAAGTATGTCAGCGAATCCCGCCAACCGCACTTTAATGTCCCCAGCGAACTGTATGCAAAGGATCAGGACATCGTGATTTTCGCGCCGGTGCATTGGCAGTTCCTTGCCAACAACGCAGCGTATATCAATCACTTTCAAACCGGTGACGGGCTGGCAATCTGCGACATGTTCACCTACGAAGAAAAAGGCCGTTGGAACATCCAGAACGACCGCTATGAATCCAGTGAAATGACGCCAGGCGGTAAAGACTTCGGCATGGCGTACATGGTCCAATCCTTCTACCACGGTGATCCCAATGTCATCACCACCACTACCTACACCTACGGGCGTGGCTGGGCGGATGTGCATCGTCGGTTCGCTCAAGCATTCCTGGCTTTACCTGACCAACGCGGCAAGAAGATTGATAATGCAGTGACCGATGACGCTTCAGATCAAATCCGAGTTCGCACCTACGACACAAAAAACGGAACCTATGTCAGTGTCGTTAGCCGCGCCTTTGAGCCGATCCAAACCAAGATCACCATCCCAGCGCGCAATGGCAAGACGCTAACTGATCTGGTCACCGGCAGGACGGTTGCAACAACGCAAAAAGGCAACCAACTTGTGTTTGAACTGGATATTCCTGCCATGACGCTAAACAGTTACCTGCTCAAATAACCCTTGTTTGAAGGTACTCTCGTTGATTGAAGCATTTCAGAAAACGACCTCGACTTTTTGTCATTTCCACGCCAGCGGGAATCCAGTGGCATTCTCAAAACACCAACAAGTTCCACTGGACTCCCGTCTGCGCGGGAGTGACGCGAAGTACTCAAGCCTTGGGCATGGGTATCTCATTGATGCACCCAAACTTTTCTGGATCAACCTGATCTTGTCTTTCACCCTGATCACCGGCTGTTCAACACAGCAGCGTCCGCATCTCACTGCAACCATGGCATCAATCAAACCGGCCATCACCGCAGAGATGAGTGATCCGGCATGGGACAAAGCAGTAACGATCAACGAACTTTCACCCTGTGACAAGCGCGCATCATTTCAAAATTCACTTAACCCGACACGGGCCAAAGTGCTTTGGGATGAGCAGTATCTGTATGTCCGGTTCATCTGTGAGGACGATCAGCTATTCACACCCTATGGCTCAAAACGCAATGGCCTGCATCATGAAGGGGATGTCACCGAAGTGTTCATTGACCCTGTCGGAGATGGGCGTCAGTATGTCGAAGTTCAGGTCAATCCCGTCGGTGGCGTGCTTGATGTCATGCATACCAACACCACCCCCTACCGTCCCAATCGCACGCCGGTCTTGCCCCGCGAAGATTGGCCAATGCACATTGGTATCACCGAATGGCAAATGCCGGACTTGCGCACCGCTGCATCGATTCACACGATGGATGATGGTCGCAAGCTGTGGATCACCGACATGTCAATCCCAGCCAAAACCTTGCTGCGACGTGTCAAAACCGAAACGTTCAGCCCCATGACCATGCGCATCAACTTCCTGCGTTGTGACGGCCCTCTTGATCCAACAACTGGTAAACGTAGCCAACTCATCGCATCAAGTTGGTCGCACGTCCCAACCGGTTTACCACATCTGGCACCAGGTACCATGGGTTTTATCACACTCACAGACAAGTGACGTGGCTTATGGCGTGACCGTCACACATTCGATCCCCAATACATCAGCAAGCTTGGCAATCACATTCGCCTGATGTCCAATGCCCAATGCAAAGTGATGCGTCGGCCCTTCCAAGGACCATTTCTCAAGGAACGTTCGCACGTCCGGCGCAAACTTGCCACGCGTGTTGGTATTACCTGTTGCAGGAATCATACCCGGTAGTGACTGGCCTTCGGCTACGACAAACTTGAACCGACCATCATGCGTCTGCGTCAAGCCCAGTAACGTAATCGGCCCATTGCAGATCGCAAACTCCACACTCGGACCACGCCCTCGCTTGCCATGCAACACACTCAAGCCACGCAACACCGGTTTGCCTTGTGCAATGCCAATATGATGTGGTCCGTCATGACCGACCAAGACAAAATCGCCATCAAAGTCCACCGGATGCAATTCCGCAAACGAACCGCCTGCCCCCAGGCGATCCATGATCAGCATGGCAACACAGTTCTTGATATCCAGTTCACCTGCAACGGGAATCCCACGCCCTGTCAACAGTGAACAACCAATAATCAGGCTGCATCCAAGCCGTTCCATCGCATTGCCATCCAGCCCACGGTAATAATAACTCAGACCATCTAGCTCAAAGTCGGCAATGAGTTTTTCCATGCCCAATGACACCCTGGCACACCAACGCAATTCGTCCGGATCAACCTCACCGGCTAACGGATCGCTGCCTGGCTTGGGAAAATCAAAGAGTTCGTGGATCAAACTCAGTTGTGCTTCGACCGCATCATCACTGATCGCATCAACACATTGCTGCAGGTCATCCATCTCGATGTGTTCGACGTGCATGCCGAACTTTGCATCGAACATCGTCGGATCAGAATTCATATCAAGCATGCCTTCGTAGACATGGCCCATCAGGCCGATGCGCGCCTTGGACAGGATGTGCAGACAACGTGCCACGCGACACCACTCACTTAACCGATCCATCGCACGTTGATCATCATGCAATGTCCCAACGATCATGTCCGCCGGTTTGAGATTGGAACGTAGCATCGCACAGGCGATCTCAGGCAAACTGGTGACATTGTCATTAACAAGTTGCATGTAGGTGTTGGCATTGGCGTAATCCAACGCCGCATCCGGTTGCATGGCGGTGAGAATCGTCGGTTTGCCACATCGCTGGATCACCGGCAAAGCATTGGCGGAGGTGCTGTAGGTCACCAGGTTACAGATCAATAAATCCACACCAGCGTTACGTAGTTCGTCACCCATCACAAAAGCACGTTGCGAACTGTCTGCCATCCCTGCATCGACAATCTCCACGCCAAACGCACGAAGTTTTTCACAGAATGTGGCATGATGCCTCAGCAATTCATCCCGCAAACCAGGGAACTGCGGCCAGTAATTGTTGAGCGCCACACAGAACACACCAATCTTTGCTGGTGCCGGGGGATGGTTAAAATAGGTCTTGGGATCGAGAGTGAATGCGGTTATCGATGACATCGAGTAACTCCATGTTTTTACAGGTTCAATTCGTTTATTTGATTTCAATCACCAACTGATCAGGACACTACCGGTGAGATTTTTAGCGATAATGGTTTTGCCGAGGAAGTTGCTGCCGTGCTCGAGCTTTGCAAAAGGTCCGTTAACGAATGGCCATGATGCGTTGATCTGAAACGTGGTGTTCTTTTCGTATCCAGGCTCAGGCAAAAAAGTCACGATGGCATCTTCCAAACCAGTCACCAGCAAACGACGTTTAACCGGTACATGACCGCTGTGCTGCTCAGTACAACTGACGGTGTAATGCGGATCACAGCTTTCACTGCAACCGGCAGTTCCGCCTTTTTGTTTAACTAACACGCGACATTCTTTTCGCCAGGCACGCGGCATCTGGTAAATCGCCTTGTCATTCTCGATTGCGGCATCACACTGCACCAAGATCGGTACACCACCATCATTGGGCATCGCCAACTCCCATAGCGCGGTGCTGTTCTTGGCATAACCGGCAAACCATAGCGCGTTGTCGTGTCGGCTAACAGTCATCACCGGATTGCGATGCGATGAATTACGTCGCGTAAAACCAACATGAAGTCCCAAAGCTGCCAACGCATGTCTCAGGAGGACATCCCCATGCATCCATTGTGCCGGATCATCAATCTTCGGAAGTTTGGGTTTTTCAGCCATATCACTGGAATTGGTTCCACGTACATAGGCCACGCGTTGATTGATGGCAAAAGCAAGCGGATAATCTCCAGTCGATGCCAGGACCTGTGTCTGCGAATCTGCCTTGTTTTTCAGGCAATGCGCAATCGGACCCGCAGAATACAGCGACCGATGCACCAACTTTCCGGGCAACTCGCCATTGAGCACATAGTCCAATTCCATCGCCAACGTCACATCCATTTCACCTTCAATCGGACTGGCTGACCCAAGATTCAAAACTTCGAGCATCACATCGGAAGCATGATCAATCGGACCGTAGAAAATGACTTTCCCGCCCCGCTTCACATGCTCAAGCAAAGCAGCCTCCAAAGATGTATCTGCATCGGGAACCAGGGATAGCAACATTGTGTGATCATATGCTTGCGGGTTGGATTTCATGCTGGCAATCAATGCCCTGTCACTGGCTACGGTGTTGATCGGCATGCCGTTGTTGATAGCACTGCGAATAAACCAATCATTGAAATAAGCAACAGATAGTCGCTCAGGTGCTTGCGTAACGTAATCATGGAACGTATCAAACGGATAGACCCATGTGACCAATCCAGCAGTATCGGGTTTGGTCTCCATGCAACGCAAAAGAATTGGGATGATCTCATTGGGACAACTCTCTGGCATCCTGCCATAGGAATCATCAATGGTCAGGAACTGGAAGGCATCATGCGTCTGAACTTCGCCTGTCTCAGTCATGCGACTCATTGCCATCGGCAGATAAATATCATGAGCATCACGACCATAACGATCCAGCCAGGGACTGTTAAGCCACCACGGATCGTGTACGTAAAACCGGAATGGGAATCCCTTGCCGGTGGGTAACTCTGCGATACGTGACATGTACCCCATCAGTTCCAAACCAAAGTCACCATCCAATGCTGCCCATGGTGAATTAGGCGGTGTGTACATATTCAAATTTGACGCATAGATATCACGTAGCGGTACAGCATCAGTTGCCAAATCCGTCCCCGTCCCCAGGTTAGTCCCACGGGTTTCGATGGGGAAATCGGGACAAGCCATACGGAAGTCATTCCAAAACCCCATAATTTTCTCACGGACTTCAGGAGCCCGTGTCGCATCGAAATGCTGACCGTCAAACAAGGGACCACACGTCCCCCATGTTTCCAAACCAAAACCAAAACCATTGGAAAACCACAGATAATCCAGATTAAGGTCCGTGAGAAAAGCTTGCGACTGCTTGCCGAGAAATGTACCGAAGCTGGTGCCTTGCTCAATGCCGTTTGGGAATCCGGCATAAGCAGTATTGTCGGCATTCATGGTGGCATAACAACCGACGAAACTGTTAACGCCCATGGTGTTGGCAATGCAGATTTCCGGGTGCTCCTTGTACTTGAATGTCGAACGAGCAAACTCACCACCTGGGTCGAAGGTCCCTCCAACTTGAATGGTTTTACCGGTGACATCTTTACCGACGCGTTTGATGGCATTGATGATGTTGGCAAAGATCCGATAGGTCATCTTCGGCGGATTTTCCATATACAGCCGGGGTTTACTGTGAAGTGCTACTTTCTGTGGATCATTGGGAACATCAAAATGCGGGTTGGCAAATCCTAACCAATACGCCCATTCAAATACTTCGTCCATGTCCCCCTTGTAAGCCAGAATCTCCGAGCCATCTGCAGACCACAAGAGAACCTGCACATGATCCGCATACTTGCACAACGGATTCCATTGCGTGAACGCTTTGAGACAGGTTTGCTCAACCTTAACCACGTCCGTTGGCCGATCAAACGGCTTTAAACTCATTTCCAAAGTAACGACATTCAGTGACATCTCTAAAACCTTTGTGTAGGCAAAACACTGTAAAACAAGGCAATTTATGCGATATTCTGACCAATCTGTTCAGCGGATCGGCGCAACGCATCGAGTACTTTTTTGCGATAACCGGACTGTGACAATCTCACCGAAGGCACCCCCGCCCCAATGGCTGCAACCACTTTGTCCCACGGATCAAGAATCGGTACCGCCAAAGCACTAACACCATCGCATAACTCATCGCAGGAAAGACTAAAGCCTTTCTCACGAATCTGATTCAGTTCTGTAACCAAATCCTGACGGCGGGTAATGGTTCTTGGCGTGTGGCTTTTGAGCTTGTAGCGATCCAGATAACTCACCAGTTCATCACGTGACATTTGTGCAAGCATGAGTTTGCCTGATGCGGTGCAATGTGCCACTTCAGTGACATCATCGGGTTCAGCAACACGCAGCGCACCACTGCCGGGAATGTACTGGAGATTAACGACATGCCCGTGGTCCATCGCAACAAGCATAATCGACTCGTCGAGCTCTGATGCCACTTTCTCCACGACGGCTTTACCAGCGACATGCAACGCGTTGAGGTATTGACTGTGGCGACTCATGAGCATCAACCGGGTTCCGATCTCAAAGCGTTTGGTCTTTGGATCCTGTCGGAGATAGCCACGGCTTTGCAGGGTCCGGGCAATGTTATGCACCGTTGCCACATTCATCTCCAGCTTTCGAGATAGTTCGCGTGTCCCAACTCCCTGCCCCTGACTGGCAATGGCTTCAAGAATATCCATGACTTTATCTGCCGTATTGACCTTTGGCATACTGTTTACCTTTAACAAACAATCTTAATGGCTTGTTTGTCTGAAAATGATCGTAGAATGACGCTTAAAAACGTCAATGACTAACGATTGACATTCCGTCATATTTAAACGTCAATATCAAATACGTTTATTTTATCTAAACAACCATTCGCCTGCCTGATCTCGTCATTGGATATATTTGGACAGCTTTCGTGTATGGGCAGGACAATCACGCATCGATACGATGTCTTGCTGTCCAACAAACGGGAAGACCATCATGCAAGACACAACCGCATCTGACCTCAAACTCTGGTACCGTCAACCTGCAATCGACAACTGGAACCGTGCCTTACCCATCGGCTGTGGCAAGCTGGGTGCAATGGTCTTCGGCAATCTCACCGACGAACGCATTCAACTTAACGAAGACTCTCTGTGGAACGGCGGTGAGCAAAACCGCATCAATCCCGATGCACACAAACACCTTGCCCAAATCCGTGAACATCTTGCAAACGGTGATCTGGAACAAGCACAATGGCTGACCAATGACGCTCTGGCTGGCATCCCTGACTCCATGCGGTGTTACGAACCGCTGGCTGACCTGTTCATGCAATTTCAATATCCAACCGGCGTGCTGAACACCTATGACGCTGTACTCACCGATGCGCAAAGCATGCGGACCGATCCGACGGATGTAGCGCATCTGGACTATCGCCGTGAGCTTGATCTGTCTGACGCATCAATTAATGTTTCATACCAACTTGATAATGTGACCTACACCCGCAAACACATCGCAAGCTTTCCGGATAACGTCATTGCCATCCGACTGGAAGTCTCCAAGCCCGGTACACTCAATGTTCGATTGCGTTTGCAGCGTGGCCCGCTATCAAGTTACTCCACGCGATATGTCGATGACTCACGTGCGTTGGGAGATCGAGGTGCTTTTCTCACCGGCAAGGCGGCAGGCGAAGGTGGCGTAAATTTCGCAACCTGTATGATGACCGACGCAACCGGTGGCAGTTGTCACACCATCGGCGAAACCGTGGTCGTTGAGAATGCTGACGCACTGACCATCGTCATCGCAGGCGCAACGAGCTTCCGACATGACAACCCGCTGAAAGTCGCAACCGACACCGTGAATGATGCCATCAACAAAGGCTGGGAGTCACTGCTGACTGATCAACAGGCGGACTACAAGGAACTTTTCAACAGAGTCTCGATGCAACTCGGTGACAACGCATCCAAGTGTGACGAACTACCGACAGATGAACGCTTACAGCGTCTTGTCGCTGGTGATGATGATCCGTCGATGGCAGCGTTGTATCACCAGTTTGGTCGGTACCTGCTCATCAGTTCGTCACGTACCGGTTCCATGCCTGCCAATCTTCAAGGGATTTGGAATCAGGATTTCTGGCCGGCATGGGGTTCGAAGTACACCATCAACATCAACACGGAAATGAACTATTGGCCGGCAGAAGTTGCCAACCTTTCGGAATGTCATTCGCCGTTGTTTGAGATGCTCAACCGGATGCTGCCGCGTGGTAAACAGGTTGCCAAAGAAATGTATGACTGTGACGGTTTCGTCTGTCATCACAACACCGACCTCTGGGCCGACTGCTGCCCGACGGATCGGAATCTTGGTGCGTCGTACTGGGTGATGGGCGGAGCCTGGCTGAGTCTGCATCTCTGGGATCACTTTGATCACACCGGTGATCTGGCTTTCCTTAGAGAGACCGCTTGGCCGCTGCTGTCTGAATCATGCGTTTTTTTCCTGCAATTCCTGGTCAAAAATGCCAGGGGGCATCTGATCATCAGTCCGACCCTCTCGCCGGAGAATGCATACCGGTTACCTTCAGGCCAAGTGGGTACGCTGTGCGAAGGTTCGACGATGGACACTGCGATCCTGCACATGCTCTTTAAAAACACACTCCGCGCTGGCATGTTGCTCGGCCAACATCCCGAAATCATGGAGCAAATCCAGCAGGCATTGGAGCAACTGCCCCCACTATCCATCGGCAAGCATGGTCAACTCATGGAATGGCTCGAAGACTACGACGAACTGGATCAGCATCACCGTCATGTCTCACACATGTTTGCATTACACCCGGGCAACCAGATCGACCCGACACTCACGCCGGAGTTGGCTGAAGCTGCAAAGACCACACTCACACGTCGTGGCGATGATGGCACGGGTTGGTCCAAGGCATGGAAGATACTTTTCTGGGCACGACTGGGGCAAGGTGATCGTGCCCATGACCTACTGAAAAATCTGTTGGAGTTGGTCGATACACACAGTGGTGATCCGATCAACTATGAGCATGGGGGCACGTATCCGAACCTCTTCTGTGCTCACCCGCCCTTCCAGATTGATGGGAACTTCGGAGGTTGCGCTGCCATTGCTGAGATGCTGGTGCAAAGCCATACCATCATGACCGATGAGCAAGGCAACGAACAACCGATCATCCGGCTGTTACCTGCCTGCCCTACGCAATGGGCAACAGGCAGCGTCAGCGGTCTGCGGACACGCAGCGGATTTGAACTGCAGATGCAATGGGAAAACCGCAGTATCATTGCAGGCAAACTCACCGCGACATACGACAGTCAATGTTTACTGATATGCAATGGTGTCGAAAAACAGATCACGCTCAAAGCCGGTGAATCAATTAATCTGGTCGATTAAGCCTGATCTTGAAACATCCCGCGAATCGCAGCAAGTGAGAAGGTTGAGATGTGTTTGATGATGTCATCATGACGCTGACAGACCGGCGGGAGTTCGGGATGCAGGCGATCATGGAACTCACTGTGATCCACGTAATACAAACATTGGCCGATGATGCTTGAACGGATGTAAATCATCTGTTCTTCGCTTAGCGTTGTCTGGGCGATATCCGAAACAATTTTGCCCAAGGTGCTGTTGATGGCAACGGTGAGTTCTTCCAGTTGCTTGTTGGCTGCTTCATTGGGAAACTGCAGATCACGCGCCAGAATATCGCAATGCCAGGTCGGGCGTTCCTGTTCCATGATGATGGCAAAGAAGGATCGGATAAAGTGTTCAAGGCGCTGCGCCGGTGTCCCTTCGATCTGGATACTTTGAATCCGTCGGAAGGTTTCGATGATGAATTCGTATGCTTCCTGAACAACGGCGTTATAGAGATTGAACTTATCGGTGAAGTGATAATTGACGGCTGCCAGCGAGGTCCCTGCCTTGCGGGTGATCTGCTGGATGGTTGCCGCTTCCAGGCCGACCTGCCCGATAATCTGGCCTGCCGCCTGAATAAGCTTTCGCTTGGTTTCCAGAGCCGAACTATTATTCTTCACATTTGCCATACGAATATCACTTTACCATTGTCACGTCATCAGACTCGCCAGGTAACTCCCATCCCCCGCCGAGTACCTTATAAAGATACACGAGATCGGTCGACACTGCAGTCTGAGATTGGGCTAAAGCACTTTGAGCCTGATTCAGAGACTGCTTGGCGGTGAGGACATTGATGAAGTCCACGAGGCCGGCATCATTGAGTTTGATGGCATGATCGGCAGCACGCTGATTGGCATCCACGGACTTCTGGAGCATGTCACGGCGGGCTTGTTCACGATCATAAAACACCACAGCATTCTCGACTTCTTCCATCGCCGTCAGTAATGATTGCTGATAGGTGATGGCTGCCTGATCGCGCTGCGCTTCAGCGGTCTGGATGTTGGCTTTGATTAAATTGCCATCAAATAGACGCCAACTCACACCGGGACCCAGTGAGTAAAAAAGACTACGATTGTCAGCAAAATTGGAGAGTTGCGTGGAACTCAAACCAATCGTGCCGTTGAGTGTGAACTTGGGATACAGCTCTGCGGTCTGGACACCGATTTTCGCGGTGGCGCTCGCAAGGCTGCGTTCGGCGGCACGGATGTCCGGCCGCCGACGCAGCAATTGAGCGGGAACGCCGGTGGGGATAGACGGCGGTCCCAGGGGTATGGGCTTGTTAACTTCCAACCGACTCATCAGGCTCGCAGGTGATTGGCCAAGCAGCACACCAAGACGGTGAATCGTCTGCTTGATCTGGGCCTGGAGTGTTGGGATCTGGGCACGAGTGGTTTGCACCAATGCTTCGGATTGAGCAACGGTCAGGTCGGTGGTGATACCAGCCTTGAGTCTTGATTTCTGAATGTCGAGCGTGTCCTGCTGGGAGACCACATTGGCATCAACCAGTGACAACTCATACTGATAACCACGAAGCCGAATGTAGTTGGTCGCCACCTCAGCAAGCAGTGTCACCAACGTGTTGCGACTCTGTTCGACGATGCTTTCATAGCTGGCTTGCGAAGCTTCGATACTCCGACGGTTGCCACCAAATACATCAAGCTCCCAGTTGGCATCAAAGCCAGCCTGCATCATGTTGCGTGAACCGGTTGAAACACCGTTGGCATTCTCACTGGTGCGCGACAAGGTATCCGCTGCGGTTGCATCGACCGTGGGCTTAAGCGACGCACCTGCTGCAATGAGTTGGGCACGTGCTTCACGGACGCGCGCCTGAGCCAACTGCATATCCAGGTTCGACGCAATCGCATCATCGATCAGTTGATCGAGCATTGGATCATTAAACGTCTTCCACCAGTGTGCCAAATCAGCAAAGGACTCAGCGGAAGGTGAAGCGTGAAAAGTTTCGGGCATGTTAGCTTGAGGCGCCTTGTAATCCGGACCGACAGTGCAGCCGAAGATCAGTAGACTGGCAACAACGCTCAAAGCAACTACCGCTGGCCGTGCACCGGATTGACATCTGGTGCTCAAGTTTTGTTGTGTAGGGTTCAAGTAAGAAAACATGATCAAACTCCGTGTTACTGGCCTTGCGTGGTAATCATCGCAGGCTGCAGATTGGCTGGGACATGTTCAGGATCAACCGCCACTTCATGCTTCCGATGACCGGAATGGAAGAAGCTGGTGCGGTTGAGCACTTTTTCCTGGAACGCTTCGAGGTACAGATAAATCACCGGGGTAACGTAGAGCGTGATCAACTGACTCACGAGCAAGCCGCCAACGATCACCAAACCAAGAGGCATGCGACTTTCACCGTCAGCACCCCAACCCAGTGCGATGGGAAGCGCACCCATCACCGCAGCGATGGTGGTCATCATGATCGGGCGGAAACGGTCCATCGACGCATCGTGAATGGCCTGCTCGGCTGTCTGACCTTCTTCGATGCGTTGCAGTGCAAAGTCCACGATCATAATGCCGTTTTTCTTGACGATCCCCATGAGCATGAACATGCCGACGTAAGCATACAGCGAGAGTTCCTGATCGAAGTACCATAAGGTTGCCAAACCACCAATCAATGCTACCGGCAAAGACGAAAGCACGGTGATCGGGTGCAGGTAACTCTCGTACAACACACCGAGAATCACATACATCACGAATACAGCAACGACCATGAGGATGGCCATGTTCTGTACCATCTCGATGAACGTCTTGGCTTCACCCTGCAATTCACCACGCACAGTGGGTGGCAATGTTTGAGCTGCAGCATTCTGGATAAAGTCTGTTGCTGCACTGGTCGACACACCCGGTGCAACGTTGAACGAAAACGTCACACTGGTGAACTGATTCAAGTGATTCACCGATTGGAGCCCCAGATTCTTCTCCCACTTGACCACAGCATCAAGCGGAATATTGCGTTGGCCATCATCAGACTTGATATAGAAGTCCGCGAGGTTTTCGGATTGGCTGCGACTTTCGTCATTGGCTTCGAGAATCACCTGGTACTGGTCGGTTGCGGACTTGATGAGGTAGAGATAGTTCTGCGAAAAGCTCGTTGCCAACAGTCTTTCAATCCGGGCGACACTCACGCCATACATCGCAGCCTGCTCGCGTAGAATCGAGATATTCAGGTAAGGTTGTTTGTTGTAATAGTCTGGCTGAACACGCAAAAAACCAGAAAATTCGCGGAACTTTTCAAGCAGCTTGCCTGAGTATTCATAGACTTTATCAGGATCAACGCCGGAGATGGCATAGGTGATGGATGCAGAGTTATTGGCTGAGGCGCCGGTGGAAATCTGGAGCACGGGTTGGGGTTTGAACAATCCAATCACGCCGGGGACATTCATGTAAAGTCCGCCGGAGAGTTGCTGTGTGACATCAACGATCGGCTGACGTTCTTCACGATCCTCAAGGAAAGCCAACAGCAGGCCCTGGTTGTAGCCACCAAACCCACCGTTGCCGGTCATGGTAAAGGAAGCACGGACTGCAGGATTATTTTGAATGACCTGCTCAGCCTTTTCCTAATAGCCACGCATCTTTTCATATGATGCACTGTCCGGTCCGATCATCACACCCCAGACGAAACTACTGTCACCGACAGGTAGAAAGGTCTTGGGCAAGTTGACCATCAGGTAACCGGTCCCCACCAGACACAGCAACCAGGTGATGGCTGAGAGGTAATGATGCTTCAATGCCCACGTGAGTGTATTGCCATAAATGCCAAGCACCCACTTTTCAATTTTCAATGCGGTGCGTTCCAACCATGGTTGCTTCTTACCCGGCCCACGCTCAGCAAGCATGCGTGAACACATCATCGGTGTGAGTGTCAGTGACACCAGGCCCGACGAAATGATGGCAACAATAATCACCACGGAGAACTCGCGAAACACACGTCCCATCAGGCCCGGCATCAAAAGCAAAGGCAGGAACACCGCAGCCAGTGACAACGTCATTGAGATAATGGTGAAGCTGATTTCCTTCGCTGAGTTGATCGTTGCAGTGCGGACATTTTCCCCATGTTCCATACGACGGATCGTGTTTTCCAAAAACACAATCGCATCGTCGACAAGGAACCCAATCGCCAAGGTCAATGCCATCAGCGAAAGATTGTCCAGACTGTAATTCATGATCCACATGACGATGAACGTCATCAGCAAACTCAGCGGTAAAGCCACCGCTGGAATCAACGTGTCACCGGCACGACCCAGGAACAGGAAGATCACCATCACCACCAACACAAAGGCAATGACCAGGGTTTCTTTCACGTCATCGACGGAATTGACGATCGTTTCAGCACGGTTGTGAATCAAAACCAGGCGAACGCCCTGGGGCAACTCCGCATTGATCTGTGGGATGATCGCCTGCACCTTTTCGGCTACCGCAACGGCGTTACCACCGGCCTGGCGATACACCGCACAGACGACCGTCGCAGCAGGTGTGCCATATTCACGCGACCAGAAGTTCATCTTGATCCGTTCGTCCTGCACGCTATCCGTTGCGGTCGCGACATCACGCAGATACACCGGCGCGCCATTGACGGTGGTGATGATCATGTTGTTGTACTGCGAAGCTTTATCCAACTGAGCCATCGGACGCAGGACGACTGCTTCGTTGTTGTTATCAAATTGACCTGCACCGGTGTAGCTGGTCCCACCCTGAATGGCAGCGGACAAATCTTCCAACGTCAAACCCAAAGCAGCAAGCTTGGACGGATCAGCCTTGATGCGGATGGCAGCCTTGGTGCCAAAGATACTCACACGGGAAACGCCTTCGAGAATACTGATCTGCTGAGAGACCTGCGTGTTGGCATAGTCATAAAGCTGGCCCTGCGTGATCGTGTCACTGGTTAATGCCATAAAAATGATCGGGCTGTCGTTGGGGTTGGTCTTGGTGATCGTCGGTTGGGACGGCAGGTCCGGTGGCAGTTGACCACTGGCAGCGGTGATGGCGTTCTGCACGTCAGTCGCTGCACCATCAATGTCCTTGTTCAACGAGAATTGAAGCACAAACGAGGTATTGCCCTGCCCGGATTTACTGGTGACCATCTCCAGGCCGGAGATCTGCATGAACTGACGTTCGAGGGGCGTGGCAACATTGTTGGCCATCGTCTGCGGACTCGCACCCGGATAGCCGACCTGCACCTGAATCACCGGATAATCCACCGCAGGCAAGTCATTGACAGGTAACTGCGTGTAGGACCAGATGCCCCAGAGCACCACCGAGAGCGTCAAGAGGACGGTCATCACGGGACGTTGAATAAAGGGTAATGAGATATTCATGAGCTTACTGCCTAAAAGAGTGATTGGTGATGAGGGATTGGGGATTAAGGGGAGTAGAACATTGGCTCGAACGCATCATTAATTTGTCTGACCCTAATCCCTAAGCACCAATCACGAATCCCTTCTGTTTTCACAAAGCAAGTCCGCAGATCAAACTGCTCATCTGCGGACTTGGATGGGGGGTGTGTATTACGAAGCGTTTGCAGCCTTGGTTCTGGGTGTTTGTGCAGACTTCACATTGGTTGTCTGCGCGGTTTGTGGGATGCTCACCGGCCCACCGGGTCGGACCATCAATTGCCCATCGACAATGACGCGCTCACCGGGCTTGATACCATCAACCACGACCCATTGCTCGTGAGACTGCCCTGTTTTCACGGGACGATATTGAGCGTGATCCTGTTGATCGACAGTTAGCACATACTGCCCCTTCTGACTGAGTTGCACGGCAGCCTGGGGAACAAGGACCGCGTGATCCAGCGTCCTGAGAACCAACTGGACATTAACGAACTGACCGGACCAGAAGTGCATGTCTTCATTGGTCAATGTCGCACGCAAACGCACGGTGCCGGTGGCCTGTTCGACTGCGTTATTTAAAAATGTCAACTCACCTTCGACACCTTGACCAGGATCGCCGGGTAACTTCACATACGCCTTGAGGCTGTGTTCTGACATGTATTGGCGAACCTGGGCAAGCTGCTGTTCGTTGATGGTGAACTGGGCATAGATCGGGCTGAGCTTCTGGATCGAGAGCATCGCGGTGTCGTTTTCACGAACGATGTTGCCCACATCAACCAACCGAGCACCTGCACGACCATCAATCGGCGAGGAGATGGTGCAGTAGTCCAACCGAATCCTGGCGGTGCGAACCGATGCCTGGGTAGCAGCCACCTGGGCCTTGGCAACCTTCACCGCGTTTTTCTTGGTGTCGTAATCCATCTTGGATACCGCGTTGGTCCCAGCGATGGTTTCGTAGCGAGCCAATTCAATGTTGGCAAAATCCAGCGATGCTTCACTCTGAGCCAACTGTGCTTCAGCCGACGCCAACGCTGCTTCAAACGGGACACGATCGAGCTTGAAGAGGGTCTGTCCCTTGCGAATCATCGCACCATCATCAAAGCATTTCTCGACCACCTGGCCGGAGATGCGGGGCGTGATGATGACGGACTCGGTGGCGATAGCCTGACCAATACTGTTGATATAAAGCGGGACGTCCTGCTCTTTGGCATTGGCCACCATCACCACCGGAGCAGGCATTCCAGCCGTCTGTGACGGGTCAGCTTCTTCGGATTCAGGTTTACATCCCACCGAAACAAGGGCAAGACCAACCAGAACCATCACCGCAAAGCTGTTTTTAAAAACCACTTGTGAGAAATCGTGCGTTTGAGTCGCTGGGTTTTGAGCATTCTTCATGACAAACTCCATTATTAATAATTAATTTCAATTTATGATTAATAATGGTCCATGTCAAGACAAACTGAAAAAGTTTTCAGCAATTCAATCATGACGTAGTGCTGTAATCGGATCTGCTGCCGATAACCGCACCGGTCACGCGGCTCAAATCCTTGAGATGCGATTGATGGAAACCTTCAAGCCTGTTGATCAACAGGTTTGAAGATGTTTGGTCAACCGGCCAGCCCGATTCATTGGCGATTTTGGATCTGGTAGATTCGAACATCCAGCGGTTTGAAAGTGTCCTGCCAGGTCTGTGAATGATTCACGCCAAGAACTTGACCGGAGAAGCGTTCGCGGACATAGACCACAGGTTGCTGGCAGGTGAAGTTAACGGTGACTGGTTTGTCTGAGGTACTGACCACAAAGGCATAGGTCATCCCCTGCCAACGTGTCACACGCATCGACAGATGTTCCATCGCATCACTGTTGAATGTGACCAAAGGCGTCGGGGCCACGCTCAGAAGCATGGGCGCGTGCGCTTGAACTTGACCAAGCACATCGGTGACCTGCGGCCAATAGGTTTGAAAATCAATATCCGGATTGCGTTGCATGTCATAGAGTGAGTAAAGCAGAATGCCGTTTGCACCGTTGGTCAGACACTGCCAGATCATATTGCGTAACTCCGCCTGCGTGGGGGTCCGCCCATGAGCATGTTCGGTCTGGGTGCGATAGTTTTGCCAATTAAATGCCTGAACCACCTGCCAGACCGGACGCGTATTGCGCGTTTGCATCACCGTCTGTTTTGTCCACTGACCGGCGAGAGCAATGGGCTTGTGTGGCAAAGGGTATGGATCCGTCCCAAGCACATCTGCCGTATGCAGGTAACGATCAATCTGGTGCGGACGCATTAAAATTGTCATTGCCGGATGTGCCGGATCATCTTCAACCACCCACTGATAATGTGCCTTGAATCGATCCATGTAAGACAACGGCAATTCATCATTGAGATACCATGCAAGCAAAGCGGGATGATCACGTAAAGATTTGACCAACGGGCGCATGAGTCGCGCTTCGTCATCGACATGCTTGAGTTGCTTGGGTGTCCACTTATGACCGAGATAATAATCCTTGACCGATGCGATGAGTTTGAGGTCATGTGCTTCAAGCCGATCCAGCAGAGATGTTGAAGGCGTGCCATAGGCAAGCAGACAAGTCACCGGACTGTTTTGCAATAATTTCAGGTCCGCATCGGACACGCGCACATTGCCATAGACTCCGATCGGCAAAGTCGGTTTGCCATCAATGACCAACCGTTGGTGTTGATCAATGATGATGCGCGGCATTTGCAAAGCGTCGACTACCTTGATGCGATGACTCATCTGATCAAGTTGTTTGTGATCGGCATCATGCAATAAAACCTGCAACGTGTAGTGACCTTCAGCTAAAACACCTGAAGCAATCACAAAATCACTGACACCCGTTTGAGCCTTTTTTTCAAGTGTTTTTTTCACCTGTCCAGTTTGATCAAGCAATGCCATGTTGAGTGTTGCCTTCTCAGGCAGATGCTCAGCCAACTTCAGGCGCAGTTGGATATCGCTTGCATCGCCATGTTTCATCAACCCACGGTATGCCGGATAGCGCAGTGTGCTTTGCATCAGTTGGTGCTTGATTGGGACAAGTGAAGCATCATCAAACCACGCCTTACCCGTCGCGCCACGACGGGCATAGCAGAGTACCTGCGCTCGCGTTACGCCTTGGGGCAAAACAAAGCTGTCGGTTTTGACTTGCGTCCAATCCGTTGTGCCTGCGATGCCTTTGGGGTACATGCCACTGTGAAACTTATCCCCCGTATAGAACTCCACTGCAATGGTCGCGTAACCATCTTTGACATCCTGCGTTTTCACCCAGGCAGTCAAGACATACTCAATTGTCGGATCCAGGTCGATGTTCTGTGTGCAGTGCAGATATTGTGCAGGATCATCATTTTGCCAGCGTACGGATGTGCTGCCTGAACGCTTAACCGTGTGATCCAACTGATACACCGTAGGATTGGCTTTCCAATCCGGTGAAAGAGATTGTAATTCAAAACCGGGATGACTGATCGCTTGTGCATGGGCGAGCGATGCAAGCGTATACAGACAGACTAGAACACAAGTCATGGTTGGCGGGAATAGCTTCATGTCATGATTCCTTGATTAGGCGAACTGTACCTTGATTTGCTGCTCCAACATCTGAAGCTGATTCTGCACGCTGCGATCCCAAGTTCGGGCATAGGCATGGGCCTGGCTGCCAATGACCAATGGTTTGAGGATGGCAGGTAACCGATCCGTCAAAGTGGTTACCTGCTGAGCCCATGGGTTCAGGTGATCCATTAAAAACGCGACAAATCCCGGATCATTTAAAGCGGGTTGAATCTGACCTGCTGCCAGGTGTTCGACCATCTGACGCGATCGTTCCCAGAAGGTATCCCGTGCCTTTGCCAGTTTGATCAGATGCTCACGTAATGTCTTACAGACTTGAGCTTGCCCACAGTCCTCAAGCAGTTGCCAACCCGCAGATTCATCGGTCGGTTGTCCCTGATAAAAACACAACGCTGTCATTGCCAACTCAAGCAGGCAGGCATCTAGCGGTTCGACCTGGCAACGACTATGAGCGTAGCGCGACCAGCCGGTGGTGATCACACCTTCCAGACCATAGTCCAACGTGGCTTGCACCCAGCCTTCGTGATTGTCCATGCGCGCCTGTGTCAATGGCAGATCACAGGACGGACCATCAGCCCCCTTGAAACAACCGCCCCCCCAGATACGCACATCAGCATCGGCAAAGGCGCGGAGGACATGTGGCTTGTGATGATGCAATTGCTCGTAAGGCTTGCCGCGATAGCCCCAGATGACAATGTCCGCTTGCTGACCGATCTGTCGCAGGTCGGGTACTGACCATTGACTCATCATGTCATGCCAGAGCATGGGACGACAGTTGCGTTGAGCCAACAGATCAAAGAACGGCTGATAGTGTTTGCAATACAGACTGGCCGAACCCAGCATCTGGACATAGGCCTGCGTATCAGGATGCTTTGCCCAACCCCAGGCTTCATCACCGCCAAGATGCATGTAAGACAAATCGCCAAGCAGGTTCAACTGGTCATCAATCATGTTATGGATCAATGCCTGGGCACCATCAGCAAGCGGGTTCAGGCAGTCCACTCGATCGGGGATCTCACGCAAGGCTTCATAGCCCGAATGTTTGAGTACAAACTCCATGTGCCCCAAGGTCGGGATCAGCGGAATAAACTGCATCTGCAGTTCAATACAGCGTTCTTTAAATGCCCGAACCTGTTGGGGCGTATAAGCCTGGTCATGGGCAATACGTTTATCAAATGTCCAGGGGAACATATCTTCCCATTCCACCAGCAGGACATTGAATCGCATCTGCTTAAACACATCCAGAAGCTGCATCAATCGCTTGAATGTCGGAGCCAATCCCTTGAGATCCAGATGAACACCACGCTGTGGCACAACGGGTTTTTCGTTCCCCCAGAGAGATGATGAGAATGTCTGCTGATCGAGTAATCGCATCACGAATCCTTTTTAGGTTGATACAGATTGGACAGGTCCAGTCGATTGACGACAAATCACGCGACACGTTGCCTGAAGGTGTTCCTCTGGCGAGCGCTCGTGGCCTGCCAAAACATCATCAAGCATGTCCAACGCCTGATGCACCGCCTGCACGCGTGGCACTTGAAGCGACGTGGCAGGTGGATCAATCCGATGGGCAATCAACTTGTTGTCCGTCCCCAGAACACTTAAATCACTGCCGATTGCAAGCTCAAGTTCAGACGCAGCCTGGTAGACCGCAGGCAAATGCTGATCAGCACAAATCACAGCTGTGGGTCTTGGGTGAACAGCGAGTAACGAGCGTGCAGCCGACAGTTGTGTCTCTTGATAGAAACCTGCAAAACGCACATAACCGCGATGCAACTCCACACCCGACTCCATCGCCTGACGGTAAAATGCTTCTCGACGTAACAGCAAATCACGATGCGGACGATGGTCTTCCACGTTATGCAGATACGCGATCCGGCGATGCCCAAGCTCAATAAGAAACGACAGCTGCTCATCAATCACCTGATCGGCATGGGTGCATATCGCATTGGTTGGGATGTGAAAACCCATCGGGTACAAGTTGATCACCGACAGATACGCATGCGTCAGATCACGCAACATCGACATATCCGATAACCCCACCGTCAGACAGGCACGACAATCCGGATCATTGCACAATGATTCAACCATCTGTTCTTCATGATCAGCATCAAGTTGAGCATGCAAATGAACCGCATAACCACGCTCAACAGCCACCTGCTGGATGGCAGCAATCAACTCGCCATGAAAACTGTTATCCAGCGGTTTCTTATCCGTTAGCATGTCATGCAATTCATCACTGACATTAAAGTAGACCACATCCAATCGCTGAATACGGCATAAATCCGCTTCTGTCTCCGGCCGAAACAAACCGCTCTTGGGACGAGCATCGACACGTTTTAATTTCTCATAACGACGGACCACGCGCGTGACGGTTTGCGGCCCAACTTTGCATTGCTCCATCAACTGTCGAACCGAAGGCAGTGCACCACCGGGCGGCGTACACCGCAGACAACGTTCCAGATAACGGGCAATCAGATGATCGGTGGATGGTTTGGCCATGCGGGAAGTCTAATCGAAAAAAATTCAATCCAAATCATTGACTCGATTCTGTCTGTTATTATAATTAAAATAAAATAACAGTCAAGCACGGCAAATAAATGTTATCTTTAAATTTGATTTGGAAAGCTCAAACATCATGACGTACCAAAACAACAAAGCTTTCACCCTCATTGAACTGCTGGTCGTGATCTCGATCATCGCGCTGCTGATCTCGATTCTTTTGCCTGCACTGGGTTCGGCGCGTAAAGCCGCAAGGGCAACGGTCTGCCTGACCAATGTCCGCGCGGTGGGCCAGATGGATCATATTTATGCCAGCGATTACAACGGCTACATGCAGACGCCCGAAAGTTTTTCAGCATTGGGTTCCTCTGCCACACCGACGCGTTGGTATCAAACCCGTCCGCCACAGATCACCAGCGAATCGCCGTTGGTCCTTGCGGGTAACACCTACAAGAACGCACTTCGCGCTTTATATCCGTATGGCCTGCTCAAACTCAATCCTGCCAGCTTCTGCCCGGATATGGATTTTGGTGTCCCGCTTTCTCAAGCCGTCATCAGTGGCATCATCGACTACAAAGGACGCTTTGCCTACGCCTATCGCCTGTCATCCACCGGATACTATGGCACGGGTAACAGCACCGTTGACGGTGATCTGCTCCGCCTGGAAAATATGACATCCGCACGTTGGCAACGCTTCGACGCACGGATTGATCCCAGCCCCTTTACCAGTGGTGATGAAGTCCTCACCGGTACCCGCAATGCCAGCGCCGTCGCCTACAATCTTTATGTCAATCCCCAGGACACCCCTAATCTCCGTCACACCGCCCTGCCTACGTTTTACTTCGACGGATCAGGCAAAATGATGGGGCATGGTGAATATCTCGACCGCACGGACCAACTGCCTTAATCAATCACCATACAAAGGTTCAATACCTTATCAATTTCATTAAAACCTAAAGACCGCTTCCTTCAGATGAAGCGGTCTTTTGTATGGGGTATCGATTTTTCGTCTTGGTTTTTCACAACGCAGTGATACACTAAGGATTGACAAAATTAGAAAATCAGCAGGAAAAAACGCCCATGGAACGCAACAACCCCAAGGAGTTGAATGGCGATGCCCTGGCGGTCGCTGATGTGCCAGATATGCTGGGCATGGTGATTACCGACGCCGTCAAGCAACAAGCCACCGACATTCACATCGATCCACACGGGGAAAAAATCCGAATCCGAATCCGCGTCGATGGTGTCGTTCACGACCACGACATTCTCAGTTGGGAACAGGGACGGCGACTGATCAATCAGATCAAGAGCACGGCCAAACTCGATATTGATGCAGCCTATAACACCAAGGAAGGTCACTTCCGTTGGGGGGGCTATCATCACAATGGTCAAACGAAAATCCGTGACATCCGTGTGACATTGATGCCCACCTCGCCACGCGGTGAGTCGGCACATCTGCGCATGCTCATGCGCCCTGAAGAATGGATGACCATCGATCAACTTGGACTCTCATCTGAACACCAGAAACAAATCCACGAACTCGTCGAAGACCCACGCGGCCTGGTTCTCGTGGCAGGTCCCACCGGTGCAGGCAAGACCACCACGCTCTATGCCACCGCCGGACTAGAAGGTCTAGCTGACCTGGTCACCGTGTCCATCGAAGACCCCGTGGAGTATGACCTTGAGTTTGTCCGGCAGGTACAGGTCGATGAACATCACGGCCTGACAATGGCTCAGGGCCTCAAGAGTCTATTGCGCATGGATGCCGACTCGATTCTCATCGGTGAAATCCGTGATGCGGAGTCTGCGCAGATTGCTGCCCATGCAGGCTTGGCCGGACGACTGGTCTTAAGCACCATTCACGCACGTGATGCTGCGGCCGCGATTGAAGCAATGCACTTCCTGGGTGTCCCGGATTACGTACTTGGATCGTCGTTGCGAATGGTGATCTCACAGAATCTTGTCCGTCGACTGTGTGGCACGTGTTGTCGCGAAGTTCCGCCGGACCAAGCGACGCGTGCGTTGTTCGAACACTACCAACTCAAGGTACCCCCGATTGTCTGCCAGGCGGTGGGTTGTGATGCATGTTATGACCGTGGGTATCGGCATCGGACCGGTGTGTTCGAAGTCGTGCCGATTGATGATGGCATTGGCCAATGGCTCATTGACGGCCCGCGCCGCCACGCCATCCGACAGCACTTGATGGATCTGGGCATGCTGCCGCTGGCGGTCGATGCGTTGAACAAGGTCGCCAAGGGCACGGTGAGTATGGATGAAGTCAAACGACTCATCGGCATGTCACTGGCCATAAACAACCACGACCACCAATTGGGTGAACAACCGGAAAAACAGGTTGACCTGCATCATCACAGCCGGACTTTGGCGGTGAGTAAGCATTGACGTTCATCTGATCCCAGCACAACTTAATACATCACTATTGACAGCATCTCCAAAGTGTGCTGCTGCTATTCATCCAGCCTAAACATCGCGCCCGCACCACGTATTTTGTCATATCGTTGACCCTCAGCACATTCTCATTCCAAATGAGGGAATCTGAAAACTTGCTCGCGTCAGATGGTTGACCTGTTTAAGGCCAAAGTTATCATGAATGCCAAATCAGAGAATATAATTTCTCAATTTGAATGACTTAACTGAGTTCATACTCAAGCCATCCATTGAATGGTTCACGATCATCAGGAGTTGGAATATGAAAATCATCGACATGCGGGTCCGCACCGTCGCTATCCCGTTGACCTGCCAATTGCGTCATAACACCGGCGTGCATCCGGGTTACTTCCTGCGAACCGTCCTGGAACTGATCACCGACGAAGGCATCGTCGGTCTGGGCGAAGTCGGTGGCGGTGACCAGCGTGCAGCATTAACCAAGCTCAAACCCCGCATCATCGGTTTGGACCCCTTCCATCTGGAAGTCATCAAGCTCAAAGTGCTGCGCTCCATCTACTATCTGTCCAACTCCCGCCTGTATGGCGCGATCGAAATGGCATGTCTTGATATCCAGGGCAAAGTGCTCGGCCGCCCTGTCTCCGATTTACTCGGTGGTGCGGTGTACGACAAAATTCCGATGATCGCGTACCTGTTCTGGCGCTACGATCGGGCTTCCGATGGCAAGGATGACACCTGTGCCGAAGATCAGGCAGCATGGTGTCGTGAACTGCACGAAACGCTGGGCGTCAAGAGCATGAAACTCAAAGCCGGAGTCATGGCCCCGGAAGAAGAAGCTCGCGTCCTTGAACTGATCCGTAAAGATCTCGGTGACGACTTTGGCCTCCGCATTGATCCCAACGGGGTCTGGAGTGTGCCCACCGCGGTGAAGATCGGCAAGCGTCTTGAACCCCTGGCCATCGAATATTTCGAAGACCCAAGCTGGGGACTCAACGGTAACGCTGCAGTCCGCCAGCAAGTCCGCATCCCCATCGCAACCAACATGTATCCCAATCGATTCGATGACCTTGCCCCGGCGATCAAAATGGGCAGCATCGACATCGTCCTCACCGACATCCACTACTGGGAAGGCCCCAAGGGTGTCAAAGATTTGGCAGCGATTTGTCAGACCTTCAACCTCGGCGTTGCGATGCACTCCGGCGCTGAGTTCGGCATTGAACTCGCTGCCATGCTACACACCGCGTCGGCGATCCCGCAGATGACGTTCGCAGGCGATGCCCACTATCACTACCTTGCTGACGACATCATCGTCGGTGGCTTGATGAAGTACGAAGACGGCTGCATCAAAGTCCCCACCGGCCCGGGACTGGGTGTGGAACTCGATGAAGACAAGATGGCGAAATACGAACGCTACTTCGAGGAAAAAGGCGACTACTACGCCCGCTTCCATCAGGACCCCAAGCGCCCCGACTGGTTCCCCATCGTCGGCGGACAATAAACAACATTGTTCATATCAATTACCTAAAACAAGCTCGGCCATCCGGGCTTGTTTTTTTGATTACATCACTGACATCAAACAAAATCTTCAATACTCTGCGTCAACTGCTTAACCACATCAACACAACCGGGATCATCATACCGATTGGTTAACTCCAATGGATCATCATGCACATTGCACAACCAACCGTCATAGGGTTCCACGTCAAGATTCAATGCCAGCTTCCAATCACCACACTGTACCAAGACCAACCGGTCATGACTTAAGTCACTGGAACCCATCGTCAACGCGCTGAACACCGGTAAGTTTGGATCGTGCTTGCCTTGCTTCATGGCACTCACCAGACTCGATGCACCAACAGTATCCGGGATCGGTAGATCGACCATCTGCATCAAAGTCGGCATCAAACTCAGCGTGCTCACCGGTTCACAAACCCGATGCACATCACCATCAACAATCCGCATGTCGGTGATGAAAAACGGCACATTGACACTCACACGGTAAAAGCTTTGTTTTTGCACCAGACCATAGTCTGCCAGATGTGTACCATGATCCGAAACGAAAGCGATGATGGTATTGGTCAGTAAATCCCGATCATGCATCCAATCCAACAATCGTCCAAACTGCGCGTCGGCATAGGCCATCTGACCGTAATAACACTGACGAATGCGACGACGTTGTGTATCGGTATACGTATGCGTCCCGGCATAATGCTTGAGCATATTGCGTATCCATGCAGGCGCCGAATCCGGCATCGCATCAGAGCATGCGGGTAAACCAATCGCATCAGCAGCGATGCAGGTATCAAACGGAGATGGTGGGCAAACCGGCGTATGGGGTGCGTTAAACGATAGTCTCAGGAAAAAAGGGTCGGGGGCATGTTCAGACAGATGCGATGTCAGCCAGTTCACCGCTGCATCGACAGCCATGTGTTCAGCGGTTTGTGATTCATCTTCAGGAAACCGCCCTGCAAGAATCCAAGGTGATTGACCGATGGGATGATGAAAGACATCACAAGCTTTTTCACGTGTTGGGTCCGTAAAACCAAGCGGTTTGACGTGATCACTCATTAGATGATTTTCTTCAATTGCAAAAGCCTGATGTGTGTTGCAATAGTGATGCTTGCCGAAGCTGGCGGTTGCATAACCTGCCTTGGCAAAGTGCTCTGTTAACAGCGGAAGACCACAGGCACCAGACTTGTTATGCCAGACACCCGTCCGTGGGACATGCTGACCTGTGAGTAATGCAGCACGTGCCGGACCACACACCGGTGCAGGGGTTAATGCCTGATCAAAGCGAACCCCACGATTGGCAATGGCATCAAGATTCGGCGTCATCGCCCAAGGGCTGCCGTAGCAACCCATGCTGTCACATCGCTGCTCATCAGTCATCAAAAAGAGAATGTTTGGACGTTTGGCTGACATCTCATGAGCATATCGCAGCAGACATGTCACTGGCCAGTGAAGTGTTGATTTTTATTTCATGAAGCGATCTGTCAGGCCGGTTGTGTTTAGCATGGCTAATCACGTCATGTAGTATCATTCACCTGCACGGTATTCGCAGAGTTCAAGGATGTTGCCTTCAGGGTCTTTGAAATAGACCAGCCGTTTGCGGACATCGCCAGCATATTGCACTTGCCCTGAGGGAACGGTCATAACATCACTGCCAAATGCCACACCCCGTGATGCAAGGCGCTCGACAATCACATCAATGTCCTGTACTGCAAAGGCCATGTGTCGAATGCCCACAGCGTTGGGTTGATCCTGTCCACCTGGATCAATGCTTTGCGGATTCTGATAGTCGATCAGTTCAATTCGTGGGCCACTGCCATCACCGATTTGCAGATAAATCACACGCGCCTTAACGCCCTCAAGTCCGACAACCTGATCGATCCACTTGCCGCAGATCACCACGTCTTTGGTGACGCGCATCCCAAGGCACTGGGTATAGAACATGATCATGGGGTCGATCTGGCGGACGACAATATTGATGTGATCAATGGCTTTGAGCATGTTGTTTGACCAACTCCTGGATCTTATTTCGATTGGAGACAATCAGTTCCAATTGCTCAGGCCAGCATAAACTCGGCAGGTCATCCAACGCAAACCAGATCGAGGGTGCGTGGCGCGGGTCGATGGGTTTGGATTCGATTTGATCGGTGTAGAACAGGAAATAATGCTGCGTCACCCATTTGGTCTTGGCACCATTTAAACGTGACTTCACATCCAAATCAGCCAACCATGTGAGTTGGTCAAAGCCTGCTTCTTCGTGAATTTCGCGTTGGGCTGCTTCACGAATGGATTCCCCCGGATCAACGCCCCCCTTGGGTAAGACAAAATCAGAGTAGCCATCCTGTTGCCCCAAGGCGATGAGCACCTTGCCATCTTCCAGGCGAGCGACAATGCCCCCTGCTGCAAGACGATCGGGCACACCTTCGGGACGAACATACCAACTCGAATCAATCACGCTTCGACGACCTTCCTGAGTTTCTCTTCGGTTTCGGGGTTGCCCAATTCCGACTTGCCAAAGCCCTTGATCGCACCAGCATTCAAAGCCTGTTCCTGGGACTCGGCAAAGTTGGAGATGAGCATCATCTTCGGCGCATCGGATTCCTGGGCCAATTTGCCAATGAGTTCAATACCACCTTCGACATCAAACATGCCATCAAGCACACGGTTAACCAGCAGCAGGGTTTTGTCATCAGCCTTGGCAGCCAGTTCCGATTGATCATTGGTCGCATTGACAGCGACATCAGGAAACAGCTGCTGCATCTTGGACTTGAGCATAAAGGTATCGGGGACACAGTGTCCGACGAGTAAAATTTGTTTAAGCATCATGCACCTCCATCAGGCGGTTAATCAAGGTGTGTTGTTATCAACACGTGACATTGTAACGAGTGATTGAGGTGGCGTTTTTATTCCCGATGATGATAAGGCGCATCGCGTATGCTGGAGATTCACATGCGTCCTGAGACATCAACATGATGTGTCACATTGGTTAAGCGCGTGTAATGTATCAATCAGCTATTGACCCAACGCTTAAAGACGGTGAGCATGGCCTGCTGCATTTTCTTCTCTTCGACGAGTTTTTCCTGGAAGAGTTTGACATCGCGCATGGTGACAACTTTGAAGACCTTGCCGGTGGTTGCGCGGAAGGTATGGACTTTCAGGTCCCCCTTCTGGATCGCGCGGGCAATGCGGGTGGGTTCGGACTGGGTGAGCTTGGGGAGCATCTCCACGGGGACCGGATCACCGAGTTTCTTAAACCAGTTGTACAGTGACATTTTGTTCTTGATATCGAGTTTACGATCTGCCATGCTCAGACTCACTTGCGTGTTGATCCGTGGGTAAGTTTTGCCATTTGTCAGCAGGCGCGTGAACGGAGTAGCGTTCTTGCCTTGCCGAATTAACCAGCGGTTTGGATACGATCCGCCCTGTCCTTACCATCGGCTATTGGTGGTGTTTTTGTTTGATCGTTGCGAAATCGGGATTGTCTCACCATTATTTGATGCTATATTAGCACCAACAAAACCCCGTCCACGGAGAGGATCATGTCCACGACACGCCCGAATTTGTTTGTCATCATGGTCGATCAGATGCAGGCCCAGTTGCTGGATCAGGATGTTGATGCCTGCCCGGTCCCGCTACCGAACCTGCGAAAACTGGCCAGCACGTCGACCCAGTTGACCCGGACATACTGCCCTGCACCGATCTGCACGCCCACCCGCGCCAGCTTCCAACTGGGTGTCCCGATCTGGCAACATGGTGTGCTGGGCAACGACCGCAACATGCCAGCCGACATGCCCACACTCCCCGAGCGTTTGGTCAAGCAAGGCTACACCACCAGCTACGTCGGCAAGTGGCATCTGGATATCACCAACCCGCGCGGTTGGCAGCATCACAGCCTGGGTAATCGCAACAACGGGCACGACCATGGCTACTTTGTCATGGGTGGCATCAACGCACCGCATCAAGGCTGTGCAGACTACACCGACGAAGACCATCTTGATGGCACGGTTTACACCGAATCCCACAACGAACTGGACCGACTGCAATCTCAAAACCAACCATGGGCGTTGATGACCAGCTTCTACGGTCCACATGCACCGTACTACATTCCCAAACGCTGGCATGACCTGATTGATCCCGAGTCGATCGACTTGCCTGACGACTTTGATACACCCTTTGCAAACAAGCCGGAGATACAATCGGACTTCCGTTGCCGGGCGTGGGGACAGACGTGGCGCAAAGACAAGTGGCAGAGAATCCGTGCTGCATATTGGGGCTACACCGCCATGCTTGATGACTTCATCGGCAAACTCATTGCCAAAGTCGATCAAACAAATACAGCCATCGTCTTCCTCTCGGATCACGGGGAAATGAACGGCCATCACAAAATGATTTACAAGGGACCGATGATGTACGAGCAACTCGTCCACGTCCCAGCCATCATTCATTTACCCGGTCAAACGCAGGCAAAAACGGATGACCGACTTTGGCAGACGCAGGACATCACCGCAGCATTGTTGCGTTTGGCTGGTGATCACAAACATGCCTCGACACTTCCCACACGTGACTTGCTCAATGACACCGAAACCGGCCGTGATGCCGTCTCCAGTGAGTTCCACGAAGCCAACTGGGTCAAACCCGTGGTCGAGCAACGCGTGGCCATGCTGCGTGACAAGCAGTACAAGTACGTCTTCACCGAAGGTCAGCAATGTGAGTTGTATGACATGGATGCAGATTTACCCGAGGTGGAAAATCTGGCGGTAAATCCAGTGTTTCAAGAACGTGTCGATGCGATGCATGAGAAGTTATGCGAATTGATCCCATGGGTGAAAGATGCCGTGAAACATGCATAAACATCATTCAAAGCCGTGACTCTCCTGCGTCACGTATCGTATGTGAAACAAGGGTGAGAGAAGCAAGACACCCCTGCCACAGGGGCGACACGACTTTGGCTCAGTGCAACCACATGATTACTTTTTCTTCACGTCTTTCTGCTTGCAGTCATCAACCAACTGACAATTTTCACAGTCGGGCTTGCGTGCGTTGCACACACCACGACCATGCGAGATGAGCAGGTGAGACAGCATCGTCCAGTTCTCCTGCTCAAACAGTGGCATCAGATCCTTCTCGATTTTGACGGCATCTTTGGTGTCCCGAGCATTACGCAGTAAACCCATCCGCCAAGCCAACCGACCGACATGTGTATCGACCACCACGCCGACATTAATGCCAAACGCATTACCCAACACCACGTTGGCGGTCTTACGTGCGACCCCCGGAAGCGAGAGTAAATCATCCATGTTGTCGGGAACCTTGCCATCGAACTTCTCGACAATACGCGTTGCGGCACCGAGTATGTTCTTGGCTTTATTGCGATAAAAACCAGTCGTTCGAATCAACTCTTCAAGCTGCTCCTGTGTTGCCTTGGCCATCTTCTGAGGCGTTGGATACTTCTTGAATAACGCAGGCGTCACCATGTTTACGCGTTCGTCCGTACACTGTGCAGAAAGGATCGTTGCCACCAACAACTCAAAGGCATTTCGGTGATTCAATGCACAGTGTGCATCGGGATATAACTTCTCAAGCTTGGTATAAATTCTCTGAGCGCGTTCTTGGGTTGCCTTGGTTGGTTTACGATCAGCCATGGGTGTGGTGTCCTGCGGTCGGGTGTTCGGAAATAGGTTTGCGGTCAGACGGATGATGGGCGCAACAACCTTCGACATAGGTTTCGCCACGCTCCCAAATCTCACGTTTCCAGATCGGCAGTTCATGCTTGAGTCGATCAATCAACGCCTTGCAGGCAAGGAACGACTCACTGCGATGCGGCGTTGCCACCTGGATCACCACGCTGCCCTGCCCGGGTCCGACATCGCCTTTGCTATGGATCATGTGGACCGCGTGGGCGTCGTACTGCTGAGCAATCTCAGCACACATCGTTTCCATGAGTTTGATCGCCATGGGTTCATAGACTTCATAACAGAGGCGAAGAAGCTTGCCATATTCGTCATGAATTTCATCGCGCGTGCGTCCGACGAAGATACACTCCGCCCCGCAATCTCCGGGCCAGTTCATGGTGTCGATCGACACCGGTCCATCACATATTGCAACATGAATTTCTGCTTGCATGGTGAGTATTGTAATTCAAAGTCCCACGTTTGTCGGCATCCACTTATCAAGTCAAATAGTCAACACTCACGCCCATTTCACTCAAGACGCCAAGCAAATCAAGTCACTTGCCTTGTCTTGGCGACTTGGCGTCTTGAGCGAAGCGGGCGTGAGTTATTTCTAAATGAGTTCTAGATTATTCGGTTGAGATCAGGTCTTGGTTTGCGACTGATCCAAAGTGCAGCAGCAATCATCACAACCGCAATCACCACCACATGAATCGGCATGTGGTTGGATTCACTGGTCGGATCAATGCCCAGCAGTTTGATGAAGTCAGGGTACTGGGCACGGATGACTGCAAAGCCGTTATTCATAAAATGTGCCAACACACCAGGCCAGATACTCCGACTCTGCCAACAGAGATACGCCAGGAACAGGCCCAGGACGAACGTGATCGCAAGGCGGTAGACCAGAAAATGGAACATGGAAAACGCAGCGGCGGTGACCAGCAAGGCAAGCCAACGTTTGCCGTTGGTTCGCAGTGAACTCAGCAGCATGCCACGGAAGCACATCTCCTCGACCACCGCGGGAACGACCGCGATCACCAATAGCAGCCACCACAAAGGTTGCTCTTTCATCAGGGCTTCCATCGGTGCCTGCTGCTCAATCAAAGCTTTGGGAATCGGCAGAACATACTCCTGAAACGCGATAACCTCAGCCCCAATCACCCACATCGACAAGCCAAGCAGTAAACCACTCAGCCAATATTGGGGTGGCGCCTTTTCCAACGCCAAAGTCGGTTTGAGTTCACGTTTGAAATACCAGAGCATCAGCGCCGGCAGGATCGCAAAGAACACCGGCATGAGCACCGCGGTGTAGCGCAGCACATTCGCAAAGTCATGCGAAAAGTGTCGCTGAAGCAGATTCTGTACATAGAACCAAACCGGAAACAAAATGGCAACATACAGGCATGCCAACCCCACCGACGGGTATTTCCCCGCCCGGATCATGCGACGGGAGAGCAGACTCTTGATAGATGCGTTGTCAGAGAACATGACGGCTTCGCGGCCGAACATCTGCGTTGCCAAAGCGACCGCCCCACCGGCATAGAGACTGGTCGACAACAGAACCATCATGATCTGGAAACCGGCCAACTGCGTGCCGGAGAGTAAATCGCGGACGAGTAACACCATGTTGCCTACGGGCAGGACCAACATCGGTCCTTGAAGTTGCGTGCCAGGGAGATTTGCGATCATCCCGGGCATCAGTGTCGCCAGGATCACCGGCGTGATGTAGTTCTGAGCTTCCTTGAAACTCCGGGCAAAGCCGCAGACCGCTAGCAGGATCGCCGAGGTCAACACCGCAAATGGGACCAATGCAATGAGCACAATCGGGATGGCTGACAGCGGTAAATCACCGGCATTCTGATCCATCGCGCCCAGCATGTCCGTCAAACCACCAAAGTAAACCGTCGCAGCGACACTGCCCAAATTGAGCATCGCACCCATGAGTGCAATGGTGACGACGGTGAGAAACTTGCCTGCAACCAACTCGCCTGCAGGAACCGGGCAAACCAGTAACGTCTCCAACGTGCCACGTTCGCGTTCGCCTGCGGTCAAATCAATCGCGGGATAAATCGCACTGGTCAACGTGATCAACACCAGCAGCAATGGCAGGATCAAACCCAGTAATGAACCGGACGTGGTGAGATTGGTCTGCTTGAAGAAGAACGGATCAATGACATCACGTTTGACGTCCAGTGTTTCCAGACGTTGATTGATGCGTGATTGACCGATGCGCGTTAACGCATTTTCAAAACGGTTGGCAGCAAGGCGCGATCGAATCTGATCCGGCTGAACGAAAATCTCAAAGGTGAATTGTTCGTGCAATGGATCATTGGGATTTTCGACTTTGAGAATCTCAACACCACATCCGACCTGATGCGTTTGGACAGCATCTTTGAGATCATCCACGATTCTGAACTGCACGCTGCTGATCAAAGGTGTGAAGTCTTTGGCCGGCTTGCCGTCGTCATCCTTTGGTGTTGGCTCATTGGCTAACAGCTTGAGAATCGTGTTTTGATCATCACGGCTGGTGACACCGAGCGTGATTTGCTCGACTGCGACTTTGCCCGTTTGAACCGATGCAGCCTGAACGGAGAATAACATGAGCATCGGGTAGAGCACCACGGGGACGATGATGGTTGCAATGACCGTTCGTCGGTCCCGCAGCAGGTCCACGAGTTCCTTGAAGTAAATCGTCTTGATGCGCGTGAAATTCATACGATGTGCACCGGCTCCTCGTGAATGAGCTTGAGGAAGATGTCACTGAGTCGCTGCTCGCCGGACTGTTTTTGTAATTCGGGGAAGCTGCCTTCAGCAATGAGTCGACCTTGATGGATCAGGCCGATGCGGTCGCAGAGTGTCTCCGCTTCATCCAGATAATGTGTGCTGAGGATGATGCTCTTACCCGCATCGCGTTGATATCGCACGAAGTTGAGCATCACGCGATTGGAGAGCACATCCAGACCCAATGTTGGTTCATCGAGAATCAGGGCAGGCGGGTTTGCGACCAAGGCACGGGCAATGTTGCAGCGTTGCTTCTGCCCTGTGGAGAGACTGCCACACCGCAGGATTGCAAAATCTGCCATGTCAAAAGTGTCAATGAGTATGTCAGCGCGATCCCGAGCCTGTGCAGCGGTCATGCCGTGGAGTTTACCGAAATAAACCAGCACATCACGAACGGAAAGGCGTTGGTATAACCCGGTATTGGCGGTGAGAAAGCCCAGCACGCGTTTGACGGCCAGGGCATCGGTTTGCACATCATGGTCCGCGATGACTGCACGTCCTGATGTCGGCGTGACCAACCCGCAGAGCATGCGCAGCGTGGTGGTCTTGCCTGCCCCATTGGGTCCGAGCAAGCCGTAAATCTGCCCAGGCTCCACGGCAAAGCTCAACCCGGCCACCGCCTGCTTCTCAGCACCGTCGGGAGTCGGGAAGGACTTGGTCAGGTTGTCAGCGAGAATCATGGGCATGCTTTGGATTTCGTGACCAGTTGACTGAACCACAGAGACACAGAGGCACAGAGCCTGATAAACCGAGTTGATTTATTCCTTGACGCGAATTGCCTTTTGAATGATCACGGGTTTGACCGGGACATTTTCATGAAAACCCTTACTGGTGGTCGGCACATTTTTGATGTCATCTACAACACTCATGCCTTTGACGACCTGACCAAACACACAGTAACCCCATGCCCGGCCATTGGCTTTGCTACGGTGATCCAGACCAGCGTTGTCTTTGACGTTGATGAAGAACTGTGCGGTCGCGGAATGCGGATCACCCTTTCTTGCCATGGCAAGTGTGCCGCGTTTATTGCTCAGACCATTGTCGGCTTCGTTCTCAATGGCAGCACGGGTTTTCTTCTCACGCATATCTTCGGTGTGCCCACCGCCCTGGATCATGAAGGTGGGCATGACACGATGAAAAATCGTGCCATCGTAAAATTTCTCATCGACATAACCCAGAAAGTTCTCGACAGTCTTGGGCGCTTTGTCAGGGAAAAGTTTGATGGTGATATTGCCATAGTTGGTTTGGAGTTCGACGAGTGTATCCTTGGCAGGTTCCTGCGCGGTGGCAGA
Organism: Planctomycetes bacterium syqfu; assembly: GCA_020974905.1. Taxonomy (GTDB): domain Bacteria; phylum Planctomycetota; class Phycisphaerae; order Phycisphaerales; family Phycisphaeraceae; genus UBA7800. The sequence goes on along the minus strand of CP087563.1, from coordinate 5,048,979 downwards.
AAGACTTGTCAATGAAGTGACCGTGAGCATGAGAGCAAAAAGCATGACATGGCGTAGGTTGGACATGAGATGATTCCTTGGAAAATGAACTGCGATTTTCTATACGTCTTGAAATGGGACAAAGTTCAAATCACTCGGTCTTCAATTCGCTGATGAAGCGATTGGCCTGATCGATGGAGGTTTCCATTTCCTTGATCAAACGATCCACATCCGACTGTAAACTGCCGACTGTGGTCTGTAGCGACGTGATCGCCTGGGCGTTGAGATTATGCTTTAAAAACAGGACCTGATCATGAAACGCGTTGAGGACCGGCTGCATTTTCTGCTGGGCGGTGATCATCGCAGCAAGCATCTGCTGATAGCGTGCCTTGGTTGCTGAGAGTTGTTGTTCGGATGCACGGCGGAGCGTCGCTGAGGTGTATTGCCCCAACTCGTTTTCCCATTCATCGAACATGGCGTTGGCAACATTCTCAATGGAACTGATGCGTGACTTCACATCCTTGGCCTGGCCGTCACAACGTTCGTACTCAGCTTTGAGTTCTTTGTAGAGTTTTTCCAAATCACCGCCATCAAAACCAACGACGGACTTGAACTTCTCAAGCGTGGTCTGGAACTGCTCCTTGGCTTCGGTCTGCTCATCACGTGCATCTTCAACGCGGTCAACGAGGATCTCACGTTTCTGTACACCGAAAAGCGATTCACTCATGGTGTAGTACATGGTGTTACAACCCGAGAGAGTCAGCAGTGCAAATCCGAGCAGCAGGAAGGGCAAACGTTTCATGTGATGCATCCTTGATAGTCCGTAAGTTGATATCGCTATAAGGATACCAGTATGCCCGAGGTCTGTCCGCTGTGAAAGTGAATTTTCACAACGGTGTCAATCTCAATGCATTGTCTTGAGCAGTCGGTCGACGCAGTGTTCCCACGTGTACTGCTGAGCCCAGGCTTTGCCCTTTTCGATGAGTTGGTCGCGACTGTGTGGGGTTCGAGCAAGCGAGACGATCTGGCTGGCAATGGCGTATTCGTCATCAGGATCCATGATCAAACCGGCATCACCGACGATCTCAGGCAATGAAGCGTAGGGTGAAACGATCACCGGCGTGCCTGCTGCCATGGCTTCGACGGCAGGCATGCCAAAGCCTTCATAACGGGAGAGAAACAGCAGAGCGACGGATCGCGCCATCAACGCGGGCAATATGTCATCATCGACATAACCCAGCAAACGGATGTTGGGATGATGCGAGGCTTCGTTGGCATAAACCGTTGGGCAGTGACCGGCAACGATGATCTTGATCTGACTGTCCATCTGCTCCAAAGCCTGGGCGACGGCAAAGACCGCGCTGCCGTTCTTGCGCTGTGTCAGACCACCGACCACCAGCACGTAAGGCTCACTCACCGGCAGGACCGCTTTGAGATTCGGTTCAAAATAGGCTTGACCGACACCGTTACCAACCACGAAAATCTGATCAGGGTCAGCACCGAGTAACTCCACCATGCGCTGCTTGGTGAACTGCGAAACGGTGACGATCCGCGAAGCACGGTCCACCATCTTGCGCGTGAGTTTTTCCCATTTGACTGCTGCTTTACGACTTTGCGTTGACTGCGACCAGGGCAGGTCAGGTTCCATCAGATACATGTCATGAATCGTCAAAACCTGGGGCACCTTATCCGAAGCAATCACCGCTTCGGTCGGAGAATAAAGCACATCGGTCTTGCCGACATAGCGATCAATCTTGGGCCAATTCAATGTCCGCCAAAGCCCTTCAGCAATGCGACGCGAAAAGGGATACGTCACGAACGGCAGATCACCCAAGGCAAACTCGGATTTAACTTGCCCATGGCCATCGGTCTCCCTGGCAGAGATGAGCATTTGTAAATTGACTTGATCACGCGATGCCAACTCGCGGAGCATTTCAATGATGTGCACGCCGACACCGGTGGGTGTTTGTGTGCGATGCAGATGGGTGAAGCTGGTGATATTGATCATCGCGACCCCCTGCCGGTGAGAAAGCGGAGCCAGAAGCCAAACAGGTAACGGACGCGCCCAAGGCGCAGGTTCCAAAGCAGTGTGCTCATGTAAAGCTGCACGGCGATATCACGACACCCATGTTTGATGCAATCCAGAGATGCAGGCCGAATATGACGGGTGAGAATGGTGAATAATGCCTTGGGATTGGACTTGGGATAGGCACCGAGTTTGGCCTGTTGAAGCAGGTACTGAACGCCCTTGATGTTCTTGTCCATTTCGTGTGAGACATTTTGATCATGCCAACGTCTGCCTGAACAGATTGGTTTTTGAATCGCGATAAAACCGGGGGTATTGCCAAGCCTTAACCAGAGATCACAGTCTTCCTGATTGACCTTGGCATTGTTGAATCCGCCGGACGCCAAGAGCGCCTCACGCTTGACGGCAACGACGCTGGCACCGATCCAGAAGTTCTGATGAGCTGCTTTGAAATAGTCATCGTAGCGATCAACCTGCATGGAATCCCGGGTGATCAGCGACAACTCACCGGTGTTATGAAAATCATTGGCATGACTGATGATCAAACTCGGTTGATCGTGCGCGTTGATGGCATCGTGGTAAGTCTGCAATGTCCAGGGCAAATACAAATCGTCACTATCCAGAAACGCGACGTATTGACCACGCGCAACACCGATCCCGCGATTACGTGCAGCACCAGGGCCTGCATTGGTCTGCTTGAGGACGGTTAGACGTGGATCGTCAATCTGCTCAAGAATCTCAACGGTGTGATCCGTGCTGCCATCATCGACAACGATAAGTTCAAAGTCACGAAACGTCTGATTGAGCACGGAGCCGACGGACTCTGCGATGAGTTTGTGGCGGTTGTAGGCAGGCATGACAACGCTGAAAAAAGGTGTCGCTTGATCATTCATCAAACCACCTCCTTCATGTCCGGTATTTTAGTCGGTGTCCTGGAACCTGATAGCTTGCGTTTGAGATGCACCAGGCCGCGAAGCAGTGGCGGGCAAAGGCCCAGTGTTGCATAAATACGCTTGTAATTACGATCCAAATACGGCCAGGCGAGTTCACGGAGTTTGGCAGCCCATTGTTTATCCGCCTGCAGTAATGCAGCACTCATCGCCTGTCGGGCATAGCCTTGTATCAGCTGATCCAACTGCGGGCATTGGTATTGTTTCTGATTGGTGACCATGGCCAACATCTCGTAATACGCCACTTCCACGCGGTTACGTGAAATGGCGCCGGGTGTCTGATCGCGATAGGAGGCGGCCACCTGTGATTGGAACGACCATGTGTGATTGTAGATCGCGCGCAGCCACAGGTCGATGTCATGTCGGCGAATAAATGACGGATTAAATCCGCCCACTTCACGAATACGATCACGCTTGTAGATCACCGTCAGATGCCCAAAGGGAATATGCTTGAGCATGAGGTCCGTGTAATCCACGTGTGACAGTTTGATTTGGCTTTGTGCAAAATGTGGGGCTTGAAAGTCGGTTAACGTGCGGCGTTGGTCAGCATTGTCCATCAGATCATATTTACCACAGTAAGCCACGTGATCGGTGTCGGCAAGCAATTGAGCGGCATTGGCAAGGTGATGCGGGTACCACTGATCATCGGCATCAAGCAATGCGATCCACGGGTAACGGGCATGCTCAATCCCCAGGTTCCGGGCACTGGCTGCATTGCCGAAGTCCGATTCGTAGATGTCGATGGGACAATCAAATTTGCGTGCGATCTTCATCGAATCATCGGAACATCGATCTGCAATCAGGATCACCTGCTGGGGCTGGAGTGTCTGCGCAGCAACCGATGCCAGCGTGCCGGGGAGCCACTGCTGGGCATTGTGACATGGGATGATGACCGTGACCGGGAAATTCATGCTTGTTTGAATCTTCTTGTTCAGTGAGACTTCCTGCTTATATCATCGGGTGATTGGAGAACCTGCTGGTAAATTTCGACAAGTTGGTCATTGAGCAATTTCACGTCATAGCGTCCGCAGGCATGCTCTGAACCACACTTGCCCATGGCTGGCCAATCCTGGGGCTGATTCATCAATTGGACCAGTTTCTGTGCAAGTGCATCGACATCCCGCTCGGGAACCAGATAGCCGCTTTGACCATCAAGCACCATATCCGGGATACCACTGTGCAAGGTGCTGATCACCGGCAAGCCCATCATCGCACCTTCGACGATCACCGTGGGTGTGCCTTCTTGATCGCCATCTTTGGCGGTGACACTGGGGACAAGCAGGAGATGCGACTGATCAAGGTATTGGCAGACTTCCTCCTGCACCTTCCATCCAACAAGTTCGACACAATCACCAAGCTGTAATTCGTCAATGAGCTTCTGCAGAGGTTCGCGCAATGGACCATCGCCGATGATCTGATAGATAAAGTCCCGTCGATGTGGTTTGACCTGAGCAAAGGCGCGGATGGCATACTCCAAGCCTTTTTTCTCCGCCAGGCGGGCAATGCTCAAAATCCGGATCTTCTGACCGGGTTCCAAGGTCCGCGGCTTGTACGGGAATTTTCGAGCGTCAGCACCGGTGCCATGAATGAGCAATTTCTCTTCGGGACAACCCAGATCACTGAGTTGTTTTTTCATGTAATTGCTGAGCACCATCACACCGGACGCCTGCTCGAAGAGTTGTTTGTAAAGATCGGGACCTTCCATTTTCGGACGCTGCGAGGCATCAAAGCCATAAAACTGGACCAGCAATTTCCCGGGCATCAAGCCCATGGGACGCAAACGCGCCAGGAATTGGCCGATGTGCCCGAAGTTGCAATGAATGATGTCATAGCGTTGCTTGGTAAAAAACGGCTTGGCCATGTGGATCAATCGCATGCTGCTTGCCAGTTGGCCATGCGTCGCGGGATTCACACAGCCGATCGCAGCACGTGGATTTTGGGGAAGCAGGCTTGCAAAATGACCTGCACCACTGAGGACACGACGGAGTTTACCCTGGGGCATTGCCGGACTGTACGTCACATGATCGAGCATGCCATAGCGCGATACATCGGCATGCATCTGACTGGTATCGCCGGGATAAAGCGAATAGATATCGGTTGTAATCCCGCGATCAAACAGCCCCGCCAACTGGTTGACGATAAACGTCTCCGAGAGCAGCGGGAAGCGATCCAGGACGAATGCGACGCGCATAGCATCACCCCTTGTGTTGAACATGGATGCCCAATGGGTCATGATGTGACGTATGGGGCATCGGCGGTACTTGTCCAATCAACCTATCGGACGACATGGATGATGAATTGACCGCCAGCCGCATGCGTCACGATTCAAATCGAAGGGTATTCGGCATAATCGTCAAAACCGCGATGTAACGCACAGTAGATCGGAATAAAAACTTCCATCAGATGATGCGACCCGAAGATCAAATCGATATATAATGTAAGGTTGCGGCAGGTCGGGATGATCTGCCTGAGTACCGTGCTTCGGCGCGGTGGGGTATCCAGGGCAGCCAACAGGTTTGTTTGCGTTTCAATGCAAGGAGTTTTGGCCATGAGCGAATCGCTTCGGGCCAAGCGATATATCGGTATCGACTTGGGGACCACGTTCAGTGCGATGGCCTATGTCGATGCGCACGGTACACCGGTAACGATCCCCAATGCCGATGGTTCGCTGACGACACCGTCGGTGGTGTTTTTCGAACCCAGCGGGCAGGTGGTGGTCGGTGCCGAAGCGCGCGCTGCTGCGGTGGATAATCCGGAACTGGTCGTCGAATGCGTCAAGCGTGAGATGGGCGAGCGTTTTTACAGTCGGGCGATTCAAGGTCGCAAACTCCCGCCGCCGGCCATCAGTGCGTTGGTCCTCAAGAAACTCAAACAGGATGCCGAAGCCAAACTCGGCCCGGTTGATGGCGCGGTGATTACGGTGCCCGCATACTTTGACGAAGGTCGTCGCCAGGCCACGCTGGCCGCTGGTGAAATTGCCGGTCTTGAAGTGCTCGACATTCTCAACGAACCGACCGCTGCATCACTGGCCTTTGCCTACCGGGATATCAAACGAAAAAGTGACGGCCAGGACGACGTGCTTCGCCTGGCTGATGAAACGTCCAAAGCGCGCATTGCGGTGGTCTATGACCTGGGTGGTGGTACGTTCGACGTGACCGTCCTGCGCATTGAAGGCAACAATCTCACCGTGCTGGCAACCGACGGTGATGTGCAACTGGGCGGTAAAGACTGGGACATGAAACTGCTCAATGCAGCAGCGGTGGCGTTCAAGGCCAAGCATGGCGTGGACCCGCGTAATGACGAGCACGTCTTCCAGCAAATGCTCGTTGCTGCTGAAGACTGCAAACGCGCGCTCTCGGCCCGTGACAAGGCGCGCATGGGCATCACCTTTGCAGGCAAGCCCGTGAACATCGACGTCACCCGTCAGCAATTTGAAGAACTGACCTCCGACCTGCTTTACCGCACGGAAAGTCGTATCGTCCGTGTCATCGAAGCCGCAGGCCTGGCGTGGAGCGAAGTCGACGAAGTCTTAACCGTCGGCGGTTCAACCCGTATGCCCCAGGTCATCAAGCTTCTGGAACGTGTCACCGGCAAGAAGCCCAACACCTCCCTGTCCCCTGACGAAGTGGTGGCACATGGTGCTGCGATCCACGCGGCCATCGAACAACTCAAGCGTTACCAAACCCAGCAACAGTCCGCCAAAGCTGCCAAGCCCAAACCTGCTACCCCGTCGACGGAGATGAAAATCAAGGACGACGATGCGGCTTTGCCGATGGTCGAAGTCGATCCCAACGCCGAGACGGTTTCCGATGGCATCGCACCGCACGAAGGCGGCGCCAGCACCCTGACCGCTCCCGCCATTTCCTCCGATGGCTCAACGATTGCTGAAGCGGAACTTGAAGAAATCAGTCCGTCGGAACAGTACGAAGCCAACGATGCCACCGACGTGCTTCGTGCCATCCAAACACATAATGTCAACGCTCACAGCCTCGGCGTGGTGATGACCAACGAAGACAAAACCAAGGTCAACTCCATCATCGTCCCGTCCAACACCCTCTTACCGACCTCGGTCACCAAGCGGTATGGCACAGTGGTCCCCAATCAGACGTCGGTTTCGGTGATCATCGTGGAAGGCGAATCGGAGAATCCCGACCAGTGTATTCCCATCGGTAAATGCACCATCGAAAAGCTGCCCTGGGGCCTTCGCAAGGGGTCGACGATTTACGTGACTTTCAGCTACGACAACTCCGGCCGCCTGGATGTCAAAGCCATGGAAGCCACCAGTGGTGCGACCGCTTCCACCGCCATTGACCGGACCAATGCCATGAACCAGGCTGAAATCGGTCAGGCCAAGCAGGCTGTGGAGAAAATGGTTGTCAGTGGCAGCCGATGACGAATGTCGGATGTCGGATGTCGTCTGAATGATTAACCGCTTGCGGTTTAGCGCGACAATACCCCAATGTCCAATAACATCAAGTTCGTCATCCCCATAGCTCATGCCTAGTCCCCTTTGTGCAAATCGGTTAAGCTGATAGGACAAATGCACGATGACACTGTTAGCACCCGCTTGTGACTAGCGTAACGATTGGATCCATGGCAGCAGACTATTACAAAGAGTGGCTCGGAATTGACCCCAAAACCCATGAACCGGACATGCCCCCGGATCATTACACGTTGTTGGGGTTACCGCATTTCTGTCATCATCCCGGTGCTGTGGAAATCTCCGCCAAGCAGCGATTGGAAAAGCTGGATCAATTTGCCATGCTCCCTGATCGCAAAAAACGTGAGACGGCAACCCGCATGATGAACGAGGTGGCCACCGCACGCGTCGCCTTGTCTGATCCCAAGAATTATCAGCGTTACGACCAATTGCTGTCCAAACGACTGGGGACCAAGGTTCCGGACAAGGAAGTTCCCCCACCATCCAATCTCCTGCCGTTGCTTGAAGACGATCAGGCCTACGAACTGGAACTCGATGATGATGTCGCACCAGCGCCGACCGGCCAGGGACCGCTCGACGCCTCGCTGGCTGAAATGGACGGGCCGGAGATTCAGGTCGAAGCCGACCTTAATGCACCGCGCGCCCAGAATTCATCACCGATTCCATTCGCCGCCATCATCATCGCCCTCTCGATCCTGTTTTTGCTGGTCATTGCCATTGTCATCGGCGTGGTCATGATCATGGGCTCCAGTGACGATCAACAGCAGACCCAACAGTTCCAGACCGCGGTCATCGACCCCAAACCAGCGGATGATGCGGTGGAGCTCAATCCTGCAAACAACACCAGCAAACCCAAGTCCACCAATCCTGAAGACAAGGATCTGGGCAAAGCACATGCGGGTGAAAACTTCGACAGCGAAATCCTCAGCAACAACTTCCGCGTCCGTGCCACCGCTGGCAAAGGCGCCACCATCATCAACAAGAAATTGAATCTGGTTATCGGCGGATCAGAAAATGGCGAGTCACGCGTGGAATACACCCCCATGCAATCCGACGCACCCATCCAGCAGGTCCGCATGACGGTCACGCTCGAACCCAAAGCCACCTTCGTCCTTTCGCTGGCCAGTGACAGCGTCCGACTCACACTCAAGCACACCGACCAGGGCATTGTCAGTGAAGCCAAGCCCGGCTCACCACCTGCGGCTCAGGTCGAGTATCCCGTGATCCCGTCTGACGGCAGCATTACCGTGCGTGCACGTCGAACGCCTTACAACATCCTCTGGTACGTCAACGAACTGCCCGTGGCAACAAGCCCATCCATGGACCCACGCAGCACAGCAAACGTAACCGTCAGACTGCTGGGAACACCCGGCACGCAGATCCAGATCGACAACATCGAAGTCTGGTACCCTTAAATCCATCGCGCTATTTCGGAAACTCTGACCTGTTCTTGCAGGGACATTGCCAGGGATGACAACCTTGAACCCAATCCGAAATCCGAAATCCGATCTCCAGCATAGCCCATGGCCAACCATGCCAGACGATTGGCAGGCGCATTCCGGCTGTGTCGATGTCTTTGCGTTGTCACTGACCGCACCACCGATCCCCATAACGCAAGCGTTGGCCCTGCTTGATCAGACAGAACGCAAACGCCACGACCGATTCAAAAGCCTACAAAGACAAGGCGAATTTGCCATCACGCGTGCTCTGCTTCGGATGGTGGTCGCGTCGGTTTTGCGCTGCGATCCGGCCAGCGTGTCCTTTGCCCATACCGAGCATGGCAAACCGTATCTCCCGGATCACCCGGTGCATTTTAATGTCACCCATTCTGCCGACCTAGCGTTGATTGCTGTGAGTCCGGACTTTGCGATCGGTGTGGATATCGAATGTCACCGACCGCGCGAGAACTTCCAGAAAATGGCCAAGCGGTTCTTCTCACCTGCGGAGTTTGATGCCCTGATGCAGTTGCCTGCCGACAAGCAATTCCGGGCCTTTCATACGATCTGGACCCGCAAGGAAGCCTTCGTCAAAGCCATTGCCAAGGGAATCGCGCTGGGCCTTGATCAATTCACGGTGAATGTCGATCCCGATGAACCGGCATGCCTGATTCACAAACCCGACCAGATCACCGAAGCCTGGGCACTGCACAACCTCAGCCCTGCCCCATCGCCGGAGTATGAAGCATGCTTGTGCGTTGCCCATCAGAAGCCCATCATCCGCCAATGGAAACTCGCAGATAGCATCTAAGTCTGCCATCGTCACAATCGACATCCCCTTAACCAATCAGTCTGCCTGTAACGTCTGTAGCATCTCCTGTCCCGCAATCCGTCGTCAAATCCGTCCGCTCTGCTTATCACGTGTCCGTAATCGTTCGATCTGTCCCGTAAGGATAGGTCCAAATATGATGATGACACGCAAACTCCAAACGTTCATGCGCAACCCCGTCCAGGCAGTCAAACATCGTCTGCAAGTCGGCAGCATCGATGCTCAACGTGCTGTCAACGCACGTGGCAAACGCATTTGTGATAACCCCATCTTCGTCATGGGGAACCAGAAGTCCGGCACGACGATCATCGCGGCTCTCATGGGTAAAGCATCCAACCGTGAAGTCACCCTGGACCTCAACTACTTCAATGACAATCATCCTGCGGACTATTACGACGTGTACGCACGCACCATCAGCTTTCGTAAGTTCCTTGAGATGAACCGCATTGAGTTTGCAAACCCCATCATCAAAGAACCAAACCTCACGCACTTTTATGCAGAACTCAAAAAGTTCTTCCCGTTGGGCCAATTCATGATGATCGTCCGTGACCCACGCGACAACATCCGAAGCATACTCAACCGATTTAAAATCCCCGGCAATCTCCAATCACTCGAACCCGAACACCATCAGCGACTCATTGGTCCATGGCCCATGGTCTTCGACGGTTCTTGGTGTGGTCTGGAAGGCAAGAACTACATCGAGATGCTCGCCCAACGCTGGGTCCTCTTCGTGCAGACGTACATGGCTCACAAAAATGAAATACTGCTCTGTCGCTATGAAGACTTCCTGCAGGACAAGATCGGTGAGATCCATCAAATCTGCCAGGACTTGAAAATCACCGTCACCAACGACATCCGTGATCAGGTCGACGTGCAATACCAATCCAAGGGAAACAGCAAAGTGGATTGGGGTGAGTTCTTTGGACAAGAAAATCTCGATCGTATCAACACCATCTGCAAACCAGCCATGGACCTGATGGGATATCAACTCGATCAACGTGGTATCAACCCCGATGTGCATCCACGTATCACCAACAAACTCCAGAATGGACAGGAAAACAAGCAGCCATCTGCTTGATCAAACCGACTTCTGAAAAAGTAATCAACCTCACCGCGATGATTAAATCACGGTGAGGTTGATTTTTTGACATAGACGCAATACGAATCACAAAGCCGTATCGCTCCTGCGGCACGGGTTGTCTCACGATATCTCAAACACAAACTCCCGTGTCCCGGGAGGAACAGGAGTTGGACATTCACACCAAGGCAGTCGCCTCACTGCACTTTTCCTGGTGCTGCATCATTGACCATTCGGATTCGAGCATGCCATAGATATACACATCGTTCCAACGACCATGACGCCAGAGATGATCGCGCAATGTCCCTTCGCGGACAAAACCGACTTTTTCATAGACATGAATCGCCCGATCATTGCCACCAAATACGTGTAGCAGAATACGATGCAGGTTCATTTCACGAAATCCGTAGCGCAAAATTAACTGCATCGCTTCTGTGCCATAACCCGTATTTTGATAGTCTTTTTCGCCAATAAGAATACCAATCACACCACGGCGACTCACAGCATCAATGCGATGCATCCCCACGGTACCAATGAGTTTTTCTTCGGCTTTGAGATAAACACCAAAGATCAAATCTTCACTGCTGGTATTGAATTGCTCGATGCGTTGAGTTTCCTGTGGCGCATTAATCGGTCGGCGCATGCCCAGCGTGGACCAAATCTCCGGGTCATTGATCCAAGTGCGCAGCTTCGGTTCGTCCTGTGGTTCGATGGTACTTAATGCCAACCGATCCCCGTCGTAGTAAATCACAGACATGATTGATTCTCCTTATGTATGAACTGTCTGTGTATGGTGAAAATTGGACTCTTGGCGGTAACTCCAAAAACAAAAAAAGCCCTGCGATGATGCATTCACCGCAGGGCTTGAGATAGTTGATAGACTCAATCAAAACCTACGATGATGCTCCGGGATAGCGACCAATACGCATACCAAGACCATGAACCGGCTCGGCGGAGCAGGCTTGGGCATTGGTATTGAATTGGAACATCATCGACTTCATATTAAACGAACCTATGTTGGTTTTGATCGTGACTTTTATATTCACGAGGGTCAGAGAATATCGACACACATATCTGGTGTCAATGAAAATTTATTTCGCTTTGGCATCAGCAGGTTTCTCAATGAGAATTTTAGGCTGAATCTGAGAGGGGTCTAATGTCGGTGTTCGTTTCGTTGGCATGACTTCAAAAAAGATCAATAACCAGATCACCACCAGCACCAACATCGTCCCCAGAAAAACCGGCGACATGAACCAGCGATGGATCACGCCGGGCACCAATGGGCGATGCGTGAACTGATCCGCCTGTTGTCGCGTCAATCGCATGCGTGCGTTAATCGCCCAACCGGACCCCTCGAGCATGCTGCTTAAGTCACGGCGCATGAGTTTAAGTAACGCGACGATAGCAACGGGGATCATCACTGCAACGACTGCTGCAAGCAGTCCGCCGAGCATTTTCAACGTGCCGTTCTTGGCGAAGATTTGAGCGATGTAAGCCGTCGCCGAACCCAATGCCGCAACAGCAACGGAACCTGCAGCAAAGACACCGCCGGAGACCAGGCTGGGGTTGGTTGCGGCTGGTGCTTTGGCATCCTTGGCTGGTGTATCACCTGCGGTTTGGACTTGTTTGAAAGCATCGTCGGTGGCTTTATCCAGATTCTTTTCAGCGGACTGTGTGAGTTTTTCAATCTTGCCGGAGATTAACGATGCGATGCGTTTGAAGGGCGAAAGCAACGCTTCGGTGAGACTGATGGGATTCTCGACGATGTGAACGATCTGTGCATCGCGCATCTCACCCTTGAGATTATGGAAGATACCGCGTTTACCAATGCAGAGATTACCTTTCCCCCCCGAGGTGACGGGGAAAGCCAGTTCCATATCCGGCTCACCGTTAATGCCGGTGACTTTGACATAGATGACGAAGATATCACTTTGCTCGGTGGCTTTGATGTGTTCCTTACGGTCTTCGGTTTGAATGGCCATGTTGAACCAGCGACCGTCCATGACCAATGAGCCGTGCTCGAAGATGGCACGTTTGTCGCCATCGTAGAGATAGGGAAAACTCACGAAGTTGTTGACCAGCTCGATGATTTTTCCCTGATAAAGAGACAACTTTTCGACCATGCGAATTTCGTTGAGTTCAATGGCAGTACCAAGGCTGGTGTCGATTAATTCACGGATGGATTGGACATGATGGTCCTGGCTGAGTTGAAGAAGCTCATCGATGCTGAAGGTGACCACGGCGCTGGCAGGCTTGTCGGTGACCCATTGGTCATAGTCTTTGAAGGCTTCGTGAATCTGTTGCCATTCCTTGGCAGTAACATCCTCGACATCCATCTGCATCGGCGCGAGAATCTCATCGGCAAAACGCTTGAGTTGCTTGATGTAGACGGTGTTGGTCGGTTGATCAAAACGGTACACCTGATCAGGCGTTGCCTTGGCGATGGGCGCATCACGGAGCAATGACCGCACGGAGTTTAAATCCTCGAAGTTTGTTCCCTGCACACGCTCAGCCGGTAGTGCAAAACGCGAAGCCAAGTTCGGGTCCTGCGTCAGGGCAAGACACTGGGCAAAGTAGCTGTCAAACTTGGGCGCAAGGGTTCGGTAGAGTTCATAGGCTTGAGGAAGTTGATCACCGAAACAGGCAAGTGATTCCCGGGCGGATGCCTCGCGGTTAAGCCATGCTTCGTATTTTTGGACTTCAGCAAGGAACATGGATAGCTGTGCTGAGCCGACACCTTTCTGGCCACTGGGATGATCCGCCCCACCGGTGACGAGGATAATGGTGGTCAAGAGCTTGACGACAGTTTCATCAGTGGTGGCATCGGGAAGCACGATCCCCGCTTCGGAGACCTTGGATTGTTCGATCTTGGTTTTGAGCTGGCGGATGTCCTCAAGGCTGATGGTCAGTTGGTCTTCCTTACCCAGTTGGGCGAGGATGGTCTGACTTTGCGTGAGTATCTTTTCGCCATCGTCGGTGGTGGTGTCGATGGCATCAAGTCTGAGCGTGCACGTCTGTTCATCAATGCCCTTGGGGTCTTTGAGATGATCGAGCACCCACTTGACAGCCTGGGTGATTTCGTCCGCCCGGATGCGGTCATTGTGATCGGTATCCACCAGGCTCAGGAACACGGGGTCCGTGCGAAGGCCACTGAGCGGGGCGCTGGTGGCTATCCAGTGTGCCTTGTCAATTTCAAGAACACCAGCAAGGCCTTTGCAGTCGGTGATCTGCAGGTGTTCGACGCGACCGATCCGCTCAAAGTGAACCTGTTTTTCGATGTGCATGATGCGTATCAACCCAGTTGGATGAAAAAGAATATTGAACTGATGCCGCTTATCGTCGGACTTTCTGCGACCGGTGTCAACGACTGTAACGGTTAGGCAAGCCCCTGAACGTCCGATAGCCGAAAAATCAGTTACCAAAGTGATAAAACAGGCAAAATAGTGGCAATGGAGAGAATTGAATCGTAATTTTCACGCAGATCAACTGAACCTGCTTTCCGGAGCAACCGTGAAACACGAACTCAAACAACTCAAGGCCAACGGATTCTCATTGATTGAACTGCTGGTGGTCATCGGGATCATCGGCCTGCTCATCAGCCTGCTCTCACCGGCATTGCATGGCGCTCGTCGCAGTGCCATGAAAACCCGATGCATGTCCAATGTCCGCCAATTGGCTGTCGCCTGGAGCGCCTTCCCGGCAGACAATAACAACAAGATCGTCTACGGCATGCCCGATGACGACATCGGGTGGGTCAAACGCGGGGATGGCGTGGCACCAATCGAAAACGGCAAACTCTTTAACTATCTCAAAACCACCGATGTCTTTCACTGTGAAGAAGACAAGGCTGGCAACACCCGCAGCTATTCCATCACCGCACCGATGCGCGGTGAAAAATGGGATGCCCATCTGACCAATCCCAATGACTCGTGGGCCCAATATGGGACCGACGACTTTGCAGAAATCATCACGCCCTCCAAACAGCTGGTCATGCTCGAAGAACTGGACATGCGCGGCTGGAATGTGGGCTCCTGGATCATGTACGCACGGGCAAGTCGCAAGTACCAGTGGATCGACTACGTGGCAACCTTCCACGGTGATGGCACCGTCATGGGGTTTGCTGACGGTCACATGGAATACTGGTACTGGCAGGATAAGGACACCCTTTACGCTTCATACAACGACCAGTTTTACCTCAACGATCAGGGCAATGAGGACTGGTTGAGACTGCGAAATGTCTATCGCAGCCTTCGTAGTGAAAACGATGTCCCCGAACTGATGAACCCCTAAGCGAGGCACCACCATGACACAGACGGCAACACCTCATGTCGCGATCACACACAGCAGTGCCCCGACGAAAAAACGCGTCAAGGCATCAAGCAGTGTCAAGCAATCAAGCAGCCGTTCCCAATCAACAACGCGTGATAAAACCGATGCGTCGGTCAAAGACAGCAGCATGAGCAAAACATCATCCCGTGACAAGCGTTCAAGCAGCAAGTCCGATGACAAAGCGAAACACTCATCACGCAGCAGTCAAGAATCCGAATCATCAACAAAGCGTAAACGCCGCAAATCACGCGATCCCAAGTCCCTCGAACGTAAGCTTCTCCAACAGGTCGAACGCACACAAGCTGATATCGACTCCCTGGTGGATGAAGTCATCTGTACCGGCGAACGCATCGTCGGTGATATCAAGGATGCAGTCGATGACCTGATGGGTTATGACTCGGAGTATGCGCAGTTTCTTCTCCAACGTGATGAAGAGGAACGCAGACGACAGGAATACCTTGAAGAACTCAAGCGGAAAGAAACACCGCTCCAACGCCAGCAGCGCAAGGCACGTGAAGCACGCATGGCCAAGCGACATAATGTCCGCAATGAACTGTATCGCGATGACCGCACCCCGATCCAGCGTCTACGTGATGCAATCCATGCCATCAACTTCAAGAAAATCTGCAAGAAACTCGAACAGCACGGCCTGCTCATGCAGCGTTGGCAGGCGGCAACACTGGCAACATTGATGTTCATGATGCTGGCAACGAATCTCACCGTCATGGGTAACGGCGGTGAAATCCAATCTGCTCCCAACAGCTATACCGCCTACTGCACCAACTGTGATCACAAGTATTCTCTGAAGCGATCCCTCTTTGAAGAGTACTCGTTCTATGACGTACACCCCAAGGACTTCAAGCTTCAGTACCACAAGAATCAGCCTGATTATCCAGCATGCCCCGAATGTGGCGTCGTGCATCAGAAGTTAATCCTCGTATCCCGTCAGGATCGTGATGAACGCTTCCTGCTGGCAACCAACCCGTTCTTCCAGATGCCCATCGATCAGGAAGGCATGCAGAAACTCAGCGAGAAATACAATTGATTTGAATAACTCATCCATCCCGTTATTGTCGGAGGCCTGCCGGCTTATCAGTCACGGTCAATCCATACCGAGACGTAGATTCGATACCAGTTTCACACTGCACTCCATACACCACTGGTAAGTCGGAGGCCCGGGATAACGGGAGGAGCGTCGGATTTTAGATGGTGCCTCACAGTACCTTCGGTGTCGGATTTCGTCCGAATCATAAACCGCTTGCGGTTTAGTGCGAACTTCCAACGACATCGCTAAACCAAACTCATCGCCATATCTGTGACGCGCATCACAAGTGATGCGGCTAAATGTCAGTTGAGTCCCAAACGTTCAAGTTGTTCACTTGGTGCATCACAGGCAATCAACTTCTCACGCAACGCCTGCTGCATCCGTTTGAGTTCATCGACATTTTCCGATGCCACGTTTTTGAGTTCATTGATATCAGTTTGCTTATCCGACAACCACGTCCGCGTCGGCCAGGAGTCCGTCTGACATGGGCGTGAGGTGCCATCATATTCACCAAGTTCATAACCGCCCATAAAACGACTCAAGTGATAGCCGTACCAATGAAGGGGTTGGTTTTCTTCGGACTTGGGTGATTGATGCAGAATCCATTTGCCATCGGTGATGGTGATGCTCTTACCGAACTGCCCTGCAAGTAGATACTCGCGTGTCGGTGCTTTGTCATCTTCCAACGTCGGCAGTAAATCCACACCATCAAGTTTCACATCCGCCGGTAAATCCTTGCCCATCGCGCTGAGCACCGTCGGATAGATGTCCACCAACTGCACCAGTTGATCACGGCGTTGACCATGGCCCAATGTCGGGTGACACATGATCAAGGGGATATGCCCCACCGCGTCATGTTGATGCGTCTGGAGTTTACCCAATCGACCGTGATCGCCGTTGTACGTGCCATGATCCGTGGTGAAAATCAGCAATGTATCTTCCCAGAGATTCAGTTCGTCCATGGTGTCGAGGAACTTGCCGATCCACTGATCAACCAGCACCACGTTGGCAGCATAAAGTGCCTGGCAGAACTTCACACGCTGGGGTTCAAAGCCCAAATCTTCAATGGTGGCATAGCCCCAACCAGCCCGCCATTCATCGGGAACATCATAGCCTTTGGGGTAAAACTCCTTGAGCAAGTCCTCGGGCGGGTCCAATGGTTCATGCGGTGGGAAGCAATCGATGTGCAGGTAAAAGTCATCGTATTGATGGTTGCGTTTAAGCCATGTCGATGCAGCTTCAAGTGTCTTGGCAGCGGTCCAGTCTTTGTGTTCACTGCGACCCAGCAAATGCATGTTGCGGTAGTGACGTTCGTTTTTGGACATCAACTGTGGCGCAGGACAGTCGAACGTTCCCGCTTCGAGATAGTCCGTCCGGTAGGCGTCGGACTCAATGCCACGTATAAATTCATGGCCGGTGTAGCCCATGTGATAGTTGCCTGCACCTTGTTCCCAGAGATGGAAATGGTCGGTGATCAACTGTGAAATGCTGCGTCCTTCAGCAAGCATTTTGGTGATCGACTCATTGGGTGCACCGGAGACCATACGCGGCAGATCGCGCTCTTCGTCGGTGAGTGGTCCCCAACCACGACGCAGAAATTCATACTTACCCGTGTAGATGTCACGACGGGCGGGCATGCATGGCGTTGAGCCACACCACGCATTGTCGAAGGTGGTCCCACGGTCAGCAAGTCGCTTCATATTGGGTGTATTCACCGGCCAATCCGGCGCGCCGTCCGCCCAGCATTGGTTTAAGGGTTTGCCATGGGTGTAGGGCGTGCAGTGATCCCGACGGAGTGTATCGCAGAGCAGGACAATGGTTTTCATCCCTTCAAAGTACCGCGCCCAAACAGTAATTCAATACCGTTTACGCAACTCGCCCAAACCAATTGTTACAGGATGCGATACAGCCATCAGCGGGAATGGACACATCGGTGTTGGATGTTGTTTCAAAAGTAATTTCAAGACGCACATCATCCATTACATATCCGTGAGATTCGCTTTACTCTTCTGACCGCTTGCATAGTGATGTACATGCCAAGGTGATTACTTGCCAGACTCCACCAGGTAACTGGCTTCTTTATCGAGCAGTTCAACAAGCTTGTCCTGCAGCGCTTTGACTTGGTAGACATAGACGGGCGCTTTGAAATTGTTGAACATGAACGAGAATGCAAAGACACGCGGACCTTCGGGATGATCCGGGCGCGGCAGGACGGCAAAGCCACTGAGCGTACTCACCGAACGGATATAACCGGTTTTACCCAGGACGGTGACGTTCAGATCCTTGAAGCGTTTATGCAAAGACCCATCCTTGCCACCAACGGAGAGCGAACGCAGGTAAGTCGAACCGAGTCTGGGATCGCGGTACATACTCACCAGCAGATCGACAATGGCCTTGGGGCTGACTTTGTTATTTCGGCTCATGCCACTACCGTCATCGATTTCGACGCTTGCTGCTGCCGACCCCAGTCGTGAACGCAGGAAGATACGCATGGCAGCGCGACCGGTATCCCAACTGCCAGGCACACCGGTCATCTCACGGCCGGCACGCTTGAACAAGGCTTCTGCAAAGAGATTCTGCGAGTCCTTGTTGCATCGGTTAAGCACCACATCAATCGTCGTCTGAACAATGTGCAGTTCCTGGGACTGGGGCAGAATCTCATCCATCGGCGGGCGATAGAGATGGTTCACCTTGATGCCGACTTGCGCCAGATTATGTTGCAGCAGCATCGCCAGGTAATTGGGCGGATCATGCAGCGTGACATTTTCAGGAGTCGAACGCGGATACTTGACCACACCCCGGAAGGTCATTTCGTTGGTCTCCATCCGACGGTAAATCCAGAAGGAATCGGTCGAGCCTGAGACGGCACGATTGCTTAATCTCAAGAACGGTGATTCGGGACTGATCCGCAGAAATGGTGCCAATCCTGAACGGGTGGGACGCGGGTAAACATCCAGACAGTTGTCATGAAAATTGATCCCGGCAACCTGCGCACAGTACCAGCGATTGAGTTGGTCTTCAGGCCACGCCGGGTGAACAAAGTTTCGATCAAAAATACGGTCATCAATGATCAACTGATCAAACTCGGTGATACCGGTTTTCTGGACCACAGCCACCCATTGCTGGATGAGTTGATCGACATCCAGACCATGTGCTTCAAGCAGCACGGGGTCTCCCAGTGACGGATCGCCATCGCCCTGGAGTATCAGTGATGGCTTGCCATTAACCGGGTCGGGGGGCGTGAGTTTGAGCTTGGTTTTAAAGAGGAACTCGGGTCCCAACTCGTTGAGTGCCGAAGCCGAGGTGAGTAATTTCATGTTACTTGCCGGGATCAGCGGATCATTGGGATTGAGCTTGACGAGGACTTCGCCGGTCTGCAGATCCAAAGCATAAAGTCCGACATCCGCGCCCCCGAGATTGGCGGTTCGGATCAACGCAGCGGCTTCGTGCTGCACATTGGCCTGTGTCGTGGCAACCAGGCATGTGAGTAACGCTATAAATAAAAATTGACCTGTTTTACGCAACAAAATCATCAACTTCCTGTTTCTGTGTTTTCGAGTAAAACTTTCTATCGGCAAAAACACGTCCATTTGGACAAACAACCTGACTGATCTACAAACTTACACAACCGCAACCCGCTTTGCCAACCCAATCATCATAACCGGTACAAGTGATCGGCGTTCTCGGCTGATCGCTACAAAACGCGCCCGTTGCATAATCCCATATGTTCAACAAATCTTATGGTTGCAGTAAGCAGTCTAAGCAAATTCACCTGCCAATTAAGCCGATTCTCCGTTTAAGACAGCAGCGCTGCACCGCGCACCCGCTGCGTCAACGTGAGTAAGAAAGGGCAAGAACTTGTCAGTTTTATTAAGCGAGCTTCAGCCCACGGAGTTTAAGGAAGTCATTGCACTATGCGCTTCCTGCAACACGGCAAGCGGCACCGCAGAAGGTGTCCGACTGGATACCTCCTCCCCTGCCGCCTTGGCCAAACTCCTGGCACACCACCCGAATCTGAGCATCGTCGCACGCGACGAAGGCCAAATGGTTGGCGTGATCCTCTGTGGAACGTCCGGTAACAGTGGCTTGATGCACCAATTGGCCATCTCTCCCTCCCACCAGAACACCGGCCTGGATCGCCAACTCATTGACGAAGCACTGGGCAAAATGCACCGCAGGGGACTGTACAAATCCCGCATCAGTCTCCGACCCGGTTCGCCCAACCCCCATGCATTCTGGGAAGCCGCCACATGGCAAACCCAACCGGTCGAAGGCGAAATCCCCTGTGCATATGACTATGCCTCCGTCCAGTAAACACCTGATCCATCGTTGTTGCAATCGGCATAAACCAACCCGCACCCAAACCAATGTTGCAGCGAAACAACATCAACCTTAACCCCAAAGCAGCCTACGACGATATCCAAAATGATGATGTCGCATGACCAACCCAACCTGAAACTCACCCCCGGAAGCTTCATCCAAACCTCGGATGAAAATACCGCTCATGCACCCACATTGCCTGAGTCCGATGAAGCGCCGGCAAGACTGGCCCACGAACTGGCAAACCTGCTTGACGGTTCGCTGCGAAATGTCGGCCTGGCGATCAACACACTCAAAACCGACGCGGATCATCAAAACGATGCGGACGTGCAACATCGACTGGAAGTAGCCTCCAATGCCATGCAGCAGATGGCCATGCTCATCCGTCGCTGGATGACGCGGTCGCATACCCCTGATCGCCTGCACGCCCAGACGCAGACGCTTACGCAGACAATCGATCATGCCATCCGACTGCTCATGCCTGCTGCGAGGTCACGAAACATCGACATCACCACGGAAATCGATCAAAGCATTGCGTCTTATCCTGCTGGCCCGATCTACCCGATCATTGCCAACGCGGTGCGCAACAGCATCGAAGCCATCAACTCCGACATGGTTAACCGACCCGGTCGATCGCGTGGCAACATCGTGGTCAGCGGTGAAATGGTGCAAGGCCAGGTTGTCCTGCGCATCAGTGACAACGGCCCGGGGTTTGATCCGACGTTGCTCGATCCCAATGGTCAGATTCGCTACGGCGTGACCACCAAAGACGCAGGCTACGGACTTGGCTTATCCCTCTCGCGCGAGATCGTCGACCGACTGGGAGGTCAGATGTATGTCGGCTTGCCCGATGAACCGTCGGACTATCGCGGGGCAGAGATGATCGTCCGATTCCCTGCTGCAAAATTACAGGAGTTTGGCCGGTGAGTGAACAACCCGTCAACAAACCCAAAGCCCTGATTGTCGACGATGATCCAATCATCGCCGAGAGTCTTGCACAGTTCCTGGCAACCGATGGGATCAGTGCGGCCATCGCAAGTGATGGCTTTGAAGCGATGGAACACCTGGACCAGGGACAGGACCAACACTACGGTCTGGTGATCACCGACATGAACATGCCGCGATGTGATGGCATTGAGCTTCTGAAAAAAATCCGCAAACACTATCCTGATCTCTCCGTCATCGTCATCACTGGTTATGCAAAAATCCAGACTGCTGTCGAATCCATCAAGCTTGGTGCAGTGGACTATCTGACCAAGCCGATCATCGACTCGGAACTGCGCATCTCCATCGACAAAGCGCTGCAACATCATGCCCTGCTTGCGGAGAACAAGTCCCTGCGCGCCCAACTGGCAGAACGCTACGGCATGGGTTCGATCATCGGCACGGACTACCGCATGCAGCGGGTTTACGACCTGATTGAAGCGGTCGCCCCCAGCAAGACCACTGTCCTTATTGATGGTGATTCAGGTACTGGTAAATCACTGGTCGCCCGCGCGGTGCATCAGCGATCCGATCGACCTGCTGGCCCGTTTGTCACGTTTTCCTGTGGCTCGATCCCCGAAACACTGCTCGAATCCGAACTCTTCGGCCATGTCAAAGGTGCTTTCACCGGCGCCGAGTCCGACAAGGTCGGCAAGATCATGGCGGCCAACGGCGGGACGTTATTCATTGACGAAATCAACTCGGCCACCCCGGCTTTACAGCTCAAGCTCCTGCGCGTTCTCCAGGAACGCCAGTTTGAGCCACTGGGTTCAACCAAGACCCAGGAAGTGGATGTGCGATTTGTGCTCGCAACCAACAAGCCGCTCAAGGCCATGGTTGATGCAGGGACGTTCCGTGAAGACTTGTACTACCGCATCAATGTGGTGAACATTGAGTTGCCCCCGTTGCGTGAGCGGTCCGGTGACATCTCGCTGCTAGCGGAGCATTTCCTGGGCAAGTTCTGCAAGGAGATGAACAAGACGATCACCAGTCTGACAGCCGAAGCCAATCGTGCTTTGCAGAAACACAACTGGCCGGGCAATGTCCGCGAGTTGGAGAATGCCATCGAACGCGCGGTGGTGCTCAGTCGTCGGCCGGTGATTGATATTGATGACCTGCCCCAGACGATCCGCGAGATGGCTGACGAAGCCGTTGCAGCCACGCGCCGCAAGGACAGCGATGACGATGCCAATGCCGTGATTCCCGCATTGGATCACGGTTGGACCCCCATGCCGCTGCAAAAGGCCTTGGAGGAACCTGAGCGTCAGATTCTGCTTGCTGCCCTTAAAGCCAACGACTGGAACCGCCAGGAAACCGCCAAACAACTCAACATCAACCGCACCACGCTGTACAAGAAGATCAAGCTTTATCACCTGGTTGAAGGTTGAGTCTTCCCAAATTCTGGACAGTTTGTTTTTAACGCGAAGGCGCGAAGGTCACAAAGGACGCGAAGAAAGACATTTTCTTAGTGTTGTTATTCAATACTTGCCATGCCATGTACCTGATCTTTTGTCTTGTCCTTCGTGATCTTCGTGTCCTTCGCGCCTTCGCGTTAAACCTCACCCAACCAACACCAGTGAATCGACTCACAGCCGGTAACCCGATATCATGTCGCAGATGGATATTCTGGCTGCCAACAATCTCACCAAGGTCTACAACGGTCGCACGGTCGTAAAAGATGTCTCGTTTCATGTCGGTGAAGCGGAAATTGTCGGTCTGCTCGGTGCCAATGGTGCAGGCAAGACCACCAGCTTTCGAATGGTCATGGGCATGATCCGGCCGGAGAACGGCAATGTCCATTTCAACGGCCAGGAAATCACCAAACATCCCATGTACCGCCGGGCCCAGATCGGGATCGGCTACCTCGCGCAGGAACCGTCGGTCTTCCAGCGACTCACCGTCGAGGAAAACCTCATGGCCATCCTCGAAACCCGACACATGGATAAGCACCAACGCCGCGAACGTGCTGAAGAACTCATGGCACAGTTCAACCTGACCAAACTCCGACGCCAACAGGCCCGCACGCTCTCCGGCGGTGAACGTCGCAAACTCGAGATCGCCCGCGCCCTCGTCACTGACCCGTCACTGATTTTCCTGGATGAACCCTTCTCCGCAGTGGACCCGTTGACCATCGAGGAATTGCAGGTCGAAATCAAGCGTCTGCGTGATGAACATCACATTGCTGTCCTCGTCACCGACCACAATGTCCAGCGGACCCTGGAAATCGTCGACCGAGCCTACGTCATCTTCGAAGGCACCGTCTTCGCTGAAGGCACCCCCAAGCAATTGATCAATGACGAACAGGTCAAAAAGCTTTACCTGGGCTCGACGTTTAAGGGTGATGAATTCGACTAAGAAAGGGACTAGGGACTAGCCACTAGGGACTAGGCAAAGACATGTTGATTACCAACTGCCTTTTTTTGCCCTCCCCCTAGTCGCTAGTCCCTAGTCGCTAGTCCCTATGAAAAAAAAATCCACAACCCGACGCAGTAAAGATGACCACAGCCGCAAGGGTGTTCCCACCGAGTTCACCGACGCAGCGCGGGGTATCCGTCTGCAAAAAGCCTTGGCGGACGCTGGCGTGGCATCACGTCGTGAAGCTGAGCAGATGATCGAAGAAGGTCGCGTCTCGGTGAACAAGAAATTGGTCA
The DNA here is from genome assembly GCA_020974905.1 of Planctomycetes bacterium syqfu. Classification (GTDB taxonomy): domain Bacteria; phylum Planctomycetota; class Phycisphaerae; order Phycisphaerales; family Phycisphaeraceae; genus UBA7800. The sequence goes on along the minus strand of CP087563.1, from coordinate 5,024,911 downwards.
CCGCCCTGCCTGCTTTTGTCGATCCCAAGGAAGATCTCATCCGTGTCGATGGCAAGGCGATTCACAAACTCGTCAACACCAAAGCCAACGAACGCAAAGTCTGCATCATGCTCAATAAACCCCGTCACTGCATCTGCACGTCAGATGACCCACAAGGTCGGCGAACGGTGCTCGATATGGTGCAGTACGACAACATGCCCCGCCTGTTCCCCATCGGGCGATTGGATGCTGAGTCCACGGGGTTACTGCTTCTGACCAATGACGGTGATCTGGCGCAGCAACTGACACACCCCAGCTATGGTGTCCCCAAGACGTACAACGTTTCAATCCGCGGAAAACTGTTGCCAGAGGACATTGAGAAACTCAAAAAAGGTTTGGTGTTGGCTCATCGCGCGCCACGTGGCATGAAGGTCAAACGCGCCCATGCCACGGAAGTCAAACTTCTAAACTTTGGTCGTGGTGGCAGTGGCGATCGTACCAATGTGAGTATCACCTTGCGTGAAGGTCAAAACCGTGAAATCCGCCGACTCATTGCAGGCATCGGCTACAAAGTCCGACGCCTGGAGCGCGTGAGTATCGGGCCATTGGTTCTCAAGGGCTTGGCCACCGGTCACTGGCGCATGCTCGAATCCAAAGAGGTCAACAGCCTGAAAAAAGCCGCCAAACAAGCCAAAGCCCAATCGCAGAAGGCAGAGTAAATCGCTCGTAAGACACCAGCCTTGCGTCGCAACGACGCTATTCTAAAACTGTTCTAAATTGACCATCACTGTGATATGATGCATTCACTTGTTTTCTGCGGGGAATCATCATGTCCAACAAGCGATGCTGCCCAAATTGTGGGCAAAAATTACCTTTGACTGTTTTTCTGATTGAAGTCAAAAATCAGTTCGCATGCCCGGGTTGTGAGCAAATACTTCAAATAGAACGCAATCAGGCCAAACTCTCAGGTGTGTGGCATGGTATCCGTTGTCTAACCATGACTGTCATGCTCACGGTCATTTCATCGATTCTGATCCGGATCGTCGACATGCCAAGTTGGTTTGTGATGTTGCTGTGCGTGTCCATCATGCTCGCATGGGTGTATCAGGTTTACACCCGATCAGCACGCATCATTCGTTGGCATCCAACCTGCGTAAAATGTGATTACAACCTGCAAGGCATTCTTGATTCGGGATCAGGTCAGTGTCCGGAATGCGGCCATGAGATTCAGTGGACCAACGAACAATTCAGAAACAAATACAACGAGAAAACCAGACCCATTCGTTGGAAACAGGTCTGCATGCTGACAGTATTGTTTATCGTTGTCAGTTCGATTATCTCGGCAATCGCCAGTATGAACTGGCGGTGGGTCGTCTATGAAATCGGATGGCCGGCAACATACTATCGACCCGGTGGGTACTACACTTCATTTCACATGAACCTATCAGCAGTCAATTTCATTTTGGACAGCACGATTGCCCTGCTGATTGGCATTGTGGCTGATCAGATCATGCAACATATCAAACCGAATAACCGAACTGCTGCATGACGTTGCCGGCAATGTCGGTGATCATTTTCTTTTCATCTGCACTCAGATCATCGGGTTTGACGTAGCCTTTTTCATTGGAACCTTCCATCAATTCACTGGAGACAGCGAAGGTGTTGATCTTGCGTTTCATGACACTGCGATCAATGCCGGTGATGCCTGCAAAGCGTTCGATCTGATCGATGATGGGGTCGGGATTGTCGATGAGGTTTTCGTACTTGATGACTTTGACCTGTTCAAAACCGTAGTTGACGACGGTGGTGAGAATGCCTGCCCACTGGGCTGCGTATTGCTTGAGTTGGTCGGTGGTGGTGATGAACTTGCGACTTTTGGCGGACTTGATGACGTCAATGGGATTGCGGTAGATAAACAGATATCTTGCTTTGGGCATGAGGATGCGCAGACGTTCGATCATCTGGGGTTCGTTGAGTGGATTCTTGATCCCCCAACGCTGGTAGCCGTACTTCTCGCTGCATTGCTGATAGACGAGGACGGACTTGTAGAACGCTTCGAAGGCGATCATCATCAACGGCTGGGGGTCGGGCCAGAGATTACTCGTCCAGCCTTCGGTGGTTTGCTGGAGAAATTGCTTACGGGCTTCATTGAACTCAGCGGAGCGTTCGTTGTGGACCTGGACTGATGAGTGGACAAGCTTGGGGACCACGGACATGAAATTGGTGTTCTCGCCGTAGACAATCATCTGCCTGGAGGAATTAATCAGGCGTTGGAGCAGGGTCACACCGTTGCGCGCAGTCGGTGCGGTGATGAAGACCGGGGTGAGTTGCTGGACATATTGGGCAAGGTCGGCCATGAGCGAGGGCTTTCGTTTGAGATGCGAATCGGGGTTGGATTATACCGCAAGCAGGCAACCAGATGGGGTAGGTTTGCGGGGTATATCCGGTGAACATGCATCGCATAACCAGTGACACTTTTGTCAATTACCGACACCTCGCTTTACTCAGGGTTGGCAATATCGCACAATATGGTTGAGTAAGGCAGGAGGTCTAGACGACATGCAGTTGATGAGTTGGTCCATTGCGCGACTGGGTAGTCGGTTCGGGCTGCTGTTTGAGCCGCATCACAAGCGCGTGCGACATTCGGCCCTGGGGCGTTTCCTTGATGCGCCACTGGATCTGGCGGTCGGTCTGGAAGGACCGGATGGCAAGGTGCGTGTGCTGCCTTTCACACAGGAAGGCGAATCCTTCCACACCGTCGAGCAATTCGAGCGTGCCAACTCCATCACCTTCCGGGCTTATTCCAGCGATTACCAACTCCGCTTTGAGTTCAACATCCACAGCACGTTCTACCCGCAGGATGAATCGTTGTGTCTGCTGCCTGCCATTTATCTTGAGATGCGCATCAACCCCAGCAAGCCTATCCGCTGGGTGGAACCCAAATTCCCAACTCCGAAAAAGGTCAAGCTGTTTCTCAAGCTTAAGCGACCGGATACGGATATCCAGGTCTACTGCCCCAATGAGTCCGACGGACTGGGTGGTCGGATTGATCTGGAATATGACGTGGACTTAACGCCGAAGCTCGATCACTTGCCGGTGAACGAGAAGCTTGCTGCTGCCAGTCGCAAGGTGCATGCTTCCGAGCGCATCATCAGTCTGAACCCCGGCGCCATCCCGACATCCGAAGGTGATGGTTTACAGATCGAATTACCCGTCAGTGAAGAAGGCAGTGGCATCAAGTGGCGATTGGTCTGGGGCGCCTTTTGCGGTGATCCGATTCTCAACATCAAGCAAGGCAATGAAGTCGAACGCGCCAAGTTCCGTTATGCCTCAATCTGGCCATCGCTTGATGATGTGATGTATGCTGCGATCAAAGGCCGCGACGAACGCTTGGTACTGTCCCGCAACTTTGAAAAGCTGCTCGAACAAGCGCCCTTGCGTGCTGCCCAACGCCATTTGCTTAACCAGAGTTTTCAGCAATATCTGAGTAACACGTTCTGGTGCGAACTGCCCGACCGAACGGATTGGTTTAGCGTCTGGGAAGGCAGTTGCTTCTTCCACTCCACGCTGGATGTCGAATACAACCTCACGCCGATGTACCTGTCGCTATGGCCGAGTCTGCTATCCATGCAGTTTGACCAATGGGCGACACGCGGCGAAGCCCATGAAGCATCCAATGGGATGTACCTGGCGCATGATCTGGGGGTTGGCTTTGATGCGACAACGATGGGTTATGACCATCACATGCCGGTGGAAGAGAATTGCAACTTCCTGCTGATGATGCAGGCTTATGCGCACTGGACGGGTGATCTGATCCCGATCCGCAAGCATGAAGATTTGCTGCTCAAACTCGCGGACTACCTGCTGTGGACGGACACGGATGACAGCGGCTTTCCCTCCAAGGGCGTTGCCAACACCATCGACGATGCCACTGCGGCGCAGCAGTATTCACGTAAGCAAACCTACCTTGCACTCAAACGTCTTGCAGCCCTGGCGGCGGTCAGCGACATGCTCATGCAGATCAACAAGACGGAACTGGGACAGATGTACCAGGACATCGTCGACCGCTTTTCGCCCATCGTCGAGAAAACGGCATGGCGTGGCGATCACTTTGCAGTCTGTGTGGATCGCTCCACGGTGGGCGTGCGCGATGCGTGGACCAATCGCCCGCTAACCGATGATGAAATCGACGGTGCTGATGCGTACAGCATTTACTCGTCCAATGGATTGCTTCTGCCGATGATGTGCGGCCAACCGTGGCTCATCTCCGAAAGCAAAATCCGTCGTGACCTGGTCAGTGCGGTCCGCGAAACGCTCGGACACTACGGCTGTGGGCATAACGACCAGGAAATCGAAAATGTCTGGGTCTCACAAAATCTCTGGCGTGATCACATGATGCGTTACCTTGGTGCTTCAGGTCCCAACCGTGCACAGGGGTACTGGGACATGCAGATCATGAGTAACACGTTCGGCCAATCCTACGGCTTTGTCGATACGTATGTCACCAACAATCTGAGCTTCTACCCGCGTGGTGCGACCACGTTCGGTTACCTGCTCTCCTATCCCCGTCTCATCATCGACCGACTTGCTCCCGGTGGTGCTCGCATCAGTGTCGATCCGGATCATGGCTATGCTCAGCGCTGGCCGCTATTGCCACTCGCCGATTGGAAAGCGGGCAAGATTCCGGTGTGTGTCGTGGACTGTGGCGATGACGAAGACGTCTGCCGCGTGGTCATCGAAACCCAACTCGAATCCGTCATCATCCGCGGCCTGGATGAAGGCAAAGCCGGGATGATCGGCTGATTGATCCAGACATATCCCATTCCTTGATCACCTGATCAAAGCAGAGTTCAAAACCAACTGCATAACCGAGTCAGACTATTTCACACCACATCTGTCGTATTGGCCGGTCATTGATTCATTGAGGCCATGAATTGGGCAATGTTTCAAAAATCGCCTGCATGAACTTGGGATCCAGCCGACTTCCATAGGCGAAATTAATCACATAATGCTGTTGACCACCAGGTAACATCGGGCGATCGATATACGTCTTCCAGTATGGGTAATTGATCGTCTGTGGGATGTTAGCGGCACCTTCATATCGACCTGATTCAACATGCAATGTCAGGATAAAGCCTTTGAAGTTGGGACCTTCCTCCTGGTGGGTTTCGGGATACACTTCGCCTGTCTTGCTGCGGCCATGCACGGTAAAGAGCATCGTGCCATGCTTGATTGACAGCTTGCCGTCTGCATGGGACACCACCGCTTTGGGATAGTATTGGCCCGAAAGATCAATGAGCTTCTGAACGAGCACATCAACCTGGGATTTCGACGGCTTGGCAGATTCGACGGCTTTTGATGAACCGGAAAACAGGCACATGACAAAGCACGTCACGATCAGGAGCGTGTGAGTCTTCATAATGATCGATTATAAACCCAAAGCAGCCGGTACCGAGATCATTTTACTCGTCGATGCCCAGATCGCCCTTGGTCAGCAGCGACTCAAAGACAAAACCGGCACCTTCGATGTTCTCGCGGGCGCCTTCCTGGCGATCAATCACTGCAACGATCTTCACAACCGTGACTCCCAGCGAAGTCAGCAGCTTGGCTGCTTCGAGGACCTGACCGCCAGTGGTGGCGATGTCTTCGACGATGACGACGCGGTCGCCTTCTTCGAACTTGCCTTCGAGTTGCTTGGCCGTGCCGTAGTCTTTCTTCTGGTTACGGATGAGAATCGAGGGCTTACCCGTTGCCATGGAAGTCGCGGCAACCAGCGGAATCCCGCCGAGTTCGGCACCGGCAAGGCGGTCGACCGAGTCATCCACATGCTCAGCAAAGCGCTTGCCCAGTTCCGCGAGAATGTCCGGCTGGGTTTCAAAAAGATATTTATCCAGGTAATACTTGCTCTTGCGACCGGAGCGCAACGTGAATTCACCACGCAACAGGGCCGCTTCAGAGATCCGTTCGATGAGTTGTGCTGTTTCCATGGGCCAGAGTATACGGTTTTTTGTGTGATTTGAAAAAACGGTCGCACCATGTGCCAAGGCATTTTATCCACAGATAAACACAGATTTCAAGGCAGTATTCTTATTCGATTGTTCCTGTCTTTATCTGTGTTCATCTGAGTTTATCTGTGGTTACATGTCTTTATCCAGAATAGTTCACTGGGCTGTTAACCCAAGTATCAGATGATGGGATACACTATCCCCATGCGAATCATCGGCATTGATCCTGGCCTGCGAATCTGTGGCTATGGGTGCGTCCAGATCAAACCTGGAGCGCTCGAGCCGACCCTTGTTGAAGCAGGTATCATCAAACTCAACACCAAGGCGGACATCCCTGATCGCCTGATGCAGTTGCATGAAGAACTCACCGAACTCATCACCGAGATCAAGCCCGATCAGATGGCGGTCGAAAAACTCTATGCCCATTACAAACACCCGCGGACCGCGATTCTCATGGGCCATGCCCGGGGTGTGATCCTGTTATGTGCCAAGCAGGTAAAAATACCTGTGATCGACTTACCCTCCACGGAAGTCAAAAAATCCTTCACCGGCTATGGGCATGCTTCCAAATCACAAATCCAACTCGCGGTGCAGACGCAGTACAACCTGCCCGAGCCACCCTCCCCGCCGGACGTCGCTGACGCCATTGCCATTGCCACGACCCATGCCCGGCGAATTGCAGTGAAACAATTGGGGTAACAGATCAAGAGACTGCAAAGTCTGGTTTGTTACGTTATGCTATGGTATCTTTGATGTGTTTTATCCAGTACGGGGGATTCATATGATTCGCTTCCGAATATTGTTCTCAGGCATGCTGCTTTGCATCTGCGTGGTTTCATCAGGTTGTCAAACCGAGCAAAAATGCATTTACAGCCCATTGGTCCATTATCAAGACAATGTCCAAGACAAGCCAAAATGGGATCCACTGACAGATCAGCGGTTGAATGAACTCAATCAGATCCAGAACCGGGGTTCGAATATCGACGTGGCACAGAGACAATACCATCAAACCTGGAACCAGCGAATAAATCGTACAAACTGGCAGTACAACCGAAACAACAACCGCTAATGCAACAATTAAATGCCTTGGGCGTTAGACCTGAGAAAATACCCGCACATTTTCCCGGACACGGAGCTGAACTTGGGGTATCATGAATCGTACTTGACTCTTGGGCTTTCATCACGAAAACCCGCAAGTCGGGGGCGCTAACTGTTTTCTTGTCATGGGGAATTGAGATGATCAATCGATCCGGCTTGGGCTTTGTCGTTGCCACCTTGTCACTGGTATTCTTTCTTGTCGGCTGTGAGTCCACCGGCTCAACCAAGTCAACCAAACGCCCACGTGTCCGTGTGATCACACCCGGACAGGTGTATACCACTAATCGCTGGTCGGCAGCGGAGCTTTCACAGGATGTGGCAACACGCTCCATTCGCGTCACACGCAATGCCAGCTATCACATGATCTGCTTGAACAAAGCCGAAAAACCCCATGTCCATGATAAGCATGACATGGTGGTCACCGTGCTCTCCGGTCAAACGCGCCTGCACCTGAACATGAAGACATATGACTTAAATCCCGGCGATGTTGTGGAGGTCCCACGGGGCACATTGCACTGGGTCGAAAATCTCAACCCCTCAGGCCCACCCGCTGAAGCCTTTGCGGTCTTCACCCCGGCCTACCAGGGTAAGGACATCCGTTTCGTCAACGTGCCCGGGGAGTAAATCACAAACTGGTATCAGATGATTGATCTCACTGAAAAAATTGTGGTGACAATCCTCATTGCGATCCCCATGTTTCTGATCCTGATATCCAATGGACGTAGCCCAAACGCAACAGGATTGCACGCTGTCTTTTACCATAGCAATGACTGGCAATTGATTCGAAAGATCTGTTTCCGCGATGATCACACGTGGCGCCCCATCGTAAAAACCGGTTTACTCGGATTGCTTGCAGTAGCCATCACATGTGTTTGGATTGCATAACCATCAAACTAGCTGGAGATGGCATGGGTGACATCAAAAGTCCCAAACTGCTATATTTCAAGGGTTTTTTATTCTTTACACTCGGTGTTCTGGCAGCGGTGATCGTGTTACTGCTATACCCGGATTGGCGACTGGCGATTCTGCTTGGCGTGATGGTCTGGGCCTTTGCGCGTGCTTACTACTTTGTGTTCTACGTCATCGAACACTACATCGACCCCGAGTTTAAATTCGCAGGACTCATCGACTTTGGCAAGTATGTGTTGAAACGTCGGTATCAGGACAGGACTTCAAACACCCATCCCAACGATCACGAGTAGGTCAGCTTCCGGGCTTTGTTGCGATTCTTGCGGACTTTGAGATTGAGCACTTCCACGCCAAAGCTAAATGCCATGGCAAAGTAGATGTAACCCTTATTGATGTGTTGTCCCAAACCTTCTGCAACGAGCACGACACCGATGAGGACCAGAAACGCCAAAGCAAGCATCTTCATGGTCGGGTGACTTTCAACGAAGCGACTGATCGGCCCAGCGAAAATCATCATCACGGTCACGGCTAAAACGATCGCTGTAATCATCACGGGAATGTGCTTGACCATCCCCACCGCCGTGATGACCGAGTCCATGGAAAAGACCATATCCAACATCAACACCTGCAGAAGAACCGCTGCCATCTGCGCTTTGGCTTTCTCGGCTTTGAGTTCTTTTTTGCTGGGCTCTTCGAGTTTGTGATGAATCTCCATGGTGGCTTTACCGATGAGAAACATCCCGCCGATGAGCAGGATAATGTCATGGCCGGAGATTTCATGGTCCATGACGGCAAACAGCGGTTCGCGCATTTTCATGATCGCACTGATCCCAAAAAGCAAACCGATACGTCCAGCCATCGCCAAGAGCAAACCCAATCGCCGCGCCAGAGCCTGTTGCTTTGCAGGGAGTTTGTTGGTGAGAATGGAAATGAACACCACGTTGTCGATGCCAAGCACGATTTCCAGAACGGTCAACGTCAACAGCGCAAGACCGTTTTCCAGCGTCAGTAATTCAAGCATGTATTTGCCCCGAGCAGATCCGATTCATGTTCACAGTGTAACAGGATTAATTGATGCGGATATGGGAATCACGGGATAACAAGATGCAAAATCGCATGATTCATGCATCAAAATGCATCTCACTGAGACTGTACTTGGGATTGCGATTGAACCTGGCCAGTGCTATTGGTCTGCGTTTGCGTGTTGGGGCGCATGGGTTGATTCAGGGGTTCGACATCCACACTGACCTTGATGTTGTGGAACCCACCCCCCAACACCACGCCTTTAACCGGTGAAACGTCTTCAAAATCCCGACCCCAGGCAAGCGTGATGTGTTGGTCGTTGACGATCGCAGAGTTGGTCGGATCAAAGTCGATCCATCCCTGGTCCGGGCAATACACGGCAACCCAGGCATGCGACGCATCGGCACCCACCAGACGCGGCTGACCCGGTGGCGGGACGGTGCGCAGGTAACCACTGACATACCGCGCGGGTAAATCCAAACTCCGCAGGCAGGCAATCATCAAATGTGCAAAGTCCTGGCAGACACCGCTGCGCTGCTCGAAGACTTTATCCACGGTGGTGTAAATCGTCGTGCTGGTCGGATCGAATTTAAAATCCTCATGAATGCGTTCACACAGTTCATGAGCAGCATCGAGAATCGGGCGATTGGGCCTAAAGGATTGGAGCGTATAGTCACAGAGCAACTCCAAACCCGGTGCCAAAGCTGAATCGAACGTGTATTGGTAAGCGTCCAAACCGTCATCCGTCAGATCGCTCATCAAACTGTCACGGACCTGTTCCCAGGGACGCGACATATTCTGGAGCATCGGTTGGCGGGGTTGAACCTGCACCGTGCCGACGGACTTGACGATCATCTGAGTGTGCGGATGTTCCAACGAGGCAAAGGCAATGCGATTGCCAAAGAAATCATTGCGTCGATTAATCACATCCGGCCGGGGTGTAATGCTCAGATCATAACTCTGCCAATCCTGATTTTTGACCGGTCGCGGGAGCATATGCAAAGCACTGTGGCTGACCGTGGCAGGCAGGCCATAGTGATACTCGGTGATATGCGTAACGCGGTAAAGCATGGCGGTGAAGCTTGATTCTGTTCCAACACAAAAAAACAATCGCAGGACATAACGCATCCGGCAATGCAAGGTCAAAGTATTTTACTGCTTCGCGGTGTTTCACGCTTAAAAACACATGCACCGGTATTCACAACGGATGAATCACAATGGAAAACCAACGCTACTGCAAGACACATAACGGTGTTAAACCGCTTCCATGCCCAGTGAAGCAGGGTTCTGCGAAGCCAGTGACAACGACTGCACGGGCTGAGCATGCACGAGATACCGCTGTGTCAACTGGTCACTGAGCACGGGTAATTCGCTGATGATCCGGTTAAGCAGCGTCGAAAGTTCTTCGCGTCGGCCGAGGTTATCGCGTTTGGAGATTTGCTGAACATCTGCAAGCCGTAACGCCGAGAGCAGCATGAGTATGTGCCGCTGCTCACTGCTGCGTTGTCCGTCAATGGATTCGTGGGGCAGTGTGTCAATGTGCTGCGATAACTGTGTGAATTGGAAGCCGACACTCTGCGGGTTGGTCTCATCAAAAAGCAGCAAGTCAAGCACCGGCATGGCGGCAACGGTGGTCTGGTATCGGCTGCGGTAAGTCATGTTACTGCTGGCAATCTCCAATGCCGCATCAAGCAACGGTAACTCATGCTCGGCTTGTGGGACCACCAGTTCATCGAGCAATGTCGCGGTGAACATCGCGCGTTCCAGGCGACGACCCATCATCAAAAATCGCCAGCCTTGCCCCTGCGTCATACTCTCATGACTGAACCCGGCAAAGGCGGTAAACGGAACGAGCAACTCATCAAGAAGTCCCAGCAGTTCACTCATGTCAATTGACTTGGAGGCATCGGCTAAACGGCGGTAAATCTGACTGAGCAACCGCCAGGTGTCCAGGCTGATGCGGTCTCGCACCACGGCACCCAGCCGACGGATGTGATGACAAATCGACAGCAAACCAAAGTCCATCTCTTCATCAAAGATCACCGATTGCAGATAAGCCATCGAGCGATCAAAGTCCTGCAACGGTGAATCAATCGGCCCACCTTCAGGTGTCACATACGTCTTGCGGCCCATGAGCAAAAACAGGTGGGGCAACTCAGGGCAGGAAATTTCCTCTGCCTGTTCGACCATGCGATACATCATCGCCCGCGAAAGTCGCACCAGTGATTCGGCACGCTCGACATAGCGCCCCAACCAGAACATGGTGTCTGCCACACGGGAAGGTAAATCCTGGGTCTGGCGAGCGAGTTTGACGTTATGCACATCACTGTTGAGCATGCTGAAGGGATTGACCGGTCCGTCGGAGAGCACCCATGCGTCCTTGGAACCACCGCCCTGCTGCATGGAGACGATCTTGGAGTCCTGTGCGGAACTGATACGTGAGAGTCCGCCGGGCATGACGGTGTAACTGCCATCACCGGTCGCAGCGACATACACACGCAGCATCAGATGTCGCGGGACCAATTGCCCGTCCTGCCAGATGGGCGCGGTTGAGAGCGTGACACTTTCCTGGCCAATGTAGTGATGCGGCTTGGCAAGGATTTTTTCGCGCAAATCATCCATCTCATCTTTGCTAAGCGTCTCACCAAAAATCGGGCGGGCATGATGTCCCTGGAAGGCTGGTTTGATCACCAATTGGTTCAGATGCTTCAGGACGTATTGACGCTCTTTTTCATGACCACACCACCACGTTGCCAAACTCGGGAGCATGGCTTCTTCGCCGGTGATCTTTCGACATAGCGGCCGGAAGAACGGCATGAACGACGGGGTTTCAATCACACCACTACCCAGCGCGTTGGCAATGGTCACTTCACCTGCTGCAGCCGCCTGAACCAAGCCGGAGATGCCCAGTTGAGAATCGGCGCGGAGTTCCAACGGGTCACAGTATTCATCATCGGTACGTCGAAGAATCACATCGACACGTTGCAAACCGCTGAGCGTTTTGAGATACACCTTGTTATCCCGCACCGCCAGATCACCACCCTCGACGAGGGTCAAACCCAGGTAGCGGGCAAGGTATGCATGTTCGAAATAGGTTTCATTGTAGGGACCGGGGGTGAGAAGCACGATGCGCGGGTTATCGCGACCGGGGGGTGCGAGCCTTGCCAAAGTCTCACGGAGTTTGGAAAAGAACATGGCTAATCGCTGCACACCACATTGACGGAAGAGTCCGGGGAAGGTGCGGGACATGACCACGCGATTCTCCAGCGCATAGCCTGCACCGGAGGGTGCCTGGGTTCGGTCATCGACCACCCACCATTGACCCGATGGGTTCCGCGCCAGGTCAACGCCATAAAGCACCAGATGCTGATCATTGCGCGGGCGAATGGCATTGCAGGGTCGCAGGTAATGCGGGTTGCCATAAATCAAATCCGCAGGCAGGACGTTCTCACGGATGAGTTTTCGCGGGCCATAGAGATCCGTCAAAACATGGTTGAGCACCGTCGCTCGTTGGATCAAGGCTTTTTCCAGCTTCGCCCATTCATCATGACCAATGACAAGCGGGATCGGATCAAGCACCCAAGGCCGCTCCATGCCACGCGGGTCACCGTAGACGTTGTAGGTCACCCCGTTGTCCTGGATGAGACGCTGGGCGTTCTGCCAACGCGTGTTGATCGTGGGCACGTCCAACTGCTGCAAACCGGTGACAAAACGTGACCAATGCGGGCGCATCTGCCCCCGAGCGTCGAGCATCTCGTCGAACGTCCCATCTTCAAGCTTGTACGTCGTCACGGGTGTTGGCATGGTTTTCTCAGGGAGTAGTGATTAGGGATTAGGGAATAGAAAAAGGCATTTGAATGTTGGTATAGCCCTGTGTTGTCATGTCTTGTCCTACTCCCTAATCACTACTCCCTCTCTCTCATTGTAACGGCAAACGTCGCAGGTCGAGTGTGACCGGCATCTCGGAGCTGCGTTCAAGTTGGCGGACCTGAATCGGGCCGGGGGTGTGGCCGATGCTGTGGAAGCGTTCAACACGACGGGTCTCGGCTTCCAAGGCATTGACGGGAAAGATTTCATGCGAACGCCCGCCCGGATGCGAGACGTAATACGTACAGCCACCAATCGCACGGGAGTTGTAGCGGTCAAACAGGTCCACCACCAAGGGCGCATGCACCGGGATGGTCGGATGCAGACAGTTGGGCGGCTGCCAGGCTCTGAAGCGCAGACCTGCTACAAACGTCCCCGGTTCACCGGTGGGTGTTAACGGCAATTCAACACCATTGACCGACACCGCATGGCGACCTTCAATCATGCCGGTGACTTTGACCTGTACACGTTCCAAGGACGAATCGACATAACGCGCGGTCCCGCCCTGCGTGGCTTCTTCGCCAAGCACAAGCCAGGGCTCGATGGCCTGACGCAATTCAATGGTCACCCCATCATAGGTCACGCGACCGACCACCGGGTAACGGAACTCAAAGTGCGTTGCAAACCAGTCGGGGTGAAAGGACATGCCCGCATCATGCAGATCGCGCAACACCTGATTGAAATCCTCATACACATAATGCGGCAGCAGGTACCGGTCATGCAATGCCGTCCCCCATCGCGTTAACGGCGCGGTGTAAGGCGTCTCCCAGAAATGCGCGATCAACGCACGGATAAGCAATTGCTGCGTCAATGACATCCGCGCATGAGGTGGCATCTCAAAACCACGCAACTCAAGCAAACCCAGTCGGCCGGTCACACTGTCAGGCGAGTACAGCTTGTCGATGCAGAACTCTGCACGATGCGTATTGCCCGTCAGGTCGGTAAGCAGGTGACGATACAGACGGTCGACAATCCACGGGGGCATGTACATCCCGCCGGGTTTGGGTGTCTGGGAAAAGGCGATTTCCAATTCGTAGGCAGCATCAGGCCGACCTTCATCCACGCGCGGTGCCTGGGAAGTCGGGCCGATGAACATGCTGGAAAACAGGTAACTCAGTGACGGGTGGTTGACCCAGTATCCGATCATGGATTTGAGCAGATCAGGCCGACGCAGGAACGGTGAGTCTGCAGGCGTGCGCCCGCCGACGACGATGTGATTGCCACCACCGGTTCCGGTGTGACGTCCGTCGAGTTGGAATTTCTCGGTGCCCAGGTAGGTGTTGCGTGCTTCGTCGTAAATGGTGTTGGTCACATCGACCATCTGCCGCCATGAATGCGTCGGCTGGATGTTCACCTCAATGACACCCGGGTCCGGCGTCACCTTGAGCATGTCCACGCGACTGTCGTAAGGCGGTGTGTAACCTTCAATGAGGACTGGCATCTCAAGCATGGCTGCCGTGTGTTCGACTGCAGCGACCAGGTCCAAATAATCCTCAATGGTCTTGGTCGGTGGCATGAAAACATACATCCGACCCTCACGCGCTTCGGTGCAAATGGCGGTGCGCATCACCCAATGTGCCGACTCACCGGGCTTGGGCATACGGTTCCACGGCGCGTTGTCGATCGACTCGGCATAGCCATAGGGGACCACTTCCGGCTCATCCCAACCCTGACCCACATGCGTGATCCGACGCCTGCCCCCGGAAGCTTTTTTCAAGGCTTTTTTGCCTTGACCGGGTGTTGATGGATCGTCATCTTCAATCTCCTCTTCCCAAACCGCACCGGGGTGATGCTTGCTTTGTGGCATGATCATCGCACGACGGGTTGGCAACGCAGGACGCTGTACAATCGGGTCCGCCGGATGCAGGTACGGGTACTCCTCCTCCTTGACCCAGGGCAATGATTCAAGCGGCAAACGAAGTCCCACCGGCGAGTCACCGGGGATCAGATACAGTCGTTGACCACGCAGCATCCACAACCCGCTATGCCACGCCGGCCCGTCATAGGTGAAGTTGCGTTCAATCGGCAGGACGTATCCCACCGGCGTGCCCAATCCACGCTCAAACACGCGCAGCAGGCGCGCACGTTCCTCAGCGTCATCCAACTTGGAGTCACTGGGATCGACATTCACCGGCAATTCACGTTCGCGCAACGCATACTTAACGGGGTCTTCATATGCCGGGATGATGTAGTGATCTTTGACTTCCATCTGGCGTGCAAACTCAACCATGAACTTCAGCGCATCCTCATGCGTCAAGCCATAGTCCTTGGTTTCATCACCAATCAGCGAATCGTCTTCCCAGATGGGAACACCGTCACGTCGCCAATACAAACCCAATGCCCAGCGTGGGAGTTGTTCGCCGGGATACCATTTGCCCTGTCCGTAATGCAGCAGACCACCGGGGCCGAACTTGGCGCGCAGGCGCTTGATCAGTTCATCTGCCATCGGTTTTTTGGTTGGGCCAACCGCGCCGGTGTTCCACTCTTCGCCTTCCTGATCGAGAATGGAAACGAATGTCGGTTCACCGCCCATGGTCAATCGGACGTCGTTGTTAAACAGGCGTTGATCGACGACATCACCGAGTTCATTGATGGATTGCCACTGGCCTTCGGTGTAAGGCTTGGTGACGCGCGGGTCTTCGTGGATACGGGTGACCGACATTTCGACGTTAAAGTCGACCTTGGATTCGGTGACGCCACCTTCGATGGGGGCTGCACCAATGGCGTTGGCGGAGGTGGCCAGGGGGATGTGCCCTTCACCACAGAGAAGACCGCTTGTGCCATCAAGTCCCACCCAACCGGCCCCGGGCAGGTACACCTCACACCAGGCATGTAGATCACACACATCATGCGCCACCCCTGCGGGCGCATTGGGATCCACGGGTTTGAGATCGGGGGCAAGTTGAATGGAATAGCCTGAGACAAAACGGGCTGCCACCCCTGCACGTCTGAATAGGTTCACCATCAACCAGGCAAAGTCGCGGCACGACCCCTTGCCTTCCTTGAGTGTGCGTTCAGGCGTGTAGACCCCCGGGTCCATACGGATGGTGTAGCCAACCGATCGGTTGACCAGTTGGTTGACCTGCACGAGAAAATCAATCGTCTGTTGCTTGGACAGATCGATCTGGTCAAACAACTCCTTGAACCGCCCCTTGAGCGGCATCTTGGCAAAAAACGGACGAAGCTCACGCGTCACCTGCTTGGAGTAGGTAAACGGGTAATGCTCCGCCCCCTTCTCCAGGAAGAAGTCGAAGGGGTTGATAACGGTCATATCCGTGATCAGGTCGATTTCGAGACTGAAAATGCGGGTCTTTTCGGGAAAGACCAGTCGCGCAAGATAGTTGCTTTGCGGGTCCTGCTGCCAGTTGATGAAGTGGCCGTCGGGTTTGACCTTCATCGAGTAACTGACAATCGGCGTCCGACAATGCGGTGCCGGCCTGAGTCGGACAACCTGCGGCCCAAGTTCCACGAGGCGGTCATAGTGGTATTCAGTCTTATGATTGAGCGCAACGCGGATGGTCATGGCAGAAAAAGTTCCTCACAGCCAATCAACAGGCGTTACACCCATGTCGGAGTGCCTAGTTCTTATGCACCTGTCGGTCTCGTGCCTGTTGATCGTACACAAACGCCTCGGTTATCAGGGCGACAGATGCATTTATTTTATGCAAAAGACAGATATGCAAACAAGATGCCGAAAATGTAACCATTTGTTTGAAATGGGATGAGATGGCTTGTTGGATCGCAGGCAATGAATGTGTGACGCTTTGAAGGGTCAGCGGAATATCGGTTCAGCGAATCTGAATGACTGGCCAGGGAGCTTCGCCCTCCGGAAGTGGGGTTATTTCAACGGTGCATAACATCAGTTCACGACGCGATCATCAAGCGATGAACATGCCATGCGTGTTGTGTGTTCCAATCAATCTCCGAATAAGCGTTTGATCTGCATAGACCAGTTATCCAAGGCCAAAGCCCTTCTGGGGGGCCCAGTCCAGCGACGAAACGCTGGCGGGGTTTGGGGCAGCACCCCAACTCATATCAGTCTTCAATTCCTTCGGATGCAAGCATACAACCCACTTGCCAAGGTGTTCCGAACTCGCAAGGGGGTCCGGGGGGGGGGCGAAGCTCCTGACCAGTGAAATATTGCCCCATCAAACAGCCAACACCACTATTCGTGTTCTTGAACACGCACTTTTTCATTCCCCAACAATACCTGCGCAATCTCCAATTGACGCTGCTGAGCCTGCTGTTGCATCATCCGGGTCCGTAGAGCCTGATGGGCAAACATCGCTGACATGGCGGTGATGGCCAACGTGATGATCCCTGCCACGCCAACCACCACTAGCATGCTGAATCCGCGACGCCTGCTTGATGTCACACGATTTGCTTGACGTTTACCGGTCATGTTGCACCTCCTTGAGCATCGGCGCACTGAGTAAACGCATGGTCACCGGATCACGTGATTGTTGATTGGCAATCACTGCCGTGACACCGGCTGGTGCAACCTGAAAATTCATCTGAACCATGTTGGTTGGAAAGTAACGTTGACGATCCGACTGCTTGCGCACCCATTGCAAGCCTGCATCATCCAATGACCAGCGAGTCAGTCCGTCACCGGTTGCCAATTGCAGTTCACGCTCTGAGACCACTGTAACGGTCTTTGCCTTCCAGACATCTTCCCGCAATTGTTCGACCATCGCATCCACCTGCTTGAGTTCGGGGATCACCGTGTGCTGGGCTTTGATCAATCTTGTGGATGTTGTGAAGATGAACGAGGTCAACAGCAACAGCAGGAGGCAGAAGCCAATCACAAAGAGCATCTCAATCAACGTGTAACCGTGTTGTCTTTTCATGGCATGGCTCCCACGTACTCTCTGCAAATCAGTCCGACCAATGAGGCCTGCTGCCCATCGTGTGTAACCGTCAGGCGAACCCAGGCATAGCGATGATCGGCGGGTTGTTCATCGAGCAATGTCATGGTGGTTGACTCGTTGCACACGACCGTCTGGCCCGGCACCTGCATGTCCGCCAATTGTGCTTCAGCCAGGAACACCGCCTGACGACGACTTGCCATGATGATCTGCGACTCGCGGACTTTACCCAGTGTTGCCAGCAGTAACACCAACATGAACATGACCACCGACAAGCCCACCATGAACTCCATCAGAACGTAGCCATGTCGTTTCGATTGTGCATTGGTTTGAATCATCAATACATCCCCGTATATTCTGCACAGTGTTGAATCAGGTGAACCAAAGGCGAGAACATGCCGATGCAGATCCAGCCCACAGGAATGGCAATGAGCATGATCGTCACCGGCGCGGTCATGGCACTGAACCAGACCACGCGCTGCTGGGCCAACACCGTGTAATACTCCGCCAAATAACGCAGCGATTGTGGCGAATACTGCTGCGTTGAACTGTTGAGCATGGTGATAAACGTCTTGGGAAAACCTGCATAACGCGCTGCCCGAACCGCGTCCTCACCATGGTTGAGAAAAAACGCAAACCGCTTGAGTTTGGGTTTGAGGATCGCATGCGACACACTCTCATGCGTCAGATTGACTGCTTGATGCAGTGGCAAAGACACCGCCAACCCATCAGCAATCTGGTGTGCAGCTTTGGCCCATTGACCGGGTCGATGAACCGACCGGAATCCCGGTAGATACCAACCCACAAACTGTGAACACGCACCGAGAATCCCATCACGATTGCGTGCGTACCAAAGTACCAGCCCTGTTGCCAAAATCGGGATCAGCAAAATCGACCCCGGAAATATCTGCCCGGGCATGGACCCGCCCAACCACCGCGACAAGTTCATCACCGACTGTGTCATCGGTGGTAACTCCGTGCCAAAGTCCTCAAAGATTTTCTCGAACTTGGGCACAATGAAAATCATCAGGGCTGAAAGCAGGAAACTGCCAACGAAGAAATTTAAAATCAGGTACCGCCAACCCGGCCCGCCATGTGTCATGCGGTTGGTTTGGTTGACCATCTGCTCATCCAGATACCGCTCAATCGCCTGTGGCAGATAGCCAATACGATCCGATGCCTGAAGCAGACGAATCTGTTGTCTGGGAATCTCATGCACACTCATCGCCAGTGCATCACTGATGCTTAACCCCTGTTCAATCTGCACCGCGACCGATTCCAAACGTTGACTGAGTTTGCCATACTCGGACTTTGCTGCAGACTGAAGCACATGCACCAACGGCAAGCGTGCGTTGAGTGCGCGTTTGACATGCATGAGCACCCGCATCGCCCGACGCTGACGAATCCGCACCACTGTCGGATGTAGCACCAATAGTGGGAAAAGCATGCCGGGGATGTAGAGGGTGGTGAACAAAAAAATGGCAGCAAACGCTTCACGAATATCAGCAATGGAGACCAGCACCCCCACCAGGATCACAAGCACTTCAACCACTACCAGTGCATAAAGCACCAGCTTCAAACCACCATAAACAAACTCGATAAATTCCGACCAGGCTTCGCTGACGATCATTTTCTTCCACGGGATCAGCGTCAATGCAAACACAAGCAGACTCAGAAAACCAACGAGACAGATCCAGCCTAACAGCAGTTCTGCAACACCCCCTGAATACACGGAGTATTCACCAAATTCTTCAATAAAATAGAATTGCCAAATGATCACCCCAGCCAGACTCAGCAGTGAGACAATGCGAGAACCCCACTGCCACTTCAATCTCCAAATCTGTTTGGGAATCACCAGAAAAAGGAAAACGGGGATCGCAATCAACGCCAATTGTGATTGCAGCGTTTCGTGCTCGCCACCAAAGCTTTTGGATAAACCATACAAGCTCAGGAGAACAAATAGATTGATGTATCGAAACAGGTATTTCATAGCCAACGCTTTCTCAAAGCATCCGCGACACCCCCGGAACGTGCCGCAGCGATTAACAAAACGACCATCACGATCACCATTGATCACGTCAAATTCGTCAGCAGCTTGACCAGTGGCAGGAACAATCCCAACACACTGAATCCGATTAGCAGGCCCATACCGATCATCAAAATCGGCGTCAGAACGGTCTCCATGGACATCGTGCGCAGGTAAGCTTGTTGTCGATACATGCTGGATAAATCTTCCAGCGAGGATTCAAGTGCTGCAGCATTCTCTGCCAACTCGATGGTGGCCAACACCGTGGGGGGCAGAACGGTTAACGTCTCAATGCTCACAAAGGCTCTGCCCTGTTCGACACAATCAATCACCTTGCGGGTATCGGCTTTGACTGAAGGCAAACCAATAAGGTCCGACGACAATGCCATCGCATGCGGCAAATCCATTGACGCGTTAATCCCCATCCGAACACTGTCACACCAACGCGCAATGGCATTGCGTCGTAACACCGGCCCGACGAACGGGACAAAGCGCATCACACGATCAAGCAGGTCCTGCCACCATGGTGTGAATCGCATGGTGATGGTCACAAAAACAAACCCACCAATGGTGATAAGCAACGTCGGGACGATGATGTATCCCATGTTGAAAAACGCGAGCATCATCACCGTCAAGCCTGGCAGCTCGGTATCAAAGTCTTCATAGATGTGTTCAAATTGCGGGCCGACATAAAACGACATGAAGCCCATGATCGCAATGAAAAACAGCAGCACGATGATGGGATAAGCAAAGGCGCGTGCCAGCGAAGTCTTGAGTTGGCCGACGAGTTTGAGATGTTGCCCGAGATTAAACAGCACGCCGGGAAGTCGGCCGGTCTTCGTGCCCACTTCGATAAGTCGGGCATACATGACGGGGAAATGCTGGCGTTGAGATTCGAAGGCTTCAGCGAGTGATTTACCTTGATTCAGTTCAGCGATGACATGCTCAACGGCGGTTTTGAGTCGCGAAGATTGCAGGTCTTGAGCGATGAGTTTCAAGCCTTGTTCGACGGGCATACCGGACTTGGTGAGGTTGATGAGTTGTTCGTTAAACAGGTGTAAATCCGTGCTGGTGATGGCACGACGGGGCCAGTTAAAAAGCGACTTTTCAGTGGGTTTCATTTCCAGCACGGTCAGTCCCAGACTCACGAGTTGTTCACGGCCGGACTGCACGTCGGTTGCTTCAAGCGTGCCGTTGAACGGACTGCCGTCAGGGCCTTGCGCCCGGTATTGGAGGGTCATACATTGACTCATTGATCATCTCCCAGAATGCGCCCAACTTCGGCGGTATCGGTTAGTCCGGCGGTGACCATCTGCTTTGCGATCTCGCGCATGGGTTGGTATCCGGCTTGTTGTGAAATGGTGCGTGAAAGCGTTGGCAAATCATCACCCTTGAGAATCGCAGTTCGCAGCGCATCGTCCATCAAAGCGACCTCCGCGACTGGTATTCGGCCATGATATTGACCGTTGTCATCCAGACTGCGTAACAAACGTTGTGTCATGACCGCGTAAACCGCGCTGGTGATCTGATAGGCAGGAATGTCCATCTCAAGTAACCGTGCGATAGCGCCTGCTGGTGAACCGGCATGAAACGTAGCAATAAGACGATGCCCTGAAAGTGCAGCCCCCATCGCTATGGAAGCGGTCGTGTGATCGCGAATCTCACCGAGCATGAGCACCTGTGGGTCTTGACGCAGAACACTGCGCAGCGCACGTTCGTAGGTCAGTTCACCAAATGGCTGAACTTGTATCTGAGTCACTCCCGGGAGATCGCGTTCGACTGGGTCTTCCAAGGCAATGATGCTTTGGCCGGGCTGCACGTTAGCCAGTTCATCGAGCAGTGCGTAGATGCTTGTGGTTTTCCCTGATCCGGAAGGGCCCGTGATGAGAAGCATCCCCTGCTGCTGCGCGATGAACCGGCTTAGTGCATGACTGACCGAGGATGGCAGCCCAAGTTCGCTGAGTTTTTTAGGTTGAATCAATTCGGCGGGCATCCGCACCACGGCTCGCATGCCCTGCGTGGTCGGCATGATCGACAGTCGTAACTGCAGCGCCTTATCCAACGTTGGCAGCGCTGCATCAATGCGACCTTCCTGTGGCAAGTCCTGTCGGTACGTAAGCAACTGTGCCATCACCATCAGGCGCGTGACCATGCTCCGGCCGACTGCGGTTTCGAATTGCTCGATGACGGAAAGTAAACCATCAACGCGCATGCGAAGTTCATAACCTTGGGCTATGGGCTCCAGATGAATGTCCGATGCCTGCTGGTTGATCGCCAACTGCAACATGGCGGTGACACGCAGCGGTGTGTCCTGCGTGTCGGATAACGTCTTGCGTATGTCTGTGGACATGGGTACTCCGAAAGGTGATTGATCGTTGAGCAATGTGACAGCAAACCAGAATTAATGATCTGACTTTTCAACAACCAAACGCCTCATCGTTTGGTTATAGGCATTTAAAAAACCATCCCCAAAGTCGCAGAGATAGGGTTTGCCGGAGTAGCTTCCTACTGCCCAGATTTCCAAACCATTTTTTACGACCCCGGTGTTTAATTCGTGTGCGCCCGGTTTTGAAAATTCAGGTCGATCTTGAATCTGAAACAAACGTCGATGGCCATCCTGGTAATCCAACCGAGCCCTTAAAAAGCCAATCGATCCAGCTCCTTCTCGAACTTTGTTGATTGCGTACGATCGCTCCTGCATCCACAGGATGGCCATGGCTGCATTACACAAAAGCGACACGATCAAAAGGACTGCCAGCAGTGACGTTGGTTTGAACTGTTTTTTCAATGTTGTTCCCCCTTATCCCAAACTATTGCCCGGGCATGGTGGTGGTCTCCCCGAAAAGATTAATGGTCTGTGATTGTTCAGGGCGGGGAGTGGGTTGATGGTCGTCGAGGGATCGCCACAGGGCTACGCCGAAGGCCATGGCCAACGCGAGGCTGAGTACGAGCCAGAACTTGTTGATTGAGCCCCAGAGCAGCACGATTTTGGGAACACCGCCGATGGCTGTCTGGGCGTAACCGCTGGCCAGCGCCATCTTGCCGAGTTTCATGGACAGTTCCGGTGGGACAACCATGTGCGAGTAGCTGCCAAGGATGGCGGGGAGGGCTGCGACACTCAGGCGTTTTTCGTTGAGTTGCTCGCGGAGTTTCTCGATGGCATGCTTGATATAGCGATTGGTCGTTGCGGTAGACCAGCCATGCTTGGCAGCGATCTGGCGTTGACTGATGCCCTGGAGAAAATGCTCGACCAGTAAATCACGCTGATCATCAGGCAGTTGATCCAAAGCTTCATCCAAATGCGATTCGAGTTCTTTCCAACTGGTCACCTGCTGAGCGGCTTTAAATTGATCATGAGCATAGTTGCGCTCGCGCGAATTGCGGGCCTGATCGGATCGGATCATGTCGATGGAAAGACGGACAGCGGTTTGATACAACCAGCCTGAAAGCGATGTGGTGATCTGGCGGGAGTGGTTGAGAAGTTTAAAAAACGTCTCCTGACAGATTTCCTCAGCCTGAGCATGATTGTTGAGCACACGATAGCTTGCTGAGTACACCAGCGCGGAATAGCGATTAACCAGTCGGGCAAAGGCAAGCTCGTTGCCACACTGGCTAAACTCCTCAAGCAGTTGTCGATCCATTTCGCCCATTGCGACACCCCAAGAATGGCATGGTATTCATTGTATAGACGGAATGAGGTTGTGAGTGTTTCAGGTTCGGTGAAATTGTTTTGATTTTTATTGAAAATGGGAAAATGGGGACGCGCTAAACCGCAAGCGGTTTGAGATGAACTTCCGGGGAGCTTCCGGGGGACTTCCGGGGCGCTAAAGGGCGAGGGGTTTGATACCATACGGGGCATGCTTAAGTATCGCCTGACATTTGGCCCGATCATGATCGGGATCATGCTGCTGATCTTCTATCTGGACAGCAAACTCGATCGCCTGGATATCACGGGAACCGTCTTGCAGGATGTGTTTTCAGGCCGGACTTATTTGCCCGCTGGACTGATCCTGCTTGCGACGATTTTCCTGCTGATCCTGTTGGGTGCAGGCGAACTCTGTCGGATCTTCAACGCCAAGGGCATTGCCGCCAGCCGGTCGGTGGTGACGTTGGCGGGGATGAGTGGCTGCATGATGATGTATGCCATCCCGCACACCGCCGATGCGAAAATGACCATGGCGGTGGCCGGGACGGTGATCTGCATTCTGTTCGTGTTATCGCTGATCAAACAATGCTGGATTCACAAGCGGACGGACGGCGCGGTGGCAGCTGCTGCGGTGACCATGTTCGCGCTGATTTACATGGGCCTGATGCCCGGATTCCTGGTTGCCATCCGACGTTGGTATTCGCCATGGGTTTTGCTGGCCGTGTTGCTGGTGGTTAAGAGCTGTGACATCGGCGCATATTTCACCGGTCGCGCGATCGGCAAGCACAAGCTCATCCCCTGGCTGTCACCGGGTAAAACATGGGAAGGCCTCATCGGTGGCGTGCTGTTTTCAGGATGCATCGCCCTGCTTTTGGCCTACCTGTCCAACAAATTTGATGTCGCAGGGATTTATCACACCGTCGATGGCGTACGCACGTTTGTCTCCAACGACTTTCACCTACCCCGGACTTTTGCAGCAGGCCTGCTCATGGGTGCGGTCGGGCAGTTCGGTGATCTGACAGCCAGCCTGTTTAAGCGTGATGCAGGCATCAAGGACTCGGGTAACAGTATCCCCGGATTCGGTGGCGTGCTGGATGTCGTGGACTCCCCGGTGGTCGTTGCGCCGCTGGCGTACTGGCTTCTCTGGTACGGCACGGGTCTTTGATCATGATTCCAGATGGAGTAGCCAAATGGGTAAACACCCGTCCAATGTGCTGCCAAACAGGGATTTACCCGTCATCTGATGCCCTGAACAGTGATTTTGGAGTCCCAAACCCCATTATTTCTCCAATTTTGGGCCAATCGATTCGCATTTAACTGGCCTGACCCCCTATAATGTGTCGATATGAAGTCAGCAACCGTCACCGTAGACGGTTACTTGTTTATTGGTTGAGCTTGGAGGAACAAGCCATCGCTAGCAGATCATTTCGTCCGCGAAATCAAGAATCGTCGAGCAAACGTCTCCGCGTCAATGATTACATTCGCACCCCCACTGTCTTTCTGGTCGACGAAAACAACGAGAAAATCGGCGTTGTGAATACTGACGTCGCCAAGAACCGTGCACGTGATGCCGGTCTGGACCTCGTCGAAGTCGCCCCTCAGGCTCAACCGCCCGTCTGCCGTATCATGGACTACGGCAAGTGGAAGTATCAGCAGAGTAAAAAAGAACAGAAAGCCAAGAGTCACTCCAAAGCCAGTGAACTCAAAGAAGTTCGTCTGCGCCCCAAGATCGACCCGCATGACCTTGAGATCAAAACCAACAAGGCCACGCAGTTCCTGCAGGCCGGCAACAAGGTTCAATTCACCATGCTCTTCCGTGGCCGCGAAATGGCTCACCAGGATCTGGGCATGCGAACCATGCAGGGCATCATCGAACTGCTTGCCCCGATCAGCAAAGTTGAAACCCCCGCCCGTATGGCAGGCCGTCGTATGACGATGATCCTGTCGCCGGACAAGGTGGCTTCCAACGAAAAACGCAAGAGCGATAAACCCGCTGCTGCACCGGCTCCCGAAGCTCAAAAGCAACCCGAAGCCGAAACGGCGTAAGCAAAGTTCATCAACTACCCATTTCAAACGTGCTGCATCCCAACATGCAGCACGTTTTTTTTTGTGGTTGGATAACGAAGCACAGAGCGCTTCAAACAATTCATCTCCACTTCCCGTCACTCCCGCACCGGCGGGAGTCCAGTGGAACTTGCAAGCGTCAACTAAATGCCACTGGATTCCCGCCTGCGCAGGAATGACGAAATGAACGATAGCATGAAGATGAATTATTTGAAATGTGGAGCACCGGATGTCAATCACATCACTATTGCATTTTTCACTCAAGTGTCGCGTCGACGGGTGACGCGCGAGCTGTCAGCTGTCAGCTCGCAGCTACTGAATTGGTTTTTCATTGAAGACGCACGCAGACATGAGCGCGTCAGACGCTACATTTGAGTGAAAAATGCAATATTCGTCTCTACGCCAAACAAATCATCACATCACACGACTCACCGGCGCATGAAAAAACACCCTCGACACATTTCTGCATCAAGGGTGTATTCCCAGTTTCCTGATAGTTGTTTTAGGCTGCCGGGTCGATCATGGGATCGTGGAACTCCGGCGGTTCGAGCTGTGGCGCTTCGATGCGTGCCTTGGGGCCGATGCGAAGTTGGCCTTCAAAGCTCGCCCCGTCATCAATGGTCAATGACCGGGCATTGATCTCGCCGGAACAGTGGCTGTGTGACTGCATGTGTACCTTACCATGCACGTGAGCATTGCCATGGTAGGAACCGCTGACGGTCAGTTCACCACATCGCAATTCGCCGTCCACCTTGCTGTGAGCGGTAAGATGGATGTGCCCCATGGTGTTGAGCGTTCGCGTGTTGTTGAGTTGATCCACGGTGACATCTTCGAGCTTCATCGGCATCGAACACTTGCCACAGCGATAGCTCATCGCCCGACGGCTCACCTCGATGGGCGCACCGCAATTGGGGCAACTCAGCGACCGGACCTCGCGCGGCTGAGGCTTGCGCGGGTGGGTCGTCAACATGGATGGCTTTAACGGCATACAGCACCTTGCATCTGATCGAGACACCATGTTGCACATGGCGAATCACATCTACTCTATCATTGCTACGAAACCTGAAGAATGCTTTGTGTCCATGAGCACCGGATGTCAATCCGGTGCAAGCGTCTGAAACGACACCTGAACCTGCACCGCATTAACATGCGGTGCTCAACTCATCCATTTCATTGCGAGCAACAAACCACTGAGTAGATATTGTCAATCAAGCGGTATGCGTCTTACTCGTCTGTCTCTTCTGCCGCACCAGCACCGACATGTTGGGGGACAGCCTGACCGTTGGTCTTGCTGCGACGACGTGCCAGGATTTCGTCCAGTGAACGGGGCACGGTATTGATGTCGGGCTTGGAACCATTAGCCGGGCTGAACTGTTCGTGCTGGGTGTCGACCTGAATGTCTTCGACGCCCTGCATCACATCGCTGGCAGCCTGCATGGCATTGGGACCCACAACGACGTGACCTTCGAACATGGCACCATCGACGACGGAAAGACGCGAGGTGTAGAGTTGGCCGGTCAACTGGGCCGAAGCCAGCAGTTCCATGCCGTGTTCCGCCACGATGTCCGCCTTGGCCTGACCGCCCAGACGCAGACCGCCTGCCACGACGAGACCTTCGACGCGGGAGGTTTCGGTCAATTCGAGCATGCCACCGACGCGGATCTGTCCGGACACTTCGCCCATGATCACTGCATCGTTGTCCAGAGAAATCTGACCCTTGATTTTGACATCCGGGCCCAGAACGGTCTTGGTATTCTTGTTGTCGCTCACAGCTTCCACTCCGTCTAGTGTGAAAATTTCAATACTTCGGGCACCACAAACATTGTCATGCCTCGATCCATTGAATCGACCCTTTGGCAACCAAATCTCCAACAGCCCGAAAATGAACAGCTTTCGTGGAGTTCTCGGACGTAAAACCGCACCACAACACCGAGTTGTCCACCAGACGTCCACAAATCATGGGAATTCGTGGCCATGACATCAGACGTGTAACCGTGTCGGACGTGATGAATCACTGGCATTCGTGAGTCATTTGCGCCCAAGACATTTTTTGCCACAGATGAAGACAAAACACATTGCCCCTGCCTTGGCATCTGTGTATTTGTGTGGCTATAGCAGTTCAAATAATTAATCTCCGATTTCCGTCACTCCCGCGCAGGCGGGAGTCCAGTGAGAACTGCAAGCGTCACCAGAATGCCACTGGATTCCCGCCTTCGCGGGAATGACGAAATGAGAGATGGCATGGAGATTAATGATTCGAATCGTTGTAATCATTGCCTTGAACACCATTGAGATGGATAGACGATTAGCGATCAATCACAGTGCATCGATGTTGAGCTTCGCTCAACCCGCGTTGACACAACGCGGCTCGCCTGAGGTGGTATCGATTTGCTAAAGCGTGCCACCAATTGAAAAATGAAAACCAATACCAAACGCATAAATCAAGGCCGATGTCAACGCAGTAACCATCACTGAGACAAAGAACCCAAGAACAATGGTCTTTTCAAAACCGCGTATACGTAGCAATCTCTTGATCACCGCCACGAGAACGAACAAATAAACAAAACCCACCCAATTAAAATTATGAATTTCTGATGGTGCGTATACAACCAGATAATAATCAAGAACACACCAAAGAATAAAACCAACAATACTGCCACCTGTAATCAGGAACATTAATTGCATCAGAAAAGCAATTGGGAAAAACGGCTCAGTTGAGTTCGGTGCAGTAGAAGGCTTTGTCATGGCCGACCGTCACTTCCGAGAGCAGGTGCAGCTTCACGAAACGGGCGCTGTTGGCGACCAATTTCGCAGCAGCTTTGGCATCATCGGTGAACAGATGCACCACCGGGCGAATCTGCATGTCGAAGCGGAGCTGCTTCTGGGTCATGCTCAACAGGGAGATATGCTGATCGACCCAGCCGCGAGCATCGAGCAGTTCGTAGATGGCATCATTGACCGACTTGCCGGTGGCTTGCTGATGACGGGCGAGCAAATGCAATCCGCCGGACTCATCGAGGGTGAGTTCCACCTGCGGGTGATTTGGGCAACGTGCGGTAAGGCTGATCATACCTGCTTCCTGCAGGAAACTGGCCAAGTGCGGCTGCGAAGTCTCATGCGAATGCACATGATCCGGCTCAGCAGTCGGACGCGGCTTGGGTTGGCTTTGCGAGGCAACCACACGCTGCGTGGTCGGCTGAGCCTTATGTTTGCCAGGCTGCGATTCGGACTGTTGCGTTGTCTGGTGATGCAGAATGTGAGCATGCACATCACCACCACGCTGCGACTTGCGAGCGATCTGGGCGACACGCATTGCAGGTTCCGGATCATGCGCAGGCTCAACGAAATCATCACCCGCATCCGAATCGACATCTTCCAGTTCATCAAGCATCGGCTCGGAGGCGGCAACGTCGGCATCGACATTCGCTTTGCCAT
This sequence comes from Planctomycetes bacterium syqfu, assembly GCA_020974905.1. Lineage (GTDB taxonomy): Bacteria > Planctomycetota > Phycisphaerae > Phycisphaerales > Phycisphaeraceae > UBA7800. The sequence continues at coordinate 4,995,991 of CP087563.1, read as the reverse complement.
CGGCTTTGGCCTGACGACGTTTTTCCAATTCCTGTTGCTTGAGACGTTCGACAAAACTGCGAACCGTTTCCGAAACCACTTCCGGTTCGGGGACGGCCTGGGTGGCAATGTCGTGGCCGGTCAGTTGGACATCATCATCCACCTGCACGGCCTCGGCTTCCATCTCATCGAGTTCATCGACCGCGTCCTCGTCAGCCAAGGCATCAAACGCGCCGGTGTCCGAAAGATCTTCACTGTGTGATGCTTCCAACGGGGAGATGTTCGATGATGTTGCTTCAGTCGATGACGCGGTTAACACTTCGTCGATCTCATCTTCGACATTCTCGGATTCGGTCTCTTCGAGTTCGACACCTTGAATGCTGATGCCGTCCATTTTGGCTGCTGCCATGAGCAGGCTGCGTGCTTCTTCAGCGGTGACGGTGGCTTCAAAATCATGGCTGCCAGATTTGGATGCATCGATGGTTTGATCATCGTCATCCAACTCCGGCTGCGGTGGCGTGACTTTGGTTTGCGATTGCTGGCTTGCAGGATCAATGCGTGTGACCAGCGAGTTGCGGTGATCCGAGCTGGCTGAATCACCTGCAACCAGACGTGCAATCACCGGCCACTGTTCGAGCATGGTCGGGAAACTGCCGAGCGTTTGCAGGTGCACGGGAACCATCTGACGCTGAACGCCGACGAGTTCGATGGAGGTGTCCCACTGATCCAGAGCACGTTCATCAAGTTGGCGAATCAGCGCGACTGCGCGATCAATGTCACAACCCATGCCCATGAACTGGACATGACTCATATTCGCGGGGTCAGCGACTTTCATGCAATGTGACAACCAATCCATCGCCCGGGCACCGGCTGCCTCATCAACCCCTGACAATAGCGTCCATACCGGAAGCGACCGGGCAATGGTCTTGGTGGTGGCGGTCAGAGGTGTGGCCAGATGAATCAGCCAGGCACCGACGACGGGGTCAGCACCTTGGTTAAGCAAATCCAATACGGCAATGAGGTCGTCAGCCTGATCAAAATCCATCACCTGGCGATGCAGGTTATCAAGCTTGACGCGGTTGGCGGGGGTGGTGACAAAATCAAGATCGATCTGTTCATCATCAATGTGCAAGACACCCACCACGCCACACTCCAGGGCGACATGCTGTGCGTATTGCGTCATCCATGGCGAAGCAAAGCCGGGGAGATTACCCAGGAAAACCACTTCGACACGTTTATCGACAATGGCAATGGGTTCGTCAATCTGAAGGATCGACTCCTTCGTTTCGTCGGATGCCGAGGCAGACTTCATGGCCTGTAAATCCATCGCAGCATGCTGCGCGTCGGCATGGTCATCGGATTGATCGAAAGTTTGTTGATTCGTTTGAGAATCATCGGTATCGGGCATGGCGGATTCAAGTTCAAGATTCACCAGTCGCAGCGTCGGCTCATCACGCTTGGTCTGCTCGGAGAGTTCAGCAAGCTGCTCGGCAAGCAGTTCTTCGTCGGACGGCGATGCGGCGGAACCCGCAGACTGGTCGGTCTTGTTTTTGTTGGTTGGGTTGGCGGTGATTTTGGGATTGAGTTTGGCAGGCTGCGGCTGGGTCATCAAACCCGTGGATCGCGTGCCGGGGTAGCGGTCATAGGTGTCCGCACTATCTGCAGCCTGAGCTTTACCCGGACCTTTACGGCGACGGGAAGTCGAATCGCGTTGCGCACCGATACCGATTGCCTCGCTGTTGGAGGACGTATCTTCGGTGTCATCGGGACCTGTGAGGTACAAATCCGCCAATGCGTCGAGCTCTTTATCGGTGCGTTGTCGATCCAACACAACGCCCTTTACTTGCAGGGTCTTCGTCTCAAATCACAGCCGCAACTCCGCAGCCGTCTTTCCCAATCCGCCCCTATTGTACAGTTACCGGACGTTTGATTGCTCAAAAAAATGATCCGCTGCCCTGCTGGATCATCGTTTCGGTTCCTGTTGTAACGATTTTCGCGTCTCATCCATGAAACTTTGAAAACCAGTTCGTGCCAACGGGCTTTGCAGTCTTGACCACAGAGACACAGAGGCACAGAGTTTTAATTGCCGAGATAAACAGTTGTTTTCAAAGGCTTGCTTCTTCTCTGTGATCAACTCTGTGTCACTGTGACTCTGTGATTCAAAGCCTTTGAGTTCACCTGTTCGACAGAGGATCAAACAACCGTTGCCTGTTTATCCCACTTCAAGAATGCTATTCAGTTCGCCGAAAGGATTGGTTTCGATCGACGAGTTGTATTGATCGTGCTTCCATTGTCCGTCGATGACCACGCGGTAGCGGTAGCGACCAGGCGGGATCGGGACACAGGTCTGCCAGACACCCAGGTCGGTGTCACGCTTCAGTGGCGTGGCAGTGGGTGACCAGTTGTTAAAGTCACCGGCAACGCTGATGGTGCTGGCGGTCTGTTGTGGCTGGACAAAGAGAACACCTTGCTGGGTCTTGCGGACACCAAAGAGGCGTTCCATGCGTTTAACGTTTTCCGAGACGATCACCGGATCCAGTGCGCGGTCTTCACGCTGACGCTCGGCTTCCTGCATCAAACCCGTGCGAGCCACAGCCGGATCGGAGGCAATCTTGTTGGCCAAAGTGGCTGTGCGAGCCGACAAAGCGCGGGCACGTTCAACGAGTTCAGCGGCACGACTCAATGCGGGATTGGCGGCGGGTGCTTCTTCCTCTTGTTCACTCTGTGGTACCGTTGCTGGAATCGGTGGGTTGGCAAGCAGCCACGCGGACAACTGCTCAAAGTCCTGCATGCCACGGCTCGTCGGATCATATTCCGTGATCGGCTGACCGAAGCTGGCAGCTTCCTTGAGTTTGGCGTTGAAGTTCACCACCACCGGCAAAAGCGATTCGCCGAAGTGTTTCTTGAGTTCACTTAAGATTTCGCGAGCCAGTTTCGTCCGCACGTCATACATGGTGGCCAAAACTTTATGGCGGACCTGATGACCGGTGCGGCGGACCATCATTTCGACGGTCGCTTCCTGTTTGAAGGAGCCCTGTAACGCAAAATACCCCGTCTCGACAGGCACGATCACTTCATCACACGCACGCAGCGCGTTGAAGGTCAAAAGTCCGATCGACGGGGGACAGTCAATAATGCAGATATCGTAATTGGATTGAATCGTGCTGAGCACCTGAACCAGGCGACGATCACGATCCGAAGCGTTTGCCAGTTGGACTTCGACACCCGCCAAAGCCGTGGTGGCTGGCGCCAGGTCGAAGTTGCGAGAGATTTGCCAGACGACGTCAGCCATCGCCAGTGAACCGTCGAGGCCTGCCATCATCATGTCCGCCATGGACTGATTGATCTGGGCTTCGGGGACTGCCAACCCCAACGCACAATGGCCCTGCGGATCCATATCCACAAGCAGGGTCCGTTGGCCTTGAGCAGCAAGCACAGCCGCGAGGTTGATCGACACGGTCGTCTTCCCGCAGCCGCCTTTCTGGTTAATGATGGCGATGGTCCGCAACGCGCTATCCTTGCATCAATTCTCCGAGCAGACGTCCTTGCCTGCCCCCCCCGAAGGTTTTCTCTCGTGCCACGGTGACACTTTGGAAAATCGGGGGTTGACCACCCTACATCTTATGTCCATGCATGTGCTGTGTTTGCCCCTCAGCGACATGCTTACGCTTCTGGTTCAATGTTCATTATCGGGCAAGACTCTTGGAAACCTTGAATAACTTGTGCATATCTGTCATTTTACTGGTCTTTGAATTGAACATAAGTCCTTTTGCGAAAAAAGTCATGCATAAAATTTCATGGACACTTGCCAGCCAATCACCCCGTCGAGCCCAGTTACTCACCGAGGCAGGTGTCACATTCGAGGCCATCAAGCCCCCCTACGACGACCCGCCACAGCCTGAGGACACGGGAGCGACACCCGAGCAGATTGCCATGCAATTATCGCTTCAAAAAGCACTTAGCGTCAAAAACATTCACCCTCAAAACCACATTTTGGCTGCCGATACCCTCATCGTCATGCCCGATGGATCGCTGGCGGGAACCCCTGTTACACGCGACGAAGCCAGGCAGCAGATCACCGATATGCTCAATTGTGCCCACTGGGTCGTCACCGGTGTCACAATGATCATTCCCGGTCAAAATGACCCTGTCCAACTGGCAGATCGGGCGCAGGTGACCCTGGGAAATCTCCCAGAAAGTGAAATAAATGCCTATTTGGACACCCAACAGTGGCAGGGTAAAGCAGGCGGATACAACCTGTTTGACCGCCAGAAAGCGGGTTGGCCGGTGACCGTGGAGGGTGATGAAACAACTGTCGTGGGCTTGCCGATGAGATTGCTCAAGGATTTTCTGACTGGTCAATAGCTCTCTGTTCCAAGACAATTAACCACAGATGAACACAGATAAAGACAACCAATCCAAACAATCCGTTTTGATAAGCACATGATGCCAATCGGTGACCTCATTGATATGTGAGCCGCATATACAATTGGACATCTGTGTTTATCTGTGTTCATCTGTGATTACTTGTCTTTCAACGAAAAACACACATGACCCAACGCATCCTCGACATCATCAGTGGCAAAGACACCTCACTCACCGCATCCCTCACACGCGGCATGATGTCGATCCTCACCCCAGGCTACGCCCTTGCCAACGGCGTCCGACAGAAACTCTTTGATGCTGGTCTCAAGCCATCCCATGCACTGGGACGCCCCACCTTGTCTGTGGGAAATCTCACCACCGGGGGCACCGGCAAAACCCCCATGGTCGCTTTTCTCGTCCAAAGCCTACTTGCCATGGGACACCGCCCCACCATCCTGCTCCGCGGGTACAAGTCCACCGATACCCACGGCTCGGATGAAGCAGCGGTCTACGTCAAACAATTCGGCGAACAAGTCCCCGTCATTGCCAACCCCTCACGCGTGGAAGGTGCACAACAAGCCCTGAAAAAATTTCCGCAGACCACCTGCTTCGTGTTGGATGATGGCTTTCAACATCGCCAAGCCAAGCGCGATCTGGACATCGTGTTGATCGATGCAACCAACCCGTTTGGTTATGGTCATCTCCTGCCACGTGGTCTGATGCGTGAACCCAAGTCTGCGCTCAAACGTGCTGATGCCATCATCGTCACACGCAGCGATCAAGTCCCCCCGCAAGCAATCGTCGAGCTGGATCAAACCATCACCCGCATCACCGGCAACGCGCCCATCGCGCATGCTTCGCATCAATGGGTCTCACTGCTCGACACGCAGGACAACGAACACAGTCTGGAACTGCTAAACGGCAAGCCGTGTCTCGCCGCCATCGCCATTGGCAATCCTGATGCCTTCAGCAACACCTTGCAGTCGCATGCAACGAACATCAACGACATCATCATCCAACCTGATCACCACGCATGGACCAGCGAAGAAATCACCGCACTGGTCGAACGTGCCAAGGCAGACAATGCAGTGTTGATCACCACGGAAAAAGACTACGTGAAATGGCCCAAACTCGATGCTAACGACCCGGTCTATCGCGTGAAGTTGGCCATGGGGTTTAGCGATGCGTCTGAACAGAATGCGTTGGCCCAAATGGTTCAAGGCATATTAGCCACAGATGCACACAGATAAACACAGATGCAAGGCAAAAGCGTTTGCACGCTTCCGGGGAACAAATGAATCGCAAAATCAAATTCATCATCGCAGGCATAACAATGCTGATCATCGGCTTTGGATTGGGCATTGCTTTCCACCAATCCATCACACCCCGCGAACCTGCCATCCACTCAAGCATTGCTCTGAACAACACGCAAGCAACACAATTTCTCAAAGCCCGAATCAAAGCCCTGCATTGGCCCGACGCACAAGGCAAAACCTATACACTCACCCCATCACCCACCGCCAACAACAACATCACCCTCGTCGGCCAAACACCGTATGAGTTAGACGACGATCACGGCAAGACCACTTTCGTCCTTATGGATATACACGACAACAAAGCATACCTAGTCATGCAATCCCATTTTGATCATCGCTCGTTTGGACCTAAATTGCAGACCATTGACACGCAACTTGTCATAATGGATGTGAGTGAAATAACGGATTAATCACCAGACTATCATTCCGGGACGACACATGAATCGCACACGCAAATATGCCATCGGTTTTGGAATTACTTCGCTATTGATCCACGGTATGGCTGGGATCGTGTGGCTGTTCGAATTGCCGTATCTGTATGTTTCCGCAGCGATCATTTCTCTACCAGGCGATTACGTATCATCTCTTCTTTACGGTGATGTTGTTGAGAAGATTGTAGATCAACGGACTGGCATACTAAGTGTAGTGTGTTTCAACATCCTGCTCTGGAGTATTGTCGGCATGCTATTGGCTTGGGCAACTCCGCCATTAACAGCCAGGCATCGGAAAAGAATCCGGCGATATGGTTATCTTTTTGCAGGCTTGTCTGGCACAGTTACACTGACGTTCATTTTACTGGTTACAAATCGAATCATTGATATGCATAATGACTCTCCATTTTTTTTCCTTTTCAAATACTTTATGGGCCTCGGTGAAATGCAGATCGTACTGGATACAGGTGATATTTATTTCACTAGGGTTTGGGTATACAAAGTAAACATCACGAGATATATATACTACAACGTCCCCATGCACACCGTTGCGGGGTTACTAGTGGGTTGTCTGATCGCTGCCTTCACCGCGCGTTGGGCGAGGTTCCCAACAAAAAACGGCTGCCCCAAATGCAACTACAACCTCACCGGCACACCCGAGTATTGTCCGGAGTGTGGGTGGGAGAAAGATGTGAAAACACCGATAAACGCAGTTACCTGAGCATCGGATGTCAATCCGGTGCAAGCTCACGCGTCACGCAACGCACAAGAACCTGCACCGGGTTCACACCCGGTGCTCAACGTGAGAACACGCTCTGTTGAATACGATGTGATTCACTCACTGAGAGAAAACAAAGCCGTGTCGCTCCTGCGGCACGGGTTGCCTTGTGCGATTTGTTCGATCAAACACATCGATCAACACCAAGACAACCCGCGACTCGGGAGAGTCGCGGGTTTCGACAATGCGTTCACCCGCGCAGCGCGTTGGACACGCGAACCACTTCCTTGCTCAACTCTGTGATGCGTGTCTTCACTTCATCATCTGCAATGACATCACCGTCGAATGCACCCTTGGTCGCATAGACAAAGCGCGGCACGATGAAGGTTCTGAAGTCCAACATCAATGAGCAGGCGATCTGCATCACCGACATGTAACTGCCTTGCCCCCCTGCTGCACAGATGAATCCGACGACGTGGTCCGTCCAGCAATCCCGGCCGGTCATCTCGATGAGGTTCTTGGCGGCGGCGCTGACATCAAATGTGTAAATCGGCACCGCCATGATCACGCCGGTGGCATTGATGATTTTCTGCTTTACCCCCGGAAGTTGTTTATCGCCATAACAAACACCCCCGTCACAGATCGGCAGGGATATGTCCTGCAAATCCAGGTAGTCGGTTTCGATGTCGGCTGCCTGCAAATCGGCGATGGCTTGTTTGGCCATGATGCGACTGCGACTGCCGGGGTTCAGTGAAGTGCTGATGACGAGGATGGACATTTTCATACTCCTAAGTCGGATGTTCATGAGGTTCGTGATATAGGTTGTAACGCAAATGCAACTTACAAATATCAGAAAAAGTTTCAATCGGGTTCGGTCCACTGTCATGCATGGCGCAATCTGGTACACTGATTTACATTATGGCAAAAGGCAGCTTCACTTTCGTCCTTCACGGTCACCTTCCTTATGTCCTCCGGCACGGCGTCTGGCCGCACGGCGAAGACTGGCTCTATGAAGCCGCCGCCGAAACCTACCTGCCGATCCTGGACATCATCGGGCATTGCGTCCTGCATGAAATCTCGCCCAAGTTCACCATTGGTTTAACGCCGGTGCTCCTTGAACAGTTGGCACATGATCACTTCAAGGAAGGCTTCGAGAAATACCTCCTTGATCGCATCGAACGCGCAGAGAAAGATCTCAAAGAATTCGAAGACCTCGACAACGGGCACATGGCGTATCTCGCTCAGCAATGGGCTGAAACCTACGAGCGACTGCTCAACCAGTTCAAAGCCATCAAGCGCGACATCCCTGCGGCGTACGGCAAGCATGCTCGTGACGGTCACATCGAATTGCTGACCTCCACCGCAACACATGCGTACCTGCCACTGCTCTTTGAAGACTCCTCCATCCGGGCACAGTTGCGTGCAGGTTTGGCGTCGAGTCATCGCATTCTCGGTTACAAGCCCACGGGCATGTGGTTACCCGAATGTGCTTACCGTCCCGGCGGTCCGTGGAATTCTCCCATCGGTTGGGCGGGCAAAGGCAACCGCATCGGCATCGAGCATCTCATTGCTGATGAAACCATCAACCACTTCTTTGTCGAAAATCATCTGATCGAAGGCTCACACTCCGAACAGCTTTTCAACGATGGCAAGTGGTGGAAAGTCGATTGGGAAGAAGGCAAGAAATACGTCAACCGCGGCTGGCACTCCGTCCATGAACCGCACCTGGTCAACTCCGATGGCACGGGACTCGGTCGCGTTGCAGTCTTCGGCCGCGACCCGCGCGTCTGTGAACAGGTCTGGAGTGGCGCGATCGGATACCCGGCAGACGGTGTCTACCTGGAATTCCACAAACAATGGGGTGAAAAGCGCGGCCTGCGTTACTGGAAGGTCACCGGCAACAAGGTCGACCTCGGTGAAAAACACCTTTACTATCCCAATGACACCGAGCATCACATTCATCAGCATGCTCAGCACTTTGCAAAACTTGTCCACGATCGTGTCAACGAGTACCACCATCGCACTGGCCGTCACGCTCATGTCGTCGCTACATTCGACGCAGAGTTGTTTGGTCACTGGTGGTTTGAAGGTCCCAAGTTCCTGCGTGATGTGATCATGACGCTCAACGCTGATCCCGATGTGGACCTGCGTGCCAGTGATGAGATGCTTGAGATGAACCCGCCGGACAAGGTGGTCTCCATGCCCGAAGGTTCGTGGGGCGAGGAAGGCGATCACCGTGTGTGGACCAACGACAAGGTCAACTGGATGTGGGATATCGAATACCGCTGCGAAGCCAACTTCGGCAAAGCCACCATGGACCTGCCCTGGCGGACCAACCCGCAGATCGAAGACCTGCTCAAGAAGGCTGGACGCGAACTGTTCCTGCTCCAGGCGTCCGACTGGCAGTTCATCATCACGCGCGGCCAGGCTGTCGACTACGGTATCAAACGATTCATGCAACACGTCTCCCGCTTTGAGACGCTACTTGCACTGAGTGAAAAACTCGCAGAGGACACCAGCTACCTGGGCAAACTCAACGAGATCGAAAAATTCGAAGTCGAAGATGCCAACATCCACGACATCATCTTCAACGAAATCGAACTCGACTGGTGGAAGATGTAACCCCCCCCCGGAAGTTTTCCCCGGCCCCCGGAAGTTTCGGATTGTGCTTCGCAGTACCTTCGGTGGCGGATTTCGGATTTCGGATTTCGGATTTCGGATTTCGTCCGAATAGTAAACCGCTTGCTTCCGGGGTGGTTTAGCGCGAATGAAAAGAAATGTAACCACAGAGACTCAGAGTTTGCTCTGTGCATCTGTGGTTCAAAAAACAGCCATGAGATTTCTCTTAGCCACATCCAACCCACACAAGCTCGATGAGATCAAAGCGGTCATCACTGACCCGCAGTTGGAGATTGTTACGCTCAAAGATATCGGTCTGGAAATCGACGAACCGGTGGAAGACCAACCGACTTTTGAAGGTAACGCGCTGCTCAAAGCACAGTACTACGCGAACGCTGCGGGCTTGTCGTGCTTTGCCGATGACAGTGGTCTGGAAGTCGATGCGTTGGATGGCGCTCCCGGCGTCTACAGCGCGCGATACTCGGGCATGACCGGCGGTCGAGATGTGGTGGACCCTGCCAACAATCAGAAACTGCTCAATGAGTTGGGCGACCGGCCAACGGAGCAGCGCACCGCGCGGTTCGTCTGTGCCATGGCTCTATGCTTCCCCCCCGGAAGCCCCACCCCCGGAAGTGACCAAAGACCCAGCCAAACGGGGTCTGACCCCGTTTCGATCAAACATGAACCCATCGTCGTGCGTGGCACCATCGAAGGTCGGATTCTCGGCCCCGGTGATGACGGTTATGCCATCGACAACCCCAAAGGCATCGGCGAAAACGGCTTTGGTTATGACCCGCTGTTCTTCGTCCCCGAGTTAGGCAAAACCACCGCCCAACTCACCCCCGACCACAAAAACAGCATCAGTCACCGAGGCAAAGCCAGCCGCTTGATTTGGGATCAGTTGAAAAATCTCATCTAATTAGCTTTTCACGATTCCGGAGGATGTCATGTATCAATACCCATTCAATACAATTTGTCTTATTGCAATCATCCTTATCACACAAACCAGTCATGCCGACGACAATCTTAAAGCCATCGAGAGTAACCAACTCCTGAAACTTGCTGAGAGCTTCGACCCTGAACGCAATGGTGGCAAACCAGGCAATCAGCTTAAGGCCGAACAACACTACCTGGAATTTCTCACAAGAACATCAGACTGGCAAGCACAGGCATGGGTTTATTGCAGATTAGGCGCCCTCTACTCGACGAACTTTGATCCCATACGGGGCGAAAAAGCAAACTTCCCAAAAGCGAATCGCTATTTTGCCAAGTGCATTGAACTCACCGGCAACCGTATCACACATGATGTGATTCGCGCCCGGTCCATGATGATCTTACCGTCTCACGTAGACAGCGATCAATTTCAGAAAAGGATGGATTTTTGCCAGTGGGCTTTCCCCCTGCTACATGCAACCGTGACCAAGCAGTGGTATCCCAAGTATCATCCAATAATAGTCAATGGTGATCGTCAAAAAGATGCTGAGCAACTCAAAAAGACGATCAAACTCATGCTTCTAGCTCACCAGCATTGTATGGTCTACGATGCGTTGGCTACCAGTCAACCAGTAACCAAACTCCAGATGATCATCGACACATTCCCTCAATCGGATGCAGCTATCCTGGCAAGCAAAAAGCTAAAACAGTTACACACTCAATAAATCCCCCCTCACCCGATCATCGCTTTGCCCACCATCCTCAATTGCGGGCGGTGACGTTGACCGGCATCTTCAGCATCCAGACAGGTCAGCGAAAATTCACAGCCCTGCAAATGCCATTCGCGCAGAAATTGCATGGTCGCAGCGGCAAACCAATCGCATTGCGCCTCTTCGTTCTCCGGCTTGCCAAAGTGATGACGCCATGCATGCCAATACTCGTGAAGAATCACATCCAACCGGCGATGCGTCGGCACGGTGTCGTCAATCCAGATCGTCCCCGTCGCAAAGTCGATCAGGCCATCAAGCTTATCTCCCGACATAGGGTGAATAAGCTGATGCGCCTTGAGCACTTCATAACTATACGGACCCACCGTCAAATGCATGGCATTTCCCTGATTTGAAATTTACGATAACTGACATCTGAACAATGCTGGCAGAACCCAACGTCAATTTCAGAATATCACCATGGACACCGACAAGCGTCTCAACATGCGAGACCACAGCGCATGAACTGCTCAAAAACGAATCACTAAAATCAAGAGGGCAATATCGACGCCATGCCGGCCACATATCAGTCACCTGAATCCGACTTCGGAGGTTGGGGGCGACGTGTTCCCGAACTGTAGCGTTGATTGCTTTTGGCCGCATATCGCTTGGTGGAAGAGGCATCGTCTGACGGCATGGTGGACGCCGCCTGCGAATCAGAAGCTTGCTCAGGACGAGGTTTGTTACCGGTCAACCAGGATGATTCATCAGTAGTCTCTTGCTGGGCCAATCGTCTGAGCATCAATTCGGCAAAATCCTGCTGAAACGCCTGGGGGAAAGACATCAGAATCGCTGCCTGTAACTCACGTGGCTGATGCCCTAACCAATTGAAAACACGATCTGCAATGGTTTTACGATCAATGCCCGACCAATCGCTCATCTCATCGACAAACTCTTTGGCCTGGTCCGACACATGCAACACATTAAACCGACGCTTCGTCATGGTGCTATGGTCGTTTATTTTTTTGTGATTGCAAGTAACTTGGCGCAAATTAAATAGATAACAAGTGGTAGAAATATAACACATTTCATATTGACGTGTACACATGTGATATTATAATAAACAAGCTTCATGTGATGTCAGGTGTACTGGCAGATTGTTGAAAGCTTTCCGGTGGAAACCTAGTGCTCGTCATGTGTGCGGGGGGTACACGAGCAGAACACGGATACAAATCGGTAGCTCAAATCATCCCGGGTCAATCTGGCCAACGAGGCCTGCTTACAGGAAGCAAAATCATCGATGCTGCCATGGCACACGATGAACCCATACGGCTCCGAATCACCGTCTGGTGGTTCGGAGTTTTTATATCAACAGCCCTCAAACAGCTATCACGGGAAAACCAATAAACCTGCGTTTTGGTTAAGCATTAGAGCAGTTCCAGTCATTAATCTCCATGCGTCTTAGATTTCGTCATTCCCTCGCACTCGGAAGGTGGGAATCCATTGGCATGCAGCTGAACATGACAAATTTCACTGAACTCCCGTCTTCCGGGGGCGCGGGAGTAACGGAAGGTGGAGATTAATTCGTTGAACTGCTCAAAACGCGTTAAAAAGGGATTTGTGATGAGGGATTAGGAAAAAGCAAAATCAAGCCAAGGAACCTCCAACTACAACCCGAATCCCAAATCTCTCATCACGAATCCCTGGCAAAACTGGCAACCTTCTTTATCCAAAACGCAGGTGATAAACCAGAAGCGACTCAACATCCGCGCAGCAAAAAGGCTGTGACCTTTGCGATCACAGCCTTCGTGTTCTGTCTGTATTCGTCTGTCATGCCGGACTTTAGGGATTTAGATTTGCTTCATCACCGGCCTGAGAAACCAGTTCGCCGCATATCACCCAACGTCCATCACCCAAAGTTTAACTTCCGGGGTCCGGGGAATCAGGCCTGGATCGAGGTGATCTTGACGCTGATGTAGGGCTGACGGTGACCGTTCTTACGCTTGTAACCCTTGCGGCGCTTAAACTTGGTGATGTAGATCTTTTCGCCAGCTTCTTCAGCAAGGATGTCTGCGGTGACCTTGGCACCTTCGACAACCGGCTGGCCGACCTTGGATTCTTCACCTTCGCCACCGACAAAGAGCACCTTGTCGAAGGTCAGGGTTGCGACGTCTTCGGAAAGCTCACGATTGGCGACTTTGATAATGTCACCTTCGGAGACTTGAATTTGATTGCCGAGATCTTCGATGACTGCAAACATGGCATCACCTTCTATTTCAATTAGCGGATAAACAATTCGAGCCGAGCAATATATCAGAGTCGCGTTGCCAATGCAAGGGGTTTGTGGATGGGCTGTGTAAAACGGCTCGCAATTGCCAGACCACCAAATGAATCATGTTCAGTTCACTGTGTTATGAAAAGTTGATGAACTTTATAAATTAACACAATTCTAACAAATTAGAGTGATCGAAACATATAAATAACTATATGTAAAAGACGAAAAACTCGTTCTTTTTTGCTTCTAAGTCACTCTAATTTAAGGAGAAAAGTTTGTTTAGTTACTTCAAAAAGCTATTTTTAGGATCTTGTAAGAGAAAAGATGATCGGGATAGTTTAAGAGTTGAAAGACATATAGATCAATACTCAGGATTTTCCCATTACGCCTGGCAATTCCCCGTTCCTGAACGTATTGCAAATAAAATAACAATGAAGGGATTTCTGGCCGTATGTTTATCGTTAATCACAACTTTAGCAAGTTTGATTACGATATTTCAAGGATGGAAAAACTTGTTTGATTAATTCATGTATTCCCAAGTGTGCTACGAATTATGCTTAGACTTTGCGTCTTTGCGTGAGTAATTGTCTTAGTTTACTCCGTCAGCGTCGTCGGATCAGGGCGATACAAGCGGGTTTCCAGAGCCCAGATTTTTTCGGTGAAGTTGCCACCGGCTTGTTCGTTTTGGTCGGTGCCTTCAGCAGCTTCGTCGTCATTGCGGCTGGTGGAGATCGCCATCTGCATCTTGGCGTCGAGGTCGTCCAGATGTGAGATGAAAATCGCTTCGGGAGTTGAAGGGATTTTCAAGGCACCGAACTCCGGCTTGCCGTGATGGGAGAGGATGACGTGTTCGAGGACCATGACGATAGCCCCCGGAATTTTCGTGCCATCGGCTTCGCATTGACGGATGTAGTCATGAAGCATGGTGAGTCCGCGGCCGATGTGTCCGACGAGTTGGCCTTCGTCGGTGTAGCCGAAGCCGGTTTGCCAGGTGAGTTCACTGGTCTTGCCCAGGTCGTGGAGGAACAGGCCCATGAGGACGATGTCGCGATTAAGCTGGGGATAATGTTCGAGCATGCCGTCAGCGAGTTGCATCAAACTCAAGGTGTGTTCGAGGAGTCCGCCGAGGTAGGCGTGGTGCAAGGTCATCGCAGCGGGCGCAACGCGGAATTTTTCCATCAACGCGGCGTCAGCCATATACGTCTCTGCCAGGGCTTTGATCGCAGGATTTTCCAGGCTCATTACCAACATATAAAGCTGGCTGAACATCTCCTCGACATCCCGATCCGTGGTCGGCAGGAGCATCGCCAAATCCTCAGGCGTCGGATCAATGGCAGCGATTTTCTGGATGATGATCTGCATCTCACCCTGATACGGTTGGGTTTGACCTTCAAGCCAGACAAAACCGTTGGTGGGGAGTTGGCTGAAGAGCTCTTCGGTGGCATTCCACATGCGACCGGGCGCGCGACCTGTTGCATCTTGAAGCAGACACTTGAGGAAGGGCTTACCGGTGCGGGTCTGACCGAGCTGACAGTTCTGGATGGCGTAGGTGCCATCGATGAACTGGTTGGGAGTAAACGATTTGATGTTGATATGTTGTGTCACGTCGGGCATGGTACCCCGGTAAAGGGTCACTGCCAAGTGATGTCTGCGTCATCGCTGCTGGCCATCATGTCTCTGGTGATTACCCGTGTTGAAACAACACGGATCGCCTGAGGTGTCGATCGCTGAGAATGGACGCGATTGCTGAATGTCGATTTTGTGTTAAAAATTCTCATTTCGCATTTTCTCGAAATAATCCTGTTACCATTTGTGTTAGTCCTTTGGGGTATGTGAAAACAATTTGATTTAGAGTCACTGAACATGAAACAACCGCCTTTGTTTCGTCAATGTGTCGCTGAGTGTCTGGGCACATATATTCTGGTTTTCTTCGGAGTCGGGTCGGTCCACGTGGCTGTGCTGACTGGGATGATTTCGGGTATCTGGCAGGTCGCAACGATCTGGGCAGTTGCCATCGCCATGGCCATCTACACCTTTGGCAGCATCTCCGGTTCGCATATCAATCCCGCGATCACACTTGCCTTTGCAGTTTTCCGCGACTTTGAATGGAAGAAAGTCCCCAGCTACATCAGCAGTCAACTGCTCGGTGCGATCCTGGCAGCAGCAACGTTGTATCTGCTCTTTCAACATTTGATCACGGATTTTGAAACTGCCAACGCCATCACACGTGGTGAATCAGGCAGTGAACTCTCAGCCATGATCTACGGCGAATACTTCCCCAACCCGGCCACCGCCAAGACGATGAACTGGACGGGCGCAAGCGTCACCACGATGCAGGCCTTCATGGGTGAACTCATCGGCACGGCGTTCCTGGCGTTCTTCGTCTTTGCTGTCACCGAACCGCGCAACGCCAGTGGGCCGGGCAAATATCTGTTACCTGCTTCGATTGGTCTGACGGTGGCCATGCTCATCTGCATCATCGCCCCACTGTCTCAGGCAGGCTTTAACCCGGCCCGTGACTTTGGGCCGAGACTGGTTGCCTACTTTGCAGGTTGGGGCGAAATCGCCATCCCCGGACCTCGCAGCGGATTCTTCACCGTCTACATCCTCGCTCCCATCATCGGCAGTCTCATCGGGGCAGGTGTGTTCCAATACGTCATCCATCCTGCCTATCACACGCATGAAGAAGAACTCACCGATGTGCATATTCAGTCGTGATCAAACAAGACTCAATAACATGCGCACGAAATCTCAATCTGGTGCAGGTCGTGATATGAATCAAGTCACCTGCACCGGATTCACATCCGGTGCTCAACAAAGGCGCTGTCATTGATTGATCATCGCAATGACGAAATTCAGACGTCAAATTTTCGTCATTCCCGCGCAGGCGGGAGTCCAGTGAGAACTGCAAGCGTCAACAGAATGCCACTGGATTCCCGCCTTCCGGGGGCGCGGGAATGACGCAATCAGAGACTCAAAGGAGATTAATGGTTTGAAAGGCTCTAAAACATGATGGGTAACAAAAGGCTCAGCGATCCAGTCCCGGTAAGCCATCGAGGCTGGTGAGATTTTTCCGGGCTTGATAGTCTGCAATACCTTCGACGCCCTTTTTCTGGACCCATTCGGTCAAGCGGGTGCGTTGGCCCTGGTATTCGTACAACGGGACACCAAAGCCACATGAATCGTTGATCCGTTGGGCGGTCACACAGATGATTGAACGAATGCCCGGTACATGTTGTGGGTCCACTTCGAAATGTTTGAGCATGTTTTCAAACGCATCATCACTCGGCAAGACCACGCGCCCCTTGCCATGGATGCGAAGAATGTTGGGCGAACCCTCAAAGGCACAGAACATGATACAGATACGCTTGTTCTCACGGACATGCGCAATGGTCTCCACGCCTGAGCCTGTGAAGTCCAGGTAAGCCACGTTGCTGTCATCAAGAATCGCAAAGCTGTCTGCCAATCCCTTGGGTGAGATATTGATATGCCCGTCTTCCCCGCCGACCATGGGTGCGGTACCGACGAAGAACATGTGTTGGCTGAGAATAAAGTCGCGTTGCCTGGCGGTGAGTTTGGGCGTCGTGGACATGCGCGGAATCCTTGTGTGTCTTGAACCATAGTGTATTGGTTCAACATACAAACGTGACATTTGATTCCAACAAAAAAAAAACAAACCAGTGTGGGGTGGACACTGGTTTGCTTAAGAATAGGGTTGGCAGCAGAATGCCAACGGGAGAATTTACAGTTGGATTATTCGGCCCAATCGGCATGCGTTGATGCTGCCATAGGCTCACGGCGTGGCGGGCGCTGGTTCGGACCTTCTGGGCGATACTTGTCCATGACCGCGTCAAGTTTTTCAGGATCAACACCCAAGGCTTCGGAGAGCACATGGCGATTACGCTGACGCTGGGCTTGTGTGGGTTGGGTACCACGCGGGGCAGGCATCACCTTCTTGAACGCTTCACGGAACTGATCCGCCGTCACACCCAGTTCTTTGGCAATCGCTTCCACGGGGCGTCCGTGATCACGATCGTCACGCTGTTGCATTTGTGGGTATTGGGAATCCTGTGGTTGATCCATCCCGCCTCGACGCGGCGTCATCGGACCACCGGGGCGGAATTTGTGCATCGCCTGAGCAACCGTGTCTTCATCAAGATCAAAGGCCTTGGCGATGACCTGGTGATTGTTATCCTTGATGGCCTGGGCTTCGTCGTGTGTCAATCCAGGATGAGGATGTTCGAGATTTCGAAACACTTCATCAAACCTGGCAGCCTCAACACCCAACTCCTTGGCAAGGGATTCAATGAGTTGCTGCGGGGGTATGTGACGCATCGCATGACGCGGTGGACCATTGAGTCCATCCCTTTCACAGGCAGCGGGTTTGTATTGAGCTTGTCGCTGTTGCTCTTCCTGATCAGCTTGAGCCCCCATACTCAGGATGATGCCGAGCATGAGAAATTGGACAATGATGATGCCTGGGATGATTGGGTTTTTCATGAGGTGCTTCCTTGCAAGTGAGCATATTGCAGGTGTCGCGGTAGGTTCGTGTAGAACGAGCCATCGGCAAAGTTATTGCCCAACATCTCAAAAAAATCCATTTTTTGCATAAATTGACGTTCTCACACGGCTTTAGCAGGTACTTTTACCGGCAAACCGGACTCGGCGGACGCATAAATTGCATCCATGAGTTGGCTTTGAATGATGCCGTTGCGCGGACTGGTGCGCGGCTGCGCCTTACCCTGAATGGTATCAATAAAGTTATGGGTTGGGGTCAGATGCCCCATGTCATCGCGGATCGGCGGGTACTTGATTTCCTTGCCGTCCTTGAACATTTTCAGCCATGTCCCCGCCCAACCGTCAATGTCGATCCGACCACGTTCGAACATAAATGTCAGCGGGCCGGCATGACTGTGACAGTTGCCGTTGACAGCGATGCTCGCCATCACACCGTTGGCAAACTTGATGACAAACACACTGTTGATGTCCACCGGCGTGTCGTGATTATCCACCATCGCAAAGACCGTATCGACATCACTCTCAACCGACCAGCAGAGACTGTTGAGTAGATGCGCCCCCGAGTCATATGCCATCCCACCACCGGAAAGTTCAGGCACCTGACGCCAGAGGCCAATCGTCAGTTCACGCCAATCCTGCGTGATGTGACCGTTGACCATCTCAAGCTTGCCCAATTCACCGGAGGCAATGACAGACTTGAGAAACGCAAACTCCGGCGAGCATGGACTGTTGTACCCGACCACGAGAATCTTGCCCGCAGCTTTGACCTTTTCAGCCAACGCATAGGCCTGATCCAGGTTGGTGACCATCGGCTTTTCAAGATAGACATGACAGCCCGCATCCAATGCCTGGCAGGCATGTTCAAAGTGCAATGTATGCGGCGTGGCAATGAACACCGCGTCGGGCTTGGCCACAGCGTACATCTGAGCGGCATCCGTAAACACCGCAGGCTTATCTGCAACATCCTTGAGATAGGTGGCAATGAATTGGTTGACCTGCTCGGTGGTCACATCACAAAGCCCAACCAACTTTGCATCATCAATCGTGAGAATCCGTTGAGCGTGATTGCGCATGTATCCGCCGCAACCCAGGAATGCTATTTTGACTGTGGACATGATCGTGATCCTCTCGCTTTGAGTCTTGAGATGATCTGATTATGTCAACATGCCAAGGCAAAAAACAAGGCATTTTCGCGCGCCCAGTGATGATTTTCTCACATCCACAAAAGACCTTGCACATGCCCCCAAAACATGTCGCCATCCAGTATCATAATCAGAAGTCCGGGTGATCCTTTCATCCATATTTAAACTGTTCCGGGAACCCTAAAAAAAACTTCAGGAGACAATGCGATGGCAATGGACGTAGTAGATTACGAAATTTTTGGTGATGACATGCAGTATGTCGAAATCGAGCTGGACCCAGGTGAAGCCGCAATCGGCGAAGCCGGTGCCATGATGATGATGGATGATGGCATCGACATGGACACCGTCTTTGGTGACGGCTCAGAACAAATGGCAAGCTCAGGCTTATTGGGCAAACTCATGGGCGCAGGCAAACGACTGATCACCGGCGAATCCCTGTTTACCACCATCTTCCATAACGAAGGCGCAGGCAAAAAACGCGTCGGCTTTGCTGCACCCTATCCCGGTAAAATCATCCCCATCAATCTCTCAACCATGGGCGGGCAATTCATCTGTCAGAAAGATGCCTTCCTCTGTGCTGCACGTGGTGTCTCTCTGGGTATCGCCTTCCAGAAGAAAATCGGTGTCGGACTTTTCGGCGGTGAAGGTTTCATCATGCAGAAACTCGAAGGTGATGGCATGGCCTTCGTCCACGCAGGTGGCACACTGGCCAAACGTACACTTGCTGCTGGCGAAACACTCCGCGTCGATACCGGCTGTGTTGTAGGCTATGAACCGACCGTTGATTTTGATATCAAATATGTCGGTAAACTCAAGTCTGCCATCTTTGGCGGTGAAGGTTTGTTCTTTGCTGAACTCCGCGGCCCAGGTACGGTATGGATTCAGTCACTGCCCATCTCGCGACTGGCTGGACGCATCCTTGCCTACGCCCCGCAACGCACCAGTAACACCAAGGGCGAAGGCTCCGTCCTCGGCGGACTCGGCGGTTTACTCGATGGTGATAACCACTAACGACGGTTAGCGACTGCATCGTCATTCCCGCACAGGCGGGAATCCAGTGGCATTGAGTTGACGCTTGCAGGTTCCACTGGACTCCAGACTTCCGGGGGCGCGGGAGTAACGGAATGTTTTTTGAGTTCGTGACAGGAAAACATTTCTTTGCACTGATCTTGAAAAACCCCTGTAAAACCAGACAAAAAAAACAAACCCCGGACCCATTGAACGGTCCGGGGTTTTTTGTTGTTTCTGTCTCTCAGCAGGCAACCATCACGCAGGCAAACCCAGTGATTCGCGCAGCGCTGCCATGATCAAACCGCCCTGGTGATCCGGACTGAACAGGTTGTGTGTCATGCCCACTGCAAGCTTGCATGACTTGTCGGCATAGCCTTGTGATCCGCCATGCCCATCGTGACCAAACGTCGGATACACGTTGCCCGATGGCAGGTTGTCTTTTTCGAGTATGTAGCCCAAGCCAAAGTTCTGGCCTTCAAGTTGCGGGTAGGACGGTGTGGTGGCAAGTTCGCGTGTTGCATCATCAATGAGTTGCACACCATCCACGCCACCGGGAAGCAGTGACGCGTAATGTCTGGCAATGGCATGTGCATTCATGATCCCACCCGAACCGGGGCTGCATGACCTGCGGGGCCCAGACTGATTCATCATGTTGTAAATCGGTTGTGTCCAGCCGGGAATCGGCTGAGGCGTTGAACAATCCGTATCCGGCGGACCATCAGGATAAATGTGCATCAGTGTGGCAACACGATCTTCCACCGCATCAGGAATCCCCATAAACAAGTCATTCTCCAACCCCAGCGGCAAAGCAATTTCCTCACGCAACATCTGAGGCACTGAGCGCCCATCCACGCGACGCATCACCTCGCCAAGCAAAAAGCCGTACGTGATCGCGTGATAGTCTTTACCCGTCTCCGGTGCATAGGCAGGCTTGTCTTTGGCGATGGCATCAATCATTGCATCCCAATCACAAAACCGATCAACATCCAAACCCATGGGCATGTTGTGCATCCCTGAGACGTGACCCATGACATGTTTGATGGTGATCTTTCTCTTGTCCTCACCGCCATGCAAAAACTCCGGCCAGATTTCACAGATGGGCGTGTCATATGTGAGTTCACTGCGAGAAACGAGCCGATGCATCAACGTTGCTGTGAAACCTTTACTGATGGAAAACACGGGGAAAAGCGTGTCTTTTGTCACCGGCCTGCGTGTCTTGTCATCCATGATGCCCATGGCAAGATCAACGACACATTGCCCATCAAGATAGGCAACCAGTTGGACACCCCATTCGCTGCCTTCGTCGATGAGCTTGCCGATGAGTTCGGTGAGTTTTTGCTGTGCGTCGGACATGATTTTCTGTGATTACTCCGCATTCTTCTTGTTTAAATTCAACACAGGTTCTTTGAGTTGATCACGTAATTGGTTGTAAATCCCCTGAGCCTCTTTAGCAGCGGAAGGGAAAGACTTGTTTAGATACATCTCGTTGCCTTGCATGGAGATTGAACGACTTGAAGCAGACCAAAGTGACTGTCCATTGTGATGGATCAGGTTGTCAAAAATCTCAACCTTTTTACAACTTGTGAGGTAGAAAGCAGTGAACGTGTTGTGGTGAATTTCACACTGATAAACCATCAAATCATTTGAACGATTGGCCGATATCCCAATTGCGCCACATCCGTTGATTTCTGTTCCCATGATCCGAATCGCTTTGGTATTAGCAATGGAGAAAACCGGGCCATCACATTGGTATTCGCCAAGTGGTTCTAGATGCTGAAAGTGGCCGTCGATGATGTTGATGTTTTCAGAGTCCTTGATGATGAAGACCGGTGCCATCAGATCACGCGTCTTCAAGTGTACGCCTTTGCACAGCAAAGTCAGATCGGATTTTTTCTCCATCTTCAACGGTGTATCCATCACATACACCCCCGGCGGGATGCGCAGAACATCACCGTTGTGTGCGTGATCGATCATGGCCTGAATGCGCTGGCCATCAAGAAACACCGGTTTGGCTGCTTGGGGTTTCTCAGCAGTTCTTGGAGTAGTGAGCATCGTGTCATTGCCAACGGATGCAGCGTGGACAGCAAACACAAAAAACACGTTTACCAGAAGTCCAAACAGGGTTGCGATGAATTGGTGTTGTTTCATGTTGCATCTCGGTTGGCGTAACAGGATCACTTGCTCATCAAGGCATGCGAGACTTTCCAGACCGGGCCAGCACCCATGGTGACGATCAAGTCACCGTCACGGGCGATCCAGGTAAGGTGGTCGGTGATTTTTTCAAAGGGATCAAGCTGCTGAGCATCGATGTTTTTCTTCTGTAATCGTTCGACCAGATCACGACTGCTCACGGACTGTCGCTCGGCTTCGGAGTCACGCACAAAGTAAATCTCCGGCACGATGACCATGTCCGCAGCAGAAAAACTCGTTGCAAACTGGTCAAGCAAAAAGCGCGTCCGGCTGTGCTGATGCGGCTGGAACACGCAGATCAATCGCTTGGGTTGGTAATGACGCTTCAGCGCCCGGAGCGTGGTATCAATCTCGGTGGGATGATGACCGTAGTCGTCAATGACCTTCACCGTACCACTCTCAAGCTTCACATCACCGAGGACCTGCATGCGTCGGTCAAGCCCACGGAAACTCTCGATGGCAGAGACAAGTTTGGACCATGGGGCACCGCGCTGATGCGCAAGCACCATGGCAACCGCAGCATTGTAGGCCATGTGTTCACCGGGCATGGGATTCTGCCATTGGGCGACGGGCGAGCCATGCTCCTTGAGGACGACGGATGAACCGTTGACCAGGACCTGCCAATCCGCAAGCGGTGCAAAGCCGATGGTCTGAATATCACAATCCAAGCCGGCAGCAATGCGCGTGCGGACATCGTGATGAATCAGCAGGCTGCCCTGCTCGGGGAGTTTCTGGGCAAAGACGTGGAAGGCATCAATGATGTCATCCAGGTTTTTGTAGATGTCCAGGTGGTCTTCCTCGACATTGAGAATCGCTGCGTGGGTCGGGTGGAAATTATGGAACGATCGGTCAAATTCGCAGGCTTCGGCCACGAGCATGTCGGACTTGCCGACGCGTGACCCGCCACCAATTTGTGCGCAGGTCGCCCCGACGATGAAGCTGGGGTCAAGCTCGGATTGGATGAGCAGGTGACAGAGCATGCTGGTGGTGGTGCTCTTGCCATGCGTGCCTGCAATGGCGATCCCGGCGTGGCCGATCATCAGGCGACCGAGCAATTGGGCGTACTTGATCACCGGCAGGTTACGACGATTGGCCTCGCGGACTTCAGGGTGATCAGCCTTGATCGCAGCAGAGATCACGAGCATGTCACAGTCGGCGGGGACACTCTCGGCGGTCTGCTGGAGCACGACGGGGATGCCGTCTGCAATGAGAGATTGCGTGACATCCGTGTCGGTCATATCGCTGCCGGTGCAGTGGGCGCCGCGGCCTCGGACGATTCTTGCCAAACCGGACATGCCACACCCACCGATCCCCACGAAGTGCAGGTGCTGGTCTGCCAGTTCCATGGCCTGTTGATCTGAAGAAATTTCACTCATTTGGGAAATTGTAACCGGATTTGGACAAACAAATGCGCACATCGCAAACCATTTACGTACAATGGCCCGATCATGAGACACGGCACAATCATTATCACTGCGTTGCTGGGGGCCATGACGCTTTCAGCCTGTAACAGTCCACTGGATCGCTCGATGGAGTCTGAACTACATCAGCGACTGCTTGCTACCAATGCGCGTTATACCGATCGCATTGCCGACGCCAAGCCGGTGCAGGTCAGCCGCCCGGTGAGTACCGTCGAGCAGAAACTCACCACCGAGCAGCGCAACGAACTGGACAACATGTCCGGCCCCACCGCGTACATCTCGGCTCAGGCGGACTACGGCCCGGACCTCTTTGATACCACCAACACCCCCACCGTCTCGATGAATCTCCAACGTGTGATCCAGAGCACGGTCGAAAACAACCTCACACTGCAGATCGCCCGACTGGTCCCCTCCGTAGATGACACACTGATCACCCAGGCCCAGGCGGTGTTCGATGCCACGTTCTACGCTTCGGTGGATTACCAGAAAGTCGATAACGCTCAGCCGCCCACCAGCAGTCTGGCGTTGAGTCCCAACCAGACCACCACAACAACAACCACCCTGGGACTTCGTAAAACGCTGACCACCGGCGGGACCGTGGCCATCCAACAGGAAATCGTCAGCAACTACCGCTCCTCGTCGTGGTACTCCACCGACAACTGGTACACCTCGGGCTTACTGCTGAACATCCAGCAACCGCTGCTTCGCAACTTCGGCACGGATGTGAACATGGCCCAGATCGAGCTCAACGTCTCCAGCCGCAAACAGAGCATCGAAGACCTGCGCAGCCAACTGCTCGCTGCGGTCCACAATGCCGAGTCGGCTTACTGGGCTTTGGTCCTTGCCCGTCAGAACCTGCTCATTCAGGAACGTCTGCTTGAGCGAACCATCAAAGACCGCGACCAGATCGAAAAGCGTTCGGTCCTCGACGCCTCCCCTGCCACGATCACCGAAGCCAACAGCTTCGTGGAAGAACGTCGTGCAGATGTGATTCGTGCCCAGAACACCGTGCGTGCAGCATCCGACGCGTTAAAGCAGTTGGTCAACGATCCGAACCTGCCGGTCTCCGACGAAACGTTGATTGTTCCTTTGGACACCCCGGTGGACGCCCCGATGCAGGTGAGTCTGCTTGATGCGATCAGCATTGCCCTGCAGAACCGCCCGGAACTTCGCAAAGCCTTGCTTGAGATTGATGATGCTGCCGTGCGTCAGCGTGTTGCGGATAACCAGCGTTTACCAGTCTTGAATCTGTCAGCTTCCATGCGGTTTAACGGTGTTGGCGAATCCATGCCCGACACCCTGGATTCAGCCGGCGAAGCGAAGTTGATCGACTATCTGATCAGTGGTCAGTTTGAAGCCCCACTGGGTAACCGCGCAGCCGAAGCGTTGTACGAACAGCGTAAAATCGAACGTCGCGCCTCGGTGATCAACTATCAGAACCAGGCCCAATCCGTGGTGTTGGAGATCAAGAACGCTCAGCGTGATTTGATCACTGCGTATCGCGTCATTGGTGCAGAGCAGGCCTCGCGTCGCGCCGCTGCGGAAAACCTGCGTGCGTTGGAAGCCCAGGAAGAAGCCGGTGCAGCCTTGAGTCCTGAATTCCTCGACCTCAAACTCCGTCGTCAGGAAGCCTTGGCCAACGCCGAAGCCCGCGAGATTCAAGCGGTCGTCGACTACAACATCGCCATCAGTGCATACTACCAGGCCATGGGCACCTTACTCGAACGCAACGGCATCAACTTTAACGATGCCTCGGGACAGTAAATCTGACCAACTACAGCACAAACCATCAACGAAAAACCGCGTGTGTCATGCACGCGGTTTTTTTTGTTGGCGTTAAGTTGGTGTTGATGGCGAACGCGCTTAACAGTCCGACCGGCTCGACACGAGCCGGCTCGCGAAGACAACGGAGGATCGTAATATCACGCTATCATGGTCGATTGCTTAGAGCGGTTCAAAAAATAATATCCATGTCATCACATTTGTTCGTCCTTCCCGCGCAGGCGGGAATCCAGTGGCATGCAGTTGACGCTTGCATCTATCACTGGACTCCCGCCTGCGCGGGAGTGACGGAGGGTGGATATTAATTCCTGAAAACGCCCTAATGCTCATCAATCCAGCAGCGCGTCGATCTGTTCCATCATCTCAAAATCCAGATCACTGATGCCATCGACATCGTGCGTGGAGAGATTGATGGTGAGTTTGTTGTAGACGTTCTGCCAATCGGGGTGGTGGTTCATCTTTTTGGCAATCTCAGCGACCTTGCTCATGAACGCAAAGGCCTGATCGAAATCCTCAAAAACAAACGTCCGGGTCAGGGCATGATTTTCACGGGACCATTCCGGATGCTTTTCCAATCGGTCAGATATCTGTGCGTCAGCCAATTTGGTGGGGGTGGTACTCATACCTTAACCCTAAGATTCAGCACGGAACGTTTCAAGGTTATTTTGGTGATACGGCGTATCTGACAAACAATCAGGACATTCACCAAAAGCCGTCATGCTCCTGCGTGACGGGTTGGCTTTTTAATCACAGGGGATTCACAGCGAGGCAACCCGTGCCCCGGGAGGGACACGGCTTTGGGGAATCGCGCTAACCCCCGGTTTTTCAATGACTCATATTCCACAAAGTATCCACAGTCATGATGACAAACCCACTTGGGCATGCTACAATCTGACTCTTTGCCATTTTCACGGCTAGAACTCCGCGCGTGTGGGGTCCGTGTAAGTGCTAAATCAGGCAGGTGTTGTGAAAGTCGGGTGCTCGTTCGAGCGATCTTTCCCGACCCAAACAGACCCCTGCGACCCGAGGTAGTCTGCCGCGCGGCAGGCCGGGTAAGTGTCACTGACAGATTGGTAACATTTTCTCATGGTAGATAAGAACCTTATTGCAACGCTGGGTATTGAAGACGACGAAGCATTGAACATGCTCGAAGCCGAACTCGGTGAAGCCGTCGCTTCCGGCGATATGGAATCCCTTCTGGGAACCATCTCCGACGACCTGAACACCGGCACGATCCTCACCGGCAAGATCATCGGTCGTGCTGGCGATGACTTCCTCGTTGAAGTCGGACTCAAGAGCGAAGGCACCCTGCGTCGCAACGAATTTGATAACCCCGAAGAAGTCGAAATCGGCGATACCGTCGAAGTCCTGCTTCTGGACATCGAATCGGACACCGGCGACATCCTCGTCTCCAAGCGTAAAGCCGACCGCATCCGTGGTTGGGAACGCATCATCAACGAAAATGCCGAAGGCGACGTCGTCGACGGTAAAGTCATGCGTAAAATCAAGGGTGGCTTGCTCGTGGACATCGGCGTGCCGGTCTTCCTGCCCGCGTCGCAGGTCGACATCCGTCGCCCCGGCGACATCGGCGACTTCATCGGCCAGACCATTCAGGCCCAGATCCTCAAAATCGACGAAGAACGCCGCAACATCGTCATCTCCCGTCGTAAGCTCATCGAAGACGAACGTGCAGAAGCCCGCAAGCGTCTGCTGGACAACGTCAACGAAGGCGACTTGGTCAAGGGTGTTGTCAAGAACATCGCCGACTTCGGTGCATTCGTCGACCTCGGCGGCATCGACGGTCTGCTGCACATCACCGACATGTCCTGGGGTCGTATCAATCACCCCTCCGACATGCTCAAGATCGACCAGGAAGTCGAAGTCAAAATCCTGTCCATCGAACAGGAAAAAGGCAAGATCGCCCTGGGGCTCAAGCAGAAGGAAGACAGCCCCTGGCAGGAAGTCGAAAACAAGTATCCTGTCAACGCTCGTATCAAGGGCCACGTCACCAACATCATGTCCTACGGTGCCTTCGTCAAGCTCGAAGAAGGTGTCGAAGGTCTGGTCCACATCTCCGAAATGTCCTGGACCAAGCGCATCAACCACCCCTCGGAAATGGTCTCCATCGGCGAGGAAGTCGAAGTCGTTGTGCTTGACATCAACAAGGACAAGCAGGAAATCAGCCTGGGCATGAAGCAGGTCGAAGTCAACCCCTGGGATCTGGTTGCCGAGAAGTATCCTCCCGGCACGGTGGTCGAAGGCAAGATTCGCAACCTCACCAGCTACGGTGCGTTTGTCGAAATCGAACCGGGTATCGACGGTCTTCTTCACGTGTCCGACATCAGCTGGACCAAGAAACTCACCCACCCCAACGAACTGCTCAAGAAGGGCGACAACACCCGTTGCGTGGTGCTCGAAGTCGACCAGTCCAAGCAGCGTGTTGCTCTGGGTCTGAAGCAGATGACCGAAGACCTCTGGGCAGAAGCCATCCCGACGCATTATCAGCCGGGTATGATCGTGCAGGGCAAGGTCACCAAGATCACCAACTTCGGCGTGTTCGTCGAACTGGAAGACGATCTGGAAGGCCTGCTGCACATCTCCGAACTGGCTGACCACAAGGTCGAAAACCCACAGGACATCGTCAAGGTCGGCGAAGATGTCGAAGTGAAGATCCTGCGTGTGGACCTGGACGATCGCAAGATCGGCCTGAGCCTCAAGCGTGCCCAGTGGACGGCTGACCCGGAAGAAGATGCAGGTCGCGAAGCCAAGGCCGAGAAGCAGAATCTCACCGGTGGTATGGACACCCACGGTGCCATGGGTACCGACAAGATCACCTTCGGCCCCGGCGGCACGAAGTCCAGCTAACCCCCCCGGAAGTTTTCCCCGTGTATACGGACGGCTTCCTTCGCTCAACCGCTTGCGGTTTAGCGCTTCAACCCACGCAGACGAATCATCCCGATTCACCGCGTGAAACGACAATTAAATAAATCCAAAGCGGAGATCGGCAACGGTCTTCGCTTTTTTTATACCCATCGGACAAGGGTGAATCGACCCGTGTCACAGGAGTGACACGGCTTTACCCGGACGAGTGTTGATTGCAAAACGTTCGAGTGCTTCGTCAGTCTTTGTATTGATGTGAGCACCGGGTGTTAACCCGGTGCCCAATACGTTGACGCACCTTCAAACGGGCACCAGATTCACATCTGGTGCTCAACGTGACGAACAATTCGACTGCAACGAACCACTTGCTGCATCATCAGGTGATACTGACCGCAAGCGCATCGCTGCTATACTTCAACTCATGCAAACACAATGGGACGATCAAGCACAAGACGGTTTTCACAGCAACCAGCTTTTCTGGGATGAGCGTGTCCCATCGCATTGGCGGTCGCAGATGTATCAGCAGCATGCCCGGGATTTACGGGCGGGCGGTATCGCGCTTGACGACCAGGTGATCAAGACGCTTGGGGATCTGACCGGTCAATCAGCGATCCATCTGCAATGTCACATGGGCATGGAGACGCTTTCACTTGAGCGACTGGGTGCAACAACAACCGTTGGCATTGATTTTTCCAAACCGGCATTGGAACATGCCTGCACCTTGCGAGATGAATTGGGACTGACTGCGACATTTCACTGTTGCAATGTCTATGACACGCTCGAACATGTCGATCAGACATTTGATCTGGTGTTTGTTTCGCTCGGTGCGCTTTGCTGGTTGCCTGATGTCCCGAGATGGGCAGCATTGATCGGCAACCTGCTGCATCCGGGCGGACGGTTGTATTTCATTGACAGTCACCCCATGGCCAGCACGCTGGACTACAACAAAGAACACGATCTGATGCAGGTGCATTTCCCTTATTTTCAGGACAAGGCGGTTGTGCTTGAAGAAGACGGAAGTTATGCCAGCAGCGAGACCGGTTTTAAACAAAATCGAACCGTAGAGTGGAACCATCCCATCGGCGAAGTGATGACCGCCCTGATCCGGGTCGGGTTGGTGATCGATAGTCTGGATGAATCGAGTACCTGCTGTTACAAAGCGTTTGAAAACATGACGCCCAGCCGACCGGGTTGGTGGCAGTTACCACCAGCACTGGATGGCTTTGTCCCATTCGAATACACCTTGCAGGCACACAAGGCATAAAGGGTTTCATGTCACCAATGCATCGGGTGATTTAAGCCACGCATTTCCCAAAACCCGCTTTTTCCCCTAGGATTCTCATCCTATGAGTTATGTGGATTTACATACACACTCGACTGCTTCCGATGGTACTGTGCCACCGGAGTTGTTGCCGATGCAGGCGGTGGAGTTGGGTTTATCAGCGATCGCGCTAACCGATCATGATTCGACCAATGGCTTGCAGGCATGTGCTGCGGCATGTGAATCGACGGGAATCGACTTTGTCCCGGGCATTGAGATTTCCGCTGACCCCGGCCCGCGTGTGGACACGGATGGCGTTGAGCGTCGCCGTGGGACATTGCATATTCTAGGCTTATTCGTTCGTCATGATGATACGGAGCTTGCGAAGATCTCTGAACGGATGCGTGAAGCGCGCAACAGTCGTAACCCGGCGATGGTTGAAAAACTCCAGGAACTTGGCGTGCGCATCACCTACGAAGAAGTCGAGGAACTGGCTCACGGTCAGGGCACGCAGATCATCGGTCGCCCGCACATCGCGCAGGTGTTGGTTTCCAAGAGCTATGCCAAGAGCGTGTCGGATGCGTTTACCAAGTATCTGAAATTTGGTGCCCCTGCCTTTATCCGGAGAGACTATCTCGAACCGGCGCATGCGATTGATGCGATCCATCATGCAGGTGGTCTGGCGATTCTTGCTCACCCGGTCCAACTGGTGATGCCCAATGCCGATGAGTTGGAGCATGCCGTCAAACGCCTCACCGACATGGGGCTTGATGGCATTGAGACGCGTCACAGCGATCACACCCCCGCGTTGGTTGCGCAATACGAGAAGTTGGCAAAACAGTTTAATCTGCTGACCTCCGGTGGCAGTGATTTTCATGGCGAACGCAAGACGGTCAAACTCGGCTCACAAAACGTACCCCGTGAAGTCTATGAACGACTGCGCGATGCGTGCAAAGGTTGAGATACATTTCATTATTCACACGACTTCAAAGACATCAGCGACACGCAGTGTCGCAGCTATTGCGTGTTAAACATACGACGAAGCGATGTCATCAAGGATCAATGCGCAACGAAAAACACCTGCGTCGTGGGACACAGGTGTTTATTCAAAAGTGGGAGCAATTGGATTCGAACCAATGAAGGCTAAGCCAGCAGATTTACAGTCTGCCCCGTTTGACCACTCCGGCATACTCCCGATGCGTTGTGAGAAGGAACAGTATACGTCTTGGAAAAGAAATTTCAACCTGCCGCGCTGATTTTCTACTCACGATCTGCTCATCCCTTTCTCATTTTTGAACACTGTTAATTCAGACGTTACAATCCGAGTCCGATAAACCTCTTATTGAGGATTCGTACCATGAGTGCAATTGCACCCACCGCCAATGCACCGGTTCTGGTGCTCAACAAGCTCTGGATGGCCATTCGGGTCACAGACGCCCGTCGTGCCTTCTCACTTTTGGTCCGCAATATGGCTGAAGTCATTCACGCTGAAGATGACAGCTATATGAGTTACGATTTCGAAGACTGGACCGAAGTCTCCCAGCAGTGGCAGAGTTTTGAGAAGCAGAACTACCAACGCATCCGCACGCCGCGTATGCAACTTGTCGTTCCCAAAATCATTCGTCTGTTCGGCTATGACCGCCTGCCCAAGCAGGAGGTCAAACTCAACCGTCGGAACATCTATGCACGTGACAAGAGTCTCTGCCAATATTGTGGTGGCAGTTTCCCGACATCCGAACTGAGTCTGGATCACGTCAAGCCACGCACGCAGGGTGGTCTGAGTACGTGGACAAACCTGGTGTGCAGTTGCGTGAAATGCAATGCGAAAAAAGGCGGACGCACCCCCGAGCAGGCAAACATGAAACTGATCCGCGAACCTTACAAGCCCAAGCGCAATCCCGCGATCAACCTCAAACTCTCAACCGACCGCTTCGCCTGTTGGCAAGCCTTTCTGGACAACGCGTACTGGTCGGTGGAATTGAAGTAACCCGCCAACTTTTCTTACTTTGAAAAAGGGACATCTATTCATGTCTTGACGACTATGAAGACGTTCTTTTTTCAAAGGTTTGAATTTAAAAACCCCTGTAAACATCCTAGAATAAACGCATGATCGTACTCCACGGCCCGGATGACAGTTTGATTCTCTACAAGCAGATGGCGCACGCGAAGATGGCGGGGCTGATTGCCAAGGCATGGAAACGGCCGGAGCATGTGACCCAACCGTTGTGGGATCGTCTGCTTGATGCGGTTGATCATCATGATGATGGTTGGTTGAGTCACGACAATGAACCGACACTTGATGAGCATGGCCAGCCGCATGACTTCAAATGTATGCCGATGCATCAGCACCGGGAGATCTGGCGCCGGAGTATCGCGCTGGCGATGGGTCGTGACTGGTTAGCGGGTTTGCTGACCACGATGTATGCCAAGGATCTGTATGTCAGCTATGGTCAACATGGCGATGCGGATCAGGCGTTCATTAATGAGCTCGGTGATGTGACGAGTCGGACGATTCAGGATGCGATCAAGCGCGATGGCGAGGACCGCAAGATTGTTGCCCCGGCTTGCCTTTCGACACTCTTGTCGATGTTCACGTTCTGGGACGGCTTGAGTCTGACGCTGCTGGGGGGTCTGCCCTGGCAGGCGGATTGGCAGTACGACGACGGTCGATCCATGTTGCATGTCAAAAAGCTCGACGCCAATACCTTTGCGATTTCGCCTTGGCTACTGGTGGAGAATCAACTGCCGATTTCGATTCAGGGGATGCAGTTAGCGGACAACGCATGGGAAGACCGCGAAAGTTTCCACCATGCCCTTGAGACCGCCAAGCCGGTGGTGACCGATGTTCACCTCAAACAGGAATAAAGTTCGCGATGTTGTAAAGCGACTAATTGAAAACATTTACTCCGGGAGAATGAAATTGAAAAAGCAATCGGTATTGGTGAGTCTGATCTGGGCAGGCGCATTGGTTATCTCAACGACCATGGTATGCAAAACTGCTGAAAAGGTCGGCAAGCATTATGAAGACGCTGCCCGTCACAACCGCCCACCAGAATTCTCAATTCCCAATCGTATCAATTTGAATATTGACGGCTTACCTGCAACTGTCCAGGTCAAACTGGTGCCTGAAAGTAACTGAGCCGCTAAATACGATCTCACAGACCGATCATTGAGTCGGATCAAGACGGCATTTTGACGCAAAACACCGGACCGATCAGTGTTTTATCGTGCGATTACAGTTCGATTTACACGATTTTATCCGGTCAGACCGAATCTTGGGCAATTAGGATTGCGTCAAAGCCAAACGTGATTTACCAATCGCCCCTAAACTTGCTACGATAGCGGCTTGTCAGCGGCTTAATTGGAATCATTCAAAGACGCTGACCGTGAACTGAAACCTTATATGGAGTGAACCGAACCATGCATACGCAAGTTCTGGTTTTGGGGGGTGGGCCCGGCGGTTACGCGGCAGCCTTCTTCGCAGCGGACCTGGGAATGGAAGTGACCATCGTCGACAAGGTCGGCAAGCTCGGCGGCACCTGCCTGCTTCGTGGGTGTATCCCGTCCAAGGCGTTACTGCACGTGGCCAAGGTCATCAACGAATCCGTCGAAATGGACGATTGGGGCGTCAAGTTCGACAAGCCTCAGATCGATCTGGATGCCATGCGTGCCCGCAAGCAGCAGATCATCGATACGCTCTCGGGCGGTTTGAGCACCCTGGCCAAGAAACGCAACGTCAAAGTCGTCATCGGCAGTGGGGTCTTTGAAGACTCCAACCGTCTGCGCATTGAAGGTGGTGATCCTTCCACGCATCCTTCCACCGGCTGCATCAGCTTTGACACCTGCATTCTGGCAACCGGCTCGGAACCGGCCATGCCCGGCATGTTCAACATCGGTTCGGACCGCATCATGGATTCGACGGGTGCACTGGAACTTGCCGACATTCCTGAAAACCTGCTGGTTGTTGGTGCAGGCTACATCGGCCTGGAAATGGGCACTGTCTACGCGTCACTGGGCTCGAAGGTCAAGGTCGTCGAAATGATGGACACCTTCCTGCCGACCACCGATGCCGACCTGGCCCGTCAGCTCAAGAAGCGTTTGGATCACCTGTTTGAATCCATCGAACTGGGCACCAAGGTCGCAGGCGTTGAAGAGAAAGATAACAAGATCATCGCGACCTTCGAAAAGGGTGACAAGACCTACACCGAAGCCTTTGACCGCGTGCTGGTGTGCATTGGTCGCCGCCCCAACTCCGATGGCATCGGCCTGGAGAACACCAAGGTCGTCGTCGACGATCGCGGCTTTGTCCAAACGGATAACCAGCAGAAGACCGACGATCCGTCGATCTATGCCATCGGCGACGTGATTGGTAATCCAATGCTCGCTCACAAGGCATCCTACGAAGGCAAAATCGCTGTGGAAGTGATCAAGGGTGAAAACTCCACCTTCGACGCACAGGCCATCCCCGCTGTGGTCTTCACCGACCCGGAACTGGCTTGGGCGGGCATCACCGAACGTCAAGCCAAGGAACAGGGCATCGACGTGGAAATCGCTGTGTACCCATGGGGTGCATCGGGTCGCGCTCAGGCGATGGGTCGGCCCGACGGCTTGACCAAGATGATCATCGAACCGGGTACCGACCGCGTGCTGGGTGTGGGTATCGTCGGTAGTGGAGCTGGAGAACTCATCGGTGAAGCCACCTTGGCCATCGAGATGGGTGCTGTTGTGCATGACATGACCGAGTGTATCCACCCGCACCCGACCATGAGTGAAACCCTGCCGCACGCAGGCGACGCACACCACGGCGTGGCCACGGAAATTTACCGCCCCCGTCGTCCGAAGAAATGAAAACCGGGGTTTGGGGTTTAGGGTGTGGGGTTTAGGGTCAAGACATTAAAGACCTCAAACCAACACAACCTCAGCCTGCAAACCCTACACCCCAAACCCTAAACCCCAAACCCCGATTAATACCCATGGCAAAAGACCTCGCAAGAACACAAGACGTTGATGTCGATCCCGCAGAAACCTCCGAGTGGCTTGAATCACTGGAGTACGTCCTCAAGGACAAAGGCCCGGCACGTGTCCAATATCTGCTGTCCATCCTTGATGAAAACGCTCAGCGTCTGGGCATCGAACTGCCTTACACGCAGACCACGCCCTACATCAACACCATCCCCCGCAACAAGCAACCCAAGTATCCGGGGAACCGTGAACTCGAACGCCGCATCAAGAGCATCATCCGCTGGAACGCCATGGCCATGGTTGTCAAAGCCAACAAGAAGCCCGGTGCCGTCGGCGGACATATCTCCACCTTCGCATCCTCAGCCACACTTCTGGAAGTCGGTTTCAACCACTTCTTCCGTGGCAAGGATCACGAATGCGGTGGCGACGTCGTCTACTTCCAGGGTCACGCCTCCCCCGGTGTCTATGCCCGTGCGTATGTCGAAGGACGTATCAGCGATCAACACTTGGAAAACTTCCGCCGTGAACTCCAACCTGAGCCCGGCTTATCGAGCTATCCCCACCCGTGGTTGATGCCCAACTTCTGGGAATATCCCACGGTGTCCATGGGTCTTGGCCCGATCATGTCCATCTACCGCGCCCGCTTCATGGAATATCTCTATGACCGCGGGTTAGCAGAAGACAAGGGTGCCAAGGTCTGGGCGTTTCTGGGTGACGGTGAATGCGATGAACCGGAAACACTGGGCGCCATCACGCTGGCAAGCCGCGAAAAACTCGACAATCTCGTCTGGGTCATCAACTGTAACCTCCAACGCCTTGACGGCCCGGTCCGTGGCAACGGCAAGATGATTCAGGAACTCGAAGGCATCTTCCGCGGTGCCGGCTGGAACGTCATCAAGGTTATCTGGGGTGATGACTGGGACCCGATTCTCGCCCAGGACAAGACCGGCCAACTCGTCAAGCGCATGGGTGAAGTCGTCGACGGTCAATACCAGAAATATACCGTCAGCAGTGGTGAGTACATCCGCGAGCACTTCTTTGGCAAGTATCCCGAAGTGGCCAAACTCGTCGAGCACCTTTCTGATGAAGACCTCATCAAACTCCGCCGTGGTGGTCACGACCCGGACAAGGTCTACGCTGCATACAAAGCAGCCACCGAGACCAAGGGCATGCCCACCGTCATCCTCGCCAAGACCGTCAAGGGTTATGGCCTGGGCGAAGCCGGTGAAGGCAAGAACATCACCCACCAGCAGAAGAAACTCAACGAAGAAGAACTCCGCGAGTTCCGCACACGCTTCGGCATTCCGATCTCCGACAAGGACGTGGCAGATGCTCCGTTCTATGTCCCGCCGGCAGACAGCCACGAAGCAAAATATCTCAAGGAACGCCGCGAAGCCATGGGTGGCCCGGTACCCGAACGTCGCCAACGTGCTGAGCAACTGCAAATGCCCCAACTCGATGACTTCCGCGACTTCCTCAAGGGTAGCGGTGACCGCGAACTGTCCACCACCATGGGCTTTGTCCGTTTGTTCACCAAGCTCCTCCGCGACAAGAACATCGGCAAGCACATCGTCCCCATTGTTCCCGACGAATCCCGTACCTTCGGCATGGAAGCCCTCTTCCGCCAGGTCGGTATCTATGCTCACGCCGGACAGCACTACGAGCCGGTCGACTCGGACACCATGCTTTACTACAAGGAAGCACAGGACGGGCAGATTTTCGAAGAAGGCATCACCGAAGCCGGCGCCATGTCCAGCTTCATCGCTGCAGGCACCAGCCACACGTCTCACGGCGTGGCCATGATCCCCTTCTTCATCTACTACTCCATGTTCGGCTTCCAGCGCATCGGTGACCTGATCTGGGCGGCCTGCGACATGCGTGCCCGTGGCTTTATGCTCGGTGGCACCGCCGGTCGCACGACCCTTAACGGTGAAGGCCTTCAGCATCAGGACGGTCACTCCATCCTCAATGCCATCGCCTTCCCCACCGTCAAGGCATACGACCCGGCCTTCGCGTACGAAACCAACGTCATCGTCTTCGATGGCATGAAACGGATGTACGAAAACAACGAAGACTGGATTTACTACATCACCCTCGAAAACGAAAACTACGTCCATCCCGACATGCCCGAAGGTGTCGAGGAAGGCATCGTCAAGGGCATCTACCCATTCAAGGAAACCAAGGCCAAGAAGTCCAAGACAAACGTCCAGCTTTTCGGCTCAGGTGCCATCCTCAACGAAGTGCTCAAGGCCCAGGACATCCTGGCTGACAAGTACAACGTCTCGTCCAAGGTCTGGTCCGTCACCAGCTACAACGAACTGCGTCGTGACGCAGTGGACTGCGAACGCTGGAACATGCTCCACGCAGACCAGGCCCCCAAGATCAGCTACATCGAGCAGGTCCTTGAAGGCGAAGAAGGCCCGATCATCGCAGCCAGCGATTACGTCCGCGCGGTGCCCGAGCAGCTTCTGCCCTGGATCAAGAACGGCATGTACGTTTTGGGCACCGACGGCTTTGGTCGCAGTGAAACCCGCGAAGCTTTGCGTCGCTTCTTTGAAGTTGATGCAGAATGCATCGTCGTGGCCACGCTCTACAAGCTCGCCCGTGATGGTAAACTCGACAAGAAGATCGCTGCCAAAGCCGTCAAGGACCTGGGCATCGACGCCGACAAGCCCAATCCCTTTACGGTGTAATCCAAAGCCGTGATCCTCCCGGGTCACGGGTCGAATACAGATAGAAGCTTGATACGCAAAACAAGCGTATTGAAAATAGAATTAGCAAACAGTCAACGACTGAGTATTGAAGGACAAATCGAAATGGCCGAATTCACACTGCCTGACTTAGGCGAAAACATTGAAGGTGGCGACGTCGTCAACATCCTGGTCTCCGAAGGCGAATCTGTCTCCGCAGATCAACCCCTCCTGGAAATCGAAACCGATAAGGCCATGGTCGAAGTGCCTTCACCCTCCGCTGGCACCGTGGGCAAAATCATGGTCAAAGCCGGTGACACCGTGAAGGTCGGCCAGGCCATCCTCGAACTCAATGACGGTGAAGCCCCCGGAAGTGACGGCGAAGAAGAAGCTCCCGCTGAAGAACCTGCACAGGAAGATGCACCGGCAGAAGAAGAAGACGCCGAAGAAACCGCTGAAGCTCCGGCTGAAGAAGAAGCAGCTCAACCCAAGGCTGAGGAAAAACCGGCACCCAAGAAGTCGGCCCCCGCACCGGCACCGGCACCTTCGCAACGCAAGGTCGCCCCCAAGTCCGCTGCAGGCGTCCCCGCAGGGCCGGCAACACGTCGCCTGGCCCGTGAACTGGGTGTCTCCCTCAATAACATCGCAGGCTCCGGCGAAGGCGGTCGCGTCACACGTGAAGACATCATCGCTGCAGCCCGATCCATGGCCCCCGTCATCGAACGCAAGAAAGCCATGGACACCCCCGGCGAAGCGTCCAACGATTCCTATGGCCCGATCACCCGTGACAAGATGGCCAAGATTCGTCAGACCATTGCCAAGACCATGGTCCAGTCCAAGACCACCATCCCCCACGTCACCAACTTCGATGACGCGGACATCACCGACCTCGAAGCCATGCGTCAGGATTCCAAGGACGAGTTTTCAGCTCAGGGCCTCAAGCTCACCACCATGCCCTTCCTGATCAAAGCCTGCGCGATGGCACTTCGCAAGAACCCCTCCATCAACGCATCCGTCGACATGGAAGCCGGCGAAGTCATCTACAAGCAGTACATCAACATCGGCATTGCAGTCGACACCGACCGCGGTCTGGTTGTCCCCTCGCTGCGTAATGCCGATGCCCTGAACATCGCAGAGATTACCGAAGAGATGGCAACCATCGTCGAGAACATCCGTGCCAACAAGTTCGGCATTGAAGACCTGCGTGGCTCAACCTTCACCATCTCTAACCTCGGCGCCATCGGTGGCACATACTCCACCCCGGTCATCAACCCCCCGGAAGTCGCCATCCTGCTCGTCGGTCGCAGCCGCATGATGCCGATCGTCACCAAGGACGGCAACATCGTCCCGCGTCTGATGATGCCACTGAGCTTAAGCTACGACCACCGTCTCGTCGACGGCGGCGCCGCAGCCCGCTACCTCAACGACATCAAGAGCTGCCTCGAAAACCCCGGCAAGCTGCTGATGGGTCTGTAAACAAAATAAAATAACAACATAAAAAAAACGCAGATCGAAGTGAACGCTTCAATCTGCGTTTTTTTTATGGTTCTATGCAGCATAGATCGCGCATAACAAACCCCACCAACTCCATGCCTCAACCTCACCCCCACCAACAACGCCCCGCCACTGGAACTAAAGCCCTGGGGTTTCAACCCCAGGGGTCGAACAACCAAAGACAAACGACATTCCAAACTGTCACACAAAACAAAAAACCGCGGAATGAACCTTCATCTCGTGGTTTTGTGTAAAATACGAAAAGTGTTCCGGAGGATTAGAATGCAATTCAAGAAGAATGTCTCATTATTGATAGCAATCATTGCTGTGTTTATGTTTTTAAGTTTATGTCTTTGTTTTCTTGTCGGGATATTATTCTTGCCAGCAATTACCTCGACGTTGTCTGGTATTGCCTCGGCAGGGGGTGGTGATAATATGTCGTTTAAAGCAGGAGACATTTGGTTGTCTGCTGATTATAAATATGCCGAATATTATAATGCTGAATATTTCACAGGCCAACCAATAGAGAAGCACGATAGGCGGGCTGAACGTAAATTAATTAAAAAGGCAATAAAAGCCTCTCAAGTGGCAGTAGTAAGAGATGATGGAGACAATACACCGAAAACATATTGCGCTCTTGGAGTTTCATATTACGATAAATACACTCATAAAAGAAAATTTATTGTGGGCTGTGTCATTAAAATAAGCGATCTTGGTAAATATAAAGACAACCTCAATGAATTCGTTGCACAATTGACTTTGGATCACAATCCAATTGATGTTGAAACTGACAAATCAGAATATGGTGTAAGTATGGAGCATTGGGGAATTGTCAATCGGCACGTTGAAAGACGAAAAATCATAGGTGAAGATCCATTAATCAGATCAGATTACGGAAAGCGGATACGCTATAAAACAGACAATGGCCAACCTGTCAAAGAAGCATATTGATTTACACCTGAGTTCGCCGACTTCTTTCATCTCCGCTATCCTGTCCCCCTATGCCCGATTTATCCCGTGACGACATCTTATTGAACTACCTCGATCAACTCCCCTACGAACCGTATCCGGTGCAGGAGGAGGCGTTGATGGCTTATTTTGCTTCGGATCAGGGCGTCCTCGTGACGGCACCAACGGGAACGGGTAAGACGCTTATCGCCGAAGCTGCATTGTACGAAGCGTTGCAGACCGGTAAGCAGGCTTACTACACCACGCCACTGATCGCACTCACCGAGCAGAAGTTCGAGGAGGTGCAGGAGGCTGCGGAAAAATGGGGCTTTAACCGCAACATGGTCGGCCTTGTCACCGGCAATCGTTCGATTAATCCTGATGCGCCGATCAAAGTCGTCGTTGCGGAAATTCTGCTCAACCGTCTACATACGCCGGACAGTTTTGACTTCACGGATGTGGCCTGTGTGGTCATGGATGAGTTTCATTCCTTTGCGGACCCCGAACGCGGGATCGTCTGGGAGTTGAGCCTTGCAATGCTGCCGAGCAATGTCCGATTGATGCTGCTCTCAGCGACCGTGGGTAACGGCATGGAGTTTCTGGCGTGGCTCAAACGATCTCACAAACGTGATCTGCAATGGGTCAACGGCACGGAGCGTAAAGTCCCCTTAACCTATCACTGGGAAAATGAACTGCTCCCCGATCTACTTGCAAACATGAGTCAGGGTGATGAAGACACCAAGCGCACGCCCGCACTGGTGTTCTGCTTTGACCGCGAAAAATGCTGGAACACTGCAGAGTTATTACGTGGCAAAGACATGCTCCAGGGTGATCAGCAAAAACAACTTGCTGACGCCTTGGAAGAAGTGGACTTTAGTGGCGGTGTCGGCCCAAAACTCAAACGCATTCTCCTGCGCGGGATTGGTGTGCATCATGCAGGTTTACTGCCCAAACATCGTCGACTGGTCGAAGAACTCTTCCAAAAAAAACTGCTCTCGATTTGTGTGTGCACCGAAACGCTTGCAGCAGGCATGAACTTACCAGCACGCTCCGTGGTACTCACCGAGTTACTCAAAGGCCCTAAAGACCGCAAGAAACTCATCGCAGCAAGCAGTGCGCATCAGATGTTCGGACGTGCAGGCCGCCCACAGTTTGATACGCAGGGACATGTCTATGCGGTCGCGCATGAAGATGATGTCAAAATTCTGCGTCACAAGGAAAAGATCGAACAGATCCCCGAAGACAGCAAAGATCCCAAGATGCGCGCGATGCGCAAGAAGCTGGAAAAGAAAACCCCCAAGCGTCGCGAAGGGTTTAGCTACTGGTCCGAACCCCAATTCGAAAAGCTCCAGATCGCAGAGCCCGGCAAGCTCGAATCCAAGGGACATCTGCCCTGGCGACTGTTGGCATTCCTGCTTAACGACTCACCGGATATCACCTTCCTGCGAGATGCGGTCAGTAAGCGACTGATGCCGTTACCTGAGATTGATGCGTGTCAGGATCATCTCACAGCGATGTTGGTGACACTGCATGAACAGGGCTTTGTCACACTTGATCCGCCACCACCATCACAGGATGAGCAGGACAATGAGGATAACAAGTCCGATGTAACGGATAAGAAAAAAGAAGCGACTGACAAGCCGCAATCCGTCGAAGACCTCATGGCATCACTGAGTCTGGGTACAGGACTTGGTAAAGGCACAGCTCCTGCACCGGAACCTACCAAAGAGAAAAAGAAGAAGTCCAAATCACTGACTTCCAAACTCTATGCCGACTATAAACCGACGCATGCGCATCCGACACCACGTTTGAAGGAAATGCTCGTCTTTCGTGCGGTTCAGCCTTTATATGGAGCGTTTTTACTCGACTATCTTGGACAGTCGGACAAGCATGAGCGCGTGCAGATCATGGAATCGTTGCTGGAGATGCCCGGCTCGGTCGCGCGAAAAGTCCGCGTGCCCCATTACGAACATTTACCGCCGGGCAATCTCGCAACGGAGTTGGTGGACCCTGCATTGATTCAAGCTGGACTTTACACGCAGGAAGAACTCTACCCGCCAAGGCCACATGATCAGGACTTGGCCTACGGCGAAACGCCCAAGTTCCCGATCCCGTTAGCAGAGAAGATGGCTGAGTTCTTCCGCAGTAAGGTCAAGTATGCAGGCAAGGTGCCGATCACCGCAGTGTGGTGTGTTGGCGATCTGGTGAACATGGGTGGCAACTTCAACGACTACATTCAGACACACGATCTTGCCAAACAGGAAGGCGTGATTTTCCGACACCTGCTGCGTATGATTCTGCTCTGCGAAGAGTTCATGCAGATCACCCCGCATGGCATGCTCGAAGATGCCTGGCATGCCGAACTCAAGGAACTCATCGACATTCTCACCACGAGTTGTCGTGAAGTTGATCCGATGTCGACGGACGAAACGCTGACCCAGGCAGGGACAGCTGTGGATTAAAGTATTTCCAACTTTTACATTTCACTTGATAAACCTATTCGTCATTCCCAACTGCCCGGGAATAACGGGATATGAAGATCAATTCACATCACAACGAAAATTACATCACCATCCATACCGCGCATGAAAAACCCGGCCAAGATGACCGGGCTATGTATGTTTGAGTTGTATATTCGTTCTGAGTTACTGCACGATCAGCTGACGCATCATTTGTTGGGTTTTACTGGTTTGGCCGGTCTTGTTGTAAAGCTCCATGAGTTTCATGCGGATGGCTCGGCGGACTTCATCACTGCGTGTGGCCTGGAGCGTATCTTCGAGTATCAGGATCGCTTCTTCCTTGCTGGATGTGTTGTCGTCGATGCCCATGATGGCTGCAACCGAGCATGCGGTCGGATCATCCACGACTGCAGTGTATTCCTTGATAAGACTGAATATGTTCTGGAACAAGGCCAACTGATCGCCGGTGATTTTTGGCTTATCAGCAACCGTCTGAAACATGCTGTCATTGGGTGATTGATACTGTGCATAGATATGCTGGTTGTCTGCCTGCGCGTCATTGGACTTGAACTGACTGATGGCCATGCCGACGATCACGCCCAGAAGTCCGATGATGCAGAGTTGATATTTACGATTGTTGTTGTGTTCTTTCATATGGCTAACTCCTTGTTGGTGGTTTGATGTTGATCTGATTTCGATGCATCGTTTAACGTTGAGGGCATTGAGCCAACCATTGGCAGATGCCCGGAAACTTGCGGGGAAAG
This sequence comes from Planctomycetes bacterium syqfu, assembly GCA_020974905.1. GTDB lineage: Bacteria > Planctomycetota > Phycisphaerae > Phycisphaerales > Phycisphaeraceae > UBA7800. The sequence continues at coordinate 4,953,126 of CP087563.1, read as the reverse complement.
GGACATGCCACGGGGAAGTGTAGGCAGTGACATACTCGGGATCGCGGTCGGTAGTGACAAGCCATCCTTGAGACTGATATTCATATGGCGCGAGATGTTAAATGGATTTTGCTGACGTTCGGACAAAATAGCTAAACCCACGAACAGCCCCAATGCCATCACAGCGGCGATCGCCAAACGTCTTGGCCATTTGCGTCTTGGCGGTTTGGTTTGACGGTGCACGATATCGGTAGCCAGATCACCAGGATACTTCAAACCGTCATAGGCTTGCCGAACTTGCTGGGTTGTGATGGGTTTATCAGACATATCAATCATTCCATTTACTTCGCAGTTGCGCGATGGCTTGGGATAATGTTGCTTTAACTGTTCCTTCTGAAACATTCATGATCACTGCGGTCTGTTTCGTGGTACAGTGCTCAAAATAGCGCAGACTGATGACTTCACGTTGCCGATCCGAAAGCGTGGCAATGTATTGGTGAAGCAAATCAGCATATTCTTCCTGCTCCAGCGCATCAGTATGTGAATTATCACGGTGTCGAAAACTAGTCAGTCGCAAACGCGACCATCGTTTCTGACGCGCTGATTGTCGTTTGAGTTCACGACAGACATTCAGTGCAATGCCAAGTGACCACGTTTTGAAAGTCGATTGTTCATCAAAACGCTTGAGCTTTTCCAAAACACGTACTGCCGTCTCCTGGACCACTTCCATCGCAAGGTCCGACCGGTCCACATTGGCCAATGCAAAGCGATACCAGACGTCCTGCATGTGATGCATGAGGATTGTCTGTGCCTGTTTGTCTCCCGTCTTAGCCGATAGCAAGACATCATCCGATCTTCGCAGTACGGTCTTGTTGGACGCGGCGACTGAGATTCCTGACAAAGAGGATATTGGGCTGCTTGCAGAAGTCATGTACCTATGAGTGTAATCTGCGGCCGATGGGTTTAGTACATGAAATGATTTTTTATAAGTAGGTTGTTTTGGCAATTCTGGATCAACATGTCCCATTGCTGCGATTATACTTTCGCATATTCCCGTCTCTGTTGCATGTTGTGCGCTTATACTTCATCTCGAAAGGAAACGGCTATGAAATGCCCCAAATGTCACAGTCCAATGCAGTCGATCACTCACGCCAACGTGACGGTTGAGCGGTGCGAAGGATGCAAAGGAATTTGGTTTGATCTGATGGAACGGGAAAAACTCATCACCGAGAAAGGTTCGGAAAGTATCGATAACGGGAGCCCTTCCGTGGGGGAAGTGCATAACCAGCAAGGAGAATTCGATTGTCCGAAATGTCTGCACAGGATGAGTCAGATGGTCGATCACCAACAGCCGCATATCTGGTACGAGCAGTGTCCGGGATGCGGGGGTGTGTATCTGGATGCGGGTGAGTTTTCCGACCTCAAAGACACGACGGTTCTTGATAAACTCAAGGATTGGTTTGGCAAACCGCGCATGTCGTAAGACGTATCCATGCTCAACCGCGAGTCTCGATCCGGGATCATTGAATGACCGGGGTTCGCCAAAAATTCGGGGAATTCAAGAAGTTCCGGGGGACCGGGGAGTTCCGGGGAATATCCGGGGGGAACGGACCGGGGGCCAAGAGACTCGTGGTTTTTTTTCAACACAAATAGCCCAGAGACCCTCATCAACAGGTCTCTGGGCTATCTTGGAATGATCATTCGGTTTAATATCTTAACTGAGTCTTTCAATGCAGGATTGATCGTGAAGAATATCCGGATTGAGGATCAGCACGATCGTCCCATCACCCATTTGTGCACCGCCCTGAATGAGTTCGTTCCCGTCTTCCATACCATCGATCTTACACAGAACGATCTGTTGAATGCCCAGGACATCATCAATTTTGACCGCAACGGTCGACTGCTCATTACGAACCAAAACAAGAATCTGTCGTTCGTCCTCCGAGACTTTCTTGCTCAGACGGTGGGGGATATCGAGAATTTTCTTGAGTTCTACCAAGGGATAGGCTGAGTCATTGTGGTATGTCAGTTGGCCGTGCTGCATGACGGTGTTGACTGTCTGTGGGTCGATACAGACCGTCTCCTGAATGCAGTTAAGTGGCAAGGCATATTTCTGTCCTGCAACTTCAAGCAGGTAGGCAGACATGATCTGCGTGGTGACGGACTTGGGCAATTCGACGGTGAAGGTTGTGCCTTGCCCCAGCTTGGTTTGAATGCTGATGCTACCACCTGCTTCGTCAATCATGCGTTTGACGACGTCCATGCCAACTCCACGTCCTGAGACATCGGTGATCTGCTCAGCAGTGGAGACACCCGAAGCAAAGAGACAATTGATTAACGCTTCTTCATCCAGTGCTGCACCAGGCGCAATCAAGCCAATGGACTCTGCCTTGGCCTTGATCTTATCCAGTCGGATACCGCCACCATCATCGGTAATAGCAAGCATGATACGCGAGTCGGACTCGGTGATGTCGACACTGATATGACCTTGCTTGGATTTACCTGCAGCAATGCGATCATCAGGTTTTTCAATACCATGATCAGCAGCATTACGCACCATGTGAACCAACGGTGCATCAAGCAGGTCAACGAGGCTTTTATCCATTTCCACCTTGTCACCGGTGACACTGACTTCGATTTCCTTGCCGGACATACGAGCGACATCACGGACAAGGCGCGGGACTTTCTGAAGCAGTGTCCCCACGGGAACGCAGCGAATGGACATGATGCTGTTCTGCAGTTGCTGACTCAATGAGCTGAACGTGTCGTTGGTTCGCTTGAGCGTGTTGATGAGTTTGCGTTCGGCCTGACTGAGAATCATCTGGTTATAGACATTGGAATACATGTCTCCGACGACGATGAGTTCACCGACATATTCAAGAAACTTGTCAATGTAGGCTTCACTGACGCGCATGGTTTTGTTGGAATCATGCGACTTGTTGGATTTGCCGGACGCTTTTTTCTCCGATGATTCAGGTGATTGTTCACCAGCTTGTTGTTCAGGCTGTTTTTCTTCGGTCATTTGTTGAGCAACAGGTTCCTGGTTATCTGCAGATTTATCAACGGCAGCAGGTGCATCACCGGATGGGATAGCGGATTGGTCAATGGTGTTGAGTTTTTCCTCAAGCACAGCAATGGCTAATTCATCCAGACCGATGGTCCCCACGAAGACATCAAGTGTTTCAAGCAGTTCATCAATCACCTGACGGGCATTGGCATCATCGGTATCTGTGTGGGACTTATGCAACATCTCCTGGAACTCGGCGATCTGCGCTTCGTCATCGGGTTTGTTCTTGAGCAATGTCACGATGTCGAGCAATTTCTGCCGACCGTCTCTGCCTTGTACAGCAGTATCTGCGTTGGCGTCAGACGTGCTCAGCTTATTGGGGTTGAGCTTGTCAAGCAGTTTGGAAAGTGATGCGAAAGATTCCACGACTCCTTCGTCCAGATCAGAGATCTGCGGGGAGAGTTTGTCCAACGCCTTGGCGACCTCCTGCCATGCGAGCTTGGGATCGTCCCCGTTGGCTACGGCCTTGGCACGGTCAATGATGGCTTGGACGGATTCATCACCGTCGGGCAGTTCGCCTTCGCCCTGCTTGACACGTGCGAGCATGGATCGCAGTGAATCCATACCATCAAGCAGTATGTTGATGACATCAGAACTGACCCCCAGCTTACTTTTACGCATCAGGTCCAGCAGGGTTTCAAGTTCATGAGCCAGATGTTTGACATGCACAAACCCGAAAAAGCCGGAGTTGCCTTTGATGGAGTGCACCGGGCGGAAGATCGCTTCGATGATCGACAGTTCCCCGGGTTGCTCTTCAAGCTCAATGAAGCGGGAATCCAGAGACGACAACATATCCAGCGATTCGTCGATGAACTCCTGGACCAGACTGTCGTCGATATTGATTGACGGCGTGTTATCTTGAGTCATGGCCCACCATCCCTGGTTTACGAGATTGCAGTTCCTTGAGTACCTTTAACCAGTGATTGATATTTTCCACTGCTCGGTTAACTGAATTCTCCAGTTCCGTCATATCCTCCAGGGGTTTGAAGATGATGGTTTGAGCTCCAAGACGCATACAGGTCATGGCATTTTCCAGGCAGACATAGCCACTGATCATGATCACATGAATCATCTGGCTGTTTTGTTTGATGTAACGCAATAGATCAATCCCGGTTTTATTGGGCATGAGAATGTCAGAGATCACGATGTCGATTTTCACGGACTCAAGCACCTCGATGGCCTTGGCGCCATCTTGCGCCATGTGGACTTCATAGCCCATCAGCCGAAAATGCCGACATAGCATCTGACGAATCTGCTCTTCATCATCAACAATCAGCAGTGAAATATTCATGCCGCTGCCTTCCATTCCTCAACGGGTAATTCCAGAACAAAACGCGCTCCATCTGTATAGCTGTGATCCACGTATAAGCGTCCGTTATGATTGGTCATAATCTTGGAACAGATCGCAAGCCCCAATCCAGTTCCTTTGCCAACGCCTTTGGTTGTAAAAAAGGGATCGAAGATACGATCTGCCACTTCCTCACTGACCCCCGACCCGTTATCCGTGACGGTAATCTGTGCACAATTGTTTTGCTGCTTGATTTCAATTTCAATGTGACTATCAGCAATATTCTCCAGGGCATCGGCTGCGTTACCCACCAGGTTCACAAGCACCTGTTCGATCTGACTGCCGATGCCTTCGATGCGACCATTCACCGAATTGGGAATGACATTGATTTGCTTGATGCGTTTGGTTTTATTGGAACAGATCACCAGTGCGTCATCGATGCACTTGGGTAAATCAATCTGTGCCATATCACCACGGTCATCGCGTGAATATTCAGAAAGTCCTTTGACAATGCTGTGAATACGACTGACGCCAATGCGCATGCCATCAAGCATGTCCGGGACTTCATTCATGACAAACTCAAAAAGCTGTTTATCGGGAACCGCCTGCGGATTTAAATTGAGCATCGTGTTGATCTCATTAAGCAGCCGTTCCCAGACTTTGGCCAGCGTTTGCACATTACCGGAAATGAAAGCCGAGGAGTTATTGATCTCATGGGCAATCCCAGCGGACATCACACCGAGTGTTGCCATGCGGTCTGCGTGGACCAGTTGCTTGGCACGCTCTTCTGCAATCTGATGCATCTCATTACCGAACCGATCCAACAGGCGATTCTGCTCAATGAGTTGCGCTTCGTTTTGCAAGGTTCGAACACCGACATTGATGCGCGCTTCAAGTTCACGCGGGTGAAACGGCTTGCGCAGATAGTCATCTGCCCCATTCTCCAAAGCAACCGCGATTTCCTCGCCCTGACGTTTACTGGTCACCATGATGACGTAGACGCCAAACTGATGCTTTGATGATTCAAGCGCCTGTAGAATTTCAAGTCCGTCACGTTGGGGCATCACCCAGTCCAGAAGAATGATCAACGGGGTTGGCAATTCATCCTGAGTGATAAATTCGTATGCCTGCTGTCCATCGACAGCAGTATGGACCGTATAACCCCAGTCACTCAGATACCGCTGCTGGAGCATGCGTGTCACACGATCATCTTCAACAACCAGGACATTCATTCCCATCAGAACCTAACTGTTATCGGTCCAAAGCGAATACAACCAGCCAATCTGGAATGTCTGTGACATCGGCAATATTCACACCAATCTTGATATGACTTTTCCGCAATTCCGATAGCCAACCGGTTTGTGGCGCGATAACTACCGCCATGATGGATACACATGGAATAACAAAACACATCATCAATGGACGATGTAATCCGTGACATGGCAATTTAAATGTGATCGCTAAAACAAACTGAAATGATTTGAATGCTGCTCTGAATAACTTACTTGTCCTTGTCAGCTTCCTTCGACTGAACAACACGCAGGCAGATCACCGGAGCAGGGATGTCGATACGCTGCTTTTTCTTGCCCATGTTCATTTCACCATGGACGATAATATTCACCTGGTCACCGGGCTTGGCCCATTTGCTGGCTGTGATTTTCACGGTACCGCTGGATTGATCAGGCTTGATGGTTCCCGGGCGGACGCCCCAACCTTTTGGCGGATTGTAGCCGACCAGACGAACCGGACGTTTGGCTTTGCCGATGCGGTTAAGCGCAAAGTCCACATCCACCACACCCCCTGCTTCGACTTCCAACACAGGTAAATCAGCATTGGCCAGCGACACCGTGAAATACTGTGGCTCACTCACAGCCAATAACAATTCTTCGGTCACCGGGCGGTGTTTGTAGATGAACGCCTGCATGACTTCCTGGGCCGGTTGGGCAACACGTGAAATAGTTTGGTCGTTGACTTTGGCCGTGCCGGTGAGTGTCGGTGAAAGCAAGGTTCCTTCAATGGACTGCGGCGCGGTGATGGTGAAACGGACCACGTCCTCACCCTTGGGAATCTGTGCACCACGGACCACCATACCTTGAGGCAGATTACCGAACGTCAAGTCCACTGGCGCATCAAAGCCCGGGGCACGGATCACCTGTGCGGTGAGTTCGGCGGTTCCACCTGGTGCAATACTACGGTTGATCGGCATGAGGCGTAATGCAAAGTCCTGCTGCGGCTCACTGACCACCACGCGGTATGCATACTCCGGCCCCCCTTTGCCCTGCGTCTCACGAATGCGGAAAAAGTACTTGCCCTTGCGACGGAAGTTGTAAACCATCCGACTGTCTGCATGATGCGTGATCAACGGGAACGATTCATCCACCTGATCATCATTGCCCTTAAGCCAACGCCCATTGCCCTGCATGATGTCGAGATTGCTATCCATCGGTGAATCCAGACGACGGGCATAGACATCAATCACCAACTCCTGATTATCCTTCGTGGTGAAGATGGCAAAGGTATCGGTATCGCCGGGCTGATCAATGCGACCGTTGACACACACCGGCCAATCAACCTTCTGCGCTTTGCCGTTGTAGTTGTTGGGCTCGACTTCATTGATGCTGGGCATGTCGTTGATCATGATCGGCATGGTGTTACTCACATGCCCCTGCTCATCGGTGACCTGTACGCAACCCATCATGTCCGACTGTTCCGACAGGCTCATCGTCACCGTCTGCTGTGGCAGATGCACGCCATGCAACTCAAAAACCTGCTGCTCATTGCGGGTTCCACCCAGCGGGTAAATGTGTGTGATCGTCGGGATTTCCCCCATGCGAATGCGATACACCCAATCTTCACGACCACGGAAAAGTGCATCGTGAATCTCCAGGTAATACTTACCATCAGCAGTAAACGTGTGGATCAAACGCGGGTCAGGATTAAACTGATTGTCATCGGCATAGGCGACCGTCTGCCCCTTGGCATCAAGTAATGTCACACAGGCTTGAAACCAACCGGGCACGGCGTCCGCAACAAAGGGGAGAATCGCACGCGCCTGAATATCAAAAACCAATGTCTGTCCGGCGCGGGCATCAAAGCTGTAAATATCACGATCCGCACCAAAGACCCGACCGTTCACCACCACCGGCAGAGCTGGTAATGCCTGGGCGTCCGCCAGATCAATCTCCATCGATGCCTTGGTCTGAGCGTCAGCCTTGTCTTCGATGACTTCCGGGTACTGATCCACAAAAAAGCGGAACCGATTTGAGATACCATTTTCAGAGATCACGCGAAAATCATGCATCCCCGGCTTGGCCTTATCGCCAAGCTTAACCGTCACACGTAATGACTCATCACTCACACGCTCAAGTAACTCCGCGGTGATATCTTCACCGGTCACGCGGATGGCTGTGATGTTGTTAAAGCTCTGACCCGCAACGCTGACATTGACCGTCGTCCCCACCTGCCCCCCTGCGGGGAAAAGGTGTGCAATATGCGGATCAAGCGTGGCCTGTTCGACTTTCTTCTGCGCCCAGGCGGGTAAAGCCATTGTTGCGATAAGCAGGACTGCCAAACGCACATAAGCGGTCTTTGATAATTTGATCATGACGGTGATCCTTCTCACTTGGCGTTAAAGCCAAGGTGTTGGCTGACTTTTTCTGGTGACTGCCACTGGCTTTTAAGTCCGGCCTGCAGCGAATCAGCTTGATTGTAAAACGTCACCACGTCCGGCGATGATGCATTGAAAGTCCCCTGGCTGGTGATCATCAACCAGGCATCGGACTGCGGTTGGAGTTGTAACAAGGTGGCTAAGAGCAAACCTTCCTTCGGGTCCCACAGTCGCGTGGTCCCATCCAGACTCACCGAGGCAAGCAGTTTGCCATCGGGACTTAGTGCCATGCCTGTCACCCAATCGGTGTGTGCTTTGAAAGTTTTGTCCGTCTTGTTCATGCGTTGCCAGGAGAGGATTGTCCCATCCGAACCCGCAAGATAGACGGCCTTGTTCTCTGCCTGACACATGGCCAACGGCATGGCGGGTGTGTTGGTGAATTTGCGTTTGTTTCTCGGATTCTTGGTATTGATCAGTCGGACAGCTGCTTCCTTATCACCTGCAACGGCGGCCGCGAGATTGCTTGTTTTACCGTTCTCAAAAAACAACGCACGCGCAGCATCGTCAAGTGTCGTACTCAAGATGCTCAGATACTTATCCGCTGCATCAAACACTTCGACCTGCCCTGCATGGTTGCAGACGGCGATCCAGTTTTCCTTGTCATCAGCAGTAATATCCGTGATCGCAGAACCCTGCTGAGCGAACTCTTTTTCGACTTTCTGCGCTTGGACATCCCAGAGGGTCAACTGCCCATCGTAGGTTCCGACGAACAGTTGCTTGCCAGCCTTTGTCGCGAGCATGCATTGAACGGTGTCACCGGCTTGCTGCAGCGTCGCGGACTTCTTGTTGGTGTTGGTATCAAAGAGCACGATGGGTGAGGTGCTGCTTCCCGGAGTCGCAGCACTGACTGCCAGCGTTTTACCATCATTGCAAAGCGACATGGCGGTGACCATGTTGCTCAGAGCGGAATCGGTGAATGTTGCTGCGAGTTTGGCATCGCTCAGTGACCAGACAAGCACGTGTTTGTAGGCTCCGACATAAAGTGTCTTACCATCGGCTGAAAAACAAACACTGCGGAGATTCAATCGCGTCTGCAAGGTTGTTTGAATCACATACTGCTGCTCTGCTTGTGTGGCAGGGAAGCTGAGTGTCTGGGCATGTAATCTCAATGGATGAACCACAGAGACACAGAGGCACAGAGCCAGCAAACAGAGTTGAGGTAAATTGAATTTGGCGTGATGAGTCGTATATAGCATTTTCTTCTCTGTGTCTCTGTGACTCTGTGGTTGATGCCATCGAGCCAGATAGCAGTGTGTGAGTTACATAATCTCCTGGAGCAGTCCGCCGGATTGCACCTTGCCACCGGTTGAGGGTGTGACGTAAGCGACACAGCCATGGGGGTGTGGCAGTTGACCGCTGGGGTCGATACCCAGGAGTTGGTAAATACTGGAGGTCAGGTCCCACGGGTAGACCGGGCGATCGCGCACGGTTTCGCCGCGACGGTCACTTGAACCGACGACCTGGCCGCCTGCAAATCCGCCACCTGCGACGACGGCATTGAAGCAGGTGCAGAAGTGTTGGCGTCCGCCGTTCCATGGTGGTTCACGCGAGATCTTGGGCCGACGACCAAACTCACCGCCCCAGACAACGACGGTGCTATCGAGAAGGCCACGTTCAGACAGGTCTTGAAGCAATGCAGCAAATGCCTGATCCAACGGTGGGAGTTTCTGATCCATCAACTCAAAGTGTTTCTTATGCGTGTCCCAGCCACCACTGTTCACGGTGACAAACGGCACGCCATGTTCCACCAGACGACGCGCCAGCAAACAGGATTGCCCGAACTTGTTGCGACCATATCGGTCACGCGTTTCGTCGGACTCTTCACTGATATCAAAGGCCTTCTTGGCATCACCGAGAATCAAGCCATATGCCTGCTTCTGGTGTTCACTCATCGCATCAATCGCTGGTGAACCTTCAAGCTCACGGGCAAAGTCGTCGACCATCTCCAACAGTGATTGACGTTGGGACATGCGTCCTTCGGTCATGCCTTTGGGAGGAACGATCCCGCCGACACGAAAGTCCTTGCTGTTGGGATCACCGCCGGTGCTGAAAGGTGCGTAGTTGGCACCGAGGAAACCCGAAGCAGAGATGCGGCCGATGGGCGTGGGGACCATGATGTAGGGTGGGAGGTTCGAATCGTTTGCTTCACCTTTTTTCATGGAGACGACCGCGCCGTAGGTTGGGTAAACCAGTTCACCACCGGGAGGCGTGCCGGTCTGCATCATGTAGGTAGCGGTTTCGTGGCCGTTGGTGTGATGCGTCATCGAACGGATGATGGCATACTTGTCTGCACACTTGGCCATGTGCTCAAACTTCTCGTTAATCCGCATGCCTTTGACGTTGGTCTCCAGCGGTTTGCGGTAGGTTCCTGCATAGTCTTCACCGGCTTCGGGTTTGGGATCGAAGGTGTCCAGATGACAGGGACCGCCGCCCATCCAGAGTTGGATGACGCTCTTGGCCTTGGGGGCTTTGTTGACGATCTTGCCTGATGCCAGATCAGCAGCAGCCTGTGCCTGGCGTGCAGCAAGAAAGCCTGAGAGTGTCAGCCCCGTTGCCGTAGCCGCACCGACCGTCAGAAAACTGCGTCGGCTGATCCCTTCACAATCATGTGTCAGGTGACGATCTAAAAAGTCGAGCATGGTTGTTCCTCGCTTCGCTCGGAGGGAATCGTGATTTGTGATTAGGGTTTTAATGCATCAGGATTCTTGATGTCTTTTTGTCTTTCCCTAATCCCTAATCCCAAATCCCTAATCACTATCCCTGTCCTTAATGATTAAACATAAACTCGCGACTATTGAGTACAGCCCAGAGCAGGTCACTGATCGCATCTCGGCGGTTTTCAACCTGCTTGAAATAGTCCAGGAGTTGTTGCATTTTTTCTTCACTGGGTTGATGACTGAATGCTGTCATGTAAACCCCGCTGATCACGTCCTGATCGCTCTGCGTCTTGAGTAGTTGCTTCAGATACGGGCTACGTGAAATCTTGCGTGAGATCTCTTCAGCATTAATCATGTACAACGCCTGACTCATGGACGTGTCATTGCAGCGTTCGGATTCATAGCTGCTGTCACGCGACGGGCGACCAAAAAGCTGGAGAATCGGCAGGCCGATACTGCCATCGGCAAGCTGCACAGCACGCGTGCCCTGTGGCAGTTTGGTGAACGGTTCGGGGATGCGGCTGACAAAATCATCATCCGTCTGTGTCACCTGATTAATCGCATCCATCATCTGTTCAGCGGTCAAACGTCTTGGCATGTAATGCGAGAACATCTGCGTGTCCCAGCTATTGGCCTGCGTGGTGATGGAAGAAAGCTGATACGTCCGGCTGTTGAGTATCAGACGGTAAATATGCTTTAAATCGTAGTGATTTTCGACAAGCTGCTTTTCGAGATACGCAAGCAACCTGGGATTGCTCGGCGGGTTGGACGGGCGGATATCATCCGGTTCGTGAATGATGCCCCGACCATTAAGCCAATACCAGACGCGGTTGACGATGTTCTTTGCAAACCAGGGATTGCTCGGATCCGTCAACCAATCCACAAAAGCTTCACGCGTGTCTTTGGCACCTTTGGGAACATCAATCTTCTCACCGCCCAATGGGACCAGATCGACCTCTTTACCTGCTGCATCCTTCAGACGATTCCATGTCTGCAGGTAGACGATCTGCTCTTTCCATTCCTGAGTGTTCTTGAACTTCACGTTGGCAAAGAACGCTGCCATCTGCTTGTTGTCAGTAGGTGACCAACTCTCGGTGGGATGTGCATGACAACGCACGCAACTCAGACGCGCCCCCATGAAGACCTGGGCGGTCTGTTCTGCAAAGCCCTGTGGATCACGGTCAGCAACAGCACGGTAGTAGTTACAAGTCGGATCACGGAAGTTGCTGCCAGCACTCACGAGTAACTCGCGGACAAACTGGTCATAGGGTTTATTGGCAATGATGCTCGAACGGACCCACTGGTAATACGCCTGCACCGCGTTAGGCCAGAGATTGGAAGGAAACTCACTCTTGATTCGCAGCAGGTCCGACCACTTGAGCGATGCAAAGTCCGCAAAGGCATCGGAAGCCAGCAACGTGTCAATAAGCTTGCTGCGTTTGGCAGGATCGGTGTCAGCAAGGAACTGTTTGGCTTGTTCTTCGGCGGGCAGCCTGCCGGTGACATCCAGATACACACGACGAACAAAAACCGCATCCGTACAGAGTTTTGCTGGCGGGATCCCCAAAGCCTGCAACTGAGCAAAGACCAGATCATCAACCTGGTTATTCGGTGCGACTTTGGGGAATTCACTGCGGAGAGGTTGGGGGACGATGACTTGAATCAATGACGTCTTGCCCATGTAGGTGACGGTGATCCATGCCTGCCCGTAGCCGGTGATGGTCATGCCACCGAGTTTGTCGACGGTGACGACTTTCTCATCGGTGGAGGTGTAACGACAGTTGGGCGTCACATCCAACGCATCACCGACGGAGTACTGCGCGGTGACAGCGATGTATTGCTTGTGTCCCTTTTCGGTGATCAACTGATCGGGGGTGACCGCCAGCTTTTGGAGTTTGGGTTGTTTTTCCGGATCACGGGTTGCGCCCTGTTTGATCCAGCCGAGCAGTTGCATGTACTCAAGTGATTTGGGATTGAGTTTGCGATCCGATGCATGCTGAACCTGGCCGGTCGCCTTGAGTAGCAACAGTGACTGCTCCGGTTCCACGCGATTGATCCGGCGTCCGTCAGCAGCATGCGTGATGGCCATGAAGTCCGACTGGGGTTCGCCGCCAAAAAGGGAGAGCGCAAAACCATCCTGCCCGACCTGCGTGCCATGACACCCCGCAGCATTACATCCGGCCTGACTGAAAATCGGCATGATATCGCGGTCGAAATAAATCTCCGGCGACTGAGCGAAGCAAACCCCCGTCATCAATATTGTCATGAACAATGCAAGCTGCCAATGCAGTCTCATTTTCGGATTCATGGAAAGCCTCATGGACAATGCCAACTTCAATCGTTGGACCATAGAGACACAGAGATTTTGAGTAACACAGAGAAAAGCAAGACTCATTTTCTTCTCTGTGACTTTGTGACTCTGTGGTAAAAGCCATCGGCGATGATCGCGCATCATCTCATCCCTTCTGACTGGCGGTCAATTCGACCTCAAAGAGCAACTCGGGGCGGCAGACATCGCCGATCATCGTGATCATCGGCCAAGGCAGGGTATTGAGATACCTGGTCAGGAAATACCGCTGAACGTCAGGTGTCTTGCAGTAGACCAGGGCAAAGGTCACGTGTTCATCATCACTGTTTAAATCCTTAAGCAGTGACTGCACATGGGCCACGGTTTTGTCGACCTGACCTTCAATGCTGTTGACGTCTTCGGTCTCACCTGCGGGGTTGATCGCAGCCGTGCCGGAGATCAGGACGGTATTCCCGCCGGGCATGGGGGCGACAGCAGCGCGACTGAATGCCGAGCCGTACTCGTAGGCCGACTTCTGATCACCGCCTGCTTCGATGTATTGGATTTCGTCTTCACGACCGGGCAGTGCGATAAGGTCCATGGTGATGGCTGCACCATTTTGCCCGTAAAGTCCGATGCCAGTGCTTGCAGGCAGACGTTTGCTGCGTTTGGTTACCGGGTCGATAAGTTCATGTTCGATAAAGCAGTTGGTGCGGACGCGATTTAAATCGTCATACCAATCGCAGACCTGCTTCAGCCACAACCATGTCCGAGCGACCGAGTCGAACGAACCGTCGGTCATTTTCAGAATCTCGGTTGCATCATGAAAGACGGTAGCCGTCTGGTCCGCAGGCGACGCATTGACATCACCGAAAAGCCCGTTGAGCATCAGCCATTTATCACCACGGATATTCAGCTGACGTCCGATCATGGTGCGGTTGTCATCCGGGCGACGGATCACGATCGGGGGCATGGGTGCCTTGACCGCGTGAATCTGGATGCCAGCAAATCCGCCGAGCAAACCCTCCTCAACAACGATTGCCGTCGGGGGCACGGTGTCAGCCCATTGTCCAAGGGCAATCTGTCGACCTTCGAGTACCTGATCCATCAGCGGGGCGATGGCAAAGATGCGCTCGCAGAAAATCCGGTATCCCGAAGCATAGAGTTCGTTGGCAACCCGACGGTACATCTGCCGGGCAATCTCGGTGACCTCGCCTTCCATGGCATTGACCATGTCCGGTTGCGGGACCAATACCATGTACTGGTCCGAAGCCAAAGCAGAATCAATCGTCCGGGTGGTGCAGACAAACAGCTCGGAGGTGGTGGCGGAATCAATCATGTTCACCCCTTGGTTAAAAGAAGATAGTCCCGGATAAAACGATTCAATTGTCTTCTTTATTGCCGAGTTTTCAAGAAAAAAAAGCCCGATTTTGACATCGGGCTTTTTGCTTGAAATTTTAATTGTGTTTTCGCTATCAGTTGTGTGTCGTAGCAATCTTGCAGGCCAGGTTTGGCTTGAAAATCTGGCGGGCATACTCGGCCGGATCTTCACTGCCATCGGTGGGTTTGAGCAACAGTGAAAATTCGACCGGCTTGGCAAATGTCGTGTACGGGTCCAGCGGGAAAACATGCCCACAACTGGCGTTACCGACACCGGTCTGCTGCTTGTCCAGGCAAAGGTAAGTCTTGCCATCGGCCTTGAGTTGATAGTTGTACTTACACGATGCCAACTGTTCGTCCGAATACGGCAAGGCGGAAAAGGCCATCTCCGAATCATCGGCAGCGGCGGCAATGATGCCCAGGCCCTTGGTGTCCGAAAGCTTGACCCAACGGGTCTGCTCGTGATTGCCACAGGCCTGCGGCTTGAGATACTGGCCGTGGAACTGCTCGCAAACCGTCGACTGATACCGACCGAAGCTCACGCCATTGCAACGATCCGAATAGTTTTCCTCCGGCCCAAGACCGGCATATTCCAGTTGGCTGTAGCTGTCAGAGACTGCCAGGCGGATACCGATTCGGGCCATGGTCTGCGGGGCACAGACGGGGGTGATCTGGTTGTCCAGCCGAAGGGTGCCATCACCAAAAATGGTGTAGGTCAGACGGTGATCAATCCGGGCAGCATGACGGGCATTGACACTGCCAAGCACACTGACCCGAACCATCTGCGGGCAGACTTCCTCGACCACCTGCGGCTTCCAGCCATTGGCTTCGGTCACCGTATTGCTGGCAGCAAGCACCTTCTCTGCCTGAACGTCATAGACAACATATTCACCTTCATTCAGACGAATCCAGGCTTCCTCGTGACGACGGGATCGCTCGGCCCAGTTGTTACGTTCATTGTCAATTGGTGCGCGGAAAGTGTGTGCTTCAGGACGCAACGACTGACCCTTGAGTACATCCTTGCGGCCGAATTTCCATTCCGTGATTGCGCCGGTCTTGCGGTCGATGGTGAGTTTGAACTGCTTGGAACCAACCTGCACCTTGGCGGGTGTCTGCTTGAGTGTGAGCTTGTCGAGCTTGGTGACATCCACGACCAACGGGTTTTCACTGTCTTCTTGAACCTGCGGTGTCCAGGGTTTGACGTGGAACTGTTCACAGGCAATTTCGTGACCTGCCATGCACCAGTTGGTCGGCTCATTGCAGATAAAGGCAAGACGGACATGATACTGGGCGCCAGGCTTGCCGGTGTAAGTTTGATGCGCAAACCAGTGTGCAGCCTTGTTGTCACCGGGTGCAAAAGCCGGGACGGAGATGTCGACCGACTCTCCGGGCTTGGCATCGATCGGACGCATGGTGCCCTGCTCGATGACGGTGCCATCTTCGGTCAGTTCCCAGACCGGGGTGAACTTGTTGAGATTGGTGAACTGGTGGTTGTTGGTGACGGTGAAGTTGCAACGCGCCAGGTCTTCGTCATTCGCACAGGTGATGTCGATATCCTGCAGGACCTTTTTGACCTCGGTGAGTTTGGGGGTCATCTTGCGGTCAGCGGTGGTGATGCCGTTGCCTGAGAAGTTGCCATCGTTAGGCAGATCACCAAAGCAACCGCCATATGCCAGGAAGGTTTCGCCGTTCTTGGAACCGGGAACCGGGCATTCAAGGGCCTGGTCACAGTAATCCCAAATCCCACCACCGATCATGCGCGGCGAAGACTTGAAGATCTTCCAATACTCATCGAAGCTGCCCAGTGCATTCCCCATGCAGTGAGCGTATTCACAGAGGAAGAAGGGACGTTCCGAGTCGACATCAGCAAACTGCTTCTGCAGGCGTTCGTGATAAGGATACATGGCTGAGTCAACATCGACGGCTTCGGACATCAGTTCATAGTGAATGATGCGCGTCGGGTCGATGGTACGGATTGCAGCAGCCATCTTGTGGAAAGCCGGACCCTTGCCCGACTCGTTACCCAGTGACCAGAAAATGATGCAGGGGTGATTCTTGTCACGATGGACCATGCGTTCGCCGCGTGCCACGTGCGTCATATCCCAACTCGGACGGAAGCCCAGCGCTTCGAAGTTATAGCCCATGCCATGCGCTTCGACGTTGGCTTCGTCCATGATGTAAAGTCCCATCACATCACAAAGCTGATACCAGCGCGGTTGATTGGGGTAATGCGAGGTGCGGACCATGTTGAGGTTATGCTGCTTGATGATTTGAACATCGCGAACCATGGATTCAGCGGTGATTGCACGACCGAGTTTGGGATCAAATTCGTGACGGTTAACGCCCTTGAACTTGACGGATTGACCGTTGAT
Source organism: Planctomycetes bacterium syqfu (assembly GCA_020974905.1). Taxonomy (GTDB): domain Bacteria; phylum Planctomycetota; class Phycisphaerae; order Phycisphaerales; family Phycisphaeraceae; genus UBA7800. The sequence continues at coordinate 4,936,429 of CP087563.1, read as the reverse complement.
AAAGACCTGACCGCCGTCCTTGATTTCGATCTTGCGGAAGCCTGCATAAGTTGAGACTGTCTGAACCGGATGACCTTCTTCATTGACGAGCGTCAGCACCACCGCGTAAAGCTCAGGCGTTTCAGCGGACCACTTGCGTGGGTTGAGCACGTCCAAAGCAATGCATGTGGTGTTTTCACTTCCGGCTTCCACTTCACCGACAGCAGCCACACCCGCGACATCCACCGGCAGTTCCCCGCCGTTGGCATCAAAGAGTTGAACCATCAGGCTGTAATCGCCCGAGAGTTCCTTGCCGAGATTTTCGACTTCGGCGGAGACTGTAAGCTTGCCGTTGCGGTAGTCGTCATCAAGGTCCGCATTGACGTGGAAGTCGCGGACATGAACGGACGGCGTGGAGATGAGATTCACCTCACGGTAAATCCCTGCCATCCGCCAGAAGTCCTGGTCTTCGACATAGGAACCGTCGCACCACTTGTAGACTTCGATAGCTAAGGTGTTTTCGCCTTCCTGGACATAGTCGGTGATGCAGAATTCTGCGGGGGTCATGGAGCCTTGGGAGTAGCCAACAAGCTTGCCGTTAACCCAGATGTAAAACGCGGACTGGACACCTGCAAAGTGGATGTGGGTCTGGCGGGACGCCCATTCGCTATCGAGTGTGAACGTTTTGAGATAACAGCCAACAGGATTAGGTTCCCTGGTGACGGTCCACTCTTTGGGGCATTCACCTTTGTGATCCATAATCAATGGTGGCTTGGTGATGTGGGGATACTTGACGTTGGTGTAGATCGGCGTGCCGTAGCCGTTGGTTTCCCAATTGCTCGGGACGGTGAGTGTGTCCCATTTGCTGGCATCAAAGCCGGACTTGAAAAACTCACGCGGGCGCTTGTCGGGCGACGGTGCCCACTTGAATTGCCAATCACCGTTCAGTGATGCAAACCACGGGGAGACGTCACGGTTGTCCGTAAAGACATCCAGTGAGATGATCGCCTGCTCGAAGTCTTCGCAGGGAATGAACGTCGCGTGCGGCTTGCGTTTGTTGATGCCGATGACGTTTTCATTTTCCCAATGCGGGTGAGGCTTACCGTTCTTGGGGTCCGCCGGGTAAACGAGTTTGTGGTTCTGTTCAAACTCCATGCTCATACTCATGGCAAAGTCCTGTTCTGCCCCCGGAAGTTGTAAAACAAACATTCTCCTTTTCCGGACACGGGGGATCCGGAGGGAGCCGAGAAAATAAAAAAGCAAGACCGATCCGAAATCGGGTCGTACATCATAACGACAATCCTGCCCAACCCCATAGCCAAACAGGCCTGCATGTCATATTTGGTCACGGATGTCATTTCGTTTGGTTGTCGGGCAAGCGATATCCGTTAAACTTTAACTTCACTGTTCTGAAAATCTCCACCGAATTAATTTAAATCCACAGTCAAAGGAACACACGATGATGCGCAAAATGAGATTGGGTTTGGGGGTCAGTCTTCTGCTGGCCATGTTCATGGCAACGACTGCGATGGCAAATGTCAGCTTGCCTTCCGTTTTTGGTCACCACATGGTGCTTCAGCAAAATAAGCCCATCAAGATATGGGGCAAAGCGCAACCCGGGGAAAACATCACCGTGGTCTTCGCCGGCAAAGGGGGCAAAACCGAGGCGGACATCAACGGCAACTGGTCCGTGACGTTACCCGCGCTCAAAGCCAGTGCCACCGGTCGCACCATGACCATCACCGCCAACAACACCATCGTCCTGCATGACATCCTCGTCGGCGAAGTCTGGGTCTGCTCCGGTCAATCCAACATGGAATGGCCCTTAGCCAACGCCAACAACAAGGACGCGGAAATTGCGGCTGCCGACTTCCCCAACATCCGACTTTTCAAGGTCGCCAAGAACACCAGCCCGCAGCCGCTAAATGACTGCAACGCCAGTTGGAAAGTCTGCACCCCTGAAAACACGCGAGGCTTCTCGGCTGTCGGGTACTTCTTTGGTCGCAATCTTCACCAGCACCTGGACGTCCCCGTCGGACTCATCGGCACGTACTGGGGTGGCACCGTGGCTGAAACATGGACCAGCCAGCAAGCCCTGCTCGAAAAGATGGATGACTTTGATGACACCATCGCCAAGATGCAGGAAATAAACAAAGATCACGACGGGAAGATGGCCAAGTACCGAAAGGAACAGGCAGCATATGCCCTGTCCAAGGAAAAAGTCTTCAAGCTCGAAGACGATGAAAAAGCCGCACGCCAATGGGCCGATCCGTCATTGGATACCAGCGATTGGAAACCCATGCAATGCCCAACGCTCTGGGAAAAAGCTGGCTATCCCAATATGGACGGCATTCTCTGGTACCGCAAAACCATCGACATCCCCCAAGACTGGGCAGGCAAGAAACTCGTGCTGATGCCAGGCCCGATTGATGAAGTCGATCAAACCTTCTTTAACGGAACCTATGTCGACGGGAAAGGTGATTCCGGCAAGAATCAAGTGGAATACTGGAACATCCCCCGTAAATACATCGTCCCAGGTCACCTTGTCAAAGCAGGCAAAAACACCATTGCCATCCGCGTCTTCGACCTGGCGGGAGGTGGCGGACTCAACGGGCAGGACGCTTCACAGATGGTTGCCACCCTCGCCAACGGCACGACCGATCAGGTCATTTCGCTGGCTGGTGAATGGCTGACCAAGGCTGAGTTCACCGTCATCGACAAACCCCACAATCCCTTTAGCCCCAACCGCCCCGGCATCCTTTTCAATGCCATGCTCAACCCTGTGATCGGTTACGGCATCAAAGGCGCGATCTGGTATCAGGGCGAATCCAACGCCAGCCGTGCTGCTCAATACCGCACACTCCTGCCAACCATGATTGGTGACTGGCGTGACCGTTGGGACAATGGCCAATTCCCGTTCCTGATCGTCTCCTTGGCCAACTACCGCCTGCAAAAGCCCAACCCCGGCCAGAGTTCCTGGGCAGAACTTCGTGAAGCACAATTGATGACCGCACAAAACGACCCGCAGACCGGCCTTGCCATGGCCATCGACATCGGTGAAGCTCGCGACATCCACCCACGCAACAAGCAGGATGTCGGTTACCGTCTCTTCCTCCAGGCCCGTGAAATTGCTTACGGCGAAAATCTCGTCGCTCAAGGTCCGCTCTTTAAGTCCGTCAAGTTCTCAGGCGATCAAGCCACACTCACCTTCGACAACGTTGGCAGTGGTCTGACCGTCAAGGGTGATACACTCAAAGGCTTTGAAGTCGAAGCTGCTGATGGCAAGACCGTCTGGGCCGATGCCGTCATCAAGGGCAAGACCGTGGTCGTCTCAGCAGAAGGTGTCAGCGACATCAAGGCGGTGCGTTACGGCTGGGCCGACAACCCCGCAGTGAACCTGTACAACAAGGAAGGTTTACCAGCGGTGCCGTTCCGTACGGATGTGCCGTAAACTCTTGAAAAATATAGCAAAAATTACGCTTAAGATACCTTTCGAACTAATTCACGTGTTTTATGTAAATGCTCTTCAATAGTTTTCTTATCGTACTTAGGCTTAATTTCATGAACTCTATTGACAATTTGATTGTCATCAGTTTCATGCTCCAAGTTTTCAACCCACAAACATGTAGCAATCAACTCAAGTTCTGATGATTTTGCACCACCAAAAGCCTTTGCGATTTTTTCCATTGCAATTGCATCATTTCCAGTTAATGGACTCGCAGAATAAAACCCCGAATTGAAATCGACACAATACTTAGGACCATACCCTGCTTGTGGAAACTCTTTATTAAGACCGCCAAAAGCTTCCATAATTGATATCTCACTGTCAATTTCTCGAGAATATGGACCATATTGGTATAACTCAAAGTTAAAAGGAGAATTCGCCAGTCCAAGAACATCACAAACAAAAATCAATTTATGAACATGAATACGTCCAGTCCAACTACCATTTTTTCGTAAAACATCGACAGCGGATGCAATCCAATCGGCTTTTGTCTGCATCATTCACCTCCTTGTGTGTAATTGGTGGTTGGCTCTTGTACAAGCCAATCTTCACACCATTGCTTAACATCGGAAACTTGATCTGAATCCGAGTAAATTCTGCCTCGCCAAATTTTAGAAGACATCCCCTTAACAATTTCTGATATATCATCAAGAAATCGCGATTTCCCATCCAATGCGACCAAAATTTTAGATGCATCACCAAAAATCTTAGTTGCAGAATGATTGGGTGCATCACATATTATAGCCTGATCACCAAACTTTTCCTTAACATCTTGAGCTAATTTTGAAAATCTTGTTACACACGGCAATCTTCGATCTGATGAAGTACCCGATTGCAAATTATCAGCCAAAATGATTTCTTTGGCCAGACGAAAATGTCCACGCTTTTGGAATCTCTTAGCAATCTCATGTCCTAAATGAGATTCGTTGACCGATGCAGAATGTAAGCCGGAAATAATATCACTATCCGAAATTGATAAATATTTCACCAATTCACTAGGCAAGGTGCTTCCATATCCTTCTTGCTGTACCCAATACTTCATAAAAACTTCCATATGGATTTCATAAATACGCTTTGTTTTATGAAAGTAAAGTGATTGGTACATCAAATAACGAGAAACAATCATTTGTTCTGCAACAAGCCATCCCCCGGAATCAAAACCAATTCGAAAAACATCTTCAATCTCTTCCAAAGGTGGAACCAAAGTAACAGAACTTACGAGACGTCGATAATCAAACTCTCCGGATTTTTGTCCTGAGTGATATGCATCACGAAGTAAATAGTCGATACGGTCACTACCTAATTCGCCAGTAAGTAATTCATGTAAAAATTGATGGTCCGCACGGGATTTAAATCCTTCAATTTGTCCAAAATCAGTCGCAATTGCAACCACTTCATTCACGGTAATACCACTGGGACCAAAATAGTGCTCAATCTCTTTAGCAATTTCAGTCCTCTGTATGATTAATGCGGAAAAATCTTCATGAGTGTATTGGCCACCGTCTGGATTATCTGCTTCTTTAAAAGGCAACAACTCTTCTCCACTGTGTGAAAAAGGAGGATGGCCAACATCATGCAATAATGCAGCCAAACGTAATAATTGCCTTGCCCTTCCAACTCCATTTGACTGGGATGATAATTGAAATTCACTGGCTAAAATATCACTACATCTCTCAACAAGTGCATCAAACATTAAAGTTGATAGATGCAGGCAACCAATCGAATGCTCAAATCGAGTATGGTTCGCGCCAGGATAAACCATATATCCCATTGCAAGTTGTCTAATATCGCGGAGCCGCTGAAAAGATGGACAGTTGACAATAGCCCATTCGGCCTTGCTCAATTTAACAAACCCATAGATGGGATCGCGAACTTCAAAGCATGGCCTATGGTTATCATTAGACATATCAGACTCCCCCAAGAATTATGCATCAAACGTCTGGATTTTAATCTTACATACATCAAATAATTACAGCAAGCACACTCACATCACCATCCCCACGCCCGTCGACTCTCTTGCGATGAGTTTGGGTTCGAGGACCTGTGTGGTCACGGGACTGGCTTCGAAGTTCTGGGCCTCCTGTTCGATCATCTGCAGGAGCATGGTTGCAGCCTGCTGCCCCATGGCTTCAAGCGGTTGACTGATAGTCGATAGCGTCGGCGTTGAGGTGGTGCAGAATTCTGAATCGTCAACACCGATGAGCATGCAATCTTGTGGACACTTGAAGCCAACTTCGGTGAGATAACGCAACGCGCCGGCAATGGCTAAATCGTTGTACCCCACCAGCGCATCAGGTTTGGTGTCAGCGTGTTCGAAAATGTACCGGGCACCAAAGTAGCCTTCACGGAATGCATCACCGGCCCAGGGTTGACTGCTGACATCAGCACGCATGTCCCGGCAGTGAATCCACTGGTCATTGACCGTCATCTGCCGATCCATGAGAATCTGGCGAAACGCGTTACGACGAGCAAGATTGTCCCCATGCGGTTGACTGCGACATTCCCCCAGAAAACCAATCCGCGAAGCCTGTTGGGTAATGAGATGATCAATCGCCAACGTCATCGCCCCGTCGTTGTCATAGAGCACGGCGGGATAGGTGTCCCCATCAATGGTATGACCGATACTCACCACATGCTTGAGATCTTGGACGATGTCCATGTAGTGTTCGTTAAGCTGATTGCGGAGGATCATAATCAGCCCGTCAACACGGTCGGGTGCCAGTCGCAATAAAGCGGATTCAACACTGTCACTCTGATTGCCCTGGACTAGCAGAATGTCATAGCCGTGCTCGTGACAAACCGTCTCGATTCCCTGGATCATGCGCATCTGGAAGAGCGCCCCGGCCTTGACGGTGATCCCCGGCGCAAAGGCCAGGCCGAGGGTCATTGTCCGCCGTCTTGCCAACGCTCGGGCAGCATGATTGGGGCGATATTTGAGCACTTTGGCGACTTCCAGAACACGCTCGCGCGTGGCCTGGGCGACACCAATATTGCCTTTTGACTTGTTAAGCACAGCGGAGACCACCCCCGGCGAACACCCGGCCTGCTGTGCGACATCCTTCAATGTAACTCTGGGCATAATCCATAGCATAGCGACAAATGAACATGCGCAAAAGTCCATGCTTGCACACTTTGCACAAATACCCTTAACAACATGAAAACTTGCCAAATTGTATTCAAAAACATCTGCTACCAACGAGTTATAAGCAATTGTTGCCTTAATGAATATCCTGTATTCAATTATCAATACACAACGATTAAATTGTTATTTCATCCATCAGTAAACGTTTGTTGGCATGACTCATCAACACAAATCGCAAGAAAATGCAAGACAAGTACACTGTCATCCAGCAACGGAAATGTCGGAATGTGTAAGGAAACGACGGTGCCGGGCCATCAGGTTGTGATCAAAAAATTTGACCACTCCATGACAACGTCATCAGAACCAATCATGGAAACGAAGAAATGGCTGCTCAGGAGTCAGCAATGACATCTGAAGCGGTCGGGGCGTGGGTATCACTGCGGCCATCAACCGATGCAGTGGGACGCTGAGCATTGGGCATGTGCGTCTTGGCACCGCGGCGCGGGATCTGGCCGGTCTCATCCAAAGGCACGTCGATGGGAATTTCGTCATCCTTCCGCGAACCCGGGTCGATGGTTGCCTGGATCACCTTGTTCTGGGCACTCTTGATCGCTGTCACCGCAATGAACGCGAAAAGCACGAAAAAGATCGCAAGGACATATCGCCAACGCAGGAACACCATCATGCAGCCGATGGTGGCAAACCCAAGACACAGGGCATACATCGCCAACACGGTCTGCTTGACTGTCAGGCCGGACTTGCGGAGTTGATGATGCAGATGCGCTTTGTCGGGGCTGAAAATGGGCTTACCAGCCATCTTCCGACGGGTGATCGCCAGGACGGTATCGGTAAACGGCATGGCAAAGACAACCAACGCTGCCATTACCAACGCAGGACCGGGACCCGGTGCATGGGACAGAAGCAGAATCGTCGACACACTCAGGTAACCCAGCAGCAATGAGCCGGCATCACCCATAAAAATGTTGGCGGGATTGAAGTTGTACGGCAGGAACCCCATCAACGTCCCGAGTATCGCTAAACACATCACAATACGCACCGGTGAGGTGATCAAATCAATGCCGGGTGGGTCACCACCAGGGTTACTCATGCCGATGGCTACGATCAGTGAGATCACCAGGAAACCCGTCGTCGCGATCGCCGTCACACCGCTGGCAAGACCGTCCATCCCGTCAAGCAGGTTCACGGAGTTACATCCGCCAACCACCAGTACGGCAATGAAGATCGCACCGAGAATGTAGGCAACAATATCACTATGCGGGAAAGCAATGCCCAGTGAGACGAAGGTGTCAGCAACGAGTTCCGTGCCGACATCCTGTGTCGCCAAGGCCGCTGCTGCAAAGAGTTGACCACCAATTTTCACTCGCGGGGATACACCATAGACGTCATCAATGACGCCGGTCAAAGCAATGACCGCACCGCCGATGACAATGGCAAAGGGGAATTTAACGTGAGTCATCCCAAGCTCGATGACGCGCGGGTCATGCGGCTCGAGAACGAAACACATCAGCGTCCCTGCTAACCAACCCAGGAAGATGGCAATGCCACCGAGATAGGCGACGGGTTGGAGATGTACTTTACGTTTGAAGTCCGGCCAATCGACCACACCATTGCGGATGGCCAGCCAGCGCATGATCGGTGTGGCAATGAAGCTGACAAAGAAGGCAACGAAGAACACAGCCATGTACGGCGCCAACACACTGCTGGCGGTCATGGTGTCCTTGCCATCTGTCGTGGCCACAAACCAAATACTATGCAGGAAGTCCTGCACCACGCTTGCCATCTTTCGCCCCTCCAAGGGCTGGTGGAATGATTCGGGTCGTGGTCAGACAGGTGATGATTCAACTGGCCAACCACGACCCGACATGTTTTATGTGTCATGGGCTTTTGAAGTTCAGAGGTCCAAACCCCAGTTGCCCAATGACAGTGTTATCTCAATGTTTGCATCGTCCGGTTATCGGAGCGACTTAATCCGTTTTACTTGGGCAGACCCAGATTGTCGTCGTCATCATCATCGCGAAGCGAATCAAAGCGGCCTTCCGACTTCTTGTCCTTCTTCTCAGGAACCACGCGGTCGACTTCCTCAGTATGGAAGTCCTGCTCCATATCCAGCGAGCCGTTGGCACCGCGACGATACTTGCGGAACATCTTGAAGTTCTTGGAGAAGTAACCGCCGGCAGTGGTACGCACGGCATTGAGGATCACACCGAGCATCACCGCATTGGAGCCTTCCAACTGGCGGACCATACGGGCAACCATGCCACGCTGATCGCGTGCGGCACGGACGACGATGGCGATACCGTCGACATGCTTGCTGAGGATCTGAGCTTCGCTGGTGATCAGTGCAGGCGGGGTGTCGATGAGAATCACATCGTAACGCTGACGACACTCATCGAGCATCTGCGTGAACGTGCGACTTTCAAAGAGTTCCGGTGCTGCCGAAGCCGAGCTGCCAGCCGTCAGAACATCGACGGTCGGATCGACCATGTGCACGATGGCATTGTCCAATGTGGCGCTACCACGAAGCACTTCAGCCAAGCCGCTGCTACCCATGGCACCGAACATCTTGTGCAATGCCGGGCGACGGAAGTTGGCGTCGATGACCAGCACCTTGCGGTTGTCGTGAGCCAGGCTCAGGGCAAGGTTGTTGACGATGCTACTCACACCACTGTCAGGCTGCGGGCCGGCAATCATGAACACACGCTGACCCGAACCCTGCACTGCAGAGAGAATGCCCGTGCGAACCTGGCGGAAGCTTTCGGCAACCAGACCCGTGGGATCGCGTTGGACCAGGTTTTCCATGTTGCCACCAATTTCGTCGTCGTATTCCGAGTCGGGAATGACGCCGAGCACCTTGGTGTGCGGGATGAGCATGATGTCCGTCGGACTCTTGATACGCTGATCCAGAAGTTCCTTGACGAAGATGAACACCAGGGCAAGACCTTCGCAGAGGATGACCACGGTCACCACAATGCCCGAGATGGTCGGGAAAGTCAGACGCGGTGCGGTGGCAGCCAGTGACGGTTCGACACCACGGTTGTCCGGACGGCTGTTCTTGACCTGAATATCGTCAAGCAGTTTCTGAGCCTTGGCCCGACGTGATGAAGCACTCTTGGCCTTGTCAGCAATCAGGTGATACTCAGCCATTTTTTCAGTCAGATCACGCAGCTTGGCGCGGGCTTCCTGCAAGGCAGGTTCCATGCCAGCAAGCTGACCTTCGAAAGCTGCGACAGCCTTCTGAGCTTGGTCCAAAGCCACAGCCTGACGCTCGCGGAGCAGGTTATCCACTTCGCTCTTGCGTTCGACAAGAATGGCTTCAATGGTGCGTTCGAGTTCCAACACAGCGCGGTGTTCAGGACCAAAACGGTGACGGTAAACGTCAAGCGTTTCACGAAGACCACGAATGCGTTCATCACGCGTTGCAATGGCGGGATCGGCTTCGACCTTGGCCAGTTCATCCGGACCGATGGCGATGCGACCTTCTTCGTGGGCACTCTTGAGGGAACGATAAATTTCACGCGAAGTCTGAAGCTTCACAGCAATCGTCGAGGCCTGCTGAGCAAGCTGATTGTAGGTAAGGTTCGCTTCGTTATTGGCAGATTCGAGGGTTGACAGATCATGCTCTTCACGGAAGAGTTTAAGCTGCTGCTGAATCTGCATAAATTCGTCTTCAGCTTTTTTCTGTTCTTCCACGAAGACCTTACGCACGTCAGAGGAGTTGGTGCGTTTGGCGTTGTCATATGCATCCAAGTGCGCACTGACAATGGCATTGAGCATCGGCTGGAGGTCACTGGCATTGGAGCCGGTGAGTTTAAGCTGGATCAACGTTGAACCGACGATCTGAGCCACTGAGAGCTGTGACTTGACCTTCTGGAGGGTTTCATCCTTGTTACTCTTGTAATCGCGATAGTACGAGGTGTCCTGTACTTCCGATTTCTTCATAGCATTGTTAATCACCTCATCGGACTTGATGGTGATGACCTGGTTCTTGATGAACGCAGACAACACGTCAAGGCGCTGCTGCTTGAGCGAGCCACCGACGGAAGGTTCTTCATAGGCACTGTTGAGCGTACCGGAGACGAGCAATTGGGCTTCGGAGGTGTACTGCGGGCTGGTGGTCTTGAAGAAGACGTACAGCACCCCGCCGAGGAACAGGCTCACGATCAGGACACCGGCAAGAAACCAGGCATACTGCTGAAGCACACGGATCGGGTCCAGTGGCGTGAATCGCGTGTTTGCGCTGGCAGCGGGTGCCTGCACGGCCACGACGGATGATGGTGGTGTTAACGGATTGGCTGTCATATGGTCTAACCCCCTCTCAATGGGTTATTGCGTCACTTCTTTGAGACGAATGTTTACCTTGTCTAACATCTGTTTATCGGCACTTTGCTGGGCGAACTGTCGGGCCATGTCCAGTAATTCTGTGGCATAACGCGTTTGTCCGTCCTTGATCATGACTTCAGCCAGGTGATACGTGTTGGCGGTGAAGGGTCGTATACGGACACTTCTGCGTAACGTAGCCTCGGCTTCGTCCTGATGCCCTGCCAGAAACTGCACCCAACCCAGAGTGTCGAGCACCTGCGGGTCATTGGGAGCGGACTCTGCGGCCCGCTGAGCATAAGGCAGTGCCTCAGCGGGACGGTTCAAGTTCGTGGCAAGCAGATAAGCGAGATTATTCAACGCTGCAAAGCTGTCGGGATTCTCCGAAAGCACCTGCTTGTAAACACTGGCCGCTTCCTCAAACTTGCCGCTATTGTGAAGCGCCAGTGAGAGCAGGCCACTGAATTCCGATTTTTCTTTGTCACTGATCTGCGGTTTGATCCGATTAAGACGGTTAACCGCTTCTTGATATTTCGACGCGCCGATCAAAGTTCGTGCAATAGCCACCTGCAACCAGATATCGGACTTAGCGCCGGTGAAGCCTTCGAGCATCTGTTGCGTAGACTCAACACCCTCCACCGCGACGAGTTGATCACATACATCAATGACCTGGCCCAACGAGTTGGCGCCACGCAACGCGGCGACGAACTCGGCTTTGCCCTGGGCGCGTTTGCCCAACTTGTAATGGGCACGTCCCAGAATCGCACGCAATTGCACGTTATCGGCCAGCATTTGCGGGTTTTCTTCGATTTTGGTGATCGCCATACCTGCTGCACCTGCCTGAATCATTTCCAGACCCATCGCAGCGAGTACATTCACACGCGGTTCAAGCTCGAATGCCTGAAGCAGATATTTGGCAGCCTGACGGTGATTGCGTTCACGGATGGCAATGTCAGCCTGCAGACGCGGCCAGCGCGCCTGATCCGGATGACGACGCGTTGCATCCGATAACAAAGTCTTGGCTGCCAACAGGTCATTGGCATTGATATACATCTGAAGCAACTCAATACGCGTGTTCACGTCATTGGGATTCTGCGCCAGCACCGACTCATATTCATTAACGGCCTGATCGAAGCTGTCATGACGCAGATGAATCTGGGCGAGCATCCGATGAGCAGCCGTGAAGTTGGGGTCAAGCTCCAACACCTTGCGCAAATCGGAGATCACTTGGTTTTCATAATTGGTATCTGCCAGCAACATCGAAGCACGCTGGTAGTAAACCATCGCATCATCCGGCGTCATGTCCACTGCCTGATTCAAATAGTCCATTGCCTGGGTGGTCTGATTCTGGTTCTGGGCAATCTGAGCCTTGAGCAGTAATGACGTAGCGGACTTGCCAATGGCATCTTCCAACCTTTCGAGTACCTGGCGGGCCTGATCAAATTGACTGTTTCGCTGGAGTGTTTCAACCAGTCGATAACCCACGCGACCGTCCTGGCGATCCCGTTCCCACACACGCTGGTAAATCTCAGCGGCCTGGGCAAACCGTGCATCACCAAACAGCGCGTCCGCCAACTCTCGGCTGGCCTGCATGTCAGGCGTCTTATCCAACTTGATCGCATTGCGATACTGCTCGTAGGCTTGCTTGGTTTGTCCGACACTCATCAGGAACCGGGCATAGAGCATGTAATCTTCGGCTTCTGCCTGATCGGCTTTCTGCTTGATGTAGTTGTCAAGCACACCGCGAGCCTGATCAAGTTGATTGTCAATCGCCAGCACCGCGGCATAGGCTCCGTAGTTGGCGCGATCTGACGGGTCCTTGGCAAAGAGCTGCTGACAGACCTGACGGGCCTTGTCCATCTGCTTCAGATGAGCAAGCAGCACAGCAACACCACGCAGGTTCCCCAGATCATCAGGCTCGGTACGTGCGATATTCATGCGCACTTCCAAAGCCTTATTCGGATCACCTTGACGTTGTTCGTAAGACAGATATTTTTCTCGGTACACACGGTTACCCGGTGCGATCTGATACACCTGACGCCAGGTCTGCAAAGCCTGATCACGACGCGAAATCGCATCATAGGCATCAGCCAATCCTTCGAATGAACGCAGGTTGTCCGGACGCTGACGGATGGACTCCTGGTAGGAGCGGATCGCAGCAGACGTATCACCGATCGCGCGTTGCGCCTCAGCCAACCAACGCCAACCTTCGGAGTACACCGGGCGTTGTTTCATACCACGCGTCAAAAGCACCACGGCATTGGCGGTCTGCCCGCGAGCCAGTTCAAGACGACCAGCAAAGAGGCTGCCATCAGCAAGGTCAGCATTGTTGGACTTGGCCTTGCTTGCCAACTCCTGTGCCTTGTCCCAGTTCTTATCCGAAATGGCCTTAACAAACATCGCCTCCATCACACGCGGGTGATCCGGCTTGAGACTGGCAGCTTCACGCAACGCGACGTTGGCAAGATCTTCCTTACCCAGGCGCATGTTCAAGGTGTACTGACTCATCGCACGGGTGAACGGATCATCAATGTCATTGACAATCTTGTTGACCGCGTTGATCGCAGACATGCCCGACTTGTCGGTGAGTTTACTCTTAAGCAGCACCAACGCATTGGGGTCGGCACCGGCAGCCTGGGCGTTATTGAAGTAAGGCTCAAGTGCCTGGGCATTGTCAACGATGCCCACGAGTTCACGCAGGATCGAAAGGTTCTTGGGCGCCTTGTTGAAATGCTGCGTCAGGAGATTCACAGCCTGTTGACGCTGACCATGCGAAGCCTGCAGACGCGCCAGTGACAAGGCGACCTGCAAGTCGTTTGCCGGATCAAGCTGCTGGTAGGCTGCGATGGCTTTGTCGGTCTGATCGGTCTGAGCATAGTAGATGGCTAAAAGCTTCTGCGTCTGCTCGCTGGGTTGACCACCTTCTTCGCGGACGATCACATCAATCTGCTGCTTGGCTTGATCGGGTTGAGATAAGCGCAGTTGCAGCTTGGCCAACTCAATGCGTGCCGGCAGGTAATCACCACGGACTTTCAGCAGGGTTTCCAGACGTTCAACCGCTGCGCCAAGTTCACCGAGTTGCGCACAGGCCGATGCCGAAAGCAACAGGATGTCGGGTTTACGGTCATTGAATTGTGCCGACGCCGAGTCAAGTTCTTTAAGCGCTTTACCCCAATCCCCTCGGGTGAGATGGAGCTTGCCGGTGAGCATGCTCACGTAGGCACTTTCGCCAGTCTCTGCACGCATGTCTTCGATGAGTTTTTCCACATCATCCAAGGCGGCATCACGGGAAGCGCCTTCCATGCCATCGGCTTGACGAAGTTTAAGATCAGCATACTGCACCGCAGCAGCGCGACGCAGTTGGGCGGACTGATACGCAACCAGCGGCAGCGCTTTGTAGGTCTTATGAGCAGCATCACCAAAGACGCTGGTGGCTTCGTCATACTTACCCATCACGGTGAGAATCTGACCTTGCAGCAAAGCCAAACGCAGGTCCGCCGGATTGGCCTTGGCCGAGACATCAACAAGTTTTTCAGCTCGACGTAGAGAGGTTTCATCCATCTTCACCTGGCGGCTGGTACTTGAGGCACGGGACGCCAACTGTCGGGCAACTTCCAGAACCAGGTCCGCGGAGGCTTCATCATTGGACAGCTGTTTTTCCAACTGCATCGCCAACGCCTGAGCTTCGTCACGCATGCGCATTTCAGAGAGCACGCGCAGTTTGTACACCTTGATGCGCGGTTCGTCGGGATACTTGGCTAGCAATTGATCCGACAGAGCAATCGCCTGTTTCTGGTGCTCGGACGCTTTGATCGGGTTTCCGGCCAGCGAACTCATATCTTTGTACTGGATCACATGCCAGAGCGCCATGTGATGCGTGATATCCGGATCATCAAGGTCTGCCTGGTGTGCCTGCTCAAGGTCTTCCCATGCCGTCTGCACATCGCGATCACTGACGTTCACTGCCAGCATGCGATTGACCTGGGCAATGCCACGGTATTGACGGGCAACGATGTTGTTGGCATCACTGAGGACAGCCGTGTTGGTGATCTTAAATAGTTGATCCCAAGCGTCGAGGTCGCCCAATTCCCGACCGATCTTCATATAGATATCCGCGAGATGACGCATCGCCGTGTCGTTACGTGAATCGACATCGAGGACACCCTTATAAAGTTCAAGTAATTGACCGATAGCGCTGCGTGCCTGGCGGGAGTCGGTGACGGTGATCTGCTCCATGGCCTGGGCTTGCTTGAGCATCAGTTCGACACTATGCGGCCGGCCGGATCGCGCTTTGCGGTAGAAGTCCACGGCCTGCGCGTACTGTCCCTGTGCCAGCATCGCGTCGGCGCGAGCGATGTACTCTGCTGGATCGGTACGCACCAATGTGTACCAAACCCCCACAAGGCCGACAATAATAATGATGAGCGTGGCACTGAGTCCCACGACGAACTTGGTATTCACACGTCCAGACATTTGTCTGTTCCTCCATCCTTCGGAGTCTTGCTTCGAACCACTTTACGTTCCAATAACCAACACATTCAGGGCGCACCATTCTCGTTTGGGGGCCAGTGTCCCTCGGTTACATCGACCCAATCAGGCAGGCAAGCCATGACCTGTGGCAAAAAGTCAGATAAAAAGTCGTTAACACGCCTTACAGCCAGATCCTTGTCTCCGACCAGGTTCACGCCAACTTCAATCTTGCAGTAATAGCTGTATTCATCCGTCAGCGAAAAGCCCTGAAAACGCACGTGATCCGGCGTCGG
Organism: Planctomycetes bacterium syqfu; assembly: GCA_020974905.1. Taxonomy (GTDB): domain Bacteria; phylum Planctomycetota; class Phycisphaerae; order Phycisphaerales; family Phycisphaeraceae; genus UBA7800. The sequence continues at coordinate 4,920,762 of CP087563.1, read as the reverse complement.
CAGGAACTTGCCATTGGCGGCAAAAAAGTAAATCACATTCGCATCGGCACTGTCACCCGACGATTGACCATAGGTAAACATCGTCGCGGGAATCTGCAGTGCAGGGATCCGCACCGGTTGATCGGCCAATTCTGACAAGGCCGTAATCGTGCCATCGGTGTGTGTCTTGTAATGCGTTTTGCTGAGGTTCAGATCGATCACCTGTTTACCACGCGGCGTCAAACCTGCAGCAACAAAACATCGCTCCGGCACATGCGGTACGGTGTCGGGTGTCCCCGTGTAATAGGCAACATGAAACCGAATCGTCGAGCCTGGATCAGTCAACTGCATCGAGGTATCACGGTACTGGCGTGAAATGTAGAACTTCGTGCGTAGCTCTTCGAGCACTTCGTCGCTGAGTCGTTCGTCATTGATCATTTCCCAATGACCCAGCTTCTGAGGGATGCCCACCAACGGTAACCGCATCGGCACCGGTTTCTTGATCAGCACTGCCTTGGTGGATCCGACGATGAATGTCAGACCCGCTAAAGCACAAGCCAGAACACCTGCACAAATCGCCTGGGCAGCCTGATGTCGGACACTTGGCAACACGTTATTGAGTTTGCGACGAAGCATAACAATGCCTGCAGCAATACCAATCACAGTGAGAACCATAATGCCGATGATCATGGGACGGCTAAGCCAATCTCCCAGCAGGTTCGGTCGGAAACAGGCGAAAAACAGGCCATAACTGGCACCAACGAGTAATGCCAGCAACCCACCGGCAAGGATATACATCCCAAGTTGCAGCGGGTCGACACGGGCGGGGGGTTCGTGTTGTTGCGTTGGTTGTTCAGTTGCCTGCTGGGGTTCATCGGCTTTGATGATGATGCGATCAAGCACCCAGCCGATGAGCAGGAATGAGAGCAGCGCGGGGATGAGCATGAGCATGCCCACGAAAGTGTGCACGTCACCAGCAGCCCATTGTTTGTTGACGGTTTGGAGTATGCCCAGCGTGGTCACGCGTCCGACGTTGACCATCACAGCAATGGGAACGGTCAGGCTGACCATCACCAGACGCTGCCACCAACTGCGGTCTGCCAGAAACGCAACGGCAACCCCCAACGCGACAAACGCAGCAAGCATCCGCAGCCCCGAGCAGGCTTCAGCGACATTCAATGATTCGGTCACCCAGACGGCATTACGCAGGAATGAAATCTTGATTGTCGAACCATCGACTGACGCGTCGAGATTCATAAACGCACCGATGAAGTTCAGCGCGATCGCAGCCGACTTGGCAGCAATGAGTTGGAGTTGCCAGGCAATTTGCTCCCAGATGCGGTCGGAGACTTTCACCGCCAACGTCAGGTACATCACCGGGAACCAGAGGATGCCAAAGCGCTTGATTCCAAAGAGAAACAGGACCATGCCAAAGAGCGCGATGATCATGCTATAGCCTTGGAACATGTCATTGCGCCCGGGATAAATCCACCAGCTGTAGCTGAAGATGCCAAGGAACATGACCGCCAATCCCGGCCACCAGACTTGCCGTTGGCGTTTGAGCAATGCAAAGCGATGTTGGTAGATGTAGTAAATCGCGATAAAGGGAATCACGATGGCATGCGACCAATCACCTTCCCAGCGATCGGTGGCAATGAGAAACATGCGAAACAGGAAATTGCGGAAAAGCAGGATAAACAATCCGCCGAGCAATCCGATCCACAGCCAGGTGCCCCAGCGTTGCCAAGGCGCAAGTGTCGCGGACTTCCAGGATGTGGTGGCGGTGGTGCTTGTCATCCGTCGTGTTTGAGCCAACTCCTACATGGTGTCAGCAACCTCCCCGTCAGTTGTAACTGCCCCATCAAACCCAGCGCGCGTGCGACATATGAATCATGAGGACCGATCCATTGAATCGTCCGTTGCAATAATGTCAGCGTGGTGTCTGCCCATGCTTATGCACAGGGAAACTTAGGTATCAATCGCCGCGACCACGCTGCCAGGTTGTTAAGACTCCCCGATCCAAAGTGGATGGCAGTGCAGGGAATCTGTCATAGCTATCGGTCTATTGCTGGCGCGGTTGAAGTCCAAGCCGTGAAGTTTGATAAGTTCTTGCAGATTAATCGTTACAACCGGAAATAGTGGAACAGAAAGGTCCGGGATAATACTTCAGGATTTGTGTCTGTTTAATATGTCAGTCGTCGTTTTATTGAGCACCGGATGTTAATCCGCGGACCGTTGGCCATACCACAATCCAAAGGGCAACAGGTTAACACCCCGTGCACAAGTCCCAAGACATGAAGGCGCGCAAGTGTTTGAACGGTTTATTGAACTTGTTGTGACCAATGAAAAACAACACCCTCGATATCAACCGAGGGTGCTGTTATTGGTATCAGATTGTGACCGACTTGCGTCGGATGATATTAGTTGGACTGGAATCCGAAGACCTTGTCGTCGAAGTTACGGTCGACGATGAAGCCAAAGCCGTAGGTCATGCGGAAGCCGTTACGAATGACCGCTAAAGGTGAGGCGATCCAGTTGGTGCCGATGTTCAGGGTGTCGTTGGGCTTGAGGTAGAAGTCCGGTTCGACGCCATGGAAGATTTCACGCAGGTTGATGCGGACGGTGGCTTCCTGATTGTCACCCACACGACGGATCAGGTCGACACGTTCGGGGATGGCGTTAGGAGCCAAGTTACCAGCAGCAAAGATCAACTGCTTGAGGGTCAAATCCTTGTCACCCGGCAGGGCGTAGGTACCTGGACGCTGAATGGCACCACCGATGTAGACATTACCAATCACCGGGGCGGGGACGCGGATGACGTCGCCTGCACGAATGACGATGTTGTACTTGAGTTCACCGGTGAGCAGCTTGTCGTAAGGCACTTCGATGATACGGGTGTCTGCAAGCATGCTGGCGGTATCGTTGGGATCATAGGTACGAACCGAGTCATCAACATAGACGGCATTATTCGACGGAGTCATGGTCATGTTGCTGGCATTTTGCGGAGCATCAATCTTGACCCACTTGCCATCGACATGCACCCACTGCTGATCATCACTGGAAGCCTGGGCGACGGAAACGCCACCGTTGGCTGAGGCCACCTGCGTGCTGCCGGTGGTGTCGATACCTGAGAGTAACTGATCAATGAGATCCACTGCACGTTCGGAGCGAGCATTGTCAGAAGGATGCACATCCGAGGAAGGCAGATCCTTACCGAGCAACACTTCAGGCAGGGATGCCATCATCGTTGGGGCACGGATGACGTAAATGGTTTTGATCCGTCCGGGGATACCACGGGCAAGGGCCATGGCTTCAAGCAGACGGAAGTTGGTGTGCGGGATGGTGTAGGTACCAATACCCGTGCCTGCGACCTGCGGTTCACCAATAACGGAGTAGGTCTTCTGACGACCTTCCTGAACGATGACGCTGACGGTGGCATCCTTGAGAATGTCCTTATCGGAAAGTTTCTGGGACACAGCCTTTTCAAGTCGGCTGGGCTTTAAACCCGCAACTTTCATCGCACCAATCAAAGGCAGACGCACGTAACCCAATTCATCAACACGACGCGTCTGAACGGATTCCACATTGGGAACCACCAGTTCAAAAATCGTGAAGGTGATCAGGTCACCAGGGCCAATGACATATTCTTCGATCTCAGGGATCAGGTCTTCGGACTTAACAGGTGTCGTCCCCGGTGCCTTGGACGGTGGTTCATCAATGATGTCCAGCTGGTCCAGAATCGGCAGAATCACCGGTGTCCGTTCCCATCGCCCGACAACAGAGGGGTCCATGTAACTGTCAAACTCGCAGCCTAGACCCATGACCAGCAGCATCACTGCGGCCGCCCCACTGCCAAGCCATCCCAATACGCTCAATCGCTTCCTTGCAAGCTTGTTACTCATGGCTTTTCCGTCATCCATAACGTTGCGCATTCACACAACGATTCCTCTACGCCCTTGACATCTGACCTATGCTGCTCGTCCTCCTGACTTACAAGCACAGACCACTATCCCACTAGCACATGATGCCATTTGCGTCGTCAGGTCGGATTCCGGGTCACTCTCGACCATACCTGACTGTTATGGCATATCGGATGGATTCAACACTTTTCATTACCTTTTATCAGGACCTTCCTGACAAAGACCAATAAAAGCGCAATTCTTGCGCGATGAATCGACCCAATTACACCAATGTTTAACTTGCCGCCTTGCATCAACCGAACTATCGGACCACAATGCCGCTCATGGGAATTAAAAAAGTCAGCATTATCGGAACCGGCTCCATGGGCACCGTCTCAGCTTTGATGCTCCAAAGCCAGGGAATCGACGTCACACTCTGGGGTGCTTTTGAAACCTCGGTCACCGCATTAATCCAGACGCGACAGAACAAACGACATTTGCCCGGCTTTGATTTGCCACAGGAAATCCATATCACAGCAGACATCAATGAAGCGCTGCATGGCAGTGAATTACTCGTCTCCACCGTGCCCACGCAACATGTCCGCAGTGTCTGGGAGCGGTTGGCCTCATCTCTGAAGCAACCCACGCCCATCGTCTCTATGGCCAAGGGCATTGAAATTGGAACCTTATTGCGTCCAACACAGATCATCACCGACACGCTGACAAAAGCAGGCGCCCCGGTCGGTCCGATCGGCGCGATCAGTGGTCCGACGATTGCTGAAGAGTTGGCCAAGTGTCTGCCTGCAACGGTGATTGCTGCCAGCGAAGATGAAGCCTTTGCATGTGACCTGCAGCAAACCTTTACCAGCAACTTCTTCCGTGTTTACACCCTCACCGACTTACTTGGCGTTGAGCTTGCTGGTGCGACGAAAAACGTCATCGCCCTGGCAGCCGGTATCCTCGACGGACTCCAGGCTGGCAACAACGCCAAGAGCGCGCTGTTGGCACGCGGCTTGGCGGAGATCCTTCGACTGGGAACCGCCATGGGGGCGGAGCATGACACCTTCTTTGGCATTGCCGGCGTCGGTGATCTTGCCACCACCTGCTTCAGTCCGACAGGACGCAACCGTAGCTGTGGTGAAAAACTCGGGCAGGGCATGACCAGCCAACAAATCCTCGACTCATCCAACGACGTCGTCGAAGGCATCCCCACCACGCAAGCCGTCATGCAGTTGGCCAAACAGTACAACGTGGAAATGCCCATCACCGAAGCGATTAACCGTGTGCTGTTTGAAAATCTCGATCCAATCTCTGCCATCAGCCAATTGATGAGTCGGCAGTTGAAACCTGAACAAGTCTAAACGTCCAACATGGATCAACGCACAGAATCATCAATCACGTTGAGCTGACAACGCTTTCTGTTATGGCACGTGAAAGTCACGCTGTGTTATCGGCGTGGAGCATCAACTTTTGTGATATCAAACTTCCACATTCTCTCAATTCAACCTGTTTTTTGACCGATTATCCAGGAAGATGATTCGCATCCCGGGCCTGGTCCAATACCGGAGATATTGACTATGAGCAACATTCTGGTCGTTGATGATGATAAAACAATCCGCATGTTGCTGACTCAACTGGTCAGCAAGCTCGGGCATCATTGTATTGTTGCAAGTGATGGCCAACGTGCAGTTGAAATACTTGAAGACAATCCCCATGTGGATGTCATGATCACCGACATGCAAATGCCACGCATGCATGGTGATGTCCTGGTCAAGTATTTGCGTGAACATGAGCACTTTTCACAAACCCCCATCATCATGGTCAGCGGTTTTGTTCAAACCCATGAAGTCAAGGATCTTCTGGCCAACGGCGTGGACCGCTTTGTGCCCAAACCCATTGACACCCGCCAATTGACGGTTTACATCAACGACATGGTCGAACAAGCTCGCAAATCCGCAGCCTGAAAACGATAACAAAGACAAAACAAAACACCCATGTCCATGATGAACGTGGGTGTTTTTATTTGCCAATTGAAATCATGTTCGAATGAACAAACCATCAAAGGCATCCGACCTGACGACCTGAGTTTGGGATAAAGAAGATTGCCTGTTTTGGCCAGGGATAAGAGATTTGGGATTAGGGTTGTTAGCTGGAAATTTCTTGGCTTATTGTTGTCTTTTTGCCTTCCCTTAATCACGAATCACTAATCCCTTTTCAACACGTTTACTGCTTAACCCAAAGGCAGGCTGACGGGTCATACAGGCGTGTTCTCAATGGCCGCGCGCAGGATAGTGGCAACCTGAATCACGGTCAGGTTTGCCTTGCTCGCTTGGTAAAAATTATTGGAGCTTGTTCAGATCCTCGTGCAGACGGTTGAGAACCTGATCGACCTTCTCGGGTTTGTCGTATGCCCCCAGCGCGATCTCGGCTTTGACTTTTTCAACCAAAGCCATCCGAACGCCCTGTGCCTGGTCTTCACGACTGAGTAACCGACCCAGGCTGGAGATTTCAACAACATCCTCTTGAGGCTTAACCGACGTTACAGACTTCTGAGCGTGCGCCTGTTCATAGCGCTGCACAGCCTGATCAAACGTGCCGGCTCTACCGGTGGTCGAGGCGGGTTGAATGTAAGGGTCAATTTTGATGGGATCGCCTCCTGCGATTAAAACGGCAAACTCCTTTTGCCTCTCCACATGTCGGCCCCCGCCCACATGTCGTATATTTTACCCGGGTTATCACCAAAAACCCAGCATAACTACCGATAATAATCAACATCTGATCCACAATATTCCGCGATCACTGTTCACTCGTGGATATTTTGCGGTTTACTCGAACAACCCCGAATCCTGATCGGTGTTCACTGTTTTCTTTTTACCCGGCCGCTTAGCTGCCTTGGGTAATTCAACCTCATCCAAAACCGTGGTAATCCTTTTTTTGGCTTTGGCTGCATACTGTTCGCTGAGTTCACAACCCAACCATTTGCGTTCGAGTTTATGTGCGACCGCTAATGTCGTCCCACTACCGGTAAATGGGTCGAACACCAGGTCGCCGGCATTACTTGAAAGCTTGACGATGCGCGTCAGCAGTGATTCGGGAAGCTGGCAGGGATGCCACTGCTGACGCTCTTTGAACGTGCCACACAGACGCGGTTCATACCACGTGTCCTCATCGGGACCGAAGTATTTGCTCACATCATCGGCCATCGCATTCTGAGGTCGCAGATACCACGTATCGTCAGGCAACTTCCCGGTGCTGTTGGCACGCTTGTCCTTGTACGTCGTCTGTCTGGCGGAAGGTATCGCGATGTCCAGACGGTTGAACGTGAACGGCGGATTTTTGGTCACATCCTTACAACCAAAGATCTCCGAGCCCACACAATAAAACAGATGGGCATGCGAGCGGTTGAATTTGATCTTGCAATTCTGCCCAAACGTGTAATGCCAGATGATCCAGTTGCGCATCACCAGCTTCTTCTCACGCTCAAGTTCCTTGAGATACATTCGCGTCTCTGCTGCGTATTCGTCACCAATGAGAATGTAAAAACTCCCCGACGGCTTAAGCAATCGCGCGCAGGCGCCGATCCAATCCTGCGTCCACTGCACATACTCATGATCGTCTCGCTTGTCTTCGTAGTGATCATATTGATAGCCGATGTTGTACGGCGGGTCCGCGAAGATCAAGTCGATCGATGCCTCAGGCCAACGGTTCATCGTCTGGATACAGTCACCGGTCACAATGTCATTAACCGGGAGTGTGGAAGGTTTCTTTGTCATCCCCAGATTGTAGCGCATTTTGAACCGTCGCGCCAAAAAACTGCGAGCGGCTTAGCGCGAACTACCGACGGAAACTTCCGGCGCTAAAACAATGTCCCCTGCTCCTCCCCCGGATCAAGACACCGTGGCCCCTCATTGCCCACGCGATTGACATACCGACTCACCGCGCGTTTCTGCATCAGGTCACTGGGGTAAGACTCAAGTAACGTCCCGACCAACGGCAAGACCTCATGATCGTGATTCAACCACAAACGGTAAGTATCCGGCGTGAGAATCACAGGCATGCGCGGGTGCATGTCATATAACCAACCCGTCGCCTCCGTCGTCATGATCGAGCAACTTGCAATCTCCGAACCACCGCCCGCCGGGTCCGCCCAATACTCCCACAAACCGGCCATCGCAAACGTCGGCATGTCGGGTACGGTGATCGCATAGGGCTGCCTGGTTCGTTGGTCCCATTCGTAATAACCGTTGGCTAAAACCAAACACCGGCGATAGCGATAGGCATCTTTGAAAGACGGTTTTTCCGTCACCGTTTCGCTGCGTGCGTTAATAAGCTTGTTGCCAATCGCAGGGTCTTTTGCCCAACGTGGGACAAGCCCCCAACTCAGATACGTCAGTTTCTTTTCATGGGTCATCTCATCCGAGATCACCGCTAATACCGGCTGAGATGGCGCGATGTTATACCGCGGCTGGATACCCGAAAGTCCAACAAATCTTAATGGATTGATACCAGGCGATAACCTCATCATCTCCGACACGTATTCGGCGAAGTCGGCGAGTTGCTGTTCAACCAGAGATAGAAAATAGCGTCCACACATGATGCGTGATTGTAACGGGTCCAACACAAGCCGCCAGATGAGTGAAGCGAATCTGACGGGTCGAATTTCTCAACACGTAGGCAGACTCACTGCCCGGAGAACTGTCGCTGCAACTGTTCTTTCTGTTGCATAAGTTCTTTGGGATTAATGCTCATGATCTGCTGACGGAGTTCAGCATTGGCAAAGAGCTTGTTGATGTCGGGATGTTTACTGAGTTGCATCAAGGCCGCCGCATCACCGGTGCCTGCCTTTTCAATCAATTCACGAATCTCAGCATTGTGAATGACCGCCTGCATATCGGGATTGTTCAGCAGTTGCTGCAGATTCTCATCCTGATTAATCAATGCATTTCGCTGATCATCGGGCATAGACTGAATCTGGCTGATCGCATCGACCTGCTCAAGCAGATGTCCAAAACCGGCCTTGTCGTATAACCATTGACGTGTCTTCTGCAATGTCTGGAGCAAGGGATTATCACTGATATCAAACTCGGCTTCGGTGGTCTCATGCCAATCCATAAAGCGGCGCATGACGATGGAATTTTCGTAAATGGTGCTGCGCATTTTCGTGTTTTCTAGAAGTGTGGTTGCAAGATCCACAACGATCACCGCTGAGATCCAAAGCAGTGCGATGAGCAGGAGATTACCCAACTTTTGCAACATGGCATTGGGCAACGAACGATGCGCATTTTCGTCTTCAGGCTTGGGCTTAAGGACCAACCCGAGGATAAACAGCGTGACAAAGCCCGCGACTGTCGCACCAAGTCCAGCGATGATTGGGCCATGTCCGTGCGACAAAACCCATTTGAATGCAAAGTAGCCCGCAACATAGGTCAAGACCAATCGCAGCAGACGATAGACCAGGCGTTTGATGTTCTGCGTGAAACTCCGTTGCCAAATGAATAGCGACAGGATCACGAGAATGAACAAGGCAACTGCTTCAATGATTTTAATGGTCATGCGTCTGGTCCGAGGCGGTGCGTGTGGAGGCTGTAGGAGGGTTTACTGTATTGTAATTAAGCAACGCCAAGCGCCTAGGAAAATTTGTGATTTGAAATATGTACTGTAAATCATGATACGCAGCATCACATGATAACTGTGTCATTGCATGAACAATTGTGAACATGCGCACGAAGATAACCAAGATAACCCGTGCCACTGGAGTGACACGGCTTTGGGGCATCCACGGTCTTGATGCGATTGTATGAATCACACATCAATCGCGCGCCATGTCGCTTTCAAGATCAAGCAGATCTTCATCCGGATCATACGTCCCCACCGACGGTTCCTGCGTATCAGCAAGCGACGGGATTTCATCAACCGTGCACGGCAGCAGAATCGTGAACGTCGAACCGTCATCGGGTTTGGATTCAACTTCCACCGTGCCCCCATGTTCCTGCACGATTTTTCGCGTTACCACCAAACCAAGACCAGTGCCCTTCAGCCCCTTGCTGGAGTTAAACGGCTGGAACAAACGCTTGATGCGCTCTTGATCAATGCCTTCGCCGTTATCCGTCACCGCGATTTTCACCTTGGAGAGCTGATCGTCATAACTGGTATGCAACACCACCGCGCCGTCATTCTCAGGCACGGCATCGAGCGCGTTATTGAGCAGATTCAACACTGCTTGATGAATCCCATTGATATCAATCGGAACAGGTGGGATGTCCTGGGCAAAGTCGGTGATCAGCGCAACCTTCTTGTTGTCGAACTGACCTTGCATCAGTTGAACGATCTCTTCCATCAGCGGCGCGATGTTGGTCATTTCCAACTCCGGCTTGCGCTGCTTGGAGTAAGCGAGCATGTTCATGGTCAATTCGTAAATGCGCTCAAGATTACGCGAGACAATTGACCAACCGCCCCCCACCACCTTCATGGAGTTCTTGCGGAAACCAAGCTCAACCACGTCTGCACCACCACGCATCCCCTGGAGAATATTCTTAATCGAATGTGACAGTGAGGCCACTGTCTGACCCACGGCAGCAAGGCGTTCCTGCCTTAACCGGTCGGCATACAACTCCGCATTCGCTAGCGCCAAACCGGTGTGCACACCAATGGCAGTGAGTAGGCGAAGCTGGTCATCCGTGAACGTGTAGTTGGCGATCTGCGAATCAATATGAATCACACCAAAGAGTCGATCCTTGTACTTGATCGGCACACATAACGCGGAGTGAATCCCCAAGCCCTGCACACTGTCACCGGCTGCAAAACGGCTGTCTGCCATGGCGTTACTTGAGAGCACGCCTTCGCCTTTATCCATGACATGCTGGACAATCGTGCGGCTGACGGGGATGGATTCGGGGTCCTGATTTTTCTTTGGATCACGATGACGAACCACGGCCGGCACTGGATGTCGCGAGACTTTGTCATCAAGCAGAATAAACCCGCGGTCTGCCTGGAAGTAATCAAAAATCAAATCCATGATGCCTTTGAGCAGGTCTTCTTCTTCGACGACCGAGCCGATGAGTTGCGTCATTTCATAAATGACTTTCAGTTGAACCACCGCTGCTTCGGAGGGTTCAGCTACCGCCATGATCATGGACTCGTCACTGCTTGCAGTCGACTCGACGTTTGCATCCATCTCGTTGGACTTGAACATGCGAATGCTGTCGGTCTTCTTGGCAGGAACCGCATTGGAGCCATAGACGAAAAGCGTCAAACCCGTGCGCACCTGGTCACCGGGCTGAAGCAGTCTTGGACGCGTGACGCGGTGGCCATTCACAAACGTGCCGTTAGCCGACTCCTGATCGTTGATGTACCACTTGCCTTCGTCGGGTGTGAGTTCAGCATGGCGACGGGAGATGGTCTGATCCAACAGCGGCAGCGATTCACTGGACCGCCCGATGATCTGCGGTTCATCATCCGGAAGTTCAAATCGCCTGCCCTTGTCCGGACCTTGAATGACGGTGAGGATCAACATGGTGCTTACTCCACTCACCTGTGATCAAGACATGTAACCACAGATGAACACAGATGAACACAGATAAGAAAAAAGATCAAGACACAGATTCAGGATTGGGTAAGAAAATTGCCAAGGTGACAAACTGATCATCTGTGTTTATCTGTATTCATCTGTGGTTAATTGCTTTATTTCTTCAATCGTTTTTCCCATGCCTTGATCTGTTGGGTAAAACCGCTCAGACCACTGTTGCCATAGCTTTGGTAGCGCTTGACGACGTTGGCCGGACCAAGCCATGAATAAATTTCCGCACTGCAGGTGTCTGCCTTTTGCCCCGCATCCTTGCAGGCTTTGTTGAAGTCATCCAACGGCAAGTCCGAGAGTTGATCGAGATTGCGCGATTCACATTCGCGAACCAACGCACCGACAACTTGGTGTGCCGTGCGGAAGGGGACGTTGCGTGTGACCAGATAATCCGCCAACGCGGTGGCATCAAGGAAGCCACGATGCAGACGTTCGTTGATTCGTTTTTCCTGGAACCTGGCAGACTTGACGATGCGCGTCGTCATTTCCAAACAGTCAGTGACCATGTCGAATGCTGCAAAGAGATGACGCTTGTCTTCCTGGAGATCGCGGTTGTAGGCGATAGGCGTACCCTTGACCATGGTGAGCATGGCAACGAGATTCCCATAAACATTGCCACAACGCCCGCGAATGAGTTCGAGCATATCGGGGTTACGTTTCTGAGGCATCATGGATGAACCCGTGGTGTAGGCCTCACCGATTTTCAAAAAGCCAAACTCCTCGGACATGTAGATGATCCATTGCTCAGCAAGACGTGAAAGCGTTTGGCTGATCATGGCCAGTGAGTAGACCATGTCCAGTGCCGCATCGCGTGATGCCGTCCCGTCGATGCTGTTGGGGGTCGCCGGCCCGACACCAAGTAAACCTGCGGTGATCGAGCGATCCAACGGCAAGCCCGAACCGGCAATGGCGCCGGAGCCCAACGGGTTTTGCTTGTTGACATTGCGCAATGCGGTGATGCGCTGCTGACAGCGATCCATTGCTGAGAGCCATGCAACGAGTTCACCACCCACACAGATCGGTTGGGCGCGTTGCAGATGCGTGTAGGACGGCATGACGATCTTGCCATCACGTTTTGCCAGTTGGACGAAGGCTTTAAACAGCGCGGTAAACTGCTTATCCAAATCCGCAGCGGCGTCTTCAATCCAAAGTTTCAGGTCCAACGCAACCTGGTCATTGCGGCTGCGACCGGTGTGAAGCTTGCGGCCTGCATCACCGACCTTGGCGATCAGCGCAGCTTCAACACACATGTGCACATCTTCAAGTTCGACTTTCCAACCCGGCCAACTCTGACCCTGTTCGTCGATCTCTTTCTTGATCTCGTTCAGACCCCGTTTGATCTGTGACAGTTCCTTCTTGGTGATCAGGCCGACTTCAGCGAGCATGGTGGCATGAGCGACCGAGCCAATGATGTCCTGCTTGTACATGCGGGTGTCATAGCTGATGGATTCGACGAAGCGCGCAGCAAGCGGATCATGGGCAGACCCCGCCCCACTCTTGGCATGTTCCCAAGGTTTGGCGGCGGAAGTAGACGATGTATTCTGATTGGTTTTCTTTTTGGTAGGCATGAGCGATAGTTTACTGTTTTTCAGATTCTTTGGTAGAAATCACGCACATGTGTTCAAGACATTTTTAACCACAGATACACACGGATGAACACAAATAAAGACATAAAAAAACAGACGCTCCGAATCGGAACATCTGTGTTTATCTGCGTTCATCTGTGGTTACTTGTCTTGACAACAAGATATCTCAGAACCCAAACGCCGGTTCGTCATCACCTTCAACACTATGTGGCAGGTGGCGGTGATGGATGCGTATGACGCGCGAGAGTTGTTCAGCGAGCAAGGTAGAGATCGCTTCAAACGTCTGAACCATCTCAGGGACAAACGGCGTGGACTGATCACGAAAAGCGATCAACACGGCAAGCGTTTCCTCTTCATGCTGACAGCGGACGGCCAACACGTGAGCATCTTCGAGATACGCAGCGTCGGCACCGATCCATTTACCCATGGTTTCGTTGTCGGTGATGTGCAGGACGTTTTCACGCTCTGCCATCTTCGGGGCAACGACATCAGCAAGATGCTGCAAAATCATGGTGGTCGATTCACGCGAGCCATCAAGGTTCACGTAACCCCCCAGTGAGTATTCATCAGCCATGGCAGGCAGGAACAAGGCAGCATTGGTCGGGCCTGCTTTTTCAAGTACGTATTCAAGCGTGCGACGAAGCACGTGTTCCAGATCAAGCTCATTGCCCACGTAGGACAAAAAGTCGTTGTTCTGAACGGTTTCGTGCATCTGCGAAGCCAGATCGTGATACGCGGTCACCAGGTCATTACACAGCACATCCACCTGTCGGCTGACATCCTGGTGAGCCTGCGTGAGTTTGTCACAGGTTTTTTGAAGCTTGCGGATTTTGCGACGTTCACGACGTTTGGAGACCGCACGGTTGTGGGCCAACTTCAAACGCGACATCAATTCATCACCGTTAAGGGGCATGCAAAGCACATCCGAAGCACCACTGCGCATCGCTTTAAAAAGCATGTCCGCTGAGGGCAGTTCCTTGCTGATGAGAATGGATTCGGTGGTGGGGTGTTTGGCTTGAATCTGCTTGAGCACTTCAAGCGTGGCAGCTTCATTCTGATCCGCACAGGCAATGACCACGTCATAGCGATGCTGTGACAGGTCTTCCATGGCCTGATTGATATCACTGACCGCTTGAAGCTTACAGGCAGCAATCTGCTTCAGTGAAGACTGAAGCTGCGCGTGTGCTTGTGGGTCAACATCCACGAGCAAGGCCCGCCAACTCGCCGGTTTGCGACGCGACTTTGCAGTCGGTGATGGCGACACGGCGTCAGCGGCCTTGTGCTGCGATGAATGATCCGCAGAGTTTGGGTGTTCGCTGGTCAAAACTTTCTCCTGCACATCCTTGAACAAAAGTCTGTGCATCTCACCCCCGGAACCGAGTCGATGGGGGTCTCAATCCCATCACGATTCCAGGGAAACCCGGGCCGAATCTCGCGATCCGTTTCCCCCCTCGGGTCTTTCCTCCACAGGTGTCTATCGGTTAATTTTCAACTCAAATCGAGTGGCAATGACAAAGTTACTGTCGTACCTTTGTCTAGTGCGCTGCATAACCCAACCTGACCGCCGTGTGCAGCGATCAACTGTCGGGCGCGCGTCAGGCCCATCCCCATCTGGCGTCCAGCGGGTTTTGCTGAGAAGAAGGGGTCCATGGCATGTTGCAATGTGTGTGCATCCATACCCGGTCCGTTATCGGTCACTTCCAAATTCAATGACCGTCGGTCATCACTGAGCATGGCCTTGATACTGGCATGATGCTTCCCATCCGCTTCCACCGCGTTGAGGATCAACTCACAGATGGCTTGCTCGATCTGTTGAACGTCCACAGCAACGGCTGGCAAAGACTCCGGCAGACTGATGTCCACCTGAATTTCATCTGCCAACTTATCAAGTTTGTGTTTGACCTGATTGATGGCATGATCAAGCAAATCCCCGAGATTGGCTGTTTCCTTGTTGGGTTGCGCCGGCTCGGTAAAGAGCTTTAATGCTGTGATCAGATTACTGAGCCGATGCGATTGCTCGACAATGGTCTGAGCATGTTTTCGTGGCGTGGAACCTTCGGGTAATTCACGAACCAGTAACTGGCTTCGCCCGGAGATCACGGCCAACGGATTGTTCATTTCATGGGCAGCGCCGGCGGCCATCTCACCGAGTCTTGCCATCGACTCATTCCGCAAGAGTGCATCCTGTGCATCGGCCAACGCGAGATTCGCTTGGGCAAGTTGTTCACCCAGGCGGCGTGCGCCTTCGTGCTGTGATACGGCTGCGATGGCGGCGCCCCACGTGCTGGTTAACGCGGAAAGATGCTGCCACTGTGGGAGATTGGTGCGGTCATGAAGCATTAACGCGGCGGTCCCCCAACCACAACTCAAGGGGAGCATCTGAATCTTGCGCACATCCGGCGCTTCGATCAGATAATCACTCACCCATGGGATAATGCTCACCAGGTTCATGGCAGCAGGTCCCGTCGGATCCAGTTCATCGAGATTCGGCGCATGGGGCGGCGGCGCGATCAATTCCGAATGCATCGGGCGGGCGTTAAAGCCAAATTGCATCACCATCCATTTGTGTTGCGCATCACCTGATTGCGGCTGCCAGATCATGGCCATGAAACCTTCATCAAGCACATGTCGGGCATTCCGCGCAACCGCTTGCACCACGTCAGGCACACTGCGACCGGGGACGGCTTCAGCATGGAATTGGGTCACCGCTTCGAGAATCCGAGCCTGCGAGACAGCAATGCGCGAGCGTCGCTCCAGCGCGGAGTTGAGTCGGCCCAGTTCCTCGTTAGCGCGTTGGATGGATTCGTGATAAAGCTCGCGGGTCGGCGCTTCGCCAAGTCCTAAAACTTCTGAGCGGCGCTCGACTTCTTCGAGCAATGATTTTTCAATGTCTTCAACGAGTTCAACATGCAGCCCAAGTTCTTCAGCGAGTTTGGCGGTTGATTCCTTGACGTTGAAATTGCCTGAAAAACCAAGATGCTGACGGCGCACGATCAGGTCCGCCAGGCTGATGAGTCCGACCAGTCGTTTGTGTTCAAGTTGGGGCAGCGTTGCATAGTCCGCACCGTGAAGCCAGATACAGTCCTGGAGTTTATGTGGCAGGCGCCACTGTTCAGCAAGGCGTTTACCAGCAGTGTGATGATCAATGCCAACAATGCGGCGTTCGAGCTCAGCGATGTTGCCCTGGTTGAGTTCGGTCAGTTCGATGACACGGTCGTAACTCTTGGGAAGCAGCATATCCAGCGCGAGTTTACCCATGTCATGCAGCAAGCCACAGACAAAGGCGTCCGAGGGTGAGATGTCACGGATATCCGGATGGGCGCGGGCGATGTTCTCGGCGGCAACGGCGACGGCGACACTATGCCGCCAGAATCCGGGCCGGTCGAAACGACTTTGTGATGGGTTTTCGGATTGGGGTTGACCGTTACTGCCAAAGGTGTCGAACACTTTCATGGACAGCACCGCATTGCGGATGGCATTGAACCCCAGCAAGGTCACCGCACGTTCGACGGTCATCACTTCATGACGAATGCCAAGGTCCGCTGCACGACAAAGCGAGAGCACCTTGGCAGTCAGTGCCGGGTCCGTGGTGATCAAGTCCACGACTTCCTGAATGTGCGATTGATCATTGGCAGTGAGCGACAGAATCCGCATAGCCACGGCGGGGAGAGTGGGCAAGGCTTCGACCTGACGGAGAATCAGTTCGATGTGTGCGGATCGGGATTGGTCACTGTTAGCAGTCAATGGTTGTCTTCTCCAAGACATCTACCCCGGAAGCATCCTCGGAAAGTCCAGGGTGTCACAACGGTGCGTGTTGATCACATCAAAGGCTGTCTCAAACGCCCAGCAATTCGCCGATGCGGTTGAGCAACTCATCGATGGAGAACGGCTTCTTGACGAAGGCATCGGCACCGGCGGCCATGAGCTGCTGGACTTCACGCTGATCAGCCACACCTGAGACGATGATGATCTTCATGCCAGCGACGTTGGGATTTTCGCGGACGGTCTTGCAGACCACATTGCCGTTAATGTCCGGCAGCATGTAGTCCAGGATCATCAGGTCAGGTTTGAACTGTTCGGTGAGAATACCCGCGTCATAGCCGGTCGAGGCTGTCTTGATGGTGAAGCGGTCATCATCGCTGAGCATGTCCACGAACAATTCACGAATCTGTTCATCGTCATCAACGATAAGCAGACGCTTGCGTGAGCCTTCGAGCTGTTCGGTGGGAATGTCATTTTCGCGCATGAAACGAATGAGCTCTTCGCGCGGAATCCGACGGAACTTGCTGCCTGGGACGCGGAATCCCTTGAGCTTGCCCTTGTCGAAGCATCGGATGATGGTTTGCTGCGAAATCTTGCAGATATCGGCAGCTTCACCGGTGGTATAGACCTGCTTGTCGGCGAGGTCGCCATTGTCACTACTTACCATGATTTTTCTCCCCAAATCTGTGCGTCTCTCGGGCGATCAGGTTTGCCTGCTTGCCCAAAGTTACCCAGATTCTCTGTTTTTACATCGACCCACTAACAGGTCGACTTTACGAACATGTCAAAATGGATAACCATTCGGCCATCTTCGGCATGTTTTTTTGCTCAAAAGATCAAATCCGCTTTGAATCGTGTTCAGAAACCATTACTATGCACGTCAAGTTCTTATCAATGACACCGTTATGGCAATAAAGATCACCTTTCTCGGCGCCTCCAAACAAGTCACTGGCTCAAGGTATCTCCTGGAAGCCGGCGGTTTGAAGTTGCTCATTGATTGTGGACTGTTTCAGGAACGTGATTATCTGTCCCGTAACTGGGACGCCTTCCCATTCGACCCCGCCAAGCTGGATGCGGTGGTTCTGACGCATGCTCACCTGGATCACGTGGGTACGTTGCCCAGACTGGTGGATCAAGGCTTTACCGACAAACCGATCCTGGCCACCGAACCCACCGTGGAGTTGGCCGCGTTGGTTATGCTCGACTCAGGTCGGATTCAGGAAGAAGACGCCAAGTACAAACTCAAGCGACACCGTCGCAAAGGCCACAAGGGTCCGCACCCCGTTGTGCCGTTGTACACCGTCGAACAGGCTCAGCGGACGGTTCCCCTGCTTAAAGGTTATCCCTACGACAAGCCGTTGACGCTTAACGAAAATGTCACGCTGACTTTCATTGAAGCCGGCCATATTCTCGGGTCCGCCTCGCTGTTATTTGAGATCAAGGATCCTGACCACGGCGACGAAATCCGCAAGGTCGTCTTTTCGGGTGACATCGGGCAACACGGTAAACCCCTGATCCGTGACCCGGGCAAGATCGACACCGCTGAGATTGTTGTCATGGAATCGACCTACGGGGACCGCAACCATCGCGATGCCGGGCCGGTGGACGTGCAGCTTGAACGGATCATCAATGACACATTCAAGCGTGGGGGCAATGTGATCATCCCCACCTTTGCCATCGAGCGTGCCCAGGAGTTGATGTACCACATCAGCGAGTTGGCATACGCTGACCGTATCCCCGATGTGCCCGTGTTCATGGACAGTCCCATGGCAGTGGATGCCACGGAGATCTTCAAGCGATACCGCGGTTACATGGATGACGAAACGGTTGCGATGTTCGACAAGCACGAACCGCCACTGCGATTCCCGGGCTTGACGCTGGTGCGCAACGTCGAAGAGTCCAAGGCCATTAAGCTGCGGACCACGCCATCGATCATCATGTCGTCTTCGGGCATGTGTACCGCCGGCCGCATCAAGCATCACCTCAAAAACAACATCACCGATCCCAACAGCACCATCCTCTTCGTCGGATTCCAGGCCCAGGGCACACTCGGTCGACGGCTGGTCCAGGGCGAAAAGGAAGTCCGCATTCACGGCGAGATGTGGCCGGTCAATGCACGCATCGAACAAATCCACGGCTTTAGTGGTCACGGTGATCAGGAAGATTTGCTCAACTGGTTAGCAGTGATGGACCCGACCCCGCATCGCGTGTTCCTCACGCATGGCGAACTGGAATCTGCAGAAGTGTTGGAAAAGATTCTCCACGAACGCTACCCGCACATGAATATCAAAATCCCGTCGTATCAACACACGGTTGAAATCTGATTTCATTTCAATTTCATGGGGGACAAAATGGACCACGCCATTCTTCAATCTCATTGTGAGTACTTTGACAAAGCATGCTCATACTGGACGAAAGAATTGCTGAGCCAAAGTTCAATTTCTCTTAATGAAATCGAACGCAATGCTGTAGGCAATACATCTGGCGTCTACATCATTCGAAAAGATAATGAAATTCTGTATATCGGAAAATCATCAAACTTAAGAACTCGTATCTGTTCTCAGCATTTAGGCCCTCGAAAACGTTCATCTACGTTAAGGCGAAAAGTATCCAAACACCTTCAGACTGATGATGAACAACTCATCACAGATTGGCTGAAAACAACAACAATTGCCTGGCTTGAACTTGGACATCATGGCTTGTCGATTGCAGTTGAAGATCATGCAATCACAGCCAACAATCCGCCATTCAACGGATATACATAATCAGAAATATTCGCTGTATTTCTCTTTGTGCTAATTGGGTCGCCGGTATAATAAAAGTAGTCAGACACCCATCTGTGTTTTGTCTCTTGGGCGATTCGTTCTGGAATCAAAGGAGACGTTGACATGACACACCCCCGGACCACACATACCCGAGCCATGGAATTGGACCACGACGAGGCGGAGATTCTGCTTGAGTTGCTTGATCATGAGCTGGCCGACATCCCCAGCGAGGTGCGGCACACCGACCGTGCAGTTCTGCGAGACGCGCTGCGCGCACGGGCTGGGCAGCTGCGTGACCTGCGCGACAGGTTACGTCACGAGTTT
The DNA here is from genome assembly GCA_020974905.1 of Planctomycetes bacterium syqfu. Lineage (GTDB taxonomy): Bacteria > Planctomycetota > Phycisphaerae > Phycisphaerales > Phycisphaeraceae > UBA7800. The sequence continues at coordinate 4,900,871 of CP087563.1, read as the reverse complement.
GCTCTGGCTGTGTAAATGACCTTGTCGTGGTCCAATGCATCACAGGACGCCAACCCATCGCTGCGTCCTGAAACGATAACCGCGGGAAGTAATACCTCAACCTTCCCGCGGGGTTTTTTATTGATCATTTACCTTGGTTCAATCCTGTTATCGACTTATCATGTCAATCAAAGTAGATAACATCATGAATCAATTCCGGGCTTTTACTGTTACTGAATTATTGGTTGTCATCGGCATCATCGCGGTTCTGATCGGTATTGCGATACCTGTACTGGCAAAAGTACGCCACAACGTACGACGAACACAAAACGCCAATCAGATTCGATCAATCTATCATGCACATATGCTGTATTCACCATGCAACAACACGTACTATCCCGGCGTGAATCACCTGGGCAAGCCTTTTGACACCAATGGTGATTCATACATTGATGAGGCAGACCTGGACGTCGGCCTGCGACTGAGCATTCTGTTAGATGACCATTTCTTCACACCGGAATACATCATCAACCCCTTTGAAACATCAGCCACAGCAGTCAGCTATACCAATACAGGCGCCGGCAGTGATATCAACTATTCCTACGCGTTGCTGTATCTTCCATTGGATGCTGATATGCCGAATCACACAACGCGATATGAATGGCGAGATACGTTTAACAACAAAGCCGTCGTGATCAGTGACCGGGCAATCTGCACCGTCGCACCTCGGGCAACGTTCAAAGACAACATCTACAAAAGCGTTCATACCAATCCGTCAGCAGGCATCACCCATTGGCAGGGACATGTTGGTTTTAATGATGGTCACGTGACTTTTGAAACCGATGCGACGATTGATTCAACAGAATACTATCTGACCCGGAACACAAACGATCATCTGTTTAACCCTTTGGATGGTAGTAACGGCGACAGCGCATTCGATAATGCAGGTATGGCGTGTGTCGGCAATTCACCCAAACCAAGTTCCTTCTTCCAAGATCAGCCTTAATCCAAGGCTGTTTATAAATACAAAAAACAACCGCCCATCATCAACGATAGGCGGTTGTCATATTTTCAATTCATGGTGTTGGTCACGCTTGCGCCAAATACGCCGTCAACAGATCGCGACATGCAAAGAGGTCGTCCTTGTTGATCGTCTCGGTGACGGTGTGGATGTAGCGGGTACCGCAGACCAACGTCATCACACGATAGCCTTCGCCCTTGCGTTGGATGGCAAGGGAATCCGTACCACCACGGGGAAGAATGGTGCGCTGGGTCTTGATCTTCTTTTTCTTGCCCACTGCTTCGAACTCTTCAAGAAGTTTGAGGTCAGTGATGCTGCCTGAGTCCATGACCATCAAGCCTGCGCCGTCGCCTGCTTTGGTGATGGCCAGATCACCGGGGACGCCGGGGGTATCGCAGCAAAGCGTGGTGTCGAGTGTGATTGCAATGTCGGGCTTGATCTGTGCTGCTGCCGGACCCGCACCGCGACATCCGACTTCTTCCTGCACGGTGAAGGCAACATAAATATCACAGTCATGATGCTTGAGATTTTCGATTGAGCGAATCCCAAGCCAGCAGGCAATGCGGTTGTCCAGGCATTGGCTGACGATCATGTTGCCCACTTCGGTGAACGGTGCTTTGATCACGACCATATCGCCGATCTGGACTTTGTCATTGACTTCGTCTGCCGTCATGCCCAAGTCGATGATGAGCTCTTCAATTTCCGGCACCTTCTTGCGGTCTTCAGGCGATGCGATGTGCACCGGCTTGCCACCGGGATTCATCACGCCCGGCAGGTCGCCGTGTTTCGTGCAGACGGTCACCAAACGGGCGAAGAGGTTTCGTGTATCAAATCCACCAACTGCGTTAACACGAAGGAATCCCTTCTCATCAATATGACGCACCAGAAAACCTATCTGGTCCATGTGACAGGAAAGCATGATCTTCTTGCGATTCTTTGGCCCTTTCTTGCCCTTGGCAGGCCGCGCCTTGCGATACGCAATGAGCGTGCCCATGGCATCGGTGGTGAACTTGTCGAACAAGCCCTTGGCCTCGGATTGGATGAGTTTTGCGACCCGGTCTTCGCGACCCGGCACGCCCGGCGTGACGCAGAGTTTTTCGAGTAGTTTCATGGTTGATCAGTGTATCCACTTGACCGCTAGCACTGCAAGGTGATCCATTGAAAGAAACCCACAAAGAAAAGGTACCCCGTCAGATCAGCATCAATGAAACATTGATTCAACAAACAGGTCTTCGTTGTCCTTCTCACTCATCGAAGCAAACGGCCCAAGTTTGAAATAATGTTCCATGGGCATATGACTGATAAACAACGCAGTGAACTCCGCGCGGCTGGAGACACCAAACAGGCGATACACCGCTTTGATGTAGGTGTGCACCGTATGTGGACTCAGATACATCAGCTTGGCGATCTGCTTTTCGGTATAACCATTAAGCAGGTAACGCGCCGTCTGTGCTTCGCGCGGAGACAAAGGGGCTGAGAGAAAGCTGTCACGCGACAAACGCGAATCATTGAGCATGCGAATCAGCTCAAGTACAATCAGTCGCATGAACCGACGCAGATGATAGTCATCCAACGGCAAGGCCCGTCGCGCTCTGACAGGTTCACCGATCTGCATCATGATACACCGCAGTTGACGCAGGTTTATGCGGTAGGTCACCATGATCACCTGCTGATCTTTAAGCGCAACTTTTTCTAAGCGAAAGTCATTTCGCCGAAACCATACCTCGCTGCTGTCTTCAAGCATCAGTCCAACCCAGTCTATGACCTGTTGGACATCGAAAAGGTTGTGATCCACCGTTCGGCCCCAGCGTTGTTCAAACTGGTCGCACATCTGAATCAACGGATGTGAACTTGCTGAGATAGCCAACGTGTCAAAGTTGTCCTGAATACAGCCAACCTTGTTTTCAGAGATGATGCCCGACCAGATGTGGTGCAAACCCAAATAGGCTTTGAGTCCTTGCAGTAGAACTTTCCGCCACATCATTTCATCAAAACCGTTAAGTTGCACCCGATGCAACATAGAATAGATATGGCGCATCTTGCGCAAATGCGAATCCCGCAGTCTAACTTTCATGATAATCCCCCGAAACAAATTAAGAATACTCGATTCAAATACAAAAATAACCGGACAAAGTTAAATTTAGTATACCAAGACACATTCTTCAGGCCAGCGAGATACAATCAAAATTGCCTCACTTTTTTAAGTTTTCGCCCATCACTTCATAACATAATGCACTAACACTCTTTTCACACTGACCTGCTCAGATCTTATTGCACTCACCTATTCAGGTGAGTGATTTTCCATAAAAAGCGGCGAATTGTATGGGGCTGCCCATATCCAATAATAAAGTCGGAAGAAACTAGCCGTACCCCCACCTTGTGGGAGAGAGAATGTTAATAGCCAGATACAACAACCACGGCATGGCCGCAAAGGCGATGCCACCCACCTGTATTACGACTCTATTAACGAGTCTCAAAAAGCTATTTAAGACAAATACGACACGCCTTGTCACGGGTCATGTATCTAAATCAGAAATGTTTGGTATCCAAACCTGTTTACTGAATAACAATTTTATCGTCAAAGCCGGTTTGAATCATTTAACCATTCCTTTGATACGCACCGGCAGAACCGTTAGTTCACGTTCTATTTCATCCCATTTTTCTTCTTACTCCAAGGAGGTTCAATTATGAACTCCAGTCTCAAGAAGCGAGCGTTCACGCTCATCGAACTGTTGGTGGTCATCTCCATCATCGCATTGCTCATCGGCATCCTTCTGCCGGCATTAGGCGCAGCCCGTCGGACCGCTCGCCAAATGCAGAACTCCACCCAGGTCCGCGGCATCCACTCGGGCCTCGTCCTCTTCGCCCAGGGAAACAATACGTACTATCCGGGTTTGACAACCATTGGTGGTGACGGCACCAAAGAAGATACTGCTGCAACACACACTGCATTAACCGTTGAAAACCGATTCCTTGTCCTATTGGATGATAACTACTTCACCGCCGAATACATCATCAGTCCTTCTGAAACTAAAACAGAATATGTTGATGGCACTGGCACAATCACCACCGCCGCATTCTCCTATGCGATGGCAGATGCAAGCACAGCTGGCCAACGCCGTAACGAATGGCGGGAAACCAGTAATTCAGAAGCAGTTGTTATTGGTGACCGTGCAAAAGCAAATGGTGCATCAGGTAGTGAAGGTGATGAAGTAAAAAGTGTTCATACGAATCCTTCTACAGGAAGTAACGAATGGCGAGGTAGCGTCGGATTCAATGACAACCATGTCACCTTTGAAGCTACACATGACAAGCTCAAAACACAATTCGGAGACCAATCTGTCACAAATGACAATCTTTTCGAAACCACAGGTGCAGATGGCGTCAGTGACTACGACGATGCCTTGGCAGCCGATACTGCTGTTGCACCAGCGGACAATGGAGCATTGGCATTCAGTTTAGATTCAGATCTTATTGATGGCGACTAAATTTCACTTACATACGAAATGGAAACTTGAATTATGAAATACAAAGCATTCACTCTGATCGAACTTCTGGTTGTGATTTCTATCATCGCCTTACTCATTGGCATTCTTTTACCTGCTCTGGGTGCAGCACGTCGTACCGCTCGTCAGATGCAGAACTCCACGCAAGTTCGTGGTATTCATACCGGCATCGTTCTCTTCAGCCAAGGCAATAACACCTACTATCCCGGCCTGACCACAACCGGTGGTTCAGCAACGACTGAAAACACTGGCTATGCAAGCGATACCACCGAGAATCGTTTCAAAGTATTGATTTTCGACAACTACTTTACGCCCGAATATATGATCAGTCCTTCTGAAACCAAGACACAATTTGACAACAGTGCTACAACCAATTTGTTGACTGCTGACAGTTATTCATATTCACTGATTGAAATCACCAGTGGAGGACAACGCAAAAATGAATGGCGTGACACCAGCAACAGTGAAGCATGTGTTATCTCAGACCGTGCAAAAGACAACGGTGCAACCAGTGGCACGACGAATATCAAAAGTGTCCATACTAATCCCTCTTTAAACACCGACGAATGGCGCGGCAGTGTAGGCTTCAATGACAACCATGTCACTTTTGAAGCCACCCACAATCAGTTGGATCTGCAATATGGCGACACATCCACTTCCGACGACAACCTGTTTGCTAACGAGGGTACTGCTAACGCAACTGGTTTCTTGATTTTTGAAGGTAATGACGAAGCTGTTGATTCAGGCACAACAGGTGATGCCGGTGGCCAACCCTAATCTCAAATTAGTATCTCCAAGGATTTAATCAAATGAAACATAAAGCATTCACACTGATCGAACTTCTGGTTGTGATTTCAATCATCGCCTTACTCATTGGTATTCTGTTACCGGCTCTCGGTGCGGCTCGTCGTACCGCTCGCCAAATGCAAAACTCCACACAGGTCCGTGGCATTCACACCGCTTTGGTTCTTTTTAGCCAAGGTAACAATACTTACTATCCTGGCATGACAACAACAGGTGGCGTTTCAACCACTATTGAAAACACGGGTGGAACAACCGCAGGATACGCTTCTGCCTCAGCAATCGAAACTGAAAATCGATTTAAAATTTTGCACGCTGATAACTACTTCACTTCCGAATACATGATCAGTCCATCGGAAACAAAAACGCAATACGATGAGGCAGAAAATTTGTCTGCAAACAATTACTCCTATTCAATGCTTGAACTCCGAGTGGCAATTACAGCAGCTGCGGGTAGCGCTCGTCGAAACGAATGGCGTGACACCAGTAATAGTGAATCTGTTGTGATTTCAGATCGGGCCAAGTATTCCAGTGGCAGTACTGGTCTTAAATCTGTTCATACCAATCCATCTGGTGCATCAGACGAAGAATGGCGTGGTAGCGTTGGTTTCAACGACAACCATGTTTCATTTGAAGCCACACACGACCAACTTGACACACAGTTTGGCGACGTTTCAAAAACAGATGATGATCTTTTTGCCGACGAAGATGATGATCCAGCAACCTATCAAACAGGTGATACGGCTTTCATGGTTTATGAAGGTGAAGCCGAAGTCTATGACAACGGTGCCACTGACGGCGCTCCTGCTAACTAATGTAATGACAAAATGATTCTCTTAAAAAAAAACATTAATACGAAAAGTACAATTATGAAAAATAAAGCATTCACACTCATCGAACTCCTTGTTGTGATTTCCATCATCGCGTTGCTGATTGGTATTCTGTTACCTGCTCTGGGTGCGGCTCGTCGTACCGCTCGTCAGATGCAGAACTCCACGCAGGTCCGTGGTATTCACTCAGGATTGGTTCTCTTTAGCCAAGGGAACAACACCTACTATCCTGGATCAAATACCAAAGGACAAGATGCCACAAAAGCTGATACCAATGATACAGAGCCACTGGATGTTGCAGATCGTTTCTTTGCACTTCTTGATGACAACTACTTCACCGCTGAATATTTGATCAGTCCATCTGAAACCAAAGCAACAGCTATTGGCGGAGACACTGGTGTTACTGTCACAATTAATACTGTTGATAATGCGATCACTTACTCGTATGCAATGATGCTCGTTCCTGCTATTCAAACCGATGCTCGTGAAGAATGGCGTGACACATCAAACAGCAAAGCTGTCATTCTCTCAGACCGTGCAAAAGTTAATGCAACGTCCGCAAACTGGAAAAGTGTCCATACCAATCCAACATCGGGTTCAACAGAATGGCGTGGCAGTGTGGGTTGGAATGACAACCATGTGACTTTCGAAGCCACATCCACCATGGCATCCACTCAGTATTACGACAAAGCAAACACCAACGATGCCTTATTTGCTGCTGACACAACCGACCAAGACGCTGTCATGCTTCACACTGGTAATGCTGCTGGAGCTGCCAACGTCAATATCTTTGCACCATAATCACTGACACCCACAACTCAATAACCCACTCACAACCCGTCTCCATGGCGGGTTGTGTTTTTAGATGGGGGATGGTGCAGGCGGGGGTTGTGTGAATTCAGAGGGGTGATGTTTTAGACACAGCTCTCGATCAATTGAGCACCGGGTGTAAACCCGGTGCTCAATTGGATAAATGTATGGACAACGGGCACCGGGTTAGCACCCCGTGCTCAACTCTGAAAACAACGCGCATCAAACTCAGTTAGCAGGGCAATGTCCCGATGGGTTCAAGACAACCGCTTACTGCGTGCGCGGCTCCTGGTACGAGGCAGGCAATTCATAACGCGAACTGCTCCAGGCCAAGATGCGTTGGGACGGGGTGAGAAATGGGTTGCGAAAACAAGTTCAAAAACTCCCCTATGTGGGGGAATAGGCATGAGAGGACATTGTTGTAAGGTATGACTGAAAGTGTGCCAACCGCGCGCTTTTTCATAGAAAAGACCATCGTCGGAGTACTGGCCGACGATGGTTTTTTAATTCATCACATATTGCTTTGGTGTGTCATGGCAATCCCGGGCGAGTTTGAGTGTGACCGGGGGTGCCGGTGCCGTTCCGGGATTGCCATGATGAATCAGGTTGATATTTGATCGCTGGCTTGAAGGTTGATGCGTTGCTAACTGCTAGTGGGGCAACGTGATAAATCGTTTGATGGCAAAATGTGGACGGCTATGTGCTTGTCATTTGCCCAACTCTTGGCTAAAGTGTTATCTGGCAAGCGACTAAGGGAAGAGAGTGTTGACCGCCGAATCACGGGCGATTCTGTTGGTCACTCTCTGGATTTATGCAGTCAACGGATTGTGGAGCATCATGGCTTTAGCGGGAAACGCTGCCATTCCAGCCAACCTGGGTTTTGAGATCCTTGAAACATTGGGTCACGGGGCCAGGAGTACGATTTACCTGGTGAGGGAGAAGTCCACCGCCTCGCGCTATGCCCTCAAACGTGTGATCCGCAACTCCTCAGCTGATCAACGCTTCATTGAGCAGGCGATTCTGGAGCATGAAGTTGCTCAGCAATTCAATCACCCTTCGCTTCGTAAATCGCATCGCACTTTCAAGATCAAAAAGCTCTTCCGTATCAAAGAAGTCTACGTGCTCATGGAAGCAGTCGATGGGTTGACGCTCGAGCAGCGTCGGCCGACGGACATGCTTGAGGTATGTCGCATCTTCCAGGATACGGCCATTGCGTTGGGTGTGATGCACCGTGCCGGCTATGTGCATGCCGACATCAAGCCCAACAACATTCTGGTGACGCAGCAGGACATGGTGAAGATCATCGACTTTGGCCAATCCTGTCCCAACAACACGCGTAAGGAACGCATTCAAGGCACGCCAGACTATATTGCCCCCGAGCAGGTCAAGCGTGAACACATCACACCCAAGACCGATGTGTTTAACCTGGCCGCGACGATGTATTTTGTCCTGACTCAGCAGCACGTGCCGACACTCATCCCCAAGGGTGGTGCAGGCATGAACCTCGTAGACCGCGGGCCGACCAAGTGCCCCTCACCAATGGAACTCAACGCCAAGGTCCCGCCGGCACTGAGTGGCCTGATCATGAACTGCCTGGAACAGGAACCGCGTGAACGCCCTGAATCCATGACCCGTGTCTACGAACGCCTGGAGATGGCAATCGGCCAAATCAAGAGCGAACAAGGCGGCGGTGCAGCCAAGCAACAGCCCAAACCCATCGTCCCCGAAGACAGCATCATCCCCGGCTCCGCCCTGTCGGACACCGGTTCACTGGATATCGACTCGCTGTTTGCATGATCTTCCCTCACGATTCATTTGACCTGCAAAGCGTTTGTGCGTTTTTTGATTGATTTGTTCTCATGCCAGGGAGCTTCTTCCCCCGGACCCCCTGTCGAGTTTGTAACACAATGGCAAGATTAAAATCCGTCTTGCATCTAAATGATTGAAGACCATTTTGTGATGGGGTTCCACCCCAAACCCCGCCAACGGGCAGCCGTTGGATCCCTGCCCCCGGAAGTGGGGTTATTCGTGTGGTTCAGAACATCAGATCACACTACGATATTCGGACGATGAACATGCCAAGCGTGTTGGCGTTCAGACAGATATCCGCTTATCCGGTTCAATTCACGAACACCAAACAGCAAAGGCCTGCCCTTCTGGGGGACGTGATCCAGCGGCGGAACGCTGGCGGGGTTCGGGGCAGAGCCCCATCTCATGTCTGTCTTCAATCATTTGAATGCAAGACAGCAACATCACTTGCCCTAACATCCCGACCTCGAAAGGGGGTCCGGGGGCGAAGCTCCCTGGCAATGAAAAGAATTTCACATCAACACGCGCACAACAACAACGTCTTGATCCATTCTGAGATAGGACAAGGCCATCAAACAGGCTTATTCACCACTGGTTTTGGGGCGTGGCTTACGCATGGGTTCATTCACCTTGTATCGCAGAGACTGATTAGGCATGCTACTGACACGGTTATCAATCCGTTGAGCTTCGTAGCGGTTATCCACTCGGCGGCTGACCATCTGGGCGGTCACCCGATTGTCCACGCGTTGGGGCCTCAGTGCATTACCCTGATAGGCATCCGCTGAAGCTGCTTGAGGAGAAGTGTCCGCACCACGGGCCATGTCGGTGATCTGCGGGCTGAGAATAAAGACGGTGTTGGCAGGGATGACTTCGATGAACGCGCCATCCTGCGACGAGGCAACGTTGCTGTCGACGCCACTCTCCTTGGTGTTGCTGCGGACGACATAGTAGCTTTGATCACTCTGAGAAGTGATGCCGGGGGCAACACGCAGGTAAGCACTCTTGCGTTGCACGCCGGTGGTCTGGGCAGCTTGACCGAAGACCTGGAACTCCTGGAGTTTTTCTTCGGGGATGGAGTACAGCGACGTGTGTTCGCCATCATATCGCAGGCCTGTACCTTGCTGACGAATCGAACGACTCAGCCCATCAAGGTCAGCCACCGCCTGATCCACGCGTTGAACCTGTTGAGGCTGCTGTGTGGTTTGAGCGTTAAGCAGGCTGCTGCACATCAAAACGGTAATCAAGCAAATGGCGGTTTTCATACCATATTTATCGGGCATGACGGTATAAAACGTGAATTTACTGCTTGTTTTTACATTTTTTTAGCGGTGTGCGCGGTTCGAATAACAATCGTGTCACGCATCGACATCCAAGAGCCGCGCACGCAGTAAGCGAGTGCGTTGCATGTACGGTCCAAGACAACCGCTTACTTCGTGCGCGGCTCTTGGTGTTCCTCTGTTCCAACGCATCACCAATTGCAGTATGCTGGTCAACACATGAACGACAGCCCCACGGACATCCAACAATTTGATGCCATCGCACCAGCATGTGAAGCACTCCGCCAACAGGTCGGCAAGGCGATCATCGGTCAACAACAAACGCTGGACCTGCTGCTCACGGCATTGCTTTGTCATGGGCATGTGCTACTCATTGGCGTGCCGGGGTTGGCCAAGACACGTTTGGTGCGTGCGTTGGGACACAGCCTTGATTTGCCGTCCGCGCGTGTGCAGTTCACCGCAGACCTCATGCCCGGTGACATCCTGGGCACGGAGTTGATCCAAGGCGACCATCAATCAAGCCGACGCATCGAGTTCGTCAAAGGCCCTGTTTTTACCAGTCTTTTACTTGCTGATGAAATCAACCGCGCCTCACCGCGGACCCAGGCAGCCTTGCTTCAAGCCATGGCAGAACGGCAGGTCACCCTTGCTGGTCACACGCATACGTTAACGGATCCGTTCATGGTCATTGCCACCCAGAATCCGATTGAACAGGAAGGAACGTATCTGCTTCCTGAAGCGCAACTCGATCGGTTCATGTTCAGCTATGTGATGCGTTACCCCACCGCTGCAGACGAATTGGCGATTGCGCAACTGCGAGATGAGACCCTGCTGGATCAAATCCAACCCGTTGCAACACAGCAGCAGGTTGCCACATGGGCCAAACTCATCCGGCAAATGCCCATCAGTGATGTGATCGCACAGCAAGCCATCGCATGGGTTCGCGCAACGCGGCCGGACAGTGATGATGCACCCGAAAAAGTCCGTGCGTATGTGCAATGGGGTGCCGGCCCGCGTGCATCGCAGCATCTACTGCTTGCAGCAAGTGCCCGGGCAGCCATGCAAGGTCGACCGACCGCATCGCAAGATGATCTCCAACATGTCGCCTCTGCCGTACTCTGTCATCGCCTGGTTCTGAACTTCGCAGCCTCTGCTGATCACGTGACGGAAAGCCAGATCATTGATGATGTGATGTCACGGACTGGTTAACTCTGTTGCGAAACATCAGCATCAAACCTCACACACTCCAGACAAAAGAAAACCGCAGGCTGATGGCGGCCTGCGGTCTCCTTGCGTTTTACTAGGTCGTTCACATGTTCAGATCAATAAGCGTAAGCCTGGGGCTCGGGACGCACGATGATCTCTTTGGTCTGCTGGGCCTGTTGCTGGCTTGCAGGTTGTGTATAGGTTTGGCCGGAGCTGCTGTAGGCCTGATAGACCTGTTGTGTTGCAGTCCCGTTGTTGGCCGGCTGTGGTGCGGCGGCAGTCTGAACCGACTGACGCTGCTGCGGGGCAGCCTGGCTCATCGGCATGGTCTGCGAGGTCATGCCTGCAGGCTTGGCACCCGGTGCACTGCGGACAATCGAAGCATTGCCGTCACGCGTCTCCGGGGCATCGCGATAACGCACCTTCATCAGGAACGGGCGACAACCGTCAAAGAAGCACTGGCCTTGATCGACCACTTCGTCCTTGTCATCAGGCATCAGTGTCCACGTCAACTCCGAAGCCGGGTTGCCGTTGTACACGAAACCTTCAATCTCCGGATCGCGTGAAAAGTCCAAACGAAGACGCATGCACACCGGCACGTCCATCTTCCAGAACTCCTCGTGTGTGGTCGTGTCCATGAGCACCACCGTTGCCGGAAGGTGCGGGGTGCTGCGGAAGGTGTGACGATCAATACTCACATCCTCCCAACATCCTGTTAAGAACATCACACCCATCAAAGCAATGATTAAGTTCAGCCTGGCCATCGTTGTGAATCCTTTCCCTAAGGCTTAGCATATAGTCCTGTACCCACATGCTGTAACATCGGCAAGCAGGCGGAAAGTCCGGTATGAAAAAGAAAAAGACCGAACAAGAATTGTTATCGGCCAACCGGCGTGATTTTTTTCGAAAAGTTTTGCTAAAAGGTCTCGATCACGCAGAGTCCGCGGGCAAAGCGATGGCCTTTCGTGCTACCCAATTCATCAAACCGGACGACCCGACACCCCAAAACCGCGCAAATATTGCCGAATCCAAGCCAAAACCAACCCTTTCACGTCCGGATAACTGGTTGCGACCCCCGGGAGCTTTGCCCGAAAAAAAATTTTTACAAACTTGTGAAACGTGCGGCGAATGTGCCAAAGTTTGTCCTGCAAACTGCATTTTGATCGATTCGAGTTCCGATAACCCCATCGCAGACGGTAAGCCCTACATCGAGCCCCGTCGCCTGCCCTGTGTCATGTGTGAAGACATGGCCTGCATGCAGAGCTGTCCAAGTGGCGCGTTGGATCTTCTTGCATCGCTCAACGACATCAAGATGGGCCTTGCGGTGGTCGACCATGCCGTCTGTTTCCGCACCGCCAAGGTCGATGAGGGGGCGGATGAGATCAGCGATTGTCAGCGTGACTGTCAAGCCTGTGTCAGCCAATGCCCCGTGGGCGACAAGGCATTAAGTATCAATGATGATGGCGAAATCGAAGTCCACGAAGAAGGCTGCACCGGCTGCGGCGTCTGCGAATGGGTCTGCCCCACAACACCGGCTGCGATCCAGATCACACCCATCCGATCCATGGATGATCCAACCCTGCCCGACTCCCAACCGCTTACGGTTTAGCACGACAACATTCGCATTTATCCCACATCCCTCCGCCCAACCTTCATTCCCATTTCCGCCACCATTGCGATGAAATTTCCCGGCATTCGCAACGTCAACTCTATAAAATGAATCCCGACACCTTTCCACACGGGGACACCTATCATGATCGAGCTGATCGACATTCATCACCACTACAGTGTGAAACCCACCCTCCGGGATATCAATCTGACCATCCCCACCGGCGAACTGCTCTGCGTCATGGGCCCCAACGGCATGGGTAAAAGCACCCTGCTCTCCGTCGCAGCCGGATTGTTCGCGCCCATCAAGGGACAGGTCGTCATCGATGGCATGGTGCGTCGTTCGAGCATCGAAACTGAAAAAGCCATCCGCAAAAAAGTGGTCTACCTTCCCGACTCGCCGTGGTTACCTTCATCACACACCGGCCGGGAATTTCTCTTTGCCGTCGGCAGGCTCTACGAAGTCGACGAAGATCGGCTGTTCGATCACGCCGATCGCCTGCTTGATGTTTTTGATCTGGCCGGCAAAGCTGACTCACCCATGAGCAGTTACTCCACAGGTCAGAAAAAAAAGATCGGTATCTGCTCAGCGTTGATCACCGATGCCCCGATCATGATTCTGGATGAACCGTTCTCCGGCGGTCTGGATTCCTCTGCGTTACTTGCCTTACAGCAAATTCTCAAGCACTTTGCTCAGCGAGACGACACGACCATTCTCGTTGCTGTCCCCGTGCCTGAACTGGTCGAAGATTTTGCAGACCGCATCGCCATCATTCAGGACGGGCGAATCCTTGCCTGTGACAGTTCAGCCAATCTCATGCAGCAAACGCAGACCCAATCGCTGAGTCTGGCATTGGAAACGCTGATCAACCCGCAAGGCCGTCATCACATTGACCGCTATTTCGAGGCCAACGCATGATTAATAAACTCAGAACAACGCGTTGGTGGATCAATCATCACCTGTACTGGAAATTCCTGCTGGGCTTGGCGGTTTTACTCGCATTAACCTGGCCGTTTGCATGGGGATTGATTGGACTGGATCAATGGACCGGTGAAAGTGAATTCAATTCGGCCCGTGAACTTCTCGTCCCATCACAATCCCTGATTCTGTTCATTGGCATCCTGACGTTCTTGACTTTTCGCATCAACAAAAACCCATTGGTCAAACAGGAGCATCGCGATTTACTGATTCGCATGGGTTGGCATGCAGACAAACCCCTCCCGTTTGGTACGTGCTTTTTTACATTCACTGATGTCATTGCGATCAGCGGATTATTTGCATTGCTATACGCACGAATTGATATCCAGAATAATCAAACCATCACGGATGCTTATACCCATTTATTCGGCACAGCACCGGATATCATCCTTTGGCTTTCGTTGCTTAGCTGTATCATTGCGATGACTTTTTTCCAATGGATGACTGCGATCCTGGCAGCAAGGCGCAGAGTCGTTCACATACTGTTACTTCTGACATTACCCGTCCTGATTGTTTACCCACACTTCCTGCCATCCCTGAGTCTAATGGCATTCGTGTTGATTCATCTTACAAGTCGCTGGGTTATCCAAAACAACCTCAAACATTTCGTGTGGGAAAAACCTTATTACGATGTCAACCCGGTCAAGCGTTTGCGTGATGAAGCTGCCAAGTCCAAATTGATCCTGGCGCATTTCAAACGTCTTGCACCACGCATGACCCGCAAACCGACATCGCTGGGCATAAAACTACTTGTCGCTTTACTGGTCTGTTGGTGGTGTGATGGGTTGATCGGCATTCTTGAATACATGTACAAAGCTGCGGCGACCTACTCGGCAGAGGACAACTTCAGTGCAAACTTCCTTCCTGCTGCGCGTGACCCGCTTGTTGCAGAGAACATGCTCTGGACCATCAGTTTTCACATCACAGTTGTTCCTGTGTTTATTCTGAACGTCGCCCTTGCCAGTTGGTACATGGCAAGGTTTCTGGTAACTGGACCGATTCACATTTACGCCCGTCCGTTTAATTTCCACTGGCATATCAGAAAATTCGACGCAATCTTACTCACACCGATCCTGAGTTCCGGTTTATGTTTGACATTATTCTGGCTAGCCAATTTACAACTCATCAGCCCAAGATGCTTTTTGTACCTGAGCATACTGGGTACGCTGTTAATCCAATGGGCCGTCGCCCCCTCCGCTCAAAGCTGGTTCTTCACCTGGAACCACTCCCTGTTCATAGGTAAGCAACCTGACCCGCGTAAACAACTCAACACCCAAACCATCGAAATTAAAATCGATGCAACCTAAACAAGCTGTTTCACAAGGCAATTCACGCTGCATCGTTTATACTGTCCGGTTCGATGCCACCGGAAGCTTTTCCATCTCAGTTGCCTGATCTGTCTGCATGTGTGCATGCGGATGTACCCAAGCTGCGCCGGCTTTGGAAGAACATCAAACGCCGGGAGTCGGAAAAACAACCTGTTGACCGTTTGCAGGATCGGTTTGTCAGACTCTACGTCCAATCCGTGCAGCGGCTTGAAAAACGCACCGCCTCCATCCCCAAACTCACGATCGATGAATCCCTGCCGATTAACCAACGTCGTCAGGAAATTGCAGAGGCGATTCGCGACAACCAGGTCGTTGTGATCTGTGGCGAAACCGGTAGCGGTAAATCCACACAACTGCCGCAAATATGTATGGAGATTGGACGTGGTGTGCAGGGCTATATCGGTCACACCCAACCGCGGCGTTTGGCAGCAAGGTCCATTGCAACACGCATCGCATCGGAGACCAAAACCTCACTGGGCCAAACGGTCGGTTACAAAATCCGCTTTGGCGATGTGACGTCTGACAACACGCTCATCAAGGTCATGACCGACGGTATCCTCCTTGCTGAGACGCAGCAGGACCCGATGCTTGAGCAGTACGACACGATCATCATCGACGAAGCGCACGAGCGATCGCTCAACGTCGACTTCCTGCTGGGTTACATCAAACAACTGCTGCCCCGTCGACCGGATCTGAAGTTTATCATCACGTCTGCCACGATTGATCCCAAGCGATTCAGCGAACACTTTGATGATGCACCGGTGATCGAAGTGTCGGGGCGGATGTATCCCGTCGAAGTGCTCTATCGACCACAGGAAGAGGACACATCACTGTCGGATAGTGTGCGTGAGGCGCTCAATGAGCTGATGCGTATCGGTCATGGTGACGTGCTGGTGTTCCTGCCAACCGAGCGGGACATTCGCGAGTGTGCCAAGGAGCTTGGGTATCTGCAGAATCAGGGCGTGGATATCTTGCCACTCTTTGCACGGTTGAGTTCCGCGGATCAGATGAAGGTGTTTAACCCGTCAGGCAAGCAACGCAGAGTTGTCCTGGCAACCAACGTCGCCGAAACCTCCATCACCGTGCCGGGCATTCGGTATGTGATTGATTCAGGCTTGGCGCGTATGAGTCGTTACTCTGCGCGGGCAGGTGTTCAGCGGTTACCCATCGAAGCGATCAGCCAGGCATCCGCCGATCAACGCAAAGGACGCTGCGGCCGTGTTGCAGAGGGTGTGTGTATTCGCCTTTATTCCGAGGAAGACTACCAACAGCGTGACCGTTACACCACGCCTGAAATTCTGCGCACCAACTTGAGCGCGGTCATTTTGCAGATGAAGTCCCTGCGACTTGGTCCGGTGCAGATGTTCCCGTTCCTTGATCCGCCCAAGCCGACGATGATCAAGCAGGGTTTCAAGACACTGCATGAGTTGGGCGCAGTGGATGAAGATGGCGTGCTCTCAAAAATCGGTTGGCAGTTGGCAACCTTCCCCGTCGACCCACGCGTGGCGCGCATGCTCATTGCAGGTCACACCGAGGACGCGCTGGATGAAGTGTTGGTGCTTGCTGCAGCGATGAGCGTGCAGGACCCGCGCGAAAGACCAGCGGAGAAGAAGGATGCTGCCGACGCTGCGCATGAACCGTTCAAAGACGAAAGCTCCGACTTTCTTTCATTACTCAAACTCTGGAAATTCATCCGTCAGCAGCATCACAAACTCTCGCGTAACCAGTTCCGCAAATGCTGTAAACAGAATTTCCTTTCCCACACGCGTATTCGTGAATGGATGGATGTCACCCAGCAACTCACCGAACTGGCGCGTGAACAAAAGCTTCACAAGAACCACAAACCCGCGCAGCCGGATCGCATACACCGCGCGCTGCTCACCGGCTTGCTTGCACACGTTGCAGCAGTCGATGATGGTTACACCTACCGTGGGACCGGTGGCAATAAACTCTTCATCTTCCCCGGCTCCGTGCTTTTCAAGAAAAAACCACAATGGTTCATGGCTGCTGAACTCGTGGAGACCGGCAAGCTCTATGCACGTACCCTGGCGCCCATCGATCCCAACTGGCTTGAGCCCCTTGCTGGGCACCTTGTCAAAAAGTCTTACAACGATCCAAGATGGGACCGCAAATCCGGACGTGCATTGGTCAATGAAAAAATCACGCTGCTCGGGCTGACCATCGTTGCCTCACGTCGCTGCCCGATGGATCGTTACGACAAAGCCAAAGCACGTGAGATGTTCATCCATCATGGCCTGGTCGAAATGGACCTTGAATCCAAAGCACCGTTCATGCTCCACAACCAGCGACTACTTAAAAAAGTCCAGCAAATGCAGGCCAAAGTCCGCCGACATGATTTGCTTGGATCGCAACAACAACGCTTCGACTTCTTCGACACCAAGCTCCCAGCGGACATCACCAACGAGCCACGCTTTGAAAAATGGCGTCGGCAGGTGGAACAAAAACAGCCCAAGTTACTGTGCATGAAACTTGATGATTTTCTCGCACCCAAAGCTGAAAAAATCGACAGCAAGTACTTCCCCGACAAAGCCGAAGTCTTCGGCACCAAACTCAAGCTGTCCTACCGTGCGGACTTCGGGCATGTGGATGATGGCGTTACCGCTTCCGTCCCCGTCGACGTTGTCGGGCAGCTGGATGAAGACCAACTGCACAAACTCGTCCCCGGTTTACTTGAACAGAAAATCGACGCGTTGCTTCGCGCGCTACCCAAGGAAGTCCGCCGACATTACATTCCCATCGCCCAGACCGCCAAAAGCTGTACGCCCATTGTTGCGCTCTCGGGCATGCCATTGGCCGATGCAATCTGTGAAGCGTTGCAACAAGTCGCAGGCTTTGCGCCCAATCCCAAATCGCTGGACTTATCCATTTTGCCTGAGCATCTGCAAACCAACATCCGCGTCGTCGACGCGCGGGGCAAGACGTTGGCCAAGGGACGTGATCTTGCTAAAGTCCGCCAGAAGGTTGGTTCACAAATCGGTGAGCGTTTAGCCAAGGCACATCACCCCAAGTTCACCAAAACAGGCTTAAAACGCTGGGATTTTGGCGACTTGCCGGTGCAGGTGATGACCAAAAGCAAAGGCATGAGTCTGCCCGGATACCCGGCATTGGTGGACTGTGGCAACGCGGTGAGTCTGGAACTCATGGAGTCGGAAGATGCCGCAAGACAAGCGCATCGCAAAGGTCTGCTTCGCCTTTTCGTCTTACAAATTGGCGATCAACTCAAGCAACACGTTCAGCAGCTTGGCAATCTCAATCAACTGGCGATCGACTTTGCAACACTCGGTGATAAGAAGCTATTGATGCGTCAGCTAAGTGAACGCGCAGCGATGATGACGTTCCTGATTGATGACGCGGACATTCGCAGCAAGGCTGCCTTTGCCAAACGGTTTGATGAGACTTGGGGCAACCTTGCGAGCAACGTCAAAAAACTGGCAACGCTTGTCGGGCAGATTCTTGAATCGCGCAGACAGGTGGATGTCTGGCTTGAACATGATTGGCCAGCAAGCAGCATCGACACCATTGAAATGATCCGTTGGCAGCGTGACAAGCTGGTCCCCAACGACTTTATCACGCAGGTCCCTGATCCGTGGATCACGCATTTACCCCGGTATTTACAGGCTATGGCAGACCGCTTGAGTAAACTCGCTGAGCGTCGATACAGCCGAGATGAAGAACTCTACAGCCAACTTGAACCTTACGAACAGGCATGGTCAAGCCTGACTCATGAGCAGCAGGAATCACCAGCGGGGATCAAATTCTTCTGGATGCTCCAGGAGTTTTACGTTGCGTTATTTGCTCAACATTTAGGTACCGGCCAGACCATCTCTGCCAAGCGGTTGGATAAGCAATTGGCCAAAGCACAGCGTAAATCCGAGCAGGTCACCGTCAAAGCCGAAGTGAGTAACACGCCACAGGTCAAAGACGCGATTGATGATCTGGTGAAAAAGTTCGGCGATCCGTTTGCTTAAATAATCACTTGCAATTGTGTCTTCAAATGATGGTGCAATCAAGCCGTAGAACGTATCAATCTCCATCATGCATTGATTTCGTCATTCCCGCACAGGCTGGAATCCAGTGGCATTCTGTTGACGCTTGCAAGTTCCACTGGACTCCCGCCTGCGCGGGAGTGACGGGGAATATCTTTTTTATCTCTCCAAGAAGCAGAAAAGGAAAGGTTGAAGATTCACTTCAATTTTCATTCAATCACAATCGGGATCGATAATTTGTTATTGCTTTCATCGTCTTCGCGAAAGCGATCCTGATCATCGACGTGGGCGGTGAGGGTATGTTTGCCTTGGGTTGCGATCCAATGTTTTTTCCCACCGGGGCCGGCGTTGGCAGTGAGGGTGATTTCCTGGCCGGGTTCCAATGGTGATTTGTAGGTGTCCGCCCAGCAGGCGATCCGTTTATCAATCCGAAACGCAATACCGTGGGTGATGGCTGGGGAGTCATACTTACCGATGTTTTTGATGGTGGCTTTGAAAGTGACTGGTTCGCCGGCTTTGGGGTGTTCGGGGATCATGGTCACGTTGGTCACCACGATATCCGGGAACGCTGCCTTGGTCATGGCCACGTGTTTGGCGGGTTCGGAGGTATTGCCCTGTTCATCGACAGCGGTGACGGTGTAGGTGTAGCCAAGTCCTGGGAGCGTGATGGTGTCCTGATAGCTGTTCTGAGTTGTATAGTCGATGACCTGTCCCATGCGCGTGACGAAATAGCCTTTAATTGCAGGGTTTTTCGCAGGTGCGTCCCATGACAGAGATACGTCATGGGTGGTGGTGGTCGCAGTGAGATTCCGGGGTGAATCAATCGTCTGCGTCTTGACATCAGGCAATTTAAAGCTGACGATGAGCATGTCATCAGGGACATGCAGATGCAGTTGCTTTGATGGCTGTATGCGAGCCAAAGGTTCATCTGAATGGATCGGGCGATAAAGCTTAACCGGTTGCAAAGGCACATTAGGCAGGTTGACTGTCACAGCAATATCGGGGTTGTAGATATTCTTGCCATACTCGGGATGGTGGACATCCTGATTGTAAACTTCCAGATCATTCCAAAGCAGCAGGTAATACGTGCCATCACCTTTTTGAATGAGCATGTGATGCAGCGTAGCAACTGACATTTCGATGGACAGATCCAATGCTTGGGGAGAAAAATCAGCATCGGCGTCATTGAGAATCGCGATGTAGTTCTTCATGGCGGTGTAGGCAGCGGTGGGTGCCATGTAATACGTGAGTAAACCGAACTTAGCTTCTGCACGCTTGCCACTGGCATTTTGATGTTCATGGGTGCAGATGAATTCGTAGATATGCGTGCGGACAACACCTTGTTTGTAATACTCAGCGATCAATCGCGGGATGAGTTTGGCTTTGGCCCAATCGGTGATGCCCTGGGACTCGCGTGAGCCCATGCCGTAGGCGGTGTGATAACCGGCTTCGGTGGCGATGATGGGCCTGGCAATCTGGCCGATTTCAAGGAGTTTTTGCGCATTATCCAGTTTGCGCTGCAGATTCGATGGACTGCGCCCATTGGGATAGGAATGGATGACTGCATAGTCAAAACTGTTTAGCGGGCTCAGGGGCGTGTTGTTACCCATGTATGCTGTGGAAGTGGCGATGACGGGAATGTTCTTGAGGATCGGATCATTCTTGACGGTCTGATACAGATCATTCTGAAACAGTCGCGTCGCTTCGGGGAAACCTTTTTTATCCTTGTAATTGATTTGCCAGAGATTGCTTTCATTGGGGCCTTCGATGGCTGCCACCGCATCTGGATGCTTTCGCATCAGCGATAAATATTCTTCCATCTCCGGCATGACAATGGCGGTGGTCTTGATGCCAAGCTCGTTATAAATCTCGACATTTCGCATCGAAAAACGATCACGGATATAACGCACCCCCAACTCCTTGAGAAGCTTCTTGGCTTTGGGGAACTCTTTGCCATAAGGCGTGTCGTGATACAGCCAATGCGTACACACACCGATGGACTCCATCATGTCATCGGCACGCACAGCCGGTTCCATGGCTTGTGATGGCAAAGCGGTCAGTGATAAAAAGGTCGATACGATAACGGCCCAACACGTTTTCATGGTGTGTCCTGTCATACGGCTTGATGGTCAATGGTGATGATGAAAGTTTGCGAAATGCTCTGTGACATTGCTCGAAGCATTCGTGTCATGAAGCGATCAATAAAATGAAGCACTGTACCCCAGCGCGATGTAGTTTTTCTCGGTTGCATTGGTCTTGGCAAAGCTGTCCATGTTCATGGTTTTGACATGGCCATCAAGAAATGCACCATTGAGATTGGCATTGGGATCTTCACCCACAAAAATACTCGTAGACATATGTCGGAACGCCAACATCCGCATGCGCGACAATTGCTCGCTGGCAGACTTGGAAATCAGCGTGCGTTCAAAATACCAGTGATAACCATAGGTACTGTTGTCCGGCCCAAGCACGCCACCGGGTAACGCATCAGCAAACAAAACAAACTCCGACGGAGATGGCAAGCGGTTCTGATTCAGATACTGGTAACTGCCAAAGTGATCATCATTGGAGTTTGCGGTTATGCTTGCCTTGGAACAACTGGAGAGATACGCAATGGTGTAGTTGGTCTGCATGCGATTGGCCCACCATGACGCGTTCTGGTTGGGTAAACCAAACTCCGATGTCCCTTGCGGGCATTGGTAAATCGGGACGTTACGGCCTGCCTCGGTGTTGATATCAACATGGGCATTGAGATACGACGCGATGCTGTGATGCCAGTTGGACTGAGTTGGGTTGTTCAGATTCCAACCGGGCAAAACACCCTTGAAATCAGAGATATACATGGTGGCAGCAAGTTGAATCTGCTTAAGCTGACTCATGCAGGCCATGTTCCGCGAAACATCACGGGCGGCACGCAATGCGGGAAGTAAAATCGAAATCAGTAGCGCGATGATCGAGATCACCACCAACAATTCGATCAAGGTAAAACCGCGCGATTGAGAGTTGGGTTTGTGCTGCATGTTCACTGTCCTGTAATCACGAGCTTGGGTTGGACCATGACCAGTTGTGGCTCAGCAGGCAGCGCACCACTGATGCGCTCCAGGAGCAATTCAACCATGGCCTGGCCGGTGGCATCGGGTTGTGTATCAACGTCGGCAACGGGATGTTTCAATGGTCCATGACTCGGCCAGCGACGATGCCAGACGTTGTCAAAGCCGCATATTTTCAGATCCGAATTCGGGTCAATGCCCAGAATCTCACACGCACGTGCCGTGGCCTGCAGGATGGCGTCGGAGATACAGACGATGGCATCAAATGTCTCACCATTCTTCAAACGCTCCGCCAAATAGCTTGCAATCCAGCGTCCAAGCATCTCGCGCAGTGATGCAGGATGCTCCTCGTTCATCACTGGTTGCTTAGGCCAATGCAGAACGGGCGTTGGTGTGATGTTGTGCTCTTTGCATGCCTGCTCGAAACCGGCGTTACGCATTTTCAGCCAGTAGACATCAGGGGCCATGTTCCCCCACAGTCGGAGGATTTTCTGACACCCTTGTTCAAGCAACCAGTTTGTCATCGCGTACATCCCCTGCTGCTGATCGACGAACACACGATCAAAGGATGCCAGACAAGGCGAATTACCATGCACCACGACAGGAACATGACGTTGCTTGAGTTGATTGAGGATGGCTTTACCGGCATCACTCTGCGCCAGTTCATGCGTTGCGATAATGCCCGAGAGTTTCTGCTGTTTGATCCACTGAATGGTGGCCTCGTCGACATTATCAGGATTGAACTGAATCAAGTGCGAACCTTGCTCGACCACTTGCTTGCGGACGCTGTATTCAATGCGGTCTGCTGAGGCGTTGGGCTCCCAGTTGGCAGCATCTTTGTAAGTAAGAATGCCGATGGTCTGAGACATGGGCGTGAGTGCCTGGGTTTCATCGCCGACCACAAGATAGCCGCGCGGCTCATTGCGCTTGAGTTGGCCCCGCCGGGTCAGCTCGATCAAAGCAGCGCGCAGCGGCGTGCGTGAAACATTCAGATCCGAAGCAATCCGCCGTTCCGAAGGCAGCAACTCCCCCGCCGGCCAATGCCCCTGTTTGAGCATCTCCTGGAGCTTGGACAAGGCATATTCGGTGGTGTTTGAAATCGTGGTCAAAGCTGCATTCCATTCATAAAAACCGTTGGTTTTTTGGTTTTAAAATGGTATTCATTTAGAACCACAGAGTCAATCAGATGACGCAGACAATCGACCATAGAAACTTGTAAACAAAATTTGGTTAATTGTTTACATCACGATTTATTATCTCAAAGATTGCCGATTCATTTACCGCCCAGCAAACATTCCAGGGAACTGTTGATTGAACAGATACCACGATTCAATGAGCAAATCAGGCACGGTTTGGACTTGACGAGCGATGTGTTGTGCAAATTGCTGTTGGTATTGTTTGATCAATATTTTGTCAGTCATACCCAGATGAAACAGCAGCTTTTCAACGAATGAGTTGGCATCCGGGAAATGAGCTAAACCATCAAGTGTGCGACAGTCATCTTCAGCATGAATCAGCATCGGATCGATGGAAAGCAATTCTGCCAATGCGATACGCCCCGCTAAGATAAAATCAGGTGGGATAAGTGCCACATGACCGGGGATATACTGAATTCTCTGACCAGCAGCATCTTGTCCCCCTGTCATCACACTGTTCGATTCGTTCCGGGTCGTGCGCAACTGATACGTCTCGATAGCTGATTGAAAATCATAATCAGGCACAGAATGTCGACTGGAGATAAAACGCTTACGAATCACCGGCACGATCAAGACAAAGTAGAGAACCAACCAAATCAGTACAAAGGGGATTGAACCAAGCCATATTTTGCCACAGATCGCCAGATTGAAATACCCCGTACCAAGTGTGTGATCCATCAGACCCACGACACATACCACAAACCCAATCACAACTGGCAAAATGAATGGTGTTGTGAATAGCAGGTGAGTCCGCGGGTACTTTGCCCAAAGCAGAATGTGATCCCGGTTTGCCATCGCACATCAGTGTACCGACTTTAATCCACTTATCCCCAACGCACTCAAACTTATCCCCACGCCTTGTGGAATACCTTCATCACACCGTCAATTCACGACTTAAAATCGCACTTCTTTTTTTCCACATTCCACACAGTTATCCCCAATAACTCGTGGATAAATTTTCCTTGGGCGCGCAAACCTCGTGTTTAACAATGGCTAAACAATGTCAAGGCCCAAACCCACCTTCCGAGGTAGTTGAATCACACGCCCCGGAGATTTATCTTGCAACCAGTGGCAAAGGAATGCTGCATAACACAACTGGTAAGCACAAGGCAATTGATCATATTTTTTTTCGATTCGGGGATTCCCGGGGTGTCATTGCCAGTCTGAGCAAGTGCATCAAACAACTTGCAATGTGTTGCTCCTGCCTGGTCTTTCTGGCCAGTAGGGGTTGGACGGATCCTATCGGTGTTGGGAACCTTGGCCACTGCCACCCCAACAGTTCACACGTATAAACACGTCACAGGCATGAGGCCTGCGGCGTCATGCACGGAATAGAGGGATTCGTGACAGCTACCACGACGGCGCAATCCGTTTGCGCTCGCATTGCCGAGCGACTGGCACACCAACTGGGACAATGGAAGGTGGACTTATGGTTCCCCAAGGCAGCAAAACTTCAATATGACGAAAACACCGACAAGCTCAACCTGGCAGTGCCCAGCGAGTTTGTCGCACGACGCATCGGTAAACAGTTCATGGGCCAAATCCAATTGGCAGCAGAAGGTGAACTGGGAAGCAGCGTCGAACTGGATATCCAAATTCGCCCGGAGTTGTTTGACGCATCACCGCGCACCAGTCCCGCACAACAGGCTGTCACACAGGCCCAGCAAGCCTTGGACACCAAGGTGCCTCTCATCAGCCGTGCAGTGCCCTCATCCATCTCACGCCCGTCACGTCGCCCGTGGAACCTGCGTTACAAGCTTGATGACTTCGTCGTCGGCCCGAGTAACGAACTGGCCTACGCAGCAGCCAAAGGCATGACCGATCCCACCCAGGAACAACACGCTGGTCCGCTCTTCGTCTTCGGCGGATGTGGCCTGGGTAAGACGCACTTACTCCAAGGCATCTGCAATCAAATGCTCGATCAGGACAAAGACGCTCGCGTGATGTATGTCACCGGCGAAGCGTTCACCAACGAATTTCTCACCGCGGTCCGCACCAACAAGGTCGATGGCTTCCGTCGTAAGATGCGTCGCCTTGAAATGCTCTGCATTGATGACATCGACTTCATTGCCAACAAGCAGGCAACCCAGCAGGAGTTTTTACACTGCTTTGATGCACTGGAATTGGCGGGCTCAAAAGTCGTGCTCGCTTCCGACAGTCATCCCAAGTTCATCGAGCAGTTCTCCGAATCACTGACCAGCCGTTGTGTCAAAGGCATGGTGGTGCAGGTTCACGAACCGGACCTGGCAACGCGATCCAAGATCATTGTCGCTTTGGCGCAACGTCGGAACATGCTGCTCAACGAAGCGGCCATCCAACTCATTGCTGCCCGTTGTATTGGCTCGGTGCGTGAGATTGAAGGCGCACTCACCCGCGTGCATGCCATGGCAACATTGATTCACCGTAACGGCCAATCCGGCCCTGTTGCCATCGGCCCAGCAGTGGTCAATCAGACCTTTGCATCCGAGCGTCAAACCCGTGTCAATCGCATTGTTCACTTTGACAGCATTGCGGATGTGGTCTGCGAGCAATTGGCCATCGACCGCGTGCAGGTCAACGGCCCGGGTCGTCATCGCGACATCGTCTTAGGCCGCAACATCATGGTGCATTTGGCCCGTGAGATGACCTCGATGAGTTTTCCTGAAATCGCTCGTGCGATCAAGCGTTCGAGTCATTCCAGTGTCGTTGCTGCTGCCAAGCGATTGGCTGAACAACTCAAAAAAGACGAATCCCTGATCCATCCCGCAGCAGGCACATTGATGCCTTTGTCGGAGATGATTGAACGCTGCCGACAAGCCATTTACCGCGTCGGCTAACCCCCGGAACCTTTCCCCAGTGAATACCAAAGCATGGGGAGAGTCGCACCGTTAGCACCACTGGATGTGACCGGCGTTGGGTCCAGGTTAAAACGCCGGTTGAACATCCAACACCTGTGAGGCACGAGACGGGTTGAGAGACTGAGTTTGGAGTAACGAATCACAGGGAGGTGAACACGCCGCCGAGGCAATAACTCGGCGGCGTTGTTTTTTTATGTCCATCCCCCATACCGCCGGTTGGCCCCGACTGCACATTAAAGCCTTGGGGTTTCAACCCCAGGGGTGCCTTGAAAAATTAATATTTGTCACAATCGCCAACACCAAACTTAAAACACCTACGATCATTGATCGGTTTGATTTTTAACACGAAGTCACGAAGAGCACGAAGGACACGAAGTCAAGACAAAGTCGACATGATGCGATTTACCCAAAATGGTACAAAATCAACCCGAAATTTACGGTCTTGCAGCAAGGCCCTGCCCTTCCAGGGGTCGGGCGGGGGTTTGGGGGGCTGGCGACTCAAACAGCACAAAATTCAATACAACTGTCTTAAATGTCTTTGCGGGGTCCGGGGGGTGGGTGAGGGGTGAGAGCAACGCAGCAGACATAGTCTGCGAGTAGCACAGCACCCCTGACAAGGGTCACAAAATTTTTACGGCCCAATATATCGGCCAAACAATAGTGACAGAAAACAGTCAGTTAGAATCACACCGAGCAAAATCGAATACCCGTATTTGAGCCACCGCGATTTGAACATCACATTTAGAACACAGAATCCTAAACACATCAGTCGGCTCACCATTCTGAGTATCAGGAAGAAACCGGAGTGGTATCTCACGAATTCAAAATCCGGCACAATAAAAAAACTGAATAATGGATACACTCCCAACAAGATAAAAAATGGGAGCAAAAACAAATGGAGAGCAACATCAACTTTTACTACAAAATAGATCAGCGCCAAACCGCACATCAACCACGGGAATAACCCCACAACGATTCCATAAATGTGCAAGATTCCCATCATCATCCCCCGAATAATATCTCTCATCTATTTTCGATAAAACCGTGACGTTACGCTTGACTCGCTTGTTGTATCAATTGAACACGCCCCACGCCATCAGCGAGCTGGTCTGTGTCAGTCCAGTCCGAGCACAGCTCGGTTTCTTTTTATTTATGGGCCAATATACTTCCCAATAAAAAGTGTCAAAGCCAATTCAAAAATCACAAGGCCTGCGCATACATAATGAATTTTAACCACAACACTTTTACTGCTTCTGAGCAATAAACCGCCAGAGATTAAACAAGCACAATAGAGAAGCGATCTAATCAGATACCAAAGATAATACCTGCCGCTAAGAAAATTGAAATCCGGCACAATAGCGTATGTGTAGCGACACATAACAACGCTGTGATATAACGCTGAGAAAAGTAGAACACCATGCAAAATCAGATATTGCCTCTTGAAGAGGAAAAACAGACACAACAAAACTACTGCAGTTGCTGTAGCAGTTTGAAATATTGTCATTCGTACCAATAAGTCATAAGTACTCATTATCATCCCCCGTCATATATCTCACTTGGCAAGCATTCCAATTCATCATGGGCCATAATAACGACCACCAATTAGGCTGAATCCCAAATCAACAAGCACAACACCCAAAATACCAACAACAAAACAGATCACATATACCAAGGCACGGCATATTATCCATGTCTCAAAATTCACATTAAAAACTCGAAAATCAGGAATCACCAACCAGCAATAGGGGTTTGCGATCAAGCATATTCCAATCAACGCAAATAGTATGAATAAGATTTTGTTCAATCCCTCATGGTGTTTGTCATGGATCATCGAAAAACTCAGCCAAGCAAAACCTATGGGGCCAAATCGACATATCCAAGCTAAAAATTCATCGATTGATTCCATCAAGATCAATCCCCCCATTCGAACATCAAATCACTCACCCATCTGCCACAAGAATCCGTGGCAGCTTTTCGTGGTCCGCCAACACCTGTACGTTTTTGTAGCCGTGTTGGGTGGCTAAATCCATGACATCGAGTTTGGTGCAACTGGCGATTTCGATGAGCAGTTGGCCAGGGGTGTTTAAGACCTGTTTGGCTTGCTCGATCAGCGGACGGACAAATTGCAGACCGTCTTTGCCCCCGCGCAGCGCGGTGACCGGTTCGTAGTCTTTGACGTTGGGCGCGACATCATCCCATTCGTGATCGGGGATGTAAGGCGGGTTGGAAATCACATACTCAAATCGATGCTTGAGGACCGGCGAAAGTAAATCACCTTGATGAAACTCAATGCGATCAGCAACGCCAATTTTCTGCGCATTCTCTTTGGCAACGGCTAATGCATCGCTGCTGATGTCGGTTGCGACGACATGGGCTTTGGGCAGGTTCTTGGCTAAGGTCACTGCGATGATGCCGCTACCCGTGCCGATGTCCGCGATGACCGGCGAAGCAAAGCCTGGCGTGTTGCGGCAGTGTCGGATCACGTGGTCGATGATCGTCTCGGTGCTGGGTCGGGGGATGAGTGTTGCGGGTGTGACTTTGAACGTGAGCCCGTAAAACGGCGCATGTCCGACAAGGTAGTCCACCGGTTCGTCTTTGGATGCACGTTCGACGAGTTCACGAAACGCAGCCCGTTCAAGTTCTGTTGCAGGACGATCCTGATCCATGTAAAGCTTGATGCGTTGCACGCCCAGTACGTGGGCCAGGAGCATCTCCGCACAGAGACGTGCATGCTCCATGTTGCGTTTTTCAAAATGCTCGGTGGTCCAGTTGAGCAGTCGCCGTGTTGTCCAGACTTGGGCAGGTTTCATAGCGCGTATTGTATGTGAATTTCGGATTTTGGATTTCGAATTTCGGATGTGCGCAAGCGTTTTTTGTCGACACATGAAAACAAGTACCCTTTGAGGTCATACTGCTCCCCTTTGGACATTCCAGTTGTCATGTGTAATACAGGCGTGAACAATTTTCGCTTGCGCAAATCCGAAATTCGAAATCCAAAATCCGAAATTGTCTTACAATGGTCTGTATGCAGGTTGCGCTGATCACTGATGACATTTGGCTTGACGAGGAGCCTGGACAGTTCAAGCATCTGATTGTTGGATTGCTTGATGAGAACGTCCGCGTGGTGCAGGTGGTGCCCGAGGGGACCGACGATGAATACCTCACCAGCTTTGGACAGAAGCTGCACTACGGCCATCTGGGTAAGCTTAAACTCCGACGTTGGTTTTTGAAGCGTATTGCAGACAAACTCAATGAGATGAATGTCTCAGTGCTCCATGCGTTGGAAAGTCGCTGCTGGCGTGGGACGTTGGAGTTGGCGGTGAAGATGGACTTACCTGTGGTACTGAGTCTGTCCAGTGGCCGTGATCTGGAGTTGGCTGCCAAATTGCACAAGTCATACCGTCAAGCGCGTGTTGCATGGCTTGCTGCAACCGAGCCCCTCTCCCGTGGCTTGCGTGATCGCCTGGGTACCGAAGCATCGATTCAGACGGTGCGCATTGGTGTTCACCTGCCGGAGAAACCCAATTTCCAATCGCCGGTTTTGTCTGCAGACGCGCAGTCGGAACAAGATCAGGACCCGATCCCCTGCCTGATCGTCACCGGCAACGGCACGTTCGACAGCGCCTACGAACAACTGTTCATGGGGCTGACCCATGTCATCGCCAAGCATCATTACCTGCAGGTTTTCCTGGATATTCAGGGACATGATCAGCACAAGTTCTGGCATGCCGCCAGGAAGCGCGGTCTGCTTCCCAATCTCAGCTTCGTGCCTCACCGCACCGGGCATCGGGACCTGATGCTTCACGCGGACATGCTCATCGCGCCCCAGGCTTTGGGGGATGCGCGGTCATTGACGTTGCAGGCCATGGCACAGGGCATCCCGGTGATCGCGCAAATCGACCCGTGGCTGGATTACCTGGTCGATGGGCAAACCGCGCGGCTGCTGGATCAACCTGATGCGGAACGTTGGCAGCGCGTGCTCTGTGAATTACTGGCAGATCGGGACCAATTACAATTCATCAGTCGCCGGAGTCGCGAATGGATTGATGAGTATCATGTGCCTGCTCAACAGGTGCTCGAAACCATCAGCGTCTACCGACAAATCAGTGGCGAAGCGATCCCGTTTAATGCGGAGATCGCATCGTAGCCCGAGCACAGCCCCCCAGAATATGTCAAGGCGGTGCAGGTCACGCGGAATGGAAAACCCCTGCACCAGATTAACATCTGGTGCTCAGCATAGATTTGAAAGTGCATCATCATGTGGATTGCAAAAGACGTTGCGAGTTTACGCGAATATCGTGCCAAGGCACATGGGCGTGTGGCATTGGTGCCGACCATGGGGGCGCTGCATGATGGGCATGTCTCACTGATCAAACGTGCCCACGAAATCGGGCACACCGTCATCGTGAGTCTGTTCGTTAACCCAACGCAATTTGCACCGCATGAAGACCTGGAGAAATACCCGCGCCCGTTTGAAGCGGATGTCAAAAAATGCCTGGATTCAGGGGTTGACGGACTCTTTGCGCCGACGGTGGATGCGATGTACCCGCCGGAGGTTGTTGGCTGTGATGTGAACATTCCCGAGCTTGCGCAGGTATTGGAAGGCGCGTCTCGGCCGACGCATTTTGCAGGTGTGTGTCGCGTGGTGGCCAAGTTTTTTAACATGGTCAAACCGCATGCAGCCTGCTTTGGGATGAAAGATTATCAGCAACTGACCATTCTCCGTGCGATGGTCCAAGACCTGGCATTTGATATCCAGATTGAAGCCTGCCCGACGATCCGTGAAGATGATGGTTTGGCGATGTCTTCCCGCAATGTGTATCTGGAAGGTGATCAGCGTCAGCATGCATTGGGCTTATCCAAAGCACTGAAGGAAGCGGTGCAAATGGTCCATGCTGGTGAGTCGGACCCCATGATCATTGAACAGGTGATGAAGCAGGTCATGCAAGCCCATCACGTTGCAGTGGACTATGCGGTGATCCGACATGCCCACACGCTGCGCGAGTTGGACAACATCGACATCTCTCTGAGTGGGAGCATCGTCGCCCTCGTGGCAGGCAAAGTCGGGAACGTCCGCCTGATTGATAACATGGTGATTGAAGCCAATCAATAACATGACATCACGCGCCCAAAGCCGTGTCACTCCCGCGGCACGGGTTGCCTTGTTAACGCAACGTAGATAACACAACGCACGAACGCACCAAAGCAAGACGATAAACTGCTGCGCAGTTTCAGCAACATGTCATGTTGCAGCTATTGAATGTGATAAAAGATGATTTAAAACAAATCATGTTGATCAAATGCTCAAAAACACTCACGCGGACACATCGCATGACGCGGGTGCGTTCTTATTCTCATCGAGAATGTAGATCATCGCGGTCTTCTTCTCACCGCGTGCAAAGCCCATGCGTTGGTAGAGTTTGCGGGCGGGTTGATTTTCCTGATCCACTGCCATGAGAATCTGACAGGCGTTGTGCTGGGCGGTGATGTTCATGGCATGTTGCATGAGTTGTTTGGCCAACCCGCGCCCGCGTGCCACCGGTGCCAAGCCAAGGTAAACCAACTCCAGCGCACTGCGGTGAGCAATGCGATTGAGCAGCATCACCCCCAATGGTGTTTCACCGTCATACAACGCAAACCAGCGGGACGGATCAAACTCACCAGCTGCCATGTGTCCAGCAATGACATCGTTGATATCACGAACACCAAGCAACGCAGGACAATCCAGCGTGTCGACATAGCTTGCCAAAATCGCATCTGCAAACAGTTGGCGGTTATCTTCCGACCAGTTGTACACGGTAATGTTGTCCCCGAGATTCAACTTCTCAGACGTACGATCCGAAGCGGTGACGTAACGCTGCATGTAAATCAGGTGAGCCAGATGCTTGAAGCCGGCCTCTTCCAAAGCCAGTAACTCAAAGCGTTGATTGGATTCGAGCAAAGCCTGGATGATGCGGGTTTGCTTGCCGTCCTGCACCTGGCAGGCATTGGCAATGAGCTTGCCCATGGTCTGGACATATTTGCGTGCTGGGACACTGCTCATAAACGCCATGCTCGTTTTACCTGCCGAGGGGACCAGCAGCAGCGAGGCCTGAATCAGATCCAAGTGGCACGCGGCCCAGCATTCGTCGATGTTCATGTCCTGCTGCTTAGCAAAGTTGACGAACTGCTTGACCGCCGGGTCCGTGCTGTCGGGCTTACCGGTCAGCAGCATCCCCAGGGCAGCACGATGCATCGGCCCGTGGACACGGATATATCGCATCGCATCAGGCTTTTCGTAATCGAGCATGGTTGAATCCAACGTTGCCATGGGGCATCCCGTCAAAAACTTACAAGTCAGAAGACTCTGATAACAGTTGTGAGTCGTCACGGACGGCTTTACAATATCATACCCGACCGCAACCACTGTCAGTATAGGAAGCAAAACATGAAAATCACGCGACTTTGCGTTGCGATGCTGACTTTGTTCATCATCACTGCGTCCAGCCAGGCTGCCCCCCAGCCGCAGATCGTCCCCTCCGACTACCAGTTGGACTTCGAATATGCTGCGCCTCAGCCCATTGCCATCCGCAGCCCCAAGGGCAATATCCAGTGGTACTGGTATCTGGCCTACACCGTGACCAACCACACCGGTGACGATCACCTGTACATCCCCGATGTCACCGTCTCCTATGACAATGGCGAAATCGTCCAGGCTGGTGCGGACATCCCCGCGTCGGTGTTCAAGGCGATCCAGCAAAAAGAACGCAACCCGCTGATGCTCAGCCCGCTGCAAGTCGTCGGTGAGTTGCTCCAGGGTAAAGACTTTGCCAAGACCTCCGTGGCGATCTGGCCTCACTTTGGTAAAGACGTCAAGGAGATGCGCATCTTCATTGCAGGTCTCAGTGGCGAAACCGCCAAGCTCAAGGTCAAGGACCAAAAGGAACCTGTCCTGCTGCGTAAGACCCGCATGCTCATCTACGACGTCCCCGGCACGGGCACCCACCCCCAATACCAGGCCATCAAACGCAAGGCCGACACCTGGATCATGCGATAACGCTTCAAGCGACAACTCAAATCAATTCAATCCCATGAATGCCCCTGCGTTCGTGGGATTTTTTTCAAGACATTTTTTACCGCAGAGGCGCAGAGAACGCAGAGTTAAGAGAGAAGTTTTTTGATAGCCCCTCAGGTGAGCCGCGGTGTGTCACCGCGGGATGCGACGTAGTCGAAATTAGTTTTTGTATGACCTCATCTAATCAATCACATTTGAGCTTCGCTCAATCCCGCGTCGACACGACGCGGCTCGCCTGCAATGACGTGACAAATCGTTTCTACCTTTTTATCTGTGTTGATCTGTGTGTATCTGTGGCAAAAATTGCCTTGAACACGGCGATCAACTATTCACCCGGTCGACTGCCACCAGCAACCAACTTCATCGCCAATGACGGACTGATGGCCTTGACCCAATCGAGCATGCGGTAATGTCCGGGCACGCATAACTCCAGCCTGGGTTTGTCCAGCAGCTTCACGATTTTCTTTACCGCCTTCTCCACGGCGATCCCATGCTTGGCAACCTGCTTTTGCATGTGTGGTGTGTCATAGCCATGTGTGTCGAAAAACTCCGTCTTGATAATGCCGGGGCAGACATAGGAAAAATGCACGTCAATGCCCTGGTGCTCAATTGCCAGACTCTGCGTCAGTGCGATGAGCCCTGCTTTGGCAGCCGCGTACGGGCCATGCCCCCAGGGGCCGAACTTCGCAGCGATGGAAGCGATGTTGATCACATGACCATGATTGGCTTTGAGCATGCCCGGCAAGACATGATGAATCAACGACGCAGGCGCGTGGTAGTTCACCTGCATGATCTGTTGATGCTCGATTTCAGTGATTTGGGCCACCGGGCGATAGTCCCCAAACCCCGCGTTGTTAAACAGCACATCGGGATGACCAAATTCGTCCATCACCTGCGGGATGATCTGCGAAATCGCTGCAGCGTCCGACAAATCCAATGCCACCGGTTCCACGTTGGGTAACAACTCCGCCAGCGCATCGAGTCGATCCTTGCGACGCGCGAATAACACCACGCGATTGGCGCGCGGGGAAAGTTGCTTGGCCAATTCCGCACCAATGCCACTGCTGGCGCCGGTGATCCAGATGATGGGTTGTTTGGGTGACATGTCTTTTAAACCGCTTGCGGTTTTGCGCTCCTGCGAAGTTTTACCGATCCATCACATGTGACACATGCATCACACATTTAATCATGGTACTGTAATTAACCTGATGACGACGAATCCCAAACGAATTTTGATCACCGCCTTTGAGCCCAGTGGCGATGCCCTGGCAGCAGGTGTGGTCCGTGAACTGCTCACCCGCGATCCGGCCCTGCAAATCCATGCACTGGGTGGCAACAAACTCAAAGACGCGGGTGCTGATTTACTTGAACACACCACCGATCACGCAGCCATGGGACTCAGCGCGTTAAGCCAATACAAGACGCATCAACAGCGTCTCAAAACGCTCAAAGGTTGGTTAGCAGAGAATCCCATCGACATGCTCATCCCTGTTGATTCTCCCGCTGCCAACTGGTCGATCTGTAAGTTGGTCAAAACGAGTGTTCCGGGGGCAAAGGTGATTCACTTAGTCGCCCCGCAAGTCTGGGCATGGGCGGCATGGCGTGTGCGTCGTTTACAGAAATGGTCGGATGGCATTTTGTGTTTACTGCCGTTTGAACCGGATTGGTTTGCAAAGCACAACGTCCCTGCCACGTTCATTGGGCATCCGGTATTTGACCCCAATTGTCACGCACCCGGCAGCGATGACGAAGCCCACGATTTACCGCAAAGTGAGCTCCGCCTGATCATGCTCCCCGGTTCGCGTCGTGGCGAGATTGCAAAGAATTGGCCGACCATGGTGCAGGCCTGTCGTGAACTGCTTAAGCGTCATCCCGGTGAAGACAAGTTACAAGTTGTCGTCGCGGCATTGGATCAACGTTTGGCAGACATGATCAAAACCATCACCACCGAGCAAGGCTGTGATGATCTCTGGCAAGATCGCCTTCAACTGACCATCGGCCAAACCGAATCCGTCCTCCGCTGGTCCAACGTCGCGTTAGCAACCTCCGGCACGGTGACCCTCCAAATCGCCGCCCACGGCAAACCCATGGTCGCCATGTTCAACGCCTCCCGCTTCCTCTACCACGCCCTTGGCCGCTGGCTCGTCACCCAACATACCTTCACCTTGCCCAATCTCATCAGCGAGTGGCAGTCTGGTACCCGCGTCATCACCGAACTCGTCCCCCACTTCGGCAAAGTCGCCCCCGTCATCGAAGAAGTCGACAAGCTTTTAGCCAGTGAAGCAACCCGACAACACCAACAAGCCGAGTTAGCCAAGGTCATCAGTGCTTTTGAGGGCAAAGTCTTTTCAACCGAAGCAGCCGACAAACTGCTGACTCATTTAGCCTGAGTTTTCATAGCCAATGCGCAAAAGATCAACTAGGATGTATCCGTATATTCTTATCTGTTGATCCGTCTAACAGTCTTTCGGGAGGACATATGACACGTCACTTGCAACTGCATTGCTTCATCATCATTTCACTATTCACGTTTCCACTTTGCTCCTTGATATCGGCGCAAACCAATTACGCAGCATACGCACATACCAAAGAGGAGATGCAACAAGCTGTTGAAATTTCCAAAACGTATCGGCTTGCACAGCAAAATCTCAGAAAGACTGAAGAAGAACTCAAACAATCAGACTGGACGTACTACATCGCCTATCACAAAAACCGTTTCGACAATCCACCCAATCGCAAAAAATCACAAGAGCGTTACGAGAAATTTCTCAATGACTATCTCGACAAACAACCGGATCGCAAACGTGCTCAGCAACTTGTCGAGGAAATCAAAAAACGTATCGAACTAAGCACGATATCACGCGCTGTGCAATATCGAGACAGTGCAGCAATTATTGGCTGGTATCTGAAGCAACCTGACAATCCTCATGCCGTTGGGCTGACACTCGAAGGGAAAACCGATTCGGAAGTTGCTGCTGAATATGTCGTACTTCATAAAGATCAATTCCAGCAAGCCAAGATCAATATCGAATCCAGTTTCAAAGACGCCAACATACCAAGAGAACTCCAAGGTGCTTTATATTCTCAGGCCGGTGACCAACTCTATTACCCCATGGCTCAAGCCTATCTCGATCAACATCCCATGCCGGAAAAACTCAAGCAAGCGACTGATCAAGCTAAGCAAGCCTATCAACAATACGCATCATTATCAGCTGTACTCAAAGAGTATGCCCAAGCCATGCTTTACAGTGAGCAAATAAATACCCTCATGCAAGCACAGGATGCAGACATTGTTTTCTATGGCAAAGTCCTGGATCAAAATAACGATCCCGTGCCCGACGCCACAGTCGTCATGAACACACGTCATGCCGACCCCAAAGGCATCTACAACATGAATATCACGCATTTTTCATTTCAAACAGACGCAAACGGCCAGTACACCGTCAAGGATCTCAAAGGACATCTGCTCTATCTGGAAAAAATCGTCAAAGATGGTTACGAATACGAATTCAAAGCCAACCCCGATCGCTCATTTAACTACAGTCCCAAAGACGATAAGGGGCATCAGCCTGACACAGAAAAACCCGTCATTTTCCGCATGAGGAAAAAAGCAAAGTCTGCGTGCTTAATCACCGGTTCCATTAATGTACGGACCAAATCCAACTCGGTCTACTATTGGAATCTGGTTGATAACAAACGTTCTCGTCTCCCAAAAGGTGAAGATCAATATGGACGTGACCGGGAATATTTCCATGCGGACCTTTATACGCAAACCACCTATGACACTGAAAAACAAGCGGTCATTATCAAGCTTAAAGCTGACGACACAGGTGGCATTACCGAAGTTGATTCAACATGCTTTACAGCTCCTGATAATGGATACCAAAATGAGTGGTCCATCTCTATCAATTCTAGAGAACGAATTGAAAAACGATTGGTTTTGCACTCTCGCAACAAACAGGTTTACTCGCTCCTGCAAACCACCATCAACTGCTCCGTCGATAGCAAAACAAATAAATGGTATGCATCCCTTCAAGTCACAACGCAATCCAATCTCTTTGGCCAACCCTATCTTGAAAAGATGACAAGAGAAGAAGTAGACTGGAAAGTCCAGCAGTTCATCACCGCCAAAGCCATTAGCAACATCCATGCAGGCATAAAACCGGCGTTACCGGACATCGAAGCAGCCAAACAAGAAATTGCAGAAGTAAAGCAACGCCAAAGCAACAAGGCGGAGAAAAACAAAGACGTCCCCATCTATCTGCGAGGCCAGGTTATTGACAATCACGACAAACCCATCACTGACGCGACAGTCATCTACAGCATCAAGCATTACTCGAAAGATCAGAAAAAGAATATCAATTCTCAAACCAAACATATCAAAACTAACGCAGACGGTTACTTTGAAATCAAAGATATCAAAGGCAGCAGAATCGATCTTCAAGACATACAAAAAGATGGTTACATACAAACAAACAAAAGGTGGGACCGTTCATACTGGGATTATTACAGCTCAACCAGCTACAAAACATACCAGAAGAAAGTCCAAATATTCACATTGCGTCAGCCACAAGAACCGATGTGTTTAAGTCAGGGACATCTCTATGAAAAGTACCTGCGTGCTAATCGTCCCACTTATTTCATTGACGTGATTCGACCACAAATGATGACACCACTTAGCTGGGAGAACCATGCCAAGCGATGGGATGAGAACAAGGCAACCGATCCACCCTATGTCAAAGACTTGACGGTGAGTGCTCAACCCAACGCCCAGAACACCGGCGCTATTCTCAGTTTCACAGCAACTCAAGGTTGTGGCCTCATCACTTCGGAGAACAAGTACTACCGATTCCCGGATGAACCTGTGAAGCAAACCCATCAGGTAGAGCTTGAGTTTTCGAATAAGAAGAAAGAGTTTTATCTTTATGTCTCATCACGAAACCAGCAGGTCTACAGCCGACTGAAAATCGAAACTCATGCCTATACCAACACGGATGACTGGGGAGTGGTGGTTGACATCAGGACTATGGCCAATCCCTATGGCAATAAAAGTCTGGAAGAAAAACAGAGACTACACAAACAATTACGCGTTAAGCTTCTGACTGAAGCAGAGAACCAATTGCGTGCTGGCGAGCAACCGCAACTCCCGGACCTTGACGCCTTGATGAAAGATTTCGTGCCTAAACCTGAACGCCCAAGACAAATTGGACCGTAATGCGACTTACCAGCACTGAGAATCGTAGTTAGGCAAGGTGACCAGTGCGTTTGATGAGAAAGTCTTTTCAGTCGAAGCCGCGGATCAATTATTACAACGACTTTGATATAAGAATTTTATTCGGGGGAATAATGAATCCAGAAAAAGCTACAAGAAAGCATAGTTTACCAATACTGCTGCTCATTACCGCAATATTTATAGTCTTAAATGTGTGCTTTAAATTTCTACACAGCAACCTGCATATCAATTTATTTACAGAGATTCCATTATTTATTCTTGGCCCCTTTGGAATAATATATCTCAGCCGAAGTATTTGGTTTGATGCTTTAATGTTTATGAGTTGCCTCTACTGCCCGTTGATTTATTTTTTCATTACAAGCAAGCATAAAGCCGGTATCTTTTTTGCCACATTGATTATCTGGCTAGCAACCAGTATGTACATTTTCATGAGTCTTCTTTAGTGATTTTATCACTCATTTTACTCATCCTGATCTTTTGCATCTTCGATGCAACAGCATTACACAGTGATGCAGCTATTGTTGATGCGTTAAGATGCGACGTATGTTCGTTTTTGAAAATAGCTGCGACACCACGTGTCGCTGAAACCGCATTGCGTTTTTCATCACTTACTCAACCCCTTCACCCACGTCTCCGACTTCTCTTCGAATACTTGTCGGAATTTTTTCATCGCGTGGGTGAGTAAATCCGACTGCTCTTGGCGCATGAGTTTGATGACGCGTTTGACGGCTTTGTCATCCAGCTCATTGGTACGTTCGTGGATTTGATCGGATAGTTCTGAAAGGTCGTGATGATCGCCCAGATCGTCTGCGATGGTTTTGAGTTTGCTGCGGAGTTTGTTGAGCTTTTTGAGGTCGGGGTTGTACTCGGCTAATAGTTCCAATTGATAGAGCAGATGCTTGACCCATTTGCGGAAGCGGTGGCATAACACCGGGTCACTGTTGAGGGCATCAGCCTGGACTTGTTTACCCAAGCGTCTTGCTTTGGCGTAGGTGTGTTGGAAACGGGTAGCGAGGCAGCGTTGCTGCTGCTTGAGGGTGAGGTCATCCATGGGGTGATTGAGCCAATGCTCGTAGGCAAAGCTCAACAGGTCGGCGATGCGCTGCCAATCGAGTTGAGCATCAGCAGGTTGATCGTCTTGCGTTCCCAAAGTGGTCCAGTGTTCCTGAAGGATGGCGACACTGCCCATGGTCTTGGTCTTCTGGCGGTCCTGGCTGGCCTGGGCGAGTTGGTTGAGGGTTTGCTGATGGACATGCTGATCACGGGGGCCAGCCAGCAGGCGACACATGCGCGCACCCAGTGGTCGGTCGTGCGCCAGGTCTCATCGCCCCAGACTTCGCGCATGAGTCTACCCCAGGCACGCAGTCGCTTGCCGGTGGTCCGCAGGTCGTGGATCACCGCGGGGTCGTTTCGCGTGGGGTCACTGGCCATCGCCTGACAGTCGGTGATGGCGGACAACACACGCTGGCGGATTTGCTCAAATGTCAGCGGGATTCTGGGCATGGGCATCGACTGAACAAGTGATCAAAAATCAAAAACAAACACACGTAACATTTTATCCGACAAATAACAATAAATATATACTCATCAAGTTTGATTGGGTTTCTAACAATGTACAACATCAGGATTCAGGCGAGCCGGCGCGTGTCGCGGCGGGATTGACCGCAGGTCAAGAAATGACTGTCAATGTCACATCACACACGCAATTTTGAGCTTCGCTCAACCCCGCGGTGACACACCGCGGCTCGCCTGAATCGTGCAAATCACACTGCAACAGGTTTAATTCCGATCCCCCCACTTCCCAATTTCCAGGGGTGCTGCTACCATATATGGCTCGCTTTGCTCGACTCCGAACCGTTGCAGGGCGTCGAATTGGTGGAAATGTATTCGTTAACCCTCAACTGCGATGTGCAGGAGATGAGCCGATGGCCCGTCCGATGACGATGA
Organism: Planctomycetes bacterium syqfu; assembly: GCA_020974905.1. Classification (GTDB taxonomy): domain Bacteria; phylum Planctomycetota; class Phycisphaerae; order Phycisphaerales; family Phycisphaeraceae; genus UBA7800. The sequence continues at coordinate 4,860,393 of CP087563.1, read as the reverse complement.
CCGAAAAGATCCTTGCCGCCCATGCCGGTAAGACCGAAGTGACCCCTGGTGAAAACGTGTGGGTCGATGTCGATATCCTGATGACCCATGACGTCTGTGGCCCGGGAACCATCGGTATCTTCAAGGAAAAATTCGGCAAAGATGCCAAGGTCTGGGACAACACCCGCATCCCCATCATCCCCGATCATTACATCTTCACGGCTGAAGACAAGTGTCACCGCAATATTCAAATCCTCCGCGACTTCGTGAAGGAACAGGGCATCAAATACTACTACGACCCTGACTTCCTGAACACCGAAGCGGGTAGCGGCATGCCCAACCCGTACCGCGATCCGAACAAGACCTCCTACAAGGGTGTTTGCCACAAGGCCCTGCCTGAAGAAGGTCACTGTCGTCCCGGCGAAATCATGCTCGGCACCGATAGCCACACCTGCACCGCAGGCGCTTTCGGTCAGTTCTCCACCGGCGTGGGTAACACCGATGCAGCATTTGCCATGGGCACCGGCAAGACCTGGCTCAAGGTCCCGCCGACCATGAAGTTCACCTTCCATGGTGATATCCCTGCCTACCTCACCGCCAAGGACTTGATCCTCGCTGTCATCGGTCGCATCGGCTTCTCCGGCGCAACCTACAAAGCCATGTACTTCACCGGCAGCGGCATCAGCTCGCTGACCCTCGAAGACCGCATGACCCTGACCAACATGGCGATCGAAGCCGGTGGCAAAAACGGTATCTGCGACGTCGACGAAAAGACACTCGAATACGTTCGTGCACGTTCCAATCGTCCCGACTGGACCGTCTACACCGAAGACGAAGGCGCGGAGTATGACTTCGAAGCCGAATGGGACCTTGGCAGCTTCGAGCCACTCGTCGCTGCACCGCATTCGCCGGACAACACCAAGACCGCCCGCGAATGCTCCGACGTGAAACTCGACCGTGCGTACATCGGTTCCTGCACCGGTGGCAAGATCACCGACATGATCTTCGCAGCCAACATCCTCAATGGTAACCAGGTCAAAATTCCGACCTTCGTTGTCCCCGGCTCAACCGAAGTGCACTCAGACATGAAACGTCTGGGACTCAATGGCGAACCGGTCGGCCCCGGTGACAAGTGTATCGAACAGATTCTTGTCGATGCCGGTTGCATGCTCGGCGCCGCAAGCTGTGCCGCATGTCTTGGCGGCCCGCAGGATACCTTTGGTCGTCTCAACGAGCCGATGAACTGCATCAGCACCACCAACCGCAACTTCCCCGGCCGCATGGGTCACAAGGAAGCAGGCGTGTATCTCGCAAGCCCGCTGACCGCTGCCGCATCCGCACTCACCGGCAAAGTCACCGACCCCCGCGAATACGTCAGCGAGCCGATCCAAACCGGCACCGCTGGTGTCTGTTAAGCCCCGGTAACCTGACTTAATTTCACTTACAATCTCAGGGGCACTGATCACACCACGATCGTGCCCCTATTTTTTTTGAAGACTCACAACGCACGAAAGACTCACGCCATGAGCAGCGAACTTGCCTCCATGTATGTCCCGGCCGATGTCGAGCCGGATATCACCAAACTTTGGAATGACGCTAATGCCTTCCATGCAACGCCTGAAGATAAGGGTGTTCCCTATTCCATCGTCATCCCGCCGCCGAATGTCACCGCTGCATTGCACATGGGTCACGCGCTCAACAACACCTTGCAGGACATCCTCACTCGCTATCACCGTATGGCTGGTTTTAATGCCATGTGGATGCCGGGCACGGACCACGCAGGCATCGCAACCCAAACCGTCGTCGACAAACGTCTGCAAGCTGAAGGCAAGCCCGCCCTCAAAGAACACAAGCAGATGGAACTTGAAGGCAAAGGTGGCCGCGACAAGTTCATCGCGCTGGTGCAGGATTGGAAAGACGAATACGAAGGCCGCATCACCGACCAACTCAAAGCGATGGGTTGTTCGTGTGACTGGGATCGCCAGCGATTCACCATGGACGAAACCTGTGCCAAGGCCGTGCGTGAAGCGTTCTTCAAACTCTTCAAAGACGGCCTGATCTATCGTGGCAAACGCTTGGTCAACTGGGACCCCGCCACCCAAACCGCATTGGCCGACGACGAAGTCGAAATGCGCGACATCGACGGCTTCTTCTATTACATGAAGTATCCGATCTGTGATCAAGATGGCAATCTCACCGGCGAGTTTGCCACCGTTGCCACCACGCGCCCCGAAACCATGCTCGGCGATACGGCCGTCGCAGTGAACCCCGACGATCCGAAAAACAAACACACCATCGGCCAATACGTGAAGCTGCCCATCGTTGACCGCATCATCCCCATCATCGGTGATGACTACGTCGTGATCGGTGATCCCGAATCCTCCGACGAAAAAGCAAAATTCGCCTCCGGCTTTTTGAAGGTGACGCCTGCCCACGATCCAAACGACTACATGATCGGTCAGCGTCACGATCTACCCATCATCAACGTCATGGCATTGGACGGCAGCATCAGCATCACCCACGGTTGGCCCGAGTCGGAGAAGCCCGAAGAAATTGAAGAACTCCAGCAATTTGTTGGCAAGTCACGCGATGAAGCTCGCAAAATGATCATCAAATGGTTCGAAGCCAACGATCTGTTCGTCGAAAAGAAACCCTACAAACACAGCGTCGGCCACAGCTATCGCTCCCACGTTCCCGTCGAACCCTACCTGTCCGACCAGTGGTATGTGAAGGTCACCGATGATCGCCTTGCAGGTGCAGCACTCAATGCCATGTCCCCCTCCCAACGCCAGAAGTCCGAAGGCTGCGTCTGGAAAGAGGGCGAAAGCTTCACCGAAGACACCGGCGAGTTGACGTTCTATCCCCCGCGCTATGCCAAGAATTTCCAATCATGGCATGAGAACATTCGTGATTGGTGTATCAGCCGCCAACTGTGGTGGGGGCACCGGATACCGGTGTGGAGTACACTTGCTGAAGTCTCGAATGATCCATCAGACCCATTCCCCTCTTGTTCAGAAGATGACAATGGTGAGAGTTACCTTAAAACACTGCAAGAACGTCTCGACAAGTTCGCATTGAGTATTAACAAGCCTCATCATTACTGCGCAACTGGTCAATGGGAAAGCAGTGATTTTAAAGTCTACATCTGTGTTCGTGATGATCATGACGCACGTGAATACTTTGAGAAAATGTGTTTACTGATAACCGAAGATGCAACTATGCATACACCCGGAACACCATTGGAAGGTGAATCAGTTCCCGAGATTATCAACGACAAAGAAGACATCTGTGCTGCAGCCCAAGCAGTAGCCAAAATGTTACACGGAAGACCAACCCAAGACCCCGACGTCCTCGATACCTGGTTCAGCTCCGGACTCTGGCCGATGTCGACGATGGGTTGGCCGGAAGAAACCGAAGTGCTCAAGACGTGGAACCCGTCGACGGTGCTGTGTACCGCGCGTGAGATCATCACGTTGTGGGTTTCGCGAATGGTCATGTTCAATAAATACTTCCGGGGCGGTGATCTGCCGTTTAAGGACGTCTTCATCCACGCGATGATTCAGGACGGACACGGCCAGAAGATGAGTAAATCACTGGGTAATGGCGTCGACCCGTTCGACATCATTCACTCGCATGGCAGTGATGCGATGCGCTTCACGTTGGCAAGCATGACCACGCAGACGCAGGACGTTCGCTTGCCGGTGGATATGGTTTGCCCGCACACCGGCGAGAGCTTTACGCCCAAGTATGTCGGTGATGGACGTGGCCACAAGGTCGCTGCACCGGTGCAGGACAGTCCATCGGCCAAGGGCAAAAAGATGGTCTCCAGCTACGGCGTGGCTTCGGGCAAACAGGCTCCGACGGATGACATGCCCGCCGCCCGCAACACCAGTGAAAAATTCGACCTTGGCCGAAACTTCGCCAACAAGCTTTGGAACGCGGTGCGCTTCAGCCTGTCGAACATTGAAGAACTTCAAGGCGAAGCCGGTAGTGGCGAGCTGACGCTTGCAGACAAGTGGATTCTCTCGCGTTTAGCTCAGACCATTGCCTCGACCACCAAGGCGATCAAGGGCTACGAGTTCAAGCCGTATGCCGATGGTCTGTATGACTTCATCTGGCGTGACTTCTGCGACTGGTACATTGAAGCCGTCAAGCCGACGATCAAAACCAATCCCGCGCAGGCCAACGTGTTGGCAACGGTGCTCGACACCATTTTGCGTTTGCTGCATCCCGCGATGCCCTACATCACCGAGAAGTTGTGGGAGCGTTTGAACGATGTCGTGCCACAGCGTGGTGTGGAAGGTTTAGAGTTACCTGCAAGTGATTTACTGGTGAAAGCTGCCTGGCCGATTGCTGATAAATCAATCATCGACACGGGATCGCTTAAGGAGTTTGACCTGCTCGTCGACGTGGTAACCGCAGTGCGTCAGGTGCGGACAGCCTACAAGATTCCGCCCCGCCAGCAGGTGGTCTGTTCGATCAAAGCCAGTGGTGACAATGCAAGCCGGTTGACCACTTCCGGGGGCTTGCTCAAAACGTTCGCTGCGATCAGTGAGTTGAGCGTTGCTGCGGACATCGCTAAACCGCAGAACGCCGCCAGCGCGGTACTCGGTGACATGGAAGTTTACTTGCATGATCTGGTCAACGCGGACGAAGAAAAGGAACGCTTGACGAAGTTGATTGCCGATGCCGAAAAACAGGCCAAGGGTCTGGAAGGTCGTTTAGCCAATCCGAGTTATGCGGAAAAAGCACCTGCACACCTGGTGCAACAGACCCGCGACCAACTCACAGCCAAACAAGCCGAACTCGAATCACTCAAGCAGCAGTTAGCGAGTTTGTAAACCCCGGAAGTCTCACAGAAACATCTATGCAAGGCCGCATGTGAGCCGAATATCAATATTAACAGGCGCGTGACACAATGATCACGCGCCTGTTTTCGTATTTATACATCACTCATCCGAATCGACGATTTGATCAACCCCTTCATACACCATTGATGCACCGACGGTGTCAAAGAGATTGTCATTCTCAAATGATTCGTCACCATAGTTGGTATCCAGTTGATCATGTGTAGCCTCGAAGGTGACGTGATTATCATTAAACGCAATACTCCCACGCCATTCTGTCAGTCCAAGTTCTGGCTGGGTGTGAATTGCTCGGATCGCATGATTTGCTCCATTGGCAATACCTCGATTGCATGCCACAGCCGCTTCAGAGTTAGACGTATCCCGCCATTCATTGAGGCGAGATGACTTTTTATCTGATAAATTTAATAACGAAAATGAATACATGTCAGATGTAACACGACCCGCTTTCCACAGATATTTATCCACTGTCTCATCAGGACTGATTAAATCTTTAGGAGTTATATACTCGTTCTCGAGAATAATCTGATAGCGATGTGCCACACTGCTATCCGGAAGTATATTCCCACGGTAATCCATCCCCGGGAAATAACCTGCATTGCCTTGAGAATATAAAACCAAAGCTGTGTGCACCGAACGTAGAATAACAGAGTTAAGCATCTGACTTCTACTGGGCGAACGTTTCTGATTTGCAATGAGTATGAGCGCCATCATCACAATAAGGCAGCAGCAGACACAAACAAACTCAACAAACGTAAATGCAAGATACCTTCGCTTCATTGCCCACTCTCCGAGTCAATGATGCCGTCCATTCCCTGATACACCATTGATGCACCGACGGTGTCAAAGAGATTGTCATTCTCAAACGACTGATCACCGTACTGTGTATCCAGCCGGTCATGTGTTGCTTCGAAGGTGACGTGGTTATCATTCCAACCGACACTACCTATCCATTCACCATTGGATCTGGGCCATGGGCAAAGCATTTTCCCTTTGCTGTCTTTGCCATACATTCGGCCTGAGATGGCAATCGCATTGGCGTTTTGCGTGTCCTTCCATTCATCAAGTCGTGGTGAATCGTTGACCGACAGATTCAGCAGTGCAAAGGAATAATTTGCAGTCGTCAACGGCCCTTGCTCCCATGGCTTTTTGCGTTTATCAATCGGGCTGATCAGATACGCCGGGACAACGTAATTGTCCTTGAGCATCAGCATGTAACGATTCGCGACAGTGTCATCATCAAGCAACTCACCCCTGGCATTCATCCCCGGGAAGTAACCGTTATTCGTCTCTGAAAACATCAGCATCACACGATGAAGACCGCGGACTTGCGACACATCCTGCATCATACGAGCTGAGCGTCCATGATCATGAGACAATCTTGGCATGAACAAAAACACGAGGAGCAGAACCACAACAATCACAGCCAAAGCTTCTACAAGTGTGAATGCGCACGAAGCATGACACGGATAAGATTGCTTTCTTATTTTCATGGCTGACCTCCGGTATCCACGATACGGTCCTTACCACTGTACACCATCGACGCACCGACAGTATCGAAGAGGTTGTCATTCTCAAACGACTGATCACCATACTGTGTATCCAGCCGGTCATGTGTGGCCTCGAAGGTGACGTGGTTATCGTTGAATGCTACTTCGCCACGCCATTGGGTTTTGTCTTTGCGGGGCTTGGTGTGGACGGATCGAATTGCACCATCCTTGCCATTGGTAATGGCACGATCGGAGACGACCGCTGCTTCGGAGTTGGAGGTATCGCGCCACTCTGCCATGCGTGGGGACGATTCGTCAGCCAGGTTGAGCATGGCATAAGAGTAATTGGCAGTGGTCGGCATGACGCCCATTTGCGTCAAAGCCGTCTTGGTTTCACTGGGGCTGATGATGTACTCGCCTGTGAAATAATTGTCATCCAGTAAAGCCTTGAATCGTCCTTCCACGAAGACATCACCATCAGGCCTACCCAGCGTATTAAAGCCGGGATAGTATGTATTGTTACCTTGAGAGAATAATACCAGAGCAGAATGAATACCACGGAGTTGGGAGCTTTGATGAGGATGTCGGTGTCCTCGGCGTTGATGTTTCATCATCACCATCGACAATGCGATCCCTATCATCACAACCACCAAAACAACCAGGCTGTCTACTAACGTAAAACCACGTATGCGATATGACATTTTTAACCTCATTTCATGGGTTTTTGATATGAACAGAAATGAATCGAACGAGACTGATACGACATCAATCACTTGCCCGGGTCGATGATTTTGTCATTGCCGGAGTAGATGAGCGATGCGCCCTGGGTGTCGAAAAGGTTGTCATTCTCAAACGTATCATCACCGTACTGCGTGTCGATTTGATCGTGTGTGGCTTCGAAGGTGACGTGGTTGTCGTTAAAGCCCATACTGCCACGCCACTCGGTGGTATCTTTGGATGGGTGGGTGTGGACGGATTTGATCGCACCGTCTTTGCCGTTGGCAATCGCGCGATCTGAGAGCACGATGGCTTCGGAATTGGACGTGTCCCGCCATTCGTTAATGCGTTGTGAATCGTTCACACTGAGATTGAGCATCGCGTAGGAAAAATTTTCGGCTGTTGGCATGACGCCCGTTTGTGTTAAGACGGTCTTGGTTTCACTGGGAGCGATCATGTACTCGCCAGTGAAGTAGTTGTCATCAAGCAGTTCCTTGAAGCGGAACTCGATGGACGAATCTTCCAGTGGTTTGCCGTATTCATCAAAGCCGGGATAGTAGGTGTTATTCCCCTGTGAAAATAGGACCAAAGCAGAATGGATGCCACGGATCTGTGTGGAGTTTTGCATTTGTCTTGCAGGTCGGCGCCTGCCACCTAACTCCGGCAAAGCCACTGCCAGCAAAAGCAACCCCATCAAAATCACCATCACCACCAGTAAATCAACCAGAGTAAAAGCGCGCGGATTGCAAGCGTAACCTAGACGACAATAAGAATGTTGAGACATGGGATTTCCTCTCTCTTCCATGCGATGTGAACACTGCAATCGTTGATCTTCCCAATCAACACACAGACAACGCGTCTGCTGCATGGCCACATCTGTCTCGATATGAATCAAATGGATTCCCGCTGCGATTGCGGGCATGAATGAATGTCCCCCTGTGGATCATTGCGATCCCGTGGAAGTTGGAATATCAGCTAGCGTATCAGCTCTCTCTTTCTGATGCGTCGCTGTTAACCATTATATCTGCAATGTGCGTGATCCTACATAAAAAATTACGGTTCAATTAAAAAAGATCAACACACGTGATCAGCATGCAAGCCATCACGTGCGTTGGTTGGTTGAAGCGCATCGCAAGCGATGCGGCTAAATATTGTGTTCATATCACGAATACTTCATATTCGTGAAACGATCTACTTTTGATCACCGTTGAAATACTGGCGCGTCCCCCCTGCGGAAATGGCATCGCCGATGCGTTTGACGGCTAACGTGTAGGCAGCGGTGCGCATGTCGGTGAGATGTTCATCCATGATGTCATAGACTTCACCGAACGACCGGGACATGATGGCCTGCAAACGATGATGCACTTCATCAACCGTCCAATAGAAACCTGCACGGTTCTGAACCCATTCAAAATAACTCACCGTCACGCCACCGGCGTTAGCCAGAATGTCGGGGACGATCAGTTTATGTTTCTCAATGAGAATTTTGTTGGCATCACTACTGATCGGGCCGTTGGCCACCTCGACAATGACCGGCGCTTTGATGTCCTTGGCATTCTCCAGGGTGATCTGGTTTTCCAATGCAGCAGGAATCAGGATGTCCACATCCAACTCAAGCAGCGCTTCATTGGTGATGTTCTGCGATTCAACGAGTTCACACACCGAGCCTTCGCAGTAAACAGCTTTAAGCTGACGCGACTCATTCTTGAACTTGATCAGGCTGGGAATATCAAAACCTTCTTCGCGATAAATCGCACCACGTGAGTCACTGACCGCAACAATACGATAGCCATCAGCATGAAGCAGTCGGGCGACATGTTGGCCGGCATTACCAAAGCCCTGGACGGCAACGGTGATCTGGGACGGTTCCCATTTGCGTTTGCGTTCGAGCTCCTTGATGCAATAATACGCACCACGACCGGTTGCATCATCACGCCCCAGTGAACCACCCAGTGCAATGGGCTTGCCGGTGATGACCGCGGGGGTGCTTTTACGCTGAATGTTGGAATATTCATTCATCATCCAGCCCATGATCATCGCATTGGTGTAAACATCGGGCGCGGGAATGTCGGTGTCCGGGCCGATGAAATCTGCCATGCGATCGACAAAGCCACGCGAGAGTTTTTCAAGCTCCATGCGCGATAGATCCTTGGGATTGACGATGATCCCGCCCTTGGCACCACCATAGGGAATGTCAACCACCGCACACTTGCAGGTCATCCAGAATGCCAGCGCTTTGACTTCATCCAGCGAGACATCGGGGTGATAGCGGATACCACCTTTGGTCGGACCACGCGTGTTGTCATGCTGCACGCGATAGCCTTCGAACACCTGCAGCGTCCCGTCATCCATTCGCACAGGAATACTCACCTGCATGATGGCTTTGGGATGACGCAGTCGGGCCAGGACTTCCGGATCAACCTTGGCCAGTTCACCTGCTTGATCCAACTGTTTAATGGCATCTTCGAAAAGTGAATGTTCAGACATGCGAATACTCCTGTGGACTTGGAGTGAAGGTTTGGTTTGGTGTTGCTTAACCGTCTTGACCACAGAGGCACAGAGTCCAAGACAGAGATTTTTTCATTGCCTCCTCTGTGTCTCTGTGGTGAAGACAATTCAATTGCTTAACACCATGGATTTTCAAACAACCAATAAAGTATCAATTATAAATATCAAACAACAATAAATAACTATTAAACGGACGTCAGATTGCTCGACCGCCGACGGTTAACTCAGCCATCTGCACGCGTGATGCAGCGAGTTTGTCGGTGGCGATGACCGTGCCCTGCTTATCGACACGCCCAAAGGTCAATACACCCGTGGGGCAACTCTGCACGCAGGCGCTGCAGCGGACGCACTCGGGGTCTTCCATATGATTGCCCTTGTTGGCAAAGTTCATGATATCAATCCCCTGGTGGCAGACCGATGTACAGACATTGCAACTGATGCATTTACTCTTTTCAGCGATGATTCGAAACTGAGTGAACCGGGCATAGATGTGCATCAGCGCTGCCAACGGGCAGGCAAAGCGACACCAGACGCGACCTGAAAAATGGAAGTACAAACCAAAACCGATGATGCCAGCAAAGAGCAGATCAACGAACCAGGCATAGTTCAAACCGGGGATGCCTTTGAGGACCGCCTTGTAGGTTGTGCCAACGAAACTCCCGGGCCAGATCCATGAGAACACGCGCGTCACCAGCAGGAAAAGACAGATCGCAAGGAACACCTGACCGATCATGTTCAGCTTGTTCCAGAATGGACCGTGAGGCATTTTCTGACGATGCGTATCACCGAGCGTCTCCGCCATCCCGCCACAGGAACAAATCCAACCGCAGTACGCGCCCTTACCCCATCGCCAAACCATCAGTGGGATAAGCACGAACGTCTGGATCAAGCTGATCAGCAACCACAACCACATCGGCTGCTCCGTGAACACGTTCCAGACAAACAGCGGCCAGGCGAGAATAAAACCAAACGCATGGTAATACGCCCGACCGTTGGGGTCCCAATCCACACGCGGGAAAAGCTGATCCGCAAACCAACCCAGCACACCTGAATCAAACATGCCGTTGTTACCCATCCAGGGCAGGAGAATGTAAGGCAGGATAAACAGCGGCAACCATTGCACCGCGACAAGTGTCCACGTCTGCATGGTCACGTATGGTGTCTTACGGCGTTTGATCCGACGGATACCGAAGATCAACATCACCACGCAGTACAACGTCGAATAGTAAAACCCCGGTGAAGCCAGCGAGTTGTTCAGTGTTCCCAGTAAATTGGAGGGGTCCGCAAACGCATCACTGATCCCCGTCATCCATTGAGGCACCTTGTATGGGAACCATTGATGCTTGGCAAACCAATCACCGATGGGAAGCCAGACACCCGGTTTTTTCCAGTGATAAATGAAGGTAAAAACCGCCAACACCACAATCAGACTCACCCACCATTTGGCATTGCGGTCACCGTTGATGTGAATGCCGGACTTGCGGAAGAAGTCCAGCGGGGCTTCCCGTCCGATGAGTGTGAAGACCGCATCGTTGTCGATAGTGATCTCCTGCTTGTCTTGATTGATGAGGGTGACGCTGTTTTCGGTGATGGCTTTGACGTTGCTTGCCATCTCCAATTTGAGTTTGTTTTGTGATTGGAGTTGGTTGAGTTTATCAACGTTCTCAGGCTTGGGGCGCGAGAACTCAGGCTTGCGGTAACTGAGGGTGACATGCGCATCTTTCTCAGCCAGCGCGATCGCTGCTTCCAGGGCACTGTCACCGCCACCGACAACGAGCACGTTTTGATTGGCATAGGCTTTGGGATCGTGCAGTCGGTTGGTGACCTTATGCGTCAACTCCTCGCCGGGGACATTGAGCTTGCGATAGTTGCCACTGCGACCGATGGCAATGATCACGCGATGGGCTTTAATCACATCGTCTTTGACCTGCACTTGGAGCAGTTTACCAACACGTTTGACCGCATCAACTTTGGCGATCATTGGCTCGATACCTGCCTGCTGAACCTGCTGATGCAGGTCTTCGAGCAAACCTTCCTTGATGTCGGATTTTTCACCAAATTGCAGATCACCAGCAGGTGTCATGTCCGTGGGATAGGTGTAGATCGGTTTGGCTTTAGGGAAGTTTTCGATGGTCGCAAAAGGTTGTGAAGCTTCAATGAGTTCAAAGCGCAAGCCCTGTTTTTTCGCTTCCATCGCAGCTGCGTAACCTGAAACCCCGCCACCAATGATGACGATGTCACGCACGTTGCTGTCGGAGACATCACGTTTGGCAAAGGCCGGATCATTGGTGATGGTGTGGACCGCCCGCGCGCCGGTGTCAGCGGAAAATTTGAGTAGTGGCACCCCCGTTAAATCTCCGACGACATAAATGCCTGGGACATTGGTTGAGCCATCATCATTGACTACGGGCATTTTCTCGACTTTACCAGCCGGCCATTGCGTATGCAGCCAATGTGTATAACGTGAGATGATTGACATGGTTGACCCCTGGTCTGCATAGTGATCGCGCCACACACGATACCACTCGCGGGTGCGTCATGCTTGCGAATTTTCGTTCGGGTTTAAAACAACGACGCTCATATAGTCACATGAGCATCAATTTTATTCCGAAGGGTTGTGAGAAAATCTCATCGCCGTGTTCATTCGTATGCGAAGTATTGGAGTCTTTCGTCATATCAATTGCGAACGCAAGACTCATTTCGTCATTCCCGCGCAGGCGGGAATCCAGTGGCATTCAGTGTACGCTTGCAAATTCCACTGGACTCCCGCCTGCGCGGGAGTGACGGAAGGTAGATTCATGAAATAAGTTTTAATCCAGCGCTTCGACTTCGCTGACGAGGTCTTTGCGTTGAATTTTGCCTGTCGGGTTCTTGGGCAGTTCATCTTTGAGAATGAATTTGCGGGGCATCTTGAAGCTGGCGAGATTGGCTTTGCATGCTGCTTTGATGGCAGCTTCGTCGTAAGTCGCATCTTCTTGCATCTCGATGAAGGCCACCGCGACTTCGCCGCGTTTATCGTCGGCTTTACCGAGTACCGCAGAGGCTTTGACGCCATCGACTTTGTTGATGACTTCTTCGATCTCGCGTGGGAAGACATTCTCCCCGCCGATGATCATCATCTCTTTGCTGCGACCGGTGATGTACAGGCGACCGACTTCGTCGACCTTGCCGATATCACCGGTGCGGAAGAAGCGTTTTTCTTTGCCATCCTTCGGATCAACCAACTGGACGAAGACTTCCTTATCCAACTCCGGTCGCTTGTAATAGCCCTTCATCACGATGGGGCCGGCAATGAGAATATGCCCATCGGTTCCGACGGGGACAGGTTTGTCATGATCATCGACAATGAGATTGCGCACGCCCGGTAGCGGCGTCCCCACCGAGTATCGCTTGGCTAACTCGGGTAGGGACCAGTTGGTGGCAGGTGAGGTTTCGGTGAGACCGTAGCCTTCAAGCAGGTGAATGCCGAATCGCTTGCGGAGATTGTTGTAGACACTTTCAGGCAGCGGCTCACCGCCGGAGACCGGCAGGCGGATGGAGGCAAAGTCTTCAGGCTTGCCGGACTTCACACTCAGTAATGCACCATACATCGAAGGCACCGCCATGATGACGGTCGGTCGGTGTTCACGAATCAAACCGACGACTTTGCCGGGGACGAAGCGCGCGGTGTAGACGACCTTGACGCCGACGCACAGCGGGAGCATCGTCAATGCCGTGAGTCCAAAACAGTGAAACTGCGGGAGCACGCCCAGGAAGACATCATCGGGCTTGATGTGAATGTGTTTGTTGATCGCATCAATCTCGGATTTGAGATTGCCATGCGTGAGCATCACACCCTTGGGCAGGCCACTGGTCCCCGAGGTGTAAAGGATCAAGGCCAGATCGTCCTTGTCATGCAGTGGCGGGAAACTCAGCGGGGGGACCGACGGCCTGGGCATGTCTTCCATGAGCAGCACGCGCACATGCGATGGCAGTGCGCCAGGACCACCAATGTAATCCAACATCGGCTTGACGGTGATGATCGTCTGCAAACCTGAGTCATTGATCAGGTGCGTGCGTTCGGTGTCGTTAAGCAGATAGTTAACGGGGACGGCGACTTTACCCGCGATCCAGGCACCGAGCAGTGCGATGGGACAGGCGGCTGAAGTCGGGAGCAACACACCGACATGGGGTGAGGGGCAGGTGCCCTCCAGCCAATCCGCAACGTAAAACGCCCCTGCTGCGACTTTGCCATAGCTCCAGGTTCCGCGATCATCGATCACCGCCGTTTGCGTAGGTTGCGAGATCGCCCGCCCGAGAATTGAAGTCAGTAAGCTCATGCGAAAAATTGTACCGACTCTGATGCGCGATTGTTGCAGTTTTTTGTCAATTCGTACAGAAATGGCTGCCATGATTCACGGCCATGTCCAGCATCAAAATCGGTCACGGTGATGCTGTAACATTGAGAATCGACAGCGAGCGATCACCTTTGTGACCATTGCGCGGGGGCAGGTCCGCGTGCGTGATGTCCTTGCTGTTGTCCTTGATGTAGACCTTGTAGTCATTGTCACGGAAATTTTCTGTCACCACGCTGATGGAGGATTGCGCATTGTCAATGATGTAGGGCACGCTATTGGCCGGCACGGTTGGCTTGTGTGTCGCGGAGATATAGTTGTAACCACCGAGCAATTGCGTGATCCCGCGATTGACCGTCTTGATAAACGGTGCAGGTCCTTCAGTCTTAAAACCGAGTATCCATAACTTGGAGCCATCGTTTATGACCTGCGGCTCGATGCCATCACCGTCGGGGTTCTCCGGGTTGAACTGTCGGGCGTACACAGTCTGATTCTTGAATGTCCAACCGGGGAGAAACACATCTTCGAGAAACAACTCACCTGTGGCGTTAGCTGTGTTGCGATAGGCATGACGATGACCGTTGGCACCAACCCACCCGCCACAATGTCGAATGGTTAACGTCGCCGGTGAATTGTTTTCAAAGAGCACCTCACCGGGATACTGACAGTTGAAAAAGATGTGTTCAATGAGCAGTTGGTCATGCGCTGTGGGATCAATGCGAAAGACGGGACGCGGGTTGGCGATATCACTGAAAGGTTGCCTGGCTGCACCAAAACTGATCTCCGAACCCATTGCGATAAGGTGTCGGACATTGTTTCGGATCACGATGGTGTTACTGACAAAGTACTGGCGATTGTTGGGGAAATAGATGACGGGTTTGCCCGAGTCGATCGCGCGTTGGATGGCTTGGGTGTCATCAGATTCACCAGCCTGACGCGGGCCGATGGCGATCCATTGCGATAAATCATTTTCGAAAAACACCGGCGCATCACGACCGGTCAAGAGCATACTCGGGTTGATCAAATGGCGTGGTGAATCGTTAATGAGTTTGTCATAACCAGCAGGTTTGATGACATTACTGAGCAACACCGTACCTTTGGATTGGATGGCGGTGCCTTTGGGTTTGAGATTCATCAGCGTCGAATCGAGCATGGTGAGCATGCCTTGCGGGTTGGTGATCTGCACTGCGGGGGCGCTATTGAAACTGTGAAGCTGATTGACATGCAGGACGTTCATGTCCGTCCGGATGGCTGCGATGCGTTGGTTGGCCAGGGTGAGTTTTTCCATGGTGAAGCCGTACTGGCAATCCGCGATATCAATCCCGACATCAAAGCCGTCGACACGGACATGGCGGATCAGTCCGGGGCCGGGAATCTTGCGCGTTGCTGCGATGCCTGCGACACCTTTGCCGTCACCGGACTTGATGATGACCTGCTCGATAGCTCCCCAGTTACTCACTGCATAGCTGATACCGATCGCGCCGGGGTTTTGCTTACCGGTGTTGAGCGTCATGTTGAGGATGTAGTTGCCAAAGGCCTTGTTGCCCCCGCCGTCAGGTGAATCGCCCTGCTCCTGGATGGAACCGGTGGTGATGATGGCGTTGGGTTTGGTTGGGTCTGCAAAGTCCGGGCAATGGTCTGCGAGTTTGAGAATGGTGCGTTGACGGGATTGACCGACCAGTGTCAGTCGCGCATGGAACTTGCCGGACTTATCTTTTGCGACAAGCGGTTTGGAGATGTCATAGACACCTGCGGGGAAATAGATGAACCGACCGGTCCCGAGGTTGTCGGTGATCGCACGCTGGATGGCATCGGTGTCATCGCCCCCGTCACTGGGGATGACGTTGTAGGGTTCATGCGTGATATTGACGACCGCATCCTCGGGGAAATTCAGATCGCTCACTGCGTTGGTCGGCAGAGACATGATCAATAGCAAAACAACGGGCAAGACAAAA
The DNA here is from genome assembly GCA_020974905.1 of Planctomycetes bacterium syqfu. Lineage (GTDB taxonomy): Bacteria > Planctomycetota > Phycisphaerae > Phycisphaerales > Phycisphaeraceae > UBA7800. The sequence continues at coordinate 4,844,545 of CP087563.1, read as the reverse complement.
CGCTTGAGCAGATGGTTGGTGGACATACTCAGATTGTACGCATATCAGGCCACGAGAAAACCGTTGGTAAATGAACTGTCAACGGCTGATGGTTGATATTGCAGTTCAAAAAATTAATCTCAATCCCGTCGTTTTTTCGTCATTCCCGCGAAGGCGGGAATCCAGTGGCATTCTGTTAACGCTTGTAAGTTCCACTGGACTCCCGCCTGCGCGGGAGTGACGGAGGGTGGAGATTAATTTTTTGCATTGCTCTAGCAGTTGATATGACTGGTTGAGCCCGATCCAACCGAGTCAAGATGACTCGGCTATATTCACATGCCTAAGGCATCATGACAGGGATGCGACGTCATCAACCAACTGCAACAAACAGCAAGATGGTCTTACGCAGCACCGGATTGGGCGTCGTCTTCCAGGGCGGTGTTCTGGCCGGGGATGGGCAAGCGAATGGTGAAGGTGCTGCCATGACCGATTTTGCTTTCCACGTCGACGGTTCCGCCATGTACGGTACTCACATGCTTGACAATGGAAAGGCCAAGACCGGTTCCGCCCAGCGCACGACTGCGGGCTTTGTCACTGCGATAAAACCGTTCAAAGAGTCGGGGCAGGTGTTCGGCTTCAATGCCCGGACCGTGGTCGGTGATGTTGATGGCAATCCACTGCTGGGTCTGCGAGGCAGAGAGTTCGACCGGTGTGTCTTCGGGGCTGTACTTGATGGCATTATCCAGCAGGTTGACCAATGCCTGTTCGAGCAACGGTGAATTGATATGGGCTTTGAGGTCCGGCGAGCAGTCGACCTGAATATCAATTTTCTTCTCATGGGCTTTGGCAGAACAGGTCTCGGCTGCATCCTGGAGCACACTGCGAATCGCGCTCACGGTCAGATCAACGTGGTTGGCTTCGCCTTCCTGTTCGAGTCTGGCAAGTGTCAGCAGGTCTTCGACGATGGCATGAAGTCGGTCGGCCTGACGAGCGATGATGGCCAGGAAGTTGGGGACGCCTTCTTCTTCCGAGAGAATGCCACTATCAATGAGCGTTTCAGCCGACGCCTTGATGGTGCTGATGGGGGTTTTGATTTCATGAGACACATTGCCCACAAAGTCGCGGCGGACCTGTTCGAGGCGGCGCATCTCGGTGACATCGTGAAGCACGATCAACCCGCCGACGCGCTTGCCGCGTGCGTCACGCAATGCCGTGCCCTGCGCTTGAAGGTAATGTTCACGGTAAATCGTCTGCGTGCGATCCTTGGGGTCGGACACCGGTAACGTCAACACCAGATCCGCCTCCACCGGCGCGTCAGCTTCGAGCACCTGGGCAACCAGTGACTGTAACCCGGGGTTACGGATCACCTCGTGGATACTCCGACCAATCACATCGCGGACACTCATCCGCAGGAACAACTCGGCAGCACGGTTGAAGTTGAGAATGCGTTCATCCAAGTCAAAGGCAATCACACCCTCGACCATCGACGCGAGGACGGTTTCCAATTCGTTACGCTGTTCAATCACGGTTCGCAGGCGATCACCAAGCTGCTGCGCCATTTTATTCAATGACTCACCCAGCGAGGCCACCTGCAGGGGTCCGTCGACTTCGATGGCCTGTGTCAGATCACCTGCTGCAAAGCGTTCAGCTCCGGTGCGCAGCGTCCGCAGGGCTCGGCTGATGAGCATGAGGATGATGAACATCACCGTTGCAAACAGACCAAAGCCGATGAGCAATGCCAGAATGTGCGGCTCTGCACCAGACAGATCAAATGCCGCGATGGCTGATGTCGGATTGAGGCTGAGCAATTGCGTCCCCTTGCATAAGGCCAACGTCAAGAAATTGGCCATCGGACCTGGTCCATGACGAAACACAGCGACGTGCGAGCATGACACAACTGCAACGGAACATGCCGCTGTTGCTGACATTGTAAGGAATTTGGTGAACCCCGGTGTATCAAACGTGTGATGATTCGGTCACTATTCCTTGAATCGGTACCCGACGCCGCGGACGGTTTCGAGGTTGCTGCCGTGATCGCCGAGTTTGCGACGCAGGGCAACCATCTGCACATCCACGCTGCGATCGGTGACCGCTGCCAGTCCGCCGTGGATGGCTTCGATGATCTGTTGGCGGGTGAAGACGCGGCCGGGACGGGTGGCCAAAAGGTTGAGCAGTCGGAACTCGGTGGCGGTGAGGTCGATCGGTTCATCTTCAATACGCACTTCGTGACGACCACGGTCAATGATCACTTCGCCGACGTTGATGCAATCTTCGCCATCAGGTTCCGGTGCGTTGGGATCACCGCTGCGACGCAGCACCGCCTTGATCCGGGCCATGAGCACGCGGGGGCTGAAGGGCTTGGGGATGTAGTCATCGGCACCCAGTTCCAACCCCACAACGATGTCCGCTTCCTCGCCCTTGGCGGTGAGCATCACCACCGGGATATTGGCGGTGGCACCCTCGTTCTTGAGTGTGCGACAGACGTTCAAACCGTCAACGCCAGGCAGCATCAGGTCCAGTAAAATCAGGTCCGGCAGTTTCTGACGGGCAATCTCCAACGCCTTTTCACCGCTGTCGGCACAGATCACATCCATGCCTTCGCGCGAGAGGTTGTAGCGTAAGAGATCCTGTAAATCCTGCTCATCTTCCACCACCAGAACACGAGGCTTGGCGCCGGAGGCAGTGGTAATTGACTTGGATGACATGGTTAGCTGGGACATAGTTGGTCCCCTCCTGTGGGGTCAAAGATTTTCTTAACATTGTTAGGAAATTTATATCCGGCCAAAGGCTCACAAGCCAGCCCATTTTGGTTAGGAAACCGTAAACAATGAAAAAGCAGGTCGATATAAGCCCAATAACACCGCGCATAAAAGAAGACGGCCCGGTGAAAACACCAGGCCGTCTCGGATTATGCAGATTGTGTGGTTAGCTCAAATTAGAAGAGCAACTGGAACTGGGCACGCCAGATGAAGAAGTCATCTTGGGTGGCATCGTCATGATCGCCGAAGCCCAGGCCGTTTGAAAACTCGCTGTTACCCCAGGGGTTGCTCGAGGGTTCTTCGCCTTCGTAGACCCACACGATGTCGGTGGTGAACTTGGCGTTGTGACCCTTGAGATACCAGTTGAAACCGAAGGTCAGCAACTGGAGTTCTTCTTCGCCAGCGACATCGCCGTCGAGGAATTCCCAGCGGACGAACGGCTCGAACTTGTCGGGGATGATCTGATAAGCACCCTGAACAAGGACGCCGGTGGGGCTGCGGTCAGAGGAGCTGCCGTAGTCCATGTCAGCACCGACATAGGCTGCGTAGAGACCAAAACCGTTGGACTCGAAAGAACCGTCGATGGTCCAGGAGGTGTAGTCACCACTGCCGTCGTTGGAACCGCTGCCAGCATTGTTGGCATCACCAGCCTGGTAGAAAATGGCTGCACCGAGGAACAGACCGGTTTCATCCTTGGACCATGCGGAGAAGTCCTTGGTCTGCTTGAGCTTGCCCATCAGAGCAACGTCAGCACGAGCCGCGATGGCGAATTCGGCTTCATCTTCGTCGATGGTGGAGAACTCTTCGTCAGCACCATCGTTGATGGAAACGGCGATGTTGAAGGTGTCGGTACCGTAGGACAGTTCGACCTGTTCGGAACGGTCCAGGGTGAAGAATTCGGTGACGGTGGAACGATCCACAGCAAGCTGACGGGAGGAGCTGGTGAGCTCTTCACGCAGGAAGGGGATCTTGAACTTACCGAAAGCCAGCTTCACGCCGTTGCCGAATTTGTAACCCAGCTTGACGTCTTGGATTTCAACGCCGCCTTCTTCGCGGTCACCGGCGAAAACCAGTTCGTAGGAAATCTTGGGGCTGCCGACGTGGCCTTTAAGCTTGGCCTTCATACGACGAACCTGGAAACCAGTGTCGTCAGAGTCGGAAGTGGAATTGTCATCCTGGTGAGTCCAGATATGACGGAACTGAATCTGACCACCGAGGGTCATGCTGAAGCTGCCGTCTTCGGAAGCCATGAAGAAAGCCTTGCCGTTATGACCAGCGGTCATGCCACCTTCGAGGAGGCTGGCGCGGGTGTCGGCATCGGCGAGAACTTCCTTGACCAAAGACTTGACTTCTTCGGCACGACGTTCGTTGAGCCAGTTTTCGTCGCTAGCGGTACGCAGCTGAGCGACTTCGCCCTGCAGCTTGTTGTTGGTTGCACGCACGGCATCCAACTCGGCACGCAAAGCTTTGAGTTGTTCGTTAACAGAGTTGTCACTGGCGAACGCGCCTGCGGTGAGGCTAGCGGCCAGGGCACCAGCAAAAAGCATGGTACGAGATTTAAACATTTGCCATTCTCCTGAAAAAGTGGAAATCTGCATTAATCCATTCATACAACGGATCGGCAGTATAGAGATGGCTTTGTTTGGTATTGTTAGCCTCGCGTGAGCATTCTGTTAGCAATGACAATTAACCCAATGCTAACATGTCCTGCTGCAACCCATATCCTATTGGGCACTACGCAAAACGGTGTCATCGCGGGATTAGGAGCAATACGCCACGATAAACACAAGTGATGTGATTAAACTGAGCACCGGATGTCAATCCGGTGCAGGTTGCGTTTTCTACCTTCAGTCGTGCACCAGATTGACATCGGGTGCTCATGTCTCACGTGGTTCAACGGGCCATCCAGTTACACGTCATACAAGACAACCCGTGTCGCAGGAGCAACAGGGCTTTGATCTGTTCACCTATTTCAATCAGATTTGCAACGTCTTCAAACCGCGCATCAAAAAAGACGACCTGACTTGCATCAGGCCGCCTTTGTTGGTCGGGCAGAATCATCAACTCGTCCTTAAGTGATGATCAAATTAAAACAGTAGCTGGAACTGGGCACGCCAGACGAAGATGTCGTCGGTGACGGCGCCGCTGGCAGAGGTGTAGCTTTCCGAGAAACCAAGACCGTCGCTGAAGGTATCAGCACCAAACGGGTTGGCACCAAAGTTGCCTTCGTAAACCCACAGCACATCCGTGGTGAACTTGGCGTTGTGGCCACGCAGATACCAGTTCAATCCGAAGGTCAACACTTCCAGATCGTCAAAGCCAGCTGAATCGTGATCAATGAATTCTCAGCGGACAAACGGTTCAAGTTTATCAGGAACAAGCTGGTAACCGGCTTCAACAAGCAGGCCCCACGGGCTCACGCTGGTGCCTGTGTCCGGGTCGATATCCGCACCCATGTAGGCAACAAGCAGACCCAGGCTGCCCACTTCTGCCGATGCATCAACCGTCCATGCCGTGTAATCAGCGGTACCACCGTTGGCAGCATCACCTTCGGAGAAGAAGATGGCAGCACCCAACAACAGCCCCGTGTCATCCTTGGACCACGCGCTCACGTCGTCAAACTGCTTCCAGGTACCCGCCAAAAGCAATTCACCACGCAGACTCAAAGCATAGTCCACACCATCGACACCGATATCATCCAAACCACCATTGGCACCATCACTGAAGCTAAAGGCCAGCTTGAATTTGTCAGCTGCATAATTGAGCTGAACCTGATCCGAGTAATTGAGCGTGAAATACTCGTTGACCAGCGAGCGATCGACCGCAATCTGCTTGGCGGAGCTGATGAGCTCCTGACGCAGGAACGGGATTTTGATCGCACCGGCTTTGGCGCTTAAGCCGTTGCCGAAGTCATAGCCGACATAGGCTTCGTACACACCGACGTTACCGCCATTGCGATTGGCTTCGAGATTGATGGCATAGGTGAACTTGGGATCACCGACATGGCCACCAAATTTAAGTTTCAGACGTCGGGCCTGGAAGCCTGTGTCATCTTCGTCGGCTGCGTTGTCCTGGTGCGCCCAGATATGACGGAACTGGATCTGTCCTGCGATTTTCAGCAGGAAGCTGCCGTCTTCGGAGGCCAGGAAGAAATTCTTGCCGTTATGACCAGCGGACATGCCGCCTTCAAGCAGACTCGCGCGGGTGTCGGCGTCATTGAGTACTTCCTTGACCAGCGATTTGACTTCTTCAGCGCGTCGTTCGTTGAGCCAATTGGCATCATTGGCGCTGCGTAATTCAGCGACCTGACTTTGCAGTTGTGCATTGGTCTGCTGCACCGCTTTGAGTTGTGCCTGCAGCGCTTTGAGTTGTTGCTCAACCGAGTCACCAGCCATGGCGCCGGTGACCAAACCAGCGATGAGGGTGGCCGCGATGAGCCAAGTGCGGTTTTTTAACATTTGCCATTCTCCTGAAAAGGTATGTTCTGCCCAAAACCGTAAACGTGTCACAAGTCCGACAAGGACCTGACGTTCATTCGTGATGCCAAACAACTTGTTGAGAATGGGTCAAAGCAGATGCTGCCGAACGGCCAGGCAAATCCTTCGCCCTGCTGGCCCAAGCGATATCACACCCCTGAAGCGAGGTTTGGCCGGTACGTCGGGAGGTTTTAAAACAGATTAACCCTGTGATATCAGGAACTTGTGCCATAGATTCTGTTTCAGGGCGTCTCGTGCCAACGAGCAGGGCCCGATAATCATCTAGAGATTGTTCGATTTTATAACGGTTACATAATTGTTTCCAAACATTTCTTTCACAATCATCGGGCAAACTATTAAATTTTCCGTAAAATGTGTGTCTCTTTTTAATTCGGAGTAATAACACATGGCTGGTCACAGTAAATGGGCGAACATCAAACACCGTAAAGCACGCCAGGATGCCAAGCGATCCAAGATTTGGAGCAAGTGCGCCCGTGCCATTATCGTTGCAGCCAAAAACGGGGGCGGTGACCCGGCAACGAACCTCACCCTGCGCTATGCCATCGACGAAGCCAAAGCCGAGAACATGCCCAAGGACACCATCGCCAATGCGGTCAAAAAGGGCTCCGGCGAAGGCAACACCGAAACCTACGAAGAAATCGTCTACGAAGGCTACGGCCCCAACGGTGTTGCCGTCATGCTCGATATCCTCACTGATAACCGTAACCGCACCGCCAGCGAAATCCGCAAGATCTTCGAACGGGCAGGTGGCAACCTCGGCACGTCCGGCTGCGTGGCCTACATCTTCAAATCACAGGGCCAAATCTACATCGCCAAGGACAAGGTCGAAGAAGAACAGCTCATGGATATCGCCCTGGAAGCCGGCGCTCAGGATGTCGTCGATGAAGAGGAAGCCTGGCTCGTTGTCACCGACACCGCGGACTACATGACCGTCCGCGAAGCCATCGAAACCGCAGGCATCGAAGTGGACTCGGCACAACTGACCAAGGTCCCCGACAACACCGTCGCCTGCACCGGCAAAGACGCGGAAAAAGTCTACAACCTCATGGACAACCTCGAAGACCACGACGATGTCCAGAAGGCCTATGCCAACTTTGATATCGATGACGAAGAACTCGCTAAGATCGAAGCAGGATAAGATCGGCATTTATTAATTTCGGATTTCGGATTTTCGCAAGCGTATAATCTGTCATTCCCGCGCAGGTGGGAATCCAGTGGCATGCAGTTGAATGCTTGCAGATTACACTGAACTTCGTCAGCGCGGGTGTCACGAAAACTCGCTTGCAAAAATCCGAAATTCGACACCGTCGGTACTGCGAAGCACAATCAAAAATCCGAAATCAAACCATGCACCGCTACACCATTCATTTTTCAGGACACGTTCAAGGCGTCGGTTTTCGCTATACTGCCTGTCAATGCGCAGAAACCTGTACCGTCGCAGGTTTTGTCACAAACCTGCCCGATGGTCGGGTGAAGCTGGTTGCTGAAGGTGAAAAAGAAGAACTCGACGCCCTGCTCACGTCGATCAAAAAACGCATGAGCCGCAATATCTCCGACGTGAAAGTCGATGCGTCCACAGCCACCAACGGTGAGTTCGGTAAACCCACCCCCGGCGGCCTGACGGTGCGTTATTAAAGTCCAATCAAAACCGCTTGCGGTTTAGCGCGCTCTACAGAATTTAAAGTAACGGATCATCGGATTACCCAAACCAATCCAGTGATCAACCTGCCGTCCCGCTGGTCAACCACTTCTCAAACTGACTCTGAGGCACAGCACCCATGATGCGGTTCACAGGCATGTCCCCCTGGGCATCAAAAATCAGCATCTCGGGAATGCCCGCACCGACCTGCCACTTCTCAGCACGCTTCAGATCCGCCTCTGAAGGCTCAGTCAAATCCCACACCACCGGCGTGAACCTGGCTTGAATCTGTTCATCGACTTCGGGCAAACTCAGAACTTCCTTCTTAAGCACCTGACACGGGCCACACCAGTCGGCAGTGAGCATCATCAACACCGGCTTACCGGTCTCCTTGGACAGCGCAAACGCTTTGTCCACGTCGTAACCCCACTTCGTCAGATGCACGACATTGCCTTTGACGGTTGCCAGGCGTGAAGGAATTGGCGTGCCATGATCAGCCGAAACAGTCGCGTCTTGACCACCAACGGTATCCGACGGATCAGCACCATTGGACGGGCTGAGCATCAACCAGATCCCCCCGCCGAGAATCAGCAGGCTCAGACCCAGAATCGTAAAGACAGAAGTAGACGACTTTTTCGCGGGTATTTGTTCATTCATGGTATTGGCCAAACGCGCCAGCCAAGCGCTTTATTCCATGAGACAGGTACAAAATTGTGATGCATTTTATGAGATCGTTTTGAACGCAAATTGACATGACATCAGACTTCGACACTTATTGGATTAACACACACAACAGGCATCAGATTAACATCCGATGCTCAGCCATATTGAGATGGATGATTTGATCAATTATTCGGACTCAGCAAGCTGACTGGGATGCTGATTGGCATCGTAGAGTCGGCGTTCGATGCGCTTTAGGCCATTGAGAATGTCCATGGCTGATCGGAAGACCGGGCGTTGCGGGTCTTCAGGCCGGAGAATCGAGCCGGTGAGATTGTTGATCTGGCGGGCTTCGAGCGATTCCTTGTTGTAATGAATCTGATCGCGGAACTCGGGATTGTTATGCGGTCGGTTCATCTGCACTGCCAGATAGAAAAAGTCGATGGCTTTATCCACGCGCTGATGTTGGTCGGAGATGATCTTACTGGTCACCCGGCCGGTGTCTTTCCATTTGCCCAGCAGCCGTTGAATCTGGCTGGTGCGCATCATCTCTTCGAACAAGGTGGTGAGCATCGGGCTTTCGGTGAGGTCTTCGCCGACGCGCACCGCCGAGCCGAAGTCGACAAAGCCAACCTGGCCGTTGGAGATGATGATGTTGTCCAGGCGCAGGTCCAGATGGATCATGCCCCCCTTGTCATGCAGGGTTCGCAGCAGGTCGGCGGACTGCATGGCAAATTCGATTTGACTCATGGGCTTACCACCAAGACGCATCCAGTTCAGATACAACCGACGGACAAAGCCACGTGAGTCTTTCTCATAGCCAATGACCTTGGGCACGCGGTGACGGTAATCCTCGGGCATGTCTCGCTGGAGAATGTTGAGGATGGCTGTCTCACGTGAGAGGAAAATCGGGAAGACGCTGTCGACGAGTTTGCGGGCACGCTTGAGAATCACCTCATGATCAAGCTGCGGGTGTTTTTCCTTGAGTCGCCAGACCACGTTATCCAGTGAGGGGACTTCCTTGAGTACGACATAGCCGTACTCCGCATTTTCGTTCTTGGCTAACTGGACGTGGTAAGTGAATCGCTCCGTGGTCGTGCCGGGCATGATCAACTGGAGTTTACGGGCGATGAAGTAGTAACCTTTTTTCGAGAGCAGCGGGATGGTCATGCCCATGATCTTGGTGCGGATCGGGGCGATGGGCTGCTCGATGATGAAACCACCCTTGTCATGGAAAGCCTGTTGGACACTGACGGCTTCGTCGTAGTCTTCGGTGAGAAAGACGTAGGTGCCGCCCCAATGCAGATGTTCGAAAATCTCTTCGGGGGTGGTCTCCTGGCCGCTGGTCGCAAACCAGTAATTGACCATATTGGGGGTTTGGCTCAGTTCGGTTTCAGGCTTGCCGAAGTCCAGGTATTCCTGATCGTTTTTGAAGACCTGGGCAACGAGTGCCTGCTGGAGTTTGGTGAGTCTTGGGGAAGCGGGTTGGTGCGCTGCGTTGGCGGTGGCCGTGTCGGGACGATTACTGCTGTGAGTCGAAGCCGACCCCAGGGAACTGCCATCTGCGGGAATACTCGAAGCCTGTTGGGGCATTGTGGTCATTTACTTCCCATATCCGAACCCCCGGACACTCTCGTCATCATTCTTCCCCGGTCGCTTGTCTTCCAGGGTAGCCGACAATTCAACCTGGAACGTACGGATGTCCAGCGGGTATTGCCAGTTACCTTTACGGTTATTGTCGAACAAACCGGGACTTGAATGTAGTCCCAATTCCATATTGTTTGGTAAAACTTCTAGTTTTTCGGCCGACAGCATGTGGTTATCGGACAGTTTTTCTGCATGCCGGTCATGCATGAACAAGTTCATCTGTGTTCATTAAATTGCGTTCGCGCCGGTCAAAGCCGGTGGCGTGCATGGGCCAGATCGACGGTGTTGTCGTTGGCCATGGGGACTTTTTCTTTTTTGAGGATTTTGGCTTTCTTGTCCAGCCCACCTGCGTAACCGGTGAGTTTGCCCGTGGAGCCGACCACGCGATGGCAGGGCACGTTTGGCGAATAGGGATTACGATTCATCGCCATCCCCACCGCGCGATAGCCCTTACTCTTGAGTTTGGCTGCAATGTCACCGTAGGTCACAACTTTGCCTTCAGGAATCCGGGCACAGATCGCCCAGACTTTTTCGACGAAGTTCATCGAAGGCAGAATCCTGCCTGCAAAAATCGCAGTCTTGATCTTCTCACTGGACGCGGAAAGCTTGGCGGGCATGGCGGGCTCCTTTTGAATGTCGTTGCGTTATTATCTTAACCACAGAGGCACAGAGACACAGAGAAAGAAGTAAAAAGAGTTTTTCTCTGTCTTTTTCGGGCTCTGTGTCTCTGTGACTCTGTGGTTCAGCCAACCATGCTCATAAATCCAATCACGCTTCTTCGTCATCAATCAGCATGAACTTGATCTCGGCCTCGGCAGCGACATCGTCACCGACATAGGCTGTACACATCATGTGCGCGAGTTGTCTGCGGACGCGGATGGTCTTGGCTTCGAGGATCAGTTGGTCACCGGGCGTGACCGGGCGGCGGAGTTTGACGCGGTCCATGCTAAGCAGCACTGCCAGGCGTCCGGTGTGTTCGAGTTCCTGACCGACGAGCAGGCCGGCTAATTGTGCCATGGCTTCGACGATCAGCACACCGGGCATGATCGGCGTGCCGGGGTAATGGCCCTGGAAGAACGGTTCGTTGATGGTCACGTTTTTGATGCCCACCGCACGCGTCGAACCTTCAATCTCCAACACGCGGTCCACCAGCAACATCGGGTAACGGTGCGGCAAAATCCGCGCCAACTGACGGATATCCAGCACGCGGTGACTTTGGGTTAACTGCTGACGGCGCTGCTCGCGGTACTGCTTTAGCAGCGCCCGACAGAGTTCGTGATTCAACGCATGGCCGGACTTGTACGCCACGATGCGCCCCTGAATGGGGACACCCAGCAGGTACAGGTCACCGATGAGATCGAGAATTTTATGACGCACCGGTTCATCGTCGAAGCGATAGTTGTTGCCACCGATGGGTCCGTCGTGGTTGATCACGAGAATATCGCTGGGGGTCAAGTGCTTGCCGATGCCTGCAGCACGGAGTTGGCGGACTTCGGCTTCGAGCACGAACGTGCGAGCCGGGGCAACCTGCGTTGCATAATCGCCGTGAGCAAAGTCGAACACGCGGAGTTGGCGGCCGATGGCTTTGTGTTCGTCATAGTCCAGTTCGTAGACCACCTGCAACGTCGGCTTGTCATGCGGGACCGCAGCGACGACAGCATCGCCATCACTGACGGAGACGGGCGTGTCGATGATCAATTGGCGACGGGGTGCTTCGGATGTGGTGATACCCGCTTCTATCAGGACATCGGTAAAAATCTTGGCTGAACCATCACCGCCGGGTAATTCCGCAGCATCGATTTCGATGATGCAGTTGTCGATCGACAAACCGGATAAGGCACTGAGCACGTGCTCGGTGGTCATGACGGTGGCATTGCCCTGCTGGAGCATGGTGCGCCGGTCTTGCTGGATGACGTTGTCGATGCGAGCGGGTACTTCTTCGCCGTTGAGGTCTTTACGTGAAAAGACAATGCCGTAGTCCGCCGGGGCCGGCAGGAATGTGACCGACACTTCCTGGCCGGTGAAGAGTCCACGACCGGTGAGTTGTGCAGGTTTGGCGATGGTCTGTTGTTTCTGCTGCATGTGCGTTTAACCGGAATCAATCCACTCCGGCCTTCCGTCTGTATGCCATCATTGGCCCCGGTCAATCATTGGCCGGGACTTTGGCAGCGTCCCCAGTTTACTCACTTTTCATTTGTTTGGTGAATTCCTTGTAGGCTTTGACGATTTCCGGGAGTTTACGGGCAGCGACCACTTCACGTGCACAGACGGACTGTTCGCGTGCGGGGACGCCCATCCAGGTCTCACCTGCGGGAATATCACACATCACCGCGGAGCAGGCAGCGAGCTTGACGCCTGAACCGATGTGGATGTTATCGCGGATTCCGGCCTGCCCACCGATCTGCACACCATCACCGAGTGTGGTCGAGCCGGCAATGCCACATTGGGCAGCAATCAGACACATCCGACCAATCACCACGTTATGGGCGATCTGGCAGAGGTTGTCGATTTTGGTGCCATCCCCGATGACCGTTGACGAAAACTTGGCGCGGTCGATACAGGCATTGGCCCCGATCTCCACGCCGTTACCGATGATCACATTGCCGATGTGCGGGATTTTGACGATGCCGCGTCCATCTTCCGAGGGACGATAGCCAAAGCCATCTGCGCCGATGACCGCATTGGAGTGGATGATGACGTGGCTTCCGATCTGGGAGCGTTCGCGGACAATCACGCCGGAGAAAAATTCGCAGTTTGTGCCGAACGTGGAGTTCTCATGCAGGGACACCGAGTCATGGAGGATACACCCATCACCGAGCGTGACGTTGTCACCGATGACACAATGCGGTCCGATGCAGCAGTCTTTGCCGATTGTAGCCGATGCTGCGATGACCGCAGTCGGATGCACACCCGGCGCAGGGCAGAGTTTATCCGGTGCAAAAAGTTCGATGACCTTGTTGAGCGCCAGGTCTGCATCGTCCACAAGAATCGCGCTGCGATCAGCACAACTGGCGGGAATATCGATGGACTTGGACAGCAGGATGACACCGGCTTTGGAGTTGGCCCACTGTTCAGCAAACTTGGCTGAACGGATGAAGGAAAGCTGCGTGTCAGTTGCCTTGTCGAGAATCTCAATACCAGTGACGGTGAGATCTGCCGGGCCGGAGACCTGGCCATCAACATGTTCGGCGATCTGGTTGATGGAGTATGCGGGCATAGGTGTCTTGGATCCCAACCGTTGGAGTGTGGCAAAGGCTTGAAAAAGCGAACACCGGGATTTTAGTCCGGTGTTCAACAATGAATGCTAGATTTTAGACCAAGAGGCTCATAGCGTCCAGATGGCTTACTTGCGGTTACGCCATTCGTTGTTCATGCGTTGAACCACCTGATCGGTGATGTCCAGGTCGTTGCGGACCCAGAGGACTTTACGCATGGAGATGATGGTGCTCAGGGCTTCGGGCTTGACGTTGTTGAAGTTCGGCTGCTTTTCCTTGAAAAGGACCATGTCATAGCCGTTTTCGCCAGCGATCTTGCCCACGGTTTCGATGAGCTTGCGGTACATGTTGCCCAACTGCAGGACGCTTTCAGACTGCATGCGGGCCTGCTTGTACTTGTACCAGGCTTCAAGCTGCATACCTTCGAGGTTGAACTCTTCAGCCTTTTTCATGTAGGCATCGGTGCCCGGCTGGAGCAGATCCATGTCTTCTTTCATCTGCTTGAGCTTGGTGCGACGGCTTTCATGATCCTGCTTGATCTGCTCAAACTCGGTTTTCATGTCGGCTTCGACCTGGGTCTTTTCTTCCAAGGCGACCATGGCCTTTTCGACATCGATTACGGCGATGGCGGTGGGACGTGCCTGGGCCTGAGCCTTACCGGGCATGCTGAGCATCCCCATCATTGCCACGACCATCACCAGACCCATCAACTTCTTAACTTGCATGTTTTGACTCCAAAGTTTTTGTTGCGTTCTCTATCTTTCGTCCAACTTACCGAGCCTTACACGCACCATCAACCGATGGATGCAGCAACTCGGGGTAGATCGGACATCATAACATAGCCAAAGATTTCGTGAATCGCGTGTGATGAATCCTCACCAATCCTAAACGAAGGGTTTGAGAACCATCGCGCTAAACCGCAAGCGGTTTTAGAACGGCAGTGCGATGTCGAAGCTGAAAATTTCCTCGTCGTCCTTATCCTGCTTGATGACGGGAATCGCAAAGTCGAAAGCAAAGGGTGCCTGCCCCAGGAACGGGACCTGCAGACGCAGACCGGTACCAATGCTCACGCGGTATTCGTCGAACCCAAAGTCCTCCTGCACGGTGCCGGTGTCGGTGAAGAACACCCAGCGGACCGATTCCTGATAGACGGGGATGCTGTACTCAAGTCCCACCAGGAACATCCAGTCACCACCGATTGAATCGTCGGTATCCCCGCCGCCGGTCTTCGTGCCATACGGACCCACACCACGGTACTTAAAGCCGCGGAAACTGCGGTGACCGCCAGCAAAGAAGCGTTCGAAAATCGGGGCTTCGTTGTCCTGGAGGATGTAGCCGATCTTGTTCTTGAAGGCCAACGTGGTCTTGCGACCCATGAAGTCTTCGTCGACAGTCCAGAACTTGCTGAACTCGAAGGTGAGCTTGGTGAACTCATAGTCACCGCCCATGGCACCAACCTGCCAGAGTCCGACGCTGGCCACCGAACCCTTGGATGGATTCAGACGACTGTCGACCGTCGAACGCGAGAGTGTACCACCGATGGAGGTGATCAGGCTGGTGCCTTCCACATCGCTGATGTCCGTGGGAGCGTCCGATTCCACATCGGAGATATCCACCTGCTCAGCACGGAAGCCCAGTCGACCGGACCACACATCGCCAAAGCGCTGTCCAAAACCAAATGTGCCCCCCTGACGGCCTTCGTCATAGTCATCACGTTCACGGTTATAGAAAAACGCACTGGTGTCGAAGGAATACTGGGTATCAAACAGATACGGCTCAGCAAAGTTAATGGAGTAGTTACTGGTTTCATCACCGGGCTGAAGCGTGATGCCAAAGGACTGGCCGGCACCGCGGAAGGCTTTACCGGTGACAAATTCACCGAAGCTCTCGGGCACATCGGTGATATCAAAGTTGCGCTGCTTCAGGTCGATGGCACCGATGATGCCGGCATCCGAACTGATACCTGCACCGAAGCTCACTGAGCCGGTGTTCTTTTCCTTGACTTCGATAAGCACGTCACGGACTTCGTCTTCAGGTTCGCCGAGAATACTGATCTTGGCATCGCTGAATAATGCCCCATCACGCAGACGGCGTTGGGTGCGTTCCAGGCCCGTGCGGTCAAAGCGACGGCCGGGGTTCATGCCACGGGTCTGACGGAGAATGACGTTGTCGCGGGTGATTTCGTTACCACGCACAGCGACTTTACCCACCACGTAGGGATTGCCTTCGGTGATGTTGACGGTGACGTCGACTTCCGGCGAATCCTCATGGAAAAGGCGTTCAACCTGGACATTGGTTTCGATGTAGCCTTGCTTGCCATAGAGGTCCAGCAGGTTTTCGCGGCTCTTGCGGACGAGATTGGAAGCGAAGATGTCGCCGACCTTGAGGGTCATGGTGCCCAGAATCTGTTCCTGGCCGTAGAGTTCATTGCCGTTGACGGTGATCTGGGAGACGGTGTAGCGTTTGCCTTCGGTGATATTGAAGGTGACGACTGCGTCTTTCTGGTTGGCCGAGATATCCAGTTCACGGTCGGCCTGAGCGTCGAGGTAGCCACGATCACGGTAGTACTCACGGATGCGATCCGCGTCTTCGTTTAATGCAGTCCGGTTGAGTTCACCTTCACGGAGGATGAACATGTAGGTCTTGGACTTGACCTGGGTTTTGAGTTCTTTGTCGCTGTAGACGGTGTTGCCACTGAATTTAATCTCGCGGACACGGATTTTCGGTCCTTCCCGAATCTTAAACAGCAGGACGCTCGACTCATTGAGCAGTTGCTGGTCAAGGACGATTTCGGTCATGAAATAGCCCTTGTCTTCGTAAGCACGCTTGATCTGGTTGATCGCGCGGTCGATGAGATACGAGTCGATGGGGTCACCACTGCGAATGACCGCCAAGGCGAGGAGTTCCTGGTCGGAGATGGCCTTATTACCCACCACGCGGACGTCAGCGAGGATGGTCTGTTCATTGACGACGTACTTGACGATGAGCGTGCCGTCTTCCTGCTGATCGACAGTGGCCTGCACGGTGGCGAAGCGGCCAAGGTGCGTGATGCGGACGATGTCCTGCGAGACGATGTCAGCACTGTAGGGTTGACCTTCGGCCAAACGGATCTGGTTGCGGACCAACTGCTCACTCTCAGGCTTGACGCCCACGAGTTCAATTTTGGCAACCGGTCGGTTGTTTAGATCAATGTTCTGTGCAGAGAGTGAAACGGTGTTCACCGTCAGACACAGCAGCAGGACAACGGTGGTCAACCACCCGGTAGAGACAATCTTATTCATCAGCCGCCAGCTCCAATTTCCCCGATTGTGCGATCTCAATAAAGACAGTTTACTTCGGCCCCAAGGGACGTACAGACATCTGATACCCACCTGATCAGAGTTGGCATAGTCTACAGGGATATCGGAACTTATCCAACTTTAAACGCCCTTCAGACCTGTTTTTCCCTAACCCACAACGCATCCACATTGACCAAAGGTCGATCTGCCCGATGGTTACCCGGATTGACCGGTCAGCTGCTCATATCGGCATCATCGGCCAATCGGTAATACATAAAAACACGCATCGCCCCATATTCATGCGTCTCAGCCAACTTCCAGCCGGAGACTTCCTGGGGCTTGGCAAACTCATCGGTCCTTAACACGAGCACTCCGCCGGCATCGGTGATGGGGTGACAAAGCTCGATGATCCTTGCCACACGGTCCATATTCTCACGTGCCATCAGATACGGTGGATCACAGAAAACCACGTCCATCGGCTGATGAGACAGCATCATCGCCCAGGCTCCGCCGACGATATCCGCACTGACAACCGTGGTTCGGTCCCCACAGTCGAGCATCTTGATGTTGGACTCGAGAATCTGTCGGGCACTGCGATCCCGGTCGATGAACGTGCAGTGACTGGCCCCCCGGGAAAGCGATTCCAGACCCATGGACCCCGTGCCGGAGAAGAGGTCCAATGCCGGACCTTCGAAAACGCCCAGCACGGCAAGTCGGTCAAAGACGGACTGCTTGACGCGATCGGTGATCGGGCGAGTGGTCTGATCGCCTTTGGGACCTTCAATCGTGCGATGTCGATACTCTCCGCCGATGATACGCATGGATGGGTTGCTCCTTGGTGTTTCCACTGATGTGGAACGGGACATGATAATCGAAGAGCAAGGGCGATGGGAAGTGTGATCCATTTAGCCGCATCGCTTGCGATGCGCGTGCAAGGTGTCATGGAAACGTATTGCAATGGCAATCGTCGCGCATCACAAGTGATGCGGCTAAATCGTCATGCCACAAAAAACCGTGCAGGTCGCATGGCGCAACATACACGGTGGATCAGTTTCAAAATTCAAATGGTCGGATCAATAAGTCTGCTGAGGCAGTTGTTCAAGCCAGGGTAAATCCTTCTTGAGCAGGTCCAATGCTTCATCAGCGTTCAGCGGCTTGGCAAAGTAGTAGCCCTGACAGAAATCGCAGTCCAGGCTCAACACCTGGGCCAACTGGTCACGGGTTTCCACGCCTTCAGCAGTCACCTTCATGTTCAGGTTATGCGTCAGCGTCACGATTGCGTTGACCACTGCGGCATAACGCGGATCGTCGGTCATGTTCACGATAAACGCACGGTCAATTTTGATCACGTCCAACGGGAAACGATGCATGCAACTCAGCGAACTGTAACCGGTGCCAAAGTCGTCCATGTGCAACTGGCAACCCAGTTCACGCAATTTATGCAACACCGGCAAGAGTGATTCGCTGGCTTCCATCACCACCGATTCGGTGATCTCCAGCTTCAATGTCCGGTCTGCAATGCCCGAATGTTTGATCGCACGTTGAACCACGTCAAGCAGACCCGGTTCGTTGATTTGCCGTTTGGACAGGTTCACCGACATGGTCACGCTGCGGTCCAGGCCCAATTGATCCTGCATGCGCTTCAGATCACGACAGGATTGCTCAAGCACCCAGGCACCAATCTGAACGATCAGCCCCGTTTCCTCAGCAATGGGGATAAACAGACCCGGTGACACGCGGCCACGCTCGGGATGATCCCAACGGACCAGCGCTTCAAAGCCGGTGACGCGACCGGTGCCCAGATCGACAATCGGCTGATACTGCATCACAAACTGTTGACCGTCCAGGGCACGACGCAAATCGTTTTCCACCTGCAGACGTGTCAACGCAGCCTTGTGCATCTCCTCGTCATACAGATCAAATCGCGCACGGCCTGAACTCTTGGCACGGTACATGGCCATGTCCGCATCACGCAGTAAATCCTCAGCACGTTCATACCGGCTGTCACCGATGGCAACACCAATCGAACCGCTGGTAAAGACTTCCTGACCGCCAATGTGGAACGGCTCAGCCAGAATCTTCTGCAATCGGTCTGCAATCTTGCACACCTGGGCAGCATCCTCAATCGGATCAAGCAACAACACAAACTCATCACCGCCAAGACGCGCGATCGTGTCCTGGTTGATGCGGCTGATCGTGTCCGACCGACGCAGGGATGATTCAATGCGCTTGGAGAATTCGACCAACAACTCATCACCCGCAGCATGACCCAATGAATCATTGACCACCTTGAATCGGTCCAGGTCCATAAACAGGATCGCAAACCGATAGTCCGGCTGACGACGGGCACGCAGCACGCAACCGGTCAAACGGTCCATGAGCAGCGTCCGGTTGGGTAAGCCGGTCAGATCATCATGCAAAGCCTGATAGCGCAGGCGGGATTCGGCTTCCTTGCGGGCGGTGATGTCACGGATGGAACCGGCCATACGACAGGGCTTGCCGTCTTCGCGTTCGACAATGCCCCGGACCTGCACCCAGTGGAAATCACCGTCGGTCTCAATGCGGTGTTCGTTTTCAAAGTGCTCGGTGACACCTTCCCAGTGTTGCGCCAGGTCAGCCTTGAGTTGCTCGACATCATCAGGATGAACCATGCGATACCACTGATCCGGCGTATCATCGGCATTGAGATCCGGGTGGCCGGCAATCTCACGCCAACGCGATGAATAGAACACGCGATTGGTGGTCAAATCCCAGTCCCAAAGTCCGTCATTGGCACCGCGTGCAGCAAGCACATAGCGCTCTTCACTCTGACGCAGGGCCTGTTCGGAACGTTGACGTTCGGTGACTTCAACCAGGAGTTTATCGTTGGTATGCTGAAGGTTGAGGGCTGCCATTTCAGCGGCTTCCTTGGCGTTGACCAGTTCGCTGGTGCGTTGGTCGACTTCCTCCTGAAGCAGGTCGTTGAAATGCCGCAAGGCCTGGTCACGCTCGAAGACGGCCCGTCTCATTTTTTCGCAGGCACGGCCTAGTTGACCGATTTCGTCTTCCGAGGTTTCAGTGATTTGTTCATCGAAGTTGCCGTTGGCAATTTCTTCTGAGACATGCGCCAGGTGAGCCAGACGCCTTGTCCAAGACCGCATGGTCAGATAAACGATCCAACCGGCTGCCGAGGAACTGAGCATGAAAATGGCAAAGAGCGTCGCCATCTGGATACGCTGGGCATGGTTCATCGCACGGGTGGCATAACCGATGGTCACATAGCCGATCGGGCCCTTACCCGTTTGGGTTTGCATTCCCGGTGTCGTGGGTTGGTAAGCACCATTTTCCCCGAGCATCATCGGGCGGATCGGGAAACTGGCCAACATGAAATCATCCGTGGGCTTCTGCTCACCGACGAGGTACTGCATCCAGGCGTCTTCGTCCTTGGAGTAAAACGTAATCAAGCTGCGATCCTGATTGTAGACCGCAGCAAAGAGCACATCTTCATGGTATGTCGCCTGCCGGACATAGTTGCCCAGGGCGATGTTGTTATCGGTCTGGAGATGCCACGTACAGACATGGGCCAGATGCATCGCCGAAAGTCTTGCTGCACGGTTGGTTGCACCTTGCAGCGTTCGGATGCTCTGAAGCAGTGTCGCGCAGGAACTGATGGATAAGGTGGTTGCAACGATCGCCAGGACAACAATCGTCGCCTTGAAGCGCAAACTGGATTTCTGAAACCACGCGTACATCTTGTTGGATCGCTCGACGAAATATGTTGATCCGCAGATCAAAAACGCACTTTTGCCAAGCGGTTCCTCCCCTTTCGTGATTGCCCAGCACAATAAAAACACGACGCAGGGACAATCCGTGCGTACGTAAAGGCTTGGTCTGCTAGGTTATTCGGCCGGGCTGAATGAGGACTTGACGCGATTTATCACCGCTTTAAGGCATATTGCCCAAAGGGGGTCCGATGGTGCGGATTGTTCGGACTGGGTAGCTATGAAAAATGTGGAATTGAATCGTTAATCAATACTCGAAAACCAGCCAATACAGGTGTGACATTTCGCCATTTCACAACCCATACCTCGGATGACAGATCATGGTCAGCGGGTTTGCGTACCGGGACGAATCTTGGCAAGATAGGACTTTTCTATCCGCTAACCCGCTATGGAGTCCCTATCGTGAGTAAGTACGAACCGTCCGGAAAATTGCCCGAACCCGTCGTCAAGCCCGGCGAATTTACGATCGCTGCCATGGCTTTGGATCATGGTCACATTCACGGTCAGGTCGGTGGCCTGGTCAATGCTGGTGCCACACTCAAATGGGTCTACGACGCCGACCCCAAACGTGCCAAGGACATGGCCGATAAGTACGGCGCCAAGGTCGCTGAGTCCGAAGCCCAGGTACTCGAAGACGAAGACGTCAAACTCGTCGCCGCTGCCGCCGTCCCCAACCTGCGTGGCCCGTTGGGTATCCGTTGCATGGAAGCCGGCAAGGACTACTTCACCGACAAGACCCCCTTCACCACCCATCAACAACTCGAAGACGCACGCCAAGCCGTCAAACGCACCGGCAAGAAATACACCGTCTTCTACTGCGAACGTCTGTCCACCGAATCAGGCATGTATGCTTGCGACCTGATCGAAATGGGCGCCATCGGCCAGCCCATCCAGTACATCGGGACCGGCCCGCACAAGCACTCCAAGGGAACCCGCCCCGACTGGTTCTACAACATGGAACAATACGGCGGCATCCTCTGCGACATCGGCTCCCACCAGTCCGAACAGTTCCTCACCTACATGGGGGCCAAGGACGCCAAGGTCATCAGTGCCACCGTCGCCAACTATGCCAACGCAGACACCCCCGAACTCGAAGACTTCGGCGATGCCCACCTCGTGGCAGACAACGGCACCACCGGGTACTACCGCGTGGACTGGTTCACCCCCGATATCCTCAAAACCTTCGGCGACGGACGTATCATCATCCTCGGCACCGAAGGCTATATCGAACTCCGCAAATACGTCGACATCGGTCATACCGTCGAAGGCGGACACGTCTACCTCGTCAACAAGACCGACGAAGTCCACATGAACGTCACCGGCAAAGTCGGACTCAAGTTCTTCGGTGAACTCATCCTCGACTGTATCAACCGTACCGACATCGCTCAGAACCAGGAACATGCCTTCACCGCTGCCCGCCTCTGTCTCGATGCACAGAAGCAGGCCACCAAAGTCACCCCCGGAAGTTAACCCCGGAAGTTGCCCCCCGGAAACTTAACCCCGAGGCTGACTTTGATCTGTCGGAATAAAACCGGCATCAACACAATTCAATCTCAAGACAGCACGTTGGGGTAAAACGCAACGTGCTGTTTTTGTTTGAATTGACATCAAAACCTGTGAGTAACTTCGACACATTAAAGCCCTGGGGTTTTAACCCCAGGGACCAACAGCGCACATGAACCAACAACCAACGTGAAAATTCAATTGATTTTCAATGTCCACCCCACAATGTGAATCAAAACGATAGGCTTAGCAGACCATGCAACCGACCACCAACATCCGACCGCTTAACGATGCCAACCGCCTGGGCCTGGACTATCGTCATGAAGCTGCGATGTTGCCCTGGACTTCGCCGATCATTGATGCGCACATTCACATCTGGGGACTGCAGGCAGCGCGCGATTACTTCCGCGTAGCCGACTGGTTTGGCATCACCGAAGCGTGGAGTCAAACGCCCTTGCAGGACGTCCCTGCCATCAAGGCCGAGTTCGGCGATCGGATTCATTTTGTCGCGGTCCCCGATTATTCCAAACGTGATGATCCGACGACCTTTACCACCAAGTGGTTTGACAGCATTGAACAATTTGCAGACCTGGGCGCGAAGATGATCAAGTTCTGGTCCGCGCCGCGTGGCCGGGACATTCATCCGTCCATGACACTGGATTCACCCGAGCGCCAACATGCCATGAAAATCGCACACGATGCAGGCATGATGTTCATGGTTCACATCGCAGACCCGGACACATGGTTTAAAACGCACTACAAAGACAGTCGCAAGTACGGCAGCAAAGACAGCCAATACCTCGCCCTCGAACGTATGCTCGATCAATACGGAGATGTGAAATGGCTCGCAGCACACATGTGTGGCATGCCCGAAAATCTCGATCGTCTCCAGCACATGCTCGACCGTCATCCCAATCTTTACGTGGACACTTCTGCCACCAAATGGATGGTCCGCGAACTCTCCAGGCAGGGTCAGCGACTCACCGACTTCATCCGCCACAACACCGGCCGCGTCCTCTGGGGGACCGACATCGTGGCCTCCGACGGACATTACAAGATGGCAGGTGACGATCAATATGCCAGCCGATTCTGGGCGATGCGGACGCTCTTTGAAACCGACTACGACGGCTTGTCTCCCATCGTCGATCCGGACCTGTCGATGATCGATCCGAGCCTCCCCCGTGAAAGCGTTGCCAAGCTCAAAGGCATCAAACTCGATCCGACAACGTTGCAATCGCTCTACTACGACACCACCAAAGCCGTGCTGCAATAAGCGCGAGATATCAATCACAATAAGCCGCGACTCTCCCGAGTCGCGGGTCGAATCATCGTTGATACAAATTGCTCACACAGATCAGCGACACGCCCCCCGGAAGTGTCGCAGCTATTGCGATGTGCTAAGTACAAATCAACTCTCTGATTGATGTTGATCACAATAGCTGCATCACTGCGATGTAATGAACACGCAGATCAATCGTGAAAGTTATAACAGTGTAAATAATTAAACTCCATGCCTTCGTATTTTTCGTCATTCCCGCGAAGGCGGGAATCCAGTGGCATGCAGTAGAAAATTGCAAATTCCACTGGACTCCCGCCTTCGCGGGAGTGACGGAGGATGGAGATTAATTCTTTGCATCGCTCGAATCTTGCATATCAGCGTAAACAGTCTCGCAGTGATTGTTAATACTTTGAGTCATTCAGATGACGATCTGTTTAATGTTGATCACAATAGCTGCATCATTTCCGGGGGGGAGGCGCGATGCTGAAACTGCGCAGCAGTTTATCTCTGAAATGATCCGTAACAAACAATCTCACCGTTCAATCAACAACACCGGTTCGACCAATTTCACGCGATCCATCACCGGGCCGTTGAGTCCGGGGGTGACTTGAAATGTGATCTGCTTACTGCCAGGCGTGATGGGAATATTGATCCGATGCTCTGGGGATTTGCTGTTAAACGCCAACTCCAGCGTGACCTTATCATCCAGCTTTACTGTCAGTGAGAAGTCCGTCCAGTTGCGCGCACGTGGCGGATCGGACGCCTGCCAATCAATCACGGCGTCTGCAGCAAAACGGCTGACATCCGAGGGTAAATCAAACTGCAAAGTTGTCGGTGCCTGCATACTCACCGCGCCCACATTCACCGTCGGCGGGAAGTCCACGCCAAACGCCTGAGCGCCTGCGAGTAGCTTGTATGACTGCGATCCGAGTGCGGTTAACTGCTGGGTCCGCGAAGCCAGATCAATCCGCGCCACTTCGCGCATGGGTAGACGCGTGACCTCATGCCAATGGGTTCCCGTAACCGTCACCATCTGACGACTGAGTAACACATCACCGCAGAGAAGCACCGTGCCATCGACAAGGTAAAGTCGATGCTGCGGTTTGTCGGGTGTGGTCACAGGGTTGGCCAAACGGATCGCATGCACCTGATCCAGGGGGAGCTTCGCGACCGTTGCCTGATCGCCAATCTCCAGTTCGATTTGTTTATCCGTCACGCCAAGCAGAAAACCCTTGAGTTGATCACCGTTGACAAGCAGAATGCGATCATCAGTTTGCTGTCCATCACGAAAACCAATGGGAGCAAAGTACATCGACTTGATACGATCCAGTGAGATTTTCAATGGGCCGAGAATCGGCGACTGCCACGTGATGACGGAGGAGTCGGTCTGTGTTGCGCCTTGGGGTAACTGCTGCATTCGGCCAACGAATTGCTGACCGTCGGTGAGTGTGAGTAATGCCAAACGCTGCGAAGGAATCACCGGCTCGATGCGTCGGGTTTCAATGTTTCGCAATTGCAACACACGCTGACGTGAGAGTTGTTGATAGGACCAATTGCTGTCAAAAAAACCGATGGCTGATTCGGTGATCGACTCCAGGCCGACGGATTGATATTGCAGTTGGTCATCGACGAGGAGGGTTAAGGGTTGCTGTGTTTGAGCGATCACATTGGAAGTTAAAGACAGATAACCACAGATCAACACAGATAAACACAGATAGAAGACAAAGACAGAATCTGAGCACCAGATGTGAATCTGGTGCAGGTTTTTAACGCATGATTCAAGCCTGCACCGCATTGACATGCGGTGCTCAATAACCATGTCGCTTATTTCACATCTGTGTTTACTTCCGGGGTCTGTGTTCATCTGTGGTTCACTGTCTTAAACCTTAGCGTTGGAAAATCGGTAACAATCGATTGGGGATTTGCAGGACGAGTAGTGCCATCGCCGTGCCGTAGTCGGTGCCGTAGCTTGAATTCCAGGTTCCTGCTTGTGACTGTTTTGCGAGCAGCTCATCGCGGATGCTCGGGTACCAATCCTTCCAGTAGTTGCCCCCTGCCAGGAACATTGCCTGGACAGCATAGTAATGTCCGTAGTAATAATGCGGGGTCGAACTGACATTGCCTCGCGGGCGTTGACGGAGCAGGTAATCCAAACCTTTCTGCAGCGCATCATCCTGATACACACCGGCATAGTACAAACTCGCAACACCGGCAGCAGATCGCGGGAATGCCGAGCCCACCGTGTTGAGCATGTATCGGAAACCACCATCCTGGGGATTCTGACATTGACGGACATAGAGAATCGCCCGGTCGATGGTTGCCTTGGGCACGTGAATCCCTGCGTTACGTGCAGAGCGCAAAGCCATGATCTGACAGATGGTCACCGAGACGTCGGCTTCAACGGGAACAGGTTGGTAACGCCAACCACCTTCGTGGTTCTGGTTATCGACGATGAGTCGCGTGGCTTTAATCAGTGATTCACGCACGCGGTTGTCACCGGTCATGCCATAGATTTCACCGAGAAACAGTGTTGCAAAACCGTGGCCATACATCGGCCCATGCGGGGAGTTGGCGGAGATCAGGCCGGTCTCCTGCACGTTGGCAAGGATGAAGTCCAAACCCTTGGAGACGTTTTCACTGTAGAGTCCGCGGCCGGGGAGATTGCCGTCTGCCATGAAAGACAGACACGCCAGGGCGGTGATGGCAACGTGTTTCCCATAGCGGTCACCCCCGAAGCTGCCATCTTCAGCCTGTGATTGCGCCAGGGATGCCAAACCGCGTTCGACGCCGCTGCGCATCGCTTCGTTGACTTCCGCAAAGTTCGGTGGGGTGATACCCAGATCGTCGGCTGCATCTTGTGCGTGAGCGCATGGTGTTAAAGACAAGCAACCACAGATGAACACAGATAAACACAGATGAAAGACAGAGACAAAATTTGAGCACCGCATGTGAATGCGGTGCAGGTTTACACAACGCACAATAGGCCTGCACCAGATTGACATCTGGTGCTCATATGTATTTTGCCTTGGATATCTGTGTTTATCGGTGTTCATCTGTGGTTAACTGTCTTGTATCGTTGTGTTGAATTATTTCGCTTCCTCCGCCAGGCGTCGATAGTAGGCTTCGGTTTGTTTTTCGTAGACGGGGCTGAAGCGTT
This sequence comes from Planctomycetes bacterium syqfu, assembly GCA_020974905.1. Lineage (GTDB taxonomy): Bacteria > Planctomycetota > Phycisphaerae > Phycisphaerales > Phycisphaeraceae > UBA7800. Next base: position 4,818,171 of record CP087563.1, on the reverse strand, counting down.
CCTGGGTTCCCTGCATCAGTTCATCGCGGAGTCGTGGCGGGAGATTGCCCCATTCGACTTTGCCCGACTCCATGGGTTGCGCTTTGTTGCCGGGGTCCTGTGTTGCCATGGAGGCAGCCTGGTCGCCTGCATTACTGCTGGGTTGGTTTTGTTGCTGTTGGGAGGCAGCTTTGCTTTGCTTGTTGGACTTGCTTGCATCACTGCGTTTTTGCGAGTTTTGCTTGGTGTCGTTTTGCTGGTTCTGTTGTTGCTGCTGTTGTGAGCTGGATGAGGAGGAAGACGAACTGGACTGCTGTTGCTGCTGCTTCTTGGCGGCTGCAATGACCTGATCCAGATCCTTGATGATCTCTTCCTGTTGGCGTTGGAGGGAGAGACTCACATCGCGGTCATCGCCCATGCGCGTTGCGACATCCTGCATGCGCCCGACCGCGCGTTCCAGTGCATTGCGACCCTGCTGTGCGGTGATTGCATCGGGATCAATGGGCTGGTCTTCGACGGTTGGTTTGTTCTGCGTCTTGGGAACATCCAGATCAAGCAGATCGTCGAGGGAAGGCAGGTCGTCAGCGCGTGCAATTGGAGTAAAAAACATGTAACCACAGATCAACACAGCCCCCGGAAGTAAACACAGATAGAAGAAAGAATGTGAGCACCAGATGTGAATCTGGTGCAGGCTTTTAACGCGTGATTGGCGCCTGCACCGCATTGACATGTGGTGCTCAACGTTGTTGTGACTTATCAATCTGCGTTCATCTGTGTTTTTCTGTGGTTTCATTCCTCACCACCTTCACCTTCGGGTTTCACGACATTCGGTTGAGCTTGCTGGTTCTGCATGAATTTGTCAATGAGTTTTTGACCCATGGTCGCCAACTCACGCTGCAAAGCAGAGAGCGATGCGATACGATCCACACTGGCATTGGCCTGCTGAGCTTCACGGGTCTGATCATGCAAATCGATCTGAATCTCACGAAGTAATCGCAACTCAGCAATGGGCGGGACCACGCCTGCGGACTGCTGTTGACCGGAGCCGCCACCACTGTCACCGGCATTATCACCAGCCTGGGCGTCGGCAAATTTCTCCTGCTCGGATTGCATTTGCAGCACCTTTGCCATCTGTCGGAGTCGCGCTTCGATGGAGAGCTGGTCACGGTTGGCTTGCGTCAGTTCCTTGCCCCCGCGCAGGTTGGTTTCGATTTCCTGTGACTGTTTGTCGATACGGTCATGGAGCATGAGGAACAAGGTGGTTTGCTCGACCTTTTCCTTGAGTTCATTGATCTGTGTGCGCAGGTCATTTTGCTCACGAGAGAGTTCACCCAGATCGCGACGATGTCGACGATTGATGCTGTCGAGCTCAGCAAATGGTTTGACCTTGGCTGCCAACTGCTTTTCGACGTCCGCGAGTTTTTCGTAGGCTTGCTGGAGTTCGTCGCGTTGTTCTTGTTCCTGCTCCTTTTCGATTTTCTTCTGAGCTTCTTCGATGGCTTTGAGTGCATTGTTCAAGTGAGCAATCGCCTGGACTTCATGCGTCCGAGCGTTGGCGACACTTTGCTGACGCAGTTGCTGGACGGCATTGCCCTGCTCACCGACAGCCTGTTCGATAGTCTGGCCGACCTGCTGGGTCTGGGGATTGCCCATAGCCTGATCCTGCACGCTGATGGTATTCTGACGGAGTACAACCTGCGGCTCAACCAGGGCAACAAGGTCATTGACCTGATCAAGTTGATCGACCTGCTGCTGCTGACGGGAGACAAGTTGTTTGAGCAGTTCCGCGAGTTTTGCCATCTGTCGTTTGAGGATGGCTTGTTTGCGTTGGGATTGCTGAGCAAGTTGCTCGCGCATCTGTTTCATGATGTCCAGGCTCTGCTGTTGCTGCTGCATGGTCTGGGACATCTGGTTCTGGCTGGCAGACTCCGAAGCCTGCTTCATGGTCTGAGACAAGCCCTGCTGCTGTGCAGTGGTGGCAGCTTGAGCCAATGATTGTGCGGACGCCTGATCCTGAGCTTGTTCCTGTTGGGCAAGACGCTCAGCGGTTTGACGCATGCGGTTAATCAGGTTGGCAGACTGTTCACCCAACGCCTGTTGCTGCTGCGCCAGATCATCGACCTGTTTTTTGGTTTGTTCATCAAGTTGATCCGCCGTTTTGCCTACGGTGTTGGGCAATAGTTCACGGGCTTTTGCCTGCAACTCTTCCTGGCGGGTCTGCATCTGCTGAAGTTGGAGTTGAAGCGTCAGGGCATCGCGCCCCTGATCAAGCAACTCAACAAGGTCGGTGAGGTTTTTACTCACACGTTTTTGCTGCGTCTGCGAACTGGATCGCTGGGGCAAATCCAACTTCTCCACCGCATCGGCGGAGGCCTGTTGAGCCTGATCCAGCAGCATCGCAGCACGATCGACAATCTGATCCAACGCTTCGGAGTTGAGCTTGTTCTGAGCCATGCGCTGTTTGATCTGATCAATCGACTTGGCTTGTTGTTCCAGTTGATCGGTCACGCGCTTCTGGCGTGGCTTGGCGGTCTGGGCGGGCGCTTTTTCCAAGAGCTGTTGTTCTGCAGAAAGTCGCAAAGCCATCTGTCGGACAACACCCAGTTCGTTACGGATTTGCTGGGTGAATTTTTCTTCATCAATGATGTGAATCAAGCGTGGGGAAGTGCGTACCGGATCATGCACCTTGCCATCAAGTTTGAAACTGTCCTGAGCAATGGCAGTGAGTTCAAACACATCGCCGGGTACGCCACCGATGGACTTGATAACCAAATTCGTATTGATTGACAACTCCGCTTGACGACCGGTCTGATCCGCCAGGGTTTGTTCTTGGGTATCCTCGGCTTTGAGTTTCCAATTCACCGACAAACGCTCAAGCGAGACATCATCCCGACCCGTCGCCTGCACCTTGACGGTCGCTGATGGCAGGACAAATTCATCACGAATCGGTGTGGTCATCGACACCGACGGCGGCTGATCGGCAATGGCTTCAATGCGATACTGCTGCTCGGAGAGATTATCCAAACCAAAGCTGTCGACAAGCTTGACCGGACTTTGCATCGTGCGGGTCAATGTCCAATGAATGGTGATTTTTTCGGGATGTTCCTCATCCATGGTGATGGCTGCATCTGTTGCATCAAGCAAGCCTGGCAAAAGCGACTGCGGCTCCTGCACCGTCACCGGTTTATTCAGCAGCATCTGCATGTTCACCGTTGAACCATTGAGCACACGGGCCGAGCGCAGGGTTGCAATCTGATCCGCTGCAATGTCCCATGTAATCTGCTGATCACGAATCAGACCAACTGCGTAGGCTGGTGGGGTGATATCCAATTGAACCTGCTGCACACGCGGGCGGGCGACGATGTCGATGCGCTGTGTGCGGGTCTGCCCGTCACCTGCCTGATAGTAAAACTCAATGGTGGTCGGCAAATCCGCGGGAACCAACTCATCTGCCAGATCAATCAGACGTTCGAAATTGGCAGCGTGATCTTCACTTTGCCCTTGCTGACTCATGAGAACGGACTGCCAACTGCCGGTGCGTTTGTCGGAGACGAAACGGTAATTAAGCCAGGCACGCATGTTCTTGCGATACCCGCGTTCGACCGCAAGTTTCATCGGTAACGGACTATCGGCAGGCCAAACCGTCTGTACATTAAGACTCACCGTTTCCACACGACGCGGCCACTGGGCATCGCCCAATGGGTTGGTCCAACGCTGCACGGCTAACGAAAAATTCTGCGGATTGGTGCTGGCAATGAGGACAGTGACCAAAATCAAAAATGCCAACACGCAGGCATACCGCCCGGTATTGATCGGGTTGAGCAGTCGCATGAGATTCACATCATTCATCTGTCCTTCCACGCGACCCAGTGAGGCATCTTCAAGTCGGCGGGTGGTGTCACTGCTGATGGAAGTCGGTTGATGCACAAGAAAGTCAATCGCGCTGGCAAACTTGTGTTGCAGATGCGGGTACATCACCTCAGCACGCAAAGCCAACTGCGTCAACGACGGGCTGAACCGTGCGACATAAGCCAGCCGAGTTCCCAACCAGGCAAGCCCCAACACGATCACGAGAATATCGCTGACCAATCGCACGATGCCCGGTAAGCGCAGCAGATAATCACTCACGCCGGAGATCAGCGCAATGGCAAGTAGCGCACAAGCGGCCTGCAAGACACGCTGTGTCAAAAGCAGCAGGCGACTCATTCGGGCAACTGTCTGAAGTTGAGCGCAAATGCGATTCATCGTTTAAACCAGTTTGCAAACCTTTCTGAGTATCCACTCAACGCTGATCAGTGTCACGAAAAAAAGATAAACCCACAGGTCATGCCAAAGCGGGTAATGAATGTCATCCGGTGTCCGACGGGCGCGATTGGGCAGCATCGTCGAAAGTGTTTGAAGGCTATCCAGCGAGACGCTTTGGCCGTCGGTTTGTTCCGAGAGTCGGGCAAGTAATGCATGATCCGGCTGGGGTTGACGCATTTCGTCATCCGGATGCTGAACCTGGATAAAGGTCTGCACCGCGCCGGTTGCAGCAAGCGATGTCTCCGCGGGATACAGGCGAAGGCGACCGGTGTGACGCGGTTGCCAAATCACCTGGTACACACGCTCGCCGGTGTTCTCATCGGCTGATGACTGCTGTGGCAGTAAATCCAGTTGATCGACCACCTGCCCATCGCGCATGGATTCAACCAGCACACGGACACTCTGACGGTTCTGCTCCAGCAACAGTGCATCGCGCGTGGTGAGTTTCACGACGGTGTTCTGTTTGAGAAGTAAACGCCGATGGGCAGTCGACAGTCGCGTACTCTGAGCATTCTGACTGATCCGTTCACGACCCAGCAGTCGGACCAACTGTGTCCACAACGGTTGATAGTAAAGATCACCCTTGGCATAACGCCAACGCCAGAAGTCGTCGGTCGCGACATAAAGCGTCTGACCCGCACCGTATCGCAGTGACGTGATCAAAGGCAGTTTCCGGGTTGCGTCATTGACCATCTGACCTTCAGCAAGCACTTCGGTCACCGGCTTGAGTTCACCCATTTGCTGAACCCACCGCAAGGGAACCCCCGGAAGTTTCCCCTGTGCAATTGACACTGATGGTAAACCTGAAACGGTATGACCATTGGCACCGGGTAATTCAAGTTGCAACACCTGCAGCCGCTTGGCTAGCGGGGTCGGCAGAACGCTAAACGGTTGATTGCCCACCGGCGCCACCGCCGAGACCTGCCGCATGGGAAGCAGGTTCGCCAGCACCGTCGTGTCATAGGTCACCGGCGTCCAACGTGAGCCACCAATCCAGATCAATCCCGCACCGCGATTGGCAACGTGATCCCGAATCATGCTCAACTGCTCAGAACTGAAGTGACGTGAAGGCACATCGCCGATGATGATCACATCGTAAGTCTCAAATTCCTCAGCCGTCTGAGGCAGACGCGCGATCGGCACGTCGCCTTCCTGAGCAAACTGCTGATCCGCACTGATCAAAAACATGCTGCTCTTGATTGACTTTTCACGCATGAGCACGCTCTTGAGATAGCGATACTCCCAACGCGGATAGCCATCGACATAAAGCACGCGAATCGGTTCGTCGATTAACTCCACCGTCACCAGTTGCTGATTGTTCTGATCGTTGAGTTCACCGGACTGATCAAGCGGTGCGTCGTAGACAACCTTGACCATCCAGTCGCGACTGCCAACCTGCTCACTTTTGACATTCAACTGCACGGCTTCGGTAAGCTTGTCATCCTTGGGCGAGGCTTCATCAAGTACCGCAGCCGTCTGCACATCAATGAGCTGCACCTTCACCCGCGCCGGATCAACGATTTGGTCTTCTGGTTGCAAAGACAACTGCACCCGCACGGGTACCACGTCATTGGCATAGGCCTGCTGCGGAGCGTCGACCTGTGTGATGGCAATGTCGACAAACTGCTGGGTCTGCCCCACCGGCACGGTGAAGACCGATACGGCAGACTGCTTGAGTTTCCGCATCAACTCCGCACCCAATCGCTGCGGCGTCCGACCGTCACTGATGAGCACCACGGCGCTGATCGGATGCCCCTGATGTTCCTCAAGCACGCCCTCCAAAGCTGAGACGATATGCGTGGCATTATCGCCAGCATCCTGGAGTTTCATGGGATCAAGCCCAAACGCCTGTTCGTCAAAGCCGTACCAATATTGCTGGCGTTCATGCTGCCAGGTATCCGGATCGTTTTCGATCACCTGTGCAATCTGACTGACGGATGCTTTGACCTGCTGGTCACGGGTTTGAACCAGTTCATCATCGGTCTGGGCTTTGTCTTTGACATTCATCGAGCCACTGCGGTCAACCAGCCAGATCAGGCGATCCGGTTCCACGCGTTCGCGGGTCTGCACCAGCATCGGGCCACTGATGAGCACCACGAGCCACAGCAGACACAGCACGCGTAACACACCCATGATGCTGCGCAGCCAACGTGAACCGGCCAGGCGGCTGTAACTCCACGCGCTGAAAAGTCCGATGCCGATGGCAAGCAACACCCACACCCACGCGGGCATCGGATGCAGCCAACTCAGCGATAACAAGTCCCCGCCATCGGCCCCGGTGAGCCAACGCCAGACCAGCGTCTCCTTCATCGCACACCCCCCTTGCCCATGCGCGAGGCGTGTGTGTGATCCAGGTGAAGCAATTTGAGAATCCCATGCCAAACCCAACCTGACCAGGTCCGCTGCTGTGTGGAAGCATGGCTGAACCAACGGGCGAGCATCGTCTCAATGACGAGTAATGCCATGGCGATCCAAAGTAGATGCCAACCCAGTTGTGAGTTGACCGTCGTATCGGAGACCGCCCACGTGGGGTTATCGCGATCCAGCCAATGTAATGGATCACCAGCTTGCCCATTGGCATTGGACTCAAAAAGCAGTTGACGTACCGCGTGTTCATCGGTCATCACCAGCGAACCATCCGCTGCATCAACATTGATTAACACCACGTTGCGCGAAGGCTCATTTCGACTGCGATACACCCCCGGCTCATCCAGTGGTTGCGTTGGGATCAAACGCCCCGTCGGACCCACCTGCAAACTCATGCGCTTGGGGCCAACCAACATCCCCCGGAGGTTCCCCCTATTCCATCAGGACTACCAAAACGTTTGGCAAGTTCCGGCTTGGTCCCCGGCGCGAATGACAACAACCGACGTGCTGCACTCTGTGATGTCAGCGACGCAATCGACTCATGTAACAACGGGACAAACAACGGCCGCGTTTGCAGATTCGACCACTGCGGATTCAATGCCAACGCACTGAATAACACAAAGCCGTCATCAACCTGCTGACTCACCAGCACCGGAGACTGCGCCTCATCATTAAGTCGCAACCATGCCTGGGCATTGCTGTCGGTTCCCAGTGGTGCAAAGAGTCCGAGCATCTGCGTCACGCGAACCGGGCGGAGCAAGGCCTGCCAATCAGCACCGAGTAAACCCAGCGCATCAGGCGGGCGCGACTCCTGTGTCAACGCCCAATCTCCCTCGCGGACTTTCACATCCATCTTCACCGGCAATTCAAGCTTCTGCGCCAAGTTCAACGCCCACACCGGCAAGCCTGCCTTGTCCTGAACACCAGGCGTGAACACCCACAGCAAACCGCCACCGCGTGTCCATTGCTCAACGGCTTCAAGCTGCGGACCACTGATCTGATCCGGACGAAGCAACATGCAAACATCCACATCCGAAAGCACATCCGACGTCAACTGCCCCGGAGACACCGGCAGGACATGCAAATTGTTCTGCGATGGTGACAACGCAAACGTCAACCACTGTGCAGGTGTAAACCCCTTGGCATCACCGCTGCCACTGCCGTCATCGACCAACGCGATTTTCAATTCTTCACGCAACTGAACCTGCGTAAACTGACGGTCATCAGCAGTGAGTCGATTATGAACCGGCTCAGCGGTGAGTCTTGCTTCAATCGGCAAAATAAACGGGAACGACGCTGCTGACTCATCCCACGACAAATCCATCTGCACGGTCGCCTGCGATTGGCCCGCAGTCCATTGATGCTGGCGGCTGGCCACCTGCTTCCCATCCACAAAAAGTCCGATGGTGCATGTCGCCGGTTGATCAATCTTGCCTTCACGCGACAGCGACACATCAAGCATCACCGCCAACGATCCGGCCAACGGTCGAAGCATCTGGCTGCGTCGCGGTTGGAGATTGACAATCTGCATGTTCGCTGCGGAGATTGCAGGCTTTGCCAAACTCACCGTCGCCTGGCGTGCGAGTTTGTCGAAGGATTGATGCGACTGCTGACCCAGCGAACCATGTGAAAAGTCGCTGAGAATGACCACGGTCTGTTCGTAGGCTGAATAGGTCGCATCATCAAGCTGCGCCTGAATGTTGGCAAGCACCGCTGGTAAATCACTGGCTGTATGTCGGGACTGGATGCTATCGAGAATCTGCCTGGCTTGAACTGCGTTAACCAACCCCGGGCCGTACATGGGTGCTGCGGTCTTGGCGCTGCGCCAGATCGCAAGATGGTCTTCTTCACCCATCTGATCGATGAGCTTGAGGGCTTGCTGCTTGAGTTCATCCAAACGTGATCGGTTCACACCCGCACGGAGTTGTGTCTGACTGGTGAGGGTGTCGTCGATCACCATGTGCACAAGCTTGCGACCGGAGTGTCCTGCAAAGAGTTGACTCAGCCCCTTGCCAACAGGTCCGGCCAAACCGAGACCAAGCAATAGCAGCATGAGACATCGTGTTAACAGCAATAGCAGGTGTTCAAGGCGGAGTTTATTTTTCTGTTTCTTGATGGCAACTTGCAAAAAGCGCATTGCCGCCCAAACCTGACGTTGACGCTTGACGCGCCAGAGCAGGTGAATGATCACCGGGATCGACACCGCCGCCACTGCCGCGCCAGCGATAACCGGCGCGGTGAACAGTGAACTGGTTTGGGCGAGGATGGGTGTCATTGAAATATCGGTTAACTCCGGCGCTCTGATTTTTAGCCACAGATGAACACAGATAAACTCAGATAATCAAAACGAAACTTGGAGCACCGCATGTGAATGCGCTGCAGGTTTGTGGTCGTATTACCAGACCTGCACCAGATTGACATCCGGTGCTCTATTACTGATTGTCTTAAACATCTGTGTTTACTTCCGGGGGCTGTGTTCATCTGTGGTTACTTGTCTTTAACGTCTTGCTGCCTGCCTGGCGACGGAGGCATTTCGTCTTGCTAAAAAGTGACTCAACGCCGGTCCAAGCGGTTGGCTGGTGTTCATTTTCAGGTAGTCGAATCGGAACTTTCGGGTGATGGTTTGAATCTGGTTTAAGTGTTCGTTGAACGCTTCGAGATACGCTTTGCGAATGGCATTGGGATGCACGGTGAGTTTGCCCTGCCCTTCAAGTCCGACGAAGTCTGCCATGCTTCGGTATGGGAAGGTGACTTCGGCGGGGTCGAGAATTTGGAGCACGATCACATCAAAGCGCCGGTGTGCCGCTTTAGCCAGAGCTTGCTGAAGCATGTCCAGATCGTCAAACAGATCACTGATCAAAACAATGAGACTGCGTTGATGCTGACGGGAGAGAATTTCGTCAAAGACGCGGTTTAAGTCCGTGCCATGTCCCTCAGCTTCCTCAGCCTGCGTGGTGTCACCAAACGCCTGATGCGCGAGAATGTCGACGATGGATCGCCAGTGTTCATGCGTGTTGGATTGGCGGGTGGCATCACGGACATGCTCATCAAAAAGCTGAAGTCCGACGCGGTCCTGTTGCTGCAAAGCCAGGTAACTCAGTGCGACGGCCAGGCAGGCACCGTAGTCATACTTTCGCCAATTGGTTTTCTCGTTGGATGCGAAATTCATCGACCCACTGCGGTCCAGTGCAATCACCAATTCGAGATTGGTTTCCTGTTGATACTGTTTAAGGTACAGCTTGTCGGTCCGCCCGAAGACTTTCCAGTCCAGGTGTCGGATATCATCACCCGGTGCGTATTGACGATGCTGAGCAAACTCAATGGAGAAGCCCTGGTATGGCGAACGATGCTGACCGTTCATGATACCTTCGACAATCATGCGCGCACGCAACGGATGCGAGCCAATCGAGGCAAGTGTCTGCGGGTCAAGATAGGATTCAACTGCGGGCATGGTGATCCTTCTTACTGGAGCGAAATCGGCGTGTTGGCATACATCGGCAAGTAACACGACTTGCCATCCTTGATGATCTTCACCGTCAAGGGTTGGTCATAGACTTTGCCATCAAGCTCGGTTTTGAGCATCAATATTTTGTCTTGTTCAATCCACTTAATCTTCGATGTATCTCGCAGCTTGACATATTTACTGACGTTCACAAACGTATCAACCCAAAGTTCATCATCATGTTGCTTAAGCAGATCAAGCACAGCGATGAAGTCTTTTTCGTCATTGGGAAACGGCGCCCAACCATAGCCATGCAAAATCGCATGGATCATGGCAACGCTCCACTGCTTGTTGGTAATGGTGTTGTTGACCCAATCCACGGTTTGCTGATGCGTGTACTTCTCACCACCAAACATCTGCCTGCCGAAGCAGGTGGAATAGAGATGATGCCCGTGAGCGATCTGGACGATCTCATCGTTACGTGAGTTGCCGGGATAGCAGAATGTCTGCGGGGTGATGCCGATTTTTTCATGGAAGATGCCCAGTGGGTGACGGATTTCGTAAAGCACATCGTCCATGCTCTTGGCTTTGGCTAACTGGTAATGCTTCACGGAGTGATTACCAATCTCATGACCGGCATCGGCCATCGCCTTGACCTGCTCCCACGTCATGAACTTGCGGTTGGGGCGCGTGTTGCTTGCTGCATTGTCCGCCCAACTGGTGACGACGTAGAAAGTCCCCTTGTAGCCATACTCAGCAAGCAGGGGTTTGACCACGGTGTACGCATCCAGCAAGCCATCATCAAACGTCAGACTGATCGCTGCAGGCTTGTCATCTTTGAAACGACATACCGAGACGTCCACGCTTTGCGCTGCCAATGGCTGCATCAAAAAACTCATCAATAACAGGGGTAAAACCACGTATCGCAACAATGACATGAATACAAACCTCAGGAAGATTAGCGGATCACCGATGCCATCGTCGGGTCTTTGATTTGATCATCCAGCTTCACCGAATCAAGCAGACGATCAATCACATCATCAGTGCTGATGCCGTCGGCCTGGGCATTGAAGTTGGTCATCAGGCGGTGACGCAAAACAGGGTGCGCGACCTTGGCAATGTCCTCAACAGTGACATGGGTTCGACCATCAAGCACTGCCCGAGCTTTGCCTGCCATAATCAGGTTTTGAGATGCACGCGGGCCTGCACCCCAAGAAATGTACTGCTGAACAAACGGCGGGCGATGGTCATCCACCCCACGCTTGGGGGCGCGCGTCGCACGCACCAGACTCAGCGTGTACTGAATCACGTGATCCGCTACCGGGATGTCGCGCACCAAATCCTGAATCTTGAGGACCTCGTCAGCATCAAGCACATGCTCCACCGACACCTTCGTTCGCATCGTCGTCCGACGAACAATCTCCATCTCCTCCGTCGCAGAAGGATAGTCCACCTGGATCATGAACATGAAACGGTCAAGCTGCGCTTCAGGCAGTGGGTACGTGCCTTCCTGCTCAATGGGGTTCTGCGTTGCCAACACGAAAAACGGTTGGGGTAAGGCATGACGATAACCCGCTGCCGTCACTTGATGTTCCTGCATCGCTTCGAGCAACGCAGCCTGCGTCTTTGGCGGGGTACGGTTGATTTCGTCTGCCAGAATCACGTTGGCAAAGACCGGTCCCTTGACGAAGCGGAGATTACGCTTGCCCGTCCCGCGGTCTTCCTCGATCACTTCCGTCCCCGTGATATCCGAAGGCATCAGGTCAGGGGTGAACTGAATACGACTGAACCCCAGACTCAACGTCTTGGCAATGGTCGAAATCAGCAGCGTCTTAGCCAACCCCGGCACACCCACAAGCACCGCATGACCTTTACAGAGTAATGCCATGAGTAACTGGTCGATGACTTCCTGTTGACCGACGATAACCTTGCCGATCTCGGCCTGGAGTTTTGACGAATAATCCCGAATCTCCTGAATCATCTGTGCAGCATCATCAGGCGGCGTCGGCTGTGTTGGCATATCAGACATGTAAGGCTCCCATGCTCAAAGGATAAGGATCAAGCCGTGCACCAAGTATACCGGCAAAGGCGGTTTATGATGCAAAGAAATCCACGAGATTAACGCTTCTCGAGCCCGAGCATTCAAGGGAACCATGCGGGGGCGTTTACCCTTTGATTCTCGAACCAGTAACTGACGCTGGTCAAAATCAACATCAGTCCATTTCAAATTGCGAAGTTCTGAAACACGAAGTCCGGTACAAAGGGCTACCGTTACTTCACAGTCAAAATTCTCACACCTGGCAAGATCATGCAGCAGGTCGACTTCATCATCAGGCAGGAACACAGGAACGTCTGTCGGAAGTTCCATGCTGGGGATATGAGCGACAGGATTGCCTTGCAGGATGCCTTCACGTGCCAGGTAATCACAGAACACCTTGATAGCTGAGCGGTGGTTCTTAATCGTCTTTGCAGAGCGTCCCTTCTCGCGCAAATGGAGAAGGTATTCCTCCACGTTACAGACAGAGATTTCGTGAATCTGTGTCCCCGAATCAAAGACAAAACGCTTGGCAAGTTGGATGTTCTTACGAAGGCTAGAAGGTGCGTAGTTTCTGATACTGAGTGATGCTTCGTACTTATCAAACATGTAATAATCCCCCTTTAACAAGGGGACTATCGGCACGATAAATAGCAATCTTTTGAAATTTGCGGAAAAAATATTTTTAACGTAAACTATTGAAAATAAAGGAATTACCCCCAAGGGGATTTGAACCCCTGTTACCAGGATGAGAACCTGGCGTCCTAGGCCTCTAGACGATGAGGGCGATGCGGCGAAGCTGGATTTATTATCACACGTCTGAATCAACCGTCAAGATGTTTCTTGATAGCATAGGACAGGGAGCACGCTTCGTGAGAACCGGCGGGTTATTGCTATGATGTCCGGATTATGACTGATCAAAGTGCTATTCGTTCGTTGTTGGATATCACGTTTCTTGACGTGGATGGTTTATCTCTCAAATTGGATTTGCATTTGCCGATGGAGGTGCAATTGCCGCAGTTGGTGATGTGGATTCATGGTGGGGGTTGGCAGAATGGGGATAAGGCGGATTGTCGGGTGAAGTATCTGGCTGAACATGGCTATGCGGTGGCGAGTGTGAATTATCGGCTGACGCATCAGGCATGCTTTCCTGCTCAGATTCATGATGTCAAAGCGGCGATCCGGTGGCTTCGTGCTCATGCAAATGAGTATGGCTACAAAGCTCAAAAGCTGGTGGTCACCGGCGGAAGTGCGGGAGCGCATCTGGCTTCGCTGCTGGGGACAACGGTGGGTGATGCTGAGCTTGAAGGCACTTTGGGGGATTACCTGGATCAATCGTCAGCAGTGGATGGGGTGGGGAATTTCTACGGGCCACAGGATTTTATTCTCCGTGCGCAGACGCAACCGGACAAAGTGTTCCCGGTGGATTCGATCGTGCACAAGCTGCTGGGTTGTCGGGTGGATGAGCATGAAACCTTGGCCAAACAGGCGTCACCAGCATGGCAGGTGGATGCGAAGACCGTGCCGTTTGTGATCTTTCAGGGTGATGCGGATGAGCAGGTTTTACCCGACCAGCAGGCGAGTTTGATGGCGGTGCTCGACAAGTTCAATATTAAATATCAATACTTTGTCGGCGAAGGTTTTGTCCATGGTGATATGCGGTTTTATGACGAGCCGTATCGTGAACCGTTGCTGAGGTTTTTGGGTGAGATTTATGGTTGATTGAAGTTGTGTTGCTGCAGGCAACCCGTGACTCGGGAGAGTCACGGCTTTTGGATCACGGTCGTTACGTCAACATAAACTGCTGCGCAGTTTCAGCATTGTGTCACAATGCAACCGCTGGATACACGCAAAGCGCAACATATTTGAAGCTGTTGTGAACACAAAACACAACGCGACATTGCGCATTACATATCGAATATCATTCTGAACACGAACAATTGTGATCTTCACAACCGCAGCTTTCGCCCCATGTGATGTGGGGTGTCGAGGCGAGCAGGTTGTCTTGGTTGATCGCGTTGAGATAGGCACAGCCCCATTCTGATTCGGGTAATTCAGCGGTAACGCATTTGCCATCCTGTGAAATGACAGCGGGGACCTGCTGCCAAAGCTTGTTGGGCCACCATTTGTTTTGGTTGTCGGTGGTGTAAAGCAGGCTTGCAGCAGTGACGGGTTCTTCGAATTTGGCGATGAGTTTGCCGTCTTCGCTGTTGAGCTCTTCCCATGAAGGCAGACTCGGGCTATGATGCAAAACGCTGTTGGCAAAGGTAAAAATCTCGCGCGGCGTCTGTCCTTCCCAGTGCCCGTGATCCATGCGCAGGCGTTGGACGAGCGTGACTTCACCCTGAGATTGGAGATAGGTGTTCTGCCAGGCGGGTGGGTGGTAAGCGAAGTCGTTCGTGCCGTTGATAAAGAGCATGGGATACTGGACCTGATCCATGTATGCTGAGGGATCAAAGACATCCATCCACTGCTGCGTGAGTTCTTCGCCAAGCAGGTTAAAACCGCTTTCGGACTCGGGATTATCCATCCATGTTGATGCGGTGGTGAGATGGCCACAACCGTAGACGGGGATGGCAAAGCGGTAGCGATCATCGAGACCTGCGACGAGTGATGTGAGATAACCACCCCATGAAATACCGGTGATGCCGATGCGGTTTTCGTCGACCCCCGGAAGGTTTGCCAAAATGGTGTGTGCACGGAAAATCGCGGCGACGGCATGGTAGGACCAGCATTGATCGACGCCTAAGCGCAGATGATCGAACTTGCCATCGTGTTCCTGATTCGGGCCGTAGTCCGGGAGTTTCATGCCGGTTTCATCACAGCCACCAAGGTCCATGGCGATGGCAGCGTAGCCTGCATCGTTCCACATGCGCACCCAATACTCAAACGCCTTACCACCCCCACCGTGAACAAGTACCACACCGGGAACCTTACCATCCTGTGTGTAGGCGGATGTCGCAGGCAGTGACATGAATGCGAACACGCTCGTACCTCGGCCGCGGTAAGGTTCGTTGGTGTAGGTCATCCTGGTGACACCGTTGGGGGTCTTGCCGTGATCGGTGACGGAAACGGGCTGACGCAGTGCGTTGATATCCCATGGGCCGGAGTTGATGGGCATGTTCGAATCCTCAATTGATCGGAATAAAAATGAGCACCAGATGTGAATCTGGTGCCCGTGGGTTATAGCATATTTGATTTTCCAAGGCACCCCTGGGGTTAAAACCCCAGGGCTTTAATGTGCAGTCGAGTGCATAAGGTGTCATCGCGTCATGCAAGGCCGCAGGCTGCTGCATCACGGGCCGACAACATCACGTCGTTGTCTTCCCATGTGTAGGCCTTGACGGTGCCATCGCGTTTCCAACTTCGATCACAACGCGGTTCGTTGCGCAGATCAATGACCTTGAGTTCCGTGCCTTCCACGCTCACCTTGGAGATGCCGCAGAGGTCTGCAAGGTCATCGACCTTGAACTGACTCAATGCCACACCATCAATCTCAGCAGGCAACACCAAACCCAAATCCAGTGGATTGTCCACGTCGTTGGCCTGGCGGAATTTTTCCAGTTCACGCATCCAACTCTCACGCTGCTTCATCACCTTCGGCCAGTTTTCACTCACCGGGATTTGCTTCATGCAACTGACATCCTGGAACGTCATCAGGTGCACGCACTTGGCATCATCACCTTCGAGTGCACCCCATGCTTCATCCGCGGTATGTGGCATGATCGGGGCAAGCAGACGGATCAACACCGTGCTGATGCGGTACACCGTTGCCTGTGCACGTTTGCGTCGAACACTGTCGGGGCTATCACAGTACAAACGGTCTTTGACAGCCACAAGATATTCAGCTGACATCGTGTCGTTGCAGAAGTTGTACAGCAGTTCAGCAGCGCCACGGAAGTTGAAGTTGGCGTAACAGTCCAACACTTTTTCAGAGAGCGCGATGGTCTTGCCGATCGCCCAGGCGTCCACGCTGGTTGCATCTTCGTCGGTGAGTTTGACCTTGTCGGTTGCTGCGTTGAAATCACTGAGATTGCTCAACAGGAAGCGGATCGTGTTACGGATCTTGCGGTACTCTTCGCCTGCGAGTTTGAAGAAGCTGTGATCAACCTTGATGTCATTTTCGACATTGAGGCGACTGACCCACCAGCGACAGACATCCGCGCCGAACTCCTTGAGCAGTTCGGAGACATCAAGCGTGTTGCCCAGGGACTTGGACATTTTCTTGCCATCCTTGTCGACCATGAAGCCATGGGTCAGGACGGTTTCGAAGGCGGTCTTACCGGTCACGCCGATGGCAGGCAGCAGTGAATGCTGGAACCAGCCGCGGTGTTGGTCGGAGCCTTCGAGGTAGAGATCGGTCACGCCGCTTCCGGGGGCGGTGTCACCCTTGTCCAGACCGCGTGCACGCATGCAGGCATTCCACGATGAGCCGGACTCAAACCAGACGTCGAAGGTGTCGCGTGCTTTTTGCAGTGCCGAGAGATCGATATCCTTAACCCATGACGGTGCATCGGGGTCAGACGCTGCATCATAGCTTGCCAGGATTTGGTCAGGCGTCGCGACAAACCAACTGTCCGAACCGTGTTGGCCGAAACATTCTGCGACAGCTTTGACGGAAGCTGCGGTGAGAAGCGGTTCGCCTTCGCTTCCGGGGGTACCTTCCGGGGCATAGAACGCGGGGATGGGTAAACCCCATGAACGCTGACGGCTGATGCACCAGTCCGGGCGGGATTCGAGCATGCCACGCATGCGGTTGCGACCCCATTCAGGGATGAAGCGAATCTTGTTGGCTGCGTAATCCATGGCAAGCTTACGCATGGTGCTTTCGCCAGCCGGAGAGCTAAAGTCCTTGTCGACACCGATGAACCATTGCTCGGTTGCGCGGAAGATCACGGGGGTCTTACCACGCCAGTCATGCGGGTAAGAGTGCATGAACTTGTGGGTGTGGAACATGTGGCCGGAGTTGGTCAGATGGTCGACCACGAGTTGGTTGCCGTCCCAGACTTTTTTGCCTTGGAGCCAATCAGGGGCAGTGGTGTCGAACGTGCCATCGTTTTGGACAGGGCAGTAGACTTCGATACCTTCGCGCAGACAGGTTTGGTAGTCTTCCACACCATGACCGGGGGCGGTGTGCACCATGCCCGTGCCGTCTTCGAGGGTGACATATTCCGCATGAACCACCGGGCCGACGCGGTCGATGAACGGGTGGTTGTAGGTCAAGCCGACCAACTCGGAACCCTTGAAAGTCTCCAGCGGCTTGGCGTCTTCGATGCCTTCCCTGGCAAGCACTTTACCTGCCAGTTCCGTTGCTAAGACGACCTTGCGATCACCGACCTGGTACACGCCGTACTCATAGCGTTCGTGCACCGCCACCGCCATGTTCGCAGGTAGGGTCCACGGGGTGGTCGTCCAGATCATGATGCTATCGAACCCCCCGGAAGTTTTCTCCGATGCCAATATCCTGGCTTCCGGGGTGAGATCGAACATCACGAACACCGACGTGTCTTCGCGGTCTTCGTATTCGAGTTCGGCTTCAGCGAGTGCGGTCTGATTGTCGATCGACCAGTGCACCGGCTTAAGCTGACGGAACACCAAACCCTTCTCCACCAACGCGGAGAAGACTTCGAGCACGCCCTTTTCAAAGCCAGGATTCATGGTCAGGTACGGGTTGTCGTAATCCGCGACGGTGAGCAGTTGCTTCATCTGCCCCATCTGCTGCTTGACGAATTTCTCCGCATAGCTCTTACACTTGCGACGAATCTGGATCGGCTCCATCTCACGGACCTTGTCGCCAAGATCCTGCATGACCTTATGCTCAATGGGTAGACCGTGACAGTCCCAGCCGGGGATGTAAGCACAGTCCTTGCCCATCATGGTCTGCGTGCGGACGACGAAATCTTTGAGCACCTTGTTAAGCAGGTGCCCCAAGTGGATCGAGCCGTTGGCATAGGGCGGGCCGTCATGGAAGACGAACTTGGGCGCCCCGTCACGCTCTTTGCGGATGGCATTGTAAAGATCGAGCTTGTCCCATCGCTTACTG